>NBNI01000007.1:0-292500 GCA_004379135.1 Acidimicrobiales bacterium mtb01
GGGAATCGAACCCCCGTCCATCAGGCGGAGACTGCTCGCGCTACGACCATTCCCGACTTCGAAGCTGACGCAACTTCACCGGCGGGTCGGTTGTCCGTCATCGCTGGCGGACCACGACACGTCTTTCCGTGCGGTCAGCGGTCTTTCTCGCCGTCAGCGGTCTTTCCCGCCGCCATTCCCCGCTTCTGTTGCCGGGCTGCGGTGAATCGGCCCCGTGCGCCATTTCTGGTCACGATGTCTCTGCGTCACCTGACGAATCAGGCGGCGAGAGCGAACTGCTGGTTGGCAATTCTTTGGGTTGCCCCGTTTAGCGAGTCTGAGCAACTCGGGTCGCACGGACGGCCACCGGAACTGCTGTCGAAACCTGTCAGCCCCAGATCTGTCGTGTTCGCCTCAGGATAACGGGTGAAGCCCGGTTTACTCTTCCGGAGTGGGGGTTGTGCAGCCGCAGACTAGTTGGGAGTTGGCGCAATCGCTGAGTGCGACTTCACCATCAGCGGGTTGGTGTTCATCCGGGAGTGACCGGCCGAGGGGCAGGGAGGAGTTTGCCTAACTGGTCATCTTGTTCGCGAGTGCCCAACGGATGAGGTCGACATTTGAACTGACGTTGAGTTTCCGCATCGCGTTCGATTTATGGGCACTCACGGTCTTCGGGCTCAGTTTCAGCAAATTTGCGATTTCGCCGCAGCGCATTCCATTTGCGAAGTAGCCCACGACTTCCGATTCGCGCGCACTGAGATCGCTTGTTTTTCTGAGCCGCTCAGCCAACAGTTGACCAACATTTGGCGAGAGGTATCGGTGGCCCTGAGCGATGGTTCGGATGGCATCGACTAGTTCGTTTGGTGATCCACCTTTGGAAACGAAACCATCGGCACCCTGTTCGATCGCTCGAATCGCGTGCGGGTTCTCGGGGAGAATTGTGAGGATGAGAACGCGAATGGACGGGTAGAGGTCTCGCAGATTTGGGATCGAATCGATGCCGGACTGATCGCCGAGGACCACATCAAGCAGGACGACATCCACGGTGGACGATGCACCCAGCATGAATTCGTGGGCTTCGGCAAGACTCCCGACCGCTTCGGTCAAATGCACCTCGGAGTGATTCTGGAAGATTCGAGTGAGCCCTTCCCGAATCGCCCAATGATCATCGATCACTAGTACGTTGATCATCTCCCCCCCCCCCGAGTTTGGAATTTCTGCTTTTACAACTGCTCCCTTCCTCGGGCCGGAAATGCCGAGGGTTGAGATCTCGAGGTGCCCTCCAGCGTTTTCCACTCGTTCGGTCAAGAGCGTCAGGCCGGAACCGAGATGGCCATTCAGGAAACCAACGCCGTCGTCGGTGACAACGATTGAGTTCGTCAAAAGGTCGATATTCAAGTCGACCGTGCAATGGTCGGCACTGGAGTGCTTCTCGCAGTTGCGAACCAATTCGCGAACAGCTCCGAGCAGGACCGTTGAAATTGACGGACTGACTGTGCATAGGCGGTCAAGAGATGCGCGAAGATGGAGAGAAGTGACGATCCCGGATTTCCGTTGCGTCTCCTCCAATAGCTCGGAGGATTTGAGGAGAAACTCCCACACATCGATGTCGTTAACAATGAGATCGCTTATCTCCTGTCTAATCCGGAGGGAGGCCGTTTCCAGATGGTGAGCTGCCCGGTGAATAAAACCGTTCGAATGGGGTTCCTGCTCGATGAAGCCAAAGAGTTCGGTTCGTGCCGTGGCTAGGCTTTGGCTGACGTCGTCGTGCAGAACTCGAGCGAGACGGGACTTCTCTTCTCGCCGGGCTCTTCTGATTTCCCGGGCAACCAGAAGGATGGAAGAACTCGAGTCGACTTGCTCGCTCGAAACGGTGTCGAGGGACGTCAATTCTTCAACAATTTCACTTGCCACACCGACAACCTTCTTGTCAGTCATGATCAGAGGAATGTGCACTGCTTGCACCTCGATGCTGTCACCGAGTTTGGAGTGCGTTTCCAACTGCTCTCGCCGGGCTTCTCCTCTAAGGGCAGCATTCGTGATCGATTTGTCGCGCGGTTAGAGGATGAACTCATAGACAGATCGTCCGATGGTTTCGTTTTCTGTCCATTCGCAGAGCCTTTTGCCGCGTCTGACCAGACCGTGATCAGACCTTCGGGGTCCGTGACGATCACCACGAGGGCCGAAATCTCAGCCATTGACTTCCAGGTCTGGAGAGGAGTTAGGGAGTTTCTCAACTTTGTTGTCACAATCTGTCCCGCCAAGGGGACTATTCCGAATGGTTGAGAAGATTCTTGTCGTCAATTCCTTGCGATCTGAGTTTCGACCAATACTGATTTCCCGGGCCGGCCTGATGACAAATCATCTGGTTGGTCCGAGGCTCAGCGAAACGTCGCCAGATGTCTCCGCGAAGCGCTGACGCTGGATCAGAGAATTCCTATATCCCTACAGTGCTTTCTCAGGTACGCCCAAGAGCCGTTCTAGGAGCCTCTTACCTGGTGGAGAAATCGGTGTAGCCGCAGAGCTTTCATGCCGAGTGGCCGCTTCGACATCGTCCGACGATGACGTGTGCTTGCCCTTGGTGCTACGTGGTTGATCCTTGAGTATCGCGATACTCGAACAAACAAAAAACGTCATCATTTGGTAACTACGTCAACGAAGCGCCACACGAAATCGATGGCGAAGACGTCGGTCTCGTGCTTGCAGTCCCTTTAGTTCAGGCCGGTACTCGTGACTAGATCAATGGTGCCGAAAGACGAGCTGGCGGCTCTCTTGCAGTCACCGGGAAGTCCGAAATGGTGGAGCTGCGGGAATCGAACCCCCGTCCATCAGGCGGAGACTGCTCGCGCTACGACCATTCCCGACTTCGAAGCTGACGCAACTTCACCGGCGGGTCGGTTGTCCGTCATCGCTGGCGGACCACGACACGTCTTTCCGTGCGGTCAGCGGACTTTCTCGCCGTCAGCGGTCTTTCCCGCCGCCATTCCCCGCTTCTGTTGCCGGGCTGCGGTGAATCGGCCCCGTGCGCCATTTCTGGTCACGATGTCTCTGCGTCACCTGACGAATCAGGCAGCGAGAGCGAACTGCTGGTTGGCAATTCTTTGGGTTGCCCCGTTTAGCGAGTCTGAGCAACTCGGGTCGCACGGACGGCCACCGGAACTGCTGTCGAAACCTGTCAGCCCCAGATCTGTCGTGTAAGTAAACGCAGAGGCGAGGATACAGGGATTCCGAGTCAGGAAAACAGCGTGAGGTGGCCGGTGACCATCCCTGCCGCCGCCAGCCACACGAGTGCACCGAGCGAACGTCTGAGCGCCACGTTCGGCCAGGTTCCCCCGCTACGGCCGAACAACTCGATCACACCGATCAGAACACCTGGCAGAAGCAGCCAGATGAACGACGACTTGATGGCATCGGCTCCTGCGTCGGCACCGATGAGACGAGAACTGAGGTACGCACCGAGAACGAGAGTGCAGAGGAAGCGGAAAAGTCCTCGAGGGAACCACTTGTTGAGGACCACCGAGTTCGGAAGATCGTCCTCCCACATCTTCAAAACAAAGGGGATCCCCAGGAGGACCGCAGCGACGAGCGTCGTTGTCGTGATGCCGAAAAATGGTTCACAGATCATCAAGAAGACAAGAGTTCGCGCCGCGATCGACACGCTCGTCACGGCCTTGCCGGGCGAAGCCAGTTTGGCCGGCTGCACTTGAATCATGCGCTCGGGGTACCAGTGGGCAGCGATGTCCTCGAAAAGTAGGCGCGCGATGATGCTGGCCCAGACGATCCAACGGAGCGTGCTCACGTCCGACGCCGACACGATCTCGAGGCCCGAGAGCCCGTTGAGCGCCTTCAACATCGATCCCGTTGCGAACGCGACGAAGACCGGCATCATCAGGTAGTCGAAGATTCTTTCCCAGAACTCGAAGCGGTTTCCTTTCACGAACCGCCGAAGAGGGCGGATGACATGCGCCAGGAGCGCAGGCGTTGCAAGGAGCACGAAGAGTCCCAGGATCGTGCGTATGTCGGCCCACCCGCCGATCGACCCGGTGGCCAGGGCGAGAATGGACATCGTCAGCCAGGCCGACGCGCCACCCCCTGAGTCGATGATTCCGAGAACCACGATCACCGACAGCCATGTGGCGGTCGGCGTGAGCGGTGAGTCGGTTCCGACGAACGATGCGAGCGAGCCGAGCACGGCGCCGACAATCCAGGTGGTGTACCCGAACGAGCCGAACATCGCGCGGAGCCACGCACCGTCCACCAAAACACGTGATCCTGCCGCCGAAAACTTGCCGACGCGGTTCGGGACATCGCGACTGAAGCGGTCGGTGAGCGTGGTGGCGGGTAGCGCCCAGGTTCCGCTCAAGTCACCCCAAGCAGAACTGGATACCTGGATTCCCTTCAGCTTCTTGGTGACGACTCCGGCCAGTTTCCCGCGGGAGTTCTTCTTTCGTTCGCCGTCTCGGTCCGACGATCCGGAGTCGTCGTCCGACTCGCGATTCGATGGTTGATCCGTGGTTGAAGAGGATGGGCGGCCTCCCAGTCCAGCGGTGACGCCCCCCGCTCCGGCGAGTGCGATCAACGACATTGCGGTGACGGCGATCAGAGCCGTTGTCAGCGGTCGGGCATCGGGGTCCCACACGGGTCGGCCGAGTTCGAGTGCACGGGCAAGGCGCTCGTCATCGGGTCCGTTCAAGTCGGTGATCGCTCGAGGTTGAGCGATCCGGTCGAATGTCCCATCCGGTTCGAGGAGAAAAGATCCGGCGACGGTGATCGGTCCACCGACACCGTTTGCCTCGAAGACGACCGTGTGGCGGCCCTCACCGAGATCGGCAGGTAGTGGAGCAGTGCCCGAGTAGGTGCCGTCCTCTCTGGCCACGCCATCGAGGATCAATTGCGGTTCGGAGTAGACCGTGACTCTTACGGGTGTTCCGGGGGTGAGGTTCGACCCATCCACTTGCACAGGGGTACCTGCCGATTGATCACCAGGCTCCGCATCGATTCGTACATCGACGCTCTCGCCCTCCAAGTCGGAGAACATCGATTGCGGGGATCCTGAGGTTTCGCGAGGCTCTGAACTCGGCGCTGCGGATGTCGAAGGCGCGGAAGTTTCCGGAGACGGCATCGTGGTTGACGGTGGGGCTGCAGATGACGTCGTCGTGCTCGGAGCCACCGTTGTTGGGGGCGTCGTCGGTGTCGTCGTGGTTGTGCCGGCGGACGGGGTGATCGCCGGCGACGGCGGACGTGTTGGCATCGCAGTGGTCGTGACCGCAATGGAGGTACTCGTTGTTGTAGTGCTCGAGGTCGGCGACATCGTCGTCGAGGTCGTGAGCGAGACCGACGACGGCGGAAACACCGGGAACACGGACGGGATGGTGCTGGTGCTGGTGCTGGTGCTGGTGCTGGTGCTGGTGCTGGTGCTGGATGGGTCCTCGACCGACACCTTCATCAGGAAATTCGCTCCTGCGCAGGGACCGCTGACACTCGACCATCCCGACCCACTCGATTCCAAGGCTGTGAACGTTGGTGTCGGGCTCGCTGACGATGTGGGTGCCGGCGACGAGTTGCACTTCCAGCCAAAAGTCCCAGTCTTGTTCACGACGATGAAGTAGCGAGTGTTCGCGGAGAGGACCGGTGGGGAAGCGGGAGATTTCGCGTGCCAGCCGTCCGACCAACAACCCTTGTTTTGACTGGACTCGATGGTTGTCAACTGGGAACCGGGCACGCCCGAGGCGTCGGACCACAGTTCAATCGTGAAGTTTCCTCCGGATGAACACGAATTGACCTCGGTCGCGACTCTGTATCTGATCCTCACCTCGGTCAGATCCACCGTCGAGGACCCGGTCGTGAAACTTTGTGCCATGCCACTGATGACTCGCCAGGCCCCATCCGAGGTCCCTCCGTTGGAGTTGTCGAAAAGGACCGATGTGATTGCAACTGCGTGCCGAGGAGAACTTGAAAAGAGGCCCAACAAACCCACGAGAGAGGCCACAAACGCGATCGACAATCCCCGCCGCGCCAACTGCATCGCCCAGAAAATAGCAGACGGGTTCGATGCAGAGGCGAGGGGTTGGGGCGTGTCGACGTCAGTAACCAGCCTTGCGGTCGCGTCCGAGTTCTCGGGCGATCTCCCGGGCGGCGTCCTTCTTCGCGATGGCCTGTCGCTTGTCGCCCTTGGTGTGGCCTTTGGCGAGAGCCAACTCCACCTTGGCCCGGCCGTCCTTGAAGTAGAGCGACAGGGGAACGAGCGCCAACCGCTCCTGTCCCATGCGCGCGTTGAGTCGTGTGATCTCGTCGCGATGCAGCAGCAGTTTGCGCGAACGGTTCGGGTCGTGGGCGCCAACGCCGTGGGCGAACTGGTACGGCGCGATGTGCACGCCCTCCAGCCACACTTCGCCGTCGTTGATCCGCGCGTAGGCATCGGCCAATTGGACCTGACCCTCGCGCAGGCTTTTCACTTCGCTGCCCTGCAGCATGATGCCGGCCTCGAACACGTCGAGGATCGAGAAGTCGTGGCGCGCCTTGCGATTGCTGGCGATGATCTTGGTGCCGGGACCAGGCATGGTTGCCTCAGGCTACGGAGGTCATAGTCTTCGCACTGTGGAGATGGTCGATAACGCGGGGAGCACGAGCAGTCCAACCCAGGTTCTCGAGATCACTCCCGAGGTGCACGACCAGATGTGCGCGTTGGCGTTGGCCGAGTATCCGCTCGAAGCGTGCGGACTCATGGCGGGGGAGCCCGGTCTCGCTCGCATCACGCGCTTCTTTCCGTGCCGCAACATCGAGAAGTCGGCCCGCATCTACACGCTCGATCCGAAGGATCATCTGCGAGCCGAGCGCACCGCCGAGGACGCCGGTCTCGAGATCAAGGGCGTGATGCACAGCCACACCCACAGCGAGGCCTACCCGAGCGCGACCGACGTGGCCGCCGCTCCCGACCCGGACTGGCACTACCTGATCGTGACTCTCAAGCGCGAGAAGCCCGAGGTCCGGAGCTTCCGGATCGTCCAGGAATCTCACGACCAGGCCATCACCGAGGTCCGGGTCCGAGTCCTACCCGGCTGAGATCACTGGGCGAGACCTGGGGGTTTCAACCGTCACGCCCGTAGGATCCCTGATAAACCCGACTGGGTTTGTAGGTTTTAGGTTCCCAGGCGATCGAGCCCCGACCCCGAGCGAGGTGAACACGATGAGCATGTACTCCGGTCAGGGTGTCTCCGGCCACGGCCACGGCCACTCGCACGCGTTCGCCAACTGGCACGAGAGCGTGCTCGACCTCATCGGCAACACGCCGGTGGTCGACGTGAGTCGCCTGTCGCCCAACTCGAACGTGCGCATTCTCGCCAAGCTCGAGATGCAGAACCCGTTCGGCTCGGTGAAGGACCGCATCGCCAAGGCCATGATCGAGGAAGCCGAGGAATCAGGTCGGCTGCTTCCGGGTCAGACCATCCTCGAACCGTCGTCGGGAAACACCGGCATCGCGCTGGCCGCCATCGCGCGCATCAAGGGTTACCCCATCAAGATCTTGATGCCCACCAGCGTCTCGATCGAACGCCGCCAGATGCTCGAGATCTTCGGCGCCGAAGTCATCCTCACCCCGGGCGAAGAAGGTTCGAACGGCGCGGTGAAGCGCGCCATCGAGATGGCGGCGCAGCACCCCGAGTTCTGCTTCTTGTATCAGTACGCCAACGACGCGAATCCGCGCGCGCACTACGAGGGGACCGGCCCCGAGATCCTGCGCGATGTCCCGGAGATCACCCATTTCGTGGCCGGTCTCGGAACGAGCGGAACCCTCATGGGAACCGGCCGTTTCCTGAAGGAGAACAAGCCCGACGTCAAGATCGTCGCGGTCGAACCGCCGCTCGGTGAGCGCGTGGAAGGTCTGCGCAATCTCGACGAGGGATACGTACCGCCCGTGTTCGACAAGTGGCATGGTTTCGACGTGCTCGACCGCAAGCGCGTGGTTCGTCCGCGCGAATCGATCGAGTGGACGCGTCGTCTCGTGAGCGAATGCGGCATCTTTGCCGGCATCTCGTCGGGAGCCGCACTGGCCGGAGCGGCCAAGGTCGCGAGCGAGATCGACGAGGGCACGATCGTGTTCATCGTGTGCGACGGCGGCTGGAAGTACTTGTCGACCGGTGCCTACACACTCGACCTCGACGTGGCCGAGCAGAACGCCGAAAAGATCATTTACTTCTAGAAATCCTGGGATATCCCGGCATCACCGTCCGGCGACGAGCGTGACGAGTCCGGCCAGGACCACGAACGACGCGATGATGCGTCGGCGTCCGGATGATTCCTTGAGGTAGCGCCACCCGATGAACGTGGCCAGCACCACGCTCGATTCGCGCAACGCCGTGACGTAGCCCACGGGAGCCCGTTTCACGGCGGCCAGGACCATCCAATAGGTGACGGCCGAGGCCAAACCCGTGACCAGATACGTGCGCCAGGTGGTGCGCACCGAGGCCAGCATCTCGGCGCCGCGTCCGCGCACCAAGCCGTGCGTCGTCACGCCGAGCGAGGTGGGGATGAAGATGCTCCACGCGTACACCGAACTTCCCGATCCGCGGCTGCCCCGACTGTCGACCACCGTGTACGCACCGATCATCAGTGCCACGAACAGGGCCGAACGCGCGTGGGTCCAGTCGACGTGTCCGGCGATGAGCGACAGACCAACCGCCACGATCACGATGCCCAACGCCGACGCGAGCGAGAGGTGATCATCGAGGAGCACCACGCCGCCGATCGCGGCCACGAGCGCACCGCCGGCGCGGGCGATCGGGTACGTCACCGAGAAGTCGGCGATGTCGTAGGTGCGCGCCAACCGCGCGATGTACACGGTGTGGATGAGGCCCGACAGCGTGGCCCAGCCCCAGGCCGCGGCGTTCAGCGATCCGTCGAAGGTCGACCACAGTGCGAGTGGGAGTCCGACGACGGCGGCCGCGGTCATCTGGCCCCACAACGCGAGCCAACGATCACCCGATGTCTTGATCGCGTAGTTCCAGCCGGCGTGGAGCACGGCCGCGCCCAGCGCGAGAAGGGTGGCGATCAGCACGAGATCACGGAAGAGCGGCGCGTTCCCAGGTGAGGATCTCGTCGGCCCAGTTGCCCACCTTCTCGCCCGGCAGACGATTCTTGGTGGGCCACGGACGGTCGAGGTTCACCGGGTTGCCACGCGAGATCACGTGGCGCAGACGCGAGCGGTCCTGCAGAACGCGCACGTCACGATCGGGCTGCCCGTCGACCACGATGATGTCGGCCCGGTAGCCGGTGGCGATCACGCCGAGTTCGCCGACCTTCTTCATGGCGATCGCATTGTTCTTGGTCGCACAGGTGATGGCTTCGAGCGGCGACAAGCCGATCTCGTTCACGAACACTTCCATCTCGCGCGCGTGCCAGTGACCGTAGGGGGTGAGAGCGAATCCACTCTCCGAGCCGCAGAGGATGGGAACACCAGCGTCGTAGGCCGCGCGCACCTTCTCGGCGGTGGCTTTGATCTCGCCGCGGAAGACGTCGGTCATGCCGACTCCCGCACCCACCTTGGCGCCGTAGTCGGCCAGGTTGGCCAGGAACGTGAACGTAGGGCACACCGCGGCACCCGACTCGATCACGGCTTCGAGGGCCTCGTCGTCCATGTACGACGCGTGGAGGATCAGGTCGACACCGGCCTTGGCGGCGTCGCGCGTGGAAGACGCGCTGCGGCAATGCGCGGTGACCGGGACGTTGAGCGAGTGCGCCGTGTCGCACACGGCCTTCATCTCGTCGAGGGTCCACACCTGCAACTCGCCCTTGTGCGTGGGAATGGAGCCGGTGGCGTGGATCTTGATCCAGTCGCCGCCGTACTTGATCTGACGACGGGTGGTAGTGACCATCTCCTCGATGGTGTTGACCACGGCGGCGTAGCCGACTTCGCCTTCGTCGGGGATGAGTCGTCCGGCGGTGCCACCCACGGCGGTGAGGAGTGCCTGTACGCCGGTCGCGATGCGCGGACCCTCGATGGCGCCGGCTTCCACGGCGTCGCGGACCTGCGGTCCGATTCCGTGCACGGTGTCGGGGTCCATCATCGACGTGACGCCCGCGAGCAGCAACTTGGGCAGGTTGAACGCCGTGACCACCGCGGCCAGTGCCGGCGGACGGTGGAAGAACAACTCGTCGTTCGACTGGACGTCGTCGAACGTGACGTGGCAGTGGGCGTCGATGAGGCCGGGCATCACGGTGAGGCCGCGGGCGTCGATCACGGTGGCCTGACGCAGGGTGTCGGACGGAACCGCTTTCGCGATCTCCGCGGCCGGAGCCACGGCAATGATCTCGTCGTTCACGGTGACGATGTCGCGGTCGACGGCGGCGGCGCCGGTGCCGTCGATGACTCGCCCGTTGGTGATGTGGAGCACGGTCACGGAAATCAGTCTATGAGTCGAACCGTGCCACACTGTCGCCGTGGCAGACGAGATCGATGCACGCCTTCGGGTGCTGGTCACCGGCGCCGCTTCTGGGATCGGTGCGGCCTGCGCCGCCGTGCTGGCCCGCGAGGGCTGGGATGTGATCGCCACGGATCGTGTCGGTTCGAGAACAGACATGACAGTCACTCCGCTCGATGTCACGAACGAGGACGACTGGGACCGCGTGGTCCATGAGATGTTCGTCGGACCCCGACGTTCTTGGGACGCGTTCGTGTCGTGTGCAGGTATTCGTACGCGCGGGATGATCGTCGACACCTCGCTGGCCGACTGGGAACGACACCTCCAGGTGAACCTCACTGGAACCTGGCTCGGTCTGCGCGCGTTCCTGCGGAGCGTCACGCGCGATCGCGAGCGGGGTGACACGTCGCCGAAGTCGGCGGTCACCATCGCTTCGGTCAACGCGACCATCGCCGTGCCCAGTCAGGCGCACTACGTGGCGTCGAAGGGCGGCATCACCGCACTCACTCGGGCCGCCGCGCTCGAAGGTGCACCGCTCGCGGTGCGCGTCAACGGCGTCGCACCCGGCCCCATCCGAACGCCGATGGCCGCCGAGCGGCTGAACGATCCCGATCAGGTGAAGTGGCTGACAGGGCGTGTGCCCCTGGGCCGGGTGGGCGAACCCGACGAGATCGCCGAGGTCGTGGAGTTCTTGTTGTCGTCACGCGCGTCGTACATCAACGGCGAGATCGTCTACGCCGACGGCGGCTGGGCCAGCAACGCCGTGTGAGTGACGCGCACCGAATAGGTGCTGGGTTTCACGGTCCGGGGATACCCGGCGGTCGCGGGACGAGCGTCATGAGTGCCTCGCTGAAACCGCCGTCCACGTAGATCACCTGGCCGTTCACGTAGCCGGCCTGATCGGACGCGAGGAACGACACCACATTGGCCACGTCATCGGGTTCGCCGAGTCGCCGCAACGGCACCGCGGCCGCGCGAACTTCTCGGACGGCCGGGTCGTCGTACACGGTGCCCGTTCCGGGTGTGGGAACGAAACCTGGGCCCACCGCATTCGCGCGCACACCGCGCGGCCCCCACTCGAGCGCGGTCTGCCGGGTGAGTGCCACCACACCCGCCTTCGACGCCGAGTACGCGCCGACTTTCGGATTGGCGGCCTGGGCGGCGATCGACACGATGTTGACGATCGAGCCGCCGCCGCTGGCGAGCATCGAGCGGCCGAAGGCGCGCGTGCAGTGAAAGGTGCCGCTCACGTTGACGGCGAGGGTCCGGGCGAACTCCTCGGGTGTCACGTCCTCGAGGGCACCGAAACTCCACGCCCCGGCGTTGTTGACGAGAACGCTCACCGGGCCGAATTCTCGTTCCACGTGATCGGCCACACGATCGACGGCGGCCGCGTCGGAGATGTCGCAGGGAATCACGTCGGCGAAGCTCGACGAAGAATCGACATCGAGTCGAACGACACGGAAACCGTCGCGTTGGAGCCTCGCGGCGATGGCGGCGCCGATACCGCGGCCGGCTCCGGTCACGACGGCGATGCGCGCTGGATCGGGGGTCCCTGAGCCGGTCGACGACGAGGTGCTGGTCACGCACCGAGACTAGGTTGAGGACGTGACCACCGAGCGATACACCGTCGTCCTCGACACCAACGAATGCGTGAGCGCCGGCAAGTGCGTGGCGTCGGCGCCGGGGTTCTTCGTCTTCGACGACGATCAGATCGCCTCGGTCGATCACGCGGGTCCGCGGCCCGACGACGCGACTTTGCTTCGCATCGCGCGGGCGTGTCCGAGTGGCGCCATCCGGCTGCAGCTCGACGGTGTCGACGTCGAGATCTGACCCTCTCTATCTCAAACGAAGCAGGCGCCGGGCGTTGTCGTCGTAGGCGACCTCGGTGTCGGCCACGTCGATGAGCGGGATGTCCGATCGATCGGCCGGAGCGTCCCACCCGGCGAGATTGGTGCCCACCACCAGACGATCGCGGCCCACGCGTTCGGTCAGCAGCCTCAGCGACTCCTCGTCGTGCAGGTGCTGGTCGAACCACAAGCGCTTCAAGCCGGCCAGGAAGTCGACCGGATTCTCGCGGGCCCACGGACGAGTGCGGCCCTGGTGTTCGAGACGGCCGGCCATGTAGGCCGTCGCGCCACCACCGTGCGACACGCAGATGTCGAGACGCGGGTGGCGTTCGAGCACGCGTCCGTACACGAGATGAGCGATGGCCATGGTCTCCTCGTACAAGAAGCCCACCGACAGGTCGAGGTCGTACTTGCGGATCCGCGCGTCGCGCAGCGGTCCGTCGATGCCCCACGGCGCGGGATGCACGAAGATCGGCACGTCGAGCGCGACCGCGCGCTCCCACAGCGGGTCGAGTGCGGGCTCGTCGAGGTCGATGCCGAAGTCGGTGCCGATGTATGCGCCAACCAGTCCGTGCTTCTCGACGGCACGCGTGAGTTCTTCGCACGATGCGGCGACGTCCTGCATCGGGAGTTGGGCGAATCCGCGGAACCGATCGGGATGTGCTGCCACCACCTTGGCCATCTCGTCGTTGTGCCACTGGCAGAAATTGCGGGCCAGATCGGCCTCGATGTGGTGGAAGTACGTGAGCGGGTTGGGTGACAGCACCTGCAACTCGATGCCGAGATGGTCGTTGGCGCGCAGGCGGAGGTCGACGTCCATGAACGGCGAGTTGGCGTAGTTGACGCCATCGAGCACGTAGCCGCCCACGCGGAAGCGGGGCCGACCCTCGGGGCCGGTGCCTAGTTCGGGGCCGTAGTGACCCGCACACCCCATGACTCCGCCCAGCACCACGTGGGCGTGCACATCGATCATGTCGTTAGTCTCGCACCGTGACGAGCAAACATCGCGGTTCGGTGTACCTGGCCGCCGGATCGTTCCTCGACGTGTCGGCCGACGAGTTGGTGGGGATTTCCCTCGGTCTGGATGTCAACAGGTGTTCCGGAATCGGTCTGCGCCTGTCGGGGGAGCATGCGATCACCGACTCGGGTCATGCCCGCGAACTCCGGTCTCGCCTGACGGATAGTGGTCAACGGGTGTTCGACGCCGAAGTGATTCGCGTGTCGGCTGATCGTTCGTCGGATTCATCGACGGATTTGCTATCGAGAAATTCATCGTCGACCACTTCGCTCATCGCCCAGGCGGCTGAGGTGGGTGCGGCGTACGTGCTCGCGGTCTCGGATCTCGACGATCTCACGACATCGATCCGAGCCTTCTCGTCGTTGGCCGATGTCGCACGCGGCCATGGGCTCCGTGTGGCCGTCGAGTACATGGCCTGGACCACACCGTGTGACGTGGACGGCGCATTGCGGGTCCACGCCGAGACCGGCTGTCGCATCGTGGTCGACCTGCTGCATCACACGCGCATCGGTGCCAGCGTGGCCGATCTCGAACGCCTCGTTCGGGCCGACGCGGTGGCCTGGGTCCAGATCTGCGACGCACCCGCGACGCTCGAGGCGTCGTCACTCCTCGCCGAGGCTCGTCATGACCGATTGGCCCCCGGCGAGGGAGCGCTTCCCCTTCGTGACTATCTGGCGCTGATCCCACCGCACGTCGACATCAGCATCGAAGTGCAGAGCGATCGTCTGCTCGCGGTCGATCCGCGTGAACGCGCGCGCCGACTCGTCGATGCGACACGAGCGCTCCTCGGTCGAGTCGACCGCGTCTAGGAGAACAGCACGGGGTACTTGCCGAAGTACGGACGAGTGGTCGACTCGTCCATCACTGGAGGATCGCTCGGATCGGGTCGTGCGCCGTGGTCGAACAATGCCTGCACCGCGCAGGGCACGAGTCCGAAGGTGTGTTCGGCGTCCACGCTGTTGACGGCCGTGAGGCCGGCGGCGAGGTCCTGCCCGATGCACGCGTGCATTCCCGAACCGAACGACAGCCCGTATTGCGACACTCCGTCGGGCGTCGCACGATGCGGATTGAAGTCGTCGGCGTCGGCGCCGAACACCGTCTGGTCGCGATTCACGGCCAGCAGATCGATCACGACCTTGCTGCCCTGGGCAATCTTGCGGCCGCTCTTGAGTTCGATGTCGGCCAGCGCCCAGCGCATGGCCACCGGGCTCGACGGCTGGAGGCGGATCGTCTCGTGCGTGCACCGTTGCACGAACGACTTGTCGGCGCGCACCAGTGCGGCATCTTCCGGATGGGCGTCGAGCCACTTGAAGATGTTGTGGGCGACGCGGGTGAACGCGGTAGCCGACGTGTGCGCTCCGGCCAGCAAGTAGAACGCGACTTCGCGGACCAGCACGTCGTGGGGGAGGTGCAACTGGTCCTCGTTGGCCAGGAGGATGCTCATGACGTCCTTGGGCAACTCGTGGCCGGCGTCGAGCAACGCCTTGCGACGAGCCAGCGACGGCTTCACGAACGCTTCGTCGAACTCGGAGAGCTTGCCGGCAACCTCGGCTCGCTTGGCTTCCTTGTCGCCGGTGAAGTGGGCGAGCGTCGCGCCTTCGATGAAGCGCATCAGATAGTCGTACAGACGATGCGTCTCCTCGGGTGTTCCGAGCGGTCGATCCACGCCAGCCGTGCTGGCGGCCAGGTTCATCATCACCTGGTGGCCGAGGTCGACGAGTTCGGCTCGGCCCGTGGCGACGTGCGGGGCGATGGTCTCGGCGATGATCGGCGGGAAGAGCGTGCGCTCGTACAACTCGAAGGTTTCGCGGCGGAACAGACGATTCTCGAGACGACGGCGGTCGCGGTGCTCGGCTCCGTGCAGATTCACGAGAACATCGCCCATGATCACTTCACCGGCGTCGTAGAGCGCCTGGCGCAGATCCTTCTGGCGGTACGTGTCCTTGGCCTCGTCGAAGGTCGAGATCGTGACAACCGGGATGTCGGTGGTGCTCATGGCCTCAGTCTTATGCGTTGGTGACGCCGAGCCCCAGCCCGCCGTCGACGGTCATGACGGCGCCGGTCGTCCATTCGGCCCGGGCCAGATATTCGATCGCCTCGGCGATCTCGTCGGCGGTGCCGATTCGGCCCAGCGCGTGAGCCGAGGCCAGGCCTTGGAGCCGCTCGAACGCGGTGGCGTCGTCGAACAGGCCGGCGCGTTGGTTGATCTCGGTGAACACGCCACCGGGTCGCACGCACGACACGCGCACACCCTTGGACCCGAGTTCGGCGGCCAGCACTCCCGTCAGCGTCTCGACGGCCCCCTTCGTGGCGGCGTACGGCGACGCACCCGGAAACGCCCGTTGCGAGTGGACCGATCCGATGAAGATCACCGCGCCCTGGCTCGCTTCGAGATGGGGGAGCGCCGACTGTGTGAGCATCATCCCGGCGATCACGTTCGAGTGGAACACGTCGATGAGGCTCTGCTCGTCGAGCGTTCCGAGTGGGCCGCGGTACATGTTGCCCGCGTTGTTCACCAACACGTCGAGGCGCCCGTTCCCGTGCGCGACGGCGGCGTCGATCATCGCGGTGCGATCGGCGGCCACCGTCACGTCGCCCACGACGGTTGCGCACCGCTCGCCGATCGACTCGGCGACATCGCGCACCTTGTCGGCGCGACGACCCGAGATGGTCACCCGGGCGCCGCGGTCGGCGAAGTGCTTGGCGGCGCCGGCACCCAAGCCGGACCCGCCGCCGGTGATCAACACCGACATTCCGTCGATCGGTCTCATGAACGGACTCCTGTCTCGGTCGGAACTCGCGCGGCCCAGCGAACCGATTGATCGATCAGTCGTGCCACGTCGGGGTGGCGCAACGACTCCACGTCGTGGCCGAAGCACACGTAGGCCACGCGACCCTCACCGAATCGATGGGCCCAGACCACGGGTTGGTCGTCGTCATCGGGTGTGCGGCGGGCGGTCGCCAGCACGTCGACGTCCCGCAGGGAGAGGTCTCCGTAGACCTCGTCGTGAAGAGTGATGGTGCTCGACACGCCGCGGGTGATGGCGTGGGAGCCGTCGATGATCGTGGCCGACACCGGCCCGCGCGGCGGATGGGACGACACGTCCCACACCCAACCGCCACCCATCACGTCGGCCCACTCGGGCCAGTCGTCGAAGCAGATCGGAGCGGTGTGATTGCCCACCAGTCCGCCGCCGCGACGCACGAATTCGGTGATCGCGGTTCGGGTTCGATCGGCGGTCGTGTACGCCCATTCGTCGCGCCACTGCGCGTAGCGGTCGGCCAGCATGCGCCACCGCAGGGCGTTCACCACCAGGACGTCGACGCGCGGATCATCGAGTAAGGCGACCACGTCGTCGGGGTGGTCGACCAGTGCGACATCACGTCCGGTTCGCTCGACGATCGCGGCCAGGGCCGGGCCGGTCTCTACGAACGCGTGCGCGTAGTCGGGGCCACCGGTGAGAACGACCGCGCGTTTCTTCTCGTTCGGCGGCGTGCCGGTCGTCGTGCCCGTCGTCGTGTTCATGCGCGTCGTCACGAACGGGGCTGGTGGCCAACCGAGTCGACGCTGGCCGGACGCGGGAGGTGCGCGATCACCGAGCCCGTGACGCCGCCGTCGACGACGATGTTCTGGCCGTGGATGTACGACGCGTCGTCGGAGGCGAGGAAGAGGACCACCGATGCGATGTCGTCGGAGGTGCCGAGGCGACCGAGCGGCACTTTCGATTCGCGCGCCTGACGAGTGGCTGGGTCGGCGTAGATGGGCTCCGACATGCCGGCGTCGATGAGGCCCGGAGCGACCGCGTTCACTCGGATGCCGATAGCACCCCACTCGATCGCCATCTGCGAGGTGAGCAAGGCCACCGCGGCCTTCGTCGAACCGTAGGCGCCGGCGTTGGGACCGGCCGCCACGCCGTTCATCGACGTGATGTTGACGATCGCGCCCGACCGACCCGAACTCCGCCACGTCGACGCGGCCGCACGGGACATCAGGAAGGTGCCCACGAGATTCACGTCGACGACGGCGCGGAAGGCATCGGAGGCGAGATCGAGCAACGGGCCGAAGCGGACGATGCCGGCATTGTTCACCAGCACGTCGATCGGGCCGTGAGTCGAGATCACGGTCGATGCGAACGATTCGTCGCTGATCGATCCGGACACTCTCGTGATGTCGGGACGTTGTGCGAGAGCAGAACCTTCGAACGAGACGTCGACCGCGATCACGCGGTAACCGGCCTCGGTTGCCCGCTCGGCGATGCGCTGACCGAGTCCGCGGGCCGCCCCGGTCACCAGGAGCGACTTGGGTCCAGAAGCGTTCGCGGCCATCGATGAGAAACTATCCGGTTGAGCGCGCCGTCGGCCTAGGGTGATCTCGCGCGATGAACACGATTGCTCTGTCCACGTACGCCGACGCCCGCGAGGCGTATCGCCACAAGGCTCTGCAGCAGGCCTTGTACGACGAGGGGCAGCGGTTGATGTCGGGAGTCATCGTCAATCTGCACGGACAGGCGCACCTCGACCGGCGACGCCTCGAGAACCGGCTGTTCCGTCGGGACGTCTTCGCGTGGTTCGAGGCGGAGCGAATCCCCGAAATCATCGGCTCGGTTCTCGACCGGACGATCGCGGCCGGCCGGGCCGATCTGCTTCCGCTCGCTCGGCGCACGATGATGACCCTGTCGATCGCGGTGGCCGGAGTCGACCGGGTCGTCGGTGACGACGACGAACTCGACGAGATCTACGCCTTGATGGATCGTCTGGCTCGTGCGTCGACCGTGGCCCATGCGCTCGGCGACAAGGCCGCGATCGTCGAGGACGGTGATCGCGCCCTCGACGAGTTCCGTGATCGCTTCTACCTGGCATCGCTCGAGCGGCGACGTCGGCTCATCGCATCGTTCGACGACGGCGCGATCGGCGAGGACGAATTGCCGCGCGACGTACTCACCACGCTGCTTCGCAACCAGGATCGCCTCGAACTGCCCGCCGATATCGTGCTGCGCGAGATCGCCTACTTCCCGTGGGTCGGTTCGCATTCGACCTCGAACCAGCTCGTTCACGCCATGCATCACGTGTTCGAATGGATCGAGGCGCGACCGAACGACCGCGAACGGCTATTGACCGATCGGATCCTCTTGCAGAGATTCGTCCACGAGTCGTTGCGACTGCATCCGGCCAGCCCGGTCTCGTTGCGCCACGCCCTCGAGGACATCGCGTTGAAGTCGGGGGTCGCGATCCCGCGTGGTTCCCTGGTCGCGATCGAACTCGAGAAGGCGAATCGCGATGCTCTCGTGTGGGGCGATCGGGCCGACGAATTCGATCCGTTCCGTCCGCTCGCCGACGGTGTGATGCCGTGGGGACTCACGTTCGGACATGGTCTTCACGCCTGTCTCGGCCAGGAACTCGCCGGCGGGCTCGAGTGCCCGGCCCACGTGGCCGTGGGTGACGGCGCCGACCCCGGTGATCACCTCTTCGGTTCGATCGCCGTGATGGCCCACGCCATCCTGGTGGCCGGGGCCCGCCGCGATCCGGCCGACCCACCGCATCGCGACGAGTCGACCACGCGGCAGGTGTGGGGCCGTTACCCGGTGATCTTTCAGCACTGAAAGACCGCGAGGTCTCTGGTCAAGACGAGGCGCGCCGTCTAGTTTCGTCGTGTGCACACGCAGCGGGCAGTCGAGTTGCTCCAACAGGCCGGCATGACGGGTTACGAGGCCAAGGCCTACGTCGCGCTGCTCGGTGCGACGTCGCCGATGAACGGCTACGAAGTCGCGAAGAAGAGCGGTGTGCCCCGCAGCACGGTGTACGAAACACTCGCCAAATTGGTGGCGCGCGGGGCCGCTTCCACGATCGCGAACGACGACGGAACATCTCGGTACGTGGCGCTCGAATCGAATCGCTTCGTGGACGGTATGCGTCGTGACATGTCGGCCACTCTCGATGGTCTCGACGCGGTGCTGGCCGAGTTGAGCGGCGAGCAGGACACCACCCTCGTCGTCCATGTCAACGGGCGAGCCCAGGTGCGCGACCGCTTCATCGACGTCATCAACAAGTCGCGTGAGCGGTGCTGGCTCTCGGTCTGGCCGCGCGGCGCCGAAGAACTTCGAGCCACGGCGACCGCGGCGATCGAACGCGGGGTCGAGGTCACCTCGGTCGTCTTCGGCAACGACGTCGACTTTCCGGGCCAGGTGATCGAACACGAGTACTCCGATCCGAAGACCGTGCTCGAGGTGATGGGCTGCCTCTTCTACGTGGCGGTGGCCGACCAGAGCGAAGCCATCATCGGAATCCGCGAGAACAACACGACGTGGGGAGTCTGGAGCGACGACCTGGCCATCGTTTCCCTGGCCCTGCAGTACGTGCATCACGACATTTCCATGCAATTGATGGGAAAACGCCTGGCCGAACTTGGAGAGTCGGATTTCATGAAGTCGCACACGGGCTTCTCCGACATGCAGTCGACCGCAATGCTCGGCCGGTCGCTGCGCAATCTGGCCGAGCGCACGGCGTCGACGTCGCGGGGTGCGACGACCTGATCGTCAGGGCGCCGGGTGCTCGACGGCCCAGCGCACCGATTCGACGATCATCTGGTAGCCGGTGCAGCGGCACAGGTTGCCTTCGAGCCCGCTGCGGATCTGCTCCTCGCTCGGGTCGGGGATCTCGTTCAGCAGGCTGGTGGCGGCCATGACCATGCCAGGTGTGCAGTAACCGCACTGCAGACCGTGGCATTGACGGAATCCCTCCTGCACGGCCGACATCCCGTTGTAGGGACCCGACAGACCCTCGATGGTCGTGATCGAGCAGCCGTCGGCCTGGACCGCGAGCACCGTGCAACTCTTGGCCGACTCGCCGTCGATCATGATGGAGCAGGCGCCGCAGTTGGACGTGTCGCAGCCCACGTGGGTGCCGGTGAGGCGAGCATGTTCGCGGATGAAGTGCACCAACAGGGTGCGGGCGTCGATGGTGCGCGTGATCGACTGGCCGTTGATGGTCATCGACACCGTCACGTTGCGAGTGATCGTGCTCACGAGTTTCCTCCGCTCTTCATGGCCTTCCAGATCTTCTCCGGCGTGGCCGGCATGTCGATGTGATCGACGCCGAACTCGGAGAGCGCGTCGACGATCGCGTTGATGACCGCGGGCGGCGCACCCACCGAACCGGATTCGCCGATGCCCTTGGCCCCCAACGGATTGTTGGGGCACAGCGTCGTGGTTCGTCCGACCTTGTAGTCGGGGAGATCGGCCGCCGACGGCACGAGATAATCGAGGAGGTTCGCGGTCACTGGCTGTCCGGTGGATGAGTCGTAGCTGACGCCCTCGTAGAGCGCCTGGGCGATGCCCTGGGCGACTCCGCCGTGCACCTGGCCTTCGGCCAGAAGCGGGTTGATGACCGTGCCGCAGTCGTCGACGAGGACCATGTCGCGAATCGTCACGTCACCGGTCTCGCGATCGATCTCCACCACGCACGCGTACGCACCCGACGGGTACGAGAAGTTGGGCGACTCCTGGAAGAGGCGCTCCTCGAGCGAACCCGCTTGGAGTTCGGGTGGGATGCGCAGCGGCTGGAACGAGGCCCACGCGACGTCGCCCCAACTGACCTTCTTGCCGGGCGATCCCTTCACGTTGAACGCGTCGTCCACCACCTCGAGGTCTTCCTCGGCGGCCTCGAGCAGGTGCGCCGCGATGCGCTTGGCTCGTGTGAGCACACGACTGGATGCGACCTTGACGGCCGAACCCGCGGTGGGCGCGCCTCGCGATCCCATGGTGCCGATGCCCTGCAGGACCGCGGCCGTATCGCCGGTGATCACCTTGATGCGATCGAACGAGATGCCTAGTTCGTCGGACGCGATCTGCGAGAGCATCGTCTCGTGGCCCTGACCATGAGGCGACGAACCCGAGTACACGATGGCCGAACCGTCGGGTTGGATGCGCACCTGCGCCGACTCCCACGACGCCAGGTGGCCGAACCCTTCGAGTGATCCGTTGGGTCCGAAGCCGGCGATCTCGAGCCAGCACGACAATCCGATGCCGAGGAGCGGCTTGCTCGGATCGTTGCGACGCGCCTTCTGCTCGGCGCGCACCGCGTCGTAGTCGACGATGCGCAGGCATTCTGCGAGCGCAGCCGGGAAGTCGGCCGAGTCGTACACGACGGCTTCGTTATGGGTTTCGTAGGGGAACGCCGACGGCGGGATGAAGTTGCGCTGACGCACCACCGCGGGATCGAGTCCGGTCTGTCGGGCCACCTGATCGACGATGCGCTCGATCGAGTACGCGGCTTCAGGGCGGCCGGCTCCGCGGTAGGCGGCCACCGGCGTGGTGTTGGTGACCACCGTGCGGAACGACGTGGACACCTTCGGGATGCGGTACGCGCCAGCGGCCATCCAGGTGGTGAGAACCGCCAGGCCGAGTCCGGTGGGATCGCCGTAGGCGCCGAGGTTCTGCGACACGATGAGCCGCAGGGCCTTGATGGTCCCGTCCTTCTCGTAGCCGACCTCGATGTCGTGCACCTGGTCGCGGCCGTGCGCCATCTGCATCATCGCCTCGGTGCGCGTCTGGGCGAACTTCACCGGACGGCGCAGCAACTTGGAGATCACGGGTGCGATGAACAGCTCGGGGTACCACACGATCTTCGAGCCGAAACCGCCGCCAACGTCGGGTGCCACCACGCGGCAGTTCATCTGCGGAATGTCGAGCCAGGTGGCCAGGTAGTTGCGCAGGTGATGCGGCGCCTGGAACGTGGCCCACACGGTGAGACCATCGGGTTTCCAGTCGGCCAGAACGGCCATCGGCTCGATCGGAACGGCGGCACACCGCTGATTGACGATGTGCAGCGACGCGCGGCCGTGGCACTTGGCCAGTTCCTTCTCGAGGTCGTCCATGGTGGGGACGATCGTGATGACGTTCGAGCCGTGACGCGGGAAGAGCGGTACCGAATCGCCGGCCGTTGCGTCCTCGATGGTCGTCATCACCTTGAGGGGTGAGTACGACACGGTCACGGCGGCCACCGCATCGGCCGCGATGTAGCGATCCTCGGCGACGACGACAGCAACGGGTTCGCCGACGAAGCGCACGGTGTTGCGCGCCAGAGCCGGTCGTTCGAGAGTCGGAAGACCACCGGGAAGATCGGGGTAGTCGGTGAAGTCGGCCGCGGTGTACACGGCGAGCACACCAGGAATGGCGAGCGCCGCGCGAACGTCGATGGCGTCGATCGTGGCGTGGGCCTCGGCCGACGTGACGAAACTCGCGAACGCGCATTGGGCGGGCGACAAGTCGTCGACGTACGTGCCGGTTCCCGAGAGCAGGCGCGGGTCCTCCTTGCGCAGAACCTTGGCTCCGACGAGGCTCATCGGCCACATCCTTTCGTTTCGGGACGAATCGAGTTCATGGGTGTCGTGATCGTCATGGCTTCAGGTGATGGCCTTGTTTGTCCTCGGGATCGAACCACCACTGCTGGGCGTTCTCCTTCGAAGTTTCCGTTCGAGGCGAACCCCAGCGGAGAAGCCGACCGAGGAAGTACTCGGGCCCGCTCTCCTCGCGGCGCCACCAACGGCGCTGGCCGCCGTGTACGCGTTTGCGGAACGACGAGAATCCGACGGCGACCACGAGGGCGATTCCGAAGAACAGTGCCTCGATCCAAGTGGAGCCGACGCCGGCCAACTGCAGGCCCTTGACTCCGGACTGGAGGACGAACACCGAGATGATCGCGCCCCACACGTTGAAGCGGCGCTTGAACTGCGTCGATCCGAGGAAGGCGGCTGCGAAGGCCGGCAGCAGGTACGGCGCTCCCGATTGGGCCTGGCTCGAGCCGAACTGCGACGCGAGCAGCACGCCGGCCATCGCGGCAAAGGTGGACGACACGACGAGCGATCCCCAGACGTAGCGGTCGGTCTGCACTCCGGCCAACCGGGCCGCTTCGCGCGCACCGCCGGTGGCGAACAGATAGCGGCCCACCGCGCTGTGCTCGAACACGAACCACAGCAGCACGGCGAGTACGAGTCCGAAGAGCACGGTCTTGTTGAGGCCCCATGCGAATTCGTTGGAGAGATTCTTGAACGAGTCGGGGAAGCCGAGGATCGAGCGGTTGTTCGAACGCCACACGGCGTAGGCGGTGAGGATCGAACTCATGCCGAGCGTGGCGATGAACGAGTCGATCTTGATCTTGACCACCAGGAAGCCGTTGATGTTGCCGACGATGAAACCCACCAGGAGGGCGACGACGATCGCCACCGGCACCGACCATTGAGCCTCGACCAGCCCCCACGACACCGTGATGGCCGAGGCCGACACCACGCCGGCGATCGAGAGGTCGAACACTCCGGCCGCCAGCGGAACCAGCAGACCGAGGGCGACGACGGTGAGGATGGCGTTCTGGTTGAGGACCGAACGGTGAGTGAGCCAGGTGATCCAGGTGTCGGAGATCCAGGTGGAGAAGACCACCCACACCAGTGCGTAGAGATAGAGGACTCCGATGTTGCGCGGGTGAAAGGTCTTCCACTTGATGGGCGAGCGGCGGGTGTCGAAGCGCGAGTCGATCTTCTTCGTGCGCTCCACGCGCTCGTTCACCACGCGATGCCGACGGAGAACCTTGTTCTTCTTCAGCACCGGCTTCTTGACGACATCACCGGTCCGGGCGTCGATCTTGGCGGTCTTGGGCTTGGGCATCGGATCTACCTCACGACTTTCCGCGCAGACGATCGCTCGTGCGTCGGATCCATTGGGCGAACTTGCCGCCGCGCTTGTTGGCGGCGACCGCGGCGCGTTGGCGATCGCGACCATCGCTCGGACGTACGGTGATCGCTTCGCTGTCGTCGCGGATCACCTTGAAGTTGATGGGTTCGCGGTTGGTGCGCATGTTCTTGCGGTTCGACGTCGCCCCGAGCGTCTCGGCGACCAGGCGCTCCTCGGTGAGGTCGGCTCCGGCCAATTCGACGGCGACGGCGCCCGATCGCATCACCAGGACGCGATCGCACATGTGGACCAGTTCTTCGGCATCGGATGACGCGATGACGACACCCATGCCGCCTTCGGCCGCCGCCACGATCTGGCGGTACACGGAGGCCTTGGCGCCCACGTCGACGCCCTGGGTCGGCTCGTTGAGGAGCAGGACCTGCGGATCGGTGCGTAGCCATCGCGCCAGGACCGCCTTCTGCTGATTGCCGCCCGAGAATTTCTCCATACGCCGGCCGAGCAACGGCGGTTGGACTTCGAGTTGCTCGACCCACTTCTTGACGTCCTTGCGGATCTTGCGATGTTTGAGACGGAAGCGTCCCTGAACCGTGCCGAGACGGGGAAGCGGCACGTGCTCGACGAGACGCTCCTGCGGATCGAGACCGGCCGCCTTGCGATCGGCGGGGACCAGAGCCAAGCCGGCGCGGATGGCATCGCGCGGCGTGGCGAAGACCTTCTTCTTGCGCAGCAGCACCTTGCCGGCGAATCGCGGCGTCGCGCCGAACAGCGATCCGGCCACTTCCTCGCGACCCGAACCGACCAAGCCGGCGAAGCCGAGGATCTCGCCCTCGTACAACTTGAACGTGAGACCGCGCAGCGTGATGCCGAAGATCATCTCGGCTTCGAGGAGTTCGCGACTCGGAACGCGCCGCTTGGTGGGGTACAGGTCGGTAGCCGTCCGACCGACGATCAATTCGACCAGACCGGTGGCGTTCATCGACGACGATTCGACGCCGCTCGCGACCACCTTTCCGTCGCGCAGCACCGTGATGCGGTCGGCCAGATCGAGCACTTCGTCGAGAGCGTGGCTCACGAACAGAACGGCGACGCCCATCGACGCAACGCGCCGGACCTCGCGGAACAACGCGTCGACTTCGCCACGATTGAGCGATGCGGTGGGCTCGTCGAGGATGAGCAGTCCCTTGGTGGAGTCATCCCAGTCCTGGAGTGCGCGCACGATGGCGATGGCGGCGCGCTCGGCCGCCGACAGCATCCCGACCGGTTGACGCACGTCGGGGGCCAGTCCGAAGCGGAGCAGTAATTCCTGGGCGCGCTTGGCTTCGGTGCGCCAACGCATCCGTCCGGCGAATCCGGTGTCGAAACCGCGGCCGAGGCCGAGGTTCTCGATCGCCGACAGCGTGGGAACCAGGCCCAGATCCTGGTGCACGATGCGAATCAGTTTGCGGTCGTCATTCGCCATCGACCAGAGGTCGACCCGCTTGCCGAGCAAGCGAACATCGGCTCCGTGGTCGGCCTTGACGTAGCCGCCGAGCAGTTTGATCAACGTGCTCTTGCCCGAGCCGTTCTGCCCGACGAGTGCGTGGATCTCGCCCGGCGCGATGCGCAACGTGGCGTGATCGAGCGCGACTTGTCCGGGGTAGGTCTTCGACAGGTCGCGGATGTCGATGACCGGTTCGAGAACGGAAAGGGGACCAGCGTTTCCGCTGGTCCCCTTCGAGTCCCGTGTATCGACCGTCATCGACTCAAGTGTGCTTCAGAGTCGAACGAACGGTCGGATCGGATCACAGACCCCAGAGGGCCGTGAACTTGTCCTGGAATCCTTCGACGCCCGGCCACAGAGCGGCCGCGTCGGCAATCGAGTCCTTGGTGAGGATCTGCAGGGGCAGACCGCCAGCGAGGATGTCGGGGCGACCGTCGATCACGGCTTCGGCGCGCGCCTCGGCGCGACCCGGGCCATTGCCGAGCAACACGCGAGCAGCGGCGTCGACGGCGCGCCAGCCGAGGAGCTCGGAGGCGAGGGCGACTTCGGCCACCTGGTGACGACCGCTCACGATGAAGTCGAAGTTCAACGGTCCGCCGGCCTGCGAGATGGCCTTGGCCTGATCGGTGAGACCAGCCGCGTCGAGTGCGTCCGGAACACCGAACAGCATGCCGCCGAACGCGTAGACGATGAAGTCGAGTTCGGGGTCGGCCTGCAGTGCCGACACGATCGCGCCGGGCAGGTTGGTGCCGATGTCGGTCACGGCCACTTCGGAGATCTCCACCGAGCAGTCGGGGCACGCCTTGGCGATCTCGTCGGTGAAGCCCTGCTGCACCGTCGAGAGAACCGGGAACGTGGGCAGGCCGACGAAGTGGATCTTGCCGGTCTTGGTGTTGGCGGCCGCGTAGTCGGCCATCAGCACGCCGTAGAAGTAGTAGTCGTCGTTGCTGAGCAGGTTGACGGAGATGCCGTCACCGGGCTCGTAACCCTCGGGGATCGACCACGAAATGACCGGGATGCCCTTGTCCTTGATCGTGGTGAGCTGCGACGCGAACCACTCGCGCGGGTTGCCCGAGGTGAGGATCACGTCGGGGCTGGCCGCGATGGCGGTGTCGAACGCCGACGCGACGGTGTCGGGCGTGTCCTGGTGCGAGGTGGTCTCGAAAGTCCAGCCGGCTGCGGTTGCAGCGGCCTCGATGCCGGTGGCGATCTCGGCGCACACGGCGACCGAGCACTGGACGTAGAACAACTTCTTGCCGGTCGGAGCCGCGATCGACTCGTTCAACGGAAGTTCGGTGACGGGCTGCAGGAACGCTTCGACGCGCGCCGCTGCTTCGTCGCTGATGCTGACACCGGCCGGAGCGTCGGTGGACGGAGCCTCGCTGGCGGCGGGGGCTTCCGAGGCAGCCGGTGCTTCGGTGGCGGGTGCGTCACTGGAGTCGTCGTCTCCACCGCAGGCCGCGATCACGAGGCTCGAGGCGGCGAGGACGGCAGCCACCCAGCGCACGCGGGAATGGTTGGTCTTCTTCATTGTCTCCCCTTAGTCGACCGCGAGCGGATGCCCAGCGGACCAGGGGAAAACCCTATCGGTCTGAGTGGAAGACGGGCCAACGGGCGAGAGGGTTTGCCGTAGCGTGATCAGGGTGCAGCGGCCGATCGGACTCTTCGACTCGGGCTTCGGGGGACTCACGGTGGCCCGGGCCGTGATCGATCTCCTGCCTGGTGAGGACGTCGTCTACATCGGCGACACCGGCCGGTATCCATTCGGCGACAAGCCCATCGACGACGTGCGGCGATACGCCCGCGAACTGGCCTGGAGTCTGGTCGCCGACCACCACTGCAAGGTGGTGGTGGTGGCCTGCAATACCGCGGCCGCCGCCCTGCCCATCCACGAACTCGAGGCCGAACTGGCTGCGGCCGGCCATGCGATCCCGGTCATCGGCGTGATCGAGCCCGGGGCGCACGCCCTCGTGCGCGCCACGCGCACGGGCTCGGTCGGCGTGATCGGAACGATCGGCACCATCAATTCGGGGGCGTACGACCGCGCTGTATCGCGGGCGGCGTACGGCGCGACCATCCAACTGGCGAGTGCGGCCTGCCCGGGTTTCGTCGAGTTCGTCGAGCGAGGTCGCACCACGGGCGCCGAAGTCACGTTGTTGGCCGAGCGGCTCCTCGCTCCGATTCGCGACGCCAAGGTCGACGCACTGCTGCTCGGCTGCACCCACTACCCGTTCCTGGCGCGCACCATCTCCGAAGTGCTCGGCGACGACGTGATGCTCGTGTCGTCGGCCGACGAAACCGCCTTCGCGGTGCGCGAATTGCTGCACGAACGCGGGCTGCTGCAGTCGGACGATCGAACGGGTGTCACGCGCTTCTTGTCGAGCGGTGACGTGAACTGGTTCGAAACACTCGGACGCCGATTGCTCGGCCCCGAACTCGAAGCAGTCGAAATCTGGAACGGACCGAGCCGGGAGATCCGATGACCACACGCCACGACGGACGCCAAGCCGACGAACTGCGATCCATCTCGTTCGAACGCGACTTCACCGAGATGGCATCCGGATCGGTGCTCGTCACCTTCGGCCGCACTCGCGTGCTCTGCACGGCGAGCATCGACGAGGACGTGCCGCGTTGGATGAAGGGCAGCGGCAAGGGTTGGGTCACCGCCGAGTACTCGATGCTGCCCGGGTCGTCGCCCGAACGCGTCGATCGCGAAGCGGCCAAGGGCAAGCAGAGCGGCCGCACCGTCGAGATCCAGCGTTTGATCGGACGCAGCCTCCGCGCGGCTTGCGACATGGGTCTGTTGGGCGAGCGTCAAGTGGTGGTCGACTGCGACGTCCTGCAGGCTGATGGCGGAACCCGCACCGCGAGCATCTGCGGCGGCTTTCTCGCTCTGAACGATGCGTTGTCGCGACTGGTCCAGAGTCGTCTCATTTCCGAGCATCCGCTTCATTCGCTGTGCGCGGCCGTGAGCGTCGGCATCGTGAACGGCGCCCCTGTCATCGACCTTCCCTACGTGGAGGACAGCGGAGCCGAGGTCGACATGAACGTCGTCATGCTGCGGGGCAAGTCCGGAACCAAGCACGCCGGCGTCAGTCGCTTCGTCGAAGTTCAGGGAACCGCCGAAGGAATGGCCTTCACGCGCGGCGAACTCGACACGCTGCTCGGCTTGGCCGAAAAAGGCCTGTCCGAAGTGTTCGACCTGCAGACCGAGATGATCTCGGTCGATCCGCCCCGCCGCTCCTGAACGTCCAGGAAGATCCGTGGTGACTCTGCGTCTGGTCTGTGCATCGGCCAATCCCGACAAGGTGGCCGAGATCGAGCGTTTGCTGGCCGGTTCGGTGGAGTTGATCCCGCGTCCGTCTGATGTGCCGGATGTCGACGAGAACACCGACACCTTGGTGGGCAACGCGCGCCTGAAGGCCCGGGCGATCTGCGACGCCACTGGTTGCGCCGCCGTGGCCGACGACACCGGACTCTTCGTCGATGCCCTTCCCGGAGAACTCGGAGTGCACACCGCCCGCTACGCGAGCGATCGACCCGAGCACGCCTCCGATCCGTACGGTGCCAATCGGAACAAGATCCTCGAACGACTGCGCGCAGTCGGCGCCCGCGCCGAGTCGGAGAGGCGGGCCCACTTCCTCACGGTCGTGATGGTGGTGTGGCCCGACGGTCGCGAGCTGATCGCCGAGGGCCGTTGCGACGGGGTCATCGCACCGAGCGAACAAGGGCGGCGTGGCTTCGGCTTCGATCCGCTCTTCGCTCCGATCGACGGCGATGGCCGCACGTTCGCCGAGATGACCGACGACGAGAAGAATGCCCTGTCGCATCGCGGTCGCGCGTTCGCGAACCTGGTCGCCGCGTTGCGCTGATCACCAGCCGCGGAGATCGACCGGCCAGACCTCGAGCACCTGTGCATCGGCGCCCCGGCGAACGTCGTCCACGACGTGCATCGCCGCGTGCATGGCGACGGTCGGATCGACGTGGGCCGGGCGCACGAGGACTCGTTCGCCGATGGCGGGCAACGTATGGCCGGGGTTCGGCGAGAACGTCGTGTGCTCGTCGCTGCAGAACCACACCGCGGCGTCGTCGACGGTCGGGGTGCCGTGGTCCATGCCCAGCGACTTGAGGCCGATGTCGACAACCGCCCATGACGGCGAACCGTCGTTCGTGCCCCGAGTGCGGGAGATGACGGTTCCGACCACGAACAAGGCCTGCTCGAACGGGAGCGACAGCGCGCCGTAGTGCGTGTCCATGAGCGCGTAACTGCCGGCCTGGACTTCGTTCACTTGTCCGAGAATCGGATGCACCGGGTCGTAGAGATCGAACGTTCCGGTTCCACCGGCCGAGACGATGGATGCATCGTCGCCCACGGCTCGACGAACGGCGCGGGAGCACTCGATCAACGTCGTCATCGACGCGAGAACCTTGGCCCGCTGTTCGTCGCGATCCTTCAGCGCCATGAGGTGTCCTTCGTATCCCATGACGCCGCGCACCACCAGGTGCGACTCCGCGGCCCGGGTCGCCAGATCGGCTGCGCGTTCGGGTTGGATTCCGCAACGCGGCAAACCGACGTTCACGTCGATCAACACGTTGCGAAGGCCAGCGGCGCGCGCCGCTTCGAGCGTCTCGACCGAATCGACGGCCACGGTCACCATGGCGCCGGTCGCGCTCTCGACCCGCGCCATCGCCGCCAGGCGCACCGGATCGATGGTTTCGTTGGCCAGCAGAAGATCGGTGCCGACGCCCGCTTCGGCCATGCCGACCACCTCGCGCGGAGTCGCGCACGTGAAAGTGGAGTGCCCGTGCGTCACTTGGTGGGCGGCAAGCGACGTGCTCTTGTGCGCTTTCACATGCGGCCGGAGAGTCGCGCCCGGGCGCACCGCCGCCATGGTCGCGAGGTTGCGCTCGAAGGCGCCGGCATCGACGACCAACGCCGGAGTCGGCAGGTCGATCAATCGCGTCGTCACGAGGGCAGTCTCGCAGAGTGATCGATCTGCGCGTCGACGAAACGTGCTTCGAGTTCGAAACCGAGCGAGCGATAGAGACGCGACGCTCCGGTGGGGCTGTCGGCATCGACGCCGATCATCGCATGCGACAGACCATCGTCGCGGTAGGCGCGCAGCGCCGCACCGATGAGCGCCGATGCGACGCCGCGGCCACGCCACTCGCGCAGGGTGCCCAAGTTGTCGACCCAGGCCTGTCGACGACCGACGATCTCGTCGTCGGCGGGATAGCGCGTCGAGAAGAGATGGGCGACCACGCGTCCGGTCGTCGTGTCGCGGGCCACGAACGACAGATCGAGGCGGCTGCCGTAGCCGAGGATGTGCTCGCGCCATCCTTCCGCGGTCATCGGAGCCGAGCCCCAATGATCGAGAAACGAGGTGTTCTTAGCCGAACGAATCTCGTCGAGAAGGGGATCGGCGGCCGGCCAGGGTTCGATGCGGACGCCCGGAACATCGATCGGGTCCGGAACGTCGGCGAGTGGCCGGACCAGATCCTCGAACCAGCGAATCGGCGCGAAGCCGAAGCGAGCGCTCAGTCGACGCGTCGATTCGTCGTCGACTCCATGATGGATCCGGACGTACTTCGCTCGGTCGTTCGGGCTGGCCGCGAGCAGTTCGTGCGCGTGTTCGACCGACCATTCCATGAGCGAGCGTCCGACACCTCGGCCGCGATGCTCGGGATCGACCCCGCCCTCCACGTAGCAGCGCTCGTCGGACGAATCACTCGGCAGGTTGAGCGTCCATGCGTAGCCCACGATGCGGCCCGAATCGTCGATGGCGACTCGCGTGTCGTGCTCCATGCGCGTCCTGGATGATTCGAGGTCTTCTCCGAGCTCGTCGGCCTGCATGTTGACGCGCAGGCCGGAGGCGTGGATCCGCCGGTTGACGACCGCCACGAGTTCGGGCAGGTCGTCGGATCGGATCGGGCGAAGCGAATTGTTCGTCTTGTTCGTCATGTGCGTCTTGATCATCACCGGTGTCGGGCGACGTCGAGTGCGGGCGGAGGGACTTGAACCCACACCCCTTTCGGGACAGGAACCTAAATCCTGCGCGTCTGCCAGTTTCGCCACGCCCGCGTCCGGGTGACCCCAGCTCTCGAAGCCTACGGTCAGGGGTCGAGTGACTCGTGCCGTGAGGTTTTCCGACCCGAACCACCGCAGTTCGGTGCGGGTGGGGTCCTCGTTTGACAAACTGTCAAACGTGACCGTCGTCGACACCTCCCAGACCATTCAGGATGCCCTCGAGAACCAATTCGGTCTGGCCGACCGGGTGGTCGACGCCCAGGCCCTGGCCAACAGCGTGGCCCGCTTCCGTCAGCAAGGCATCGTGCTCCCCACGTTCGCCCAGTTGGCCGATCCATCCTCGGTCGATCCGTCCGTGGTCGGCGACGCCGACCCGCAGGGCCCCGATGCGCGCAACCTGTGGCGCGTCCACTGGTACAACGACCTCGCCGGTCGTCGGGTGGCGGTTCCCGAACACGTGGTGCTGCCGTCCGAACTCACCGGCGTTCCGAACCCGATCATCGTCGTGTTCGGCGATCGCTTCCCGATGATCACCGCACACAAGGTGCTGGCCGCGTATTCGTGTCTGGCCCCGCGCGTCGTCACCGGCCAGTTCGATCCCACTCGTCACCGCGCCATCTGGCCGTCCACCGGCAACTACGCGCGCGGTGGTGTGGCCATCAGCCGCATCATGGGTTGTCGCGGCGTCGCCATCCTCCCGGCCGGAATGAGCCAGGAGCGATTCGACTGGCTCGACCGCTGGTGCGCGAATCCGAAGGAAGACGTCATCCGCACCGTGGGCACCGAGAGCAACGTCAAGGAGATCTACGACGCGTGCAACGAACTCGACAAGAACCCCGACAACTTCATCTTCAACCAGTTCTGCGAGTTCGGTAATCACCTCGGTCACTACGAGGTCACGGGCCGGGCGCTCGGTCACGTGTTCGAAACCGTTCGCGCGCAGATGAAGAAGTCGGGACGCGACATCAACCTGGCCGCATTCACCTCGGCCACCGGTTCGGCCGGAACCATCGCCGCGGGCGACCGGTTGAAGCACGACTTCGGAACCCGCATCGTGGCGGTGGAGGCGCTCGAGTGCCCCACCATGCTCGAGAACGGATTCGGCGAGCACAACATCCAGGGCATCGGCGACAAGCACATCCCGCTCATCCACAACGTGATGAACACCGATGTGGTCTGCGCGATCTCCGACCACGCCACCGACGAACTCGACGTGCTCTTCAACACCAAGGCCGGGCGCGACTACCTCGCGACCAAGAAAGGCCTCTCGGCGCAGATCATCGACGCGCTCGAGCACTTCGGTTTCTCGGCCATCTGCAACACCCTGGCCGCCATCAAGACCTCGAAGCTCCTCGACCTCGGTCCCGACGACGCCGTCATCACGGTGGCCACCGATGGTGCGGCCCTGTATCCGAGCTCGCGCAAGACCACCATCTCCAACCGATTCGGTGGCGAGATGACCGCCGCCGACGCGGCCGAGGTGTACGGGCGCCATCTGGGCCACATCACCACCGAGGACATGATCGATTGCACGCAACGCGATCGCAATCGCATCTTCAACCTCGGCTACTACACGTGGGTCGAACAGCAGGGAACTCCGTTCGAGCTCTTCGAGGCCCGACGCGACCTCGGTTTCTGGCGCGGCCTGCAGCGCTACGTCCCGGTGTGGGACGAGATGATCCGCGACTTCAACGCGCGGGTCGCCGCCGGCTGAACATGCTGCGCTGCGCGGCTTGTTCGCGCTCGCTCGACGCGGGCCAGCCGCTCCCGTGGCGTTGTCCGGGTGAAACCGGCGACCGCCATCACATCCTGCTCATCCACCGCGACGAGCCGATGGTGAGTGATGCGACGCGATCGGCCATCGCCAACGATCCCAATCCATTCGTTCGGTTCGCCCCGCGGCTGGCCTGGTGGGACTTCGTTCACGCCCACGGCTGGACCGACGATCAGGCGATCGGTGCGGTCAAGCGGCTCGACGAGCGAGTCGCGACCGTGGCCGGAACGGGCTTCCGGATCACTCCGCTCGAGGAATCGTCGTCGTTGGCCGATGCGGTCGGGCTCGACGGACGAGTGTTCGTGAAGAACGAAACCGGCAACGTCGCCGGTTCGCACAAGGCCCGCCATCTGTTCTCGATCCTCTTGCATCTCGTCGCGGCCGAGGAATCGGGCCTCGTCCCGTGGCGTCGGCGGGAAGATCGTCCGGCGTTGGCGATTTCGTCGTGCGGCAACGCGGCCATCGCGGCGTCCACGCTCGCGGCGGCGGCCGAATGGCCGATCGACGTGTTCATTCCCGAATGGGCGGGGGGTGTCGTCGTCGAGATCCTCGACTCCCTCGGAGCGCGAGTGAATCGATGCCCGCGTCGCTCTGATGATCCGCCTGGCGATCCGACGGTGCACCGCTTCCGCGAAGCCGTGGCGCGCGGTTCGATCCCGTTCAGCGTGCAGGGTCCGGAGAACGCGTTGTGTCTCGACGGGGGACGCACCATCGGTTGGGAAGCGGCCGAACAGTTGAACGCGCGTGGCGTTTCGTCGCTCGACGCGGTGTACGTGCAGGTCGGCGGAGGAGCATTCGCGGCCTCGTTGTCACGTGGTCTCGCCGAGGGCGGAGTTCGTGCGCCGTTGGTCGCGGTGCAGACCGCGGGTTGTGCACCGTTGGCACGAGCGTGGCGGATCGCCCACGATTCGACCCAGGCCTGGGCCACGGATTGGACGCGATTCATGTGGCCATGGGAGCACGAACCGACTTCGCTTGCCGATGGCATTCTCGACGACGAGACCTACGACTGGGTGGCCGACTTCGCGCAGCTCGAATCGACCGGAGGCCGAGTGGTGGTCGCCGCAGAGGACGACGTGGTTCTGGCCGCTTCGCTGGCGCCGCGGGCGGCGGGCATTCCGGCCAGCCCGACTGGCACCGCTGGAGTGGCCGGACTCATCACCGAAGCGCGTGGTGGTCAGGTGAGGGGCGACGTGCTGGTGGTGTTGTCGGGCGTCAAGCGCTGACTTCGTCGAGGATTCCGGTCTCGACCTGGTACACGAATCCGCGGATGAAGTCCTTGTGGCGGATGAACGGATTGAGTTTGATGCGGACCATGCTCTGACCCACGTCGGTGTACGGATCGCGGAACGATTCGACCGACCACCACGGCTTCACGCCGACCTCGGCTTCGATCTCGTGCTTGAAGTCGTCCTCGTTCACCTGCTGCAACCCGCAGTTGGTGTGGTGGATGAGGATGATCTCGCGCGTGTTGAGGAATCGCTGCGACAGAACGAGCGATCGAATGACGTCATCCGTCACCACGCCGCCGGCGTTTCGGATGATGTGCGCGTCGCCGTGGTCGAGACCGAGGATCTGGAACATGTCCATGCGGCTGTCCATGCACGCCACCACGGCGAGTTGACGGCGGGGAGCGAGGGCCAGGCCGGCGTCGGGAAAGTCCTTGGCGAACAACCGGTTCTTGACGAGCAACTCGTCGGCATTGGGCCGAAACGATGCGTCGCTGTTCACCCCCTGATTATGGCGGTTCAAGGGCTAGCCTGCGAACCATGACGACTCCGATCTTCAATCTCGAGGCGGGCGACGCCGGCCGCGCCGACATCTTCACCCGTCTGCTGAAGAACCGAGTCGTCATGCTCGGCACCGATGTCAACGACGACATCGCCAATCAGATCTGCGCTCAGTTGCTGTACCTCGAGGGCGAGGACGCCGACGCCGACATCTGGCTGTACATCAACAGCCCGGGTGGTTCGGTCACCGCTGGCATGGCCATCTACGACACCATGCAATTCGTTTCATGCGATGTCGCGACGGTGTGCATGGGCCTGGCCGCAAGCATGGGCCAGTTCCTTCTCACCGCGGGTGCGGCCGGCAAGCGCTACACGCTCCCGAACGCGCGCATCATGATGCACCAGCCGCTCGCCGGCCTGCGCGGCCAGGCCGCCGACATCGCCATCCAGGTCGAGCAGATCACGTTCACCAAGCGCCGCATGGCCGAACTCACTGCTTTCCACTCGGGCCAGCCGCTCGAGAAGATCCAGGCCGACGCCGAACGCGATCGATGGTTCACCGCCGAAGAGGCCAAGGCCTACGGCCTGGTCGACAAGGTCATTCTGAAGCGCGGCGAAATCGTCTGATCACGGGGCCGGTGTCGCCGGCGGAATCGTGACCGGCACGCTTCCCTCCACACCCACCACGTCGGGCATCGCCACACCGCAGGTCGTCTCCACCCAGATCGCCACATCGCGCGCCGACCGCTCGGCCTTGTAGGCGGCGTCGGCGACGTCCTGGCGCGAGCGCGGGTCGCTCGGGTCGACGTCGGAGGCCAACTTCATCAACTCGGTGATCGTTCGCCACTCGTCCTCGATGGCCAAGGGGGTGATGCGGTCGAGCTTCTCGTAGCGGTCGACCAGTGCGTCGATGTCGCCGGACTCGACGAACGGACCTTCCAGGAACGGGACCTGTCGGGCGATCTCGCCGCAGAATCGCTCGGCGCCCCGATCGGTGTCGCTGCACGCGGCCAGCGAGATCGGGACGAGCGTGGCGAGGACCGCCGGGACGATTCTCGAGACGTGTCGGAACGGGCTCATGGACGGCCGACAGTCTCGCAGGTGCGGGTCCGACGGGTCGGTCACCGCGAGGTCACACGGTTTTCCCACATCACGGCATGTTGTCGAACGTTCTCTCCGCCACCGTTCTCGGTGTTCATGGTCAACCAGTCGCCGTCGAAGTCCACATCGGCCAAGGACTCCCGGGTTTCACGATCCTCGGTCGACCCGACGAAGTGTGCCGCGAAGCGCGTGATCGCGTTCGAGCGGCGTTCGTGTCGAGCGGACTCGACTGGCCGGCCCGTCGCATCACCATGAACCTCGCACCGTCCGATGTGCGAAAGGTCGGTTCGTCGCTCGACTTGGCGATCGCCGTTGCGGTGCTCGTCGCCGACGAGAAGGTGCCGGCGGCGTCGGTCGCGAACACGGCGTTCGTGGGCGAACTCGGCCTCGACGGTGGATTGCGAGCAGTGGTGGGTGCCGCGCCGATGATCGCGGCGCGGCGCGACGTCGATGTGGTCGTGCCAGTGGAAAACGCTTCCGAGGCGTCCATCGTCCGTCCCCGTTCGGTTCGCGTCGCGTCATCGTTGCGCGAAGTCGTCGACTGCTTGAAGGGTGTGCGTGAATGGACATGCCCCGACGGCAGCCGACGTCCGGACGGCGACGCGGTCGTCGTGCCCGATCTCGCCGACGTGAGGGGCCAGCACACGGCTCGGCTCGGTCTCGAATTGGCGGCCAGCGGCGGGCACCATCTCCTGCTCATCGGACCGCCGGGCTCGGGCAAGACGATGCTCGCACAGCGGTTGCCCGGACTCCTTCCGCGACTCGACGACGACACGTCGCTCGCCGCGACGATGATCCGCTCGGCGGCCGGCGAGTCGTTGCCAGCCGGCGGACTCGTGACGGTCCCGCCCATTCGCATGCCGCACCATTCGCTCAGCCACATCGCGATGGTGGGAGGCGGTTCGGGAGTGCTGCGCCCCGGTGAGATCAGCCTGGCGCACGGCGGTGTTCTCTTCCTCGACGAGCTCGGTGAGTTCGCGCCGTCCACTCTCGACGCCCTTCGACAACCGCTCGAGGAAGGACTCGTTCGTTTGTCGCGCGCCTCTGCCGCCGCCACGTTGCCGGCTCGTTTCACTCTCGTCGGGGCGACCAACCCGTGTCCGTGCGGTGGTGGGCCGCCCGGTTCGTGCTCGTGCGACGACGCCGCGTTGGCTCGTTACCGACGGCGATTCTCCGGGCCTCTGCTCGATCGTTTCGATCTGCGCGTGGTCGTTCAGCCCCCGGAAGCCGACGACCTCCTCGGTATGGCCGCGGGGGAGTCGACCGCCGACGTGGTGGCTCGCGTTCGGGCGGCGCGTGAACTCGCGGTCGAGCGGCAGGGTCGGCTCAACGCCGCTCTCGATGCGGCTTCGATCGACGTGCACGCTCCGCTCCGCGACGCCGCGCGTCGACTCCTGCGCGACAACGTCGAACGGGGCCGCCTCTCGGGCCGCGGTCTGCTCCGGGTGCGCCGGGTCGCGCGATCGCTCGCCGATCTCGCCGGACATGACGGTGAACTCGACGACCATCACATCGCGGCGGCGCTGGCGCTGCGATCGCACATCGGAGTGCGTCCGCGGCCGTGAACGATCACCCGAGAGATCACTCCGCCGACCACATCGCCGTCACACGGCTGCTCGGCTTGCCCGCCCTCGGTCCGCGTCGACTGCGAGCACTTCTGCGCGAGCGACGGCCGACGGAGATCGAACACGATCTGCGACGTGGTCGCCGCGTTTCGAACGACTCGACCGATTTGCACGAGGCGTGGACGAAGGCGCTCGCGGGCGGCCCGTCCGATCGTGAAATCGCGTCGCGTCTGGCCACGATGCGGGTCGCCATTCTCGGCGACATCGACTATCCGGAGTCGTTGGCCGTCGACCCGGCGGCGCCGGCCGCGTTGTTCTCGCGCGGCGACGTCACCGTGATCGATCGGTATCGACGTGTGGCCATGGTCGGCACCCGCCGGGCCACCGAGTACGGGCGCGGGGCCGCCCACGACTTCGGCCGGTACCTCGCCTCGCACGGAGTCGCGGTGGTGTCTGGTCTGGCCCTCGGCATCGACGCTGCCGCCCACCGCGGTTCGCTCGCCGCGCGAACGGTTGTGAACTCGAGTGCCCGAACGCCACCGGGCGCCGCGCCGCCCATCGGCGTCGTCGCGTCCGGGCTCGATGTGGTGTATCCGCGTCTGAACTCGCGGCTGTGGTCGGACGTCGCCGAGCGGGGAGTGCTGGTGTCGGAATCGCCGCCCGGCACCGAACCCGATCGTTTCCGCTTCCCGCTCCGCAACCGGATCATCGCCGCCTTGGCCGAAGTGTTGGTGGTGGTCGAGTCGCGCGCGACCGGTGGCTCGATGCTCACGGTCAACGAGGCCTTGCAGCGCGACGTTCCCGTGATGTCGGTTCCCGGCGCGACACGATCGTTGGCCAGCGAGGGAACGAACTTGTTGTTGCGCGATGGAGCACTCGTCGCGGCGTCACCCGATGACGTGCTCACCGTGCTCGGTCTCACTCCGACTCGACACGACGCCGTCCGCGAACTGCGGCCGGTGCCGATGGGAGTCGATCGCGACGTGCTCGCCGTCATGGGCTCCGATCCGATGGGGCTCGACGACGTGGTGCGAGCCAGCGCGCCGCACTCGCTGGGTGCGGTCGCCTTGGCCCTCGGACGTCTCGAAGCGATGGGTTGGGTCATGTGCACCGACGGCTGGTTCGAACTGGCCAACCCGTCGTCGGCCCACTCGGTACCCTGACCGTGTGGCGAACGCGGCGCGATCGACGAAAGCGAAGTCGTCTCGTGACGCGTGGCGACTCGACGACTTCGTCATGTCCCTCACGAGGGCGTCGGCCAATACGGTGACCGCCTATCGCACCGACCTTCGCGACTTCATCGAGTGGTGCGAAGACGATGACGACACCTCGAATCGCGTCGGTGCTCCGGGCCGGGTCGACCGCATCGTGCTGCGTCGCTACCTCGCGCATCTCGGCGCCGAAGGATTCGCCAAGCGTTCGATCGCACGCAAAGCGTCGGCACTGCGCCGCTACTTCGCGTGGGCTCGTCGAAACGGGCTGGTGACGGCAGATCCGTCGCTCGGTTTGCGTGCACCATCCGGTGAGGGTCGACTTCCGCGCGTGCTCGACGGTCGCGAACTGCGCGATCTGCTCGAACCCGAAGCGCTTCCGGAGGACGTGCCGCACTGGCGTCGACTGCGCGATGACGCTCTGCTCGAACTCCTCTACGGCAGCGGCTTGCGCGTGAGCGAAGTATGCGGACTCGACCTCGACGGCTGCGATCTGCGGCGTTCGGTGGTCACGGTGTGGGGCAAGGGCGGCAAGGAGCGCCGGGTGCCCATGTCGCAGGCCGCGTCCGACGCGGTGAAGGCATGGGTCCGCGTGCGCAAGGAGGTCGTGTCCGAACGTTCGGCCGCCGCCTTGTTCCTCAATTCACGGGGCTCCCGCCTCGGTCCGCGCGACGTTCGCCGGGTCATCGACGAGCGGAGCTCGTCGCCGACGCATCCACACGCATTGCGCCACACCTTCGCCACTCATCTGCTCGACGGCGGCGCCGATCTGCGCATCGTTCAGGAATTGCTGGGTCACAGCGACGTCTCCACCACGCAGCGATACACGCACGTGAGCAAGGAGCGTCTACGGTCGGTGTACACATCGACCCACCCACGCGCCTGAGATGACCCCACCCGACCCCGAGAAACCATCGCGAGACACACCAGCGATACACCGGGCCTGGCAACGGTGGGTCGACGACAAGGATTCGGCGTCGCGCGAAGTTCTGATCGTCCACTACTCGCCGCTCGTGAAGTTCGTGGCCGGACGCGTGGCCGCGGGCCTGCCGGCCGGAGTCGACACCGGCGAACTCATCGGAACCGGAATCTTCGGCCTGATGGACGCGGTCGATCGTTTCGATCCGTCGCGCGGATTCAAGTTCGAGACGTTCGCGGTGCCGCGCATCAAGGGCGCGATCCTCGACGGGTTGCGGGCCATCGACTGGGTGCCCCGTACCGTGCGCCAGCGTTCGCGCCAGATCGAGCAGGCGGTGTCGGAACTCGGCAACGAATTGAAGCGTGCGCCGTCCGACGAGGAGATCGCCGGGCGTCTCGGCATCAGCGAGGACGAGTTGCACGACTGGTTGAGCGCGGTGGCCGTGGCCAACGTGGGTCCGCTCGATCATCTGGTGACCGACGGCGAGCCGCGTCAGCTGCCACCCTCCACCGACGCCGGACCCGACCGCGTTCTCGAGGATCGCGAGGTGCGTTCGGTGATGCGCGCCGAGATTCGCCAACTGCCCGATCGCGAGCGCACCGTCGTCGCGTTGTATTACGACGAAGGCATGACCCTGGCCGAGATCGGATCGGTCCTCGGTGTGACCGAGAGCCGCGTCTCGCAGATCCACTCGAAGGCCGTCATCATGTTGCGGTCGCGTCTCACCGCCGCCGGAATTCCCTGACCCCGCGCACACTCGGCCGTGCTCGTCGCGGTCCTCGTCGCCTCGCTGTGCCTCGTGCCGCCCGTGAACGCTCCGGTGGTCGAGTCGTTCACGGCGCCGGTGTGCCCGTACTGCGCCGGGCACCGCACGATCGAGTACGCGAGCGCGGCCGACGTCGCGGTGGTGGCCCCGGTCGCCGGTCGGGTGGCGTTCGCCGGCGAGGTGGCCGGGCGGCGTTACGTGTCCATCGGCGTCAGTGCCGGCGCCGGTGACGGCACCGGCGACGTCACGGTCACCGTCGGCGGACTCGGCTCGCTGGCCGTGGTGGCCGGGCAGATCGTGGTGGCCGGCCAAATCGTCGGGCGGAGCCAGTCGTGGGCAGCGGGACCGGTGACGGGGCCAGTGACACTGAGTGTCCGCCGGGACGCCGGCCAGCCGAGCGAGCAGTATCTCGATCCGGCTCGGTACCTGGCCCGCCGGGTGGCCCGTGCCCGCTTGGTGCCCACCGACGGCACGCCTCCCCGGCGGACCGCGGCCCGGACCCGGCTGGTCTGCCCGACCGGCCGATAGTCTCGCCAACGGCCCGGAAACGGGTCACCCATCACTGCACGTCGCTCATCCTGCGGTCGTTCCTTCGGGGGCGCGAGATGGCGTGCCGGCAACCGCAGACCAGGAGGAAAGAAATCATGGCCATCGTGACGATGCGTCAAATGTTGGAGGCCGGCGTCCACTTCGGCCATCAGACCCGTCGGTGGAACCCCAAGATGAAGCGATTCATCTTCGGCGAGCGCCACGACATTTACATCATCGATCTCGAGCAGACGCTCACCCGGATCGAAGAGGCCTACGCCTTCGTGCGCGATCTCGTCGCCAAGGGCGGCACGATCCTGTTCATCGGCACCAAGAAGCAGGCCCAGGACCCGGTGGCCCAATTCGCCGACAAGTGCGGCATGCCGTACATCAACGAGCGTTGGCTGGGCGGAATGCTCACCAACTTCGAAACGATCCACAAGCGCGTGCAGAAGATGCTCGAACTCGAGCGGATGAAGGCCTCGGGCGAATTCGACGTCATGCCGAAGAAGGAAGCCCTCCTCAAGGATCGCGAGCTCACCAAGCTCCAGAAGAACCTCTCGGGTATCCGCCACATGACCCGCCGCCCCGATGCGGTGTTCGTGCTCGACACGAAGAAGGAGCACATCGGCGTCACCGAAGCCAACAAGCTCGGCACCCCGGTGGTCGCCGTGGTCGACACCAACGTCGATCCCGATCTCGTGCAGTTCCCGATCCCGGGCAACGACGACGCGATCCGCGCCAACGAGTTGATGTGCAAGGTCATCGCCGAAGCCGTTCTCGAGGGTCGTTTCATCGCCGGCAAGGGCGGCGGCACAACCGCCGAGCGTTCGCCCGAGGAGCAGGCCGCGTTCGCAGCGGCTCAGGCCGATGCGCGTGCGCAGGCCGCGGCGGCTCAGGCCGACCGCGAGGCCCGTCTGGCCGCCAGCAAGGCGACCACCGAAGGTGCGGAGGGCTGATCAGTGTCGTTCACCGCGAAAGACGTCCAGAGCCTGCGCCAGTCCACGGGCGCCGGCATGATGGATTGCAAGAAGGCTCTCGAGTCGACCAGTGGCGACATGGAAGCCGCCAAGCAGTGGTTGCGCGAAAAGGGTCTGGCCGCGTCGGCCAAGCGCGACGATCGCGAGAACACCCAGGGTGTCGTCGCACTCGTCGTGAAGGGCAACGTGGGCGCCATCGTGAAGCTGAAGTGCGAGACCGACTTCGTCGCCGCGAGCGATCAGTTCAAGGGTGAGGCCGAGGCTCTCGCCGATTTGGTGGCCGCCAAGGGCGAAGCCGCGGTCGCCGAGCGCGCCAACATCCTCGAGGATCTCAAGATCACCCTCAAGGAGAAGATCGAACTGGGCGAAGTCGTGCGCGTCGAAGCCGCCGCCGGCAACGTTCTCGATTCGTATCAGCACATCCAGGGCGGTCGTGGTGTGAACGCCGTGCTCGTCGAAGTGAGCGGCGGCAACACCGATCTCGCGCACGACATCGCCGTGCACATCGCCTTCGCGCGTCCGAAATACCTGAAGCGCGACGAAGTGCCGGCCGACGTGGTGGAGAAGGAGCGCGCGACGCTCGAGACCATCACGCGCAACGAGGGCAAGCCCGAGCCGGCCATCGCCAAGATCGTCGAAGGCCGCATCGGCGGTTTCTACAAGGACATCTGCCTGCTCGAGCAGCCGTACGCCAAGGACGACAAGCAGTCGGTTCAGCAGATCCTCGGATCGGCGTCGATCGCCCGCTTCGCTCAGGTCGAGATCGGCTGATCCCGACGTGGGCAACGCCGCCAGCGAGAACCGTCCGCGCTGGAAGCGGGTCGTTCTGAAGTTGTCGGGTGAGGCGTTGGCCGAACCCACCGGATTCGGTCTCGACACCGGCGTTCTCCAACAGGTCGCGCTCGAGATCAAGGATGCGCGCGAGGCACTCGGTGTCGATGTCGCCATCGTCGTGGGCGGTGGCAACTTCTGGCGCGGGCTCAAGGGTGCGGGCCAGGGCATGGATCAGGCGCAGGCCGACTTCATGGGAATGATCGCCACGGTCATGAACGGACTCGCGCTGCAGGACGCGCTCGAACGCGTGGGTCAGCACAGCCGTGTGATGACCGCGGTCGAGATGCCCAAAGTGGCCGAGCCGTACATCCGTCGTCGCGCCGAACGCCATCTCGAGAAGGGTCGCGTCGTGATCTTCGCCGGCGGTACGGGCAACCCGTTCTTCACCACCGACACGGCGGCCGCGTTGCGGGCCGCCGAGATCGACGCACAAGCGATCCTGAAGGGCACGCACTCCGGAGTCGATGGCGTGTACACGGCCGATCCCAAACTCGACCCCACGGCGACCCGCTACGACCGGGTCTCGCACAAAGAGGTCATCGAGAAGGAATTGCGGGTCATGGACGCCACCGCCATCGCGTTCTGCCGGGACAATCGCATCCCGATCGTGGTCTTCGACGTGAGCACGCCGGGCAACATCAGATCCGTTCTGGAAGGTCGACCCGTAGGTACGCTGGTCGGGTGACCGACGAGATCCTCCTCGAGGCCATCGAGAAGATGGACAGGGCCGTCGAACACGCGCGGTCCCAGTTCACGACGGTCCGCACCGGTCGGGCCACACCCGCCCTCGTCGAGAAGCTGATGGTCGAGTACTACGGGTCCGACGTGCCGCTGCAGCAACTCGCCGGCTTCCAGGTGCCCGAGGCCCGCATGTTGGTGGTGAAGCCCCACGATCGTGGGGCATTGGCCGCCGTCGAGCGGGCCATCCGCGACTCCGATCTCGGCATTTCGCCGTCGAATGACGGCACCGTCATCCGACTGAACTTTCCGCCCCTCACCGAGGAGCGTCGCCGCGACTACGTGAAGCTCGTGAAGAACATGGCCGAGGACGGCCGGATCGCCGTGCGCAACGTGCGCCGCGACGCGCGCAAGTATCTCGAGAGCGCGGAGAAGAATGGAGACATCTCGGCCGACGAACTCGAGCGTGCCGAGAAGGAACTCGAGAAGATCACCCACGATCACATCGAGCACATCGACCAGGCCGTGAAGAAGAAAGAGCAGGAACTGCTCGAAGTCTGAGAGCGAGAGGATCATGAGCGACGACATGTGGCGCCGGGCGGGCGACAACGATCGGGACGACGATCACGACGACGGCGACGATTTCGGCGAACTTCGGTTCTCCGACGACGAGCCGTCGCAACCAGCTTTGCGGTTCGGAGAGAGTGACACCGGTCCGCTTCCGCACTGGACGCAGCCGCCGACCGGCGAAGTGCCGCGTCTGTTCGGCGAGGAGCGCACCGCGTCGGCGCCGCGACCCCGGCCTGACGTTCCGACGTCGTCATCGTCGTCTTCGTCTTCTTCGTCCGGTGATGACGACGTCGACGTGTGGGGCTCGTACTCCGGGTCGGCCCCGCGCCCGATTCCCGATCGTCCGGCGGCGTCGAGCAGCGACACCAGTGGCAGTCGCCCACGCGTTCGCCTCGGCGAGCCGAGCGGTGGTGTTCGTCGTGATCCGAGTGGTGGTGTTCGGCGCGAGCCGTCGGGTCCGCTGCGTCGTGCCGAAGACCCGACCGCATCGGGTCCGGTCGCGCGCCGCACGTCCGACACGTCCGAAACCCGCCGCACGGTGCGGACCGCCGACGAATCGGGGAGTCGTCCCCGTCCGCGTCCGACCGCCGACCGCGGCCCGCGACCCGGTGCGCCTCGCACATCGTCGCGCCCCAAGTCGACACGTCCGTCCACGGCCGGTGCCGGTGGGCGCGACATGCCCACCGCGGTGGCCGTCGGTCTGCTGATCGCGGCGGCGTTCATCGGTGCGTTGCTCTGGAAGCCGATCGCCGTGTTGGCGATCGTCGTACTGGTGTGCGGTCTGGCCGCCGTCGAGTTCTTCGACAAGGTGACCGAACGCGGTTATCACCCGGCCACGATCGTCGGCATCGCGGCCGCCGTGTGCACGCCGCTCGCTGCGTACTGGGTAGGGGAAGGTGCGCTGCCGCTCGTTCTCGTCCTCGCACTCGTGGCCTCGGGTATCACCTTCGTGGGTGCCGATGGCGTGTCGGCCAGTCCGATGCCGAACATGGCCATCACCTCGCTCGGCATCGTGTGGATCGGCCTCATGGGTTCGTACGCCGCGCTGTTGGCGGGTGTCTCCAATGTGCGCGGTCTCGACAACGTCGGCACCGACACGTTGTTCATCCTCGCTTGCGGTGTGGTTGCCAACGACGTGGGTGCGCTGTTCGTCGGCTCGGCCGCTGGCCGCACGCCGCTGCGCCAGTGGATCAGCCCCAACAAGACGCTCGAGGGGTTCCTGGGCGGCGGGCTCGCCACGATCGTCGTGGTCTGGATCGTCAGCTTGCAGAGCGATACCTGGAACGACGTGGGTGAGGCGCTGTTGCTCGCCATCGTGATCGCGCTGCTCGCGCCGCTCGGCGATCTGGTGGAGAGCATGTTCAAGCGGAACCTCGACATCAAGGACTTCGGTACGGTCGTTCGCGGACACGGGGGAGTCCTCGATCGGTTCGACGGCTTCTTGTTCGTGCTGCCGGCCGCGTACTACCTGCTCCAGGTCCTCGAACCTTTCGCCTCCTGACCGTGCCGTTGTCACGGCGGGCGACGGGGCATCCGTCGCTTCGCGGTGCGAGAATGTTCGGGTCGTGAGCACCACCAAGGTCGCCATCGCCGGGTCGTCCGGCTCGATCGGAACGCAGACGCTCGATGTCGTGCGCGCCGAACGCGAACGTTTCGAAGTCGTCGGACTCGGCGTGTCGTCGTCGGTCGACGTATTGATCGAGCAGGCGCTCGAGTTCCGCCCGAAGGTGGTGGCGGTCGCCGATCCGTCGAAGCGATCCGCGGTCGCGGCCGCACTCCCGTTCGCCACGGTGGTCGACGACCTCTCGCATCTGGTCGACGACGCCGACGTGGTGGTCAACGCCGTCGTCGGATTCGCCGGACTGCCGGTTACGTTGCGCACGCTGTCGTCGGGCCGCCGTCTGGCCCTGGCCAACAAGGAGTCGCTCATCGCCGCCGGTCCGGTGGTTCAGCCGTTGCGCTCGACCCCGGGGGCCGAACTCGTGCCGGTCGACAGCGAGCACTGCGCGGTGCACCAATGTTTGCGCGCCACCATCAGGCCCGGTGTCGAGGTGTCGCGCATCGTTCTCACCGCCAGTGGCGGCCCGTTCCGCGGGCGAACCGCGGCCGAACTGGCCGACGTCACGGTCGAGCAGGCTCTCGCACACCCGACCTGGAGCATGGGTCCGAAGATCACGATCGATTCGTCGACGCTCATGAACAAGGGTCTCGAAGTCATCGAGGCGCACGAGTTGTTCGGCGTGTCGTACGAGCAGATCGAGGTCGTGGTGCATCCGCAGTCGGTGGTCCACTCGATGGTCGAGTTCACCGACGGCTGCACCATGGCTCAGTTGAGCCTTCCCGACATGCGTCTGCCCATCGGATACGCGCTGGCCCACCCCGAGCGAATCGGAACTCCGTTCGGCCGCATCGACTGGGCGCACTTGTCGCGTCTCGACTTCTCGCCGCCCGATGTCGCCACGTTCCGCTGCCTCGCGTTGGCGTACGCGGCCGGTCGATCGGGCGGAACGGCTCCGGCGTTCCTGTCGGCCGCCAATGAAGTGGCCGTCGAGGCTTTCCTGGCCGGGCGTCTGCGGTGGCCCGATATCGCCGCTGTCATCGAACGATCGCTCGACGCACATCAACAACATCACGGAACGATCACGAGCGATGACGTGATCGCGGCCGATGCGGCCGGACGACGTGCGGCGCGCGCGATCGTGGAGGCGCGATGACTCTGTATCGCCAGTTCCGCGACGAGATGATGGCGGGCGGGGCCACCGAGGAGAAGCCCGATCAACCCGGTGGTGCGACACGCACCGCTTTGGTCTCCGGAGTCGCGATCCTCGGACTGCTCGTCTGGCTCGGCTTCAGCAATCCGTGGAGTCTGTTGCTGGTCGCCGGCCTTCTCGTCTCGATCTTCCTTCACGAGGTGGGGCACTTCGTGACGGCCGGGTGGGCGGGTATGAAGCGCACCCAGTTCTTCATGGGTTTCGGCCCGCGTCTCTGGAGCTTCCGGCGCAACGGTGTCGAGTACGGCGTTCGCGCGTTGCCGCTCGGCGCGTTCGTGCGCATCGTCGGCATGAACAACCTCGATCCGGTCGAAGCGGGCGACGAGTCGCTCGCGTACACATCGAAGCCGTATCGGTGGCGCATGCTGGTCATCACCGCCGGCTCGATCATGCATTTCATCATCGCCATCGTGCTCCTGGTGTTCGTGTACACGGTGGGCGGTCGCTTCCAGGCCACGGGCGAGACGGTCGTGACCGGCGTGGCGCCGTCCTCGCCGGCGGCGGCGGCCGGACTCCGTGACGGCGACGTGATCGAACGGGTCGACGACGTGGTGGTTGTCGAGCCGTCGGATCTGCGCAACTACGTGCGTTCGCGTTCGGCCGGTGACACCGTGACCGTGGTCTGGTCGTCCGGAGGCGTCGAGAAGTCGGCCGACATCACCTTGGCGCCGGTCGACTCGGGCACCGCACCCGGCTCCGACGATTCGGCGCAACCGGGCTTCTTGGGAGTGGGCACCGACAACTTCGCGCGCGAGCGACTCTCGGTTCCCTCGGCTCTCGGACACGTGGGTGGCGATCTGGCCGACAGCGTGTGGGCCACGTTCGAAGGCATCGGCACGGTGGCCAATCCGTGGAACCAGTGGGATCAACTCACCAACGAGGACGCCGATCCCACCAAGCGACCCACCACGGTGGTGGGCATCACGATGGTGGCCGGTGACATCGGCGAAAGTTTCGGCTTCTACGCCGTGATGGAGATCCTGGCGTCGGTCAACGTGTTCGTCGGCATCTTCAATCTGCTGCCGCTGCTGCCGTTCGACGGGGGCCACGCGGCCATCGCCACCTACGAGCGCGTGCGATCGCGGCGCGGTCGGCAGTATCGCGCCGACGTCGAGAAGATGTGGCCGCTCACCGTCGCGGTCGTGACGCTGCTCATGTTCCTCACGTTCACCGGCCTCTATCTCGACATCACGCGCCCCTTCTGAAACACTGATTCGACAGCCATGAACGCTCTCCGTTACCCCCGCCGACCCACCCGCCAGATCATGCTGGGCAAGGTCCCCGTCGGCGGCGACGCACCCATCACGGTGCAGTCGATGACCATCACCAAGACGGCCGACGTCGAGGGAACACTGCAGCAGATCTATGCGCTGGCCGCGGCTGGTTGCGACATCGTTCGGTGCACGTGCAACGAGATCGAAGCCGCCGAGGGTCTCGCGCAGATCGTCCCGCGGTCGCCCATTCCGATCGTCGCCGACATCCACCATCAGTACAAGATGGCGCTGGCCGCGATGGAAGCTGGGGTGCACGGGCTCCGCTTGAATCCGGGCAACATCCGACGCCCCGAGCACATCAAGGCGGTGGCGTCCGAGGCGCGCGATCGCCGTATTCCGATCCGAATCGGTGTCAATGGCGGATCGCTCGATCCCGAGCTCTACGACAAGTACGGCGGCAAGGTCACACCCGAGGCGATGGTCGAGTCGGCGCAGCGCGAGATCGCGTACTTCCAGGAGGTCGACTTCGACCTCATCAAGATCTCGGTGAAGGCATCCAACGTTCCGCTGATGGTGGAGGCGTATCGGCAGTTGAGCGAGGTCACCGACCATCCGCTGCACGTCGGCGTCACCGAGGCCGGGCCGCCGCCGGCGGGTCTGGTGAAGGCGACGGCCGGAATTTCCACGCTTCTGCTCGAAGGCATCGGCGACACGATCCGCTACAGCCTCACGGCCGATCCGGTGGAGGAGGCGCGCGCGGGTCGTCAGTTGCTCGAGGCCTTGGGGTTGCGCGAGCGCAAGAACGTCGACCTGATCGCGTGTCCGAGTTGCGGGCGGGCCGAGATCGACGTGATCGACGTGGCCAAGCGGGCCATGGATGCGTTCGGCGATCGCAAGATTCCGCTGCAGGTCGCGGTGATGGGTTGCGTGGTGAACGGCCCGGGTGAGGCGCGCGAGGCCGACCTCGGAATCGCGGCCGGCAACAAGCGCGGGCACTTGTTCGTGAAGGGTCGCAACGTGGCGGTCGTTCCCGAATCGGAGATGGTTGAGGCGCTCGTCGAGTGGGCCGAGTTCATCCACGAGCACGGGACCGAGGCGGCCATGGCGCGGGCGGATGTCGAGAAGGCCGAACGCGAAGCGGCCAAGGATCGTTCGGCGTTGCTCGACGCCAAGGGCGACGACGCCAACGACTCCACCTCCAAAATCGTCGAAATCCGCCGCCGTTCTGGTGACTGAAAGTCACCGTATAGGTGACGAACTCGCACCAGATTCCCTCGACTCCTCAGTGTGCACGAGGCGAATCAGTCGAATGACGTCCAGTTGCTGAATCGCATCGGAACCTCAGCCGACTTCAAAAGGTCGATGACATCGGCCGCGAGCGTTTCGCGGATGAAGGTGCTCAATTCGACATCGCCGGGCACCGTGAGCAATTCGCGAACCAGGGGGAGTTGAGCGCGGTCGATCGTGTAGCACCACTCGTAGGTCGACGAGCCGAAGAACCGTCGAACGGTCGACCCGGTGTCTTCGCCACGGATCACGAGGTTGCCGGCCGGATCGATGGCCACGGTGGTGCATCGGCGATCGTCGCCTTCAGTGGCACCCACATGAACCTCCTTCGTCGACTCGTGAACGATCGAGAGCGGCAATCATGTGCGTTTCTGGTGCGACTTCGTCACCTATACGGTGACTTTCAGTCACCAGAAGCACGGGTCAGGGTTCGGTGGTGCGGAAGAGGGTGGCCTTGCCGGTGAGGGTCAACTCCTCGCCCTTGCGCAAAAAGCACACTTCACCGCGCTGCAACCGATCGGTCGACCCGACCCCGCACATCGTCAACTCGCGAGCCCGGGCCCGGATGGTCTCGGTTCCGTCGATCTGGTGCACGAAGAACTCGAACGGAGCCCCGGGTGTCGGATACCGCCACAGCCGTCCGGCCGCCGTGCGCGCCACCGACTCGGCCCGCACCACCGGATCGGCCAGCGGCGACGGATCGACCGTCGCCAGCAACTCGTTCACGTCGACGTGCTTGTTGGTGAGCCCGCACCGAACCACGTTGTCGGAAGAACCCATCACCTCGACCCCCATGCCCGACAGGTACGCGTGCAGGTTGCCGGGTCCTAGATAGAGCGCCTGACCTGGTTCGAGCACCACGTGGTTGAGGAGCAACGTGGCGGCCACGGCTGGATCGTCGGGGTACGCGCGAGCCAACTTCACGACCCAGCGCGCGCTCGCCGAATCGTGTTCGGCACAGGCCGCGATCACGTCGTGCAGCACGGGTTGGAATTCTTCGCCGCCGGTGAAGATGAATTGGATCGTGTGGGCCAGATCGTGATCGGCCAACAAGGTGGCGATCGTGGAAGCCCCGCCTCCGATGTCGTGCAGGAAGTCGACGGTCTCGGTCGGATCGCGGAATCCGCACAATGCCTCGAACTTGCCGAGCGCGCAGATCAACTCGGGTTTGGCGAACGGGTCGCGGTAGATGCGTCGCGAGTTGCTGACGGGAACCGCGAGACGGTTCTCACGGGCGTAACCGGCTTGCGCCTGGGCGAGCGACGGGTGGGCCTGCAGCGACAATGGCTCGGCCGCGGCGAGGAACTTCACCAGGAACGGCAACTCGCCGGCCACCGACACCAGCGGCGACGACAGGCCGTTCGTCTCGTCGATGGCCGAATGGGTCCGCTCGATCACCGTTTCGTCGATGTCGAGGATGCGCGACGGGCCGCCCAGGTGCGTGCCGAACCACAACTCGGCCCAGGGGCGGCCGTCGGGTTCGATGCCGAGCAACTTCGGTATGGCCGACGCATGTCCCCACGCGTAGTGCTGGACGACGCCGCGAACGAGTCGCATGTCAACTCCGACAGGTAGCGACCAGCGCGTCGACGACGTCGCCCACCGGCACGTCGCGGCGATCACCGCTCTTGCGGTCGCGCACCTCGACGACACCGTCGGCGAGGCCTTTGCCCACCACGACGATCGTCGGCACGCCGAGCAGCTCGGCGTCCTTGAACTTCACGCCAGGAGACACGTTCGATCGATCGTCGATGAGCACGCGCACCGCGCGGGTCTCGAGAGCGGCGGCGATCTCCTCGGCCTTGGCCGCGACGTCGTCACCGCCCTTGCCCGCGATCACCAGATGGACGTCGGCCGGCGCGACTTCCCGAGGCCAGCAGAGACCGATGTCGTCGCACGACGCCTCGGCGATGGCGGCCACGGCGCGCGACACGCCGATTCCGTACGAACCCATCGTGACGACGACCTGCTTGCCGTTCTGATCGAGCACGGTGAGATCGAGCGCCTCGGCGTACTTGCGACCCAACTGGAAGATGTGGCCGATCTCGATGCCACGGGCCATCTCGAGCGAGCCGGGGCACTGCGGGCATCCGTCGCCCGCACGCACCTCGGCGGCCTCGATTGCTCCGTCGGCCGTGAAATCGCGGCCCATCACCAGATTCACGACATGTCGACCGGGCTCGTTCGCACCAGTGACCCAGCGCGTTCCGTCGACGACACGCGGGTCGACGAGATAACGAATGCCGTGCGCGGCACCGAGCGCACCGGGTCCGATGTAGCCCTTCTTGAGTTGCGGATGCTTCGCGAAGTCGTCGTCGGTGAACGCCTCCGGCTCGGCCGGACCCACCTGTGCTTCGAGGCGCTTCATGTCGACGTCGCGATCGCCGGGCACGCCGATCGCCAGCGGCTCGCGCGTGCCGTCGGGATGGCGCAGCATCACGATGACGTTCTTCAACGTGTCGGCCGCGGTCCAAGCGCGGTCGCCGCGCGCGAGCTCGGGTCGCGCGTTCAACAAGTCGACGAGCGTGGCGATCGTGGGCGTGTCGGGAGTGTCGTGGACCTGCGCGGCCGGAACCGCCGACGCGTCGACCGCGGAAGGCACCGGAACGTTGACGGCCTCGGTGTTGGCCGCGTAGCCGCACGAACCGCAACGCACGAAGGTGTCCTCGCCGACCTCGAGCGGTGCGAGGAACTCCTCGCTCTTCGAGCCGCCCATCGCCCCCGACATGGCCGAGACGATCACGTACGGGAGACCGAGGCGATCGAAGGTGCGGATGTACGCGGCGCGGTGCGCGTCGTACGACGCGGCCAGACCAGCGTCGTCGATGTCGAACGAGTACGAATCCTTCATGACGAACTCGCGACCGCGCAGCAGGCCGGCCCGCGGACGGGCCTCGTCGCGGTACTTCGTCTGGATCTGGTAGATCGACAGCGGCAGGTCCTTGTACGACGAGTAGAGGTCCTTCACCAGCAGGGTGAACATCTCCTCGTGCGTCGGCCCCAGCAGATAGTCGACTCCGCGCCGGTCCTTCAGGCGGAACAGGTTGTCGCCGTACTCGGTCCATCGGTTGGTGGCCTCGTACGGCTCCTTCGGCAGGAGAGCGGGGAAGTGGACCTCCTGGAATCCGGCCTTGTTCATCTCGTCGCGCACGATGTTCTCGACGTTGCGGTACACCGCCCAGCCGAGCGGCAACCAGGTGAATCCACCGGGGGCGGCGCGGCGGATGTACCCGGCCCGGACGAGCAGCTGGTGGCTCGGCACCTCGGCGTCGGAAGGGTTCTCACGCAGGGTGCGGACGAAGAGAGTCGACATCCGCAGCACGTGTGAGAGGTTACTTCTGGCCCGGTACACTGCTGGGGTCTAGATCGCCCGGACACCCGGGATTGTCGAAGGCGTGGGAGAAATCCCACGTCTTTTTCAGTCTTAGGGGCCCATGTCGATCTCGACCACAACCGAGCGGACAACAGGAGGTGACATGAGCGAAGAGAGCGCCCTCGAACGTCGTCTCCACTCGCTCGTGGCCCCGATCGTGTCCGATCTCGGACTCGAGTTGTACGACCTCGATTACGCCGGCGGCATCCTGAAGGTCACGATCGACACACCTCCCGGATCACCCGGTGGCGTCGACGTCGACACTCTCGCGCAGTGCACGCGCCTCGTGTCGCGCGAACTCGACCACACCGATCCGATCCCGGGCCACTACACCCTCGAGGTCTCGAGCCCCGGTCTCGAGCGCACCCTGCGCACTCCGCGCCACTTCCAGCGCGAGATCGGCAAGACCGTGTCCATTCGCCTGCGCGACGTCGGAAACTCCGACCGCCGCATCAACGGAGTCCTGGTGGCGGCCGACGACACCGCCTGCACCGTTCGCGTCGACGGCACCGCGGCCGCGCCCATCGGCGACGACCGGGTTGTCCCGTACGACCAGATCGACCGGGCCAAGACCGTCTTCGTGTGGGAAGCCGCTCCCAAACCGGGCGGACGCGGCAAGCCCGGGAGCAAGCGGGCCAACCGCCCGGCAGACTCAAGTGCCCCGAAAAGGGCGCCGAAGAAGACACCGACCGTGAACAGCACCGACAATCACCCCAACGACCAGGAGAACATGCCCTCATGAGCAATCTCGACATGGCCGAAGCCGTGCGCCTGTTGGCGAACGAAAAGAACATCTCGGTCGACGACCTGCTCCAGGTGCTCGTCGACGCGCTGGCCACGGCGTACAAGCGCCGGCCCGGAGCGGCTGAGGAGGTCGAGGTCGGACTCAACCCCGACACCCTCGAGATCACCTTCACCGCCTACGACATCGACGAGGACGGCAACTGGATCAATCCGCGCGACGACACGCCCAGCAAGGGCGAGCTCGGCCGCATCGCCGCCCAGACCTTCCGCCAGGTCATGGGCCAGCGCATCCGCGAGGCCGAGCGCGAGCGCAAGTTCGAGGAGTACGCGAACCGCGAGGGCGACATCGTCACCGGCATCGTGCAGCAGACCGACCATCGCTTCGCCCTGCTCGATCTGGGCAAGGTCGAAGCACTCATGCCGCAGAGCGAGCAGGTGCCGTACGAGCGCGCCAATCCGGGCACGCGCATGAAGGCCTACATCGTCGAAGTGCGCCGCACGCAGAAGGGTCCGCAGATCATCGTGAGCCGCACGCACCCCGGTCTGGTGAAGCGCCTCTTCGAACTCGAGGTTCCCGAGATCGCCGACGGCGTCGTGGAGATCAAGGCCTGCGCGCGCGAACCAGGCCATCGCACCAAGATTGCGGTGTGGTCGAACGACAACAACGTCGACCCGGTGGGAGCCTGCGTGGGCGCCCGCGGTGCTCGCGTCCGCATGGTCGTGAACGAACTCAATCAAGAAAAGATCGACATCGTTCCCTTCAGCGACAACCTGCCCGACTTCATCGCCAAGGCGCTGTCGCCGGCCAAGGTGACCGAGGTGCGGGTCAGCGACGACCGCACCCAGGCCGATGTGATCGTTCCCGACTTCCAGCTGAGCCTGGCGATCGGCAAGGAGGGGCAGAACGCCCGTCTGGCCGCTCGTCTGTCGGGTGTGCGCATCGACATCAAGAGCGAGACGCAGGACCGCAACGAGAAAGCCGGCATCTTCGTCGACTCCGACGAATTCGCCGACGGTGCATGGGTGGTCAACGCCGACACCGGCGAACAGGAATGGCATGCCGCCGACGGAACCATCATGACGGTGGCCGAAGTCGAAGCAGCCAATGCGGCGCGCGAGAGCGCACGGGGAGAGGGCTGACGTCGAGTGGCAGCAGCCAAGATCAAAGTCTCTGACCTCGCCAAGAAACTCGGCATGACCAATGCCGAGTTGATCGAACTCGCCAAGACGAGTTTGATCCCCGTGAAGAGTCCGTCCACCACGCTCGTCGACGCCTACGTGTCGATGCTCGAGAAGAAGGCGCACGCACAAGGTCTCGTCCGCGAAGTTGCGCCCGTCGAAGACAAGCCGGCCAAGAAGACCACCAAGAAGGCCGCTGCCGATGGTGATGACGCGGCCACGGCCACCAAGACCACGAAGAAGGCGCCCGCCAAGACCGCCAAGACCGCCGCGGATGAGGGCGAATCGGCCGGCACGGCTCCCGTTGTCGAGGCTCCGGCACCGGCCGAGTCGACGGCTCCGGTCGCACCAGTGGCACCGGCCGTTGCCGAGACGCCGACAGTCGCGCCGACATCCACGCCGGCACCTGCTGAGGCACCTGCCCCCGCGCCGGCTCCCTCGACCGGCCGAGTGATTTCGGGTCGCGACACCACGCGCGATCTCCCGCGCCCGGCCGCCCCGCGCCCGAGCACCACATCGACTCCGGCGCCCGGAACCCCGGCGCCCGGAACCCCGGCCGCTCCGGCGGCTCGCACGGCACCTCCGGCTCCGCCGCGACCCCTCAGCCCGTCGGGTCGTCCGGTTCCTCCACCCCCGTCTCGTCCGGTCGGCCCTTCGGGTCGGCCCGTTCCGCCCCCGCCGGGTGGTCCGCGTCCCACTGGCCCGCGACCGGGTGGTTTTGGTGGCGGCGGTCAGCGTCCCGGTGGTTTCGGCGGTCCGCGCCCTGGTGGCGGCCCCGGTGGTCCTGGTGGTCCGCGTCCGGGTGGTTTCGGTGGACCTCGTCCGGGTGGCTTTGGCGGACCGCGTCCTGGTGGCGGCCCCGGTGGTCCCGGCGGCGGTCGTCCTGGCGGCGGCCCTGGTGGTCCTGGTGGCGGTCGTCCTGGTGGCGGCCCGCGCCCGTCGGGTCAACGTCGCGCGCCGCGTTCGTCGCGTCGGCGTCGTCGTGGCGAAGAAGAATTGCTGCCCACCGAGATCCGGTACACCGAGTCGAGTGTTCCGGTTCCCGAAGGCATCGTCGTCATCGAACGCGGTGTGTCGGCGCAGGAGTTCGCTCCGCGCCTGAACCGCACTGCCGCCGACGTCGTTCGCTTCCTCATGAAGAACGGCGAAATGGTCACCGCGACCATGACGTTGTCCGACGAGCAAATGGAGTTGTTCGCGCTCGATATCGGCGGCGAGATCCTTCTCGTCGAGCCGGGTCAGCAAGAGGAGATGGAACTCCAGGCGCTGTTCGACGACAGCGACGACATCGACGAGGCCGCTCAGGCGCCGCGCCCTCCGGTCATCACCGTGATGGGTCACGTCGACCACGGCAAGACCACACTGCTCGACAAGATTCGCAACGCCAACGTGGTCGCCGGTGAGGCCGGCGGTATCACGCAGCACATCGGCGCGTACCAGACCGTTCAGAACGGCAAGCGCATCACGTTCATCGACACCCCGGGCCACGCCGCGTTCACCAAGATGCGTGCCCGTGGTGCGCAGGTCACCGACATCGTCGTGCTCATGGTCGCCGCCGACGACGGCGTCATGCCCCAGACGGTCGAAGCCATCAACCACGCCCGCGCCGCCGAGGTTCCGATCGTGGTGGCCATCAACAAGATCGACAAGGAGAACGCCGACGTCCAGCGCGTGATGTCGCAGTTGTCCGAGCAGAACCTCATCCCCGAGTCGTGGGGTGGCGACACGATCTGTGTGGAGATGGCGGCCCAGCAGGGTCTCGGCATCGACGATCTGCTCGAGCAGTTGAGCGTCGTGGCCGAGCTCGAAGATCTCACCGCCAACCCCACCGGTCGCGCCAAGGGCGTGGTGCTCGAGGCCAACCTCGACGTGGGCCGTGGCCCGGTTGCCACCATCCTCGTCGACAAGGGAACCCTCAAGGTGGGCGATCCGATCGTTGCCGGCGCGTCGTGGGGTCGCGTGCGCGCGATGATCGACGACAAGGGCCAGCAGGTGAAGGAAGCCGGTCCGTCCACTCCTGTTCAGGTGCTCGGCCTGTCATCGGTGCCCAATGCCGGTGACGAGTTCCGCGCCGCTCCCGACGAGAAGACCGCCCGCACTGTTGGCGAGGCGCGCGAACAGCGCCTGCGCGCCAAGATGCAGCGCGGCGACGCCCGCGTGCAGAAGGGCGTCAAGCTCGAGGACATCTTCACGCAGATCCAGGCCGGCGAAGTGGCCACCCTCAACCTGGTGGTCAAGGCCGACGTTCAGGGTTCGCTCGAAGCCGTCACCGAGAGCCTGCGCCGTCTCGAACGCGACGAAGTCAAGTTGGCCTTCGTGCACCGTGGCGTGGGGGCCATCACCGAGAACGACATCACGCTCGCCGCGGCCACCAACGCCACGCTCATCGGTTTCAACGTGCGTCCCGACCGCAAAGCACGCGACCTCGCCGAGGCCGAGAAGGTCGAGATCCGCACCTACGAAATCATCTACAAGCTCCTCGAGGACATCGAAGCGGCCATGGTGGGCATGCTCGCTCCCGAGTTCGAGGAAGTCGTCACCGGCGAAGCCGAGGTTCGCGAGATCTTCCGCGTTCCCCGCATCGGTGCCATCGCCGGTTGCTACGTCCGGACCGGCCAGATCACCCGTGGCTCGAAGGTTCGCTTCCTCCGCGACGGCGTCATCATTTGGAAGGGGAGCATCCAATCGTTGCGCCGCTTCAAGGACGACGTGCGCGAGGTTCGAGAGGGCTTCGAGTGCGGTATCGGTCTGTCCGACTTCCAGGATCTCAAGCAGGGCGACCTCATCGAGACCTACGAAGACAAGCTCATCGTCAGGACCTGATGGCCGATCTCGAGTTCTTCTTCGATCCGGTGTGCCCGTGGGCCTGGATCACGTCGCGCTGGGTCGAAGAGGTGCGCACTCAACGCAACTACGACGTGCGCTGGCGGTTCATCTCGCTGAAGATCCTGAACGCCAACAACACCGCCGAGTGGTATTCGCCGGAGTACAAGCACATGCACGCCATGGGCCACGAGGCCTTGCGCATCGCGGCCCACCTCGACGCCGTCGAGGGCAACGCCGCGGTTGGTCGCTTCTACACGGCGGTCGGAACCGAGGGCCACAGCAAGGGTCGTCGCGACGATTTCATGGCGCGCACCGACGAGTTCTTCGCCGAGATGCTCGCCATCGCCGGCCTCGACTCGTCTCTCGCCGCCGTCTCCAAGAACGGTTCGCTCGATGCGCGCATCGCCGACGACACCGAGGTGGCCTTGTCGCGCGCGGGTCGCGACGTCGGTACACCCATCCTCACGTTCCGTCCGGGCGCGGCCGACGAAGGGTCGTTCTTCGGCCCCGTGATCGCTCGCATCCCGCGCGGTGCCGAGGCGCTGCGTCTGTGGGACGCGGTCGAGACGGTCGCCACCACTCCTGGTGTGGCCGAACTCAAGCGTTCACTGCGCGACCGCCCCGATTTCTCGTAGTCTGACCGCGTGACCCGGCCGCGCAAGTCCAGTGGTTCGCGTGGTTCCTCCCGCGGCTATCCCCGCGCGGTTCGCCTCGGCGAATCGCTGCGCGAAGTCATCGCCGACGAGCTCGTCCGCATCGACGACGAGCGCTTGTCGTTCGTGACCATCACCCGGGTGGAGGTCGACGCCGAGATGAATCGCGGTGTCGTGTACTTCGACTCGCTGAGTGGCGAGGAAGGCGATGCCGAGATCATCGAAGCCCTCGACGAGCACCGCATACGCCTGCAGAGTTCGGTGGGTCGTCAGGTGCGGGCGAAGAAGACGCCGATCCTGTCGTTCAGAGTGGACGAAGTCATCCGTTCGGCCGAGCGGATCGATCAGATCCTGCGCGACAATCCCAGTCCGGCCCGCCGCGACGACGCCTGATGGCCCGTCGCAAACCGCCGCAGGTGCACGGCCTGCTGGTGATCGACAAACCGGCCGGGATGACCAGTCACGACGTGGTCGATCGTGTGCGCAAACGGCTCGGCGAACGCCGGGTGGGGCACGCCGGCACGCTCGATCCCGACGCGACTGGCGTGCTGCTGGTCGGCGTGGGCAACGCCACGCGGCTCATGCGGTTCATGGACCTCGTCGAGATGGACGGTCGGATGATCAGTCGCAAGTCGTACACCGGAACCGTCGTTCTGGGCATCGAAACGTCAACTCTCGATGCGGCCGGCGAGGTGACAGCAACCCACGACATGACCAGCGTGTTCGACCGGCTCGCGAAGCCGGATGGTGTGGAGTTCGTGCAGTCGATCGTCGACGCCAATCTGCTGGGCGCCATCATGCAGATCCCTCCGATGGTGTCGGCCATTCGGGTGGACGGGAAACGTCTGCATGAATTGGCGCGCGAAGGCGTGGAAGTCGAACGCGAACCGCGGCCAGTCACGGTGTTCTCGTTCGCGGTCACCGGCGTGGCCGGTGACACCATCGACATCGACGTCACCTGTTCGTCGGGCACGTTCATCCGCACGCTCGCGGCCGACCTCGGTCGATTGCTGGGCGGGGGAGCGCACCTCCGCAGTCTGCGCCGCACGTCGGTGGGAGCATTCACCATTCACGAGGCGGCGGGCATCGACGATGCGCCGTTGCGCCCAACCGAAGACGCCGTGCGCGGTTTGGCTGCGTTGCGCGTCGCGGGCGAGCGCGCGGTCGAACTGCGGGCCGGTGCGGCGACCGGAAAGATCCTCCCTGTCTCGACATTCGCGTCGTGCGGCCCGGAGCCGTGGGCGCTCTTCACCGAGGACGGGAGTGCCGACGGTCGACTGGTGGCCGTCTACGAATCGTTCAGCAACGAACGTGTCGGATCCGGCATGGCTCGGCCCGCCGTCAGCCTGGCTTCTGCTACCTGAGCAATCCGCGGCACCAGTCGAGCATCTTGGCCGAGTACTGCTCGGTGTGGAAGAGCATCAACTGGTGCTTTCCGTCCGGGAGCACGTAGAACTCGACGGGTCCGGTCGTCGCGTCGACCACTCGCTGCGCCACCGGAACTGGGAACGTCGGGTCGTTCTCGCCCACCGCATACAGAATCGGCTTGGTGTTCTTCTGAATCGGCACGGCCGGGTCGTAACGCATGATCGACGCCCACGAGGCCATGTCGTACATCCAGGTGTTGTACGGATCGGCGTGCTTCTGCTCCTTGGCGCCGACGTATCCGTAGTCGGCATCGAAGTCGAAGTAGCGGTCGATGTCGAGACGGAAGCGCGAACCCCAGATCTTCTCGATCTTCTCGTAGGCCTCGCTCCGGAACGGATTGTCGGGCGGAATGAGCGGCGAGCCGGGAATGGCGAAACCCATGAGGATCGCTCCGGCGAAGACATCGGACTTCGCGTAGGCCGAATAGGCGGCGGCCGATCCGAGTGATGACCCCGTGATGAACACCGGGAGGCCGGTGGTCTCCTTGATGTGTTCGCCGTAGGCGACTGCGGCGTCGACCCACTGCTCGAGCGTGAACTGCCCGGGTCGTTGCGAGATGCACGAGCGGCCGTGGCCGGGGGCATCCATCGAGAAGATGTCGACGCCCTGACGGGCGTGGTGGGCGCAGAAGTTGTCGTAGATCCCGCCGTGGCTCGCGATGCCGTGCTGGATCAGAAGTGCGTGGTCGGCCTTCGGACCTTGGAAGCGGTACGAGAAGACCTCGCCCAAAACGTATTCGTCGCGTCTCATGAATCGTGCTTCAGGAAGCGACCGGGGGAGTGGTTTCGCTCATGTTGTCCCACACGAATTGGTCGTCGAGACCCATGATTCGCTCGTACGCAGCCGGCGTGTACGCCATGCGCGGCCCGGTCGAATCGAGCGGCGGCTGGGGCACGGCCCGCGCGGGTCGGTCGAACTGCGCCGGGCTGATCATGCGCTTCAATTCGTCGTCGGAGATTCCGCACAGACCCACCACTTCGGGGTCGACCCAAGCCTTCTCATCGATGTCGTGACCCACCGCCACCTCGAGAGTGAGGCCTTCGGGGCCGGCGAAGTAGATGGATTGGATGAACCCGTGGTCGATGGGTCCGAGAACGTGCACTCCACGACTCCGGATGCGATCGCGCATGGCGTAGAGCTCGTCGAGGGTGTCGACATGGAGCGCGAGATGTTGCATGGTGCCGTGGGTGACCTTGCCGCCAGGGTTGCCGGCGTGGGTCACCCCCACCTCGATCCGAGTCGGGTTCTCAGGGTGCTGCACGAAGGCCACGTACGAATCCTCGGAGAGTTCGACGAAACCGTGGAAGCAGCCGTCGACTCCGTGCATCCAGTACAGCGCGCGCAGGGGACAGCCGAGCACATCGCACCAGAACTCGAGTTGCTCCTTCATGTTCGTCGTCGACAACGCCAGATGATTGACCCCGCGTGGATGCAATGTGGATGTTGTGCCCGTCGTGTTTCCCGACACGATTCCCTCCATGATTCAGGGCTGAGCCAGCCGTGACCGCCGTCGCTCAGGCTAGGACAGTCGGGACGACCCGAACGACCACGACCGTTCGGAAGTAGCGTCTCGCCCGTGATGATCGTCGAGGACTTCGCCGAACGGGTGTGGCCCGGGCAGCGCAGCATCGTGACCATCGGCGCCTACGACGGTCTGCACGCCGGCCACCGCACCGTCATCGAGCACGTGAAGTCCGTGGCCCGCGAACGGTCGGCCAAGAGCGTGATCGTCACATTCGATCGGCACCCGGCCAGCCTGGTTCGCCCCGAGTCGGCTCCGCGCCTGCTCACCGATCAGCACCAGAAACTCGAGCTGCTCGCCGAAACCGGAGTCGACGCGGTCGCCATCGTGCGCTTCGACGAGGCTCAGGCCGCCGAATCCCCCGACGATTTCGTGCGCCGAGTGCTGGTGAACGGTCTCGGCGTGGCCGGAATCGTGGTGGGTGAGGACTTCCACTTCGGTCGCGGCCGGGCCGGCAACGTCGCGCTCCTTCGCACCCTCGGCCGCGATCTCGACTTCGACGTGGTTCCGCACGAGTTGATCACGGCCGGCCCGGATTCGGGATCATCCGCGAACTCGTCGACCGTGATCTCGTCGACGGCGATCCGCCGGGCCATCGCTGACGGTGAAGTCGAACGGGCCAACGAGTGGCTGGGACGTCCGTACGAACTGCGCGGCGTCGTGGGCGACGGAGACAAGCGCGGTCGCACGATCGGCTTCCCCACCGCGAATGTGGAAGTGCCCTCGGCGATGTGCATTCCCGGTGACGGTGTGTACGCGGCCTGGTACGAACGCGATTCGGGGCCTCGGGCCGGTGCCGTGTACCCGGCGGCGGTGAACGTCGGACGTCGACCGACGTTCTACGAGAATCAGCCGGTGTCGCTCATCGAGGCGCACGTCCTCGACAACGGACCCGCCGAACACCAACCGCTCGACCTCTACGGCGAGAGCGCTCGGTTGCGCTTCGTGGCGCGGTTGCGCGGCGAGCAGAAGTTCGACGGGATCGACGCCCTCAGAGCCCAACTCGACCGCGATATCGACGCCGCGCGACGAGCACTCGGCTGAGCTGTCGGCTCAGTACTCGACTGGAGAGCTCGTTCAGTTGCCGGCGACCGGATGCAGATGGCGGTACGCCGTGTTGCGCTGCACGAGGGTGCGACCCAGCGGGGCCGTCACGGCCCGGAAGCCGTCCTCGGTCATCTTCTGGCCGTGATTCGCGCCGGCGGCGCGCGAGATGTTCTCGTCCATGAGCGTGCCGCCCATGTCGTTGCAGCCGGCCTGGAGGAGTTGGCGGGCGCCGTCCACGCCGATCTTGACCCAGCTCACTTGAACGTTGTCGATGAGGCCGTCGTACACGATGCGACCGATCGCGTGCATGAGAACCGTCTCGCGGAAGGTCGGGCCGCGGCGCGACTTCTTCTGCAAGTAGATGGGTGAAGCCATGTGCACGAACGGCAGGGGAATGAACTCGGTGAAACCACCGGTCTCCTTCTGCAGATCGCGGGTTCGGATCATGTGCTCGGCCCAACTGCTCGGATCCTCGACCGAGCCGAACATGATCGTGATGTTCGAGTGCAGACCAACCCGGTGGGCGACGCGATGGCATTCGATCCACTCGTCGGCGTCGACCTTGTCGGGGCACAGAACCTTGCGCGCGCGAGTGTCGAGGATCTCGGCCGCCGTACCGGGCAACGACGCGAGTCCGGCCGCCTTCATCTTGCGGAGGTAGGTCTCGAGATCTTCGCCGTTTCGCCGAGCACCCTCGGTGATCTCGAGTGCGGTGAACCCGTGCACGTGCATCTCGGGGACGGCGTCCTTCACGGCCTGGGTGACGTGGAGGTAGTAGTCGCCGTCGAAGTCGGGGTGGATGCCGCCCTGCAGCGTGACCTCACTGGCCCCCATGTTCCAGGCTTCTTCGGCGCGACGCGCGATGTCGTCGAGAGTGAGGAGGTACGGCGTGCCGCGGAGGTTGAGTGACAACGGACCCTTGGAGAATCCGCAGAACTTGCACTTGAAGGTGCACACGTTCGTGTAGTTGATGTTGCGGTTGTGCACCCACGTGACCGTGTCGCCGACCGCTTCACGTCGCAGGTGATCGGCGTATTCGGCGATCGTCGCGACCTCGCGACCGCGGGCGGCGAACAACGCGACGATCTCGTCGAAACCGATCTCCTGGCCGCCGCGATGGCCGTCGATGATCTCGTGCACACGGGAACGGCCCGCGGTCGATGAAGTGGTGTTCGCAATTCCGGCCCCAGGAACCAGAGCGGCTGGCTTGTTGTTGGCTCCGCTGTACCACTGGGTGCTGCGATGGCCCACCAGCACCACTTCGGCACCGTCGTGCACCACGTCGGCGGCGGTGACCTTCTCGGGCCAGATCGCACCCGGATCGTCGCGTCCCATGCCCTCGGCGTCACTGCGATCGAGGACCGTGAACCGAAGCGAGGGTTCGATCCACGGGCTGTCGCCGAGACCGAGCGAGTTCTCGCCGGTGATGAATTCGGGGTACACCGTGAGCCGCGGCGCCAGGTTCATTCCGCGTGATTCGGTCACTAGACGGAGACGGTCGAGATCGGGCCACGGGCGTTCGGGGTTCACGTGGTCGGCGGTCACCGGTGACACGCCACCCCAATCGTCGATACCGGCGTCGAGAAGGACACCGAAATCATCGGAGAGATTCGGCGGTGCCTGCAGGTGGATCTCGGGCGGCAGGATCACGCGGGCCGCGGCGATCGACCACATGAACTCGTCGTGCGGGCACGGAGCCTCGTTCTGCATGCCGGTTCGGGGCTTGGGCAGGAAGTTCTGCACGATGACTTCCTGGACGTGACCGTGTCGTGCGTGCGATTCGGCGATGGCGACCAAGGCGTCGATTCGGTCGGCGCGGCTCTCGCCGATTCCGCAGAGGATGCCGGTGGTGAACGGGATCTTCAGTTCGCCGGCGAGTTCGAGTGTGGCGAGGCGGCGCTCGGGTGTCTTGTCGGGTGCGCCCCGATGGCACGACAGATCGTCGCGCAGCGATTCGATCATCATCCCTTGGCTCGGGCTCACGGCGCGCAGACGCAGCAGGTCGTCGCGATTCAACGCGCCCGCGTTGGCGTGGGGCAGCAAGCCGGTTTCGTCGATGACCAACTTGGCCATGGCAGCGAGGTAGTCGACGGTCGATGCGTAGCCGTGGGCATCGAGCCATTCGCGGGCCACCGAATAGCGCTCCTCGGGAGCCTCGCCGAGCGTGAAGAGCGCCTCGTGGCATCCGTGCTTCGCACCTTGCTTGGCGATGGCGAGCACTTCATCAGGCGACAGGTACGGGCTCTCGAGGCGGGCCGGCGGTTGCGCGAAGGTGCAGTAGCCGCACGTGTCGCGGCAGAGCATCGTGAGCGGGATGAACACCTTGGGGGAGAAGGTGACCCGGGTGCCGTGGTGTTCGTCGCGGATGCGACGAGCCATGGCCATGAGTTCGTCGAGCGGGGTGTCGGCGAGATGACGGAACGGACCGTCGGAGACAGGAATGCGCTGGCGCGACATGAAGAACCTCGATGTTCGAGAGACGACCCGGTGGGCCGCTTCGTGGATTCGGTTGTTGCCAGGGCACAACGGGAGTCGACGGATGCGAGAAGCCGCTGACCCCCTACCTGTCGTGCTGAGGTCAGACTAGCGAAGCGGCTGGTTCTTGAACGCCTCGAGGACGTTCGCCGTGGCCACGCCCACGCGGTGGCCGGTTCGGGCCACGAAACCCACCTGGACTCCGGAAGCCGGGTCGCGCACGGTGAAGAACTGCTCGTGGCCGTCGGCGTCGACCATCACCTCGGTGAGGAGAGGTGCCCCGGCACCGCTCAGCGTGGCCCGGGCGTAGTCGGCGTTGAGCACCTCGATGGCGATGTGGTGGATGCCGGTGCCGTGCGTGGCGATGTGTTCGGCCACTTCCGGTCCGGCTTCGGGGCCCACGAGGACGATCGTGACGCCGCCGGCTCCGAGCACCGCGATTCCCGCCGAGGTCGTCGAACCACCCGGCGTGGTCTGTTCGAGATGGAAGCCGAGACGATCGGTGAACAGCGTCGTGGCCGCCGTGATGTCGGAGACCGCGACGACCATGTGGTCGACACGCGACGCGACGGTGTCGATGGCCGAACGAGTTCCCTCGGGTGTGGCCGACTTGTCGGGGGCCGGATCGGGTCGACGTCCGGCCACCTCGATGCGGTGGGTTTCCGACAGCAGGACGCGCATCACCTGTTCAGCGAAGTCGGGGTCGACGCCGGCGTCAATGGCCCACTGCCGACGGCTGTTCACCACGTCGCGCACACGAGCCGGCTGAATGACCGGCGTGTCGCTGCGTTCCTTCACGCGTGCGACTTCGTGGCAGACCTCGAGGCGCTCGGCCAGGACGGCGAGGAGTTGACGATCGAGTTCGTCGATGCGCGCGCGCAAAGCGCCGAGATCGGGTTCGGTCGTCACGAGGGAAACGGTAGTCGGCGAGGATCGCCGGATCGGGAAGGAATCACGCCCCGGCACGAATCACGGACGTGTCAGAGTCACTTCTCGGGTCGACGGCTCGAGCGACAGAGTCCAGCCACCCTCGTGGACGGCGTGGTGGTGCCGTGAGCAGAGTGGAACTTGGTTATCGAGGTCGGTTCGACCCCCGTTTTCCCAGTAGTCGATGTGGTGGATCTGACATCGGTGGTACGGAACATCGCAATCGGGAATCGCGCAGGTCGTGTACATCGCCGATGGGCAAGCCGTGGCGAGCTTCGGCTCGTCGACAGCATCCGGCCCGACGGTCGCACATGATCAGTCCCGGAAGATGGCGGGCCTCCTGCAATTGTCTCCGATCCGAACTCCCACGTCTCGCCCACATCGGCTCGAGGGTTGGTGTAGAGGGTGGCGGCCATCGGTCAGCGATGCGAGGTCGACATGAACGACGACCTCGGCGCGACACGAAGGCGCGCTGGCGTCTCCATCGCCTCTCGCGTCGAGTGCGGCGACGAGAGCCAGTGCGCGGAGGTGATCGTTCGGCTCGATACCGGGCGCGACATCGACGTGATGTTTGACATGTCCGGAGTGGAAGAGACGCTCTTTCGTTCGCTCGATGACCGACGAGATCGCGGTGCCCGATATCGGGTCGAATTGACCTCGGATCTGGAACATGCCGTCGGAATCGGTCCAGGTACGCAAGTGGGTGGAGCGGCGCTGACGTTCGAAGCGGGACAGTCCGTCATCGGTGCGACTGATCTCGAGCGTCTTCTTGACGATTTCGGAGAACTCGACGCTCGACAGGGTGGTCGCAGCCTCCGTGAGGTGCGGTAGGTGAGCGAGCAAGGCGTCGCGGTCGGGGCCGGCGTCCTTGAGGCCTCGGGCAAGAACATCGATGTGAGCCGCCGTGGTGGTGCCCGCCGAAAGTGCCGCACCGAGCGTGGGGGCCACGGCGACCGTTCGCGAGCGGGCGACGGCCTCTCGGGCCTCGCGCAGGGTGAGGCCCCCGTGCGACACCAACTCGAATTCGGTGATCACCCGAGTGGGTGCGACCGGATCGGAAACGAGAGATTCGAGTCGAGCGACGAGGGCAAGCTCGCGGGCGACCAGGCGGGCCTTGGCGACACGCGTGAGTTCGAGTTCGTGGCGAACTTCGGAGAGGGAGAGAGCATCGACCGATCGGGTGAACTCTGCGACTGATGTGCTCATTGCGATCACCACCATAAAGAGGGGGTGTTGCAGAGTTGTTCGGAACTACTTCTGGTAGGGGTCGACTAGACGTTCGATGTGCTTGGCGAGCACGTCCATCTCGAGATTCACCCTTGAGCCGGCCGGCCGGAATCCGAGTGTCGTGACACTGGCGGTGTGCGGGATGACCGCGACGCGAAACGTGTCGTCGGTCAGGTCGAACGCGGTGAGGCTGATGCCATCGACGGTGACCGAGCCCTTTTCGACGAGCAGCCGCATGAGTTCCCGAGGAACTCGCACCACGAGATCGGGGGCGGCCGACACCACTTCACCAACGGCGTCGACGTGACCGAGCACCATGTGGCCGCCGAGGCGATCGCCGAGCGCCATCGGACGCTCGAGATTCACCCGATCACCCGGCCTCAGTGATCCGGTTGTCGTGCGCTTGAGGGTCTCGTCGCTCACGTCGGTGTCCCACCACGAGCGGCCATCGGCCGTGCCGCTGTCGACGAGGGTGAGGCAGCAGCCGTTCACCGCGATGGACGCGCCCAGACCCGAACCTTCGAGAACGGTGCTGGCTGCGATCCGCAGGCGCACGCCCGGACCCCACTCGGTAGAGACGGGAGTCGACGACACGACCGTGCCGAGCTCTTCGACGATCCCCGTGAACATGGGGTCAAACTACCGGTGGGTCGATCGGGCTGACTTTGCCCATCGGCGCCAGAATCACGATGTGGCCGTGATCCGTGCTTCGTCGCCAGCTGTGTTGGCTCGCCGCGTCACCGAAGGTGGTCTGTCGACTGACATGGTCTACGAGTTCGTCCATTCCGACGATCTGCACACGATCATCGCCGAACTCGACACCACGGCGCCGATCGGTCCGGTGTCCGGCAAAGCGGTGTGGGTCTTCGACGTCAATCCGCATCCATGGGCCCAGGAGGTGGCCGAGGCGGTATGGGAGTCGCTCGACTGGAGCGAGGTCCCTGAAGACGCCGAGGAGCCATACGAGCGGAATTGTGTGGAAAAAGGCTGGTCGTGCCGCATTCTTGTGCGGGTCGGATGGTCGTGATCGGCCCGGGAACGGCGAGCGGCCCGCCCGCGACCAGGTGGAACGAACGTCCTGCTCCCGTAGCCTGACCATGTCCGACGGGGCTCCGGCTCCGGCGTGATGCTCCTCCCGGAGCGACCTCCGCACGAACAACACGGAAGGCAGAGCCATCATGGCCGCAACACCCAAGACCGAGACGATCGCCAAGCATTGCAAGCACGGCACCGACACGGGTTCGCCCGAGGTGCAAATCGCACTTCTGAGCGAGCGCATCAACCACCTCACCGATCACCTGAAGGATCATCCGAAGGATCACCACAGCCGTCGTGGGCTGCTGATGATGGTGGGCCGCCGTCGTCGTCTGCTCGACTACGTCAAGGGCCGGGATATCAGCCGGTACCGCGAAATCGTGGCCGAGTTGGGTCTGCGTCGATAAGACGCACAACACATAACACCGAGCAGTGAACGGCTCGGTTGTCAGTCGCCGAGGCCGCTTCCGAGGATGCGACCCCGCCGACTGGGAACCGGCCCGCTGCTCCGAACACGGCGGCCAAGTCCGCCGTTCGAAAGGAGCTCGTCGTGGCTGACGCCATCCGAGTGTCGGGTCCCGTCGGGGGCACCGACAAGTCATTGTCATTTGAAACCGGCCGCTTCGCCCTGCAAAGCCAGGGTGCGGTCGTCGCAACCATCGGGAAGAGCATCGTGCTCGCCACCGCGAACGCCGCCAAGGACGTTCGCCCCGGCGTCGACTTCTTCCCGTTGACGGTCGACGTCGAAGAGCGCGCCTACGCCGCGGGCAAGATCCCCGGTTCGTTCTTCCGCCGCGAGGGTCGTCCCACCGAGGACGCCATCCTCACGTGCCGCCTCACCGACCGCCCGCTGCGTCCGGCGTTCCCCGACGGATTCCGCAACGAAGTGCAGGTCGTCCTCACCGTGCTCGGCGCCGATCAGGTGAACCCGCACGACGTGCTGAGCATCAACGCCGCCTCGGCCGCGCTGATGATCTCGGGCATCCCGTTCGAAGGCCCGATCGGTGCGGTTCGCGTGGCATTCGCGCAGGACGGCACCTGGATTCCTCACCCCACCTATCAGGAGGGTGACGAGAGCACGTTCGAACTCGTGGTCGCTGGCCGCGAACTCGACAACGGCGACGTCGCCATCATGATGGTCGAGGCCGGTGGCAGCGAGAAGTCGTTCGAGTACTACGCGAGCGGCGCCCCGAAGGTGAACGAAACCGTTCTGGCCGGTGGTCTCGAGGCCTCCAAGCAGTGGATCAAGGAATCCATCGCGTTGCAGCGCCAGTTGGTCGCTTCGGTCATCGCCACCAAGGGTGCCATCACCCCGCTGGCCTTCACGCCGGTCCTCGACTACACCGACGACATCTACGCCGCGGTCGACGCTTCGGTGAGCAACGACGTCGCCGACGCCATCAAGATCGCCAAGAAGGCCGATCGCAACGCCGCCACCGACGCCGCCACCGCCAAGGCCGTGGCCGAGTTGTGCGGCGAGGGCAAACCCTTCGCCGGTCGCGACAAGGAAGTGAAGGAAGCCGTCCGCAGCCTCACCAAGACCCTCGTGCGCAAGCGCATCGTCGACGAAGGAATTCGTATCGACGGCCGCGGCCCGCGCGATCTTCGTCCGGTGTCGGCTGAAGTCGGTGTGCTGCCCTCGGCCCACGGCTCGGGTCTGTTCCAGCGCGGTGAGACCCAGGTCATGAACGTCACGACGCTGGCCATGCCGCGCATGAACCAGATGATCGACTCGCTCACCCCGGTCAGCGAGAAGCGCTACTTGCACCACTACAACATGGCTCCGTGGGCCAACGGTGAAACCGGCCGCGTGGGTTCACCCAAGCGCCGCGAGATCGGCCACGGTGCGCTCGCCGAGCGCGCGCTCTTGCCGGTCGTGCCGAGCCAGGAGGACTTCGCTTACACGCTTCGTCTCGTGTCGGAAGTGATGTCGTCCAACGGTTCCACGTCGATGGCTTCAGTGTGCTCGTCGTCGCTGTCACTCATGGACGCCGGTGTGCCGATCAAGGCTCCGGTGGCCGGCATCGCCATGGGTCTCGTGTACGCCGAAGGCAAGTACACGAGCCTCACCGACATCCTCGGTGCCGAAGACGCGTTCGGCGACATGGACTTCAAGGTCGCCGGCACCGCCGACGCCGTGACGGCCCTGCAGCTCGACACCAAGATCGACGGCATTCCGGCCGACGTTCTGGCCGCCGCGCTCGATCAGGCCAAGGAAGCCCGTCTCAAGATCCTCGACGTGATGAACGCCGCCATCGCCGCCCCGCGTGCCGAGGTGGCCGAGAGCGCTCCGAAGATCACGTCGATCACCATTCCGCTCGACAAGGTCGGCGAAGTGATCGGACCCAAGGGCAAGGTCATCAACACCATTCAGCAGGAGACCGGTGCCGACATCAGCGTCGACGACGACGGAGTCGTGGGCATCGTCACCATCGGAGCCGTGGAAGGTTTCCGCATGGAAGACGCCAAGGCGCGCATCCTCGCGATCGTCGATCCGCCCAAGGCCGAACTCGGCGCGGTGTACAACGGCCGCGTGGTGTCGATCACCAAGTTCGGCGCTTTCGTCAACATCCTCCCGGGCCGCGATGGTCTGGTGCACATCTCGAAGTTGGGTCGCGGCAAGCGCATCAACAACGTCGAAGACGTCCTCACCCTCGGTCAGGAGATCGAAGTCCGCGTCGACGACATCGACGACAAGGGCAAGGTGTCGCTCACTCCGGTGGGCGATGACTTCGCTCCGGTCGCCGGTGGCGACTCGGGTTCGTCGGACGACCGGCCGCGCTCGGGTGACCGTTCGCGTTCGGGCGATCGTCCCCGCTCCGATGGAGCCGTGTCGGTGAGCTTCGAAGACGCCTTCGACAGCGAGATCGCCGGCCAGCTCGGCGACCTCGGCCCCGGTGGCGAAGCCGGCAGCGACGACCGCGGCGAGCGTCGCGGTGGTCGTGACGGCGGACGTGACGGCGGTCGTGACGGCGGTCGTGGCGGTCGCGATCGCGGCCCGCGCCGTCATCGCTGACGCGATTCGCTTTCCAACCAACTCGATTCATCACCGAACCGATTCGGTGCCCGGTTTAGGATCGCCGACATGACTGGTTCGCCCATCAAAGTCGGCGTGTTCGGAGCCGGGGGGCGCATGGGCGCCACGGTGTGTGACGCCGTGGCCGCCGATGCCGGTTTGCAACTGGTCGCCGCCGTCGATCCGGCGGCGGTCGGTCGCTCGGTCCACGGAATCGCCATCTCGGCCGATCCGCGTGCCATGGCCGACGCCGGAGTGCAGGTGGCAGTCGACTTCACCGTGGCCGCCGCGTCGCGTACCAACCTGCAGTGGTGTGCGCTGCACGGCGTGCATGCGGTCGTCGGCACCACCGGCTTCTCCGACGACGACTATGCGTCGTTCCGCAAGGCGTTCACGTCGTCCAACTGTCTCATCGCGGCCAACTTCGCCATCAGCGCGGTGCTGATGATGAAGTTCGCCGAGATGGCCGCACCGTGGTTCGACACCGCCGAGATCATCGAATTGCATCACGACGCCAAGGCCGACGCACCGTCGGGAACCGCGGTGGCCACGGCGCGCCGCATGGCGGCGGCGTCACAGGAGTGGGCGGCCGACCCCACGCAGCACGAAGTGGTTCCGGGTGCGCGAGGCGGCAAGGGTCCGGCCGACATCCGTCTGCACGCGGTGCGCATGCGGGGCATGGTCGCGCATCAAGAAGTGATCCTCGGCGCGGCCGGTCAGACGCTCACCATCCGCCAGGACAGCTACGACCGGGTGTCGTTCATGCCCGGCGTTGTGCTGGCGTGCAAGAAGGTGTCGACTCTGCCCGGACTCACCCTCGGGCTCGACGCCGCTCTCGGTCTCTGATCTCCTCGGCTCGTTCGGCCGACAAGATCAGCAGTACACGTTCTTGGTGTACGGAACGTCGTCGTCGAGCGGCCGCACGTACGCACCCTTGGGCCCGAGATCGCGGGCGTCGCAGGCCTCGCTCTTCGTGGCGTACGGGCCGAAGTACACGATGTAGATCGGTGCACCGTCGGCCTCGGGCCACAACGAGTCGCAGGTCTGGTCGTTGCGCAGGTACGACGAACCCGGATAGCGCTTCAGGAGTTTGGCGATGTTCGCGCGATTGCGGGTCTCGCTCGACGACACCGAGGCGCCCACCGCGGTGATGTACGAGCCGTCGCACTCGGGCTGGGTCATCCGCACGCCGGTGATCTCCAGATCGTTGGGGAAGACGAGTTCGGGCCGCGTCTGCGCGGTTTCGACTTCGGTCTTCCGGGTGGTGCCGTCGTCGAGGATGTCGATGCGCGAGTCGACCACCACGTCGCAGAAGAACGACTCGGAGCCATCGGCGAGGGACAGAACTTCGCCCGTCTTGCACGCGGTGTACTCCACGAAGTCGAACGAGCGATCGGTGATGGCGATCGCGGTCCATTCGTCGCCGATCGGTCGGCCGCTCACGATGTCGACGAGCTCGTCGTCGAACGCGCGGAACACGTACGACACGGCACCGTCGTCCGAACCCGACCACGTGATCACGACCATCGGATTGGCGACGAGACGACTACCGAGCACTTCGAACGCGACGGCAGTATCGGGCGACTGGAACGGGATGCCGTCGACCGACGTCCACTGGCCGTTCGACCACCCGAGCAGCACCAATCCGGCGATCGATTGGCTCGGCCGAGCGGCCAGGTCGTCGGCGCTGGCGATGGCGAGGATGCGATCACCGCTCACGAACGGCTCGTCGAGGTGCGGTTGCAGGAACGCGGCCGAGAAACCGCGCCAGGCGTCGGAAGCGAGTCGCAACTGGTCGACCGGAGCGGTGGTGGTTGTTGCGACGGTCGTGGCCGGTGCCGGGGTTGTGGGTGCCGCCGCCGGTTCGCCGTCGTCGATCGCCAAGACGATGACGAGCACCAACAGGGCCAGGGTCGACACGATGGCCAGGAGCGACACCGCGACGAGACCCCGATTGCGGGAGTTGCCCCCAACGTGACCGGCCGGATCGACCTGATCGATCGTCGGGACATTGGCCACGCTCTGGGCGGTGAGCATCACTCCGCAGTCGACGCAGAACAACGCGTCGTCGGGATTGTCGGCCCAACACAGACCGCACTTCATGATGTCCTCCCCGTGGTGTCGGGATGAACTGTAGTCAGCCGACGCGACGACGCGTCAGAGAGCGTTCGCGATCAGAGGTGTCCGAGAACGATCTCGCAGGCGCTCACGGTGACGCCGGGACCCTGCTCGACGTTGATCTCGGTGACCACACCGTCCTGGAGGATGGCCGAGTAGCGCTGCGAACGGGTGCCGAGGCCGAAGCCCGAACCGTCCATCTCGAGGCCGACCGAGCGTGTGAACTCACCGCTGTCGGCGAGCATGAGAATTCCGTCGGCGCCCTGAGCCTTGCCCCACGCATCCATGACCCACGGATCGTTCACGCTCACGCACGCGATGGTCTCGACGCCCTTGGCCTTCAACGCTTCGCGATTCTGCACGTAGCCGGGGAGGTGCACCATCGAGCAACCGGGGGTGAAGGCACCGGGAACGGCGAACACCACGACCTTGCCCTTGCCGAGAGCGTCGTGCGAGTTCACGGTCTCGGGCATGCCACTCGAGCCGAGCACGCGGAACTGAACGTTCGGAATCTTGTCGCCGACGGAAATGGCCATGGTTGCTCCTTCAGGAAACGGGTGAGCGAAATCTAGGCCCGAGGCCCGCGGGACGCTCAGTCGAAACCGACCTACGGCTGATTCTCGGTGGTGGAAGGCTCGCTGGCTGGATCGTCGGTGGGGTGTTCGATCTCGTGCAGCACATCGGGCGCCGATCGACGGGCCTGCTGGGCGCTCTGTACGAAGGTGAGGGCGAAGAGGCCGGCGACGATCCACCACTGGTAGTCCTCGATCCAGTTCAGGAACGACCGGATCTGGTCTTCGAAGGCCTGGCCGCCGGCCCACAGCACCACCAGTTTGAGTGCGATACCGATCGAGAGCAGCGACACGAAACGCCACGGTGCGAAGCGACGATGGCCGGCCATCATGCACACGAGGTTGCTGGCCGGCATCAGGATGATGAGCAGCCAACCGGCGCGATCGATTCCGGTCTGGAACCAGCGGTAGATGGCCGGGAGTTCCCCCACCTGCTTCTCGGTCCATCGCAAGGCGCGCTCGCCGTACCACCGTCCGAGGAAGAAGAGCACGGTTCCGGCGAGGAAGAGTCGGACGAACCCGAGCACCGCGTACGGAAGCGGATCGATGAACGGGACCGATCCGAACAAGTTGCGGTTGCGGGCCGACAGCGCGAGAACCACCGCCGGGCGCTCGTCGACCCAGGCCGGGCCGATGTTCGATCCGAAGGTACCGAGGGCGAACAGAACGCCCGCGCTGATCAGAATCGCCCGACGGGCGAGGGGCGACGCGTGGATCGGCTCGGCCCCCTCGGCATCGTTGGTCGGGCCGGACATGAACAGTGAATCTACGAGATGTTCGGCGCTCAGGCACGTCGCGGCCCTGGTGGCGGCGCGAGCACGGGCACTATTGTTCGGCAGCGACAAGGGGGACTTCATGGCCGCGAATTTTCCGGGATTGATGCAAGACGTTCCGCTCGGGATCCTTCACATCTTCGAGCGAGCCGAGCGTTACTTCGGTCGCAAGACCATCGTGACCGCGACGGCCACCGGTCTCGAGCGCACGACGTATGCCGATTGGGCCGATCGGACCCGACGCGTCGGAACGGTGCTCGACACCCTCGGCATCTCGTCGTCGGGTCGCGTGGCCACGTTCGCATGGAACACCGCGCGGCACCTCGAGCTGTATTTCGCGGCCCCGTGTTCGGGCCGGGTTCTGCACACCTTGAACATCCGGTTGTTCCCCGAGCAGCTCACGTACATCGCCAACCACGCCGAGGACGAAGTGATCTTCGTCGACCGCTCGCTCATCGGTCTGCTGGCCCCGCTGTTGCCCACGTTCACCACCGTCAAGCATCTCGTGATCATGGACGACGGCAAGGGCGACGTACCGGCCGACCTCGGCAACTTCCAGGTCCACGACTACGAGAAGTTGATCGCCGCCGCGAAACCGTCGTCGTTCGTCGAGGTTCCCGAGAACACCGCGGCGTCCATGTGCTACACGAGCGGAACCACCGGCAACCCCAAGGGCGTCGTGTATTCGCATCGCAGCACGTTCCTGCACACGATGGCCACCATGATCGTCGACGGGCTCGGCGTCTCCGAACGCGACACGATCCTCCCCGTCGTTCCGATGTTCCACGCCAACGCGTGGGGTCTCGCGCACGCGGCAGTGGCGGCCGGCGCGAATCTCGTGATGCCCGGCCCCGATCTGTCGGGCAAGGCGGTGGCCGACCTCATCGTGAACGAGAAGGTCACGGTGGCGGCCGGTGTGCCCACCATCTGGATGGGCGTGCTTCCCGAACTCAAGGGTCGCGACACGTCGAGCCTGCGCGCGATTCCGTGCGGCGGATCGGCCGTTCCACGCGCGTTGTCGGAGGCGTACCGCGAGCAGACCGGTCTGCCCATCCTGCAGGCGTGGGGAATGACCGAGACCAGCCCGCTGGCGGCGGTGTGCCACCTCGACTCCGATCAACTGCTGCTCGATCTCGACACCCAAGCCGATCTGCGCACCCAAGTGGGTCGCTCGATGTTCGGTGTGGAGTGCCGGGTGGTCGAACCTGGCACCACCAACAACGTGCCGTGGGACGGCGAGTCGAGCGGCGAGCTGCAGTGTCGCGGCAACTGGATCGCCGCGACGTATTACAACGACGAACGCGCCGGTGAGAGTTTCACCGCCGACGGTTGGCTGCGCACCGGCGACGTCGCATCGGTCGACGATCGCGGTCGCATTCGGCTGCTCGACCGCACCAAGGATCTCATCAAGTCGGGCGGCGAGTGGATCAGCTCGGTCGAGATCGAGAACGAACTCATGGCCCATCCGAAGATTCGCGAGGCGGCGGTGATCGGCGTCTCGCATCCGAAGTGGTCGGAGCGTCCGCTGGCCTGTGTGGTGCTCGAGAAGGACGCCACCATGACGCCGGCCGAGGTGATCGAGTATCTCGCGCCTACGTTGGCCAAGTGGCAGTTGCCCGACGACGTGGTGTTCATCGACGAGGTGCCCAAGACCAGCGTGGGCAAGTTCTCGAAGAAGACGTTGCGCGACCGCTTCGCCGACTACCAGCTACCGACGGTCTAGAACCGACCCGACTCGATCACGCGCTGCAAGAACTGGCGCGTGCGCTCGTTCTCGGGCGAGGAAAAGAACTTGTCGGGCGGCGCCATCTCGGCGATCTGACCCTGGTGCAGGAAGCAAACTCGATCGGCGATCTCGCGTGCGAAAGCCATCTCGTGGGTGACGATGAGCATGGTCATGCCACCGCCCTTCAATTCGCGCACGACGTCGAGAACCTCGCCCACCAGTTCGGGGTCGAGCGCCGACGTGATCTCGTCGAGCAGCAGGATCTCGGGCGACATGGCGAGGCTGCGGGCGATGGCCACACGCTGTTGCTGGCCGCCCGACAACTGGTCGGGGTAGGCGTCGGCCCGGTCGCCCAGACCGAGACGCTCGAGAAGTTCGCGGGCGGTGTTCTCGGCCTCGCTCCTCGACACGCCGAGAACCTTGCGCGGTGCGAGCGAGAGATTCTTCAGCACGTTCATGTGCGGGAAGAGGTTGAAGCTCTGGAACACCATGCCGATCCGGCGTCGGATGGGGTCGACCGGAAGGCCCGGCACGCTGATGTCGACGTCGTCGACGACGACCTGGCCGTCGTCGATCGGTTCGAGCAGATTGACGCAGCGCAGGAGCGTGCTCTTGCCGCTGCCCGAAGCGCCGACGAACGCGACCACCTCGCGATCGGCGACGTCGATCGACACGCCGTCGAGGACGACTCGCGACCCGAACGACTTGCGGACGTCGATGAGTTGCAGCTTCGGGATCATCGCACGGCCGTCCCGGAGGTCCGGCGCCGCTCGCGGGCGGTGAGCCAGTCGACGAAACGCGTCTCGGGAATCGTGAGGACGAGGAAGATGACGGCGGCCGCGACGTACGGCGTGAAGTTGGCGAACTTCGACTTGTCGATGCCGGCTTGGCGCAGGATCTCGATCGGTCCGATGAGGCTCACCAAGGCGACGTCCTTCTGGAGCGACACCATGTCGTTCATCAGCGGCGGGATGACCCGCCGTACGGCCTGGGGCACGATCACGTGGCGCATGGTCTGGCTCGACGACAGGCCGAGCGAGCGTGCGCCGGCTCGCTGGCTCTCGTGGACGCTCTCGATGCCGGCTCGGAAGACCTCGGCCACGTAGGCCGAGTAGGCGAGTACCAGGGCGACCGAACCCCACAGGTACGGGCTGTTGTAGGGGCGATCGAGCCCGAGTCCGGGAACGCCGAATCCGATGAGGAGGATCGTCAGGATGACCGGGACGCCGCGGAAGATGTCGGTGTACGCGGCGGCGAAGAGGCGAAGGGGGAACAGCGCCGGCGTGCGCACGTTGCGGAAGATCGCGAGAAGCATGCCGATCAGCAGGATGAACGGAGTGCTCCAGGCGAAGATCTGCAGGTTCTTCACGAACGCGTCGAGGAGCCGGGGGAACGAGTCGTTGAAGAGTTCGCCGTCGAAGAACGACTTGCGAACCTTGTCCCAGCCCGGGGTGAGCGGGACGAAGATGACGAGCGCTCCCACGACGATGGCGGTGGAGGCGGCCGCGATGGTGGCCGAGCGGCGCCGTTGCCGCCGTTCGAACTCCTGGCGACGAGTCAGTTGCCGTCGGCCCGACGTGACAGTGCCCGGGCGATCGCTCGGCCCGGGCACTGTGTCGGTCATGGCGTAGAGATTACGCCGGGTGGTTGCGACGAAACGTCGGAACGGTTCGTCGGATCGATGTTTCGGATCGATGTCTCGGGCGATCAGCCGACCGAGATCACCGGAGCGCCGACGTTCTCGCTCAGCCACTTGTTGGTGATCTCGGCCAACGAGCCCGAGTCCTTCAGCGCGGCCAGAGCCTTGTTCACGCAACCGACGAGCTTGTTGTCCTTCTCGAACAGCAGACCGAAGTTGTCGGTGGAGCCACCGGCGTCGGCCGGGAACTGACCGATCACGGACGAACCCTCGATCTCGACGGCCGAGATGTAGAGAGCGGTCGGAAGGTCGACGACGATCGCGTCGATCTGGCCGGCGTCGAGAGCAGCCTTCGCTCCGGCGTTGTCGTCGTAGACGAACGCCTCGTTCGAGGGCTTGATCACGTTGTTGATGAAGTCGAGGCTGGTCGTTCCGGCCTGAGCGCCGAACTTCACGTCGACGAGATCGGCCACCGAGGTGGCGCCGGCGGCCGGCGAACCATCGAGAGCCACGATCGCCTGGTTGGTGGTGTAGTACGGGTCGCTGAACGACACGATCTCCGAACGCTCCGGGGTGATGGAGTACTGCTGGAGGTTGAAGTCGAAGTTCTTCGCGCCGGGCTGGATGGCCTCGTCGAAGGTGGTGCGCACCCACACGACGTTCTCGTTCTCGAAGCCGAGTTCGCCGGCGACCGCGTAGGCCACCGCGGCCTCGAAGCCTTCGCCGCTCTCGGGAGCATCGTTCTCGACCCAGGGCGAGAAAGCCGGATTGCCGGTGGCGATGGTGAGCTTGCCCTCGGTGATGGTGGGGCAGTCGCCGCCGCTCGAGCCTTCGTCGTCGCCACCGCATGAGGCGAGGGCGAAGGTGCCGATGATGGCCGCGGCCAATGACACGCGCCGGATGGTGGAGGGGATCATGGGGTCCTTTCGGAATGGGATGTCGGGATGGGAACGGTTCCCGAGACTACCGACCCTCGAACCTGATTCCCGACCAAATTAGTCAGGTTTGGCTGAGCCGATCGTCACGTGAGGGGTTGACGGTGAGACGGAAGGCGTCTTAGTGTCTCAACTGTGACAACGGGCATGACTCCGTCTCGCAGTGCCGAGGATCGAGTTCTCGATGCGCTGCACGAGTGCATCGTGCGCTGGGGCCTCGGCAAGGTCACCATCGACGACGTCGCGAACGAGTCGCACGTGTCGCGCGCGTCGATCTACCGCATGTTCCCGGGCGGCAAGGACGTGATGTTCGAGGCCCTCCGGGTGCGCAACACGCGCGAGTTCTTCGCAGGAATGCGCTCGGCTCTGCTCGACTCCGATTCGCTGCTCGATCTCACCGTGCAGATCGCCGTGTACGCGACCACCGAACTGCGCACTGACGAGCATCTCGTCACCATGCTCGCGACCGAAGAGGCCACCGCAATTCGCGATCTCACCGTCGACGGACTGCCGCGCATCATCAATGTCGCGTCGGCGTACCTGCTGCCCATGGTCACCGCGTACGTGCCCCACGACGTCGGAGTCCGCTTCGTCGACCTTCTCGCGCGTCTCGTGATCTCGCACTTCCTCGCGCCCAGCTCGCTCGTCGATCTGGGCGATCCGGCCTCGGCGCGCGAATTCTTCGCGCCACTCGTGGCCTTCATCGATCTTCCCGTCAGTTAGCCAGTCAGAAGTCCAGCCAGTCATCGATCTCGACAACAGGAGACCAACACCATGAGCATCACCGAGAAGGAAAGCCAGGAGATCATCGGCCGAGCCGAACTCAACGACATCGAGGCGATCCTGGCCATCCCCACGTGCGACCCGAACGAGGTGCAGCACGTGGTGAAGGACAACGCCGACGCCATCTTCTCGTGGGACTACTCGCTGTCCCGCCCGGCGTTGCGCCGTCTCTATGAAAAGGCCAAGGTCGGCCAGTGGAACGCCACCACCGATCTTCCCTGGGACACCGACGTCGACGTCGAGGCCCAGGTGTCGGCCGACCTCGCCGCCGCGGTGTCGGGCCTGACCGCCAGCCACTACGACGGCACGCCGGTCGAGAAGTGGGGCGACAAGGAGTGGACCGAGTTCGCCGTTCTGCAGCGCAAGTGGAGCCTCTCGCAGTTCATGCACGGCGAGCAGGGTGCGCTTCTCTGCACCGCCAAGATCACCGAGACCGTGCCGTGGTACGACGCGAAGTTGTACGCCTCGACCCAGGTCGTCGACGAGGCCCGTCACGTCGAAGTGTTCGCCCGTTATCTCGACGAGAAGTTGGGCGGCGGTTTCCAGATCAACGCCCACCTGCGCATGCTGCTCGACGACATCATCAACGACAGCCGCTGGGACATGACCTACCTCGGCATGCAGGTGATGGTCGAGGGCCTGGCCCTGGCCGCGTTCGGAAACCTCTACCAGTTCACGAGCGAGCCGCTCCTCAAGCAGTTGCTGCGCTACGTCATGAGCGACGAGGCCCGTCACGTGGCATTCGGCGTCCTGTCGCTGCAGGAGGCCTACTCCGAGATGAGCGACAAGGAGATCAAGGATCGCCAGGAGTTCGCCTACGAGGCCTCGGTCCGCATGCGCGACCGTTTCATGTCGCAGGAAGTCTGGGAGCGCATGGGCATCAACACCCGCGACATCGTGCCGCTGGTTCTCAACGACCCGACGCGTGAGGTCTTCCAGCAGATGCTTTTCAGCAAGATCGTGCCCAACTGCAAGAAGCTCGGGTTGCTCGACCGCAACGATTCGTGGCTGCGCAAGCGTTACGAGGAGATGGGCGTCATCCAGTTCGAGAACATGGAGGACACCGGCGAGGAGTACACCAAGTTTGCCCTGGGCGAGGAGATGCCCGCCAGCCACTGACCGACAGCAGTACCTTCGGGGCATGCGTTGGCGTGCTCAGGACCTGGCCCGTGCTCTCGCCGAGCACGGGCCCTGTCGTTTCGTGGGGCCCGACGTGGAGATCGACGGGGCGTCGTTCGACTCCCGCTCGCTCGTGCCGGGTCGGATGTTCGTGCCGTTGGTGGCCGAGCGCGACGGACACGAATTCGTCGACGATGCAGTCGCGCATGGTGCCGTTGCGTATCTGTCGTCGCGTCCGGCGCGCGCCGATCTCGTGGACCGCATCGCGTGCATCGAAGTGGCCGATACCGGAGAAGCGCTCATGGACGCGGCGCGATGGGCTCGCACACTTCTTCCGGCGGGCACGATGGCGGTGGGCATCACCGGCTCGGTGGGCAAGACCACCACCAAGGATCTGGTGGCCGCGGCCATTTCGAGCACCAAGCGAACAGTCGCCTCCGAGCGTTCGTACAACAACGAGCAAGGATTGCCGGTCACGATCCTCAACGCACCGATCGATACCGAAGTGCTGGTTCTCGAGATGGGGATGCGCGGATTCGGCCAGATCGATCTGCTCTGTCGTATCGGTCGACCGGCGATCGGCGTGGTCACGCGCGTCGGCGAGGCGCACACGAGTCTGGTCGGCGGCCTTGACGGGGTCGCGCGGGCCAAGGGCGAATTGGTGGAAGCGTTGCCGTCGTTCGGTGTGGCCGTTCTGAACGCCGACGACGACCGCGTGATCGCCATGCGATCGCGCACTTCCGCCCGCGTGCTCTCGTACGGCGAATCGCCGACGGCCGACGTTCGCATCGATGGCCTCTCGCTCGACAGCGAGGGCCGCGCCAGGTTCTCGGTACGAACACCGGACGGGTCGGCCGCGATTCGACTCGCACTTCCCGGACGGCATTCGGCTTCCAACGCCGCCGCGGCCGTCGCGGTCGGAGTCGCCCTCGGCGTTCCGCTCGATGCGATGGCGGAGGGGTTGGCCGATGCGCGGGTGAGCGCACACCGGTCGAACGCCGTGCGCCTGGCTTCGGGTGCGACCCTTCTCGACGACTGCTACAACGCCAATCCCACGTCGATGCTGGCCGCGCTCGACACCTTGGCCGCGCTCGGTTCGCGTCGACGACTCGCCTTCCTCGGGCTCATGGCCGAACTCGACGATCCGGCCGAAGCCCATGCGCGCGTCGCGCGCCGCGCGCGCGAGCTCGGCATCGAACTCGTCGCGGTGGGCACCGATCTCTACGGTTCGAACCCGGTGGAAGTCGATACGGCGATCGAGCGTCTGCGTGCGCTCGGTTCGGATGATGCCGCGCTCGTGAAGGCGAGTCGGGTGGCCGCTCTCGAACGCCTTGTCGACGCGGTCACGTCTCCCTGAGGAACGCCCATCGCGGCAAGCGGTCGAGATCGCACCACCACGCGAGGAACAGCGCATAGACGGCGCCGATCAGCAGGACCCAGCGTGCACCGATGGCGTCGATCACGGGACCGGCGACGAGTCCGCCGATGGTGATGGTGCCGCCGAACGACATGAACCACAACGGCATGACGGTTACACGCTCTTCGTCGCGCAGGTTCTGCTGGAAGACCGTCGCCATCACGGTGGCGAGCAGGAAGTAGAAGGTGCCCAAGGCGAAGCCGGCCGGGAACGCCGGGCCTGGTGACCCGAGCCAACCGAAGATCGCCAGGCTGATACCGAAGCCCACGAACGAGGCTGAGATGACCTTCGGGCGATGCACCCTCGTGAGGAACGTGCCGGCGGCGGCTGCTCCGGCGAACGCTCCGGTTCCGAACACCGCGTAGATCCAGCGATACGTGGAACCCTCGGGGTCGACGCCCAGGTTCTCGCGGGTGACCGACGGGAAGAGCGCCACCACCACGAGCGAGAAGAACGAGAAGGTGGTCATCGACAACAGCAGGCGCGACAGGACCGGGCGATCGCGGGCGATGTTCACGCCGGTGAACAGTCGACGCCATCCCTGGTCGTGATCGAGCGTGCGAACGGCCGGCAGGGTCACCATCGTGAGAGCCACGATCAGGACGAGGTACGTGGCGGCGTTGATCACGAAGAGACTCGCGGTCGACACACCGACGATGTTGAGGAGAGCGGCGATGCTCGGCCCCAGCACTCGGGTGCCGTTGAGCTGCATCGAGTTCATGGAGATCGCGCCGGCGAGGTCGCGCTTGTCGACGAGCATCGGAATCGTCGCCTGGAACGCCGGATTGTTCAGTGCGTTGGCGATGCCCACCGCGGCCTGCGCGACGAAGAGCGACCAGATCGGTCCGTCGGACGCGACCAAAGCGGCGATCACCAGTGCGAACACGAGTTGCACCCACTGCATGCCCATGAGCCACCGCTTGCGGTCGAAGCGGTCGGCGATCAGGCCACCGGGCACGGCCAGCAGCAGGATCGGACCGAGCTGGGCGAACACCAGGAGCGACACCACTTGAGCCGAGCCGGTCCGGTGATCGACATACGCTGGCAGCGCGAGGTTCTGCATCCACGTGCCGATGTTGGAGAAGAACAGCCCGGACCAGATGAGTCGGTAGTCGCGATAGGCCATGGCCGCTCGGGCCGAACCGGGGGTGTGCCCGTGCGGAAGCGGAGGAAGTTCGTCGTTCATGGGCCTCGGCGAGCCTAGTGAGGGTCCGCTGTCGGAGACCGGGACGGTGACAGACTCGACGTGTGAGTTCCGACGCGATCACCGACGTCACAGCGCAGGCAAAGCCGATCGATACCTCCGCGACGTCGTGTCGATCACCTCTCGGCACCTATCCGGAGTGCCCGTTGTGCGGTGGCGATTTGTTCCCCGAGCACGCTCACTTCAAGTGCTCGGGTTGCGGCTGGCGCGACTCCTGCTGCGACTAGCGCCAGTTCGGCGCACCGATCGCGCGCTCGATGTGCTGGGCGACGGCCAGCACCACGTCTTCGCGGCCGGGTCGTCCAACCACTTGCACGCCGATCGGCAATCCGGCGTTGGCACCCGAATGGCGGCCGGCCGGCACCGACACGATCGGTAATGGTGACACCAGATTCCACACCGAGGTCATGTCCTCGGAATGATGGCGGTCGTCGTCGTGATGACGCGCGCGGCGATCGTTGAGTTCCTTGGTGGCGGGTCCCGGAGGTTGCGACATCGTCGGACATACGATCACGTCGTTGTCCGCGAGCACCGCGGCGACACGAGTCCACGCGACCGTGCGATCGATCTCCAGTCGCTTGGCCTCCACCGCGCCGAGAGCGCGGCCGTATTCGATCAGCGAACGCACGTCGCGATCGAGATCGTCGGCACTGGTGTCGTACAGGTCGCCGTAGTACGCGGCCATGAAGATTCCCCACAGCTGCAGCCAGACGAGGTTGTCGTGGGCCGTGAAGAGGGGAGGAGCCTCCGTGCACCGTGCACCGGCGTCGCCGAGAAGACCGACCACGTCGACGACGGACCGTGCGATCTCGTCGTCGACCGCCCAGCAGCCGAGATCGACCGACCAGCTCACCTTCAACGACGAGAGGTCGACCCGGCTGCGCTCGACGGGGGGATGCACCGAGTACGGGTCGCGCAACGACGGGCCCTGAGTGGTGAGCAGGAACTCCCACGCATCGTCGACGCTTCGCGCCAGCGGTCCGTGATGCGAGATCAGATCCCAGAGGCCGGGCAGCACGTCCATCGGTATTCGTCCGAGTGACGGCTTGAGTCCGACCAGCCCGCACCAGGCCGATGGAATACGGACCGAGCCGCCCATGTCGGAGCCTTCGGCCACCGCGACGCAACCCGACGCCACGGCCGCCGCCGATCCTCCGCTCGAACCGCCAGTAGTCCGTTCGGGATTCCACGGGTTTCGCGAGGCCCCGTGGAGGAGGTTGTCGGTGATTCCGGCGTGGGCGAATTCGGGCGTGTTGGTGCTGCCGATGATCACCGCGCCGGCCGAGAGCAATCGCTCGACGACCCAACCCGTCGAGTCGGCGACGTGCGCCGCGTGGGTGCGCGATCCGAGCGTGAGTCGATGACCCGCCCACGGCGACGTGTCCTTGATCGCGACGGGAATTCCGAAGAGTGCACGACCATCGTGCGGTCCGAGGGTTCGGGCCCGCTCGCGCGCCTCGTCGGCCCAGATCTCGACGAAGCAGTTGAGCGACGGCTGGACCTCAGCCGCGCGAGCAAGTGCCTCATCGACGATTTCGAGCGGCGAGGCTCGACCCGACGTGATGAGTTCGCGCTGGGCGGCGATCGTCGCGAACGTCGAGTCGCCCATCGACGGGTTCGTCAGGCCTTGATGAGGTCGGCGTAGAGCGGGAGCACCATTGGTGGTCCGCTCACGAGAAAGGTGGTGATGCAGGTCTCCTTCCACCGATCGAGTTCACCCTTGATCTTGTCGGGCGGGCCCACCAGGGCCACGTCCTCCACCATCGCGAGCGGGATCGCGGCGGCCGCTTCATCCTTCTTGCCGGCGAGGTACAGGTCCTGCACCTTGAGTGCCACGTCCTCGTAGCCCATGCGCGCGAACACCTCGAAGTGGAAGTTGGCGCCCCGCGCACCCATGCCACCGGCGTAGAGCGCGAGGAACGGACGCACCATGTCGGCGCACTTCTCGACGTCGTCGCCCGGCACGATGAGAATGGTGGTCGCAACTTCGAAGCGGTCGGCCTTGTTGGCCTCGCCCGACTTGGCGAATCCCTCGTTCAGGCACTTGCGGTAGAAGCCGTCCTCCTTCGGCGAGAAGAACAGCGGCAGCCACCCGTCGCAGATCTCGGCCGACAGGGCGACGTTCTTCGGACCCTCGGCGCCGAGGAAGATCGGGATCTCGTTGCGCAACGGATGGACGGTCGACTTGAGCGGTTTGCCCAGACCGCGGCCGTCGGGCTTGGTGTACGGAAGGTCGTAGAACTCGCCGTGGTGCTCGATCGGCTTCTCGCGACGGATCACGTTGCGCACGATCTCGACGTACTCGCGTGTTCGCGCGAGGGGCTTGCCGTAGGCCTGGCCGTACCAGCCCTCCACGACCTGTGGTCCGCTCACGCCGAGGCCGAGGATGAATCGTCCGTTCGACAAGTGATCCATGGTGATCGCGGCCATCGCAGCCGCCGTTGGCGTGCGGGCGTTCATCTGCATGATCGACGTTCCGAGACGAACCTTCTCCGTCTGCGATCCCCACCAAGCGAGCGGCGACAGCGCATCCGAGCCGTACGCTTCGGCCGTCCACACGGAGTCGAAACCGAGTCGTTCGGCTTCCTTCACTCCTTCGAGCGCACCCTTCGGGGGACCCGCCGACCAGTAACCAGTGGAATAACCGAGCTTCAACTCTTTCGCCATGTGGCCATGGTGGCACCCCGTCCGGCGCGGTCAGCAACCGGGCGCAGATCGACCGAGTGTCGATGCCACACCAGGGAGCATCAGTTCGGGGTAAAGGTGAGCGGAAGCTTCTCGGGTCCGTAGATGGCGACCGTCGACGGCTTCCAGGTGACGTCGCCGTCGATCCTCATGTTGGGGAGCCGCTTGGCGAGGATGGCCAGGGCCTCTTGTTGTTCGGCTCGGGACAACGCGGCGCCGAGGCAATAGTGGATTCCTGAACCGAACGTCATCTGCGGCTGACCGGCTGGTTCGCGCGTGATGTCGAACCGGTCGGCGTCGGCGAACACCGTCTCGTCCCGGTTGGCCAGGGCCAGGGCCGGCGAGATGAGTGTGCCCTTGGGGAAGAGGACCCCGCGGTGCTCGATGTCGGTGCTCGCGATGCGTGCGGTGCTGCGAACCGCGCCGAAGTAGCGCATCGTCTCCTCCACCGCACGCGGAGCCAATTCGGGCCGTTCGGCGAGCAACTTCCACTGGTCGGGGTGTTCGGCGAACAACGCGATCGAGCAGCCGAGCTGATTGCGCGTGGTGTCGGTGCCGCCGACGATCACGGCCTCGACCATCATCACCAATTCGTCCTCGCTCAGCCGGTCGCCTTCTTCTTCGGCGGCGATGAGACTCGTGAGTAAATCGTCGGCGGGCTTGTTTCGGCGATCGGCGATGAGTTGCCTCGTGTACTCCTCGAGTTCGATCTGCGCCTTGAGGATGATTTCGACCTCGTCGGCCGCCGTGGCGTTGAAGATGCGCAGCACGTCCTCGGCCCACACGCTGAACGACTTCCAGTCGCTCTTCGGTGCGCCCAGAAGTTCGCAGATGATCGGGATGGGGTAGGGGTCGCACACGTCGGCGGCCAGGTCGCACCGTCCGTTCGGGGTGACCGGTGCGAGGAGGCCCTCGAGAACTTCGCGCATGAACGGGCGCAACTTGTCGGCCGACCGCGGAGTGAACGACGGCGCCACCAGCCGGCGCAGTCGGGTGTGGACGTCACCTTCGGCCGAGAGGATCGATTCGCGTCGGCGTGCCTTGATGCGCTCGTCCTGGACGCCCATGAGTTCGCTGGCCATCGAGGCCACGCTCTGCCAACGGCGATCGCGCAGGACCGACTGGCAGTCGTCGTAGCCGAACACGATGTAGGCGAATGATCCGCGGGCGATCCAGGACGACTTGGCGATCTGGGCGAGAGCTGCGCGTTGTTCGGCGGCATCGGCGAAGACGAAATCGACGGTGGGGATCTCGAGTTCGGAGACGGGGGTGGCCATGCCTTCAAACTAACGGAGGCAAACTAATGGTGGGACTTCGTTCGAGAGCCCTCGGGGCGGCCTTGACCGCCCGTCTACTCTGAACTCCATGAAGACCTACCGCAACTTCGTGAACGGCCAGTACGTCGACGCCAAGGACGGCAAGACGATCCCGGTGATCGACCCCACTTCGGGTGAGCAGTACGCGACGGCACCCAATTCGGGGGCGGCCGATGTCGACGCCGCGATGAAGGCGGCCTCCGACGCCTTCGAGGGTTGGCGCGACTCCACACCGAAGGATCGCTCGCTGGCGCTGTTCCGAATCGCCGACGCGATCGAGGCCCGGGCGGAGGAGTTCATCGCGCTCGAGTCGGAGAACTGCGGCAAGCCGGTCGGCATCACCCGGTCGGAGGAGATTCCGCCGATGGTCGACCATGTTCGTTTCTTTGCCACCGCGGCCCGCCACCTTGAGGGCAAGAGTGCGGGCGAGTACGTGCCGGGCATGACGAGTTACATCCGCCGCGAGCCCGTCGGTGTGTGCGCTCAGGTCGCGCCGTGGAACTACCCGATGATGATGGCGGTCTGGAAGTTCGCTCCGGCCGTCGCCGCCGGCAACACGGTGGTTCTCAAGCCGAGCGACACCACCCCGGTCACCACCACGCTCCTCGCCGAGATCTGCGCCGAATTCCTGCCGCCCGGTGTGGTGAACGTGATCTGCGGCGATCGCGACACGGGTCGCGCGATGGTCGTTCACCCGACCCCGTCACTGGTAAGCGTGACGGGTTCCGTTCGCGCCGGCATGGAGGTGGCCGAAGCGGCCGCCAAATCGCTCAAGCGCGTGCACCTCGAACTCGGCGGCAAGGCCCCGGTGGTGGTGTTCGACGACGCCGACATCGACGCCGCCGCGGAAGGCATCGCCATCGGTGGCTACTTCAACGCCGGCCAGGACTGCACCGCCGCGACGCGTGTGCTGTGCGGAGCCGGTGTCTACAAGGACTTCGTGGCGGCGTTGTCCGAGCGGGCCAAGGCCACGGTGTGCGGCGCCCCCGATTCCGACGACACGTTCTTCGGACCCGTCAACAACGCCAATCAGTTGGCCCGCGTGAGCGGTTTCCTCGATCGACTCCCCAAGCACGCCGAGGTCAGCGCCGGCGGTTCTCGCCAGGGCAACAAGGGCTACTTCTTCTCGCCCACGGTCGTCAGCAATCTGAAGCAGGACGACGAGATGATTCAGAACGAGATCTTCGGACCGGTCATCACAGTGCAGAAGTTCTCCGATGAAGACGAAGCCGTGCGTCTGGCCAATGGAGTGGAGTACGGGTTGGCGTCGAGCGTCTGGACGAAGGACTTCGCCCGCGCCATGCGCATGACGAAGCGACTCGACTTCGGCTGTGTGTGGGTGAACACCCACATCCCGATGGTCGCCGAGATGCCGCACGGCGGTTTCAAGAAGTCGGGTTACGGCAAGGATCTCTCGGCCTACGCGCTCGACGATTACACGCGTATCAAGCACGTCATGGCGAATCTCGCCTGATGTTGCAGTGAATCTCGCCTGAGGGTTCAGCGGCGCGCGAACTCCGACGCGGCATGTTCGATCGCGTCGGTCAGGACGTCGCCGATGAAGCGCAGTTCATCGGGTCCGCACACGAGCGTGGGCGCGAGGACGAGCACCGGCTCGGCGCGATCGTCGGCGCGGCAGAAGAGGCCGTTGGTGTAGATACGCGGTGACAGGATGTCGCGCAGGAGCCAATTCGACTCGGCGGCGTCGAAGGTCTGCTTGGTGTCCTTGTCCTTGACGAGTTCGATCACACGGAAGTAGCCGCAGCCGCGCACGTCACCGACCAGTGGGAGTCGGCTGAGCGACTCCATCACGTCGTCGAAGACCGGCTCGTTGCGTCGAACCGAACCGAGCACGTCCTCTTTCTCGAGCAGGTCGATGTTGGCCAGCGCCACCGCGCAACTCACCGGGTGGCCGCCGAACGTGAGTCCGTGCAGCAGGATCTCGCCGTCGCGCTCGATGAAGGGTGCGGCGATGCGGTCGCTCACCACCACGCCGCCGAGCGGGGCGTAACCGCTCGTGACTCCCTTCGCGAACGTGATCATGTCGGGTTGGTAGCCGAATCTCTCGCAACCGAACCAGTGGCCGAGGCGACCGAAGCCGCAGATGACCTCGTCGGAAACGAGCAGGATCCCGTGGTGATCGCAAAGCGCTCGCACGCGTTCCCAGTAACCAGGTGGAGGCACGAGCGCGCCGCCGGTGTTCTGCACCGGCTCCATGATCACCATGGCCACGGTTTCCGGTCCGGCCTCGATGATCGCCCGTTCGACGTCATCAGCGCAGGCGAGCGAGCATGTCGCCTGCTGCGAGCAGAACCCGCAGCGGTATCGATTGGTGTTGGCGGCCTTGAGCGCCCAGGGGAGCAGTGGTTCGAAGGGCTCGCGGATCCCGGGAATGCCCGTGATGCTGAGCGCCCCGAGAGTGGTGCCGTGGTACGCGTAGTTGCGGCTGACCACCTTGCGACGCTGCGGCTGACCGATGGCTGCGAAGTACTGCACGGCGATCTTCCACGCCGACTCCACCGCCTCGCCGCCGCCGCTCGTGAAGAAGACGCGGTTGAGGTCGCCGGGGGCCAGGTCGGCCAGACGCGTGGCCAGGTCGATCGCCGGTTCGTGGGCGAAACTCCAGATCGGGAAGTAGGCCAGTGACTCGGCCTGCCGAGCGGCCACCTCGGCCAGTTCGGCGCGGCCGTGGCCGATGTTCACGGTGAAGAGGCCGGACAGGCCGTCGAGGTAGCGACGGCCGGCGTCGTCGAAGATCCACGGACCCTCGCCACGACTGATCACCGGCAGGCCCGAGCGCTGAGTGGCGTGGAGGTTGGTGAAGTGGCCCCAGAGATGCCGACGGGCGTTGAGTTGGCGATCGTCGGTCATGGTGGGGTTCGGGGCCAGTTGCGATGACGGTCAGGTCACCGGACGATCACCCTAGTTGTCGCTTGGCTGGGAGCGGGGGTGTCCTAAGATCCCCCGAGACGTCTCGCTCGAGGCGTCGGCGAGGCAAGGACATCTCTGGGGAGGGGGTTCGGGCAGGTGTCGCAGGACCGGGGTGCAGTCGAACTCGAGAACGTCACCAAGCGATACGGCTCGGTCGTCGCCGTCGATCACTTGAGCCTGTCGATCCGATCCGGTGAGTTCCTCTCTCTTCTCGGCCCGTCGGGATGTGGGAAGACCACCACGTTGCGCATGCTGGCCGGCTTCGAGCAGCCCGACGAGGGTTTCATTCGGATCAGCGGCCAGTACGTGCAGGGCATCCCGCCCTACAAGCGCGATGTCAATACCGTCTTCCAGCATTACGCGCTCTTCCCGCACATGACCGTGAGCGAGAACGTCGCCTACGGACTGCGGCAGAAGGGCGTCAACAAGTCGGAGATGGCCACTCGAGTGGCCGAGGCCCTCGACATGGTGCAGATGAGCAAGTTGGCCGACCGCAAACCTCGCCAGATGTCGGGCGGTCAGCAGCAGCGCGTGGCAGTGGCGCGGGCGCTCGTCAACCGGCCGAGTGTGCTCCTCCTCGACGAACCGCTCGGCGCCCTCGATCGCAAGCTGCGCGAAGAGATGCAGATCGAACTCAAATTGCTGCAGAGTCGGCTGGGCATCACGTTCGTGTTCGTCACCCACGACCAGGAAGAGGCCATGAGCATGAGTGATCGAATCGCGATCATGCTCGACGGCCACATCGAGCAACTGGGCGACCCCGAGACGGTGTACGAGCACCCGGCCTCGGCCTTCGTGGCCGGTTTCATCGGTCGCAACAACTTCTGGAGCGGTGTCGCCACTGAGCACGGGGCTCGCGCCGATGACGGCACCGAATTCGTGGCCAGCCGTCCCGAAGAAGACGTCCCGAACGGCCAGGGTGCTTTGGCGGCGGTCCGGCCCGAGTGCATCAACCTGTCGGTCGAGCGTCCGAGCAGCACCAACAACGCCTTCCAGGGCACGGTGGCCGGCGTGTCGCACTTCGGCGACGTGCTCCAGTACGTGGTGCACGCCGCCGATCGCGACGTCCTCGTTCTCACGCCTCGTGCCAACGCTTCGCGTCTCCACGCCGGCGATTCGGTCTGGGCGAGTTGGTCCGCGGACGACGTTTACCTCTTCTCGTCGCGGCAGGCCGACATCGTTATGGCCGAAGCCGATGAGGTCGAAGACGAGTGACCAGTTTCAGTGACCGATAGTCAGCAACCGATCCATCAGCAAGAAGGAGAAGCCATGAACACACCGAAGATGCCCAAGGAGATGAAGATTCTCGCCCCGCACAGTTTCCGGGAGCGCCTGTCGCGCCGCGCCGTGCTGAAGGCTGGAACCGCGGCCGCAGGCCTCGCGGTGGTCGTGGCGGCCTGTGGTGGGGACGACGACGGTGGATCGTCGGGCGGCGACTCGGGTGGCGACTCCGGAGGCACCCAGGCGTCGGGCGACTGGAGCCGGGTCATCAACAAGGCGTCCGGCACCCTGGCCATGTACACGTGGGGCGACTACAACGACCCCGACATCGTCGGGGCGCTGGCCGAAGCCGAGCTCGGCGTCACGATGAAGGTCGACTACTTCAACTCGAACGAAGACCTCATCACCAAGTTGGCCACCTCCAGCGGTGCGAGCGGCTTCGACATCGTGGTGCCCACCGGCCCGTACATCCCGCAGATGATCGAGAAGGGTCTCATCCAGAAGTTCGACAAGTCGTTGCTGCCCAACATCTCGAACGTCGATCCGGCCTACCTGGCCCAGGAATGGGACCCGAGCAACGAGTACTCGGTCTGCAAGAACTGGGGAACCACCGGGTTCTACTACGACTCCTCGGTCATCACCCGCGAACTGAAGGACTGGAAGGACTTCCTCGACGTGTGCATGAACGAGGCGAGTGGCAACTGCTCGATGCTCGACACCGGCCCCAACATGTGCGGTGTGTGGTTCTGGGCCAACGGCCACGACTGGAACACCACCGACCCGGCGCTCCTCGATCAGTGCGAGGCGTTCCTGGTCGACGAGTTCGCGCAGCACGTGAAGGCGTTCGACTCGTACCCGAGCACGGCTCTGGCTGAAGGCGCGTATTCGATCTCGATGGCCTGGAACGGCGACGCCCGCCAGGCGTATTACCGAATCGCCGAGAACGGTGGTGACCCGTCCGTGTGGAAGTGGGTGCTGGGCGCACCCGAGACCGAACTCTGGATGGACAATTACTGCGTCCCCGTGGGAGCTCCGAACCCCGAAGCCGCTCACGCCTGGATCAACTGGGAGCTCATCCCCGAGATCTCCGTCAAGGATCTGCAGTACCACGGCTACAACACCGGTATGAAGAACATGTCGCAGCTCATCTCCGAGCTCGCTCCCGATCTCGAGTACGGCGACATGATCTTCTTCACCGACGAGCAGGTGAGCACTTTCCGAACCCAGGAGATCACGCCGGCCATCGACCGTCTCGTCGACATCCTCAACAAGATGAAGGCCAAGGCCGGAGGCTGATCCTTCGTGACCGCCGCGGTGTCGGCTTCCGGTCGTCGTAGGTTGCGCGGGCCCAAGTTCGCCCTCGCGATCCCGTCGATCGTTTGGTACCTGCTGTTCTTCGCGATTCCGATCGCCTTCGTGGTGATCTACTCGTTCGGAACCAAGGACCAGAGCCGACTCCTGCCGGTCGACCTCGGCAACCTCACTACAAAGAACTACTCCGACGTCTTCGACGACACCTTCTTCAAGGTGTTCCGGGCCACCCTCCGGATCTCGGTCGTGGCGACGGCGATGTGCTTGCTCATCGGCCTGCCCGTCGCATACTTCGCGGCGTTCAAGGTGAGCGAGAAGTGGCGTGCGGTGATCCTGGCCGCGGTGATCGTTCCGAGTTTCACGTCGTTCCTCATACGAACAGTGGCGTGGCGAATTCCTTTGGCTCCCAACGGAACCTTTTCCAAGTGGCTGTCCGACATCGGGGTGATCGGCGAGCAGGGAATCCAGATCCTGCAGACGCAGACCGCCGTGCAGATCGCGATCATCTACAACTACCTCGGCTTCATGATCCTGCCGCTGTTCGTGGCGCTCGATCGCATCGACGTACGAATGCGCGAGGCCAGCAAGGATCTCGGTGCCGGACGAGTGGCCACGTTCTTCGGCGTGACGTTGCCGCTGGCCGGCCCCGGGATCATCGCCGGCGTTCTGCTCACGTTCATCCCGATGTGCGGCGACTACGTCACAGCCACCGTTCTGGGCGGCGCCAAGGGGAACATGATCGGCTCGATGATCGCATCGCAGTTCTCGCAGGCGCAGAACTGGCCGCTCGGGTCGGCCATGGCCGTCCTCATGATCGGTGCCGTGCTCCTGGTGCTGGTGGTGAGCGCGCTCATCTACTTCGTCATTCCTCGACTGATCGGACTGTTCGAGCCGCTGGCTCAGAGCTTGCGGGCGGCGCGCCACGAACGTTCGGTCGCCGCCATGGCCAAGCTCGGCTCGGAGCCCGCTCGGGTGGCCCGAGTCGAACCGGTGCGCATGGCGATGAGCGTCTGGACGGCTCTCGTCCTGGTCTTCATGTTCATTCCCATCGGCTTGGTGATCCTGCATTCGTTCAACGGTGGTGCCTCGTTCACAATCTGGGCCCGCAACCCGAGCACCAAGTGGTGGGGAGAACTGTTCGACGGCGGCTCGACGACCGCCATGCTTCTTCGTTTCGTCGCGATCATCGCGGTCGCGTTGGTGATCAAGCGGATCCTGGCGGCGCGGTCATCCCTGCCGCCTCGCTCGTTGAACTGGGTGGGTCCGATCGGGTTCGGGATCGCCCTCATCGTGAACGGTCTCGTGACCGATTGGTTCCGCGACGTGTTCGCCTTCGTGAGCATCGGCGACGCCATCCGCAACTCGTTCCTGGCCGCGTTCGGTGCCACCGTGATCGCGGTGGTCCTCGGAGGGCTCTCCGGCGTGGCGCTCGCCCGTCGTCCCGGAACCTGGTCGAAGATGTTCATGGCCACCGTGTTCCTCATCCTCGTGACTCCCGAGATCATGGACGCCATCGCCCTGGTCACCTGGTTCCAGCGCATCGCCGATATCCCGGTGCTCGGATACGTGTTCCGCGAGGGGATCGGACCGTTCAGCGGTGGCATCAGCAAGTTGTGGGTGGGTCAGTCGCTCTACGCGAGCGCGGTGGTCACGCTCATCGTTCGCGCCCGTCTGGCCGGACTCGACGAGTCGCTCGAAGAGGCGGCGGCCGACCTGGGCGCCACCCCGGCTCGGGCCTTCCGCCAGATCACGCTTCCACTCATCTCGTCGGCCTTGATCGCTGGGGGTCTGCTGTCGTTCACGCTGTGCCTCGACAACGCGGTGATCTCCACGCTCGTGAGCGAAGCCGGATCCACCACTTTCCCGGTGGCGTTGCTCGGCGCCACCAAGAGCACGGTGAAGCCATTCTGGGGTGTGGGTGCCGTGGTTCTCTTCGTGATCACGATGGCGGCGCTGGTGTTCGTGGCGCGCGTCTTGCGACGCTCGGGCGAGTCGTCGAGTCAGATCGCCGCCACTCTCGCCGGCAGTTGACGCGTCATGCGCGTCGTCGTGGTCGGGACCGGCCTGGCCGGGTTGAGCGCCGCCGAGTCGCTCGCGAGCGGGGGCGCCGATGTCGTGCTGCTCGAAGCAACCGAACGCATGGGCGGTCGAGTGCGCACCGTTGCCCTGGGTGGGCAGGTGGTGGAAACCGGGGCCGAGTGGGTCGACTCGACGCATTGGCGCATGCACGAACTGATGGATCGGTTCGGAGTCGAGCGCGAGGGCGAAGGAATGATCTGGTCGACAATTCGCCGCTGGCTCTTCTGGGACGGCGTTCGGTACGCGGGTGAGCGAATCGCCGACGTCGACCCGCGGGCCGTCGACGAACTCGATCGCTACGACGACCATGTCGATGCGATGGGTGATGCGATGGCCGATCCGTCGCGGCCGTCGAGCCACCCCGACGCCGCCCGTCTCGATTCGCTGTCGTTGGCCGACGCGATGCGAGAACTCGATCTCGGGGCGGTCGCGAGTCTTTTCGCGCGGCGCAACTCGCAGGGCGAGTTCGCGGCCGAGCCCCGCGACGTCTCGCTTCTCTTCGTCGCCCAACAACGTGCGCAGGAGCGAGTCGAACTCGAGCGCCTCGGAGTCGAGTTCCGCGCCCACCGCGTGGTGGGCGGTCTGTCGCGAATCGTCGACGGGCTGCGACGTGACGTGGCAAGGAAGGCGGACATCCGCGTCGGTTCGCCAATGGTGTCGCTCGATCAATCGAGTGGGTCGGTTCGAGTCGGTGTGGCCGACGGCTCGACATTGGAGACTGATCACGTCGTTCTGGCTCTGCCGCTCGGGCCGCTTCGAGCCATCGAGTTCACCAGTGCGATGCCGAATGATCTGCGCGCGGCCGTGCACGGACTCGGCTGGGGTCAGATCACCAAGACGGCCGTTCGCTTTTCGCGCCGCGAGTGGTTGCGTGGATACGGCACCACCGATTCGGTGAGCCAGCGGCTCTACGAGCCGACCATCGATCAGACGGGCGAGCCGGGAGTCCTGATGGCGTATTGCGGTGGCGACGGAGGGCTCGAGTTGGCCGCGCAGCCCGAGGAGGAGCGCATCGCGGCGATCACCGCCGACATGCGGCGTGTGCACGGCATCACCGCCGAAGCAATCGATGCGGTGTCGCAGGCGTGGCCCGACGCGCCCTTCGCGCGCGGGGCGTACTCGGTGTATCGACCGGGGGAGGTGTTGCGGTACTGGGACGTGCTGCGCGCACCGTGGGGGAGAGTGCACCTCGCGGGCGAACACGTCGCCACCTGTACCGGGTACATGGAGGGTGCGGTCGAGTCGGGTTACACGGTGGCCGCGCGGATCCTCGCCGACTAGCGTTCGACGCGCCATGGACAAACCGCCAAGTAGTCAGTCCCCGCGCATCGCCGTGCTTCCCGAGACGGCCCCCGACTGGATGCGCGAAGCCGTCACCGCCGCTGGAGGCGAACTCTCCAGCCTCGATCGTGCGGATGCGCTCATTTGGGGAGCCGCGCGCGACCCGAAAGGTCTCGAGGCGGTTCTGGCCGAATCGGATCACCTGCGGTGGATCCAGTTGCCGTTCGCCGGTGTGGAGGAATTCGCACATCTGATCGACAATCGGCGATTGTGGACCTGCGGCAAGGGCGTGTACGCCGAGCCGGTGGCCGAGATGGCCGTGACCCTGTCGCTGTTCGGCTTGCGCGGACTCCACGCGTACTCGCGAGCCAAGGAGTGGTCGCGCCCGATCGGTCGCAACCTGATCGGAGCCCGCGTCACGATCCTCGGCGGTGGCGGCATCACCGAGCAGATCGTGCGCTTGCTGGCCGGGTTCGATTGCCACATCACTGTCGTGCGCAATCGTGTGAACGACATGGATGGCGTCGACGTGGTGCTCGAGAGCGATCGCCTCCTCGACGCGCTGCCCGGTGCCGACGTGGTGATCCTTGCCCTGCCGCTCACAGCCGACACGGTCGGACTGATCGGACGCAACGAGTTCGAGGCGATGGAGTCGCACGCCTGGCTCGTGAACGTGGCCCGCGGCAAGCATGTGGTCACCGACGATCTCGTGTGGGCGTTGCAGAACCGAATCATCGGGGGAGCCGCCCTCGACGTGACCGATCCCGAGCCCTTGCCGGCCGGTCATGCGCTCTGGTCGCTCGACAACTGCGTGATCACTCCGCACGTGGGCAACACGCCCGAGATGGCGGTACCGCTGCTGAGCGAACGCATTTCGGCGAACGTGCGAGCGTGGTTGGAAGGCGACGAGTTGATCGGGCCGGTCGACCCCGAACTCGGCTACTGAATCCGGCGCAATTGCCGTCGCAGCCTTAGCCTCGTCGTCATCGGCGCGTACTACGACATCCTCGGCGTGTCGCCCACGGCGACCGCGGACGAGATCCGCTCGGCCTATCGCGCTCTCGCACGACGGCATCATCCCGATGCCGTGGCCGCGGCCGGCGGCTCGGCGCCACCGGGGGCCGACATGGCGGCGATCAACCGGGCGTGGTCGGTTCTCGGTGATCCGGGTCGGCGCGCGATGTACGACGCGTCGTTGCGCAACGGGGTCGACGAGGCTCCGCGCGCCGGCCGAGCGACCGTATCGACTCCCTCTGCCGCGAATCAGACGTACGTGCGACCGAATCCGACGCCGCCACGATTTCCCTGGCGTTTCGTGCTCGCTCTCGTCGTGCTCGGAACCGTGGCCATTCTCATCATCGGCGCTCTCACCGATCCGGCGGGCCCGGCCCCGATCGACAACTTGATCCAGCCGGGTTCGTGCGTCGACATCGACGATCAGAGGCAGGAGGCGTTCGAGGTGCCGTGCAGCGGTTCCCACGAAGCGGTGGTCGCTCGACTCGTTCCGTTCGACGCGCGTTGCGCACCCGGTGAGCAGGGATTCCGCGATCGCCAGGGCATGGGCCAGGTGTGTGCGGTCGTGTCCGAGCGGTAGCGTGACGATCCACTGGGGCGATTAGCTCAGTCGGCTAGAGCGCCACGTTCACACCGTGGAGGTCATCGGTTCGAGCCCGGTATCGCCCACCAGTTCACCGCCCGGTCGAGAGACCGGGCGGTTCGTTTTCGTCCCACGGGTTCGCTGAACTGTGTCGGGTCCGACCGGTACTCTGACGCCCGTGCGGCGCACCTGCGAACGACTCGGTTGCGGTCAGCCGACGGCCGTCGTCTACGGAATGAGCGAAGGTGCGTCGGGATCGATGACGTTGTGGATCGACCGGTACGTGCCCGACGGCAAACCCATCGCCGATGTTCGCGGTGCTCTGTGCGTCACGCACGGCGAGCGGCTCACCGCTCCGGTGGGCTGGTCGTTCGAGGACCGTCGTGAGCGCGCACCGCGACTCTTCAAGCCATCGGTCGATGACAGGCCCAATCTCACCGTCGTTCCCGACAAGCCGGCCAAGACTCGTCGTGAACGCGCCAAGGATCTTCCGCGTCCGAGTCTGTTCAACGAGGCCGCCGAGGCACCCAAGCCCGTCGCGGTCACGCCGCAATCCGTTGCTCCGCAGCCGGCTGCTCCGAAACCGGTTGCCGCGCCGGTCCCCACGCCCGCGCCGGCACCGGCGCCGCGAGTCGTCACGCCCATCTTGAAGGATTCGCAGCGGATCGACTCGGACGACGAACGCGGCGGCGACGAGACCGGAGACATCACGGGCTCGTGGGTTCCCCATTTCGATCCCGACGACGATCTCGGCGGCGTGCTCGACGCCACCGGACCCATGCTGCGCGACGCGTTCCGTCCGCGTCACAACGGTCGCGCCCGCGACTGACCCATGGATCTGCGCATCGAACTGGCCACTTCGGCCTCTCCCGATCGACTCTTCTCGTTCGTCGACGACCTCGCCGACTATCCGGCGTGGATGGGTCTCGTCCACGCGGTCGGCGCCGCCGAGGGCGGAGCCTGGAACGTCGAACTTCGCGGTCGCATCGGACCCTTCGCCCGTTCGAAGAAGCTTCGGATGGCGCGCACCATGATCGACGCGCCGAGCCATGTGCGATTCGAGCGATCCGAAACCGATGGTCGGCAACACGGGCGCTGGATTCTCGACGCGCGGGTCGAGTCCGCCGTCGACGGATCGCATCTCACGATGGATCTCCACTACTCGGGCCGTCTGTGGTCGTCGGTCGTCGAACGCGCACTCCTCGACGAGGTGGAGGCGAGCAAGGCTCGATTGTCGGCGCTCTTGGCCGATTGACCGATCAGCCGGCTGCGAACGCCGTCCATCGACCGTCGGCCCGGCGTTCGAGACGCAGATCGAGATCGAAGCACTCCGACAACAGCGGCGCTGTGAGCGTCGAATCGATCGGCCCGTGGGCGAGCACCGCTCCCTGACGGAGCATGAGGACATGGGTCATGCCGGGTGGCACCTCGTCCACGTGGTGGGTCACGAGAACGAGCGGCGGGGCGGTCGGGTCACGCGTGATGTCGCCCAAAGCGCGCACCAACTGCTCGCGGCCGCCCAGGTCGAGGCGGGCGCTCGGCTCGTCGAACAGCAGAACGGCCGGGTCGTTCATGAGCGAACGGGCGAGCAGAACTCTCTGCTGCTCACCTGACGACAAGGTGGCGAAGGTGCGGCCGGCGAGTTGGCCGACGCCCATGCGTTCGAGGCAATCGCGGGCCCGCGAGCGGTCGGCGTCGTCGTACTGGTGCCACCACGGCTCGAGGGCGGCGTTCTTCGCGGTCATCACCACGTCGAGCGGATCGAGAGCACCGCGCAATTCCATGGCGAACGAGGCCGACACGTAGCCGATCCGCCGGCGAAGTTCTCGGACGTCGGTCGTCCCGAGGGTTTCGCCGGAGACACTGACCGAACCACGGGTGGGGTGTTCGTACATCGCGGCGATGCGAACGAGCGTCGTCTTCCCCGAGCCGTTGGCGCCGAGGATCAGCCATCTTTCCGACGCACCCACGCGCAACGACACCTGGTCGAGGATCGTGCGACCGTCGCGCACGAACGTGATTGCATCGACATCGAGCGCATCGGGACCCGGGTGGCGGAGAATCCGGTCGTCGCTCATCGCACGACCATTGTGCCCGATTCGATCGATGCACGGCACGTACGAGTGACCGGTCTCGTGAACCGACGTTCGGTACTGTTTTCCCGATGTCCGGTCGACTGCGCTCCCGTTTTGCGCTGTTCACCGGTCTCCTCGCGATCGGAGTCGGCGGCGTCGCCGTGCCGTCGCTGGCCGTCACTCCGCGTTCGGCGGCCGAACGCGCCGCCGACGAGATCGAAGGGGCCCGCGAACGAGCCAACGAGGCCGCCCAGGCGTTGTTCGATGCCGAATCACGGCTCGATGGGTTGCGGTTGGAGGAGGAGGCGACGGCACAGGAAGTGGCCGACCTCGAAGCACGAGCCAACGCCCTGTCGTCGACCGTTCAGGAATTGGCCGTACGGCGATTCATGTCGGGCTCGGGGAGCGTGCCGCTGCTTTCCGGTCTCGACGGTCCGACCGAGCGGGTCCAGAAAGAGTTCTTCGTCTCGCTCGCGACCGACACGTCGCAGGCGACGCTCGACGAGTTCGACGCGGTGGCGTCCGATCTGGCCGACAAGCGTGAACGGCTCGCGGCGCAGCAGACCGAGACGGCACGCGCGATCGTCGAGTTGGAAGCGGCCAAGAAGCGAGCCGACGTCGAACTCGAACGGCTCGAGGAGATCGAGGCCAAGCGGCTCGCCGACGAAAAGGTGCGCCAGATCCTGGCCGCCCGCCGGCAGGCCGCCCTGCAGTCGGGCGCCTTCACGTCCGGCGCCACGGTGTTCCAGCGCTACGGAACCGCCGGGTTCCTGTCGAGCGGCGTCTATCTCGATGGTTCGATCATCTGCCCGGTCCTCGGCTCGACCGCGTTCGGCGACACGTGGGGTGCACCGCGAAGCGGAGGGCGGCGTCACGAGGGTGTCGACATGCTCGGCCCGACCGGTCTGCAACTGGTGGCCGTCGTGTCGGGGTACGTGACGTTCAAGACCGGTTTGCTCGGCGGCCTGGTCGCGACGCTCGAGGGCGACAACGGCAACACGTATTTCTACGGTCACCTCAGCGCGTACGAAGGTTCGAATCGAACGGTCGGCCAGGGAGATGTCATCGGTTATCTCGGCGACACCGGCAACGCACAGGGCACCCCGCACCTGCACTTCGAGATCCGACCCAATCGCGGTCGGCCGGTCAATCCCTATCCGTCGGTTCGTGCCGCCTGCTGATCATTCCGTTCGGTGAACGGCATTCCAGCGTGGTGTGAACTCTTGTCGAACTCACTGTCGCTGTGTCGGGAGAAGTTCGCGGTGAGACGTAATTTCGACCCGTATGGCACTGGGACGTTCGTGGCTCGCGGTCCCGGTGCTTCTCGTGGGTTTGTCGAGCGGTGGATGCCTGCCTTCGCACGAACTCGACAAGGCGATGCGTACGGTCGTTGCGCGTCCGCTGGTCACCCAGCGAGATGTCGCTCCCTCGGTGACTCGCCCCGCGGTGAACCGCGCTCTCCCTGGGCAGCGTGTGCGACAGGACGACGCTGACTCGATGATCTGTCCCGTGGTCGGTTTCACCGCCGTGGCGGACAACTTCGGGGTGCCCCGAGGCCAGGGGCGCACCCACGATGGAATCGACATGTTCGGAACGGCCGGCCTGCCCGTGGTGGCGGTCGTGTCGGGCCGGCTCTCCTTGCGACCCGGTGTGCTCGGCGGCCTCGTCGCGCGCCTCGTCGGTGACGACGACACGAGTTACTTCTACGGCCACCTCCAGGCGTTCGAAGGTGTCAGCCGGGAGGTCGCCCAAGGCGAGGTCATCGGCTACTTGGGTGCGACGGGCAACGCCGACGGAGTTCCTCACTTGCACTTCGAGATCCGCCCGAACCGAGGTCGACCGATCGACCCGTATTCGTCGGTTCGTGCCGCCTGCTGAGACCTGCGCAAACTAGGGGGGTGAGCGACGCTTCTCCCGCCTCGGCCCGCGATGCTCTGGCCGAAGGACTCGCCCGCGTGCTGGGCACGCCGGTCGAGAACCTGGTGCGGTTGTCGGGTGGGGCTTCGCGCGAAACCTGGAGTTTCTCAGCGGGTGGTCGACGTCTCATCCTGCAGCGACAGCGTTCGGGCGACGTGCGCGACATGGGAGTCGAGGCGAACGTGCTGCGCGCGGCCCACGCCGCCGGCGTCCGTGTTCCCGAGTTGCTGGCGAGCGGTACGGCCGATTCGCCCATCGGATCGTCGTTCATGGTGCTGTCGCACGTCGACGGTGAGACGATCGCACGCAAGATCCTCCGGGACGACACGTTCGCTCGGGCGCGCGAAGTGCTCGTCGGCGATCTGGCGGCCGCGTTGGCGCGGCTCCACTCGATCGATCCGTCGAGCATCACCGGATTGCCGGCCACCGATCAGGTGGCCCAGTACCGAACGACTCTCGATGACCTCAATGCCTCGCTCGATCAGGCCCACCCCACCTTCGAGTTGGCGTTCCGCTGGCTCGAGGCGAACCGTCCCGAATCGGCCCGTCGCTCGCTCGTGCACGGCGACTTCCGCCTCGGCAACGTGATGGTCGGTCCCGACGGTTTGCGCGCGGTGCTCGATTGGGAGCTGGCGCACGTGGGCGACCCGATGGAGGACCTCGGTTGGTTGTGCGTGCGGGCGTGGCGATTCGGCTCGGCGTCGCCGGTGGCCGGTGTCGGCACGTACGACCAGCTCGCCTCGGCGTACGAACGGGAGAGCGGCCTGAGCATCGACCTCGACGTCGTTCGCTGGTGGGAGGTCCTCGGCACGCTCAAGTGGGGAATCATGTGCATGATCCAGACCAGTTCGCACCTCCTCGGTCTGGCGCGAAGCCACGAACTGGCGGCGATCGGCCGGCGCGTATGCGAGAACGAGTACGACCTCTTCCTCGCACTCGACGGCCGTTGGCAAGGACTCGGTGTGAAGTGAGCGAACTCCACGACGTCCCGAGTGCCGCGCAATTGATCGAAGCGGTTCGTGAGTGGCTCGAACGCGATGTCCTGACTTCGACCACGGGGCGTGTGCAGTTCCACACGCGGGTGGCGATCAACGTGCTGGCGATGGTCGAGCGCGAACTGGAACTCGGAGCCGATCAGCGTGCGACCCACGCGGCGCGTCTGGCCGACCTGGGCGTGGCCGACGATCACGAACTGGCGCGGGCCATTCGCGAAGGTCGACTGGACGATCGCCTCGGCGAGGTCGTCGCGGCCGTTCACGCGAGCGTGGTCGAGAAGTTGAAAGTGGCGAACCCGGGCTACTTCGAGTCGCGCTGATCGCGCGTCGAGAGTTTCACCGGCTGCCCGGCCGCCAACTGTCCGCAGGCGGCCGCGATGTCGGTGCCGCGGTTCTGGCGGACCGTGGCGTTCACGCCGAGCGCTTCGAGACGATCGCGGAACTCGTGCACGCGCATCTTGCTCGAGCCACGCACTTCGTATCCGGGCGTGGGGTTGAGCGGAATCAGGTTCACGTGCGGAGCGAGGGTGAGCGAGTGGCACAGTCGGGCCAGTTCGGACGCGTCGCGGTCGCGGTCGTTGACGCCGGAGATGAGAGCCCATTCGAAACTCAGGCGGCGACCCTTGATCTCGAGGTATTCGTCGCACGCCTCCATCAGCATGGCGATGGGATAGCGCTTGTTGATCGGGACCAGCTCGTCGCGCAGTTCGTCGTTGGCGGCGTGCAGGCTCACGGCCAGATTCACCGGGAGGGGGCGATCGGTGAGTCGCTTGATGCCGGGCACGATGCCGACGGTCGACACCGTGAGATGCCGTGCCGACATGCCCACGTCGTCGTGCAGGCGCACCAGTGAATCCCACACCGGCTCCTCGTTGGCGAGCGGCTCGCCCATTCCCATGTAGACCACGTTGCTCACGCGGCGTCCGAGCGACTTGGCGCGTTGCGCCGCGCGCACCACCTGTTCGACGATCTCGCCACTGGCCAAGTGGCGCGTGAAGCCGGCTTGTCCGGTGGCGCAGAAGCCGCACGCCATCGCGCAACCGGCTTGGGTGCTCACGCACACCGTGGCGCGGTCGGCGTAGAGCATCAGCACGGTTTCGATCCGGCTGCCGCCGTACAACTCCCACAGGAACTTCACCGTCTTGCCGCGGTCGGATTCGGCCTCGGTGACCGGGGTGAGCGCCAGGGGCAGCGCTTCGTCCACCCGTGTGCGAAGCGCCTTGGGCAGATTGGTCATCGACTCGGGAGTGGCGAGTTCCTTGTACAGGCCGTTCCACACCTGATCGATGCGATAGCGCGGTTCTCCGTCGAGGATCCGCGACAGATCGTCGCGCGTCACCTGGTAGCGAGTGGTCACGACAGTCCGGCGAGGCGGGAGTATTCGTTCATGCGCGCGCGCAGCACGTCGAGGCTGGCCGTCCAGAAGCCCTCGTCGGTCACGTCGAGTCCGAAGGCCGATCCGAGCTCCTCGGCGGTGTTCATGCCGGCGCGCGAGAGCAGATCGTCGTAGCCGGCCCGGAAGCGATCGGGGTCGCGGTGGAACTGGGCGTACAGCCCGAGCCCGAACAAGAGACCGTACGTGTAGGGCCAGTTGTAGAAGTGGCTGCCGTAGTAGTGCGGCTTCAGGACCCACATGTGCGGGTGAGCGGTCGATTGGTCGAGGCCGTCGCCGTAGGCGGCCGTCTGCGCTTCGAGCATCATCTCGTTGAGTTCCTGGACGCCGAGCGAGCGTCGCTGGCGACGGGCGAACACCTCGGTCTCGAACAGGAACCGGCTGTGGATGTCGACCACCACTTGATTGGCGCCGAGGAGATCGACGTCGAGCAGACTCAGTCGCTCGTTGCCCGAAAGGCGAGCCAGACCGGCTTCCACCATCAGCGTCTCGCAGAAGATGCTCGCGGTCTCGGCCAACGCCATGGGCAGGCGCTTCTGCAGAGGCGTGCGTCCGGCCAACTGCGTGTTGTGGTACGCGTGCCCCAACTCGTGGGCCGTGGTCTGGGCCGATTCCACCGAACCGCTCCAGTTGAGCAGGATCAGCGAACGGTCGTCGACGAACGGCATGCAAAACGCACCGCCCACCTTGCCGTCGCGGGGCGGCGCATCGATCCACGATTCGGCGATGGCGCGATCGACCATGCCCGCGAGTTCGGCGCTGTATTGGCCGAACGCACTCTTCACCAGTTCGATCGATTCGTCCCACTCGATGGAGTTCGACGACGTGGGAAGAGGTGCGACGAGATCCCACCACGGAAGTCCGTCGTCGTGACCGTGCAGACGCGCCTTCGTGCGCATCCACCGGCGGAAGTCGGGAAGCGAGGCGCTGACCGCCGACTGCATCGCGTCGAACGTGGCCCGACTCACGCTGTTGGCAAACAACGAAGCGTCGAGTGGTGCGGCCCAGTGCCGGCGGCGGTTGACGGTGTTGGCCTCGCCCTTGATCGCGTTCATGGCGGCGGCGCAAGCGGTGGCCACCTGCGGCCAGGCCGCCATCTCGGCGTCGTACGCGGCGCGGCGCACGGCCGGGTCGGGGCTGGTAGCCAAGCCGCGAATAGCCGGCATCGGAAGACGAGTGCGGCCGGAAGGGAGGTCGACCTCGGTCGACAACTGCGAGGTGACGTCACCCTGCAGACGACCCCACGCGCCGGATCCGGTGGTGGACAGTTCGGCGTAGAGCCCCTCTTCGATCTCGGACATCTGATGATCGGCGCGTGCGGCCAGCCGGGTGAGGGGGCCGATGTGTTCACGGGCCTCGTGACTCACGGTGGCGAGTGCATCCGGATCGTGATGCGCGGTGAAGTCGGCCAGTCGTGCGAGCAATGGGCTGACCCTCGAGCCGAGAACTTCGACCTCCGACAGGAGCGATTGTGCCGTTTCGTGGCGCGTGTCGGTCGACACCGTCGCGTACACGTATGCCTCGAGGATCTCCATTTGCGCGACGGTGGAGTTGAACGCGGCGATGGCGCGGTCGGCACGATCGCCCGTCGTCGCGTCGATCGTCGGAACCGCTCCGTCGGCACCACCGCGGATGTCGAGTTCGTCGTACAAGGCCTCGAGACGGGATACCTCGGCTCCGAGTCGTTCGAGCGATGCCACGAAGGTGCGGCTGGTGAGCGACTCGTGAACGTCGGTGACGCTCCACGAGGGCAGGTTCTGCGTGTCGGTCATGATGGAACCCCTCAGTGATGATGATCGGAGCCGGTCACCTGGCGGCCGTTGCTTCCGAGTGAGACGTCGCCGACGAAGGCCCGATCGGTTCGGTGCAGATGGAAGCCGAGATCCTCGTACATCGTGACGGCGGCCCGATTGGAGGCGTCGACGTAGAGCATGGCGGTGGTGATTCCGCGGTCGGCGATGCTTTGAAGGCCGGCCACGGTGAGTCCGCGTCCGAGGCCACGACCGTGGAAGTCGGGGTGGACCGCGATCACGTAGATCTCGCCCATGGTCGGATCGGTGTCGCGGTGGATCTTGGTCCAGCAGAAGCCGGCGAGTCGGCCGTCGATCTCGTGCAGCAGGAAACCGGCTGGATCGAACCATGCCTGCGCCATGCGCGACGTGAGCGTCACGATGTCCCATCCGCCTTGTTCGGGATGATGCGCGAAGGCGGCATTGTTGACGTCGAGCCAGGCCTGCTCGTCGTGGCCCTTCACGAACGCGCGGACCGGCACCGCCGCCGATTGATCGGCGACGCTGAGGGGGAGCGAACGGCGCATCTGATGCAACGTTCGCCCGGGTGCGAGTCCGACCTCCTGGGCGACGGCTTCATGAGCACCCGTGGGTTCGAACACCCACCAATGCACGTGTCCGCCGCCCGAGCGCGCGACCTCGTCGAGGGTCGCATCGAGAAGTTCGGGCCCGATCACGTTCATCTCGTAACGGTGATGTGGATGCACCACGAGTTCGATGGAGTACGAACCATGGCCGCGACTCACCTGGGCGTAGGCGACGGGATGGTCGTGACCCGGCTCCCAGGCCACGAATCCGGCGAACCCCTCGCGGCCGCCGTCCACCAAGTCGAGCCACAAGTGGTCCGACAACGGACGGTGTCCGTCGGCGCGCTCGGCGTCACGGAGAAGATCGCGAACGATCGCGATGTCGTCGGGCGCCATCTGACGCTTGATGTCGAGGACCCGCATGGCCTCACCCTACCGTTCGACCCCTGAGTAGGGTTCGGGCATGGCCGCATCGAAACGTCGCCCGAACGGTGCGGCCGATCGAACGGTCGAGGTGGCGCGCCGTCTCGCGCGGCTCTATCCCGAAGCCATCTGCGAACTCGACCACCGCAACGCGTACGAATTGCTGGCGGCCACGATCCTGTCGGCGCAATGCACCGACGCGCGCGTCAACATGGTCACCCCTTCGTTGTTCGCGAGATATCCGTCCCCGTACGACTTGGCCGTGGCCAAGCCGGCCGACGTCGAGAAGATCATTCGATCCACCGGCTTCTACCAGAACAAGACGAAGAGCCTCATCGGCATGGCGCAAGCCCTCGTCGAGCGTTTCGACGGCGAGGTTCCGCACGACCTCGACGATCTGGTCACCATTCCCGGTGTCGGCCGCAAGACCGGCAACGTGGTGCGCAGTGTCGTGTTCGATCTGCCCGGGCTTCCCGTCGACACCCACGTCGGCCGACTGTCGCGTCGTCTCGCTCTCACTCGTCAGGACGATCCGGTGAAAGTGGAACTCGAACTCAACCGCTACTTGCCGGGCGAGGAGTGGGGCTCGTTCAGCCTGCGGCTCATCCTGCACGGACGCCGCGTGTGCGACGCGCGCAAGCCCCGTTGCGATGAGTGCACTCTGGCCGACATCTGCCCGTCGGCCGGCCGGGCCCGCTGATACTCGCGGTCGTCGGGAGCCGTCAGCCGGCGATACGACTGGCGCGGGCCAGGGCGCGGTGCGCCGAACGCAGCGCCCGTTCGGCTTCGTGGATGGCCGACATGAGGTCGTCGAGGTTCTCTCCGAGGTTGGCCGAGCCGAGTTCGCGAACGCGATCGAAGTAGCGATCGGTTCCCTCGGCCATCACGGCGAGTTCGGCGGCAATGGTGGAGAGTTCGCGCGGGGTCACGGGACCACGCTAGGTCGCCGTGTCGCGAACTCACTTCGACCCGTTCGGCCTGGTCGGTAGCCTCATGGCGTGACGCGCCTCCCCGTTCGCGACGATTTGAAGGCCCTCGAGGGCTATCACTCGCCGCAGGTCGACGTCCGGGTGCGCCTCAACACCAACGAGGCGCCGGTCGGCCCACCGGCCGAGTTCGAGGAGGCGTTGACGCGCGCCGTGGCCGCGATCGACTGGAATCGCTACCCCGACCGCGCCGCCACCGAACTCCGGCGCGCCATCGCCGGTCTGCACGAGGTCGACCCGTCGATGGTCTTCGTCGCCAACGGAAGCAACGAGGTGCTGCAGACGATCCTGCTCACCTTCGCCGGCCCCGGACGCACCGTCGCCACGTTCGAACCCACCTATCAACTCCACGCCCACATCGCGCGCATCTCCGGAGCGACGGTGGTGGAAGGCGAACGAGCGTCCGACTTCTCGCTCGACCCGGCCGAGGTGCGGCGCGTGCTCGCGGCGCACGAGCCGCACGTGACGTTCCTGTGCTCGCCCAACAATCCGACCGGCGGCGTCGACAGCGAAGCAACCATCCGCGAGGTCGTGTCGCTCGCCCCCGGTCTGGTGGTCGTCGACGAGGCCTACGGACAGTTCGCCCCGTGGAGCGCGGTCGAACTCGTGTCCGACGATTCGTCGGTGATCGTGGTGCGCACCTTCAGCAAGACCTGGAGCATGGCGGCGGCGCGACTCGGTTACGCGATCGCACCGTCGTGGGTCGTGAGCGAACTCGACAAGGTCGTCCTGCCGTATCACCTCGATGCCGTCAAGCAGGCTGCCGGCTCCATCGCGCTCCGATTCGTCGATCAGATGAACGAGCGGGTTCGTGCGATCGTGGCCGAACGCGAGCGCGTGATGGCGGCTCTCCGCGATCTCGACGTCGACGTGTTCCCGAGCGGCGCCAATTTCGTCCTGTTCCGTCCGCGTGGGCGAGCCGGACGATCGGTGTGGCAGGGACTGCTCGATCGCAGCGTCCTCATCCGCGACTGCTCGGGCTGGCCGCGGCTGGCCGACTGCCTGCGCATCACCATCGGCACACCCGATGAGAATTCCTCGTTCATCGCCGCCCTCACGGAGGTCCTGTCATGAGTGCCCCGCGCACCGCCACCCGCACCCGTACCACCGCCGAGACCTCGATCGAACTGAGCATCGATCTCGACGGCCGCGGCACCACGTCGGTCGACACCGGAATTCCCTTCTACGACCACATGCTCTCTCAGATCGGCAAGCACGGCGGTTTCGACCTCACGATCGCGGCTCGTGGCGATCTTCAGATCGACACGCATCACACGGTCGAGGACGTCGCCATCGTTCTGGGCGAGGCATTCCGCGAAGCATTGGGCGACAAGGCCGGCGTTCGTCGCTTCGCCTCGGGTCTGTATCCGCTCGACGAGGCGCTGTGCGAGATCGCACTCGACTTGTCGGGTCGCCCTTTCGTGGTCTGGAACGTTCCGATGCCCGAGAGTCTTCCGCTCGGTACTCCGCCGTTCGACCCGCAATTGGCCGAACACGCCGTGTCGTCGTTCGCGACGGCGGCCGGCATCACGCTTCACGTCACGCTCAAGCGCGGTCGCAACGTGCACCACGTGATCGAGTGCGTCTTCAAGGGTCTCGGACGCAGTCTGCGCGACGCGGTCCGTGTCGAAGGGGGAGGGGTTCCCTCCACCAAGGGAGTCCTGTGAGCGGTCCGTCGATCGCGGTCCTCGATTACGGCATCGGCAATCTTCGTTCGGCCGAGAAGGCTCTGCAGCGAGTCGGCGGCGATGCTCGTCTCGTCACCGAGGCCGCCGATGTTCGCGCGGCCGACGCCGTGGTGCTGCCGGGTGTCGGCGCGTTCGGAGCGTGCATGAACGCTCTGAAGTCGTCGGGTCTGGCCGACGCCGTTCGCGACGCCGTCGAATCGGGGCGACCGTTCCTTGGTATCTGCGTTGGCATGCAGATGCTCTTCTTGGCGAGCGACGAGGACCCCGACGCGATCGGCCTCGGTGTGATCCAGGGTCGAGTCCGGTGGATTCCGGCCGGCGTGAAGCGTCCGCAGATGCAGTGGAATCGGGTGGACGTTCGTCTCGCCGACGATCCGATGTTCGCCGGCTCCGAGTGGACCGACGAGCCGTGGGTGTACTTCGTGCACTCGTTGCACGGTGTCCCCGACGACCCCGATGTCGTCGCGGCGACGTGCGAGTACGGCGGAACGCTCAACGCCGCCTTTCGCAAGGGCAACGTATTCGCCACCCAGTTCCACCCCGAGAAGTCGGGATCTTCCGGCCTCGCCTTGCTCGCCAACTTCGTGACGGTGGCTCGTGGGCGTTGAGCTTTACCCGGCGATCGATCTGCGTGGCGGCCGCGTCGTGCGGTTGTCGCAAGGCGACTACGCCCGCGAGACCGCGTACGGCGACGACCCGGTTCGCGTCGCCGACGACTTCGCGTCGGCCGGTGCACCGTGGGTGCATGTGGTCGACCTCGATGCTGCTCGTTCGGGCGACCCGGTGAATCGCCCGATCATCGCGACGATCGCCGCGCGACTGGCCGGACGCGCGCGGTTGCAGACCGGTGGCGGGGTCCGCACGATCGGCGACGCCGAAGCCTTGCGGGCGGCTGGTGTGTCGCGCGTGGTCATGGGCTCGGCGGCGGTGGCCGATCCGCCGTTGGTGAGTGCGGTCACCGACGTGATCGACGTCGCCGTCGGTCTCGATCATCGAGCCGGACGGGTGGCCGTGCACGGCTGGACCGAGGACTCGGGGGTGTCGCTCGACGACGCGCTCACCTGGTTTCCCCGGGCTTCGGCCTTCGTCATCACCGACATCGCGCGTGACGGAATGCTGAGCGGCCCCGACGTCGACGGCCTCGCCCATGCGATCGCCCGCACATCGGTGCCGGTGATCGCCAGCGGCGGGGTCGCATCCCTCGACGACGTGTCGACGTTGGCGGGGTTGTCCGGCCTCGCCGGCATCATCACGGGACGCGCGATCTACGAAGGCCGTTTCAGCGTGTCGGAAGCATTGGCTCGACTGGAACGAGGCTCGTGAAGGTCGCGCGCGTCATTCCATGCCTCGACGTGACCGCGGGTCGCGTGGTGAAGGGCACCAACTTCGTCGATCTTCGCGATGCCGGCGACCCGGTCGAGTTGGCGGCGCGTTACGACACCGAGGGCGCCGACGAACTCGTATTCCTCGACATCACCGCATCGAGCGATGGGCGCGACACGATGATCGACGTCGTCCGACGAACGGCCGAGCAGGTGTTCATTCCGTTCACCGTGGGCGGAGGCATCCGCAGTGTCGACGATGCCCGTCGGATGCTGCGGGCCGGTGCCGACAAGGTGAGCGTCAACACGTCGGCCGTCCAGAATCCGCAGTTGATCTCCGAGATCGCCGCCGAGTTCGGTGCGCAATGCGTGGTGTGCGCCATCGATGCCAAGCGCCGGGCCGACGGCTCGTTCGAGGTCTTCCTGCACGGCGGCCGCACTCCCACCGATATAGATGCGGTCGAATGGGCGGGTCGCGCGGCCGGCCTCGGGGCCGGCGAGATCCTGCTCACCTCCATGGATCGCGACGGAACCAAGGAGGGATTCGACCTCACGCTCACGCGCCGCGTGAGCGAGGCGGTGGGCGTGCCGGTCATCGCCTCCGGTGGCGTCGGGAATCTGCAGCATCTCGTCGACGGTGTCGCTCGCGGCGGTGCCGACGCGGTTCTGGCCGCGTCCATCTTCCACTTCGGCGAGTTCACGGTCGCCGAGGCCAAGGCGGCCATGTCGGCGGCCGGAATCGTCGTGCGTCCGGTGCGCTGAATGATCACCGTCATCGACGGCGGACTCTCGACGGCGTTGGCCGAACTCGGTGCCGACACGAGTGGCCCGTGGTGGACGGCCGACGCACTACTTACCGCTCCGCGGATCCTGGAAGCTGCCCATCGGGCATTCGTGGCGGCCGGCGCGCGGATCGTCACGACGGCGAGTTATCAGTGCCCGTCGCACGAACACGAGGCTCTGCGCGCATCGACGGACGTCGCCCGTCGGGCCGCGGGAGACGACGCCCGCGTGGCGGCGTCGATCGGCCCGTTCGGTGCCTGGCTCGCCGACGGCAGCGAGTATCACGGGCGATACGACGCGCCTCTCGAGGTCATGCGCTCGCGGCACTCCGAACGCATCCGTGTTCTCGCCGGGACGAACGTCGACCTCTTCGCCGTCGAGACCCAACCGCGCGCCGACGAAGCCGAGATGATCGCCGAGATCCTCGTCGATCACGGCGCACCACCAGCCTGGTTCTCGTTCGGTTGCCGCGATGGTTCCACCACTTACGGTGGAGACGATGTGGCTGACGCCGTCCGCCGGATCGCCGGGTATCCGAACCTCGTCGCAGTGGGGGCGAACTGCGCCTCGCCCGACGTGGTCGACGCGGTGGTTTCCACGCTTGCTCCGCTCGGACTGCCGATGGTGGCCTATCCGAATCACGGACGCGCGTGGGACGCGGTTGCTCGCTCGTGGACGGGCGAAGCCTCCGATCTTGCCGACGAGGCGCGACTCGGCCGGTGGAGGCGCGCCGGGGTCGCGATGGTGGGCGGGTGCTGTGGCGTCGGGCCGAACGAACTCGCGCACCTCGCCCGGTCGTGCGCGCGACTCGATTGACACGAGGTACGGCACGCGAACGTAGTGTGCGGGTATGAGCACGTCCGCGTCCACGTCCCTCGTCCCGAACCCGAAGATGGAGTATCGCCGATTGGGCGGGACCGGTCTGCAGGTGTCGGTTCTGTCGTTCGGTTCGTGGGTCACGTTCGACAATCAGTTGAAGGACGACGCCGCGTTGGCATGCATGCAGGCGGCCTGGGAAGCCGGCTGCAATTTCTTCGACAACGCCGAGGCCTACGCCGGCGGCCAGAGCGAAGCGATCATGGGCCGGGTCATCCGCGAGTTGGGATGGAAGCGTCATCACTACGTGCTCTCCACGAAGGTCTTCTGGGGTATCGACGGACAGATCCCGAATCTCCACAACACGCTCAACCGCAAGTACTTGCACCACTCGATCGAGGGTTGCCTCGAAAGACTGCAGGTCGACTTCGTCGACATCCTGTTCTGCCATCGCCCCGACCCGCGCACACCGCTCGAGGAGACCGTGTGGGCGATGAGCGATCTCGTCGACCGGGGCAAAGTTCTCTACTGGGGGACCAGCGAATGGTCGGCCGACGAGATTCGTGCGGCGTGGGAGATCGCCGAGCGGCATCACCTGCACAAGCCGGTGACCGAGCAGCCGCAGTACAACATGCTCGAACGGCGGCGTGTCGAGACCGAGTACAAGCGCTTGTATGAGGACATCGGACTCGGCACGACCATCTGGAGCCCGCTGGCGTCCGGGATGCTCACCGGCAAGTACCTCGAGGGAATTCCGACCGATTCGCGCGGTGCGCTCCCCGGTTACGGATTCCTGAAGTCACGACTCACCGACGAAGCCGCATTGGCCAAGGTTCGACGACTGGTGCCGATCGCCGACGAACTCGGTTGTTCATTGGCCCAGTTGGCGTTGGCTTGGTGCACCAAATTCCCGGGTGTGTCGACGGTGATCACCGGGGCCAGCCGTCAGTCGCAGGTGACCGAGAACTTCGCCGCTCTCGACGTGATCCCGTTGCTCACCGACGACGTGATGCAGCGAATCGACGCCGCTCTCACCGCGAAGTGAGCCACCGGGCCGCGGCGTCGGCCACGGTGCGGGTACGGCCGGCCAGGAAGTGATCGCCGTTCGCGATGCTCTCCAGAGTCGCGTTCGTCCATGAATCCACGATCGGCTGGGCGGACGACGACGGTGTGAACTGGTCGTGTTCGGCGGCCAGCACCAGCTTGGGTCGCGGATCGCGGGCCGCCAGCACATCGCTGCGCATGGCCGTGAGCGGCGGGGCGACGGCGATCCAACCCGACACCCGCGGTTCGATCACATCGAGAGCCACGATCGACCCGAACGAATAGCCGACAATCCAGATGTCGTCGTGCAGCCCGGCGAGGAAGTCGACCGCGGCCGCCACGTCGAGGCGTTCGGCCTCGCCGCCATCGTGTTCGCCCGAGCTGTTTCCGACACCGCGGAAATCGAAGCGAAGGGAGTGGAACCCAACTCTCGGAAGGGCCTCGAAAATGGCGTCGACCACCGGATTGAATCGGTCGCCGCCGTACAGCGGATGGGGATGGGCGATCACCACCGCACCACGCACCGGCTGATCGGCGTCCGCCGTCGTGACGTCGGCTTCGAGTTCTTGGTGATCGATCGTGGTGAGAGTCACGGTGCGGTTCGACACGGGATCGACGGTACCGTGATCGTCGTGGCCAAGGACCAGGTCGAGGACGACAAGCTCCCCATCAAGATGCTCAACGACCGCCTCCTGGTGCGGATCCCGGACAAGGAAGGGGAGCGTCGGAGCAGCGGCGGCATCCTGATTCCGGCCACGGCGCAATTGTCGAAGCGACTCGTGTGGGCCGAGGTCGTGGCGCTCGGCCAGAACGTCCGGAGCGCCGAGGTGGGCGACCGAGTGCTCTTCAGCCCCGAAGACCGCTACGAGGTCGAGGTGCAGGGGGCCGATTACATCATGTTGCGCGAACGCGACCTGCACGCCGTGGCGGCCAGTCGAATCGAGTCGCACACCGGGCTCTACCTCTGAGAGGCTGAGTCGATGATTCGCGCGACCGCCGAACAGCTCGCCGCCGTCAAGTACGACGCCAATGGTCTCGTGCCCGCCATCGCCCAGGACGTGAACACCGGGGAAGTCCTCATGATGGCGTGGATGAGCTCCGAGAGCCTCGCCCTCACCTTCGCCGAGGGACGCATGGTGTACTGGAGCCGCAGTCGGCGCGAGTTGTGGCGCAAGGGCGACACCAGTGGCGATCGCCAGTTCGTGCGCGAGGCCTATTACGACTGCGACGGCGACACCCTTCTCTTCAAGGTCGAACAAGAAGGAAAAGGGGCGTGCCACACGGGTGCCCGCACCTGCTTCTTCTCGGTGTTCGGCGAGCAGTGAGCGACCTCGCGGTTCGCCCGACGCGCGAGGAGTTCCGCTCGCTCGCCGCGACGCACACGGTCGTCCCGGTGTGGGTGGAAATCCTGGCCGACCTCGAGACACCGGTTGCCGCCTTCGCCAAGCTCGTCGGAATCGACGAGAGCGGATTCCTGCTCGAGTCGGTCGAACACGGCGAACGCTGGAGTCGCTTCTCGTTCGTGGGTCGCCGCCCGCGGGCCACGCTCACGTCCTTCGGTCGTCGCGTCGAGGTGAGCGGCGAGGTGCCGTCCTCGGTCCCGCGTGATCGAGGCATGCTCGCGGCCCTCGACGAGCTCCTTCGCTTGTACCGCAGTCCGGTCATTCCCGACCTGCCGCCGCTGCAGGGCGGCGTCATGGGATACCTCGGCTACGACATCGTCCGCGAAGTCGAGCACTTGCCCAACCCTCCCGCCGACGATCGCGGCCTGCCCGATGCGGTGGTGAGCGTGATCGGCTCCCTCGCCGCGTTCGATCACTGGCGTCAGCGCGTCTACCTGATCGAGAGCGTGCCCGTGATGGGCGTCGACGATCTCGACGCCGCCTACGACGCGGCGGCCGCTCGTGCGCTCCAGTCGGTCGCCGATCTGGCCCAACCGCTGCCTTATTCGCCGGTCGAACCTCCCACGCGTGGCGACGAACTGCCGACCGCCGTGTCGACGATGGGCGGCGGCCGTTACCAGCAGGCGGTCGAAACCGCCAAGGAATACATCCGCTCGGGTGACATCTTCCAGGTCGTCCTATCGCAACGTTTCGAGATCCAACTCGACGCCGATGCCTACGACGTCTACCGCGTCCTCCGCCAGGTCAACCCGAGCCCGTACATGTACTTCCTCCGCCAACCCGAGGTGACCATCGTCGGAAGTTCGCCCGAGCCGATGGTGCAGCTCATCGGCGACCGCGTGATCAGTCGACCCATCGCCGGAACCCGCAAGCGCGGACAGAACGACGAACACGATCGTCGACTCGCCGCCGAACTGCGCGAGAACCCGAAGGAAGTCGCCGAACACGTGATGCTGGTCGATCTCGCTCGCAATGACGTGGGACGCGTGGCCCGCTTCGGTTCCGTGAAGGTCGACGAACTGATGACTCTCGAGCGATACAGCCACGTGATGCACCTCACGTCGCAGGTGAGCGGATCATTGGTCGATGGGCGTTCGGCGGTCGACGTGCTGCGGGCCACCTTGCCGGCCGGGACCGTGAGCGGAGCTCCCAAGGTGCGCGCCATGGAGATCATCGACGAACTCGAACCGGTGAAGCGCGGGCCGTACGCCGGAGTCGTCGGCTACCTCGACTTCAGCGGCAACCTCGACACCGCCATCGCGATCCGCACCATGTTCATCGGACCCGACGCGGCCTACCTGCAAGCCGGAGCGGGCATCGTCGCCGACAGCGATCCCGACGACGAAGACCTGGAGTGCCGCAACAAGGCGGCTGCCTTGCTGGCCGCGGTTCCGGCCGCCCGACGCATGACTCGTCGCCGACGCGACGGAGGCACGAGCGCATGATCGCCGTCGACCTTCCGCGCGAGGCTCTCTTGGTGTCGGGGCGCGATGCCGGCTCGTATCTGCATTCGCAACTGAGCAATGACATCGCCTCGCTGGCGGTCGGCGAATCGAGGCACTCGCTCGTTCTCGAACCGACCGGCCGGGTAGTCGCCCTCGTTCGCGTGACCCGTCGGGCCGACGCCGAATTCCTCGTCGACCTCGCGCCTGGATTCCTCGACGTCGTGGCGGCCCGGTTGGCCAAGTTCAAGATCCGGGTGCAAGCCGACATCTCGCCACTGAACGTCCGGTGCGTGGCGCTGCGAGCCGAGGTGCCCATCGACACATCGAACGTCATTCGAGCCGCTGGTGACGAGTTCCTCGCATTGCCGGCCTGGTGGTGCGATGGCCGCGCGATCGATCTGCTGTCGACCGAACCGATCGCGGTCGAACGCCACGGATCGTTCGACGACTTCGAAGCGAGCCGCATCGCCGCGGTGTGGCCGGAGATGGGATCGGAGATCGTTCCCGGCGAGACGCTTCCGGCGGCCACTGGCGTGGTGACGGTGGCCGTGAGTTTCACCAAGGGTTGTTACCCGGGCCAAGAGCTCGTCGAGCGGATGGACAGTCGCGGCTCGTCGGCGCCGCGCACGCTGCGCTCGGTCGTCGTTCCGCGTGGCAGTGGCGTCGGCGATCCGCTCGTGGTCGATGGTGCCGACGTCGGCGTGATCACGTCGCTGAGCGGCGATCGAGCCCTGGCGTACGTCAAGCGCGACGCCGAGATCTGAATCGAGTCATTCGGCCCGGACGAGGCGCTGGATGAGTGCGCGTATTTCGGGGCGTTCGCGCAATCCCTGGAACTCGGAATCGTTGAGCAGGGCCGACAGGAGCAACGTTTCGTCGGCGTCGTCGCGGGTCGCGCCATGGGCGGCCACCGTGATCCATTGGGCGGCGGCTTCGTCGTGTCCTTCAAGGCTCAGACATCCGGCGATGAGCACCGCCAGGTTGGTGGATGGATGGACTCGGAAGCAGTCCGATCCATACGACGCACCATGGGAGTACCGACCGGCTCGCTTCAAGGCCCACACCAAGGTGTTCTGGCTCAACTCCGGGTGATCGCGCAGCGGAGCGGGGAGCGGAGTCGGAAGCAGATCGATGAGCGGGTCGAGCAGATCGGGTGTCGCGGCGTGCGGGGGAGCCCATGTTCTCGGTCGACCGCTCGAATCGGTGAGGTCGTCGAGGACGATGCGGCGAGCGGAATCAGCGTTTCCAGTTTCGAGGGCCCGATGCGCCTCCCACCACGGCGACAGCGAGTGTCCCGGAGGCAGCAACCCGGGTCGACCGGTGAACCATGCTTCTTCCTCGGCGGCCGCCGCCGCGCGGGCGGCGATCAGCGGATTGCGCGACGTGCGCGGACGACTCTGCACCGACAGCAACTGCATCTGGATCACGAGGAGGATCGCGGCGAACGACGACAGCGGCCGGAGATCCTCGACGACGAGCATTCCGACGAAGATGCCGGCGGTGACCGGAACGCTCAGTCGGATCATGATCGCACGACCCCGTCCGGGCCGGAACAGATCGACCGCCTCGGCGGCGATGTTGCCGCCGTCGAGCGGCATCACGGGGATGAGATTGAACACCCCGATGATCGGCCCGGCCCACCAGATGGCGAGTGAGTATTCGTTGGCGGCGAAGTCGCGGTGATCGATTGGGTTCACGCCCAGAACGAGAAGTGCGGCGAGACCCAGAAGAATCTGGGTGGCCGGCCCGGCCAGTGCGATTCCGGCCCGCTCGGCCCGGGTGAGGACGCGCGACGGAGTGAACGACGCGTAACCGGCGAGGAAATCGAGCGAGATGCGCGCGGTCGCACCGGTTCGACGGGCCGCCACCGCGTGGCCGAGTTCGTGGGCGATCGTGAAGACCGCGACCGAACCGGCGAGCCACGTTCCGAGCGGGACTCCGTTGAGGAAGACGATCAACAACAAGAACACGAGAAATCCGGGCCGAATCTGGATCGGAAAGCCCAGGATCTTCATCTCTCGAATGCTAGGTGAGCGGACCCAAACCCTAAACTCGCACCTCGTGCCGTACGTCTACTCCTTCGATCACAAACACCGTCGTCCCCCCATGCAGATGAAAGATCTGCTCGGTGGCAAGGGCGCCAATCTCGCCGAGATGACGAGTGTCCTCAAGCTTCCGGTTCCGGCCGGATTCACGATCTCCACCGACGCGTGCCGCGCGTACATGCATGGTGGTTGGCCGAAGGGTCTCGACGCCGAGATCAAGGTCCAGGTGGCCAAGCTCGAGAAGGCGATGAAGCGCAAGCTCGGCGATCCGAAGGATCCGCTGCTCGTGAGCGTGCGCTCGGGCGCGAAGTTCTCGATGCCCGGAATGATGGACACCGTCCTCAACCTCGGTCTCAACGATCAGAGCGTCAAGGGACTGGCCGCGGTCACCAACAACGAGCGCTTCGCCTACGACTCCTACCGCCGATTCATCTCGATGTACGGCCGCATCGTCCTCGGCATCGACGGTTCGCTCTTCGAGCACCCGCTCGAGCACGCCAAGCACGTCGCGGGCGCGAAGTCCGATGCCGAGCTCTCACCGGCTGTGTTGAAGTCGCTGTGCTCCGAGTACCTCGAGGTCGTCAAGCGTGTCACCGGCAAGCCCTTCCCGCAGAAGCCCGATGCTCAGCTGCGCGGCGCAGTGGAAGCCGTCTTCAAGAGCTGGAACGGCGCGCGCGCCATCGCGTACCGCGTGCGCGAGAAGATCTCGCACGATCTGGGCACCGCCGTCAATGTGCAGTCGATGGTGTTCGGCAACCGCGACGACAACTCGGGCACCGGCGTGGGTTTCACCCGCAACGCCGCTACCGGCGACAACCACCCCTACGGCGACTTCCTCGTGAACGCCCAAGGCGAGGACGTCGTGGCCGGTATCCGCAACACCGAAGACCTCGACGCGCTCAAGGCCCAGTTCCCGAAGATCCACAAGGAACTCCTGGCGATCTTCTCCCGCCTCGAGGCGCACTACAAGGACATGTGCGACACCGAGTTCACGATCGAACAGGGCAAGTTGTGGATGCTCCAGACGCGAGTGGGCAAGCGCACCGGCGCGGCTGCTCTTCGCATGGCGGTCGATATGACCAAGGGAACCAAGGGCCCGAAGGGCGTCTGGAAGATCTCCAAGACCGAGGCCATCTCGCGCGTGTCGGCCGAACATCTCGATCAGGTGTTGCACCCGCAGTTCGAGGGTGGCAAGAACAAGGTGATCGCCAAGGGTCTCGCCGCGTCGCCGGGCGCGGCCGTGGGCAAGGTGTACTTCACCGCCGACGACGCCGCCGATGCCGCCGATCGTGGCGAGAAGGTCGTGCTCGTGCGCAGCGAGACGAGCCCCGAGGACGTCCACGGAATGATGGTGTCCCAGGGCATCCTCACCGCGCGTGGGGGTCTCGTGAGTCACGCCGCCGTGGTGGCCCGCGGTTGGGGAACCCCGGCCGTGGTGGGCGCCGAAGCCGTCAAGATCGAAGGCAAGCAGTTCACCGTCGGCGACGTGGTGGTGCGCGAAGGCGACATCATCTCGCTCGACGGCACCACCGGCGAAGTGGTTCTCGGAGAGGTGAAGTTGTCGGCGGCCAAGCCGCCCAAGGAGTTCGAAGTCATCCTCAAGTGGGCCGACGAGATCCGCAAGGGCAAGCTGGCGGTCCGCGCCAACGCCGACACCGGCGAAGACGCCGAGAACGCCCGCAAGTTGGGCGCCGAGGGCATCGGTCTGTGCCGGACCGAGCACATGTTCCTCGCACCCGACCGTCTGCCGGTGGTCCGCCGCATGATCCTGGCCAACACCCCGGCCGAGGAAGCGGCCGCGCTCGAAGAACTGCGCCGCGTCCAGAAGGTCGACTTCGTCGAGATCCTGAAGGCGATGGACGGTTTGCCCGTCACCGTGCGCCTGCTCGATCCGCCGTTGCACGAATTCCTGCCCCGCGTCGACGAACTCGAGATCAAGCGGGCCGAGCACGGTCTGTCGGCCGAAGAAGAGCGTCTGCTCTCGGTCGCCAAGGAGTGGGCCGAGTTCAACCCGATGCTCGGAACGCGCGGCGTTCGCCTCGGTGTGGTGAAGCCAGGTCTCTACGCCATGCAGGTTCGCGCGCTGCTCGAAGCCGCCGCCGAGCGCGCGGCCAAGGGCGGCAAGCCGATCGTCGAAGTGATGATTCCGCTCACCGTGACGCGCGAAGAACTCGCACTGGCTCGCTCGTGGGTCGTCGAAGGAATCGCTGAAGCCACCAAGAAGCAGGCCAAGAAGCCCAAGGTTTCGATCGGAACCATGATCGAGACCCCGCGCGCCGCGTTGCGCGCCGACGAGTTGTCGGAGGAAGCCGATTTCTTCAGTTTCGGCACCAACGACCTCACGCAGATGACCTTCGGATTCAGTCGCGACGACGTGGAGAGCCGCATGATGCCGGCCTACCTCGAAGCCGGTTTGCTCAAGCGCAATCCGTTCGAGACGATCGATCAGAACGGTGTGGGCGAATTGGTGCGCATCGCGTCCGAGCGGGGTCGTAAGGCCAAGCCCGGTATCAAGCTCGGTGTCTGCGGCGAACACGGTGGCGACCCCGAGTCGATCGACCTCTTCTATCGCGTGGGCCTCGACTACGTGTCGTGCTCGCCGTTCCGCGTTCCGATCGCCCGTTTGTCGGCGGCCCAGGCCGTGATCGCCGCTCAGGGTGGTAAGAAGTCGGAGACGAAGTAGCCGTCGCGTAAGCGTCGGGTGGTCGGCGCCCTCGGGTGTCGGAGGGGACAGCCATGCATCTATTCGCGCACAGTTTCGTGCGATCCGAGGCGACGAAGTCGGACTTCGTCGATCTGTCGGTTCCCGGTTGGGCCTGGATCGCACTCCTCGTCTTCATCGCCATCCTGCTGATGGTCGACATCCTCGTGATCCACCGCGAAGCACACGAGGTCCACATCCGCGAGGCGGCGATCGAGAGCACCGTCTGGGTCTCTCTCGGAGTCGCGTTCACCGCCGTCATCGCCATCGCCTTCGGGGGAGCGGCTTCGGGCGAGTACATCAGCGGTTACCTGATCGAAAAGAGCCTGAGCGTCGACAACGTGTTCGTCTGGGCGCTGATCCTCAGTTATTTCAAGATTCCGCCCAAGTTCCAGCACCGCGTTTTGTTCTGGGGGATCTTCGGGGCGTTGGCCATGCGCGCGATCTTCATCTTCGCCGGGGTCGCGTTGATCGAAAAGTTCGACTGGGTCCTCTATGTCTTCGGTGGCTTTCTGCTCTTCACCGCCATCAAGCTGGTGGTCGAAGACGAAGACGAGATCGATCCGACATCCGGCCGCTTCTACCGACTCATCAACAAGGTCATTCACACGTCACCGAACTTCGACGGTCAGAAGTTGTTCACCCGCGAGAACGGGCGCCGCGTCGCCACACCGCTCTTCGCGGTTCTTCTGCTCATCGAGTTCACCGACGTGCTCTTCGCGGTCGATTCGGTCCCGGCGGTCCTGGCGGTCAGCCGCGAGCAGTTCATCGTCTTCTCGTCGAACGCCTTCGCGATTCTCGGACTGCGCGCGCTCTACTTCCTGCTGGCCGACGCGCACGCCCGCTTCAGCTATCTGAAGGAGGGCCTGGCCATCATCCTCGCTTTCGTCGGTGTGAAGATGCTCATCCACGGCTGGTATCACATCCCCACCTGGTTGTCGCTCGTGGTCATCGTGATCGTGATCGCCGCGGCCATCGGGTTCTCGCTCAAGGCCGAGGGGTCGACGGAGAAGGTCGGCGTCGCGTCGTCCCACGACGAGATTCCACCGCCTTTCGACGAGCGTTAGCCTTCGCCCATGGCGATCGTGGAGGACGACATCGAGAGGGTGCGTGCCGCCACGTCGATCGTCGAAGTCGTCCAGCAATCCGTGGCCTTGCGCCGAGTGGGTCGCAATTGGGTCGGTCTCTGTCCGTTCCACGCCGAGAAGAGCGGATCGTTCAATGTTCGTGAGGACACCGGTCGGTACAAATGCTTCGGATGCCAAGCGGCCGGCGACGTCTTCAAGTTCGTGCAGGAGATCGACCACGTGGATTTCGTGCAGGCCGTCGAGAAGCTGGCCTCGCGCTCCGGGATCACGTTGCAATACACGTCTGGCGGCGAGGGCAAGGACCGTCAACGGCGCAAGAAGTTGGTCGAGGCCCTCGACGTGGCGGTCGAGTGGTACCACCAGCGTCTGCTCACGGCCCCCGACGCTCGTGCGGCTCGTGATTATCTCCGCCAGCGCGGCTTGTCGGGCGACGTGGCCCGCCAGTTCCGTCTCGGCTGGGCACCCGACGATTGGGACCTCCTGAGTTCGCACCTGCGCAAGGAGGGTTTCGCGGCGGACGTCCTGAACGACACCGGTCTGGCCTTCGCCAATCGCACCGGACGACTGCAGGATGCGTTCAGGGCGCGCGTGATGTTCCCGATCTTCACCGACACCGGCGAAGCGGTCGCCTTCGGCGGACGGATCCTTCCTGGGAGCACCGATCCGGCGAAGTACAAGAACTCGCCCGAGACAAAGGTGTACTTCAAGTCGAAGACGCTGTACGGCCTCAACTGGGCCAAGGCCGACGTGGTGAAGCACGACCAGGTGGTCGTGTGCGAGGGCTACACCGACGTGATCGGCTTCCATCGATCCGGAGTCACGCGGGCGGTTGCCACCTGCGGCACCGCGCTGACCGAGGAGCACGTCCGCATCCTGAAGCGCTTCGCCAGTCGTGTCGTGCTGGCGTTCGACGCCGACGCCGCGGGTCAAGGTGCGGCCGAGAAGTTCTACGAATGGGAGAAGAAGTACCAGGTGCAGGTCGCGGTCGCCCGATTCCCCGATGGCAAGGATCCGGGTGATCTCGCTCTCACCGATCCCGATTCGCTCGCGGTGGCGGTGGACGAGGCCATGCCGTTCCTCGGCTTCCGCGTCAATCGCGTGGTGGCCGCTGCTCCGCTGCGGAGTCCCGAGGATCGCGCCCGGGTCGCCTCGCGCGCACTGGCGGTCATCAACGAGCACCCCGACGTGAACGTTCGAAAGCTCTACGCCGGTGAGGTCGCGGCGCGGGTGGGTCTGCCGGTGGCCGACCTGGCCCGCCAGGCCGAGACGCGCCGGGTGGTGGCCGTTTCCGACGAGTCGGTGGGTCAGCCGGTCGCCGCGCCGGTTCCCGAGTTCAACGCCGAATTCGCCGCCATCTCCCTGCTGCTCCAGCAGTGGGACGACATCGCGCCGTGGTTGATCGCCGATCTGTTCGCGTCCGACGTTGCGCGTCGCACCTTCGAGGTTCTCGGCCGGGCATCCGAGGCCGAATCGGGAGTCTTGATCAACAACGCGATGGATCTCGCCGACCCCGAGGTTCGCGAGCTCCTCGAACGAGCCGCCGTGGCCGACATCGACGTCGCTCCGGCCTTCGTCGCCTTCGACCTGATCGCCGTGGCCGTGCGCCGCACGCTCGCCCAGCGCACCCGTCTCACCGATCCCGACGAGATCCGGTCCGACCGCGACGCGCGCCAAAAACTCGAGGAGATCGACTCCGAACGCACCGCTCAGGGGGCCGCCGAGGAATTGCTACGGTGGCTCGTGGATCGCTCGAGCTGACGAGCGTTCCGCCAAGGGGGTTTGGCGGTGGGCAGCACGAGCGACGGCGTGAGCGGAGTTCTCCCGCCTCCCGTGCGTGGCATCGCACTGTCCGACTGGCGTGAACTCATCGATCACGGTCGTCGACGCGGACGGCTTCTCGCCGAGGAGATCGTCGACGTTCTCCATCACGTCGAACTCAGCGCCGAACTCATCGACGTCGTGCGCCGTGCGATCGAGGATCACGGCGTCGCGGTCGAGCAGTCGTTCGACCTCGACGAGAGTGGCGAACTCCGACGTCCTCTCATCGAATCGGGCATCGAGCCGCCGACGGAGGGTCGTCGCCGTCGGCGTTCGAATCGAACCGCGAGCATCGAAGGTCCCGACCAGGACGCCGTTCGCCTCTACATGTACGAGATCAGCCAGATTCCCCTTCTCGACGCCGAGGGCGAGCGTCATCTGGCCCGCCAGATCGAAGCGGGCCACGAAGCACAGCGCGTTCTTCGGGCGCACGAACACCAAGATGGCGCATCGGACGGAGCCGTCGACACCGAATTGTCGTTCGCCGAGCGCCGGAGTCTGCAGCGGGCGGCGGCCGCGGGTGAACGCGCCCGTCAGCAACTGATCACGAGCAACCTCCGATTGGTCGTCAGCATCGCCAAACGTTTCGTTCGACCCAACATGCCCTTGGCCGACGCCATCCAGAGCGGGAACATCGGCCTCATGAAGGCGGTCGAGAAGTTCGACCACTCGCGGGGCTTCAAGTTCTCCACGTACGCCACCTGGTGGATCCGCCAGTCGATCTCGCGGGCGGTGGCCGAAGAGAGTCGGAACATCCGCCTTCCCGCGCACACGGTCGAGCACATCCAGCGCATCCAGCGCACCCAGCGCGACTTGATGCAGAAGTTGCAGCGCGAACCGACGATCGCCGAGATCGCGGCCGCGCTCGGCGACGACATCGATCGCGTGGCCGAGTTGCTCCACTTCGCGGCCGACACGACGAGTCTCGATCAGCCGGCGCGCGACGACACCGATCTGACGGTGGGGGACAACGTGGCCGCCGACGTCTCCTCCGATCCGACCGACTCGATCGAGCGCGACGTCCTGCGTGAAGCCGTGCGCCTGGCCTTGGGCGATCTGCCGGAGCGCGAACAAGAAGTGATGCGCATGCGTTTCGGCATCGACTGCGACGAGGGAGCGACCCTCGAAGAAGTGGGCCAAGCCTTCAACATCACGCGCGAACGGGTCCGCCAGATCGAGGTGCGCACGCTCACCCGTCTGCGCCACATGGCCGGCGGCCGGGCGCTGAGGGATTTCGTCCAGGGCTGACTCGCGACCCGTCGGTAGCCTGCCCTCATGGCCGAATCGCGTCGGTACGTGGTGCGCACCTTCGGGTGCCAGATGAACGAGCACGACTCCGAACGCATCGCCGGACTGCTCGAATCGGACGGCTTGGCACCCGTCGAATCCGACGACGACGCCGACGTGATCGTCCTGAACACCTGCTGCATCCGCGAGAACGCCGACAACAAGTTGTACGGCCATCTCGGATGGCTGCGCCAGTGGAAGGATCAGAAACCCGATCGACAGATCGTCGTGTCGGGCTGCCTCGCGCAGAAGGACCGCGACATCGTGCGCGATCGTGCGCCGTGGGTCGACGTGGTCCTCGGAACCCACAACGTGCACCGCGCGGCCGAACTCGTTCAGACGGCCCGCAGCACGGGGCCGATCACCGAGATCCTCGACGCCGCGGTCATCGACGACCACGCCCTCTTCCCGTCGGCTCTTCCGGCCAAGCGAACCACGTCGTACGACGCCTGGGTCACCATCCAGATCGGTTGCGACAACTCGTGCGCGTTCTGCATCGTGCCGGCCGTGCGCGGTGCCGAGATCAGCCGCCCGTTCGACGACGTGGTGGCCGAGGTCGAATCGTTGGCCGCTCAGGGCGTCACCGAGGTGACTCTGCTCGGTCAGAACGTCAACAGCTACGGGCGCGATCTGCAATTGGCCCGGCGCCGCGAGGGCCTCGACGCGAACGTGCGCCCGATGTTCGCCGATCTCCTGCGCGCGGTCGGAGGAGTCCCCGGAATCAAGCGGGTGCGCTTCACGAGCCCGCACCCCAAGGACATGCGTTCGGAAACCTTCGCCGCCATGGCCGACACCGCGGCGGTGTGCGAGCACCTGCACTATCCGCTGCAGTCGGGCAGCGATCGCGTTCTCGCGCTGATGCACCGTGGCTACACGGCCGATCGCTATCTGGCCCGGCTCGCAGAGGCACGCTCGGCGGTGCCCGACCTGGCCGTGAGCACCGACATCATCGTGGGTTTCCCGGGCGAGACCGAGGACGACTTCGCCTTCACTCTCGAAGTGGCGGCGGCAGCCGAGTACGACTACGCGTACACATTCATCTTCTCGCCGCGTGAGGGAACCGAAGCGGCCACCATGGTCGAACACTTCGTCGAACCCGATGTCATCGCCGAGCGATTCGCTCGTCTGCGCGTGGTGGTCGAGCGGTCGGCGATCCTGAAGCACCGGGATCGAGTCGGTCGTATCGAGGAAGTTCTGGTCGAAGGGCCGTCCAAGAAGGACCCTTCGCTGGTGTCGGCTCGTACCCGGCAGAACAAACTCGTCCACTTCCAGCCGTCGGTGCCGGTGCGCACCGGTTCGTACGCCCTGGTCGAGATCACCGGAGCAGCGCCCCACCACCTGCGGGGAGAGTTCCGCGAACTCCTGAGCGAGCCGCAGCACAAGGTTCGTATTCCCGTCGCCTCGTCGTGAGGACCATCGCCCTGCTCGGCCCGACGGCGAGTGGCAAGTCGTCGGTGGCTCTCGCGGTGGCCGAGCGGATTCCGTCGTTGGAGATCGTGTCGATCGACGCGATGCAGGTGTATCGCGGCATGGACATCGGTACGGCCAAGCCATCGGCCGCCGAGCGCGAGCGCGTGCGTCATCACCTGATCGACATCGTCGACCCGGTCGAGGAGTTCACGGTCGCCCGCTTCCAGAACGAGTATCGCGACGTTCGCGCGGATATCGCACGTCGTGGTCGCCATGCTCTCCTGGTGGGAGGTACGGGTCTGTACGCGCGGGCGGCCATCGACTCGCTCGAGATTCCCGGTCAGTGGCCGGACATCCGTGATCGCCTCGAACGCGAATCCCACGAGATCGGGGCCCCGGCGCTGCATCTGCGTTTGACCCGGCTCGATCCGCTCGCCGCCACCAAGATGGAGCCCACCAACGCGCGTCGGATCGTTCGCGCCCTCGAAGTGATCGAGGGGAGCGGTCGACCGTTCTCGTCGTTCGGACCCGGAGTCGACTCGTATCCCGAGACCGATGTGGTGCAGATCGCCTTGCGCTGGTCTCGCGACGTGTTGTCGCGCCGCATCGAGGAGCGGGTGGACGCGATGTTGGCCGCGGGCTGGCTCGACGAGGTGCGGGCACTCGAATCGGTACCGACGTCGCGTACGGCGGCGGCCGCCCTCGGCTACGAAGAACTCCGCCGTCACCTGTCGGGCGAATGGACGCTCGAACGGTCGCGAGAGGAGATCGTCATCCGGACCCGTCAGTTCGCCGTACGACAGGAACGTTGGTTCCGACGCGATCCGCGAGTCGAGTGGATCGACATCGAGGCCGATCCGGTGGGCGAATGCGTGGCCCTCGTCGAGTCGCGGCTGACCTAGCCTGAGTCGGTCATGTCCACCGCGCATCACGTCGTTCTCACCAAGCACCACGGGCTGGGCAACGACTTCCTGGTGTACGACACGGCCCAGGACGTTCGCGCGAGCGACTGGGCCGAACTGGCGCGTCGCTGGTGCGACCGCCGCACCGGTGTCGGCGCCGATGGCCTCCTGCTTCTCGACCGCCAGTCGACTCGCCACGTGGGGATGACGCTGCACAACGCCGACGGCAGCCGCGCCGAGATGAGCGGCAACGGCATTCGCTGTCTCGTTCAGGCGGCTCACCTCGCCGACTCGACGATTCCCGGCGATGCGGGCAACAGGTCGATCGAGTACATCGTCGACACCGATGCGGGTCGCCGAACGGTGTCGCTCGTCGGCCAGGTCGACCCGCACACGGTCATGGCCAGTGTCGACATGGGTGAGGTTTCCGATCTGCCCGAACCGCCGGGTTGGTCGTCGCTCGAATGCCATCCCGATCGGCCCGTGCGCCATGTGTCGCTCGGCAACCCGCACTCGGTCGTCGGCGTCGACGACGTGCGCGCGGTCGACCTGGGTCGCCTCGGTTCGCTCGTACCGCAGATCAATCTGGAGATCATCGAACCCGGGCCCGAGCAGAATGGCATCACGATGCGGGTGCACGAGCGTGGAGCCGGCATCACGATGGCGTGTGGTACCGGAGCCTGTGCGGCCGCCGAGGCGGCTCGCGCGTGGGGCCTCGTCCCGGCGTCGAGCGACGAGGTGATCGTGCACATGGACGGTGGCGACGCGCGGGTGCGCGTCGACGGGAGGCGGGTCGTGCTGATCGGGCCGAGCACCTACGTCGGTTCGGTCACGGTGCCTCTGTGAGCAACACCCCGTATGGCGAGGCGCTCGGCCAGACGCTGATCGAGCGTTCGTTTCGGGAAAAGATCGTGATGGTGGGAGTCACCCTCGACGGACACACCGACGACGAGACCGACGCCAGCCTCGACGAACTCGAACTCCTCATCGACACCGCCGGTGCCGACGCCGTCGCGCGGATCACCCAGCGGCGTGACACGCCCGATCACACGTGGTACCTGGGGAAAGGAAAGGTCGACGAACTCAAGCAACTCTGCTTGGCGGTCGACGCCGACACCGTGGTGTTCGACAACGAACTCGCCCCGGCGCAGCAGTACAACCTCGAAAAGTTGCTCGGTCGAACCGCGATCGATCGAACCGCGGTGATCCTCGACATCTTCGCGCAGAACGCCAGCACCCTGGAGGGCAAGGCTCAGGTCGAGTTGGCCTTGTTGCGCTATCGCCTGCCGCGTCTGCGTCGCGGCGCGACCGCCAAGTTGTCGCAGCAGCGCGGTGGTGTCGGATCGCGCTTCGGAAGCGGCGAAACCAAACTCGAAGTCGACCGGCGGCGCATCCAGAAGCGCATCGCGCGGCTCGAAGAAGAACTGCGCGAGCTCGGCCGGACCCGCGAACTGCAGCGCAAGGGCCGCTCGCGCAGCGGTCTGGCCAACGTGACGATCGTCGGATACACCAACGCCGGCAAGTCGACTCTGCTCAATCGCCTGACCGCGGCGGGTGTCCTGGCCGAGAACCGACTGTTCGCCACGCTCGACCCGACCACGCGCCGTCTCAATCTGCCCGGTGGCGAACCGGTTCTGCTCACCGACACCGTGGGGTTCGTTCGTCGCCTGCCCCACGGCCTGGTGGAGGCGTTCAAGAGCACACTCGAGGTGGCGAGTCAGGCCGACTACCTGGTTCACGTGGTCGACGGTTCGTCGCCCGATCCGGAGGGCGAGATCGAAGCCGTGCGCACCGTGCTCCGTGAGATCGAAGCCGATCGCGTGCCCGAACTGCTGGTGTTCAACAAGCAGGACCGTGCTCCCGATCAGGTGGCGCAATTGGTCGAATCGCATCCGGGTTCGGTGGGTGTGAGTGCGCTCATGGACTGGGGGATGGGCGATTTCCTGCGCACACTGGCCGATCGCCTGCGGGCGCTGTCGCAGGTGTTCGAGTTGCTCGTGCCCTACGACCGCGGCGACGTGCTGGCATCCATCCACCGGGAGGGCGAAGTGGTGTCGATCACCGCCGAGGAGACCGGCACGCGGGTGCGGGCGCGCCTCGCCGACGCGTCGATCGGCCGTTTGTCGCCCTTCATCGTCGACGGGCAACATGGTTCCATGAGCGAGGAAGCGCGATGACCGGTTTCGTTCCGCCGCCGTATCCATACGACCGGCTCGACGCCTTCAAGCCGGCCGCGGCCGCACTGGATGGCGGCGTGGTCGACTTGTCGATCGGAACGCCGTGCGATGCACCGCCCGCTTCGGTGGTCGCCGCTCTGGCCTCCAGCAACGCCGAACGTGGCTATCCCGCGTCCATCGGCACGGCTCCTTTGCGCACCGCGTTCGCTGAGTGGATGAAGCGCCGCTTCGACGTGTCGGTGCCGGTGGCGCAGATCGCCGCCTGTGTGGGTTCGAAGGAATTCGTGGCCACGTTGCCGCAGTGGCTCAAACTGCGCACACCCGAACGCGACACGATCCTGTATCCGGCGATTTCGTATCCGACATATGAGATGGGGGCCACTCTGGCCGGTTGCCGCGCGGTGTCGGTGCCCGTGGATGGCGACGGCCGTTTGCGTCTCGACACCATCGCACCATCCGATGCGACGCGGGCTCTGGCGTTGTGGGTCAACAGTCCGTCGAATCCGAGCGGTCAACTCGACGATCTCGGCGCGGCCGCCGAGTGGGGACGCAAGCACGGCGTCCCGGTCGTGAGCGACGAGTGCTACGCCGAGTTCACATGGGACGGTCCGGGGCGATCGATCCTTCAGCACGGCACCGACGGCGTGATCGCCTTGCACTCGTTGTCGAAGCGTTCGAACCTGGCCGGTCTGCGCGTGGGGGCGTACGCCGGTGACCCCGAACTCGTGCACTACCTCGGCGAGGTGCGCAAGCACGTGGGCATGATGGTTCCCGGTCCGGCTCAAGCCGCGGCGGTGGTCGCGCTGGCCGACGACGACCACGTGGCCGAACAACGGCGCGTGTATCGACGTCGGCTCGAAGTCATGGCCGATGTTCTCGGTTCGTGGCGGTGGTCGGGAGGCCGCGTCGACATCGGCTTGCCGTCGGGCGGTTTCTACCTCTGGTACGAAGTGGGCGATTCGTGGGCGTACGCCGAAGAGCTCGCGCGCGTGGGCGGTGCGCTCGTGAGCCCGGGCGAGTTCTACGGAACGCAATCCGATTCGTTCGTGCGCGTGGCCGTGGTGCAGCCCGACGATCGCATCGAACTCGTCACGCGCCGACTCCGGGGCCATTGATGGCTCGCTGGAAGGCATCCACGCGGCTGTGGGCTCTCGGGGCTCTTCTCACGTCGGCCGGATTCGGCTCGGCGGTGGCGAGCATTCTGCGCGATCAGTCCGTGGTGGAGAGTTTCGTGCGCATGCCGGCGGAATGCGCCACCACGGTTCGCGTGGCGAATTCGGGCGACTTCGTCGTCTATTACGAGAACAAGGGAATCGTCGGCGAGGTGGGCGGCTGTTCGAACGACGATCGCTCGTACGACAACGAGCCCTTCGATCCCGATGCGTCCGAAGACGACACGTCGGTGTCGGTCACGTTGAACATCACCGACGATTCGGGTGAGTCGATCGTCCCGGCGATTCTCCTGGGCGAGCGGGCCGAGTACCGCACGCCCGATTACGAGGGAACCGCGATCTTCACGGTCTCGCTCGAGGCCGATCGCGACTACACCTTCGACGTGCAGGCCGACGACCCCTCGGCAGTCGTGAGTCTGGGACGCGAGGTGAACACCACATCAGGTGTTCTGCTCCTCACCGGAGTGGGTCTGATCGTGGTGGGCGCACCACTGCTGGCGATCGGCGTGGTGAAGGCGGCCCGTCAGCGACGCCGTCGTCGCACGGTGGTCGACTGGAGCGCACCCTCGCCGGAGGATCGCGCGCCTACAGGCGGCGCAGAACCGTGACCACCTTGCCGTAGACGCGCACGTCGTCGGCATCGAAGGTCATGGGCGACAAACGCGCATTGGCCGGTTCGAGAACGATCTGCGCTCCACGACGCTTGAACGTCTTGACCGTGGCCTCGTCGCCGGGGATTCCGGCCACCACGATGTCGCCGTTGTCGGCCACGTTCTGCTGACGAGCGACGACGAAGTCGCCGTCGAGGATGCCGGCTTCGATCATCGATTCGCCGCGCACGCGCAGCATGAACAGTTCGCCGTCACCGGTGAAGTCGGCCGGGAGGGGGAGGAGCTCTTCGACGTTCTGCTGCGCGAGCACGTCGGTGCCGGCGGCGACGTCACCCACCAGCGGGACGTGGTGCACGCGGGCCCGGGCGATGATGGCGCCCGAGTTGCGGTCCCAGTTGACCTTGATGGCCCGGGGGAGGTTGGGGTCGCGTTCGAGGTAGCCCAAGCGCTGGAGCGTGGAGAGGTGGTTGTGCACCGTGGAAGGCGAGGTGAGGCCCACGGACTCGCCGATCTCGCGAACCGAGGGCGGATAGCCCCGCTCGGTCATGCTCGCCTCGATGCACTCGAGGATGCCGCGTTGCCGGTCGGTGAGGGTCTGTTCGGTCATAGGGAGCATCGTACGGATGTTCGCCCTGGCAGTCAAACATTTGTTCGATCGGGGGTTGACACCGAACAGGTGTTCTCATAGCCTGCGAACACGCGTTCGGTCCGAACCCTGCCACACCCCGTTGGCATGGTGACGACCAACAGATCCGACCCGTCACGAAAGGTTCCGACATGGCCATCGCCCTCGATCCCCGCTACGTCGTCGAAATTCGCCCGATCCACACCGACATGCACGCCGTGTACGTGCGTCGGCGGATCGTCGTGGGCCTGGTGGCCCTGGTCCTAGCGGTTGCCGCCTGCCTCGGCATCCGCTCTTTGGCGAGCCGCGGAGACGGTGCTGCCCCCGTCTCCGCGGTGACGCCACCCACCGTGGTCAACGGCGTCGACGTCTCGGGCGCGTTCGCGCTCAGCCAGGGCGTGTACGTGGTCCAGCCGGGCGACACCATGTGGTCCATCGCGTCGTCGCTCACCGACGGCAGTGTGCGCGACTACGTGCGTCAGCTCATCCAGCTGAACGGCAGCGCCTCGCTCGACGTGGGCCAGCCCCTCGTCCTGCCGGCCGACTGACGCCCCGCCGACCTGACTGAACAGCATGTCAACCGGTCGCCGGGGTACCCTTCGGCGATGCGCTGTGTGATGTGCCGGAACGATGACACCAAGGTCATCGACTCGCGCACGGCTGAGGATGGGGCCGCCATCCGGCGCCGTCGCGAATGCCCCGAGTGCAGCCACCGGTTCACCACCTACGAGCGCATCGAGTCGGTGGCCCTGATGGTCGTCAAGACCAAGGGCGGCCGCGAACCCTTCGATCAGGCCAAGGTCGTCTCGGGCATCCTGGCCGCGGCCAAGGGCCGTCCGATCGACCTCGAAGCCGCGACCTTGGTCGCCGAGGGCATCGAGGAAGAGATCCGGCTGTCGGGCCAGACCGAGGTCCCGAGTACACGCGTGGGGGTCGCGGTTCTCGAACGGCTGCGTGAGCTCGACGACGTCGCGTATCTGCGCTTCGCGAGCGTCTACAAGAACTTCGACGGCGCCGACGACTTCCGACGTGAGGCCGCGTTGCTCGACAAGTCGCCGGTTTCCTGAGCCGTCCTAGAGTCGGCTCGTGACCGAGAATCGCACCGCCTTCCGTACCTGTCCGTTGTGCGAGGCCGGTTGCGGTCTCGAGATCAGCGTCGAGATCGCGAGGAAGGGCGATCGCATCGACGAGCGGGTCACGCGCATTCGCGGCGACATGAACGACGTGTTCTCGCACGGCTACATCTGTCCGAAGGGTTCGACGCTCAAACAATTGCACGAGGATCCCGATCGTCTGCGGCGCCCGCTCGTGAAGCGCAACGGCGTGCACGTGGAAGTGTCGTGGCCCGAGGCGTGGGACGAAGTCGCCGGTCGACTGGGCGAGATCATCGAGCGTCACGGGCGCGAATCGGTGGCGGCTTACCTGGGCAATCCGGGCGCGCACAACGTGGGTGCACTGCTGTACAACCGCACGTTCCTACAGGGCCTGGGCAGTCGGCGTCGCTTCAGCGCGTCCACCGTCGATCAGATGCCCAAGCAAGTCGCCTGCGGTTACATGTTCGGAAGCGGCGCCACGATTCCGGTGCCCGATCTCGATCACACCGACTACCTGATGATGCTCGGGGCCAACCCGTACGCCTCGAACGGCAGTCTGTGCACGGCCCCCGACTTCCCGGGCCGCATCGAAGCCATTCGTGCTCGTGGTGGCCGCGTCGTGGTCGTCGATCCGCGCCGCAGCCGCACCGCCGAGGAAGCCGACCTGTGGGTCCCGATTCGTCCCGGTGCCGACGCGTACTTCTTGATGTCGATCGTGAACGTGTTGTTCGACGAGGGGCTCGTGCGACTTCCCGATCATGTGGCCGACTTCTTCAACGGAGTCGACGAGGTGCGCGCAGCGTCGAGCGCGTTCGGTCCCGAGACCACAAGCGCGGTCACCGGCCTCGAGCCCGAACTGATTCGGCGCGTCGCGCGCGAACTCGCGGCGGCGCCTTCGGCCGCGGTGTATGGGCGCATCGGAACCACCACCACCGAGTTCGGAACCACCACCTCGTGGCTCATCGACGTGGTGAACGCGCTCACCGGAAACCTCGATCGGCGGGGCGGAGCGATGTTCACGACACCGGCGGTCGGCAGCCCGAGCACGCGCGGAAAGCCCGGTGTGGGCGCGGGTTTTCGCATCGGACGCGGTGGCGGCAAGACGATCGTCAGCGGTCATCCCGAGGTGATGGGGGAGTACCCGGTCGCCGCACTCGCCGAGGAGATCACCGAAGCCGGTGATCAACGAATTCGCGCCCTCGTCACGATCGCCGGCAATCCGGTGCTGTCGACGCCGCATTCGCAGCAACTCGACGCCGCTCTCGACGAGCTCGACTTCATGGTCAGTGTCGACATCTACCTCAACGAAACCACGCGTCACGCCGACGTGATCCTCCCACCTCCGTCGCAACTGCAGCGCGAGCATTACGACGTCGCGCTCTTGTCGTACGCCGTGCGCAACGTGGCCAACTACAGCGACGCGGTTCTCGCCCTCGACGACGATCAGCCCGACGAGTGGGAGATCTTGTGCAAGTTGGCACTCATCGCCCAAGGCCTCGGGCCCGACGCCGACCCGTCGGTTGCTGACGACGCGCAGATCGACGCGCTCGTGCGCAGCGCGATCTCCGATCCGACTTCGCCCATCCACGGCCGCGACGCCGACGAGATTCGCACGCAACTCGACCGCCATCGCGGCCCCACGCGTCAACTCGATTTCATGTTGCAAACGGGCCCGTACGGCGCGGCCTTCGGATCGAATCCGGGCGGTGTGAGCATCGATCACCTGCGCGCCAATCCGCACGGTGTCGATTACGGACCGCTGCAATCACGGCTTCCTGATGCGTTGCGCACGAAGTCGGGTCGTATCGAACTCGCACCTTCCGAACTGCTCGCCGACGTTGCGCGAATGCACGCGAATCTCGACGAATTCGCGCGACGCGATCTGGTGTTGGTGGGCCGTCGTCATCTGCGCTCGAACAATTCGTGGATGCACAACATCGAGGTCCTCGTGAAGGGCAAGCCTCGCTGCACACTTCACGTGCACCCCGACGACGCGTCGCGCCTCGGAGTTCGCGATGGTTCCGTCGCCCGAATCACGTCGCGCGTCGGATCGGTGGATGCTGTCGTCGAGGTCACCGACGGCATCCGTCCGGGCGTCGTGAGCCTCCCGCACGGCTGGGGGCACGGGCAGCCCGGCACTCGCCTGCGCGTGGCGGCCGAGCGGGCCGGGGTCAACTCGAACGTTCTGACCGATCACCAAGCCATCGACCCGTTGTCGGGGACGTCGGTCCTGAACGGCATTCCGGTCACGGTTGTCCCCGTCTGATCCACAGCCTGTCAACAGGCTTTTCCCCTGAAAAAAGGGCAAATTCACACGGTTGTCCACTTCCTCCACACAGGGTGTCGCCCGTACCCTCAGCGTCGCGAAAGGGGTGGTCGACGGCCGTGGCAAGGCACCGGTTTCCGGGCAGCTGGGCGGGTTTTTCCGGCCTGAACCTACGGTCTCGACCGCTCTTTTCCCGAGGAATGCAGGATGAACCCGACAATCGTTGACAAGCACGTAACTACACTGCTGTAATCTCACAACCGCTTGTGGTGACATACGCGGAGGGGGACCGCGACCACCACATCTTGTGCCTCCAACGATCCAGCCAACTTCAGACGACCCCACGAAAGGGATTGCCATGTCACTCGCACCCGACCGCCTCGCCATCGGGATCCGCCGGCACTTCACCACGCCCGGAAAACACCCGTATGACCAGGTGGTTTGGGAGAAGCGGGACGCGCGCATCTCCAACTGGAAGGACGGCTCGGTCGCCTTCGAGCAGCTCGGCGTCGAATTCCCGGTCACCTGGTCACTGAACGCCACCAACATCGTGGCCCAGAAGTACTTCCGCGGCACCCCGGGCACCCCGGAGCGCGAATCCTCGCTGCGCCAGGTGATCGACCGCGTGGCCGACACCATCACCCAGTGGGGTCGCGAGGGCGGTTACTTCGTCGACGAGGCCGAGGCCTCGGCGTTCTGCGACGAGTTGAAGTTCATCCTCGTGACCCAGCGCGCGGCCTTCAACAGCCCGGTGTGGTTCAACATCGGTGTGAAGGGTGTGCCCCAGCAGGCCAGCGCCTGCTTCATCTTGTCGGTCGACGACACGATGGACGGCATCCTCAACTGGTACCGCGAAGAAGGCGTGATCTTCAAGGGCGGTTCGGGTTCGGGCATCAACCTGTCGAAGATCCGCTCCAGCGTCGAACTGCTCAACGGCGGCGGCACCGCATCGGGTCCGGTGTCGTTCATGCGCGGAGCCGACGCGTCGGCCGGGACCATCAAGTCGGGCGGCAAGACTCGCCGTGCCGCCAAGATGGTCATCCTCAACGTCGATCACCCCGACGTCGAAGAGTTCATCTGGTGCAAGGCCAAGGAAGAGAAGAAGGCTCGCGTGCTGCGTGACGCCGGCTTCGACATGGACCTCGACGGCGTCGACTCGTTCAGCATCCAGTACCAGAACGCCAACAACTCGGTGCGCGTCACCGACGACTTCATGCAGGCCGTCGTCGACGACAAGGACTGGAGCTTCCGCGCCGTGACCACCGGCGAGCCGGTGCGCACCGTGCGCGCCCGCGACCTGTGGCGTCAGATCGCCCTCGCGTCATGGGAGTGCGCCGACCCGGGTCTGCAGTTCGACACCACCATCAACAAGTGGCACACCGCGCACGCGACCGGCCGCATCAACGGCTCCAACCCGTGCTCGGAGTACATGCACATCGACAACTCGGCGTGCAACCTCGCGTCGATCAACCTGTTGAAGTACCTCAACGAGAACGGCGAGTTCGACATCGAGGCGTACAAGCACACCATCGAGACGGTGTTCACGGCTCAGGAGATCCTCGTCGGCCGGGCCGATTACCCCACCGAGAAGATCGGCGAGAACAGCCGAAAGTTCCGCCAGTTGGGTCTGGGCTACGCCAACCTCGGCGCTCTGCTCATGGCCCTCGGTTTGCCCTACGACTCGCTGCAGGGTCGCGCTTGGGCCGGCGCGCTCACGAGCCTCATGACCGGCCACGCGTACGCCACCAGCGCGCGCACCGCCAGCCGCATGGGTCCGTTCGCTGGCTTCGCCGAGAACGAGCGCTACATGCTCAACGTTCTTCGCATGCACCGCGACGCCAGCTACCAGATCGAAGGCACCGACGCGGTTCCGGCCGCGCTGGTGCGCGCGGGTCAGGAAGCCTGGGAGTCGGCAGTTCGCGACGGCGAGGAATACGGCGTGCGCAACAGCCAGGCCTCGGTACTCGCGCCCACTGGAACCATCGGCCTGATGATGGACTGCGACACCACGGGCATCGAGCCCGATCTCGGACTCGTCAAGATGAAGAAGTTGGTGGGTGGCGGCAACATGGTCATCGTCAACCAGACGATCCCCATGGCGCTGCGCAAGCTCGGCTACGACGCCAAGCAGGTCGACGACATCATCGCGTACATCGACACCGAGAAGTCGATTCTCGGTGCGCCGCACCTCAAGGCCGAGCACGTGGCCGTGTTCGCCTGCTCGATGGGCGACAACACCATCCACTACGAGGGTCACGTGCGCATGATGGGTGCCACCCAGCCGTTCCTGTCGGGCGCCATCTCCAAGACGGTGAACATGCCCGAAGAGGCCTCGGTCGAGGACGTCGAGGCTCTGCACCTCTTGTCGTGGCAGCTGGGCCTCAAGGCCGTCGCGATCTACCGCGACAACTGCAAGGTCGCCCAGCCGCTGTCCACCGCCAAGAAGGACGACGACAAGGCCGACGCCTCGGCGGCTCCGGCCGCTCCGCAGGCCGCCACTCAGGTGATCGAGAAGATCGTCGAACGCGTGGTTCAAAAGCCGGTGCGTCAGAAACTGCCCCGCAGCCGTCGCGGTCGGACCTTCGAGTTCCGCGTGGCCGACTGCAAGGGCTTCGCGACCATCGGCGAGTACGAGGACGGCCGCCCGGGCGAAGTGTTCCTCACGGTGTCGAAGCAGGGTTCCACCCTCTCGGGCATCATGGACGCGTTCGCCAAGAGCATCTCGTACGGTCTGCAGTACGGCGTGCCGTTGCGCGCGTTCGTCGAAGCGTTCGTCAACATGCGCTTCGAGCCGGCCGGAATGACCGACGATCCCGACATCCGGTTCGCGTCGTCCATCATGGACTACTTGTTCCGTCGTCTGGCTCTCGAGTACATGACCTACGACGAGCGCCAGGAACTCGGCATCTTCTCGGTCGATGAGCGTCTGCAGCCCACACTCCCCGGTGTCGAGGAGTCGGCCGTCGAGACCTTCAACGGCAGTGAAGTGGCCGCCGATCCGAAGAGCATCCCGTCGGTCGAAGAACTCGTGACGCAGATGGAGATGGGCATTGCTCCGCCGGCACCGATCAGCGATCACTCCGGTGAGTTGGGCCGTCCGGGCAACAAGCACTCCGATGCGCCGATGTGCATGCAGTGCGGTGTTCAGATGATGCGCGCGGGTTCGTGCCACGCCTGTCCGTCGTGCGGCAGCACCTCGGGTTGTTCCTGATTCGGTTCTCATCCTCACGCAACGCGTGACATAAGCCGACAGTCGTTGCCTTCGTGCCGGACTAGCCAGGGAACTGGCGGGTCCGACACGAAAGGCAGCACATGAGCAAACGATCAACGCGATGGCGGGTGATCGGCCTCGGGATCTCGTTGGTCGCGGCGATTGTCGCCGCGCCCTCGGTCTCCTCGGCCACACCCGGTGCATCGACGCCCGGCTCTCCATCCGGTGATGGAGTCACGCCGGTGGTCCTGAGCGGCAACGTCACCTGTGCGCAGCTCAACGCCGACGAGGTCAACTTTCCGACCGTCACCCGCGACTTCGGTGTGAAGGTCGAGCCGGTGACCAGCGGCACCTACTACTTCACGAGTGCGGATGCGACCCTCGAGGGCGGCCAGCCCGATGATCCGTACAACTACGTCACCCTCTCGAACGTCTCGGGCGGCTACTTCGATTGGGCGGCGAGCCTCGACATCCAGGCGGTGATCGTCAAGGGCGGCTCGGATTCGAACACCTTCGTGTACTTCCCCGAGGACGTGAACGACACCGGCCTGCATGCGCCGATCAACCCCGACACGGGACAGCCCTATGGTTTGAGCCACGTGACGTTCTGCCACAACTACGACATGAACGCGACCCTGAACGCCCGGGTCGACTACACGCGCTACTACTACTGGACGATCGACAAGAGCGTGTCACCGGCCAGCCGAAGCGGTTTCGCCGGACAGGATCTCTCGTACGAGTACTCGGTCGTGGCCCAGTGGGACTACTACGAGGACGCCGACTGGGCGGTGGCAGGCACGGTGGAGATCGCGAATCCCAGTCCGCTCACGGTCGACTTCACCGCGGCCGGAACGTTCGACGGTGCGGGTAACGACCTCACGATCGACTGCCCGTCGTACACCTTGGCTCCGGACAGCGAAGTGCTCTGCGACATTTCGTTCATGCCCACGAGCGATCCCGACGGTGAGACCGTCTCGGTCGACGTGACGAGCCTGACCACCGAGGTGAATGGAGCCTCGACGACCGACACTTTGGTGACGGGCCTGCCGACGACCGTCGTGAACGACACCGTGAACGTCCACGACACCTGGCCCTGGAGCGAGACGGCCGAACACGAGGAACTGGGTGCGGTGTTCGAGTACGGCGAGTTCAACTACTCGCGGATCTACACATGCCCGACCGATCCGGCCGAATACACCGACGGGGTCTTCACCACGAGCATCGTGAACCGCGCCGACATCCACGAAACGGGCCAATACGACGAGGCCTCGATCGAGGCGATCTGCTACCAGCCCTGGGCTACCAAGGACGCGGTGGCGACGCGCGGCGTGTCGCACGAATGGAGCGTCGAGAAGTCGGTCGATCCGACCTCGATCACGGGTGCTCCCGGCGAGGAACTGAATTGGGACTGGACTGTCGACGTCAGCGAGACCGTGTCGGCGACCACCTACTCGGTTCTCGGCACCATCACGGTGAACAATCCCAACCCGACCGAGTCGGCGACGGTCGTCGTGACGGACGAACTCGATGATGGCACCGTCGCCACCGTCGACTGCAACGCCGGGACTCCGGGCAACCAGTCGACGGTCACGGTGTCGGCGGGAGGGTTCGTGCTGTGCACCTATTCGGCCGAACCGGAGGATGACAGCGCGACGCTCAACACCGCCACGATCACCTACGGCGACGACCTGACCGTCACGGCGACTGCCGAGGTCACCTGGAATACCAACGAACTCGGTGTCACGGCCGACCTCAGCGACATCGCATTGGGCCTGGACGAGACATTGACCGCGGGTGAGGGTCCCTGGACTTTCGACGGCGCGGGGTCCGGTCACACGTGCGCCACCAGTTCCTCGGCCTACGGCGCCGATGGGTTGTACACCGGATCGGATTCGAACACCGCCATCCTGGTGGTGACCGACGGTCCGACGGTGACGTCGAGTGCGACGGTCGATTATCAGTGCGAGACCGGCTACTTCGACGTCCTGAAGTACGTCGACGGCGTGGTCGATCCGGCCACCGGGTTCAACTTCGCGTTGTACGAAGGTCCCGATGGCTTCGGCTCGACGCCCATGGCCACCGCGACGAGTGCCGGTGACGCCGACGGCGTATTGCCGTTCGGTGTTCCGACCCTCGACCTCGGTGGCACCTACACGGTGTGCGAACTCGCGACGCCGGTCGGCTACGACCCGGTGTGGTCGGTGGGCGGCGAACCCGTGATCCCATACAACCCGGATGCGTCGTCGATGGAGGACTACGGCAATCGGTGCGTCGACTTCGGTGTCGACACTTCGTGGCCGATGACCCTCGGCGAGGTCTTGCGGTTCGAGATCGACAACCAGTTGGTACCGCTGGGTCACGCGCCTCGTTCACCGGGCTACTGGAAGAACTGGACGATGTACTCCAAGGGCAACCAGGCGCAGACCGCCGCCAACAACGGCGGTTGGGAGAACGGCTTTTGGCTCACCGAGAACGTCATCGATCAGACGATCGGTGGCGGCATCCGATGGGACGACATCCTGAGCGACACGTTCCCTTCGTTCTGGTTGACGACGCACCAGGCCCTCGAGATCCTCGACATGCGGGTGGTGACCCTCAACGCCATCATCGGTGATGGGAAGAAGTTGGCCTCCGATCCGGCTCGCCAACTGGGCCGCAACTTGCTGGCCGCGCAGTTGAACGTCGGCTCGGGTGCCTGCACCACGCCGGCGGTGCTCGCCGCCATCGTCCAGGCCGAAACCCTTCTCGACAAGTACGACTTCGACGGCAAGTTGGCGTCGGCCTACTCGATCGGCAAACGCGGTGCGGACGCAGCCTTGGCGCGGACCTTGTCGGGTTACCTCGATCAATACAACAACGGGATGATCTGCTCCGGTTCATAATGGAGCGATGAAATCGGACGACGACCTCGTCACGTCCCGCGGTCTGACCGTTCCGGCCTCGGCCCTCGAGTGGGTGTTCACTCGATCGGCCGGGGCCGGCGGCCAGAACGTCAACAAGGTGTCCACCAAGGTCGTGTTGCGGGTGCCGCGCTCCGAGATCCGCGGGCGCGCCATTCTCCTCGAGCGCATCGCCGAGGCACTGCCCGACACGATCACCGTGAGTTCACAGACGAGCCGGAGTCAGTGGCGCAATCGCCAGTTGTGCCTCACCCGACTGGCCGAGCGCATCGACGAAGCCGCCGCACCTCCTCCTCCTTCGCGTCGGGCCACCAAGCCCAGTCGGGGAGCAGTGCAACGACGCCTCGACTCCAAGAAGAAGCATTCCGAGAAGAAAGCGGGTCGTCGCACCGAGTGGTGAACGGCGGCTACGGTCTCCTCGTGCCGCGACGATCGCCGTTCACGTCCGACCGTCTTCTCAAGACCGTCAACGCGTTCCACGACTCGGTCCTGCGCGTCACTCGCGGCCGAGTCGGCTGGTCGGCCGATGGGATGCCGGTTCTCCGCCTCACCACCGTCGGGCGACGGTCGGGTCAGCTGCGCACGGTGCTCCTGAGTTCACCGATCCAGTTCGGCGACGAGTGGATCGTGGTTGGTTCGAAGGGCGGGGGAGAGCGCCACGCCGACTGGTTCGTGAACCTCCGGGCCGATCCGCGAGTCACCGTCGAGACCAAGAAGTATGGCGTCCGAACCGTCACGGCGCGTATCGCCACGCCCGAGCAGAAAGCCGAATGGTGGCCGCAGGCGGTCGCCAAGTTCCGTCACTACGGCGAGTTCCAGTCGCGCACCACGCGCGACATCCCGATGGTGGTGTTGAAGGTCTCCGGCGACTAGTTGCGCGGGACCTTGCTCCAGGGCAGGTCCTTGTCGACGCGCGGCTCGCCGGGCAGACCGAGAACCTGTTCGCCGAGGATGTTGCGCATGATCTCGCTGGTACCGCCCTCGATCGAATTCGCCCGGGCACGCAGGAACGAATGCCGCACCCCTCCCTCGGAGCCGTCGACCGAGAGATCTTCCGGGCGACGGAACGTGTAGTCGAAGCCGATCAGACCGTCGGCACCGAGCAGAGCCACCGACAATTCGGTGATCTTCTTGTTGAGTTCGGCCATCATCAACTTGGCGATCGAACCCTCCGGACCCGGATTGCCGGCCTTGGCCGCCTGCGACGCGCGCAGGTTGGTGAGGCGCAACGCTTCGCTCTTGCACCACAGGCGCAGCAGGTCGTCGCGGTGCGCGTGGCCGTGACCCCTCTCCTTGTAGATCTTGATCGCTTCGTCGATCGGGCCGCGACGACGCGCGGTGCCGCCCCCGCTTCCGCCGATCGCGGTGCGCTCGTTCATGAGCGTGGTGAGCGCGACGCGCCATCCCTCACCCACCTGACCGATGCGGTGGACGTCGGGCACGCGGGCATCGGTCATGTAGACCTCGTTGAACTCGGCCTCGCCGGTGATCTGACGCAACGGGCGCACCTCGACTCCGGGAGCGCGCATGTCGAGGGCGAAATAGGTCATGCCCTTGTGCTTGGGCTGATCGGCATCGGTGCGCGTGACGAGCATGCCCCAGTCGCCGAGATGGGCGAGGGTGTTCCAGACCTTCTGGCCGTTCACGACCCATTCGTCGCCGTCACGAACCGCGCGCGTGCCGAGGCCGGCGAAGTCGGAGCCGGCACCGGGTTCGCTGAACAACTGGCACCAACGCTCCTCGCCGGTGAACATCGGACGCAGGAAACGCTGCTTGGCCTCGTCCGATCCGTGGGTGACGATGGTCGGTCCGGCCAGAGCGATGAAGAACGTCGACGGATCCTGCGGTTGCGCGCCGGCCTTGCGCAGACGCTCCTCCACGATCTTGTTCAGTTCCGGGCGGACACCCAGGCCGCCGTGGCCCTCGGGGAAGTGGACCCACGCGAGCCCGGCGTCGAATCGGTGGCCGCGGAAGGCGATGTTGTCCATCGCCTTGGGGTCGTGGTTCGACAGAAGCGAGTCGAGGGCGGCTTCGACCCTGGCCAATTCACGATCGGTGGTGACGGTGCTCATGCGACGAGTCTCGCACTCGGCCCGACCGTCATCGAAACGGAGACGGTCTCGGGTCGGGTGCGTCACGCACCAGCCAGGTCGGCGGCGACCGCGGGATGGACCACGCGACCGCTCTCGACGTTGACGGCTCCCGCCAATTCGGGGTGGACCCGCAACGCACCCGACCATCCATTGGCCAAGGCACGCACGTAGGGGAGAGTCGCCGCGGTGAGCGCGGCCGTCGACGAACGCGGTACGGCCGCTGGCATATTGGGCGTGGCCGACACGCGCACGTGGCCCATGAGGCGCACCGGATCGGCGTGCGACGTGAGTTGCACGCCTTCGACGCACCCACCCTGGTCGATCGCGATGTCGACGACCACCGACCCCTCGGGCATCAGATCGAGGATCTTCTTCGTGATGACGATGGGCGCCTTGTGGCCCGGAGCGAGGACGGCACCAACCATCACTTCGGTGACCGGAGCGAGTTCTTCGATGGCCCGCGCCGACGACACGATGGCCCGGGCCAACGGACCGCAGTCGCGCGCCACGGACTCGGCGCGTTCGAGATTCAGATCGGCCACGATCACTTCGGCGCCCATCCCGGCCGCGACTTCGGCGGCATGCCGCCCCGACACGCCGGCTCCGATCACGAGCACCGTGGTGGGTTCGACGCCTGGCAGTCCACCCATCAGCATTCCGCGACCGCCGTTGCGCGCCTCGAGATACGACGCGGCGATCTGGGTGGCCAGGCGGCCGGCCACCATGCTCATCGGTGCCAGTAACGGGAATGTTCGATCGACCTCGACCGACTCGTACGCAATGGCACGACATTCCGACGCGCACAGTGCGTGAGCGACTTCCGGTGCGGCGGCGAGATGGAGATACGTGAAGAGGGTGTGGTGGGCCCGGAACTTGTCGAACTCGGACGGCTGCGGCTCCTTGACGTGCAGGAGCAGGGTGGCCTCGTCGAACACCGAATCGGCGGACGGGACGATGCGAGCACCGGCGGCCGCGTACTCGTCGTCCTTGAATCCCGAACCGAGTCCGGCACCAGTCTCCACGATCACGGTGCGTCCGTCGGCCACGAGGGATGCGGCACCTTTGGGCGTGAGCGACACGCGCCGCTCGTGTTCCTTGACCTCCTTCAGGACACCGACGACCTGCGCCGATTCCCACACCGAGGATGCTTCGCGAGACATGCCCACTCCTTCCGCCTGGTGACCTCATTCAACCAATGGTCGAGCGGCGCCGTCGGTGGTCTTTCGTCCCATCCTCGTCGGAACTTCCGACCGGAGGTCGATGAATCGACTAGTTCTGGGTGAAGCGCAGGGCGCCCCGTGCGTGGACCCGATCCATGAAGTCGGGCAGATAGGCGAGGGTCGGATTCTCGCGCACCATCTCGTCGAGGATCACCGCGTCATCGCCAACGAGTACGCGCCACTCATCGTTCTTGACGGCGTTCAGGATGATCGTGGCCGCTTGTGCGGCGGAGGTCGGCGCGTTGTCGCGGAACGCCTCGCCCTGGGCCTGGATGCCGAGGCGCAGGTCTTCGTCGCTCGCGCCGCTCACGTCGAGGCCCGCCTTGGTGAGTCGCGCCCGAAGTTGTGCGATCTGCTCCTCGGTCATCTCCTTCGGATCACCGCCCAGCAATTTGCGCGAGTTGATGGCGATCGAGGTGCCGATGTGCCCGGGCATCACGAGGGTGGCCTTCAGATGCGGTGCGTTGATCCGGAAGTCGGTGATGAGGGCTTCGGTGAATCCCTTCACCGCGAACTTGGCCGAGCTGTAGGCGGTGTGGGGAATGTTCGGCCCGAGCGATGCCCAGAAACCGTTCACCGAACTGGTGTTGATCACCTGGCCGATGTCCGCCTTGAGAAGGAGGGGAAGGAACGCACGCGTGTTGTAGTACACGCCGTACCAGCACACGCCGAACGTCTTCTCCCATTGATCACGCTCGTCGTCGACGATGCTTCCACCGCCGCCGATGCCCGCGTTGTTGAAGAGGAGGTTCACGTGATCGCGCCATCCGGACACGACGTCCCGGAATGCGAGCACATCCGATTCGATCGATACGTCGGCGACGTGGCTCAGGACCCGTCCGGGGTTGCCCGCGCACAGGGCCGATGTCTCGGCCATGTTGTCCTCGATGACGTCGCACATCGCGACGTCGCAGCCATCGGCCGTGAGCTGACGAACGAGTTCGCGTCCCATGCCGGTGCCACCGCCGGTGACCACGGCGACGCGATCGGAGAATCCTGAGGCGAAGCGCATGAGAAAACCCTAGTCGGAGGGGGTTTTGGGGAAATCCCTCAAGGGGCACCGGGGGAGGCCCGATACCTGCCCCGTGAATTCCCAACGACCGGTCCGTTTCGCACCTTTCGTGGTGCTCGTCGCCCTGGTGGCCTACGTGGCCATCGTCGTGGCGATGATGACCGGGGAATCGGTCGCCCGTGCGGCGGCCGTGGGCGACGTCGCGAACAACACTCCGTGGGTGTTGCCGTCGATGCCGCCCAAGTGCGCGGCGCAGCAGATCGACTCCGGCAACGTCGGGGGCTGCGTCATCAGTGATTACGGCACCCCCGACTCGAAGGGCTGGGGAACGCCGCCGTTCCCGTACAGCGCTCCCGGATCGGAGCGGCTGGCCGGTTGGAAGTGGCTCGGCTGGTCGTACAACAAGTCGGAGGCCCTGACCGCGTGGGAAGCGGCGATGACGGTGAACGCCGAATCGTTCGGACGTATCCGCAAGGAACAGTTGCGGGCTCCGCAGGAATCGTTCTATTTGTTCCGTGGTTTCCTGAGCGAGATCCAGGAATCGGGCTATCGCATCAACGACGCGATGGCGTACAACTTCCGCTGCACCTCGAACACGCGCAAGGACTGCTCGGGACTCGACGCCCGGTCGCTGTCGTTCCATTCGTGGGGCCTCGCCGTCGACATCAACGTGGTCGCCAATCCCGAAGTCCGCTACTACCCGGATCCGGCCGTGGGCGGTTCGGCCTGTGCGACGCCCATGAAGACCGATCTTCCGCAGTGGGTCGTGCAGACCGCCGAGAAGTGGGGCCTGTTGTGGGGTGGCTACGGCTGGAACGGCGGCTGCGCCTCGCCGTCGTCGAACAAGTCGAGCATTCTGCGCGACCCCATGCACTTCGAGTTCCGCGGCACACCCGAGCAGGCCATCGCCATCGCTCGATTCAACGGAGTCGCGATCGACGATCCCACCATCGTCACCAATGCGACCGGAAAGAACGTGAGTCGAATCTTCGGTGACGATCGCTTCGCCTCGGCCGCCGCCGCCGCGGGACAGTGGCCGTCGGCGAACACGGTGTTCGTGGCCAACGGCAACTCCTTCCCCGACTCGTTGGCCGCCGGAGTGGCCGCCGCCGGACTCAGCGTTCCGCTGCTTCTCGTCACGTCCACCTCCGTTCCGGAGTCGACCAAAGGTCAGCTTGCGCGTCTGAAGCCCAAGTCGATCATCGTCGCCGGTGGCCCGGCGGTCGTGTCGGACGACGTTCTCGCCCAGATCCGGTCGATCACCAAGGTGAAGCCCAAGCGCATCGCCGGCGACGATCGCTACCTGACCGCGGAAATGCTGACGCGCGCGGCGGTGTACGGAGGCAAGTCGGCCGAGGTGTGGGTCGCCAGCGGCCGCGACTTCCAGGACCCGCTCATCGCTTCGTCCGCGGCGGCCATGTACCGCCAGCCGTTCGTGTTGATCGACGGTCAGGGTTCGCTTACGGCGACGCAACGCGAGTTGTTCGCGTCGCTCGGCGTGACGTCGATCAATCTGGTCGCCGCCCCCGGAACCGTCAGCCCCGCGATGATCGCCGAGTTGTGGAGCCTCGGAACGGTCACGACGTTCGAGGCCTGGGACGTCTCGGAGCGCTCGGTGTCGGTGTGGGCGGAACTGCCGCAAACCTCCGGCGTCGCCCTGGCCACCAGCCAGAACTTCCCCGACGCCCTGGCCGCGGTGCCTTTCGCCCGCTACGGGTCGGCGCTCATGCTCGTGCCCGGTCCGTGCGTCCCGTCGGTCACCTATGGAGCCATCACCCGACTGGCGTCGTCGAACGTGACGCTCTTCGGCGGGCCGGTCGCACTGGCGACTCCGGTCGAGACTCTCTCATTGTGCTGAAATCGGTCACGCGATGCGCGTGATGACCTGGAACATCTGGTGGCAGTTCGGCCCCTACGCCGAACGGCAACCCGCCATCGTCCATGTGCTGGCGGCGGAGAATCCTGATGTGGTGCTCCTGCAGGAAGTCTCGCGCGACGACGAACAAGCGCAGCGTCTCGGCTCCGAACTCGGTTTCCACGTCGCGATCACGCACGATCGCTGGCCCATGGCCAACGCGATCCTGTCGCGCTGGCCGCTCTCGCGCATCGAGCAGGTGTCGCTGCCCGGCCTCGATGGAGCCGATGGTCCCCGACGGCTGCTCACCGCCGTGGCCGCCACGCCGTGGGGAGATTGGCCGTTCGGCTGCACGCACCTGTCGCATCGTTTCGACGAGTCGGATGTACGAGTCGCGCAAGTGGACGTCATCGCCGATCACGTCCGCGAACTGCGGGGGGATCCCACTCACGATCGCCCCGTCGTACTCGGTGGCGACTTCAACGCCGTTCCCGATTCCGACGAAGTCAGGCGGCTCACGGGTCGTACGGCGGTGCGTCACCGCAACCTGGTGTTCAACGACGTGTGGGAGCAGTGCGGCGACGGCTCGGGTCACACGTGGAGTGGAGCCAACCCGTATCAGGTCGAGGCCAACTGGCCGAATCGCCGGATCGACTACCTGTTCGTCACGTGGCCGCGGCCGAAGCCGTCGGGTCACCCGAAGCGAGCGTGGCTGGCCGGTGTCGACGCCGTGGACGGCGTGCAAGCGAGCGACCACTATGCGGTCGTGGCCGATTTCGTCGTCTAGGTTTGCTCGTCGGTGGCGACGCTGCGATTCAGTTTCGGAACGATGGGCTCGGGCAAGAGCACGCTCGCGTTACAGATCCACCACAATCTGTCGTCGCGCGACCGTCACGGGCTGCTCCTCACCAAACTCGACCGTGACGGAACGCAGGTCACCAGTCGCCTCGGCGTGTCGGCCCCGGCCATCGAGGTCACACCCGAACTCGACGTGTTCTCGCTGGCTCGCCAGCGGATGCCGCTCGACTTCGTGGTGTGCGACGAAACCCAGTTCTACACCGTCGACCAGTGCGACCAGTTGGCGCGCATCGTCGACGAATTGGATGTCGATGTCTACGCGTTCGGACTCATCACCGACTTCCGAGGACTGCTGTTCGACGGAACCCGCCGCATGCTCGAAGTGGCTGACGAGCGCGTTGAGATGCAGGTGGAGGCGCGGTGCTGGTGCGGCTCACGAGCCACCCACAACGCCCGCGTCGTGAACGGCTTGGTGGTGTACGAGGGCGAAACCGTCGTGGTGGGCGACACCGAGGACGCGCCATCCGAGCCATTGTTCGGCGACGTGGTCCGCTACGAACTTCTCTGCCGCCGGCACTACCTGGCCGGCGAGATGAACGACTAGCTCCAGGAACACGGCATGCGCTTGATGCCGTTGATGAATGCGCTCTGCAGGTAGGCCGGATCGCCGGTGATGCGCATGTTCGGCATGCGGCGCCGGATCTCGTCGAACATCACCGCGATCTCGCGACGGGCGAGATTGGCGCCGAGGCAGAAATGCGGTCCGCCGGCTCCGAACCCCACCTGGGCCGGGGTGACCGGACGGGTCACGTCGAACTTGAACGGGTCATTGAAGACGCGCTCGTCGCGATTGCCCGACGAGTAGAACATGACGACCTTGTCGCCGGCCTTCAACTTCTGGCCCGCGATCTCGGTGTCCTCGGTGGCGGTGCGGCGGAAGTGGATCACCGGTGTCGCGTAGCGGACGATTTCTTCGACAGCGGTTTTGGTGTGGGCGTCGAAGTCGTCGAACCAGATCTTCCTCTGGTCAGGATTGTTGGTGAGCAGGCGCATGCCGTGGCTGATGGCGTTGCGGGTGGTCTCGTTGCCGGCAACGACGAGGAGGATGAAGAAGGAACCGAACTCCTGAGCGGTGAGGCGTTCGCCGTCGACGACCGCGTTCATCATCGCCGAGGTGACGTCGTCCTGCGGATTCTTCACGCGGTCCTCGCCGAGGGCCTGGGCGTACATGAACATCTCCAGGGCGACGGTCATCAGTTCTTCGTACGAGCCCACGAATTCGGGGTCGCCCACGCCGAGGATGACATTGGTCCAGTGGAAGATCCGCTTGTGGTCTTCCTCGGGGATGCCCATCATGTCGCAGATGATGGCGAGGGGAAGCGGAGCCGCCACCTCTTCGACGAAGTCGCATTCGGCCTTCGGGAATCGGACGAGCAGGTCGTCGACGAGTTTGGTGGCGCGCACCCGGACCTGCTCCTCGACGCGGGTGATCTCCTTGGGCGTGAATCCGCGCGACACGATGTTGCGCAAGCGGAAGTGCTTGGGATCGTCCATGTTGATCATCGACCCGAAGAACTCGTTCATCTCCTGCGGAAGATCACCGATGTTCGAGCCCTTGCCGCTGCAGAACAACTGCGGATTGCGGCTCACGTGCCAGATGTCGTCGTGACGGGTGAGCGCGCGATAGCCCGGGCCGGGCGGGAAGGGGGCGCCTTCGATCACACGCTCCTCGAAGAAGGCGAACGGCGCCTCGTCGCGCAGCGTCTTGAACGCGCCGTCGCGGTACGCACGATCCTTCAACCAGAACTCCTGATCGGAGAGATCGATCTCGTCGAGGGGAACCTGGGGGAGTTCGTGCACGCTCATGCACGAGACCGTAGTGGGGAAGGTGACGGTGAGCCGATCTGTAAGCGGGATTCTGTCGTCTCGGTTTCCCGGGACGGGTGACCATCCATCTGTGCGGTCTACCCGAGGAGTGCTCCGGTTTCCCGAAGCGGACGAGCCGTCCGTCTCCTCTGCTCGACCTTGCTCCGAGTGGGGTTTACCGATCCGGTCGAGTCGCCTCGGCCGCTGGTGCGCTCTTACCGCACCGTTTCACCCTTGCCTGATCCGGTTGCCCGGCCATCGGCGGTCTGTTCTCTGTTGCACTGTCCGTGAGATCGCTCCCACCTGGCTCGCGCCAGCACTCTGCTCTGTGGAGTCCCGACTTTCCTCGATCTTTCGACCGCGGTCACCCGATCGACTCACCGTCGAGAGTCAGTGTACGAGTGCGTGCGTCACTCGCCGTCGAGATATTCGTACACCATCGAATTGAGACTGGGGGTCTCGAGGTTCACCGTGGTGCGCGAATCCGCAGGTCCGAGCGTGACTTGAACGGGTGCCAACGTTCCGAATGCACCCGGCACCGCGTAGAAGAGTGACGCGTCTCCCTCTTCGCGCCACTTGGCGTCGACGGCCAGGCCCTGGGACGTGACGAGGCGAGCGGGGTTCAGGACCGCGCCGAGGGTGGCGGCGTGACGCGCCTCCTGCTCTCCGATGCCCATCGCGGCGCCGCGCAGAGCCTTGTCGCGCAGCATCGGCACGTAGAACTGGTACGTCGCACCGGCGAGAGTCTCGAGCGCGTACGCGAGTGCGAGCACATCGCTGGTCGGATCATCCGACGACGCGATGAGGCCGAGTGCGGGCTCGACGTAGATCGACTGCAAGCGCGGGTTCGGATCGGTGAACGCCGTGCCACCGGCCGCCTCGGTGAGCGAGGCCGTTGCGGCCGCGTGCTCCTTGTGGTCGGCCTGGAAGCGACCCGCCAACTTGGCGGCGTCGCCCGACAAGTAGCCGGCGTCCTTGGCCGCTTCGTACACGAAGATCGCGTTGTATTCGAGCGACGTCGCGGTGCGCAGAAGAGTCACGTCGGTGACCTCGGCGGTTGGCAGCTTGGCCAGGTCGGGAGCCAGGCCCACGCGAGCAATGCCCGACTTCGATCCGCCTCCACCGCAGGCGGAGATGAGTGCACCGAGCGAGACCGTGGCGCCGCTGGCGAGCAGGAAACGACGGCGGGAGAGATTCTGCATGTCCATCGTCAGGCCTCCGGGGTGAGCGCGACGGTGTCGGCGGGGGTGGTGAGGAACGCATCGGCATCGGAGACGGGGGAGAGTCCGGCGATGACGGCGAGTGCGGAAGCGTGACGAGCTTCGGCGTTCACGATGGAAGCGACGAGTGCCGACCCTTCGGTGCCGTCGAGGGCCGACAGGAGCGACAGGTGAGTGGCCACCAAGGTGTTCTCGAGTTCCCACGCCGACGTCGCGAACGAGTCGTCGTTCAGGAACGCGTTGCGGCTGGCGACGAAGAGCGAGTCGAGGCGGGCCTGCGGAGCATTTCGACCGATGAGGGCCGAGATCGCCTGGCTGGCGGCGTCGTGATGAGCGGCGATGCAGGCGACACTCGCCGTGTGTTCGCCACCCACGCCGTTGTCGGCGGCGGCGGCGAACAGATCGCGTGCCGCCAGTTCGGCCTGCTGGGCGAAGGCCAGCAACTCGATGTCGGCCGGGGTGGGCCGACGCGGGGGCATAGTCGTCACTGCGGTTCCTTTCGGGAGGTCCAAAGAACGGGTCTCAGCCTAGAAGTCGAGGGCCGAGAGGGCGGGTATCCAACCGGTCGAACGGGTCACAGCCTCGGCCCATCGAGCCCGGATGTCGGCGCGGTCGACCGCGGGATCGGGTTCGATCACGGCCTGCGGACGCCAGGCGGCGGCCACGTCGTCGAGCCCGTTCCAGGTGTCCACGGCCAGGCCGGCCAGAAAAGCCGCCCCGAGCGTGGTGGCTTCGGCGACCGGCGAGACGGCGACCGGACGGCCGATCGCGGTGGCCAAGGCGGCCACGAACGTGGGGTTGCGGCTCATCCCGCCGTCGATGCGCAACTCGTCGACGTCGAGCGTCGGATGATCGGCCACCGCGGCCTCCAGCAGGTCGGCCCCACGATGTGCGACGCCCTCGAGAACCGCACGAACGACATGGGCGCGCGTCGAGCCGCGGGTGAGACCGAGCAACGCCCCGCGGGCGCCGTAGTCCCATGTCGGTGTGGCCATGCCGAGCAGGGCCGGCACGAACCACACGTCGTCGCTCGACGAGACGGAACTGGCGAGCGCGTGGCTCTCCTCGGCCGTGGCGATGAGAGCCATGTCGTCGCGCAACCACTCCACGCAACTTCCGGCCGACAGCATGATCGACTCGGCGCCCCATGACAAGGCATCGTCGAAGCTCCACGCCACGATCGGAAACGTTCCGTGAGAGGTGCGGTCGGGAGTCGTCGGAGCGATCGGACCCGTCAGCAGATCGAGCATTCCTCCGGTGCCGAACGTGCACTTGGCCATTCCGGGTCGAACACACGATTGGCCCATCAGCGAACCCTGCTGGTCGCCGACGAGTGCGGTGATGATCGGTGCACCGGGGAGGGCGTGCGCCCGTCCGATCTCGCCCGACGTCGACACGATGGTGGGCAGCATCGCCGCGTCCACTCCCATCGCGGCCATGGCGCGCTCGTTCCAGTGCGGCGAACCCTGATGCATCGTCGCCAATCCGGTGACGGCGGCGTTCGAGTGGTCGGTCACGTGCAGTCGCGATGTACCCGACAAGGTCCAGGCGACCCATGTGTCGACGGTTCCGAGGCACAGTTCGGACGGCTCGCGACCCGCCGCGTAGGTCGCGAGCAACCACTTGGCCTTGGTGGCCGATTGGTTGGGGGCGAGGGCGAGTCCGTGCTCGGCCTTGGCCATCATGCAGTCGCCGACCGTCCGCAGGTCCTGCCAGCCGAGAGCCGGGCCGAGGGGACGACCGCTCGACCGATCCCACAGGATCGTCGACGCGCGTTGATTGGTGATGCCGACCGCTCTCACCGGCCCGGCCTCGTCGAGGGCGGCGTGCGCGACTTCGAGCACCAACTCGGCCATGCGTGCCGCATCGAACTCGACGAGACCCGCGAACGGAGTGTCGGGGGCGAACGCGCGGTGGTGCAGGGAAGCGATCGTGGCGTCGGGGCGAACGACCGCGGCGCGCAGACCGCTCGTGCCGACGTCGATCACGAGAACCGACACGTCAGGCCCCGGCTCGTCGCGTCATCGATCCGGCCAGGCCGCCGATCACGCCCATCACCACGGCGACCGTGAGGTTGAACAGAACGCCGCTCCAGCGAACGTCGCCGCCGCGTGCGAGTTTGACGATCACGAGCACGGTCTGCGGAACGATGTAGGCCACCGACGCCGTGATGATGCCGTGCGAGAGGGGAGTTCCCTGGGTCTGATGTCGGGCGGCGACGCCGGCACCGAGGAAGAAGCCGACCGCCGCTCCGAAGGACAGCAGAACCGCCAACGTCGCGCGGCCGCCCTGCGGATCACCGTCGCCGGCGACCAGCCGAGCGGCGACCGAGAGCGGCACGGCGAACGTGAGCGACACCGAGGCTCCCGCGCGCAACGCCCGTCGGTCCCAGCGGGATTCGCTCATGTGGTCCTCCTTGTCGCGAAACGATCGGGAAGACCCATCTTCCCCGGATTGAGAATGCCGTGCGGATCGAGTGCGTCCTTGATGGCGCTCACGACTTCGAGAGCCGACCCGAGGGCCTCGGCGGAGAAGCGAGCGCGATTGAGCCCGACCCCGTGGTGGTGGCTGAGGTTGCCACCTGCCGAGAGGATCGCGCGAGTGCCCGCATCCCACAACGCGTTGTAAGTCTTCTCGAATTCGTCGGCCGGCGGGCTGGCCGCGAACGTGAAGTACAGGCAGGCGCCGTCGGTGTAGCTGTGCGACAGGTGGCAGGTCGCCGAGCGCGCGTGTTCGACCCCGAGCAGAGCCGACCGGGCGGCGTCGAAGATGGCCGGCAGACGCGACCACGCGCCGGTGATCTCCATGGTGTCGACCACGAATCCCTTGCGGGTGAGCGCCTGTAGCGCACTCGTGTCGTTGCGGTGATGCATCCACTTCTCGACCGCTTCCACATCGCGCGGCAGGCAGCCGGCCGTCGCCAGGCATTCCTCGTCGACAACGGACATGTTCGCCGACACCGATGCGACGTCACCCTCGTCGAGAACGAGCAGGACGCAGACGTTTCCGTCGCCACCCTGACCGCGCTTGCTCTCGGGGCCGTCGTACAGACGAAGCACCGCCGGAGTCGCACCGCGTTGCATGATGCGCCGACACGCGTCGAGACCCGATTCGAAATCGATGAATCCGTACACGGCGCGTCGTTCGCACACCGGAGCCGGGTGCAGACGAAGCCAAGCGCGTGTGATGATGCCGAGAGTTCCTTCGCTGCCCACGAACACCTGGTTGAGATCGGGTCCGGCCGCCGCTCGCGGTGCGCCCCCGGTGCGGATCACTCGACCGTCGGCGAGAACGACCTCCAGGCCGACCACCATGTCCTCGATCTTCCCGTAGCGCGTGGAGTACTGGCCGGCCCCGCGACACGCGAGCCAGCCGCCCACGGTGGAGATGTCGAAGCTCTGCGGATAGTGACCGAGGGTGAGGCCGAATCGTCCGAGGTGCTCCTCGAGATCGGGCCCGAAGGTTCCGGGAAGGACTTCGGCCACGAGAGACACCTCGTCGACGGCGACGACTCCGTGCATGGCCGACAAGTCGAGCAGGACTCCGCCGTGCAGCGGAATCGACGCACCGCACACGCCGCTGCGCCCGCCGGCCGCCGTGACGGGAATGCGCTCGTGGTGGCAAACGGAGAGGATCGCGCTGACTTGTCCGGTCGTCGTGGGACGGCACAGCGCCGCGGCCGATTGCGGAACGAATCCGTCGAGGGCCCAGCGCATGGCCAGCGGCCACCAGTCGCGACTCGCGTCGGCGATCGTCTCCGAGTCGGTCGACGTCGTGAGCGTCGGGGCGATCGCGGCGAGTCGACGCGCCACATCGTCCGACACCGCCACGGATTCGGTGGCGAGCCGCGGTGCGCGCGGGGCGACGAGCTCGATCGGGGGAGTGGGTTCACGCATACGACTCGACCTCCCGGCGACAGATGCGGTCGAAGGATTCGACTTCGAGTTCGATGCGGGTCGCGTCCCAACCCAGCAACGGGGCGATCAGTTCGGCGGTCGTTCGCGCGGCCCGTCGCGCACCCTCGCGATCGAACAGGAGTGCACGCGTACGCCGCGACAACACGTCGTCGAGAGTTGTCGCCATCTCCGCAGTGACGGCGTACACCGCTTCGGCGCGGGTGTAGGGAAGGCCATCGACGAGAGGGAGGCCGAGCGTCGAGTCGGCCGCCACCAGAGCGGCGAGTTCGCGATCGCGCTGCCGGCCGCTGATAGCCAGGCGCTTCGTGCGGCACTTGTCGTTGCGTCCGAGTCGCTCGACGACCAGATCGACCGTCTCCTCGGCCATGTGCCGATACGTCGTCAACTTTCCGCCGTTCACGGTGATCACGCCGTTCGCGCCCTCTTTCACGAGATGGCGCCGCGAGAGATCGGCGGTGCGTCCGTCGGCCTCGCCGGTCACGAGAGGGCGCAGGCCGGCCCAGGTGCCGGTGATGTCGGCTTCGGTGACGCCCGTGGTGACCGACGCGTTGAGCGCGCGCAGCACGTATTCGATGTCGGCCCGAGTGCATTGCGGGTCGTCGAGCGGGCCGTCGTAATCGGTGTCGGTCGTCCCGACGTACGTGTGCGTGAACGTGCCATCGGGGCGCGGACCCCACGGCACCACGAAGAGGCTGCGCTTGTCCTTCGGAACCGGGATGACCACCGCGATCGCGTTGCGCACCTTGTCCCACGGAACCGTGACGTGGATCCCCTTGGCGGGCCGAGTGGGCACCTCGGTGTTCCAGACGCCCGTCGCGTCGACGATCACTCTCGCGCGAACGGGGATCCGACGATCGTCGACCGTCACCGAACCATGCTCGTACACGCACCGATTCACGACGACGGCACCGTGTTCGGCGGCGGTACGCGCCAAGCTGATGCACAGGCGCGCGTCGTCGGCTTGCGCGTCGTAATACACGTACGCCGAAGCGAGGCGTTGGGTCGGCATTGTCGGCATGTACGCGGCGGCCCGCTTCTTGCGCAGTCGTCGATGCAGTCGACCGATGCGAATTCCGCCGGTCGCGTCGTACATCCAGAGCGCCGAACCGAGGGCGCGGGCGATCTTCTTCGACACGACACCATCCTTGGTGAGGATCGGAATCATGAAGGGGAGCACCGACACGAGATGAGGAGCGTTGCGAATGAGACGCTGACGTTCGTGCAGCGCTTCGTAGACGAGTCGGACGTCGCCTTGTTGCAGATAGCGCAAACCGCCGTGGATGAGTTTCGAACTCTTCGACGACGTGCCGCTGGCGAAGTCGCCCTTCTCCACCAGCGCGGTGCGCAGACCACGCCGCGCGGCGTCGACCGCGACACCGAGTCCGGTCACGCCGCCGCCCACCACCAAGAGGTCGAACTCCTCGCGTTCGAGCGCGGCCACCATGGCGGAGCGTTCGAACGGGCGAGCCACGTGCCCACCGTAGTGGGCGCTCTGACCAGGACTTTTACGAGACAGATTTCACAGTCTGCGAATCTGCACTTCTTGAAGATTGGCAAGACGCGCACGTACCGTGTCGTCATGCGTTCACCGGCCGAATTGACCGAAGCCTTCCGGGCCCACGGCCTGAAGGTCACGCCCCAGCGCCAACTGCTCTTCCGCCTGATGCACGGCAACGAGTGCCACCCCACGGCCGAATCCCTCTTCCAGTCGGCCAGCGAGCAGATGCCCGGCATCTCGCTGCGCACCGTGTACCAGACGCTCAACGATCTGGCCTCCATGGGCGAGCTCCGGTCGCTCGATCTGGGCACTGGCGCGGTGCGGTTCGACCCCAACATCGACGAGCACCACCATGTGGTCTGCGATCGGTGCGGCGACATTCGCGACGTCTACGTGTCGGGCTCCGACGCGTTGTCCATCCAAGGTCTCGACGGGTTCGCGGTGTCCAACACATCGATCCTGTTCAACGGTCTCTGCCCGCGTTGTTCCGCGGTCAGCGAGTAATACCCAGCCAACCCCACCACCAACAACAACTGCAAAAGGAGTCATGTCATGAGCCTCAAGGGCACCAAGACACATGAGAACCTGAAGCACGCGTTCGCCGGCGAGAGCCAGGCCAACCGTCGCTATCTCTGGTTCGCGCAGAAGGCCGACGTCGAGGGCTACCCCGATGCCGCTGCTCTGTTCCGTTCGGTCGCCGAGGGAGAGACCGGCCACGCGCACGGCCACCTCGAGTTCCTGTCGGAAGCCGGCGACCCCGCCACCGATCTTCCGATCGGCGAGACCTCCGACAACTTCAAGGCGTCGATCGCCGGTGAGACCTACGAGTACACCCAGATGTACCCCGGCTTCGCCAAGACCGCGCGCGATGAAGGCTTCGCCGAGATCGCCGATTGGTTCGAGACCCTGGCTCGCGCCGAGAAGAGCCACGCCGGTCGTTTCGAGCAGGGCCTCAACGCCCTCTGATCGACCCTGATCGCATCGGATCCTCCCGCCACCTGGTGACGCGCGCGGTGACCCGCGGCGCCACTTGGTGGCGAGGAGGCCGAGGCAGGAGTATCTGGACATGACCATCACGTACGACCCGAACCACCCGAAGTATCTGGACGAGAAAGACGTCCGTGATGAGTTGACGCGCGTGTACGACCTGTGCCACGGCTGCCGGTTGTGCTTCAAGTACTGCACCGCGTTCCCCACGCTCTTCGACTTCGTCGATCGCCACGACGACCAGGACGCCGGCAAGATGACGCCGGCCCAGCAGGACCAGGTCATCGACGAGTGCTTCCAGTGCAAGCTCTGCTACATCAACTGCCCGTACATCCCGGGCCAGAGCGAATGGGAGCTCGACTTCCCGCGCCTCATGCTGCGCGCCGATGCCATGCGGCATCACAACAAGCAGATCACCGTGCGTGATCGCCTCACCACCGACGTGATGGGCCGTACCGACATTCTCGGCAAGGTCGCCACCGCCACGCCCGTCATGAACAAGATGATGGGCGCCAAGAACGGATCGCTGGTCCGCAAGGTGATCGAGAAGACCGCCGGCGTATCGAGCCAGCGTCTGCTTCCGCCGTTCGCCCGCCAACGCTTCACCACCTGGTTCAAGCGCCGCCCCAAACTGCGCCTCGGCAAGCGCCAGGGCCGCGTCGCGGTGTACCCCACCTGCCTCGTCGAGTACCAGGCTCCCGAAATCGGCCATGACCTCGTGAAGGTGTACGAGCGCAACGGCGTCGAATGCACCTTGGCCGACACCACCAAGTGCTGCGGTGCGCCGTTCCTGCACAGCGGCGACATCGACCAGTTCAAGAAGGTCGCCGCCGAGAACGTGAAGGCACTGGCCGAGAGCGTCCGCAAGGGCAACGACATCGTCGTTCCGCAGCCAACCTGCGGCTACGTCCTGAAGAAGGATTACGTCGACTACATCGGCGGGCCCGACGCCAAGTTGGTGGCCGAGCACACGTTCGACGCGGCCGAGTACCTCGTGAACCTGCACAAGGGCGAGGGCACGTCGCTCGACACCGAATTCACCGGTGACGTCCCCGAAACCATCACCTACCACACGCCGTGCCACCTGCGGGCCCAGAACATCGGTCTCAAGAGCCGCGACCTCATGAAGCTCACCGGCGCCAAGATCAAGTTGGTGCAGCAGTGTTCGGGCATCGACGGCATGTGGGGCCTTCGCGCCGAGAACGCCGAATTGTCCATCCCCATCGCCCGAAAGTTGGGTGACGAGATCATCAAGGCCGGTGGCGACGTCGTGACGGGCGATTGCCATCTCGCCAACACCGCGATCAACGAACAAACCGGCCGCGAGCCTCTGCACCCCCTGCAAGTGGTGGCGCGCGCCTACGGAATCCCCCAGGAGTGATCCATGAAACTGACCCTCGACGACATCCTCGACGTGCGCGCCTACGAGCGCGATCGTGACTCGTACCGTCGGAGCATCATCGACCTGAAGTCGCGGCGGCGTCTCCCGCTCGGCACGTTCGTGTCGCTCATCTTCGAGAACCGCGAGACGATTCGCTCGCAGATCCAGGAGATGGCGCGAGCCGAACAACTCATGACCGACGAAGAGATCCAGATCGAACTCGACATCTACAACTCGTTGATCCCCGACGCGGGCCGTCTCTGCGCGACGCTCTTCATCGAACTCACGAGCGACGACTCGATGCGCGAGTGGCTGCCACGACTGGTGGGCATCGAGCGCTCGCTGGTTCTGCGCCTCGCCGATGGCCGCGAGATCCGCTCGTATCCCGAGGCTCAGCACGAGTCGCAGCTCACCCGCACCGACATCACCTCGGCGGTGCACTACCTCCACTTCGACGTGACCTCCGACGAGGCGGCCGCCCTCGAGGCGGGCGGTGCCGTGCTCGTGTGCGACCATCCGGCCTATCGCGAGGAGATCGCGCTGAGCAGGGTGAACGTCGCCGAATTGCTCTCTGACCTGCGGAACTGACCCTTTACAACGTCGTCGGCCCGGTCCTAGGGTTGCCCGTGGGGGGCAAGTCATGGACGTCGTATGGCGCGAATTGGGGGCATGTCGGGGTCTCGATCCCGAGGTGTTCTTTCCGGAGACCGAGGAGGATGCCGAGGTCGCCAAGGACATCTGCCTCACCTGCGACGTCCGTATCGCCTGCCTCGAACACGCGTTGAACAGCCGCGAGAAGGTGGGCGTGTGGGGCGGCACCACCGAGCGCGAACGTCGACGCATCATCCGACAGCGTCGTCGCACGGCTTAGTGCCCGAGTCGCGCCCGTAGCCTGACGGCGTGAACCCCGCGCTCGTCGACATCGGCGGATGGCCGTCGCTCATCACGCGCCTGCTCGATCGCGAAGACTTGCCGGCCGCGCATGCGCGGGCGGCCATGGCCACCATCTTGTCGGGTGACGCGACGCCCGCGCAGTTGATCGGCTTCATCATCGCGTTGCGGGCCAAGGGTGAAACCCCCGAAGAATTGTCGGGACTCCTCGATGCCGTGCTCGACGCCGCCGAGATCGTGCCGTTGTCGGACGACCTGCGCGAGCGCGCGGTCGACATCGTCGGAACCGGCGGCGACCGGAGTCATTCGATCAACGTGAGCACGATGGCGGCCCTCGTGGTGGCCGGAGCCGGTGTTCCGGTGTGCAAGCACGGGGCTCGCGCGTCGTCGTCGAAGTGCGGAACCGCCGATGTGCTCGAAGCCCTCGGTGTGGCCATCGAGGTGGGCCCCGACGTGGTGCTGCGATGCGTGGAGGAAGCGGGTATGGGTTTCTGCCTCGCTCCGCGTTACCACCCGGCGTTCCGATTCGCCGCGGCGGCTCGTCGCGAAGTCGGTGTGCCTACCGTGTTCAACCTGCTCGGCCCGATGGCCAATCCGGGTCGCGTGCGCCGCCAACTCATCGGCGTCGCCAACCCGCAGGTGGCCGATCGCATGCTGGCGTCGTTGCGCCTCCACGGCTCGCTGTCGTCGTGGGTCGTGCACGGCGGCGGGCTCGACGAACTCACGACGACCGGAACCTCCACCGTGCTCTCGTTGCGCGACGGTCAGGTGCGTTCGTTCTCGGTCGATCCGGTGGCGCTCGGATTGGCTCCGGCCATCCCCGACGAACTCGAGGGCGGAACTCCCGATGTCAACGCCGACGCGGTGCGTCGCGTCCTGGCCGGCGAACACGGAGCGCACCGCAACATCGTCGTCCTGAACGCGGCGGCGGGTCTGGTGGTCGCGGAACGCGCGACCGATCTCGCAGACGGAATCGAACTCGCCGCGCAGTCGATCGACTCCGGATCGGCCGCGAAGGTCCTGCAGTGTCTCGTCGAGGTCTCCCACAGTTGAGGATCTCGGTCCCGGCCTCCTCGGCCAATCTCGGAGCGGGATTCGATGTGCTCGGAATGGCGCTCGCCATCCCGGCCGAACTCGGAATCGTCGACGGAGAAGTTCCCGAGAAGGCGGAAATCGCGCGCGGCGCCCATCCGGCGGCCACCGCGTTCGCGTCCGCGGGGGGTCGCGGGCAGGTCTGGGTGCGCACGAGCATTCCGTCGGGCCGCGGTCTCGGATTCTCGGGTGCGGTGCGGGTGGGGGCCATCGCCCTGGCCCTGCAGCAGTCGAGTTCCGACGACGTCCTCGCGACACGACGCAAGGAGATCTTCGAACGGGCCGCGGTGCTCGAAGGTCACGGTGACAACGTGGCCGCCAGCGCGTTCGGCGGCGTCGTGGTGGTGGCCGACGGTTCGGTCGGTCGGGTTCCGCTCGCGGTCGATCCCGCGGTCGTGGTGTGGATCCCGTCGTTCAAGACGAACACCTCCGAAAGCCGCGCGACGTTGTCGACGTCGGTGTCGCGCGTCGATGCGGTGTTCAACATCGGCCGGTCGTCATTGTTCGTGGCCGCCCTCGCCAGTGGCGAGGTGGAGCTGCTGCGCGAGGCGACCCGCGATCGCCTGCATCAAGACGCGCGGTTGGCCGCGGCGACCGCGAGTCGCGATGCGCTCGAAGCGGCGCTGAACACCTCTGCGTGGGCGGCATGGCTGTCGGGCTCGGGGCCGACCGTGGCGGTGATGTGCGATCGACTCGATGCCGAGCGGATCAGCGCAGCATGGCCGAACGGTCGCTCCATGATCGTGAGTATCGACCGGATCGGGGCGCACTGGCTGTGAGGTCGAGCCGACGCAACGTCGGCAGGCCGCGAGCCGGAAGCGCCCACTCGCCCGAGCATTCCTCGACCAGTACGTCATCGGCCGTTTCGAGATGACGGGCCACGCACATGACTTCGTCGGCCACGTGACGGGGCAGCGGTGCGGCCGGTTCGGATGGATCGGGTGACGCGAGATGTTCGGCCAAGCCGAGCGGTGCATCGAACGACGAGAACAAGCGGTCGTCGTTCCGGACGCTGGCGAGAACGCCTCCCTCGAGGACGATGCAGGCGTCACCGAGTCGAACGGTGAGCGTTTCGGCGTTGCGCAGCCCGTCGATCGAACGCTGGCGTTGGAGTGCGGTGAGCAAAGCCTGGGCCCGGTCGCGCATCTCGGCCGCCTCCTCGAATCGCTGATTGGCGGCCAGGTCGACGATGCGCTCGTGGAGCAGGTCGATCAACGCGTCGGGCGACTCGGTGAGTGCCGACACGATGAACTCGACGATTCGGCCGTATGTCTCGCGGTCGGCCTGGCCCGAACACGGACAATGGGCGACACCGAGTTGTGCGGCCGAGCAGACCGGAGCGTCGGCAGGGGCGACGTAGTTGCGACCCATGCGCACGGTGCAACGCCGCAAGGGGACCACCGACTCGATCGCTTCGATCACCAGTCGAGCCGACGTGCGCGTGGTGAACGGACCGAGATGGAGTCCGCGCTTGGCCGGATTCTTGGACACGACGAGGCGAGGCCATTCCTCATCGGTGGTGAGTCGCACGTAGCAGTAGCGGTCGACGTTGGTGCCGGCTCGGTTGTAGTGGGGGAGGAGACGACCGATGAGCCGCAACTCGAGAATCGCCGCCACGAGCGGGTGCGGAGTGGGAATGCAGTGGATCGAGTGCGTCTGGCGGAGCATCGCCCCGATCTTGCGGCGGGATTCGGCGGTGCCGAAGTAGCTGCGCACTCGCTGCCTCACGTTGGTCGCCTTGCCGACGTACAGCGGTTTGCCGGACGCGTCGGCGAACACGTACACCCCTGACGATCGCGGCAGGTCCTCGGTGAGTCGCAGTTTGGCGGCCAGAGGGTGCGTCTCGAGGCGAGGCAGTCCGATGAGGTCGTCGAGACCCATGACGCCGAAGCCGGAGGCGCGCTCGATGAGGAAGTGCAGAAGGTCGGCGGTGGCCAGTGCGTCGTCGAGTGCGCGGTGGCACGGCTGGTGGGCCAACCGGAGTCGTGAGGCGAGGGTGCCGAGTTTGCAGTCGGGAACCTCATCGCGGACGAGTCGACGCGCGAGGGGCACCGTGTCGATCACGCGATTGGTGAGCGGTTCGCGATCGGCCGTGATGAGTGCCGCGTTCACGAACCCGACGTCGAAGCGCGCGTTGTGGGCGACGAGCACGGCGTCGCCGATGAAGTCGACGAGCGACGGCAGCACGGCCTCGATGCGCGGTGCGGGCAGGAGCATGGCCTCGCTGATGCCGGTGAGGATGGTGATGTACGGAGGAATCGGAACGCCCGGATTGACGAGTGTCTGGAAGGTGCCGAGGCATTCGCCGCCGCGGTACTTCACCGCACCGATCTCGGTGATCCGGTCGACGCCGGCCGAACCGCCGGTGGTCTCGAGGTCGAGGATGCAGAAAGTGACGTCGGACAGTGGCGTTCCGATCTCGTCGAACGACTTCTGTTGCTGCCCCGAGGCCATTCGCCGAGTGTCACCGAACAGGTGTTCTGTGTCAAGCACCATTACGCTCGCGCACGTGGCGAACTACGAGGTCGGCGTGTACGAGCTGGGCGACGGCTGCCTGGCGTACCTCCAGCCCGACGGGAGTTGGGGTTGGAGCAACGCCGGTCTGGTGGTGGGCGACGGAGCGTCGCTGCTCGTCGACACGTTGTTCGACCTGAAGCTCACGAGTCGAATGCTCGATTCGCTCGCGCCCTTCACCCGCACGTCCCCCATTCGGTCGTTGGTCAACACGCACGCCAATGGCGACCACTGCTACGGCAATCAACTGGTCGTCGGAGCCGAGATCATCGCGTCGACCGCGGCCGCCCACGAGATGACCGAGGTCCCGCCGGCCATGTTGGCGGCCCTGAACGCCGCCCCGGGCGAAGTCGGCGAACTGTTCCGCAGTTTCTTCGGTGCGTTCGAGTTCTCCGGGATCGAGCCGCGTCTACCCGACCGCACGTTCGACGGACGACTCGAGATCGAAGTGGGCGGACGCGTCATCGAGCTGATCGAAGTCGGCCCGGCCCACACCCGCGGCGACGTGATCGCGTACGTGCCCGATGCGCGCACCGTGTACACCGGCGACATCTTGTTCATCGGCGGCACTCCGATCGTGTGGGCCGGCCCGTTGTCGAATTGGGTCGCCGCGTGCGATCTGATGCTCGGAATGGACGTCGAGACCGTGGTTCCCGGGCACGGTCCGCTCACCGACAAGGGCGGCATCGTCGAGGTGCGCGATTATCTCGACTTCGTCGATCGTGAAGCGTCGGCGCGTTGCGCCGCGGGAGTCGACGCGTTCGAGGCGGCGCGCGACATCGCTCGGGCGATGGACGTTCCGTACTCGTCGTGGGGCGAATTCGGCCGAATCGCGGTGAATGTCGAAACCGTGTATCGCTCGGTCGACCCGGACCATTCGACGCCCGACGTCGTGGAGCAGTTCAGGCGGATGGCAACGATCGAGCGCGCGTCCTGATCGAGCGTCGCACCGCGAGAACCCAACCCACCGCCACGCACACCGCGAAGATGATCCACTGGATCGCGTACGACAGGTGCGACCCCTCGCTCAGTTCGGGAAGGGGAACCGCTTGCAGCATCGGGTCGTCGGCTGGCGAGGATGCCTGGGCGAGGAGGGCGACCCGCAGTAGTTCGGGTTCGACCTGAGCGGCCAGACGGTCGAGATCGAGCCGGAACATCTCGGCGAGTTCGCCCTCGGCTTCGCGGGCCTGACCCGAACGTCGTTGTTCGCTTCCGCGCAGGATTCCGCCCACGGTGACCGTTCCCGATGGAGCGGGCGGGGGAGTCTGGTCGAGCGCCACGAATCCTCGATTGATGGCGATGGCACGACCGTCGTCGAGAAGAAGTGGGGTCACCACGTTCAGGCCGGCTCGACCTCCTTGGGACCGATTGAGGATCAGGACCTGTTCGTCGGCGAGATAGGTGCCCGTTGCCGTCGCGGAACGCCATGCCAACGACGACGGATCGGAGTCATCGAGGCTTCCTGCGTCCACGGGTTCGAGAGTCGCGCGGCTTCGCACATCGGCGTTGAAGTCCTGTCGCTGGTGGAGGCGGTCGAATTGCCAGGCCGACAAGAAGGCCATGCCCACGATTCCGGCCAGACAGAGGAGATGGAAACCGATCCAACGGGGGCGCAGGAGGAACCGGTACACGCCGGACAACTGTATGTGGCACTCTGAGGAAATGTCGCTTCCCGATTTCCACATTCCGCACGCGGAGAAGATCGAGTGGATGATCGAGACGAACGGCTGGGCACTCGAGCCCGTAGGTGCCGACGTCGAATCGCATCCGCCCCGGCCGGGCTATTCGTACACGATCGGCTTTCCCGACAAGTTCGGCTTTCCCGAAGTCGTGATCTTCGGTCTCACTCCGGTCGCGGCCAAGGGCATCCTCGATCTGGTGGCGCAGCAATTGGCGGCCGGGGTCGAGATCCCGATCGACGCGCCGATCGTCGGCCTGCTCGACAACGAGCTGCGGTGCGTGTTCGCCTCGGTCGATCTCGGCGATTGGTCCTCGTACTTCTCGACCGGAATCGCCTGGCATCGCGGCGGTGACTTCGGCGTCGTTCAGTTGCTGTGGCCCGATCGGCAGGGTTGGTTGCCCTACGAGGACGGTTTCGACCATCGTGTTCGTTCGGCGCAGCCGATGATCGGACGCGAGCCGCTGGCACACTGATCCCGTGCAACCCGTTCTGATCTACGACGGCGACTGCGCGTTCTGCTCGAGTTCGGTGCGGTTCATCGAACGCCGGGTGAAGCGTCACCCGCGCCTCGAGCCGTGGCAGCGGCTCGACCTCGCCGAGTTCGGCCTCACCCCGGAGCAGTGCGAGGCGGCGGTGCAGTGGGTGGGGGCCGATGGACGCACTGCCTCGGGTCACGAGGCGGTCGGGCGCCTGCTGATTCATGCCGGCGGCGCATGGGGTCTGGTGGGTCGGGTGATCCTGGCCCCGGGTATCCGGTCGGTGGCCAAGGTGACGTACTCGTGGGTCGCCCGCAACCGGCATCGCCTGCCCGGAGGGACGCCCGAGTGCGGTCTTCCGTCGGCCGACGGGCAGAATTAGCCCGTGAGCGCATCCAACCCGAATCCCCGCGCGGAATGGCAGAAGGCCTTCGAGGAGTCGCGTCTGCGCGACGTGCCTTTCCAGACGATGTCGGGCATTCCGCTCGACCCGGTGTACGGCACCGACGACGGCGAATTCCCGGGTCAGTACCCGTACACGCGCGGACCGTACGCGTCGATGTATCGCTCGAAGTTGTGGACCATGCGCATGTTCGCCGGGTTCGGCACCGCGATCGACACCAACCTGCGCTTCAAGGAGATCATCCGCGCCGGCGGAGACGGCTTGTCGACGGCGTTCGACATGCCCACGTTGCTCGGCCTCGACTCCGACGACCCGATGGCACTCGGTGAAGTCGGCCGTTGCGGAGTCGCCATCGACACGCTCGCCGACATGCGAGACCTGTTCTCCGGCATCGACCTCGGCAACATCACCACGTCGATGACCATCAACTCGCCGGCCGCCGTGTTGCTCGCGATGTTCGTTGCCCAGGCCGAGTCGGCCGGGGTGCCGCGCGCCAAGTTGGGCGGCACGCTCCAGAACGACATCTTGAAGGAGTACCAGGCGCAGAAGGAGTTCGTGTTCCCGCCGCGCCAGTCGATGCGGCTCGTGCGCGACACCGTGGCGTTCACCGCGGCCGAGATGCCGCGTTGGCACTCCATCTCCATTTCCGGTTACCACATCCGCGAAGCGGGTTCGACCGCCGCCGAAGAACTGGCGTTCACTCTCGGCAACGGTTTCGCCTACGTCGAGTTGGCGCGGCAGGCCGGATTGCCCGTCGACGCCTTCGCGCCCCGCCTCTCGTTCTTCTTCAACGCGCACATCGACTTCTTCGAAGAGATCGCCAAGTACCGCGCCGCCCGCCGCATCTGGGCGCGCTGGATGAAGGAGCGCTACGGCGCCACCAGCGAACGATCGATGCAACTGCGATTCCACACGCAGACCGCCGGTGTGTCGCTCACCGCCCAGCAGCCCGAGGTCAACCTCATCCGCACCGCGATCGAAGCCCTCGCCGGTGTTCTGGGCGGAACCCAGTCGCTTCACACCAACTCGATGGACGAGGCTCTCGCTCTTCCCACCGAGAAGGCGGCTCGACTGGCCCTGCGTACGCAGCAGGTCATCGCCTACGAGACCAACGTGGCGCACGTCGCCGATCCACTGGGCGGTTCGCACTTCGTCGAGGCGCTCACCGATGAGATGGAGGCGCGGGCCGAGGAGATCTTCGCGCGCATCGACGAGATGGGTCGCGGCTCCATGCTCGAGGGCTGCATCACCGGCATCGAGGAGAATTGGTTCCAGGGGCGCATCGCCGACTCGGCGTACGAACTCGAGCGCGCTTTCAACCGGGGCGAGCGCATCATCGTCGGTGTGAATCGATTCCTCGAGGGGAACGAAGAGGATTCGCTCGACATCCTCAAGATCACCAACGAGGACGAGGCCAAGCAGCGCCAGCGACTCGGCCAGGTGAAGCGCGAGCGCAACGAGTCGGCCGTGCTCGACGCACTCGATCGTCTGGCCAAGGACGCCGTCGACCCCGAAGTGAACCTGATGCCCGCCCTCATCGACGCGTCCAACGTGTTCGCGACGGTGGGCGAGATGATGACCACCATGGCGGGTGTGTTCGGCCGCCACGTCGAGGTGCCCACGATCTGATGGCCGCCATCCGTGTTCTCGTCGCCAAGGTGGGCCTCGACGGCCACGATCGTGGCGTCAAGGTGGTCGCCCGATTGCTGCGCGACGCCGGGCTCGAAGTGATCTACACCGGTTTGTTCCAGACTCCTGAGACCGTGGCCGCGGCCGCGGTCGACGAAGACGTCGACGTGATCGGACTCTCCATGCTGTCGGGCGCTCACATGACGTTGGCTCCGCTGGTCGTGCAGGCCGTGCGCGCGCGCAACTCCGACATTCCGGTGGTCGTGGGCGGCATCATCCCCAACCAGGACGTGACCGAACTTCTCGAAGCCGGAGTCGCCGCGTGCCTCGGACCGGGTGCTCCGGCCGAAGAAGTGGTTCAGACCGTGATCACTGCAGCCCGTGGAGAGCACCGCCGTCAAGCGGTATAGCCACGCCGGTCACGAACTTGGCGTGCTCGGAGCACACGAACGCGGCCACGTGGCCGAAATCGTCGGGATCACCCAGTCGGCCGGCCGGCACCGTCTTTGCGACGGCATCGAGGTCGCCGTAGATCGACGACAGTCGATCGGTCGCGTGCAGACCGGGCTGTAGCGAGTTGACGGTGATGCCGTCGCCGGCCACCTCGCGCGCGAGTGTCTTCAGGAATCCGGTGAGACCGGCGCGAGCGGTGTTCGACAGGATCAACCGATCGATGGGTTCGCGCACCGACGACGACGTGATGGCGAGAACGCGACCCCACTTCTGCTTCTGCATGGCCGGAACGACGGCCTTGCACATCGCGACGGTGGACACGAGGTTGAGCCGCAAGGCGGCGTCGTAGGACTCGACGGGAGTGGAGGCGAAGTTGCCCGGGGGAGGGCCGCCGGCGTTGGCGACGAGGATGTCGATACCACCGACGAGTTCGTTGGCTTTGGCGACCACCGCGTCGACCTGCGCGAGGTCGGACACATCGGCCACGACCGCGTGAACGACGCTTCCCGCGGGAAAGGTGGTCAGTGCCCGGTCGAGTTTCTCCCGTGAACGCGCGGCGATGACGACCTGCACCCCATCGGCGGCCAGGGCGCAAGCGGTCGACAGACCGAGCCCGCTCGACGCACCGGTGACGAGGGCGCGACGCCCCGAGATTCCGAGATCCATCGCGTGATCAGTCGATCTCGTACTGGATGGCCGCCCGCTCGGAGATGTAGTCGGCGGTGTGGGCGGCGATGAACGCCTTGTGGTCCGGATGATCGCGGTACACGAGATAGTCGTCGAGGCTGCTGAAGTCGGCGACCACCCCGAAGTCGAACGTTCCCGGGTTCACGCCCAGATTGGAGCCGAATCGGTAGTTCTTGATCTGCGGGATCTTGGCGGGAAGTTCGGAGAGACCGCGCTTGGTGGCCTCGACGTGATCGGCGCCGACACCTTCCTTCCAGCGGAACAGAACGATGTGGCGAATCATGGCGTCAGCGTAGACGACACTCGTTGGACGCCGCCGGGCCGGCTCAGTAGTCGTCGAGGATTGCTCGAAGGCGCGCGTCGGCACCGGGTCGGGCACCGATGTGTTCGATCACCCAGGCCGACACCTGGGTTGCGTGGCGGGCGGCCTCGATGGCCGAACCATGCTTCAGGTGATGTGCGAGGAATGCGCCGGCGAACGAATCGCCGGCACCCGTCGCGTCGACGAGACGGTTGGTCGCGGGCGGTACGCGAACGGCATCGCGACCGTCGTAGACGAGTGCACCGTCGGCGTCGAGTTTCAACACCACCAGCGCACCCGGGAAGAGCTTGGCGATTCCTTCGGCGATCTCGTTCGGGTCGTCGGCACCGGTGAGCACCTGTCCCTCCTCCTTGTTGGGGAGGACGATGTCGATGTCGAGGTCGTTGCACGTGTCGAGGAAGTTCGCGACACCCATCTCCTGGATCATCTGGAACGAACCGGGGTCGAACGAGATGGTGGCGCCATTTTCACGGGCCCACCGCGCCGCCTTGCGGGCCGCCGAGCGCGGAGGGTCGGTGAAGAACGACCAGGCGGTGAGATGGAGATGTCGGCACGAACCGATCACGTCGAGCGGCAATTCGGACGGCATGAGGTAGAAGTCGGCGCCGTGGCCGGAGACCATCGAGCGTTGGCCGGTGTGATCGACGAACACGGCGACCGAGCCGGTGGAATGCGCCTCGGTTTCGACGAAGTGGGCCTCGACCTTCTCGCGTCGCAGATCTTCGACCGCCAATTGACCGAAACGATCGCGTCCGATCTTGCCCACGAACGACGTGGGGAGGTGATTGCGACTGGCCCACACCGCGACGTTGGCGGCGCTGCCCCCGGGCGTGAGCATGACTTCGCCGAACGTGTCGCCGCCCCGGAGCAATTCGTTGTTGGTGCGGATCAACACGTCCCACGCGAAGTCGCCGAGGACGCACAAGTCGGTCACCCGAATCACGGTATCGGCGGTTGAATGGGACCGATGTCGTCGGGTCGTGGTTCATTGGTCGTCCCGGCCGTGGCCTCGGTGTGGATCATCTGGGGCTCGACCTACCTCGGTATCGAGATCGGCCTCGAGACCATGCCGCCCTTCTTCATGCAGGGTTCGCGCTTCGTGCTGGCCTCGATCCTCGTGTTGGCGTGGTTGAAGTGGCGCGGGACGCCCTGGCCGACTTGGCGCCAGACGCGCAACGCGTCCGTGATCGGCGTCATGCTGCTCGTCGGTGGTCTCGGACTCGTGACCTTGGCCGAGGATCGCGGTGTCGACACCGGCCTGGTCGCCACGATCATCGCGATCCAGCCGATGCTGATGTCGCTTTGGGGTGGCCTCTGGCGGCAGTGGCCCCGTCGCTGGGAATGGGTCGGCATGGTCATCGGCTTGGGAGGTGTGGTGATCCTCGTCGCCGACAACGGCCTGAGCGGATCGTGGGGTGGAGTCGCGCTCGTGTTCATCGCGTCGTTCAATTGGAGCCTCGGTTCGGCCATCAGTCGGCGAATCGACATGCCGAGCGGCGTGATGACGACGGGAATCGAGATGGCGGCGGCCGCCGTCGGGTACATGCTCATTTCGCTACTTCGTCGAGAGGACATCGGCGTTCCGAGTCTGCGCAGTTCGCTCGCCGTGCTGTACCTCCTGACTTTCGGTTCGATCGTCGCGTTCACCGCGTTCACCTATCTGATCGCGACAGTCCGTCCGCCTTTGGCGATGAGTTACGCGTACGTGAATCCGCTGATCGCGGTCGTGCTCGGGGTGCTTTTCGCCGACGAATCGGTGTCGGCCAACATGGCCGTCGCACTGCCGGTGATCCTGATCGGGGTCGCGATCGTCACCAACGCATCGCGGTCGGTACAGTCGGATTCATGAAACGCCTCGCCGTTCTCGCGTGCATCGCCGTGCTGGCGGTGTCCTGCGGAAGCGAGACCGCCGACGCGCCGGCCCCGGTGGCCGCCGAGTCCACCGCGCTTCCGGCGCCCACCGAGTCCACCGCGCTTCCGGCGCCCACCGTGCAGTCGGGTCTGGTGTCGCGCGACGATGTGGCGATCACCGCTCCGACGGTGCTGTGGTTCTGGGCGCCCGGTTGAGGCAGCTGCAACGCCGAAGCGCCCTCGGTCGAGGCCGCATTCCAACAGTACGGATCGCAGGTCCAGTTCGTCGGTGTCGCGTGGGCCGGCTCCACCCAGGCGATGCTCGACTTCATCGACCGTCACGATCTGTCGTTCGCCAACATCGAGGACAGCGACGGCCAGGTGTTCGGCGAATACGGAGTGCCGTACCAACCGGCGTGGGTGTTCCTCGCGGCCGACGGAACTCTCACCCGGGTCCAAGGTGCGCTCGACGGCAACCGCTTGGCTGAATACATCGCCGAGATCATCTGACTAACCTCCCTCACATGGGGGAGTCGCCGGTCCACGTTCCGACCCGAGGTTCGCTGCCGGCCCGCGTCGGGGTCGGTGTCCAATCGGTTCCCGAGCACGGCGCGTCGGTGATGGACGCCTCGGTGTACCGAGACCCGGTTCGCTTCGAACTCGAGCGCACCAAAGTGCTGACTTCGCACTGGCTGTTGGCGGGCCGATCCGAGCAGGTACGCGAACCCGGTGATTGGCTGACCTACGAAGGTCACGGCGAATCGATCGTCATCACTCGTCAGCCCGCCGGAGCGCTCGCCGCGTTCCACAACGTGTGCCAGCACCGCGGACCCGCGTTCGTGACAGCGATGAGTGGCTGCGCGGCGCGTCGTTTCACGTGTCCGTATCACGGCTGGGTGTACGACACGACCGGCCGAGTGGTCGGTGTTCCCGAGCGCGAGGATTTCGATCCGGCGCACCTCGACGGTCTGCGCGCTCCGGCCGTGGCCGCCGACGAATGGGGTGGCTGGGTCTGGATCAACTTGGCCGGACCCGACGCGGCAACGCCACTTCTCGAAGCGATCGGCGCCGACATCGTGAGCGATCTCGGCGCGTTCCGCATGGATGACATGGTTCTGCACGAGGTGCTCGAGTTCGACGTGCCGGTCAACTACAAGGCCGTCGTCGACGGGTTCAACGAGATCTACCACGTGACCGAGTTGCACCACGTTCCGCCGGAGTTCACCAAAGCCGCGCGCTGTGCCTCGTTCCACATCGTCGGTGACAACTACATGTGCTTCGTTCCCAAACCCGAGCACCTGTCCGAACTCGAGTCGGCCGACTACGACCACCACCGCTACGCGATCTGCCACTACGTGGTGTTCCCGAACACCGTCTTCAATTGCAACCCCGAGCACATCCAGGTGTTCCAGCCGATTCCGATCGGTGTCGATCGCACCCGCTTCCTCTGTTGGGAGATCGTCTATCCGGGCGACCACAGCGATCCGCAGTACGAGAAGTACTGGAAGAAGACCATGCTCCATTGGGCCGGCCTGAAGCACGTGGTGGGGGAGGACATCGGCATCTACGAGCAAATGGCCCGCACCAAGAACTCGAGCGGATTCACGCGGCAGGTTCTGTCGGAGCGCGAATGCAAGATCGCGCACTACCACGAGAACATGGATCGCAAGATCCGGATCTGAACGGTTCGCAAGATCCGAATCTGACCTGCTCACACAGCTTTTCCGAGGTTCTTCTCAAGGCTTGATGCGGAGCGTTCGATACCCATCCCGTGAATCGGATGGCCACGATCGTCGTCGGAGCGGTGCTCGCTCTGGGCGTCTTCGCATCGCCGGCCTCGGCCAACGCGAACAAGCCTTCCATTGGTTACGTCGTGAAGGCGGGGGATTCGTTGAGCCGTATCGCGTCGAAGGCTGGTGTGTCGCTCGATGCCCTGCTGGCGGCCAACGGTTTCAAGCGTTCGACCGTGATCCTGCCCGGTCAGACCATCGCGCTGCCGTCGGGCGCGTCGAAAGCGAGCGCAACGTCGACCGCCGCCGTGCAGTCGGTGGCCGGAATCGGCTCGTACGTCGTGAAGGCGGGGGATTCGTTGAGCCGCATCGCATCGAAGGCCGGTGTGTCGCTCGATGCCCTGCTGGCCGCGAACGGTTTTCAGCGCAGTTCCGTGATCGTTCCCGGCCAGACCATTGCCCTGCCGGCCGGCGCGGCGTCGTTGTCGGCACCCGTCGTCACGACACCCAAGCCCTCGCGCATCGATCGAGTGGTCGAATTCGCACGTGCTCAGGTGGGCAAGCCGTACCAATTCGGTTCGGCTGGTCCGGACGCTTACGACTGTTCGGGTCTCGTGCGCGCCGCGTTCAAGCAGATCGGTGTCGATCTTCCCCATCAGAGCCTCCTCCAGTCGCAGCGCGGTGTCGCGGTCGATTGGATCGCCGACGACATTCGCGCCGGCGATCTGGTGTTCACGTTCTCGTCGCGCAACCCCACCCAGATCAGCCACGTGGGAATCGCGATCAGCGCGACCGAGTGGATCGAAGCCCCGTTCACGGGTGCGTCCGTGCGGGTCACGCGTCTGCCGAGCGACGCTCGCATCCAAGCAGTCCAGCGCATCGTCAACGACTGAGCGAACGGACGATCCGCCGGGTCTCCTAGGCTTCGGCGATGAACTTCCAGAACCTGCGTCTCGACGTCGACGGCCGGATCGCGCATCTCACGCTGGCCCGTTCGCGTCGACTCAACGCCTTGTCGAAGGACCTTCTGCGCGAGGTCGTCGCCGCCTGCGAGGAAGTGAATCGAAGCGACGACGTTCGCGTCATGGTGGTGAGTGGCGAGGGAACTTCCTTCTCGGCTGGATTCGATCTGAGCGACTTCGCCTCCGGCGACACGAACCCTCGAGAGAGCGCCGACCTCGGCCGGCTGGCCACCGAGGCGCTGACCGATGTTCGGGCTCTCACGATCGCGGCCATCTCCGGCCACTGCGTGGGCGGCGGATTGGTCCTCGCCGGGGCGTGTGACCTGCGCGTGGCGGCCAGCGACGTTCGCTTCTCCATTCCCGAAGTCGACCTCGGTATCCCGTTGGCGTGGGGCGGCATTCCGCGACTGGTGCGCGAGATCGGCCCCGCTCTCACCAAGGAACTGGTCCTCACGTGTCGGCCGTTCGGTGCCGACGAGGCCAAGAGCATCGGGTTCCTCAACGAAGTGGTCGCTCCCGATCGCGTCATGAGTCGCGCCGGTGAGCTGGCCCGATCGCTGGCCGACAAGCCTCGATACGCCCTCACCGTCACCAAGCAGCAGGTGAACGCGGTGATGGAGGAGATCGCCGGAACCGGGCGCAACACGACCGATGCCGAGGTGCTCGTGTTCGCGATGCGCGACCCCGAGAGTCGCGAAGCGAGTCGTCGTTTTCTGGAGGCACGCTCCCGACCCCGTTGAGCACGACGGGGGCATGTGGTCGGCACCTAAAGTGCCGATTGGGGAGACGTCCGCGGACGTCCGAAGGGGGGGCAGGCGTGTTCGATTACGTGGTCAAGGGTGGAACGATCGTCGATGGCACCGGGTCGGCCCCGCGTGCGGGCGACGTCGCGGTGCGCGGCGGAGTGATCGTCGAAGTCGGAGGTTCGATCTCCGGATCGGCTCGCGAGGTCATCGACGCCGATGGCGCTCTCGTCACACCGGGTTGGGTCGACGTGCACACGCACTACGACGGCCAGGTGAGTTGGGACGACGTGATGGATCCGTCGGCCGGCAATGGCGCGACCACCATCGTGATGGGCAACTGCGGCGTCGGATTCGCTCCGGTCCGTCCCGGTAGCGAGAAGGCGCTCATCGAGTTGATGGAAGGCGTCGAGGACATCCCGGGCACCGCGCTGTACGAAGGAATCGAATGGGGTCGGTGGGAGACGTTCTCCGATTACATGGACTACATCGGTTCGCGCCGGTACTCGCTCGACATCGGCGCGCAACTCGCGCACGGTGCCCTCCGCTACTACGTGATGGGCGAGCGGGGAGCGCGCAACGAGGACGCGACCGCCGATGACCTCGTGGCCATGTCGCGGATCGTGACCGAGTCGTTGCGGGCCGGCGCATTGGGGTTCAGCACGTCGCGGACCATCGGTCACCGCGCGCTCGACGGTTCACCGGTCCCGGGAACCTTCGCTCCGGCCGAGGAGCTCTCCGCGCTCGCCGATGCGATGGCGGCGGCCGGACGCGGCGTCTTCGAGATGATCCCGGCCGGGACCGTCGGCAAGTTGGAAGGACTCGGCGGTGAGCGCACGACGCCGCACGACGAGCACGCGTTGATGGCCGAGTTCTCGCGGCGCAGCGGCCGGCCGGTCACGTTCACGCTCGTGCAGTCGCCCGACTATCCGCCCGACACCTGGCGCGAACTCCTCGACGCAACCGTGGCGGCCAATCGTGACGGCGCCCGGCTCAATCCGCAGGTGTCGTCACGACCGATCGGTCTCGTGTCGGGTCTGTCGGGTTATCACGCGTTCCTGCGCCGACCCACGTACATGAAGTTGGCGTCGCTGCCGCTCGATCAACGCGTTCGCGAGATGGCCAAGCCGGAGATCAAGGCGGCGATCCTGTCGGAATCCGACGTTCCGGTCGAGCGACCGGGATCGATGGCCACCACGTATCGCCTCTTCCAGATGGCGGCGCCGTTCCTGTATCCGCTCGGCAATCCGGTGGATTACGAGCCGACCCCCGACCGGATGCTCGGCGCGTTGGCCGCGGCCAAGGGCGAGGACGTGCTGAGCGTGTTGTACGACCACCTCATCAGCGACGGTGGGCATTCGATGTGCGCGCTCATGGGCGGCGCCGACGTTCACCAGCGGATGGAAGTACTGCGCGAGATGCTTGTGCATTCCGAGACGGTCACCGGGTTGTCGGATGCGGGCGCGCACGTCACGCTCATCTGCGATGCGACGATGCCCACCACCCAACTCACGTTCTGGGCCCGTGACCGGCACCAGGGCGAGCGGATTCCGATCGAGTTCCTGGTGCAGAAGCAGACCGCGCGCAACGCCGATCTCTACGGCTTGTCCGATCGCGGTCGACTTGTTCCGGGTCTGCGGGCCGACCTGAACGTGATCGACTTCGAGAATCTCACCGTGGCCCCGCCCCGCGGATTCGACGATCTGCCGGCTGGGGGAACGCGACTCATCCAGCCCGTGCGCGGCTACCTCGCCACGATGGTGAACGGCCGCGTCACTCGCCGCAACGACGCCGACACCGGTGAGCGTCCCGGAACTCTCGTGCGGAGTCGCTGACATGAATGCGCACGAGATGATGGAGGCGCTGGCCGACACGAGCCTCACTCGCGAACAGGGCATCCAGCGGATGATCGACTTCATGGCGCCCCATGGTTCGCGATACTTCGACGCGATCTACGGATCGTTCTTCGGTCGCGAGGCGATCGCGGCCTGGTTGATTCCGACCATGGCCGAGATCGAGTTCATCGAGTTCCGCCCCACGCAACCGCCGGCGCTCCTCGACGACGGCGAAGGTGGCACATCACTCGACGAGTGGCAGATGTTCGCCGGCGACATGCCGTTGTCGAAGGGCGTCAGCGTCCGCCGTTATCGCGATGGCTTCATCACCTGGGCGTGCGACGTGTACGACACGGGCCCGTTCCGTCAGCCCGGACCCAACGGCGAAGTCGCTCCGTTGCCGCCCGCACCGTCGCTCGACGGTTGGGATCGTTGGGTCGGCACTGCGGTCACCGCGGCCCGTGAGGTCGACTTCGACAAGGACTGCGACCAGTTCCACCCCACCGACTCGATCTACATCGACCCCATCTTCGGAGAGTTCCGCGGACAGGCCCGGATCCGCGAGTGGATGGTCGACGTGATGCCCAAGTGCGGGAACATCGAGTTCTCGCCGGTCGGCCCCGAACTGAACGACGGCACCACGTACGTGCAGGAGTGGGTGCAAATGGCGGCGCTGCCGAGCGGCGAGCGGGTGCCGATGACGCGGGGAACGAGCGTGCGCCGTTACCGCGACGGTTGGACGGTGTACGCGGCCGACTACTTCGACACCGCGACGGTGATGACTCCCGCGGTCATGAAGGCCAGCATCGAGTGCGGCTCGACCATCGGCGTCGCCGACATCATGAAGTGGCGCTCGGCCGGCTGAATCACGCGGTCAGTCGAACTCGCGCAGACGGACCGACAGGCAGGTCACGCAGCCTTCCAACTTGATGTACTCGGAGATGTCGACGCAGATCGGCTCGTAGCCGAGGTCACGGAACATCTGCGCGCTACGAGGCGCGTCGGCGGCCATCAGCAAGCGCTTGTCGTCGATGAGAACGACGTGGGCCCCCGATTCCTCGGGCATCGACATGTACTGGGGGAACACCGACGAATCGTCGACCGCGGGATCCCAGCCCACCACGGTTCCGTCGGGGAGTGCGGTGACGGCCGACTTGAGGTGGAGGACCTTCGTCACGGGTACCGCGACGACTCGGGCGCCCATCGGTTCGACGAGGGCCGCGAACTGATCGATACCCGACTGGTTGGTCCGGCCGCCGCGGCCGATGTAGATGGTGTCGCCGATCTTCAGGACGTCACCGCCGTCCATGGTGCCCGGGGCTTCGATGCGGGCGATGCGGCAACCAAGTTCGCGGACGATCGGCTCGACCGCTTCGATCTCCGGCTTGCGGGTGTCGTCGCCGGGTCGGGTGATGATCGCGAGGTCGCGGAAAATCACCACGGCGTCCTCCACGAACACGCAGTCGGGGCACGAGTCGAGCGTCGGAACCTCGCGAACCGACCAGCCCGAGTCGTGCAGGACAGCCACATACGACTCCCATTGCCGGCGGGCGAGATCGATGTCGACGGGTCGTCGTTCGAGGTGCGTGAGAACTCCGTCGGCGAGTCGCGAACTCGTGCGTCGGACCAGGGCTACGGTCATTCGACGAGCCTAGGGCTCTTCTACAATCCGTCGGGGGAACGCGGGGACTCACGGGAACGCCCGCGAACACAGGGAGACGCTGGAGACATGGCACACGATCTGATCATTCGCGGCGGCACGGTCATCGATGGCACGGGTGCGGCCGGAGTTCGCGCCGACGTGGCCGTCGACGGCGATCGCATCACCGCCATCGGCGATCTCGCCGCGTCCACCGCCAAGCGGGAGATCGACGCGAGCGGGAAGGTGGTCACACCCGGCTTCGTCGACCTACACACGCACCTCGACGCCCAGGTGGCATGGGATCCGTACATGACGTCGTCGTCATGGCACGGAGTCACCACCGTTCTCACCGGCAACTGCGGCGTGACCTTCGCGCCGGTCGCTCCGAGTTCGAAGTCGTATCTCGCCGAGTTGATGGAGAGCGTCGAGGACATCCCGCGCGAGGCGATCCTCAACGGACTTCCGTGGGACTGGGAGACCTTCCCGCAGTACCTCGAATCGGTGCAGCGCTTGCGGCCCGCACTCAACGTCGTCGGCCTGCTTGGACACTGCGCCGTCCGCTATCACGTGATGGGCGATCGCTCGATGGCCGAGGATGCCGTCGCGACCGACGACGAGTTGGCTCGTATGCGCGACATCACCGCCGAGGCGATCGCGGGTGGTGCGGTCGGCTTCTCGACGTCGCGAATCCTCGTCCACACCGTGCCCGACGGGCGCAAGGTCCCCGGCACGTTCGCGTCGATCGATGAGTACCTCGCCGTCGCGGACGGAATGAACGACGGCGGAGGCGGACTCTTCCAGGCCGTGCTCGACTTCGAAACCAAGTTCCAGCACGAGATCGACCTGTTGCGCGCGATGGCCCGCCGTGGCGGTCGTGTTCTCTTCTCGGGCGGAGTCGGCAACGGCAACGCCGACGCCGCCGGCTTCTGGAACGGCATGCTCGCCGACATCCGCGCCAACGACGGCGACATCACCACCATTTCGATGACGCGACCGAGCGGAAGTCTGATGGGCCTGTATCAGGTGCCGCCGGTCGGAAGCTCGCGGTGGCGCGCCGTCATGGCGTTGCCCACGCTCGAGGACCGCCTTGCCGCACTGGCCGATGCGTCCACTCGCGCCGAGTTGATCGAAGAGGGCAAGGCGCGCGGCACGTGGTACGACCCGCAGTACATCCACCCGCTGGGTCAGGGCGTCGTTCCCGAGTACGACGTCGAGGGCGGCGAGTCGCTCGCCGACATCGCGGCCCGGGCCGGTAAGCATCCGGTCGAGGTGATCGTCGAGCGTCTGCTCGAATCGCAGGGCCGCGAGTTGTTCAACGTGTGGTTCTTCAACCGCAACCGGGCCAACATCGGCGAGTTCCTCAAACTCGATGCGGTGGTTCCGGGCCTGGGCGATGCCGGTGCGCACGCGGGTCAGATCTGCGACGCCGATGCGCCCACGCACTATCTCGCGTATTGGGCGCGCGACCGCCGGATCGCCACCCTTCCTGACGCGGTCAGCCGACTCACGTCGAAGCCGGCGGCGGTTCTCCGACTCATCGATCGCGGAACTCTTCGCGCCGGAGCGTTCGCCGACATCAACGTGTTCGATCCGGACGCGCTGCAGGTGGGGTACCCCGAATACGTGAACGACTTCCCGAACGGCAAGGGACGTCTGCGAGTGGGAGCCAGCGGCTACGCGGCGACCCTCGTGAACGGCGAAGTCGTCACCGAGAATGGCGTCAACACGGGCGCTCGTCCGGGACGAGTCGTTCGCGAATTCGCGCGCTGAGTCAGCCCGCCACGTCGGCGTGATGCGCCGCGACCAAGTCGGGGTACGAGCGCGTGTAGTAGTTCCAGAGTTGCTCGCCGAAGAGCGACGCCGAGGTGCTGCTCGTGCCCGACGCGCCCGACAGCAGTTCGTCGCGCTTGGCCATGAAACCGGCCTCGCGGTGGCGCGGACTCGCCGCCACCGCCTCGACGAATCGTGAGTCGAGTTCGAGTGGAGCCAGGCTGGTGCGCAGGTCGGGTCCGTGGAAGTAGGCCGACGAAAAGCGCGGTTGATCGGCCACGACCCGGTGCTTGGTGGCCACGAGATAGTTGCCGGTCATCGACTGCAGCATCTCGCCCAGGTTCACGACGATCGCGTCGTCGCGCGGTGGAACCTCGATCCAGTCGCCGTTCGGGTTGAGCGCCTGCAGGCCGCCGACGCCGTGTTGCAGGAGGAGCGTGAGGAACCCGGCGTCGTTGTGCTCGTTGACCCCGGCTCCGCCCTTCGGCGTCGTCGGGTACGAGATCAACTTCACCAACGAGTACCGGCGTTCTCCGAAGCGATCGCGAAAGGTCGTGGGCGGCAGGCCGAGGCCGCGCGCCAGAACCGACATGAGTTCGTCGGCCAGTTCGCCCATGGTCCGGAAGAACTCGACGACCGCCGCGCGGAAACCGGGAAGGGTCGACTCGGGGAGCCACTGGTTCGGCCCATCGATGCGCAGAAACGCTGGTGACGTTCCGGCCGGATAGGGCGGGTTCTCCGTCGAGAGGTCGAGTTGCTCGCGATGGTCGACCTTGTTGTCGGTCAACTCGGATCCGATGTCCTCCCAGCCCCGGAAGTACGGCGAGTTGACCTTGGCGATGCGCTGTTTGACGTCGTGGGGGAGTGCGAAGAACGAACGCAGAAGAGCGAAGTAGCGGTCGAGGAACGACTCGTCGATGCCGTGATCGACCAGGGTGAAGAAGCCGACCTCGTGGCACACGCGCACCAGATCACGAGCGGCCGCATCGGGGTCGCCGCGACGCCATGACGCAGCGGAAATTTCGGGGATCTCGGTGAAAACAGCCATGCTGGAGTGGGTGACGGGATCCGTCGCTTCGCTCCTCCCGATTCGATCGACCGTACGAGCGCCTTCGGCGCTGGAGCGGGTGAAGGGATCCGTCGCTTCGCTCCTCCCGATTCGATCGACCGTACGAGCGCCTTCGGCGCTGGAGCGGGTGACGGGAATCGAACCCGCATAGCCAGCTTGGAAGGCTGGAACTCTAGCCATTGAGCTACACCCGCAAGGGAGGCTCATGTTAGCGAGCCGGACCTCCGTCGGGCACGGGCGATCAGCACCACCAAGCCGACCGCAATGAGCGCGATCGCGCCGTACTGGATGTAGTCGCCCCAGCGTCCGGCCTTCTTCCATTGGTCGCCCAGTCCCCAGCCGATCGAGATCCAGATCGTGTTCCACGCCAGCGATCCGAACGCGGTCAGCAGCGAGAAACGACCGATCGGCATCTTCTCGGCGCCGGCCGGGATCGACACGACCGAGCGGACCACCGGCACCAGTCGACCGAACAGAACGACGAGCGTTCCGTGACGCTCGAACCACTGGAATCCCTTGTGCACATCGGACTTCTTCAGTCCGACGAAGCGTCCGATACCGGCGAGGAATGCTTCGAGTCGATCTTCGTTCAGGAGACGGCCGATCCCGTAGAGGAAGTACGCGCCAACGACCGAGCCGATCGTGGCGAACGCGACCGCACCCACGAAACCGAACCGCGTCTCGCTCACGTTGAATCCGGTGAGCAGCAGAACAAGTTCGGAGGGGATGGGCGGGAAGATGTTCTCGAGCGCCACCAGAGCGGCCACGCCGAGCAACCCGATGGCGTCGATGAAGTCGGCGGCCCAATCGATCATCGTGTCGAGCCTAGATGTTGGCGGCGCGGCGAGGGCGGTGTTCAGTACGGGTCGACGGTCGACTTGAACTTGCTCATCGGATGCGGTCCGGCCGCGATGGGCGAGTGGTTAGCCGGCTCATCCGATTCGCGGCAGGTGGGTGAGCATTCGATCACGGGAATCCCGCTCATGGTTCGACACCAGGTCGGGGGCTATCGTCGATCGGGCGTGTTGAAGAGGTTGCTGTCCGAGGCGTTGAAGCCATTCCGAAGACTTCTCGCCGTGGTTGTCGTCTTCCAGGCCATCCAAGCCGTGGCCGGTCTCCTTCTTCCCACCCTCAACGCCGACATCATCGACAAGGGTGTCGCGCGCGGCGACACCGGATACATCGGCCGCCTCGGTCTGGTGATGCTCGGAGTGTCGTTCATTCAGGTCTTCTTCTCGGTCCTCGCCGTGCGCTGGGGAGCCCGGATCGCGATGGGCTTCGGTCGTGATCTCCGCGCGTCGCTGTTCCACCAGGTGAACTCGTTCTCGGCCCGTGAGCTCAACCGTTTCGGTTCACCATCGCTCATCACCCGCATCACCAACGACGTCCAGCAGGTCCAGATGCTGGTTCTCATGACTTGCACGATGTTGCTCGCGGCTCCCTTCACAGCGGTGGCCGGCGTCGCCCTCGCCATCCACGAAGACGCCGGACTGTCCTGGATCATCGTGGTCGCGATCCCGGTGGTCGTCGTGCTGCTCGCGAACATCATCGGGCGGATGGTGCCGAACTTCCGCGTCATGCAGGAGAAGGTCGACCGCATCAACGAGATCCTTCGCGAGCAGCTCACCGGAATACGCGTCGTTCGCGCGTTCGTTCGCGAGCCCGAGGAGATCGAACGTTTCCGATCGGCCAACTCGTCGTTGACCTCCACCGCTCTTCGGGGCGGCCGCCTCCAGGGACTGATGTTCCCGACGGTCACGCTGGTGGTCAACGCGTCGTGCGTCGCGGTGGTGTGGGTCGGTGCCTATCGAGTCGAGGACGGTTCGACGCAGATCGGGTCGTTGCTCGCTTTCCTCACCTACCTCATCCAGATCCTGATGGCGGTGTTGATGTCGACGTTCATGGCCGCTCTGTGGCCGCGGGCCTCGGCGAGCGCCGAGCGAATCGTCGAGGTCCTCGACACTGAGACATCGGTGGTCGTGGCCCCCGACGCCCGCACCACGGTCGACGAACGGGCCACGCTCGAGTTCCGTCACGTCGGGTTCAGCTATCCGGGCGCCGCCGAGCCGGTACTGCGCGACGTGTCGTTCCGAGTCGGCCCGGGGGAGACCCTCGCGATCATCGGCAGCACGGGTTCGGGCAAGACGACGCTCGTCAACCTCATCCCTCGTCTCGTCGACGCGACGGCCGGTTCGGTCGTCGTCGACGGAGTCGACGTTCGCCAACTCGCACCCGAGGTGATCTGGTCACGGGTGGGCCTGGTGCCGCAGAAGCCATTCCTCTTCTCGGGAACCGTGGCCTCGAATCTGCGGTACGGGCGATCCGACGCCACCGAAGCCGAAATGTGGGAAGCGCTCGAGATCGCCCAGGCGGCCGACTTCGTCGCCCAGATGCCCGGAGGACTCGACGCGCCGATCACACAGGGTGGGGCCAACGTGTCGGGTGGTCAGCGTCAACGCCTCTCGATCGCCCGCGCGGTGATCCGCCGCCCCGAGTTCTACGTGTTCGACGACGCCTTCTCGGCCCTCGACCTCGCGACCGACGCGCGTCTGCGCTCCGCCCTCGCGCCGGTCACGCGTGATTCGGTGATGATCGTGGTCGCGCAACGCGTCTCCACCATCCGCCACGCCGATCACATCCTGGTCCTCGAGGACGGCGAGGTGATGGGACTCGGAACGCACGACGAGTTGCTCGCGACATGTCCGACCTATCAGGAAATCGTCCAGTCCCAGTACAGCGAGGAGAGCGTGGCATGAATCAGCCCCGCGGCGCCTCGGTGACCGAGATGCGGACCGGCCGGTTCCATTCGGTCGGAATCCCCACCGAGAAGTCGAAGGACTTCGGAGGAACATCACGTCGACTGGCCCGCCGTCTCGGCCGCGACGGAACGGTCGTCATCGTCATCATGGTGTTGGCCGTCGTCAGCGTCACGCTGGTGGTCCTCGGGCCGCGCATCCTCGGGCGGGCCACCGACATCGTGTTCGAGGGACTGTTCTCGGGCGGCATCGACTTCGGCCGCCTGCACCGCACGCTCGGCCTGGCCCTGGCCGTGTACGTCGGCTCGTATCTCCTCGGTTACCTCCAGGCCTTCTTGTTGGCCGGAGTCGTCCAGCGCACGATGTTCCGGCTGCGCCGTGACGTGGAAGCCAAGATCCACGCGCTGCCGTTGTCGTACGTCGACCAGAACTCGCGTGGCGATCTGCTGAGTCGCGTCACCAACGACATCGACAACATCTCGCAGAGTCTCCAACAGTCGCTCAGCCAGTTGCTCACCTCGGTTCTCACGATCATCGGCGTCCTCGTGATGATGTTCGAGGTCTCGTTCCTGCTCGCGCTCATCGCACTGGCCGTCATTCCCATCTCGCTGTTCGCGACCAAGAGCATCGCCTCGCGGTCGAAGGTCAAGTTCATGGCCCAGTGGGCCAAGACCGGTCAGGTGAACGGAATCATCGAGGAGACGTTCACGGGCCACGCGATCGTCAAGGCGTTCGGCCAGCAATCCGAAGTCGAGACGCGTTTCGCGCGAACCAATCAGGACTTGTTCGAAGCGGCCGACGGGGCGCAATTCATGTCGGGCTCGATCCAGCCCGTCATGATGTTCCTTGGCAACCTCAATTACGTGGCCATCGCCGTGATCGGCGGAATGCGCGTGACATCGGGAGCATTGACGCTGGGCGACATCCAGGCCTTCGCCCAGTATTCGCGCCAGTTCACCGTTCCGCTCACCACCACCGCGTCGATGTTCAACGTCCTGCAGTCGGGCGTGGCCTCGGCCGAGCGCGTCTTCGAACTCCTCGACGCGACCGAGCAGACGCCCGATCGGGGCGAGGCTCCCACCGAACCGACACGAGGCGACATCCGCTTCGAGAACGTGTCGTTCTCGTACTCACCCGAGCGGCCGCTGATCTCCGACCTGTCGTTCGGGGCGCGTCCGGGCGAGACGGTGGCGATCGTCGGGCCCACCGGAGCCGGCAAGACCACGCTCGTGAATTTGCTGATGCGGTTCTACGAACTCGACGGAGGACGCATCGTCCTCGACGGTCGCGACATCGCATCGATTCCGCGGTCGGCTCTTCGTTCGCAAATCGGCATGGTGTTGCAGGACACCTGGTTGTTCAACGGCACGATTCGGGAGAACATCGCGTTCGGCAATCCGCAGGCCACCGAGCAGCAGATCCTTGCCGCCGCCAAGGCCACCTACGTCGATCGCTTCGTGCATTCGCTTCCCGATGGTTACGACACGGTGCTCGACGGCGAGGGTGCGGCGGTGAGCGCGGGCGAGAAGCAGCTCCTGACCATTGCCCGCGCGTTCCTGGCCGACCCGGCCATCCTCATCCTCGACGAGGCGACCAGTTCGGTCGACACCCGTACCGAAGTGCTCATCCAGAAGGCGATGTCCGCGCTGCGCCGCGACCGTACGAGCTTCGTGATCGCGCACCGCCTCTCCACCATTCGCGACGCGACCGTCATCCTCGTCATGGAGAACGGAGCGATCGTCGAACAGGGATCGCACGACGAATTGCTGCGCGCCAAAGGCGCGTACCACCGGCTGTATCAGTCGCAGTTCAGCGGCGCGGCGACCGAACTGGGTTGAGTCAGCCCAGCAATTGCTCGATGGCGCCGACGATCGCCGGATCGTCGGGTGCGACCATCGGACTGAATCGGGCCACGATGCGGCCATCGCCGGCCACGAGGAACTTCTCGAAGTTCCAGCGGATGTCGCCCGAGGTTCCCTCGGTGTCGGCGACCTTCGTGAGTTCGCCGTAGATCGGGTGGCGGCCGTCGCCGTTCACGTCGATCTTCTCGGTGAGCGGGAAGGTGACGCCGTACGTGACCGAGCAGAACGTGGCGATCTCATCCGGTGACCCGGGTTCCTGGCCCGCGAACTGATTGCACGGAACTCCGACCACGCTCAGGCCCTTGGCACCGAAGCGCTTCTGGAGATCCTCGAGTCCGGTGTACTGAGGGGTGAGACCGCACTTGCTCGCCACGTTGACCACGAGATACGCCTTGGCACCGAACGAGCCGAGCGAGGACGGCGAGCCGTCGAGACGGTGGATCGGAAGATCGAGAATGCTCATGGACGAACCCTGCCACAGCACGGCTCGTCGTCGAGAGTCGGGGAGGGGGGATTTGAACCCCCGACCTCCTGCACCCAAAGCAGGAACGCTACCACTGCGCCACTCCCCGGTCACCGAGATACTACCCGCCACTCCCTTACGATCGAGAGCGTGACCGCTGTCGTCGTGGTGATCGTCGTGTGGGCGCTCTCACTCGCGGTCATCGCTCGACTCGTGCGGCAACGCTCTTTGCAGGAGAAGAAGCGGCGCGAGACCTTGATGCGTGCTCTGGTCGAGACGTCGAGCGGTGTCGCACTCGTGTTCGACGCGAAGCGGCGGGTCGTCATCGCCAACGACGACATTCGTCGCCACTCGGGTGGCTCGGCAACGGGGCGCCCGGTCGTCAAGGCATTGGGAGTCGCCGACGATTCAGTGGCCGTGAAGGTTCTCGACGACGTCATGGCGGCGGTGCTCGCCGGTGATTCGTCCGCGGCCGAACTGCCTGACGAGGAGGACGACGGCTCGATGCGCATTCTCGAGATCGAGGGTCGACCGTTGGAAGGCGGTCAGGGTTTCCTCCACGTGAGCGACGCGACCGAACGTCGTGAGCGCGCGATGCGTTCGGCGCAATCAGAACGAATGGAAGCCCTCGGAGCCTTGGCCGGGGGTCTGGCCCACGACTTCAACAATCTGCTGTTCGTCACTCTCGGCAACCTGCAGTTGATGGCCACCAACGATGTCGTCATCAACGACGAGAAGTTGTCGAAGTTCGTGTCGCGATCGGTCGCCGCCGTCGAACGTGGCGCCGAGATCACCAAGTCGTTGCTCGCTGTGGCCCGCAGTCAGCCACTCGAGGAGAGCGCCGTCACCCTCGCCGATCTCGTGAAGGGAATCCTGCCCCTGGTTCGGCAAGCACTTGGAGCAGGTCGCACCGTGTCCGTCGACATCCCCGATCAGTCGGTGCAGTTGATGCTCGACGCCGGACGCCTGTCGTCGTGCATCTTGAATCTCGCGTTCAACGCCCGCGACGCCATGGGCCCGAACGGCTCGCTCACCATCGCCGCTCACCGGGTCGACGAACTCGATCCGTCCTGGGGCCTCACCGGATCGTTCATCCGCCTGTCGATCGCCGACGACGGATCGGGGATGAGCGACGAGGTGGTCGCGCGCGCGTTCGAGCCGTTCTTCACCACCAAGAAGCCGGGCAGCGGCACGGGTCTCGGGTTGGCCACGGTGTACGCGTTCGCGCGGCAGACCGGCGGCACGGCGACGCTCACGAGCCGACTCGGTGCCGGCACCACGGTGTCGCTCGTCCTGCCGATCCACGATCCGTCGGACGCAGAAGCGGCGAGCGCGCCTCGCCGCCGCGCCGGCCGTCGTGTCGTGGTGGCCGACGACGAGCAGTCGCTGGCCGAACTCGTGGCGTCGTGGCTCATCGACGTCGGCGTCGACGCCCGATTCGCCACGTCGCCGAAATCGGCGCTCGATCTCGTCGAGGAATTCGCACCCGACGTGCTGGTGTCCGACGCGAACTTCGGCGAGGAGATCGACGGGATCGAACTCGCCAAGCTGGCGAAGGCGATCCAACCCGACCTGGCCGTGATCTTCATGACCGGTTACAGCTCGAGCATGCGAACCCTGCAGGAACTGGGGGAGCGGACACTCGCCAAACCCTTCTCGCGCGACGACCTGTACGGTGCGCTCATGCCGTATCTCGCCGAGGCCAGCGATGTCTGAGTCCGCTCGGGTCCTGGTGATCGATGATGAGCCGGCGATCTGCGAGCTCATCGAAGCGGTGGCCGAATCGGCCGGATTCACCGTCCGTGCCGCGAGTTCGCCGGGCGAGATCGAAGCGGCGATCCAGGGCAGGTTCGATCTCGTCGTGCTCGACTTGTCGCTCGGTGAGTTGGACGGCATCGAAGTCATGAGCCGCCTCGGGGCGACCCATCGCGGTCTCCCCGTGATCCTCGTCAGCGGTGCCGACGAAACGCTCATCACAACTGCTGGCCGCATCGCCGAGATGCACCGACTCCGGGTGATCGCGACGTTCGCCAAGCCCTTCTCGCTCGATCTGCTCCGTTCGGCGATGCTCGAATGGACCCACGTGGTCAACGAGACGATCGATCCGACCGGACCGCGCCTTCGCATCGACGAGGACGATCTGTTCGATCCAGAGTTCATGCATCTCGTGTACCAGCCCAAGGTGTCCGTCTTCACCGGCGACGTGGTGGGCGTGGAGGCGCTCGTGCGCTGGCGGCATCCCGACAAGGGCGACGTGTCGCCGGCGGCGTACGTGGCGTTGGTCGAGGAGATGGGTCGCACGTCCGAACTGCTCGACGCGATCATGACCATGGCGGCTCACGATCGCTTCCGCTACCGCGCCTTGGCGTCGATGCCCGATGTCTCGCTGAACATCTCGGTCCTCGACCTCGACGACGACGAACTGCCCCGACGCGCGCAGCGAATCCTCACCGCCACGTCACCCGCCGATTCATGGACCTTCGAAGTCACCGAGACCACTCCGATTCCCGATCTCACTCCGACGGTCGCCGTCCTCACTCGACTTCGACTGCTCGGTTTCAAGTTGGCCGTCGACGACTTCGGAACCGGGACGAGCAACTACGAGCGACTGCTCGTGGCGCCGTTCACCGAGTTGAAGATCGACCGGGCCATGGTGAGCCGACTCGATGCCTCGGCGGCCGAACCCGACGCGATGGTCCGCTCGGGTGTCGACGTGGGTCATTCACTCGGTTTGCAGGTGGTCGCCGAAGGTGTGGAGACGGTCGAGCAGTTCACCCTGATTCGCAGCCTCGGCTGCGACGCCGTTCAGGGCTACTTCGTTTCGGCTCCGGTGAAACCGGTGCACATCGATGCCGCCCTCGACAGGTGGGCCGACAACTTCGAGGTCCTCGGCCTCGACCGCTGACGTCACAGCGCGACGACTGACGACGTCAGCCGCGGCGTGAGATCGCCGCGACCGCCGACAGCAGTCGATCGACGTCGGCGTGTTCGATGTAGCGGACGACTCCGGCGCGAACGACTCCGCCTGATTCGGCGAGACCGAGTTGGTGGACCACTTCGACGGCGTACGCGTGGCCGTCCCACACCGCGATCTTCTGCTCGGCCAAGCGCGCGGCGACTGTCGAGGGGGAAACACCGTCGACGACGAACGCCGCCGTGGGTGCGCGCAGCGCGGGATTGGCGGGTCCGATGCGTCGAACTCCGTCGATCGCGCCCAACCCGTCCCAGAGATGGGCGAAGACGTCGGCCTCGTAACGCGCGAGTGAATCCATTCCCTCTTCGAGGAGGAATCGAGCGGCGGCGTCGACGCCGGCGATCGCCTCGAAGTTGGGCATGCCGGTCTCGGGTTTGCGGGGGCCGGCATCACCGGCCGGGCGCACCCGCCACCAGTCGAGTTCGGCCATGAGGTCGGGCTTGCACCACAGGACGCCCGAGTGCGGCGCGTACCACTTGTAGGGCGACGTGACGAGGGCGTCGCAGTCGAGAGCGGTGATGTCGATCGGGTGATGCGGAGCGGCCGCCACCGCGTCGACGTACACGCGGGCCCCGACCGCGTGGGCCGCTTCGATGATGGGAGGAAGGTCGGGCATCGTGCCGAGAAGGTTCGAGGCCATGGGCACGGTGACCCAGCGCGTGCGGTCGTCGATGAGGGCGATCACCGACTCGGGGGAGAGCACTCCGGTGGCCGGATCGAACTCGGCGAGAACCTGCTCGGCGCCCGAGCGTGCGCAGGCGCGGCGCCACGGCATGACGTTCGAATCGTGATCGAGTCGAGTTCCGACGATGCGGTCACCGGGGCGAAGCGTCTCGCTCATGGCGTTGGCGAACGCCATGTTGAACGTGGTCGTGTTGGTGCCGAAACTGAAGCCGCGTGGATCGGCGCTGAACAACCGTCCGAGTGTCACGCGGGTGCGGTCGAGGAGCGATTGGCATTCCTGTGCGGCGGCGAAGGGTCCGCCAGCGGCCGCGGTGTGGCCCGATGTCATCCAGTCGGTCATGGCCGTAATCGATACGTCCACGACTTGGGTTCCCGACGGCCCGTCGAACCGCGCCCACTCTCCGGCCGAACCGGCCAGTGCAGGGAACCGGTGGCGCAGCGACGACACGGTCAGCGCTTGGCTTTGCGGAGGCGTTTGGCGGCGCGGCCGATCGGCTCGATGTGCCGGCCGTCGAGGTCGCCCAACTCCACACCGTTCGCGAACTGCACGCGATAGCGCTGCCAGTTGAAGCCATTGGCGAGGAGAATCCGGCCCTCAGTACCCGCCGGGACATCGGCCAGGTCGACCGAGGCCACGACCTTGTCGCGCAGACGGAGGTCGAGTTGGTTCGGGTGGGGCTTGGCGAGGGCATGGGGCTTCCATGTCGGCTTCCACGTCGTCATGCATCCATCTTGGCGCATGACGGGGCGGGGCGCACGTTTCGGGCCGCCGGTACACTTCGCTCCCTGTGAAAACGACATGTGAAGCCCACGAGGGCAACAAGGTCGTGCTCTCCGTCGAGATCGACGAGGCCGACTTCTCCCGCGACATCGACGCAGCACTCTCCAAGATCGGCCGCGACCTTCGTCTCCCCGGATTCCGTCAGGGGAAGGCCCCGCGCAAGGTGCTCGAAGCCCGGATCGGACTCGAAGCGGCGCGCGGTCAGGCGTTGCAGGATTCCATTCCGCAGTATCTCGCGCGAGCGGTGCGCGAGAACGACGTCGACATCATCGCGACCCCCGAGATCGAGATCACGGGCGGCCATCTCACTGGTCCGGTCACCTTCACGGCCACGTGCGAGGTTCGCCCCGTCGTCACCGTGCCGGGTTACGCGGGTCTGCGTGTCGAGATCGATGCGCCCACGGTGTCCGACACCGACATCGACGAGGTCGTCACGGCCGAACTCCGTCGCCAGGGAACGCTCACCGACGTGTCGCGTCCGGCGGCGGTCGGCGACTTCGTGGTGGTCGACCTGGTCGGCTCGCGCGGCGGCGAGCCGGTGGCCGGCCTCGCGGTCGACGACTGGTCGTACGAGATCGGCAAGAAGTGGGTGTCGCCCGAGTTCGACGACAAGTTGACGGGTGCGTCGGCGGGCGCCGAATTGAACTTCACCGACACGCCCAACGGCACCGAGGAGCCGGCCGATTTCGTGGTCAAGGTCTCTTCGGTCCAGGAGCTCGTTGTTCCTGATCTCACCGACGAGTGGGTCGCCTCCAATGTCGAAGGTTTCGAGACCATCGCCACCTGGAGGGCCTCGGTCGCCGAGCGCATGACCGATGCCCGCTGGAATCAGGTCCGCAATTCGTTGGTCGAGAAGGTCACCGACGCATTGGTCGAGCTCGTCTCGGTCGACGCACCCGAGTCGCTGGTGTCGGCCGATCTGCAGCGGCGCGTCCAGAACGTCGTCCGCCAGTTCGCGGCGCAGGGAATGGACCTCGAGCAGTGGCTGCAGGCGACCGGCCAGGAGCCGGCCACGTTCGTCGAGTCGTTCCGTCCGGCTTCGGTCAAGGCGGCCAAGGTCGATCTGGCTCTGCGCGCCGTGGTCGACGCCGAGGGTCTCCGGGCCGACGATGACGATGTCGAGCGCGAACTGATCGGAATCGCTCAGCGCTCCAACGATGACGCCATCCGTCAGCAGGTCATGTCGGGCTCGAAGAAGAAGCCGAAGTTGATCACCGTCGACCAGGTGCGGGCCGCCTATCAGGCCAACGATGCGCTGGTCGATCTGGCCGCCGAGATCTCCAAGAGCAAGGCCCTCGACTGGCTCGTGCACAACGTCACGTACGTCGACCCCTCCGGTGCCACACTGGACAGCGACACTGTCGTCGGCCACTCGGCCGCCGATCACGACCACCAGCACGATCACGACCACCAGCACGACCACGACGGGGCCGAATCATGAATCTCGACGCATTCAACTACTACGTTCCCACGGTGGTCGAGCAGACCAATCGCGGCGAGCGGGCCTACGACCTCTACAGCCGTCTGCTGAAGGAGAACATCCTCTTTCTCGGGACGCCCATCGACGACACCATCGCCAACCTCGTGTGCGCTCAGCTCATCCACCTGGAGAGCGAGAACCCCGACAAGGACATCAACATCTACATCAACAGCCCTGGTGGCGACATCACGGCACTGTTCGCGATCTACGACACGATGCAGTTCATCAAGAACGACATCGCGACCATCTGCCTGGGTCAGGCGGCCAGCGCTGCCGCGGTATTGCTCGCCGCCGGGACCAAGGGCAAGCGCCTCGCGTTGCCGCACAGCCGCGTGCTCCTTCACCAGCCGTACGGGCAGGTGGGCTACGGCCAGGTGACCGACCTCGAGATCGCCGCCAAGGAGATCATGCGCATGCGTGATCTGCTCGAGGAGATCCTGGCGCACCACACCGGCCAGCCGATCGAGCGGATCCACGCCGACACCGATCGTGACTTCGTGATGGAAGCGGCCGAGGCTCTCCAGTACGGAATCATCGACGACGTCATCTCCAGTCGCGCCGTCGTCGACCGGGGCGGACCCATCCGCTGACCTGCGTCTTTCGGGCTCTGCTCAAGGTCTTGACGCAAATCGCCGACAACAGGGTCGGCCATCCGTCAGACTGTGAACCCGAAGGAGGGTGGACGTGGCGAAATTCGGAGACACCGGCGAGATCTTGAAGTGCTCGTTCTGCGGCAAGTCGCAGAAGCAGGTCAAGAAGCTCATCGCCGGGCCTGGCGTCTACATCTGCGACGAGTGCATCGATCTCTGCAACGAGATCATCGAGGAAGAGGTCAGTGAGGCCTCCGACCTCAAGATGGACGATCTCCCCAATCCGCGCGAGATCTGCAACTTCCTCGACGAGTACGTGGTGGGCCAGACCCAGGCCAAGAAGGTCCTGGCCGTGGCCGTCTACAACCACTACCGCCGGATCCAGTACCAGAAGGACAACGTTCTCGCGAAGCGCGACGAGGTCGAACTGGCCAAGAGCAACATCCTTCTCCTCGGGCCCACCGGCTGCGGCAAGACCCACCTGGCCCAGACCCTCGCCCGGATGCTCAACGTGCCCTTCGCGATCGCCGACGCCACCGCACTCACCGAAGCCGGTTACGTGGGAGAAGACGTCGAGAACATCCTTCTGAAGCTCATCCAGGCCGCCGACTTCGACGTCAAGAAGGCCGAGACGGGCATCATCTACATCGACGAGATCGACAAGATCGCGCGCAAGAGCGAGAACCCGTCCATCACCCGCGACGTGTCGGGCGAAGGTGTGCAGCAGGCCCTTCTGAAGATCCTCGAAGGAACCGTGGCCTCGGTTCCGCCGCAGGGTGGTCGCAAGCATCCGCACCAGGAATTCATCCAGATCGACACCACCAATGTCCTCTTCATCTGCGGCGGCGCCTTCGCGGGTCTCGACAAGATCATCGAGCAGCGAATCGGCCACAAGGGAGTCGGATTCCACGCGACGGTGCGCAGCAAGGCCGAGAAGGATTCGGGCGAGTTGTTCTCGCAGGTCCTTCCCGAAGACCTTCTGGCCTTCGGCCTCATCCCCGAATTCGTGGGCCGTCTGCCCATGGTGGGTGCGGTGCACAACCTCGACATGGATGCTCTCGTGAAGATCCTGGTCGAACCCAAGAACGCCCTCGTGAAGCAGTACCAGAAGTTCTTCGACTTCGAGGACGTCGAACTCGAACTGACCCAGTCGGCGCTCGATGCGGTGGCCGAACTCGCGCTCAAGCGAGGCACCGGCGCGCGTGGTCTGCGGGCGATCCTCGAAGAGGCGCTTCTCAACACGATGTACGAGTTGCCCGGTCGCAACGACGTGGCCCGCGTGGTCGTCGACGCCGACACGGTCACCGCCAAGGTTCCGCCCACGCTCGTTCCGCGAGCCGCAGTGCGTTCGCAGCGGCCCCGCCGCGCTGCGAGTTGATGGACTACCAGCAGGCTCTCGCTTACCTCGACGAACACGCCACCTACGAGAAGACCGGCCGGATCGAGTCGCCTTCTCTGGCGACGATCGAGCGTCTCTGCGCCGCCATGGGCGACCCGCAGCACTGTGCGCCGGTCATCCACATCACCGGAACCAACGGCAAGGGATCGACCGCGCAGATGATCACACGTCTGCTCGTGGCCAGCGGGTTGCGAGTCGGCACGTACATCAGCCCCCACCTCGAGCGGGTCAACGAGCGCATGATGATCGACGGGGTTCCGATCTCCGATCACGAGTTCGGCGAGCAGGTTGGGGCGATCGCCGACCTCGAGATCATCGCCGGTGTGCGTCCGGGCTACTTCGACACCTGCACCGCGGCGGCGTTCCGCTGGTTCGCCGATCAGGCCGTCGATGCGATGGTGATCGAAGTGGGCCTACTGGGTCGGTGGGACGCCACGAACGTCGTCGACGCGCAGGTCGCGGTCATCACCAACATCGGGCTCGACCACATGGAGTTCGCCGGCCCGACACGTGCGCACATCGCGCGCGAAAAGTCGGGCATCGTGAAGTCGGCGTCGGCAGTTGTCACCGGCGAAACCGATCCGGAGATGATCGAGATCTTCCGGTCGGCGGGTGGTTCGTTGCTGCTCGTGCGCGACACCGACTTCGCGGTCGATGCCAACGAACTCGCGCTCGGCGGCCGCCTCGTGGTGGTGCGCACTCCGACCACGATCTACCCCGACGTGTTCGTGCCACTGCACGGCCGCCATCAGGCCGACAACGCCGCCGTGGCCATCACGGCGGTCGAGACGTTCTTCGCGCGACCCCTCGCCGACGACGTGATCGCCGAGGCCATGGCGAAGGTGAGCATGCCCGGTCGTTTCGAACTGCTCGATCATCAGCCGTTGGTGATCGTCGACGGAGCTCACAACCCGGCTGGCGGCGACGTGTGCGCCAGTGTCTTCTTCGAGGACTTCGATCCGGCCGGGCGCCGCATCCTGGTGGTTGGTTGTCTGCGAGGTCGCGAACCGATCGAGATGCTCGAGGCCCTGCGCGCCGACGAATTCGACGTGGTGGTGTGCTGCACCGCCCCGTCGCCTCGCGGCCGACCGGCAACCGAACTGGCCGAAGCCGCCCGTGCCGTCGGCTGTGACGACGTACGGGTGGCCGCCACCGTCGAGGCCGCGATCGACGAAGCCCGTCGCGAAGCCGGAGCCGACGACGCGATTCTGGTCACGGGTTCGCTGTACGTGGTGGGAGCAGCCCGGCCGCACGTGCTCGGCCGATAGGGTCGCCTCCCATGTCCGATCGCACCCTCGTCCTGTTGAAGCCCGATGCCGTCGAACGCGGCTTGGTGGGAACCATCCTCAGCCGTTTCGAATCGAAGAATCTGAAACTCGTCGCCCTCGACCTGCGGACACTGGATTCAGCCACCCTGGCCCGCCATTACGAGGAGCACGTGGGCAAGGGCTTCTACAACGACCTGGTTGCCTTCATGTCGCGCGGCCCGGTCGTGGCGCTTGTTCTGGAAGGCCCCGAGAACACCTGGGAGGTCGTGCGCGCCATGATGGGTGCCACTAATCCGCGCACGGCGGCTCCCGGGACCATCCGTGGTGACCTGGGGATTCTCTTCACCGAGAACCTGGTCCACGGTTCCGACTCCCTGGCCTCGGCCGAGCGGGAGATCGGGATTTTCTTCCCGAATCTGTAACATTTCCCGGTCACGGGGCGAGGAGGTGCGGTCATGGCCCGGAGCAACCCGCTGGCCCTCGGCCGCGACATCGCAATCGATCTCGGCACCGCCAACACCCTGATTTACGTCCGGGGTCATGGCGTGGTCCTCAATGAACCCTCGGTGGTCGCCCTCGACGTGGCCGATGGCCGACCGGTTGCGGTGGGCCTGGAGGCCAAGCGCATGATGGGCCGGACCCCCGGACACATCCGCGCGGTCCGGCCGTTGAAAGATGGCGTCATCGCCGACTTCGAGGTCTGCGAGAAGATGCTCCGCTACTTCATCCAGAAGGTGCACAGCAGCCGCTGGAGCAAGCCCCGCATGGTCATCTGCGTTCCGTCCGGAATCACCGGCGTCGAACAGCGCGCGGTGCAGGACGCAGCCGAGTACGCGGGCGCCCGCAAACCCGTGCACATCATCGAAGAGCCCATGGCGGCCGCGATCGGCGCCGACCTTCCGGTCCACGAGCCGAGCGGCAACATGATCGTCGACATCGGCGGCGGTACCACCGAGGTCGCCGTCATCTCGCTCGGCGGCATCGTCACCGCTCAGTCGCTCCGCGTCGCCGGCGACGAACTCGACGAGGCCGTGATGCAATACCTCAAGAAGGAGTTCTCGCTCGCCGTCGGTGAGCGGACCGCCGAAGACATCAAGATCCAAATGGGTTCGGCCTGGCCGATGGAGGAGGAGATGACCGCCGACGTGCGTGGTCGCGACCTCATCAGCGGTCTGCCCCGGACCATCAGCCTGTCCACCGAGCAGGTGCGCGAAGCCCTCGCCGAACCGGTGTCGGCGATCGTCGACACCGTGCGCACCACGCTCGACAAGACCCCGCCCGAATTGGCCGCCGACATCATGCATGTCGGCATCACCCTCACCGGGGGCGGAGCACTCCTCGCCGGCATCGATCGTCGTCTCGCGCACGAGACCGGCATGCCGATCAACATCGCGCCCGATCCGCTGTATTCGGTGGTTCTGGGTTCGGGTCGGGCACTCGAGAACATCGAGGCCATGCGCGGCATGCTCTCGCAGACCGACGAGTGACCCCATGTTCTCGATGAGCCGACGACGAGCTGTCGTCCTGCTGGCTCTCTCGTCCATTCTCCTGATCACCCTCGATCTCCAGGGCAACGCGGTCGTCGACGGAGTGAGGCGCGCTTTCGGCACGGTCTTCCAGCCCTTGCAGGACGCCGGTCGCGTGATCACTCGGCCCGTTGGAAACGCCTGGCGCGGAATCACCGAGTTCGACGAACTGCAGGCCGAGAACGAGCGACTGCAGGATCGAATCGATCAGCAGGAGGGTGCGTTCATCGCCGCCTTGGCGACCGTCCGCGACGCCCAGGAATTGCTCGCTCTCAACGGAATCGACGATCTGACCGACATCTCGTCGATCACGGCTCAGGTGGTGGGTGAAAGCCCCACCAATTTCTCCCAGACCGTCGAGATCAACCAGGGAAGCAGCGACGGCCTGCGCGTCGGTATGCCCGTCGTGAATGCGGCCGGAATGGTGGGCAAGGTCACCGAGGTGTTCGCCAATCGATCGATCGTGATGCTGGCCACCGATGTCTCGTACGCGATTCCGGTGCAGGTCCTGAATCTCCCCGAGGATGAATCGGTCGCGACGACGACCACCATCACGAGCACCACGAGCACCACGAGCACCACGAGCACCACCACGAGCACGACAACCGTGCCGGCCGGGACCACGACAACCGTGCCGATGGCGACCGCGACGACCGTGCCGGTCGCGACCGCGACGACGAGCATTGCCCCGGTCGTCACGTCGATCGCACCGCTCGTGACCGTTGCCCCGCCCACCACGCGGCCGACGCCCTCATCGGTGGTCGACATCAACGCCCTGCCGGCGGCCGAGACCGGGGCCTTCCGCGGCCGTGGCCCCGATCGCGCACCCATTGTGGAGTTCGTCGAGCAGAGTTCGCGTTTCGGCGAGATCAAGGTGGGAGCCGTCGTCATCACCGCTGGCGGTTCGAAGAGCCTCGCACCGCGCGGCATCGTGATCGGCCGAGTCGTGGAAGTCGTCGAGCGGAGCGGAACAGCCGGCGCCATCCTCGAGGTGCGACTGGCCGCCCGTCTGTCCACTCTCAACTTCGTGCGCGTATTGCTGTATCAACCGGCGGTGAGCCGATGATCGAACTCATCAATCGGCCCACCGTCCGCCTGACTCTCATCGGCCTTCTCGCGCTCGTCGTGCAGACCACCTTGCTCGCCGATCTCGAATTCGACGGAATCGCCCTGCAGATCATGCTCGCGTTGTCGATCGGTGCCGGCATCTCCGGAGGCTCCGAGCGTGGAGCGATGGCGGGCTTCATTTTCGGCTTGATGTTCGATCTGGTTCTCTCGAGCCCGCTCGGACTCACTGCTCTCGTGTACGGCCTGGTCGGGTTCCTGGCCGGGTACGTCAACTCGCTCGCCGTCGCCAATCCGTGGTGGCTCAACGCACTGATCGGCCTCGGGGGCTCGGCCGCCGCCACCTTCACCTATCCCGTCGTTGCGACGTGGGTCGGAGTCGACGGCTGGCTCACCACCCGCGTCATCGAAGTCGCCGCCGTCGTCGCGGTCGCCAACGCGCTCCTGGTTCCCGTGGTCGTTCCCGTGATGCGCTGGGGACTGGTCATCAAGCGCCGGGCCCGACTGGCGCCGCCCCCGGAGATCTTCGCGTGAGCCGCGATCGTCGCACCAGCCGTCTGGCCGCGATCGGCACGATCGGGGCCCTGATGTTCTCGGTCCTCGGCCTGCGCATGTGGTTCCTGCAAGTCGTCGACGCGCCGGCCCTCCAGCAGCGCGTCGAGGCCAACAAGACCCGCACGGTCAAACTCCTGCCCGAGCGTGGACGCATCTTCGATCGCGAGGGTCGGATCCTCGCCGACAACGAGCGCATCCTCACCATCACGGTGGCGTGGGAAGCCATGCGCGACGATGACGCTCGTGGCGAACTCTTCACACGACTCTCGCCCGTGCTCGACCTTCCGATTTCCGAGATGGAGGGTCGATATCAGAGCAACCGCTACAGCCCGCTTCTTCCGATGCCCTTGAAAGAAGGCGTCGGTGAGGATGTCGCGTTGTATCTCATCGAACGCGTCGAGGATTTTCCTGGGGTCGACGTGACGAATCAGTGGCGTCGCGACTATCCCTACGCCCCGTTGGCCGCGCACGTGGTCGGCTATCTGGGCGCCATCACCGAATCCGACTCCGATCAGTACCGCGACCTCGGTTACGACCTGAACGAACGAGTCGGCCAGTTCGGTGTCGAGAAGATCTTCGAGCCCTACCTGCGCGGAACACCCGGTTTCGTGAAGTACGAGGTCGACTCGAGGGGAGCGATCCTGAGCGAAGTCGAACGCGTCGAACCCGTGGCCGGCATGGACCTCCAGCTGGCGATCGATCTCGATCTGCAGCAGTTCGCCGAACTCGCCCTCGAGACCCAGTTGCGTCTGCGTCGATTCGTCGAGACGTGTCAGGCCCGCGACGAGAACGATCTTCCGGTCAAGCCGCAGTTCCCCGAATGCCAGAACCTCAAGGCGCCCGCCGGCTCGGTGGTCCTCTCCAACTACGAGACCGGCGAGATCCTCGCCCTGGCGAGCTACCCGACGTTCGACAATCGCTGGTTCACGGCGAGTCTGACGGGCGACAAGTTCGCGCAGATCTTCCCCCGGACCGACGATCCCGATCGCTCCATTCTCGTCAACCGTGCGATTCAGGGTCAGTACAACCTGGGTTCGAGCTTCAAGCCGTTCGTGGTCTACGCGGCACTCGATTCCGGCCAGTTGCCGGGCGGTCCCACCTACACGTACCTCGATCGCGGCACGTACACGCTCACGAGCATCGACGAGCAGACCTGCCAGGTGGTGAAGTGCATCTATCGAAACGCCTTGTGCGGAGGAAGCCGTTACCCGTGTCGATACGGACGGGTCGGCGTCGAGGAAGCCTTGGCCGTTTCGTCCGACACCTTCTTCTACAAGATCGGTGAGGAAATCTTCTCCGAGCGCGGCGGCCAGCCGATCCTGCAGGAGGAGGTGCGCAAGTTCGGATTCGGTTCGAAGACCGGCATCGACCTGCCCTTCGAGTCGGCCGGCCGGGTTCCCGACAAGGAGTCGAAGCGCAAACTCGTCGAAACCGGCGTGTTGTTGGAGGGGGAGAGCCCCAACTACCTCGTCGGTGACAACGTGCAGTTGGCCATCGGTCAGGGCCTTCTCGCCGCTTCTCCGATCCAGTTGGCGCAGGCGTACGGAGCGCTCGGCAACGGTGGACGTGTCAATCGACCTCTCATCGCCGTCGCGCTGCTCGAACCCGGAACCCCCGACAGTGCGATCGTCGGCGTGGCCGATCTGTCGAAGTCGCGGGTCGCCCTGCGCCTCAACAATCCCAACGTGATCCGCAACCTCGAGATCACATCGGAGTTCCTCGCGCCGATCAAGCGCGGGCTGCAACGCGTGATCACCGGCCCTGGCGTCGACAACGAGCGCTATCACGCCACCACCGGCGAGAGGCTCTTCGCGAGCTATCCGTACGAGGTTCTGCCGATCGCGGGGAAGACCGGGACGGCTCAGGGCGCGGCCGGTCTTCCCTGGAACGACTCGTCGGCCTTCGCGGCGTTCAGCCTCGACGGCAATCAGCCGTACGTCGCCTCGGCGTATCTCGAGAAGTCCGGCTACGGATCGCGAGCGGCCGCACCGGTCGTGAAGTGCGTGTTCATGGCGTTGGCCGGCGCGGTGAAGACTCCGGCGGTCTCGCCGTCGAATCCGCTCGACGTGACCTCGTCGTTCGCGGCGCCCGATCGAAAGCTGTCCGACAACCGCTGCTTGGGCGGCGGAACCACCGGAGGTCGCGACTGATGGCGCTGCCCATTCTTCAGCGCAAACCCGATGGAGGTCTCGGCAACATCCGATCGAGTCCGGGCCAGCCGAGTCGCAACATCGATTGGCTCATCCTCGCCCCGGTCGCGCTACTCGGGATCATCGGACCCTTCGCCATCTACAGCGCCACCTTCTGGAAGGTCGACGACGACCCGTACTGGTTCACGCTGCGTCAGGTTCTGTTCCTCATCGTGGCGGTGGTGGTGATGATCGCCGTGATGTCGTTCGACTACACACTGCTGCGCGAACGGGCCTTCTTCTTGTATGGCTGCGCGGTGGTGGCGTTGATGCTCGTTCTGGCGGCCGGCGCGCTTCGTGGCGGAGCCCGTCTGTCGTTCGACTTCGGGCCGGTGTCGTTCCAGCCGGCCGAGTTCGCCAAACCGGCCGTCGTGCTGGCCCTGGCCTCGTACTTGTCGGAAGTTCGCGAGGAATCGCTCAGCTATTCGCGATTCATCGGCGGCTTGGTGGTCGTCGGCATCCCCACCGTCCTCATCATCGTGCAGCCCGACCTCGGTTCGGCGTTCGTGATGATCGTGGGTGCTCTCGCGATCCTGCTGATGGCCGGCGCCAAACTTCGGTACCTGGCCTTGATCGCCTTCCTCACCGTCGTCACCGTCGCCGCGGCCGTGGTGGCCGGCATCGTCGACCGCTATCAGTTGCGCCGCATCGAAGCCTTCCTCAACCAGAACTCCACCGAGGACGGCTTGAAGGATCTGGTGCTCCAGGTTCGCTTCGCCAAGCGCGCGGTCGCCACGGGAGGTTGGTGGGGCAAGGGTTATCTCGACGCCCCTCTCACGAACGGGAAGTTCATTCCGGTCCAGCAGAGCGACTTCATCTTCTCGGCCATCGCCGAACAATTCGGCATGATCGGCGGCGGTTTCGTGCTCGCGCTGTTCGGTCTCCTTCTCTTCCGCATCTGGCGAGTCGCACACCTGAGCAAGGATGCGTTCGGCAGCTACGTCTGCGCCGGGGTGTTCGGCATCGTGATGTGGCACGTCTTCCAGAACATCGGCATGACCATGGGAATCATGCCGGTCACCGGAGTCCCTCTTCCGTTCCTCTCGTACGGCGGTTCGTCCTTGGTCGCGTTCGCGGTGCTGGTCGGCCTGGTCGAGAGCGTCCATATGCGCCGGATGCGCTGAGACCCCTGGGTAGGATCGCAGAAATGACTTCCCTCTGGTCGCGGGTCGAACCGTTGCTGGCGAGGGTGCGCAAACCAGCCCGCTACATCGGGTGCGAGGACGGGGCCATCGAGCCGCGTCACGGTCAGGGCAAGGTCGCCTGGCTGCTCGCATACCCCGATGTGTACGAGGTCGGCCTGCCCAATCAAGGGCTGCAGATCCTGTACGAGATCCTGAATGAGCGCCCCGACGCCGTCGCCGAGCGCACGTACGCTCCGTGGGTCGACCTCGAGGCGCTCATGCGCGAGCGGGGCATTCCGCTCTTCTCGGTCGACACCCACCGGGCCGCCGGTGACTTCGATGTCATCGCCTTCAACCTCTCGGCCGAGCTCGTCTACACCAACGTGCTCAACATGCTCGACCTCGGCGGCATTCCTGTGCACACCGCGCGTCGCGAACCCACCGATCCGGTAGTCGTGGTGGGCGGTCATGCGGCCTTCAACCCCGAACCGCTGGCCGACTTCATCGACGCCGCCGTGCTCGGCGAGGGCGAGGAAGTGGTCGGAGAGATCAACGAAGTCGTACGTGCCTGGAAGGCGTCCGGCCGTACCTCGCGAGAGGGTTTGTGGCGCGAACTGGCCCGTATCCCGGGCGTGTACGTGCCGTGCCTGTACGACGTGGTGTACGAGGGCGAGCGCACCGTCTCGATCACGCCTCGGTTCGCCGATGTGCCGGCCACGGTCACCAAGCGCACCGTGTCCGATCTTGCGCAGTGGGACTATCCGCGTCGGCCGTTGGCACCGCTCACCGAAGTGGTGCACGATCGACTGGCGGTCGAGGTGTTCCGCGGATGCACTCGCGGGTGTCGTTTCTGCCAGGCCGGCATGATCACGCGGCCGGTTCGCGAGCGACCGGCCGATCAGGTGCGCACGATGATCACGCGCGGGCTCGAGCGCACGGGTTACAACGAGGTCTCGCTCACGTCGCTCTCCACCGCCGACTTCAGCGGAATCGAAGACGTCGTGTCGTCGATCGTTCCCGACCCCACCGCGTGCGGAGCGCCCACGGTGTCGCTGCCGTCGCTGCGGGTCGACGCGTTCACGGTCGGTCTGGCCGCCAAGGTCGCGAGCGGTCGCCGGAGCGGGCTCACCTTCGCACCCGAGGCCGGTACCTGGCGTCTGCGCAAGGTCATCAACAAGCTCATCACCGAAGCCGATCTGTACGGCGCCGTCGAGTCGGCCTTCGCCAACGGCTGGTCGCGAACGAAGCTCTACTTCCTCACCGGTCTGCCCACAGAGACCGACGACGACACGCGCGGTATCGCCGAACTCGCGGCCGGATGCGTGGCCATCGGAAAGAAGTACACGTCGCGCGCGAGCGTCACCGTGAGCCTCGGCGGCTTCGTGCCCAAGGCGCACACTCCGTTCCAGTGGTTCGGCCAGAACGGTGTCGACGAGTTGCAGCGCAAGATCAATCTCGTCCGCGGTGCGGCGTCGCGCGGTGTGCAGGTCAAGTGGCACGACCCGCGGGCCTCTCTCGCCGAGGGCCTGGCCAGTCGCGGCGATCGCCGCGTCGGTCGGGTCATCGAACGGGTGTGGAGGGACGGCGGCACCTTCCAGGAGTGGAGCGAATTCTTCGTGCTCGATCGCTGGCTCGACGCGGCGGCGGCCGAAGGACTCCCGGTCGAGTGGTTCACCACGCGTCATCGCACCGACGACGAGTTGCTTCCCTGGGAGCACCTGAGCGCCGGACTCCACCGCGACTTCCTCTGGGACGACTGGCGCGCTTCGCTCGACGAACACGGTCTGCCCGATTGCCGTTGGACGCCCTGCTACGACTGCGGCGTGTGCACGGGCGACGGACTCGAGCACGTGGTGGCATCGCCGGTTCCTCCGGCTGGTGGAAGTCAGGGCACCGGACAGGACCTCGCGCTCGGGGGAGACGTGCCGGTGGTGGTGCGCGTATGAAGATACGCCTCTCGTACTCGAAGATCGGGAAGATCCGCTTCCTCGGTCATCTCGACACGGCTCATCTCTGGGAGCGCGCGTTTCGCAAGGCGAAACTCGGGGTTGCCGTATCGGCGGGCTTCACGCCCCGCCCCAAGTTGTCGTTCGGTCTGGCGCTTCCCACCGCTGGCGAGTCGCTCGTCGAAGTCCTCGACGTCGTGCTCGATCCGGCGCCCTCGGGGGAGCGCGACATCGACGATCTGGCCCCGCGCCTGTCGGCTGTCATGCCGGCCGGCGTCGTGGTCACCGGCGCCTGGGTCGCCGGACCGCAATCGATCCAGGAGGACGTCGTGGCCACCACCTGGGTCCTGGCCATCGATCGACCCGCCGTCGAGGTCCAGTCGCGTGCGGCGGAACTCGTCGCCGCGCCGGAGATCTGGATCGAACGCGAACGCAAGGGTGAACGTCGTCACGACGACATTCGCCCGGGCATCTTCGAATTGCGGACGGATTTCGATCCGTCCGTGCTTCCGGCCGACTGGCGCTCCGAAGTGAGCGCCTCGGCTCTCGTCGAAGCGGTCGTCACCACGTCCGGACGTGGTGTGCGGCCCACCGAATTGGTCGACGCACTGTTCCCGGGCGACGAGCCCTGGAACGTCATGTCCCGGGTCATCCGGACCCATCAATGGATCGAGCGCACCGACGCTCCCTGCGCGCCCTTCTCGGTGCGCGCACGAAAGGAACTCTCCCATGAGCAACGAATCGCCGTCGGATAATCCGTCGACACCCCCCAAGAAGAAGCGTCGGCGCGGTTCGCGCGGAGGACGTGGCCGCTCGAAGTCGCAGTCGCAGTCGCCGCGTCCCGAGTCGGGTCAGGTTCAGGTTCAGGGTCAGACCGACCGACCCCAGCCGACGAACCCGGACGAACTTCCCGAGCGCATTTCCGAAGGTCGTCCGAGCCCCGAGGCCGGAGCATCTGCTGTCGTTCCGCGTCCGAAGATCGGCGACACGCGTCCGGCTCCCAAACCGTCCGTCACCATGCCCGGCGGTCAGCGCGCCAACAAATCCAACGAGGCGCGCTCCGACGCGGGCGGTTCATCGGCGGTTTCATCCGGTGGCCAGGGAGCGAAGAAGAAGCGCCGTCGCGGGGGCGACCGTTCGCGCGGCGAACGCTCGCGCGGCGAGGGCCGGGCTCCCGCATCCGATCTCGACGTTCAGGAACGTCGACGCGGACGTGAGCGCAACGGGCGTCCGGTGGGTCGCTACTTCATGTGCGTGCAGGTCCGCCCGCACCTCACCCAGGTCGCCGTTCTCGAGGGTCGCAGTCTCATCGAGCACTACGTGAGCCGCCCGGCCGACGACATCTCGCAGATCCATGGCAACATCTACGTGGGCAAGGTGCAGAACGTGCTTCCGGGCATGGAGGCGGCGTTCGTCGACATCGCCACACCCAAGAACGCGGTGCTCTATCGCGGCGACGTTCAGTACGACGCCGAGGACATCGTCGACAGCCAGCCCCGTATCGAGCAGATCCTGCGGGCCAAGCAGCTCATCGTCTGCCAGGTCACCAAGAACCCCATCGGTGTGAAAGGTGCGCGACTCACGCAGGAAGTGTCGCTGCCCGGGCGCTTCGTTGTGCTCATTCCCAATTCCAAGACGTACGGCATCTCCAAGCGTCTGCCCGACGACGAGCGCAAGCGACTGCGAAGCATTCTCGATCGTGTGAAGCCGGCCGAGCACGGCCTGATCGTGCGCACAGCGGCCGAGTCGGCCACCGAACACGAGTTGCGTGCCGACATGACGCGCTTGGTCGATCAGTGGAACAAGATCGAGGAAGCGGCCCGCAAGGCGACCGGCCCGACTCTTCTGTACCGCGAGCCGCCGCTCGCCGTTCGCGTGATTCGCGAGGAGTTCAACGCCGAATACCGCGGCGTGGCCATCGACGACCGCCAGCTGTACGAAGACCTCCGCTCGTACGTCGAGGCGTTCAACCCCGAACTGGCCGACCGCATCGAGTACTACGACCCGAGCGAGTCGGGCCTCCCCATCTTCGAGCGTCACCACGTTCACGAGCAGGTGCACAAGGCGCTCGATCGCAAGGTGTGGTTGCCGTCGGGTGGTTCGCTGATCATCGAGCACACCGAGGCGCTCACGGTGATCGACGTCAACACCGGTCGCAACGTGGGCACCTCCAATCTCGAGGCGACCGTCTTCCAGAACAACCTCGAAGCCGCCGAGGAGATCGCCCATCAGTTGCGTCTGCGCGACATCGGCGGAATCATCGTCATCGATTTCATCGACATGGAGATCAAGGAGAACCGCAAGAAGGTGGTCGACGCCTTCCGGTCGGCGCTCTCGCGAGACAAGACCCGGACCCAGGTCTTCGAGATCTCCGAGCTCGGATTGGTGGAGATGACCCGCAAGCGCATCGGAGAAGGCCTGCTCACGGCCTTCGCCGACCCGTGTGAGATCTGTGCCGGACGGGGCGTCGTGGTCGACCACGATCTGCTGGTCTGACTTGTTGTGACCCCCCATCGGCCCAGGTAGAGTCGTCAGTCGCTATGTACGCAGTCATCGCAACCGGAGGCAAGCAGGTCCGTGTGGCCCAGGGCCAGCAGGTGCATGTCGAACTGCTGGGCGTCGAACAGGGCGCCGCGGTCGACTTCACTCCTGTGCTCGTGGTCGACGGCGACAAGGTCCTCGCCACGCCCGATCAACTCGCCGGCGCCAAGGTGTCGGGCCGCGTGGTCGGCACCGCTTCGGGTCCCAAGATCGACGGCTTCACGTATAAGCGTCGCACCAATCAGCGCCGTCGGTACGGACACCGTCAGCGCTACCAAGTCGTCGAGATCACGGCGATCGCGAAAGGCTGAGCCATGTCGAAGACAAAAGGTGGCGGTTCAACACGCAACGGGCGCGATTCCAATGCGCAGCGTCTCGGCATCAAGGTGTTCTCGGGTACGCAGGTGACGGCAGGGACCATCGTGGTCCGTCAGCGCGGCACCAAGTTCCACCCGGGCAAGAACGTGGGCCGCGGTGGCGACGACACGTTGTTCGCACTCGTCGATGGTGCGGTGAAGTTCGGCGAACGGCGTGGACGCCGCATCGTCGACGTCGTTCCGGCCGACTGACGGCTGTTCGCGACTAGATGTCGATGCCGCGCGGCAGTTTGTGCAGCGGCCAGTCGAGCAGCGCGACACCCTGACGGCACGCGTACCGATCGGTCATACCGGCCACGTAGGCCACCGCCGCCGAGAGGGCTTCGTTCGAGCCGGCCGGGGCCTGGCGATGATCGGGGAGCAACCCAGGGTGAGCCGCGTAGTGCTCGACGAGCGCGCGGAGCAGATCGATCACCGACTGCGCTTGCGCGCGACTGGCCGGTCGCAGATAGATGTTCTCGTAATTGAACTTCCGGAACTGCGCGAGGGCTTCGGCCACCTCGGGTTCCATGCCCACTCGACCCGTGTGGGCGGCGGCCGCGATCATGGCGTGGATGAACGCACTGAGTTGCTTCTGGCGCGTGTCGCCACACCGCGCCCGCACCAACGGGGGGAGATTGTCTGGTGACACGATGCCGGCCGCCACGGCGTCTTCGAAGTCGTGGCACACGTACGCGATGCGATCGGCCCAACTGACCACCTCGCCTTCGGGAGTGGACGGGGCCGGACGACTCCAGGAGTGATTGCGAATTCCGTCGAGCGTCTGGGTGCACAGATTGAGCGGCACGAGAGTGACGTCGGCGCCCCACTGCGCGTGGTCGAATCCGCCGGGAACGAACGGTGACAATGCATCCTCGCTGGCGTGACCGCCCGGGCCGTGGCCGCAGTCGTGGCCGAGGGCGATGGCTTCGGTGAGAGCGACGTTGAGACCGAGCGGTCGGGCCACCGAGACCGCGACCTGTGCCACTTCGAGGGCGTGCGTGAGCCGCGTGCGCTGGTGATCATCGGGGAAGACGAACACCTGGGTCTTGCCGGCCAGACGTCGGAACGACGTGGCGTGGAGGATGCGATCGCGATCGCGTTCGAAGCAGGTTCGGAACGGGTCGGGATCTTCGTCGACGGCGCGTTGCCCGGCGCCGACCGAACGGGTGGCCAGACGGGCCATGGTGCTGTCGAGGTGGTCTTCGCGCGCGGCTCGTTCGACGAGGCCGACTTCTCCGGTGCCGGCCCACGAATCGGCGTGAGCGAGCGTGATGGTTTCGTCGCGCGTGCCCGCCATGGTGCTGGCCCAGCGTTCGGCCCGTTCGGCGATGTCGGGATCGACCGGAGACTCGTTCACGATCGTCAGGCTACGACGGGGGTGTGGCAGTAGGTTGATCGCATCATGAGCCAGTTCGTCGACGAGTGCCAACTGAATGTGCGCGCCGGCGACGGGGGAGCCGGTTGCGTGTCGTTCCGCCGCGAGGGGCCCGTCGCCATGGGCGGACCCAACGGAGGCGACGGCGGCAAGGGCGGCGACGTCTGGCTGGTGGCCGACCGCAATGTCGCGTCGTTGTTGGCTTTTCGCGATCACCCGCACCGCATCGGCGGAAACGGTGTGCACGGCAAGGGCAAGGATCTTCACGGGCGCCGGGGCGAGAGCCTCGAGGTGAAGGTTCCGGAAGGAACCGTGATCCGCGACATGTACTCGGGTGAAGTCCTGGCCGACCTGCAGAACCACGGAGATCGGTGGCTGGCCGCGCACGGCGGACGCGGCGGACGCGGCAACGCCCGGTTCCTCACCAATCGCCGTCGCGCGCCGAGTTTCGCCGAACAGGGCGAGCACGGAGAAGAACGCTGGCTCAAACTCGAGTTGAAGTTGATGGCCGACGTGGCCCTGGTCGGGTTCCCCAACGCCGGCAAGAGCACGCTCATCTCGGTGGTCTCGGCGGCCCGCCCCAAGATCGCCGCGTATCCGTTCACGACGCTCGAGCCGAACCTCGGTGTCGTGCGCATCGACGACGACACCGAATTCGTGGTGGCCGACATCCCCGGACTCATCGAAGGTGCCGCCGAGGGCAAAGGCCTCGGTCACCGTTTCCTGCGCCACGTCGAGCGCGCGCGGGTGTTGTGCGTCCTCGTCGACCTGGCTCCGGTCGACGAGACGTCCCCCGAGTCGCAGCTCGACACGTTGCTGCTCGAACTCGAGAAGTACGACCCGTCGTTGCTCGAACGTCCCCGCGTGGTCGTGGGCACCAAGACCGATTCGGCCGATCCCGACCTGGTGTCGTCCTGGAAGCATCCGACCATCTCGGCCGTCACCAACCAGGGCGTGCGCGAGCTGGTCGGGATTCTGGCGTCGCTGGTGCACGAGGCGCGCCAGGAGGAGCCGCTGTCCGAATCGCGGGTCATCCTGCGGCCCGATTCCGATGGAGCCTGGATCGAGCGGGTGGCCGAGCGCGAGTACCGCGTGCACGGCCGCAAAGTCGAACGGGCGGTGCACCTGAACGACGTGACCACTCCCGAGGCGCTCGACTACATCGAGGAACGCTTGAAGAAGCTGGGTGTGCCGCGATTGTTGGCCCGGGCCGGAGTCCGCGACGGCGACGTCGTCTGGATCGGCGCATTTTCGTTCGACTACCGACCCGACCGCTGACGAGACTGGTCACGCATGCGCATCATCGCCAAGATCGGAACGTCATCGCTCACCGATTCTCTCGGTGTGATCGATCGCGCCGTGATCGCCGATCTCTGCCGCCAGATCGCCGAACTACGTCGCGCCGGACACGAGGTGGTGCTGGTGTCCTCGGGTGCGGTGTCGGCCGGTGTGTCGGCGCTGGGTCTGTCGGCGCGACCGACCGACGTGCGCACACTGCAGGCTCTGTCGGCGGCTGGTCAGAGCCGACTCATGGAGGTGTACAACGCCGAGTTCGCCCGCCACTCGCTGGTGGCCGCGCAGGTGCTGCTGGTTCCGCACGACTTCATGGATCGTCAGCAGTACTTGCACGCTCGCGAGACGCTCGAATGCCTGCTCGAACTCGGCTGCGTTCCGGTGGTCAACGAGAACGACGCCATCGCCAACGACGAGATCCGATTCGGCGACAACGACCACATCTCGGCGCTTCTCTCGCATCTCCTGAAAGCCGACGTTCTCGTCCTGCTCACCGACATCGAAGGCCTGTACACGGCCGATCCCCGTCACGATCCGTCGGCCACTCTCGTGTCCGAGGTCGCGGCGGGCGATCCGCTCATGGCGGTGTCGGCCGGGGCCACCGGTTCCACCCGTGGTAGCGGCGGCATGGCGAGCAAGTTGTCGGCGGCGCGCATCGCGTCGTGGTCGGGAATTCGCGCGGTGATCGCCCGGGCCACCATTCCCGATGTGCTCCTCGGAGTGATCGGTGGTCGATCGATCGGCACCACGTTCCACGGCGCCGACCGCCATCTGTCGTCGCGGCAATTGTGGTTGGCGTTCGCGAGCGAGATCGCCGGTCGCGTCACCGTCGACGACGGAGCGGCCCGAGCGCTCTCCGGCGGAACCAGTTCGCTCCTGCCCGCGGGTGTGCGCTCGGTTGATGGCGACTTCGAAGTGGGCGACACGATCGACGTGGTCGACGCCAACGGTCGCGTGATCGCGCGCGGAAGCGCGGTCATGAATTCGGTCCAGGCCCGGGCGGCCGCCGGTCGTCGCACGAGCGAACTCGACGACGGCTCACCGAGCGTCGTCGTGCACCGCGACGCCCTCGTGCTCCTCTAGGCGCGGCGGCGGGACACGATCGCCCGCAGGTTGGTCATCTCCGGGACCCGCAGCACGGTGAGCGCACCCGTGTACACGACGGCACCGATCAGCAGTCCCACGATCACGCGTACGAGCGCGCCGAGGCCGTCATTGTCGCCGACCGCGCCGGCCGAGAGCCACACCACGATGCCCATGCCGGCTCCGGCCGCCATCATGCGACCGACGCTCAAGACGGTGTGCCAGGCCGGGAACTCGGGCACCTTCACCTGCAACACGAAGATCGCGATGACCGCCGCGAACATGTACGACAGCGCGAAGGCGATGCCGAGGCCGAGGACGTCGTAGAACTCGACCAGGACGAAGGCCAGCACGATGTTGATGGCGTTCTGGACGCAGTTGATGATGAACGGCGTTCGCGTGTCCTGGTGGGCGTAGAAGCCGCGCAGAGTGAACAGGTACACCGAGTAGCCCACCAGGCCGAGTGCGAGTCCGGCGAGCACGCGCGCGGTGTTGATGGATGCTGCGAGATCGAATTGCCCGTGCTGGAGGAGCGCACCGATGATGGGTCGCGACAGGACCAGGAATCCGAACGCCGCCGGAATGGTGAGGAGGGCGACCAATCGAATGCCGAGTTCGGTGCGTTCGACGAAGGCTTCGCGATCACGGCGCGACACCGCCCGCGCCATTTCCGGGATGAACGTCGTGGCGATGCTCATGGCCAGGAGGCCGTGCGGAAAATAGAAGAACGTGGTGGCCTTGGCATAGGCGTCCTGGCCGCCCGAGCCGGGTTGCGCCAGGTTCTTCACGATCACCACGGTGAGTTGATTGGCCAGCACGTAGCCGAAGGTCCAACCCGACAGTGCGAACAGCTTCTTGACCGCCGGATGACGCAGATCGAACCGGAATCGCAGGTTCAATCCGGCGCGATGGATCGCCGGCAGCAGTACGAGTGCCTGGAGTGCGATGCCGCCGGTCGCCCCGAGACCGAGGAGCCAGCGGAACGACGGGCTGTCGAGGACGTCGGTGAGAACCGGCGAGTCCTTGTCGAGGAGTGTCGGTACGTAGAGCAGCGACACGATGATCACGATGTTGGCGAGAACCGGTGACCAGGCCGCGGCGAAGAACCGACGTTGCGCGTTGAGGATCGCGCCGAACAACGCGGCGATGCCGTAGAAGAAGATCTGCAGGAGGAAGATGCGCGTGAGCGCGGTGCCCACGGTGCGGAAGTCGTTCGGGTCGACACTCGGGTCGGGGCTGAGCGAGAAGATCCGGAAGATCCAAGGCGCGCTGAACACGGCGATGGCCGTGATCGCCGTGAGGAAGACGATGCTCACGCTCACGACGGCTTCGACCGATTCCTCGTCTTCGTTCTCGAAGAGGCGCGTGAACATGGGAACCAGCGCCGCCGACAGAACGCCACCGAGGAGGAGTTCGTACACCGAGTTGGGCGAGTTGTTGGCCCCATCGTACGCGTCGGCCAGAGCGGTTTGTCCGATCACGAACCCGAACACGATGATCTTGAGCATTCCGGTGAGGCGCGACAGGCCGGTGCCGAGCGCCACGACGGCGTTCGAACGCAGAAGGCTGTGGCCGGAGTCCCCAGACGGAGCGACATCCATGAGATCGTCGCCGTGCGCTTCGTCGTCGCGCTCGTTCGGGGTGTGGTCGGTCACTGGCGACAAGGGTAGGTCGGCCCGGGTAGGGGAGCCGGGAGGGGGCAACTTGTAGGGTGAAAACATGCCTCACCGCTTCGATTCCGTCCAGCAGGTCCGCGATGGTCTGCGCAACGTCAACTATCTCGCCGACGATGGCATTGCGGGTGTGGCCTACCTCGCCGACCGACTGGCCAAGCCGGTTCTGGTCGAGGGTCCGGCCGGTACGGGCAAGACCCAGTTGGCCAAGAGCATCGCCGAACTCACCGGCGCCCGCTTGATCCGCCTGCAGTGCTACGAGGGTCTCGACGAGTCCAAGGCGTTGTACGAGTGGAACTACAAGAAACAGCTGCTCCGCATCCAGGCCGACCGCAACAGCGACTCGTGGTCGGAGATCCACGACGACATCTTCAGCCGCGAGTTCCTGCTCACGCGCCCGTTGCTCGAGGCCATCAGCGCCCCCGACCCGGTGGTGCTCCTGATCGACGAAGTCGACCGCGTCGAAGTCGAGACCGAGGCGCTTCTGCTCGAGATCCTGTCCGAGTACCAGGTCTCGATTCCCGAACTCGGCACCATCACGGCCACCCAGATTCCGATGGTGTTCCTCACCTCCAACAACACGCGCGAACTGTCCGAGGCCCTCAAGCGCCGCTGTCTGTACTTGCACGTCGACTACCCGACCATGGAGCGCGAGAAGGAGATCGTGCTGGCCAAGGTCTCCGGCATCACCGATCACCTCGCCGATCAGGTCGCCCGCATCGTGCGCAGCATCCGCCAGCTCGATCTGAAGAAGGCGCCGAGCGTGTCCGAGACCCTCGACTGGGCCCGAACGCTCATGCTCCTCAACGCCGACTCGATCGACGCGCAGACGGCCAAGGAAACGCTGCACGTTCTCCTGAAGTACCAGACCGACATCGCCAAGGCCGCCAAGGAACTGTCGGTCGACCTGGCCTGACTCGCTCGTGCTCGATCTGCTCTCCGGTTTCGTCCAGGAGCTCCGCAACGCGGGGTTGCCGGTGTCGCTCACCGAGAACCTCGACGCCATGGAGGCGGTCCAGCACATCCCGCTCGAGGATCGCGAGGCGTTCAAATACGCCCTCGGCGCGACGTTGGTGAAGAACAGCGCCCACTGGCGTTCGTTCGAGACGGTCTTCGAGGTCTACTTCTCGCTGCGCGGGCCGCAGTACAAGATCAACGAGGAGTCGCAGGACGCCGTCGACGAAATGTGGCGCGAGATGCAGGAGCAACTCCAGCAGCAGGGCGACGGTCGCGGATCGTCGGGCGGCATGGACTCGCTCACTCCCGAGGAGATCGCCCAGATCCTGATGCGGGCGCTTCTCAACGGCGATCAGGCGCTCATGCGCGCCTTGGCCAAGCAGGCCGTGCAGCGGTTCGCCGGCATGGAGCCAGGTCGTCCGGTGGGCGGCACGTATTACCTCTATCGCACGCTGCGCAACCTCGACCTCGAGGGCATGCTCGACAAGTTGATGGAAGCCTCGAAGCAGGAGGTGGGCGGTGAGCTCACCCAACTCGAGGAGCGTCTCGAGCGCGACGAGTACCAGTCGCGAATCGAGGAATTCAAGAAGGAGATCGAGGCCGAGATCCGTCGTCGCCTCGTCGCCGACCGCGGTGCCGAGGCCATGGCCAAGACCTTGCGCAAGCCGCTCCCCGAAGACGTCGAGTTCATGCACGCCAGCCGCGACGAGATGCAGCTGCTCAAGAAGTCGCTGTACCCGCTCACGCGGAAACTGGCTGCCCGACTGGCCCGCAAGCGCAAGCACGGCCGGCGCGGGCCGCTCGACTTCCGCAACACCGTTCGCCATTCGCTGTCGTACGGCGGTGTGCCAGCCGACCCGCGGTTCAAGTACCCGCGGCCGGCCAAGCCCGAACTCATGGTCGTCGCCGACATCTCCGGAAGCGTCGCGGCCTTCGCACGATTCACTCTCATGCTCGTGTATGCCATCCAGAACCAGTTCTCCAAGGTCCGCTCCTTCGTGTTCATCGACGGCATCGACGAGGTCACCGAGTTCTTCAAGGGAACCGAGGACATCACCGAGGCCATTCATCGCGTGAACACCGAGGCCGACGTGGTGTGGGTCGACGGTCACTCCGACTACGGCCACGCCTTCGAGGTGTTCTGGGAGCGCTACGGCAAGGACGTCGGCCCGAAGACCACGGTGCTCCTCCTCGGCGACGCGCGCAACAACTACCACGCGTCGCAGGCCTGGGTCGTCAAGGAGATCCGGTCCAAGGCGCGTCACGTGTATTGGCTGAACCCCGAGCCCCGCTCGTACTGGAACACCGGTGACTCGATCGTGGGCGAGTACGGCAAGTTCACCGACGGCACCTACGAGTGCCGCAATTTGCGGCAACTCGAATCGTTCGTCGAGAAGCTCGCCTGACCGATGACCCGGCTGGTTCTCGTCCGGCACGGCGAGTCGCAGGTGACCGTCGATCGGGTGGTGGGCGGTCCGCGTTCGTGCAAGGGTCTCTCGACCTTCGGTCGCGTTCAGGCCGAACGGCTGCACGAACGGTGGCGGAGCCGGCCCGAATTCGTGCCCGACGCCGTCTATTCGAGTGCGTATCCGCGCGCTCGTGAAACCGCCGAGATCGTGCTGCCCGCGTTCGCGGGCCGCGACATCCTGATCGACCCCGACTTGGGCGAGCACGATCCTGGTCCCGATTGCGACGGCCTCACCTATGTCGAGTTCGAGCAGAAGTTCGGCAATCCCGATTGGGAGAACGACCCGTACGGCATCACGTTTCCCGGCGGCGAGACCATCGCGCAGTTCCAGTTGCGCATCGGCACCGCGGTGCGTCGGCTCATCGACGATCACGAGGACGCGACCGTGGTCGTTTTCTGCCACGGTGGCGTGATCGACACCGTGTTGCGGCAGGCGTTGCGCACCTTCGGAACGGGTTCGTTCGAGATCCACACCAAGAACACCTCGATCACCGAGGTCGAACTGGTGCGCACGGGGCGGTGGCGGTTGATCCGCTACAACGACGTCGCCCACCTGGTGGGCCTGGAGGCCTGATGGCCGCCGATCGGCCCGTCGTCGTGATCGGTGCCGGCTCGGCGGGGTGCGTGATCGTGCGACGAGTCGCCGAATCCGGTCGATCCGTGGTGCTGCTCGAGGCCGGTTCGCTCAACGTCCCCGAATCCATTCGCTCGGCGTCGTTCTTCGATGCGATGGGCACACCGGGCTGGATGTGGGACGGTCTCGACGCCGAACGCGTGCCCGGCCAGGAGAAGCGCCTGTACGCCCGGGGTCGTGGCGCCGGTGGATCGTCGGCGGTGAACGCGATGCTCGCCGTCGTCGGCGAGCCCGACGATTACGACCGCTGGGAACGCGATCACGGTTGCGATGGATGGTCGTGGCGCGACGTCGCCGACATCTTCGCCGCACTGCCGATTCCGTTGCGTGAGGTTCGGCCGGCGCGTCTTGCCGGTGCGGTGGGAGAGGCGTGGGCTCGTTCGGGTCGAACCGGCTCCCTCGAAGCGGCTCGCCTCACCCAGGACGCGACCGGTCGGCGAGCGTCGGCCTTCGACGTGTACGTGTCGCCGGTGCGCGAACGGGTCGACGTGCGCGGCGACCAGACGGTCGACAGAGTGGTGATCGACGACGGCCGTGTGCGTGGTGTCGTGATGCCCGACGGGACGTCGATCGAAACCGATGTCGTCGTCATGGCGGCCGGGGCCATCCACACGCCGATGATCCTCCAACGATCGAAGCTCGCCAATCCGTTCGTCGGTCGGGGATTGCAAGATCATCCGTCGGCGCCGTTCACGATCGCCTGGGGCGATCCGGCCGACCCGACGCGCGAAGCAGTCACCGGAATCGTGCGGACGTCGTCGGGCGCCGCGGTGAACGATCTGCAGATCCTGCCGATCGAGCATCTCGGGCGCGAGGCCGCCGGACTCGCGACGCTGAACGCCGCTCTCATGAACCCGTGGTCGCGCGGATCGATCGTCGACGGTCAGATTCGCTTCGGTCTGTTGTCCGACGAACGCGACATCGCGGCCCTGACGACCGGAGTTCGGATCGTCCGCGACCTGCTCGCCGGCGACCCGATCCGGTCGCTGGCGACCGGAGTATTCATCGACGACATCGGCACGTCCATCGACCAACTGGGCGATGACGACGACGCGATCGCCGCGTGGTTGGCTCGACGAACCGGCGACTACGTGCACGCGGCCGGGACCTGCGCGATGGGGCGCCGTGGCGAGTCGGTGGTCGACCCGCAGGGTCGCTCGTGGGATGCGGCCGGACTGTGGATCGCCGATGCATCGGTGATGCCGCGGCTTCCCCGAGCCAACACCCATCTGCCCACCTTGATGGTGGCCGAGAAGATCTCCCGACCACTGGTGGCGTCGCTCGCCGGTTGATCGATCGCAACCGTGCCACACCCCTGTGGTCGGCTGAGGGCATGAACCGAGAACCGCTCCTCGTCATCGACTGCGACACCTGCGTCATGCGCGACACCGATGCCTGCCATGACTGCGTCATGTCGTATCTCTGCCGCGACGACCCGAGCGAGGCCGTGGTGTTCGACCTGGCCGAGATTCGGGCCATGCGTGTCCTCGCCGAGGCCGGATTGGTGCCTAACCTTCGGCATCGTGCGCCCGGCCACGCCTCCGCCTCCTGACGCGTCGTCGGCCGAATACACCGAGTCGATCCTCGAGTTCGCACGATCGCTCGGCCTCGACCGCGTCGGGGTCACCCACACCGGCATCCTCGAGCGTTCTCGCGTCGCTCTCGTCGATCGTCGCGTACGCGGGTTGTCCGACACCATGGGCTTCACGTTCCGCGACCCGATCCGATCGACCGATCCCGATCGGGCGGTCGCCGGTTCGCAGTCGATCCTGGTGGCCGCGCTCAGTTACGCCGCCGACGAGTCGGACGGCACCGACGAGCCCGGACCGCTCTCGGCCCGCGTGGCCCGCTACGCACGCCACGACTTCTACACACCGTTGCGTCAGTCGTTGCAGCAGGTCGCACTTCGGCTGCGACGCGACGGCTTTCGTGCCGTGGTGTTCGCCGACGAGAACGATCTGGTCGACCGCGAAGTGGCTTGGCGCGCCGGTCTGGCTTGGTGGGGCAAGAACGCCAATCTGCTCGTTCCCGGTGCCGGTAGTTGGTTCGTGCTCGGCTCGCTCGTCACCACGGCCCCGTTGCGCGCCACCGCCGGACCGGCGCCCGATGGATGCGGGTCGTGTCGACGTTGTCTCGACGACTGTCCGACGGGAGCGATCGTCGCCGAGGGGGTCGTCGACGCGCGACGTTGCCTGGCCTGGCTCGTGCAGAAGCCGGGCATCTTTCCGCGCGAGTTCCGCGTCGCGCTCGGTGACCGTCTGTACGGTTGCGACGACTGTCAGGAGTCGTGTCCCCCCACCGTTCGCCTCGGTCGGCGTGTTCCGGCTCGTTCGGGATCGGGTGGACCCGGGGCCTTCGTCGACGTGATGGAGGTTCTCGCCGCCGACGACGCCCACTTGCTCGAACGCTTCGGTCGTTGGTACCTGGCCGAGCGCGATCCGCGTTGGTTGCGCCGCAACGCTCTCGTGATCCTCGGCAACATCGCATCCACACCCGTGGATGAACAAGTCATCGGTGTTCTTCACCGCTACCTTTCACATGATGATCCGATGCTGCGCGCTCACGCCGTGTGGGCGGCCGGCCGGCTCGGACGCACCGATCTCGTGAAGTTCCTCGTCGACGACCCCGATCCGGACGTACGGGCCGAACTCGCCGAGGTTGGAGCATGAAGCATCTGCTCGTCACCAACGACTTCCCGCCCAAGATCGGCGGCATCCAATCGTTGCTGTGGGAATGGTGGCGCCGCCTTCCGCCCGATTCGTTCGCGGTGCTCACGAGTCCGTATCAGGGCGCCGACGAGTTCGATGCCGCTCAGCCCTTCCACATCGAACGCGTTCGCGAACCGGTCCTGCTCCCGCATCCGTGGATGGTCAACCGGATCAACGACATGGCGCGCCGGGTGAACGCCGACCTGATCGTCCTCGATCCGGCGGTGCCGCTCGGCATCGTCGGACCATCGCTCGCTCTGCCGTACGACGTCGTGTTGCACGGAGCCGAAGTCACCGTCCCGGGTCGTCTGCCGGTGTCGCGCCAGGTTCTCGGGCGGGTGCTGCGCAAGGCCCGCCACGTGATCGCCGCCGGGGGGTATCCGGCCGCCGAAGCCGAACGCGCGGCCGGTCGCTCCCTCGACGTGACGATCGTTCCCCCCGGTGTCGACACCTCGCGCTTCGTTCCACTCGTGGGCGGCGAGCGGCGAGCCGCGCGGGAGCACTTCGGTGTCGCGCCCGACGCCGAGGTGGTGGTGGGTCTCAGCCGACTGGTTCCGCGCAAGGGTTTCGACACCGCCATCCGCGCGGTTGCCCGGCTGAAGGACGAGCGCCCCGGACTCGTCCTCCTCATCGGCGGTGGCGGACGCGACGCCGAACGCCTCGCCGGACTGGCGAGGGAGTTGTCGGCGCCGGTTCGGTTCCTCGGACGTGTGCCCAATGACGACCTGGCCCGGCTCTACGCCTGTGCCGACGTGTCGATGATGCTGTGTCGAAATCGTTGGCTCGGTCTCGAGCAGGAAGGATTCGGCATCGTGTTCGTGGAAGCGGCTTCATGCGGCGTGCCGCAGATCGCCGGGCGCAGCGGCGGCGCGGCCGAAGCGGTGGCCCACGGCGAAACCGGCTTCGTGATCGATCCGCCTTCCGACGTCGACGCCGTCGTCGCTCGACTGCGCGAGTTGCTCGACGACGCCGATCTGCGCGAGCGCATGGGTCGGGCTTCGCGCGAGCGAGCCGAACGCGAATTCTCGTACGATGTGCTGACTCGTCGCCTCGGCGATTCGCTCGGGGTGTGGTCGTGAAACCAGGCGACTGGATCCTGCGCACGAACATCGTCTCCACGATCCTGTTCGTCGTCTCGAGCACGGCGGCCGCGGTCGTGTTCGACGGCTGGGCGAAGACGCAGGGCGTGGTCGTCGCGTTGGCACTGTTCGCCGGGGGAGTGGTCGCGTTCCTGTGGGGTTACTGGAACGCGGTGCAACGCAGCCGCTCCGACGAGATGGCCGTCGCCGAGCTCTACTTCTTGATGGGCCCGGCCATTCCCAAGCGGGTGAAGACGATCATGCTCTCGTGCCTGGCCGTCCAGACTGTGGTGTCGGTCGCGACCGCGATCGCTCGTCCGAGCACTCCGGCGGCCGACGGTGGTTCCACCGCCGGATCGACACTGGCTTTCGGGGTTCTGGTGCCGGTGCTCGGACTCGGTCTGAACGGATTGTGGGCGGCCGCGCACGGGGGTTTTCAGCCCCGCCGCACGTCGATCGGCTAGAACAGAGACATGGCCGACACGGCGTCCCTCACCATTTCGATCGCCGCCCCGCTCGAACGCTGTTGGCAGATCGCCACCGATTTCGAGCGTTATCCCGATTGGGCCACCGACGTGAAGTCGGCCGTCGTGCAGAGTCGCGACGATCAGGGTCGCGCCACCGAAGTGGAGTTCCGCACATCTGCCCTCGGTCGCAGCACCCACTACACCCTCGTGTACGACTACTCGGCGGCGCCCCATCGGCTGGCCTGGCGGATGGCCAAGGGTGACATCATGCGCGCGGTCGACGGGGCCTACATGTTCGCCTCGAACGAGTCGGGTGGGGTCGTCCTCACCTACAACCTCTCGATCGACCTGATCGTTCCCTTGCCGGGATTCGTGAAGCGTCGCGCCGAGGTTCGAATCCTCAACACGGTCAAGGAACTCAAGGTCCGCGCCGAGTCGTGAGCGGCCGCCGCGCCGGCATCGACGTCGGCGGAACGAAGTGTCTGGCGGTGGTGGTCGACGACGATCTGCGCGTGGTCGCCGAACATCGAATCGCGACACCGCACGGGACCGATCAACTCATCGACGGCCTCGTCGACCTCATCGAGCGCATGGGTCCGTGCGATTCGATCGGGCTCGGAGTTCCCGGGCTCATCACCCGCGACGGGGTCATCCGCGCCTCGCCCAATCTCTCGTCGGCCATCGACTTCCCGGTGGGGCGCGCGTTGGCCGATCGAATCGGTCGACATGTGCACGTCGAGAACGATGCGACCTGTGCGGCCATCGCCGAGTGGCGGGCCGGTGCGGCGGACGGTGCGCGTCACGCCGTGGTGGTCACTCTCGGAACCGGCATCGGCGGCGGCATCATCAGCGAGGGTCGTGTCGTGCGCGGAGTCAACGGCTTCGCCGGCGAGATCGGCCACATGATCGTCGATCCGAACGGGCCGTTGTGCCCGTGCGGTCAGCACGGCTGCTGGGAGCGGTTCGCGTCCGGAACCGGTCTCGTGTTCCTCGCGCGGCGAGCCGGACTCTTCTCGGATCGCGACGATGTGCGCGGCGAGGACGTGATGGCGGCCGCCAGCGCGGGTGACGGGGCGGTGCGCGACGTGCTCGACGAGTTCGGACGGTGGGTCGCGTTGGGTCTGGCCAATCTCACCAATGCGCTCGATCCCGAAGTCATCGTCATCGGTGGAGGATTGGCGGCGGCGGGAGACGCGGTGATCCAACCGGTTCGGCGTTGGTTCGCCGAACTTCTCTACTCGCCCCGTCTGCGACCGCATCCGCGCATCGATGTGGCGCGCCATGGTCCGTTGGCCGGGGCGATCGGCGCCGCATTGCTGGCCGAGGTGGCAAACGAACCGTTCTCCGACGGCATCGGCCACTAGGGTCGAGGCATGGAGTTCCGCCGTATCAGCAACCTGCCTCCGTACGTCTTCACGATCATCAACTCGCTGAAGATCGAGGCGCGTCGCAACGGTGTCGACGTCGTCGACCTGGGTTTCGGCAACCCCGACATCCCGTCACCGTCGATCGCGGTCGAGAAGCTGGCCGAGGCGGCCAAGATCGCCCGCAACCACCGCTATTCGATGTCGCGCGGACTCCCCAAGCTCCGGGAAGCGATCGCCGACCTGTACAAGCGCAAGTGGAACGTCGATCTCGACATCGAGACCGAGATCACCAACACCATCGGATCGAAGGAGGGGTTCAGCCACCTCATGTGGGTGCTCCTCGATCGCGGCGATGCGGCCATCGTTCCGAGCCCGAGCTATCCGATCCACATCTACGGCCCGTTGTTCGCCGGCGCCGACCTTCGCCAGGTTCCCATGCGCAGCCTGTCGGATCCGCGTGTGCAGACCGACTTCGAAGGCGACTTCTTCGACAGTCTCACCACGGCGTACGACGTGGGCTGGCCCAAGCCCCGCGTCCTCGTCATCTCCTTCCCGCACAACCCCACCGGCTCGTGCGTCGACCTGCCGTTTATGCAGCGCGTGGTCGATTTCTGCCGCGAGCGCAACATGATCGTGGTGCACGACTTCGCCTACGCCGATGTGGGTTTCAACGGCTACCAGCCGCCCTCGATCCTGCAGGCCGAAGGGGCCAAGGAGTGCGCGGTCGAGCTGTATTCGATGACGAAGAGCTTTTCGATGGCCGGCTGGCGGGTCGCTTTCCTCCTCGGCAACCGCGACGTGGTGCAGGCGCTCGTGAAGTTGAAGAGCTACCTCGACTACGGAACCTTCCAGCCCATCCAGATCGCGGCCACCGTCACCATGAACGAGGCCGGCGATTATCCCGAAGAGGTCTGCTCCATCTATCAGAGCCGCCGCGACGCGTTGATCGACGGCCTCGGTCGGATCGGCTGGGACATTCCGGCGCCGAAGGGATCGATGTTCGTCTGGGCTCCCATTCCCGAGCCCTACGCCGACCTCACCTCGGTCGAGTTCTGCTCGTTGATGGTTCGCGAATGCGAAGTGGCGTTGTCGCCCGGGGTCGGTTTCGGGCCGGGCGGCGAGGGCTTCGTGCGTTTCGCCCTCATCGAGAACGAACAGCGCATCGCGCAGGGACTCCGCAACCTGAAGCGCGGGCTCACGAAACTCGGCTGACGTGTCGGTCCATGTGATCCGCCTGTGGTTGCCCGATCGGCCGGGAACCCTGGGGCGGGTCGCGGCGGCCATTGGTTCGGTGGGCGCCGACGTCACGGGTATCGAAATCCTCGAGCGCGGAGCCGGGATGGCCATCGACGAAGTGACCATCGACGTGCCCGACTCGACGCCCGTCGACGATGTGGTGTCCGCCTTGTCCCGGGTCGACGGTGTAGCCGTCGAGGATGTCCACCGAATCGACGACGAGCGTCTCGACCATGGAGTCGTGGGTCTCCATGTGCTCGCTGATTTCATCGAATCGGATCGAGATCTCGACGTGCTGTCTTCGGGGCTGCGACGGCTGCTCGAATCCGATTGGGTCGCGGTCGTCGACCGGGGACGTTCCGCGGTGGTCGCGGCGTCGGGCGATGTTCCCGACCCGAGCTGGCTCATCGCGTTCTTGGCCGGCACCATCCATCTCGACGATGCCGGATCCGAGCACACCCCGTCGGATGTGATCTGGGCCCATCTGGCCGGCACCGAATTGTCGTTCGCCAGCGAACGACGCGGTCGGGCGTTCCGCGCGCGCGAGCGCGAACACGTGTCGGCGATCGGCCGGGTCGCCGGTGCGTCGATGCGCCGCGCCTAGGCGGTCTGCTTCGATCCGGCCCAGTTCCGTGAACGGTCGACGGCACGCAGCCACTCCGCGTGCAGCGCATCGGCCGCGGACCGATCGGGTGCCGGTGACACCACGACATCGGTTCGCCAGCGATCGGCGATGGCATCGAGGTCCGGCCAGACGCCTTCGGCCAGACCGGCCAAGAACGCCGCTCCCAACGCGGTGGTCTCCTGATCGACTGGGCGACGCACCGCGATGCCGAGTTGATCGGCCTGGATTCGAAGGAGGAGGTCCATGACCGACGCACCACCATCGACGCGCAGTTCGGAGATTCCCACTCCGCTGGCCGTCTGCATGGCGGCGATCGCGTCGCGAGTCTGCAGAGCCATGGCCTCCACCACGGCTCGGGCGAGATGCGCGCGATTGGAGCCGCGTGTGATCCCGACGATGGTTCCGCGTGCGTACGGGTCCCACCACGGGCTCCCGAGTCCGGTGAAGGCGGGAACCACGAACAGCCCGCCACTGTCGGGAACGCTCTCGGCCAGCGGGCCGATCTCATCGGCACGCGAGATGATGCCGAGGCCGTCGCGCAACCACTGGATGGCCGCACCGGTCACGAAGATCGCACCCTCGAACGCGTAGGTGGTGATCGGCCGACCGGCGGAGTCGGGCAATGTCCAGGCCACCGTCGTGAGGAGTCCTTCGCACGGCGCGGGACACGTGGTGCCGATGTTCATGAGGACGAAACTGCCGGTGCCGTACGTGTTCTTGGCCATGCCCGGTGCGAAGCAGGCCTGCCCGAACAAGGCGCTTTGCTGGTCGCCGGCGATGCCCGAGATCGGAATTCCGGTCGGGAGTTCGGTGCACGCGGTGACACCGAGTCGACCACTGGACGACACCACCTGAGGAAGTGCTCGACGGGGAACGCCGATCAGATCGCAGAGTTCGTCGCTCCACGCCAGTTCGCCGATGTCGAAGAGCATCGTGCGACTGGCGTTGGACGAGTCGGTGGCGTGGACGGCTCCGGCGGTGAGGCGGTGGACGATCCACGAATCGATGGTGCCGAGGCGCAGATCGTCATCGGCGGGAACTCCGTGCTGGATGAGCCAGGCCATCTTGGTTCCCGAGAAGTACGGATCGAGGACGAGTCCGGTTCGACGTCGGATGAGGTCGAGATGCGGCGCGAGTTCGTCGCAGCGTTGCGCAGTTCGGCGATCCTGCCAGACGATCGCTCGCGCCAGCGGAAGCGATGTTCGCGCACTCCAGGCGACGACGGTCTCGCGCTGGTTCGTGATGCCGATGGCGGCGGGAAGACCGGCCCGTTCGACGACGTCGCGAAACGTGGCGACCACGGCATCCCAGATCTCGATCGCGTCGTGTTCGACCCAGCCGGGTTGGGGGAAGTGCTGGGTGAACTCGCGGTAGGCGGCGATGCTGGGCCGGCCGTCGGCGAAGACCGCTCGCGAGCGTACTCCGGTGGTGCCGGCGTCGATGGCCAGCACGTAGTCGTTCACCGCTTCTTGCCCTTCTTGCGGTGTTGCGACGGACCGGTGCTCGTGCGGCGAGTCGGCGCGGGACGACGCGGAGTCGTCGCGGTCGATGGAGACGGGGTGTTGCTCGTCTGTCGGGTGCGCGTCTCGTTGCGTAGGTCGCGGAACGTCTTGCGCTGATAGCCGAACTTCGCGAGCACCGCGCCGAATCCGAGGTACAGCGGATACGACGCCGCCAATCCGAGCACCGACGCGCCGTTGACCGTGTCGCGGAGGAAGATCGCGAACGCCACGATCATCACGACCGCGTAGACGAACCATTCGCGGGACAAGCGTTGCCAGGGAACGGGTCGAGAGGAATCCCACGCCATGGCGACATTGTTCCACCCGTAGGCTGGGCCCATGCGCATCGGAGTTCTCACCGGTGGGGGAGATTGTCCGGGTCTCAACGCGGTCATTCGTGCGATCGTGCGCAAGGGCGAGTCGGTTCACGGCGACGAGATCCTGGGATTCATCGATTCCTGGGATGGAGTCATGGCGCAGACCTTCGTACGCCTCGACATCTCATCGATGCGGGGGATGCTGCCCAAGGGCGGAACGATCATCGGGACCAAGCGCGGTAGTCCTTTCGATCACGACGACGGCATCGAACGCGTTCGTCGTTGTTTCGACGACCAGCGCCTCGATGGCCTGGTCGTGATCGGGGGCAACGGATCCCTGACCGTCGCGTCGATGATCCATGAGCAGACCGGGCTTCCGATCGTCGGCGTTCCGAAGACGATCGACAACGACATCGTCGGCACCGACGTCACGTTCGGATTCCACACCGCGGTTCAGATCGCGACCGACGCGATCGATCGCCTGCACACCACGGCCGAGAGCCACAACCGTGTGATCGTGGTCGAGGTGATGGGTCGTGACGCCGGCTGGATCGCGGCCTACGCCGGGATCGCCGGGGGAGCCACCGTCATCCTCGTACCCGAGATTCCGTTCGACATCGCCGAGGTGTGCGAAGTGATCGAACGTCGCCATCATCGCGGTCGTTACGCCTCGATCGCGGTGGTGGCCGAGGGGTCGACGCCGGTCGAGGGAACCATGGCGCGCCCCGAGTACGCACTCGATGCCATCGGCCGACCTCGTCTGGGCGGAATCGGCGTCGACATCGCCGTCGAGATCGAACGGCGAACGGGCATCGAGGCGCGCATCGTCCAGATCGGCCATGTCCAACGCGGTGGCACGCCCACCGCTTATGACCGAGTCCTCTCGACGCGTTTCGGATTGGCCGCGATCGACGCCGTGCACGACGGTGCGTGGGGTTGCATGGTCGCCCTGACCGGAACCGATGTCGTGCGCGTCCCGCTCGCGGACACGGTCGGTCGCACCAAGACCGTCGATCTCGATCTGCTGCGCGACGTCGCGCAGGTGTTCTACGGCTGAGCGCCGGCCACGACGATCGCGGGGTAATCGGGCTGACTCGACACGGCTCGTCCCGGGTAGTCGTAGATCGTGAGAGGTTCGGATGTGAGGCTGCCGTCACCGCGCGGCCACTCGACCAGTGCGCCGTCGACGGCCAGCGAGACCCTCTCGACACCGTCGATCTCGGCCAAGGTGAGCACGATCTGCGCCACGGCCGCCACCAAGTCGTCGCCGGTCGCCTGGAAGATCTCCGACGACACGTCGACCTTCACCAGATCGGTCGCCACGTAACGGGCGTCGAGAAGCACGGTGTCGCGGGGAACCGCGGTGCGCAGGCCGACTTGCTGCTCGGCTTCGGTGGGGCCGGTGAGGAGAGCCGTCATCACAGTTCGCGGATCGAGCGACAACTCACGTCGAACCGAAGTCAGGAAGGAACGGCCCGTTTCGTCGGTTCGTTCGAGATAGATGCGTCCCGAGCCGGTGGTTCCGACTTCGACGAACTCGATGTCGATCGGCGCGCGTTGCTCGATCGCCGGGATCGGACGCGGAGCCGAGTCGGGGTCGAGTCCGCAACCCGCCAGGAGTGCGAGGCCGACGACGGGAGTGAACACGAAGCGCCTCATCGCAGGACCTCGGCCGGCAACTCGATGATGAAGCACGAGCCCTCTGTCCCGTCGTGGCGATCCTCCACCCACACCCGGCCGCGGTGGAGTTTCACGTGTTCGTCGACGAGGGCCAGACCGAGTCCGGCTCCCTCCGATCCGCCGCGTCGTCCGGCCACGCCTCCGCGCGCGAAACGTTCGAAGATCAAGGTGCGCTCCTCGAGGGGGACTCCCGGGCCGTGGTCCTCGACCGTGATCCAGACGAGCCCGGTGGACACGTCGTCGTCGGGAACGAAGACCGACACCTCGACCTCGGATCCGCCGTGCATGCGTCCGTTGTCGACGAGGTTGGCGATCACTCGGGCCAACCGGCGACGATCACCCTTGATGATCATCTCATCGGCCGCGGCGGACACCGTCACCGGTGTGCGCGGGAGGCTGCTCGCGGCCACGGCCTGGCGGACGAACTCGCCGACCAGGAGCTCTTCTTCGTTCAGACGAATGGCGCCGGCGTCGAAGCGGGAGATCTCGAGCAGGTCCTCCACCAATCCTTGGAAACGTGCGACGTCGGCGACCAGAAGATCGAGTGCTGCTTGCGCGCGCTCAGGCATCTCTTCGCGACGGGCCTTCATCACCTCGACGCTGGCCGACAGCGTCATGAGGGGCGAGCGCAGCTCATGACTGACGTCGGATGTGAATCGCGCGTCGCGCTCGACTCGATCTTGCAGCGCCGTGGCCATGTCGTTGAACGAGCGCGTGAGCGCCTCGAGGTCGGGGTCGTCGGTCGCTTCGAGGCGAGTGTCGAGTCGACCGCCGGCGAGTGCCTGCGCGGCCTGGCTCGCCGCCGTGAGCGGTCGCACCGCGCGCGACGCCGAGATGGCGCCGAGAACGATGCCGACGAGCGTCGTGATGCCGGTCGCGAAGATCAAGGCGAAGCCGACGCTGCGCAGTGTGCTCTGCACGTCGTCGAACGAGGCGAACTCGAAGTAGGCGCCGCCGACCTCCTCGAGCGGCAGGCCCACGGCCAGCACCAATTCGTCGTCGACCGAGAAGCGCATCATCGTGGGCCGGTTCTCGTCGATCACCTGCGCGAGCATCGAATCGGGAACCTGGCCCGATGAGAAGCGCGCGTCACCGGCGGTCCAGGTGCCGCGGTAGTAGAGGAGCGGGCGACTCGAACCGAGTCGATCGATCACCGACTGGACATTGGCCGGGGCCGAGCGGAGGTCGACCCCGACGCGCCGGGCCGAGTCGTAGGCCTGTTCGATCGCGTTCGACTCGCGTTCGTCGACGAGGTTGCTACGCGTGAAGCTGTAAGTGGCGAGGGCGAGGAAGACCGACAACCCGAGGCTGCCGAGTCCGAAGGTCAGGAGGATGCGGCTGCGCAGTCCGAAGAAGACTCGACGCCAGGACCGCACGGACTCACACTACGGCTGCAGTCGATAGCCGAGACCGCGCACCGTCACGACGTGACGCGGATTGGCGGCGTCGGACTCGACCTTGGTGCGAAGACGACGGATGTGCACGTCGACCAGACGACCGTCACCGAAGTACCCGTAACCCCACACGTGATCGAGGAGTTGTTCGCGGCTGAACACGCGTCCCGGATTCTGGGCCAGTTCGCAGAGCAGACGGAACTCGGTCTTGGTGAGGTGGAGTTCGGCACCGGCCCGTAGGACCTTGCCTTCGTCGGGAATGATCTCGAGATCGCCGAACACCAGCCGGGGGTGCGCCGGGTTGGCGGGTCGCGCCCGACGCAGGAGTGCGCGAATGCGCGCGGAGAGTTCCTTCGGCGCGAACGGTTTGGTGAGGTAGTCGTCGGCTCCGGCTTCGAGGCCGGCCACGACGTCGTGCGTGTCGGCTCGGGCCGTCACCATCACGATGGGAACGTCGCTCGTGCGCCGGATGCTGCGGCACAACTCGAAGCCGTCGATGCCGGGCAGCATGATGTCGATCAGAACGACATCGGCGGGCTGTCGTGCGAACTGGATGACGCCTTCTTCGCCACTGGCCGCTTCGTCGACGACCCACCCCTCGTCCTCGAGTGCGAGGCGAACCGCGGTGCGGATCCGCTCGTCGTCCTCGACTGCCAGGATCCGGGTGGTCACGGCGTCATGTTAGAGCGTGGGGTCGCGACGATTCGGCGACGGTGCGATGAGATCGAGCAATCGATCGTGGATGTCGGGTGCCGACACGAGCACGTTGCTCGGTACCGGTGGGCCTCCGGCGAAGTCGGACGCTCGGGCGCCGGCTTCGGTGGCGATCAGGAGCCCGGCGGCGAGATCCCACGGCTGGAGATTCTCCTCGAAGTAGGCATCGAGTCGACCGTCGGCCACGTAGCAGAGATCGGGCGCCGCTGCCCCGGTACGTCGAATGTCGCGAACGTTGGGGAGAAGGTTCGCGACACGCTCACCCTGTTTCGCGCGACGCTCGGACGAGTACGAGAAACCGGTTCCGACGAGTGCGGTCGCGAGTTCGCCACTCGGCGAACACGCGAGACGACGTCCACCGAGCCACGAACCGTGTCCGCGGGCGGCGACGAACATCTCGCGGGTGGCCGGGAGATACACCGCCCCAGCCAGCGTTCCGGACAAATCGACCGCGGCGATCGACACCGCCCAACCGGCCAGACCGTAGAGGAAGTTGGTCGTGCCGTCGATCGGGTCGACCAACCACGAGACACCCGATCGCGACTCCTTGGTGCTGCCCTCTTCGCCGATGATTCCGTCATCGGGGCGCCGTGCCTCGATGTCCGACACGATCAGATTCTCGCTGGCCGAGTCCCAGCGCGTGACCATGTCGGTCGCGGTCGACTTGGTGCCCACATCGGTGGATCGGTCGAGTGTCGATCGGCCGACGAGTGCGAGATCGCCCGCCCGCCGCGCCATGGAGGCCGCGGCGTTCATGAGTTCGATCTCGATCATCGGCGGTCGTTGATGTCGCGCCACTCGCCGAGTGCGCGCAAGACCAACACCGCGACGATCGCGGTGCCACCGGCGGCGAGTACGGCGCCGATCACGATTCCGAGACCGCGGGGCCAGGTCGCGTCACCCGAGTATTGGATGTCGACCAGTGCGAAGCCGATCACTCCGCCGGCGAAGCCGCCGATCAGGATCGCGGCGAACGCCAGCGCGCGAGCGGCCGGCGAGGGCAGGGCCGAGAGAGGGCGTTCGTCGGTCACGACCGCATCGTAGGCTCGGTTCGTGGCCGGCACCTTCGTCATCGTTCCGACTTTCAACGAAGTGGAGAACGTCACGCGCTTGATTGCGGGGGTCCTGGCCGAGTCGCCCGAGGCGCGCGTGATCGTGGTCGACGATGCGAGTCCCGACGGAACGGCCGACGCGGTCGAACGCCTGGCCGACCCGCGGGTCGCGGTGCTTCGTCGTCCGGGCAAGAACGGACTCGGTGCGGCCTACCGAGCCGGCTTCGCCGCGGCACTCGAACGTGGCGCGTCGATCTGTGTGCAGATGGATGCCGACTTGTCTCACGACCCGCGCTATCTGCCCGAGTTGGTGTCGGTCGTCGAGCGCGGGGCGGATGCGTCCATCGGCAGTCGTTACGTTCCCGGTGGCGCCTGCGTCGACTGGCCGCGACTCCGGCAGTTCTTGTCGCGTTGGGGCAATCGGTACGCGGCCGGCATGTTGGGGCTCGCCGTCAACGACGCGACTTCCGGGTTCCGCGCGTACTCGGCCGCGACCCTCGCGCGAATGGACTTCGGCTCGGTCACCGCCGAGGGTTACGGATTCCAGGTCGAGATGACGCATCGATTGGTGCGCTGCGGCGCGCGAGTCGTGGAGATCCCCATCGTCTTTCCCGATCGAACGGCCGGCGAGTCGAAGCTCACCCACCGGATCATCGGAGAGGCGTTCCGGCTCGTCCTCCGTCTCGCCTGGAGCGATTGGCGCCGAGGACACCGCCGACGTCTATGACACGCACCATCCTGCACGTCGACATGGACGCGTTCTACGTGTCGGTCGAGATGCGACGACATCCCGAGTTGGCCGGCCAACCCGTGGTGGTCGGGGGATCGGGTCGCCGCGGAGTCGTCGCGGCCGCCAACTACGAAGCGCGCCGCTTCGGCGTCTTCTCGGCGATGCCCGGAGTCACCGCTCGCCAGCGATGTCCGCAGGCCGTGTTCCTTCCCGGCGACCACGCCCACTACTCGGAAGTGAGCGCACAGGTTCATGCGATCTTCCACGACATCACGCCACTGGTCGAACCCATCGCTCTCGACGAGGCATTCCTCGACGTGACCGGCTCGCGTCGATTGTTCGGAGACGGCGCGACCATCGGAGCGATCATCCGCCGACGCATCGCCGACGAACTCGATCTGCCTTCGTCGGTGGGTGTCGCCACCAACAAATTCGTGGCCAAGTTGGCATCGAAGGCGGCCAAGCCGCGCCCCACACCCACCGGCGTGCTGCCGGGCCCGGGTGTCCTCGTCGTCGAGCCGGGTCGCGAGGTCGAATTCGTTCGTCCGCTTCCGGTATCGGCTTTATGGGGAGTGGGCCCGGCCACGTTGGCCAAACTCGAGCGCCTGGGCGTGCGCTCCGTCGCCGATCTCGCCGCCCTCCCCGTCGATGTCCTCGAACGCGCCGTCGGAAGGTCTCATGGCCATCATCTGGCCGAACTGGCTTCCGCCCGCGACACGCGACCGGTCGAACCGCATCGTGACGCGAAGTCGATCGGCCAGGAGGAGACGTTCTCGACCGATCTCGTCACCCACGACGAAATCCTCGCCGAGATGGTGCGTCTGGCCGACCTCGTCGGCTCGCGGCTGCGTTCTCACGAAGTCTCGGCGCGAACGGTCACCTTGAAGATCCGGTTCTCCACGTTCGAGACCATCACCAGGTCGGTGACCGTCGACACTCCGGTGTCGGCCGGTCCGGTGATCGTCGGAGTGCTGGAGGCGGCGATGCGGTCGATCGACCCGAGTTCCGGAGTTCGACTGGTCGGCGTATCGGCGTCGAACCTGTGCGCGCCGGTCGAGCAATTGTCCCTTCTCGAGGACGATTCCTGGGGGCCGGCCAGCCGCGCCGTCGACGAGATCCGCGACCGCTTCGGGCACGATGCCATCAGTCCGGCCCGCAGCCTCGGTCGCCGGCGCGTTCGCCGGCCCTGGGGCTGAAGCAATGGAGCTGAAGCAACGGGACTGATCTCCCGGGCTGCGTTGCCGAACCGCTCGCCGTCTGGGACAATGAAGTCGATGGCTCTGTCCGACGACGAACAGCGAATCCTGCGCCAGATCGAGCAGGAACTCCAGAACGACGAGAAGTTCGCGCAAGCCGTGTCGCCCGCGGGCTTGTACCGGCATTCGGCCAAATTGGTCCGGTGGGCGATCGTCGGTCTCGTGGTGTCGGTCGCGGCTCTCGTCTTCGCTCTTCGGTTGCACTTCATCGCGGCCTTCGCGGTGTTCGTGGTGATGCTCGCTCTGCTGGCGATCATCGAGCGCAACGCCCGCGCGATCGGCAAGGCGGGCATTCAAGACGTCGCGGGTGCGATCCGCAAGGTTCGCGCCGACGTCACGCGCAAGTTCGACTGATCGCACGAGCGAACAGGATCCGCACGTGAGTCTCGACGGCGTCCTGGCCGTCGACATCGGTGGCACCAAGACCGCCGTCGGCATCATTCTCTCCGACGCCTCCGTCGTCGTGCGCGATCGGATCGCCACACCATCCCGCGATCCGTGGCCGTCGATCGCCCGTGTCGTTTCGCGAGTCGTCGCGGCGGCCCCCGATGTTCGCCTCACCGCGGTCGGAGTCGGATGCGGCGGGCCGATGGATCATCAGGGCGTGTCGCCCCTCCATATTCCGACGTGGCGCCGCTTCCCGCTGCGGGAAGCGATGTCCGAACTCACCGGACTTCCGACCGTCGTCGACAACGACGCCAAGACCTTCGCCCTCGCCGAGGGCTGGCGTGGTGTGGCCTCGGGTCGACGCGATTATCTGGGCGTGATCATCGGGACCGGAGTCGGCGCCGGTCTGGTCGTGAACGGTCGACTCGCCCACGGTGATTCGGGGAATGCCGGCCACATCGGTCACGTCGTCGTCGAGCCCGGTGGCAAGGAGTGCCGTTGCGGTGCACGCGGTTGCCTCGAGGCGTATCTCGCCGGCCGCAACGTGGCCGATGAAACCGGTAGCAGCCCGCGCTCGGCCGCCGGTGCGCTCATCGATCGCAACGGACGACTTCTCGGTCGAGCCTTGGCCTCGGTGGTCGCACTCACGAGCATCGACGCGGCGGTGATCGGCGGGGGTGTGGCGCTCGGATGGGGTGACGCGTTCATCCAGGCCGCGCGACGCGAGTTCGCCGAGCGCGCCCGCCTCGGTTTCGCCGCCGGAATGCCGATCGAGATGTCACGTCTCGGCGAGCGCGCGGGTCTGATCGGCGCGGCTGCGCTTGCACTAGGTTCGACCTCGTGAACCCCACCTACTCCGCCGAAGCCGACACGTTCCGAGCCCGACTGGTCTCGTTCCTCCGCACCGCCTTGCCGTCCGATTTCCCGGGGCTGGGCCGCATGAGCCACGACGAGATGCGCGACTTCACCACGCAGTGGCGCAAGCAGTTGTACGCCGAGGGTTTCCTGGCGCCCGGTTGGCCGGTTGCCTACGGCGGTGGCGGTCTCTCGGCACTCGAGCAGGTGATCCTCGCCGAGGAATTCGCCAAGGCCGGTGTTCCGACCGGGGGCCCCAACGACGTGTTCGGCATCGTGATGCTCGGCAACACGATCCTCCAGTGGGGAACCGAGGAGCAGAAGAAGCACTATCTCCCGCGCATCCTGTCGGGTGACGACGTGTGGTGTCAGGGCTACAGCGAGCCGAATGCCGGTAGCGATCTCGGTGGACTCGGCCTCAAGGCCACACTCGACGGCGATCAGTGGATTCTCAACGGCCAGAAGATCTGGACCTCGGCCGGCCACCTGGCCGATCACATCTTCACGTTGGCCCGCACCGATCCCGATGCACCCAAGCACAAGGGCATCTCGTTCCTGTTGGTCGACATGCGCCAGCCCGGTATCGAAGTCCGCCCCATCAAGATGATCAGCGGCGAGAGCGAATTCAACGAGGTGTTCTACACCGACGCGGTGTGTCCGAAGGAGAACGTGGTCGGCGGACTCAACAACGGCTGGGCGGTGGCCATGACACTGCTCGGTTACGAGCGAGGAGAAGGCGCCGCCACCACTCCGGTGCGCTTCCAGGCCGAGGTCGATCGTCTGGTGCAGCTGGCGCGCGAGTACGGAGTTTCCGACGACCCGCGCATCCGCCAGCGCATCGCTCAGGCATATTCCAAGGTGCAGATCATGCGCTATCTCGGATTGCGCACTCTCACGCAGTTCCTGAACGGCCATCACCCGGGTCCCGAAGGTGGAATCTTCAAGCGCTATTGGAGCGAGTATCACCAGACCGTCACCGAACTCGGTGTCGACATCCTGGGCGCGTCCGGAATGCTGCTCGAGGGCCGGATGCCCGGCAACGCGTTCCAGCCCGACGACCGCACGGCGCCCAACACATCGGCCAGTTGGGGCGGCACGTTCCTGAACGCTCGCGCCGGCACGATCTACGCCGGTTCGTCGCAGATCCAGTCGAACATCATCGGCGAGATGGTGCTCGGCCTCCCCAAGGAACCGCGCTGACGTGCGCGATCGCCTGCGCATCATCGCGGCGATCCTCTCGACTCCTTCGCTGTGGTCGACCGCCCTACGGGTGGCCTGGCGACTGATACCGACACGGTGGTGGCGGACCCGACCTCATCTGCCGCTTCCTTCCGGTGCGTACCTCCGGTTCCGGCTCGAGACCTACTACGGCGGCCAAACGGCGCGTTTCGCCCCGGAGGATGTGCTGAAATACTTGCGATGGGTTCGCGAGTGGGGCTGAGGGTCGCCATCAGGCGACGGCCGGACTGACATGAGGAGCGCGCTCGTCCTCAATGCCACCTACGAGCCGCTCAGCGTCGTTCCCACCCGTCGGGCCGCTTGTTTGGTCCTGCTCGACAAAGCCGATGTCGTCGAGGACGACGGCACCGTTCTTCGGTCGGCCTCGATGGCCGTGCCCACGCCGCTCGTGATTCGTCTGCGTTACGTCGTCAAGGTTCCGTATCACCGACGCACGTCGCTGTCGCGTCGTGCGGTGTTCGCCCGCGACGAGCACCGTTGCCAGTACTGCGGTGGGCTCGCCGACTCGATCGATCATGTGATGCCGCGGTCGCGCGGTGGTCTGCACGTGTGGGAGAACGTCGCGGCCGCGTGTCGGCGCTGCAATCTCGACAAGCGCGATCGGACTCCCGACGAGGCCGGCATGCGATTGGCCCGACTGCCGCATGCGCCGCGCGAATTGGCGTGGGTGGCCGTCTCGGTGGGGCGTGTTCCCGAAGCCTGGAAGCCGTATCTGAACGTCGCATGATCATCGTCGATCACGTGATCGGTGGTGCGCCCGTCGATCACCATGCCCGCGACCTGCCTCGCGATGCGCAACCACATTTGTGGTGGTTCACATCGTCGCAGGGTGCGATCGTGCTCGGCTCGGCCCAATCGCCGGAGGTTGTCGATCGCGCCGCCTGCGAGCGGTACGAACTCGACGTCGTCGCGCGCCGCAGTGGAGGAGGGCTCGTGCTCGTCGGTCTCGACCGCGAGATCTGGCTCGATGTCCTCCTGCCGTCCGCCCATCCGCTGTGGGTGGCCGACATCTCGCGTGCGTCGGCGTGGTTGGGGGAGGCTTGGCGCGACGCATTGCGCGACTTGGGGGTCGTCGGCGACATCACGGTGCACGAGGGCCCGATGGGGCGCAACGAATTGTCGTCGCTCGTGTGCTTCGCGGGTCGCGCGCCCGGCGAGGTGTTCATCGATCGATCGAAGGCGGTCGGCATCAGTCAGCGACGAACTCGCGAATGGGTGCGTTTCCAGTGCGCGTTGTCGCTGCGATGGGAGGCGGACGTGATGGCGGCGGCGGTCGCCGATCCGAGCGTGACGGCCGAGCGTTTGGCGGGCCTCGGGACCGACCTCGAGCTCGACGTGTCGGTGGTGGTGGACGCCGTTCAGTGGCGGATCACGGAGCGGCTCGCAGCTCGGTGACCTGACACGCATCGATCGCCTTGACCGCAGGGAAGGGATTCACCGATCCGGTGCCATACGGGTGGTATTCGAAGTGCAGGTGCGGTGTCGAACTGCTTCCGGTGCTGCCGACGTATCCGATCACCTGTCCGGCCGTGACCACCGACCCGACGGCGATGCCCTCGGCGAACGACGAGAAGTGCGCGTAGTGGAAATAAGTGCCATCGGCCGCGGTGAGGCGCAACGCGTTGCCTCCGAGTGATCCCGGACGGTCGAGGAATTGGCGGGTGATGGTTCCATCGGTCACCGCGTACACCGCTTTGCCGGTCGGCGCGATGATGTCGACGCCGAGGTGGCGACGACCGCCGGGGCGGGGAGCCTTCCACGTGTCGGCGAACCAACACGGACCCTGCACGGGGAACACCGCGGGTGCGATGGCCGGCTGCTTCGGCGCCGCGGCCGCTGCCGGTGCGTCGCTGGTGGGCGCGGTCGTCACCAGAACGAACGTGTGCAGATCGACCACACCGTTCGACACGAGTCCGCGCGACTTCTGGAACTCGGCGATCGCGCGCGACGTCGCCTTGCCGAAGACTCCGTCGGCGCCACCGGCCACGTGGATGCCCGCTTCCATGAGGCGTTGCTGGAGGCGACGGACACCATCGCTCGATTCGCCCACTGCGGGAAGGGCGGGAGCGGGGAGGAGTCCGAGGAGGCGAGCGGTGTTCTCGTCGAGGGTTCCGGAGGGAGGCACCTTCATCTGCTCCTGATAGGTGCGCAACGCGGTGGTGGTCGCCGAGCCGAAGATGCCGTCGGCGCCGCCACGCACGTTGAGTCCGGCCGCGATGAGAGCACGTTGCAGGACGGCAACCGGCTCACCGCGTTGACCGACTGTTGGGAGAGCGGGTGTCGACACGGCGGGGGCGGGTGCGGGTGCGCTGACGGCGGGGGTGGGTGCGCTGACGGCGGGGCTCGACGCGGCCGCACCGGGAGCAATGCCGAGGGCAATGGCCGTGCGCAGGTCGACTGACCCGGTGGCGGTCAGGCCGCGGGCCGTCTGGAATGCGCTGACGGCGGCGGCGGTTCCCGATCCGAAGATGCCGTCGACTCCACCCCGCACCTGAATTCCTGCTCCGATCAGGGCGTTCTGGAGGCTTCGAATCGCCTCCCCGCGTTGACCGCGCGCAGGAAGTGTCGGGGCCGGAGCCAGACCGAGCAAATGGGCCGAACTGGGGTCGAGTGCTCCGGAGGGATTCAGGCCCACCGAGCGTTGGTACTGCGCCAGTGCGCCGGCGGTCCCACGTCCGAAGATCCCGTCGGCACCGCCCGGCACGGTGATCCCGGCCTTGATCAGGGCTGTCTGCAGCGCCACGACCGCGCTCCCACGATCGCCCTGGCGGGGCAATCCGGAGGGTGACACCTGGGTCTGGGCCGCCGCGGAGTCGATGGCGATGGGGGCGATGACGACCCCGGCGACCAGTCCGAGCGTGAGAACGGATGGCACCACGAGGAGAGCCAGGCGACGGAACACGTCCAGTCATCGGCCGAATCGACCCCGGACTTGAACGCCAGGACGGCCGGGTGGGGGCCGGGTGGGGACGGTGGGGGAAAAAGTGGCGATAGGAGGGGGAAAGTGGTTGACAGAGGGGAGTAGTGGGGACCAGGATGGGAGGACTCGATCAGGCAGGCAGCGAGGGGCAGGCAGTGCAGGTATTCGTCGGACGTCACGAGCGGCAGCTCGACCCCAAGGGTCGGCTGGCGCTTCCGGCGACCTTCCGCCACCGTCTCGAGCCGCGTTGCTATCTGCTGCTCGGTCAGGACAAGTGCATCGCGGTCGTCACCGCCGAGGAGTCCGAGAACATCGCCAACGAGATCACGGCGGCCGTGAAGCGCGGCGAGAAGAGCGAGCAGGAACGCCGCGCCCTCGCGTCGAGCATGGTCGATGTCACATTCGATGCGCAGGGCCGCATCACTCTCGACGAATCGCTGCGCGCGTACGCCGGTCTCACGCCGAACAGCAAGGTGGTCGTCGCAGGTTCGTTCGACCGAGTGGAGATCTGGGAGCCGCAGCGCTACGAGCGCATGCTCGCGATGGGTACCGAGAAGATCGCCGGTGACGAACTGTGAACGAGTTTGCACACGTGCCGGTGATGCGCGACGAGATCATCGACGTCTTCTCCACCGTTCCGAGTGGAGTCGTTCTCGACGCGACACTCGGCGGCGCCGGTCACAGCGAGGCCATCCTCGACGCGCGTCCCGATCTGTCGGTTCTCGGTCTCGATCAGGACACCGATGCTCTGGCGGCCGCCCGTGCGCGCCTCGCGCGATTCGGTTCGCGCGCCCAAGTTCGCCACTGCCGATTCGATCGGCTTGTCGATGCCATGGGGGACACCGGGATCGAACAGCTGTCGGGTGCGCTGTTCGATCTCGGTGTTTCCTCACATCAGTTCGATGTCCCCGAGCGTGGATTCTCGTATCGGCACGATGCGCCGCTCGACATGCGCATGGACACCTCACGCGGACGAACGGCCGCCGACATCGTCAACCAGTCCTCCGAAGAGGAATTGGCCGATGTCATCCACGGTTTCAGCGACGAGCGTTTCGCGCGTCGCATCGCGCGGGCGATCTGCGCGAACCGTCCGATTGCTTCGACCGCCGAACTCGCATCCATCGTCGCCTCGGCGATTCCGGCCCCGGCCCGCCGTCGTGGCGGTCATCCGGCCAAGCGGACGTTCCAGGCGCTGCGCATCGCCGTGAACGAGGAACTCGACGTGTTGCCGGTCGCATTGGACGCGGCAATCGAGAAGACCGGAAAGGGCGGCCGCGTGGCCGTGCTGTCGTATCACTCGGGTGAGGACCGCATCGTCAAGGAACGGTTCACCTTCCACCGCACCGGAGGCTGCCAGTGCCCGTCGAACCTGCCGTGCGTGTGCGGCGCGGTGGCGCGAGTCGACGTGGTCCGCGTGGCGTCCAAGCCGTCAGCCGTCGAACTCGAGCGCAATCCGCGCAGCACGTCGGCCCGCCTGCGCGTGGTGGAGGTTCGCTGATGGCTCGCACCGCCACCGCCCGCGCGACCACGAGCGTCAAGAAGCCGGCCGGCAAGTCGACCGCGAAGCCGCGCAAGAAGTCGGTGACCACGCGCACTTCCGCCGAGCGACAGGCCCGCCCGGCCGCCCGGCCCAAGGCGAAGCCGACCCGGTCGAAACTCGCCCTCGCGGTGTCCAACCGCAACCTGACTCGTCGGAGTCGACGTCTGGTCTACGTGACGTCGGGCGTCGTGGTCCTGGTCGTCGGAATCATGATGATGATCGTCGTCGCGCAGACGCGCATCGCCGAGAATCAGATGCAGATCGACCGGATCGAGAGCCAGATCTCGGCCGAACGCGATCGATACAACACGTTGCGCCTCGAGCGGTCGTCCCTTCGCGAGCCCGCTCGCCTGGTGGCCAACGCCCGCGCGATCGGGATGCAGCCCGGTATCGGTACCGACTTCACCTCGGTCGACCCTTACACCGTGGCCGCGGTGCTCGTGTCGACCGGGGGAGTCGATGCCGAACTGCTCGACGCCACGGAGAATCCGTTCGAGACCTACGGCGAATTCAAGGCGACGGTCGGAGGTCAGCCGTGACGACGCGTCGAACCGGGCCGTCACGTGGCAAGTCGACACGTGGCAAGTCGTCACGTTCCGCATCGTCGAATCGATGGAACCTCGGACCGTCGCGCGGACGCGCGCGATTCGCGTTCGGTGTCGGCATGCTCCTCTTCGCCGCGGCCATCGGTCGACTCGTGTGGGTCCAGGTATGGGACGGATCGGCCCTCCGCGCCGAAGGCGTGCAGCAGCGCGAGTCGTATCTGAAGGTGGCGGCGCCCCGTGGCACGATCTTCGATCGCGACGGCAATGAAATGGCCATCACGGTTCCGGCGACGTCCATCTACGCCAATCCGAAAGCGGTGCTCGATCCCCAGGCCACGGCCCACCTGCTCGGTCAGATGCTCGGGTTCGACGCCGCGCGCGAAGCCGACCTCGCCGCGAAGTTGAACGACCGCTCGCAGTCGTTCGTCTACGTCCAGAGGTTCGTGGACGACTCGGTGGCCGAGGCGATCCTCGCGCTCAATCTCGCCGGCGTCGACGGTGTGACCGAACCCAAGCGGGTTCAGGTGGCCGGCGGTCTGGCCCGCAACGTGATCGGTCGAACCGATCCGTTCGGTGACGGAGCGGCCGGACTCGAATTGCAATACGACAAGGTGCTGCGGGGGGTCGAAGGCACCGTCGTGCGCGAAGTCAACAACGCCGGTCGCACGCTGCCCGGCGGTTCGAAGGTCATCGAATCGGCTCGTCCCGGCACCGACCTCGTTCTCACCATCGATCGTTCGATGCAGTACCAGGTCGAGCAGGCTCTGCTGCAGCGAGTCGGCGAACTCTCGGCCAAGGGCGGCCACGCGATCGTGATGGACACCGCGACGGGGGAGATCCTCTCCATCGCGAGCGCCGAACGCACCGAGGCTGGACTCGTCCAGATCTCGTCGGGCAACCTGGCCGCCGTCGAAGCGCACGAACCGGGCTCGGTCGCCAAGATCTTCAGTGTCGCGGCCACTCTCGACAAGGGTGTCGCCACCCCATCATCGACGTATCAGGTGCCCGGTGTGTTCGTCTTCGACCCCGACACCAAGTTCGAGAAGACGATCAAGGACGCGTATCCGCACGATCTCGAACCGATGACGCTGCACGACATCCTCGTGAAGTCGTCGAACATCGGCACCATGATGGCCGCGTCCGAGATCGGCGTGAACGCACTCCACGACTACCTGCAGGGCTTCGGTTTCGGCCGGAGCACGGGCCTCGGTTATCCGGGCGAGAGTTCGGGATCGCTGCGCGATGCCGACGCGTTGCGCGGATCCGAGAAGGCCACCATCACGTACGGCTACGGCTTCGCGTCGACGTCTCTGCAGCTGGTGTCGGCCGTGAACGCGGTGGCGAACAACGGTCTGTTCGTCGCACCACGACTGGTACGGGCCACGATCGACGACAAGGGTGTGTACTGGGAATCGCCGATCGGCGAAACCCGTCGCGTCGTGTCGGAGGAGACGGCTCGCACGATGACCGGAATTCTCACCGACGTCGTCTGCCTCGGTACGGCGACGCGCGCGCAGGTTCCGGGCATCTCGGTCGCGGGGAAGACCGGAACCGGTTACAAGACGCAGGACAACGGCACCTACGTCACCGAGGACGGGACCCGCGCCTACTTCGCCACGTTCGTGGGCTACCTTCCGGCGAATCATCCCCGGGTCACCATTCTCGTCTCGATCGACGAGCCGAATCCGAGCAGCCGCGACCGGTTCGGTGGAACCGCTGCGGCGCCCGTGTTCGCCGCGCTCGCCAAGGTCGCGATCCAGGAACTCTCGATCGAGCCGGGTGACGGCGACCGCGGCTGCGTGAAGTGACGTGTCGACCGTGACCGTCTCGTCGTCCCGCCCGCTCTCGGACCTGATCCGGGTGCTCGATCGTTCGGTCGATGGATCGGCGCTCGTGACGAGCGTGACCCACGATTCGCGCGAGGTCGCTCCCGGTTCGATCTTCTGCTGCGTTCGCGGACAGCGCGCCGACGGGCACGATTTCGCCGCCGAAGCGGTCGCGCGTGGCGCCGTCGCACTCGTGGTCGAGCGTCCGTTGCCCGGGGTGACGATTCCCCAGATCGAAGTCGCCGACTCGCGGATCGCCCTCGCCCGGCTGTCGTGCGAGTTCTTCGGACATCCGTCCCGGCAACTGCGCGTGATCGGTGTGACCGGCACCAACGGCAAGACGACCACCACGCAACTGCTGGGTTCGATCATGCGGACAGCCGGTTGGACCAGTGAGGTGTTCGGAACGCTGTCGGGTCAGTACACGACCCCCGAGGCCCCGGTGCTGCAGCGACGACTGGCCGAGTTCCTCTCCGCTGGCGGTCGAGCAGTGGCGATGGAGGTCTCGTCGCATTCGCTCTCCTTGCATCGGGTCGACGGCACCCGGTTCTCCGTCGGAGTGTTCACCAATCTCGGACGCGATCATCTCGATTTCCATGGCGACATGGAGTCGTACGGCGCGGCCAAGGCGCGATTGTTCACCGCCGATTTCTGCGACCAGGCGGTCATCAATGTCGATGACGCGTTCGGCGAGCAACTCGCCCGAGTGATCGCCCGTGACGTCGACGTGATTCCCTTCTCGCGGACCGACGTGAGCGATGTGACGATCAGTCCGGTGTCGCACTCGTACACCTGGCGTGGTCGTCGCGTGACGGCTCCGCTCGGCGGATCGTTCAACGTGATGAACTCGCTCGCCGCCGCCACCGCCGCGGTGGCGGCCGGACTCGACTCCGACTCGGTCGTGGCCGGCTTGGCCGCCGCCCCGACCGTGCCCGGTCGATTCGAAAGCGTTCGAGCGGGTCAGGATTTTGCGGTCCTCGTCGACTACGCGCACACGCCCGATGGACTCGCCGAAGTACTGCGCTCGGTGCGCGAGGCGAGCGGTGCCGGTGCGAAGGTGATCGCCGTCTTCGGTTGCGGCGGCGATCGCGACAAGGCCAAGCGCCCGATGATGGGCGAGATCGCCGTGTCGCTCGCCGATTCGGTGATCATCACGTCCGACAATCCGCGCTCGGAGGATCCGCGGGCGATCATCGACTCGATCGCCGCCGGAATTCCCGATCATCTCCGCCACCGTTTGCACGGCATCTTCCCCGACCGCGCCGAGGCGATCGCCCGAGCACTTCGTCTGGCTTCCGCCAACGACGTGGTCGTGATCGCCGGCAAGGGTCACGAAACCACCCAGACCATCGGGACTACGGTCGTTCCGTTCGACGATCGGGTCGTGGCCCGCGAAATTCTGGAGGGTCGCTCATGATCGCGGTGATGATCGCCGGCGCCACGGCCATGTTCGTGTCGCTCTTCACGACCCGCTTCCTCATCACGTTCTTCCGCGATCGTGGCAAGGGTCAACCGATCCTCGGCAAGGAGGACCACGGCCCCGAACACCACAAGAAGAAGTCGGGAACTCCGACGATGGGTGGTTTGGCGATCGTCGGTGCCGCGTTCGTCGGCTGGGTCGCGGCCCACATTCGGGACGGTCTCGCGTTCTCCAATCAGGCGATGATCATCTGGGTCGGAATCATCGTGATGGCGGGCATGGGCCTCCTCGACGACGTGATCAAGGTCAACAAGGGCCACAACCGCGGGATCTTCTGGAAGAAGAAGGGCTACATCACGTTCGCGATGGCGTGCGGCATCACCTGGTGGTTGGTCGCCGCCACCGACATCTCCGAGACGATTTCGTTCACCCGCTTCGACTGGCCCGGTTGGGAGATCCCGTGGTGGCTGTGGGTCGTGTGGACGGCACTCATGATGTGGGCCACGACCAACGCGGTCAACGTCACCGACGGTCTCGACGGCCTCGCGGGTGGTTCTGCGCTGCTCGGGTTCCTCGCCTTCACGATCATCGGCTACTGGTCGTTCCGCAACCCCGAGGTGTACGGGGTCCTCGCCGGTGGAACCGTGAATCCGCTCGACTTGGCCGTGCTCTCGGCCGGCTTCGCCGGTGCGTGCGGCGGATTCCTGTGGTGGAACGCGGCCCCGGCCCGCATCTTCATGGGTGACGTGGGCGCCCTCGGCATCGGCGCCGCGCTCGGTCTGCTCGCAGTCGCCACCAACACGCATTTCCTCCTCCCCTTGATCTGCGGTGTGAACGTGATGGAGGCCGGATCGGTCGCCATCCAAATGACCATCTTCAAGGCGTCGGGCCGCAAGCGCCGCTTCTTCCGCATGACTCCGATCCACCACCATTTCGAGTTGATCGGCTGGCCCGAGACGACCGTCATCATCCGCTTCTGGATCATCGGCGGTATCTGCGTCGCGGCCGCCTTGGCCATGTTCATCGGCGATTTCACGCGCATCACCGATTCGGGGTTCCTGCGGTGACCGAGCGAGCACTGGTGTACGGGGTCGCGGTGGCTGGTCTGGCCACGGTTCGCGCGCTCGTCGATCGCAACGTCGACGTCGTGGCAGTCGACGATCAGCCCTCACCAACCAAGTCGTCGGCGTTGGCCGCCATGGGCGTCGAGCTCCGCGCCGCTCCCGACGACGTCGAACTCGGCTCCTTGATCGCCGCATGCGACGTCGTCGTGCCCGCTCCCGGAGTTCCCGAGAGTCATCGCGTCGTACTCGCCGCACAAAAGGCCGGTCGCCGCATCGCGACCGAACTCGATCTCGCCTACGACTGGGAGTCGACTCGTGTCGGAGGTCCGCGTCCGATCGTCGCGGTGACCGGCACCGACGGCAAGACCACCACCACTTTGCTCGCCGCCGCGATGATCCAGTCGGCCGGGCGCGCGACCGTCGCCTGTGGCAACACCGAGGTGCCCATGGTCGAGGCGCTGGCCATGGACGTCGACTGTTTCGTCGTCGAGGCGACCAGCTTTCGACTGGCGTTCACGACGACCTTCCGTGCCGATGCCGCCGCCTGGCTCAACCTCGCACCCGATCACCTCGACTGGCACGAGTCGATGAAGACGTACGAGTCGGCCAAGGCCCGACTGTGGGCGCACGTGCGGCCGTCGGACACCGCGATCGGGTGGGTCGACGATCCGATCGTGATGCGTCACCTGGGCCGCGCCGCGTGTCGACGTGTCACGTTCGGTCTCGACCAGGCCGATTACAAGTTGGTGGATGCTTCTCTGATGGGGCCCGACGGCGCGATCGGCGACGTGGCGTCGATGCGTCGCGCGTTGCCGCACGACATCACGAACGCCCTGTGCGCCTCGGCGCTCGTGATCGAGAGCGGTTTGGCCGATGTACGAGCCATCGGGGCGGCCCTGGGTGACTTCGAGGCCCCGCACCATCGAATCGAATTCGTGGGCATGCACGACGACATCTCCTGGTACGACGACTCGAAGGCGACGACACCGCACGCGGTGCGCACCGCCTTGCGCGGATTCGGCAACGTGGTCCTGATCGCGGGCGGCCGCAACAAGGGCCTCGATCTGTCTCCCATCGCCGACGAGAGCGCGCGCATTCGCGCCGTCGTGGCCATCGGGGACGCCGCCGACGAGATCGCCGCGGTGTTCGCCGGCCGACGTCCGGTCGAGCACGCATCCTCGATGAGCGAGGCCGTCGAGACCGCGCGTCGTCTGGCCCGATCGGGCGACACCGTGCTGCTCTCGCCGGGTTGCACGAGTTTCGATTGGTACGACGGGTACGCCCGGCGCGGCGAGGACTTCACCCGTTGCGTGCGTGACCTGATGGGAGTGAGCCGATGACCGTCGCCATTCAGACCCGCCGCCGAACCGGCGGTAAACGATCGCCCATCGCCGAGCGTCGTCGCCAAGCGCTCGAGCAGGCTCGTGGCTCGCGTAACAAGCCCTCTCGCCGCTCGCGCTACGTCGAGCGCGTCAGCAAGGATCCGAAGCCCCTCGGCTTCTACGTGATCGCCGTCGTGACGCTCACCCTGGTCCTCTTCGGGCTCGTGATGGTCCTCTCGTCGTCGTCCATCGTGTCGTTCCATCGCGGACGTTCGCCCTGGTACTTCTTCACCAAGCAGGCGATCTACGCGGCCGTCGGCGGCGCCGCGCTCTACATCGCCTACCGCATGCCGCTCGACAAACTACGTCTCATCGCCCGCACCCTCCCGATTTTCGGCTTGGGTTTCATGTGGTTGTCGTTCTTCCCGGGCATCGGAACCTCTGTCAACGGCGCCCGTGCGTGGGTCCACATCGGCGACTACAACATCCAACCCGCCGAGTTCATGAAGCTGATCCTCGTCGTCTACGGCGCCGATCTGCTGGCTCGTCGCGAGAAGAGCATCCACGATTTCACCCAGGCCTTGCGCCCGTACCTCACGGTCGTCGCGTTGGCCGCCGGCACGGCCATCGTGCAGAGCGACATCGGTTCGTGCGTGGTGTTGTCGCTCATCGGAGTGAGCATGCTGTTCCTGGCCGGGGCTCCGCTCAAGCCGATGTTCCTGGCCGCCATCGGGGCCGGTTGTCTCGGTGCGCTCTATGTCGTGCAGGATCCCGACAAGTTGTCGCGCATCACGTCGTTCCTCGACATCCACGGCACGCGCGAGAGCGACGGGTACCAGGTGTATCAGGCGCTCATCAGCCTTTCGAACGGTGGACTCACCGGAACGGGCATCGGTGCCGGTACGGGCAAGTGGGGGTACGTTCCCATCGCTCACAGCGACTTCATCTTCTCGATCGTCGGTGAGGAGATGGGACTGCTCGGAGTCCTCGGCTTGATGACGCTCTTCGCGTTCCTCATCTACTTCGCGTTCCAGGTGGCGCTGTCGTGTCGTCACCGTTTCGGCTTCCTGGTCGCGGCCGGTATCGGTTGCTGGATGGTCGTGCAGGTCTCCATCAACATCGGTGGTGTGATAGGCATCATGCCCGTGACGGGACTCACGCTTCCGTTCATCTCCTTCGGCGGAAGTTCGCTCATCGCGTCGATGGCCGCCGCCGGACTCCTGATGAACGTCGCCCGTCGCCCGCGATGACCGTTCACGCCGTCGTCACCGGCGGCGGCACGTCCGGGCACGTTCTTCCCGCCCTCGCGGTGATCGAAGCCCTCGTCGATCGTGGCCATCCGCTCGACACGCTGCGCTACTTCGGCGCGCAACGCGGAGTGGAAACCCGTCTCGTCCCGCCGACCGGAGTCGCCCACACCTTCTTCGACGTCGTCGGGCTGCAAAGGTCCTTCGATCGGCTGTCCGACAATCTCGGTTTCGTTCCACGCCTCCTCGCCGCCCGACGTCGGGCGATCGCGATGTTCAGAGCCGATCGACCGCGCGTCGTGGTGAGCGTGGGCGGTTACGCGAGCCTGCCGGCGGTTCTGGCGGCACGTCGCTTGCGTATCCCGATCGTCGTCGTGAGCTATGACCGTCGTCCGGGCCGATCGAGCGAGATCACCGCACGCTGGGCGACGGCCTGCGCCGTCGCCTTCCCCGATTCTCCGTTGCCCCGCGCCCGTCACACCGGGGCGCCGGTCCGACGTGAAATCCGGCGTCTCGACCGCACCATCGATCGTCGCGCGGCGCGACAACGCCTCGGTGTCGGACCCGAGAGATTCCTCGTCGTCGCGGTGGGCGGATCGCTCGGCTCGGCCGGCCTGAACGCGGCGGTCGAGAAGTTGGTGCGAGAATCGGCGTCCGATTCCTCGCTCGCCGTGCGCCATGTCGTCGGTGAGCGCTTCCTCGCCGACGTGACCCGACGCATGAACGACATCATCACCTCCAGCGGGGGCGTCCGGTACGACGTCATCGGCTACGAGGACGGCATGCGCGACGTGTACGCGGGTTGCGACCTCTTCGTGGGGCGCGGGGGAGCGGGAACCATCGCCGAAGTGGCGAGTGTGGGCGTGCCCTCGATACTCGTGCCGTGGTCGGGCGCGGCCGACGATCACCAGACGGGGAACGTTCGCTGGCTGGCCGATCGTGGTGCGGCGGTGATGCTGTCGGACGACGACGTGGTCGAGTCGCTGGTCGACGTGATTCGTGCTCTCCGTGTCGACGATGCGCGCCGCGAGCAGCTGGCGTCCCGCGCGCACGACCAAGGCGACCTCAATCGCCGAGGTGCGATCGCCGAACTGATCGACGAGGTCGCTCGGCGTGACTGAATTCGACTTGTCCGCGACTCGTCGAATCCATGTGGTCGGGGTCGGTGGTCCGGGCATGAGTGCTCTCGCGATCGTCCTGGCGCAGATGGGTCATCGTGTCTCCGGCAGCGACGTTCGTGAAACCGCCGTCCTCGACAAAGTCCGCGCGGCCGGCGTAGCGGTGACGATCGGACACGACCCGGGGCTGGTTTCGGGTTGCGACGCGGTCACGTATTCCACGGCGATACCTCTCGACAACGTCGAAGTTCGCGCGGCGCGCGAACTCGGCCTGCGCCTCATGCATCGCTCCGGGATGCTGGCCGCCGTCTGCGCTCGAAGCGAGGCTCTCGGTGTGGCCGGCACCCACGGCAAGACGACGACGTCGTCGCTTCTGCGCGCCGCCCTGTCGTCGCTCTCGCCCAGTTTCGTGATCGGTGGCGACGTGATCGACCTCGGCACCGGAGCCGCTTGGACGGGTGGCCGACACATCGTGGTGGAGGCCGACGAGAGCGACGGCACGTATCGCGAACTCCCCCTGCGGGGTGCGATCGTCACCAACATCGACGTCGACCACCTCGATCACTTCGGAACCTTCGCCGACCTGCAACGCGACTTCGCGGCCTTCATGGCCGGAGTCGACGGTCCGGTCGCGGTGGGGTGGGACGACGGGATCGCGCGCGGGGTGGCCTCGGTGGCCGACCCGCGCCGACTCGTGACCTACGGAGCCGACCCGAGTTGCACGGTTCGGTGGACCGACGTGGATGCTCGGGGCGACGCCATGACCTTCACCGTGCACGGAGGCTTCGGCCGGCGTTCGGTTCGCCTTCCGTTGCGCGGAATCCACAACGTTGCCAACGCGTGCGGCGCGCTCGCACTGGCCACCGAGATCGGTGTCGACATCGACGAGGCGATCCGGGGCATCGAGTCGTTCGGTGGTGTCGGTCGTCGGTTCGACGTGGTGGGTCGAGCCGATGGTGCGACGTTCGTCGACGACTACGCGCATCTGCCGCGCGAGATCGCGGCGGTTCTGGCCGCGGCGCGAGCCGGTGGCGAGTGGAAGCGAGTCGTGGCGGTCTTCCAACCCAATCGCTACAACCGCATGGCCACGATGGCCGACGAGTACGGCGATGCGTTCGTCGACGCCGATGTGGTCGTGTTGACCGACATCTATTCGTCCGGCACCGCACCCATTCCCGGCGTCACCGGGCATCTGGTGGTCGATGCGGTGCGTCGGAATCATCCCGCCGCGCGCGTCGAATGGGTGGCCGACCGTGCCGATCTGGCCCGGGCGGTGTCGACTCTCGTCGAGCCGGGTGACGTGTGCATCTCGATGGGCTGCGGAGACATCGAATTCCTGCCCCGCGAAATTCTCGGAGTGCGCGGTGCACTCTGAGGTTCGCTCCGCGCTGACTCGCCGTCTGGGCGACCGGGTGCGATTCGACGCGCCCATCGGACCGTTGACGACGTATCGCGTGGGCGGATCGGCATCCGCGTTCGTGACCGTCGAGTCGATCGATGAATGCGTCGACGTGGCTGCGGTGTGCAGCGATCTCGACGTGGCGACTCTCGTGATCGGTCGGGGGAGCAACATGCTCGTGTCCGACGAGGGGTTCGACGGACTCATGCTTCAACTCGGTGACTTCGCGTCGTTCGTCGAATTGCCGCATCCCGATGATTCGACACCGATCGTCCGCGCTGGTGCGGCCACGAGCCTTCCGGTGCTCGCACGACGAACGGCTGGTGCGGGCTGGCGCGGTCTCGAGTGGGCCGTCGGCGTGCCCGGATCGGTCGGAGGTGCGGTTCGTATGAATGCCGGCGGCCATGGTTCCGACATGGCCGCCTCGCTCGTCGATGCTCGGGTGATCGACCTCTCTTCGGGTGTCGCGCGCACCTGGACACGTGACGAACTCGGCTTGCGCTTCCGAGGTTCCGATCTCGACGATTGCTTCCTCGTGACCGAGGTTCGACTGCGGGTCGAGAAAGGCGACGCCGCGGAGGCGCAGAGGGTGATCGACGACATCGTCAAATGGCGGCGCGAGAACCAGCCGGGCGGCCAGAATGCCGGATCGGTGTTCGTGAATCCGATTCCGGGAGTGCTGTCGGCCGGTGAATTGATCGATCGCGCCGGATTGCGCGGATTTCGTATCGGGACGGCCGAGGTGTCGGTGAAGCACGCCAATTTCATCCAGGCCGACGAGGGAGGCCGGGCCGCCGACGTGGTAGCCGTGATGCGCCACGTGCACGAACGAGTGCTGACCGAGTCGGGCCACGATCTGCGCTCCGAGGTTCGTTTGGTCGGTTTCGCATGACGAACTTCGACGACGTCGATCCCGATGTCGAAGCCGAGCTCGCCTCGGCCTTCACGGACGATCGGCAGGAGAGCAGCGACGACGATGACGATTCGGATCGTTCGTCGGCCCGAACGAAAGCGGACGCACCCCGGCGCCGCCTGCCGCGTCCCGATCTGATCGGTTGGGCCAAGCGTTCGGGTGGTCGTGCGAACACGACCAGTCCCAAGAAGTCGCCGAGCGCGAAGACGGCAGCCTCGAAATCGTCGGGCAAGACGTCGGGCCCGGCGAAGAAGACCGTCGGTGGCAAGACGCGTTTCGTGATCTCCGACGACGATCGCGGGGCTCCCGAGAAGGGATCGAGAGCGGCTCCCATCGGGCGGGCGCGGTTCCGCGAACGACGCATCGCCGTGCGGCGCGCGGCCGGTCGCCGTCGTCTGCGCTGGGTCGTCGTCGTGGGCGGTGTCGTCGCGGTCGCGCTCGTCGTGCTCGTGTTGCTCGCCAGCCCGATCCTGTCGATCCGGAAGGTCGACGTCGAAGGTGTGGTGTACGCCGACCCCGAGCGCGTGGGTGAGGTCGTCGCGTCGCTGAAGGGCGATCCGATCCTCACCGCCGATTTGTCGGGAGCCGAATCCGATCTCGAGGCGATTCCGTGGATCAAGGCGGCGCGCGTGTCGATGCATCTGCCCTCGCGGGTGATGATCCAGATCGCCGAACGCACGCCGATGGCGTTCTTCCGAGCCGTCGACGGGTTCAATCGCGTGATCGACATCGACGGCCGGGTGCTCGACGTGATCGAAGGGGACCCGGTCGACTATCCGCCCATCCGGGGGACCGGCCCCAATCTGACCCCGGGCGATCTGGTGGGCCAACCCTTCCTCGGAGCGGTGCAACTGCTCAACGCCCTGCCGCGGGACCTGCGCCTGCGGGTCATCGCGGCCGCGGCGAGCCCGGAGGGCGAGTTGTCACTCGAACTGACCGACGGAGTCACGGTGCTCTTCGGCCGTCCCGAGGGTTTCCAGGACAAATTGGTGGGTGTGGTCAACGAGATCAAGCGCCAGGGGTCGCGCTCGTACTCGGTGATCGACGTCTCGACCGGGGAGCCGAGCGTCCGCTGACGACCTGGTCGCCGGCGCCGGGTATCCCACCACCCATGCCCCTGAACTGCGAGAATGTGCCCCAACTCTGAATCGGAGGAGTCGATGGCCGGGAGCCGCAACAACTACATCTGCCAGATCAAGGTGGTCGGCGTGGGCGGAGGCGGGGTCAACGCCGTCAACCGCATGATCGAGCGCAACCTCCGCGGCGTCGAGTTCATCGCCATCAACACCGACATCCAGGCGCTGATGACGAGCGACGCCGAACTCAAACTCGACATCGGCCGCGAACTCACCCGCGGCCTCGGCGCGGGAAGCGACCCCGAAGTGGGTCGTCAGGCCGCCGAAGCCCACCGCGACGAGATCGAGGACGCCCTCAAGGGTTCCGACATGGTGTTCATCGCCGCCGGCGAAGGTGGCGGAACCGGAACCGGAGCCGCTCCGATCGTGGCCGAGATCGCCAAGAGCGTCGGCGCTCTCACCATCGGCATCGTCACGCGTCCGTTCTCGTTCGAAGGTCGCCGTCGTGCCGTGCAGGCCGACTCGGGTATCGCCAAACTCAAGGAAAAGGTCGACACGCTCATCGTCGTGCCCAACGATCGCCTCTTGTCGGTGGTCGACTCGCGCGACACCGTCATCGAAGCCTTCAGCAAGGCCGACGAGGTTCTGTACAGCGGTGTGTCGGGCATCTCCGAACTCATCACCAATCCGGGCCTCATCAACACCGACTTCGCCGACGTGAAGATGACGCTCCAGAACGCCGGCTCGGCGCTCATGGGAATCGGCACCGCCAGCGGCGACAGTCGCGCCCGCGATGCCGCTCTCAAGGCGTTGTCGAGCAACCTGCTCGAAGCGTCCATCGAAGGCGCGCGCGGCGTTCTCCTGAACGTCACGGGTCCGTCCACCATGACCCTCATGGAGATGAACGAAGCCGCCGAGATCATCCACGGCATCGCGCACCAGGACGCCAACATCATCTTCGGCACCGTCATCAACGACGAGATGGGCGATGAAGTCAAGGTCACCGTCATCGCGGCCGGTTTCGACCGCTGGGATGGGGCCCCGCAGGTGAAGCCCACCGCGCGCCCGTCGGGTCGCTCGGCTCCGAAGGATTCGCGTCCGTCGGCACCGTCGAAGGACATCTTCGCGTCCGATCCGTTGTCGTTCGGCGACGGTGACGGCGACGACGATTTCGACGTTCCGTCGTTCTTGAAGTAACCGCCGTGGCCGCCCTGGTGGCCTGGCCCAGTCGACCGGAGGTCACGTTCGCGGTGGCGACTCGTCGCGACGGTGATGCTCGTCTCGACGGACCCGATTGGCGTGCGGTCACGTCGGCGATCCATCCCGGCCGCTGGACCCTCCTCACCGAGGAGCACGGTGTCGAGGTTCGGGTGGTCTCCACCGCCGGCGAACACTGCGGCCACGGCGGCGATGCGATCGTCACCGCATCCGCGTCGGCTCCCATCGGAGTGTGGGTCGGCGACTGCGCACCGGTCGGTTTGGTGGGGGAGCGCTCGATCGCGGTCGTGCACGCCGGCTGGCGCGGTCTCGAGAACGGCGTGCTCGAAGCGGCGGCCGAGGCCATGGAATCGTCCGGCGACTCGGTGCGCGGAGCGATCATCGGTCCGCACATCCGACCGTGCTGCTACGAGTTCGGATCGAGCGATCTCGATCGGCTCGCGAGCCGTTTCGGCGAAGTGGTGCGAGGTGTCACTCGAGACGTCCGGCCGGCGTTCGACGTGAACGCCGCGGTTCGCGCAGTTCTCGATCGAAGGGGCGTCGCGTCGATCGTCGACGTCGGCTGGTGCACCGGTTGTCGACCCGATGCGTTCTTCTCCCACCGGGTGCGGCGGGAGAGCCAGCGGCACCTCTTCGGCGCCTGGATCACGGATTCGGCGGCATGAACGACGACGTCGCGCGACGGTTGCGCGAGATCGACGCCCGGATTCGCGAGCGCACCGACCGCCATGTGACGGTGATCGCGGTCACCAAGGCGTTCGGTGTCGATGCGGTGCGGGCCGCGGTGGCGGCCGGCTGTCGCGACATCGGCGAGAACTACGCGCAGGAACTGGTCGACAAGATGCGCGAGTACGGCGTGGACGATCGACCCACCGTCCACTTCATCGGCCGATTGCAGTCGAACAAGGTCAAGATGCTCGCTCCGGTGGTCGACGTGTGGCAGTCGGTCGATCGCAGGTCGCTGATCGACGAGATCGCCCGGCGGGCACCCGGTGCACGTATCCACGTCCAGGTGAACGCCACCGGTGAGACCGACAAGGGTGGCTGCGATCCGGCACTGGTGCCCGAACTCGTCGCGTCGGCTCGGGCGCTCGGATTGCGGGTCGAGGGTCTGATGGTGGTCGGACCCACCGATGGCGATCGGGAACGAACCGCCGACGCCTTCGCCGCCGTGGCGGCATTGGCACGCGAAGTCGGTGTGAGCGAGCTGTCGATGGGCATGTCGGACGATCTCGAACTGGCTCTCGACGCCGGCTCGACGATGGTGCGCATCGGCTCGGCGATCTTCGGGGGGCGTCCACCCACGCGGTGAACCCCTGGAGTACGATTCGGCCACCATGTCGATATTCCGGCGAGCGATGGATTATCTCGGTCTCGGCGAGGACGATGCGTACGACGACTACGACGAGCCGCAGGCGGCCGACCGCACCGCGTACGACGAACCCTCACGTCCGGTGGCGCGCCAGGTCACGCCCCGCGACACCGAACCCGTTCCGGCCCGTCGTCCCGGCATCGACGACTCGTCCATTCAGCCGCGTCCGATCTCGGGTCGTCAGACCTCGAGCGTGCGCACGGTGGGCACACCGGGTGCGCCTGGTGAGCCGTACACCGTGAAGGCCATCCGTTTCAACGACATCCAGGAAGTGGCCAACCGCTACCGCGACGGACACCCCGTGATCCTCAACACCGAGGGCTGCGACGCCGATGTCGCGCGGCGCATGGTCGACTTCTCGAGCGGTCTGGCCTACGGACTCCACGGCAAGATCGAGAAGGTCGCCAAGGGCGTGTACCTCCTGAAGCCGGCCGCACGTTCGGCGTCCGACACGTACTGAGCGTCGTTCCATGTCCGGGCTCATCGCAACCGTCATCTTCGTGTTCCAGATCGCGCTCATCGTGCGCGTGGTTCTCTCGTGGTTTCCCGGTGGTGGTCCGCGACCGGTGAGCGAGATCGTCTATCGCGTCACCGAACCGGTGCTCGGTCCCATTCGCCGGGCGCTCCCGTCGTTCGGCGGACTCGATCTCTCGCCGCTCATCGTGATCCTGGTGCTGAACGTCATCCTTCAGGTGCTCTGAGCGTCGGCTCCCGTAGCCTGATTCCGCTCATGTCTGGCCATCAGTACCCGGCGGTCGAACCGCAGCCCTCGTTCCCCGCGATCGAATCGTCGGTCCTGGGCCGCTGGCACGATCAGCAAGCCTTCGAGGCGTCGGTCGCGGCGCGCCCGGCCGGCCCGGACGGCGACAACGAATTCGTGTTCTACGACGGTCCGCCGTTCGCCAACGGACTTCCGCACTACGGGCACCTCCTCACCGGTTTCGTGAAGGATGCGGTACCGCGCTACCAGACGATGCGCGGACGTCGTGTCGAGCGCCGATTCGGATGGGACTGCCACGGTTTGCCGGCCGAGGTCGAAGCCGAGAAGCAACTCGGGATCTCCGGTCATCCCGAAGTCACCGAGTACGGCATCGAGAAGTTCAACGAGTTCTGTCGCTCGAGCGTTCTGCGTTACACGAGCGAGTGGGAGCGCTACGTCACTCGTCAGGCCCGCTGGGTCGACTTCGACAACGACTACAAGACGCTCGACCTCTCGTACATGGAGAGCGTCATGTGGGCGTTCAAGACCCTCTGGGACAAAGGCCTCGTGTACGAGGGCAATCGCGTGCTCGCGTACTGCTGGCGTTGCGAGACCCCGCTCAGCAACACCGAGACCCGCATGGACGACGTGTACCGCGATCGTCAGGATCCGGCGCTCACGGTCGCGTTCCGTCTCGACAGCGGAGACGAGATCCTCGCCTGGACCACCACGCCGTGGACGCTTCCGTCCAACCTGGCGTTGGCGGTCGCCCCCGATGTCGAGTACTCGGTGGTGGCGCACGAGGGACGGCGAGTGATCGTGGCCTCGGCGCGCCTGGCCGCCTACGAGCGCGAGATCGGCAACGACGTGGTGGCCACGATGCAGGGTTCCGATCTCGTCGGTCGCCGTTACCAACCGCTGTTTCCTTACTTCGCCGACACCGAGAACGCTTTTCGGGTCCTCGGCGCCGACTTCGTGACCACCGAAGACGGAACCGGAGTCGTCCACATGGCGCCCGGCTTCGGCGAGGACGACCAGCTGGCGTGTCAGGCGGCCGGCATTCCCGTGGTGTGCCCGATGGACAGTCACGGCTGCTACACCGCCGAGGTCTCCGACTGGTTCGGTCAGCACGTGTTCGAGGCCAATCCCTCGATCATCAAGCACCTGAAGGCCATGGGCGTGGTGATCCGCCACGATTCGTACGATCACGCCTATCCGCACTGCTGGCGGTGCAACGAGCCGCTCGTCTACCGCGCCATCTCGTCGTGGTTCGTCGAAGTCACGCGCATCAAGGACCGCATGGTCGAACTCAACCAGCGGATCCGCTGGGTGCCCGAGCACATCAAGGAAGGCTCGTTCGGCAAGTGGCTCGCCAACGCCCGTGACTGGTCGATCAGCCGCAATCGATTCTGGGGTTCGCCCATTCCCGTCTGGAAGAGCGACGACCCGCAGTATCCGCGCATCGACGTCTACGGCAGCCTGGCCGAGCTCGAACGCGATTTCGGAACAGCCGTCACCGACCTGCATCGCCCCGCCGTCGACGATCTCGTGCGTCCCAACCCCGACGACCCCACCGGTCGATCGATGATGCGCCGTGTTCCCGAGGTTCTCGACTGCTGGTTCGAAAGCGGCTCGATGCCCTTCGCGCAGGTGCACTACCCGTTCGAGAACCGCGAGTGGTTCGAGAACCACTACCCGGGTGACTTCATCGTCGAGTACATCGGCCAGACGCGCGGCTGGTTCTACACGCTCCACGTCCTGGCCACCGCTCTCTTCGATCGGCCGGCCTTCTCCACCTGTGTGAGCCACGGCATCGTGCTCGGTGACGACGGCCAGAAGATGTCGAAGAGTCTGCGCAACTATCCCGATCCGATGGCGGTCTTCGATCAGTATGGGGCCGACGCCATGCGGTGGTACCTGTTGTCGTCGGCCATCCTGCGCGGGGCCGACTTCTCGGTCACCGAAGCGGGCATCCGCGAGACCGTGCGCCAGGTCCTCCTGCCCCTCTGGAACTCGTGGTACTTCTTGTCGCTCTACGCCAACGCCGAAGGCAAGACCGGATCGGTGCGAACCGATTCGACCCACGTTCTCGATCGCTACATCCTGGCCAAGACGGCCGACCTGGTCGATGCGACGACGCGCGACTTCGACGCCTACGACCTCTTCTCGGCCTGCGCCAATGTGCGCGACTTCCTCGACGTGCTCACCAATTGGTACATCCGCCGCTCGCGCGATCGTTTCTGGGCCGGCGACACCGACGCGATCGACACTCTGCACACCGTGCTCGAAACCGTGTGCCGAGTCGCCGCTCCGCTGCTTCCGTTGGTCACCGACGAGGTGTACGGCGGTCTCACCGGAGGAGGTTCGGTCCATCTGGCCGACTGGCCCGCGATCGCCTCGCTGCCGTCCGATCGCCCCCTCGTCGATGCGATGGATCGCGTGCGCGACGTCTGTTCGGCCACGTTGTCGGTGCGCAAGGCCCACGGGCGGAGAGTTCGCCTTCCGCTGCGTTCGCTCACCGTGTCGTTCGCCGGAGCCGAGAACCTGCGTCCGTACGTCGACATCATCGCCGACGAGGTGAACGTGAAGTCGGTGGTGCTGAGCACCGAAGCGGCCAGCGACGCCTCGTTCGTTCTGCAGCCGATCCCGGCCGCTCTCGGTCCGCGACTCGGTCCGCGCACCCAAGAAGTCATTCGTTCGGTGAAGGCGGGCAACTGGAGGAAGGACGGCGATCGGGTGATCGCCGGTGACATCGAATTGTTCGACGGCGAGTACACCCTCAAGTTGGCCGCGGCCGAGGGTTCGGCCAGCACCACGCTGTCGGGTGGCGACGGAACGATCACGCTCGACACCGAGGTCACTCCCGAACTGGCCGCCGAGGGAACCGCACGCGACCTGATCCGACTCGTACAGCAGGCTCGGCGTGACGCCGGTCTCGACGTGTCCGACCGAATCGCCGTGACCCTGGGGGTCCCCGAGTCGGTGCGACGTCAGATCCAACCGCACCTCGACATGGTTGCGGTCGAGACGCTGGCCGATTCGGTGAGTTTCGGCGCGGGTGAGCCCAATGCGTCACTCGATGACGACGACGTCCACATCGGGGTCACACCCACGAGGTAGCCTGCGCACGCCATGGCCACCCCGACGAAGAAGAAGCCAGCCCCCAAGAAGCCCGTGGCCAAGAAGCCCGTGGCCAAGAAAATCGCGCCCAAGAAGCCGGCTCCCAAGAAAGTCGTTGCGAAAAAGCCGGCTCCCAAGAAAGTCGTTGCGAAAAAGCCGGCTTCCAAGAAGCCCGTCGCCAAGAAGCCCGTCGCCAAGAAGCCCGTGCCCAAGAAGCCGGCTCCCAAGAAAGTCGCACCGAAGAAGGTCGTCCCGAAGAAGGCTGTCCCCAAGAAGGAAGCACCGAAGAAGGCCGCTCCCGTCAAGGCGGTTGCTCCCAAGAAAGCGGTCGCCGCACCGGCGCCCAAGCCACCCAAGCCGGCACCCAAGCCGCCGGCACCCAAGCCGTTCGTCAAGCCGCCGGTGCCGGGCAAGCGCCCGATCTCCAAGGACGGCATCGTCTCCAACAAGGATTTCGATCTCGCGTTCCTGCGCTCCCAACGCCAGTTGCTCGTGGCCAAGCGCGCCGAATATCTCGGTCAGGCCGAGCAGCTCGACTTCGAGCGCAACCTCCTGATCGAAGCAGCGGGAATGGGTGACGATCAGTTCGACGAAGAGGGCGGCGACGGCGACACCCTCGCGGTCGAACGTGAACGCGCCAAGGTTCTGTCCGATCAGGATCGCCAGATCGTCATCGAGATCGACGCCGCACTCGCGCGCATCGAGTCGGGCGATTACGGCTACAGCCTGATCTCCACCAAACCCATCCCGCGCGAACGCCTCGAAGCGATTCCGTGGGCCCTCGAACTGGTTTCCGAGAGGGTCGGCGGCATCCGATGAGCCGTCCGACCGCGGGCCGCCGGGCGCTCGCGGTGTCGCTGGCCATCGCGGCCGCCATCGTCGCCCTCGATCAGGGAACCAAGCAGTGGGCCTTGTCGACGCTCGACGATCGCATCATCGATGTCGTCTGGACGCTTCGGTTCAATCTGGCCTTCAACTCCGGGATGGCCTTCGGACGCGGTCAGGGCTGGGGTCCGGTCATCGGCGTCGTGGCCACGATCGTGGTGGTGGGGCTGCTGGTGTCGCTGCGCAACGAGAACAGCCGCCTGTCCACCGTGGCCATCGGCTTAATCGTCGGCGGTGCGCTCGGCAACATCCTCGATCGATTGTTCCGCGGTGACGGACTACTTCATGGTTCGGTGGTCGACTTCATCGACTTCCAGTGGTTCCCGATCTTCAACGTGGCCGATATCGCCATCAACGTCGGTGGTGGTCTCATGATCCTCGGGTTCGTGCTCGGATCCCGGCGTTCGTCCGATCCGCAGGAATCGAGCGAGTCGAATGCATCATCGGAGTCGAACGACGGAGTCGGCGCGTGAGCGAGGTGTTCGACGAGGTGATCCCAGCCGCATTGGCCGGCGAACGACTCGATCGGATCGTGTCATTGGTGGCCGAGATCAGCCGTTCGGAAGCGGCCCATGCGGTCGAGAGTGGCGGAGTCACGGTCGACGGTGCCGTGGCCACGTCCGGCAAGATCCGTCTGACCGAAGGTCAGCGCGTCACGGTCGACACGTCCAGCATTCCGGTCGAAGAACTACCGCACGCCGATCCGTCGGTCGACGTGAGAGTGGTCCACGTCGACGATCACGTGATCGTCGTCGACAAAGCACCCGGCATCGTCGTTCATCCGGCTCCCGGTCATCGCGAGGGCACATTGGTGAACGGATTGCTCGCGCGGTTTCCCGAGATCGCTTCCGTGGGCGACCCCACGCGGCCCGGCATCGTGCACCGACTCGACGTCGGCACCTCGGGTCTGCTGGTGGTCGCCCGATCCGACGAGGCGTACGAAGCCCTCGTGGAGGCGTTGTCCGATCACGATGTCGATCGCCACTACACGGCGCTGGCCTGGGGTCACTTCGACGCACCGCGCGGAACCATCGACGCCGCCATCGGACGCGATCCGCGTGATCCGCTGCGCATGGCCGTGGTGGCCAATGGCAAGCCGGCACGCACCCATTACGAAGTGACGCGTGAATTCGCTGAACCCGAGGTCTCCCTCGTGGCATGCCAACTCGAGACCGGTCGCACCCACCAGATCCGCGTTCACCTCGCCGCGGCCGGTCATCCGGTCGTTGGCGATTCCGCCTACGGCGGCCACCGGGTCTCGATGCCCATGAGCCGACCCTTCCTCCATGCCGGTTCGCTGTCGTTCGCCCATCCGGTCACGGGCGATGTTCTCGCCTTCACCGTCGAGTTGCCCGCCGACCTGCAACAAATCCTCGCGCTCTGCCACTGACCAGACGAGACCGCTGCTAGGGTCGGGCCGACCGTCAAACGAGTCCTGTGAGGCTCGAACGGAGGACAACATGGAAGCAACGCCGGCCGCGGCCGGGGCCACAACCGAGCCTGCCCACGTCCTCCGATCCGACGACATTTCCCGCGCGGTCACGCGCATCGCACACGAGATCCTCGAACGAAACCGCGGAATCGACGGCGTCGTCATCGTCGGCCTGCAGCGCGGCGGCGTGTGGCTGGCCGAACGAATCGCCGATGCGATCCAGCGAATCGACGGTCAGCCCGTTCCTCTCGGTCGGCTCGATGTGTCGTTGTTCCGCGACGATCTGGCCCTGCGACCGGTCACTCCGGTGTCGGTGAGCGAGATCCCGGTCGATCTCAGCGGCTCACGGGTCGTCCTGGTCGACGACGTTCTCTTCACCGGGCGCACGGTGCGCGCGGCCCTCGACGCGCTCAACCAGTACGGACGCCCGGCTTCGGTGCAGTTGGCCGTGATGGTCGACCGCGGCCACCGCGAACTGCCGATTCGTCCCGATTACGTGGGCAAGAACATCCCGACCAGTCGCGACGAGGACATCGAGGTCACTCCCGAGGCCGTGGTGCTGAAGAAAGTCGCGCCGCGATGAAGCACCTGCGCAGCATCGACGAACTCGGCGCCGACGGCATCGTGCGCATCCTGAAGGTGGCCGAGCACATGGCCGAAGTGAATCGGCGGCCGGTCCCCAAGGTTCCCGCTCTGGTGGGCAGGACCGTCGTGAGCCTGTTCTTCGAGGACTCCACGCGCACCCGCATTTCGTTCGAGACCGCGGCCCGGCGCCTGTCGGCCGACACCATGACCTTCAGTGTGTCGACGTCGAGCGTGAACAAGGGCGAGAGCCTGCGCGACACGGTCGAGACCGTGAGCGCGATGGGAGTCGCGGCGTTCGTGGTGCGGCACAAGTCGAGCGGTGTTCCGTGGCAGATGGCGAACTGGACCGACGCGTCGATCGTGAATGCGGGCGATGGCTGGCATCAGCATCCGACCCAGGCCCTGCTCGACTGCCACTCGATCGTCGGTGCGTTCGGAATCGGCCCGTCGACGTCGTGCCTGAAGGGTCTCGTCGTCACGATCGTCGGCGATGTCCGGCACAGTCGGGTCGCGCGCAGCGACATCGAGGCCTTCACGGCACTCGGCGCCACGGTTCGCCTGGTCGGTCCGCGCACGTTGATGCCTCCCGATACGCGGTCGTGGCCGGTGGAGATCACCGACGACTTCGACGCGGTGATCGGGGATTCCGACGTCGTGTACATGCTGCGCATGCAGCGCGAGCGGATGAACGAAGCTCTCGTGCCGCACCTCGGCGAATACTCGACCCGCTTCGGTCTCGACGGCGACCGCGCGGCTCGCATGAAGAAGGACGCGGTGGTCATGCACCCGGGTCCGATGAACAGGGGAGTGGAGATGATGATCGACCCGTCCGAGTTGCCTCGCAGCCTCGTCACCAATCAGGTGGCCAGCGGCGTGTCGGTGCGCATGGCGGTGCTCTTCGACGTGCTCGGCGGTCAGGAGGTCGTGTCGTGAGCATCCTGATTCGCGGCGGCCGGATCATCGACTCCACGTCGACGAATGACGACGGTCGCGCGGCCGATGTCCTGATCGACGGCGACCGCATCGCGCAGATCCTCGATGCCGGCAGCGACGCTCGCGCCGACACCGTCCTCGACGCGACGGGGTGTGTGGTGAGCCCCGGATTCGTCGACCTGCACGTCCACTTGCGCGAGCCCGGCCGTGAAGAGTCCGAGACGATCGAGACCGGCAGTCGAGCCGCGGCGCTGGGCGGATTCACGGCGGTCGTCGCCATGCCCAACACCGAACCACCGCACGATTCGCGCGTGGTGGTCGACTTCGTTCGCGATCAGGGACGGCGAGCCGGATTGTGCGAGGTGGTTCCGTCGGGGTGCATCACCGTCGGTCGCGAGGGAAGGACGTTGGCGCCCTTCGCCGAGTTGCGCGACGCCGGAGTTCGCTTCTTCACCGACGACGGCAACGGCGTGCAGGACGCACTACTCATGCGGCGAGCCCTCGAATACGCCGGCCAACTCGGTGTGACCCTGGCCCAGCACTGCGAGGTGTCGAGCCTCACTCACGGCGCCGTGATGCACGAGGGCGCCTGCTGCAGCCGCCTCGGCCTCCCGGGCTGGCCGTCGCTGGCCGAAGAGCTCATGGTGCACCGCGACATCGAGTTGTGTCGCCTCACTGGCTCGCCCGTGCACTTCCTGCATCTCTCCACAGAGCGCAGCGTCGACATGGTGCGTTCGGCCAAGGCCGAGGGTCTGGCCGTGACCGCCGAAGCGGCACCGCATCACTTCACACTCACCGACGAGGCCCTCTCCGGTTTCGATCCCACGTTCAAGGTGAACCCGCCCTTGCGCACACCGTCCGACATCGCGGCGTTGAAGCGCGGTCTGGCCGATGGAACCATCGACGCCATCGCGACCGATCACGCACCGCACGCTCCGCACCTCAAGGAACAGCCGCTCGATCAGGCCCCTCCCGGCATGCTCGGGCTGCAGACCGCGCTGGCCCTCGCCCTCACCGAGTTGTCGATGCCGCTGCGCGACGTGGTGGCCGCCCTCAGTTGGAAGCCGGCCGCCATCGCGCAGCTCGCCGATCACCAGGGCCGACCGGTCGCCGTCGGCGAGCCGGCCAACGTGACGGTGTTCGATCCGAACGCAACCTGGACGATCGACCGCGGGCACCTGGCCAGTCGCAGTCGCAACACGCCGTATCACGGTCGAACCGTGCGAGGGCGAGTGCTTCACACCGTGTTCGGCGGACGGGCCGTGGTCGTGAACGGGGCGGCCACGCGATGACCGCCATCAATAATTATGCGAATGACTGTATGATCATTCATAATGATCGTTCGGGCTGGAGAGGATGATCGTGGCGATTCGTGAGGCGGCCCTCGTTCTGGCCGATGGCAGCGTGTTCGAGGGAGAAGCGATCGGCGCCGAGGCATCGGTCGCGACCGGCGAAGTGGTGTTCAACACCGTGCTGTCCGGGTACCAAGAGGTGATCACCGATCCGAGCTACGCCGGTCAGATCATCACGTTCACGTATCCGCACATCGGCAACTACGGCACCGCGGCGATCGACGACGAGGCGTCGCGGCCGCACTGTCGCGGAGTCATCGTTCGCGATCTGGCCCGCCGTCACAGCAACCACCGGGCCGAAACCGGTCTTGACGCGATGCTCGCCGCGCGGGGTGTTCCCGGAATCGCGGGTATCGACACGCGTCGCCTCACGCGCGTCCTGCGCGACACCGGGGCGATGTCCGGTGCGTTCGGAACCGCATCCGAATCCGACTTGCTCGCGGCGGCCCGCGCCGAACGCGGCACCGACGGCATCGACCTCGTCGCCACCGTCACCACCGGCCAGCCCTATTCGTTCGGTTCGGGTCGTCACCGCGTGGTGGCCTACGACTTCGGCATCAAGACCACGATCCTGCGCTGTCTGGCCGAGATCGCGACAGTGGAAGTGGTTCCGGCCTCCACGACGGCCGCCGATGTCCTCGCCCGGCGACCCGACGGAGTCTTCCTCTCGAACGGGCCGGGCGACCCGGCCGCCGTTCCGTACGCGGTGGAAGCCATCAGCGGACTTCTCGGTGAGGTGCCGCTGTTCGGCATCTGCCTCGGTCATCAATTGCTCGGTCGCGCACTCGGAGGTACCACCTTCAAGTTGCCGTTCGGACACCACGGCGGAAACCATCCGGTGCGTCACGAGGCGAGTGGTCACGTGGAGATCACGAGCCAGAACCACAACTTCTGCCTCGATCCCGAGAGTTTGGCGGGCAAGGCGAGCGTCACGCACCTCAATCTGAACGACCTCACCAACGAGGGCATGCGCGTGATCGACGCACCGGCCTTCAGTGTGCAGTACCACCCCGAGGCCGGGCCGGGGCCGCACGACAGCCGATACCTCTTCGAGCAGTTCGCACGACTGATGCAGGACGGGAGCTTCTGACATGCCCAAGCGCACCGACCTCTCGTCGATCCTCATCATCGGTTCGGGTCCGATCGTCATCGGCCAGGCCTGCGAGTTCGACTACTCCGGAACGCAGGCCTGCCGAGTCCTGAAGGACGAGGGCTACCGCGTGATCCTCGCCAACTCGAATCCGGCGACGATCATGACCGATCCCGACTTCGCGCATCGCACGTACATCGAACCGCTCACGTGGGAAGTGGTGTCGCGGATCATCGATCGTGAGAAACCCGATGCCGTCCTGCCCACACTGGGCGGTCAGACCGGTCTCAACATCGCCATGGCGCTGTTCGAGCGCGGACTGGTCGGCGTGCCCGGAACCCCCGAACTGATCGGCGCGAACGCCGAGGCGATCGCCACCGCGGAGGACCGCGAGAAGTTCAAGAAGGCGATGATCGAGATCGGCCTGTCGGTTCCGGCCTCGGGTGTCGCGCACACGCTCGACGAGGCGATGACGGTGGTCGAGCAGATCGGGCTGCCAGTCATCGTTCGTCCGGCCTACATCCTGGGCGGCCGCGGTACGGGTATCGCCTCCACCGCCGAGCAGTTCCGAGCCATCGCGAGCAACGGCCTCGACGCCAGTCCCATCCGCGAGATCCTCATCGAGAAGAGCATCGCGGGCTGGAAGGAATACGAACTCGAGGTCATGCGCGATCGTGCCGACAACTGCGTGATCATCTGCTCGATCGAGAACGTCGACCCGATGGGCGTCCACACCGGCGACTCGATCACGGTCGCACCGGCGCAAACGCTCTCCGACGTCGAGTACCAGATCATGCGCGACTCGGCGCTGGCCTGTATCCGTCGCGTAGGCGTCGAGACCGGCGGATCGAACGTGCAGTTCGCGGTCGACCCGGCGACGGGGCAGCAGGTCGTCATCGAGATGAACCCGCGCGTGTCGCGCTCGAGCGCTCTCGCCTCCAAGGCCACCGGTTTCCCGATCGCCAAGATCGCCGCCAAGTTGGCGGTCGGCTACACGCTCGACGAGATCCCGAACGACATCACCCGGATGACACCGGCGTCGTTCGAGCCGACCATCGACTACGTGGTCACCAAGATCCCGCGTTGGGCGTTCGAGAAGTTGCCCGGCACCTCGGGCGTGCTCGGCACGCAGATGCAGAGCGTGGGCGAAGTCATGGCCATCGGGCGTACGTTTCCCGAGAGTTTGCAGAAGGCGCTGCGCTCGCTCGAACAGGGCCGTCTCGGTCTCAACTGCGATCCGGCCGAGAAGCAATACGCCGAAATGTCCGACGACGAACTGTTCGCGGCCGTCGCGGTGGCGACACCCGAGCGACTGATGCAGGTGGGCGAACTGCTCCGCCGGGGCGCGTCGATCGACCGTATCCACGACGCCTGCCGTATCGATCCGTGGTTCCTCGATCAGATGGCGATGATCGTCGAGGAGCGCCACGCGCTGTCGTCGGCGTCGGCCGAGTCGTTGAGTCCGCGCGCGTGGAAGCGGGCCAAGCGGCTCGGTTTCTCCGATGCGCAGTTGGCCTACCTGTGGGGATCGACCGAACTCGAAGTGCGCGACGCTCGCGAACGCGCGGGGGTCGTTCCGACGTACAAGACCGTCGACACGTGCTCGGCCGAGTTCGCGGCCTCGACGCCGTATCACTACTCCACCTACGAGGACGAGAACGAGGTGCGGCCGTCCGCCAAGCCGCGAGTGGTGATCCTCGGGTCCGGCCCCAACCGAATCGGCCAGGGCATCGAGTTCGACTACTGCTGTGTTCATGCTTCGTTCGCGTTGCGTGATGCCGGATACGAGACCGTGATGGTCAACTGCAATCCCGAGACGGTGTCGACCGACTACGACACGTCCGATCGCCTCTACTTCGAACCGCTCACGCGCGAGGACGTCATGAACGTGATCGCGGTGGAGACGGCGGCGGCCGGGGGAGTCGCGCCCAAGGTGATCGTGTCGCTCGGCGGCCAGACCCCGCTCAAGTTGTCGGGTCAGCTGCCCGTCGAACTCGTGGCCGGAACGTCCCCCTCGTCCATCGACCTCGCCGAGGATCGCGAGAAATGGAACGCGCTCTGCCGCGATCTCCACATCCCGCAACCGCCCGGCGGAACGGCGGTCACCTTGGCCGAAGCCGAAGCGATCGTCGCCGAGGTGGGTTTCCCGGTGCTCGTGCGTCCGAGTTACGTGCTCGGCGGCCGTGCCATGCAGATCGTGCACGACCGCGAACATCTCGCGCGCGCCATGGCCGAACTCTCCGGATTCGGCAGCCTCGGCAAGGAGGGCGGCCTGTCGGCCGAGCGCCCGGTTCTGGTCGATCGGTTCCTGGAGGACGCGACCGAGGTCGACGTCGACGCCATTCGCGATCACACCGGCGAGGTGTTGATCGGCGGGGTGATGGAGCACGTCGAAGAAGCCGGTGTGCACTCGGGAGATTCGGCCTGCGCGATACCGCCGCAGAACCTGCCGTCGTGGGTGGTCGAAGTGATCACCACCTACACCGCATCGATCGCCGAGGCACTCGACGTGCGGGGTCTGATCAACGTGCAGTTCGCGGTGGCCGGCACGAGCGTGTACGTGATCGAAGCCAATCCGCGTGCCAGTCGCACGGTGCCCTTCGTCGCCAAGGCCACGGGAGTTCCGCTGGCCAAGGTCGCGACCCGCGTGATGCTCGGCGCCACGCTCGCCGAACTTCGTGTCGAGGGCTTGCTGGTCGACTCGGTTCTCTCCTCTGGTGCGGTGGCCGTGAAGGAAGCGGTACTTCCGTTCAACCGTTTCCCCGAAGTCGACACGGCACTCGGGCCGGAGATGCGCTCCACCGGTGAGGTGATGGGCTTCGACGTCACGTTCGGCAAGGCGTTCTACAAAGCCGAACTCGCCGCCGGCACGGTCCTTCCCACCGAAGGAACCGTGTTCTTGTCGCTCGCCGACGCCGACAAACCAGCCGGGCTGGTGGTGGCCAAGCGATTGCGCCGATTGGGATTCGGGATCGCCGCGACCACCGGCACGGCGAAGTACTTGTCGCGTTTCGGTCTCGACATCGATCAGGTCGTCGGCAAGCTGAGCGAAGGTGCGGGAAACACCGCGGTCGATCTCATCGCGAGCGGCGACATCTGTTTCGTCATCAACACACCGCAGGGCCGCGGTGGCCGCACCGATGGCGAAGCCATCCGCAAAGCGGCCAACGTGCATCACGTCAGCTCGGTGACGACCGTCGAGGCCGCACTCGCCGCGGTGCAGGGAATGGCCGAGCAGTTCGGGCGACCGCTCGAGGTTCGTTCGCTGCAGGAGCACCATGGTCGTTGATCGGCCGGTCGACACGCGAGTGCGCGTCGGTTCGATCGAACTGCCGCACGCCGTGATGACGGCGGCGGGAACCTCGGGTCACGGTGCTGAACTCGGCCGCTACTGCGATTTGTCCACATTGGGTGCGGTGGTCGTGAAGTCGTTGTCGGTCATGCCCTGGCCGGGCAATCCGGCGCCGCGTCTGCATCCTCTGCCCGAGGGCATGATCAATTCAGTCGGCCTCCAGGGTCCCGGTGTGGCCGGGTGGTTCGACGAGTTCTTCCCCGAACTGGTGCGCAGCGGGGGCCGGGTGGTCGTCAGCTTGTGGGGTCGTTCGGTCGACGAGTACCGCCAGGCCGCGCTCGCGACAGCCGATGGCATCCGTCGCACGGGCCGGGCCGGAGACTGCGTGATCGCGGTCGAGGTGAACCTGTCGTGTCCGAACCTGGAGGGTCGACGCGGGATCTTCGCCCACGACGCCGAACTCTCGGCCGCGGTCGTCGCCGAGTCGGTCGCGGCCTTGGCCGGTGCACCGCGCCCGGTGTGGGCCAAGTTGAGTCCGAACACCGACCGGCTGGTGGAGATCGCCGGGGCCGTGCGCGCGGCCGGCGCCGAGGCCGTGACCTTGGTGAACACCGTGCTCGGCCTGGTCATCGATCCCGACACCGGTCGGCCCGTGCTGGGCAACGGCGGGGGCGGTGTGTCGGGTCGCATCATCCACCCGGTGGCCCAGCGGGCCATCTTCGACGTGGCCGCGGCTCATCCCGATCTGCCGATCGTCGGCGTCGGGGGAGTGTCGTCGGCGACCGAAGCGGTGGCATTGCTCCAAGCCGGAGCCTCGGCGGTGCAGGTCGGTACCGCCACCTTCGCCGACCCCCGGGCCCCCGAGATCGTGGCCCGCGACCTGGTGACCTGGGCGGCCGACCGCGGTATCGGGCGCCTGGCCGATCTCACCGGAGTCGCCCACCGGGGCGGTATCCACCCGCTTCCCCCTGCTCAGGGGTAGGGTTCGGCCATGGCAACACCTCCGCAACTCACTCCGGAACAGCGCGCTGCCGCGCTCGCCAAGGCCGCTGAAGCCCGGGCGGCTCGTGCCGAGATCAAGGTGAAGCTGAAGCAGGGGTCCCTGACCGTCGCCGACGCCCTCAGCTCGTCCGACCCGAACGTCGGCAAGTTGAAGGTCGTTTCATTGCTCGAGAGCCTTCCCGGCCTCGGCAAGGTGAAGGCGCGCAAGATCATGGAGGAAGTCGGCATCGCCGACAACCGCAAGATCCAGGGCCTCGGCGCACAGCAGAAGAAGGCCTTGCTCGAGCATCTCGCCAAGTGAGTGGGCGGGTCACCCCCGCCCGTTCTCCACTCATCATCATCGTGTCCGGACCCGGTGGGGTCGGTAAGGGAACGATCGTCGACGCTTTGGTGAAACGCGATCCGTCGCTGTTGCTCAGCCGTTCCTGGACGACGCGCCAGCGACGACCAGGTGAACGCGAGGATGCGTACGTGTACGTCACGCGCAACGACTTCGAAGCGCACCGCGACCGCGGTGGCTTCCTCGAATGGACCGAGTTCCTCGGCAACTACTACGGCTCGCCGGTGCCCGATGGCACAACCGATCGCGACATCGTGCTCGAAATCGAAGTCGACGGCGCCCAGCAGGTGAAGGCCGTTCACCCTGAGGCAACCTTGATCTTCGTCCTGCCGCCCTCGCGCGACGAGCAGCGCCGCCGGCTGATCGGTCGCGGCGATCCGGATGACAAGGTCCAGCAGCGTCTGCGCAAGGCCGAGGAAGAAGAGCCGATCGGCCGGGCCCTGGCCGACGAGGTGGTGGTCAACGACGACCTCGACCAGACCGTGGGCGAGATGATGGAGATCATCGCCGCCCGACGCAAAGCGGCCGGATCGCCCTAGCCTGGGCGCCCATGCCCGCCAACGACGATTCGATGACCAGCCCGCAGCTCGAACTGCTGCTCTCCAAGGTCGACTCCAAGTTCAGTCTCGTCACGTTGGCCGCTCAGCGTTCGCGTCAGCTCCAGGACTACTACCGCCCCGAGGGTGCGGTGTCCCAGAAGCTCATCCCGCCGCAGGTCCCGTCGCTCCGCAAGCTCCTCAGCTTGTCGTTCGAAGAGATTGCGGCCGGCAAGATCGTGCGTATCTCGGGTGACGAAGTGCGCGAGCGCGAAGCCGCCGAAGCCGCCGCTGCCGCCGATGCGGCCGCCGCGCTGCTCGGTGAGGGCGACTCGGCCGACGAGTGACGAGATCCGAGTGACGACGTCCTCGGCGCCTCTCGCGGGCAAGACCATCGTCCTCGGTGTGTGCGGTGGCATCGCCGCGTACAAAGCAGTCGAAGTCTGTCGCCGTCTCGTCGACCTCGGTGCGCACGTCGCTCCGGTCATGACCGACGGCGCCGAACGCTTCGTGGGTCGCACCACGTTCTCGGCTCTGGCCAGCCAGCCGGTGCAGACCTCGTTGTGGGACGAGGAGTCGCCCATTCCGCACACCCGACTCGGTCAGGGCGCCGATCTGGTCCTGGTCGCACCGGCCACCGCACGACTCGTGTCGGCCTACGCACACGGCCTGTCGCACGATCTGCTCACCAACGTCCTCATCGCCACTCGCGCCCCCGTTGTCGTGTGCCCGGCCATGCACACCGAGATGTGGGAGCACCAGGCCGTGCAGGCCAATGTGCGCACGCTTCGCGAACGCGGCGTTCACGTGGTCGATCCCGAGGACGGCCGACTGGCCGGCGGTGATTCGGGGAAGGGCCGTCTGGCCGCACCCGACGCAATCGTGGCCGAGGTGTTGTCGGTGCTCGGTCGACGCGATCTCGCCGATGTCCACGTCGTCGTCAGCGCGGGTGGCACGCGCGAACCGATCGACGCGGTGCGGGTCATCGCCAATCGGTCGAGTGGCAAACAGGGTTACGCCGTCGCCGAGGAGGCTCGTCGTCGTGGTGCGCGCGTCACGCTCGTGACCACGGTCGATCGACCGGCACCGATCGGCGTCGAGACGGTGTGCGTGGAAACGGCCGCCCAGATGAAGACCGCACTCGACCGCTTGGCCGAGAGTGCCGACGTGGTCGTGATGGCCGCCGCAGTGGCCGACTTCCGCCCGGTGTCGTGCGCCACCGGCAAGATCAAGAAAGCGGGCGGTGTTCCCGAGATCGTCCTCGAACCCACGCCCGACATCCTGGCCGGTCTCGGTGCCGCCAAACGTCCGGGTCAGATCCTCGTCGGATTCGCTGCCGAGACCGGCGACCTGGTGGCGCAGGCGCAGTCCAAACTCGAGCGCAAGAACCTCGATCTCGTGGTGGCCAACGACGTGAGCCAGCCCGGTGTGGGCTTCCAGCACGACACCAATGCGGTCACCTTCGTGCGACCCGGTGGCGAATTAGAGTCGCATCCGTTGAGCGACAAGCGGGACATCGCCCGTGCGCTGCTCGACATCGTGGTCGGCCTGCGGGCCTGACCTCCAGCCGATTCAGGAGCACCGATGAGCCGACAGTGGACGTTCACATCCGAGAGCGTGACCGAGGGTCACCCCGACAAGATGGCCGACCAGATCTCCGACGCGGTGCTCGACGCGATCCTGGCCAAGGACCCGCACGCCCGCGTGGCCTGCGAAACCCTCGTGACCACCGGACTCTGCTTGGTGTCGGGCGAGATCTCCACCGGCGAGTACGTCGAAATCCCCGAGATCGCGCGCGAGGTCATCAAGAGCATCGGCTACGACAACGCCGAGTACGGCTTCGACGGCAAGACCTGTGGTGTGCTGGTGGCCCTCGACGCGCAGAGCCCCGACATCGCCCAGGGCGTCGATCGCAGCGAGGAAGTGCGTTCGCGTTCGGGCAGCGACGATCTCGATCTGCAGGGTGCCGGCGACCAGGGAATGATGTTCGGCTACGCGTGCAACGAAACACCCACGCTCATGCCGTTGCCCATCGACCTGGCCCACCGTCTGGCCGAGCGTCTCACCGATGCCCGCAAGTCGGGTCAGATCCCGTACCTGCGTCCCGACGGCAAGACGCAGGTGACGTTCGATTACGAGGACGGCAAACCCGTTCGTCTGCGCACCGTGCTCGTCTCCACGCAGCACCACGACGGTGTCGACCGCGACACGGTCATCCGTCCCGATCTCATCGAGCAGGTCATCCGTCCGGTCATCCCGGCGCAGTTCGCCAAGGACGACTACGCGGTGTTCGTGAATCCCACCGGCAAGTTCGTGCTCGGCGGTCCGCACGCCGACACCGGTCTCACCGGTCGCAAGATCATCGTCGACACGTACGGCGGCATGGGCCGTCACGGTGGCGGTGCGTTCAGCGGCAAGGACCCGAGCAAGGTCGATCGTTCGGCGGCGTACGCGGCCCGTTGGGTGGCCAAGCACGTGGTGGCGGCCGGTGCGGCCGATCGCTGCGAAGTGCAGGTGGCCTACGCCATCGGCATGGCGCATCCGGTGAGCATCCTCGTCGAAACCTTCGGGACCGAGAAGGTTCCGGCCGCCAAGATCGAAGCGGCCGTGCGCGCCGTGTTCGACCTGCGTCCGGCTGCGATCGTGCGCGACCTGAAACTCAAGCGGCCGATCTATCGCAAGACCGCGGCGTACGGTCACTTCGGTCGCGAGCTTCCCGAATTCGAGTGGGAGAAGTTGTCGCGCCTCTCCGATTTCTCGTCGGCTCTCGGACTCTGAGACGACCCTGACTCGAGTCGTTCGCGTCGCCCCCGACGTCACCGGGATCGATCGCGCCTTCGACTACGTCGTTCCCGACGAACTCGATTCGATCGTCACGATCGGCTCGCGGGTTCGCGTGTCGCTTCACGGCCGCCGGGTGGGCGGCTGGGTCGTCGAGGACGACGTGGTGAGCGAGGTCGGCGCCGCGCTCAAGCCCATTGCCAAGTCGAGTGGTCTCGGCCCCGATGCCGAGGTGCTCGCGCTGTGCGAGTGGGCGGTGCATCGTTGGGCGGCCGGTCGCCTGCGGCCGTTGCTCGTGACCGCGTCGCCGCCGATCGTGGTCAATCGCGCCGGCACGCCGCGACGCACCAAAGTCGTCGCCGAACCGTCGTCGCCGGCCACCACGTCGCTGATCGAGCGCGGTGGCGGGGTGCTGCGGCTTCCACCCACGGCCGATCAACTTCCGGCCATCTTGTCGGCGGCGCGTATCGGGCCGACGCTCGTGGTGTGCCCATCGGTCGAAGGGGCCAAAGGCTTGGCGGCACGGTTGCGACGCACCGCGGTATCGGTTGCACTCATGCCCGACGACTGGGCCCAGGCTCGCGGTGGAGTCGACGTGGTGATCGGTACGCGGCAGGCCGCGTTCGCGCCGTGTCCGGACCTGGCCGTCGCCGTGCTGCTCGACGAACACGACGAAGCGTTGCAGGAGGAGCGCACGCCCACTTGGCACGCGCGAGATGTGCTCATCGAGCGCGCGCGTCGCGCCGATGCGGTGTTCGTCGCGGTGTCGCCGACACCCACCGCGATGGTTCGTCACGAGCGGTTCGTGTTGGCGCCGCCACTCGACCGCGAGGCGGCGGCGTGGCCCGACGTGGTGGTGGTCGATCGCCGATCCGTCGAGCCGTGGAAGCGGTCGTTGGTGTCCGACGAGCTGATCGCCGAATTGCGCGACCATTCTCGGCGAGTGGCTTGTGTGGTGAACACCAAGGGTCAGGCTCGATTGGTGGCGTGTCGGCAGTGCCGCGAACTGGCCCGTTGCGAAGCATGCGGAGCCTCGGTGGCCGAGATCGACGAAGGACAACTGACTTGTGCGTCGTGCTCGATCACTCGCGCCACCATCTGCGCGGCCTGCGGATCGACCGCGATGGCGCGGGTGAAGCCGGGTACCGCGCGGTTGCGGGCCGAGATCGAGGCGGCCGCGCATCGCTCGGTGCTCGAAGTGACCGGAGCGTCGGCGTTCGACGACACGAGTTGCGACGTGTTCGTCGGAACCGAAGCGGTTCTGCACCGCGTACGGCGCATCGACACCGTTGTCTTCCTCGACTTCGACGCCGAACTGCTCGCACCGCGCTACCGCGCGGCCGAACATGCCATGGCGTTGCTGGTGCGGGCCGGGCGACTGGTGGGGGCGCGGGGCCGCGGTGGCAAGGTGTTGGTGCAGACCACCCTCGTCGATCACGACGTGGTCGCGAGCGCGGTAGCCGGCGATCCGGGAGTCGCGGCCGATCGCGAGACGAAGCGCCGACGCGATCTGTCGCTGCCACCGTTCTCTGCGCTCGCTCTCGTGGAGGGTGATGAAGCCGAAGCGTTCACAATGCGGCTGGGCTCCGACGCGATGGCCGCGCGACACGGCGATGGCTACTTGCTGCGCGCGTCGTCGGCCGACGTTCTGGCCGACGCGTTGGCACGAGCCGAACGGCCGACCGGGGTCCGCGTCGAAGTCGATCCGCCGCGCGTCTAGATCGGTGCTACGTCGAGGCGCGCCAGACGTCGAGCAATCGATAACCCCGGCGCGACCCGAGACGCTCGACTTCGTAGCCCTCGGTGCCGAGCCAACGGGCGAGCGAGTCGCTTCCGAGGTGTTTGTTGACGACGAGAATCGCGTGTCCGTTCGCCGACAGGCGCGCGAGCCATCGCGTGAGCATTCGGTGCAGAACGTCCTTGCCGACCTTGATCGGCGGATTGCTCCAGATCAGGTCGAAGACGACGTCGTCGGGAACGTCGTCGGGTTCACCCACGCGCACGTTGTCGAGCCCGAGACGGTGAGCGTTCGATCGGGTGAGTTCGAGCGCGCGTTGGTTGACGTCGATCGCCCACACGATGGCCGCCGGTGAGCGACGCGCCAAGGCCAAGGCGATGGGTCCGGCCCCGCAGCCGAGATCGAGAAAGGTTCCCGTCGATGGCGGCGCGGGTGCGTCGGACAACAGGATCTTCGTCCCGGCATCCAACTGGCCGTGCGAGAACACGCCGGCGTCCGACACGTAGTCGAAGGCGTCGCCAGGTAGGAGGACCTCGACGGTCTCGGGCTGTGACGCCGCGCTCGGCGAGTTGTCGAAGTAGTGCGACATGTCGGAAGTAGCCTCGCAGACATGGCCTATCAGATCCGGACATACGGTGACCCGGTACTGGCGTCGAAGGCCGCCACGGTCGCCGACATCGACGCCAAGGTGGTCCGGATCGTCGACGAGATGTTCTCCACGCTCTACCGCAGCGATTCCGGAATCGGCTTGGCGGCGCCGCAGGTGGGCATCCAGCGCCAGATCTTCGTCTGGGACATGGGTGACGATCCGCTGGTCGTCATCAACCCCGAGATCGTCGAGTCCGACGGCGAGTGGGTGTACGACGAGGGTTGTCTCAGCATCCCGGGTCTGTACGTGCAGATGACGCGTCCGAAGACCGTGTTGCTGCGCGGCCTCGACCTCGACGGCAACGAATTCGAACTCGAAGCCGACGAACTCGAAGCGCGACTGTTCCAGCACGAACTCGACCACCTCAACGGCGTTCTCATGTTCGACCGCATGCAGCCCGAACAGCGGAAGGAAGCGCTGGCCGAGTACAAGCGCATCCTCGACGGCGACACCGACGCCAAACCGCTGCGCCGCCTGCGGGCCCAATGACCGATCTGGCACCGCTTCCGAGCGGTCCGATTCTGCGTGTCGTCTTTCTCGGTACTCCCGCCATGGCGGTTCCTCCGTTGCGGGCTCTCGTCGCGGCCGGCGTCGACGTCGCGCACGTCGTGACGCGGGCCGACAAGCGCCGTGGTCGTGGCAGTGAACTTTCTCCGAGTCCGGTCAAGCAGGCCGCGCTCGAGTTGGGCCTGTCCGTGTCGCACGCGGTCGACGACGTGCTCGACGTGACGTGCGATCTCGGCGTGGTCGTGGCCTACGGAGCGTTGATCAAGCCGCACGTGCTGGCTCGTGTGCCGATGGTCAACCTGCACTTCTCGCTGCTCCCGCGCTGGCGCGGTGCCGCCCCGGTCGAACGAGTGCTGCTCGCCGGCGACGCCGAGACGGGTGTGTGCCTCATGCGCGTCGACATCGGACTCGACACCGGGGGAGTGTTCGATCGACGCACCATGCCCATCGACGTCACCACGACCGCCGACGACATTCGTCGACGACTGGTGGCCGACGGAACCGAGATGCTGCTGGCGGCCTGCCGACAGGGTCTGGCGCCCGAAGTGCCACAGGCCGGTGACGCGGTGTACGCCGACAAGATTTCCCCCGACGATCTGCGTATCGATTGGACCGGCTCGGCCGATCGGGCCGTGCGCCAGATGCGAGTGGGCGGTGCCTGGACCACCTGGAACGACAAGCGTTTCAAGATCCACGATGCGCGCGCGTCGTCGGCGGTCGGGGGCGAACCCGGGACGTGTCGCGTCGTCGACGGTCGAGTGATGGTGAACGTCGGACGCGATGGTCTCGAACTGCTGTCGGTGCAGCCCGAGGGCAAGTCGACCATGAGCGCGGCGGCTTGGGCCAACGGCGCTCGCCCCGACGGGACGATCTTCGCGTGACATCGGCGCGTCGGTTGGCCATCGAGGCCCTGGCCCGGATCGAGGACGGCGGCGCGTACGCGAATCTCGTGCTGCCGTCGATGTTGCGCACGTCGACGCTGTCCGAGGCCGATCGGCGCTTCGCCACCGAACTCGTCTACGGCACCACGCGTATGCGTCGCGCCTGCGATGCGGTGGTCGATCGTTTCGTCACCAAGGAGCCCGATGCGGTCACTCGCCGTGTGCTGCGTCTCGGTGCCTACCAACTCGTGTTCGCCGGAGTTCCCGACCACGCCGCGGTATCGGCCTCGGTGGATCTGGCGCCGCGATCCACCCGGTCGTTCGTGAACGCCGTGCTCCGACGGGTCGCCCGCACTCCGATGGTGTGGCCCGACGAGCCGACTCGTCTGTCGTATCCCGACTGGATCGTCCACGTGTTCGAACGAGAGATGCCGGGCGAGGCGACGAGGGCTCTCGAGCACATGAACACCGCTCCACCGGTCACTCGGCGCGACGATGGTTACGTCCAGGATCGCGCGAGCCAGATGGTGGTCGACGTCGTGGCTGCGCAGCCTCACGAGAAGGTGCTCGACGTGTGCGCCGGACCCGGCGGAAAGACCACCGGCCTGGCCGCGTCGGGTGCGCTCGTGATCGGAGCCGACGTCAACACGACGCGTGCAACGCTGGTCGCGCGCAACGCGCGGCAGCTCCGTCGGAACGTTCCGGTGGTGGTGGCCGACGGTCGACGGCCGCCGTTCGCGCCGGGAGCCTTCGATTGCGTCCTCGTCGACGCACCGTGCTCGGGCCTGGGCGCTCTGCGCCGGCGTCCCGACGCGCGTTGGCGCATCACGCCCGACGACATCGACGACCTGATCGAGTTGCAGCGGTCGATCCTCGCCGCATCGGCCGACCTGGTGGCGCCGGGTGGACGCCTGGTGTACAGCGTGTGCACCATCACGGCATCCGAATCCATCGACCATGCCACGCCCGTCGGATTCGTGATCGACGATTCCGAATTGCCCGAACCGTGGCAACGATTCGGCGGCGGGCACCGGCTGCTGCCGCACGTGTCCGACACCGACGGCATGGTGGTCGTCCGGTACCGTCGAGCGCATGGCTGACCTGCTCGCCAAGGTTCTCACCGTGAGCGACGGTGTCGTGCACGGTACGCGTGACGATCTGTCCGGAGCGGCGCTCGCCGATGCGCTCACCGCGGCCGGGTTCACCGTCGTCGAACGTGCTCTCACCGCCGACGGTGCCGATGAAGTGGCCGCGGCGCTCATCGGTCTCTGCGACGGATTCGCCGGCCTGGTCGTCACCACTGGTGGTACGGGGTTCGCGCCGCGCGATCAGACACCCGAAGGAACGCGCCGCGTCATCGAGCGCGAGGCTCCCGGCCTGGCCGAAGCGATGCGGTTGGTGAGTCCGCTCGGTCGGCTGTCGCGGGGCATCGCCGGTGTTCGGGGGCGGACGATCGTGTGCAACACGCCGGGTTCGCCCAAGGGTTGCGTCGAACAGATCAACGCGATCGTCGACGTTCTGCCGCACGCCGTTCGTCTCTTGGCCGAAACTCCCACGAATCACTGAAGGCCCGTCCGGTAGCGTTCGACACCGTGCTACGGCTCGTCGTTCCCAAGGGTTCGCTGGAGAAGGCCACCTTCGATCTGTTCGAGGCGGCCGATCTGCCCATTCGCCGTTCGTCGAGCGTCGACTACAAGGCGAGCATCGATGACCCGCGCATCGCCGAGGTGCGCATCCTGCGCCCGCAGGAGATTCCGCAGTACGTGGCCGAGGGACTGTTCGACATCGGCATCACCGGTCGCGACTGGGTCGAAGAGACCCAGAGCGAGGTGCAGAGCCTCGGTGAATTGAAGTACTCGAAGGCCACGTCCGATCCGGTGAAGGTGGTCGTCGCGGTGGCCGGCGACTCCAAGGCCTCGTCGGTGGCCGACCTGCCGCAAGGCGTGCGCGTGAGCACCGAGTATCCGGACCTCACCAAGCGCTTCTTCGCCTCTCGTGGCATCGACGCCGATGTTCGACTGTCGTACGGCGCGTCGGAGGCCAAGATTCCCGACATCGCCGACTGCATCGTCGACATCACCGAGACGGGTCGCGCGTTGCGGGCGGCCGGCCTGCGCGTGATCGACACCATGCTCGTGTCGTACACCGAGATGATCGCCAATCCGAAGGCCTACGCCGACCCGGCCAAACGCCATGCGATGGGTCAATTGATGACGCTGCTGCTCGGAACCCTCGACGCGCGCGGCAAGGTGCTCGTGAAGTTGAACGTGGGGGCCGACGATCTGGCCAAGGTGCTGGCGGTGCTGCCCTCGGCCAAGTCGCCCACCATCAGCGAGTTGGCCGGTGGCGGTTACGCCGTCGAGTCGGTGGTCGAGAAGCGCTCGATCAACACGCTCATTCCGGCACTCAAGGATGCTGGAGCGTCCGATCTGCTCGAGATCCCGATCTCCAAGATCGTCGCCTGACATGGCGGTGCGGCGCGGGGTCGTTGTCGAGTTCGACGCGCATGTCGGGTTGGGTGTGGTCGAGGCCGACGGCGAGCGCATTCCGTTCCATTGCGTGGAGATCGCCGACGGGTCGCGGAATGTGGTGGTGGGGGAGTCGGTGGAGTTCGAAGTGCGCGAGAAGTTCTCCCGCCCCGAAGCCTTCACCATCTGTCGATCTGGTGACTGACCCCGTGGATCTGGTGACTGAAAGTCACCGCATAGGTGACGAAGTCGCACCAGATTCCGGCCAGATGCCGGCTCGGTTCCGGTGCGTCAGCCCTTGATCTGCACGAAGGCCAGGCGGATGTTGCTGAGCGCGTCGCCGAGAACGGCGGCGTCGGGGCCCAGGCGATCGCCGAGCCCATCCACCAGGCAGGCCAGGGCGTCGATCGAGAGCGCGGCCGCGGCCAGATCGGGTGGTGACGCCGTGAGATGGATGGCGGCCAACTCGTAGAGCCCCATCGCGTGGTTCACGACGACAACCTCGGCCGGCACCTCGGCCAGGCGACGACGGGCCTCGGCCAGGGCTTCCATCGATTCCTCGAGCTGCGAATCGTCGGGTTCGGGTCCGGTCGAGAAGGGGTGGGAATCGGCGGTCGTCATGGGTTTTGCCTCGTCGGGCGGTTACCCTACAAGGCCACAACTCAAGCGAAGTGGGGTTCGCCCCCACCTGACCACGACCAGCGTGCGTCAGGTCAGTCTGAGCGAGCGCTGCTCGCCTCCGATCGGCTTCGCGTCGTCCGATCTAGGGAGGCAAACCCTTTGCACAAGAGAGAGCAGCCATAGCACCGCCGCAGAACGAACCTCGCTACAACGAACGCATCCGCGCCCGTGAAGTGAGGGTGATCGGCCCCGACGGAGCCCAGTTCGGCATCAAGCCTCTTCCCGAGGCGCTGAGCCTGGCTCGTGAACTCGACCTCGACTTGGTCGAAGTGGCCCCCACGGCCACACCGCCGGTGTGTCGCATCATGGATTACGGCAAGTTCCGCTACGAGGAGAGCCAGCGTCTGCGCGAAGCGCGCAAGAAGGCATCGCAGGTGACGGTGAAGGAAGTCAAGTTCCGACCCAAGATCGGAAAGGGTGACTTCGACACCAAGGTTCGTCACGTGCAGGAGTTCCTCGAAGACGGCCACAAGGTGAAGGTGACGTTGCAGTTCCGTGGCCGCGAGATGGCTCACCCCGAACTGGGCAGCAAGATCCTGGATGGTGTGCTCGAACAAGTCGGTTCCATCGCCAAGGTGGAGACGCAGGCGCGACTCGAAGGTCGCAACATGACTCTCGTGCTCATCCCCGACAAGAAGCCCGTCGCCAAGAAGACCAACAAGTCCGAAGCGCCGGTTTCGACGAACTCCGAACCAGTCACCGAACCAGTCACTGAACCAGCCCCACAAACAGCAGAGTGAGGAAGCAATGCCCAAGATGAAGACCAGCAAGACGGCCGCCAAGCGGTTCCGCAAGACCGGAACCGGCAAGTTGCGCCGCCTCCAGCAGAACCGCCAGCACCTCTTTGAGAAGAAGCCGTCCACCCGCACCCGTCGTCTCGACGGCATGGTCGACGTCCACTCCGGCGACGAGAAGAAGATCAAGCGTCTTCTCGCCGAGCGCTGAGCAGTTCCGTCCCGTCGTCCCCCATCGAGTAAAGGAAAGTCGAAATGGCCAGAGTCAAGCGTTCGGTCAACGCCAAGAAGAAGCGCCGCCAGGTTCTTGAGCGCGCCAAGGGCTACTACGGCAACAAGAGCCGTTCGGTCCGCGCCGCCAACGAGCAGGTGATGAAGTCGGGGCAGTACGCGTTCCGCGACCGCCGCGCGAAGAAGGGTGAGTTCCGTCGTCTGTGGATCCAGCGCATCAACGCGGCCTGCCGTCTGAACGACATCAGCTACTCGCGTTTCATCGCCGGCCTCAACGCCGCTGGCATCTCAGTCGACCGCAAGATCCTCGCCGATCTCGCCGTCACCGATGCGGCCGCCTTCTCCAAGTTGGTGGCCACCGCCAAGGCTGCCCTTGGCTGACGTGTGAGCACCGGTCTCGGTCTCACCAACCAGCACGTTCAACGACTGCGGCGCCTGATCGGGCGCCGCAGTTCGCGTATCGAGGAGAACGCGCTCGTGATCGACGGGCCCGTTCTCGTCGCTGAAGCCGTCGCGGCCGGTCTCGAATTCGAGGCCCAGTTCCTCGCGCCCGACGCGCCGCCCGTGCCGGGCGCGGGCACCGTGCATCGTCTCGCCGATGGCGTCCTCGAGAAAGTGGCCGACACCGAGTCGCCCAACGGAATCGTGGCCATCGCCCGCCGTCGATCGAGCAGTTCCGATGTTCTCGCCACCGCCTCGTTCGTGGTGGTGGCCGACGGTGTGGCCGACCCGGGCAATCTCGGAACCATCATGCGTTCGGCCGAGGCGGCCGGTGCCGATGCACTCGTGATCACCGCCGGAACCGTCGATCCGACCAATCCCAAATGCGTTCGAGCCTCGGCGGGCTCGCTCTTTCGACTTCCGATGGTCGAGGTCGAGTCGATCGCAGCGATCGGATCGGGCCTGGTCATCGTAGGCACCTCGTCGCACGAGGGAGTCGACATGTGGTCGTTCGACTTCACGCGTCGGGTCGCGATCGTCGTCGGACGAGAAGCCCACGGAATGAGCTCCGATTCTCCGGTCGACGAGTGGGTGTCGATTCCGCAGACGGGCCGAACCGAAAGTCTGAACGTGGCCATGGCCGCGACGGTGCTGTGCTTCGAAGTTGCTCGTCAGCGCCGTGGTCGAAACGGTACGGTTTGACCTGCCCATGATCGCCGACATCGACGCCGCCCGCGCCGCCGCCGTGGCCCACATCGCCAGCGCGGCGACGGTCGACGATCTGCGCCGTCTGGACACCGAATTGCTCGGCAAGAAGGGGCCGCTCGCGCAGTTGAAGGCCGGACTCGGCAAGTTGGCCACGGTCGATGAGAAGAAGGCCATGGGCGCCGCCCTCAACGATGCGATGACCGCGGTGCAGACGGCCCTCGACGAGCGCCGCACCGTTCTGGCGCGAGCCGAACGGGACGTGCGGCTGACGGCCGAAGCACTCGACCTCACCGAATTCGTGAGGCCGCCCACGCGCGGTCGCGCCCACCTCGTGACCCAGGCGTGGGAGCGTCTCGAGGACGTGTTCGTGGGCCTCGGATTCCAGATCGCCGAAGGTCCCGAGGTCGAAACCGACTGGTACAACTTCGAAGCGCTCAACATGCCGCCGTCGCATCCGGCGCGCAGCATGCACGACACCTTCTACGTCGACCACGGCGCACCCGGGAGCACGGTGTTGCGCACGCACACGTCGCCGGTGCAGATCCGCGTGATGCAGGCCATCCAGCCGCCCATCTACATGGTGATGCCGGGCCGGGTGTTCCGCAACGAGACAACCGACGCCACGCACCTGGCCGTCTTCCACCAGATCGAGGGTCTCGTCATCGACCGTGGAATCACGCTGGCCGATCTGGCCGGCACGATCGACGCGTTCACCAAGGCGTTCTTCGGCACCGAGTTCGGCAGCCGTCTGCGTCCGTCGTACTTCCCGTTCACCGAGCCATCGGCCGAATTCGACATCCGCACTCCGAAAGGCGACTGGCTCGAACTGGGCGGGTGCGGCATGGTGCACCCCAACGTCCTGCGCGCCGGCGGGCTCGACCCCGAGGAATGGAGCGGCTTCGCGTTCGGCTTCGGCATCGATCGCATGGCCAAGGAACGCCACGGCGTGGGCGACGTGCGCGAGATGTACACCAACGACATCCGGTTCATCGAGCAGTTCTGACATGAAGATCGTCCACTCCTGGCTCCGTGAACTGGCTCCGCTGCCCGACGACGTCGACGCCATCGCCCACACGCTGTCCGACGTCGGCCTCGCCGTCGAGAGCGTCGATCGCGTGGGCGCCACGGTGGCCGGTGTCATCACGGCGCGCGTGATCCGCACCGAGCGCCATCCCGATGCGGCCAAGGTTCATCGCGTGTTCCTCGACATCGGCGACGGAACCGAGCACCACGTGTGGTGCGGTGCGTTCAACATGCAACCCGGCGACGTGATCCCGTGGGCGACGCCGGGTACGTCGATGCCCGATGGCCGACTCATCGAGACCAAGCCGATCGTCGGCATCCAGAGCGACGGCATGTGCTGCTCGTCGCGCGAGTTGGGCCTCGGCGACGACCACAGCGGAATCCTCATCCTCGACCCGGACACGCCGCTCGGAGTTCCGTACGGACGGGCCCTCGGCCTGGCCGAGGAGATCGTGTACGACCTCGACGTGCTGCGCAATCGGCCCGACGCCTACGGGCACGTGGGCGTCGCGCGCGATCTGGCCGCACGGTTCGAAGTTCCCTTCCGCCAGCCTTCCGGCGCGGTCGCCGCGACCGGACCGACCCGATCGGCGACGGTCGAGATCGTGGCCGGCGATCGCTGCCCGCGATTCACCACCGTCGTCATCTCGGGCATCCGCGTGGCCGAATCGCCCGACTGGATGAAGAGCCGTCTGGCCGCCGCCGGCATGCGCCCCATCAACAACGTTGTCGACGTGAGCAACTACGTGATGCTCGAGACCAACCAGCCCAATCACGCCTACGACTTCGACACCTTGGGCGGGGGAGGCTTCCGTATCCGCGTCGCGGGCGACGGCGAGGCGATGACCACTCTCGATGGTGTCGAGCGCACCCTCACCGCCGACGATCTGCTGATCTGCGATGCGACCGACCGCCCCATCGGTATCGCCGGCATCATGGGCGGTCAGAACACCGAGATCGGTCCCGATACCACAACCGTGGCCCTCGAGACCGCGTACTTCGAGGTGCCGGGCATCATGAAGTCGGTGCAGCGACTCGGTCTGCGCACCGAAGCGTCGGCCCGCTTCGAGCGCGGTGTCGATCCGCTCGGTATCGATACGTCGATCGCCCGTTTCGTCGAGTTGCTGCGCCTCACCTGTCCCGATCTCGTCGTGCACGAGGGATACGTCGACGCGCGCACACCGTCGATGCCGAATCCGGTCGCCATCACGGTCCGACCCGAGCGAGTCGGCGCGCTGTTGGGCCGGCCGTTCACCGCGGCCGAGATCTCCGCGTTGATCGAACCCATCGGATTCGCCTGTCGGGCCGACGGTTCGACTCTCTCGGTGTCGGTTCCGTCCTGGCGTCCCGATTGCACGCTCGAAATCGACATCGTGGAAGAAGTGGCTCGGCTGTTCGGCTACGACAAGTTGGGCAAGACCGTCCCGAAGTCGACCCTGGCCGGTGGGCTCTCACCGGTTCAGCAACGCCGACGCCGGGTGCGCGACGTCCTCCTCGGCCTGGGCCTCGACGAAGCGATGCCGCATCCGTTCCTGACCGATGGCGACCTCTCGCGGGCCGGACTTTCGGCTGATGCGGTTCGTCTGGTCAACCCGTTGGTGGTCGGCGACGACGTTCTTCGAACCTCGTTGCGTCCTGGTTTGTTGAAGGCGGTCGCGTTCAACGAATCGCATCGCCGAAGCGGTGTCGGTTTCTTCGAGATCGGCCACGTGTATCCGCCGAGCGATACCGAACTGCCAGCCGAGTACGAGGCGCTGTGCGTGATCATCGCCGGGGCCGATGCGCCACGGGCGATCGCGGTGTGGCGCGAGTTGGTGTCGGCCATGGGCTGGGGAGCGCGCCTCGACCAGTCGAAGGTGCCGGCGGGTCTGCATCCCACGCGTTCGGCCACGCTGTCGGCCGGGCGCGACGTGGTCGGAGCGGTGGGGGAGATCCATCCCGACGTGCTCGACGCGTACGAGGTCAGTGAGCGGGTCGCGGTGCTCGAACTGAATCTCTCTGTGCTGCTGGCGACCGAGCCCAAGGTGGCGCAGTGGAAGGCGACATCGCGCTTCCCGTCGACCGATTTCGACCTGGCCTTCAACGTCCCGGGCGACGTGAGTGCCGAGAAGGTCGACAAGGCGCTGCGGCAGGCGGCCGGATCGCTCCTCGTGTCGCTCGATTTGTTCGATGTGTACCGGGCGTTGCCCGGCGATCAGGCGCGCAGTCTGGCCTACCGACTCCGTTTGCAAGCAAACGACCGCACGCTCACCGATTCCGATGTAGCGGGCATTCGAGACAAGTGCATCGCGGCTGTCGGCAAGCTCGGCGCTCAGCTCCGCTGACTTGGTGCTTCTGGTGGCAAGAATGTCATGAGAACGGTGTCTTTTTGCCACCAATTTGGAGGACCCCGCGCGTGGCAAAGGCGCGTTCGAGTTCGCTGACGACGTGGCGCGGACGTCGGGTGATCTCTCCCCACGTGAAGTGGAGGACGATCCAGCCGTTGGCTTGAAGGTACGAGTCTCGTCGTGCGGCGCGTTCGAAATACGTCGCGGAGTCGACTTTGCCCCAACCGTCGCATTCGAGAACGATGCGCTCATCCACCCACGCGAAGTCGGTTCGAAAGGGGCCGATCTCCCACTGGGTCTCGTAGTGCGTGAAGGGTGTGTCGTGGAGCAACGTCTGCATGCGCAACTCGAGAACTGATTCGGCCACCTTGTTCGTGTAGGGCCAATTGCGCAGGATCTGACGAACGGGTCCGATGCCCGCCCGACCTCGTCGTGAGTGCTGTGCGACGGCGGCGAAGAGCTTGTCCCGCGTCACGTGTCCGGCGAGGAGCATGCGTTCGATCACCGTCTGAATACGGTCCGGTGCCACGGCGGCAACGTCAAGAATCGTGCGAGTCGGAATGGTGACCCGAACATTCTGCCGCCGGACGGGTGAAAGATTGTGCTGATCGCGTGGGCTGTGGAAGACGATCCCTTCGATCTTCTTGCGGTGATGACGACCTCCGATGGTGATGTCGATCGGATCATCGTCCGCATGGTCCCAGGCGCCCCAGAGCCAAGCGGCCGTCCGATGCGTGACAACTCCCTTGCCTCCCCACGCGAGTGTCGCCGCCGACGCAACTTGAAGGCGAGAGCGAGATTCGGCGATGAGCGCGTACGAATCTCCGACCGACGGCACCAGGATTCCATTGCGTTGAAGTGAGGCTGCACGACTGCGTGGAATCCCAAGAGCAGAGAGTTGGTGTCGGCCGATTGCTCCGTGCTGCCGATGGGCTAGTTCGTGGAGTTTTGCGAGATCCATCTCCTAATGCGGGCCGTAGCGCCGATCCGGGGGCGACGAGGTGTGACGAACTGGTGGCAGATGAGTTTGAAGTAGATGTCAGTAGTGCCACCAGAAGCACCAAGGGGTGGTTCAGTTGGTGGTGAGGTCCTTCGGAATGGAGGCCAACCACGACACGCGCCCGGGCTGACGGCCCAGCACCTCGGCCCACAAGTCGTCGGGATTCTCCGTGAACACGTCGTCCACCTTCGACGGCACGACGATCCATGCACCCAACTCCAGCTCGCCGTCGAGTTGCTGCGCACTCCATCCCGAGTAGCCGTGGAAGATGCGCATCGTGGTCGGCCGCGGGTCGAGGAACGCCGGATCCATCTCGAGGTCGACCGGCTCGACGCTCACGTCACCCGAGGGGAGTCGCACCTTGCCCAGCGCGATCAATGCGTTGGCTTCCACCGGACCACCGGTGAACAACTCGCGCGGCGGGGCCACCAGTTCGGCCCAGGTATCGAGCTCCACGTCGAGGTCGTCCGAGCGTCGGTTGAGCACGACCCCGATGGCGCCACCCTCGTTGTGCTCGAGCATGAACACGACTGTCCGGTCGAAGTTCGGGTCGCCCAGCGGGGGAGCGGCCACCAGCAGTCGACCCTTCGTGCTGGGCAGGGGAAAGCCGAAGGCCTGGGCCATGACCCATGTTCGCAGGGTTCCCCGGTCGAACCCAGCCACCATTCGTTGTATCTCTATTCAGAAGTCCGTATGATCATTCATCGTGACCACGACACCCCGCACCGCCGCGATCCTGGGCGCCTCCGGTTACACCGGGGCCGAGTTGATGCGTCTCCTGGCCGGCCATCCGAACCTGCGCCTGGTCCTCGCCTCGGGCGACACTCAGGCCGGAACCAAGGTCGCATCGTTGTACCCGAGCCTGGCCGCGCATCATCCCGATCTCGTCTTCGCCGAGAACGATCCGACGGCGTGTCACGGCGTCGACGTGGTGTTCTTGGGCCTGCCGCACGAAGCCAGTCTCGAACTCGCCCCGCAACTCGTGGGCAAGGTCGGTTGCGTGGTCGACCTTTCCGCTGCGTATCGGTTGAAGGACGCGTCGTCGTACCCCGCCTACTACGGCTTCACCCACGACCAGCCGTCGTTGCTGGCCGACGCGGTCTACGGACTTCCTGAGCGTCATCGCGCCGCGCTTGCCGGTGCAGAGTTGGTGGCCACGCCCGGTTGCTACGTCACGGCGGCCACGCTCGCGATGGCGCCGCTCGTCGATGCGGGTCTCGTCGACACATCGTCCGTCATCGTCGACGCGGCCAGTGGAGTGTCGGGAGCAGGGCGCGCACCCAAGCACACCAATCTCTTCTGCACCGTCGACGAAGACATGAATGCTTACGGCCTCCTCGATCACCGTCACACACCCGAGATGCAGGAGCAGATCGGGGCAACCGTTTTGTTCACGCCGCATCTCGTTCCCATGAACCGGGGGATCCTGGCCACGTGCTACGCGCGACCGGCCAGTGGCCGGACGCTGTCCACCGACTCGTTGCTCGATGCATTGCGGTCGGCCTACGCCGACGAACCGTTCGTGGTCGTGCGGAGCGAATCGCCGTCCACCAAGGCCACATTGGGTTCGAACGCGGTGCACATCACGGCGCGGTACGACCAGCGCACCGGACACGCGATCGTCATCAGCGCGCTCGACAACCTCTGCAAGGGTGCGTCGGGCGGTGCGATCCAGGCGGCCAACGTGGCTCTCGGTCTCGAAGAAACCGCTGGCCTCTCGGCAGTGGGTGTGTATCCGTGAGCAACGTCGATCATCAACTCCGCGCTTCGGTGCTCATCGAGGCCCTCCCGTACATCCGGCGTTTCGCCGACAAGATCGTGGTGGTGAAGTACGGCGGAAACGCTCTGGCCGGCGCCAGCGACGACGACGCTCTCGCGCTCTTCGCCCAGGACATCGTCCTCATGCGTCTCGTCGGGTTGAAGCCGGTGGTCGTCCACGGTGGTGGACCGCAGATCAGCGACCTCATGAAGCGCCTCGGCAAGACCACCGAGTTCAAGAACGGGCTGCGCGTCACCGACGCCGAGACGGTCGACATCGCTCGGATGGTGCTGATCGGCCAGGTCAACCCGCAGATCGTGTCGGCCATCAACGTGTACGGGGACTACGCCGTCGGGATCAGCGGTGAGGACGCCTCGCTCATCACGGCGTCGCCGCGCGACCCCGAACTGGGCTTCGTGGGCGATGTCACTGCCATCAACCCGGGGATCATCAATCGGCTGCTCGCCGATGAATTCATTCCGGTGATCGCAACCATCGGAACCGACGCGGAGGGGCAGGCGTACAACATCAACGCCGACACCGTGGCCGGGGCCATCGCCGAGTCACTGGGCGCCGAGAAGCTCGTCTATCTCACCGACATCGAGGGACTGCGTCGCGACGTCGACGACGCGGGCAGTCTCATTCGGCAGACGACCCCCGACGAACTCGACGCGCTCATGGCCGACGGAACCATCGCCGGCGGCATGATCCCCAAGGTCGAGAGTTGCGTGCACGCGGTGCGCAACGGCGTGAAGCGGGCGCACATCCTCGACGGGCGGGTGGCGCACGTGCTGCTGCTCGAACTGTTCACCGACGCCGGCATCGGCACGATGGTCGAGCGCACCCGTCATCTGAGCGGAGGTCAATCATGAGCGCCCACGCGTTCTCCACGGCCGGACACGATCACTGTCCCTTCATGCCGGTGTTCGGTGCGCCGAGCGTGATGTTCGAACGCGGGTCCGGAACCGAGCTCTGGGACGTGAACGGCAAGCGTTATCTCGACTTCTTGTCGGGCATCGCCGTCGTCTCGCTGGGTCACTGCAATCCGGCGGTGTCGGATGCCGTCACCAAGCAGATCAACACGCTCTCGCACGTGAGCAATTTCTTCGCCAATCCGGCGGCCACCAAGGCGGCCACCGACATCAATCGGTTGCTGCACGAGGCGAGTGGCCAATGGGGTCAGGTCTTCTTGTGCAACAGTGGCGCCGAAGCCAACGAGGTGGCCATCAAGTTGGCCCGCAAGTTCGGCGGCCGGGGCCGTTACGGAGTGGTCAGCGCGTTGGGCAGTTTCCACGGGCGCACGCTCGCGGCGCTGGCGGCCACCGGGCAGCCGGCCAAGCACGAGCCGTTCCAGCCCATGCCCGAAGGGTTCCGTCACGTCCCGTACGCCGATCTGGGTGCGCTCGAGGCCGCCATCGATCCGAGTGTCGCCGCGGTGCTCATCGAAACCGTTCAGGGCGAAGGTGGAGTCATTCCGGCGACGGCCGAATATCTGCAGGGCATCCGGCGGTTGTGCGACGAGCGCGGTCTCCTCATGATGGTCGACGAGGTGCAGACCGGCGTCGCCCGCACCGGCCAATGGTTCGGCTTCCAGCACGCCGGAATCGCCCCCGATGTCGTCACCATGGCCAAGGGCATCGGCAACGGATTCCCGGTCGGTGCGGCCTGGGCGCGGCGCGATGTCGCCGCGGTGTTCCAACCCGGCGACCACGGGTCCACATACAGCGGAACGGCCATCGCCGGTGCCGCGGTGTCGGCGGTCATTGCCGAGATGCGCCGCATCGATGCGCCCGCGTTGGCCCGCGAGAAGGGCGAGTACTTCGCGCAGAAGCTGAGCGCGGTCGACGGTGTGAAGGCCGTGCGCGGACAAGGCCTCCTGCGGGCGGCCGAACTCGGTGCCGGACGCGATGCCAAGACCGTCTTCACGGCTCTGCTCGATCGCGGGCTCGTCACCAACGCGGTCAACGCGACATCGTTGCGACTGGCTCCGCCCATCACCACGTCGCTCGAGCAGTTCGACGAGGCGACCGCCCTCATCGCCGGCGTTCTCGCGGAAGGAGTCGGACTGTGAATCTCCTGAACATCACCGATCTCGGACCCGACGGCGTGCGCAAGGTGCTGAAACTGTCGCGGCGCCCCATCAAGAAATTGGCCAAACCCCTGAAGGGCCAAGGGGTCGCGCTCATCTTCGAGAAGCCGTCCAATCGGACGCGGCACAGCATGGAAGTCGCGGTCGTGCAGTTGGGCGGACATCCCGTGTACACGCGCGGCGAAGAAGTTGGTTTCGACGTGAGGGAGCCGGTGGAGGACATCGGTCGGATCATGGCCGGCTACCACGCGATCATCGCTGCCCGCGTCTTCCAGCACTCGGTGTGCGATCGGTTGGCCGCCGTCTCGTCGGTGCCCGTCGTCAACATGCTGTCCGATCACTCGCATCCGTTGCAGGGTCTGGCCGACGCGCTCACCATGGTCGACGAATTCGGCAGCCTCGAAGGGCGCACGGTGGCGTGGGTGGGCGACTACAACAACGTCGCGCGCTCGCTCGGCGAAGTGTGCGCGTACCTCGGTGCGCATCTCCGATTCGGCTGTCCGACCGGATACGACGCGCCGGCCGACGAACTCGCCCGCTTCGAAGCCCTCGGTGCCAAGTCGGTGTTCCAGTCGAGCGATCCCGCGGCCGCGGTCGAGGGTGCGCACGCCGTCCACACCGACACCTGGGTGTCGATGGGTCAGGAGACCGAGAAGGCCGAACGACTGAAGATCTTCGGTGCGTACGGCGTGACCGGCGAACTGATGGCCCGGGCCGATTCCGACGCGATCTTCATGCACTGTCTGCCGGCCTATCGCGGCTACGAAGTCGCGGCCGACGTCATCGACGGCCGGGCCAGTCGGGTGATCGAGCAAGGACACAACCGTTTGCATTCGGCGCGCGGAGCGCTGGCCTATCTCATGGGGGTGCGGTGATGGCGGCCAAGACGCAGCGGCAGCAGAAGATCGCCGAATTGATCGGCAAGCATTCAGTGGTCAATCAGCCCCAACTCGTGGGGTTGCTGCGCAAGGCGGGCATCGTCGCCACCCAGGCGACCGTCTCGCGTGATCTCGAAGATCTGGGCGCCGTGAAGGTGCGCGTCCCCGGCGGCGACTCCGTGTACGCGATTCCCGACTTCGCCCCGGCGCGAGTGGCTCCTGAAGATCAGTTGCGACGTGTGATGGGCGAGTGGGTGGCCGAGGTCCACGCGTCGGGCTCGATGGTCGTGGTGCGAACGCCGCCCGGATGCGCGCACGTGGTCGCATCGGCGCTCGACCGCAGCGGAATGAAGGGTCTGCTCGGCACGGTGGCCGGTGACGACACCATCTTCTGCGTCGCCGAGGAATCGCTCGGTGGCAAGAAGTTGGCGGGCATCCTGCGCGACTTGGCCGGTATCGGAGGACGGAAATGAGCGAATCGGGAAAGACCTTGTGGCATGGTCGGTTCGCCTCGGGTCCGGCGGACGAACTCATGGCCTACACCGTGAGCCTGCCGTTCGATCGGCGGTTGTGGCCCGACGACATCGCGTGCTCGCGGGCGCATGTGACCGGACTCGCGCACGTCGGCATCCTCACGGCCGGCGAACGTGACGCCGTCCTCGCCGCATTGGCGACGGTCGAGGCCGAGATGTCGTCCGGGTCGTTCGCGTTCGCGCCGTCGGACGAGGACATCCACACCGCGATCGAGCGGAGAGTGACCGAACTGTGCGGTGCACCTGGTGCCAAGTTGCACACCGGTCGCAGCCGCAACGATCAAGTGGCGACCGACCTGCGGTTGTGGTGCAAACGCGAAGTCCCTCTGATCGTCGGCCGCATCATCGGCCTGCAGGAAGCGTTCGTGGCCCGGGCCGACGCCGCCGACGGTGTGTACCTGCCCGGTTACACGCATGTCCAGCGCGCCCAGCCGGTCCTCCTGGCGCATCACCTCATGGCCCATTGCTGGGCGCTGGGGCGCGACATCGATCGACTGCACGACGCGCTTCGCCGGCTCGACGCGTCGCCGCTCGGCGCCGGCGCCCTGGCCGGCTCGTCGTTGCCCCTCGACCCCGCGTTCACGGCGACCCAGCTCGGCTTCGCGGGTGTGTTCGCCAACTCGCTCGACGCCGTGAGCGATCGCGACTTCGTGGCCGAGATCCTGTTCGCCCTGTCGATGGTCGCCGTGCATCTGTCGCGAATCGGCGAGGAATGGGTCCTCTGGACCAGCGAGGAGTTCGGCTTCGTGGTTCTCGACGACGCGTACGCCACGGGTTCGTCGATGTTGCCGCAGAAGAAGAACGCCGACATCGCCGAACTCGCGCGCGGCAAGGCCGGTCGTGTGATCGGCGATCTCACCGGTCTCCTCGTCACGCTCAAAGGTCTGCCGCTCGCGTACAACCGCGATCTGCAAGAGGACAAGGAGCCGCTCTTCGACGCCGTCGACCAGGTGTCGTTGGCGCTGTCGGCTCTCACGGGCATGATCGCCACCGCACGGTTCGTTCCCGAGAAGATGCAATCGGCCGCCGATTCACCCACGATGGCCGCCACCGATCTGGCCGAGCATCTCGTGCGTTCGGGCACGCCGTTCCGCGACGCCCATGCGATCGTGGGATCGCTCGTGCGCCGCTCGCTCGCCGGTGACGGCGCACTCGTCGATCTCGTGCGCGCCGAACTCGGCGCCGAAGCCGCCGCATTGGTGGCACCGGGTGTCGGCGTGACGATGCGCACGACTCCCGGGGGAGCGGGCCCGAAGCCGGTGGCCGACCAGCGGGACCTCCTCGGTCGTGCCATCGCGGCGTGGAAGAATCGTCGACCGTGAGCATGCGACTGTTCGGTGAAGTTCTGGTGACGATGCTCGTCATCGTCGACCCGCCGGGCAACGTGCCGATCTTCCTCGCGGTCACCCGTCAATTGAGCGCGAAGGAACGTCACCGCGCCGCGTATCTCGCGATCGCCACCGCGTTCATGATCATCATCCTGTTCGCCGTCGGCGGCCAGACGATCCTCGACTACTTGCACGTGTCGGTGCCAGCCATGCAGGTGGCGGGCGGGCTTCTGCTCCTTCTGGTGGCGTTGCAGTTGCTCTACGGCAAGGGTGGCGAGGACGGCTACGTGGAAGCCACGCCCGAACAGCGGCTCTCGATCGCGATGGTCCCGCTCGGAACACCGCTCCTGGCCGGACCGGGCGCGATCGTGGCCACGATCGTCTTCTTTCGCCAGACCGAGAGCACCGGCGAGTGGATCACCGTCATGCTCGGCACGTTCACGGCCCTCTTCATCTCGATGATCGCCCTGCGATTCAGCGGGCTGGTGCAGAAGATCGTCCGGCCCACCGGCGTGATTCTCCTCGCCCGCGTGGCCGGCATGATCCTGGCCGCGGTGGCCGTGCAGATGATCGCCAACGGTGTCACCGAACTCGTCCACGCCGGAATCGACAAGACCTGAACGGACACGACGTGGCCCACGTTCACACCATCCGAGTCCGCTACGGCGAGTGCGACATGCAACGGGTCGTGTTCAACGCCAATTACTTCGCGTACTGCGACGACGCCGTCGACTCGTGGATGCGGTCGGCCCTAGCCGACCGGCTGGCGGCGGCCGGAACCAACACCAATCTGCACGCGCTCGGTTTCGACTTCATGCTGAAGACCACGTCGCTCACCTGGCACTCGCCGCTGCGTTTCGGCGACACCGCCCAGCTCCACTGCTCGGTGTCGCGTTGGGGGAACAGCAGCTTCGACGTGCTCGTGTCGGGTCGCGTCGACGACGATCCGCGGTTCGACTGCACCATCACCTACGTGAGCATCGATCCCGAGTCGCAGCGACCGGCCCCGATTCCTGAGTTCGTGAAGAACGCGCTCAGTCGCTGAGTCGTCGTCCGAGCCAGGCGAACTCCTGGCCGTGGTAACCAACATCGGCCAGATGGAACCGTGTTCGTTCGCCCTTCTGCCAGACGTCGGCGAGCAGATCGGCGTGTGGCCCTGCTGGCTCCATGCGCGCCCATACCAGTGCGCGGCCCGAATCGCCGGCCGCCGCCAACGCGTCCCGGAAGCGGCGCTGCACGTCGGGAGCCATGTATTGCCACACGATCGAGTGGAAGACCACTGCGGGCCGATCGTTCAGATCGCGCAACCGGTCGACGATCCAATCATCGGCACTCGCACGATCGACACGGTGCCTCAGGGGGCGGGTGATGGCGATGGCCGCCAGGAGTCGCGCGCGCCGTTCGCTCTGATCGGGCCATACGAATGATTCGAGTCGAACGGCGTCCCGTTCGAGATCGACCGGGTCCGGATCGCACCCGAGTCGCTCGACGCAGCGAGCCGATCCGACGACTCGCGGGGGAGTGGTGAACATCTTGGGAGGGAACGTGAGTGCCGAACCGTCGCGACCGAGGACTCCGTGTCCGGTGTCGGCCGCGTAGTGATCGAACGACAGATTGAGGCCGGCGCTGGCCCCGACTTCCCACCAGTCGAATTCGCCGATCCCCACGGACGGCAGCCAGTTGGCGATCGCCAGATGGCACAGGCTGCGGCCCACCTCGTTGGTCTGCACGCCGCGCCCGAGAGCATCGTCCACGAACGTGCGCAGTCGGTCGATCACGTCATAGGCGACGTCC
>NBNI01000007.1:297500-1296539 GCA_004379135.1 Acidimicrobiales bacterium mtb01
GACAATTCAACGGGGCTCAAGTCCTGAGCCGAAGCTATGGGTTCGTACGCAAGTACGAGCGGTAGAGGAGCGTCGATGGTGCTGCGAAGCGGCGGGAGAACCCGACGTGGAGCGCCATCGAGTGAGAATGCAGGCATGAGTAGCGAGAGAGGGGTGAGAAACCCCTCCGCCGAAAGCCCAAGGGTTCCTGGGGAAGGCTAATCCTCCCAGGGTGAGTCGGGAGCTAAGACGAGGCCGCGAGGCGTAGTCGATGCACAACTGGTTGATATTCCAGTACCACCGTGTACGCGTCCAGCCCAAGATTCGCAACATGGGGGCTGTCCTTCGGGACGATCCCATCGCGCGGGTGGCGGGTAACTGAAGGGGGACGCAGAAGGGTAGATGAACCGGAGCGATGGTTGTCTCCGGGTAAGCGTGTAGGAGGGTCCTGATGAGAGTTAGGGCCGCAACTCTGAGGCGTGACGCCGAGTCGCAACAGACGAAGTCATTGATCCCATGCTGCCAAGAAAATCCCAGCAGTGAGTAGACACGGTGCCCGTACCCCAAACCGACACAGGTGGGCGGGTAGAGAATACCGAGGCGATCGGGAGAACTGTAGTTAAGGAACTCGGCAAATTACCTCCGTAACTTCGGAAGAAGGAGGACCCAAGTACCGTGAAGGCCTTGCGCCGTAAGCGGGAGTGGGTGGCACAGACCAGGGGGTAGCGACTGTTTACCAAAAACACAGCAGCGTGCGAAGCCGCAAGGCGCTGTATACGCTGTGACGCCTGCCCAATGCTGGAAGGTCACGGGGAACGGTTAGTCGAAAGACGAAGCTGTGAACCTAAGCCCCAGTGAATGGCGGCCGTAACTATAACGGTCCTAAGGTAGCGAAATTCCTTGTCGGGTAAGTTCCGACCTGCACGAATGGCGTAACGACTTCCCCACTGTCTCAACTACAGACCCGGCGAAATTGAAGTACGAGTAAAGATGCTCGTTTGCTGCGGAAGGACGGAAAGACCCCATGGACCTTTACTACAACTTGGTGTTGAGCTTTGTTCTGCGTTGTGTAGGATAGGTGGGAGACTTGGAAGCGGTGGCGCCAGCCATCGTGGAGTCATTGTTGAAATACCACCCTGCGTACAACGGGGCTCTAACCTGGGTCCGTAATCCGGATCAGGAACAGCGCCAGGCGGGTAGTTTGACTGGGGCGGTCGCCTCCTAAAACGTAACGGAGGCGCCCAAAGGTTCCCTCAGGCTGGTTGGCAATCAGCCGTCGAGTGCAATGACAAAAGGGAGCTTGACTGCGAGACTGACAGGTCAAGCAGGCGCGAAAGCGGGGCATAGTGACCCGGCCATGGCTTGTGGAAGCGTGGTCGCTCAACGGATAAAAGGTACCCTGGGGATAACAGGCTAATCTTTCCCAAGAGTCCATATCGACGGAAAGGTTTGGCACCTCGATGTCGGCTCATCGCATCCTGGGGCTGAAGCAGGTCCCAAGGGTTGGGCTGTTCGCCCATTAAAGCGGTACGTGAGCTGGGTTCAGAACGTCGTGAGACAGTTCGGTCCCTATCCTCCGCAGCCGAAGGAGTGTTGAGGAAGGCTGTCCCTAGTACGAGAGGACCGGGACGGACGTAGCTCTGGTGTGTCTGTTGTCCTGCCAAGGGCACGGCAGATTAGCCACCTACGGAAGGGATAACCGCTGAAAGCATCTAAGCGGGAAGCCCGTTCCAAGATGAGCACTCCCATGCGGTTAACGCAGTAAGGCCCGTGACGAGACCATCACGTTGATAGGCCGGAGGTGGAAGCGTGGTAACACGTGTAGCCGACCGGTACTAATCGGCCGAGGGCTTGGTTAAACAGCTCGTGCTTGCTCTGGAGTTGTCAGGGAGGAATCCCGACGACACAAGATTTCCGGTGGCCATAGCGACGGTGACACACCCGTTCCCATTCCGAACACGGCAGTTAAGCCCGTCAGCGCCGATGGTACTTGGGGGTAGACCCCCTGGGAGAGTAGGTCGCTGCCGGAATTAGTCGAAGCAGAACCCCGATCGCGCGAGCGGTCGGGGTTCTGTGCTTTCCGGGACGAATTCTCACGCGGCTCTTACCGAATCTTTGGGATCGCGAAAACCGGAGTCGGTACGGTCGTCGTGTGAACACATTCTTCGGCGTCCCCGCTCACCCTCTGTTCGTCCACCTACCAGTGGTTCTGATCCCGCTCGGATTCATCGGCGCGATCCTGATGCTCGTCCGCTCGTCGTGGTGGCAACGCTTGCTCTGGCCGACGGTGGTGGTCACCGCCGTCGGAACACTGGGAGCGATCCTGGCCGCGAACAGCGGCGAGTCACTCGAAGGGGCCGTGCGCGATCGGGCCGTTCGGGATCTCCTCAGGGATCACACCGAGGCCGGCGACATGGCCCGCGGTGCGGCCATCTTCTTCTTCGTCGCCCTGCTCGTGGCGGTGTTCGCGCCGCGGTTCGTGAAGGCTTTGGGCGCAAAGAAGTGGTGGAAGCCGGTGGCCGCGGCGTTGATTCTGATCAGCGGTGCGTATTCGTCGTGGGCCATGTACGACGCGGGGCACAGCGGAGCAAAGTCGGTGTGGCACGACGTGAAGGTCGTGGGCGAGGGCGACGGCGACTGATCAGCCGGTGTAGCTGGCGACCACGTCGGGGTGGCTGACCACTTCGGCCGGTGTGCCGTTGGCGATCACACGCCCCAGGTTCATCGCGACCAGTCGATCGCACACGCGGGTGAGAACGGGCAGGTCGTGTTCGATGATCACGATGCCCACTCCGGTGCGCTCGCGCCAGGTCAGCACGCTGTCGCCGAACTTCTCGCGTTCGGTGCTCGAGAGTCCGGCGGTCGGTTCGTCGAGCAGCACGAGAGTCGGCGACGACGCGAAGGCGCACGTCATCTCGAGCACGCGGCGCAGGCCGGTGGGAAGCGACCCGACTTGTACGCCTCGGTATTCCGCGATGCCGAACTCGTCGAGAAGTTGGCGAGCCCGCCTTTCGTCGTGGCTCGAACCGAGGGCCACCAGCACTGTTTCGAGAACAGTGAGGCTCGGGAACAACTGGGCCGACTGGAACGAGCGCGCGATACCGAGACGGGCTCGGGCGGTGGGGCCGAGACGTGAGACGTCGCGGCCGCAGAAGATGACACGACCCGACTGCGGACGCGTGAATCCGGAGACGATTTCGAAGAGAGTGGTCTTGCCGGCTCCGTTGGGGCCGATGAGGCCGACGATTTCGCCGGCATCGACCGTGAGCGACGCGTCCTCGACTGCGGTGATCGATCCGAAGCGGCGGGTGACGGTCTCGACGTCGAGCAGTCGACCACTCGGACGATCGGAGCTGAACGGCTCGCGCTCGAGGTGCGTCTCGTGGGCCTCGTCGATCGAAACGGCCGGTCGCATGCGATTGCGGATGGCGTCGAACAGGCCGGTGATGCCGCGCGGCTGCTGCGTGACGAGGATGAGCCAGATGCCGGCGATACCGGCGCGCGCCTCGGCCGGCGGTGCGAGGAACAACGGCAGGCCCACCAGATACGCGGCACCGAGCACGGGTCCGATGAGCGAACCGAGACCGCCGATCACGGCCACGGTGACCGCGTCGATGGAGAGAGCCACCGGGAAGTTGGCCGACGACAACGAGGTGTAGGCGTGCGCGTAGATCGCGCCGCCGATTCCGGCCACGAGTCCGCCGGCGAACGCCAATTGCAACTTGGTGGACACGGCCGACACGGCCATGGCGCGGGCGGCGTCCTCGTTGTCGCGGACCGCGACGACGTTGCGCGCGAACGCGGTGCGACGAATCCAGCGCACGAGCAGCAGCACGACCACGAGGGCCGCCAACGCGACCCAGTAGTAACCGCGACCCGACGCCAGATCGATTCCGCCGATCGAACCGCTCGGCCGCGATGGCGACTGCCGTGTTCCGAGCAGCCAGCCTTGGTCGAGAAGGTACGCCGACGTGACAAGTGCGAACGACAGAGTGGCCACGGCCAATTGCGGTCCGCGTACACGGAGCGACGGAATGGCGATGAGAGCGGAAACGGCTCCCGCGATCACGGCTCCGCACACGACGGCGATGGGGAAGGGGATGTCGTCGGCGGCGGCGCGAATGGACACCGCACCCGCGAGACCGCCGAGGGCGAACTGCGCGAGTGTGAGTTGTCCACCGAGACCGGTGACGAGGTTGACCGAGATGCCGACGATGGCCACGGCGATGACGAGCGTGGCGTTCACCGCATCACTGGCATTGGCGTACATCGGAACCGTGGCCGCCGCGGCGACGGCGATCACCGCGATGGCGACCGACAGCGGTCGAAGCGGTGCGCGATGCGGGGCGCCGACCTGGGTCCAGGGCTCGGCCGCCTTGCGACCGCGTTGACGCTCGGCCGCCAACGCCAGTGCGACGGCGGCCAGGATGACGATTTCGATCCAGCCCTTGGCGCCGTCGTTGGTGGTCATGATCTGTTCGACCACTCCGATGGCGAGGGCCACCGCGACCGCGACACCGAAACTGGAGAAGCGGGCGATGGCGGCGGCGGCGAGCCCGCGCAGGAGCAGTTCGGGTCCGAGCGCCTCGGGGGTCACCACGCCGACGGTGGGGAGGATGAACATGGCCGCGACAGCCGACACCGCACCGGCCAGGGCCCACGACCACACCATCATCGTGCGCGGAGGAACTCCGCTCATCGACGCGACATCGGGATTGGCGGCGGCGCCGCGAATGGCCAGGCCGGTCTTCGACAACCACAGGAACACACCGAGTCCGAGCAGCAGCAGAGGAGCGACGATTCCCTGCGCGGCGTACGGCTTGGTGATGAGCAGCGAGCCGATGGATCCGGTGGGCATGCCGGCCGGCTGCGGGAACGCTTCACCGCTCAGGCCGTCGGGATTGAGCGCGAGCGACAACACGACGAAGAACGTGGAGAGTCCGAGCATCGCCACCATGGGGATGACCTTGGGCGACGACGACAGCGGTTTGACCACCACGACTTCGGTGGCCGCACCGGCACCCGCCGACACCAGGACACCCACCGCGAAGGCCAACCAGTACGGGATGCCGTACTGCTGGATGGCCAGCGACATGAACGCGGCACCAAGGAGGCCGATCGACGAGTGGGCGAAGTTGATGACGCCGGACGAGCGGTACACGAGGACGAGTCCGGCCGCGAGCAACGCGTAGGTGCTGCCGGTGAAGAGGCCGAGCGCCACTCCGCCGGTGGTGATGTCGAAGTCGCCGAGGGCGACCGCCCACATCATGAGGCCGCCTTGTTGGCGAGGACGGAGCTCATGCCGTCGAGATGGATGGCTCGGATCAAGTCGGGTTGTGCTCGCAACTCGTCGGCCGGGAAGTCGGCCACGATGGCGCCGCGCTCGATGCACACCGCGCGCTGTGCCAGCGACAGGGCGACCGCGGTCGACTGCTCGACGATCACCATGGCGACTCCTTCGTCGTTGAGCCGGCGGATCGCTGGACCGAGGTCGGCGATCGCGGCGGGGGAGAGACCCAGCGTGAGTTCGTCGATGAGCAACAGGCGTGGTCGCAGCATGACCGCGCGCGACAAGGCGAGCATCTGGCGTTCGCCACCCGAGAGGGTTCCGGCCGTCTGCCGCAGGCGTTCCTTCAACTTCGGGAACGTGTCGAACGCGCGCTCGCGGGCGGCCCGCATCTCGGCGAGCGAAAGAGTGCTGGCGAAGAGGCGCAGGTTGTCGTCGACCGTGAGCGGTCGGGCGACGGCGGCTTCCGGCGAGATGAGCATGAGTCCGGCACCGGCGCGTCCGGCCGCATCGAGGCCGGCCAGGTCGACACCGCCGTATTGCACGCGGCCCGACCAGGTGGGATGCAGGCCGGCGATGGCGCGCAGAAGCGTGGTCTTGCCGGCACCGTTCGGTCCGAGGAGTGCGACCACTTCACCCGGTGCGATCGCCAAGTCGACCGAGAAGAGGACCTGCAACGCGCCGTATCCGGAGTCGAGGCGACGCACGTCGAGCAACGCCTTGTCGCGCGAGCGAGTGGAGCCGACCGCGCTCACGACCGGTTCGGCCGCCGATTCGAGATCGACGACGGTGAGTCGACGCAGCCGTCGAATCGACTGGTGGAGAACGACGATGGCGGCGATCGTGAGCCACCACGTGTGATGTCGCGGTTCGGCGATGCCCGACGCGACCAGGCCGAGCGCTGTCCCGAGCAGGACGCGTCCGATCACGCGGCCGACGGCCACGGCGCGTCCGATCGGCGACGGATCGCACGACACGATGCCACTCGCGAAGACGAAGGCCGCGCCGAGACAGGCCATGGCGATTCCCCATCCGGTGGCGGCACCCACGAGAGTGTGCGACGTGATGCCGGCCAGAGCCGACAAAGCCCCGATCGCGACGGTCGCGTGCAATGTCTGCACGAGTCGGCTGGTGGTGTCGGATCGACGTGAATCGATGAGGTGACCGAGTCCTCCGATCACCAAAGCACCGATCGCCCCTCCGACCAGCGTGAGCATCGGGTATCGCGGGCCGACGACCGAGTCGCTCCGGATCTGAGCGGCCGCCATGGGCCACAGTCCGATCGCGAGGAACGCGATGAGCCCGATCGGTCGCTTCACGACCTCGGCGACCGGTCGGCCATCGGCTTCGCGTGCAACGAGGCGCGGGTCGAACGTCGAGGTCACTGCAGTCGTATCGGGCTGGCTCCAGCCGAGGGCGCCGGCGACGATGAGTGCGACTCCTCCCACGGCGGTCACGACACCCCAGTCGACGACCGGCGACCACGTTCCGTAGGCCAATGCGGCGGCCACACCCACCGAAGCGGATCCGACCGTCAGGGCCGAACCGACGAACCGCTGTGTCTGCGCGCGTTCGATGGCGACCGCATGAGAGAGAACGGTGGCCGCCGACGACGCGATGAGTGCGAGGACTCCGAGGGTCACCCAGCGCGGTTCGCCGATGTCGACGAAGCCGAGCGCCAGCGCTCCGGTCGCGAGCGCGACGACCCGCCGCGACCGCGACGCCGCGACCGCGTTCGCGACTCCGATGCCGACGACCAACGCCAGGGCGATCAGTGCGAGGAAGGGACGAATCGACCGGTTGGCATCGAAGGCGATGATGTCGATCCGAGTGAGAACGAGCGGAAGCGGAATGGACGCACCGGCGATGGCGAGGAGATCGCACCATTGCGACGGGTCGCGGTACCAGCCGCCGCTGGCCTTCGATTCGGAGTTGCTCACATCGGTCACGACGGGAATCCGACTGTTTCATCGGTGAGGGTGAAGCACAGGCAGGCCGAATCCCAGATCGTGGCGCGGAAACCGGCGACTCCATCGAACGAACCGGGCGCGAACGCCGAGGCGTAATTCGACGCGCTCATCCAGGTGGAGCCGAGCGCGGTGAATTGCTCAGCCAGTGCCGCGGCGGTGAGCGCGCGCCCGCTCAGACCGCGACCGGCTTGCTCGAGCAGTGCGACCGCGTCGCAGTACACGAGGGCTTCGCGCATGTTGGCGCGTTCGGCGAACGTGTGGCCAGCGGCGGCGAGCACGTCGATGCAGCGCTGCTCGGAGGCGTTGCCGGGGCGCGGGTACTCGGCGTCGGCGATGTCGAAGGCCGGCTGGATGGAGATGCCGATCGAGCCGTCGAGTGCCATGGGCATCTCGCGCTTGATGAAGTCGGGATTGTCGAAGGACGTGATGGCGTAACGCGGGAAGTATTCCTGGGGGATCGCGGTCGTGACGAGGAACGCCAGCAGACGCGAACCGCCCACCACGATCACGCGGTCGATTCCCTGATCCTTGAATTCGAGAACGGCCTGATCCTGACCGGCCTGCAAGGTCGCGCCGGACGTCGGATCGATCCACTGGATGTCGGTCGGTTCGATTCCGAGCGAGGCGAGGGTCGGGGCGAGGTCTTCTTCGACCACGCGCCGGTTCTCGGGACTGTCGATGCCGACGATGCCGAGCTTCGCCCCGTCGGCGAAGAACTGGTTGTCGGAGAGGGCGACGGCGAGGCCGCGCAGCAACTTGCCGTACTCGGGCATGATCGGTTGCCAGAGGTACGGGGAGAACTCTTCGAGCGTCTTCTGATCGACCGGGAAGAACGTCTGGTCGATCATGAGGGTCTGGCGATTGGCGTAGCACGGGCGGGCGTTCGACTGCACCTGTCCGTAGAGGACCACTGCGAACACCGGATCGTCCTCGGTGAACGTGCGGCACAACTTCTCCTCGGTGTCCGGGCTGTCGAGGAGCGCATCGAACACGACGATGACCGGTTCGATCGTGCGACCACTGATTCCGCCCCGCGAGTTCGCGTCGGCGACCAGGGCTTCGATCTGACCCTTCACGTCGCCGACTTCGGGAGAGTCGAAGCGCAGCAACTTCTTCAATTGGGTCTGGTCGACGATGATGAAGCCGATCTTCACGGTGGTGTCGGTGACGCCGGGTCCGGAGAGTTCGCCCGTCGAGTCTCCACCCGACGATGCGGATGATTCGATGGCGGCACTGGCCCGAGCCGCCTCGCGCGCGAGTTCGGTGCGCTTGGGTCCGCAGGCGCCGAGCACGAGACCGAGCACGGCGACGGCGACGGCCACACGCTTCGTCGTGGTCACTTGCGTCCCCACTCGCTCACACGGGGGTTCTTGGCGAATGCCTCGAGCGGTTTCGTGTCCATTCGCCGCGGATCCTTGGTGAGCGCGGCCTTGGCGAAGGCGATGGTGAGGCCGGCGATCAGACAGCGCACTTCGCCGTCGAGAGCCTGCGACTCGGGTGTGGGGTCGGCGTCCAGGAATCCGCGGGCGGTCGTGGTGTCGCCGGGGTGCCCCATCACCATGTGCGAGCCGCCATCGATGACGACGTAGCGGCTGAGCACGTGCGACGAGACGGCGCGGTCGAAGGTGGCCTTAACCGGATCGTGATCGTCGCCGCCCTTGTAGCGATCGGCGCTCTGACGAATGACGCCGTCGTCCGAACCCGAGATGAGAAGCACGGGCACGTCGTCGAGAACCGGCAGCACGGTGTCCTTCGGATGTCCGAGCATGAGAGCGGGCATGGTGTGGGCGCCGTAGGTGATGACGCCGCGCAGTCCGGGGAACCATTCGCGCTTGGCGTTCTCGAGCGCGACCGTTCCGCCGGCCGAGTGGCCGATGAGGACGAAGCGGCTGGCGTCGATGAGTCCGTTGATGGGTCCTTCGCGCTCGAGTCGATGCAATGCGCCGAGAACGGGAGCGATCGCGGTGGCGCTCGGCCGCGTTCCGTAGGTGTCGGGAGCCACCGCGGTGATGTCGAGGCCCGGTGAAAGAGCCAGATTGCCGGGCATCAATTCGTCGACGAAGTCGAAGGTGATGGTGGCGATGCCCTCGGTCGCGAGGGACACGGCGAGCCAGCGGTACTGATCGGATCCGACGTTGATGCCGGGCATGATGATCGCGAGCGGCCAGGGTGCCTGGTCGGTGCGCGCGGGCAGCAGGCCCGAGAGGCGCTCGGCGTCGGAGCCGGTGTACTCGGCCGGATAGTGGAGCCGGAAGTGCACGGTGTCGTGCGGCGCGCGGGCCTGATGGATCTTGGCGGCTCCGTGCAACGCGCGAATGAGAGGTTTGCTGCTCACGAGGCGGCACTTCCCGATGCGATGCGCGAGCGGATCGATTCGATGCGCCGGCGGCGCTGCTTCTCGCGGCGGACGAGCAGCCAGATGACGAACGCGCCGATCGCGCTGACGACGGCCGAGACCACGCCGGTGGACTGGTCGCGCAACCACGACGTAACGGGATCGAAGACCTCCTCGGCCATGAGGCCGGTCACGTACGTGAGGAAGCCGATCAACGGGCCGAGCCAGACGTAGCGTGAAACACCGCGGCGGTCTGCTGTTCCCGACATCGTCCCCTCTTTCGTGTCGCAGGTGGTTGAGCGTTTATTGGTAGAGCGGATCGGGCATCGGCCCGACGGAGCGAGAACGAACGGGCTGCACGATCGTGGGGGCGACCGTGTGCTTCAGTTCGGGGCCCCAGTTGACGGCGTTGCCCTTCATCTCGATGGATGCCTCGGTCGTGTACCAGTCGACGAGATCGCCGTCGCAGCGCAGCAACCATGTGCAGCCCACTTCCTCGGCCGCGGTGAAGTCGCCGTGTCGAACGAGCGCGGGGCGGAAGAAGTAGGTGCCGGGCCACATCCTGCCGAAGTTGTAGTCGAAGCCACCTTCGAGGCAATACGCCTCCTCGTACACCGGATGGTGGGCGAGTGGGTGTTCGCGCCAGCCCGGCTTGGCCTTGATGAGGCGCGTGTAGAAGCCGGTCGTCGCGTCGCGGTGGAGCATCTTGATGAACAAACCGGGAACCGGCGTACCGCCGAGGTCGAAGCGCATCGGACTGCCGATCTCGACCGGCAGCCATTCCTCTTCGGCACTGTGATGGATGACGAGAACCTGGTCGTCGCGAACTCCGGCGCGATCGGTCGACGCGAGATCGAAGCCCCAATCGCCGTATTCGCGGAAGAACAGGATCTCGGTGCCGGCCTTCACCGAGATGGGCGGCGTCAGAACTCCGGTGGGGGCCATCCAGTAGCCACCCGGACCCAGGCGCTCGTTGCCGATGCTCATTTCACCGGACAACACGAACCATTCGGTTTCGGCGTGATGGACTCCGGCCGGGCGGTGCCAATCGGTCACGAACTGGACCTTGGCCGACAGCGAACCGTCTTCTTCGTCGTAGGCGAGGTTGCGCTGGCGAGCGGTTCCTTCGGCATGGACGAACTCGCCCATGTGCCAGATGTAGTCGCGTTCGTCGACGATTTCGACGTGCGGTCGCATGGTCCCTCCTCCGTGCGGTTACAGGTTTCGGAACGCCGTTCCGTTACGGACGAGCATAACCCAGACGTGCCGACAGCCCGGTCGTCGCCTCCAACAATCGACGGGAGAAGTCGTTGGTGAGCGGGGCGAAACGTTCGAGCGGGCCGCAGATCGAAATGACTCCCACCGGGCCGTCGTCGCTGAACACTGGTGCGGCGACCGAGGCGGCGCCGGCCTGGCGTTCGCCGAACGACACCGCGTAACCGAGGCGGCGAATGGATTCGAGCTCACCGCGCAGCGCGTCGCGATCGACGATGGTCTGCGGTGTGAGGGCGTCGATCGCGCCGGTCGAGAGATACGCGTCGATTTCGTCGCTCGGCAGGAACGCGAGCAGAGCCTTGGAGGATGCGCCGGCGTGGAGCGGGAACATCCGGCCGAGCGACACGGTCATCGTGACCTCGCGATCCGGCGTGACCTGGTCGACGTAGGTGCGCGACCAGCCGTGGCGCAACGAGAGCGTGGCCGTCTCGTCGGTCGTGCGCGACAGTTGAACGAGGGTCTGGCGGGCGAGGGTGCGCAGATCGAGCCGACTGCGATAGGCGGATGCGAGTTGGAGCACGCCGGGGCCGAGCGAGTAGCGGCGACTCTCGGGGTCGGCGATCACCACGTCGCGATCGCACAGCGAGGTCAGGATGCGGTGGACGACGGCTTTGGAGATGTCGAGCTCGGTGGCGATCTCGGTGATTCCGAGCGTGGCCCCTTGGCTGGTGGTGAAGAGCATCAGGACGTCGATGGCCCGTTCGACACTGGTGGTGCTGCCCCGGGACTTCGCGTGAGCCGGCTCACGGGTCGAGCGTCTGGTGCTCATTCCGCCCCCTTTCTGATAGAACGGACCCTATCGGAATCCTGTTCCCCCTAGCGGAACAGATCGGATGGAGGGGACATGACGGGCAAGGGGCCGTTGTCGGGCGTGCGCGTGGTCGACGCCAGCACCGTCCTGGCCGGACCCCTGACCGCGCAGATCCTCGGCGACTTCGGGGCCGATGTCGTCAAGATCGAGCATCCGAAGGCCGGTGACTCGTTCCGACATCACGGCGCCGTGATCGACGGCCACGGGGTCTGGTGGAAGACCGTCGGTCGCAACAAGCGCACGGTCGGCCTGTATCTCGGAGATGCCGAGGGCGCCGAGATCTTCAAACGCATCGTGCGCGAGATCGATGTGCTGGTGGAGAACTTCCGGCCCGGCACACTCGAGAAGTGGGGTCTTGGTCCCGATGTGCTCCACGAGATCAACCCGCGTCTCGTGATCGCGCGGATCACCGGATTCGGACAGAGCGGTCCGTACGCGTCGCGCGCCGGATTCGGAACCCTGGCCGAAGCGATGTCGGGGTTCGCGGCCGTGACGGGGGAGCCCGATGGTCCGCCCACGTTGCCGCCCATGGGTTTGGCCGACACGCTCACCGGTTATGCGGCCGTGTCGGCCGTGATGATGGCGCTGTACCACCGCGACACCGTGAGCGGCCGCGGTCAAGTGATCGACCTGTCGCTGCTCGAACCCATGATGACGGCGGTCGGACCCGGCCCGTCGGTGTTCGCTCTCACCGGCCGCATCCCGCCGCGGGTGGGCAACCGTTCGGTGGCCAATGCCCCGCGCAACACGTATCGCACCGCCGATGGCCGATGGGTCGCCATCTCCACCTCGGCCACTCCCATCGCCGAGCGCGTGATGCGTCTCGTCGGCCGGGGGGACGTGGTGTCCGAACCCTGGTTCGCATCGGCCGCCGGCCGGGTGGCGCACGTCGACGTGCTCGACGGTGCCGTGGCCGACTGGATCGCGGCTCGTTCGTTCGACGACGTGGTGGCGGCGTTCGAGCAGGCCGAGGCGGCCGTCGCTCCCATCTACACGGCGGCCGATCTCTGCCACGATCCGCACGTGCGTTCGACCGACATGCTCGTCGAAGTGGCCGACGAGCACTTCGGATCGATGCTGATGGGCAACGTTCTGTTCCGCATGTCCGAGACACCCGGTTCGATTCGCTTCACCGGGCGGCCATTGGGCGCCGACACCGATGACGTCCTGGGTGAAGTCGGCGTGGATGCGACAACCATCGCGAAACTGCGAGGGCAAGGAGTTCTGGCGTGATGCAGGACGCGCAGCCGCTGCTCGACGCCGTGAGTCGCGGTGTCGCGATCATCGATCTGGCCCGGCCGATGGTGGTGGGCATGCCCCAGTCGCCGAACCATCCTGAGTTCCGTCTCAGCATGCCGCGCCGTCATGGCGACATGGTGCGCGACGATGGCGGCTCGGCCGCGAACGATCTGCTCGTGACCGGCACGCACGTCGGCACTCATATCGACGCGCTCGGCCACGTGTCGCATTGCGGCGAGCTCTACGGGGGAGTGAAAGCCGACGACGCCCAGCGCGGCGGTCGTCTGTCGACGCACGGCGTCGATCGCATCGAACCGATCGTCACTCGCGGCGTCCTCATCGACGTCCCGGCCTCGCAGGACCGAGCATCGCTCGACGGCGGCGAGGAGATCACCCCGCGTCATCTCGACGATGCGATCGCGTGGAGTGGCATCGAACCGCGAGCCGGCGACGTCGTGCTCGTCCGCTCCGGGTGGGGATCGAAGTGGAGCGACGGTCCGGCCTTCGTGGGCAAGGACACCGGTGTGCCCGGAGTCGGCGAGGCTGGCGCGGCCTGGTTGGCCGATCGCTCGCCTCGTGCGGTGGGGGCCGACACCATCGCGTTCGAATGCCTGGCCCCGGGTCGCGGGCACGCGCTCCTGCCGGCCCACCGGCTGCTGCTCGTCGAGCGCGGCATCAACATCATCGAGACACTCGATCTCGAGGTTCTCTCCGAACGTCGCGTGCACGAGTTCGTCTTCGTCCTGGCTCCTCTGTCCCTCGTCGGTGCCACCGGCTCGCCGGTCCGTCCCCTCGCGCTGGTGAATCCATGACCACACTCCTCGAACGACTCGGACGTTTCGCCGCCGATTCGATGCATCGTCCGATGCCCGCCGATGTGGCGGCGTCGGTGCCCGGCCGTGTCCTCGACATCCTCGGCATCTGCGTCCGCGCGACCGAAGTCGACTCGACCGATTCGATTCGCACGTTCGTGCAGCGGCAGGGCGGCATCGGCCGATGCACCGCGGTCGGATTCGCGTCGGGAATGCCGGTCACCACGGCCGCGTTCGTGAACGGAGTGCTGGCCCACTCGCTCGACTACGACGACACGCACCTGCCGTCGATCCTGCATCCGTCGGCCAGCGTCGTCCCGGCGGTGCTGGCCGCATCCGAGGAGTACGGCAGCGCTCCGCACGACACCATGAACGCCGTGGCGATCGGCCTCGAACTGGTGGTTCGACTCGGAATGGCCGGCTACGACCAGGCCTCGCACCAGTCGGAGTTCTTCGAGCACGGCTGGCACGCCACGTCGATGTGCGGAGCGATCGGGGCCGCCGGCGCCGTGGCCGCGCTCGCCCAAGGCACCGCCGAAGAATGCGCGCACGCGATGGCCATCGCCTGTTCGATGGCATCGGGAATCATCGAGGCCAATCGCACCGGCGGCACCGTGAAGCGCATCCACTGCGGTTGGGCCGCGCAGGCCGCCGTCACCGCCGCACAACTGGCCTTGGCCGGACTCACCGGCGCACCCACCGCGCTCGAAGGTCGCTTCGGTTTCTACGGCGCGACGCTTCGAGACAAATGGTCGCCCGATCCGCTGCTCGATGGACTCGGTACCGAGTGGAACGTGGCCGACATCTTCTACAAGCCGTATCCGGCCAACCACTTCACCCATGCGGGCATCGACGCCGCGATCGCTTTGCGCAGCCAGGGTCTGCGACCCGAGCACGTGGCGTCGGCGACTCTCGGCGTGGCCACGGCCACCGTGCGCACGATCGGCGATCCGATCGACGTGAAGCGCACACCGCCCACGGGCTACGCCGCGCAATTCTCCGGTCCGTACACCGTGGCGGCCGCTCTGTTCGGAGGCGGTGGACTCGGACTCGGTCTCGACGACTTCACCGACTCGTTGGCCAACGATCCGCGTCGTCGCGAACTCATGAAGAAGATCACCGTGGTGGGAGATCCGGCCTGCGACGCGGTGTATCCGTATGAGTTCCCGTCCGTTCTCACGGTCGACACGATCGACGGCCGCGAGCTGCACTGCGCGGTCATGGAGAATCGCGGCGGTCCCCGTCGCCCGCTCTCCAACGCCGAGTTGCGCGGCAAGTTCGAACAGAACGTCGACGGACTGCTGAAGCCCGACGCGGCGGCGTTCGTGGCCGACGCGCTGACCAGCACGGCCCCCGACGTTCGTGTGGTGATGACGCACTTGGCCTCGATCGAGAGTTCGGAGTCGTGAGCCTCGACCCCGTCCGGTTGGCGGTGATCAACGGCCGCCTCGAGCAGATCGCCGACGAGATGGACGCGACGTTGTTCCGATCGGCGTTCAATCCGATCATCGCCGAGGCGCACGACGCGTCCCACGGCATCTACCACGCGCACACGGGCGCAACCCTCGTACAGGGCTCCAACGGTCTGCCGGTGTTCGTGGGTTCGATGGCGGGTGCGGTGCGTCTGGCCATCGCCACGATGTCGAGCGACAGCGAGCGACGCGGAGGACGAGCCGACGTCGACGGTGCGGTCGACTCGGGAGCCGTCCGCGACGGCGACGTGTACTGCTTCAACGATCCGTACGAAGGCGGCACGCACCTCAACGATCTGAAGATGGTCCGCCCGTTCTTCCGCGACGGTCGGATCTGGTGCCACCTCGCGTCGGTCGGGCACTTCACCGACGTGGGAGGCAACGTTCCGGGCAACTACAACCCGGCCGCGCGCGACATCCAGCAGGAGGGGACGCTCATTCCGCCGATGCTCATACGCCGAGCCGGCGAGACCGACGAGCGGGTGGTCGATCTCGTCTGCTCGATCTCGCGCCAACCGGTGAACGCCTACGGCGACATGCAGGCGCAACTGAACGCGCTCGATCTCGGTGCGCGTCGACTCGGCGAACTCCTCGACGAGTACGGCGACGAGGTGGTGCGGGACGCGCTCGACGAGCTCACTCGTCGCGCCGCCACTCTCATGCGGTCGAGCATCGCCAAATTGCCCGACGGCGTCTATCGCGCCGTCGACTACCTCGACAACGACGGGTCGTCGCCCGACTTGGTGGAGGTGGTGCTCACCATGACGGTCGCGGGCGATCGCCTGCATCTCGACTTCACCGGAACCTCCGGTGCCGTCACCGGGCCGATCAACATCTCGCACTCCACAGCCGTCGCCGCGTGCTACGTCGGACTCAAGCACGTGTTCCGCGACGTACCGGCGAACTTCGGATGCCTCGAGCCGGTTGACATCGTCATTCCGACCGGCAGTCTGCTCGCGGCCACTCGCCCTCGACCCGTCGGTGGTTACACCGAGACGATCCTGCGCGTGATGGACCTGATCTTCCGGTGCGTGGCCGAGGCCGATCCGAGCGCGTCCAACGGCTGCAGTTACGGAACCATCAACGCGTTGTCCCTCGCCGGTCAGCGTGCCGACGGGTCGCCGTGGGTCATGTTCACGTTCTACGGCGGCGGCCTCGGCGGTTCGCCGATCGCCGACGGGCTCAATCACGGCAACGCACCGCTGTCGACGGCCACCATTCCACCGGTCGAGATCCTCGAGTCGCAGTATCCGGTTCGCTTCCGCCGCTGGGCGTTGCGTCCCGATTCCGGGGGAGAGGGCAAATTCCGCGGTGGACTCGGTGCGTCGTACGACATCGAGTTGCTTGCCGATGCGGCCGAGGCGTTCACCTTCGGCGATCGGGCCTGGCGGCCGCCGCTCGGAGTCGCCGGGGGTGGGGCGGCCGCGACCAACGAGGTGAGTTTCGTGGTGGCCGACGACGTGATCGAGCCCGAACTGGGCGCCAAGGTGCTCGGCGTCAGGATGACCAAGGGTGATCGCGTGCGCATCGAATCGCCCGGAGGTGGCGGATACGGCTCGTCGAGCGAGCGCGATCCCGCCGCGGTCGAACGCGATCGCCGACTCGGTTACGTCACGCGGGGCGATTCGTGATCATCGGCATCGACGTCGGTGGAACGTTCACGGACGTCTTCGCTCTCGACGAGACGTCGGGTGCGGTGACCGTGGGCAAGGTCACGTCCACGCGCACCAACGAATCGGAGGGTTTCCTGCACGGGGTTCGGAGCGTGACGGGCGAGCGACCCCTCGGCGACGTGAACGCGATCATCCACGGAACGACCGTGGGCACGAACGCGCTCCTCGAACGCAAGGGTGCGCGCACGGCCGTGCTCACCACCGCCGGCTTCGCCGACGTCCTCGAAATGCGCCGTCGCGATCGCCCGAGGACCTGGGGGTTGTGGGGAGATTTCCGCCCCGTGGTCGAACGCGACATGCGGGCCGAAGTGGCCGAGCGGACGCTCGCCGATGGCTCGCTCGTCGAACCGATCGACCCCGACGACGTGCGCCGCGTCGCGCGCGATCTGCTCGATCGCGGGGCACGATCGATCGCCATCTGCTTCCTGCATTCCTACGCCGATCCGAGCAACGAGCAGGAGGCGGCGCGCGTGGTGCGGGAGATGTGGCCCAACGCGCACGTCTCGGTGAGCAGCGAGATCCTGCCCGAGATCCGCGAGTTCGAGCGCACGTCCACCACCACCTTGAACGCGTATCTGCAACCAGTTGTTGGCGACTATCTCGAACGACTCGAGAAGGGCCTGGCCGAGAACGGCTTCTCGGGGCGCTTCCTCGTGGTCCAGTCGAACGGCGGAGTGATGACGGTCGAACGCGCACGTGCGGTGCCCGTGCGCACCGCGTTGTCGGGGCCGGCGGCCGGAGTCATCGCGGCCAGCCGGATCGCGGTGGCAGCCGGCCATCCCAACGTCCTGACCGGCGACATGGGCGGCACGAGTTTCGACGTCGCCGTCGTCGTCGATGGGCGCTCGGTGCAAGCCGCGCAGACGACCATCGACTTCGGTCTCGTCGTGCGCACGCCGATGATCGAGATGAGCACCATCGGAGCCGGTGGAGGATCGATCGCGTGGGTCGATCGCGGTGGACTGCTGCAGATCGGCCCCGAATCGGCCGGCGGGGTGCCCGGGCCGGTGTGTTACGGCATGGGGAACGATCGGCCCACGGTCACCGATGCCAACGTCGTTCTCGGTCGGATCAACGCCGAACGACCCATTGGCGGCCGAGCGGCACTCGACGTGGAGGCCGCCCGACGAGCGATCGACGAACATGTGGCCCGACCGTTGGGCTTGACGATCGAGGACGCGGCCGAAGCGATCGTCACGGTCGCCGAGACGCGCATGTCGGGAGCGCTGCGCATCGTGTCGATCGAGCGCGGCCACGACCCATCGCGGTTCTGGATGGTGCCGTTCGGTGGAGCCGGTGCTCTGCACACTTGCGCGTTCGTGCGCGATCTGGGCCTGGCCGGAGCCCTGGTGCCGCGGCTACCCGGAGTCATCTCGGCACTCGGATGCGTGCTGGCCGACATGCGCTACGACTCGGTTCGCACGTGGCAGTCGGCCCTCGCGACCCTCGACGTCGAGGCCGTGCGCGAATCGATGCGCTCGTCGATCGACGACTCGCGTCGGGCGATCGAATCATCGGGTGTGGTGTTCGATGGTGTCGACGTCGAAATGGCGCTCGACATGTCGTACGTGGGCCAGACCCACGCGGTCGCGGTGCCGCTTTCCATCGACGATCCGGGTCGACTCGACATGGCCGTGATCGTCGCGGCCTTCGAGAGTGCCTACCGCGCCCAATTCGGACGACTCCTGAACGGCGTAGCTGTGCGCGTGCTCGGAGTTCGCACGAGCGTGATCGGCCGCCGCCCCGAATTCGATCTGGCCCGACTGGTGAGCGGAACCACCACCGTCGACGGCGCTCGTCTCGGGCGTCGTCCGGTGTACGTGGGCGGTCGGTGGCACGAAGCCGATGTGTGGAGCCGACTGCAGCTACCGATCGGCGCGACCATGAACGGTCCGTGCATCCTCGAACAGCCGGACGCGACGACGCTCATCGAGCCGGGTTTCCGGGCCGCGGTCGATCGCTTGGGCAATCTCGAAGTGGAACGCGAGCCATGACGGCGGCCCTGTTGCTCGTCGACTTGCAGAACGACTTCCTGCATCCCGACGGTGCGTACTCGCGCGGAGGAGCGGTGAGCGACGCGGCCCGCGCCCTCCCGGCCCGCCTGGCCCCGGTGGTGGCAGCCGCGCGTCGACAGGGAGTTGCGGTGATCGCCACCTGCTTCACGCTCGTGCCCGACGCGAACGGGGAGCCGATGGTCGCCGAGCATCTCAAGAAGTTGCGCCCCTTCCTTCGGCGGGGAGATTTCGCGGCTGGATCGTGGGGACATGCCGTCGTCGACGAACTCCAACCGGTCGATGCGGTGGTGGAGAAGGTGGCCTACTCGGCCTTCCTGCACACGCGCCTCGAATGGCTGCTGCGCCAGTGGAACGTGCACCACGTCACGGTGGCCGGGATCGTCACCAATGGAGGTGTCGCTTCGACGGTGCGCGATGCGCACGCGCGCGGCTTCCACGTGCGCGTGCTGTCGGATGGCTGTGCGGCTTTCGACAGCCGGGTCCACGACGCGACCTTGCTGAGCCTGGGCGGTGTGGCCGAGATGAGCACCGTGGGCGATTATTCGAACGAACTCCTGAAGTCGAACGACCACCTGAAGGGATCGTCATGACCAATCGCAACCTGGTCCGTGCGGCGTTGCAGATGCCCACGTTCCACGGACTCGGAGTGCCCGACGACGGGATCTTCGAGCACTTGTCGACTTTCACGCAGTCGGCCGAGAACGCCGGTTTCGACACGGTGTTCGTGATGGATCACTTCTACCAACTCATCTTCCTGGGTGGATCGCGCCAGCCAATGCTCGAGGGCTACATGCTGCTGTCGGCCCTGGCCGCACGAACCCGGAAGGTGAATCTCGGAACGCTCGTCACCGGTGTGACGTATCGGAATCCGGCCATGCTCGGCAAGATGATCACGACACTCGACCTGGTGTCGCGCGGTCGCGCGATCTGCGGTATCGGCGCGGCGTGGTACGAGGAGGAGCACCGGGCGTTCGGGTTCGACTTCCCGCCGATTTCGCAGCGCTTCGAGATGCTGGACGAAGCGGTGCGGATCCTGCGCGGAATGTTCACCGAAGGCGAGACCACCATCGACGGCCGTCACTTCCGCGCCGAGGGCCTCGTGAACGTTCCGGCCCCGCTGCGCGCGGGCGGCCCGCCGATCCTCATCGGAGGGTCGGGCGAACGCAAGACCATCCCGCTCGCCGCCCGGGTCGCCGATGCGATCAACTTCAATTGCACGGTCGACGAAGTGCCGCACAAGCTCGCGGTGCTCGATCGCGCGCTCGAAGCCACCGGTCGCTCGCGCGACGACGTCAACGTGACGTTGCTGGCGTCCTTGGTGACCGCACCAACCGAGAAGGAAGTCGACGAGTTGTTGCGCCGCATGGTGGCCGGTCGCGGAATGGACCCGGCCCAACTCGACGATCCGGGGTTCCGGGCCGGACTCACCGCGCGCATGATCGTCGGAACGCACGCCGAGGTGGCCGACCGTCTCGGGGTGCTCTGTGGGAAGACGGGCCTCGACGGCCTGTCGTTCATGCTGCCGGCGCATGCGGCCGATCCGAATGGTCCGGCCGCGGTCGCACCGGCGTTGCGGGAGTGCGGCCTGATCGTGGGCTAAGGTCGTTTGCGGAACGGTGTTCCGCAAACTCGTTCGAAGGGGAGGGGACATGTCCGGAGGGGCCACGGAGACGACGAAGTCGATCGTCGACATCCACGACGAAGCGGGACCGCTCGACGTCACACGCGAGTTCGGCGTGTTGAAGGTCGGTCTGCAGAAGATGTTCGATCAGATCACGGCGGTGCTGCCGGTCGAGCCCGACCCGTCCACCGACGAATTCGCGTCGTACGGCGTCGAAGGCGGACCGAAGGGAAGTCTGAACGCGTTCGTCGGGCCCGAAGTCGACTGGATGATCCATTCCTGGATCGGCAACCCGTCCATCGGGTTCACCAACCTGCACCTCACCGCCTATCTCGGACCGCACACGTACGTCCCGCACCTCGGAATCGCGGTGGGCACCATTCCCGACTACTGGTACTTCGTCGACTACGTGCCGCGCGTCGATCTGCTGGCCCGTCCCGATTATCTCGATCGCTACTACGAGCCGCACAACGCCGAGTTCATGGCGATTCGCGAGGACCCGAATTTCTCGCCCTTCGTGAGCCAGACGCTCTACGTGCGCCAGGCGGTGTCGAACACCGCGTTGTGCTGCGTCGTCAAGCGCACCGATGACGCGGTCGACAAGATGCTGCGGTTGGCCCAGGGTCGCGTCGACGCCTGGCTCGACCACCTGAAGGCTGGCGATCCGGTGCCGAAGTCCGAGCGCGCGGCTCTGGCCGAACGCGATCTGCTCGTGCGACGCACCGTCGCCGACCGCGACCCGGCCAACGTGATCGGTGTGCGCTTCTTCGGTGAGGAGATGACCGAGCGTCTCGTGCGCGCGTTGTGGGCCGGCGATCGTCGAATCCCGAGCCCGGACGGATCGAAAGCCCGAATCGGCTGACTCCACGATCGCAGTCCCCAATACGGCGACAGACACAAATACGGCGACAGAGAGGCATCAATGATCAAGAACCAGTGGTACGCAGTCGAGTTCGGTCACGTGATCGGATCGAAGCCGCACCAGGTCCGTCTGTTCGGCCAGGACCTCGTCCTGTACCGCAACACGAAGGGCGAGATGGTGTGTCACAGCGACATCTGCATCCACCGCGGTGCATCGCTCGCCGGCGGCAAGGTCGTCGGCGACTGCGTCGAATGCCCCTACCACGGTTGGCAGTTCGACACCGACGGCGCGTGCGTGAAGATCCCGGCCAACAAGGCGGGCTCTCCCATTCCGAAGAAGGCCCGCGTCGACAACTACCCGTGCGTCGAGAAGTACGGGTACGTCTTCGTGTTCTTCGGCGACCTTCCTGAGAACGAGCGTCCTCCGCTGGCCGAGTTGCCGGGCATGGCCGACGCGCGCGAAGCCCGCGCCGACGGCAACCGCATCGTTCAGGGCGAGTTCCACTGGAAGGCCAACTACGAGCGCGTGATCGAGAACGGCGCCGACGCGGCCCACGCGCCGTTCGTCCACTCAACCAGTTTCGGCAATCCGAGCAAGCCCGAGATCGAGGACTTCGACCTCGTCGAGCATCGGGTCGGGGACCACTTGATGGGTGCCACGTACGTGGTGAACCTCGAACCACCCGACCCGAAGGGCATCTGGAAGGTGCTGCGGCGCGGCAAGGAGCGTCCGCCGGTGGCCACCGGCAACGGCGTGTTCTTCCCCAACATCACTTTCTTGCAGGTGAACCTGCCGATCGGCGTGATGACGATCTTCACGGCAGTCGTTCCGGTCGACGAGAACCACTCCATCTCGAAGTGGACGATGATGCGCACGTTCTTCACCCAGCCATGGGCCATCACGCTGCTACGCGCCGACAAGGACTCGTACAAGCGCACCATGAAGATCTTCTACGAGGATCGGGCCACGGTCGAGGGTCAGCGCCCCGAACTGGTGCCGTTCGATCTGTCGGCCGAACTGCAGGTGAAGAGCGACGCCGTGCAGGTGGCGTATCGCCGTTGGCGCCAGGCCAACATCGATCGCGGCTGGCTCATCGACGAGCATGTCGTGGGCACCGGCCGATACGAGGGCGCGAAAGTGGTTCCGTCGCCGGCTCGACGCTCGAATCCCGAGTTGGCCAACGCGTGGGTGCTCAAGGAACTCGTTGCCAAGGAAGCATTGCGCGAGCGCCGCGAGGTCGAACGCGCGTGAGCGTGTCGTTCGATCTGTGCTGGCGGTCGGTCGAGACGATCGTCGATCGCCTCGGTCTGGTGGAGACGGCGGGCGAAGCACCCGACGCGCTGCACGTGCTGACCAGTCCGATGATGCCCGACGCCCCGGTGGGCCGGATGCGTTGGTGGACGGGAGCGGTCGACCTCGTCTACATCGGTTTGTCCGTGCCGCCGATCGGCCTCGACAGCCACATGATGTTCGCGTTCTCGCCGGTCACCTCGGCGGTTCCGCATTTCACGATCGACTCGGTCGCCGGTGGGGGTCAGCCGGGGGCGCAAGCCGCCTTCGCGTTCCACCTCGACCTCATTCCGAAACTCGATCTGGGCGCGCACCTCGGCTATCTGCGCCACTGCTTCGAACCGCTCACCGCTATTCGCGCCGAGGCCCAGACGATCGCCGGACTCGAACCGGCTCACCTGAGTCCGACCCAGTACGCGGTGATGTCGGCGTGGATGCTCGTGCACCGGGCCGACGAGTCGGCCTTCCGGAACGTGGAGACCGCGGTGGCCGCGTACCGCGACCACTGGCTGTCGCTCGTGACCAACGGTGTGCCGAGCGAGGTTCTCGATGGCGTCGGTCCCGAGCAGATCGCCGATCGCGATCGTCGCAACCGCGCCATTGTGTTCGATCCGACGGTCGACCCGGTGTGGGGTCGAGTCGGGCAATTGATCGGGGCCGAGAAGGCCGAAGTACTCAGATCGAAGCTGGCGACGCCGGCGAAGTGACGGAAATCAAGTAAGAGGAGCGAGGGATCATGTCGAGCGAAACGAGCAAGTGGCAGCAGACCATCGAGGGTGAGTGGTACGGCCGTCCGGCGGTGTGGGATCCGAACGGCAACCACACCGGCTGGATCAAGGTGTCGCGGTCGTCGCGCAAGGAGGGCGACAAGACGATCTATTACATGCACACCAAGTTCGACAACGACGGTCCGTTGCGCAATCGCATGGAGTTCAGCGAGTTCGCCTTCGAGTTGCTCGACAGCGACCGCGACCGCATCTATCTCGGACCCGACTTCGTGGGAGCCGGTCATCCGTACGGGATGCTGGTCGACGCCAACTACTACTCGCCGGCCTGGCAGGCCGATCTGCGCACGATGGTGCACATCCTCGACGACGGCGAGACGCAGGTGTATTCGTCGCTCATGTTCGAGGGTCAGACCATCGTGGCGGTCATGAACGGCGTCTACAAGGTGGCCTTCGATTACGAGACCAACGCCGAGACGAAGAAGCGCATCGACGCCTTCTGCGAGGCCGAGGCCCAGGCCGGCCGTATGCCCCACACCTTGCCGCCCAAGCAGAGCGGCACCTGGTCGGGGACCATGCGGGCGTACGGTTCCGATCAGCAGCCGGTGGGCGAAGTGAACATTTCGATCCGGCACGAACCCACCAGCCTCCTGCGCGCGCGTCAGACCGTGAAGCTCTCCGGCCTGATCAACAAGCAGTACACGTTCGATCGCTACCACGACGGGAATCTGCACACGTTCGACGGTCCGGGGCTGTTCGGCAACGGGCGCGCGTACGGGCGCGCTCTGTACACCGCGCAGCACATCTTCGGTGAGGCCACCAAGATCCAGGGTCGCGAATTCCTCTACGACGACAAGTTGTCGATGTCGGCCTGCTGGAAGTGGATCGAGAGCGATCGACTTCGGTACATGCTCTACGGCGCGCTGACCTGGCAAGGGGATTGATGCTGCCGATCCGCGGGATCGATGTCGCGGCGTCGGATCCGGCGGCCACCCGCGATTTCTTCGCGGTCTTCGGATACGAATCGGACGGTGCGGTCCTCCGCCGCTCCGCCGGTGCGACCGTGGTCGTCACTGGATCTTCATCGGACGGATCGGTTCGCCGCGGTTGGGATCTCGGTCCGCGCGGGCTCGACGTCTACGTGCACGATCTCGACGACGCGTTGGACCGCGTCGTGAGGGCCGGATGGCGGGGTGGCGCGATCGGATCGATCTCGCTCGGCCCGGTTCGCATGCGGCAGGTCCTCGTGGCCGGCCCCGATGGAGTGCCCGTCGTGATGGTGGAGAGCTCTCATCGCCGACCGTCGCTGCTCGACACCGAGTCGCATTGGTGTTCGGAGATCTACAGCGTGGTGTGGTGCGTGAGCGATCGCGATCGTGAGGCCGGTCTCTGGACTGCCGCCGGCGCCATCGCCGGGCCCCCGCTCGAGTTCGCCGATCCGTCCCTCGGGGCGTATCTCGATCTGCCGGTGGCCGATTCGCCCCTGCGCATGATCACCTTGGCGTCCGAGGACGGTGCCTCGACGCGGCTCGAACTGCTCTCGTTCCCGGGTCGCGAGGCCGCGGTCACCGCGCGGTCGGCCGGTGTGACCGGTCTGCGATTGGGCGGCGACATCCCGGCCGGAAGCGAAATCGCGTTGTGATCGCGATCGTCTCGCACGCCTGGTTGCTCGACGACGACCCGAACGCACGAGCCGACGCCTATTCGCGCATCACCGCCGACTTCGAGGCCGTCCACGCGACGATCGCGGGCTATCGCGGTCGTCGGCTGCTCCACGGGAACGACGATCCACGCCACATCGTGAACATCCGGTTCTTCGACCGGGTCGAGGACTACGACGAGTTGGTGGCGCACCCCGACTACGCGACGTGGATCGCGAGGCTGAGCGAGCACATCGAACCGCGTGATCCCCAGAAGGAGATCCTGACCCTGCTCCTCGCGACCGACCGATGAGCAAGTGCGTTCTCGTGCCCGGGGCGTTCCGAGGTTCGTGGGCGTGGAGTCGCGTCATCGATGAATTGGCTTCGCGCGGGGTGGATGCCGTGGCCGTCGATCTGCGCGGCGGCGAGCCATCCATGAACGATTGGATCAACGACGTCGTGCGCTCGGTCGAACCCGGTGATGTGGTGGTCGGACACTCGATGGGAGGTGTGGTGGCCCGCGCCGCCGCGCGTTCGCCGATGGTCGCACGGGTGATCCTGATCGACGCTCCGGTGATCGAGTCGGGTCAGCGGGCCGTCGATGTGTCAGGACCGCCGCCGACGTCGCTTCCCCCGCGATCGACGGTCATCGCCCCCAGTGCGGTGGGCGATTCGAACGGATTCGACGCCGATCTGGCCGCCTGGGTGAACGAGCGGCTGTCGCCGACCCCGTTCGGCCCGAGCCTCGACGCAGTGGAAGTGGACGAGCGGATTCCGCTCACCGTCGCGTTCTGCACGCTCACACCCGATTTCTTCCCGTCGGTCGCCAGCCGACGGCGTTTCGATGCCGAAGGTCGGCAGTACGAAACGATCGCGAGCCATCACGACGCACCATTGTTGGCGCCGACCGCGGTGGCCGATCTGATCGTTCGAGCGATGGGTCAGGACAGGACGTGACGAGCCGAGCGAACGACCGCTTCGTCGATCATGCGACCGTCGTCGTCGACCGCGACCCCGCGGCCATCGGCGAGCGCGGCGTCGAAGATCGCCACGATGCGTTCGGCGACCTTCACATCGTCGGCACTCGGTCGGAACGTGTCGTTGATGGTGGCCACTTGGTCGGGGTGGATCGCCGAGCGTCCGCCGAAACCCGCGTTGCGCAGAAGCGTGCTGGTGCGGCGGAGATCGTCGGGGTCGCGCCAGTCGGTGGACACCGGGCCGATGGGCGGCTCGAGCCCGTGGGCGGCCGAGGCCACCACGACCGACGTGCGCAACGGCCACAAGGCATGGTCGGCGTGCGTGCCGAGTCCGAGGTCGGCGCGGAGGTCGGCCTCGCCCAAGGCGAATCGCGAGACTCGTCGGTGGCGCGCCATGGCTTCCAGATCGAGGAGTCCGCGGGCCGATTCGACGAGAGCGATCACCGGAACCGGGAGGCGATGTCGGGCGAGACTGCGCTCGGCGTCGTCGAGCGACAGGGCGGTGGCCTTCGGAAGCATGATCGCCGACGGATTGGCCAGCGCGACCGCTTCGATGTCGGCGTCGAGCGAGGCTCCGCTGTTCACGCGCACCACCACCGGGCGATCGATCGCGCGGATCACGTTCGCGACTCCTGCGCGAGCCGATGCCTTGGCCGCCGGTGCCACACCGTCCTCGAGATCGACGATGACCGCATCGACCGCGGTCGCCTCGGCCTTGGGCACGAATTGATCGGCCCGATCAGCCGGTACGTACAGCAGACTTCGCCACACGGAGTCATCCTACGAGGGGAGAACTGATGGATCGTTCCGAATGGTTGTTGATCGCGCACATCGTGGTGTTCGCGGCCTGGTTCGGCACGGATATCGCGACCTTCACGTTGTCGCGCAGAGTCGTGTCGGCGTCGACAGCGCCGGCCAGTCGAGCCGCGATCGCCGGGGCGATGATGTCGGTCGAGATCTTCGCTCGACTGTGTCTTCCCCTCGCGTTCGGTACGGGTGTCCTCACCGCCGAGGAACGCGGTTGGATCGACTGGGGTTGGGTGTCCGGTGCGATCGGAGTGGTGACTCCGCTCTGGAGCCTCGCGGTGTGGCTCATCCACCGCGGGTCGAACCTCCTGGCGCGCATCGATCTGTGGTGGCGTGCGGCGGTGGCGCTCGGAGTCTGGATCGCCGCCATCGCGTCGCTGGCGAGCGACGAGCCGATCGGAGTGCGGTGGCTGGCGGTCAAACTCGTGTGCTTCGCGGTCATCATCACCGCGGGCATCGTGATCCGATTCCTCCTGCGACCGTTCTCGGTGGCCTTCGGACAGATCCTCTCCGAGGGCTCGACGCCCGAACGCGAAGCGGTCGTGGCCGGATCGATCCGTCGGGCCCAGCCCTTCGTGGTGGTGATCTGGGCGTCGCTCCTGGTGGCCGCGACCATGGCCGTGGCGCAGCCGGTTCTGTAGTCCGGATCGGGCCGAAGTGCTTGCGCGGAACAGCGTTTCGTTTTACGCTGGCCGGGTCGACGGGTGAGGGGCCCGTCGCTGGAGGGGGAGACATGTTGCGAGGGACTCGAGTCGTCCTGGCGTCGGCCGTCATGGCCATCGGATTGTTGGCCGGAGCATCCGGCGTTTCAGCCGATCACGCGGGGGAGACCGCCACATCCGAGACCACCGAGGGTCTGACCGACGGTCAGACGATCACCATTTCGGTGGCCAACATGAAGATGCCGGGCATGAACACGGCACAGATCATGATGGCCAACACCTGGCCGGTGAAGGGACCCGAAGCGTTCAACCTGGCCGAGTTCGGCGACGCGCCGACCGTCACCATCAATCCTGACGGCACCGGCACGTTCGACTACGCGGTGAAGCTCGACCACGGCACGTTCAACTGCCTGGAGATTCAGTGCCACGTCGTGATCTTCCAGGGCATGGGTTTCGATTCGTACACCGCGGGTCTGCCGGTGTCGTTCGCCGATCCGGCCGCTGCCACCACACCGCCCACCGAGGCTCCGGCCGCGACGGAAGCGCCGGCTGCGTCCGAGGCTCCGACCGCTGTCGACGCGGCGGCTCCCGAGGAAGAAGCGTCGGGTGACGACTCGGGCGGCGGTTCGGCCGGCATCATCATCGCGATCGTGGCGGCGGTCGTCGTGATCGGTGGCGGTGGAGCAGTGCTCGCCAAGCGCCGCAAGGGCTGAGCGTCCTGCGCGCACGTTCGTTCGTCGTCGGACTCGTCGCCGGCACCATGTTGGTGTCGTGCGGCGGGTCCGATGGTTCTTCATCCGAGACAGTCGCATCGTCGGATGCATCGACGGGGTCGTCGCCTGAATCGTCGGCGCCGGCGGACACCGACGCACCGACCACGACCGCGGCCGCAATGCCGCCAGCCACGCGCGAATGGCTGGTTCAGTTCGGCACCGGAGGGTCCGATGTCCTGCTCGGTGTCACGCCGGCCGCCAACGGCGACGTCTGGATCTCCGGGCACACCGATTCGTTCGTTCTCGAAGCGCCCGATCTCTACGGCGGAACGGCGTCGTCGGGTCTGCTCGACGCGCTCGTGCTTCGCGTCGATGCGGCGGGCAAGGTATTGCTCCCGGTGCAATTCGGGACGACCGAAGCCGACGCATTGCTCGGTTCGGCGACCACGGCCGAGGACGGCGTGGCGGTCATCGGCTACTCGAAGGGCGAGTTCGCGACCACCAACTACGGCATCAACGACATGATCGTGGCCAAGTTGACCTCGCAAGGCGCCGAGGAATGGCACGCCCAACTCGGCGGCCCCGACTGGGATCGCGGTTATTCGGTGGCGGTGGCCGACGACGGGTCGGTGTTCGTCGGCGGTTACACGTTCGGCGGTATCGCGGAGAACTTCGGCGGAGCCGGCCAGGGCAATCACGACGCGGTCGTGGCCAAGTTGTCGCCGACTGGCGAGATCCTGTGGGTCGCCTCGGTCGGAACCCCCGACGTCGAATGGGGACAGTCGCTGGCGCTCGACGCCGAAGGCGGCGTCGTGATCGTGGGGTACACGCAAGGCGCCTGGAATGGTGACAACGCCGGCGCCCGCGACTATTTCGTCGCGCGCATCGCGCCCGACGGAACACTCGACTGGATCGTCCAGGGAGGAAGCGAGCTCGACGACTGGTTGCAGGGCGTCGCCATCGCGTCCGACGGAACCATCTGGGCCGGCGGATTCACGGCCGGTGCCGAGGGCAGTCTGGGCGGCACCGACATGTTCCTGGTTCGGGTGTCGCCGACCGGCGAATTGCTCGGAGAAGCGCGACTCGGCACCGACGGCGACGATCGCATATTCGGACTCGTGCCGACCGACGACGGCGACGTGTACGTGTCGGGAACGGTCAGTGGTTCGTTCAACGGCGGAACGTGGGCCGGCAAGAAGGACGTCGTCGTGGCTCGACTCGGTCCCGACGGAACGGTTCGCTGGAGCGATCAGTTCGGCGGTGACGTCGACGACGACGCGTACGGACTCGCCGGCGTCGATGGTCGATTGATCGCGGTTGGGGTGACCGCCGGTCTGATCGATTCGTCGGTCTCGTCGTACGGCGGGCCGACCGACGGTTGGATGGTCTCGTACCGACTCTGACGATTCAGACCGTCAGCGACTCGCACAACTGCCACGGACGCCCATCGACGAGATCGGTGTTGCGGCTGATTCGTCGATTCAGCGAGCGAATCGGATGGACATCGGATGTGACCGTGCCGCGAGCCCGCGCGATGTCGGGCAGGTTGATGGTTCCGTCGAACGGCCGTTGGCGTTCGGGAGCCCACAACGTGAAGTCGGCTGGCAGCGAGATGACGACGTTCTCGGGTCCGGCCGCCACGAGGTTCACGCGGTTCTCGGCGGCGCGTTCGGGCAGGCACAACTCGACGTCCCAGGCTTCGCCTCCCGGTGCCCACGGCACCGCGATCACATCGGCGGCGGCCAGGGCGGCCAGACGCGGAACCTCGGGATAGAGAACGTCGTCTCCGACGACGATCGCGAGACGCCCGAACGACGTGTCGAGAGTGCGCACCGAGTCGCCGAGGCGCTCGGCCCACGCATGTCGCGCCACTCGGTGGATCTGAGGTTGGTGCAGCACGACTCCGGACGCCGCGATCGCGACTCCGCAATGGCTCGTACCGTCGTCGCTGGAATGACGGCGCGACGACACGACGATCGCTTCGGTGCCGGCGAGTGCGCGCGTGATCGATTCGGTCGGCACGCCATCGAGAGCGAGCTCGGGCAGGACGATCAGGGTCGAGCCGTTTCTGGCGAGCGACTCGATCTCGCCGATGTCGGCGGTGGCGCTGGCTCGGATGCGGTCGGCGCGGCGGTGATCGTCGGCGACCGGGGTGGGTCGGGCCAGGGCCGAATACACCGAGGGTCGACGGTTGTGGCGCAGGTCGGTTCCGTCGGGACGGGGCCGGCCGCACAGCGACAGATCGGCGTCGGCCACGACCACGGCCTCGTCGTCGCGCGGACCCTGGGCCACCACCACGCCGTCGGGTCGCACGATCTGGCTCTCACCGGCACCGCGCAGCATCGCCGGCGGAACACCCATGTTCTGCGCGAACTCGGCCAACCGATCGGGTGGCAACAACGGGCCGATCTTGCAACAGGCCACCAACCAGGCGCGGTTCTCGGCGGCCCGAACGGGGATGTGGGTGGACGCCTCGTCGAGAGCGAACGAATTGAGCGAATTGAGGAGCACGTTGGCTCCGCGCACGGCGAGCGTTCGCGGGACCTCGGGCACCACCCCGTCCATGCACGCGTAGGTGCCGAGACGCGCGAAACCGGCGTCGATGACCTCGGCCGGACGATCCGCGGGCGACAAATAGATGCCTTCTGCTCCCATGAGCACCGTCTTGTCGTTGGCGGCGACGAGTCGCCCCGACGGATCGACGAGAAGGTTGGTGTTGGTCACTCGTCCGGCCTCTCGGCGAATCGTGCAGTTGAACTGGATCCACATGGAATGACGGCGGGCCAGGGCCCCGATGCGTTCGGTCCATGCCGACTCGAGATCGATCGCGACCTCCCAGCAGTGCTCGGCCGAGTCGTAGATCGACAGGTGGTTGCCGAACTCGGGCAGGACGAGAACCGTCGGTTTAGCCCGGGCCGCTTCGTCGATCATGCGCAGAGCAGTGTCGAGGTTCTCGTCGACGTCGCAACCGGTGGCGTACTGCGCGGCGGCCAGGCGAACGATCATGGCGGTGGGAAGTTCCCGGCCCGCGACACCAGGGCGGGCGTGGAATGGCCGATCACCGACTGCAACCACGGCACCGATGCGATCAACGCGTCGAGATCGATGCCGGTGGAACAGCCCATGCGGTGGAGCATGTAGAGCACGTCCTCGGTGGGAACGTTGCCGGTGGCGTTCGGTGCGAACGGGCAGCCGCCGATGCCGCCGAGCGACGCGTCGAAGGCGCGCACTCCTTCGCCCACCGCGGCCGCGATGTTGGCCAGTCCGGTGTTGCGCGTGTTGTGGAAGTGGCAGCGGAGGTCGAGATCGGGATCGAGATCACGCACCGCGGCCACACCGCGAATCACGTCGGTGGGCGCGGCGACGCCGATGGAGTCGGCCAGCGCGAACTCGTCGGGTCGCACCTGAAGGATCGCTCGTGCGACCTCGCGAAGTCGATCGGCGGGCAGCTCGCCTTCGAACGGACAGCCGAATGCGGCGGCGAGGGTGACGGTGGTGCGCAATCCGTGCGAGCGAGCGCGTTCGCCGACCTGATGCCAGACATCGACGAGTTCGGTGGTGGTGCGGCCCTGATTGCGCGTGGCGTAGGTGTCGGTGCTGACGACCACGACGTTGATCTCGTCGACACCGGCTTCGATCGCGCCGTCGAGTCCGCGGGCGTTCAGGACCAGGCCGGCGAGCGAGACCGCGGTCCGATCGGGGAGCGCTCCGGGAGCGTTCAACGCGGCCATGACCTCGAGGCCGTCGGCCATCTGGGGCACGCGCTTGGGGTTCACGAACGACACCACCTCGGCCCGGCGGACACCGGCCGCGACCAAGCGCTGCACGAGTTCGACCTTGTGGGCAGTGGAGACGATGACGTCCTCGGACTGCAGGCCGTCGCGAGCCGCGACATCGACGAGTGAGATGTCGAGTTCGCGGGTGTCGGACGTGCTCACGGGTGTCGATTCTTGCCCGGTGGCGGTGCCGGTGGGCTACGCTCTCAATGGTAACGCTGTTCCGCTGAGCGAAACAGCGATCGGGGAGGGGATGCTGGCAGATGGCGGCCTTGGACGACATCCGCGTAGTCGAGATGGGCCAGTTGCTGGCCGGACCGTTCTGCGGTCAATTGCTCGCCGACTTCGGCGCCGACGTCATCAAGATCGAGCCGCCCAAGGTGGGCGATCCCATGCGCGAGTGGGGCCGTGAGAAGGCCGAGGGCTATTCGCTGTGGTGGCCGGTCGTCGCGCGCGGGAAGCGTTCGGTCACCCTCGATCTGCGCACGGCCGACGGGCAGCGAATCGCGCGCGAGCTCATCGGCAAAGCCGACGTCCTCATCGAGAACTTCCGCCCCGGAACCATCGAGAAGTGGGGTCTCGATCCCGAGACGCTGCGGCGTGACAACCCGCGACTCATCGTCGTGCGCGTGTCGGGCTACGGCCAGACCGGGCCGTACTCCGATCGTCCGGGCTACGGAGCGATCGGAGAGGCGATGGGCGGTATCCGTGCGGTGATCGGCGAACCCGACCGTCCACCGGCCCGCGCCGGTATTTCGCTCGGCGACACGATGGCGGCCACGTTCGCCTGTGTCGGCGCGCTGGTCGCGTTGCACGTTCGCGAGCGCACGGGTCGCGGACAGGTGGTCGACTCGGCTCTGTACGAGGCGGTTCTCGGCATCATGGAATCGCTGATCCCCGAATACGTGATCGCCGACTACGTGCGTCCGCGCACCGGATCGATGATCCCCAACGTGGCGCCGGCCAACGCCTATCCCACCAAGGACGGCAAGGAGCATCTCATCTCCGGCAACCAGGACACCGTGTGGCGCCGTCTGGCGGTGGCGATGGGTCGCCCCGAGTGGGGCGAGGACGAACGCTTCGCCACGCACGGGGCCCGCGGACGCAATCAGATCGAACTCGATCGCCTCATCGCCGAGTGGAGCAAGACCCTGACGGCCGAGGACCTCGAGGCGGTGCTCAACGAGCATGCGGTTCCGAACGGACGCATCTACACGGCGCCCGACATGCTGGCCGACGCCCATTTCAAGGCGCGCGAGGCGATCGTGACGCTCATGCATCCGAAGTTGGGTGAGTTCCCGATGCAGAACGTCGTGCCGAAGTTGAGTGACACGCCGGGTCGCGTTCGGTGGGTCGGGCCCGAACTCGGCCAGCACACCGAGGAAGTCCTGCGCGAAGTGCTCGCCTACGACGACGCGACGCTCCGCGACTTGCGCGGCCGCGAGGTCATCTGATGGCGAAGTACGAACCCCACGTGGTGGGCCCGCGGGCCCGCTTCGGAGTCATCATTCCGAGCACCAACACGACCGTCGAACAGGACCTCACGTGGGTGCACCCCGACGGAGTCTCGTTCCACTACGGGCGCATGTACATCGAGAACCCGGGCATCGACTCGAACGAGAAGTTCTCCGAATTGATCCTGCAGATCCGCGCGTCGATCACCACCGCGGTGCGCGACGTGATCACCTGCAAACCGTCGTACATGCTCATGGGGATGTCGGCCGAGACGTTCTGGGGCGGCGTGGCCGGCAATACGGCGTTCGAGCAGCGCATCTCCGATCAGACCGGCGGGTTGCGCGTGAGCACCGGCGCGGCGTCGTGCCGGGCCGCCCTCGAGAAGTTCGGCGCCAAGCGCATCGCGGTGTTCAGCCCGTATCAACCCATCGCCGACGAGCAAGTGGGCTCGTACTTCCGCGAAGCCGGATTCGACGTGCGGGCCATCACCGGGCTGCGCTGCGCGACCGCCACCGCCATCGCCGAAGTGGGTGCGGCCCAGATCGCCGACACCGTGTCGGCCATCGACTCGCCCGAAGTCGACGCGATCGTCCAGGTCGGAACGAATCTGTCGTTCGTCCACCAGGCGGCCGCCCTCGAACGCGAGCTGGGCAAGCCGGTCGTGGCGATCAACATGGCCACTCTCTGGCACGCGTTGCGCGCCAACGACATCGACGATCGCTTCAGCGGTTTCGGCCGGTTGTTGGAAGAGTTCTGATGGACGCGCTGCGCCGGTACGACGGATCGCTCGACGATCTGACGCCGGTGCGCACCGAGCGCCTCGACCGAGTGGTCGTCGCCGGGGGTGGACCGAGCGGTCTGGTGGCCGCACTCGCCCTGGCTCGCGAAGGCGTTCCGGTCACGGTTCTGGAGAAGGGCGCCGAACTGGCGGCCGAATCCCGGGCATCGACGCTCCATCCGCCCACCCTCGAGATCCTGGCCTCGCTCGGAGTCATCGAGCCGATCCTCCAACGCGGTCTGAAGGCACCGCGCACCCAGTTCCGCGATCGGCGGCACGGTCCGGTGGCCACGTTCGATCTCTCGCATCTCGACGCCGAGACGACGTTCCCGTATCGCATCCAACTCGAGCAGAACAAGGTGGCCGCGATCGTCGCCGACCACATTCGCGAGGGTCACCGCCGCGGCGACTGGGACTGCGAGATCCGCATGGATCACCGTGTGCACGGCGTGCGCGCCTTGGGTGATTCGGCGGTCACGGTGGTGGTCGGCACCGCCGAGGGCATCGTCGACATCGAATGCCCGTGGGTCATCGCCGCCGACGGCGCGCATTCGGCGGTTCGCCGCACGGCTGGTGTCCCGATGCACGAGGACGTGTATCCCGAGAAGTTCCTCGTGGTCTCCATCGCCGACGAGTTGACGGCGATCTTTCCCGACATCGAGAACGTCAACTACGTGGCCGACCCCGAACAGTGGCTCGTGCTCCTGCGCACGCCCGACCACTGGCGCATCCTCTTTCCCTTGGCGCCCGACCATCCGCACCCCGAAGGCGAAGCGTCGCCCACGCTGGTGGCCGAGTGCATGCGCGGAATCACCGGTGACGATCGTCCGTGGAAGGTTCTCGCGACCTCGGTGTACACGGTGAAGCGGGCGGTGGTCGACTCCATGCGGCGCGGGCGACTGCTCATCATCGGAGACGCGGCGCATCAGAATTCGCCGCTCGGCGGGATGGGCATGAACTCGGGTGTCCAGGACGCTCTCTCGGCCGGTCGTCGGCTGGCCGAGGTGTGGCGTGGCGGATCGGAAAGCGTTCTCGACGAGTTCGATCGACTGCGGCGCGAAGTAGCCGTGCAGTACGTGCAGGCCGACAGCCACGCCAACTGGCTCGTGCTGCGCGAACCCGACCCGGTGAAGCGGGCCGCGATGCACGCCGACCTCGCCGCGGCGGCCGCCGATCCCGAACGCCACCGTGAGCGCGTGCGCCGCACCGCGATGCTCGACGCAGTCAGGAGCCACTTGTGAGGATGTCGTCATGAGCGATCTGCAAGCCGATTACCTGCAGGCCGGATTCGGAACCCGTCTCGGCTGGGGTTCGCGACCCGCGGTGCTCGTCGTCGACATGTGTCGCGCCTACGTCGACGACAAGGCCCCGCTGTACGCGGCCGCCGCGGCCGATGCGTACCGCAACGCCGATCGCCTCGCCGGCGTCGCCCGACGCCAAGGTCTGCCGGTCGTGTTCACCCGCGTCGAATACGCCGCCGGCGGGGTCGACGGGGGTCACTTCTTCCGCAAGGTCCCGGCCCTGCGGTGTTTCGAAGCCGGCAATCCGCTGGCCGAGTTCACCGACCTCGTGCGTCCGGAACCCGGTGACGTGATCGTCACCAAGCAGTACGCGTCGGCTTTCTTCGGCACGTCGCTCGCCGCCACGCTCAACGCGTCGGGTGTCGACACCGTCGTGATCGCCGGTGTGTCGACCAGCGGATGTGTGCGGGCATCGGCTCTCGATGCGCTGCAGAACGGATTCGTTCCGATCGTGGTGGCCGACGCCTGCGCCGATCGCGACCCGCGGCCGCACGACGCCAACCTGTTCGACTTGCAGGCCAAGTACGCCGACGTGGTGACGATGGACGATGCGCTCGCGCATCTGGGAGGAGCGCGATGAACGTCGCGGCCCGTCTGTTCGACACGCTGTCCGAGGCCGAGGCGGCCCGGGCGAATCGCGTCGACTCGGTGTTGGCACCGCTCGCCGCGGCGGCCGAAGAGGCCGACCGGAGCGCCGAATTCCCCCTGGCGCACGTGTCGACCCTCGCCGGGGCCGGACTCATGGGTCTGGTGGTGCCCGAAAAATTCGGCGGACTCGGCGGAGGCCTGCGCGATCTGGTGGGTGCCACCTTCGCCATGGGCACCGCGTGTCCGTCGACCGCATTGTCGTACTTCTTCCACTGCAGTTCGGCCTCGCGCGGACTGCTCGCGCTCGAAGCGTTGGAGGCCGGACTCTTCGACTCCGACGAGCGCGGCACGGTGGCGGCCTTCGCCGAACGCGTTCTCACGCTCATGGGGCGCGACCGCGTCTGGTTGGCCAACTTCGCATCGGAGTCCGTGAAGTCGTCGAGCGCCAACATCCTCATCTCCACCACGGCCGAACCCACGACCCGCGGCGGCGAGAAGGGCTGGGTGCTGAACGGTGTGAAGTCGTTCGGCTGCGCGACTGGTGTCGCCGGCCGCTACCTCGTGACGGCTTCCCTCGGCGGCGGAGCCACGGCCGAGTCGTTGGCGGTCTTCATCGTCGACCCGAAGTCGGCGGGTGTCAGCGAGCGGGCCAAGTGGGATGCGATCGGGATGCGCGCAACGGCGACGCATGGCATCGTGTTGAAGGACGTGTTCGTGCCGGCCGAGGATTCGCTGGCCATTCCCGGCGCGTTCGTGCGCATGATGCAGATGAGCCGGGGCAGTTTCGTCGGCAGTCAGGTGGCCGGAACCGCGGTGTACCTCGGTGCGGCCTGCGCTGTTTACGACTGGGCGATGCGCCATCTCACCACCACGACCTTCTCCGACTCGGGTGCACCCATCGGCAGTGCGCCGTTCCAGCAGCAACTGATCGGCGAGATGCGCATGCATCTCGACACGGCGACCCTGTGGTTGCGTCGACAGGTCGACCTCGAGACCAGTGAGCCGCCGATCCTGCCCAAACCCGATGTGGTCCGGCAATGGCGATTGGCCAAGGGGACCGTGGCCGATGCCGCGTTCGCGGTGGGCATGTGCGCGATGAAGGCGTGCGGGACCTCGAACACCGGCAACAGCGGTGTCGTCGCCCGCGGATTGCGCGACCTGTCGATGGGACTCGTACAAGCCTTTCCGGCCGAGAAGGGCCGGCTCGAAGCGGCTTCGCTCCTCGTGAGCGGCGCCGAGTCGACGCAATTCGGGGCCAAGGGCTGACGTGTCTACGCTCATCGACAACCTCGACGCGCTGCGCGGCGTGTGGCGCGAGGAGTTGTCGGCCGTCGACGAGAACGGTGCGCCAATCGCGCACGATCCGCACGGCGGTGTTCCCGGTGCGTTTCCCTACGAAGTGCTGGTGTACATCGACTTCGACGGAACCCGGTTCGCGCAGACGACGGTGGTGTTGTCGGGACGCGAGCAGGCCGTGCGAACGTTCGAGGCGGCCGTCACCGGCGACGTGCTCGAGTTCGTACCCCTCGGTCCGGGGGCTCCGCGCATCGTCGGCGTGTCGCAAGGTCCCGGGGCGCTCTGGTTCGTGGCCGACACCGTGGCCGCCGAAGCGATCCAGCGCTACGCCGAACCCGACTTCATCCGCATCGACGGCGATCGTCGCTGGCGCCACACGGTGTTGTGGCGCAACGGCGCGTTGCGACGATTCCTCATGGTGAAGGGCCATCGAATCGCGACCGACACATCGGTTCGTCACACGCTCGACCCTCGTGGAGTCGATGGTCCGGTGCACGACCTGCGCTCCGAGGTCGACATCTACGCGGCGAAAGGAAAGCGTTCATGACCCGAGTCGTGCTTCCCGAGCAGAGCGACCTGGTGGCCGGAAGATGGATCGCGGCTGGCGCCGAGCGAGCCGAGTGGATCGAACATTCGAGCGACGGTCGAGCCGAACAGGTGCAACGCGAAGCGTCGACGACTTCCATCGAATCCGTGCTGGCGGCGGCATGGAGCATTCACGCCAGTGGTTCGTGGTCGAGTCGCAGTGACGACGAGCGGGCGGCCGTTCTCGAAGCGGCCGCCGATCGTCTGGCCGCGGTGGTGCCCGACATCGCCGCTCTCGAATCGGCGACGACGGGTGCCGTGATCGGAACCACGAGCATGCTCGGCTTCATCGTGCACGGCGCCTTCCGGTTGGCGGCCGAGCAATTGCGAACCGGAGTCCTGGACGCCCGGTTCGACGGTCCCACCGGTCGGGCCGTGGAAGTGCGCCGTCTCCCGTGGGGTCCGGCCCTCTTGTTGTGCCCCTGGAACGCACCGGCTCCCATGGCCGCCCACAAGATGGCGTCGGCGTTGGCCGCGGGCTGTCCGGTGGTCGTGAAGCCGCCCGAGCGCGCTCCGCACGGGACGATGCTCCTCGTTCGTACGATCGCCGATCTGTTCCCGCCCGGAACCGTGCAGTTGTTGCATGGCGGACCAGCGACGGCCACCGCGTTGATGACCGATCGTCGAGTGCGCGCGGTGTCGTTCACCGGAGGAATCGTCGGCGGACGAGCCGTGGCCCATGCTTGCGCCGAAGATCTGAAACCGGCCCAACTCGAACTCGGTGGCCACGCACCGCTCGTCGTGCTCGACGATGCGCCCATCGAGCACGCGGTCGCCGGTGCGCTCGGATTGCTGCTCACGCTCAACGGACAATGGTGTCGCGCGCTCGGTCGTCTGCTGGTTCCGGAGAAACGGCGAACGCAGATCGTCGACGCGATCGCGGACGCATTGTCGTCGGTGGTCGTGGGCGATCCGGTCGATCCGGCCACTCAGATGGGCCCGATCGTGCATTCGGCTCACCGCGCGTACCTGCAGCGTCGGGTCGACGAATTCGCCGACGGCCGCATCGTGCGCACCACCGCATTGCCCGATCGACCCGGAAACTGGTTCGCTCCGACGCTCGTCGACGGTGTCGATCCGGGTCGGACCGTCGACGAGATCTTCGGGCCGGTCGCCGCGGTGCATGGCTATCGCACCCTCGACGAAGCGGTGGCCCTGGCCAATGGCACCGATTACGGCCTGGAGGCCTATGTGGTGGGGGCCGACCAGGACGCCGCGATGGCGGTCGCGCGGCGTGTTCGCGCCGGTGGAGTCAAGGTGAACGGAGTGAGTCCGATCTCGCTGCATCTCATGGCGCCGCGTCCGGCGTTCGGTGTCTCGGGTCTGCACGACGAAGGCACCGCGGAAACCATCCGATTCTTCGGTGGAAATCAAGTGGTCGGAGTCGAGAACAGCCTCGGCTGAGGCAACGAGGGGAGTGCTCATGGGATTCGTCAACGTGGTCAACGCGCATCATGGTGGATGCGATCAATTGGGGTGGCGCCGCAAGTTCGGTGTGATCATCCCGAGCACCAACACCATCGTGGAACCCGAGTTCCACGCGATGTCGGTCCCGGGTATCACGGCTCACACCGGCCGCATCCACATCCGCAATCAAGTGCTCGATTCCGACGAGGCCTTCCAGAACCTCCTCCTGCAGATCCGCGAGGAGATCGGTTACACCGTCGACCGCATCATGACCGCCGAACCCGACTACATGGTCATGGGCATGTCGGCCGAGACGTTCTGGGACGGCGTCGAGGGCAATCGCAAGTTCATCAAGCAGATCAATGAGCGTTCGGGCGGGTTGTCGGTGGCCACCGGTGCCGAGGCCTGCGAGCGTGCGCTCAAGTTGTTCGGCGTGAAGCGCATCGGCGTCGTGACCCCGTATCAGCCGATCGGCGACACCAACGTGGTGAAGTTCTTCAGCGAACTCGGCTTCGAGGTCGCGGCCATCGAAGGCCTCAAGTGCCCGACCGCGGTGGCCATCGCCCATGTACCCGAAGCCGAATTGCGGGCCGCGCTCCACAAGGTGAACGGCCCCGACGTGGACGCACTGGTGCAGGTCGGGACGAACCTGAGCATGATCAGGCTCGCCGACGAAATGGAACGCATCGTCGACAAGCCGGTGATCGCCATCAATGCGGCCACGTGGTGGATGGCCCTTCGCGACAACGGCGTCGAGGATCGTCTGCACGGTTTCGGAACGCTTTTGCGCGAGTACTGATGCGCCGGTGGTCCGCTTCGCTCGCCCTCGTGTTGCTGGCGGCCTGTTCGTCGGGTGACGGCTCGTCCACGACGCTCGTCGACAGCACGTCGTCGCTCGCCGTCACGACGACGGGGAGCGATTCGACCGTCGACACGACGACTCGGCCCCCCGCTCACCGGTCGCCCCGTCTCGTCGCTGCACCTGGTCCGTGCACGCCGACTATCGCGGCCGGGGCCACCGATCATTCGCTCGAACGGGCGGAGGGTCGCCGCGACTTCGTGCTGCATCGCCCCGAGACGTCGGCGGGAGAACGGCTGCCGCTGGTGGTCGACCTGCACGGAACCACCGGTACGCCGGCCGTCCAGGAGGCCATCTCTCGTTTCGGGTCGCGGGGCATCGAGTCGGGTGCCTGGGTGACGATGACGCCGCTCGCGCTCGGTGCGATGACCGCTTGGGCGGTGCCGGGTGCGATTCCGGGCGACGACATCGGCTTCATCGAGGAGGCGATCGTCGCGGTCGTGGACGCCGCCTGCATCGATCCGGCACGAATCTTCGCCACCGGTATTTCGTCGGGTGCGGCCATGAGCGCGTATCTGGGTTGCCGGAGCTCGCTCTTCGCCGGTGTGGCACCGGTGGCCGGCGTGAACCTGGTGCGTGGTTGCGAGGACTCGGCGCCGGTGTCGCTGGTGGCTTTTCACGGCACTCTCGATCAATACGTTCCGATCGACGGACTCGATGGCTGGGACACCGACGCGTTCGAAGACGAGCGGAAGTTCTTCCGGGGCGATTTGATCGGCATCGTCGAGTCGTGGGCCCGACGCGATGATTGCGCGGCCGACGCCATGATCGCATCGACGGGACCGCAGACCGAGCGCTACGAGTGGGTCGGGTGCGCCGACGGCACGAAGGTCGTTCTTTATCTGAGCGAGGGTGCGGGCCACACGCATCCGGGTGCGCCGATTCCGGTCGATGCGACGTCGTCGGTGGGTGCGGTGGCCCGGGACATCGATGCGACCGATTTGATCGCTCGGGAGTTCGGCCTCATCGACTGATCCGCGCCGTAGGCTCCCAAGGCTCATGAATTCGTCTCCTCGTCCCCGTTCAGGTCGCCCGAGTGCTTCTGGTCGCCCGAGTGGCCGCCCGTCCGGTCGCCCGTCGGGAGCGTCGGGTCGGGGTCGTCCGAGCGGTGGCGGTCGTTCGTCGGATGATGGAGATCGTCGTCCGCGTCGTTCGGCTGATGGTTCTGCGCCGCGGCCTCGTCGTTCGTCGGATGATGGGGATCGTCGGCCTCGTCGTTCGGCTGATGGTTCTGCGCCGCGTCCGCGTCGTTCGTCGGATGATGGAGATCGTCGTCCGCGTCGGTCTGCTGATGGTTCTGCGCCGCGGCCTCGTCGTTCGTCGGATGATGGAGATCGTCGGCCTCGTCGTTCGGCTGACGGTTCTGCGCCGCGGCCTCGTCGTTCGTCGGATGATGGAGATCGTCGTCCGCGTCGTAACGACGACCGCGATGGTCGTTCAGGCGGTCGTCCCGGAGCGCGCCCATCGTCGCGTTCGGGTGACCGCCGGATGGCTCCGCGCCGCGTCGAGAGCGAAGAACGCGAGCCGCGCAACGAAGCCGAACGTCGCCGTCGTGCGGTGCGCGCCCGTGGTGCCGGTACAGCCCGCAAGGATCTCGAGCCCACGCGAGTCGAACGCGAGCCCGAGCAGTGGATCGACGAAGGCCCGGCCGTGCGCGAGGCGGCGATCGAGGCCACCGAGCGAGCCACGCGCACCAGGACTCGTCGCGAACCGTCGGGCGAACTCGACCCGACCGTCAAGGCAACCGTCGAAGAAACTCTCGAACCTCGCCGGGCCGCGCGCCTGAGTGAGCGCCTACTGCAGGCTCAGGTGGCCCTCGAGGCCGAACGGTTCACCGATGCGCGACGCATCGCGCGCTCGCTCGTGAAGGAAATGGGTCATGTCGCGGCGGTGCACGAGGTGCTCGGTCTGTCGAGTTACCGCCTGGGCAAATGGCGCGAGGCCGCCGCGGCGCTCGAACTGGCTCGATCGCTGCGCGGTCGGGTGGAGGATCTTCCGGTTCTGGCCGACTGCTATCGCGCCCTTCGCCGCTGGGCGAAGGTCGACGAGATCTGGCAGGAGATCCGCGAGGCGTCACCGGCCCACGACGTGATGGCCGAGGGTCGCATCGTGGCGGCGGGCTCGCTGGCCGAGCGCGGCGATCTTCGCGGTGCGATCTCGATGATGGAGAAGACGGCCGCTATTCCGCGTCGCGTGCGCCCGTTCCATTTGAAGCAGTGGTACGTGCTCGCCGATCTGTACGACCGCGCGGGCAACGTGCCCAAGGCGCGCGAGATGTTCCGACGCGTCGCCGTGCACGACCGCGATTACGCCGACGTCGCCGACCGCCTCGCCTCGCTCTGACGCACTCGTCCCACTCTGGGACATGTCCAATTCATTCACGTCGCTCGTGAACAACATCGTCGTTCTCAACGGCTCCCTTAGCAGCGATCCGGTGTGGCGCGAACTCGCGTCCGGAAGCACGGCCGTGACTCTCGAAGTCACCACCGATTCCGGCGACGGACCGCGTCGGTCGGCGCCGGTCACCGTCGTCGATCCGTGTCGGGTGGCCGAACTCGAGAAGCTCGAGGCCGGCTCCGACGTGGTGGTGATCGGAGAGGTCCGCCGGCGATTCTTCCGCGGCGCGAATGGTCCCGGGAGCCGCACCGAGGTCGTCGCCCACGAGGTCGTTCCGGCTGGCCAGAGAAGCCGAGTCGAACGCCACATCGCCGAGGTACGGAGGGTTCTCGGAACGCTCGTGGTGTGAGAACTACGCTCGGCCCGTCTCGATCGAAAGGTGACGGAATGAACGCCGAGCAACTCGAACGCCTGCGCAGCGGCAAGGGATTCATCGCCGCGCTCGACCAGAGCGGCGGCAGTACTCCCAAGGCGCTCAAGCTCTACGGCATCGCCGAGAGCGAGTATTCGGACGACGCGCAGATGTTCGATCTCATCCACGCGATGCGGTCCCGCATGATCACCAGTCGCGCGTTCGACGGCGACCGAGTCCTCGGCGCGATCCTCTTCGAAGGCACCATGGATCGCGACATCGAGGGCCGCGGGAGCGCCGACTACCTCTGGAACGTGAAGAAGGTCGTTCCCTTCCTGAAGGTCGACAAGGGTCTGGCCGACGAGACCAATGGCGCGCAGGTCATGAAGCCCATGCCCGACCTCGATGCGCTGCTGACCCGGGCCGTGACCAAGGGGATCTTCGGCACCAAGATGCGCTCGGTCATCAAGTTGGCCGATCCGACCGGTATCAAAGCCGTGGTGGCCCAGCAGTTCGCGGTGGGCCGACAGATCCTCGGACACGGTCTGGTTCCGATCATCGAACCCGAGGTCGACATCCACAGTCCCAACAAGGCCGAGGCCGAAAAGATCCTGCGCGACGAATTGCTGGCCGAACTGAATCGCCAACCGGCCGATCAGCCGGTGATGCTCAAGCTCACGCTGCCGTCCACCGACGACTACTACCTCGACCTCGTGAAGCATCCGAGCGTGCTCCGCGTCGTCGCGCTCTCGGGCGGCTACTCACGCGAGGATGCCAACACCAAGTTGAGCCACAACCACGGAGTCATCGCGAGTTTCTCGCGCGCCCTCACCGAAGGCCTGTCGGCCAAGCAGTCGGACTCCGAGTTCGACGCCGCGCTCGACGCGGCCATCGCCGGCATCTACGCGGCGTCGCTCACCTGAGATCGTTCAGGTCGCATCCACCGGTCTGATCACCGGACCGGTGCGCAACTTCGGCGTGAAGAACGTCGACTTCGGCGGCATCAACAGTCCCTCATCGGCGGTGCGACGGATCTCGGCCACCGAGACCGGCCTGATCAGGACTCCGGCGGTGACGGCGCCGCGCGCGGCGACGATGTCGGTCACGTTGCCGACGCCGTGTTGATACGCGACGTCGTGGCTCACGTCGGCCAGGGCGTGCTCGAGGCGCGCACCGTCGAGATCGCGCACGCCCTCGAACGCGGCTGGTCGGGGCACGAGGAGTTCGCCGGTCCGATCGGGGGCCACCAGGACGAGGGCACCGCGGTCGCGCATGGTCGCGGTCGCGGCCGGCGTGACCGAACCCAGGGGTTCGATGTCGAACGATCGAGCGAGGGCCGCACGCAGATCGGCGAACGTGATGGCCGAGTAGAGGCGGTGGATCGCGTCGACGCTCAACTGCTCGGCGATGAGCTCGCCGACATAGGTCATGGTGGTGTCGACGGTCCGGCCGGCCAGTCTCTCCTCGTCGCGGAAGGTGCGACTGATGGCGTACCGATGGTGTCCGTCGGCGATGACCACGTCGTGCGAACCGACGGCTTGGGCGATGGCGGCAACGCGTTCGGGTTCGCTCACGCGTTCGAAGGTGTGGACCACGCCGTCGAATTCGACCGACCCCATGGGTTCGCCCGGCGCGTCGAGGAGTGCGGTGAGGCCGGGTGTGAGCGACAGCCCCCACACGGGGGAGAGGTTGGCGCGGGTGGCGCGCGTGAGATCGAGCCGGTCGGTCTTGGCCTTCGGAGTGGTGCGTTCGTGGGGGAGCACTCCGCCGGCCCCCTCGTCGACCACTTCGAGGGCGCCGATCACCCCCGACGTACGACGACGGTTACCGGCTTCGTCATTGAAGTCCATGCGGTAGATGGTGAACGACGGCGAGGGGTCGAGGTGCACGACGCCACGATCGATCCAGTCGCGCAGGGTGCGGGCGGCCGCGTCGTATCGGCCGGGGCCATCCGACTCGACCGGCACGTCGACGTGCACGATGTTGTGGCGATGACGCGCCGCCAGTTCGGCCCGGTCGGCCTCGGACAGCACGTCGTACGGCGGAGCCATGACGGCCCGGAGGTCGCTCGGTGACGAGTGGTCGTAGCGGAGGGCGCGGAACGGTTCGAAACGGGGCACCCGTACAGGCTGGCACGGAGGTGGCAGGATCACTACCCGTGACGCCGGTTCCGGTTCTGTGCGATCTCGATGGCGTGGTCTGGCTCGCGCATCGGCCCATTCCGGGATCGGTCGAGGCGATCGCCGCCCTGCGAGCCCGCGGACACCGAGTCCTCTTCGTGACCAACAATTCGTCGGCCACCATCGCCGACCAGGAACGCGCGTTGTCGGACGTCGGAGTGCCGGCCGAGGGTGACGTGGTCACCTCGGCACTCGCCGGCGCTCGCCTCGTCGAAGCCGGTGAACGCGTGCTCGTGTGCGGCGGACCCGGTGTCGAAGAGGCCATCGGCGCGCGCGGGGCGATCTCGATTCCGCACGATGTCGCCGACTCGTCGGAGATCGACGCCGTGATGGTCGGATTCCATCGGCACTTCGACTACGAGATCATGCGGCGCGCGGCTGGTGCAGTTCGACGAGGTGCGCGGCTCATCGCCACCAACGACGATGCCACGTATCCGACTCCCGACGGACCCATTCCGGGTGGTGGTTCGATCGTCGCGGCCATCGCCACGGCGGCAGGTGTCGATCCGTCGATCGCCGGCAAGCCGCACGCACCGATGGCGGCGGTGGTGCGCGATCTCCTGGGAGGTCTGCCGTCCGACTCGGTGATGGTGGGGGATCGGCCGTCCACCGACGGACTCTTCGCGCGCACGCTCGGTTGCCGTTACGCGTTGGTTCGTTCGGGCGTGACGCCGATCGGCGCGAGGATCGACGATGCCGAACTCGTGGAAGTGCACGTCGACGTGGCCGACCTGGCCGCCGTCGCCCGCTGGCTGATCGAGACCGCATGACGCGCCGCCAGCGACTCGACTCCGAGTTGGTTCGGCGCGGATTGGTGACGAGCCGCACGGAGGCGTCGTCGCTCATCGACGAGCATCGCGTGCTCGTGAACGGTGCCGTCGCCGACAAGTCGTCGCGTCTCGTCGATCCGGGTGACGCGGTCGTCGTGACCGGTCCGCCGGCGCGGTTCGTGAGTCGCGGTGGCGAGAAGCTCGATCACGCGCTCGACGTCTTTGCGATCGACGTGACCGATCGAGAGGTTCTCGACGCCGGCGCGTCGACCGGCGGCTTCACCGATTGCTTGCTGCAGCGCGGCGCTCGTCGGGTGATCGCCCTCGACGTCGGGCACGGCCAACTCCATCCGCGGATTCGTCATGACGAAAGGGTCGAGGTCATCGAGCGAGTCAACGTGCGCGACATCGATCCCGAACGTTTCGGCGGACGCGTCGATCTGGTGGTGGCCGACTTGTCCTTCATCTCGCTCACCGTCGTCGCCCGTTCGTTGGTCGGTATGGCGCGCGATGGTGCCGAACTCGTGCTCCTGGTGAAACCTCAATTCGAAGTTGGTCGACGCGAAGCGAGCCGTGGTCAGGGCGTCGTCACCGATCCCGCCCTGCATCGTCAGGCGTGCGATGCGGTGAGTGCAGCCATCGAGGAGGCCGGGGCCGAAGTGCTCGGCCTCGTCGAGTCGCCGATCACCGGGGGCGAAGGAAACAAAGAGTTCCTCCTGCACGCGAGGGTTCGTGCGAGACTGTCGGCATGAGCGGCGCCGCGCACACCGTGCTCGTGGTCGGCCATGCCGATCGGGACGAGGCCGATGGCGTGGCGAAGCGCGCGGTCGAGTGGTTGATCGAGCGTGGACATCGGGTGGTCGCGACCGGCGACGATCGTGCACACCTTGGTCTGGCGAGCCAGCAAGTCGGCGATCTCGTCGACATCTCGACCGTGACCCTGGCGCTCAGCATCGGAGGCGACGGCACCATCCTGCGCACGGTCAAGTTGATCGGTGGTCGCGACGTGCCCGTCCTCGGCGTCAACGTGGGTCTGCTGGGCTACCTCTCGGAGGTCGAACCGCCGGCCATCATCGCCGCCCTCGATGACGTGATGGCCGGGCGCCATTCGCTCGAGTCGCGAACGGTGATCGACGTGGAGGTGCATCGGGCCGGTGCGGTCGAGAATCATCGCGCACTCAACGAAGCATCGCTCGAGAAGCTCACGGCGGGGCACACCGTGCGACTGGCCGTCGACATCGACGGTGCACCCTTCACCACCTATCAGGCCGACGGTCTGATCGTGGCCACGCCCACCGGATCGACCGCCTACTCGTTGTCCGCGCGCGGTCCGATCGTGTCGCCGCTCCTGCGAGCGGTTCTCGTCACACCACTGTCACCGCACATGCTGTTCGACCGCTCCCTCGTTCTCGGCCCCGACGAAGCCGTCGTCGTCAGCGTGACCGGTTCGCGTCCGGTCGGTCTCGCCGTCGACGGCGAATTCCTCGGAGAACTCCGTCCGGGCGATCGGATCGTCTGCCGTGAATCGAAACAGCCCGCGGTGTTCGTGCGTCTGCACGCCCGCCGTTTCCACCAGATCCTGAAGACCAAGTTCGGCCTGGCCGACCGCTGACCGTGCTGGCCGAACTGCACATCGAAGATCTCGGTGTGATCGACCGCCTCGATCTCGTGATCGGTGCCGGTCTGGTCGCGGTCACCGGCGAGACCGGCGCGGGCAAGACGATGATCGTGGAGGCACTGGAGTTGCTGGTGGGCGGCCGGGCCGACACCGGTTGCGTGCGTCCGGGGGCTGCCGAGGCCCGTGTCGAAGGTCGTTTCGTGGCGGGCGACGACGAATGGGTCCTGGCCCGGGTGATCCCCACCGACGGCCGCAGTCGGGCCTACGTGAACGGTCGTTTGGCCACGGTCGCGCAGTTGGCCGAGATCGGAAGCCAGTTGGTCGACATCCACGGCCAGCACGCGCACCAAGGTCTGCTCACCACCGCGGTGCAGAGAGCCGCCCTCGACGCGTTCGCCGGCACCGATCTCGCACCGTTGCGCGCCGCGCGCGCCCGGCTCACCGAGATCGATGCGGCCATGGCATCGCTCGGTGGAGACCAGCGCGCACGAGCACGCGAGATCGATCTGCTCCGCTTCCAAGTGGACGAGATCGACAGTGTCGGCATCTCGTCGCCCGACGAGGACGCGCAATGCGTAAGAGAAGAAGACGTCCTCGCCGACGCGTCGGCGCATCGCGAGGCGGCCGAGTCGGCTCACGAGCTGCTCACCGGCGATGGTGCGGCGATCGATCGCGTGGCGGCCGCGCTCGGAGTGCTCGGTTCGCGATCCCCTTTCGCCGAACTCGCGGCGCGTCTGCGCGGAGCCTCGGCGGAGTTGTCCGATATCGCACGCGACGTCCGTTCCATCGGGGAGGACTGCCTCGACGATCCCGAGCGACTCGAGCAATTGCGTCGGCGGCGACAGGTGCTTCGCGACCTGCGCCGCAAATACGGCGATACGTTGGCCGACGTTCTGGCGTACGGCGACGAGAGCCGCGCGCGCCTGGCCGAACTCGAGTCGTACGAGACTCGTGTGGCCGAACTGGCTTCCGACCGTCAGCAGGCCGAGAAAGCCGAGCGATCGGCGGCCAAGAAGGTGGCGGCCACCCGCCGGGCCGCGGCGTCCCGCCTGGCCGACGCGGTCACGGCGCACCTCGGCGACCTGGCGCTGCCCAAAGCGTCGATCGCGGTCGATGTGCGGGGTGACGATCCCGGCGACGAGGTCGTGTTCGAATTCGTGGCCAATCCGGGTCTGCCCCCGGGTCCGCTGGCCAAGATCGCGTCCGGCGGAGAACTCGCACGGGTGATGCTGGCCCTTCGTCTCGTGCTCACCGCCGGACCGCCCATCCTCGTGTTCGACGAAGTGGACGCCGGGATCGGCGGGCGAGCCGCCGCGGCGGTGGCCGAAGCACTGGCTCGGCTCGGACATGCGCATCAGGTACTGGTCGTGACCCACCTGGCGCAGGTGGCGGCCGCAGCCGATCGCCACGTGGTGATCGAGAAGGACTTCGTGTCGCGCCGAGGAGCCGAATCCACCGTGGCCCGGGCTCGGATGGTGGATGGTGCCGACCGGGTCGACGAGGTGGCCCGGATGCTCTCGGGGCAGCCTGACAGCACGGCCGCCCGCCGTCACGCCCAGGAACTCCTGACCGCGGCCAAGAAGTCACGTTCGTCCTGATCAGGGCGCCGGGGAGTGTCGTCTCCCCGGGCCCGGTGCGGGTATGGTGATCTCCCGTTATCGGTGCAACCGAACGGGAGGTCGACATGCCGAAGCACATCTTCGTGACCGGTGGTGTCGCCAGCTCCCTCGGCAAGGGTCTCACCGCTTCGTCCCTCGGTCGTCTGCTCAAGTCGCGCGGCCTCAAGGTCACGATGCAAAAGCTCGACCCGTACATCAACGTCGATCCGGGCACCATGAATCCCTTCGAGCACGGTGAAGTGTTCGTGACCGACGACGGCGGCGAAACCGACCTCGACCTCGGCCACTACGAGCGCTTCATCGACGAGAACCTCTCGCGGAACTCGAACGCCACCACCGGTTCGATCTATCAGGCGGTGCTCGCCGCCGAACGCCGTGGTGACTATCTCGGCAAGACGGTGCAGGTGATTCCGCACATCACCGACGAGATCAAACGGCGCATCCGCCGGTTGGCCACCGAGGACGTCGACGTCGTGATCACCGAAGTGGGCGGCACCGTGGGCGACATCGAAATCCTCCCGTTCCTGGAGGCGATTCGGCAGTACCGCAAGGAAGCCGGCCGCGACAACGTCTGCTACATCCACGTCACGCTCGTGCCGTTCATCGGACCGTCGGGTGAGCAGAAGACGAAGCCCACGCAGCACTCGGTCACCGAATTGCGCAGCCGAGGCATCCAACCCGATGTCATCGTGTGCCGCAGCGAGGAGCCGTTGAGCCAGAGCCTGAAGCGCAAGATCTCGAATCTGTGCGACGTCGACGAGCGCGCCGTGGTGAACGCGGCCGACGCCCGCAACATCTACGAACTTCCGCTCATCCTCCACGACGAGGGTCTCGATGCAGTGGTGTGCGACGTCCTGCGCATCGAAGCCGAAGCCGATCTCGGTCCGTGGGAGAACGTCGTCACCATGGTCGAGAACGCCACCAAGCCGGTACGCATCGGTCTCATCGGCAAGTACGTCGAATTGCAGGACGCGTACCTGTCGGTGGTCGAGAGCATCAAGCACGCCGGTTTCCACCACGGCGCGAAGGTGCAGATCGATTGGATCCAGGCCGAGGAAGTCGAAGGACTGCTCGCGGCGGGTCGACTGGCCGATCTCGACGGCATGGTCATTCCGGGCGGATTCGGCATCCGAGGCGTGGAAGGCAAGATCGCCGCGGCGCATTACGCGCGTGAGAACCAGGTGCCGTGCCTGGGTCTGTGTCTGGGCATGCAGGTCATGACCATCGAGTTCGCGCGCCACGTGCTGGGCATGGCCGATGCGCACTCCACCGAGTTCGACGCCACCACCACGCATCCCGTGATCGACATCATGAACGATCAGCGCGACATCACGAACAAGGGCGGCACGATGCGCCTGGGCGCCTACTACGCGGTGCTCACGCCGGGCTCGAAGGTGGCCACCGCGTACGGTGAACCGGTGGTGAGCGAACGCCACCGGCATCGGTACGAGTTCAACAGCCAGTACCGCGCGCGTTTCGAGTCGGCCGGCTTCCTGTGCAGCGGCACGTCACCCGACAAGCGTCTCGTCGAGTTCATCGAGTTGGTCGATCATCCGTACTGGGTCGGCACCCAGGCCCACCCCGAGTTCAAGAGCCGACCCGATCGTCCCCATCCGCTGTTCCGCGATCTGATCGGCGCCTCGCTGGCCAATCGCGCGCGCCACGGTCGGGTCACGACGGCCGAGACTCGGTCCGAGACCCAGAACGCGTGACGTCGTTCCGTCACCTCGGAGACTCGCCGGTCTACGACGGTTACGTCTGGCGGGTGGTCGTCGGTGCGTTCACCGATCCCGACGGCAACGAGTTCACCCGAGACATCGTCCGCTCGCCCGGGGCAGTGGCCGTGGTGCCGTTGCACGACGACGGAACCGTGTCGTTGCTGCGCCAATATCGCGCCGCGTTCGACGACGCGATCGTCGAGATTCCGGCGGGCATGCGCGACGTCGAAGGTGAGGATCCCGAACGCACCGCGCGCCGCGAGTTGATCGAGGAGATCGGCTTCGACGCCGGTCGACTCGAGTTGCTCCATCGCTTCTTCCCTTCGGTCGGTATGACCGACTCGGTGCTGCACGTGTATCTCGCGACCGAGCTCACCGAAGTCGGACGAGCGGTTCACGGTCCGGAGGAGACGCACATGGACGTCTTCCGGATCCCGCTTTCCGAAGCGGTGGACATGGTGGTCGACGGGCGCATCTCCGATGCCAAGGCGACGATCGGCCTGCTTCTGGCCGAACGCCGCCTCGCCGGGCGATGACGCGCTCCGAGCTTCCGATCGATGTGGAGGAGTACTTGTCGTGGCTGGTCGCCGAACGCGGCCGCTCGGCCAACACGATCGCCGCCTACCGCCGTGATCTCGCGGGCTACTGCGCTTGGCTCCGTGCGAAGAAGAAGTCGGTACTCGACGTCAAGTCGGCCGACATCGACGCGTTCGTCACCGAGCGTCGGTCGGCCGCGGCCGCGTCGAGCGTGGCTCGCCAATTGGCCGCGGTGCGGAACTTCCATCGGTTCCTCGTCGCCGAGAACCGACGTCGCGACGATCCGACCGCCGATCTCGACGGTGTGCGGGTGCCGGCCGGTATTCCGAAGCCCTTGAGCGAGGACGACGTGACCCGCTTGATCGGCGCCGTGGTGGGGGACGACGCGGTGGCCCGTCGCGATCGGGCGTTGCTCGAATTCCTGTACGCGACGGGAGCCCGAATCTCGGAGGCGTGTGGCTTGTCGCTCGGTGATCTCGATCTCGAGTCGGGTCTCGTGCGTCTGTACGGAAAGGGATCGAAGGAGCGGCTGGTGCCGGTCGGATCGTGTGCTCGCCAGGCGCTCGAACACTGGCTGAACGGTGGTCGACCCGACCTCGTTCCCCCTCGATGGAAGCGACGGGGGGATGCCGAGGCGGTGTTCCTCGACCGGCGCGGTGGTCGACTGTCGCGGCAGGCCGCCTGGGCGGCGGTGACCCGACACGGTGAACGCGCCGGACTGGCCGGTCACCTGTCGCCGCATGTGCTTCGGCATTCGTGCGCGACCCACATGCTGGATCATGGAGCCGATCTGCGCATCGTCCAGGAGATGCTCGGACACGCCTCCATCTCGACCACGCAGGTGTACACGAAGGTCTCGCAGGAGCGAATCTTCGAGCAGTACCGCTCCGCCCATCCGCGGGCACGCGTCGGACGCGGGGAGTGATCGTCGTGTTCCATCTGGTCAAGCGATTTGCGGGTTCGATCTCGGGATCGGCTCCCTCCGTGCGCGACGAACTGTGGGCCGAATCCTTCCTTCTGGACGGTGAACTCGTGCTGTGGCGGCGGCTCGGCAATGTCGATCGCCGGCACGCGATCCAAGTGGCACGGCGATTCGCCGTCATGGGTTCGTGGTCGCGCGACGAGATGGCGGCGGCCTTGCTCCATGACATCGGAAAAACTTTTTCTCGGTTGTCGACCCTCGAGCGAGTGGGCGCGACTCTCCTTGGTGGGCGCACCGCGCGTTGGCGCGACTACCACGATCACGAACGGATCGGCCTCGAGTTGTGCCGGGTCGCCGGATCATCGTCGGCGACCCTCGCGATGTTGAGCGGTGACGAGAGCCTCGCACTCTCGGCGCTGCATCGCGCCGACCGGATCTGACCCGGTCGGACTAGTCTTCCAACGATGAAGAAGCGGGTGTGGTCGATCGTCGTCGCCGTGCTGGCCACGTCGATCTGGTCGCCCTCGCCGTCGACGCCGCGGGCGATCGCGGCGGTGATGACTTCGGCTTTCGATGCCGTCGTGCCCGCGCGTGTGGCGAACCTCATCGGCGCTCAGCGACTGCCGGCGAATGGAAATCGCTCGGTGGTGATCGCCGGTGCGTCCGGAGTGCCGGTTGGCGCGAGTGCGGTCACGATCACCGTGATGGCGGCATCGTCCACAGTCGGAGACCTGCGTGTCTGGCCGTCGGGATCCACGATGCCGCTGGCGCCCGCGATGACACTCACGCCGGGTGGTCCGCTGTCGCAGACGATGACGGTGCCGCTTGGTTCGTCGGGCCGGATCGATCTGCGCTCGTCGGTTGCCGCCGACGTGTTCGTCGACGTCAACGGCTACTACGCGCCGGCCGCCGCGGCCACCCGTGGTCGTTTCGTCCCGGCGACATCGGTGGTCAGTGCGACGGCAACGACGGCGGCGGGAGGAACGGCCAGTTTCGATCTGTCGTCGGCGGTGCCATCCGATGTCGAAGCGGTCGTCGTCACGGCGCGGGCTCGTGGAGGCGTCGGAACGTGGTCGGTGGCTGGATTGCCGGTGTTGTCGGTGCGTTTCGCCGAGACCGCCGTCAACCGGGTGATCGTACCCGGGCTCACGGTCGACTTCGTGTCGTCGGCCGGAGGTGAGATCAGCGTCGACGTGCTCGGTTGGTACACGGGCGCGACGGCACCGTCGTCATCCGATGGTTTGTTCGTGAGCGCCCTCGCGCAGCGGTTGTACGACACGACCGGATCGATCAATCCGCTCGGGTCCGGCGTCGCCCTGCATGCGGGTTGGACAGCCGAGTTGTCGTTCGCTCTGGCCGGCGCCGGCGCGGTTCTCGTCAACGCGTTCGTGTCGAGTGCACACGGGCCGGGCGATGTTGTCGTCTTCCCGGGTCGTCGCGATCGCGGAGTTTCTCCTTCTCTCGTCGCATCGCGAGCGGGCCAGGCCATGAGCGGTCAATTGCCGGTGGCGCTGTCGTCGCGGGCCGTGTCGGTCTGGTCGGGGGGCGGCGCCGAGGTGGCGGTCGACCTCGTTGGCTGGTTCACCGGTTCGCCGGTGGCTGCGACGAACGGCACGCCCGTCAACCCGCTTCCCGCCGGCGACACCTTCCCCGGTCAGATTTGGATCCCCGACATCAAGTTGCGCTCGACCGTGCGCGAGAACGTCGACTTCGTCGACGTCGATCCGGTGCACATCCCCGAGTCGCGTTCTCCCAACCAGCCGGGCAACGTCGCGATCTTCGGCCACCGCACGTCGCATGGTCGCGAATTCCGGAACATCAACCGTCTGAAGCGTGGCTCGCAGATCGTGGTCACCACGAACGGACGCAACTACACGTATAGCGTCACGTCGGTCGGCGTGCTGAAGCCCGATGATCCGGCGTTGTGGGCGTCGGCTTCCAACGATCAGACGCTCACGTTGGTTGCCTGTCATCCACCGGGAAGCGTTCGCTTCCGCATCGTCGCCTTCGCCCGGCTGGTGAGCGTCGCCTGAGATGGGTCGCTAGGCGGGCGGCAGGATGCCGATGTTGTCGTACGCGCGGGCGAGGGTGCGCGAGGCGACCGCGCGCGCCTTGTCGGCTCCGACCCGGAGTAGACGAGCGAGTTCGGCGCGATCGGCGAGCAACTCCCGGTAGCGATCCTGGATGGGTCCGAGCACGGCGACCACGGCCTCTCCGGTGTCGTTCTTGAGGGGTCCGTACTGCGTGTAATCGGCGGCGACCGCGTCGGGGGTGCGGCCGGTACAGGCGGCGAGGATCTCGAGGAGATTCGAAACTCCGGGCTTGGTGGCGCGATCGAACCGGACCTCGGACTCCGAGTCGGTGACGGCCCGCTTGAACTTCTTCATGATCGCCGCCGGATCGTCGTCGAGGTACACGATGCCAGCGTCCGAACTCGACGATTTCGACATCTTGCTGGTGGGGTCCTGCAGGTCGGTCACCTTGGCGCCGGCCTTGGGCGTGACGACCTTGGGCAGTGTGAACGTGGGGCCGAACCGATGGTTGAAGCGTTCGGCGATGTCGCGCGTGATCTCGATGTGCTGACGCTGATCCTCGCCGACCGGAACCTCGTCGGCGTCGTACAACAAGATGTCGGCGGCCTGCAGAGCGGGATACGTGAACAATCCAGCCGACACGAAGTCGGCCTCGCGTTTCGCGGCCTTGTCCTTGAACTGCGTCATGCGACTGAGTTCGCCGTACGACACCGTGCACTCCATGATCCAGCCCAACTGCGGATGTTCGGGCACGTGGCTCTGGACGAAGACCGTGGCCGCGTCGGGGTCGAGCCCGACGGCGAAGAGGGTGGCGGCCAGTTCGAGCGTGTTGCGACCGAGCACACCGGGCGTATCGGTGACCGTCAGCGCGTGCAGATCGACGATGCCGTGGAAGGCGTCGCATTCGTGCTGGCCGGTGACCCAGTTGCGCAGCGCTCCGAGGTAGTTGCCGAGGTGAACGTTGCCCGTCGGCTGGATGCAGGACAGGACGCGGGGCACCTGCTCAGGCTAATTGGCGAGGGTTGGTCGAGTCGGGTGTTTATCGGTCCCGGGAACCCCGGGCGGATTAGCCTCGGGTCGATGGCAGTCGAGGTCAGCACCCCGGTTTTCGAGGGACCTTTCGACCTTTTGTTGCACCTGATCCTGAAGGAGCAGGTCGACATCCACGAGGTGAGTCTGGCCACGATCGTCGACTCGTACCTCCAGGAGATCGAACGATTGCAGTCGCTCGATCTCGAAGTCGCGACCGAGTTCTTGTTGATCGCGGCGACCCTCGTCGAGCTGAAGGCGCGACGGCTTCTGCCGGGCCGCGAGGACGTCGATCTCGACGAGGAGTTGGCCCTGTGGGAGGAGCGCGACCTGCTCCTGGCCCGGTTGCTCGAGTGCAAGACGTTCAAGGACGTGGGTCAGGTTTTCGGTCGGTTGGCCGACGAAGCCGATCGGTCGTACGCCCGGGCCTGCGGACCCGACGAGCGCTACATCGAACTGATGCCCGACCTGCTCGAAGGCGTGAAGCCCCGGCAGGTGCACGCCGCCTATCTGCGGGCCACCACGCCCAAACCCGAGCCGCGCCTCGACCTGTACCACGTGACCCTCGTGAAGGCGAACGTCGCCGACGCCCTGGCCGAACTGCTCGACGAGTTGCCCCGCGTCGGACGCATCACGTTCCGTCGTCTCACTCGCGACTTCGTCGAACGCCTCGAGGTGATCGTGCGATTCCTTGCGCTGCTCGAACTCTTCAAGCAAGGTCTCGTCGATCTCGAGCAGGGCGAGAAGTTCGGCGACGTGCAGATCGTCTGGACCGGTGGCGACGACCGCGTCTCCGTGTCCGCACTCGCCATCGACGACTACGAAGGATGACATGACAGAGAAGACTGCAACCCGCGCCGTCGATGCCGAGATCGTTCGCGCGCTCGAGGCCATCCTGCTCGTCGCATCCGAACCGGTGCCGACCGACCTGCTCGCACAGATCCTCGAGCAGCCGGGCGCCGTGGTCGATCAGTTGTGCGCGTCGTTGGCATCCGCCTACGACGAGGCCGGTCATGGTTTCGAGTTGGTGCGCATCGCCGGCGGCTACCGCTACCAGTCGCGCGGAGATCTCGCTCCCTACGTCGAGCGCTTCATCCTCGACGGCCAGCGGGCCCGTTTGTCGGGTGCGGCACTCGAGACGCTGGCGATCATCGCGTACAAGCAGCCGATCTCTCGCAGCCAGATCGCTTCGATTCGCGGCGTCGACCCCGATGGGGTGCTGCGCACGCTCCAGAGCCGCGGCTACGTCGACCAGGTCGGACGCGATCCCGGTCCCGGTCAAGCGGTGATGTGGGGAACGACGCCCGCGTTCCTCGAGAAGTTGGGGATCAACTCCGTCAACGATCTGCCGCCGATCGTCGACTTCGTTCCCGATGCCGAAGTCGTCGAAGCGCTCGAGCAAGGTCTGAGAATTCCGAAGGCGGCCGATGTCGTCGCCGATCAGCCGTCCAGCGCGCCGACCGCGGAGTGACGGTGGAGAAACCGCTCTGGGAGCAGTGGGCCGAGAAATCGCGTCTCCTCCCGCAGGGCGAGCGACTCCAGAAGGTTCTCGCCGTGCGCGGATTCGGATCGCGGCGCGCGTGCGAGGAACTAATCTCGGAACGGCGCGTCACGGTCAACGGCGAAGTGGCCGAACTGGGACGGCGAGTCGACGTCGATCACGACATGGTCGAGGTCGACGGAGTTCCGATTGGTGTCAAACCCGGCCTGGTGTACTACCTCGTCAACAAGCCGTCGGGAGTCGTGACGACCGCGCATGACCCGCAAGGTCGTCCCATCGTCCTCGATCTCGCGCCGTCCGAGCCGCGCGTGTTCCCGGTGGGCCGACTCGACGCCGAGACCGAAGGTCTCCTCCTCCTGACCAATGACGGCGATCTCGCTCATCGCATCGCGCACCCGTCGCACGGTGTCGACAAGGAATACCTCGCGCACGTGTCGGGAGGTCAGGTGGCACCGGGTGAACTGCGTCGGTTGCGCGAAGGAGTCGACCTCGAGGATGGTCGCACCGCGCCGGCCCAGGTGTCGCAACCCGAGCCGGGTCTCTTGCGCATCACGATCCACGAGGGACGCAATCGGCAGATTCGCCGGATGTGCGAAGCGATTGGCCATCCGGTGCAGCGTCTGGTTCGTGTACGCATCGGTCCGATCTCCGATCGAACACTTCGTCCGGGAGCGTGCCGCGAGCTCACGCTCGACGAATTGAGAAGCCTCACCAGTGCCGTGGCGCGGTACCCTCGAGACGATGAGTGATCGGGTCGCCAACATTCTTGGCCTCGGTCTGATCGGCGGCTCGGTGGCACTGGCGCTCTCCGAGCGCGGTTGGCGCGTCCACGGCACCGATGTCGACGAACGCCGAGTGGCCACTGCTCTCGAGCGCGGAATCATCCACCATGCCGGTCTGGCTTCCGATGCGGTCGTCACCTTCGTGGCGGTGCCACCCAAGGCGCTGCGAGCAGAAGTTGAGCGCGCGTTGATCGAGACGTCGGGCGTTGTCACCGATGTGGGCAGCGTCAAGACGGCGCTGACCCGCGCAGTCACCGATTCGCGATTCATCGCCGGGCATCCGATGGCTGGCAGCGAACTCGACGGTCTCGACGGCGCCGATGCCGAGATGTTCGTCGGAGCGGTGTGGGTGCTCACCCCCACGGCGCACACTTCCGACGATGCATTCGCCACCGTGGCCGCCGCCGTGAGCGAACTGGGGGCCGAGGTCGTCGGCCTCGAACCCGAGCGCCACGACAGTCTGGTCGCGGTCGTGAGCCATGTTCCGCATCTCACCGCGGCGACTCTCATGCGCCTGGCCGGTACGCGAGCCGAGGAGCACATCGCACTCCTGCGCTTGGCCGCCGGCGGTTTCCGCGACATGACGCGCATCGCATCGGGCCAGCCCGGTATCTGGCTCGACATCTGCGACGAGAATCGCGAGGCCATCGTCGCCGCACTCGACGCCCTCATCGCCGGCCTGGGCGACATGCGCGGCGTCGTGGCGAGCGGTGATCGATCGGCTCTGCTGGCGCGACTCACGAGCGCGCGCGAGGCGCGCGCGAACCTTCCGTCGCGCGTCACGCGACCCGATGATCTGGCCGAAGTGCGCATTCCGATTCCCGATCGACCTGGTGCCGCCGCCGAGGTGTTCACGTTGGCGGCCGAACTCGGTGTCAACATTCCGAACTTCGAAGTCGTCCACTCGGTCGAGGGCGACCGCGGCATCGCGGTCGTCCTCGTGGAGGCCGACGCGGCCGAGTTGTTCCGTGGGGGCTTGATGGCACGCGGCTTCCGGCCCTCGATCACCCGGTTGTCATGACACGAGTCCTCGGCGTCGCGTCGGCACCGATCACGGCCACGGTGAACGTCCCCGGATCGAAGAGCATCGCCAACCGAGCTCTGGTGTGCGCGGCTCTGGCCGATGGAGTGAGTCGGGTCCGCGGCTGTCCGGATGGCGACGACACCCGCGCGATGATCGACGGTCTGACCCGGCTGGGCGCGACCATCGTCCACCATCCCGACGGTGGCCTCACGGTGTCGGGACACGCCGGGCGCATCCGCGGGGGAGTCGAAGTCGACGCACTCCTGGCTGGCACGACGTCGCGCTTCCTCACCGCGGTGGCCTCTCTCGGCGCCGAACCCTCGATCGTCACCGGTGCGCCACGTCTGCGCGCGCGGCCCATGGCGGCGCTGCACGACTCGCTCAGCCGTCTCGGTGCCCGCGTCGAACCGCTCGGTGACGCCGGGTGTCTTCCCGTGCGCGTCGCTCGTGATCGACTCCATGGTGGCACGGTCGAACTGCCCGGCGACGTAAGCAGTCAATTCGTGACTGCGTTGATGCTCATCGCGCCGTTGCTTCCCGACGGTCTCTCGATCCGTCTGACGTCCCCTCTGGTGTCGCGCCCCTACGTTGCGATGACGGCGGCGGTGATGTCCACCTTTGGTGCTTCCGGAATCGCTGTCTCCGACCAGACGATCGAAGTCGCTCCGGACGGCTACCGGTCGATCGAGTACGTCGTCGAACCCGACGCGTCGTCCGCTTCCTACCCGCTCGCGGCGGCCGCGATCACGGCCGGCGAGGTCGCGGTTCCAGGACTCACCTCCGCATCGCTGCAGGGCGATTCGGTTTTCTCGTCGCTTCTCGAGAGCATGGGCTGTGCGGCGGCGATCGACGGTTCGGGCACTCGCGTGCGTGGAAGTTCGTCGTTGCGCGGAATCGACATCGACATGGCCGATGTCTCCGATCTGGTTCCCACTCTCGCCGCGGTGGCCGCCTTCGCCGACACGCCCACGCACATCCGCGGAGTCGGATTCATCCGCAACAAGGAGAGCGATCGCCTCGGTGATCTGGCCAACGGCCTGCGAGCCATCGGATGCCAGACCGAGGTCACGAACGACGGCATCGTGATCAGTCCGTCGGTCCCCGAGTCGTACCGAGGAGCCGAACTCGCCACGCATCATGATCATCGGCTCGCGATGGCCTGGTCGCTGCTGGCCCTGCGCGTACCCGGAATCTCGCTCGATGACGATTCGGTGGTGTCGAAGAGCTGGCCCGACTGGTGGACCGTCCGGGCGTCGCTCGTGGCGGGTCGGTAATCTCCCCGTGCCCATGGAGACGGTGGCCGCTTTCGACGTCGACAAGACATTGACCACGCGTGATTGCGTGGTTCCTTTCCTGTGGCGGCTGCGCGGTCCGGAACTGCTCGTCGGACTGGTGCCGCGCACTCCCGGTCTCGTCGCCGCGACCGCGACGCGGCGCCGCGATCGCGTGAAGGAAGTCGTCACGGCGGCGGCCGTGCGCGGTCTGCCGATCGCCACCGTCGATCGTGTGGGCCGCGAATTCGAGGTGGGTTTCGTTCGCCGGCACCTTCGTCCCGACGCCATGGCTCGCCTCCGCTGGCACGCCGCGAACGGTCATCGCATCGTGTTGGTCTCGGCGTCTTTCCGTTCGTACCTCGAACCGCTGGCCGCCCATCTGGGTGCCCACGCCGTGTTGTCGACCGACGTCGAGGTCGACGAGAGCGGAGTGTGCACCGGGCGCCTCCGCGGGGCGAATTGCCGCGGGGCCGAGAAGGAACGCCGCTTGCGCGAGTGGCTCGGTGACGCGCGGCCGATCGTGTACGCCTATGGCGACTCCTCTGGCGACGCCGCGATGCTCGCCTTCGCCGATCATTCGTTCCGTGTGACGTCCGCGCCCATTCCCGAGGTGCCGGTGTGATCGGAGCGCTGTTCGCCGAAGCCCGACCGAAGCAATGGCTCAAGAACCTGTTGGTCTTCGCCGCTCCCGGAGCGGCCGGAGTCCTCGACAACTGGGCCGGTCTCTGGCCGGCGCTGGTCGCGTTCGTCGCGTTGTCGCTCGCGGCGAGTGGCACCTACTTCTGGAACGACCTCCTCGACGTCGAAGCCGATCGTCATCATCCGACGAAGCGCAATCGCCCCATCGCGGCCGGGCGCATCGGCCTCGGGACCGCTCGTGTGGTCGGAACGGTTCTGCTGCTCGGAGGTCTCGGCCTCGGTTTCGTTCCTGATTGGCGCTGCGGCGTCGCGGTCTGCGTGTACGTCGCGGTCACGGTGGGCTACTCGATCTGGCTCAAGCACCATGCCGTGGTCGACCTGATCGCGGTGGCGGCCGGTTTCGTCATTCGCGCCATCGCCGGCGCCGAGGCGACCGGCGTACCGATGAGCACCTGGTTCCTGCTGTGCACGAGTTGCGGATCGTTGTTCATCGTGACGGGCAAGCGCTACGCCGAATTGCGCGAGATGGGGGAGGACGCGGCGAGCACGCGCTCGACCCTGTCGCAGTACTCGCTCGGCTACCTGCGCATCATCCTGTCGGTCTCGGTCGGAGCGACGCTCGTCGCGTACTGCACGTGGGCCTTCGACACCAAAGAGGTGTCGGGATCCACCTGGCCGTTCTACGAGCTCTCGATCGTGCCGATGCTGGCCGCGCTCATGCGTTATCTCCTCGTGCTCGAACAAGGTCACGGGAGCGCACCGGAGGAGATCTTCGTGGCCGACCGCATGCTCCAACTGATGGGCGTCGTGTGGGTCGCGGTGTTCGCCCTGGGTGTCTACGTCGGCTGAGGCCGATCGGTAGGATTCGGCGGTCATGTCGCCCGACTATGCGCCCGAAGTGCTCCGCGGTTGGGGACTCTCCACCATGTCGTCGGCGCGGGTTGCGACGGTGTCCGAACGCGACGTGGTCGACCATGTGAAGGACGCCGACGAACGCGGTGTGCTCGTCCGCGGCCTCGGTCGCTCGTACGGTGATGCCGCACAGAACGGTGGCGGTCGAGTTCTGCGCCTGGCGTCGTCGCCGTCCGATGTCCGCCTCGACGAAGCGGCCGGAACGGTCACGGTCGGAGCCGGCGTCAGCCTCGACGATCTGCTCCGCGTGATCGTGCCCCGGGGGTTCTTCGTGCCGGTCACACCCGGGACCCGTTTCGTGACGGTGGGTGGCGCGGTCGCCGCCGACATCCACGGGAAGAACCACCACCTCGAGGGCAGCTTCGGCAATCACGTGCGGCGTTTTTCGCTGGTCCTCGCCGATGGCTCGGTGCTCGAGTGCTCGCGCGAACAGAATCCCGACGCCTTCTGGACGACCATCGGCGGCATGGGCCTCACCGGCGTCATCCGCGACGTGACGTTCGGGCTCATTCGCATCGAAACCAGTCGCTGTCGCGTCGACACCGTTCGTTGCGACGACTTCGACGAACTGATCGAGCAGATGAGCACGGGCGACGACGACGTGCGCTACTCGGTCGCCTGGGTCGATCTCCTGTCGGGCGGCGCGCGCTTCGGGCGGGGTGTGCTGTGGCGCGGAGATCACGCGCGTCGCGACGATCTGCCGGTGGCCGATCGCGCCGACGCACTCGCCTACGGACCGCGTCAATTGGTGTCGGTTCCGCCGGTGGTCCCCGGACCGGGTGTGGTGAACGCATTGTCGAGCGCGGTGTTCAACGAGCTCTGGTTCCGCAAGGAGCCGCGTCGCCGCGAGGGATCCATCAAATCGATTCCGGCCTACTTCCATCCGCTCGACGCGGTCGGTTCCTGGAATCGTTTGTACGGAGGCCACGGTTTCGTCCAGTACCAGTTCCTGATCCCGTTCGGTCGCGAGACCGAATTGCGTCTGATCGTGGAAGCGATCGTGGCCTCGCGCCTGGCCACGCCGCTGGTCGTCCTCAAGCGGTTCGGCGTCGGCAACGACGCTCCGCTCAGTTTCCCGATGCCGGGCTGGACCCTCACCGTCGACCTGCCGGCCGGTGCGGCGACTCTCGCCTCGCTGACCCACGCGCTCGACGACATCGTTCTCGACGCGGGTGGCCGTCACTATCTCGCCAAGGACGCTCTGCTCGGACCCGACGCCATTCGGGTCGGCTATCCGCGTCTGGCCGAATGGCAGGCCGTTCGCGATCGTCTCGATCCGCAACGGAACTTCCGGAGCGATCTCGCTCGTCGCCTCGGTCTCATGGAGTGAACATGCTGAACGCCGCCGGAGAACCGCAGAACATCGTCGTGCTGGGAGGGTCGAGCGACATCGGCGTGGCCATCGCTCGGCGCCTGGCCGCGCCGTCCACGAAATCGATCGTTCTTGCCTGCCGTCGTCCCGACGAGGCTCCGGTCGATGGACTCCGTCGCCCGGGCCTGGAGGTGCAGGCGGTGTCGTTCGACGCGGTCCGCGTCGAACATCACGCTTCGTTCGTCGATTCGCTCGTTGCGGCACACGGCGACATCGACGTGGCGGTGGTCGCCTTCGGGCAGTTGGGGGAGCAGTCGCGCTTCGGCGACGACCCGGTGGCGGCGGCCGATCTCGTGACCGTCAATTTCGCGGGTGCGGTGTCGGTGCTGCTGGCCCTCGCGCGCGTGATGCGACGTCAGGGGCACGGACGCATCGTGGTGCTGTCGAGCGTGGCCGGTGAGCGGGTGCGTCCGGCCAACATGGTCTACGGCGCGACCAAGGCCGGACTCGATGGTTTCTCGCTCGCTCTCGGTGACTCGCTCGTGACGTCGGGGGTCGGTGTTCTCGTGGTTCGCCCCGGATTCGTGCGCAGTGCGATGACCCAGGGAATGGAAGCGGCGCCGTTCGCCACCACTCCCGACGCCGTGGCCGACGCGACGGTGAAGGCTCTTCGCGCCGGTCGACGAATCGTGTGGGCGCCCGGAATCCTGCGTTACGTCTTCATGGTGCTGAGGCACCTGCCCGCGCCGTTATGGCGGCGGCTTCCGTTGGGTTGAAACCTTCGCCCGGCGGTGCCGGACGGCCGTTGCACGTGGGCGTGCACGTTCCGTCGGGTCGGGGCGGAACCGGAACAAACACCTCGACCGCGTAGTCGACGCGCGGTTGGTACGGAGGGTCGTACGGTCCGATGTCGTCGCCGGTCTCGCACCGTTCGTACAGCCGGATGACATCGGCCTGATACGAGCCGCGCAAGCAGAACGACGATTCCACCACCTGGTTCGGTTCGTCCGAGCCGAACACGATCGAATCGTTGGGTTCGATCCAGCCACTCCAGAAGCGAGTGAGGATGAGCCAGTCGGCGCTCGCAACATCGGCGCTCAGTCGCGATCCCTCGGCGTTGGCCAGGCCGGGGTCCATCTCGATGAAGTAGGTGGCCGGATCGAGTTCGGGAAACAAGTAGTAGAAGAAGACGTCGCTGTACGCGGTCTGCCGAAGGTCGACCGGCCCGACGAAGAGACGTTCACCGGGTCGCGCACGCGCGTCGAGGTCGGCGATCACCTCGAGACTCGCCTTCCACGGCCGGGTGTCGCCGAGGTGGAAGGTGCGTCCGTTGCGCTCGACCGTGAGGGTCGAGAGATCGCCGGTTGCACCACGCACGACCAGATCGCCGTACGTTCGCAACGTGAAGAACGGCGCCACCACGGCCAACGCGACGACGAGTGATCCGCCGGCGATCCAGGTTCGCACGGTCGGGTGGATGGTGGGTGCACGACGGCGGACGATTTCGACCACGGCGACGACGGCGAGCGGCCACGACACCATGGCGACCCAATTGAAGTGGGCCGAATCCGGACGTTGCAGCGCTTGGGGCAGGATGCCCACCCCGAAGAGTGCGGGGGCCAACAAGGCGATGCGGCGCGACGAATCGAGTCGGCGCGCCACGATCACGACTCCGATGGCGACGACGGGGAGAGCGAAGAACCACAGGAACAACTGCTTCGGCGCTCCGAGGTGGGGGAGCTCCCACCACGGAGCGAACTTCTCGCCGATCACCTGCAGGGCTCCGTCGAGACGATCCCAACTCGGCGGCCGGGGCAGTTCGCGTCCACCGCGCAGATCGAAAACGGGTTCGAGCAGCATTCCGCGAACGACGTCGGCCGGTCCGGCCTGGACGAGGTGGACCCAGAACGACGCGAGACCGATGGCGAGGCCACCGACGACGGCTCGCCAATGGCGGCGCACCACGGGAGTGAAGCCGAGTGCCAACGCCAGCGCGAGGACCACGTCGGGGCGGAAGGTGAGAGCGAGTCCGGCGAGTATGCCGCTGATCAGCACGGGCCGTCGAGGACGTTCGACGTACGAAGCCCGCACGGCGAACACCACCGACCACAAGCCGAGCCCGACGGCACCCGACCAGGCCAGCGCCTGCAAGCCGATCGGTGTGAGCACGAACACCACCGAAGACGCGGCGACGACGGCCGCCACCGCCCGGCCCCAGGGGCGAGCCAGGACGAACAGTGCGGAGACGACGAGGAGATGCTGGATCAGCCCGAAGGTGCGCTCGCTGGCGAGCGAGACGTCGAAGAGTCGGTACCAGAGCGAGAGCCAGTGCAGCGAGCCGGGTCCGTAGAGATGGAGGAAGTCGACGTTGGCGATGTCGCCTTTCATCACGCGCTCGGGGAAGACGAGCATGAAGCCCTCTTCCATCGTGGAGCCGGTCGCGCGATAGAGCGCCGGAAGTGCGAGGCCCACGGCGGCCGCGACCGATCCGACGGCGATCCACGATCGAACGGCGTTGCGATGGAGAGCATCGCGCCACGACGGCGACCCGCCGCGCACGAAAGGCGTCGATTCGACCGGTTCGTCGCGCGGAGCCCGCGTGTAGCGACGGGCCAACCACCGCGCGATCGGCACGGCGCCGGCGCCGGCCAGAACGCACAGAATCGGTTCGGCCGGTATGCGGAACCGCGTGGTGCCGTAGGCGTACGCCGCGGTGAGGGTGACGCTCACGAACTGCACGACGAGCGGCAGGAGGCGAACCTGGCGCCGCCGGAGCCAGCGAATTCCGACCAATGATGTGGCGGCCAATCCGTAGTACATGACGAGGCCGGCTCGGGCGGCATCCTTGTCGCGCCCTTCGATGGGAGCGAAGTCGGCGTTCTGCCACGGACGGAAGAGATCCCATTGGCGCAACACACGGGCCGCGAGAACCTTGGGAAGCTGCCCGGCGTTGTCGCGGGCGTAGTCGAGGCCGATCTCGCGCCAATGGAGCGACTTCTCGGCTTCGTCTCCGACGGCGTCACGGCCCTCGCGGCGGATCTGCTCCTGGCAGTCGAACAGCCAGAACCCGAGGAACTTGCCCTCGTAGGTCTCGTCGCAGTTGGCGTACACGAACAACTCGTTGCCGTTGGTGGAGAGAGGAACGAATGCCTCGAACGAACGTGCGTTGCGCATGGCCCAGGGTGCGAGCACGAGGATGCACGCGACCGCCGCCAGTGCGACGTGCTCGATGCGCCGACGCCACGTGAGATCGCGGCGCACCGCGACCCAGGGAACGATGAGCAGAACCGACAGCAGCAGACCTTCGCCGCGTGCGAGCGTGGCCAGACCGGTGACGGCACCCATGACGATCGTCCACCGCCAGGCCGGGCGATCCCACCAGCGGTACGCGGCGTACACGACGGTCATGGTGCATAGCGCCATCAGTCCTTCGGGGAACAGCACGCCGTCGACCAACCACAGATTCGGATAGATCGCGGCCAGGAGGCCGGCGATCACCGCGGCCAGCGGCGAATCGGTGACCCGACGGGCCACGAGAACCACCAGCGCGACGACACCGGTTCCGATGAGGAGCGAGACGAACTTGTGGTCGAAGTACGTGGTGCCGCCGAGCCGCGAACTGATCGACAGAACGACCGGATACAGCGGTCCGTGCAGAGCCGACGGGATCCACCGCTGGTAGGCGATGAAGTTGAGCGGCTCGGGGAAGCCACCGCCCTCGGCGAGGATGTTCGCCGTCGAGTGGTAGAAGAGCGGATCGCCGCCGTCGGTGCGAGTGGGCGCGACCGTGAGGAGCGTGGCCAGTCGCACGAGGAAGCCGAGAGCGATCACCGACGACGCCGTGAGCGCGTACGACGTCCGTCGCGCGAGTGGGCCGGACACGGTGACGACCGACATGACGGCGGTGATCAACACGCCGAGTGCGGCGGCAGTGATGAGAGTCCAGAGAAGAGTGGGCAGGACCGGTCCGTCGAGACCGATCACGCGTCCGCCGTCGAGTACGACGCGTTCGACGTGCTGCCGTGCGATGAGATCGAACGCCGAGTCACCGAGCAGGACGACACCGGGTGCGATCCAGAGCAGCGAAGAAAGTCGGCGGGTCGAACCGGAGGACTCGACGCGGTCGCCCCACCAACGTCGAGCCAGCACTCCGAGACCCACGAGATGGAGGTGTCCGAGCGGCCAGGTGGCCAGCTCCCCTCCGACGTATTGGATCGCGAGGCCGATGGCCACCAGGACGAGTGGGAGGACGACACGTGGCGGGTTGCCCCATCGGCGCACCGCGACGAGGGCGAGGACCGTCGTGAGGAAGAGGGGTCCGATTCCGAGGCCGGGCAGAGTGCCGTCGGTCGTGCGGAAGATCAGGAGGCTGGTCAGAAGATCGCGCGGAGTCGGAGCGGTTGCGGCGTGGCTCGCCACGGCGATGGCGACCACGGCCCACCAGAGCGCGATCCAGGCGAGCAGACGGCGACGGTTCCAGCCGACGGTCGGTGCGATGGCGATCGCCGCGATCACCAGCAGCGGTTGGATCCGACCCGACCAGGTGAACGCGCCGCCGACGGCGAGTGCCCGCTCGACGAGATGGGCGATGCCGAGCCCGAGGATCAGCCACACCGCGCGGGGGAGGGCGGGATCGTCCTGTCGAGGTCCAAGCATCGTCGTCAAACGTCCCGAAAGGACTGACCGATACTACGACAACGACCAGGTGGTACGGCCCGCTTGGCGGTCGGGCGCGAAGGTGCGGTGGTACCGTCGCCCGTTGATGCGCAACCGGTTCGCCCGCCCCGCGATCGCGGGCATCCTCGTCGTCGCGGTGGCCGTCTGGTGGTGGTGGCCCGGTCTCGCCGACCGTTCGACCACGGTGCTCATCGTCGGGGGCGAGCGACTCGCCGAGGGTCGAGAGCCCGTCGATCGTCGGTTGCGCGAGAACGGCTTCACCACGGAATGGACACCCGTCGCGATGTCGTGGTGCGACGTTGCCGACCTGTTGACGGACGGTCTCGACGGCGGGTCCTTCCGGGCCGCGGTTCTGGCGCCATCGAGCGACGACACGTGCGTTCCGGACACCGATCTCGTCGACGCGGTCCGCGATGCCGGCGATCTTCGACTGGCGGTCGTCGACTGGCCGGATACCTCACCCGTCGAGCGCGAGTTCGTGGTTCGACTGGGTTCTCGATCCGACGTCGAGGTGGTGGACATCGGTCGGTTGCTCGGGGATACGGGCTCGGAGGTCGACTGTCTGTGGTGGGACGACTGCCCGAACAGCGGCCGGATCGTCGCGTGGGATGCCGACGGACTCACCGAGTCGGGGAATCAGCGCGTGGCGCGGATGATCGTGGCGGCGGTCCGATGATCGCCCGGTGGAGAACCCGGGCGATGGATCATCCGTTGGTGACGCTGATCGCGATGACCATCGTCGTGATGATGCCGGCGATCGTCGCGGTGGCGTCCAATCTGTTCGTCGACTGGCATCCCACCGGAGACATGTCGTTGGCCGAACTGATGATGCGCGGTATTCCCGAACACCCGCCGTTGGTCGGTGTGGCGGCCCGCGTCGGCCGCGACATCAATGATCAGGGCTACAAGCCCGGACCGTCGATGGCCTACGTCTTGTATCCGGTGTACCTCGCGATGTTCCGATCGAGCATCGGGGTGATCGTGTCGACGCTCGTCGTTCACATGGCGGGCGTTCTGGCGACGCTCTTCTTCGTGCGCCGTTGGTTCGGCTGGCGGGTCACCGCGATCACCGCGCTCGTTCTGGCGGCGATCGTGCGTTCGCTCGCTCCGGGTTTCTTTCTCGAACCCTGGAACACCTGGATCCCGGTCTTCGCCTACACGCTCTTCCTCGTTCTGATCGCCGGCGTGTTGCTCGGACACCATCGCGCGCTACCGCTGGCCGTCGCCGCGGGGTATCACTGCCTGCAAACCCACATCAGTTACGTTCCCTTGGTCGCGGGTGCGCTCGTTCCCTTGGTGGCCTGGCTCATCTGGACGACGCGGCGCTCCGGAGAATGGCGTCGACCCATCGCTTGGTCGGCCGCGGTGACCTTCGTGATGTGGTTGCCGCCGGTGATCGAGCAATTGCGACCGGGGCCGGGCAACCTGCGCCGTGTGTGGGAGCACTTCACGAACCCGCCCGACGAGACGGTGGGCGTCCGAGCGGCTTTTCGCGCCCTGGCTGGCGAGTTCAATCTGGCCGGGCCCTTCGTGACCGGACCGGGCCGCGATCCGACCGACGATCCGCGATGGTGGGGATTCGCCGCGTTCATCGTCGTGGTGCTCGCCGGACTGGCGGCGTGGCGTCGCCATCACGATCGCGACCTCGGTCGGCTGTATGTCGTTCTCGGCTGGTCCACGCTCATCGGCTTCTACGCGACGTCCCGAGTCTTCGGAACCTTCTACGACTACGTGATCCGCTGGTCGTGGTTACTGGCGGCGTTCTGGATGGTCGCTTCCGTGTGGTCGATCTCGTCGGACGTCGACGTGAGGCGACGAGTCGCGAGAGCGAGCGCGGGCCTGATTCCGGCGATCGGCGGTGCGGCAGTTCTCGGACTGGCGATTACCGGCTCGGTGGCTTCGGCCGGGGCCGATCTGCCGTATCGAAGCGATTCGCGACTGGTGGCGAACCTGGGCGAACAACTCGAGCCGTCCCTCGATTCGGATGCGGTGTACCTGTTGCGGTGGCACGATCCGGCATCGCTGGGCGGAACCGGGTTCGGTTTCGTTCTCGAGATGGAGAAGCGGGGCGACACGTTGAAGGTCGACCCGTGGGCCAAGGCGACCGTGCGTCCGTATCGATCGATGTCCGACGAGCGCGATGCCGATGCGGTGCTGTGGTTCGTCGTCGGGCCGCAGAACATCGAGCGCTTCTCGCAGCGTGACGACGCCGAGAAACTCGCCGAGTTCGATCCCCGTTCGGCGGCCGAAGTCGTCGAGTCGGACGAATTGCGGGATCGCATCGAGAAACGGATCGAAGAGCTGGGTCATCCCGACTGGATCACGTTGCTCGATTCGCAGTACGGACACACCCAGGTGGTGTACAACGTCGATTCGCCGGTCGACCTCGACGCGCTCGTGAACCGCTACAACGAGATCCGCCTGCCCGGAGCGGTGTTCCGGGTGCCGGTCGGAGCGCCGCTCTACCCGTGAGCGATCTGCAGTCGATGGTCGACGACATGGTCGCGCGCGGAGTGCGGCGCGTGCACGTGCTGGCCTGGCGCGATCTCGACGACCGCGAAGCGGGCGGCTCGGAAGTCCATGCCGACGAATTCATGAAGCGGTGGGCCTCGGCCGGCCTCGACGTCCTTCATCGGACGTCCCACGCCGAGGGGCTCGCCTCCACCGCGCGGCGCAACGGGTACGACGTCGTGCGACGCGGTGGACGAATGACGGTCTTTCCGCGGACCGCGGTGTCGGAGGTCGTCGGGCGCATGGGTCACTACGACGCGTTGGTCGAGATCTGGAACGGGGTGCCGTGGCTCTCGCCGGTCTGGTGCCGCAAGCCGCGGATCCTGATCCTCCATCACATCCACGGTCCGATGTGGAACCAGGTGTTCCCGGGCCCCATCGCGGCGATCGGCCGCGCGTTGGAGACCAAGTGGGCGCCACCGGTGTATCGGCGAACACCGACCGTCACCACATCCGACGACACGCGCGACGAACTCGTCGAACTCGGTTGGCGCCCCGAACTGGTCGCGACCGGGCCGGTGGGCGTCGACGACTTCTTCCGCAGCGATCCAGTGGTCGCCAAGACGAACCACCCGTCCATTCTCGCGGTCGGACGCCAGGCGCCGGTGAAGCGTTTCGACCGTCTCTTCGAACAAGTGTCGATCGCGCGTCGGTCCGTTCCCGACCTTCGACTGACGCTCATCGGCGATGGGCCGGAGCGAGCACGACTCGAGCGATGGGTCGACGATCAGGACGCGCGATCGTGGATCGATTTCGCGGGAAGGGTGAGCCGCGACGAGTTGCGCGATCACTACCGACGCTCGTGGGTCGTGGCCAGTGCGTCGCTCGCGGAGGGCTGGGGTCTGGCTCTCACCGAGGCGGCGGGTTGCGGCACGCCGGCGGTCGCGACCGACATCAGCGGGCATCGGTGTTCGGTGCTCGACGGAGAGACCGGGCTGCTCGCGCCGATCGACGAACTCCACCGTTCGCTCGTCGCCGCCCTGACCGATTCCGAACGACGTTCGCAACTGTCGAGGGCGGCCGAGGCTCGGGCTCGCCGACTCACCTGGGACGCGCTCGCCGAAGGAGTGCTGTCACCTCTTCACGCCCAAGTCGTTCGGTAGGGTGGTCGATCGTGTCGACTGCCGTGGTGCTCCCCACGTACAACGAGAGCGAGAACATCGAACGCATGCTTCGAAGCCTGCGCCGCGTCGTTCCCGACGCCACGATCATGGTGATCGACGACAACTCTCCCGACGGAACCGGACGGATCGCCGAGTCGGTGGCGACCGAATTGGGGGGTGTGCGGGTGGTGCACCGAGCGGGCAAGAACGGGCTCGGCAGCGCGTATCGCCACGGGTTCGGGCTGGCCATCGACGAGGCATTCGACGCCGTGGTGTCGATGGACTGCGACTTCTCGCACGATCCCGACGTGATCCCGATCATGCTGAGATCGCTCGACGAGGGGGCCGACGCCGTGGTGGGTTCGCGCTACGTGCGTGGAGGCGGCACCAAGGACTGGCCACTGCACCGTCGATTGCTGTCGCGTTGGGGCAACTTGTACACCGGCTTCGTGCTCGGCGTGAAGGTGCGCGATTGCACCTCGGGCTTCCGGGCCTACCGCGGCTCGGCACTGGCGGCGATCGACCCACGCACCACGCGAGCCGAGGGATACGCCTTCCTCACCGAACTGGTGGTTCGGCTGTCGCGACGCGGGTCGCGGATCGTCGAAGTGCCGATTCTCTTCGTCGACCGGCAATACGGCACGTCGAAGATGTCGGGTCGGATCATCGCCGAATCCATGATCCTGGTGACCCGATGGGGAATCGGCGATCGTTGGCGCCGATTGCGCGGGACGGGTCGAACTAGCGCGAATTCTTGATGGATTCGACGCGACCGAGCACGTTCGAGCCGATCTCGGAGTAGCGCACGATGCAGTACACGGCTCGAACACCGTCGCGCCAGCCGATCTTCTTGCCTTCGGCGTAGGTGCGGCCGGAGTAGGAGATGCCGACCTCGTAGATGCGGTACTGCCCGCGTGCGAGCTTGGCCGTGATCTCGGGTTCGAAGCCGAAGCGATCTTCTTCGATGGTGATCGACTGGATGACCGTGCGTCGGAAGCACTTGTAGCAGGTCTCCATGTCGGTGAGGTTGAGGTCGGTGAACATGTTCGACATCAAAGTGAGGAACTTGTTCCCCATGCTGTGCCAGAAGTAGAGGACGCGGTGCGGACGGCCCGACAGGAATCGTGATCCGAACACCACGTCGGCGCGATCGTCGAGCAGTGGTTCGAGCAGAACTCCGTACTCGCCCGGGTCGTACTCGAGGTCGGCATCCTGGACGATCACGAAGTCGGAAGTGGCCCGCGTGAAACCGGTGCGCAGCGCGGCGCCCTTGCCCTGATTGCGCTCGTGGAGAACGACGGTCACGCGCGAGTCGGTGATTCCGGCGAGGATGTCACGCGAGCGATCGGAGGATCCGTCGTCGACCACGACGATCTCGGCCACCCAGGGTGACGCCAGGACCTGGTCGACCAAGGTCTTGATGGTGGCCTCTTCGTTGTAGCAGGGGACCACGACCGAGAGGCAGGGGAACGGTTGCGCGCTCACGACCCACGTACTCTACGGCTTGGCGCGTCGACGTTCGACTGTCCCCACCATCCCATGGTCACGAGAACGAGACCGACAAGGGCGGGTCGATGTGCTCGCCGGAAGACCGAGGGCCAGCCGAAGCCCGGATCGGCGCCGGTTCGGATCTGTTGGGCGATCACGAACAGACCGGCCAGCACGATGAGCGCGACGCCGATTCGCCGGGCCCAGACGCCGAAACTCCGGCGAACCAGGATCAGCGGAATCAGTGCCCACGACGGGCCGATCACGATCGCCGTGATCGCGGTGGCGGCCAACGCCGACCGCCGAGGGTTCGATTCCCCCGCGACGACGATGTTCGCGGACGTCGCTTCAGCCGGGTCGTTGCGGCGACGCAACGACCAGACGAGGCACGCGAAGCAGGCCAGCAACGTCAGTAGGGAGATGATGAGGCCGATCCAGAGCGTGCGTTGCGGCGACCAGGAGGCGTCGACGGTTCTCGCTCCATCGGAGGGTTCGAGCCACCACGTGGTGCGACCGCCGCCCGATGCGATGGGTGCACCGATGGACGAACCATCGATCGAGGCCGACCAGCCGGTGTTCCAGCCGTCGCGCGTCTCGAGCCAGCACCCGTCGGGACAGGGCGGAATGGTGAAAGTGCGCGAGGCGCGACTGGCCTCGGTCTCGACGTTCGTCGTCGAAGCTGTCGGTGTCGTCGGAGTCGTCGCGACGACTGGGAAACGAGCCTCGGTCGATCGCAGCACGAGTCGGTCGATGTGCCAACCGGTTTCGTCGCCGGGACGAACCTCGAGTCGATGATCGCCGGTCGCGAGAGGAATCGACTCGTCACAGGGCCGAGCCGCGAGCGGTCGACCGGCGAGGACGTCGCCCAGGGATCCTTCCAGGCCGAGTGAGACCGTCCGACCATCGAGTCGGATCAAGTCGTCGCGGCAGTCGACGGTGAACGACATGTCGGGATCGATCGTGGCCGACCCGTCGATCTCGACGATGCCGACCGGTGGGGTCATGACGTTTCCGGTTCGAGCATCGCGACGAGGTGCGATCGCGGTTGCCTTCGGCGTGAGGGTGATGCTCGTCGCGCCGGCCGGAATCACGATCCGGAACTCTCCACCAGTGAGATCCTCGGCCGAGACCTCGGCCCCGTCGACTCGGGCGCGCAACGCGGCACCGTCGCTCGCGGTGAGTCGAACCATCAGATCGCCGTCCACGACCGGAACGGTGAGCGAGGGATCCGGGTCGTCCACCGACGGATACCAGGCCGTGCGCGAATCGCCGTCGATCGCGTGCCAGGGGAGGACCGCGCGCGACAGCACGCTGCTCGCCTCGAGATCGGGGAGCAACTCCGACGCAACGGCGTCGACGCGCACCGTGGCCTCGATCGAGATCGATTCGTCGCGGGGAGAATCGAACGCTCGTCGGATGGCCGTTTCCGGATCGCGGCGCCACGGGTCGACGGAATCGGCGGTGAGGCGCGTGAAGATCCAACTGGTGGGAGCGGTGTACCGCGGCAACGAGGTCGTACGAGGAACCCGGACGAATTCGGCGCGACTCCGGTCGGGAGGAACCATCTCGGCCCAGCCGACCGCGTCGTCGCCATCGGTCGTCACGTCTTCGATGCGCACGTCGACACGACGTCCGGGCGGGTCGAGTTCGATCCGTGGCGTTCCGCTCAGGTCGTGGGAGAGCCATCGTCCGCCATCCACCCGCACCGACACGCGGGTGATGCGCCGATCGGATTCGGCCGGCACGAGTTCGAGCGCATCGAGCGGATCGCGAGCATCGAGTGTGATGATCTGACCGCGCGGGTCGCGTCGTTCACCCACCGTCCACGCGGTGCCGCGGTCGCCGTCGATCGCCATGGACGGACGGACCTCGGGTCGATACGTCAGATCCCAGCCGTAGGCGGTGGCACGGGCGGTGAGATCGGATGGCTCGATGATCGACTGGTCGTCGCTCGTCTGGTCGGGGAAGACCGGCAGTCGTTGGTCGAAGACGTCGATCGACGAGTTCACACCGGTGAGCGGTTCGGTCGCTCCCCACACCTCCTGCGAACTGCGCCAGTGGTGCGCCCGACGACGGTTCGAGTCGGTGACCACGACGTCGGGGGCCGATGCGAGTGCTCGTTCGAGTGATCGGTCGTCGAGGGCGGCCACGGCGAGCACCGGCTCGTCCACGAGCGCCGCGATGTCGACGAGACCCGTTCCGTCGGCCAGCACGACAGTCGGGTTCTCGATCGTGCGGTCGGCCGCGTTCGCGCCGTCCACCGCGTAGAGGCTGATCTCGGGCAGCGGTGTCGGAGGGAAGAGCGCGTCCTCGGCCGACCAGAACGGACTGGTGTTCGTCGCGGGTGATCCGAAGTCGGCGAGGTGCGAGAGTCCGGCTGCTCGGTCGAGTGCGAACGATGCGTTGCGCGCCGGCGAGACCGTTCCGAACCGCTCGTACTGATGCGAGTTCACGACCATCACCGTGTCGGCGCCGAGCAAACGGGCGACTGGTGCGATCGCGGCCGGATCGATGTCACCGTTCTGGAACGCGTCGTCGAGCGCGTAGAGAAGATCCATGTGCGGGGCACTGCCGAGGGGCAGCCAGTCGCGGCTGAGGAATCGCTTGTTGGTGAGACCGGGAAGGATCGGGTCGACGGTGTAGCCCCAGCGGTACGCGGCCGACTCGATCCCCGGAACCAACAGCACCGACCCGGTGTATCCGGCGTCGAGGCGCGCATCGAGATAGTCGGCGGCTTCCTGCCAGGCCGTCGGAACGTCGTTCGGCCGCTCCATCACCGGGTCGACGAGTCGGCCGCCCACGAGGGCGGGAAGATTGACGACGGCGATCACGAGGGCGAACGCCGGCGCCACGAGGTGTGGTCGAGAGCGACGACGCGCCAGCCGTTCGATCGAGAGTCCGGCCCCGATCGCGAGGGCGAGGACCACGAGCGGCACGGCTCGGGTGGATGAACGCAGCGCCAGACTGAGCGCACTGGTGGGGTTGTCGGCGGCGAGGCTCCACAGCGGCGATGGGTCGTCGAACGGATGCGCGCCGATCGCGAGCACGGCGCCGACCAGGAGCATGGCGACGAGGGGGCGACGCACTTCGGTTCGAAGCCAGCGCAGACCGCGCAATCCGAGGGCGACGACGGCGAACCCGGCGACGATCACCGCCAGGTTGCCCATGTACGGCGTGGCGGCAGAAGTGAGCGCGACCACGTGAGTGCGGTCGTAGAAGAGCCAGTAACCGAGTCCGCGCAGCACCTCGATCGAGCTGGATGTGGCCGCGGTGGAAACGAGCGTCTCGCTGTACGAGAGAACCGCGGCACCGTGAGCGCCCTGCACGCGCAGTCCGGCCATCCACCACGCACTCGCGCCGAGCCCGACGGCCCCCAGGATCGTCAGCGTGGACGCGATTCGCCGCCACGACTGGCCGCGTGACGCCGCCACGAACCAGATGATCGGAGCCGGTGCGATCATCAGAAGAGCGGTGGCGTTCAGCCCGCCCGTCGACGCGATCAGCACGCCGAACAAGCCGATGAAGCGAGGGTCGCGCCGCTCGGCGATGCGGATGGTGACTCCGATCAGCCAACCGAGGAGTGCCCACGGGAGCAGGAGTGCCGACGTTCGGGAGATGTAGGGGAGCACGTAGGGAGAGAGTTGGTACAGGATCGCGGCGCACAGACCGGCGGTGGCTGACAGGCGCAGGATTCGCGCCAGCCACAGAACCCCCAGCCCGGCGAGCAGCAGAAGCGAACCGGTCCAGAGGCGATGGGCGATCCAGTCGGGAACGCCGAGCCGATCGAACAACGCGTAGAAAGGGCCGGACGGCCAGAGGTAGCCCACGTTCTGATGCGGAACCCACCCGCCGAGTTGGCGACCGTCCCACGACCAGATCGAGTCGGAGATCAAGCGGCCGGGATCGAGGTAGAGATACAACTTGGTGTCGCCGGGTACGCGACCCGGCGCGCTCGCCAGCAACGGGATGTAGGCGAGGGCGGCCAGAAGAGAGATCCGGCGCACTCGTTCGCTCAAGGGATCGCTCCGTACACGCCGTACAACGCAGTCAGCGCCACCAGCCCGGCGCCCGACGTGGCCATCACGTACGGCCACCAGTGTTTGCGCTTGTCGCTCTCGAGCCAGAGGGCGGCGACGATCACGAGCGGAAACGCGGTGAACAAGAAACGCGGACGTGCGGTCACGGTCGCGGGAAGGAGCATGAGCGCCACGATCACGGCGCTGTATGCGGCGGCAATGGGCGGCAGACCTCGTTTCCAGGCGACCCAGACGAGGAGGAAGGTGCACAGGAACGACACCGCCGTGATGAGGTCGGTCGGCGACGTGAGCGGTTTCGTGAAGGCCTCGAGCGTGTTGCGAATGGCGGTGAGGCCGAACGACGCTCCCTCCTTCCAGGCTTCGCCCTGCACGCGGAACCAGACGCGGGACTCGCCGGTGTGGCGATCGATCCACCACTGGAAGAAGAGGAAGCCGGTGGGAGCGAGCAGCGGCGCGATCAGCGACGACCACTGGCGTTTGGTTCTGATCGCGATGACCGAAGCGATCGCACAGGCCGCGACCACCGCGATGCCATTGGGTCTGGTCGTGGTCGCCAACGCGGCCAAGACTCCGGCCAGTAGCCATCGCTCGCGGGTGAGTGCCAACAGGCAAGCGGCGGCCAGGACGAGCAGGAGAGCCTCGCTGTACGCGAACGACAGGACGAAACTGCCGGGGAAGATGGCGGTGAGCACCATGGCCATGCGCGCGTGCTCGGCGCCGAACCAGGCCCGGGTGAGCAGACCGACCAGGACGATGAACACCGCACCGAGAACGAGATTGAGGAACAGAGCGGCGAAGGTGTCGCCGCCGGGCAGGACGCGGTCGACGGCGCGCACCAGACCGGGGTAGGCCGGGAAGAAGGCGACCCGGGCTTCGGGGTCGTCGTAGGTGATGCCGTCGGGGACGAACGACGGGTATCCGCGGCGGACGATCCGCATGTACCAGATGCCATCCCACGACGTGAGCACGTCGAGGATCATCGACCCGGCCGAACGGGGCAGCACCGCTTCGCGGGCGTGCGGATCGGGTTTGGCGAAGTAGCCCCAGATCAGTCGCTCGCGGATCTTGTTGTCGTCGGCTCGGAGTTCGGCCCCGACGATGGCGGCACCGGCGATCACGCAGATGCGCGAGACGACGTAGGCGATGGCGGCGTGCCGGAGGGCCAGTCGCCAGACGAGAGAGTCGCGCGAATCGTTCATGGGTCGGCCGGCCGAAGCGAGCAAGGAGACGCTAACACGATGCGTTGGGAGGGCTCGGGGAAGGCCAAACTGCGGAGATGAGCTCTGTGATCGCGGTGGAAAAGCCCCAGCCCGGCGTCGAAGTCCTGCGTCTGAACCGGCCCGACCGGCTGAACGCCCTGACATCCGAACTCGTGAGCGACTTGCACGCGCACCTCGATCGCATCGCGATCGATCCCGATTGTCGCGTGGTGATCCTCACCGGTGCGGGGCGCGGCTTTTGCGCGGGTCTCGATCTCACCGGGTACGGCGACCCGCCGCACTCGGCGCACCTCGGCCCCACGCAGCGCGGGCTGGCCACGCAGAAACACATCGCGAGTCTCGTCACGCACATGCGGGCGTTGCCGCAACCCATCATCGCGGCGGTGAACGGCGCCGCCGCCGGCGGTGGATTGGCCCTGGTGCTCGCGAGCGACATCCGTCTGGGCGGTCAGTCGTCGAAGTTCAATGTCGCATTCGTGCGTATCGGCTTCTCGGCCTGTGACATCGGTACGTCCTGGTTGCTCCCGCGCATCGTGGGCGCGTCCCGAGCGCAAGAACTCATGCTGACCGGGCGCATCTTCGACTCGGCCGAAGCGCTTCGCATCGGCCTGCTGGTCGACGTGGTGGCCGACGATCAGTTGATGTCGGCGGCTCTGGCCAAGGCCGACCAGGTCATCGCCAACACGCCGTTCGGAGTGTCGCTCACGAAAGAGGCGATGTGGTCGGCCCTGGAGATCCCGGGTATGCAGGCGGCGATCGACCTGGAGAACCGTCAGCAGATCATGTCGTCGCACACCGACGACGCCCGCGAAGCCATGCGCGCCTTCATGGAGAAGCGCGCGCCCGATTTCAAGTACCGGTAGTGCGAACCGTCACCGGGGCTTCGCCGCCGTGGATCGGATGATGGCAGGCCACGAAGTGGTTGGGTGCGATCTCGCGGATCTGCGGCTCCTCGGTGCGGCAGCGATCGGTCGCGGCCGGACAACGCGGATTGAAGCGACAACCCGGTGGCGGCAATACCGGCGAGGGCGGTTCGCCCTCCACGCGGTGCGACGCGACGGTGACGGTCGGATCGGCCACGGGGATGCTCGACAGGAGCACGTTGGTGTAGTGGTGAGCCGGCGCGCGGTAGAGGTCGTCGCTCGGAGCGATCTCGCACATCTTGCCGAGATACATCACGGCCACGCGATCGCTGATGTTCTTCACCACGGCCAGGTCGTGGGCGATGAACATGAGGGTGAGGCTGTAGTCGCGTTTGAGGTCCTCCAGCAGGTTGAGCACCTGCGCCTGGACGCTCACGTCGAGAGCCGACACGGGTTCGTCGCAGATGATCATCTTCGGCTCGAGAACGAGAGCGCGGGCGATGCTGATTCGTTGGCACTGGCCGCCGCTGAACTGGTAGGGGCGGCGGTCGGCGGCCACGGCGGGATCGATGCCGACATCCTCGAGCACCTTGTTCACTCGAGCGAGGCGCTCCTCCTTGGTGCCGACCTTCCAGATGTTGAGCGGTTCGAGGACGATGTCGCGCACGCTGCGGCGCGGATTGAGCGACGAAATTGGGTCCTGGAAGATCATCTGAATGTTGGTGCGTAGGCGACGAATCGTCTCGGCGTCGGCCTGCATCAGGTTCTGGCCGTCGAAGGTCACGTCGCCGCTCTTGGGGCGCGGAATCTGCATGATGGCGCGTCCGGTGGTGCTCTTGCCGCAACCGGATTCGCCCACGATGCCGAGGGTCTCGCCCTTCTGCGCATCGAACGAGATCCCCGACACGGCGTTGACCTTGAGTCCGGTGCGACCGACGGGGAACTCGACGACGAGATCACGCACCGAGAGGAGCGCATCGGGGCGCAGGTGTGCTTGCCCGGTTCCGGCCATCAGCGTCCTCCCGTGCGACGACCGAGCGACACTTGGACCTCGTTCCAACGGTCGGATCCGACCGGGTGGTGACAGGCGAAGTAATGGCCGGGTTCGGCTTGCTGCAGTTCGGGTTCGATCGACGTGCACTTGTCGGTGGTGTACGGACAGCGCGGGCTGAAGCGGCACCCCGTCGGCGGCGAGATCAGATTCGGCGGCCGGCCGCCGATCGTCACCAGTCGGGTATGGCTCGGTTCGTCGAGTTTCGGAATACTCTGGAAGAGGGCCTCGGTGTAGGGCATCTTCATCTTCGAGAACAAGGTGGCGGTGGGGGCGATCTCGACGATCTTGCCGGCGTACATCACGATGATCTGGTCGGTGTGGCCGGCTACCACGCCCAAGTCGTGCGTGACGAGGATGAGGGCCATGTTGCGTTCACGGCATTGCTCCTCGATGAGATCGAGGATCTGCGCCTGCACCGTGACGTCGAGAGCAGTGGTCGGTTCGTCGGCGAACAGGACCGACGGCCCGCAGGCCAAGGCCATGGCGATCATGATTCGCTGGCGCATTCCACCCGACAACTCGTGGGCGTACTGCTCGAGGCGTTTTTCGGGTTCGGGGATACCGACGTCCTGGAGCAACTTGAGAACGATCTCTTGGGCGTTCTCACGCGTCGAACCGAGGTGGATCCGCAATGGCTCGGCTAATTGCTTGCCGATCTTCATGACCGGATTGAGCGAGGTCATCGGATCCTGGAAGATCATCGCCATCTCGGCGCCCCAGATCTTCTGGCGGTCCTTGAGGCTCATGGTGGTGAGTTCGGTTCCCTCGAACAACACCGACCCGTTTCGAATCACGTTGCGGCGCGGAAGCAGACCCATGATCGATCGAGACAGAATCGTCTTGCCGCAGCCCGATTCGCCCACGATGCCGAGTCGCTGGCCATGTTCGAGGCTGAACGACACGCCATCGACCGCGCGGACCACACCGCCGGCGGTGACGAAGTGGGTCGCGAGATCCTCGATCTCGAGCAATGTTCCGGTTTCGCGGCGAACCGCCGTCTGCAGCGAGCTCATCCGATGGCCTCGCGGATCCGGAACTTCTCGCTGAGTGCATCACCGAGGAGGTTGATGGCGAGAACGGTGAGGAACAGGACGATGGACGGCATGATCGAGATCCACCAGGCGGTCTCCAATTTCGCCTGTCCGCCGAAGATCATCGCGCCCCAGGTGGGGGTCGGCGCACTGACCGACAATCCGAGGTATGCCAATGCTCCTTCGGCCACGATGAGCACGGCCATGCCCGTGATCGCGAAGGTGACCATGGCTGGCATCACGTTGGGGAGGATCTCGCGAAGGATGATGCGACCATTCTTGGCACCAAGGCTGCGGGCGGCCAACACGAATTCACGTTGTGAGTACACGATCGTGTTGGCACGTACGAGGCGAGCCAAGGGAGGAATCGACAGGATCACCAACGCGATGATGATCGGAACGATCGAGCGCGACTTGGCCTCGCTGGTGGTGCCGCTGTCGAAGAACCCGACGATGAAGATGGCGAGGAGCAGGGCCGGGAACGCCAGGAAGATGTTCATGATCGTGTCGATCACCTTGTCGACCTTCTTTCCGACGTAGCCGGCTATCAGACCGAGGGCTCCACCGATGAGGATGCCGAAGATGATCGACATGGCTCCGATGAGGAGCGAGTTGCGCGCGCCGAACATGGTGCGGCTGAAGATGTCGAATCCGTTGGTGTCGGTTCCGAAGACTCCGAAACGCTCAGGCGCGCCGCCGACCACTGGTCGAGTGGTGTCGGAGAAGAAGGCCCAACTGGGGGGACGCTCCGACAGGAGCGGGTTGGTGTCGAGGTGAGTGGTGCACAACTTCTCGTTCGAGAACTGCGAGCACGAGTGGTTCACGTAGGGGAGCCAGGAGGCGCCGATCGCCGTGAAGACGATGAAGACAAGCCAGGCAGCCGAGATCCACTTGGTGATGCGCCCGCGTCGACGGAATTTCCTGGGTGCCGACGGTTCGTCGTGGGGAAGGGCCACAGCGGTCGAATCGGTCGTGGTATTGGTTGCGATGTCGGTCACGGGCTCAGCCCAACCTTCCGGCGCGGACGCGCGGATCGAGGAAGCCGTACAGGATGTCGACGATGAAGTTGATCGTCACGTACACGAGGGCGAGAATCACCACGGTCACCTGAACCAGTCGGAACTCGGAGGCGAAGATGCCGAGCACGGTGCGGCGGCCGAGACCGTTGAGATTGAACGCCGTCTCGACCACCACGGATCCGCCGACGAGTGCGCCCACGTTCACGGCCGCTGCGGTCACGAGCGAGAAGAGCGACGGACGAAGAGCGTGTCCGAAGAGGATGCGACCCGTGCCCACTCCTTTGGCTCGTGCGGTGGTGATGAAGTCGGACTGCAGGGTGTTGATCAGGTCGGCTCGCAAGAGGCGCATGTAGGTGGCAGCGAGCGGCAGTGCCAGCACGATGGTGGGAAGGAAGAAGTTCTTGAAGTGCTCCCACGGACTGGCGAAGAAGCCGATGTCCTCGGAGATGGCGGGGAACCATTGCCATCGAACCGTGAACAAGAGGCCGAGCACGGTGGCGAGAACGTAGTTGGGCATGGAGATGAAGCCGAACGACACCGTGGTGGACGCTCGGTCGAAGATGCCGCCATTTCGGTAAGCGGCCATCAGCGCGATCGGAATCGCGAGGAGCAGAGCGATGAGCTGGCCGTAGATCATGAGTCGGATCGAGATTTTCAGCCCGTCCGAGATGGACGTGCTGATCGGCTGGTTTCCGTTGAACGTGGTTCCCCAGTCGAGGGTCACCAGATCCTGTACGAAGTGGCCGTATTGCACGAGTGTTGGATCGCGCAGATTGAGCGAGTCGAGGAGTTTGTTCTTCTCGACTTCGTTGATGGCGCCACTGCCCTTGGCGGCCAGGATGCGCTCCTCGGCGTTGGGAATGGCGCCCAGTGCCAGCGACACCGTGAAGGTCACGGCGAACACGACGATCAGCAACTGCAGCAGTCTCTGCAAGAAGTATCTCATCGGTTCGTCGTCTCCACGGTGTCGCTGGTCAACGGGTGATTACTGCTGGAGCCAGAGGGTGTGCGGGTAGAAGGTTCCGGCGATACCGGCTCCTTCGAGTGCGCGCGCCCCCTCGGGCGTGGTCAGGTTGGCCGCATCGGTGCCCATGAGGTTCGCCTTGTGGGCGAGCATCCACACCTGATACGAGCCCCACAGGTTGTAGCACTCGGTCGCGAAGAGGCGGTTGATGTCCTCGGCGATCTGCTTCTTCTCGGCCGGATCGATGGACGCGCGGTTGGCATCGAGCAATTCGTCGAGCTTGGCGTCCTTGATGCGACCGAAGTTGAGTGCCAATGAACCGACGTCGAGCGACGACGAGCTGTGCCACCAGAAGTACTGCTGGTCGACGTCGACGCCACCGTGGTTGCGCCACTGGAAGACCTGGAAGTTGCCGAGGAGCGCGGTCACGATGTACTGCGCCTGGTCGATCTGGTCGATGGTGACCTCGTCGACACCGGCTTCCTCGTACCAGTCCTTCTGATAGTTGGCGATCACCAGGTTGGTGGCGTCGTTGGTGGTGGCCAGCGAAATCTTCAGCTCGCCCGGGTTCTCGGCCTTGTACTCGGCGATGAGTGCCTGGGCCTTGGCCATGTCCTGCACGAGCGGGTAGCCCGAGTCCTCGAGGTAGCCGACCTGGTCGGGAGAGAACGGACCATTGGCCAACTGGTTCACGCCGAAGCTCACGACTTCGTTGGTGGTGGCGGCATCGGATGCGTACGCCAGCGCGCAACGCACGCGGCGGTCCGTCAACGGCGAGCCTTCCTGCGTGACGTGCAACAAGGTGTAGGCGGTTTCGCCATTCTTGGTGATCTCCTCGGACGTGAAGCCGTCGACCCCGGCGCGGAACTCGGTGATTACCTCACCATTTCCGGTGTGGATGATGTCGACGTCGCCGGCCTTGAGGGCGTCACGGCGCTTCAGGCCGTCCTGGATCGGGATGAACTCGATCGCGTCGAGGTACGGGAACGGAGCGTTCCAGTAGTTGGGGTTCTTCTCGGCCTTGAAGAATTCCTGCGGCTTGTAGTCGACGAACACGAACGGACCGGTGCCGACGGGCTTGGCGCGCAGAGCCTCATCGGCGTCGGAGGCGGCCAACCAGGTGGGCGAGGCCATGTAACCGACCTGACCCGTGAGGTACCACGGGAACGTGGCCCAGGGCTTTTCGACCGTGATGACCGCGGTCATCGGGTCGGCCGGGTCGAGCGAGATGTCAGTGACCTGCTTGATGGCGGTGCCAGTGAGCAGTGCCGTCTTGTGACGGCTGATGTTGTCGACGATGGCTGCGCCGTCGAAGTCGGTGCCGTCGTGGAACTTCACGCCCGAGCGCGCGGTGACGCGCCAAACGGTGTAGTCCTCGTTGTGTTCGACGGCCGAGGCCAGGTACGGCACCGGCACGTTGTCGCTGCCGGGAATCATCAAGGTGTCGTAGATCGAGCGAATGACCTGGTGGCACGAAATGGCACACACCATTTCCGCCGGGCGCCAGGGCGACGAGGTGTCGGCTTCGATGCCCATCACGAGCGTTCCGCCGGGCGTCACCGCGGTCATCGGGTCGATGACGTCGGTGGTCTCGGTGGGTGCGGTGGTTTCGGCGGCCGCGGTGGTATCGGCGGATCCTCCGCCGCCTCCGTCGTCGCCGCCACAGGCCGCCGCCACGAGACCGATGGTCACGGCGACGGCGCCGAAGAGAACTCCAGGACGCTTCCTGGAGCGAATCGTTGATGTCACGTTTCCCCCTTGTGTCGGCGAACCGACGATGTGTTGTGAATCACCGCACGGCAGGGGAAGGCGCATCGACGAGCCCCCCAGTCGAACGATGCGCAAAATCTAGTCGCTGGACGAACGAGGTCAAGGGACGCCGTCCGGTGGGTGGAGGAATCGCCGATCGTGCGACCATTCACGAGTGGCTCGCCGTCTCGTCCTCCGCGCCGATGGACTGACCGCACCGAAAATGGGCCGACTGCCACCCGGATCGGCCGATGCGATCATGGAAGCGCACGACGCAGCGGTGGCCGCCGGCCGCCAGTCGTATTTCGACCCGTCGACCCGGCTCACGGTGTTCACCGCTCGCTTCCTTGCCGATCGCAACTATTGCTGCGGGAGCGGCTGTCGCCACTGCCCCTACGTCGATCCGTGAGTTACCCGCGTCGCCCCAGGTCGGCCAACTAGGTTGCGCCCGTGGTCGAGAGATTGGTGCGCCGCCTACAGGTGCCGAGCAACAAGGCGCCCATCCTCGAACTGCGTCCCACCGACGACACCTTGGGCTGGGAGAAGGATTCCGCCAAGGGTGAACTGTCCAAGGTGCTCGGCCAGATGGCCGTGCTCCAGCACCGGTTGCTCGCCGAAGCCGCGCAGAGCCTTCTGATCGTTCTCCAGGGTCGCGACGCGTCGGGCAAGGACGGCCTCGTGCGGCACGTCATGACCGGCATGAACCCCTCGGGCGTGAAGGTGACCAACTTCAAGGTGCCGGCCGGTGTCGAGAAGATGCACGACTACCTGTGGCGGTGCCACGCCGCCTGCCCGGCCCGAGGCGAGATCGGGGTCTGGAACCGCAGCCATTACGAGGACATCCTCGTGCCACGGGTGAAGAATCTCGTTCCGGAGTCCGTGTGGCGTCAGCGCTACCGCCATGTGCGCGACTTCGAGCAGATGTTGGTGGACGAGGGGACGCGCGTGCTGAAGTTCTACCTCCATGTGTCGCACGACGTTCAGCGTCAGCGCCTCCAGAAGCGCATCGACAATCCGGAGAGCGGATGGAAGCACGATCCGAGCGATCTCACCGACCGCGAACTGTGGCCGAAGTACGGCCAGGCCTACGAAGAACTCCTGAAGGAGACGTCGCGGGCAGATGCCCCGTGGTTCGTGATTCCGGCCGACAACAAGTGGGTACGCGATCTGGCCGTGGCCAAGATCGTGCTGGCCGAATTGCAGGACATGGATCCGCAGTTCCCGAAGCCGCCGCCGGGTCTCAAGGGCCTGAAGATCGTTTGACTTCTCGTCCACGGCGTTGGTCGCGTCGCGGCCGGCCGTCTACATTCGGTTCATGGCGAGCGACCAGCGCGAGATCATGACGTGGGAACTGTTCGGCGAGGCCTCGCGCGACCTGGCCCAGATGGTCGCCGACGACGGCTACGAGCCCGACATGATCCTGTCGATCGCCCGCGGCGGTCTGCTCATCGGCGGTGCCCTGGGCTATGCGTTGTCGGTCAAGAACGTCTACACCATGAACGTCGAGTTCTACACGGGTGTCGACACGCGTCTCGAAGTGCCGCGCATCATGCCGCCGGCCCCCGATTTCGTCGATCTGGCCCACGCGCGCATCCTCATCGCCGACGACGTCGCCGACACCGGCCACACATTGCGCAGTGTCGAGCAGTTCTGCGCCGGCAAGGTTGCCGAGGTGCGCACGGCGGTTCTGTACGACAAGCCGCATTCGGTGGTGCGCCCGAATTACACGTGGCGGTCCACCACGCTCTGGATCAACTTTCCCTGGAGCGACAAGGATCCCGTCATGGCCCGTGAGGGCGCGGTGCGCGACGCCTAGAAGTCGCGCAGGACTTCGGTCGCGCAGTGGCGACCGCTCGCACCCCAGATGCCGGCCCCCGGAAACGTGGCGGCGCCGCACAGGAACAAACCCGGAATGGACGTTCGATAGCGCGTGAGTTCGGGCGGATCGGCCCGCAATGCAGCGAGTGGGCCACCGGCAAAGCTCGTCGCGTGCCCCTGAGGGAGGAAGAACTCCGATTCGTAGCGGTCGGGAGTCATGGCGCGCCATTCGCCGAGCGAGTCGAGGAATCCGGGTTCGACGAAATCGGCGAAACGCTCGAGCCAGCGGCGCGGTTCGGGCGACGACGGCCAGCCGCCCGGGTGTGCGTACGGTGTGAAGAGTGCTTCGAGGCTGAACACGTGCCGGCCCGATGGCGCCATGGACGGATCGAGAGCGGTGGGCACGTTGGCGAAGAACACCGGACGCTCGGCCACCGCGCCACGTGACATGGCGAGAAACGCCTCGTGCATCTCGCGCACGGTCGGAACGATCATGGTCGACGGGACGAGGGGGTCGAATCGGTCGGCCAGACGGGTGTCGATGCGTCGATAGCGAGGCGGAGCGGAGATGACGGCGTCGATCTTGCTCTCGTAGCCGGCCTGGTGTTCGGCGTTGCGCCAACGCTCAATGAGTCGCCCGGCCGATGACGGCGGATTCTGGATCCAGTCGAGCAACGTGCGGCCGGGATCGGCGGCCGACACGACCGCTCGGGCACGAATGGTGCGTTCGCCGTCGATGGTCACTCCGACGGCGCGGCCTCCGTCGATCACGATGGATCGGGCGGGTGTGCTGGTGGCGATCGCACCACCCCGCGACGACAGCGCACCGGCCAGGCTGGCCGACAGCATGCCGCTTCCACCCACCGGCCGACCGACCTGGGCGGCGTGGCGGAAGGCGAACGTGAGTGCGCCGAGACCGGTACCGGGAGATTCGGGGGACAGGCCCCACACCACCGGACCGGTGGCCAGAGCCGGTGTGTACACGCGCTCGTCGCGGAAGAACGACCGCATGACGTCGGCCGCGCTCATCCGACTCCACTTCAAGAGGTTGGCGACACCGCGGCCACCTTTGGCGAGCACCGACGAAACGAGTGCGCGTCGGCGTGGACCAGCCGCCGCGGCGGAGAGGACGAGCCGCGCCACCGGCAGCGCGGCCTGCGCGTAGCGGCGGTAGTTGTCGGCCTCGTGCGGATAGGTGAAAGCCAACGCATCCACCGTGTCGTCGACCGAGTGGAAGATGGGCCAGGCCGGGCCGTCGTCCCATGGAATGTTGAGCTGCGACGGCTCGACGTCGAGGTACCGCAAGCCATGTTCGCCCAATCCGAGTTCGTCGACGACACCCGTCGTTCGGAACGTGATGTGGTCGCAGTTGCAGATGTTGACGCTGGCTCCGCCGAACGTCTCGGTGGATGAACACCCTCCGACCGAGTCGCGAGCCTCGAGGACGACCACCGACAGGCCGCCGCGAGCCAGATAGTTGGCGGCGATGAGGCCGTTGTGGCCGGCTCCGATGACGATGACGTCGCACGACGACGGGAGAGTGCTCATGCGCTCTCGATTCTCTCATGCCGACGAGCCGCGCGAAGTAGTGTCGAGGCGTGTCCCGTCACATCGCGCATCTGCGCGGCCCGGAAGTCGCCACCGTGCTGACCGAGAAGTCGGTCATCGTGCAACCGCTCGGCGCCATCGAACAGCACGGCCCTCATCTGCCACTGATCACCGATCTGGCCATCGCGTCGGCGGTGGCCGAAGCGGCGGTGCCGCGTGCCGTCGAGGAGGGTGTCGACGCCTGGCTGCTGCCGCCCCTGGCCTACACCAAGAGCAACGAACACGCATGGAACGCCGGAACCATCTGGATGTCGGCGCGGACGATGCTGTCGGTCCTCGAGGACATCGGCCGCTGCATCGCCGCCACTCGAGCGCGCAAGTTGGTCTTCCTGAACGGCCACGGCGGCAACAGCGCACTGGTGGCCATGGCCAACCGGGAGTTGCGGTTGCAGTTCGGACTCGAGACGTTCCTGGCCCATCCCTCGCAGCCAGCCGATCAGGGCGGGGCATCGCCGCCGTCCGAACTCGGCATGGGAGTCCATGGCGGCACCGATGAGACGTCGATGATGCTTCACCTCCATCCCGAGTTGGTCGACATGACCAAGGCGGTTCGCGACATCCCCGAACACCTCGCCGCCAATCGGCACGTTCGTTTCGGAGGGTCGGTGGCGTTCGGATGGCTCAGCAACGACTTCGGCGATCACGGCCACATCGGAGATCCGACGCAGGCCAGCGCCGATTTGGGTCGTCGGCTCGTGGAAGGCTCGATCGCGACGTTCGTGGAGGTTCTCCACGAGGTCTCGGCCTTCCGTCATCGCGTCTGACCGGAGTCGTGCGATGTCACGTCGATGGGGCCGGTTACCCGGACGAAATGACAATGGGGGCCGGTTGCCCGGCCCCCACGTCACACGCTCGGATTCGGTTGGTCAGAGACCGATGTCCGGATTGATGAACTCGTTGGTGTAGATGTCCTCGGCCTTCAGATCGGCCGCAACGTCGAGTCCCGCATCCTTCATCTGCTGCAGCACCTTGTTGGCGCGGTCGAAGTCGAAGTTGCCCAAGGTCTTGTCGGGGCCGTTGCCCACCAGACCGAGCTTCTTCTGCGTCTCGACCGAGTAGGCCGCGACACCCTCGCCGTACACCCAGAAGTCGGCGTACTTCTCGACGGCGTCGATGATGATCTTGTTCGTGCGAGCCGGATCATTGATGAAATCGATGGCGGCCTGCTGAACGATCGGGACGAACAACTTCAAGCAATCGGAGAGCTCGTCCTTGTCGGCCTGACGGATCGCCAGCGCAGCGGCGTAGATCTCGAAGCCAGCATCGTGAATCAGTTCGAAGGCGACGTCCTTGCCCCACTCGGCGAACTCGTTCTTGTACTGCCACGGCTCGGCCGAGGCGAATCCCTGCTGGGCGATCTTTCCGCCCTCGGAGATGAAGCGGGTCGGCGAACCGTCGTACGACGGATCGATCTGGTCCTCGCTGACGACACCCTCGGCCTTGAAGACCTCGAGGTAGGTGCCGCCGGCGAACACGTTCATCGTGACGCCTTCCTTGCCCAGATCGGCGATGGACTTCACGTTGGGATACGTCTCGGGGTCCCACATGATGATCTGCGGGTTGATCTCGAGCGGCGCGACCACCGAGAGCAACGGGATCTCGTCGTTGCTGAACGCCTGGTCGTCGGTCGCCGCATAGCCCATCACGATCGAGTCATCGGCCGCCATGGTGGCCGACACGGGCTGGAAGCCGATCGCCGGCCCGCCGGTGCGGACTTCGATGGTCACGCCGGTGTCCTTGCCCTCCGAGTCGATCAGTGTTCCCGACACGATCTTCTTCTCGGTGTCGACGGTGTAGTCGTCACCGACCATCTCGTACAGCGCACCGTGTTCCGACTCCGGGAACCAGTCGGTCTGGATGGAGATGGTCTCCGGGCAGACACCCGACAGCACTCCCTCTCCACCCGACGCACCACTCGAACCACCGTCGTCATCGCCGCCGCATGCGCTCAGCGCGCCCACGGCCACGAGCGGCAGTGCGAGCAGAAGACCCTTGCTCCGTTTGCTCATGTTTCCTCCCCTAAGGACGCCGACTCCTGTCGGCGAATGCGGTGAACCTTAGTGCGCGGCGGGGGCGCGCTTCGTCCGGAGCCTCGGCCTTGAACGAAAACTTCACACGCTCGAAACCGAGCCGGAATCGTCCATCGGGCGGATCGCGTCGGGCGGATTATGCTCGGACGTCGGGGGCATCCGAGCCCCGGTCTGGAGTTCGAATGTCTCAACCGGCCTTGTCGTTCAGGAATGTCTCGATGACGTTCCCCGACGGCACCCGTGCTCTGTCCGATGTCTCGTTCGACGTCGACCGTGGCGAGTTCGTGACGATCGTCGGTCCGTCGGGTTGCGGCAAGTCGACCCTTCTCAAGATCGCATCCGGACTCTTGAACGCCACGGCGGGGGAGATCGCGGTCGACCGCGACCGCATCGGCTATGTCTTCCAGGACGCCACGCTCCTGCCCTGGCGAACGGTTCGGCGCAACGTCGAGTTGCTGGCCGAACTCCATGGCATCGACAAGGCCGAGCGGGCGACGTTGGCGCAGACCGCCATCGACCTGGTGGGCCTGCAGGGCTTCGAGAACCACTTTCCGAGGTCGTTGTCGGGCGGCATGAAGATGCGCGCGTCGCTGGCGCGCACGCTCACCTTGAAGCCGCCCGTCTTCCTCTTCGACGAGCCGTTCGGCGCGGTCGACGAGATCACGCGCGAGCGGCTCAACGAGGAGACGTTGCGGTTGTTCGAACAAGAGAAGTTCGCCGGTCTCTTCATCACGCACTCCATCAGCGAGGCGGTGTTCCTCTCGACGAAGGTGTACGTGATGTCGGCCCGCCCGGGCCGCCTGGTCGCCTCGTTCGACGTTCCCTTCGATTATCCGCGTCGACCCGACATCCGCTTCGACGCCCGTTTCGCCGAACTATGCGGCCAGGTCAGCCTGGCCCTGCGAGGAGCGCACTCATGAGCGACCCCACCGCCTTCGATCCCGTCGAGGCGATCATCGCCGACGCCGGTCAGATGCCCGAGGCCAAGCGCTCGCGCGGGTCCACGTTCGCCGCGGTCGTCCTCCCGCCGCTCGCGGTCGGTGCCGCCATCGTCGGTCTCTGGTACTTCATCAGCTTGGTCGTTCTCGATCCGAAGCGTCGTTTCCTCCTCCAGCCCCCGCACGAGGTCTGGAGCGTGGGTTTCGCCGACTGGGACAACTTCTCCACGATGCTCGAGGGCATGTGGTCGAGCTCGAAGGTCGCGTTCTGGGGACTCCTCATCGCGATCCTGCTCGGCTTCCTGCTGGCGGTCATCATGAGTCAGGCCAAGGTCGTCGAACGCGCGATCTTCCCCTACGCGGTGGTTCTGCAGGCCATCCCGATCCTGGCGATCGTTCCTCTGATCGGTTTCTGGTTCGGCTACGGCTTCTCCTCGCGCGTGCTGGTGTGCGTGATCATCGCGCTCTTCCCGATCGTCGTGAACACGTTGTTCGGACTCCTCTCGGCCGAGCAGGGAATGCACGACCTCTTCACGCTGCACAAGGCCTCCCGACTCACTCGCCTGCGCCGCCTGATGTTCCCGGCCGCGCTTCCGGCGGTGTTCGCCGGCCTGCGCATCTCGGCCGGCTTGTCGGTGATCGGTGCGATCGTGGGCGACTTCTTCTTCGGTCAGGGCGCGGTCGGAATCGGCCAGTTGCTCAAGCGCTACGCCAATCGTCTCGAAGGCGAGCAGTTGTTCGCGTCGGTGATCCTGTCGAGCGCCCTCGGTGTGTCGGTCTTCTTGTTCTTCGGCTGGCTCTCGGGTCGGCTCATCGGCAAGTGGGCCGGCGAGTCACGCGGAAACTGACGGCAACTCCGGTCGCATCTCATGGCCGAGGTCGGTGCGCTGGCGCCATAGCGCCGGGACGATGTCGCGGTACGCGTGAACGATGCCGCGGTACGGAGCAGGCAGATCGTGCCCGATCAGACGATGCAGTCGCGGCAGGTTGTGGTACGGCACCGAGGGATACATGTGGTGCTCGAGGTGGTAGTTCATGTTGAGGTACAGGAACCGCAACACCGGATTCATGTACACCGTGCGGGTGTTGAGCCGGTGGTCGAGGACGTCTTCGGCCAAGCCCGCGTGCTGAGTGGTGCCGAACACGACCAGGAGCCAACGGCCGTACAACGACGGTAGGCCCACGAGCATCAGCGGAAGCAGGCTGGTGGAGGCGATGGAGGTCGCGATGGTGGCGACCCAGACCGCGGCGTGCACACGACCCCAGAAGATGGCCCGAGAAGCCTCGCGCGGCGGAACGTAATCGGCCTCCGACGCGGTGAGGCGACCAGCAACGTTCGTCGCGTACTTCTTGAACTCGGCCCAGGTGCTGAGGATCCCGAACATGTCGGCCACGATCTTCCAGAAGCGAACCGGTCGCTGATAGGCGATCTCGGGATCGCGGCCCACGATGATCGTGTCGGCGTGATGGCGGTGGTGGCTCCAGCGCCACGACACCGGTTCGCGAACGTCCATGAACGCGGCGAGCTGGTACACGACGTCGTTGGCCCAGCGGGTTCGAAACGCCGTGCGGTGACCGCACTCGTGCCAACGGGCATCTGAAGCCGAGCCATACAGGGTTCCGTAGACGAAAGCGGCCGGCAGAGTCCACCACGACAGCCACGTCACGACGAGCCACCAACCGGCGGCCACGGTGAGAACGAGCCACAGGATCGTGTGCCCGGCGGCTGGGTTGTTGCGCCTCGTCATGATCGCCAGGAGTTCGTCGCGGGCGACGGGCGACTTGTACCAATCGGCGCCGGCCAGGCCGCTGTGCGTCGCGCGACCGTTCTCGGGTCCGGTCAACGAGTAGTCACGAGCCATGGGCGGATTGTAAACGCAGACGGTCGATCGTCTCGATCGCATCGTCGGTCATCGCCGACAAGTCACCGCCGTCTACCAGAGCGAGCCCCAGACTGTGCGGCTTGAACTCGGATGCGAGCGACGCGAGTCGTTCGGCCAGTTTCCCAGGAGACCCGGCGATCGACCAGCGATCCTCCGGAGTGATGAAACGCACCGACTGGTAGAGCGCGATCGAGATCGGTCGACTCGACTGGGCGAATGCGATCACGTGCGCCAGATCATGGTGCTCGAAACCCGACAAGAACACTCCGTCGGCTTCGCGGGAGGCCAAGCGGTTCAGTTGCTCGCCGCGGGCACCCACGTATTGGGGGATCGAACGCGCGGGCGCGGCATGAGGGGGAGGCGAATACTCCGGAATCGACTGGCCGCGCATGACGGCGCCAGCGAGACGGAGTGCATCGCGGACGACTCCGACCGGCCGTTCGGTCGAGAGTCCGAACGGCCCGAGCGATTCGTGGCCGCCGACGCCCCAGCCCAACGTCACGCGCCCGTCGCTCAGTTCGTCGATGGACATCGCGGTGGACGCCACCGCACCGGGATGGCGCAGCAGAGGCGTCGTGATGCCGACGCCGAAACGGATGGTCGACGTGAGTGGTGCGGCGGCGGCGAACAACGCGAGCGGATCGCGGGCCACTCCCTCGTCGGCGATCCAGACCTCGTCGACGCCGGCGTCATCGAGACGGCGAATGGATTCGAGGATCGTCTTCGCCGGAGCGACCGGATAGATCCACACGCCGAGCCTCACCGGCGCAGTCTTCCACGCGGCGTCGAGCGATGAGGGGGCTCGTGTCAGAATGACCACGTGGCCGATCAACTCATCCGCAATGTCGTCGACCCGAAGGGGCGAACCGTCGACGTGCACATGGCATCCGACCGCATCGCGGCGGTCGGCGCGGATCTGGCGATCGACGTGTCGGCGGACGTCGATGTGTTCGATGGTGACGGGTGGATCGTCCTGCCTGCGCTGGCCGAACCGCACGCGCACCTCGACAAGGCCCTGACGGCACACAAGGTCCCCAATCCGAAGGGTGACCTCATGGGCGCGATCGAGGCCTGGATCGGTGCCGCCGAACGGGGCGTGTTCGGTCTCGAGGAGATGACGGCACGGGCCGAGGCGGCGCTCACCAAGTTGGTGGCGTCAGGAGTCACCCTGGTGCGCACGCACGTCAACGTGGGGGAGTCCGACCCCGAGCTCATGCACCTGCGTGCGATCCACGCGGCGCGGCGAAGCCTGGCCCACCTGGTCGACGTGCAGATCGTCGCACTCATGCACTCTCCGATGAGTGGGGCCGAGGGTGCCGGCAACCGCCGGACCCTGGCGGCGGCACTCGAGTACGGCGTCGACCTCGTTGGTGGTTGTCCGCATCTCGAGGCCGATGGTCCGGGCATGATCGACGTGGCGCTCACCGCGGCCGCCGAAGCCGGTGTCGGAGTCGATCTCCATGTCGACGAGACACTCGACGCGAACATGCTGACACTGCGCGATCTGGCCGTCGCTGTGATCGACCGCGGTTTTTCGGCTCCGGTGGCGGCCAGTCATTGCGTGAGCCTGTCGATGCAACCCATCGGGGTGCAGCGCGAAGTGGCGAAGCGCGTTGCCGAGGCCGGGATCGCGGTCGTCCCCCTTCCCCAGACGAATCTCTTCCTGCAGGGCTGGGATCATCACACGGCGATGCCGCGCGGCATCACGCCCGTCGACGTGCTGCGCGAGGCCGGGGTCGTGGTTGCCGCCGGCGGGGACAACGTCCAGGATCCGTTCAACCCGGTGGGTCGATCCGATCCTCTCGAGACGGCAGCGCTTCTCGTGATGGCCGCACATCAGAAGCCGGAAGTCGCCTATGACATGGTGAGCAACGACGTGCGCCGCGTGCTCGGTCGGCCGACCGTCGACATCGCTGCTGGCTCGCCGGCCGACTTGGTCCTGGTTCGGTCACGCTCCGTTCGAGAAGCGATCGCCGACGCGCCGGCCGATCGTCGGGTGTATCGAGAAGGGCGACTGGTGTCGGTGACCACGTCCACTCGGTGGATCGACCAACGGCCCTAGGCGGTTGGAGCACGGCTGGTACTCTCGGGTCGGCAGGGAGGTTTCGTGAAGGTCGGTGCTTTCTTCTTCGGTGGAGTCGAGATGGACGATGCGGGCGGCGGTCCGCCCCATCCGATGGATCGCCGTTTCACCAACGAACAGATGTGGAAGGCCACGGTCGACTACGTCAATTCGGCCATCGAAGCCGATCGTCTCGGATTCGATTCGTTCTGGACCACCGAGCACCACTTCCAGTACGAGGGTTACGAAGTCATCCCCAACGGACTGCTCATCTCGGCCTGGATCGCGGCCCAGACCAAGCGCATCAAGTTGGGCGCGATGTTCAACGTGGTTCCGCAGTGGAATCCGCTGCGCCTGGCCGAGGACTTCGCCACCCTTCACAACCTGTCGGGTGGTCGCGGCGTCCTCGGAGTGGGTCGCGGCACGGTCCCCCGTGAAGTCCTGCACCTCAACGACAAGGGGGTGTCGATCGGGTCGCACGACAACCCGGAGAAATCGGCCGACGACGAACTGAACCGCGAGGTATTCGAGGAGTCGATGGAGATCGTCCGACGGGCGCTCACCCAGGAAACCTTCAACTTCTCCGGCAAGCACTTCCAGATCCCGCTGCCGGGCATTCCCGACCGCGGCAGCACCGTCCAAGACCTCACGTTGGTTCCACGGCCGCTGTACCCGTTCGAGATCTGGCAGGCGGTCACCAGTCCTCCCACGCTCGACTACGTGGCCAAGGTCGGCCACTCGGCCGTCTTCTGGAACCAGCACTACTCGTTCATCAAGCGGTTCTGGGACGTCTACGCCGAGAAGTACTCGGCTGCGCACGACGGCGCGACGCTGGCGCCGAGCGCCAATCGCATGCTCGTCATCTCGGTCCGCATCGAGGATTCGTACGAGAAAGCGTGGCAGAGTGCCACGCCTGGCCACGACGAGTTCTGGAAGTTCCTCGGTCCGTACGGCTGGAGTCGCGGATACATGGGCGAGGACGGCAAGCCGGCCAAGCCCGGTCTGATTCCGACGTTGCAGGAATCGGTCGACAACAAGACCATCCTCCTCGGAACTCCCGAGCAGGTCGCCGAAGGCGTGCAGTTCTACAAGGACCTGATCGGCGTCGAGTACATGACGATCTTCCCGCACATGCTCGGCGACTCTTACAAGAAGGCCGACGAGCAGATGGCGCGCTTCATGCACGAGGTCATGCCCTTGGTCAAGTGACCGGGCCGAGACACGTCTCATGACCATTGCGGACCTCGTCGAGCGGTTCCGCCCATCCGACCCCGAATTCATCGCCGACCCGTACACGACGTTGTCGGCCATACGCGAGGCGACGCCGATCTTCCGCAACCCGGTCACCGGCCAGTGGACCCTGACCCGCTTCGCCGACGTGCACGAGACGTTGCGCGACAAGCGGCTCGGTCGGAGTTACACGCATCTCCATTCGCACGCCGACGTGGGTCGGGCCGAGCCCGATTCGCGCTGGGCTTCCTTCCATCAACACGAGCGCTGGTCGCTCTTGTGCCTCGAACCGCCCGATCACACCCGCATCCGCCGCTTGGTGGCCAAGGTGTTCACGCCCCGCGCGGTCGCGGCGTTGCGTCCGGCCATCGAGGAGTTGTCGGCCGACATCTTCGAACGCTGCGTGAAGACGGCGGACTTCGACTTGATCGCGGACTACGCCCAGCCGTACTCGGTGGCCGTCATCGGCTCGATGCTCGGAGTTCCCCGCGACGACACGCGGGCCTTGCTCGACTGGTCGCACGCCATCGTCAAGATGTATGAACTCTCCACGCCCGACGATGTGTGCGCCCGGGCCGATCGTGCGGCCGCCGAGTACATCGAGTACACCCGAGCACTCATCGCCGAGAAGAGGAAGAAGCCCGACGGCCTGCTCGTGTCCGAGTTGGTCCGGGTGGAGGACGACGGCGACGTGCTGACCGAGGACGAGATCGTGTCGACCACGATGGTGCTGCTCGAGGCCGGGCACGAGGCCACGGTCAACACACTGGGCAACGGTGTGCGCGCCCTCATGCACCATCGCGACCAATGGGAGCGGCTGGTGTCGGGCGAAGTCGACACGCGCATCGCCGTCGAAGAGTTGCTTCGCTTCGACGCCCCGCTCCAGTTGTTCGAACGTTGGGTCCTGGAGGATGGTGTGGAGATCTGCGGGCAACCCATGCGCGTCGGCGACGAGGTCGCGATGCTCTTCGGTTCGGCCGAACGCGATCCGCGTCGATTCGACCAGCCCGACCGATTCGACGTCGGACGAGGCGATACCGCGCACATCGGATTCGGCGGCGGGATCCACTTCTGCGTGGGGGCGCCGCTCGCCCGCCAGGAGATCGACGTGTCGGTGCGGGGTCTGGTGGATCGCTTCCCGAATCTCGAACTCGTGCGCGAACCCGAGTACCACCCGAATTTCGTGATTCGCGGACTGAAGGAGTTGCGCGTCAGGGGTTAGGCCACAGGCCGTTGGCCCGCGCGATGCGCTCGAGGGTCGTCGCATCGTCGGTCATGATCCCGTCCACGCCCAGATCGATCAGGCGCTGCATCTCGCGCGGGTCGTCGATGGTCCAGACGTGCACCGGTTTGCCGGCACGTTGTGCGCGAGCAACCGAACGCGCCGTCACCACGGTGATCGGACCTTGCGACACCGGCACCTGGAAGCAGTCCGGGCCCGAAGGCACCGAGCCAGCCAACCATCGCGCCACTTCGCGCGGGCTCGCGCTCGTGCAGACGCGGCTGCGGCGACGTATCGCGGCCAGACGGCGGTGGCTGAACGATCCGATGCAGACGCGATCGAGGCAGTCGAGGCGATTCAACAGGGCGAGGAGAGGTTCGACCGCACCATCGCTCTTGGCGTCGATGTTGAAGCATGCGTCGGGGAACTCCTCGAGGAGGTCGGACATGAGTGGGATCGCATGGTCTCCGTCGACCCGTGCTCGGGCGACTTCGCTCCAGGTGAGTTCGCCGATCAGTCCGGGGCGTCCACAGGTGCGGCTCAAGTCGTGATCGTGGAAGGCGGTCAAGGCGCCGTCGGAGGTGGCGTGGACGTCGGTTTCGAGATGTCGGTAGCCGAGTTCGTAGGCGTGACGGAACGCGGCCATGGTGTTCTCGGGGGCGAATCCGGTTCCACCGCGGTGCGCGAACGGGATGAAGCCGCCGTCGTGGTTGATCGAGAGGTAGCGATGCGTCGGCACGCCCTCAGTATCGTCTGAAACATGTCGACTCAGCCATCCCATCGTCTGCGCCTGGCCGGTGAGACCTTCGCCGGATCGGGAGACGTCATCGAAGTGCGCAACCCCTTCGACGGTTCCACGATCGGAACCGTGCCGGCCTGCACTCCGAACGACGTCGATCGAGCCGTCGCCAGCGCACGCGGCGCGCTGGCGGTCGGGATGCCTCTTCATCAGCGAGCAGCCGTCCTCGACAAGGCCGCCTCGGCCCTGGCCGCCCATCGCGACGAATTCGCGCGCATCGTGGCCGCTGAAGCGGCCAAACCATTGCGAACGGCTCGTGTCGAAGTCGACCGAGCGGTCGGAACGTTCCAGTTCTCGGCGGCGGAGGCGCGCAAGCTGTCCGGCGACGTGATTCCGCTCGATGCCATTCCGGCCGGCGAAGGCAAGATTGGCTTCACGATGCGGGTGCCGATCGGCGTCGTCGGAGCCATCGCACCGTTCAACTTCCCGCTCAATCTCGTGGTGCACAAGGTGGGACCGGCCATCGCAGCGGGCTGTCCGGTGGTGCTCAAGCCCGCTTCGCAGACGCCGTTCTCGTCGATCCGTCTCGTGGAGATGCTGATCGACGAATGCGGCCTGCCGGCCGACTTCATCCACGTCGTGACCGGCGGTGGCGGAACGGTCGGCAACGCGATCGTCGACCATCCCGACATCGCCCTCATCACGTTCACCGGCTCGCCCGACGTGGGCTGGGGGATTCGTTCGCGCGCTCCGCGGAAGCGCGTGGGTCTCGAACTCGGCAATAACGCTCCGGTCATCATCGAACCCTCCGGTGACTGGAAGGGCGCGGCGGCCAAGATCCGACTGGCTGGGTTCAGCCACGCCGGACAGTCGTGCATCTCGACGCAGCGGATCTTCGTGCACGACTCCATCGCCGACCGGTTCGTCGACGAACTGGTCGGCCAGGTGTCCACCCTCGTCGTGGGCGATCCCCTCGACGAGGCGACGGAAGTGTCGGCGCTGATCTCCACGAGCGAACGCGATCGTGTCGCGGCATGGATCGACGAGGCCGTGGCCTCCGGCGCTCGCGTGGCCTGTGGCGGCTCGATCGACGACAAGGGGGTTCTGCGACCGACCGTGTTGGTGGACGTGGAACCGGACATGAAGGTGTGCGCCCGCGAAGTGTTCGGACCGGTGGTGGCGATCGCCCGCTACACCGACGTCGACGAGGCCCTTCGGCTTGCGAACGAGTCCGACTTCGGACTGCAGGCCGCGATCTTCACAAGTGATCTGTCGGTCGCGTTGAAGGCGGTCCACTCACTCGACTTCGGCGGAGTGCTCGTGAACGAGGTGCCCACCTGGCGCGCCGATCAACAACCGTACGGCGGTCTGCGCGACAGCGGCAACACCCGTGAAGGTCCGGCCTACACGGTCCGCGAGATGACCGAGATCAGAATGGTGGTGCTGAGCGCCTAGATCGAGCGCCCGGCGTTCTTCCAGTACTCGTCCTTGAGCAGGCGCTTGTAGAGCTTGCCAGTGGGGTGGCGCGGCAGTTCGGGTCGGAAGTCGATCGAACGCGGGCACTTCACGTCGGCCAGGTTGGCGCGGCAGAAGGCGATGAGTTCGCGCTCGAGTTCCTTGGCCGCCTCGGCCGACGCCGGCATGTCCTTGGGTTGCACGACGGCCTTGACCTCTTCGCCGAACTCGTCGTTGGGGACGCCGAAGACGGCGACGTCGACGACCTTGGGGTGCGTGACGAGGAGGTTCTCCGACTCCTGCGGGTAGATGTTCACGCCACCCGAGATGATCATGTACGCCTTGCGATCGGTGAGGTACAGGAATCCGTCGTTGTCGACGTAGCCGACGTCGCCGAGCGTGCTCCAGCCCTTGGGGTGCCGCGAGCTCTTCGTCTTCTCGGGGTCGTTGTGGTACTCGAACGTCGCGCCGCCCTCGAAGAAGATGGTGCCGCTCTCGTAGGCCGGCAGTTCCTCGCCCTCGTCGTTGCAGATGTGGAGGGTGCAGCCGACCGGCATGCCGACCGTGCCTTCGTGACCGAGCCACATGTCGCTGTTGCAGTAGACGAAGCCGTTGCCTTCGGTACCGGCGTAGTACTCGTGGATCACGCGTCCGAACCATTCGATCATCTGCTTCTTCACCGGGATCGGGCACGGTGCGGCGGCGTGGATGACGCACTGGATGGACGAGACGTCGTACTTGGTGCGAACGTTCTCGTCGAGCTTGAGCATGCGCACAAACATCGTGGGGACGACCTGACTGTGGGTCACCCGGTGGGCCTCGACCGCCTTCAGGTACTCCTCGGCGTCGAAGTGCTCCATGACGACGGCGGTCGCACCGGTGGCCTGCGCCGCCATGGTGAAGCGCAGGGGCGCGGCGTGGTACATCGGCGCCGGCGAGAGATAGATGCTGTCGGCGGAGAAACCGAAGAGCATGCCGAGCATGCCGGACACCGAACCGGGCGAGGTTTCGAGCGGCGTGCCGTCGAACGGCTTGGCCACGCCCTTGGGAAGACCGGTGGTGCCCGAGGAGTACAGCATGTCGTTGCCGGCCAGACGATTGGGGAGTGGCTCGGCCGGGAAACGGGTCACGGCATCCTCGTACGACTCGTAGCCCGCAATCGTCCCGTCGAGCATGAGGCGAAGCGACACGTTCGGCGTGGGGGCGACGATCTCGGCGGCCTGGTCGGCCTTGTACTTCGAGGTGATGAACACCTTGGCCGCGCAGTCGTTGATGATGTACGACAACTCGTTGCTCGTGAGTCGCGATGAGGCGGCGGTGTAGACGAGGCCCGCGTAGTGGCAGCCCCAGAGGACCTCGAGGAACCGGTCGTGGTTCTCCATGCAGATGGCCACGTGATCGCCCGGCTGAAGTCCGGCCGAACGCAACAACTGCGAGAGTCGATTCGCGGCGGCGTCGAGTTGGGCGAACGTCTGGGTGTATCCGGATCCCGCCATGATGAGCGCCGGCTTGTCGGGGGTGGTCGCGACATGTGTTCCGAGGTACATGCGTCGCAGAGTAGTGGCCTACCCTCCAGCGTGTGGAGTCGCGCGCAGTCGAGGATTTCGCCCGGATCGTGGGTGCGCCGTCGTTCTCGGTTGGCGAAGCAGCCCTGGCGATGTCGTGGGCCGTCCAGGAGGCGGTGGGTGCGATCGACTTCGACGTGATCGATCATCTGGCCGTGCTCGACGATCTGGCCGGAGCGGTTCCCACACCGACCGCATCGGGAATCGCCGATTTCCTCTTCGGCGGAGGGGGACGCCTCCGCGGCAACACCGATGACTATTACGACCCGGCCAATTCGTTCCTCGATTCGGTTCTCCGCTCGGGTCGTGGCATTCCGATCACGCTGTCGATCGTGATGATCGAGGTGGGTGCGCGACTCGGTGTTCCGCTGGCCGGAATCGGTTTGCCGGCCCATCTGGTGGTCGGCGAGTTCCAGGGCGGCCGCATCGACCGCTTCTTCGATCCGTTCGACGGTGGAAGAACTCTCGATCGAGCCGGCTGCCGCGCGCTCGTGTCGCGACTGGCCAGGCGCACCGTCGTGATCCCCGAGGCCGCGTTCGCGCCGATGTCGAACCTGGCGCTCGTCGAACGGATGCTCAACAACCTGAAGGCGATCCATGCGGCGCGCACGGGCGACCTGGCGTCGGTTCGCGCGTTGGCCCGTGTGATGACACTGCGTTCGTTCCTTCCCGGTGTGGGAGACAGCGAGGCGGCCGAACGTCTCCGCCTGGCCGCTCCTTTGAACTGAGATGCCACACTGATCACATGATCGATCAGACCATCAAGCGGTGCCTCGGCCAGATGATGCACGGAGTCCAGGTGGTGGGCGCGGCGGCCGGGGGAGTGCAGCGGGCGTACTGCAGCCATTGGGTGTCGCAGGTGAGTTTCGCCGAGCCGGTGGTCATGGCATCCGTCTCGCCGCGGCACGACACGTATCCGCTCATCCGCGACTCGGGGCGTTTCGCGGTGTCCATTCTCGCCGGCGATCAGGTGGCCGTCGGCCAGTACTTCTCGTATCCGGGTCGCAAGTTCCATCACATCGCGACCGAGTTCCTGGAGACGTGGCACGACCTCCCGGTCGTCTCGAACGCGATCGCCTGGCTCGACTGCTCGGTGTTCGAGACCAAGACGATGTTCGACCACGAATTGTTCTTCGCCCGCGTCGAGTCGGTTCAGGGCCATCGTCTCCGGGAGGCCCCGCTCACGTACTCGAGCCGCCTGGGTTGGCGCGTGGCCGGCGACAAGGCCCGTGAACCGGGGGTGTCGGTACGCGACGAATTGCTGGCGCGCCTGGCCGCGGCCGGGTTCGCGGTCGACGCGGCCACAGACGGCGCCACAGACGGCGCCGACGACTGATCCGGCCGACGAGTGCCACATCCGCCCGGTTGATGCCGATCGGTCGGGTATCGCTAGTTTCTCGCTCATGAGCACCTCCGTACAGACCGCCGAAGAAGTCCGCGTCGACACGCTGATCGACGAACTCCTCGCCGAGTTCCCGCCCACCAAGACCGACCCGGTCACGTTCCTCGGAGCGCAGTTCGACAAGGGTCTCGCGTGGGTGCACTTCGCCGAGGGACACGGTGGCCTGGGCCTCAACCCCAAACTGCAGCGCACCATCAACGAGCGGTTGTTCGCCGCCGGTGCTCCCAACCCGGTGGGTCGAAACCCGATCGGCCACGGCATGTGCGGCCCGACCGTCGCGGTGTGGGGGAGCGACGACCAGAAGAACCGCTATCTGCGTCCGTTGTTCACCGGTGAAGAGGTGTGGTGCCAGTTGTTCTCCGAGCCCGGCTCGGGTTCCGACTTCGCCGGACTGTCGTCGAAGGGTGTTCGCGACGGCGGCGAGTGGATCGTCAACGGCCAGAAGGTCTGGACCACGCTGGCCCACTTGTCGCGTTGGGGTCTCCTCATCGTTCGCACCGACCCGGAGGCCGTGAAGCACGCCGGCCTCACCGCGTTCGTGGTCGACATGCAGGCGCCGGGCGTGGAGGTGCGTCCGCTGTACCAGATCACCGGCGAAGCCGAGTTCAACGAGGTCTACTTCACCGACGTCCGCATCTCGCACGACGAGATGCTCGGCAACGTGGGCGACGGCTGGCGCGTGTCGCTCACCACTCTCATGAACGAACGCGTGTCGATCGGAGGCGCGATCCCGGCCAAGGGTTCGGGGCCGATCCGCGACGCAGTCAAGGCCTTCAAGAACTCCGGTCCGCACAACCCGGCCACCCGGGACGAGCTGGTGTCGCTCTGGACCCGCGCCGAACTGCTGCGTCTCACGAACATCCGCGCGTCGCAAATGCGCAAGATGGGAGATCCGGGTCCGGAGGGTTCCATCGCCAAGTTGGCCATGGCCGAACTGCACAAGGACATCTATTCGTTCACGGTGTCGCTGCTCGGTGCCGAGGGAATGTTGTTCCCCGGCGGCTTCGAGAAGACCCGCCCCGAGCACGCGATGGGCAACGAGACGCCGCAAAAGGCGTTCCTCCGCAGTCGCGCCAACTCGATCGAGGGCGGCACGAGCGAAGTGATGCGCAACATCCTCGGCGAGCGCGTCCTGGGTCTGCCCGGTGATGTGCGCGTCGATCGCGACGTCGCGTGGAGCAAGGTTCCTCGTAACTGAGCGTCACGAACCGGATTGCATGAGCAGTCCGGTGAACAACGCGGCCAGGGCCGTCACGAGTCCGAGTGCACCACCGAGAGCGAGGGCCAGTTTGCTGCGGCCGAGCGAGTGAACTGCGGCGCTCACGCCGGTGAGGGCCGACAGCACCACGTGCACGAAGACCGTCACCTGGTAGTCGGTGCTGGTGTCGCTGACGCCGATGTCGACGATGTTCCAGATGCCGGTGACCACCACGATCGCGAATGCCGGCCAGGCGATGCGGCCGAAAGCCTGCGCGGCCACCTTGGTGCTCTCCGGAAACGCCGCACGCAGTCGGGGGACGAGACCCCCGAGGACGATCTGGCCTCCGACCCAGACCGAGGCGGCCAGGACGTGGAGGAACAAGCGGATGGTGTCGGCGGTGGGCGAGAGCATGTCGACAGATTGTCAGATGGCTCGACGCGAGTGCTCGTTCACACCGCGAGGAACGCGAGGACGTCGCTGGCCGCGAGCGACCGATCGTCGACGCGTGGACGATGGGCGAGTGAACCGCCCGACATCGCGGTGATGGCGGCATCGACCGCCGACTGGAGATCGCGCAGGTTCCGGGGTGGCGGAAAGTACTCGTCCTCGTCGGTGATGCGCACTTCTTCTACGCCGTGAGAGGGCGAGAGGCGGGCGATGACGGCATCGACGAGTTCCTCGGGAGCCGAGGCGCCCGCCGTGACGCCGACGACTCCGGAGAGATCGCCGGGAAGTTCGTCGGCGCCGTTGATGCGGAACACGCGGGAGCAGCCGGCTTCGCGGGCCAGTCGCTCGAGGGCGCGGGTATTGGACGAGTTGGCCGATCCGATGACGACGATCGCGTCGCAGCGCGGAGCCATCGACATCAGCGCCGATTGCCGATTGGTGGTGGCGAAGCAGAGATCGCTGCGACCCGGTGTCCACACGTCGGGGAACCGCTCGCGTACGCGAACGGCGACACCCTCCCAGTCGCGGTGCGAGAGCGTGGTCTGGGCCAGCAGGGCAACCGGCTCGGCGAAGACCGGAAGGGCATCCACTTCGTCGACGGTTTCGACGCGAGAAATCGAATCGGGGGCCACGGCCATGGTGCCGACGGCTTCCTCGTGACCCTCGTGTCCGACATACACGATGCGAAAGCCCTTGCCGGCGCGCACCTTCACCTCGTGATGGACCTTCGTGACGAGTGGACACACCGAATCGACGACCACCGAGCCGCGCTCGCGAGCGGCCGCCACCACCTCGGGTGCCGAGCCGTGGGCCGACAGCATGATGGGTCGACCGGGAGGAACTTCGGTGATGTCGTCGACGAAGACGACTCCCAGTTTCTGGAAGCGTTCGACGACCAACTTGTTGTGAACGATCTCGTGGTAGCAGTACACCGGAGCGGGGAAGCTGCGAACCATCCACGCCAAGGCCTTGATCGCCATCTCCACACCGGCGCAGAAACCACGCGGTGCCGCGAGCAGCACGCGATCGACCGACATGCGGTGAGGATAACCCGGCCTTTCGAAGGCCGTCGGTAGCCTGACCGCCATGTCCGCGCGGCGATCGTCTCCGATTGTGGTCGCGGTCACATCCGGCTCGCCCGCCGAGACCGCGGGTCTGCGCGTGGGCGACGAAGTTCTGTCGCTCAACGGAACGATTCCGCGCGACGTGATCGAGTGGCGCCTGCTCGCCGATTCGGCCGAGGTCGACATCGATCTGGCTCGCCAGGGAGTCGAACTCACGGTGCGGATCGAGAAGTCCGAGGGTCAGCCGCTCGGAGCCGAAGTGTCGAGCGCGGTGTTCGATCGGGTTCGGACCTGCGACAACCACTGTCCGTTCTGCTTCATCTACCAACTGCCCTCCGGAATGCGCAAGAGCCTCTATCTCAAGGACGACGACTATCGCCTGAGCTTCCTCTACGGGAACTTCACAACGCTCACTCGTTTCACCGAATCGGATCTCGAGCGAGTCGTGACCGAAGGTCTGTCGCCGCTCAACGTGAGCATCCACGCGACCGATCCCGAACTTCGTTCCGAACTGCTGCGCAATAGCCGCGGCGGTATGAGCCTGCGCTGGCTGCGGGCCCTGCTCGATGCGGGCATCGTCGTGAACGGTCAGATCGTCGTGTGCCCCGGCGTGAACGACGGCCTCGTCCTCGACGAGACGCTCACCGGGATCCTCGACCGGTTCCCCGAGTTGAACCACGTGGCCGTCGTTCCCCTCGGAATCAGCCGCTTCAATCCCGAGCCGACGATGCGCGAACACACGGTCGACGAGGCCCGAGCGGTGGTGGAGATCGTGCACGCGTGGCAGCGTCGATTCGTCGATCTCTTCGGTCGACGTGTGGTGTTCGCCGCCGACGAGTACTACTTGATGGCAGGTCTGCCCTTTCCCGAAGGCGAGTCGTACGAGGGGTTCGGCATGTACGAGGACGGCATCGGCATGGCGCGTACCTTCGAATGGGAGTTCACCGGTCGGGTCGACGAGCCGACCGGACCGCAGAGCGGATTCTTCGCCTGGGTCGACGGGGCGCCGGCCGAGGGATATCGCGCGCCGCGCAACCCGGCCGGGGACACCGGTCTGCGCGGATGCGGTGATCCGACCTCGATCACGATTCGGCGCCGTGTCGATCGCCATGCACCGGTCGCCATCCTCACCGGCGAGTACGGTGCTCGGGTGCTCGGTCCACTCGTCGATTCGCTCGAGCGAGACGACGTCCGCGTGGTTCCGGTGAGCAACGAGTACTTCGGCGGCAACACCGCGGTGACGGGTCTCATGACGGGCCACGACCTGACGCGTGTTCTGAGCGAACAGCCGGCCGGACATCGTTATCTGTTGCCCGACGTGTGCCTGTCGGAGGGTCGCTTCCTCGACGGTCGGCGGGTCGAGGACCTTCCGCGTCCGGTGGAAGTGATTCCGACCGACGGCATGTCGCTGCGCCGAGCCCTGGAGATGGCATGACCGAGGTCGACGTCGAACTCCCGCAGGTGGTCATCGTCGGCCGTCCGAACGTGGGCAAGAGCACATTGTTCAATCGCATCGTGGGCGAGCAGATGGCGATCGTCGAGGATCGTCCCGGTGTCACGCGTGATCGCAAGGAACAGCCGGCCGAGTGGCTCGGTCACCGGTTCCTCCTCGTCGACACCGGCGGGTGGTTGCCCCAGGGCAGCGAGCTCGACGCCAAAGTGAGCCGCCAGGTCGAAGCGGCGGTCAGGTCGGCCGATCTCGTCCTCTTCGTCGTCGACGGATCGGTGGGCATCACCGACGACGACGAATCGGTGGCGAACTGGTTGCGGCGCGTCGACGTCCCCATCCTTCTCGTGGTGAACAAGGCCGACAACGACCGGCGCGAGACCGATCGTTGGGAGTTCCTGTCGCTCGGCGTGGGCGAGCCGCTGCCGGTCAGCGCTCTGCACGGTCGTCGGGCCGGCGACCTGCTCGACGAGGTGATCGCACGCATTCCCGAGGTGATGGTCGCCGAATTGCCCTGGCTCGACGAGACGCCGAAGGCCGACGGTGAACGCCCTCCGCGCGTCGCACTCGTCGGTCGTCCGAACGTGGGCAAGAGCACCCTGTTCAATCGTCTCGTCGGCGAGGATCGCTCGGTCGTGCACGACATGCCGGGAACCACGCGCGACTCGATCGACACTCTCGTCGAGACCGAGGACGGCCCCATCGTGTTCGTGGACACGGCCGGGATGCGCCGCCGTTCGCGCATCGACGACTCGGCCGAGTACTACTCGCTCGTGCGCGCCCTGCGCGCGGTCGACGACGCCGACATCGCGTTCCTCGTGATCGACGCGACCGAAGGAGTGACCGCGCAGGACCAGCGCCTCGCCGAGCGCATCGACGCCGCCGGCTGCCCTATCGTGATCGTGCTGAACAAGTGGGAGATGGTCGACACCGGCGAGGACCGTGAGAACGTCGAAACCGAGGTGAAGCGCAAACTCCACTTCGTCGACGAAGCGCCGATCATGAAGATCTCCGCACTGACGGGCAAGGGGGTCCACAAGCTCCGTCCCGTACTGCAGGACGCGATCGAGCAGTATCACCGTCGTGTTCCGACGCGCGACGTCAACCGGGTCATCTCCGATGCCCAGCAGCGCCAGCCGGCGGGCGGGGGAGCCAAGGTCATGTACGCGGTGCAAGGCGCGACCGACCCGCCCACGTTCACGCTGTTCGTCAACCGCGAACTGCCGCAGTCGTATCTTCGCTACCTCGAGCGCTCGATTCGCGAGGCGTTCGAATTCGGGCCGACTCCGATCAAGTTGCGTGTTCGCCGCCGGAGCGAGTGATGCCGTTCTGCGAAGAATGCGCCCGCTATTTCGCGCCGAGCGCCATGCGCGACGACGGTTCGTGTCCGCAATGCGGCCGGGTTCTCGATGCGCCGAAGATCACGGCCAAGAACCTCGATCTGCGCGAATTGGCCGATGCCAAGGCCCCGTGGCACTTCAAGCTCCTGGTGGTCGCGTTGTGCCTCTACCTGGGCTGGCGGGTCGTCGACCTCTTCATCTAGTCGATTCGGCCACGTCTCATCGTCGGCGTCGCGACGTGTCCCGCTAGGCTCGTCGTTCACGCCACGGGCTGTGGCGCAGCTTGGTAGCGCGCTTGACTGGGGGTCAAGAGGTCGCAGGTTCAAGTCCTGTCAGCCCGACGTTGCGACCGCCGGCCCTGGCCGGCGGTCGTTGTTTTCCGGGGGTCGCCGAGACCCGACGACTACCGTGGACACATGTCGTCACGCACCCTCTCCGAGTCGGCGTCCAAGTCCCTCCTCGCCGAGTTCGGAGTGCCCATGGCGCCCGAGAGGCTGGTGACCGACCCCGAGGCCGCGGTGGCGGCCGCGCGAGCGCTCGGACTGCCGGTCGTCGCGAAGTTGTGCGGTGACGCCATCGCCCACAAGACCGAGCGCGGTCTGGTTCGGCTCCGACTCGGCGACGATGCGGCGGTCGCGGCGGCGGCCGCCGAGTTGCTCGGAGCCGCCCGCCCCGAGGACGGCGCGGTGTCGGTTCTCATCGCCCCGATGGTGCGTGGCAACCGCGAACTGATCGCCGGAGTCGTGCGCGATCCGCAGTTCGGAGCCAGCGTCATGCTCGGTGTCGGAGGCGTGCTGGCCGAGGCGGTGGCCGATGTGGTGTTCAGGCCGGCTCCGCTCGATCGCGTCACCGCCCACGAGATGATCGCCGACTTGGCGACGCAGAAGCTCCTCGGTGATTTCCGCGGCGAGAAAGCGGTCGACCGCGAAGTGATCGTCGACGTCCTGGTCGGCCTCGGACGTCTGGCCGCCGAGCGCTCCGATGTTGCGAGCGTCGACGTGAATCCGTTGATCATCGGAGCCGACGGTGTACCGGTGGCCGTCGACGCGTTGGTGGAGATCGGCCCGGCTTCGCCGCCGCCATCCGTGGCTCGCCCGCGCCCGACCGACGAGCAGTTCCGTGCGCTCTTCGACCCGCGCGGAGTGTTGGTGACCGGAGCATCGACGCATCCGGGGAAGTTCGGCTTCGTCTCGCTCCACAACATCCTCGCCGCCGGATACCACGGAGCCGTCCACGGCACGAATCTGCAAGGCGAAGAAGTTCTCGGCATCCGGACCGTCGCCGACATCGCATCGCTCCCCGACGACGCGATCGACCTCGTGTTCGTGTGCACGCCGGCCTCGGCCAATCCCGACTTGCTGCGCGCCTGCGCGGCCAAGGGTGTGAAGGCGGCGTTCCTGACGTCGGCCGGTTACGGCGAAGCCGGCGATGAGGGCCGAAAGGCCGAGGCCGAATTGGTGGCCTTGGCCGACGAACTCGGCATCCTGCTCGCCGGTCCGAACGGGCAAGGTGTCGTGAGCACACCGGCCAACCTCTGCGCGCAGATCGTGGCTCCGTATCCGCCGGCGGGTCGCATCGGCGTGGCGAGCCAGAGCGGCAACTTCGTCTCCAGTTTCATGAACTACGCGCGGGCGACCGGAGTCGGAATCAGCCGCGCGGTTTCGGCCGGCAACGCGGCGGCGGTGTCGGTCGCCGACTATCTCGACTTCTACGCCGACGATCCGGCCACCGCGGTCGGCCTCGCGTACGTCGAGGGAATCACCGATGGACGCGCGCTCATGGGGCGACTCGCTTCGGCTGCTCGCCGAAAGCCGCTCGTGCTCGTGAAGGGTGGCGCCACTGAGGGCGGTGCGCGTGCCGCGGCGTCGCACACCGGAGCACTGGCCGCCAACGACAAGGTGTTCGACGGCTTCTGTCGAGCCGCCGGAATCACCCGGGCCGCCACCGTCGAAGAAGCGTTCGAAGCGGCGGCCACGTTCGCGACTCAACCGTTGCCGGCCGGACCAAACGTCGTGGTGCTGACGACGGCCGGCGGTTGGGGAGTCGTCACGTCCGACGCGCTCACGCGCGACGGTTCGCTCGTTCTCCTGCCGTTGCCCGACGATCTGAAGTCGGCCATCGACGAGAAGTTGCCGCCGCGCTGGAGTCGCGGCAATCCGGTCGACTGCGCCGGTGGCGAGACCCGCGACACGATTCCCGAAGTGCTCGATCTGATCGCCAGTCACCCCGACGTCCACTCGGTCATCTATCTCGGCATCGGGATCCAGGCCAACCAGGCGCGTCTCATGCGCGAGGGCGGCTTCTATCCCGAGCACGGTCTCGAGCGCATCGTCGCGTATCACGAACGACAGGATCAGCGCTTCGCCGAAGCAGCCGACGAACTGTCGCGTCGCACGGGCAAACCGATCCTGGTGGCCACCGAATTGGCGGTCGCCGATCCCGACAATCCCGGACCGGCGACCGTACGGGCCACCGGCCGCCTCTGCTACTCGTCGGGCAACCGCGCCGTCACGGCGCTCGGTCACTTGTACCGCGCGGCCGAGTTCCGACGCCGTCGAGGATTCTGATGGCCGACCGGCGGACGCGACCGGCGGCCAATCCGATCGCCACGCTGTTGTTCATCGCGGCCTTCCCGGCCGTCGTGCTCTTCGGCGTGTGGAGGTACGCGTTGTCGCAGGACGACAGCGCACCGCCCGAACCCGATCGCATCGCCGAGTTCCCGGTCACCACGCCGCTGACCCCCGTGCTGTCCGCGCGACGCACTCCCGAAGTGCTCGCTCGTGAGACCTCGTCCACGGCCTTCGAAGGCGCCCTGCGACCGCTCGGCGGAGCGGTGCTACCCGGATCGTGTGCGGCGGTATCGGTCGATGGCGCTCTCGCGTTGTCCGATGGGATCGACACGCCGGTGACTCCGGCCAGCACCTTGAAAGTCGCGGTGGCGGCGGTGGCCCTCGACGTCCTCGGTCCCGACTTCGTCTACACCACATCGGTGCACGCCGAGATCGTCAACGGCGCGGTCGGGTCGATCTACCTCGTGGGTGGCGGCGACCCCTTGCTCGCCTCGTCGTGGTATCCCGACGACGGTTCGTACAACCGATATCCGCAGCAGCCGGCAACGTCGTTCGAGGCCTTGGCCGACGCCGTGGTTCAAGCCGGTGTGGTGCAGATCGCCGGAAACGTCATCGGTGATGCGTCCCGCTACGACGCCGAGTTGTATCCATCCGAATGGCCCATCACGTTCCGCGCGGTGGAAGGCGGACCCGTCTCGGCCCTGCTCGTCAACGACGGAATCACTCGCGGTCAGCCGGGTCGGGCGGCCGATCCGGCGCAGTCGGCGGCCCAGGAGTTCGCTCGTTTGCTCCAGGAGCGCGGAGTCTCGATCGCGGGCCAACCCACATCGGGTGTGATGCCGACCGGCCTCCCGGCCGTTGCTTCGGTGTCCTCGGCGCCCTTGTCGCAGGTAGTCGGCGAGATGTTGCGCAACAGCGACAACAACACCGCCGAGTTGATGGTGAAGGAGATCGGCCGCGCCGCCAAGGGCGGTGGTTCGCGGAGTGCGGGCACGGCCACGATTCGGGAGCGACTCGAGTCGTGGGGCGTTCCGATGACTGGTGTCGTCATCGTCGATGGCTCCGGTCTCGCGCGGGAGAACAAGATGACCTGCGCCGCGATGATGTCCTTGCTCGATCGGTATCGCATCGATTCGCCGTTGGTCGCCGGTCTGGCGGTGGCGGGTCGTACCGGCACCTTGGCCGACGATTTCGTCGGCGATCCGCTGGAGGCACGTCTCATCGGAAAGACGGGCAGCCTCACCGGTGTGAAGGCTCTCGTCGGTTACGTGCCGGTCGAGGGTGTCGGCACCATTCGCTTCGCCGTGATGCTCGAAGGGAACGGAGTCGACGAGGAGGGGACGTTCAGGCCCATCTGGGAGACGTACCTCTCGGACGCGCTGAGTTCGTATCCATCCGGTCCGACGGCCGATCGACTCGTCCCGCTCGACCCGGTGCCCACCCCGTGAGTTACCGGTTGCCCATGTTCCCGCTCGGCACTCCGCTGCTGCCCGGAGCGGCGCTGCCCTTGAACGTGTTCGAGCTCCGCTATCAGATGATGATGGACGATTGTCGTGCGGCGCCCACGCCCGAGTTCGGTGTCGCGCTCATCGCGCGCGGAAGCGAGGTCGGCGGCGGCGACGAGCGAACCGACGTGGGCTGCGTCGCGCGGATCGTGCGCATGCTCGAGCACGACGATGGCCGACGCTCCGTTCTCGCGGTCGGAGATCGTCGCATCCGGATCGACCGCTGGCTCGACGACGACCCGTATCCGGTGGCCATGGTCGACGACTGGCCCGATGAGGACGACGTCGTCGACGAATTCGTGGCCGCCGATCTCGCACAACGACTCGCGGTGTTCATCGGCCTCGTCGCCCGCGCGACCGATCGCCCCGGAATCGTGGTGGCGCCCGAACCCGACGAGACGCCCTCCGACTTCGTGTGCCGGGTGGCGTCGATCCTGCCGTTCGGCCCGAGCGACCGGCAGGCGATTCTGTCGGCTCCCGATGTGGCCGAACGTTACGAGAGGGTCGCGGTCGCCTTGGACGACCTCATCGCGGTCACGCGGTTCCGTCTCGCCGACGACACGTGACGCCGGGTGGCGTTTTCGGCCCTGGCTGCTAGAAAAAGGGGGTGCCCGACACGAGTCCCAGCCGTCACGAGTCGGCCAGTATCGGCGAGGTCGTCGATCTCGTCCGCGACTACGCCAAACAGGAGACCCTGGGCCCGCTGAAGGGAGCCGGCCGCTGGCTGGCCCTCGGTACGGCCGGAGCCGTCCTCATCGGATTGGGCAGCGTGTTCGTTCTGGTCGGGATTCTCCGCCTGCTCCAGACCGAGACCTCGGCCTTCGATGGTGCCTGGAGCTGGGTTCCGTATCTCATCGTTCTCGTCGCGGCGGCGATCGTCGCGGCCATCGCGTTGTCGCGCGTGAAGAAGGCGACGCTCGGAAAGGAGCCCGGCCATGGCTCGCGCTGATCAGATCTCACGCGACGACATCGAACGAAAGTTGCGCGGCCTTCAAGGCGACGTGCAGGAGAAGGTCGAGGATCGCAAGAGCGCCATCGTCGGACTGGCCGTCGGTGTCGGCGTCGTGCTGGTCGTGGCCTTCTATGTGCTCGGGCGTCGTTCCGGCAAGCGGCGTTCGGCCGTCGTCGAGATCCGGCGCGTCTGATCATGTTCGCCTTCCTGCGCGCGCGAAGCCTGCGCGAGGGGTTCCTGCGTGGACGGCGAGCCTGGACCGTGGTCGGTGTGGTCGTGTGGGGCGCGCGTCTCGTTCGCCGTCTGGCGGCCCGTCGTCCGCAGATGATCGGCTCCGAGCGGCTCGAGCCGGGCCAGTCGATCACCATCACGGCGTCCGACCGTTGATGCGCGTCCTCCTGCGCAACCCTCGCCGCGAGATCACGATCGACGGCCGCCGTCGTGTGCACGCTCTGCTCACCGAACTCGGGCTGTCGCGCGAGGCGCATCTGGTGATCCGCAACGGCGAACTCGTCCCCGGTGACGGCGAATTGAGCGACGACGACGAGATCGAGATCCGTCCCGTCATCTCCGGAGGCTGACCATGAAGTGCCGCACTTGCCGGAAGCCGGCCATCATCGATCTCCCGCGGCACAACGCCAACTTCTGTGCCGAGCATCTGCAGCAACTTTGCCGTCGCCAGGTCGAGAAGGCGATCCACGACCATCGGATGTTCGTGCCGTCCGATCACTTGCTGGTCGCCGTGTCGGGCGGCAAGGACTCGCTGGCGGTGTGGGACATCCTCCACGAACTGGGATATCGGACCACCGGCCTGTACATCGCGCTCGGAATCGGGGAGTACAGCCACGAGTCGCAGACGTTCGCCCAGGACTTCGCGACGCGTCGAGGATTGCCCTTGGTGATCGAGTCGCTGCGCGACGATCACGGGTTCGACGTGCCCACGGCGGCGCGGGCCACCGGCCGGGTGCCTTGTTCGGCGTGCGGAATGAGCAAGCGGCACATCTTCGATCGGGTGGCTCGCGACGGCGGATACGGCGCGGTCGTGACCGGTCACAACCTCGACGACGAAGCGGCGGTGTTGTTCGGGAATGCTCTGCGCTGGGACGTCGAGTACCTGGCGCGCCAACTGCCTGTGCTGCCGGCCCGCGGAGGCTTTCCGCGCAAGGCCAAGCCGTTGGTGCGGCTCACCGAGCGCGAGACCGCGGCGTGGTGCATCGTGCGCGGCATCGATTACATCGTCGACGAGTGTCCGATGGCCGCCGGCAACAAGCACCTCGCGTACAAGGGGGCTCTCAACCTGATCGAGGAGGAGTCGCCGGGGGCGAAGGCCTCGTACTACCTCGGATTCCTCGAGCGCATGGCGCCGCTGTTGAGCGGATTGTCGGCGCAGCAGGCCGACGAATTGCACACGTGCTCGCGGTGCGGTTCGCCGACTGGAGCCGAGTCGGCGGACGACGGCTCGGCGGTGTGCGCGTTCTGTCGCCTTTCGGAGAAGGCGCGCGGGCACGAACCGGTGCCCGTCGAGATGTTGATGCGCCGGTCGGCCCGCCGCGCGGCGGCGAAGGAGAATCGGACATGAACGTTTTCGCGTACGGCGAGAAGGCGCTCCTGATCGACGGCAAGCAGCGTCGCTATCTCGTGACCCTGGCCGAAGGGGCCGAGTTCCACAGTCACGCCGGGTTCGTCCCGCACGCCGAGATCGTGGGACGGCCGGAAGGGTTCCGCGTCGAGTCGACCCGCGGCGCGCGCTACATCGTGCTGCGTCCGACGCTCGAGGACTTCGTGATCGAGATGCCGCGTGGCGCCCAGGTGATCTATCCGAAGGATCTGGCGCCCATCGCCATGCTCGCCGACATCGCACCGGGGGTGCGGGTTCTGGAGAGCGGAGTCGGCTCGGGTGCTCTGTCGATGACCATGCTGCGCACCGGCGCGACGATCTTCGGCTACGAGATTCGCGAGGACTTCGCCCAGCGGGCCAAGGCCAACGTCGCGTCGTTCCTCGGTGCCGAGGCGCTCGAGCGGTATCACGTGGAGATCCGCGACTGCTACGCCGGAATCGATCCGGAGTTGCACGTCGACCGGGTGGTCCTCGACCTGCCCGAGCCTTGGCATGTGGTGCCGCACGCCGAGGCGGCCATGCGACCCGGCGGAATCCTGGTGGCCTACACGCCGTCGATCACGCAGGCGGCCGAAACCCGCCATGCCATGGCGTCGCACCGCTGGACCGGAACTCGGACGCTGGAGGTGCTCCATCGCGGCTGGTACATAGAAGGCAATGCGGTGCGTCCCGACCACCGCATGGTCGCGCACACCGGATTCTTGACGGTGGGACGATTGCTCGGAGCCTGACGGCCGTTCCGAGTGTCGATCAGACGACGATCAGGGTTCGATGAAGATGCACTCGCCGGGGCACTCCTCGGCGGATTCGATCACGCCGTCGAGTTGCCCGTCGGGGATCTCGGCCAGACCGTCGGCACCTTGCGGGTTGCCCTTGGCCGTGGCGTAGATCTTGCTGCCTTCCTTCACGTAGGCCAAGCCGTCGTCGAGAAGGGTGAACACGTCGGGTGCGATCTCTTCGCAGAGGCCGTCTCCGGTGCAGAGATCCTGGTCGATCCAGACCTTCATGATTCCTGGGTTGCTCCTCGTGAGGTGGGGGACTGAATGGCAGCACGGCCACGTCGGACCGTGCCGAAAGCCTACACGGGGGACCCGGCTCACGGCGGGTCGTCCGATGTGACGCCGTGTAGGTTCCGAGTCGTGGCAACTGACGAGACACCCGATGTCGAGGCCCTGCGGTCCACCGTCGCGGCCCTCGACAAGGAGATCGATGCCCTGCGCCGGCGTTTGGCCGATGCCCCGTTGCGCATGCGTCAACTCGAGGAGCGTCTGCTCGAGACCAAGGGCCTCTTGGCCCAGGAGTCGGCCAAGAACGAGAAGTTGAGTTTCACGCTGCGCGAGGCCCGCGAGCACATCGCCAACCTGCGCGACGAGGTCGACAAGTTGTCGCAGCCACCGTCGGCGTACGGCGTGGTCGTCGGGCGCAACGACGACGACACGGTCGACGTACTGGCCAATGGACGCAAGATGAAGGTGAACGTGCATCCCGACGTCGATCTCGACGTGCTCGAGTTGGGCGCCGAAGTCGTTCTCAACGAGAGCTTCAACGTGGTCAGTTCGCGCCGTCCCGAGGGCCACGGCGATGTCGTGACCATCAAGGAGATCCTCGACGACGGCATCCGCGCGATCGTGGTGGGCCGAGCCGACGAAGAGATCGTCTGCGAACTGGCCGACGCCCTCCGCGGAGTCCACCTGCGCAGTGGCGACACCGTTCGTCGCGACCCTCGCTCGAACATGCTGCTCGAAAAGCTGCCGCGTCCCGAGGTGGAAGACCTCCTGCTCGAAGAGGTTCCCGACATCGCATACACCGATATCGGCGGACTCGATCAGCAGATCGAGCAGATCGCCGACGCGGTGGAACTGCCATTCCTGTACCAGGACCTCTTCGCCGAGCATCATCTGCCCGCGCCCAAGGGCATCTTGCTGTACGGCCCGCCGGGTTGCGGCAAGACGCTCATCGCCAAGGCGGTGGCCAACAGCCTCGCCAAGAAGGTCGCCGCCCGAACCGGTGACGAGAAGGGGCGCAGCTACTTCATCAACATCAAGGGACCCGAACTGCTCAACAAGTACGTGGGTGAAACCGAGCGGCAGATCCGGCTGGTGTTCCAGCGAGCCCGCGAGAAGAGCGAAGAAGGCTGGCCGGTCATCGTGTTCTTCGACGAGATGGATTCGATGTTCCGAACTCGTGGCTCGGGGATTTCGTCCGACATGGAGTCGACCATCGTTCCGCAGCTGCTCGCCGAGATCGACGGTGTGGAGGGCCTGCGCAACGTCATCGTGATCGGTGCCACGAATCGCGAGGATCTCATCGATCCGGCCATTCTCCGCCCGGGTCGCCTCGACGTGAAGATCAAGATCGAGCGCCCCGACGCGGGTGCGGCGCGGCAGATCTTCTCGCGCTACCTCACGTCCGAGGTTCCGATCGCGGCGTCCGAGGTCGGTCCGGCCGGATCGATCGAGTCGGCTCTCACCGCCATGATCGACCGGACGGTCGCCGAGATGTATCGCGACGACGAGGACAACCGCTTCCTCGAAGTCACCTACGCCAACGGCGACAAGGAAGTGCTCTTCTACCGCGACTTCGCTTCGGGTGCCATGATCGAGAACGTCGTGCGACGCGCCAAGAAGCTGGCCATCAAGCGCGTGATCGCCGGCGGCGAGCGCGGAGTCACCACGACCGACCTCGTCGATTCGATTCGCCAGGAGTTCCGCGAGCACGAGGATCTGCCGAACACCACCAACCCCGACGACTGGGCGCGCATCTCGGGCAAGAAGGGTGAACGCATCGTGTTCATCCGCACTCTGGTGAACGAGGGCAAGGCCTCGGCCGGCAAGGCCGGCGGTCGGGCGATCGAACGCACCGCCACCGGCCAGTACCTCTGATCCATGGCCATCCCGAAGGTCGTCGGAATCGAGACCGAGTACGGGATCCTCGTCAAGGGTGGCGAGTCGAATCCGGTACTGGCGTCCTCGGTCCTCATCAACGCCTACGTCGCGGCCACGTCGCCCCGCATCGGTTGGGATTTCGACGACGAGCGCCCCGGCTCCGATGCCCGCGGTTTCACGCTCGACGGCGGACCCGACGTGGAGATGCACCTCGTGAATTCGGTGCTCACCAACGGTGCTCGCTACTACGTCGATCACGCCCATCCCGAGATCTCCACGCCCGAGTGCCGCGGAATACGGGAGGCGGTCGTGTACGACCGGGCGGCCGAGGAGATCGTCCGCCGGTCGATGGAGTACTCGCGGTCTCTGCTCGCCGACGACGTCGAACTCCTGCTCTACAAGAACAACAGCGATGGCAAGGGCAACAGCTACGGCTGTCACGAGAACTACCTCATCGACCGCGCGGTTCCGTTCGGTCGGCTGGTGGCCGACATCACGCCGCACTTCGTGACGCGACAGGTCTTCACCGGAGCCGGCAAGGTCGGTTCGGAGGAGCCGGGCACGTCCATCGGAGACGTTCCGTTCCAGATCAGCCAGCGGGCCGACTTCTTCGAGGAGGAAGTCGGCCTCGAAACCACGTTGAAGAGACCGATCGTCAACACTCGCGACGAGCCGCACTGCGATCCGACGAAATACCGCCGACTGCACGTGATCGTCGGCGATGCGAACATGTCGGAGGTCGCGACCTACTTGAAGTTGGGCACGACCGCCATCGTTCTCGCGATGATCGAGGACGAGACCTTCCCCGGTGATCTCGCCCTGGCGAATCCGGTGCCGGCCATTCGGATCGTGAGCCATGATCCATCGCTGACACGAACCATCGGTTTGCGCGACGGCCGTCGCATGACGGCACTCGAGGTGCAGTGGTCGCTTCTCGAAGCGGCCCGTCGTCATCAGAAGTCACGCGGGTTCGCGGCGGTGGAGGATGCCGACGACGTCCTCGATCGGTGGGAAGTGGTACTGGCCGGGTTGGCGTCCGACCGCGCGAAGGTGGCCGACGTCGTCGACTGGGTGGCCAAGGAACGTGTGGTTCGCGCGTACGCCGATCGTCATTCGATCGATGGCTACGACGTCCGTCTCAAGGCGCTCGACCTCCAGTACCACGACATGCGTCCCGAAAAGTGCATCGCCTCCCGACTCGGCCTGCGCACGATCACCGACGCCGACGAGGTTCGAGCGGCCATGACCGAACCCCCCGGCACGACCCGGGCCTATTTCCGCGGTCGTCTCCTGGCCAAGTGGCCCGAGAGCGTGGTGGCGGCCAACTGGGACAGCGTGGTGCTCGATGTGGGCCGCGACCCGTTGCGCCGGGTACCGATGATGGAACCTCTGCGGGGTACACGCGAGCTCGTCGGCTCGCTCATCGACGCGAGCGAGAGCATCGTCGAACTCGTCACGCGCCTGGGGGCCGCTCCCGAGATGTGACCCGCCCGTTCGGGTGGCAGGATGGGGGAGAGGAGAGTCATGGCCGAACGAGTTCACAAGCAGACCCCGGCGTCGGAGCGCCGTTCCGACGCCGAAGCACCCACCGTGACCGAGCCGGTCACCGAGACCGGTGAGAAGTTGAAGGCCGAACTCGACGAACTGCTCGACGAGATCGACGAGGTGCTCGAGACCAACGCCGAGGATTTCGTGAAGTCGTACATCCAGAAGGGTGGTGAGTGACGGTTGAAGGTCCCGTTGTTCACCTCGGGCGACGACCCGGGCAGCGACTTCTCGGCCCTGCTCCGCCGGGTCGGCTTCGATCCGTTCCGGGCGCCGGCCGGCCCGGCCGCCAATCTCGCTCCGCACGCCACGACGGTGCTGGCCGTGCGCTTCGCCGATGGCGTGGTCATGGCCGGCGACCGTCGTGCCACGATGGGCAACCGCATCTCCAATCGCGAGATGGAGAAGGTCGTTCCGGCCGATCGCCACAGCGGTGTCGCCATCTCGGGCACCGCGGGCGTCGCGATGGACATGATCAAGTTGTTCCAATTGCAACTCGAGCATTACGAGAAACTCGACGGCCGCCCCATCAGTCTTGAAGGCAAGGCCAATCAGTTGTCGCAGATGGTGCGATCGAACCTCGGTGCCGCGATGCAGGGATTGGTCGTCGTTCCGATCTTCGCGGGTTACGACTCGCTGCGCGGCACCGGGCGCCTCTGGGATTTCGACATCACCGGTGGCCGGTACGAAGAGCGCGAGTTCGTCGCCACCGGTTCGGGCGGAGGTCCGGCGAGCACGGTGTTGAAAGTGGGCTACCGACCCGGACTCGAGTCGTCGGACGCCGTCGAGTTGGCGTGCCGCGCCCTGTGGGAGGCGGCCGAGGTCGACAGTGCGACCGGTGGACCCGATGCGCTGCGCGGCATCTATCCGGTGGTGGCCACCATCACGGCCGACGGCTGGCAGCGAGTCGGTGACGACGTGCTGGCCGGTGTGTTCGCCGCCATCGCCGACGGTCAACGAGCACGAGGTTCCGTGTCATGAACATGCCGTTCTACGTCGCTCCCGAGCAGATGATGAAGGATCGTGCCGATTACGCGCGGAAAGGCATCGCGCGCGGCCGCGCGCTGGTGGCGGTCCAGTACGCCGACGGCATCCTGCTGGTGGCCGAGAACACATCAAACACCCTGCGCAAGATCAGTGAGATCTACGACCGCATCGCGTTCGCCGGCGTGGGCAAGTACAACGAGTTCGACCAGCTCCGCCGTTTCGGCGTCCGCAATGCCGATGTGAAGGGATACGCCTACTCGCGCGACGACGTGGAGGCTCGCGGTTTGGCGAACGACTATGCGCAGATCCTCGGTCAGACGTTCACGCACGAGTTGAAGCCGCTCGAAGTCGAGATCCTCGTGGCCGAGGTCGGAGCAACCCAGGCCGACGATCAGCTTTTCCACATCCTCTACGACGGGACCCTCGTCGACGAGAAGGGTACGAGCGCGCTCGGCGGCGATGCCGACTCGATCGCCGGCCGTCTCACCGCCTCGTGGTCGGCCGCCGACGATCTGGCTTCGGCCCTTCCCAAAGCGGTGGCCGCACTGGCCGGGCCCGACAGAACGTTGAGCGCCGACGACCTCGAAGTTGCCGTTCTGTCCCGTTCGAACGGACGCCGTTGCTTCCAGCGCCTGGATGATTCGCTCGTCGCCGCGATCGTTGTCGGGTCCAACATCCCACCGAAGTAGTCGGCGGTCGTTCGGTCCTCGCTCGTCCACATCCGAGGCTTCGAGAAGTATGGTGCCGGTGTGGATCGGCGCATCTTCGGACTCGAGAACGAGTACGGGGTCACCTGCACTCTGCGCGGTCAGCGACGCCTGAGTCCGGACGAAGTCGCTCGCTACCTCTTCCGCAAAGTGGTGTCGTGGGGTCGGTCGTCGAACGTGTTCCTGGAGAACGGCGCGCGCCTGTACCTCGACGTCGGGTCGCACCCCGAATACGCCACTCCCGAGTGCGACTCGATCTACGACGCGGTGGTTCACGACAAGGCGGGGGAGCGGATTCTCGAGCGTTTGGCCGCCTCGGCCGAGGAGCGCTTGCGCGAGGAAGGCATTCGCGGAACCGTCTATCTCTTCAAGAACAACACCGACTCGGCGGGCAACAGCTACGGATGCCACGAGAACTACCTCACGCGACGAGGAGACGACACCGCGCGTCACGCGGAAGTCCTGATCCCGTTCCTCGTCTCGCGACAGATCTTCACCGGGGCGGGCAAGATCGTGCAGACCGCGCGCGGTCCGATCTTCTCGATCACCCAGAGGGCCGATCACATCTGGGAGACCATGTCGTCGGCCACCACCAGAAGTCGGCCGATCATCAACACCCGTGACGAGCCCCACGCCGACGCCGAGCGTTACCGCCGTCTGCACGTCATCGTGGGCGACTCGAACATGAGCGAGTACACCACGTTCCTGAAGATTGGTTCGACCGCTTGCATGCTTCGCATGCTGGAGGACCCGCGGGTGGTCCTGCGCGACATGACCCTCGAGAATCCGATTCGGGCGATCCGCGACATCAGTCACGACGTCACCTGCCGCCGAACGGTGGTTCTGGCCAACGGACGCGAAGTGAGTGCGCTCGATATCCAGCGCGAGTATCTCGATCGGGCCCTTCGCTACGCCGAGACCAAGGGCTTCCCACCTCTCGAGCAGAAGGCCCTGGAGATGTGGGAGCACTGCGTGAGCGCGATCGAGAACGACCCCATGAAACTCGATCGCGAAGTCGACTGGGTCATCAAGCATTCGCTGATCGAGCAGTACTCGGCTCGACACGGACTCGATCTGGGCGACGCCCGCAATCAACTCGTCGATCTGCAGTATCACGACATCGATCGGAACCGCGGGCTCTTCTACAAACTGCAGTCGAAGGGACTCGTCGAGCGTCTCTGCTCCGACGTCGACATCGACACGGCTCTCACCGAACCGCCGCAGAACACCCGGGCCCGTCTACGTGGCGAGTTCATCCGGGCCGCCAAGGAGAAGCGACGCGACTACACGGTCGATTGGGTCCACCTCAAACTCAACGATCAGGCGCAGCGAACGGTGTTGTGCAAGGACCCGTTCCGGAGCCGCGACGAACGCGTGGAAAAGCTCATCGCGTCGCTGTGACGCGGGCGGGCCGGGCCGGCCCGATACGGTGAGACCGTGGAGATCAGCCAACCGCCGGTCGACGATCCGACCCCGGTGGGCGGTCCCGACATCGAAGCCGAGTCGCGGTCGTCGCGTTCGTCGCGCGCCGGTCGCGTCGTCTGGGAATGGGCCATCGTCGTCCTGGTGGCGGTCGGTGCGGCGCTCATCATCAGGCTCTTCCTGTTCCAGCAGTACTACATCGACGGACCGAGCATGGAGAGCACGCTCCAGCCCCGCGATCGCGTGCTGGTCAACAAGTTGTCGTATCGACTGCACGACGTCAACCGCGGCGACGTCGTGGTGTTCGACCGTGTCACGGCAGCCGAACAGCATGACGATCTCATCAAACGCGTGATCGCGCTGCCGGGTGAGACCATCGAAGTCCGCTCGTGCACGATCTTCATCGACGGAACCCGTCTCGAAGAGCCGTATCTCGACGAGGAGATGGTGGGTCAGGCCGATCCGCTGGCTCGTTGCGGTTCGCACACCGACGTCCCCGCCCAGGTGATCCCCGACGACATGGTGTTCGTCATGGGCGACAACCGCGTGCAGAGTTTCGACAGTCGCGACTTCGGCCCGGTCGAGGTCGACAAGATTCGAGGTCGCGCGTTCATCGTGATCTGGCCGGCCTCGGCATGGGCCTTCTTGTAGCAATCAGCCGTACTGGCGTTGCAGGGCCTCGACCATCCGATCGACCCAGTCGCTGAACACTCCGTCCACGCCCATGCGGAGGATCTGATCGAGGAAGTGGTCGTGCTGCACGTCCCAGGCCAGGGCGAATCGATCGAAGCGGTGGAACAGGGTCACGAGTCCGCCACTCCAGTCGGTGTGGTGCATGTTGATGGCTTCGATCCCGGCGTCGCGCAACTGGGTGGCCCGACGCTCGGGCCCTTCCTTGATGCGCGCCAATCGCGTCGAGTCGACGAGTTTGGCGTGGGTGAGCGGCCGCCAGGTCGCGACCAGGGTCCAGTCGGGGTGGCAGATCCAGGTTCGCTCCTCGAGATCGGGTGACGTCTCGCGAATCGCGGAGATGAACGGCCCGATGGCCTGCGGGTCCTTGATGTCGACGCTGAAGTGATGATCGCCGGGGCAGGCCTCGATCATCTCGGCAACCGTCGGGATGTGGATGGGAAGCGCGCTCCGACGAACCGAGGCGATCGGCACCTTGCGTCCGCGTCGCCGCACGAGCCCGTCGTGATCGAGGACGGCGACCCCGTCGGACGTGACCCAGACGTCGGACTCGAGTCCGGTCGCACCGAGCCGCAGGGCCAGTTGGAACGCCTCGATCGTGTTCTCGTCGGCGTGGGCCCGGGCCCCCCGGTGCGCGAACCCGATCGGGGGATCGAGGCGTGACGGGAGGCGTTGTTGCACGTGGCCATGTTGGCAGACCCGCCCCACCGACCCCCTCGTAGACTCGCGGTGTGTTCAACCTCTCCGGGAGCGAGATCGTCGTCATCTTGCTCCTGGCTCTCATCGTGCTCGGTCCCGAGAAGTTGCCCGAGGCGATTCGGCGTTTCGGCCGGGTCTACGGCGAACTGCGCCGGATGAGTCGAGGCTTCCAATCCGAATTCAAGAATGCGTTCGACGAACCGGCCCGCGAGTTGCGCGAGACGGCCGAGATGACCCGGCAGGCCGTGCGTCAGGTCGTCGATCCAGCCGTTCCCGATTTTCGGACCAAGGCCGCCAAGGCCACCTCGGAATCGACGCCGGAATCGACGCCGGACTCGACGCCGGAATCGACACCGGAGTCGTCGCCCGGATCGACATCCGAACCGCCCCCAGCCGCCGGTGACGAGTCGGCCTCATGAGACTTCCCTGGCGCCGAACAGCGCGGTCTTCGGTGTCCGGACCCGACGACCAGATGACGCTCACCGAGCATCTGGCCGAACTGCGCTCACGGGTGATTCGCTCGGCTCTCGCGGTGGCCCTCGGGGTCATCGTGATCCTGGCCTTCTACGATCCGGTTCTCCGGTTCCTGCGCCAGCCCTACGACAACTTGTGTCAGCGCCGTCCCGACCTGGTGACCAACTGCGATCTGTTCTCGCTCGGACCGCTCGACGGTTTCAACGCGCGTCTGCGCATCGCCCTGTACGGAGGACTCATCCTCGCCCTGCCGGTGATCCTCTGGCAGGTGTGGCGCTTCATCGTCCCGGCCCTCCACTCGCGCGAGAAGAAGTACGCGATTCCGTTCATCGCGTCCTCGGTCGTCCTGTTCGCGGCCGGAGGATGGCTGGCCTACATCACGCTCGACAAGGGGCTCGAGTTCCTCGTGAGTTGGTCGGGGAGCGACGTGCAGCAAGCGTTCCAGATCACGAAGTACGTGAGCCTGGTGGCTCTGATGATCGCCGCGTTCGGCGTCGGCTTCGAGTTCCCGGTGCTGCTCGTATTCCTCCAGTTGGCCGGCGTGGTCCGACCGCGACAACTCGTGGAGGGGTGGCGCATCGCGATCGTCTCGATCGTGGTGCTGGCGGCGGTCATCACTCCGTCGGGCGACCCCATCACGTTGATCGCGCTCACGGTTCCGCTCGTGCTGCTCTATTTCGTGGCGATCGGCGTCGGCCACCTGATCGTGCGCCGTCGCACCTGACGATGAGTCGCCCCGACCGCGCCGAGCTCATCGCGCGCTACGCGTTTCCTCTCGACCAGTTCCAGCTGTCGTCGATGGACGTCGTCGACCGCGGCGAGTCGGTGATCGTGGCGGCCCCGACGGGTAGCGGCAAGACCGTGGTGGCGGAGTACGGGATCGCAGCCGCCCTCGCCGATGGTGCACGGGCGTTCTACACCGCCCCCATCAAGGCGCTGTCCAACCAGAAGTACGCCGATCTCGTGCAGATGTACGGGCGCGAACGTGTCGGTCTGCTGACCGGAGACAACGCCATCAACGGCGACGCCTCCGTCGTGGTCATGACCACCGAGGTGCTGCGCAACATGATCTACGCGCAGTCGACCGCGCTCGACGACCTCAAGGTGGTCGTCCTCGACGAGGTCCACTTCATCCAGGACGCGTACCGCGGCCCGGTCTGGGAGGAAGTGATCATCCACCTGCCCAAGCACGTGCAACTCGTGTGTCTGTCGGCGACGGTCTCGAACGCCGCCGAGGTGGCCGACTGGATGAGCACCGTGCGTGGTCCCACCCAGGCCATCGTGGAAGAGAAGCGCCCCGTCGAACTCGAATGCCTGTTCATGATGGGAGACAAGTCGACCGAGAGGGAGCACCTACTGCCGGTTCTCGTGAACGGCCGACCGAATCAGGAAGCCGGACGCATCGCCGATCAGGGTCACCGTCTGGCCCGGCGGACGCGCAACCAACGTCGTCGGATCCTCTACACCCCCTCGCGCATCGACGTGGTCGAACGATTGCGTCACGAGGATCTGCTCCCGGCGATCTGCTTCATCTTCAGCCGCAACCAGTGCGACGAGGCCGCGGCGGCCTGCCTGCGCCACGGCATCCGTCTCACCTCGGCCGACGAGCGACGTCGCATCGCCACGATCGTGTCGGAACGGTTGGACGCTCTCGACGAGGACGATCTCGACGTGCTGGGGTACGCACAGTTCGTCGCGCAACTCGAGGCGGGCATCGCGAGTCACCACGCCGGGATGGTCCCTCCGTTCAAGGAGACGGTCGAGGCGTGCTTCGTGGAAGGTCTCGTGAAGGTCGTCTTCGCCACCGAAACCCTCGCCGTCGGCATCAACATGCCGGCCCGTTCGGTCGTGATCGAGAAGCTCACGAAGTTCACCGGTGAGCATCACCAGTTCCTCACTCCGGGCGAGTTCACCCAACTCACCGGACGAGCCGGCCGCCGCGGCCTCGATGCGCGGGGACACGCCGTGGTCCTCTGGAGTCCCTTCGTCTCGTTCGATCAGGTATCGGGTCTGGCCGCGAGTCGATCGTTCCGTCTCACGTCGTCGTTTCGTCCCACGTACAACATGGCCGTGAATCTGGTTCGGTCGTACTCCAGCGAAGAGGCCCGACACCTACTCAACCTGTCGCTCGCGCAATATCAGGCCGATCGGGACGTGGTGAAGCTCGAGGCCCGCCTGGAGAATCGCCTCGAGCGCCTCTTCGATCTTCGCGACCAGGTCGAGAGTCCGTTCGGTGACATTCACGACTACCGCGCACGGATCGAGGGCGTGGCGCGCGTCCGCAGCGAGAGCGCGATCGAGTTCGCACTCGACCGGCTCCGTCCGGGAGCGGTGATCACGGTGACCAAGAAGCGTTCGACCGGGCGAGCCGTGGTGTTGTCGACGGCTCATCGTTCCGGTGGCGTGAAGCTGTCGGTTCTCACGTCCGATCGTGCACTGGTGAACCTGACAGCGCGCGACTTCGACGAACCTCCGCGTGTGATCGGGAACGTGGAGATTCCGACACCGTTCGTTCCGGCGCGCCCGGAATTCCAGAAAGAAGTGGCCGAGCGTCTCGATCGGGCCCAGATCACCGACACGCAATGGGTGGCGCCCTCACCCGAGCGCCAAGCGGTGCATCCGGTCGAGGACGATCCGGACTTGAAGGATCGCTTGAAGGCGGCCGCTCAGGCCGAACGATTGGAGCGCGAGATCGACCAGTTGCGCGAACAGGTTCGCGGTCGTGGGAATTCCGTCGCCCGTCGATTCGACCGAGTTCTGCGCGTGCTGTCCGACTGGGGTTACGTGTCGGGTTGGTCGCTCACCGACAAGGGTGGAGTCCTGGCCGGAACCTTCCACGAGTGCGATCTGCTGGTGGCCGAGAGCCTGCACGCCGGTCTGCTCGACGGACTGTCGCCCAACGACCTGGCCGGACTCGTGTCGGTCTTCGTGTACGAGCACCGATCGAGCGAGCCGCCGCCGGCCGCGTGGTTCCCATCGGCCGAGGTGCGCAAGCGATTCCGCCGCATCGATCAGCTGAGCGCCGAACTTCGGCGCATCGAGGAGGACGCCGACTTGTCGGTGCACAGATCTCCCGACCCGACGTACATCGCGGTGTCCTATGCCTGGGCGGTTGGCGAGGGATTCGCCGAGGTCGTCGAATCCGAGGAACTGTCGGGTGGCGATTTCGTTCGCACGATGAAGCAGTTGATCGACCTGTTGCACCAGATCGCGATCATCGCTCCGTTGGGTGACACGCGACGGGCGGCCGAACGGGCGGCCGAGGCGCTGGATCGCGGCGTGGTCGCGGCGTCGATGGCGGTATCGGCGTGAGCATCAAGCGTCGTGAGTCGTGGGGGAGCCCCGGCGATGTACCCGACGACGTCGTCTGGTGCGAGAGCGACCGCGAGGTGGCCGACGCTCTGCTCGTCGACGATCGTCCGGTCGGGGTGGCGGCCGGCGATCTCGCGCGGACTCTCGGAGCATCCGGGCGAGGGGTCACCGGAGTCGAAGTCGGCCTCGACATGATCGAAGTCGAGTACGAGGCCAGTGGGCGTTCGCACACGGTGTGGGCGGTTGCTCACTGCATCGTTCGAACATCGCGTTGGCGGGGCGGCTGGTGGCGCGGCCCGATCGACGTCGTGATGAACGCGCAGTTCGTGTCCGACCTCGACGTTGCGCCACGAGGTCACCCGAACGATGGTCGGTGCGAGTGGATCTCGGTCGACGCGGCGATGACGATGCGCCAACGATGGGCCGCTTGGCGCCGCTTGCCGCGCGGCGAGCACGTTCCGCATCCCTTGATTCGAACGCGCTCGGTCACCGAGGCCAGCGGATCGCGGCGATGCGTCCTCGCGGTGGACGGGTCCGACATCGGGGTGGTGGATGCGTGGCGCGCTTGCCTGCACCCCGACCATGCGTCGGTATGGGTGGCCACGACCGCGTGACCATCTCACGGGCTACGGTTGTTCCATGTCCTCCGTCGCGTCCGAAGCCAAGTCGCGCATCGAATCCGAGATCACCCGGTGGTCCGATCGGATCGTGTCGGCGAGTCGTTCGATCCACGCCAAGCCCGAACTGAACTTCGAAGAGGTCTTTGCCCACAATCTGCTCACGTCGATTCTCGAGGAGGCCGGACTGCCGGTCGAGCGCCACGCGTACGGGGTGAACACCGCGTTCGAAGCCAAGGTCGGCACCACTGGTCCCGAAGTGCTCGTCCTGCTGGAGTACGACGCTCTGCCGGGCATCGGACACGGGTGCGGCCACAACGTGATCGCCGGGGCCGGTCTCGGAGCGGGCCTGGCCGCGGCGGCCATCGCCCGCGACATGGGAGGCACCGTGCGCATCCTCGGCACTCCGGCCGAAGAGGGCGGCGGCGGGAAGATCTACATGGCCCGCCAAGGTGCGTTCTCGTCGGGCGCGGCCGCGATGATGGTGCATCCGGCCGACGCCGATCTCCTCCGTATGGATTCGCTCGCGATCCACACGGTCGACGTGGTGTACCACGGACGCGAGGCGCACGCATCGGCGGCACCGTGGGAAGGTCGCAACGCGCTCGACGCCGCCGTTCTCGGCTACATGAACATTGCCGCGCTGCGCCAGCACATACGGCCCAACGAACGCATCCACGGAATCTTCACCGAGGCCGGCGAGAAGCCCAACATCGTTCCCCGACGAGCCGCCGCCACGTGGTACGTCCGGGCGGCCGATTCGGCGAGCCTCCAGCCGCTCAAGGGTCGCGTGCTGGCTTGCCTCGAAGGTGCATCGCAGGCGTGCGGGTGCACGATGGACGCCACCTGGGACGGTCACTTCTACGCCGAGGTACGCGACAACGAGACGTTGGCGGCGGCCTACGCCGCCAACATGATGGCGGTCGGGCGAGAGGTGGTCGATCCGCGCGTCACCGGACGTCGCGTGATGGGTTCGACCGACATGGGCAATGTGTCGTACCTCGTGCCGTCGATCCATCCGATGATCCAGGTCGCACCGTCGGGCGTTCCGATCCACACGCGCGATTTCGCCGAGTACGCCGGCTCCGAGTCCGGCGATCGCGCTGTCATCGACGGTGCGCGGGCCATGGCCATGACCGTGGTCGACCTGTGGCTCGACGAGCGACTGCGTGCACGTGTGAACGACGAGTTCGCCCGCCTCCCGCGCGACGTCGACGTTCTCGCCTGACTTCGACTTTCCGCTGGTCAGCCCGTCCGGGGTTCCCCGGGCGTCGCGGACCCGCCAACTAGCGTTGTCTCTCGTGACGGTCTACGCGCCTGAGGAATTCACCCCGGACGAGGCCGACGTTCTCCGCAGGTATTTCACCAATCTCGACGGTCCGGTCTTCGCGCTGGTGAACCTTCCCGAGGTGGTGAAGGGTGCACTGTTCGCCCGTTACAGCCGCAGCAGCAAGAGCCTGCGCCGGTTGTTCCTCGACGAGTTCGTGGGCGATCTCGACATCGCCGGCGATCAGGGTGTCGACGCGACGATCGGCCTCGAACGTGCCGAGGAGCTCTACGAGAAGGTCTTCTTCGAATACGGAGACGATTCGGTTGCGCAGTTGGGCGGCGTCCACCTGGCCTGTGAACAGGCTTCCAACGTCCTCACCAAGATTCTCGAATGGGGTCGTCTGGCCAGTTATCTCGAACAGAGCACGCGGTACATCGCCTACGACGCCCGGTTGGCCGGGCGCTACCGGTTCTACCGCGATCTCGACATCCTGAACTCGCGCTTCGGCACGCGGTACGTCGGCGACATGGACCGCATGTTCGACTCGTACTCGACGCTCATGGAGAAGGTCACCGACCACGTGCGGGTCACGGTGAAACGTGATCCGGCCGACAGCGACTTCGTGTTCCGGCAGGCCACCCGGGCCAAGGCGCTCGACGCGGTGCGCGGCGTTCTCCCGTCGTCTTCCCTCTCGAACGTGGGCATTTACGCGAGCGGTCAGGCGTACGAGGCGATGCTCATCCGCATGCGGGCCCATCCGCTTCCCGAAGCGCAGCAGTACGCGGCGCTGATGCTCGAGGAGTTGCGCAAGGTCATCCCGAGTTTCCTGCGTCGTGTCGATCTGGCCGACCGCGGCGGCCGTTGGAGCGACTACCTGTCGACGACTCGTCTGGAGACCTCGGAATTGGTGGGGGAGTTGTTCGCCGAGACCCCGGTCGAGCACAGTGCACCGGTCGTGCTGACCGATTGGGACCCCGACGGTGAGAACAAATTGATCGCCGCCATCTGCTACTCGCACACGAGCCTTCCCGAGTCGCAGATCCTCGCCAAGGTCGAGACCATGAGCCAGGCCGAGAAGGTGGCCATTCTTCGTTCGTACATCGGAGATCGCGAGAATCGTCGTCATCGACCCGGACGCGCGTTCGAGCGCATCGACTACCGCTTCGACGTGCTGTCCGACTACGGAGCCTTCCGCGACCTGCAGCGACATCGTCTGCTCACGATCGAGTGGCAGGCGCTCACGCCGAACCACGGCTACACGCGCCCCGACCTGGTCGACGAGGCCGGGATGGCGTCGGTCTTCGACGAAGTGATGACCCGTTCGGCCGACTTGTACGACGCGTTGAAGGTCGACTTCCCGCACCAGGCGAGCTACGCGGTGTCGATGGCCTATCGAGTCCGGTACGTGATGCAGTTCAACGCCCGCGAGGCGATGCACATGCTCGAGTTGCGCTCGTCGCCGCAGGGGCATCCGGCGTACCGGCGGGTGGCTCTCGAGATGCACCGTTTGATCGCCGAACAGGCCGGCCATCGCGCCGTGGCCGAGGCGATGACGCACATGACCGTCGAGGCCCCCGAACTCGAGCGTCTGGCGGCCGAACGGCGCGCCGAAGCCCGTCGTACCGGCCGGTGACCACCGTCACCCGGGGATCCGGGCCCCTCGTCACCAGGTGTGCCTATTATCCGCCCCCAAGAAGGAGGCGGGCCCATGGCATCTGACGACGAGATCGACGCTGAGGACCTCGACGAGGAAGGTTTTCTCGAGGAAGGTGAGGACGTCGAAGACGTCGACATCGACCTTCTCGACGAGGACGAACTCGACGAGGAGGAACTCGACGAAGTCGACATCGAAGGCGAAGCCGGGGGAGACGACGCCGAAGAGGACGAGTCAGCCGCGGTGGCGCGTCCGAAGCGGGCCGCCGAGGACGAGGACGAGGATCTCACGACCGCCGACGACGTGGAAGCGGATCTCGCCCACATCCTCGACGAGCGATTGCGCGAGCGCAGCGAGGACGAGGGGCAGGAAGAGGAAGAAGAGCTTCCTTCCAACGCCGACCCCGAAACGAGCATCCAACCCAAGCGCGCCGACGAGCGCATGTGCCCGCAGTGCTTCTTGTTGGTGCGCAAGGGTGCACCCACCTGTCCGGTGGGCGACGACACCTGTCCGCTCATTCCGTCATGACGAAATGAGCGTCGAACCGGTGGTGCGGTCGGCGACGGCGGCTGACGCCGAGATCTGCCGGACCATCGATGCATCGGCCCGGGTGGGCTTGTCGGAGCAGCGTGGCGGTGCCGCCTGGCTGGCCGAGCACGATCCGCTCGTGGGCGACCAGTGGATCGTCGATGCGACGGTGGTGACCATCGACGACGCCGTGGTGGGGTTCCTGATCGGGCGACGCGAGGAGCGATCGGGGCGCGGCCTCGTGTACTCGGTCGATCGCGTGTACGTGGTGGCCGAGGCCCGCGAACTCGGCTGCGGGGACGCTCTCATCGCCTCGGCGATGGAAGCGGCCCACGGATGCGCCTTCTTCGAGGCAGTTGCGTTGCCCGGTGACCGAGAAACGAAGAACCTGTACGAGCGGGCCGGGGTCACCGCACGTTCGATCGTGGTCTCGAAGTCGCTCGCTACCTGAGAGAAGTCCCGGGTCGCCTCAGCGACGTCACGATGCAGGTCGCCTCAGCGACGTCACGATGCGGGTCGCCTCAGCGACCCGTCCACTTCGGGGTGCGCTTCTCGATGAAGGCGGTGAGGCCTTCCTTGGTGTCCTCCGATGCCATCACGCCGGCGAACAACGAATTGGTGAGGTTCTTCAGCGTGTCGTCGTCCTCGTACGCCGCGGCCAGAACGACCTGACGGCTCGCGTACACCGCGAGAGGAGCGCAGGCGGTGATCTGGTCGGCAAGTTTGCGCGCCTCGTTCATCGCTTCGCCGGGCGCAACGAGTCGCGAGATCAAACCGAGGTGGTATGCACGTTCGGCCGGGATGGGTTCGCCGGTGAGGATGGCTTCCATGGCGGCGGCCTGACCGATCGCCCGCGGCAGGCGGAAGAGTCCGCCGGCGCCGGCGATGAGGTTGCGCTTCACCTCGGCCAAGCCGAACGACGAGCGCGTGGTCGCCACCACCAGATCGGCGGCCAGCACGATTTCGCAACCACCCGCGGTGGCCAGACCGTCGACCGCCACGATGATGGGCTTGCGACGCTCGCGGTACACGAAACCGGCGAAGCCGCCGCGCTTGGTGTTGAGTCCACCGGCCTGCCCCGAGTTGATGGCCTTCAGATCGGCGCCGGCACAAAAGACGGGCTTCTCTTGACCTTCGGTGTTGGCGGTGAGAATTCCGACCCACACGTTGTCGTCGGCTTCGAGCGCGTCGATCGCGGCTTCCATGCCTTGGGCCACGTCGCCGTTGACGGCATTGCGCGCTTCGGGACGGTTGAGGGTGATGATGCCGATGCGTCCGTCGGCGTGGTACTTCACGATGTCGCTCATGGCGCCGACGGTAGTGGTGGGCGCCGAAAGGCGACGATTCAGGCCGGGGTGTCGCCCTCAGCCGGAGTTTCGACGGCCGGAGCTTCGACGCCCGCGGTCTCGGCTGCCGGAGTCTCGACGGCCGGAGTCTCGGCTGCCGGAGTCTCGACGGCCGGTGCCGGTGCCGTGTCGGCGGAGGGTTGCGCAGTCGGTGTCGGTGGCTTGGGCGGAATTCGCTTGGGCTTGGTGGGTCGCAACGGCTTGGGTGCTTGACCCTTGCCGGCGGCGACCACGCCGAAGAGCGCCGCGATACTCGGCAGGAGCGAGGCCAGACGCTCGACGGTCTTGGTGAGTTCGGGTGTGACGTTGGTGGGAGGTGCGCTGACCGTGAGAAGCGAGCGCACCGGTGAGAACGCCACCGCCTCGAGCACGGCGATCCAACGATCGGGGAATGCATCGGGGGTGAGGTTGGCGGCCGTGACCTCGGCCAACTTGCGTCCGAGTTCCTCGGGGAAGATCGCGCCGGCCTTGGGCGGCTGTCCGGCCAACTTCAGCGCGCGAACCACCCGGCCGATCTCGACCGCGGCCGTGATGTCGGCCAGCCAATTCTGGTGCTCGGTTTCGGTGCGCGTGACGAGGCCGGCGCGCAGATCGGCCACCAGCGGACGACATGCCTCATCGCGTTCGATCACCGGATCGTTGGCGGCGGCGACCACGCTGCGCAGATCACGCAGATCGAGTTGATCGAGATCGCGCTTGGCGGCTTCGGCGCGATCGAGCCAGTCGGCGACGCGCAACTTGGGCAGGAGATCCTGCGCCATCTGCAACACGGTCTGCTCGGGCATCGTCGGCTTGCCCTCGGCGGCCAATGCTTCATTTGCGGTCTTGAGCTTCTGGCGCACCGCCTGCATGCCCTGGAGGGCGAGTTCGGCGATGGGCCGCTGGTTCTCGGGGATCGTCGCCAGGACTTCCTTGCGGTGTGCGCTGCCGCTCTTCAGACGCTTGGCCCGCGGACGCTGCGGCAGTTCGGGCGGTGCTTCGAAACGCGGACGACGCGGACGATCGGGACGGCGCTCACGCCGTTCACCGTCGTTCGGTCGCGCCGGACGCTCGCCGTTGCCACGCGGGCGACGATCGGTCGATTCGCCCTCGCCACGCGGACGTCGATCGCGGCGGTCGCCGCGGCGATCACCCGAGCGCCCATCTCGACCGTCACGACCGTCGCGCTTGTCGCGCCTGGCCAACTGCTGGGTGACCGGCTGGAAGTTGCGATCGTCGGAGATGAGGGTGATCGTCTCCACCTTGTTGGCCTTGGCGCGGTTCTGAACGACGGAGAGGATCTCGATGCCGTCGATGTCGAATTCGGCGTCGACCTTCATGACGTCGCCGGTCTTGGAACCAGAGGGAAGGATCGTTCCGTCGAGAACGCCCTTGGGTTCGCGCGCACCAGCCGCTCGCCAGGTCCAGGTGCCGTCGGGTCGTGAACTCGTGAGTTCGATTTCGATCCGGCGGGACATGGTTTCCGACCCTATCGGAGTTCGGACTCGGCTCCCAAGAGGTGCCCGATTAGCGTGGGGACGTGCCCGTCTACGCCCTCGGTGATCAGGTTCCGTCCATACATCCGACCGCCTATGTGCACCCCGATGCGGTGGTCATCGGATCGGTCACGATCGGAGCCGAAAGCACGGTGTGGCCAGGGGCCGTTCTCCGTGGCGACGACGGCGAGATTCGTATCGGCGAGCGCACCTCGATCCAGGACGGCAGCGTCCTGCACACCACGCCGATGTGGCCCACGGTCGTGGGCAACGATTGCACGATCGGACACATCGTGCACCTCGAAGCGTGCACCATCGAGGACGGTTCACTGGTGGGCAACGGGTCCATCGTCATGCACCAGGTGATCGTGCGCAGCGGTGCGGTCGTGGGCGCCAACAGCGTCCTGTTGAACGGCACCGAGGTTCCGAGCGGAGCGCTGGCCGTGGGTGCGCCGGCCGTCATCAAGGAAGGTCGGGCGCGTTCGGCCGACATCGCGATGGCCGCCGCGTCGTACGTGGCGCGCGGCAAGCGATTCGCCAAAGATCTTCGTCGGATCGACTGAAACCAGCGTTCGCCATGGCGTGGGGCATCGCCGTCGACACGACTCTCGCCGAGGTGGAGTTCGTCAGTGACCTGCTGTGGGGTCTCGGTGTGGTCGCGGTGACCGAGCACTGGCAGAACGACGGCACCGTCACGTTGCGAACGTCGCTTGGAGACGACGTCGAGGATGTCCGTCGCACGCTCGCCACACTCCCGCCCGGCGTCGCCTGGCGCATGGAGGAGATCGACGACGCCGATGGCACCCAATGGCGTCGGCACGCCGAGGCAACCGTGGTGAGTGAGCGAATGATCGTGGTTCCGTCGTGGCTCGACGCGCCTGCGACCGACCACGAGATCGTGGTGCGCATCGAGACCGGAGCGACCTTCGGCCTCGGCAATCACCCGACGACGCTGGCGTCGTTGCGCATGGTCGAACGACTCGTGCGTCCGGGCCAGGCCGTGCTCGACGTGGGTTGTGGGAGCGGGGTCCTCGGGATCGCGGCACTGAAGCTGGGCGCGTCATCGGCACTTGGTGTCGACGTGTCGGTGGCGGTGCTCACCACGTCGGTGGAGAACGCCGAGACCAACGGAGTGGCCGATCGCTGGAGCGTCACGACCGATGCACTGGCGACGATTCAGCACGCCTATCCGCTGGTGCTGGCCAACATCCTCGCCCCGACGCTCATCGAACTCAGTGCCGATCTCAAGCGCGTGCTGAAGAAGGACGGCGCCCTCGTGATCAGTGGCGTTCTCGACGGCCACTACGGCCACGTGGCCGACGCGCTGCGCCCCCTCGTCGAAGTCGAGCGCATCGTGATCGACGGATGGGTGGCGGCCGCCTTCAGGTGACCAGCGCGTCGATTTCGGCGCGGCGGGGGAGGGATGGAACGGCCCCGGCCCGAGTAGCGGCCAGGGCACCGGCGGCCGATGCGCGGCGAGCGGCGGTCACCATGTCGTTGCCCTCGGCCAGTGCGGCGGCCAGGGCCCCGCAGGCCGCGTCGCCGGCTCCCGTCGTGTCGACGGCACGCACCACGAAGGGTGGAATCTCGATCTCGTCCTGGCGCGTGACGATGCGCAGACCCCGGGCGCCGAGGGTGATCACGATGGTGGAGACGCCGGCGTCGAACAGTGCCGACGTTCCGCCGAGTTGGACGATCTCGTGCTGATTGGGAACGACGACGTCGCACAGCGATACGAGTTGGCGCGACAACGGGGCGGCCGGGGCCGGATTGAGAACGGTCGTGGCTCCGCCGACCTTGGCGATGGCCAGGGCCGCCTCGACCGCATCGAGTGGAACTTCGAGTTGGCAGAGGAGCACGCGCGCGTTCGAGATCACTTCCCGATGGTCGTCGACCACGCTGATCGTGACGCATGCGTTGGCGCCGGGAACCACCACGATCGAGTTCTCCGCCTTGTCGTCGACAGCGATGAGCGCGCGACCGGTCGGACGCGCGACCTCGACGACGTGGGTGTCGAGGCCCTCGCTGTGCATCAGCGCGTGCAGCGAGTCTCCAGCCGAGTCGTTGCCGAGGCAGCCGACGAACGCGGTGCGCGCGCCGGCACGCGCCGCCGCCACGGCTTGATTGAGGCCCTTGCCGCCCGGATGTTCGGCGTAGTCGCGGCCGAGAACGGTTTCGCCTGGTGCCGGCAGATGTTCGACGGTCGCGACCAGATCGAGATTGGCACTGCCCACCACCACGACATCGTGTCGAGAGGATCGGGACGACATCGAGGACACGAGCGAAGGTTATGCGTCGATCGCCCGCAACAGGGGCGAGATGTCGAGGCGGTCGACGGCCGGGAGGTAGACGCGCGCGGCGTCGGACCGGAACTTCGTGCACAGGTCGGGCCGGAAGAAGCGGGCGCCTTCGCGAACGACGTAGTTGAGGACGAAGAAGCGGTACGCCTCGGGAAGGAAGCGGATCTCGTCCGGGGAGAGGGGGTCGACGCGGTGGTACGCGCGGATGAATTCGACGAAGTGGGGTTCGACGAGAGTGTGCGGCGAGTAGGTCCAGTGGGTCCGATCGCCGGTGGCCGACGACACGCGCGACAGGAAGTAGAAGTCGAGCAACCGTGACTCGACGCGGAACCAGTCGTAGTCCCAGCGGCTGAAGAGGTCGAAACCGCCGTCGCGGTGCTTCACCGAGAAGTTGCCGAGATTCCAGTCGACGAGGATCGGGATCCGGCTCCACGAGTCGTAGCGAACCTCTTCGAGTTCCATCAGGAAGTCGTGCGTGTGCCGCCACAGGACGCCGATGTGCTCGGGCGGCAGATCGAAGTTCCGGGGTGCGAACGGACTCGAGAGCAGATCGAGAAGGTGGATCGCGTCGGACTTGATGCTGTTGGACGTGGCGGGGATGTGGGGTGCGATCCGTCGGCACTCGGCGTGGAACCGCGCCATGTTCTCGGCCAGGCACCGGATCTCGTCGAGATCCAGTTGACGGGGGAGGGCGTCGGCCTTCTGCGCTTCCTCGTAGAACGCGACCCAGACGTTCTCGTCGTACCACGTGAACGGGCGATCGCCTCGAGGAGTCGGTCCGCCCAGGACTCGAGCGAGGAAATCGCGATACGGGCCGTCGGCGAGCAGATCGGTGCAGCGATACAAACGGTCGTGGTCCTCGGCGAACAAGAAGTACGAGCCGTAACTCGACACCTTGCCGTACACGTTGGTTCCATCGGCGAGCGACACCCGATACACGGTGTTGGTCGAGACGCGCGGACTGGTGTCATGGACCGCGACGATGGTGCGGCGGTCGCCGTGCGTCTCACCGAACGCCGACCAGGCCGACGAAAGAGCCGTGCGGTGGTCGCCTTGGGCCATGCCTCAGTATTGCCCAGGCCGGAGTTCTCAGGATGCGGCGCGAATACCGATCGGAGCGATGAGGCGATACCCGGCTTCGTGGCGCTCGTCTTCGCTCTCGCCACCCCAGAGTCCGTACTCGTGGTTGGTGCGGGCGAATTCGCGACAAGTGGTCTGCACGGTGCACGAAGCGCACACCTGGCGGGCCTGCGCCTCGCGACGCTCGCGTGCCTGCGGGCGCTCGGCCGTGGTCGGGAAGAACAGATGAGTGAGACCTCGACAAGCGCCTTTGTTCATCCAGGCATCGTCGGTCTGCCGACGCGTGATGATGATCTCCGCTGCGTTCACACGACCCCCCAGCCGCTCGAGAATTGACTCGAAACCGCAAGGTAGGAGCGAAGTGATCGGCCGGTCAATAAAGACCCGTGTGACGTTGGTCGGCCCGAGAACCAGATTCAGAGCGCGTCGGAGAAGTGCCTCACACCCTGGGCGAACGCGTCGACGTCGGCTGGGGTGGTGTCCCAGGCGGTCATCCAGCGCACCTGGTGATGGTGCACGTCCCAGTCGTAGAAGAACGACCAGTCGCGCAAGGGCTCGATCAGGGCCGGGGGCAGGGCGGGGTAGAGGCTGTTGACGGCCGGGGGGCCGGCCAATCTCACGCCCGGAATGTCGCACACGGCCCGGTGGAGAACTTGGGCCATGTCGTTGGCGTGCCGGGCGTTGGCGAGCCAGAGGTCGTCCTCGAGCAACGCGATGAACTGCGCAGAGATGTAACGGACCTTCGAGGGAAGCTGTGTCACCTGCTTGCGCACGTACTGCGCGGACGACGAGAGCGAGCGGTCGAGGTACACGACTGCTTCGCCGTGCATCATGCCGTTCTTGGCGCCGCCGAACGACACGACGTCGACGCCGGCGTCCACGGTGAACGAGCGCAGTGCGGCCGCGGTGCCGCCCAAGGCCACGGTGGCGTTGGCGATGCGGGCTCCGTCGAGGTGGACCTTCATGCCGAGCCGATGCGCGGTGTCGCAGATCGCGGCGATTTCGTCGGCCGAGTACAGGGTTCCCCACTCGGTGCTCTGGGTGATGGAGACGACGCTCGGTTGGACGTGGTGCATGACACCGCGGAAGTGGGCGAACTCTTCGATCTGCTCGGGGACCAGTTTTCCGTTGCGATGCGGGACGTCGATCAACTTGGCGCCGAGGACGCGTTCGGGTGCACCGGTCTCGTCGACGTTGATGTGCGACGAGTCGGTGCAGACGACCGCTCCGGCGGGGGAGAGCATCGTCGCCAGGGCGAGAACGTTGGCTCCGGTGCCGCCCCACACCATGAAGGTGTCGACGGGTCGGCCGAACAGCTCGTCGAAGAGTCCGTTGGCGCGAAGGGTCCACTCGTCGTCGCCGTAGGCGGTGGCGTGACCGGTGTTGGCGCGCGCGATGGCGTCGAGCACGACCGGGTGGACGCCGGCATTGTTGTCGCTCGCGAAGCGGTGAACGGGTGCGGTGGGCACCGGGTCAGTCTGTCGGACGGTTGCGTCGTGGAATGGGTTCGACGACCATCCGCGGTCGGCACCCGTGCATCGACCATCATTTCGTCATGACGAAATCCACCAAGCGGGAGTCGGGTCCGCGGTGTCGTTACTGCCGGCGCGTCCTGCCCAAGCAATCCGGGCCGGGCCGCCGCAAGGAGTTCTGCGGCCAGTCCTGCCGGCAATGGGACTGGGTGGGCCGCCAGCGGGCCCAGGAGTTGCAATTGAGCGAGAACGAGTTGGTGGTGGCCCGAGCCGAACTCGACGCGCTGTACGACGACCTGTACGTGCTCACGTGTGCGATCGCCGACACGGAGAAGGAGTTGGGTGCGAAGCCGACCGCGGCGTCGTTGCGCGAATCACTGGAGTGGTTGCTGGAGGCGGCCCGGCCGTTGCGCGAGCGGACCTTGAAGCCGTACGGCCAGTGACCTCACCGGGCTCTGGGCCTCGTACCTTTAGCCCATAATCTCCGTTATGTCACTTCGATCCGGTCCACGACCAGGTCGAACAGGGCGCCTGGGGGTTGGGCTGCGCCGTCGCTCTCCCTCACGTCAGCGGACGTCGAGCAGATCGACCACGAAGATCAGCGTCTCGTTGGGCTTGATCACGCCGCCGGCTCCACGAGCGCCGTAGCCGAGGTGCGGCGGAATGGTGAGACGGCGACGGCCGCCCACGCGCATGCCCGCGACACCGCGGTCCCATCCCCCGATCACTTCACCGGCCCCCAGGCGGAAGTCGAAGGTGTCGCCGCGATCCCAGGACGCGTCGAACTCGCGGCCGGTGCTCCAGGAGACTCCGACGTAGTGCATGACGGGCCGGGTTCCGGCGGTCGCTTCCTTGCCCTCGCCGACCACCAGGTCCTCGACGACGAGTTCGAACGGCGGATCGCCAGCCGGAACGGTGATGACGGGTTTGTTGTTGGAAGCCATGGCGCGACGTTAGTGGTCGTCCTTCGTGCCCGGGGTGGTCGGGCACCTCTACGGTGTTGCCGTGAGCCGCATCGACGACGTTCTGAGTGAGGTGGCTTCGTTCGGAGCCGACGACATCGCGTGGAAGAACGGACGAGCGTTCTCGCTCGCCTACTACGCGGGTCCCGATGTGCAGCGCGTGGCCGATGAAGCGTTCGCGATGTACGGCTCGGCGAACGGTTTGAACGTCGATGCCTTCCCGAGTCTGCGTCGCTTCCAGTCCGACGTGGTGTCGACGGTCAGCGGCTGGCTCTCGGCACCCGACGGTGCAGCCGGATTCATGACGAGTGGTGGCACCGAGTCGATCCTTCTCGCCGTCAAGGCGGCCCGCGAGCACGGTCGTCGTGAGCGCGGAGTCTCCTCCCCCAACGTCGTGATGCCGACGTCGGCCCATGCGGCGTTCGAGAAGGGTTGCTACTACTTCGGTGTCGAGGCTCGACGTGCGGCGGTGCGCGACGACTGGCGCGCCGACGTGTCGGCGATGGAGTCGCTCATCGACGAGAACACGGTGATGCTCGTCGGCTCGGCGCCGCAGTATCCGCAGGGCGTGATCGATCCGATTCCGGCCATCGCGTCACTGGCCGCTTCGCGCGATCTCCTGTGCCACGTGGACGCGTGCATGGGCGGCGTCACGCTGCACTTCCTCGAAACTGCCGGCGAGACGATCGCGCCGTGGAACTTCTCGGTTCCGGGTGTCACGAGCATGTCGGTCGACCTCCACAAGTACGGGTACACATCGAAGGGAGCGTCGGTCGTCGTGTACCGAACGAAGTCGTTGCGCGCACTGCAGACGTTCGTGACCGACAACTGGCTGGGCGGGCTGTACGGCTCGTCGGGCATCCTCGGCACCAAGAGCGGCGGTCCGATGGCGGCCGCCTGGGCGGTGCTGCGCTACCTCGGCGACGACGGGTACCGCGACCTCACCATGCGCGCGCGCCGAGCCGCGTTGCGCCTCGCCGACGCCGTGGACGCGCATCCCGATCTGATCCTTCGGGCCCGGCCCGATTCGACGCTTCTGTCGTTCGGATCCGATCGGGTCGATCCCTTCGCGATCGCCGATCGTCTGGCCACCGAAGGCTGGTACGTCGACCGCCAGTCCCCTCCCCCATCGCTCCATTGCACGGTGAATGCGGTGCACGACCAGGTGGTCGACGAGTTCGTGGCCGCTCTCGGCTCGGCCACCGCCGAGGCGACATCGGCGAGCGAGGCGGGCTCGGCCGGGGCCTACGGAACCGTCGACTGACCCGGGCGGCGGCCCGTCGGCTCGCTCGTCGGTCGGGGTGATCGTGCCAACATGACGTCATGAGCCTGCGCTTCGGAATCTTCATGCCGCCCATGCACAAGACCGGGATCAACCCGACCCTGGCCCTGCACCGCAACCTGCAATTGGTCGAGCACCTCGACCGCCTCGGTTACCACGAGGCCTGGATCGGCGAGCACCACTCGGCCGGCTCGGAACTGATCGCGTCACCCGAGGTGTTCATCGCCGCGGCGGCCGAGCGGACCAAGCACATCAAGTTGGGAACGGGTGTCTCGTCGCTGCCCTACCACCATCCGTTCATGCTGGCCGATCGGATCGTGATGCTCGACCACCTGACGCGCGGTCGCATGATGTTCGGCGCCGGCCCCGGACAGCTCACCTCCGACGCGTACATGCTCGGCATCGACCCGATGACGCAGCGGCCGCGCATGGAGCAGTCGCTCGACGTGATGATGCGCCTCTTCCGCGGTGAAACCGTGACCGAGTCGACCGACTGGTACACCTGCAACGAAGCGGTGTTGCAGATGAAGCCCTACAGCGACTTCGACATCGTCGTCGCGTCGTCGATGTCACCGTCGGGTTCGAAGCTGGCCGGCAAGTACGGAGTCGGCCTGTTGTCGATCGCCGCGACCGAACCGGCCGCGTTCCAAGTTCTCGATTACAACATCAAGGTCTGGGAGGACGAGGCGCAACGCCACGGCCACACGGTCGATCGTTCGAAGGCGCGCCTCATGGGGCCCATGCACATCGCCGAGACCGAGAAGCAGGCGCGCGAGAACTGCCGCTACGGATTGCGTTGGGTCTGGAACTACTTGAGCCACATCATCCCGGTCGGCGATCCGACGGCACCGCCGCCTCCGGAGGACTTCGACGAGTGGGTCGACGAAGCCAACGAGTCGGGTCGCATGGTGATCGGCACGCCCGAGATGGCGATCGCCCAGATCGAACGACTGCTCGACAAGACCGGCGGCTTCGGCTGTTACATGTTTCTCGGCGCCGACCTGGCCGACTGGCACCAGACGCTGCGCTCGTACGAGTTGGTGGCCGAGCGGGTCATGCCGTACTTCAACGATCAGTTGTCGGCCCCGCAGGCGAGTTACGACCGCGTGGTCGGTGCCGGAACTCGTTGGGTCGACGCGACTCTTGGTGCGCAGCTCACCGCGATCGCCGACTACGAAGCCGTCAAAGCCGCGCGCTGACGCGACTTTTCAGTTGCCGAACGCGTGCTTCGCGGCGGCCTCGACGAGGTCGCCCAGTTCGGCGAGTTCGCCCGCCCCGAGCACCGACAGGTGGCCGGCCATCATCGTGTTGGTGAGGTCCTCGGCGGCATCGAAGGACGCCCGATCGACCGGCGGCAGTTCGCCGGTCCAGCCGAAGCGCTGCGCGGTCTCGGGGCCGCCGGTCGGGTTGGACAGCACCGCCTGGAGAGGCGTGAGGCCGTTGGCGAGCACGGCGACGATGTGGGCGCAACCGCGGAGTTCGCGCAGCACGTGGAGCAACTGGTAGCAGCGTCCTTCGGCATCGGCCGGGCGGGCCTGGGCCCGCCAGCCGGCGAAGAGCGCGAGCCCGGTCGGGTCGGCCCGGTCGACGACGGTCGCGAGGAGGTCGGCGAGGCGAGCCGCTCCGCTCCAACCGGCCAGACGAGTCCTCCCCCACTCCTGGCAACCGGCTGTGTAGCGATCGGCGGCCGCTCGCGGACTCTCGACCTGCGCGTTCCACATCTTGCTGACGAGGTCGGGTGCGAAGAATCCGAAGGCGCTCACGACGACGTCGGCATGCACGTCGCCGAGCACGCCACCCCGGCCCACCACGTAGTACACGAAGCCGTTCGGGTAACCGGCTTCCTTGCCGGCGCCGAGTACCGAGGGGTCGAGCATGAAGCCGCCACCGAGCATTCCGACGGGGGCGGCGATGCGGCGGGCGGTGTCGATGGCGGTCGTCGTGTTCGTCATGTCCGTTACTGTGCCCCAAACGTGTCGTCTGGTCCCCATTCGGGCACCGGGTGAGATGTACGGTGACGTCGTCGTTGAACCCACCGGGAGAGCAACGGTGCCGCCAGCACCGGGGCGCCGAAGGAGCAACCACCCCGGAATCTCTCAGGCAACCGGACCGGATGGGTGAGACAACGCTGGAAAGCGGTTCGCCGCACCGACGGGGAAAGGCGCTCCGGCGCCGAAGCTCTCAGGTCCGCCTCGGCGGAGAGACAGCGGGGGAAGCAATCGACGAAAGGCTTCCATGAACCCGACCACGTTGGCGTCTTCGCTCTCATCGCTCTTCGCTCCGGCGTTCCACGAGCGGCACATCGGAATTCGTCATGACGAATTGGCCGACATGCTCGCCGTGATTGGTGCGACCTCGGTCGACGATCTCATCGAACGCACGATCCCCGACTCGATCCTTCGTCGGACCCCGCTGTCGTTGCCCGACGCGATCAGTGAGCCCGAGGTGACCGCCGAATTGAGGACGCTGGCCGCATCGAATCGCGCCCGCCGCTCGTTCATCGGTCTCGGTTACGCGCAGACCATCACTCCCCCGGTGATCAAGCGCAACGTTCTCGAGAATCCGGCTTGGTACACCTCGTACACGCCGTATCAACCCGAGATCAGTCAGGGTCGCCTGGAGACGCTGCTCAACTTCCAGACGATGGTGGTCGACCTCACCGGTTTGCCGGTGGCCAACGCCTCGTTGCTCGACGAGGCGACCGCGGCGGCCGAAGCGATGACCATGGCCAAGCGGATCGGACGATCGAAGTCCGATCGCTTCTACGTCGACGCCGACACGCATCCGCAGACCATCAACGTGATGCGCACGCGCGCGGTTCCGTTGGGAATCGAGTTGATCGTGGGCGGCGCGCTCGACGCGTCGTCGGTGTACGGCGCTCTCCTCTCGTACCCGACCTCCACGGGTCGCGTGGTCGACTGGCGTCGAACGATCGACGATCTCCACGCCAACGACGCGGTGGCGGTGGTCGCGACCGATCCGCTCGCCTGCGTCCTTCTGGCCTCGCCCGGAAGTCTCGGTGCCGACATCGCCATCGGATCGGCCCAGCGGTTCGGCGTGCCGATGGGCTTCGGAGGACCGCACGCTGCGTTCATGGCCACACGTGAGAGTCATGCGCGCACGCTGCCGGGCCGCCTGGTTGGTGTGAGCACCGATGCCGCCGGCCGGCCGGCGCTGCGCCTGGCGCTCCAGACGCGCGAACAGCACATTCGCCGTGAGAAGGCCACCAGCAACATCTGCACCGCCCAGGCTCTCCTGGCCAACATCGCCGGTCTGTACGCCAGTTGGCACGGACCGGAAGGCCTGCGCCGCATCGCCGAACGCGTCAACCGCGTGGCCGGCGCGGTGGCGACCGCTCTCGTCGACGGCGGCTATTCGCTCGTGCACGACACGTGGTTCGACACGGTCACGTTCGTCGACGCGAAGGGTTCCGCCGGTGAGTCGGCCCGCCGGGCCGGTTTCGATCTTCGACAGATCGACGCCACGACATTCGGTGTCACGATCGACGAAGCCACGACGCTCGACGAGGTGTGTGCGCTGTTGCATGCTCTCGGCATCGATGTCGACATCGATGGCCTGGGTCGCTTCGACTCGCGACTGATCGGTTTGCCGTCCGAACTCGTTCGCCAGGACGAAATCCTCACCGCTCCAGCCTTCAACTCGTTCCACACCGAGCACGAGATGCTGCGGTACCTGCGTCGGATGGCCGATCGTGACCTCGCGCTCGATCGCACGATGATCCCGCTCGGATCGTGCACCATGAAGTTGAACGCGACCACCGAGATGGAGCCGATCACCTGGTCGGAGTTCGCCGACATCCATCCGTTCGCGCCGGCCGACGAATCCGAGGGTTACCGCCGACTGGTGTCGCAACTCGAGGAATGGCTGTGCGAGATCACCGGATACGACGCGGTGAGTCTGCAGCCCAACGCCGGAAGCCAGGGCGAGTTGGCCGGGTTGCTCGCCATCCGGGCGTATCACCACGCTCGTGGAGAGGCCGATCGTGACGTCTGCCTGATTCCGTCGAGCGCGCATGGCACCAACGCCGCCAGCGCTGTGATGGCGGGCATGCGTGTGGTGGTCGTGTCGTGCGACGATCACGGCAACGTCGACCTCGACGATCTGCGTCGTCATCTGTCGACCCACGGTGCACGGGTCGCGGCCATCATGGTCACCTATCCGTCCACTCACGGCGTGTTCGAGGACGGCATCGTCGAACTCTGCCGTCTCGTTCACGACGTCGGTGGTCAGGTGTACGTGGACGGAGCGAATCTGAACGCTCTCGTCGGCACCGCGCGACCGGGTGAGTTCGGTGCGGACGTGAGCCATCTCAACCTCCACAAGACGTTCTGCATCCCGCACGGTGGTGGCGGTCCGGGTGTCGGGCCAGTTGGCGTGCGCGCGCATCTCGCGCCGTTCCTTCCCGGTCACCCGCACGACGAGTCGGCCGTGGTCGGCCCGGTGTCGGCCGCGCCGATTGGTTCGGCGGGGATCCTTCCCATTCCGTGGACCTACATCAGGCTGATGGGTCCCGATGGTCTGCGTCGGGCGACCGAGATGGCCATCGTCAACGCGAACTACGTGGCGCGCCGTCTGGCACCGCACTTCCCGGTTCTGTACACCGGACGGGCCGGCTTCGTGGCCCACGAATGCATCATCGACATCCGGCCGATCACCAAGGCGACCGGTGTGAGCGTCGACGACATCGCCAAGCGGCTGATGGATCACGGGTTCCACGCCCCGACCATGAGCTTTCCGGTCGCCGGCACCTTGATGATCGAACCCACCGAGAGCGAGACGCGAGCCGAACTCGACCGGTTCTGCGATGCGATGATCGCCATCCGCGCCGAGATCGACGACGTGGAGGCGGGACGTATCGCGGTCGAGGAGAGTCCTCTGCGGCACGCACCCCACACCCTGGCCGATCTCGTGGGCGATTGGACGCGCCAGTACTCGCGCGAGGTCGGAGCCGGTCGCTCGGCGTACCGCACGCCCGTGAGCCGCATCGACGCCGCCTACGGCGACCGCAACCTTGTGTGCACCTGCGAGCCGCTGAGTTCGTACGCCGATCGGTAGGTTGGCGCCATGAGCAGCCAACAGAACAACCATGGTCTTGGTGACGTGATGTCACTCCTCGGTGGGGTCAATCCAGTGGCCATGGCCGGCAAGGCGGTCGAGACCATGGTGACTCTCACCAGTGAACTCGTGCAGACGCTCGCCAACTTCAACGACACCATGCGCGAACTCAACACCGCGGCCCGACGCGTGAATTCGCTGCTCGACGACATCGAGGCGCCCATCCGCGCGATCGTTCCCCAGGTGCAGGCCGGTGTGAAGCAGGCGCGTTCGACGATCAAGCGTGTCGATGGAGTCCTCGGACAGGTCGGTTCGCTGCCGGGGGACGTGGCCAAGGCCGTGTCGACCCTGGGAGATCTGGCGGTGCGCCTGTCGCCGCTCGCTGCATTCGCCGAATCGGCCGGCGGGATCTTCGGCATGAAGCCGAATAAGTAGTACGTATGAAGCCGAACAAGTAATACGTATGAAGCCGAACAAGTAGCGCGTTACTTCACGAACGGAGTCGCGACCACGCGACCCGCGAGAATCGAACCCCGTACGTCGATGTCGATCGGGTCGCCGACGGCAACCGAGGGCTCGACGAAGGCCAGGGCGATGCCGTGACCGAGGATCGGCGAGAAGTTTCCGCTCGTGACCACCCCGACGGTGCGCCCGTTGCTGATCACCGCGCAGTCGGCCCGTGGGGGTCGCCGCCCGTCGGTGGCGATGCCGCGCAGGATGCGGTGCACTCCCCGATCCTTCTCCGCGACCAACGCCGCACGCCCGCGGAAGTCGCCTTTGTTCCAGGCCACGACCCACTCGAGTCCGGCCTGCAGCGACGTGATTCCGGCGCCCAGTTCGTGCCCGTGCAGAGGGAGGCCGGCTTCGAGTCGCAAGGTGTCGCGGGCTCCCAACCCGGCCGGGGTGACACCTGATCCGACGATGGCCTTCCACAACGCACTGGCGGCGTCCCGGGGCACGGCGATCTCCACGCCGGGTTCGCCGGTGTATCCGGTGCCGGCCACGACGCATTCGACGTCGTTCCAACGCAGAGTCGCGACGTGGAACCGCTTCACGGCCGCCGCCTCGGCGAAGACAGTGGAAAGTCGTGCGCGAGCCTCGGGACCCTGCACGGCGAGAACCGCGCGCGTGGACGTGATGTCGTCGCCGCCGATCGCGTCCACGACTCGCGCGGTGTTGGACGCGTTGGGCATCACGTCGAAAGTGCGGCCGTCGGGATGCCACCACACGATGATGTCGTCGAGCACCGACGCGTCGTCGGGATCGAGCAGGTGCGTGTACTGGGCGCGACCCGGTGCGACCTTGTTCAAGTCGTTCGTGAGGGCTCGCTGCAGCCGGTCGAATCCGTCGACCACGCGAACCGTACCGAGATGCGACACGTCGAACACCACCGCATCGCGCCGACAGGCTTCGTGTTCGGCGATCGTTCCGGACGGGTACTGCAAGGGCATGTCCCAGCCGCCGAACGGCGTCATCTTCGCGCCGAGCGCGCGATGTTCGGTGTCGAGCGGTGAATGCCGGAGTTCGTCCACGTCAGCTGACGCGGCGAAGGGCGAGGTCGGGGTACAGCGCGACGATCTTGTCGTCGACCTGATCCTTCACCTGCGCGAGCGGCAGCAGGTTGAGCACGCCCTGTCCGCGTCGGACGACGTCGATGAGGTCGTCGCCACGGCACAGGATGACGCTCGCGCCTTCGATCACGAGGTGGGCCGACGTGATGTCGTCGTCGACGTGACTGCGCAAGTAGGCGAAGACATCACGTACTGACTCGAGTCGGATGCCGGCGTCGAGGAGGCTCTTGACCATGCGCAACTCGAGGAGGTTGCGGTAGCTGTAATGGCGGCGAGTGCCGCTCCCCTTGGCGTCGTTGACCGCCGGGCGAACGAGGTCGGTGCGGGCCCAGTAGTCGAGCTGTCGATACGAGATTCCGACGATGTCGGCGGCCTGCGTTCCCGAAAACGTCTTGTCGCTCACGAAACCCCCTCGGCGGAATTACAACGGTGTAGCAGGGTACGGCCACCCGCCCCGACCGTCAACCTCCACCCCCGATGGTGGGCTCTACGGTGCGAAGTCTTCGGGTTTGATGCTGTCGATGAAGTCGCGGAACTCGTCGACGAGCTCGTCGACCTCGCCGGGTGCCTGGTCGGAATCGTCATCGTCGTCGAATTGCGCGATGCGACCGGCGGTGTCCATGACCGATTCGTCGACGTAGATGCCGCAACCCGCGCGTACCGCCACCGCGATCGCATCGGAGGGACGAGCCGACACGGTGAGCGGGCCCTGGCGAGACTTGAGGTGCAACTCGGCGAAGAAGGTTCCCTCGCTCACATCGGTGATGACGACCTTGTCGAGATCGGCGCCGAGCGACCCGAGAACGTCGACCATGAGATCGTGAGTGAGCGGTCGCGGAGGAACCTTGCCCGACAAGCCGATTTGAATGCTCGCGGCCTCGGGTTCGCCGATGTAGATCGGAAGCACGCGTCGATCGCCCTCGCGTTCGCGCAGGAACACCACGTGCACACGCCCGGGCATTTCCAGGCGAACACCGACGAGTTCGAGTGCGATCACGTCGCCGACAGTACCCCGATTTTGGTCAGCGCGGATCGCGCAGGGAGCCGAGCGAACGGGCCAGCAGGATGGCCCGGAGGCGACCGCCCAACTCGGTGAGATCGTCGAGCAGGGCGTTGGCCTCGAAACGAGAATCGGGTGCACGGCGGCGCAGGATCGGCAGGACGCGCTGTTCGAAGAGCCCGGCCTCGCGTTCGGCCGCGATCTTCCAGGCCTTGAGGTGGCGCACGTCGAGGCCGGCATCGACGAATCCGCGGGCGACCTCAGCCAGAGCCAGGTCGTGCTCGTCGAACAGCGGCTGGCCGCCCACCGATCGACCGTCGGCACGGGGGGTGACGAGGCCGAAGGACTCGAGTTCGGCCAAGGTGGCCTCGTCGAGCCCGCTGGTCTGCAGGATTTCGGCGCGGGTGTACGTGGCCGGTCGCCCGATGGAGTCGGACGGATCGGGTGGCGCCGGTCGCTTGGGGGTCTTGTCGACGATGACCGGTGCGGTCTTGTTCGCACGCGAACTCGGGTGCGCCGGCGCCGACGGTTCGATCGTCGACTCGATCGGCTCGTCGTCGCGCTCCAGTCCGTGCGGCGGAGTGTCGAGTCGATCCTTGATCACGCGCAACGGCAGGAAGTTCTCGCGCTGTTCGCGCAGGATGAAGCGAAGTCGCTCGACGTCGTCGTCGTAGAACTTGCGGTATCCCGACGCGGTTCGCTCGGGCACGATGAGACCCTGACTCTCGAGGAAGCGAATCTTGGAGATCGTGACGTCGGGAAACTCCTCGAGGAGCAGACCCAACACTTCGCCGATCGAGAGATATGGACGCTCGGCGGTCGAACGAGAGTTCACACCGACTCCGACGGAGCGATGAACAGGAGCCGGAATCGACCGACCAGGATCTCGTCGCCTTGCTGCAGGACGACCGAATCGACGCGACGCTGGTTGACGTACGTGCCGTTCAGCGAGCCGACGTCGCGCAGCACGTACTCGACGCCGTGCCGTTCGATCTCGGCGTGGCGCCGCGACACCGAGATGTCGTCGAGGCTGACGTCGCTGTCGGGGTGGCGTCCGAGTCGGGTGGGAGTGGCGCTGAGGGTGAATCGATCACCGGCCTGCGGGCCCGAACGGACCATCAACGTCGCGGCCGAGTGCGTGCCCAGAGTCGCACCGTTGTCGGACTCGGGTCCGAAGATGTCGGCTCGGGACAAGGCTTGGGTGCGATCGGCGTCGCTCACCAATGTCGTACCGCACGACGCGCAACGACCGGAATCGTCGCCGTTACGGACACCGCACTGCGGGCAGAAGACTGCCATCTCAGCCGCCGATCAACTGCGAATACGCCGCGGCGTCGAGCAGATGCGACACGTCGTCGGAATCCATACGGATGTCGCAGATCCATCCGCGGCCGTACGGTTCGGAGTTGATGAGGCTCGGATCGGCGATCAATTCGTCGTTGACCGCCACCACGGTTCCGGCCACGGGTGCGTAGATGTCGGAGACCGACTTGGTGGACTCCACTTCGCTGAACGACTCGCCCGCGACGACGACTCGGTCGATTTCGGGAGCTTCGATGTAGACGACGTCGCCCAGAGCGTCCTGCGCGAAATCCGTGATGCCGATGCGGGCGACGCGACCGGTCACCTTCACCCATTCGTGATCGCTCGCGTAGAGCAGCCCCTCCTGAACACCCATGCCGGACAATGTAGTCGGCGATCGTCCGCCGAGCGATGTGCCATCGCCCCGATCAGCGGTTCGTCAGGCTTCGTCGGATGGTCGGAACGTAGGCCAGGGCGGTGTAGTAGCTGAGCGCCAGGCCGATGGGTCCGATGATCCAAGCGGCGACGGTGAAGAACTCGTCGATCGCGATGTCGCTCTCGCCCATCACGAATCCGGGAAAAGTGAACATGAGTATGAAGGTGGCCCACTTCCCCAAGTACGTGACGTCGAAGCGCTCCATGCCGAAGAAGAGCGTGAGCACGGCGACTACTCCCCCGAAAAGCACTTCGCGCACGAGCACGGCCAGGCAGAACCACCAGGGCGCCGAACCGTCGATCATGATGGCGACGAGCGCCACCACGAAAAGGAGGCGGTCGGCGGTCGGGTCGAACATCTTTCCGAATTCGCTGACCTGATCGAAGCGGCGTGCAACCCATCCGTCGACCCAGTCGGTCGCACCCAGGGCGCCGAGAAGCCAGGCGGCTGCTTGGCGGTCGTCCCGACCGAAGAGGAGCCACAGGAACAACGGCAGGCAGCACAGGCGCAGGAGCGTGATGAGGTTGGGCCAGGTGGCCACGTCCGACCAGACGGAGGCGGACGCCGGCGGCGCGTCGCCGGGGGTGTCGGGTCGGCTCTCGGTCATGCTTCGACAGTACCCAGCCGGGTCCGGGTCGTCGTAGGGTTCAGTCGAGGGGGTTCGCGACATGGGAGCGAGTGATCTGAGCGGAATGGTCGTGGTCGTCACCGGTGGCGGCTCGGGCCTGGGTGCGCAGTTCTCCCGGCGCCTGGCCGCCGACGGTGCGCACGTCGTGGTCGGCGATCGCGACGAGGCGTCGGCGGGCCGCGTGGCGTCCGAGGTGGGTGGTGAGGTCGCGGTGTTCGACGTGACCGACTCGGGGGCGTTCGACGCCGCGGTCGATCGAGTGGCGGCCCACCACGGTCGACTCGACGTCCTCATCAACAACGCCGGCGTCGCGCCTCCGCGGCATCCCGAACGCGATCAGAAGGCATTCGCCAATGCCATGGCACGGGCCGAGGGACGAATCGACGATCTCGAGCCTCTCGACGTGACTCTCGGAATGACGGATTCCGAATGGGACGTGATGATCCGCATCCATCTGCACGGAACGTTCTTCGGAACCCGCGCTGCCCTCCGGCACATGATGCCGAGACGTTCGGGTTCGATCATCAACGTGTCGTCGATCATGGGATTGCGTCCGGCCGCCGGGGCTCCCCATTACTGCGCGGCCAAGGCCGGCATCGTGGCGCTCACCAAGTCGACCGCACAGGAGGTCGCACCCTTCGGGATCCGTGTCAATGCGGTCGCTCCCGGTTGGGTCGACACTCCCCTCTTGGCGCCGATGGACCCGATCTCGATCGCCGGAATCACGGCGCAGATCCCGATCGGCCGCATGGGACGACCCGAAGAGCTGGCCGAAGTCGTGCGCTTCCTGGCCGGACCGGAATCGTCGTACTGCATCGGTGACGTTTTCGCCGCGTCGGGAGGCTGGGTCTGATGCCCACCGTGTTCACCCACATCATCGAAGGTCGGATTCCGGGGACATTCGTGTGGAAGGACGAACGCTGTGTCGCGTTCATGACGATCAACCCGATTGCCGAAGGGCACGTGCTGGTCGTTCCGCGTGACGAGGTCGACCACTGGGTCGATCTGTCGCCGGAGTCGTCGGCGCATCTCTTCGACGTCGCCCACGTGATCGGGCGGGCGCAGATGACCGCCTTCGCCTGCGAGCGCATCGGCCTCATCGTGGCCGGGTACGAGGTTCCACACACCCACCTGCACGTGATCCCGACCGCGAGCATGGCCGACCTCTCGTTCGCGAACGCCGCCGCAACCGTCGAACGCGCCGCACTCGAAGCGGCCGCGACGAGGATTCGCGCCGCGCTGCGCTCGGCCGGACGCGACGAAGCGAGCGACTGACTCCGGGTTCAGCGAGCGATCGGCTCGATCAATTCGGGGCCGTTGTTGCGGATCGAGTTGACGATCGGCGCCACGTCGACCACCCGGAGCACCGACTCCTTCGCGGGAACCATCAACGCCGCCAGTTCGGTTCGCTCGGTGTGCGCGACGTCCAACCAGGTCGACCAGTCATCGGGCTCCAGGATCACCGGCATGCGATCGTGGATCGGGGCCATGGTCGCGTTGGCCTCCGTGGTGACGACGCAGCAGGTGTGGAGCCACGGAGCGTCCTCGCCCAACGAAGCGTCGCGCCACGAGGCCCAGAGACCCGCCACCGCCAGCGGTCGGCCGTCGGCACGAGTCACGTAGACCGGCTCCTTGGGCGCCTTCGACGGACGCGGTTCCGCGTAGACGGTCCGCCATTCGTAGAACCCATCCATCGGCACGATGCATCGGCGCGAGGCGGCCGACGACCGGAACGAAGGCTTCTCGAACACGGTCTCGCTGCGCGCGTTGATGAGGCGCGCCGCCCCCGTCGAGTCCTTGGCCCAATGTGGGACCAGACCCCATTGGAACCGCCCGAGTCGTCGCGTCCGCTCGGTGTCGTTGGCCACGGCGGAGACCCGTGTCGTGGGTGCGACGTTGTAATTGGGCCGGAAGTCGTCGAACAGACCCGGTGTCGGATCGGCGGTGGCGAAGATCGCCGCCAGTTCGTCGGGCGGCGTGAGCGATGTGAATCGTCCGCACACGGCCGGGGTTCAGACGCCCATCGGGCGGGCCGGAGACACGTTGTAAGTGAGCACCGAGCGGGCGATCAGTTTGCCCGACGTCGCACCGACGATCTCGGCTTCGCAGAAAACGACCGAGCGGCCTCTCTTCACGATCCAGCCTTCGGCCACGGCGTCCTCCTTCACGAGTGCCGATAGGTACTGGACGTGCATGTCGACCGTCGAGTATCCGACGTCGGCTCCGTAGCGCGAGCCGATCGCCGGGACGACGACCACGTCGAGAAGCGTCGCGATCGCTCCCCCGTGCACCACGCCCATGGGCTGTTCGAGTTCGGGTCGGAAAGGCAGACGCATCCGGCAGTAGTCGAAGCGAACCTCTTCGACTTCGATCCCGACGTGCTGGATGAAATAGATCCGCTCACCGCGTCCGAACTTGGCCCAACGGGCCTTCGACTCGTCGTCGAGTTCCTCGAAGCGTTCGGCGCGTCCGTTCATTCGGTCATCGTTTCCTCTCTCGTCACTCTGGCACAACCAACCGTGAACCGAGACGTTCGCCGCGGGTGGTACCGTCCGCTCATGAGGTTGCTCCTGTCCACGATCGTCGGCTCGCTCGCCGCCATGACGATCGCCAACATCGTCACCACGGTGTATCTGCACCGAGCGTTGGCCCACCGCGCCCTCACCCTGCGCGGACCCGCTCGCTTCGTGTGTCGTGTCCTCGTCTGGGTCAGCACCGGTATCAAGCCCCGCGAATGGGTGGCCGTCCACCGTAAGCACCACGCGTACACCGATGTCGAGGGCGATCCCCATTCGCCGGTCCTGCTCGGTTGGGGTCGGGTGCAATTGACCAACCTCGTGCTCTACCGCCGGGCGGCGCGCGACTCCGAGACGCTCCGCTACGCGCGGGACCTGCCGGCCGATCGATGGGATCGCTGGCTCTTCGATCGCTCGCTTTTCGGTCTCGCCATCGGGGTTGCCGTCCTGGTGGTCGTCCTCGGTCCGTTGACAGGGGCCATCGTCGCGATCGGACACACCGTGCTGTACATCTCCGGATCGGCGGCGGTGAACTGCATCGGCCATCACTTCGGCCGTCGCCCGTACGCCAATCGGGCCGGGAATCTGCAATGGCTGGCCTTCTTCACCGCGGGTGAGGGTCTGCACAACAACCACCACGCCGCACCCACCTCGGCGAAGTTGTCGCATCGCTGGTACGAGATCGATCCCGGCTGGTGGTGCATCCGATTCCTCTCCCTCGTCCGATTGGCCAAGGTCCGGTTCCACACACCGCGCGTCGTCTGATGCACGTCGCCGGACGAACGCTCGTGGGGCACTCGGGCCCCGGGGTCGTCTCGTTCGGGGATTCCATCGAGTCGGTCGAACTCGGGTCTCCTGCATCCGGCGTCGACACCTTCGAGTATCTCGTCGCGGGATTCGTCGACCTGCAGGTGAACGGTCACGACGACGTCGACCTCTGGGAGGTCGTCCGGAAACGCGATCACGATGCGCTGAGCGGTCTCTCCGAACGTCTGCTCGACCACGGTGTCACGTCGTGGCTGCCGACGCTCGTGACCGCTCCGCTCGAGCGGTACCGCGGTGCGATCGAGTTCCTGGCTTCGTCGCCGCGAAAGGGCGCCGAGCGGGTTGGCGTGCATCTCGAAGGGCCCTTCCTCGGGCGGGCCCCCGGGGCGCATCGCCGCGAGGACATCATCGCCGTCGATCACGATTTCGTCGAGTCCTTGCCGCCGGGCGTGACGATGATGACGATCGCGCCGGAGAGTCCGGGGGCGAGCTGGGCCATCGCGACGTTGACCGCTCGCGGAGTCCGCTGTTCGCTCGGACATTCGCGGCCGACTGCCGTCGAGTTCGCGCTGGGCCGTTCGGCCGGGGCGAGAGCCGTCACTCATCTCTTCAATGCGATGTCGGGAGTCGATCATCGCGATCCCGGACTGGCGACCTGGGCCCTGCTCGACGACGCCTTGACCCTTGGCCTCATCGCCGATGGCGTGCACGTGCACCCCGACGTGATCGCTTTGGCGTTCCGTTCGGCCGGGGATCGAATCGCCCTGGTGTCCGATTCGGTCGGCTGGACCGCGGGCGCAGCCTTCGCCGGTGGCGTGGAGATTCGCGAGGGTGCGCCGCGTCTGGGCGACGGGACGCTCGCGGGCACGAACCTGACCCTCGATCGCGCCGTCCGCGTGTGCGTCCAAGCGGGTGTTCCGGCCGAGACCGCTCTGCTCGCGGCGTCATGCCATCCGGCCGCGCTCATGGGACTCGACGATCGCGGGTCGATCGAACCCGGACGGCGGGCCGATCTGGTCGCACTCGATGCCGACCTGTGCGTGGCGGCCGTGTGGCTCGAAGGCCGCCGCGTCCGGTGACGGAATTAGCGTGGCGACATGCAGATCGTGTCGGCCCTCTTCGTCGAGAACTTCCAGATTCGTCAGGCGCCCGGGCCGAGCACCCGCATCGACATCACGGGTGCGATGTTCTCCATGGCGTCCCCCTCGCCCGCACCCGTCACGATCGATCCGCATCTGGTGGCACTCATCTACTGCGCACCGGATCAGGACGGTTCGGGAGTCTTCGAGGTGGTGTTCCGACGCGGTCTCCACGAGACCGACGAACAAGTTGCCCGCAACGTCAGTCCTTTCACGGTCGAGCCCGGAAAATTCACGTACCGCCTCGTGAAGGGCGAGCTCGAATTCGCGGACTACGGGCAGATCTTTGCCCACTGCCGGGTCGATCGCGGTCCGTGGCACATCGTTCCGTTCACCCTGCTCCCGCCGGCCTGACCCGGCTCCGATTACAGTCGGCATCCGTGCCCACCGAACTCGATCGCCAGGCCGTCAACATCATCCGCGGCTTGGCGATGGACGCGCCGTTGGCCGCCAAGAGCGGCCACCAGGGCACCGCCATGGCACTGGCGCCACTCGGACACGTTCTGTACAGCCGGGTCATGAAGCATGATCCGAGCGATCCGTCCTGGCCCGATCGCGATCGCTTCGTCCTGTCGGCGGGTCACGCGTCGATCCTGCAGTACGCGTTGCTGCATCTCAACGGCTACGGCGTCGAGATGAGCGATCTGAAGGCGTTCCGGCAGTGGGGTTCGGCCACACCTGGCCACCCCGAGCGCGGACACACCGCCGGTGTGGAGGTCACGACCGGCCCCCTTGGTCAAGGTCTGGCGAATGCGGTGGGCCTGGCTCTCGCCGAGCGGAATCTGCGCGCTCGATTCGGTGCCGAACTCTGCGATCACCACACCTGGGTGATCGCGGGCGATGGTTGCTTGATGGAAGGTGTCAGTCACGAGGCGTCGTCGTTCGCCGGCCACCAGCGCCTCGGTCGCTTGATCGTGGTGTTCGACGACAACAAGATCACGATCGACGGCGGCACGTCGCTCACGTGCTCCGACGACGTCGTCGCACGCTTCACGGCCTACGGATGGTCGGTGCGCCAGCTCGGCGAGATCGGCGAGGACGTCGACGCACTCGAACGAGCGCTCGTCGACGCTCGCGATTCCGACGACGACCGTCCCAAGTTGCTCGTGTTGCGCACTCGTGTCGGCACTCCCTCCCCCGACTGGACCGACAAGCACGAGGCGCACGGCAATCCCTTCACGGCCGAGCACGTGTCGCGCACCAAAGCCGTCATGGGCGTTCCCGACGAACCGTTCTGGGCGCCGGCCGAGATCGTCGACGAATGCCGCCGACTCGCTTCTCGCAGTCGGGTGGTTCGCGAGGCCTGGCAGACGAGATTGTCCGCATCGTCGCGTCGCGCCGATTGGGATGCGACGTGGAGCTCGGGTCGTTCCGGCTGGTCCGATTCGTTGCCGCGTTTCGACGAAGGGCAGCAGGTCGCCACTCGGGTCGCCGTGCAAAAGGCTTTCGACGCGGTGGCCGATGGAGTCCCCGCTCTCGTGGCCGGGGCGGCCGACCTCACTGGCAACACCGGCGCCAAGTTGTCGGGTGCGGCACCCATGTCGGCGGCCACGCCCGAAGGTCGCCAGATCTACTACGGCGTTCGCGAGCACGCGATGGGTTCGATCATGGTCGGCCTCGCGTTGCACGGCGGCGCCGTTCCCGTGGGTGGAACCTTCTTCGTGTTCTTCGACTACATGAAGCCGCCGGTCCGCCTGGCTGCCCTGTCGCGTGCGAAGTGCGTGTTCGTGTTCAGCCACGACTCGGTCGGCGTCGGCGAGGACGGTCCGACCCACCAACCGATCGAACACTTGGCGGCCCTGCGCGCCATCCCCGACCTGCAGATCATCCGACCGGCCGATGCGAACGAGACGTCGGTGGCGGTGCGCGTCGCGCTCGAGCACGACGGTCCCACGGTGCTGGTGCTCAGTCGTCAGAATCTCCCGGTCCTCACCGATGGCTCGGCGGTCGATCGTGGTGCGGGCGTGGTTCACGCCGCTTCGGGATCGCCGGTCGCCCAGATCGTTGCCACCGGAAGCGAAGTGTCGATCGCGGTGGAGGCGGCCCGCGCGTTGGCGACCGACAGCATCGAGGTGTCGGTCGTGTCGATGCCATCGTGGGATCGGTTCGAGTCGTGGCGTCGCGCCGATCGCTCGGCGGCCGATGCGGTCCTGCGCCCCGATCTACCCACCGTGTCGGTCGAAGCCGGTTCGACCTTGGGTTGGGAGCGGTACGCCGATCGGTGCCTCGGCATCGATCGTTTCGGAGCCAGCGCTCCCGGAAACGTGGCCCTCTCTCAGCTGGGCATGAACGTCGACGCGGTGGCCGCGGCGGTTCGTTCGCTTGTGTCACGCTAGGAGCATGACCAACCTCTTCCGTCTGTCGTCCGAGCAGGGCCAGAGTCCGTGGCTCGACAACCTGAAGAGGAGCTACCTCACCAGCGGCGAACTCCAGCGCTGGATCGACAAGGGAATTCGGGGCCTCACGTCGAATCCGACGATCTTCCAGAAGGCGATCCAGGGATCGAGCGACTACGACGCCCAGTTCCGCGATCTCGTCCGGGCCCGGCGCTCGATCTCCGAGTCGTACTGGGAGATGGTCGTATCCGACATTCGCGGCGCCCTCGACGTGTTTGCGCCGCTCTATGCATCGTCTCGTGGTGGAGATGGTTTCGTGTCGGTCGAAGTCGACCCGAATCTCGCCCACGAGTCGGGTGGAACGCTGCAAGCCGGCCGCGAACTGTGGCAGCGCATCGATCGCCCGAATCTGATGATCAAGATTCCGGCCACCGTCGACGGGTTGCCGGCCATTCGTTCGATGATCGCCGAGGGACGGAACGTCAACGTGACCTTGATCTTCGGCCTTGACCGCTACCAGAAGGTGATGGAGGCCTACATCGACGGTCTCGAGGATCGGGTCCGGGCCGGTGGCGAACCGACGGGAATCGCGAGCGTCGCGTCGTTCTTCATCAGCCGCGTCGACACCGAGATCGATCGTCGTCTGGACGAGGTGGGCACTCCCGAGGCCCTGGCCCTACGGGGTCGCGCCGCGGTCGCCCAGGCTCGTCTCGCCTATGACGCCTTCACGCGGACGTTCGGCGGTCCGCGTTGGGACTCCTTGAAGAAAGCGGGAGCCGTGGCGCAGCGGCCGCTGTGGGCGTCGACGAGTACCAAGAACCCGGCCTACCCCGACACGTTGTACGTCGACGAATTGATCGGGCCCGACACGGTGAACACCCTCCCCGACACGACGGTGGACTCGTTCATCGATCACGGTCGAGTGGCGCGAACGATCGACGCGGGCGTCGACGAGGCGCGGGCGACCTGGAGCGCGATCGGCCGTCTGGTCGATCTCGACGACGTTGCCGAGCGACTCGAGCGCGAGGGTGTGACCGCCTTCCAGAAGAGTTTCGATGAATTGCTCGGAGCGCTCGCGGCCAAGTCGGCCGAGTTCTGATCCGGTCAGTCGGCTTCGAGTAGCCGGGCCGCTTTCTCGATCGCTCGGCGCGCCTGCGTGATGACGCGGTCGACGTCGGGTCGACCGCTGCGCCGTTCGCTGGCCTCGCGGAGAATGTCGAACGAGATCTCGTCGAGCGATGCGCCGATCGACTCGAGTTGCGCGACGATCTCGGCCAGGCGGCGCCGGGTGGATGCGTCGATGGGATCGTTGGAGTCGTCGTGTTTCATGATGCGTCGCCGAGTGTGGCCGCAATGATGTCCACGGGGTGTCGCACATCCAGTCCGGCCGCGGCCAGGTGCTGAAGACAGCCGGGGTTGGCCGACGCGACGACCGCCTGCCGACCGGCGACGGCCTCGATGGCGGCGACCTTGCGAGAACGGACTTCGCGAGCGAGCGCGGGCTGCACGAGTGCGTACGCTCCCCCGGCGCCGCAGCACAGTCCGTCGTCGGGAATCTCGACCATCTCGACGAAGCCCGCGAGACAGTCGCGAACGGAACCGTGGCTGCGCTGGACGTGCCGCAGATGACACGGGTCCTGGATCACCACGGTCTCGCGAACCGCCGGTCGGGGAAGTCGATCGACCCGCGGGGCGAGCCACTCGTGCACGTCGAGGACGCGGGCCGAGAATGCGCGGCTCGCGTCGGTGTCGAGGAGATGTCCGTAGTCCTTGAGCGCGGCTCCGCAGCCGGCCGAGTTCACCAGGATCGGAGCGTCGCCCGGCATGGAGAGCATGGTCTGGCGGGCCAGGTCGCGACTGTCGAGCCCCGCGTGCGCGTGGAGAGCGCCGCAGCACGCTCCACCCGACACTCCGAACGTCGTCCCGAGTTCCGAGACGATGTGCGCGGTCGATCGATGGGTTCGACGTTGCCACGCATCCATCACGCATCCGGTGAAGATCCAGACGTCGGGGGTGGCCGACGTGGCGCGCAGCGGACGCCCGTTGCGGATGGGGATCGGGCCCGGATCGAAACGGCGAGGGACGAGGCGCGCACGACGTGCGACGGCGAGTACCCGTGATCCGGCGACGACGATGCGGTGGCGAGGCAGTAACCGCAACCCGAATCGCAACCAGAGCGGAACCGTCGAACGCCCGACACCCGAGTCGTCGGCGAGGCGAGCCTTGGTGTGCTCGATGAGCCGGCCGTACGGAACTCCACTCGGGCAGGCCGGTTCGCAGCCACGGCACTGGATGCAGGTGTTGAGGTAGTGGGCCACGTCGTGGTCGACCGCAACCGTTCCCGCTTCGATCGATCGCATGATGGCGATACGGCCGCGCGGCGACAATGCCTCCTCGCCCGAGACCCGGAACGTCGGACAATGCGGCAGGCACAGGCCGCATCCGACGCACGTGTTGAGGTCCTCGTCGAACGACACGACTTCAGGGTATTCGGTCTACTGTTCTGCCATGGCTCTCGATCACCTGGCCGCCGTCGAACACATGACCGAGGCCATTCGCTCGCGTGTCGAGGTTGATCCGAACCTCGATGTTCCCGACTGCCCCGGATGGAACGCCCGTCGCCTTCTCGCGCACATGGGTTCGGTCCACGCCATGATGAGCAATTTGGTCGGTACGCGCGCGACCTCGTTCGGACCTCCGCGTCCCGATCAGAAAGCGCCGGCCGAGGGTTCGCTGTCCGACTGGTTCGGGGTACGTCTGACGGAAGTTCTCGGGGTGCTCCGCGAGCGACCCGTGTCCGACCCTCAGTGGTCGTGGACGGCCGATCACACCGTTGGCTTCTACCATCGCAGACTGTTGTTCGAGTCGGCCGTCCATCTGGCCGACATCCAGCGGGCTCGGGGCGAAGCCCCGGCGATCGATCGTGAAATTGCCGTGGCCGGAATCGACGAGTTCTTCCAATTGATGCTGCCGGCCTCGACCAAACCCAAGCCCGTCGGCTCGCTCCATCTGCATTGCACCGACGGCGACGGTGAATGGCTGGTACGCAACGTCGACGACGTGATCGTCACGACGCACGAGCACGCCAAGGGCGACGCGGCCTGGCGTGGTCCGGCTTCGGCGCTCTTCTTGTACGCATGGGGACGGCGAAGCGATTCCGTCGAGGTACTCGGCGATCAGGCCGTGTCGGCCGCCTGGGCCTCGGCCGCCCCCTGACTCACTGCGGGAAGACCACGTCGGGATTCAGTCGGCGATCGGGATCGAATTCGTCGAGGAGACGAAGCTCGATGCGGTTCGGCGTTCCGCGGCGGGACGGCTGAGGTTCCACGTGGTGGACGATGCCGACTCCGACCTCGGCCCACACCGGTGCGCGCGCCGATCGCACGATCGCGGGCACCTCGATCGGAGCCACGGACCATCGGTGGGTGAATTCGTTCTCGGCGAAGGGTGCTCCGGTGCGCGGCGACAAACCGAATCGACGAGAACTTTCGGCGATGTCGTCGGGGTCTCCGTCGAGTCGGATCGCGAGACGATCGCCGTTCCAGAGAAGAGCGGCTGGTCGGTACAGGACCGTTTGCAACTCGACGACCCGCGACCAGTCGGCGTCGGTCTCGAACCACGACGATGCTCTCGGCACGGGTCGGGTGCGCAGGATGACCCGAGCGATGAATCCGAGTCGTCCGAATGATCCGACCAGCAATCGAGCCAGGTCGAATCCGCTCACGTTCTTCACCGTCGGGCCTCCGACGGTGATCAATTCGCCGCGATGATCCACGAAGGTGGCCTGCAGAAGAGTGTCGCGTACCGGGCCCACGCCCAGGCGGTCGATTCCGGATCGACCGACCGACAGTGCGCCACCCACCGTCCCCGAGCCGGGCAACGCGACGCTCTGCCCGTTTTCGGCCGTCACGTTCCGGATCGACTCCAGAGGAGTCCCGGCTCCGCAGGTGATCGTCATTTCGTCGGGGTGGTACTCGACCACTCCGTTCGGAGCCGTGACGACGCGATCGATGTCGACGTTCACGGTGCGCTCGACCGTTCGTGACGAACGTCCGCGAATCGAGACCGTTCCGCTCGTTCCGACTCGCTCGGCGAAGCCGGTCAGATCCATGCGCCCTCGGGGACGTGCTGGACGTCGCCACACGACGCCGGACTGGGGAGGACCTTGAAGGGATTGGCCAAACCGCTCGGATCGAAGGAGCGCCGAACGGCCGCTTGGGCTTCGAGATCGAGTTCGGAGAACATCAAGGACATGTAGTCGCGCTTCTCCAGACCGATGCCGTGCTCCCCGGACAGGACCCCTCCGGCCGCCACGCTCGCCCGGACGATCTCCTCACCGGCGGCATGAACGCGTTCCATGACACCCGGTTCGCGTTTGTCGAACACGAGCAGCGGGTGGAGGTTGCCGTCGCCGGCGTGGAACACGTTCAACACGAGAAGATCGTGTCGGTCGACGATGCGGTAGATCTCGTCGAGGACCTCGGGAAGGCGACGACGTGGCACCACGGTGTCGTGGAGGTAGTAGTTGGGTTTGATCCGGGCCACCGCCCCGAATGCCGTCTTGCGGCCCTTCCACAGGAGCGCCCGCTCGGCCTCGTCGCGGGCCACGCGAATCGTGCGCGCCCGATGCTCGCGGCCGATCTCGGCGACTCGTTCGGCCTGCGCGTCGACATCGTGGGCGAGCCCCGTGACTTCGACCAGCAGAACCGCAGCCGCATCCAAGGGAAGACCGGCGTGGACGTATTGCTCGACGGCTTCGATGCACAGGGCATCCATCATCTCGAGGGCGGCCGGAACCATGCCGGCCGCGATGATCGAACTGACCGTGTCGGCTCCGTCGCGAACGGACGTGAAGTCGAGCAGCATCGTGCGCACCGTCGGTGGGTTCTGAGTGAGTCGAACGCAGACCTTGGTGGCGATGCCGAACATTCCCTCGCTGCCGACGAATGCTCCGCGCAAGTCGAGTCCGTCCGGTTCGGGTTCCTCCCCACCCAGAACGACGACCTGGCCGTCGCTGAGGACGACTTCCAGCGCGAGCACGTGGGCCGAGGTGACTCCATCGGCTAAGCAATGCGGGCCGCCCGAATTATTGGCCACGTTTCCGCCGACGGTGCAGCTCTGTTGGCTGCTCGGGTCGGGTGCGAAGTGGAGATCGTGGCCCATGGCCGCCATGTGCCGCGACAGATCGAGATTGAGCACGCCCGGTTCGACCCAGGCCAGGCGGTTGACCGGATCGACCGACAGAACCCGATTCATCTTCGTCAGACAGATCACCAGCGCACCATCGAGAGGTGTGGCTCCCCCGGCGAGTCCGGTTCCGGCGCCGCGAGCGACGAAGGGACGTCCATGGCGATTGCACGTGGTCACCACGTGTACGACTTCGTCGAGCGACGTGGGGTACACCACCACTCCGGCTCGACCCTCGATGGTCGACGCGTCGTGGTCGAACAACGACACCTCGATCGGATTGCGGTGGACGTGGGAAACCCCGCGGGTCAGATCGACGATGAAGTCGTCGGCCGGCCGCGTCATCGGCGACGACGGGGTGCGACGAAACCAGGATCGAACTGGCGCAGCACCACGACACGACCCGGTTCGACCGGTTCGCCGTCGACGAGCAGCGCGTCCTCGACACGGATCGGGTCGTCGGTGCCGGTCAAGGGCTCGAGGCGGCCGTCGAGACGAGCCCGTAATTCGGCTTCCTTCGTCTGCATCGCTTCGCGACCTTCGCGCATCGCGTCGCCCACGTCGTTGATGCGGTCGCGGACCTTGATGCGGGCGTCCTTCACGACCTTCACCGGGGCCAGGGTCTCCACTTTCTTCTTCACGCGACGACCGGCCACGACGACTCCGGCCGCTCCCGTGACGATTCCGCCGACGAACCACACGAATCTCTTGATCATGCGCCCTTCCTCCACGGAATCACGTTCGACGCAGTGCGGCGTCGTCCATCACGACGCCCGTCACGGCGTTCGTCACGACCATCGTCACGACCATCGTCACGGCGTCGACGACGTGTCAGGCGTTGGGCGGCTCGCGACGTCCCCGATGCGAGGGCCGCCGCTTTGATGACCGGTGTCGCCAGGGCGGTGCGGGCGACGCGACCGCTCCCGGAGACCGCTCCGCTGATGGCCTCGGCCGAACCGAGGACGCGGTCGAAGCGAGCGAGATCGCGCTGAGCCTCGTGCATCGCATCGCGAGCCTCGTCGGTCGACACGCGGAGATCGGCGATGAGCGGTCGGGTCTCCTGGCGAAGGGCGTCCACCTCGTCGCGTATGGCTCGCAGCGTGTCGTGCACCCGGAGCAGGACGACGACGAGGGCAGCGAACCCGACGGCGCACAGAACGGCGGCCAGAACGATGGTGAGTTCACCGGCGGTCATGGGTCCATTGTGTCGTGTTGGGGCCGATCGGCGCCATGCCCGCTCGGCCGGTACCAGACCCGGTCGGCCAATGATTCGGGCAGGAAGTCCTGATGGCGGTTCGGATCGTCGTGGGTGTAGTGGTAGTCGACGCCATGGCCCAAGGTCGCCGCTCCCTGGTAGTGGGCGTCCCGGAGGTGGGCCGGCACCTCGGCCACCGCGCCGTTGCGCACATCGGCCCGAGCGGTCCAGATGGCGGTGGCGACCGAGTTGCTCTTGGGCGCGCGGGCGAGGTGCAACGCCGCCTGGGCGAGGTTCAACTGCGCCTCGGGAAGACCCACGTGTTCGACCGCGTGAGCGGCCGCCACGGCGGCCTGGAGCGATTGCGGGTCGGCCAGACCGATGTCCTCGCTGGCGAGGATGATCATTCGCCGCGCGATGAAGCGGGCGTCCTCGCCGGCCTCGAGCATCCGGGCGAGGTAATAGATCGCGGCCTGAGGATCGCTCCCCCGCATGCTCTTGATGAAGGCACTCGTGACGTCGTAATGATCGTCTCGGCCGTAGCGCAGTGCACTGGTGCTCAACGCCTGCTCGACCCTGGTCAAGTCGATGGCATCGGGATGGGCCAGGGCCGCTGCGACCTCCAGCGAGGTGAGGACTTGTCGGCCGTCCCCGGCCGAACGGTCGACCAGCAGGTCGATGGCATCGTCACTCGCGTTCGTGGCCAGCGCCGCGAGACCACGCTCGACGAGAACGCGCGTGGCCGCGGTCGACAACGGTTCGAGCCTGAACAAAGTGCTCCGGGAGCGCAGCGGAGCGTTCACCTCGAAGAAGGGATTCTCGGTCGTGGCTCCGATGAGCGTGACGGTGCCGTCCTCGACGGCCGGCAGCAGAGCGTCCTGCTGCGACTTGGAGAAGCGGTGGATCTCGTCGAGGAAGAGGATCGTGCCCTGGTCGTGCAGTCCGAGACGCTCACGGGCCCTTTCGATCACCTCGCGGACGTCGCGCACTCCGGCGGTGACGGCCGAAAGCTGCTCGAAGGCGCGCGCGGTGGACCCGGCGATGGCCAAAGCGAGCGTGGTCTTTCCGGTTCCGGGCGGACCCCACAGCAGGATGCTCGTGAGGCGGTCGGCCTCGACGAGTCGGCGCAACGGTTGTCCGGGTCCGACCAGATGCTCCTGACCCACCACGTCGTCGATCGACTTCGGTCGGAGTCGGGCGGCCAGCGGCGCTCGCTCGCGAAGACGTTCGCGCGCGGCCGCCGAGAACAAGTCGTCGCTCATGGCAGCAGACGCGCGAATGCGCGCTGGTAGGCCGGTCGACGCCAGTCGATCACGCAGTCGACGAGTTCGTGCGGTGTCATCCACGTCCATGCCACGAACTCGCGATCGTCCGGCCGGGGCGACACGTCGTGCGCGTGCGCATGGTGTTCGTGCGTCGGGTCGGGAACGACCCCGAAGAGGAACCACCGTTGCACCTGACCGCGCACCGGGTCGTCGCCGCGGACGTCGTCGGGCCATTCGTAGGCGATCCATTCCGGGAGTTGATCGACCAGACGGACGTGCGACCGATCGAGACCGGTCTCCTCTTCCATCTCGCGCCAAGCCGCGTCGACGGGTTCCTCACCCTCGTCGATGCCACCTTGCGGCAACTGCCAGGCGCCGCGCGGATGCTTGCGTTCGAACGCGAGAAGTCGACCGTCATCGCGGCGGATGACGATCACGACCCCGGCCCGGAAGGATTGCGAACTCATCGGACCGCGATCGACACCGGTCAGACCTTCGGTGGAAGGGTTCGGATTCCGAGTTCGTCGAGTTGCTTGGCTTCGGCGCGTGTCGGCGCGTTGGTCATCGGGTCCTGGCCGCTCTGCGTCTTGGGGAATGCGATCACTTCGCGTATGTTCTCCTCGCCGGCGAGGATGGCCACGAGTCGGTCGAGGCCGAACGCGAAACCACCGTGTGGAGGAGCGCCGAACGTGAACGGCTTGAGGAAGAAGCCGAACTTGCGGTTGGCTTCCTCGTCGGAGATACCAAGAGCCGTGAAGACCTTCCGCTGCATTTCCGGCTCGTGGATCCGGATCGAGCCGGAACCGAGTTCCCAGCCGTTGAGGACGAGGTCGTACGCCATGGCGCGAACCGACAGCGGATCGGTTTCGAACTTGTCGAGGTCGTCGGGGTGGGGACGGCAGAACGGGTGGTGTCCGGGCTTGGGCCGCCCGGTCTCCTTGTCGACGCCGACGAACAACGGGAACTCCACGACCCACACGTAGCGGTACGGGCCCTGGTGAACGGGCGGTCGACCGAGATCATTGCGCAACTGGCCGAGAACCTCGCAGGTCGTCATCCACTCGTCGGCCACGACGAGCACGAGGTCGCCCGGCTCGGCCCCCACCGCAGCCACGAGCGCCGACTGCTCGTTGGTCGAGAGGAACTTGGCGACGGGTGAATCGAGCGATCCGTCGGCGGCGACCTTGAGCCACACCAAACCCTTGGCCCCCATCTTCTTGGCCCTGTCGGTGAGCGCGTCGAGCTTGTTGCGGCCGAATTCCTCGGCGCGTCCCGGTGCACGGATGCCCTTGATCGACGCCGCTCCGGCGAAGGCCTTGAACTCGGTACTCGCGAAGATCGACGTGAGCTCGACGAGTTCCATGCCGAAACGCAGATCGGGCTTGTCGATTCCGTAGCGGTCCATCGCCTCGCGCCATGTGATGCGCTCGATCGAAGGCGGACGCTCGCCGGTGACGGCCTCGGCGGCCGACAGGACGGCTTCGCTGATGGCGGCCAGCACGTCGTCCTGTGTGACGAAACTCATCTCGGCGTCGAGCTGCATGAACTCGTACTGACGATCGGCGCGCAGGTCCTCGTCGCGCAGACAGCGAGCGATCTGGTAGTAGCGATCGATGCCGGCCACCATGAGCAACTGCTTGAACAGCTGCGGACTCTGCGGCAGGGCGTAGAACGAACCCGGTTCCTTGCGCGAAGGCACCAGGAACTCGCGGGCTCCTTCGGGAGTGGACGGCACCAGCATGGGTGTCTCCACCTCCACGAAACCCTGTCGCTCCATGGCGGCGCGCACCGCCGAATTGACCTTGGCGCGCACCCGGATGTTGCGCTGCATTCGCTCGCGGCGGATGTCGAGGTAGCGGTACTGGAGGCGAACGTTCTCGTCGACGTCGTCGGCACGAGCATCGATCGGGAACGGCGGAGGGTCGGCCGAACGCAGAATTTCGACCGTGCATTCGCCGATCTCGATCTCGCCGGTGGACAGATTCGCGTTCACGGTTCCGGAGGGACGGGCTCGAACCGTTCCGGTGATGCGCGCCACGTATTCGCTGCGCAGGTCGACACCGTCGTCGATGACGCACTGCACGATGCCCGAGTGGTCACGCAGGTCGACGAACGCCAACTTGTCTCCGTGCTCGCGCCGCTTTGCGATCCAGCCGCACAGGCTCACGCTCTGTCCGATGTGCTCCGAGCGGAGTTCACCGCAGAGATGGGTGCGCAAGGTGGTCCGGGACGGGTGAACGCTCATTTGATTTCCTTGGGGGTGGGAGTTGGTTCGGAGCCGCGCGCGACTCTCAACACGTCGCCGAGCAGCGTCGCCCGTGAAACGGTGAACTGCTCACCGCCGTTCATCGGTCGGATGACGGCTCGTCCGCTGGCGAGTTCGTCGGATCCGATGATGACGGCGACGCGCGCGTTGCTGCGGTCGGCCGCCTTCATCTGGCTCTTCATGGAACGATTGTCGTAGGCGCGATCGGCGCTGAGTCCCGCCGATCGGAACTCGTCGGTGAGCACGGTCGCTTCGAAGCCGCCCGTCGTGTCGATCACGAACACGTCGACCGATGTTGGCGGGGCCGCGAAAACGCCCTCGTCGTCGCAGGCGAGCAGCGTGCGATCGAGGCCGAGCGCGAATCCGATCCCTGGTGTGGATGGTCCGCCGAGATCCTCGACCAGACCGTCGTAGCGGCCTCCTCCCCCGAGCGCGTTCTGCGCCGAGTCGAGGGTTCCGCCCGCGTATTCGAACGTCGTGAACCGGTAGTAGTCGAGACCGCGCACGAGTCGCTCGTCGCGAGTGTACGGAACCCCGAGCGCGTCGAGTCCGGCTCTGACCCGCGCGAAGTGGTCGGCGGCCGCTTCGCTGAAGAAGTCGTCGATGCGGGGAGCCGACTGCAGCACCAGCGCGTCCTCGGGGCGCTTTGAATCGAGGACGCGGAGCGGATTACGCGCCAGCGTCGCTCGTGTCTCATCGGCCAGTTCGGAGGCGTGGTCACCGAAGTGCTTCCGCAGGGCCTCGGTGTAACGCGAACGGTCGGACGGTTCGCCCAGACTGTTGAGTCGCAACGTGACCTGGCGCAGTCCGAGCGCCTGGAAGAAACGCCAACCGAGGGCGATGACCTCCACGTCCACCGCCGGGTCGGTGGGACCGAGCACCTCGATGCCGACCTGGTCGAACTGGCGGAACCGTCCGCGTTGCGGCTTCTCGTAGCGGAAGTTGGGTCCGCTGTACCACGCCTTCCACGGCAGGGTCGGCCGGTGCTGCACGAAGGCCCGGCACACACTGGCGGTCTGTTCGGGACGCAGGGCGACGTGGCGCTCGCCCTTGTCGACGAAGTCGTACATCTCCTTGGTGACCACGTCGGTGGCCTCGCCCACCCGGCTGAAGACGCCGATGTCCTCCAGGAGCGGCGGAATGATCTGCTCGTAACCAGCGGCTTCGACCGTGTCGGCGAAGACCTGCACGAATCGGCGCCAGCGGGCCGATTCGGGAGCCAGGATGTCGCGCATCCCGGGGCTGGTCTGGAATTCGGGCACCCCCCGAGGCTACCGGTCGGCCCCGATGGGCCCGGAGACGTTTGCCGCTTCCCCGGTCAGTTCGCGGCGGTCTTTTGCACCACGCGGTACGCGTCGTAGACCGCGTCGATCTTCTTGATGGTGCGGATGACGCTGTCGAGATGGCTCGGGTCGGCCAACTCGAATTCGAAACGCATCTTGGCGATGCGGTCGTTGCCGGTGTGCGTGCTGCAGGCCACGATGTTCACGTGCTGCTCGGAGAGCGCGTTGGCGACGTCGCGCAGGAGACGGCTGCGGTCGAGCGCCACCACCTCGACCCCGGCGCGGAACACGCGACCGGTGGCCGACCCATCCCATTCGACATCGACGAGTCGGGCCGACTGATCGTGGGCCAGCGACGCGGCGTTGGCGCAGTCGGTTCGGTGCACGCTCACGCCGCGTCCGCGCGTGAGGAAGCCGATGATGTCATCGCCGGGGACAGGAGTGCAGCACTTCGACAGGCGGACGAGGACGTCGTCGAAACCCTCGACGTGAACGCCGGTCTGGGTGCCGCCCCGTCGAAGTTCCTCGGGGTGCAGAACCGACATGGTGAGGCGCTCCTCGGCCCCTTCGCTCTTGAATCGGTGGGCCACGCGCTGCGAGATGGCCTTGGCGCCCAGTTGGCCGTCGCCCACGGCGGCGAGCAGCGACTCGACGTCGGCGTAACCGTGGGCGACCGCTTCCTCCAGGAAGAACTCGCTCTCCATCACGTGGGTGATCGGAAGGCGTTCGAGACGGAACTCGTTCTCGAAGGCTTCGCGCCCCACTTCGATGAGATCGTCACGGCGCTCGCGCGAGTACCACTGACGAATCTTGTTGCGCGCCTTGGGTGACGACACGAAGTCGAGCCAGTCCTTCGACGGAGCGGCGGTATCGACCTTCGAGGTGAAGATCTCGCAGGTGTCGCCCGACTTCAATTCGTGGGTGAGAGGAACCAGGCGGCCGTTGACACGCGCGCCGATGCAGGTGTTGCCGATCTCGGTGTGCACCGAATACGCGAAGTCGACCGGGCACGCTCCGAGCGGCAGGGCGATGACCCGACCCTTGGGAGTGAACACGAAGATCTCGTCCTGATCGAGATCGGTCTTCAGGCTTTCCATGAACTGGGCCGGATCGGCGATTTCGCTCTGCCAGTCGATGATGCGGTTGAGCCAGTCGATGTCGGGTGTCTCGTCGCCCGCCTTGTAGGCCCAGTGGGCGGCCACTCCCCATTCGGCGCGCTGGTGCATCTCCCTGGTACGGATCTGGATCTCGAGCGGTTTGCCACCCGGGCCGATGACCGTGGTGTGGAGGCTCTGGTAGAGGTTGAACTTGGGCATCGCGACGTGGTCCTTGAAGCGGCCGACGACCGGCTTCCAGCGCCCGTGGATGCAGCCGAGGGCCGCGTAGCAGTCCTTCACCGAATCGACGACGACGCGAATGGCGACGATGTCGAAGATCTCGTCGAATTCCTTGCCCTTCTGGATCATCTTCTCGTAGATGCTCCAGAGGTGCTTGCCGCGACCGGTCACGTCGGCGGTGATGTTCAGATCGGCCAACTGGCTGCGGACATCGGCCATGGCCTTGGCCAGGTAGATGTCGCGCTCGGGGCTCCGTGTGGTCACGAGATGGTCGAGTTCGGCGTAGCGCTTGGGATAGAGCGACGCAAAGGCGAGATCTTCCAGCTGCTGCTTGAGTCCCTGCATGCCGAGACGGTGGGCCAGCGGCGCGTAGATCTCGAGTGTTTCGTTGGCGATCCGCTGCTGCTTCTCGACCGGCATCGACGCGATGGTGCGCATGTTGTGGAGGCGATCGGCCAACTTGATGATGAGGACGCGAAGATCCTTGGCCATCGCCACGAGCATCTTGCGCATGGTCGCGGCCTGCTGCGCCTCTTTCGAATCGAACTGGATTCGTTCGAGTTTGGTGACGCCATCGACGATCGCGGCGACCTCGGATCCGAACTCGCGGTCGACGTCGGCCACGGTGATCTCGGTGTCCTCGACGGCATCGTGCAGGAGCGCAGCGGCGATCGTGGTGTCGTCGAGACCGATGTCGGCAACGATCTTGGCCACGGCGAGTGGATGGTTGATGTAACCCTCTCCGCTCTTGCGCGTCTGGTTCAGGTGCGCGACGCGGGCGACTTCGTACGCCTTGGCCATCAGAGCCGTGTTGGCCTTGGGGTGGCGGCGACGGTACGACGACAGCACCTGGAACAACTCGTCGGTGGGAGTGCTCTGGTGGCGACGCCAGGGAAGAAGCCGGGTCACCGTCGACATGTGGCCTCCGGCGAGAGCATCAGAACTCGAGAAGTGATTCGATCCGCCGCTGGCCGAGCACGGAGCGGCCGTTCAGGGCCTTCAATTCGATGAGCATTCCGAGTCCGACGATCGTGGCGCCGAGCGTCTCGACCAGACGGCAGGTCGCGGCCGCGGTTCCACCGGTGGCCAACACATCGTCGATCACGACGACGTGCTCGTCGGGGTGGATCGCGTCGCGGTGGATCTCGAGTTTGTCGGTGCCGTACTCGAGTTGGTATTCCTCGCGCACCACCGCCCAGGGCAACTTGCCCGCCTTGCGGACGGGTACGAATCCGGCGCCCAGCGACACCGCGACCGGAGCTCCCAGGATGAAGCCGCGGGCTTCGATGCCGATGACTCGGTCGACGCGCTCATTGGCGAAACGGCGGGCCAACTGGTCGACCGCCTCGGCGAGGGCCGGTCCGTCGCCGAGAAGAGGAGTGATGTCGCGGAAGGTGACACCGGGCTTGGGGTAATCGGGAATCGCCCGAATGTGGTCAGCCAGCGGCCTCGCGCTCATGGAAGCAATCTACCGACGACGCTTCTTACGGGGTCGCGGTGGATGGGTGAGGACGGCCGAAGTCGACACATCGGCGGTCAGGACCTCGCCGGCCGATGCTTCCACTCGCTTCACGGCCCGGCTACCGGAGGGCAGACCGGTCACGACCATCTGCTGGAGTGCGGTACCGGTGACGTGGGATCCCCGGAGCGGGGCGAACTTGGGTTCGCGTTCCTTGAGCAACGCGTACAAGGGGGTGGCAATGAAGACCGACGAGTAGGCGCCCGTGGTGACGCCCACGAGGAGGGCCAGCGAGAACTCGCGTAGCGCGATCGCCCCGAACACACCGCTGCCGAGGACGAGGAGCGACAGCACCGGGAGGATCGCCGCGATGCTGGTGTTGAGCGAACGCATGAGCACCTGGTTGGCCGACACGTTGACGATGTCGGCAACCGGCACACGGGTGCCGCTGAATCGCTTCACGTTGTCCTGAACCTTGTCGAACACCACGATGGTGTCGTAGAGCGAGAAGCCCAGGATCGTGAGGAAGGCCACGATGGTGGCCGGGGTGACCTCGAATCCGGTGAGCGAGTAGATACCCACGCTCATGAGCACGTCATGCGCCATGGCGAGGATCGCCGCCAGGGCCATGCGCCATTCGAAGCGCCAGGCGATGTACAGCGACACGAGCACGAGGAAGATGACCAGTGCTCGAACGGCCTTCTCGGTGATGGTGCGGCCCCACGACGAACTCACGGAACTGACCGAGACGTCGTCGACCGATACGCCGGCCTTTTCGGCCAGTTGGTTCTGAACGGCGGTTCGTACCTCGGTCGGCTCGTCGCCCACCTGGACACGGATGAATTCCTCGGTTCCCGACGTGAGGGTCTGGATCTTGGCGCTCGACGTCTCGATTCCGTTGTCGTCGAGCACAGAACGCGCCGCTTCGACGTCCATGGTCGAACTGGCCGGAACCTGCCAGGCGACTCCGCCTTCGAAATCGATGCCGAGGTTGACACCGCGCGTGAAGAGCGAGACGAGCGAGATGACGATGAGGGCGAGCGAGAAGGCGAAACCACGGCGCCGCTTGCCGTAGAAGTCGAAGGATGTCTGCCCGTTGTACAGGCGACCCCACAGCGATTTGGAGACCGCGACGTCGCTCATGCTGCACTCCCTGCTGGATTGGCCGAGTTGGTGGCGTCGGCCGACGAGTCGATGCCCAACGCGCGCCCGCCTCCGAAACGCCGGCCCCGCGCGATCAGCAGCATGGTGGGTCGGGTGAAGAACCAGGCCACGACGATGTCGCACAGAGTGGAAAGGCCGAGGAAGAACGCGAATCCGCGGACCGACCCGACCGTGAGATACCACAGCGTGAACGCGCCGATGAGCGACACGATGTCGGCGGCGATGATGGTCCGCCAGGCCGACTTGAAACTGCGCTCCGCCGAGTTGCGCATCGTGCGACCGGCTCTGACTTCATCCTTCAACTTCTCGAAGAACACGACGTACGAGTCGACCGTGACACCGATCGACACGATGATTCCGGCCGCACCGGAAAGGCTGAGGGCCAAACCGTTCGTCTTGGACAGGAGCGAGATGATGCTCCATTGGATGGCACCGGAGACGAGGAGACCTCCGACGACCACCAGAGCCAGGGTGCGGTAGTAGAAGAGCATGAAGAGAAGGACGAGGGCAACGCCGATGAGTCCGGCGATGATGGCCGCCTGAAGGGAGTCATCGCCGAGCGTGGGCGACACCGTCTGCACGGCCTGGACTTCGAGGCGCACCGGAAGCGCTCCGCTCTTCAGGACTCGCGCCAGATCCTTGGCTTCGGACTCGGAGAAGCTGCCCGTGATGTCGACGCCGCCGCTGAACGAGGGCTGATTGACCGTCGGAGCCGACTGCACCACACCGTCGAGAACGATGGCCATGCGTCGGGTCGGGCAGGTGGCTCCACCGCCGAAGCATTGCGACGCACCGATGTTCCAGAGGTCGGCGCCCGCGGCGCCCCCCTTCAAGGTGACCCTGACGCCCCAACCACCCTGGATGATGTCGGCCTGCGCGTCGCTGTTGAACACTTCGCCGCTCGCGAACGCCGGACCGAGTTGGTAGATCTCGCTTCCGTCGGCGTTGCGCGCGATGATCGTCGCGGTCGGATCGCTCGGGTCGCCTCCGGCGAGGTTGGGATCGACCGTCGACTCGATGGGAGCCACGGTCGTGGTGGACGCGTTGGGATCGACCGCGATGCTGGTGGAGGTGGACGTGTCGGCGGGCAGCGTGGTCGACGAGTCGGCGCTGACCGGGACGGTGGTGCTGGTGGGTGTTCCCATGGGTCGACGCGACGGTCCTGGCGAGGCGGTGGCCGGTGGCGCCGAGGTGAGCGAGATCGGCGGAGCCGACGCCGTGGTGGTGGAGGTCGCCCCGGGATCGGTGGGTGCGGTCGAGGACGAACCACTGGGTTCGCCGGACGGAACGCCCGCCGGCGGATTCTCGTTGGACGTGATGGGCGTGGCGGCGAGAACGGGGCGCAACAGCACTTCACCGGTCACTTGGACGAGGCGGATCGCTTCGTCCTGGTTCTCGACACCGGGCAGGTTGACGACGATGGCGTCGCCCTGGCGGATGATCTCTGGTTCGGCCACACCCAGCGCGTCGACGCGCTCTCGGATTCGTTCGACGGCGATGTCGAGCGACTCGGAGTTGAAGTCGCCTACGGGTTCCTGAGTGACCGAGACGCCACCTTGGAGGTCGAGACCGAGCGACGGCTCGTTCCCGGCGGCGAAAGTCGCGCCGATCGCCAGAGCCACCACCGACATGAAGATCGCCAACGATGTGGCGAGACGACGGCTCACCGGGTCACTCTTCCGTGGCGGCCGACTCGGGACCACCGGCCGGCTCGGCAGCAGGATTCACCTTGCGCGCGATCGCGGCGCGAGAGACCCGGATCTCGACGTTCTCGGCGATCTCGAGCCATACGACGTCGCCATCCATGGCGTTGACGAACCCGTACATCCCCGAATTGGTCAGAACTTCGTCGCCGTCGCCGATCGACTTCTGCATCTCGGCGGTCTCGCGCATCCGACGACGCTGCGGCCTGATCATCAGGAAGTACATGGCGAAGCCGATGAGGCCCATGAAGACCAGGGTGAAGACGAAACTGCCGCCCGAGTTCTGGGTGGAGTCGTTGGAAGCGAGAAGTGCGTTGAACATGTCCGTCCGTTCGAAAGGCAACCCGTGGAATGTTAGTGCCCGGGCCCCGAATCGGGCCGGATTCGTCCCGTTCAACCCCAGGTGGTGAGCACCGATCGTCGCAAATCCTCGAAAGTGCCGGCCTCGATGGCCGCCCTCGCGCGGTTCATCAGGTCGAAGGTCCAGGCGATGTTGTGCAGGGACACGAGTCGCGAGGCCGTGGGCTCGTTGACCTGGAACAGATGCCTCAGATAGCCGCGCGTGTGACGGGCGCAGACGTCGCACGGACACGAGTCGTCGATGGGTGCGTCATCGAGGGCGAAGCGCGCGTTCTTGACGTTGAGTCGACCGCTTCCGGTGAGAGCGGTTCCGTGACGACCGAGTCGCGTCTGCATCACGCAGTCGAATTGGTCGACCCCGAGCGCGATGGCTTCGACGAGCGACGCCGGATCGCCCACGCCCATCAAGTAGCGCGGACGATCGAATGGAATGGATTCGAGCGCGGCGGCCAGCGCCGGCACCATTTCGTCCCGGGTCTCCCCGACCGACAGTCCCCCGATGCCGTAACCGTCGAAGTCGAGTGCGACGGTTCGCTCGACGCTTTCTCGACGCATGCTCGGGCTGATGCCGCCTTGAATGATCCCGAAGAGCGCTTGGTCGACACGCGTGTGATGGCGACGGGCGCGCTGGGCCCAGGCTGATGTCCGTTCGAGCGCGAGACGTACCACGTCGGGTGGCGACGGCAGAGGTGGACAGACGTCGAGGACCATCTGGATGTCGGCACCCAACTTCTGTTGGACGTCGACGGCGAGTTCTGGTGTGAACCGATGGGAGCTTCCGTCATAGGTGGAGCGGAACGTGACGCCCTCGTCGTCGACCTTGGGTTCGAGGGAGAAGATCTGGAATCCCCCGGAATCGGTGAGCGTGAGTCCGCGCCAGCCGGCGAACCGACCGAGACCGCCGAAGCGTTCGACCGTGTCGGCCCCGGGACGGAGCATCAGGTGATACGTGTTGCCGAGGACGATCTCGGCTCCGAGGGATTCGTAATCGGCCGCACTCAAGTACTTGATCGCTCCGCGCGTGCCGACCGGCATGAAGCACGGAGTGCGATACGTGCCCCGGGCGGTCGAAGCCGTACCGGTTCGGGCGGTGCCATCGGTGGCGGTCGGAGTGAATGTCACCGGATGCATCAGCGGGACAACAGCATGGCATCTCCGAACGACAAGAAGCGGTACTCGCGTTCGATCGCCTCCTGGTATAGATGTCGCCAGCGCGAACCGATGAACGCATCGATCATCAGCAGGAGGGTGGTGCGGGGCAGGTGGAAGTTGGTCATCAGACGGTCGACGACCTTCCACTCGTATCCCTGGTGGATGAAGAGGTTCGTGCGGCCTTCGAGACGTTCGGTCGTGGCCGCCGATTCGAGACTGCGCACCGAGGTGGTGCCCACCGCCAGCACTCGTGGCGCGGCCAGGCAGCGCTCGAGAACGTTGGAGGGAACCGAGTACCACTCGCTGTGCATCCGGTGCTGGACCGGAGCGTCGGTGCTGATGGGAGTGAACGTGTCGCGCCCCACGATCAATTCGACGCGCAGGATCTCCACGCCCATCGATTCGATCGCGGCGAGCAGTTCGGGTGTGAAGTGCAATCCGGCCGTCGGAGCGGCGGCGGACGCGGCACGGCGCGCGTACACGGTCTGGTAGCGGGCCGGCTCGTCGAGGCGGGCGGTGATGTATGGCGGCAGTGGGACTTCTCCGAGACGCTGGAGCAAGTCGTCGACACTTTCTCCTTCGGAGGGATGAAGTGTGATCTCGAAGGTGTCGTCGTTGCGGGATCGTCCGTCGAACACGACCGCGGAGTTGCCGTCATGATCGAGAAGTACCTCGGCCGGCTTCAAACGTCCACCCGGACGGATCATGGCTTCCCAGCGCGAACGGTCGTCGCACAGCGCCTCGAGCAGGAGCAGTTCGACGCGGCCGCCACTCGACCGCTGCACGTGCAAGCGCGCGGGCAGGACGCGCGTGTCGTTGACGACCATCACGTCGCCGGGTTCGAGGAACCGGGTCAGATCGCGAACGATGGTGTGCTCGATGCGGTCGCGGTGGTCGACGAGCAATCGGGCCGAATCGCGGGGTTCGACCGGAGTTTGTGCGATGCGCGACTCCGGGAGGAGGTAGTCGAAATCGTCGATGTGCATCAGAACGGAGCGGGCGGCCCTCCGTCGGGAAGCGGGATCCCGAGGTGATCCCATGCCGAAGCCAGGGCGACTCGGCCACGCGGAGTGCGGGCCAGGAATCCGCGTTGGATGAGGAAGGGTTCGTAGACGTCTTCGACGGTTTCGGGCTGTTCGCCGACCGCGATCGCGAGGGTGGAAAGGCCGACGGGTCCACCCGAGAACTGCTGGCAGATCGCCGACAACAACTGACGGTCGGATTTGTCGAGGCCGGCGCCGTCGACGCCGAAGACCGCCAGACCTCGGTCGGCGGCCGGACCGTCGATGCGCGTGAGCCCACCGACTTCGGCGAAGTCGCGCACTCGCCGCAACAATCGGTTGGCGATCCGCGGCGTGCCGCGGCTGCGACGGGCGATCTCGTGGGCGCCGGTGGCGTCGATGTCGAAACCGAGAATGGACGCAGCTCGGCTCACGATGGACTCGAGTTCGTCGGTGTCGTAGTACTCGAGGCGGGCCACCAGGCCGAAGCGATCGCGTAGTGGTCCGGTGATCATTCCGGTGCGCGTGGTGGCCCCCACCAACGTGAAGCGAGGCAACGTGAGTCGGATGCTGGAGGCGGCCGGACCCTTTCCGACGACGATGTCGATCTGGAAATCCTCCATGGCGGGATACAGGATTTCTTCGACCGTTCGACTCAGGCGGTGGATCTCGTCGATGAAGAGAACGTCACCCGGCTCGAGCTTGGTCAAGATGGCGGCCAGATCGCCGGCGCGTTCGAGAGCCGGACCCGACGTGACGTGCAGACGAGTGCCCATCTCGGCGGCGATGATGACGGACAACGTGGTCTTGCCGAGACCGGGTGGACCGGCGAACAACAAGTGGTCGACGGCTTCGCCCCGTGCCCGCGCCGCCTGGAGAACGATCGCCAACTTCTCCTTCAATTCGCGTTGGCCGACGAAATCGTCGAGTCGGCGCGGACGCAAACCGACTTCGTCGGAGCCGTCGACTCCGTCGAGACCCGAGTCGCTGCGACTTGCCGGATCGAGGAACTCATCCCGCACGGCGGGCTCCGAGATTGGCCAGAGCCGAGCGCAGGATGTCGGCGGCGTGGACGTGCTGCGACGTGTCGACTTCGCGAAGGGCGTCGCGAACCTCGGAGTCGGTGTACCCGAGCCCCAGGAGAGCGGTTCGCACATCGCTGATCGACGACGATTCGCCTCCATGCGCGGGTTCGTCGAACACCGGGACGTCGAGTCGGTTCTTCAACTCGACGAGAAGACGCTCGGCGGTCTTCTTGCCCACGCCAGGTACGAGCGTGAGGGCCGAGATGTCGGATGAGGCCACGATGTCGACGAGTGCCCGTGGAGCGTGGGTTGACAGGATCGACATGGCCATGGCCGGTCCGATGCCGTGGGTCGCGATCAGGATGCCGAACGCCGCACGTTCGTCGCGTTGCAGGAACCCGTACAGGGTCTGGGCATCCTCGCGGATGTGGTGGTGCACATAGAGGAAGGCCGGAGACGTGGGTTCGAGCTCGGCCAGAGTGCGCGGCGTGACGTGCACGAGGTAGCCGACTCCCCCGACTTCGACGAGGGCGAGGCCGTCGGGCATGCGCTCGACGACGGTTCCGCGCAGGCTTCCGATCACGACTGCGCTCCGAGTGCAGCTTGCACGCGTTCGCGCGTGGGTGCGACGGCGAGATAGCAGAGAGCCAGGGCCGCGGCGTCGGCGGCGTCGGCCGGGCGAGGAGGCGAACTCAACCCGAGACGCTTCTGGACCATCGTCTGGACCTGCGCCTTGTCGGCCCCACCCCAACCGGCCACCGAGTCCTTCACCTGTGTCGGGGTGAACTGGACGACGTCGCAGCCGAATCGTTGGGCCTCGGCCAGGGCCAGCCCGCTCACCTGGGCCACACCCATGGCGGTCCGGGTGTTGTTCTGGAAGAAGACCTGCTCGACCGCCACGGCATGGGGACGGAATTCGTTCAAGAGGGCCAGGAGATCGTCGTGGATGCGCCGCAGTCGAACGGGGAGGGCCTCGTGGGGCTCGGTACGCAGCACACCGAGGGAGATCGCCTGGGGCGACGGCCGGGCCTCGATGACCGCGTAGCCGCACCGCGTCAGGCCTGGATCGATGCCCAGAACTCGGCGCCCTACGAACATGCGTACGATCCTACCCGCCCGGCCCCGGGCCCTCGGCGGATACGAATGGAGACGAGCAGAGACGGGTCCCGGTGCGGGTCAGCGCGCGCCGGCGAGCGCGGCGGTGAGCTCGTCCACCGACCGGAAGGTGAGGCCGGCCAGGGCTCGGTGGGCGTATCGCACGGTTCCTCCGCCATCCACCACGAACACGCTGCGCCGCATGAAGCCGAGTGGTCCGAGAACTCCGTACGAGCCAGCGACCTTCTTGTCGACGTCGGCGAGCAGAGGAAAGCGGAACCCGTGCTTGTCGGCGAACTTCTCGTGGCTCGACACGTCCTGGGCCGAGATGGCCAGGACCACCGCATCGAGGTTCTCGAACTGGGCCAACTCGTCGTTGTACGAATTCAACTGCTTGGTGCACACGGGTGTGTCGTCGCCTGGATAGAAGACGACGACGACCGGACGGCCGCGGAATTCGGACAGCGAATAGGAACGTCCTCCGGTTCCGGGAAGTGAGAAGTCAGGGGCTTGATCGCCGACACCGAGAGCCATGATTCGCCTTTCGTCGAGAGATGACGTTCTTGTCGTATCAGCCGACGCTCTCCAGCATGTCATCGGAGATGTCGAAATTGGAGAACACGTCCTGGACGTCGTCGTTGTCCTCGAGAGCCTCCATGATCTTGAGGATCTTGCGAGCGATCTCGGCGTCGGTGACTTCGATCTGGGTGGACGAGACCATGGTGGAGTCGGCCGACAGAACCGTGAGACCGGACGCTTCGAGTGCGGCCTTCACGTCGTAGACCAGCGACGGTTCGGTGAGGATGCGCCACGACGATCCGTCCCGAGCGATGTCGTCGGCTCCGGCGTCCAGTGCCGCCATCATCACGTCGTCCTCGGGCGCCGCGCCGTCGAGCAGGATGACTCCCCGACGGCTGAACTGCCAGCCGACCGCTCCGGGCTCGGCCATCGATCCGCCCAACTTGGAGAAGATGTTGCGAATCTCGCCGCCGGTTCGATTGCGATTGTCGGTGAGAGTCTCGACCATCAGCGCCACACCTCCGGGTGCGTAACCCTCGTAGACGATCGACTCGTAGGTCCCTCCGTCGTCGACGCCGGTGCCGCGCTTGATCGCACGGTCGATCGCGTCGTTCGTCATCTGGGCGGCCTTCGCCTTCTGTACGACCGAACGCAACGATGCGTTGGACGACGAGTCGCCGCCGCCTTCACGGGCGGCGACTTCGAGTTGACGGGCGATCTTGGCGAAGAGCTTTCCGCGGGCCTTGTCGGCGGCGCCCTTCTTGTGCTTGATGGTTGCCCATTTGGAGTGTCCGGACACGGTTCACCTCACGGCTAGTTGGGATTCGACGAGATCGAGGAAGAGACGATGCACACGCGAGTCGGACGTCAATTCGGGATGGAACGATGCCGCCATGACGCGAGCCGAGCGGATGAGCACCGGACGGCCGTTCCACGAAGCGAGAACCTCGACGCCGCTCCCCAGCCGTTCGATCGCCGGAGCGCGGATGAAGATCGCATGGAATGGACCGTCGAGCGAGGCCACGTCGAGATCGCATTCGAACGAGTCGACCTGCCGTCCGTAGGCGTTCCGGCGAACGGTCGCGTCGATCGCCGCGAACGAGATCTGGTCGTCGCGACCGTCGAGGATGTGTGCCGACAGCAGAATCATCCCGGCACAGGTTCCGAACACGGCAAGACCCGAATCGATCGCCGCCCGCAACGGATGCTCGAGACCGGACGACACGAGCAGATTGCTCATGGTCGTGCTCTCACCACCGGGCAGAACCAGGCCTTCGAGCCCGATCAGATGCTCGGCCCGGCGGACTTCGACGACGTCGGCGCCGAGAGCGACGAGCTTCTCAACGTGAGCGGCGAACGCGCCCTGGAGCGCCAGGACACCGATGCGCGCCATGGCCTGGGGGCCTCGTCACCAGCCGCGCTCCGCGTATCGCTGGTTGATTTCGTCCATTCCGATTCCGGTCATGGGCGCACCCAGACCGCGACTGACCTTGGCGAGGATGTCGGGATTGTCGAAATGGGTCGTCGCTTCCACGATTGCCTTGGCGCGAAGCGCGGGCGTCTCGCTCTTGAAGATGCCCGAACCGACGAATACGGCTTCGGCTCCGAGCTGCATGGCGAGAGCGGCGTCGGCCGGCGTGGCGAGACCGCCCGCACAGAACAACGGAACCGGCAACTTGCCTGTCTGAGCGATCTCTTGCACGAGGGGCAGAGGTGCTTGCAGTTTCTTGGCCCAGTCGAACAACTCGGCCGAGTCGGCGGTGCCGATTCGACGGATGTCGCCGAGGATCGAGCGGAGGTGACGAACGGCTTCGACGACGTTGCCAGTACCGGCCTCACCCTTCGAGCGGATCATGGCCGCGCCCTCGGCGATGCGACGCAGGGCCTCGCCGAGATTGGTGGCGCCGCACACGAAAGGCACCGCGAACTTGTACTTGTCGATGTGGTGAGCCTCGTCGGCCGGAGTGAGCACTTCGCTCTCGTCGACGAAGTCGACGCCGAGCGACTGGAGGATCTGGGCCTCGACGAAGTGGCCGATTCGAGCCTTGGCCATCACCGGAATGGAGACGGCCTTCTTGATGCCCTCGATCATCTCTGGATCGCTCATCCGAGCGACCCCTCCGTCCTTGCGGATGTCGGCTGGCACGCGCTCGAGCGCCATGACCGCGCAGGCTCCCGCGTCCTCGGCGATCTTGGCCTGCTCGGGAGTGACGACGTCCATGATGACGCCGCCCTTCAGCATTTCGGCGAGGCCGCGCTTGACCGGGAACGAACCGGTGACCGGAGACGATGACATGCGGTCAGGCTAACGGCGGGTCGAACGAGCCGAGCGATCGATTGACGGGCCGGTCGTCACGGCCAGTCGACGTCGTCGAGCGTCCGCCCGGCCGGGACCTCGACGGCCTGACCCTTTCGGATCAGTTGCACCCAGGTGCGCCCGGGGGTCAACGCGATCGCCGAACCATCCTCGGCGGTCAGTGTCCACCGGGAGTTCTTGTCGGCGCGCGACCATGTGCCGACCACCCACGATCCACCGGTGAAGACCCAGGCCACCCCGTCACCGGTCGTCTGCGCCTCCGGGCTGCGCGAATCGGCCACGCTGGTCTTGTATTCGCAGACGAGGACGACAACGTTGTTGGTGGTCACCCGCGTGCCGTCGGCCTCGACGTGCGGGTCGCTCTTGTGGCTTCGCAGGTACAAGCCCGAACGTTCGTCCCACTCCCAGGACGAGCGCATGTTGCCGTCCATGTTCACCTTCACGCCGACGACCGGAGTCCCAGGGACCGGATCGGCCGGACCGCGATAGGAGAATTGCGGCCCAGGTCGACCACCGCGGCCTTCCTCGACCGCCCAGATGGCCGACGTCTTGGTGAAGAGGTTGTGCGGGGCGCGCTTGTCGGATGATCGGTAATAGCCGCCGTTCGGTCCGGCCTCGCGCACGCTCATGTTGACGAGGTCGCTCTTGTTGATGAGGCTCGTGACGGTGTCATTGCCTCCGCTCCAAACGAGCAGTGGACGGTCGAGACTCGTCCCGAGGCTGATGTCCTGGGTGCGACCCGAGCGAATGGGGCCGACCGGGTCGGATCCCTGGGAATGGAAGACGGCGGCGAACCGAGTCCAGGACTCGACGTTCTCCTCGTACACGATGTCGGCGGCGACGAGACCGGACTGCGGCCAGGCACCGGGCGCGTTGTCGATCTTGGCGATGAGTGCTGGCCGATCGACCCACGCAGCATCGGTGATGGGAAGACCGGTGAGCGGAAAGGTCGGGAGTTCGACCGGTGCCGTCGTGGACGTTCCAGGCGCGGAATCCGGAGGAGCGCTCGTCGTGGCGAGGCTGGTCGACACTGCGGACGACGGCGGGACGGTTTCGGCCGCGACCGTGACGCTCGCTCCCTCTCCCCCGCCGCACGCGGCGAGAACGAGGACCGTAGCGATGAGCAGGACTGCGACTCGATTCGTGGCGATCGATGACGAGCGGGTGTTCATCAGAGTTCCTTCAACAGCGCGATGCGGTCGTCGAGCGGCGGATGGGTGTCGAACATGCGATGGAACCAGCCCAGCCGACCTTCGTCGCGAACACCGGACAGAGGCTGCTCGATCCACATGTGGGCCGTCGCCATGGACGCCGAGTGCGTGGCGGTGGTGTCGGCCTTCAACTTCTCCAGCGCCGAGATGAGACCGGGTGGGTAGCGGGTCATCTGACACGCGGAGATGTCGGCGAGCGTCTCGCGACGGCGGCTCACCGCGGCCTGCATCGCACGGGCGATCAGGGGCGACAGCAGAAGCAGGACGAACCCGATCAGCGCCAGCGGATTCCCGGAGTCGTTGCGGTCGCCGGACCGGCGGGCCCGTCCACCGTTCCACCACATCATGCGGATGGCCAGGTCGGTCATGATGGCGATCGTTCCGACGAGAGTCACCGCGATCGTGCTGACCAGGATGTCGTAGTTGCGGATGTGCGAGAGCTCGTGGGCGATGACGCCTTCCAATTCGACACGGTTCATCTGATCGAGGAGTCCGGTGGTCACGGCGATCGCGGCGTGACGCGGATTGCGACCCGTGGCGAAGGCGTTGGGAGCGACGTCCTCGATCACGTAGACGCGCGGCTTGGGAAGACCGCTCGCGATGCACAGGCCCTCGACCAGGTTGTGCAGACGCTGGTAGGTCTCGGGATCGGCTGGTTTGGCGCGGCTCACCGCCAAGGCGATCGAGTCGGATTTCCAGTACGAGCCCCACGCGATGGCCAGGGCGATGATCGCCGAGATCAGGAGCGAGAAAGGTCCGCCTCCCGAGAGATAGCCGACGACGGCGCCGACGGCCACGACGAAGAGGACGAAGCCGGCCACGAGAAGGACCGACCGGCGCTTGTTGGAACGAATGGCGTCGAACATCGGATCAGAACGAGACCGACGGCGGATTCTGCGCGGCGTCCTCGGCCTCGAAGAACTCGCGACGCGGGAAGGTGCCGATCTTGGCGACGATCACGGTCGGGAAGGTGTCGAGTTTGTTGTGGTACGACAGCACCGAATCGTTGTAGAACTGCCGGGCGTAGGCGACCCGACTCTCGGTGGCCGTGAGTTCTTCCTGGAGATTCAAGAAGTTCTGGTTGGCCTTCAGATCGGGATACGACTCGGACAGCGCGAACAACTGTCGCAGCGATCCGGTGACGAGGTTGTCGGCCGCCGCCTGCGAATGCGGATCGGACGGAGCGGCCAGGGCCGAGTTGCGGGCGTTCACCACCGCTTCGAGGGTCTGGCGTTCGTGGGCCGCGTAGCCCTTCACGGTCTCGACGAGGTTCGGGATCAGGTCGAGGCGACGCTTGAGTTGGACGTCGATCTGCGACCAGGCGTTGTCGACGGTGTTGCGCGCCCGGATGAGACCGTTGTACGTGACGACCACGTACACGACCAGCAGTGCAGCGACGATGAGAACGATGATCCAGGTCACCGGGGCAGTTTACGGCGCAGCCACGCGCTCAGGAGTGCGCCCAGATGCCGAACCATGCCGATTATTCGGCGCAACTGGAGGAAAGTACTCGGATCGTCGGCGGGCCCTTGAGATGCAATGACCGAGCGGTACCGCTCGACGTAGGCCCGGGCCAGGCTTTCCATCGAGAATTGCCGGGCCCTCTCGAGACCCTTCTCCTTCAACCGGTCGGCCAGGTGGTCGTCGCGAAGGATCCGGATGATCGCTTCCGAAAATCCGACTTCGTCGGCCGGTTCGACGAGGAGCGCATCCTGATCGTGAGTCGCGACGTTCTTGTATCCGTCGATCGAACTGGCGACGACCGTCGCCCCCGCCGCCATTCCCTCCAGGAGGACCACGCCGAAACTCTCGCCTCCGAGCGATGGCGCGCAGAAGATGCGAGCGCGACTCAGACGCTCGAACTTTTCGGCATCGGTGATACGACCGAGCCACACGAGGCGGGGGTCGTCGCGATACTCGCGCTGCAGGCGGGCGGTTTCGGGTCCGTCCGACGCGATCCAGACCTGAAGATCCGCATCGTCGATGAGGCGAACCGCGCGCAGAAGGACTTCCAACCCCTTGCGCGGTTCGTGCCGGCCGAGGAACAGGATCGCGCGCTCCCGGACACCGGTCGTGGTTCCGTCGAAGCGTTCGAGTTCGACTCCGTTGGGGAGGATCTCGTAGTCCTCGCCGAGGTAGCGCTGCGCGAGGTCGCGAGCATCGACCGAAACAGCGACACGATGGTCGATCGACTCGGCCAGCGAACGAACGACTTTGTTGAGGTACTTGTAGCTCGCGCTGTCGCCGGCGGCGTGGAACGTGGCCACGATCGGAGCCATGTGCATCATGAGGGCGGTCAGCGTGGGGCCCGGCGACAAGGGCTCGTGGAGATGGATGACGTCGAACTCCTCGTCGCGCAGGACTCGAATGGTCCTCAGCGCCGCCGCCGGATCGGGTGCGATCGGAGCGATGGATCCGTTGGCCGCCGTCGGAAGCGAATCACCGAGCGGAGTCACGAAGGTGTCGGGAGGTGCACCGTCGCACGGACCGAGAACTCGTACCTCGTGACCGATCCGGCGCAGGGCTCGGGCCAATCCGAGAACCTGACCCTGCACGCCACCGGGCAGAGTGAGCGAGTACGGGCAGATGATGCCGATGCGAAGGTGATCGTTCGGCGGCATCCCCGCCAACCTACCGAGGCCGCGCCTGTCGAACGGGTGGCAGTACGGTGACCACGTGACTCTTCCCGCCCTTTCTCTCGTGGCCACGCCGACCAAACGGCGTTCGGTGATCGAACTGGCCCAGCGCGCCGAGGAACTCGGCTTCCCCGCCATCGCGTGTCCTTCCCTCGGAAGCGCGCTCGGTCTGTGCGCGAGCCTCGCGCACGAAACGTCGACGATCCGCTTCTATACGGCGATTCATGGCATCTACGGAACGACCGCGGGCGACATGGGCACGCTCGCCAGCCACATCCACGAGATCGGGGGTGGCCGGTTCGCCCTCGGTCTCGGAGTGAGCCACGAACCCATGGTGAAGCGGCTCGGAGTGCAGGCTGGTCGACCCTTGAGCGACATCCGCAACTACGTCGCCGCCCTCCGCGCGAACGAGAAGTACTCGGGAGAACTGCCGCCGATTCTCCTCGCTGCCTTGCGCGACAAGATGCTCGATCTCGCGCAGGAGGTCGCCGAAGGCGCTTTGTGGGCCAACGCCAGCCACTCGGCAACGGTCGAACAGGTGAAGCGCGTCGCGCGTGATCGGTCGTCGTTCCGATTGTCGGTGATGATCCCGACCGTCATCAGCGATGACGTGGCAGCGGCCAAAGCCGTCAATCGCAAGACGATGATCAATTACGTGCGACTTCCCAACTATCGGAATTATTGGCGCTCAGCCGGATACGTAGACGAGATGGACGCCGTCGAACGGACGATCGGCGACGGCGGCGACCTCACGTCGGCGATGTCGGATCGCTGGCTGACCGACTGCACCCTGGCCGGACCTTCGACTGTGATTCGCGAGGGGTTCGAGCGGTGGCGCGACCTCGGCATCGAGCCGATCGCGGTGATGTCGAGCACATCGGGCGGTCAGGTGAAGGCCGTGGCCGAACTCTTCGACGTCTATTCCTGATCGAGACGGTGCGGGTAGCCCGGATCGGACGGCCAATTCGGCTGGAGAAGGTGCCATTGCTCCGGCGCACGGCGGATGAGGAACTCGAGTTCGTGCGCGAGCAACTGGGTGAGACGCTGCACGTCGTCACGCAACTTCCCTCGTCGATCGTTCGGTAGTGCCGGACGCACGACCGCTTCGTGGCCCCGACCACGGAAATAGACGGCCGCTGGAATCAGCGGCGCACCGGTTCGCAGCGAGAGCGTGGCCGGTCCGGCCGGAAGCAGGGTGCGTTCGCCGAAGAAGTCGACCTCGGTGGAGGCCCCCGAGATGAAACGATCGGACAAGAGGCAGACTAGTTCGTTGTTGGCCAGCGCGCGGAGCACTGCTCCCCCGGCATCAGGACCGAGCGGAACCACCGTCATTCCGAAACCTCGCCGCAAGGACGCGAACCACTCGAAGAGTTCGGGAGGCTGGAGCGGCTCGACGACGACCGTCATCGGCAGGCCGCGATCGGTGAACCAGCGGCCCGCCCATTCCCAGCCGCCGAGATGCGGGAGAGCCACGATGGCGCCCTTGCCGGCCTCCAGAACGGGTGCGAGGTGCTCGTCGTAGCCGGGCAGGATGATTCCGTCGCGCACCTCCTTCGCCGTGAGCGTGGGCAACTTGAAACTCTCCACGTAGTACCGCGCGTAGTTGTCGAACACCTCGCGCACGAGACGGCGGCGAACCGCCGACGATGCCGAGGGCAGGACTCGGCGCATGTGTCGATCGACCATCTGCCGCTTGTCGGCCAGACCGACGGCGGCGGGAAGACCGACCAGTGACGAGATCGCCGACGTGAGCGGGCCCGGAACGGTTCGCGACAGGAACGAGCCGAACTTGTATCCACCGACGACGAATCCGTCGGTCGCCGCACGCAAGGGCGAGCGGTCGGTCACGTCTGGCGACGCAGGAATTCGCGACGGCGGGCGACGCGGTGGGCCCGACGGCTCTGACGACGGGAACGCCGGAGTTCGATGCGGGCGGCCGTGACCGGTGCGACCGCGGCCTGCTTCCAGACCTTCACGAAACGCTGGACCGCTGTCACCGCGACGAGCACGAGCATGAGCCACATGATCGGCACCAGGAGTGCCGGGAACAAGAGACCGAGGCAGAGCAGGATGATCCGCTCGGCTCGTTCCATGATGCCGCCCTTGGCGCTGAGGCCGAGCGATTCGGCCTTGGCCCGCTGGTACGAGATGACCGAACTCAGGGCCAACACCGCCATGGGGAGGATGGCCATGTGGGCCGACTCCTCCGATGCGAAGTACCAGGCGACTCCGCCGAACAGAAGGGAATCGGCGACGCGGTCGATGACGCTGTCGAAGAACGCGCCGCGCTGGCTCGACGTATTCGACGCCTTGGCCAGGGCTCCGTCGAGAAGATCGGGCAGAGCGGCGAGGATGACGAGGAGCAGACCCAAGGCCAAGAAACCGGCGCCAATGGCGACTGCGGCGCCCACCGCCACCACCAGACCGACGACAGTCAGGTGATCGGGCGACAACCGTGTGCGGCGGAGACGGTCACCGATGGGTTTGACGGCGCGCTCGACCGGCGCGCGCAGGTGACCATCGAACATAGGGTCAGTCTACGAAACCGGGACGGACGTGGGGACCAAGGATCCGCTCACTCCCAGGTTTCGTCGGCGTCCTGGACCAGTTTCTGCACGACTTCCCCGTCGATCGCATCGACGAGAACCAGGCCGCGGCGCTTGGGCGGATCCTCGTCCGAGTAGCAAAGAACACGCCAGGTGGGGCGGCTGCGCAAGCCTCGCCAGACCTGCTGGGCCGACGCATGACCGATGGCGAAACCGACGGCTCCCCCGGCTCGCTCGAGCGCGGCTTGTTCGTCGATCCGCATGCGCCAACCCGACGACAAGCACACCAGTCCGAACACGACGAGGACGATCCCGCCGGCCGCCAATCCGCCGTTCAGGAGCACCGCGTCGTCCCGAACGTTGGAGAGCACGGCCACCACGAGTCCGCACGCGATGTAGATGTATCCCGGAATCCGACGACGACTGTTGTCGGGAAACTTGAACGGCAGGACGTTGTCGACGGCGTTCAGATCGTCGGGCAGTCGATCGACGTGCTCGTCGGAACGGGAGGACTCGTTCATCGATCGCCGACCTTAGGTCGGCCGGCGACTCGAACCCACGACCGTCGCAGACGATCGGCCGTGACATCCAACGCCTCGGGCAATTGACGGGTCGACGCGGTGGCAGCGAGGAAATTGCCGTCGCCGATCCAGCGCGGAACCACGTGTACGTGCACATGGTTCCGGACGCTTCCTCCGGCCGCCGGACCGAGGTTGGCTCCGATATTGATTCCGGCCGGCCGATACTCGTCCTCGATCACCCGAGTGGCGGTGACGACGGTGTCCCAGAGTTCGCGATGCTCATCCGGGGTGAGGGTGTGCAACTCGGAGGTCTGGCGATACGGCAGCACGAGGAGATGGCCGACCGTGTACGGATGAAGGTTCATCAGAGCGAAGACGGTGCTGCCGCGCCACACGACGAGGGTTTCCTCGTCCGGGCGACCCGACTCGATGATCTCCCTGAACACGGAGCGATCGGAGGGTGCGCGATCTTCGAGATAGCGGCTACGCCATCCGGCCCAGAGAGCCTCGTGCATGTCAGAGTGCCGCGACGCTCACGTCGGATGCGACGCGTTGGACGAACGAGGCCAACGGCACGTCGCGCTCGACGTCGGATCCGCGTGCGTTGACTCCGACCGTTCCGCTCGCGACGTCGGAGTCGCCGACCACCAGCACGTACGGAATCTTCTCGATCTTTCCGTTTCTGATGCGCTTCCCGAGCTGGTCGTCGGCCGCGACGACCTCGGCACGGAATCCGTTCGCGGCCAGTTCGGCCGCCACACGTTCGGCGTACTCGTGGTGGGCCTCGGCCACGGGGAGGATCCTCACCTGGACGGGTGCCAGCCACGTGGGGAAAGCGCCCGCGTAATGCTCGACAAGTACGCCGAAGAATCGCTCGACCGAACCGAACAGAGCGCGGTGCAGCATGATCGGGCGCTGACGCGAACCATCGGGTGCGACGTACTCGAGTTGGAACCGTTCGGGAAGGTTGAAGTCGCACTGGATCGTCGACAATTGCCAGGTGCGACCGATGGCGTCGCGCACATGGATGTCGATCTTCGGACCGTAGAAGGCGGCATCGCCCTCCTTCACGGCGTACTCGACACCGTGGGATTCGAGTGCGGTCGCCAGCGCCTGCGTGGCCTCGCTCCAGATCTCGTCGGACCCGACGTACTTCTTCGGATCCTTGGTGGAGAGGTGGAACGAGAAGTCGTCGAAGCCGAAGGCGCGCAGCACGCTGATCACGAAGTCGAGCAGCGAGATGATCTCGCCCTGGAGTTGTTCGCGGGTGCAGTAGATGTGGCTGTCGTCTTGGGTGAATCCGCGGATGCGAAGCAGACCATGGAGCGTTCCGGCCCGCTCGTACCGGTAGACCGTGCCGAGTTCGAAGAGACGAAGGGGCAGTTCTCGATAGCTGCGCTGCCGACCTCGGAAGATGAGGCAGTGCATCGGGCAGTTCATGGGTTTCGGGTAGTAGACGCCGTTGTCCATCTCCATCGGCGGATACATGCCGTCGGCGTAGAAGTCGAGGTGGCCCGAAGTCTGGAAGAGAGTGGCGTTCGACAGGTGCGGTGTGAACACGAATTGGTACCCGCCGGTCTGGTGGCGATGGCGGCTGTAGTCCTCCAACAACTTGCGAACGATCGCGCCCTTGGGGTGCCACACGGCCAACCCTCCCCCGAGCTCGGTCGGGAAGGAAAGAAGATCGAGTTCGACGGCCAAGCGTCGGTGATCCCGCTTCTCGGCTTCGGCCAGACGGTGGAGATGTTCGTCGAGTGCCGCCTTCGACTCCCATGCGGTTCCGTAGATCCGCTGGAGGACCGGACCCTTCTCGTTGCCGCGCCAATAGGCCGACGAAACCTTCTGCAACTTGAAGTGACCGAGTCGGCTGGTGGTGGGGACATGAGGGCCGAGACACAGATCGACGAACTGGTCGGAGTTGCGATAGACGCTCACCTCGTCGGCCGAACCGACTTCTCCGGCATCCGATCCGTCGGCGCCACCGGCGCGAACCCGATCGATGATCTCGCACTTGTAGGGCTGGTCGGCGAACAGGACGAGTGCCTCATCGGCGGACACGACCGACCGCACGAAGGGTTGATCGGCCTTCACGATGTCGCGCATCTTCGCTTCCACCGATTCGAGGTCGGCTTCGGTGAAGGCCCGACCCCCGAGGTCGAAGTCGTAGTAGAAGCCGTTCTCGATGGCTGGGCCGATCGTGTACTTGGCTCCCGGATACAGCGCGAGGACGGCCTGCGCCATCACGTGCGCGGTGGAGTGGCGAAGCACGTGGCGGCCCGACTCGGAATCGGCGGTGACGATCGCGACCGCGTCCCCATCGTTCAGCGACTCGGAGAGGTCGCCGAGGCGACCGTTGATCTCGGCGGCGACGGCCGCCTTGGCCAGATTGCGCGAAATCGACTGGGCGAGGCCCGATGCCGTGGTGCCGCTCTCGACCTCACGACGCGCACCGTCGGGGAGAACCACGGAAATCTGGGCCATGGGTCGGAAAGTCTACGGTCAGGCGTCGGTGGTGACCGGCGAATTGTCCCGGTCGGACACGTGGCCGACCTGGCCGGTGGCGACCGAATCGACCGCGGTCGACTCGGCGGGTTTGCCGGCGTACACGTTCTTGTACACCTGTCCGGACATCTCGCGGATCTCGAACATCACTTCGTCGATCATCTCTCGCCATGCGCGATGCTGCTCGGCCTCGGGGGTTCCGGCCGGTACGTATCGCTCGGGCCTGATCGGACGACCGATGGTGATCGTGGCCGACTTGAAGAGTTTCGGTGCCTTGGCGTCGGGAGGTTGGATGAGATCGGTTCCGGTGATCGCGACCGGATAGATCGGACATCCGATCTTCGCGGCGAGTCGCGCGGCACCCGTGCGACCCTTGTACAGGCAGCCGTCGCGGCTGCGTGTTCCCTCCGGGAAGATGCCGAAGAGTTCACCACGACGCAACACGGTCTCGGCCGTGTCGAGTGCGGCCTGGCTCCGTTCGCCGCCGGCGCGGTCGATCGGAATCATTCCCATCATCGGGAACAGGATCTTCGTCTTCCACGAATCCATGTACTCGGCCTTGCCGACGAACGAGATGTTCCGCGGGGCGACGAGCATCAGGAACGCCGAGTCGAGGAACGAGATGTGGTTGGGGCACAGAATCGCGGGACCGTCGATCGGAAGACGATCGAGGCCGACGACGTCGATCTTCCAAAGGCGCCGCGCGAACGGAGCAGCGATTCGTCTCGCTCTCTGCTGAGCCTTGCCGGCTCCCTGCGCCTTCATCATGCACCCTCCCGTGCGGGAGATTACTGGTGGTTCACGCACTCTTTCCACGGGGAAAGGCTGATGTGACGAGAGTTAACACGGCGATCACGAAGTCGTCACGAGCTCGACGCCGAGCAGGCGTGCAGCGGCCGTCACATCGATTCCGCTCGATGCGGCGCCGTCGATCAACCGGAGCGCGCTCGGTGCGTCGAGGTCGTCGTCGAGACATGCTCCGACCTCGGCGAGGACGGCCGGATCGATACGGCCACCCTGTGACTCGCTCCACAACCCGAGACGACGGACGGCGTCGGGCATGTCGGACGACGTCCATTCCCACTCGCGACGGTAGTGATGCGCAATCAGTGCTAAACGGATCGCGCGCGGGTCCCACTCCCGCCGCAGTGCATCGACGAAGACCAGGTTGCCGAGGCTCTTCGACATCTTGTGGCCGTCCATGAACACCATCGCCACGTGCATCCAGTGGCGCACGAAGGGAACCCCGGTGGCCGCTTCGCTCTGGGCCCGTTCGCACTCGTGATGCGGAAAGATGAGGTCGCTCCCCCCGCCGTGGAGGTCGATGGTCTCGCCCAACTCTCTCAGCGCCAATGCACTGCATTCGATGTGCCAACCGGGGCGGCCCGGCCCCCACATGGCCTCCCAGGAGGGCTCATCGGGTGCCGAGGGGTGCCACAGCACGAAGTCGAGCGGGTCGCGCTTCGCGGGATTGTCGACGTCGCCCCCGCGCTCCCGGGCGAAGGCGATCATCTGCTCGCGGGAGTAATGGCTCACTGAACCGAACGACGGGAACTTGCTCACGTCGAAGTAGACCGAGCCACCGGCCTCGTACGCGAAACCCCGATCGAGCACCATCCCGATGAAGCCACGGATATCGGAGATGGCCGACGACGCGCGCGGAGTCGAGTGGACCGGCAGTGCGTTGAGTGCGGTCATGTCGCGTTCGAACCGCGCTTCTTCGCCGGCCGCGAGATCGAGATAGTGGACGCCCAGTTGGCGCGCCTTGGCGAAGAGCGGATCGTCGACGTCGGTCACGTTGCGGACGCAACGAACCTCGTGGCCGAGGTCGATGAGGCGGCGCATGAGGACGTCGTAGGTGATGAAGGTCGACGCGTGACCGATGTGGGTCGCGTCGTACGGGGTGATCCCGCAGGTGTACATGAGAACCCGATGTCCGGGTTCGAAAGGCACGACCGCCTGACGGGCGGTGTCGTACAGACGCATCGTCACGGCGTGGGTGCCACTGTCACCGACGATTGACGGATGCCCGTCAACTTGGGTGCCACCCGGGTCTTGTAGCGAACGTTGAGCTGCAACAGAACCGCGGTGAAGGCTTCGATGGCCGTCGCATTGGACAACTCGCCCGCGTCCAGCGGCCGGCAACCCGGGATCTTCGACACCATCTCGCTCACGGTGGCGAGAGCGACGGTGTCATCGCTGCAGATCAGCACATCGGAGTCGATGGGTTCGCCCAGATGACCGAGCTCCTTGGCCGGAAGATGATGGAACGCCGCGACCACTCGGCAACCAGGAACCGCCGCTTGAACGTGGGCGGCCACGCTTCCGCGCGGAGGAAGAAGGGGCTGGAACTCGCCGGCCACTCGCACGAGGGCATTGGCCATGCTGATCACGATCTTGCCCTTGAGCAGATCGGCGTGTTCTTGTGCCGTGGTGGCGGCCGAATCCCAGGGTGTGGCGATCACGACCAGGTCGCAGGAGGCGGCCGCATGGTTGTCGCCGAAATCGAGGCGTTCGGACAGATCGGGAAAACGCGACACTTGTTCGTCGCGGGCTTCCATGGCCTTGTACTTCGAGCGGGACCCGATCACGCAGTGGTAACCGACCGATGCCAGGCGCGCGGCCAAAGCCGTGCCGGCGGGGCCCGTACCGCCAAGGATTCCGATGCGCATGGAGCAAGCCTCGCACATCGGCGAGTCGGCCTCCCCGTCCGAGACGATCCGGCGCGAAGCCGCGCCCACTAAGTTCGCCGCATGGGAATCCTCGACGGCAAGCGGCTCGTGATCACCGGAGTCCTCACGGACGCCTCACTGGCCTTCGCGGTGGCGCAACGAGCCCAAGCGGAGGGTGCCCGGATCGTTCTGACGGGAGCGGGCCGAGCCCTGTCGCTCACCCAGCGAACTGCTCGCAAGTTGGAGGGCGAGGTTCCGGTCTTCGAGTTCGATGCGACCGACCCGATGCACGGCGAGCGGCTGCACAGCGACGTGGCGGACGTGTTCCAAGGGGTCGACGGAATCCTGCACAGCATCGGGTTCGCGCCCGAGGTGTGCCTCGGGGACGACTTCATGCCGGCGCAATGGCCTGACGTGGCGACCGCCATCCAGATCAGTGCGTACTCGTACAAGTACCTCGCCGAGGCACTCCTCCCCCTCTTGGGACGCGGATCGTCGATCGTCGGTCTCGACTTCGACAACACCGTGGCCTGGCCGGCCTACAACTGGATGGGAGTCGCCAAGTCGGCTCTCGAGAGCATCAACCGGTATCTCGCCCGCCAACTCGGCCCGGCTGGCATCCGCTGCAATCTCGTCGCGGCCGGACCGATCAAGACCATGGCCGCCAAGTCGATCCCCGGTTTCGCCAAGTTCGAGGACGTGTGGGCGGAACGCGCACCACTCGGATGGGACGTGACCGACCCGAATCCCGTGGCCAACGCGTGCATCGCGTTGTTCTCCGACCTCCTGTCCGCCACGACCGGATCGATGATCCACGTCGACGGCGGCTACCACGCGATCGGGGCCTAGGCCGCCTTCTCGAGGATGTGGATGCCGCAGGCCGAGCCCAGACCGATCACGTGGGCTAGGCCGATCTTCGCGTTCGCGATCTGACGATCGCCCGCTTCACCGCGCAGGTGGTGGCAGACCTCCCAGATGTTGGCGATACCCGTCGCCGAGATCGGGTGGCCCTTCGACTGCAGGCCGCCCGACACGTTCACGGGGGTCTTGCCGTCGCGCCACGGTGCACCCGACATCAAGAAGTCGACCGCGCCACCTTCGGGACACAGCATGAGATTGTCGTAGTGGACCAACTCGGCCGTCGCGAAGCAGTCGTGCAACTCCACGAGATCGAGATCGGACGGTGACACACCGGCCTGCTCGTAGGCGATCTTGGCGGCGTTGCGCGTGAGCGTGTTCACGTCGGGGAGGATCTGACAGGCCTCCTGGTACGGATCGGTGGTGAGCACCGAAGCGCTCACCTTGATCGCACGACGCTGCTGATCGGGCGACAACGTGCGCAACACCTCTCCACTGGTGACCACCGCGGCGGCGGCACCGTCGCAGTTGGCCGAGCACATCGGACGAGTGTTGGGGTAGGCGATCATCATGTCGCCCATGATCTCCTCGAGGGTGAATCGCTTCTGATAGGCCGCCAACGGATTGAGCACCGAGTGGGCGTGGTTCTTCTCGGAGATGCGAGCGAAGGTCTCGAACGACACCTCGCCGTACTTGTGTCCGTACTCCATGCCGACCTGGGCGAAGGTGCCGGGCATGGTGTCGGTGCCGATGCGACCGTCGGTGGGTGCGACGGCGCCATAGCGGCCCTTCGGCTCCCACTTCTTGCCGGCCGACTTGGCCTGACCGCCGCCTCCGAGGAGACCGGCACCGGCCAGCTTCTCGGCACCGACCGCCAGACCCATCTTCACTTCGCCCGACTTCACGGCCATGATCGCCGTGCGCAGCGCCGTCGCTCCGGTGGCGCACGCGTTCGACACGTTGTAGACCGGAATACCGGTCTGGCCGATCTGTTTCTGGAGCTGCTGGCCGAACCCGCCCGAGCCCATGAGGTTGCCGGCGGCGAGCAGTCCGATGTCGCGCATCGACACGCCGGCGTCGCGGAGTGCGGCCATGGCCGCGTCGGCACCGAGGTCGACGATGTCCTTGTCGGTGTGCTTGCCGAACTTGGTCATCGAGATTCCGAGGATCCAGATGTCGTCGGTTGCCATGTCGTCTCTCTTTCGTCGAATGGTGTCGTGGTCGGGAAGATTACAAGTGTCGGAAAGGCCGTTTCAGGCCGGTTCGAAGCCGAACCCGATCGCTTCGAGTCCGTCGTCGTCGGCACCCATGCTGAAGGTCGCCAACTTGACCTTCATGCCGAGCTTCACCTTGTCGGGGGTCGGATCGACGTTGATGATGTTCCCCCTGACCGAGGTCCCGCCGCATTTCACGGTGGCGGCCACGAATGGAACCGGGATTCCGGGGGCGGCCAGCGCGACGATCGTGAAGGACGTGACCTCGCCGTCGGTCGGGACGTCGACCGTCCGGAATTCGGTGGCGAAACAACCCGCGCAGGCATTGCGACGGTCGAAGAATCGGGCTCCGCAGGACACGCACTCGTTGGCCACGAGGTGCGGCTTGGGTTCGAGTTTCAGGTACGAGACGTGGGCGATCTGCTGGGACATCGCACTCCTTCCGATGACACCGTCACCCTACGACTCGTCGACGACCGACGGAAATTGGACCACCCCGCCGCTCTGGTCGCGCCTGACTCACCACGTTCCGAGGTGTGCGACCTCGTCCAGGGGACGCCGGCCGCGTCGCGCACCACTCCCCGATGCCACGTCGTCGACGGCGCGTCGGCCGATGGCCACCGCGCCCACGCAGTCGACGTGCTCGGGTACTCCGAAGGCACGGAGAGTGCGACGAGGTTCGACGAAGAGCCCGAAGAAAAGGGCGCCGAAACGGGCCTCCTCGACGAGGAGAAGGAGATTCTGCGCGGCCATGGCGGCGTCGGTCAGCCAATAGGGAACCGCCCACCCGTCGGCCGTCTCGAGCCCATGACCGGCCTTGTCGGCTTCGGAGTAGCGGGTCTCGTAGACCGAGCGGTCGGCGAGGACCAGGACGACGGCAGCGGCTCCGAGCACTCCGGGTTGACGTTCCGAGAACCAGGTTCCGGCCCCGCTCACGTCCCAAAAGCGGGCGAGGCACTCGCCCGACAGGACGAGGAAGTGGGTGCCCTGGGCGTAGCCGGCCGACGGGGCGCGGCGCGCGAGATCGCACTGTTCGACGATCCAGGGGACCGACACCTCACCGGCGAATCGCCGTGTCATTCGTCGTCGCCGCAGAACGTCGGCGAGAGTCATGTCAGGCCGAGCGACGACCGAGTTTGAGGAGATCCTCCGCCATCGTCCAGCCGTGGACGATGAGCGCGCCGTCGGCGCCGACTCCATGGAACTGCTGGGCGATGTCCGGCTTGATCTTGTCGGGTTTGCTCGACTCGTGGTCGAGGAAACCCGAGCGAGCCTTCTTGGCGACGATGAAGGTCTTGTCGTCGTAGTTGGACTCCACACCGAAGCGGCGAGCCAGTCGCTTGCCCCAAGCGCGCTCCTCGCCGACGGCGCGGTAATCGGGCCGCGGGATGATGCCGGTGAGCGACTTGAAGGCCTCCAGGCCGTCGGCCGAGGCGAAGCGACTCCCCACGACGACGTCTTCGTCGGGAAAGGCCATCAGGGCACGGTGGAACGCCTCGGACATCAGGCCCTTCAGGACCTGGTCGCGCTTGGAGGTCCGTTTCACGCTCATCAGACCGAGCAGAACGCACGGTGTCCCGCCGATCCGCTCGAGGGTCGAGAAGGTGAAACCCAAGACCTTGCCGTTCTCGCGAGCGGTGGTGATGAGGACCCAGTCCTCCTTCGCCTTTGACAGATTGCCGATGCCGAAGGCCCCGCCCATCGAGGCGAGTTCGTCAAGATCGGAGTCGGTCAGGGCCGAACAATCCTTCGTCTCAACGTCGATCGACATACAGCGCGTACTCCCCTGGGCGCGAACCCCTCCATTCTGCCATCTCGGCTCGTCCGGAAGAAACCCGTGCTCACGCGGACGGAAGGATGACGTCGATACCGAACGCGACCCGCAGGTCGGGAACGACTCGATCGATCTCCACCGCGAAATCGGCCCCGAGTTCGAGCACCTTGTCGGGGCCAAGGTGCAAGAAGACCGGTGACTCGCCGGGGTGACGCCGCAGGATCTCGCGTAGTTCGTCGATCCGATTGCGCGCGATGGTGTCGACCGGGAGATTGAGACGCAGCTCGGGGTTCCGCACCGAGAGACGAAGCGCTTCGACTTCGATGGCCGAGAAGGACCGACGGTCGTCGTTGACGTTGACACGACCCTTGATCAGGACGACTCCGTCCTCTCTGATCTTGTGCCCGTGCGCCGCGGCCGCCTTGCTGAACAGCGTGACTTCGATCGAACCCTGGAAATCCTCCAGTTCGAGGATGAGCATCTGGTCGCCGCGTCGAGTCGTCTTCTTCTCGAGCTTGGAGACGACCCCGCCGACGGTGCACACGGCACCGTTGTCCATTTCGACGACATCGACCGTGGCCGCCGTGGTGCGTCGGCTGAGGGTGACCTCGTGCCCCGACAACGGGTGATCGGTGATGTACAGGCCGAGGAGTTCGCGTTCGAACTTGATGGTGAGTTCGCGGTCGAATTGCAATTCGGGAATCGGTCGGTCGAGCGAGAAGTCCTGAGGTCCGTCGTCGAGTTGGTCGAAGAGGTTCAGGACCCCCTGGTCCGCCTCGTGTCGCCGGCTCACTGCATCGTCGATGATTTCCTCGAACACCGTGAGCAGGCCGCGTCGCGGGAGCTTCAGCGAATCGAAGGCACCGACCTTGATGAAGGATTCGATGGTGCGCTTGTTGAGGCAGTCGGTGGGAACCCGCATGCAGAAGTCGTGGAACGAGTCGAACGGCCCGTTGGCCCGGCGTTCGGCCACGATCCGCGTGCACACGGCGCTGCCGACGCCTTTGATCGCCGACAACCCGAACGTGACGGCCCGCTCAGAGGGCAGGGCCGCGAAATCGACCTCTGACAGGTTGATGTCGGGAGGACGCACATCGACCCCCTGTCGACGTGCATCGGAGAGGTAGCCGGCCGCCTTGTCGAGGTTGTCCTTGACCGATGTGAGGAGGGCGGCGAAGAAGTGAACGGGGTACTTCGCCTTCAGATAGGCCGTCTGGTAGCAGACGAGCCCGTAACCGAAGGAGTGCGACTTGTTGAACGCGTAGTCGGCGAAGTTCTCGATGATGTCGAAGAGATAGTTCCCGAGATCCACGCCGTAGCCGGTGCGATCGCAGCCCGCGATGAAGCTCGAGCGCTCCTTCTCCATCAACTCGCGAACCTTCTTGCCGCAGGCCTTGCGGAGGTTGTCCGCTTCGGCGAGCGAGTAGCCGGCGAATCGCTGCGCGACGCGCATCACGCTCTCCTGGTAGATCATCAGTCCGTAGGTGTCGGACAGGATCTCCTCGGCCTGGGGATGGAAGTACTCGACGGGTTTGCGCCGGTTCTTCCGATCGGCGTAGTCGTAGTGCATGTTGACGCTCATCGGACCCGGCCGGTAGAGCGCGATCACGGCCGACACGTCCTCGAAGCTGGTGGGCGCCATGGCGCGAAGCAACTGCTGCATGGGCGTCGACTCGAGTTGGAAGACCCCGGTGGTCTCGCCGCGACCCAGCAGTTCGAACACGGCCGGCTCTTCAAGCGACACCGTGTCGATGTCGAAGTCGGGATCGACCGTCGACCTGATGAGGGCGACGGTGTCGGTGATCACGTCGAGGTTCCTGAGTCCGAGGAAATCCATCTTGAGCAGACCGAGATCCTCGACACCGTGCATTTCGTACTGGGTAGTGATGGGTGTCTCGTCGGGGGACTTCCCCTGCTCGGGTTTGCGTTGGACCGGCAGGTACTCGACCAGCGGTTCCTTCGAGATCACGACGGCAGCGGCATGGATACCGGTGGAGCGCTTCAGTCCCTCGAGTCCCTTGGCCACGTCGATCACCTCGCGGGCCACCGGGTCGGTCTCGTACATGTCGCGCAACTCGGTGGCCGCCCGGAAGCCGTCCTCGAACTTCGGATGGGGTTCGAGGCAGTACTTGAGCGGCGTGTCACGGCCCATGACGAGCGGAGGCATGGCCTTGGCCAGCTTGTCGCCGACGCCGTACTCGTGGCCGAGGACGCGGGCGGCGTCGCGCACGGCGTTGCGCGCCTTGATGGTGTTGAACGTGATGATCTGCGCGACTCGGTCGCGGCCGTACTTCTCGGTGACGTACCTGATCATCTCGTCGCGGTGGCGGGAGTCGAAGTCCATGTCGATGTCGGGCATGGAGATTCGACTCGGATTGAGGAAGCGTTCGAAGAGCAGGTCGTACCGGATGGGGTCGATCTCGGTGATCCGCAGGCAATAGGCCGTGGCGCAGCCGGCCGCCGATCCGCGACCCGGCCCGACACGTATGCCGCGTTCCTTGGCGTGGCGAATGAGATCCCAGACGATGAGGAAGTACGACGCGAAACCCATGTCCTCGATGACCTTGAGTTCGTACGCGAGACGCTCGACCACTGACGGAGGCAGATCGCCACCCCAACGCAGCGCAGCGCCTTCCAACGTGAGATGACGGAGGTACTCGGCATCGGTCGTGAAACCGTGCGGCAACGGGAACGAAGGCAGTTGTGGCTTTCCGAATTCGATCGTGAGGTCGGCTCGTTCGGCGATCCAGAGGGTGTTGTCGCAGGCTTCGGGAACTTCGCGGAACAGATGGCGCATCTCATCGGCCGTCTTGAGGTAGTGCTCGGTTCCATCGAACTTGAAGCGATTCGGATCGGACATCAGCGATCCGGTCTGGACGCAAAGCAGAGCGTCGTGCGCGGCACTGTCGTGGCGATGGACGTAATGAGAGTCGTTCGTCGCGAGGAGCGGTGCGCCGATGTCTCGGGCGAGACGCGTCAGGAGCGGATTGGTCCGGGCCTGATCGGGCAGGTGATGGTCCTGCAACTCGACGAACAAGTTGTCGCGACCGAAGATCTCCTGCAACCGCGCGGCGCGGGCGCGGGCACCGTCGTAGTCGCCCCGGAGCAGGTGCTGAAGGACGTGGCCGCCGAGGCAGCCGGTGGTCGCGATGAGGCCTTCGCTGTGTCGGGAGAGGAGGTCCCAGTCCATACGGGGCTGGTAATAGAAACCCTCCAGGAAAGCCAGGCTGCTCAACTTGATGAGATTGCGATAGCCGACGTCGTTCTCGGCGAGCAGTGTGAGGTGGTAGTAGAGCTTGCCACCGCCTTCGACCTCTCCTCCCGTGTCGTCGAGGCGTCCGCGTCGGGGCGGACGATCGAAGCGGCTCTCCCCCGCCATGTAGGCCTCGGTTCCGACGATCGGCTTGATGCCTTGCTGGCGGCATTCGCGGTAGAAATCGAGAACCCCGTACATGTTCCCGTGGTCGGTCATTCCGAGGGCGGGCTGGCCGTCGGCGGCCGCCTTGGCGACCAATTCGTCGAGCTTGGCCGCTCCGTCGAGCATCGAGAACTCGGTGTGGACGTGGAGGTGCGTGAACGAGGCCCCCACGTCTTCCCTCCTTCAGTCTCCGATCATCCGGTCACGAATCACACGAATGTGGTTTGCGACAGTAGCAGGCCGTCAGAGGTACGTACCCGGGCGTCCGTCAGACGGATTCTCGGGAATCGGCTGGCCCCCGGGGCCGAGCCGGCGCATCTGCTCGAACTGCTGGCGGGCCGCCATCTGCTGGGCGAAGAGGGTGGCCTGGATGCCGTGGAACAGGCCTTCCAGCCAACCGACGAGTTGGGCCTGGGCGATTCGGAGTTCACCGTCGGTCGGCACATCGTCTCCGAACGGCAGGGCAAGCATCTGCAGTTCGCGCTGAAGATCAGGTGACAAGGCACTGGCCAGTTCGACGATCGACCGCTCGTAGATCTCGGCGAGCCTCTCCCGACTCTCGTGGTCGAGTTGGGAACTCCGCAGTTCTTCGAGCAGTTGCTTGACCATCGATCCGATACGCATGACCTTGCCGGGCTCGGTCACCGACTCGGTGAGGACCGGAGTCTCGGTGCTCGCGCCCTGGGACTCGGAGGTGATCACGGCGTCGGGTTGGTGGATCTCATTCGTCATCGCGTGCTCGGTCTTTCGAAGGGAGGCAGAGGTCAGAATGACACAGAAACCAGTCCGTGCGCACGGCGGGGTTCAGGCGGTACGGGCGAGGAACGGAACAAGTACCTCGTCCGGTGTGAGCGAACCGTGGCGGCACCGCAGCGATGCCGGGGTCGAATCGGCCGGATCCTCGAAGGAGTGGAGCCCGTGCGGCACCAGCGCCACGTCGCCCAGACGCCGAGCACTCACTTCCGACTGATGGCCCACGATCCTTCCCATCCAGCCCTCGTCGATCACTTCGTCCCGTGATTTCACCCACGCGATCGAGGAATATCGCGAGCACGCCTCGCGGAGCGCGGCCGCCTGGCCCGGGCGTGCGTGCAGCCACCGAAAGCGTCCTTCACCCGATTGGTGGTCGACGAGACGAGTGACCGCTGGATCGAGATCGACCAGAGCGTCCGCGGTCTGCACCTGCCCATGATCGGCGACGATGGCGAGCACGACACCGACCGGCAACGCGTCGAGTATCGATGCGACCAGCGAGTCGACGAACCGCATCTCGGCCTCGTAGTGGGTTCCGAATCCGTGTTCGTGAGCCGTCGTGTCGATCCCGTCGTAGTAGGCGTAGACGAAGCGTGCGCCGTCGTCCAAAGCCGAACGGATCTCGACGGCGAGCGAACTCGGACTGCGCCAACCTCGATACGACGCGCCGCGTTGGTGCGCTTCGGTGAACCCCGTGTGGCGATGCTCGACGCGGGCCACGACGTCGGCCTCCAGACCGCAGAACGGCGGAACCGGCTGGACATCGGCCGGACGAAAAACGGTGCGCAGGTCGCGTCGACCATCACCCCAGCGGAGCGAGTTCATGATCGTGCCGCCCATGTCGATCCGGTATCCGACGATGCCGTGCTCGAGCGGAGTCGCTCCGGTGCACAGGCTGGTGAGGGCGGTCGCGGTGGTGGTCGGCACCACCGAGGCGATGGGTCCACCGGCCATCGAGGCGATCGTGGGGGCCTCGCTTCGATGATTCTGGAGCTGATTCCATCCGAGGCCGTCGAGGACGAGGAGGACGACCCGCTCCGCGACGCTCAGAACCTCGGGAAACCAGCCGGGCCGACGACCGGGTGGCGAGACGAGAAGACCGGGAACGACTCCGGTCAGGCACGCTCCGCGATAATCGGGAAGGACCGGAGCGGACACCGCTCAATTCCACCACACTTCGGATCGACCTCCTGGTGCGGACGGCGTCACCGCTCACGCGACCGCCAACGCCTACGATGCGTTCGTGCGTGTTTCGACTCGGGGTGACTACGCGTGCCGGGCGCTCCTCAGTCTCGCGTTGCATTGCGATGAGCCCGGACCGACGTCGGTCCGCGACATCGCCGAGCGGACGGGCCTCCCCCAGCCGTATCTCGAACAGATCCTCCTGGCCCTGAAGGGTGCGGGCTTGGTTCGCTCGAAGCGCGGAGTCGGCGGCGGTTACACCTTGGCCCGCCGGCCCGAGGAGATCAGATTGTCCGACGTTGTGTCGGCGGTCGATGGGCCGATCGTCGTGGGCGACTTCGGTGAACCCCACCAGAACGGATCATGCGACCACGAAGGTCAGTGCGTTCTGCTCGCGATCTGGAAGCAGACGGGCGAGCACATGCGTCACCATCTCGAGGGCTACTCGTTGGCCGATGTCGCCGCGGCCGCCCGCGGCCAGGGCCCCTGGCCCGAGCCCTTGGCGCACTAGCGAACGTCTCGCGCCATCGTGGCGAGCACGCCATTGACGAAGCGGCCCGAGTCGTCCGTGCCGAATCGCTTGGCCAGTTCGACCGCTTCGTTGAGGACGACCGCGGTCGGCACTTCGGTCCGATGCAGAAGTTCGAACGTCGCGATGCGCAGCACGATCAGGTCGAGCGTCGCCATCCGGTCGAGGCTCCATCCGCTCGCGCGTTCGGCGATGAGCTCGTCGATCCGGGTCGAATGACGTGACACACCGTCGACGAGCAGCACCGTGTCGGGTTCTGGATCGACGATTTGGGCGCTCAGGACCTCCGAAGCCGGACAGCCCTTGGTCTCCGCCTCGTAGAGGAGCGACAAGGCGTGTTCGCGCGCCGCGGAGCGGGCGTCGGTCATGGGATCAGACTCGAGTGATGTAGTCGCCGGAGCGAGTGTCGACGCGCACCTTGTCGCCCACGTTCACGAAGAGAGGGACCTGGATCACCTTGCCGGTCTCCAGCTCCGCCGGCTTGCGGGCGCCCGACACGCGATCGCCCTGCACTCCGGGTTCGGTGTTGGCGATCGTGAGTTCGACGGCGGCCGGGATCTCGACCGAGACGATCTCGCCGTTGTACTGGGCGATGATGGCGCTCATCGACTCGATCAGGTAGTCGGCCGCCTCTCCCAACGCGTTCGGATCCACGTTCATCTGGTCGTACGAGACCGTGTCCATGAAGACGTAGTCGTCACCGTCGCGGTAGAGGAACTGCATGTCCTTCTTGTCGAGGATGGCCTGTTCGACTCGAATGCCGGCGTTGAAGGTCTTCTCGAAGACGTTCCCGGTCCGGACGTTGCGCAGCTTCGTCCGGACGAACGCGCCGCCCTTGCCCGGCTTGACGTGCTGGAATTCGACGACCTGGAAGAGACCGTTGTCCAGTTCGAGGGTGATTCCGTTCTTCAGATCGTTGGTCGTGATGGCAGGCATATCAGGTCCTTGGGGAATGTGGAGAGCACGCGCGAGCCGGATTCATCGACCACGAGAAGGTCTTCGATTCGGACGCCGCCGAGTCCCACACGATAGAGGCCGGGTTCGACGGTCACGACATCCCCGGCGGAAAGCACCGCCGACGAGGTCGACCCGAGGAAGGGTTCCTCGTGGATGACCAGACCGACTCCGTGACCTGTGCCGTGGACGAAATCGGATTCCAGGTCGTGCGCACGAAACACCGATCGGCACGCCTCGTCCACGTCGCGGGCGGCGACCCCGGCCCGGACGGCGTCGACGCCTCGCTGCTGCGATTCCCTGACGATGTCGTACCGCGCCCGAAGCGAGTCGTCACATCGTCCGAGCGCGAAAGTGCGAGTGAGATCGGAGTGATAGCCGTCGACCAGGGCGCCCACGTCGATCACGACGAGGTCGCCTTCTTCGAGCCGACGGGACGATGGGCGGTGATGGGGTCGCGCCGAATTGACCGGGCCCGAGGCGACGATCGTGTCGTACGAGGGTCCGTCGGCTCCGTGGCGACGCATCCGATACTCGAGTTCGTCACGAACGTCCTTCTCGGTCATCGAATCGTCGATCAGCGGACACACTTCGGCCAGGGCCCGATCGGCGCAACGAACCGCTTCTTCGATGGCTGCTAGTTCGGACAGATCCTTGGCGCGGCGCAGATCGGCGAGTTTCGATCCGATCGGAACGAGTCGGTGGCCGGTGCCCTTCAAGCGATCGAAGAGATCGACCGACACGTGGTTCGACTGGAACAGGAGCCGATCGGACGATGTCGCCTCGACACGCGCGACCATCTCGGCGACCGTGCGGGCCTCGAGGATCTCGACTTCGGTCTGCGCGCGCGCCTGTTCGACGTAACGACCGTCCGTCACGAGTGCGCTGTGCGAACCGGAGACTAGGAGCCATCCGTTCGAACCGGTGAATCCGGTCAGATATCTGATGTCGGTCGGATCGATGATGAGCGCAACGTCACCCGCCGCGACGTCGAGCAATCGACGAAGTCGATCGATCCGATCGGCCCCGGGACTCATCGCACGATTCGCGAAACGGCCTCGATCGCCAACCGGTAACCGAGCATTCCGAAACCGGCGATCGAGCCGGACGCCACCGGGGCGATGACGCTGGTGTGCCGCCAGGGTTCCCTTGCGTTCGGCTGGGAGATGTGCACTTCGATGATCGGGCCGTGGAAGGTCGCCAGGGCGTCGTGCAAGGACCACGAGTAGTGGGTGAAGGCGCCGGCGTTGATGACGATCGCCGCGTGGCGTCCGCGAGCCGAATGGATCGCGTCGACCAGATCGCCCTCGTGGTTCGACTGCAGGTGCTCGAGGTCGAATCCGATTTCTCGGGCCCACTCGGTGCAGTTCGCGACGTAGTCGGCGAGCGTCGCGTGCCCGTAGATCTCGGGTTCGCGCTGGCCGAGAAGATTCAGGTTCGGTCCGTGGAGGAGCAGAATCGACGACACGGCGGTCACGCTACTGAAAGAGGGCCGATCGCTCGGCCGTCTTTCAGCCGACGGGTCGATCGAAGAAGGTCCGAAGCGCCGACTCGACGGTCGACGGATCGATGTCGGCCACCACTTCCAGGCCATTCCTTCCGTCGAGGACGAAAGTGAGTCCGTCGGTCGCCTTCTTGTCGCGACGCATGAAGTCGATCAGGTCCCGGGGTCCGAGCAAAGCGGCCGATGCGATCTGATCGGGGGTCGCCAGTCCGTATTCGGAACGGACGACACGTCGGTGGAATTCCACTCGATCGCGATCGATGCGACCCAGCTCGCGGCCCAACTCGGCGGCGAACAGAAGGCCGATCGCGACGGCTTCACCGTGCGCGAGATCGTGGTTCCCGGCCGACTCGAGGGCGTGAGCGAGCGTGTGGCCGTAGTTGAGGAGGGCCCGGCGGCCCGATTCCCGTTCGTCCTCTTCGACGATGCGCGCCTTGATCTCGGCACAGCGGGCAACCCGTTCGTCGAGTGGCAACGCCAGGAGATCGTCGCCGGCGATGAAGTGATACTTCGCGATCTCGCCGAGGCCGCAGCGACGCTCGCGCTCGGGAAGGGTGTCGAGTGCGTCGAGATCGGCGATCACGGCTTGGGGTTGCCAGAAAGCCCCGACGAGGTTCTTGCCTTCGGGGATGTTCACGGCCGTCTTGCCCCCGATCGCGGCGTCGACCATTCCGAGCAGCGTGGTGGGAACATGGATGACCGCCGTTCCGCGGTGCCACACCGCCGCGGCGAATCCGGCGATGTCGGTCACGAGACCACCCCCGACGGCGACGACCACGTCGTTGCGCGTGAGGCCGAAACGTGCGAATTCGCGACAGAGGCGCTCGACGGTCGTGAGCGACTTGTTGTCCTCGCCAGCGCCGACATGCAGAACGAGCGAGGGAAGCGTCGTTCGAACGGCGAACGGAATCGAAGGATCGGTCACCACGACCGCCCGTCGAGCACGATCGGGAACGAAATCGTCGAGTTGATCGACCACTCCCCGGCCCACGACGATCGGATACGAGCGATCGCCCAGCGAGACGTCGATGCGGTGTCCGGTCACGCCAACAACTCCGCGATCTCCGAGCACAGCCCATCCACGGTCTTGTCGGAGACATCGATGGTGTCGTCGGCCAGCGAGCGGTAGATGGGATCACGCTCCGACCAGAGCTGTCGAAGCTTCAGATCGGGATCGTCGTCGAGCAAAGGACGGTGCCCGCGGCGACGCCCGACCCTCTCGATGAGAAGTTCCGGCTCGGCCTTCAACCAGACGACGCGGTGCGGTCCACCGAGCAGGGATCGGTTGTCCTCGCGCAGAACCGCCCCGCCGGCCGCCGCCACGACGAGAGGCTCGGGTGTCGCCATGGTGTCGGCGAGAGCACGGTGTTCGATGAGGCGGAACGCCTGCTCGCCATCGGTCTCGAAGATCTCGCGCACCGTCCGTCCGGTACGGCGCTCGACTTCTTCGTCGGTGTCGACGAACCGACGTCCGATCACCGAGGCAAGTTTTCGGCCTACTGTCGTCTTGCCGCTCCCCATCAGCCCGATCAGCACGATGTGGCCGACGGTCATGACAATCCGCGGCGGAACGCGTCGGCGTTTCGGACGAATTCGGAGAGCGAATCCCCTCCGAACTTTCGCTGGGCTTCCTGAGCGAGCACCAAGGCGACCATCGTCTCGGCGACCACACCCATCGCCGGCACGGCGGTGACATCGGTGCGCTCCTTGAACGACACGGTCGATTTCTTGGTGACAACGTCCACGGTGGGGAGAGTCGGTCGGTTGAGAGTGGCCAGAGGCTTCATGGCGGCTCGAGCCACCAGGAGTTCGCCGGTGGTCATGCCTCCCTCGGTGCCACCCGCGAGACTCCCCTGACGAACGTATGTCTTGCTCTCGGCGTCCCACGAGATCGGATCGTGAGCTTCGCTGCCGCGACGACCGGCCACGTCGAAACCGTCGCCGATCTCGACACCTTTCACCGCCTGGATGCTCAGGATCGCCTGTGCGATGAGTCCGTCGATCTTGCGATCCCAGTGAACATGGCTGCCGAGACCGATCGGAACGCCGTACGCGAGGACTTCCACGATTCCACCGAGCGAATCGCCTTCCTTGGCGGCTGCTTCGATGGCGGCGATCATGGCCGCCTCCGCGGACGGATCGAAGCAGCGAACCGGCGACTCGTCGACACGTGCAAGATCGGACGGTGACGGACGCGAGCCGTTCGACGCCACGGCCTCGCCCATGCGAGTCACGTGCGACAGGATCGAGACGCCGAGGTGCGAGAGAAGCAACTTGGCCAATGCTCCAGCCGCGACCCGAGCGGCTGTTTCGCGCGCACTGGCTCGTTCGAGGACGTCGCGGGCATCGTCGAATCCGTACTTCTGCATCCCGGTGAGGTCGGCGTGTCCGGGACGAACGCTGGTGAGCGGCTGTTCGGTCCGCCCGGGCGCAGGGTCCATCTCCTTGTGCCACTTGTCGGATCGGATCCACTCCGTGTTCAGGATCTCGATTGCAACGGGTGAACCGAGAGTGCGCCCGTGGCGCACCCCGCCGACGAGCGTGATCTCGTCGACCTCGAAACGCTGTCGAGGCCCGCGGCCGTAGCCGAGACGGCGGCGCGACAGTTCGGACTGGATGTCGGCGACCGTGACCGGGAGACCGGCGGGAAGGCCCTCGACGATCACCACCAGGGCTTTGCCATGCGACTCGCCGGCGGTCAGGAAACGCAACACGCGCTCAGGCTAACGGCCCGAGAACCTCGGAGACCGCCCGTTTCATGGCTTCGACGTCCGGCCGGCGGCCCGTCCAGATCTCTTCCTGACGAGCCGCTTGATGGACGAGCATGCCGATTCCGCCGATGGTGCGCGCACCGCGAGATCTGGCCGCGTTCAAGAAGCGTGTGTCGGCGGGGTGATACACGATGTCGACCGCGACATGACGATCGGACAGCGTCTCGTCGCCGAGCGGACTGTCGGAGTCGGTGCCCATTCCGATGCTCGTGCAGTTGATGACGAGATCGCACGACGACGCCACCGAGTTCCGATCGGACCAATCGACGACATCCGACAAATCAAGCGCGGCGGCGGTCGACGCGGAAATCGGGGTGCGGTTCGCGATGGCGACCCGGCCGGCTCCGTGGCGCCGCATGGCGTCGGCAACGGCTCGACCGGCTCCGCCGAAGCCGAGAACGAGAACGTCACGTGACGTCGGGTCGACTCCGTCATGACGAAGCGAATCGACCAATCCGTCGCCGTCGGTGCTGTGCCCGCGAGTGCTTCCGTCGGCACGGAACTCGATCGTGTTCACGCTGCGCAGGAGTCGAGCGGAGTCGGTGAGCGAATCGCAATGCTCGACCATGGCCGTCTTGTGCGGCATGGTGACGCTCAGCCCGACGACTCCGAGCGTTCGCGCGGCGTCGATGACATGGGGAGCCGCTTCCGGCGGAGTCGGAAAGGCGACGTACGTCCAATCGAGACCGAGTGATTCGAATCCGGCCGCGTGCAGTGCGGGCGACAGGCTGTGTTCGACTGGCCAGCCGATGACACCGGCGACACGGGTCCGCCCCGAGATCGGTCGACTCACAGGACTCCCCTTTCCTTGGCGATGGCGATGTTGGCCTCGTGCTGCTGGAGTGTCGATGAGAACGCGTGATTGCCGTCCTCGTCGATGAGTACGTAATACAGGTAGACGCACGGTGAGTTCGCGGGAATATCGCGGCAGATGGGGTCGTTGGCCCGAGGGTTGGGGGCCGGGGCCAGCGCCGCCGCGATGGAGGCCCGACCGGGGTTGGCGATCGGAGTGGGCGGCAAACCTCCTCGGAGGTAGGTGTTGTAGGGAGTGTCCAAGGCTTTCAACGAGGCAAAGTCTCTGTCGGGATCCTGGCCGTAGAAGAGCGAGGCATCGACCTCGAGATTCATGCCGAGGGCCAACCGGTTGTAGATCACCCGAGCGATCCTCGGTCGATCGGCGGCCACTTTGGCCTCGCGCTCGATCAGCGAAGCCACCGTGAGCACCTCGTACGGAGACAGGCCGAGCAGAGTGGGCGCGTCGTCGAGACCTTCTTGTCGGCCGACTCGCTCCATCAAGTCGACCATTCGTTTGAGGATCTGCACGGGCTTCTCGCTCACCGCGAACGAGTACGTGTCGGGGAAGAGGAGACCCTCGAGCGACGACGCTCCCGGAGGCACGTAATCGGTGCCCGGAACCGATGATGGGTCGAGGGCACGTGCGATGAACGCCTCGGGATCGAAGCCCGGAATCTCTTCGGCGAGCCGTTCGGCCATCTGGACCACGGTGAAACCTTCGGGAAAGGTCACCTTCACGAAGGTTTCGGCGGGTGACGTTCGCAGGGCCCTCAGGAGATTGCCCATGTGATCTCGCGGACGGAGCGTGTAGAAACCGGGCACGAGGTCGAGTCCACCTTCGTCGCCGACGTAACGGCGGAAGGTTCCGGAATCGACGACGATTCCGAGGTCCTCCAGCCGGTTCGACACCGAGCGGAGGTCGTCCGATTCGCGCACTTCGAACGTGGTCGCCGCGGCAGGATCGCCCGACGGATTGACCTTTTGCAGATAGCGCCATTGCGACCACCCGTAGGAGACGACACCGAGGATCGCGCCGGCGAGGATGAAGAGGGCGATCTGCTTGAGCGTCCTGCGACCACGTGAAAGGTGAATCTGCGGCACCACCTCGTACGGATCATCGTTCGACGCGCCGACTTCGTCGCGGTCGGCCATCATCGACTGTCGAGCCAGGCCTGCAGCATGATCGCCGCCGCGATCTTGTCGACGTGCCGACGACGGTCGCTGGCTCGGATGTCGGCTTCCTTGAGGGCGCGGTCGGCCGCCACTGTCGTGAGACGCTCGTCGAAGAGGATCACCGGCACGCCGGTCAACGTACCGATTTCCGCGGCATCACGGCGTGCACTCACGGCGGCCGGCCCCTCGTGACCCGACAGCGAGAGAGGCAGTCCGACCACGATCGTCTGCACCTCCTCGTCGATGACGATGCGAGCGATCTCCGCCCAGTCGCGACGTTTCGACGTTCGGACGATGACCGAGTGGGGCGAAGCGATCGACCCCGAACGGTCGCTGAGAGCGATTCCGATTCGCTTCGTGCCCAGGTCGATGCCCAGGGCGCGCATCAGGGGCGCGCCACCTCGGTCGCGATACGCAGTGCTTCGTCGAGACCCTGCGGATTCTTGCCACCGGCCGTGGCAACGTCGCCCTTGCCGCCACCGCCACCTCCGACCGCCTTGGCCGCATCGCGGATCAGATCACCGGCGGCGCCTTCACCGCTCGCGACAGCCGCGACCAGTGAGACTCCCCCGGCCGGCGTGAGGCCGCCCAGAACGACGCGTCGGATGCCCGCCACCGCGCGGACCGCCAAGGCGAGATCGCGGAGTTCGTCGGGCGCCAGACCATCTACGCGTTCGACGACGACTCCATTCGAAGCCGCGGTTGCGAATTCGGTTGCCCGACCTCGGGCCGCTCGCGCCTTCAACGTCTTGATCTCGTCGAGCGCCGCCTTCAATTCGGCGAGCTTGCGGTTCACACCCTCGACGACGACGTCGGTGCCCACCAGTTCGGCGATCGTCCCGAGTGTCGACTCCTGCTTCTGCAGAAGACCCAGGCTCCGATCCCCGGCAACGGCCTCGATGCGGCGCAGGTTGGCGCCGATCGATCCTTCGGAGACGATCTTGATGATGCCGATGTCCCCGGTGGCCGAGACATGGGTGCCGCCGCAGAGTTCGACCGACGGACCGGCTTGGAGGACCCGAACCGTGTCGCCGTACTTGTCGCCGAAGAAGGCGATGGCACCCTTGGCCAGAGCCTCCTCCTTGCTGGTCTCGTAGGCGGTGACCGCGGTGTTGACGAGGGTTTCGTGGTTGGCGAGTTCTTCGATTCGAGCGATCTCATCGGCCGACAGAGCGGCGAAATGATTGAAGTCGAAGCGCAACCGGTGGTCGTCGACGAGAGAACCGGCCTGCTTGACGTGATCGCCCAGGACCTCGCGCAGGGCCCAGTGGAGGATGTGCGTACCGGTGTGATGGCGCCGGATGGAGGCCCTCCGGTCAGAGTCGATGATGGCGGTCACCAGTTGCCCGATCGACACCTCTCCGGACACCAGGCGGCAATGATGTCGGCGAAGACCGGGAACGGCGAACGTCGTGTCGAGAACCTCGAGGACGCCGGACGACCCTTCGATGCGACCGGTGTCACCGACCTGGCCGCCGCTCTCGGCGTAGAAGGGCGTTCTGTCGAGGAACACGTCGAGCCCGTCGTCGGTTTCGATCACGGCCAGAACACGAGCGGCGGACTCGTCGGAGGTGTAGCCGACGAAGTTGGTGGTACCGAACTCCTCCAGGATCTCTCGGTAGCGATCCTGGAGTTCCGCGGCGACGCCCGCCCCCTTGCGCGCCGCCTTGGCGCGTTCCCGCTGCGACGTCATCTCGCGATCGAATCCTTCGCGATCGACCGTCAGACCGCGCTCTCCGACGATCTCCTCGGTGACTTCGAGCGGGAATCCGTAGGTGTCGTGCAGAAGGAAGGCGGTTTCTCCGGCCAGACGACCGGCGGAACGAGCGATCTCACCGTCGAGAATCGCCACACCGGTCTTGAGGGTCTGACGAAAACGCTCCTCTTCGCGGGTCAGGACGTCGACGACGAAGTCGCGTTGCGACACGAGATCGGGGTACGCATGGCCCATCACGTCAACTGCGGTCCGGACGAGATCGGGCATCACCAGCTTCTCGGTGCCCAACAAGTAGGCGTGACGTACGGCCCGGCGGATGATGCGGCGCAGGACGTAGCCGCGACCTTCGTTCGATGGGAAGACACCGTCGCCGACGAGCATCGCGCTGCTGCGGGCGTGCTCGGCCAGGACTCGCAGGCTGAAGCTCGCCCGATCGTCGTAATCGCCGGTCAGATACCTGGCTCCGGTGAGCGATTGGGCCTGTTCGATCATCGGGAAGAGGGCGTCGGTCTCCCACACCGAGTCGGTTCCCTGCACAAGAGCCAGAATGCGTTCGAGTCCGGCACCGGTGTCGATCGAAGGCTTCGGAAGCGGGGTGCGCGAACCGTCGGGTGCCTGGTTGAACTGCATGAAGACGAGATTCCAGAACTCCATGAAGCGATCGCCGTGCGGATCGTTCAGCGGGCCGCCGTCCGGGCCGAAGGCCGGGCCACGGTCGATGTGAAGTTCGGAACACGGGCCGCACGGCCCGGTGTCGCCCATCTGCCAGAAGTTGTCCTTGTCACCCAGACGTTGGATCCGGTCGAGGGGAACACCCACCTGTTCGTGCCAGATCGCCTCGGCTTCGTCGTCACTGGTGTGCACGGTCACCCAGATGCGATCACCGTCGAAGCCGAGATGCTCGGTGACGAGCTCCCAACTCCAGGGAATGGCCGACTCCTTGAAGTAGTCACCGAACGAGAAGTTCCCGAGCATCTCGAAGAAGACGAGGTGGCGCTTCGTGCGGCCGACATCGTCGAGGTCGTTGTGCTTGCCTCCGGCGCGGACGCACTTCTGAACGGTGGCGGCTCGTTTGAACGGAGCGATCTCGTCGCCGACGAAGTAGGGCTTGAACGGAACCATGCCCGCCACCGTGAAGAGAACGGTGGGATCGTGAGGAATCAGGCTCGCCGACGGAACGGCAGTGTGCGACTTGCTCACGAAGAAGTCGGTGAAGGCCTGACGAAGTTCGTCGGCGGTGCGCGGCGGGCGGCGAGTCATGGAATTCACAGATTACCTCTGCCTCCCCTTAGCCTGTCCTGGTGACCCCTCGACGCGTACCCGTGCCCGGCGTGAACAAGCGCTACGAAGACCTCCACGAGATGGTCTCGTTCGAAGATCCGACCGAGCAACGGACCTGGATCGTCGACGCCACGTTCTTGCGATCGTCGTGGAAGTGCATCTTCGGCGAGGGCTGCAAGGGGGTCCTCGAAACGGACGCCACGCACCTCAACCAGGGCTGCTGCTCCTACGGAGCGCACTTCGGCGACGAGGAGGATGTGGCCAAGGTCGTCAAGCACGCTGTTCGTCTCACCGAGAAGAATTGGCAGTTCAAGAAGAAGGCCTCGTCCGGATTCCTGAAGAAGATGCCGAGCGGTGAAACCGCCACTCGGCGTGTCGACGGCGCCTGCATCTTCCTCAACCGGCCTGGCTTCGAAGGCGGCGAGGGATGCGCCCTCCACATCGGCGCACTCGAAGCCGGTGAGCGGCCACTCGATTGGAAACCGACGGTTTGTTGGCAGCTCCCCATCCACCTCGAGCACTCGGAAGACGACACCGGCTGGGTCACGACGATCCTGCGCGAGTGGAAGCGTCGCGACTGGGGCGTCAGTGGCGACGAGTTCCACTGGTGGTGCACCGACACACCCGATTCGTTCATCGGTCGCGATCCGGTCTACAAGTATCTCCGCGACGAGATCGTCGAACTGGTGGGCAAGAAGGTGTACGACTGCATCGTCGAACTCCTCGAGCGGCCGCGCAACACTCCGCTCCCCCACGAGGCCGAAGTGCGACTCACCGCCCGCCGGAAGGGTTCAGCGGCGAAGAAGTCGACCAAGCGCTAGACGAGTCGATTCGGCGCGACCGTTCAGGTGCGTCCGATCAGGCATTCGCCTGCTTGAAGGCCTTGCGGCGATCCTCGAGACCGAGGTGCCGCTTGCGAACGCGAATGTTGGCCGGCGTGACCTCGACCAGTTCGTCGTCGGCGATCCATTCGATGGCGCTCTCCAAGGTGTGGATGCGCGCCGCCGCCAACTTCACGCCGTCGTCGTGGCTGTGGGTCCGGATGTTGGTCTTCTCCTTGGCGCGAACCGCGTTGACCACCATCTCGTCGCCACGGGCGCTCTCGCCCACGACCATTCCCTCGTACACCTTGTCGCCCGGTTGGACGAACAGCTCTCCTCGCAATTGCAGATTGTCGAGTGCGTAGGCGGTGACCATGCCCTCGCGGTCGGCGATCATCGCGCCGCCACTGCGATGCGGAAGATCGCCCGCCCAAGGAGTCCAGCCGGCATGGTGCTGATGGAGCATCGCGGTTCCGCGAGTGGCCGAAAGCAGCAGCGAACGGAAGCCGATCAATCCACGGCTCGGGCACTCGAACGTGACGATCGTGCGACCCGGATCACCCGATCGCAGATCGGTGACCCGACCTTTGCGTGGCGCGAGAGCCTGCGTGACGGTTCCGACGTGTTCGTCGGGCACGTCGCACACACCGCGCTCGAGCGGTTCGTACTTCTTTCCGTTCACTTCCTTGGTGATGACTTCGGGCCGACTGACCTGGAGCTCGTAGCCCTCGCGCCGCATCGATTCGATGAGGACCGCCAACTGGAGCTCGCCACGGCCGGCGACCTCCATGACATCGGCGGTGTCGGTCTCGCGAAGTTTGATCGACACGTTGCCGAGCACCTCGCGGCGAAGGCGATCGAGGATGTGCCGCGACGTCAGATACTTGCCTTCCCGGCCGGCGAACGGAGAGGTGTTGACCCCGAAAGTCATGGCCAGCACCGGTTCGTCCACCGACAGACGTGGCAGGGCGACCGGATTCTCGACCGAGGCGATGGTGTCGCCGATTTCCACCTCGGGGAAACCGGCCACGACGAACAAGTCGCCGGCTGACAGCACGTCCTGATCGGCGCGTCCGACACCTGCGAACGACATGAGCGAACTCAGCCGCCGTTTGAGAGGCGGCTGACCCTCGGCGAACTCTTCCTCGAGCAGGGCGACCATCTCGCCCTTGCGCAACTCGCCTTGGTAGATGCGACCGATCGCCAGACGGCCGAGATAGTCGCTCGCATCGAGGTTGGTGACGAGTGCCTGCAGTGGTGCGGTCGGGTCTCCGGGCGGAGCCGGAATGCGCGAGACGATCGCGTCGAGCAGGGCCGACAGATCGGCGTCGGCGGCCGGCATCCCGAGTCCCGTCATGGCCCGACCCTCGCGGGCGACCGCCGAAATCACGTCGAACTCGATGTGATGATCGGCGGCCTCGAGGTCGATGAAGAGTTGGTAGACCTCGTCGAGAACCTCGTCCGGTCGGGCGTCCTGGCGGTCGACTTTGTTGATCACGACGATGGCCGGCAGATCGCGGGCCAAGGCCTTCTGGAGCACGTAACGGGTCTGCGGGAGCGGACCTTCGGCCGCGTCGACGAGAAGAATCACGCCATCCACCATGGTGAGGGCTCGTTCGACCTCGCCTCCGAAGTCGGCGTGGCCGGGCGTGTCGACCAAATTGATCTTCACACCGTTCCAAGTGATGGACGCGGCCTTGGCCAGGATCGTGATGCCGCGTTCGCGTTCCTGATCGTTGGAGTCCATGACACGATCGACGACGGCTTGATGAGCGGCGAACGTTCCGGTGGCCCGCAGCAAGGCGTCCACCAGTGTCGTCTTGCCATGATCGACGTGCGCGACGAGAGCGACATTCCGGAGCTGGTGGTTCATCGACGAACTACTGGTCGTCGGATTCGTCGTCGAGCTCGGAATCGTCCTCGTCGAAGACCACGCCGTATTTCTCGGCGAGGGCGGCGTACTCGTCGTCCTGCGAACGCGGAGAGCGATCGTTGCCCAGGCCCAGGTCGAACGCGCTGGGACCGGCTTGCTTCAACTTGCGCGCCTCTTCGAAGCGGCGATGTCGACCCTTTTTCACTGCAGGGCTCCGAACTGAATCTTGGGGGCTGAACACGGCGAGGACACCGAGCACGAAAAGTGTAGGGCTTTCCGGACCAGCCTGCTCAGGATTTGATGCGAAAACCCTGGTCAGGAGCCAGTCTGGCCCGGAGCCTCGAACATCACGAGGCCCCCATGGCCGTCGAAGGCCAGCCCGGTCCGGCCCGCCACCAGGGCCCCCAGATCCCGACCGACGAGGTCGTATCGCCAGCCGTGGGCCAGACGGGCATCGGGTTCGTCACGAAGGAACTCGACGATGTCGGATCGGGTTCCGATCAGCATCGGATCGATCTCCTCGCGCCGGGCAACCTCGCTCAGCCAGGCCGAGACCAAGGTGACCGCGGGCCGAAGTCGCCGATCGAGCTCGTCGCCCTCCATCGCCGGAAGATCGAGGGGCGTCTCGACACCGCGTGCGACCGCGGCGAGGATCTCGTTCGCGATCGTTCCGCGCGAGTGGCGCTCGTCGACTCCCCGAGCCTGCGCGAGATCCTGAAGGGTTCGCGGTTCGCGTTGGGCGATTCCCTGCAGGGCGAGATCGGGAAGGACCTGCCGCGGCGGGATGTCGCTCGCCATCGCGCGACGTTCGCGCCATTCGGCCACCGCCGCAAGAACTCCACGAGTGCGCGGTCGCATCGCACGGAGGTCCTTCATGCGCGTCCAGGCGAGTGTCGGATCGGACGGTCCGACCTTGCGCTGCAGCAGTTCACGGCAGGCTTCGAGCGCCCAGTCGAGACGATCGCGTTCGCGGAGGTTCTTCTCCAAGCGGTCGGTCAACTCGAACAGGTGCTCGACGTCGGCCGCCGCGTAGGTCTTCTGTGCATCGGTGAGCGGGCGACGGAGCCAATCGGTGAGGCGGTCACCCTTGGGCAGTGCTTGGCGCAGTTCGGCGTTGACGAGATTGGCGAGAGACGGTGTGGAGTAGCCGACGAAACCAGCGGCCAACTGCGTGTCGAAGATGGAAGCGGGTCCTGTCCCGAGCGAATGCGCGAGGACGTCGAGATCCTGTTGAGCGGCATGGAACACGAACAGCCGGTCGGACCGGAAGAGGCCGACGAGTGCCGTCACGTCGCACGCGAGCGGATCGACGAGCGCGACGTCCTGCCGTCCCGACGTCTCCCAGGCGAATTGCATGAGGGCCAACCGCGGGTAATACGTGCGCTCGCGATGGAACTCCGTGTCGACGGCGATCCGCGAAGCCGTCGACATCTCGCCGATCAGTTCGGCGAGATCGTTGTCGCTGGCCACCCAGCGCAACGTCACGATGGCGACGATCCTTCGACGACCTCGCGTCCGCTCGCGACCCACGCCATGGTTCCGCCCGCGATGTTCACGACGTCGAAACCGGCGTCGGCGAGGAACTCGCAGGCCCGCATGCTGCGACCCCCCGACTTGCAGATCACGTACAGCGTGGATCCACGGAATCCCGACAGGTCGGCTGACGGAATGGTGCCGAGGGGGACAAGGACGGCGCCGCGAACGTGACCGGCCGAATACTCGTCGGGTTCGCGGACGTCGATCAACGGTACGGTTCCCAGACTCGCGAGTTCGGCGACGTCGACTTCCTTGATCATGTCGATCTCCTTGGCTGCGGAGCCAAACTACTCGTCGAGCAGATCGTCCGGGGTGTTCACGTTGCGGAGTCTCCGGTCGTCCATCTGGACCCAACGCACCGAAATCGTGTCGAGCAGACCGTGGACGGAGCGCTCCCCCGACTCGAACCAGTCGTCCACGACCGATCGCGCCCCTTCGGTTCGCCAAACCGACAGGAGACCTTGTTTCCCGAGCGTCGGGCCGACCGCGGCCGCTGCGACGTCGCCTGGCCCGAGGGCGGTGGTCAGGTCGTCGAAGACATCGGCGCCGGCGGCCACGAGGTCGACGGCCAGAACGGCCGTCAGGTCGCACCGCGAGTGACGAAGCGCGGTTCGCAGGCCGTCGAGAGGGCCCTGTCCGCCTTCGTCGTCGACGATGACATCGACACCATCGAGCGATGTCAAAGCACGAAGGGACTCGGGAACCCGGTGGATCACCGAGACACGATCGCACCACCTCAGTGCGTCGACTGCGACCGCCACGAGCGGCCGACCGTTCGACAAGACCATCGCCTTGTCGACGCCCATGCGACGACTCAGTCCGCCGGCCAACACGAAACCGTGGATGGTCACGTCAATTCGGGCGGAACGCTCGGCTCGAGTTGCCGAACGAACAAGCGACATCTCTCGGCTTCGTCGTCCTCGCCGATCGCGGAGGCACTACGAGCCAATCCGGCGATGCAGGACAGGACTCCACGATTTCCTTCGTGCGTCCAGCGGACGTAACCGGATCCGCGCCACCCGTTGGCGCGCAGCGCATCGAGTCCTCGGTGGTAGCCCACACGGTAAAAGGCGTACTTCGACACGGGGTCGCTCGTCGCGTCGGCCAATTCGGCCCACGCCCGACTCGACCGCGGGTTTCGTGCCGCGACAGTTGCAAGTTCCGACACCGAACCGGCGGCTTGCTTCAGTGCGTGCAACAGCTCGACCGGAGTCGGGGGAAGCACTGTCTCAGGAGGGCCGGAGGTCGTCAGTCGAACCGGGTTCACGTCGCTCATGCTTCCGATGCTCTCACAGTTCCATCTCGGTCGATCCCCGATGGCATAGGGTGATCATCGTGATATCGGTCGCCGCCGACACCCTCAAGAACTTCGTGACCGCCGGAGCCTTCGTTCCGATCGTCATCGGCCTGATCCTGGTCAAGATCGTGGTGAGCACCGTCGCCCGACTGGTCATCGTCGTCGTGGCCTTGGCCCTGGGCGTCGCCGTGTTCACGCAACGCGCGCAGATCGACGACTGCATCGACGACTCCTCGGTCTCCACCTCGGGCGCAACGGTGTCCTGCAGCCTCTTCGGATTCGACGTCGACCTCCAACTCTGATCAACCACTTCGCCCGATCAGGGCGAGGAGCGGTCGAACGAGCTTCTCGGCGAATTCCATCGGTCGACTCGAGTGGGCGTTGTGATGCGCGCCTTCGAGTACGACGAGCGGAATGCTTCCGCACTCATCGGCCAGCAGCCGGCTCCCTCTCTGCACGTGTTCGGCGGCGCGGGTGCCGACGCCCACCACCACGGGGCATTCCACTCGATCGAACTCGTACGGACGGCCGCGTCGGAGACTTGCCAGTTCGCCCACCAGGACCACACCCTCGGCTCGGCGCGCGGTGCGGGTTCGTTCGGGGAGACGATCCCACCGCTCGTCGCCGATGAATCGACGCAGGAAGTTCTCGGCGGCGACTTCGGGTCGATCGGCCGCCTCGAGTGCCGCGGCACCACCGGAGGATCGCGACCACCAGGGTTCCCACGACATCGGACTCTCGTAGATCACCAGACCGTCCACGAGGTCGGGCCTTTCCGAGGCAGCGGCGAGGGCCACGACTCCCCCGAAACTGTGCCCGACGACTGCGACGGGTCCACTGTCGGCGCGAACGACCTGCAGGACCTCGAGAAGGTCGGCGGTGTGCCGGGAGATGTCGAATGGTCCGGCCAGTCCATTCGAGCGCGCGTAACCGCGCCGGTCGTACGTGAGGCAAGCCACGTCGGGCAGCGACCGACACAATCGAGAGAACGACCCCTGTCGGTCCATGCTTCCGTGGACAATGACCACCCGAAACTCCGAAGAGTCGATTCCGAACTCCTGGGCCGAATGGAGGACCGAGTCCGGCCCGATGTTTCGACCGAGTGTCATACCTGCTTATCTAGTTCACCGATGGAACTGATCCTCATCCGGCACGCGATTCCCCTCCGTCGCGAACTCGAAACGGGGGTTGCCGACCCCGAACTCTCCGGAGCCGGACTCGAGCAGGCGCGTCTCCTGGCCGAGTACCTCGGTCAGGAGAGGATCGACGCCGTCTACGCGAGTCCGATGCAGCGAGCCCGGCAGACGGCTGCACCGGTCGCGCTGGGCCAAGGCCTCGAGACCACGATCGTCGATGGCGTCGCCGAGTTCGATCGAAACAGCAACGAGTACGTCCCGGTGGAGGAGCTGAAGGCCACGAACGATCCTCGTTGGCGCGACATGCTCGACGGGAAGTGGCCTCCCACCGACGAGTCCGAAGCCGACTTCGTCCTTCGCGTCGTCGAGTCGATCGAGACGATCATCGCCGGACACCCGTCCCAGCGAGTCGCCGTGGTCTGCCACGGCGGAGTCATAAACGCCTACGTCGCGCGCATCATCGGCCTGGGCGACCAACGCGGATTCTTCTACCCCAATTACACGTCGATCCATCGGGTCGCCGCGGCGAAATCGGGAGAGCGATCGGTCGTGACCCTCAACGAAACCCCGCACTTGCGCGGTTCGGGACTGCCCATCGGCTTGTTCCAGAAGTGACCGGACGGGCTCGAACCATGACCGCGACCACCGATCGACTCGGATCGCTTCTCGCCCACCTCGACGCCTCGGTGTCGCCGTCGCATTCGGTGGCTCACGTCGCCAATCGTCTCGAACAAGCGGGCTTCGTGCGGAGCGAAAGTCTCACCCAACCGGCGAGTCGTGGTTTCCACGCAACGCAGGGACTCCTGATCGCCTGGGTCGACGACGGTTCGAGTGCCGACGGCTTCCGCGTGATCGGCGCCCACACCGATTCGCCTTGTCTTCGGGTCAAGCCTCGTCCCGACGCCGGTGCTTTCGGTTGGAAGCAAGTCGGCGTCGAGATCTACGGCGGAATCCTCAACAATTCGTGGCTCGACCGCGATCTTGGCGTGGCCGGTCGAGTGACGCTCGCCGACGGATCGTCCCGGCTGTTCCGGTCGTCGGAAGCCGTCGCGCGCGTCCCTCAGTTGGCCGTTCATCTCGACCGCGACGTGAACGACAAAGGACTCGTTCTCGATCGCCAGAACCACCTGCTCCCCGTGTGGGGGCTCGGTTCGCCCCGGTCGGGCGAATTCGCCGAGTGGATCGCCGCTGGAATCGGGGTCGCCGCCACCGACATCGTTTCATGGGAGTTGTCGCTCTTCGACGACCAGCCCGCCCGAACCATCGGGGTCGACTCCGAACTCCTCGCATCGGGTCGCATCGACAACCAGGTGTCGTGTTGGGCGGCCACCGAAGCCATCGTTCGCCGATCGCAGTCGTCGTCCGGACCCACGTCCGTCATCGCCCTGTTCGACCACGAGGAGGTCGGATCGGAGAGCACGCACGGTGCGGGCGGACCATGGCTCGAGTGGATCCTCGAGGCACTGCACTCCGGAACCCGAACTTCGTTCCACGAAGCGTTGAGCCACTCGTCGTGCCTGTCGGCCGACTGCGCGCACTCGGTGCACCCGAACTATCCGGAACGCCACGAGCCGGCCCATCGACCGGTTGCCAACGGCGGACCGGTCCTGAAGCAGAACGCCAATCAGCGCTACGCCACGAGCCCCGAAACGGCCGCGTTCTTCGTTCGCTGCTGCCGCGAAGCCGGCACTCCGCATCAGGTCTTCGTGAGCAAGAACAGCATGCCGTGCGGATCGACGATCGGCCCCATCGCCTCGACGAGACTCGGCATCCCGACCGTCGATGCCGGAGTCGCTCAGTTGAGCATGCACTCGGCCCGTGAGCTCTGCGGAGTCTCCGACGTTCTGGCCTTCGCCGACGTCGCTCAGCGATTCGTCGAATTGGGGTGACCGACTCGCTCCTGGGCGAGATCGAAGAGACGCTGCAGTTCACCGTGCAGCCGCTCCGACGTCTCCTTCACGGCGGTGCGAGACATGCGGCCGTCCACGGACGGCGGAACGGACAGCGGTTCGCCGATGATCACGTGGACCTTTCGCGGCCAGATGAATTTGGCACCCTTGCCCATCACCCGCTCGCTTCCTCCGATGCCGATGGGAACGATCGGCGCGCCGGCCTTGCACGCGACGTAGGCGGCTCCGTCGAAGAGCGGCTGCACGACCGGCCCCGCCTTGCGTTCACCTTCCGGGAACAGGACGAGGGGTTCGCCGCTCTGCAAGACCTGGATGCAACGGACGATGGCCTCTCGATCGGCGCTTCCGCGCGACACCGGAAAGGCCCCGAGCGCCGAAAGGATCCAGCGGTAGGGCTGCTTCTTCCACATCGAATCCTTGCCCATGAAACGCAGGCGGCGGCGAGTGCAGCCCGAGACGATGGGTGTGTCGATGTAGCTGCGATGGATGGGCGCCACGACGTACGAGCCCGACGACGGGATGTTCTCGCGTCCTTCGATCGTCATGCGCATCCAGGTGCGACAGAACGCCACGACGATGAAGCGAACGAACTTGTAGAAGGCGCGACTCTGTATTGAGTTGCCGGCCAGGAACGTCTCGACGCCGATCATCCCCGCTCCCCCAATAAGGCCACGATCTGATCGACGACTTCGTCGATCGAGGAGTGACCGGTGTCGACGACGACGGCGTCGGACGATTCGGCCAGCGGACTGTCGGGGCGGGTCGAATCGAGCCTGTCGCGTTCGACGATGGCCATCTCCACCTGGTCGACGTCGCCGCCGGACTGCGCGACCCTGCGTTCGGCACGAACTCGAGGCGAGGTGGTGAGGAACACCTTCAGCGCCGCATCGGGGAAGACCACCGTGCCGATGTCGCGACCCTCGATCACTCCCCCGCCTCGAGCATCTCCCCACTCGCGTTGACGACGGCGCATCTCCGTTCGGACGCTGCTGTGCGCCGCAACGATGCTGACCGCGGCGGTGACTTCGGGAGTGCGGATCTCGGCGGTCACGTCGCGACCGTCGATGGTGACGAGGTCGAGGCCGACGTGGAGGTCGCACTCGCGGGCGAGCGAACCAATGGCCGACGAGTCGTCGAGGTGGCGTCCGGTTCGCAGCGCCTCGGCGGTGACCGCTCGATACATCGCGCCGGTGTCGAGGTACTGGACACCCAATCGCTTGGCGAGAGCGCGGGCGATCGTCGATTTGCCGGCTCCGGCCGGGCCGTCGATGGCGACGATGGCCATGGAGTTCACCAACTCTGACCGAGCGGACGCCCTTCGTCGTATCCGGCTGCGCTCTGGATACCCACGACGGCCCGTTCGCGGAATTCGGCCACCGTGGCCGAACCCGAGTAGGTGAAGGCGCTGCGCACGCCGGCCACGATGTGGTCGATGATGTCCTCGACTCCCGGACGCTCCGGGTCGAGGTACATGCGCGACGAAGAAATGCCCTCCTCGAACAACTCCTTGCGGGCCCGCATGAACACGCTCTCGCGGCGCGTGCGATTGCGTACCGCGCGGTTGGACGCCATCCCGTAGTTCTCCTTGTACAGGCGACCATCGGGATCACGAAGCGTGTCGGCCGCCGATTCGTACGTTCCGGCCAACCAGGATCCGAACATGACGCTCCCGGCACCGGCGGCCAATGCGAGCGCCACGTCGCGCGGATAGCGGATTCCGCCGTCGGCCCAGACCGAGGCTCCCGATTCGCGAGCGGCATCGGAGCACTCGAGCACCGCCGAGAACTGCGGACGACCGACTCCGGTCATCATGCGCGTGGTGCACATCGCTCCCGGACCGACTCCGACCTTGATGATGTTGGCACCGGCATCGATCAACTGCTTCGTGCCATCCGTCGTGACGACGTTCCCGGCCACGACGATCGCGTTCGGTGCACTCTTGCGCACGGCGCGAACCGCTTCGAGCATCCGATCCTGGTGGCCGTGCGCGGTGTCGACCACGAGGACGTCGACGCCGAGGTCGCGTAGACGCGCGGCCTTGTCGGCGGGCTCGCCGTTCACGCCGATCGCAACCGCGGTGAGGAACTGGCCCTGTGAGTTGACGGCGGGACGGTAGAGCGTGGAGCGGAGTGCTCCCTTGCGGGTGACGCAGCCCACCATACGTCCGGCGCCGTCGACCACCGGAGCGGTGGTGAGACGGTGGCCCGAGAGGACATCGAAGACCTTTTCGAGATCGGTTCCCGATTCGATCGTCAGCAAATCGGTCGACATCACGTTGTGCAGTTGAGTGAAGCGGTCGTAGCCGGCGGCATCGGCCTCGGTGAAGATTCCGGTCGGACGGTTGTCGGCGTCGACCACGACGACCGCACCATGGGCGCGCTTGTGAATGAGTCCGAGGGCGTCACCCACGGTGTTGTGCGGCGACAAAGTGATCGGAGTCTCGTACACGTGGTGCCGCGACTTCACGTAACGGATCGTCTCGTCGATCACATCGAGCGGAATGTCCTGTGGCAGGACGACCAGACCACCCCGGCGCGCCACCGTCTCGGCCATGCGGCGGCCGGCGACCGCCGTCATGTTCGCCACGACGATCGGAACGGTGGTTCCGACACCATCGGTGGTCTGCAGGTCGACATCGAGCCGCGAGTTGACCGACGACAGGCTGGGTACGAGGAAGACGTCGTTGTACGTCAGGTCGTAGGGCGGTTGGTGGTTGATGAACTTCATAAGAAGGGCCGCCACAGGCTAGGGGGTAGTTTGACCCCCGTGGTGAACCGTCCCGTCGTTCTCGTCCACGGTTGGGGCGGATCCTTCGACACCACGTGGAAGTCGTCGGGTCTGGTCGACCTTCTCGCCGACGCCGGCCGCGAGGTGATCGGAGTCGATCTCCTGGGCCACGGCACGGCCCCCAAGCCCCACGACCCGATCGAGTACGCCGACCTCACTTCTCGCGTCCTGGACGTCATCGGTGATCGACAGGTCGACGCGGTGGGTTTTTCTCTCGGTGCCATGACTCTTCTCCGAGTCGCGATCGATCATCCGTCGAGCGTGAACAAACTGGTGCTGGGTGGGATCGGAAGGAACGTGCTCGATCCTCGGGACGAAGCCGCCCACGACCGTCTGGTCGACGCGCTCGAAGGGCGGGGCGATCCGGACGACAACATCGCGCGGTTGTTCATGCAGTACGCCGATTCGCCCGGAAACGATCGCGTGGCGCTCACGGCGGTCATGAAGCGCCCTTCGCGTCCGTTCGATCCGACCGAACTCGAACGCGTCACCGCCCACACTCTCGTGACCATCGGTGACAAGGACTTTGCCGGACCGGGCGACCCGCTGGCATCGGCCCTTCCGAACGCACGTCTCGTGACGTTGCGCAATTGTGACCATTTCGCGACCACCGAGAACTTCGGGTTCTTCGATGCCGTCCTCGACTTCCTCGTCAACTGACGACCCCGTCGAGCGAGCCCGGCGGGTCCTCGAGGCCGGCGGGGTCATCGGACTGCCGACCGAAACGGTCTACGGACTCGCGGCCGATGCGACGTCGTCGTCGGCCGTCCGCAAGATCTTCTCGATCAAGGGTCGGCCGGCCGACCATCCCTTGATCCTCCACGTGGCCGATCTCGCCGCCGCCCAAACGCTCAGCAGTCGATGGACCGACACCGCTCGCGCTCTCGCCGAAGCATTCTGGCCCGGACCGCTCACACTCGTCGTCGTACGTTCGGCCGAGGTGCTCGATGAAGTCACCGGAGGGCGGACAACGGTCGCGATCCGGATTCCGCGCCACGCGCTCGCTCTTCGTGTCCTTCAGGAATTCGGTCGGCCCGTTGCGGCTCCTTCGGCCAATCGATTTGGCCGCGTGAGCCCGACCACGGCCGACCACGTGCGAGCCGACCTCGGGGCGGACGTCGATTTCGTGCTGGACGGCGGGCCCTGCGAAGTCGGGCTCGAGTCGACCATCGTCGACTGCTCGGTCGATCCGCCGCAGATCCTTCGACCGGGTTCGATCAGTGCCGAACAGATCTCCGAAGTCGTCGGCGGCGTGGCGTCGGCCTCGGGGCCGTCACGCGCGCCGGGAATGCTCGAGAGCCATTACGCACCGGATTGCCTGGTCGTACCGGTCGACGTCGGCGATGCCTCACCGAACGACGTGGATCGAGTGCTCGACGGCCGCTCCGAACCGGCGAGGTTCGCCCACGATCTCTACGCACTGCTTCGCGAATGCGACCGACTCCGACTTCGACGAGTCGCTGTGTTGCTACCGGCCGACTCGGGAATCGGTCGAGCCGTGCGCGATCGCGTCTTCAAGGCGGCTGCACGACGTTCTCACTGAACGACTCCCAACTCGTTGACGGTCGCCACCCACAGGTGGCAGAGATCCTCGGCCCGCACTCGACCATCCGACGTGATCGACACGGTCGACGACCCGGCGTCAGGCACCAGATCGAGACGACACCAGGACGTCGCACCGTCGTGGTCGATCAAGCACTCGAGCACGTAGGGAGGATCGTCGTCGACGACGTCGCCGAGAACCCGCGCGGCAACGATGAGGGTTTCGAAGGCGACGACCGGAAGAGCATCGATCACGAACGCCGGTCGATCGACCGAGCGAATCACGGGCTCGTTCGGTTCCGGGACCTTCGATACGGCGACGGTTCCGCCAGGGATTTCGGACAGAGTCGCGTACGCCTCGTTCACCTTCGCCATGGATTCGTTCGAGCCACCGTGATCGGGGTGATGTTCGCGGGCCGCACGTCGCCAGTGATCACGGAGCATCGTCGCGTCGTACTGCCCGACCAGACCCAGGATCGACTCTGCTTCGACGCGCTTCACGACGACTTCCAATTGGTGAATCGGGTTCCGTCCGGGTCGACGACCCAATCGGCCGAGCGTCCCCATTCGTCGTCGAACACCAGGTCGCCGATCGGTCGTCGGCGCACCGGGCCGTGCGATCCCTGCGGGCGGCCCAACGTGATGCAGGCCGAGAGCGCCACGTCTTCCGGAACGGCCAAGAGTTCGCGCAGTTGGGGCTCGACGCCTTGGTGCCACATCGTGAGCGCACCGCCGTACCCGAGCGCACGGGCCGCGAGGAGCAGGTTCTGGCAAGCCGGGTAGATCGAGGCGCCTTCGTACGGATTCGGATCGCGGTACCGGACCAGGCCGACCAGGACCACGACCGGGATCTCCTCGAAGTGATCGACGTACCACTGCATCGCCCGCGCCTGACGGGCCTTGGGGCTGGACGAATCGCCGATTTGGTCGTAACCGTCGCTCGAACGCTTCGCGTTCCAACCGCGACGGAAGGCCTCACCGAGAAGCGACTTCGCCAGCCGAGCCTTGGGTCCATCGCGCAGAACCAGGAACCGGAACGGCTGCCGGTTCGACCCTGAGGGGGCACGCGAAGCCGACCAGATGATCGTGTTCAGATGGTCGTCGGGAATCGGATCGGCGGTGTAGCGACGAATGGCCCGCGTGGTCGAAAGACCGTCGAGAAGCGAGACGTCCTCGGGCCGATCACCATCCGGCGACAACGACGACATCGACGTCGTGATCAGCGACCGGTGAAGTTGGCCGGACGCTTCTCCATGAACGACGCCACGCCTTCCTTGAAGTCGGCGGTGCGGAACAACGGAAGGAGTTGCAGGAACACGTGGTGGATGTTCTGCTCGAACGTCTCGGTCTCGGCGGCGCGCATCATGCGCTTGATGGCGCGAACGGCCAGGGGTGCGTTGGCGGCGATTTCGCCAGCCAACTCGGCGACGCGATCGTTCAACTGATCCGACTCGACGACGTGATTCACGAGTCCGAGTTCGAGCCCTTCCGTGGCCGAGAGCGTGCGGCCGGTGAAGCAGATCTCGGCCGCCTTGGCGTATCCGACGATCCGCGGCAGCAGCCAGGTGCCCCCGCTCTCGGGCAGGATTCCTCGCTTGGCGAAGCCAGGGTTCAACTTGGCAGTCGATGCGGCGATACGGATGTCGCAACCGAAGGCGAGGTCGAGGCCGTAACCGGCCGCTCCGCCGTTGAGAGCGCAGATCGTCGGGGTGTCGAGATTGTGGAGAACCACGGGAGGTGCGGTCCGGAGATCGAATTCGCTTCCCATGTCCCCGCCCGTATCGAGGACGCCGAGCGCCTTCTTCTGTCCCATTTGCGCGGCCAGGTCGAGGCCGGCACAGAACGCCTTGCCGGCTCCGGTCAGAACGATGCACCGCACGTTCCGGTCGCGATCTCCCTGCAGGAGGGCCTCGGACAGGTCGTTGAGCATCCCACCGGAGATGGTGTTGAGGCGCTCGGGTGCGTTGAGGGTGATGGTCGCGACATGGTCGTTGACCTGGTAAAGGACTTCGCTCATGAGGCGACGGTAACACCCGGAACGAAAGTCATCTTTTTCGTGCTCCGGGTAGCCTTGGCGGTTCCAAACCAATGGGGCATCCGCCCCTCATCTCCATAGGGGGAGAACCAAACATGCAGAAGACCCGCGCACGCCGCGTTGGGGCTCTCATTCTCGGTCTCGCACTCGTAGGCGCAGCCTGCGGTGGCGACGACGAGGGTGCAGACACCACCGCTGCTCCGGCTACTGAAGCTCCTGCCACCGAGGCACCCGCTACCGAGGCTCCGGCCGCTGGTGGCGAGCTCGAGGGCATGAAGGGCACCACGCCCAAGGGTGCTGAGGTCAGCGAAGAGTGGCTCCAGAAGGTTTCGGACTTCTGGGTCTCGATCGGCAACGAGCCGCTCGAGGACTTCAACTACGCCGGTGAGGCTTACGACGCCGCCATCGTGATCGCACTCGCGGTCGAGAAGGCTGGCACCGACGGCGCCAAGCATGCTGACGAGATCGTCGGCATCACCAAGGACGGCGAGAAGTGCACCACCTTCGCCGACTGCTTGGCCATCATCCAGGCTGGTGGAGACCCCGACTATGACGGCATCTCCGGCCCGCACGAGTTCAACGGCAACGGCGAGCCCCTCCAGGGTTCGTACGCCATGCTCGAGTTCGGCGCGGACAACCGCATCACCGAAGAGTCGAACAACAACCTGATTCAGGCCGAGGCTCCCGAGTCGGCAATCGTCGCACTCGGCACCACCACCGCCACCCGTGAGGGCGACGGCCAGCTGAAGATCGGTTCGCTCCTGCCCGAGACCGGCAACCTCGCCTTCCTCGGAGCTCCGGAGTACGCCGGCCTCGAGTACGCGATCAACGAAATCAACGCCGCTGGTGGCGTTCTCGGCAAGGAAGTCCTGTACTCGCAGGGCGACTCTGGCGACACCACCACCGACATCGCGTCGCAGACCGCCGACCGTCTCATCAGCGAGAACGTGGACGCCATCGTCGGCGCCGCTTCCTCGGGTGTGACCCTCACGGTCATCGACAAGATCACCGCCGCTGGTATCACCATGTTCAGCCCGGCCAACACGAGCCCCAAGCTGAGCGACTACCCGGACGACAACCTGTACTTCCGTAACGCTCCGGCGGACGGTCTGCAGGGCGCCGTGGTGGCCAACCAGATCGTGGAAGACGGCAACGCTTCGGCCTACATCCTCAACCTCGACGACGCGTACGGCAACGGCATCGCCGCTGTCGTGAAGAACGTGCTCGAGGCCGCGGGTGTCGAGGTCAAGGGCGTCAAGGCCTACGACCCGGCTGCTGCGTCGTTCGACGCCGAAGTCGCCGACTTGGTCGCCGCCGATCCGGACGCAGTCGTTCTGATCTCGTTCGACGAAGGCAGCCGCATCCTGCGCGTTGCCGTCGAGAGCGGCATCGGTCCGAAGGTGAAGAACTGGTACGGCACCGACGGCAACATGGGTAACGCACTCGGCGAGAACTTCGACGCCGGTAAGTGATCACCCAGTCGCTCTGAGCGATTGACGAAGGGGCCCCCGGGAAACCGGGGGCCCCTTCCCTTTCCCCAGTTTCCTTGTGGATCTGGTGACTGAAAGTCACCGCATAGGGGACGAAGTCCAACCAGATTCCGATACAGCAAATTTCTGGTGCGAGTTCGTCACCCCGGCGGTGATTTTCAGTCACCAGATCCTCGGGGCAGCTGATCCTTGGGTCAGCCGCCGGTGGCGCGGGCGAGGGTTCCGAGATACAACTCGATCACGTTCGGATCGGCCAACAGATCGCGGCCCGAACCGGTATACGCGTTACGACCCTGGTCGAGCACGTAGCCGCGATGGACTACTTGCAAGCAGCGACGAGCGTTCTGTTCGACCATCAGGATCGCCACACCCGACTGATTGATCGTGCGGCAGTTGACGAACACCTCGTCCTGGAGCGCCGGCGACAAGCCGGCCGACGGCTCGTCGAGCAGAAGGATCGACGGCTTCATCATCAGCGCCCGGCCCATGGCCACCATCTGGCGCTCACCGCCCGACAAAGAACCCGCTCGCAACGACGCCCGTTCGCCCAGACGCGGGAACATGTCGACCACGTACTCGAAGCGTTCGGAGAACACCGACGGCTTCAGGAAGCAACCCATCTCGAGGTTCTCGCGAACCGTGAGACTCGGGAAGACGTTCTTGGTCTGCGGCACGTATCCGACACCCATGGCCACGAGTTCGTGGGCCTTGCGCCCCGTGATCTCCACCTCGTTGAGGAAGATCTGGCCCGAGCGCACCTTGCACTGTCCCAGTACGGCCTTCAGGAACGTCGACTTGCCGGCTCCGTTGGGACCGATGATTCCGACGAACTCCCCCGCCGACACTTCGAGGTTGCAGCCGTTGAGGATGTTGACCTCGGGGATGTACCCGGCCACGAGTTCGGTGGCGTGGAGAACCTTGGTCATGCGCCCTCCTCCATGAGTGATCGTCCCTGGTGCGCGCCCAAGTAGGCGTCGATCACGGCCGGATTCTTCGAGATGTCGTCGGGTGTTCCCTCGGCGATCACTCGACCTTCGGCCATGACGATGACCCAATCGGAGACGTCGTGCACCATGTCCATGTCGTGCTCGACGAACAGCACGGTCATGCCCTCGTCGCGCAGACCGCGGATGTGGTCGTTCAGGCTCTGCTTCAGCGCCGGATTCACACCAGCCATCGGTTCATCGAGCATCACCAGGGTCGGATCGGTCATGAGTGCTCGAGCCATTTCCAGGAGCTTGCGCTGTCCTCCGGACAAGGCGCCGGCGAACTCGTCCCGCATGTGCGACAACTTGAAGCGCTCGAGAAGGGTTTCGGCCCGAGCCGTGATTTCCGCTTCTTGCTTCTTCCACGTGGCCGAGAAGAGGCCGTTCCACCACTTCTCGCCGCGCTGACCGGTGGCGCCGAGTCGCATGTTCTCGATCACGGTCAGCTTCGTGAGGCTCTTGGTGAGCTGGAACGTACGGACCATCCCGAGCGCGGCCGTCTTGTGCGACGCCACCTTGGCCATGTTTCGGCCGTCGAACGACCAGGTTCCGGTGGAGGGAGTGTCGAAGCCGGACAGGAGATTGAACAACGTGGTCTTGCCGGCCCCGTTGGGTCCGATGAGCGCCGTGATCGAACCCCGCTGCACTTCGATGTGCTCGACATCGACGGCGACGATGCCACCGAACTCACGACGAACGCCGTCGGCAACCAGCATCGGATCGGGCTTGCGCGATCCGGGCACCTTGTCGCACCCGGCCAGCGCCGAGCGCGCCGCCTGGGCCAGGGGCGAATACGAACGCTCAGCGCCCATCGAAGGCCATCTCCTTGCGGTCTCCGAACACACCCTGCGGTCGGAAGACCATCAGCAGGATGAGTGTCAATCCGATGAGGATGAAGTTGAGCGGGCCGACGTCGGTCGAATCCATCACCTGGAAGTTCCCGATACGGATCGGATCGTCGGCGACTTCACGCATGAAATTGTCGAGGAACGTGAAGATGCCCCAGAAGATCATCGGACCCACGATCGATCCCGACACCCGGGCCACGCCTCCGAGCACGAGGGCCGTGAGGATGTAGAACGTCACATCGCGGCTGTAGTTGTCGGGCTGCACCGCGGCGCGGTCGAGCGCGAAGATCATGCCGGAAATGGTTCCGAGGATGCCGCCGAGGATGAGCGACTGCATCTTGTACGAGTAGACGTTCTTGCCGAGCGAGCGAACCGCGTCTTCGTCCTCGCGAATGGCCTTGAGAACCCGCCCCCACGGGCTCTTCATCAGCTTGTACACGAAGAAGCCGAGCAGCGCGACCAGGAGCCAGCCGATGATGAGCGTCCATAGTTCGCGGCCGGTGAATCGGAAAGGTGAGAACCCGTACCTGGTGGCTTCGTCGATTCCGACCTTGTTGCCGAGATCACGGAACGACTGCGAGAAGTTGTTGATGCCATCACTGCCGCCGAAGTAGTGCTTGAAGCGAACCGACCTCACCACCAACCGGATGATCTCGGCGGCGGCGATCGTGACGATGGCGAGGTAGTCGGCCCGCAAACGCAGGGTCGGTATGCCCATGAGCAGACCGAGTCCGACCGAGAAAACGATTCCGAGCGGGATTCCCCACCACATGGAGATCTCGAAGTACTGAGCCGTCATGCCCAGGCCGTAGGCACCGCACGCCATGAACCCGGCCTGGCCGAAGTTCAACAGGCCCGTGTAACCGAACTGAACATTGAGACCCAGGGCGGCGATCGCGAAGTAGACGGCGTTGATACCGATGAAGCCCTTGAGGGTGTTCTCGAAGATGAGCGACCAATCCATCGCTACCCCACTCTCTGCGCTTTGCCGAGGATGCCCTGAGGACGGAACAAGAGCACGAGGATCAGGATCAAGAGGGCCGGCGTGGCCTTCAACTCGGTGGGCACCACGAGGCTCGCCACTTCGACGAGGACGCCCACCACGAACCCGCCCACCAGCGCTCCGAACGCCGAACCGAGGCCGCCCAGGGTGATGCCCGCGAACATCAAGAAGAGCAGTCGCGCTCCCATGTCGAAGCTGACCTGCTCGTCGAGTCCGCGGAACACGCCGCCGGTGGCGGCCAGCGCCCCACCGAGGATCCAGACCAACTTGACCACTCGCTCCGAGTCGATGCCGGTGGCCGACGCGAGGTCGGGGTTGTCGGATACCGCGCGAGTGGCCTTGCCGAGACGCGTGTAGCGAAGCGCGAGGGCCACCATCACGAGGATGAAGAGCGACAGTACGGACAGGGTGAAGTCACGCGGCGTGATCTGGACCGGCCCGATCTCCCACGACTTCTGCAAGGAGTAGTCGCCGTAGGGTCGCGTCCGGCTGTCGAAGCGCGACAGATAGAAGTTGCGCAGCAGAATCGACAGTCCGACCGTGAGCACCATCTGGGTCACCAAGCCGATCCCGCGCTTGCGCAGACGCGAGAAGATCCCGGCGTTGAGCGCCCAACCGAACAGACCACCGGCCACGATGCCCAGTGGTGCGGCGATGAGTATGTGGAATTTCCCGTCGTCCGTGACGCCGGGAAGAAAACTCAGGAAGCCGAGGAATGTCAGGCCGGTGATGTTGAAGATGAACGCGGCCAATCCTCCGAAGGTCACCATCTCGCCGTGAGCGAAGTTCGTGAGGCCGGTCGTGCCGAAGATCAGCGACAGGCCGACCGAACACATGGCCAGGACCAGGCCGAGCCGGATGCCGTTGACGAGACGCTGCGCCAGCTTTTCGCCGAGGTTCTGGGATCCTCCTTGAGACTCGCCGGTGAAGAAGTTCACGACCTTGGTGGAGGTGATGAAACTCTCGGCGGTCAAGGTCTGGGTGGCCGGAGACGTGTCGCTCAACGTCTGGCCGTCCGGAAGGGTGTCCTCGTCGAGAGTCACCGTGTAGTTGGCCTTGCCCGGCAGATCGATGACCACGACACCCTTGTCGTCCGTCTCGCCCCGCCCGACCTCGTTGCCCTCTTCGTCGGTTACGACGATCACCACGCCCGCGATCGGCACGTTTGCGGTTTCGCCCCCCGCCCCGCGCGCCTGCTCCTTGACCTGGGCCCGGACGGACACACCGTCGGCCGACGCCGGAGTCGCCGCCCATCCCAGTACGGCCAAAAAGCCGAACAGGATGACGAGCAATCGTCTCCAGCGATTCGCCACGAACACCGTCTCTTCCTCGTCCCGTTGCCTGGGGAGGTCCCCCGCCCAGGTCCGCCACCTGGTGGACACGCCGGCGACTCCTCGCTGACCCGTCTCGGACACCTCGCGGTCATCCGTGGTGGCGGAACGCCGAGATGGTAGTTCAGAGGGCGTGCCCTCCGAAAGAGTCGACAGCCGCTCGGGTTCGTCTGCCTCCTCGACGTCTCCCCTCGGCCCGGTCGTCGCCGTCCTGGGCGTCGCCGTCCTCTTCGGCACCACGGGGACCGCGTTGGCCAAGGCGCCTGCCGGTACCGACGCCCTGGCCGCCGGGGCCGTCCGTCTGCTCCTGGGGGGCGCCGCGCTGTGCCTCCTGGCCGGGCGACGCCTCCTGGTCTGGCGCACGCACCGACCGCCGCTGATCGTCGGCGCTCTCGGAGTCGCGATCTACCAACTGGGATTCTTCGAAGCCACCCAACGCACGGGCGTCGCGATGGCCACGGTGATCACGATCGCCGTGAGCCCCCTCGCCAGTCGGATCATCGGCTCCGTGCGCGGCCGACCCGCCCCCGCACCGTTGTGGTACGTCGCCGCCGCACTGATCGCTGTCGGCTTGGTGCTCCTCGTTCTCGATGGAACGGGGCGGATCGAATCCGACGGTCTCGGAATCGTTGCCGCTGCGCTCGCCGGGGCCAGCTACGCGCTCTACACCGAAGCCGGATCGACGGCCATCGACGCCGGCGCCGATTCGACCGGAACCATGGCCGTGCTGTTCGTCGGAGGCGGAGTTATCGCGAGCCCGGTTCTCCTCGTGCGCGACCTGGCCTGGCTCGCCGAAGGACGGGGCCTGATCGTCATGGCTTGGTTGGCTTTCATCACGCTGACCCTGGCGTACGTGGCCTTCGGATGGGGCCTGCGGACGCTGGCTCCCACGACGGTCGTGATGCTCACTCTTCTCGAACCGGCGGTCGCGGCGACTCTCGCCGTGATCTTCCTCGACGAGACACTGTCCGGATCCGCCTGGCTCGGCGCCGCTCTTGTGGTCGCCGCGATGCCGATGGTCGCGCTCTCGGCGCGAACTACCGTGCGCACATGAATCGTCCTGCTCCGATCGACAACCGTCTCACACGACTCCTCGGAGTCGACTACCCCATCGTTCAGGCGCCGATGGGTTGGATCGCTCGATCGCAACTCGCCTCGGCCGTGAGTCGGGCCGGCGGCCTCGGAATCATCGAGACGTCATCGGGCGAGCTCGACGCGGTTCGTCGGGAGATCGCCATGATGCGTGAGCTCACCGACCGGCCATTCGGCGTCAACATCGCACAACTCTTCGTTCGCGATCCTTCCATCGTCGACTTCGTGGTCGACCAAGGCGTTCGCTTCGTCACGACGTCGGCCGGTGACCCTCGCCAGTACACCGAGAAGCTCAAGGCGGCCGGGCTCACCGTCTTCCACGTGGTTCCCACGCTGTCCGCGGCCATGAAGGCGATCGACGCGGGCGTCGATGGGCTCGTGGTCGAAGGCGGCGAAGGCGGAGGTTTCAAGAATCCCCGCGACGTGTCGACGATGGTTCTGCTGCCACTGGTCGCGAGCAAGGTCGACGTCCCGATCATCGCCGCCGGCGGAATCTGCGACGGCCCATCCATGGCCGCCGCGTTCGCGCTCGGGGCCGACGGAGTGCAATTGGGAACGCGGATGGTGTCGGCCGCCGAATCGCCCGTCCACACCAACTGGAAGGACGCGATCGTGGCCGGAGCCGAGACCGACACCGTCTTCCTCAATCGCCACTCGCGTCCCGGGTTGCGGGCCCTGCGAACGGAGCGCACCACCCTGCTCGAGAAGCAGGAGAACGTCCCCCTCACCGAAATGAGCCGTGCGCTCGACCTCTATTTCGGTGGCGACATGGAGGCATCGATCGCCCTCACAGGACAGGTGATGGGTCGAATCGAGTCGGTCGAGCCGGTCGAGTCGATCATCCATTCGATGGTGGACGATTTTCGACGCGTTCGCGACCGTCTACGAGCGATCGACTGAGTCAGATTCGGACTGGTACGCGATTCGCCTGCGTGACCAGCCGTGTCAGTGCGATCATGATCGCGGTGGCGCCCACGATGTGAACCGCCACGAGGGCGGCCGGGATGTCGTTGAAATACTGCGTGTACCCGACGGCCGCCTGGATCACGCCGACCGCCATGGTCGCTTCCAGGACGCCGCTCATCGCCGCCCACTCGTTTCTTGTTCGTCGGATCACGACGATGATCGCGAGAAGCACGATCAGGAACAGGATCACGCTGATTCCGTGGATCCGAGCGACGTGCGAGATGTCGAAGCCGAACCGACGAGCCTTTTCGTCACCCGCGTGCGGGCCCGAACCGGTGACGATGGTCCCGGTGTACAAGGCCACGCAACCGAGGACGAAGGCGACGAGCGAGAGTCTCTGCGAAACGCTTCGAGGCCCGGCGCGTTCGGGACGACGTTCGTCCAAGGAACGGACCCAGAGCACCGTGGCGTTCGTGACGAGGACCATCGACAACAGGAAATGGCCCTGGTTGGCCAGGGGATGGAGATCGGTCAGGACCACGATCCCTCCGAGGACGACCTGCCCGACGACTCCGGCCACCAGACCCCACGCAAGGCGAACCAGGTCGGGTCGATGCGGAACGCGACGGTGAGCACCCAGGACGGCCAGGATCACCGACAAGGCGACCAGACCGGTGAAGAGACGGTTGATCTGCTCGATCGCCCCGTGCGTCGACGACACGTCGATGAAACGCTCCTCGTTGCAGCGAGGCCAGTCCTCGCAGCCGAGCCCGGAACCGGTGAGACGAACGGCGGCTCCCGTCAGGACGATCACGCACAAGAAGACCAACGCCGACATGGCGAGGCGCGAATACGAGCGAGGGCTGATCGTCCGCACGACTCGACCCTATTACGCGTCGCTGGGAGCCGCCCCCTCGGCTTCCTACTACCGTCGTGACCGTGCTCACATCATTCGACGACTACCCGATCCATGCGTCGAGTTCTCCGATCGCCCACACGGCGTCGAGCGACCCGAATCACTACGACCGCTACTTCTTCAACGGCTATCGGCGCGATGCGTCGCTCTATTTCGGAGTCGCACTCGGTCTCTACCCGAACCGACACATCGTCGATGCGTCCTTTTCCGTGGTGGTCGATGGATCGCGCCAGATCTCGCTCCACGCATCGGCGCGCGCTCCGCTCGATCGAGCCGATGCCAATCGGGTCGGCCCGATCGACGTACGAATCATCGAGCCCATGAAGCGGCACCGAATCGTCGTCGATTCGGCCGAACACGGGATCAAGGCCGACCTCGAGTTCGTCGCACGGAGCGCACCGGTTCAGGAACCCCACTTCCTCGTGCGCGCGGGGCAACGGATCACCACCGATTACACGAGACTCACCCAGTTCGGCCATTGGTCCGGATGGATCGAAGTCGAGGGACGACGTCACGACGTCGAAGCCGGCTCGTACGGCTCGCGCGACCGGTCGTGGGGCGTTCGACCGATCGGACCTCCGTCCGAACTCGGTGCGCCCACGAACAGACCGCAGTTCTACTGGCTCTGGGCTCCGGTGAACTTCGAGACGCACGCGACTCACTTCGACGTGAACGAGTTCGCCGACGGAACTCGCTGGCACGAGGTCGGTTTCCTGCTCCCCGACGGAAGCGCTGCGGCTTCAGCGGCGAACCCGGTCGAGTACTCGACGTCGCTGCGCCCCGGTACTCGATGGGCGCGTTCCTTCGCGCTCGATCTCACCTTTCCCGACGGAACGACGCGGCATCTCGACTTCGAACCCCTCTACGAGTTCCACATGTCCGGGATCGGCTACTTCAATCCCGAATGGGGCCACGGTTACTGGAAGGGTGAACTGGCCGTGGGCGCCGAAGCCTGGGACCTGCCGGTGCCGTCGCCCTGCGATCCGCGACACGTGCACATCCAGGCCGTGTGCCGCGTTCGCGACGGAGAGCACGAAGGTCTCGGCGTGCTCGAGCAGTTGATCATCGGCGAGCACGCACCAACCGGACTGACCGGCATCTTCGACCCGGCCTGACGCCGCGCGACGCGGAACGTCTACGTGTGGCGGATGGTCATGCCTCCGTCGACCACGAGTGTCGCCCCGTTGGTGAAACTCGCGGCCGGCAGGCACAAACCGAACGTCATCTGAGCGACTTCCTCGGGCTCGCCGTACCGTCGAAGCGGCACCTTGCGCTTGGCGTACACGTCCTTCGCCTCGCCCGGGATGCCCGAGGTCATTCCGGTGTTGATCGGACCCGGGCACACGCAGTTCACCGTGATTCCGAACCGACCGAGTTCGACGGCCATCGACCGCGTCAACCCGGTCACGCCCGCCTTCGACGCCGAGTACGCGGCCAGACCACCGGTGGCGACGATCGATTCGGTGGACGCAACGTTGACGATACGACCGAAACCCGATTCCTTCATCACGGGCACCACGAGACGGGCGAGATGCACATACGCCGAGAGGTTGACGTCGAGCGTGCGGCGCCAGGCCTCGCCGAACGAGTCGTCGTCCTGGAGAAGACTCGACACCATCGAGACTCCGGCGTTGTTCACCAGGCAGTCGATCCGACCCCAGTCGGCGAGGACCGAGTCGACCATAGAAGCCAGCGCACCGCGATCGGTCACGTCGAGCGCGAAACCTCGTGCTCGGCCCGAGCCGTGGGTCCGCTCGATCTCGCTCACGACCGCCTCCACGCGGTCGCTCCCCAGGTCGACCACGGCCACTTTGGCCCCTTCGTCGGCGAACAGATGCGCCGTGGCGCGTCCCATTCCGCTCGCCGCTCCCGTCACGATCGACACTCTTCCGACGACGCTGCGGTCGAGTGAGGTCAGACGAGTCACGTGCGACGCCAGGAGTCTCGACCCGCCATCCCGTACGTGCGCAGGATGGTGGCTCGAACCGGATCGATCAGGAGGAAGACGTGATTGTCCGATTCGGGCCCGCCCGGTTCGAAAGCCTTCAAGTCGTAGCCCATCTTGTCCCAGAGTTCGCGGCGCTCGGCGGTGGTGTCGGCGATGCGAGCATCTCCCCACACGATGCAGCTGTCCCACTTCGTCGATTCGCCGACCGAATAGTGCACGGTGGCACGTGGGTTCTGTCGGACGTTGCGGACCTTGCGACTGGTCGCCAGAACGAACGCGGCCACCTGGTCGCCGATCCAGTTCACGGCGACCGGCGCCAGGTGCGGCTCGCCGTCGGTACCCGTCGTCGCGATGAACGCGAACGGCCCGTAGCGGCGGCTGTCGTTCTTAATGTCGTCGAGCGATGCCATCGTCGTGTCTCCTCTTCCTCTAACGCTTCCAGCGATCGATGCCAGCCATGCCGTAAGCGCGCATGAGCATGGCCCGATCGATCTCGATTTTCATGAACACGGTGTCCGGACTGTTGTCGGGTCCCCCGGGGGCGAACGCGTTCAGGTCGTAGTCGAACACCCCGTTCCACAACCGCCGCTTCGTCGCGATGTCGCCGTGCAGCGAAGCCCGGCCCCAGACCTCCACGCCGTCGCCACTCTCGGTCACCTGCCAGTGCAGGGCGACTCGCGCCTCGTGACCCACGTTCTTCGACTTGACCGAATCGAGGCCCACCATGATCCAGATGTCGTCACCTTCCCAGCACGGGTGCACCGGCACGACGTCGGGTTCGCCATCGGAGCCCACCGTGGCCAAATGGGCCCACGGACTCAGCGTCGAAGCGAAGGCTCTGATCTGCTCGATTGTCGTCTTGCTCATGGTCGTACCTCGTAGAAAGCGTTGACTGAATGGTCGATGTCGAGTCGGCGGAAGCGGCTGAATCCGGCTTGCGTCGCCATGGCGCGTGCCTTCGATTCCGGAAGTCCGAGAGTTCCGAGACCGGCCCCTCCCGGCGTCGAAAGGGCCGACGACATGCACGACATCACGCTGATCCCGTACATCAAGGAGGCCATCGGATTCTTGGCCGCGTTCTCCTCGAAGGTGTCGAGGGCCTTGATGTCGACGAGCAGCCAGGTGCCGTCGGGCTTCAGCGAGCGCCTGATCGCACCCATGATCTCGGCCGGATGCGTCATGTCGTGAACGCAGTCGAACGCCGTGACGAGATCGAGGGATTCGTCGTCCGGAAGCGGTTCGCGTCGCGGATCGACGAAACGAGCGTTGGAGACACCGGACTCGCGCAGTTTCGTCTCGGCACGATCGAGGGCGTAGCGCGAGATGTCGTAACCGACGATGTGCGAGTGGGGGAATCGTTCGGCCAGGCGAAGAGCCGCTCCCCCGGCACCGCATCCGATGTCGGCCACGCGTGCACCGTCGTCGAGTTTGGCGACCACGCCATCGAGAGCGGGGATGACCAACGGGATCAGGAAGGCGTTCGACCAGGGTTCGAACGACCGCTCGATGCCCACCGCTCCTTCCGGTCCGTGACTGTCGTAGTCGTGTCCGAGACCGGTGCGGAAACTCTCGGGCAGACGCTCCAGCGAGGCCATGGTCTGCGGCAATCGATGGAACATCCCCATGCCGAAGGCCGGATCGTCCTCGTCGGCGAGGACCATGCGCGCCTCGGGACGCAGCCAGAAGGTTTCGCGTCCATCGACATCGCGCGCGAACTCGATCACCTTGGCGGCGGCTTGATTATGGGCCCACTCCTGGACCCATCTCGACGCGAGCGACAGATGATCGGACAGTTCGTCGATCGTGACGGGGCGATCGAGGTGAGACAACGCCCGGTACAGACCGAGTCGATCGCCCAGGTGGACCATCCCGGCCGTGACCGCTCCCTCCAATTTCGTGAACACATGGAAGCTGAAGAGCTTCACGGCCATGGGATCGATCTGGGTCACGATGGGGTCCGATCAGTACGTGCGGTCGGTCGAGGACAAGTGTTCCACATCGCTCAACTTGGTCAAGCCGAAGGTGTGACCGTCGCCGATGGCGTACGAAGTCAGCCGACTCACCGAGGCGTGCCCGAGAACGAAGCGTTCCCACTCCCACGGTGTGGCGGGGAGGCCCAGGAGATGGCAGATGAGGACACTGTTGGTACCCGCGTGGGCCACGAGCAGGATGCGACGGTTGGGATCGTCGATTTCCCATACCGGAAGGCTTTGGCCGCTCGGCCTCATCCCCCGCTCGGCGAAGAAGAATCCGGCGTTGGTGTGGATGCGATCCACGAATTCGCGAACCGGCTCGCCGCCGACCAACCCGTCCCAGCGGCCTTCGGCTGGACGCCGACGCTCCTCGGCGTACGCCGCGTCGGCTCGCTCCCGAGGCGTTCCATGCCAAAGAGGATTGCGGATCTCCTCCAGCCATTCCTGGATGGGTTCGTCCAGTCGGCGGTCGTCGAGGAGTGGTCGGGCGGTCTGTCGTGCGCGGACGAGGGGTGACACCCAGACCTCGTCGAAGACTTCGTCGCGCAGGGCCCGGGCGACCCGTGCCGCCTGTCGGTGACCGCGTTCGGTGAGCGGGGGGTTGTCGACGTTGAGATCGTCGCGAACCCACTCGGGTTCGCCGTGGCGGACGAGAACGATGTCCATGTCAGGTCTCCTCGGATCGCGTCGAAGGGTCCGCGATGTCGTCTTCGTCGACCGTGATGGACGTCGATTCGATCCAGTCGGCGTACATGCGAGCGTACGGCCCGGGCTCGTCGACGAGTTGTTCGTGCCGCCCGTCCTGGACGACCGAGCCGTTGGCCAGGACGACGACCCGATCGGCGCGAGCCGCGGTCGACAAACGATGCGCGATGGAGATCGTCGTCCGGTTCCTGCTCAGCATGTCGAGCGCACGGGCGATGCTCACCTCGGTTCCGGGATCGACCGACGACGTCGCTTCGTCGAGGACGAGGATCGGTGGATCGACGATCGCCGCTCGGATCAAGGCCACCAATTGCCGTTCGCCGGCCGACAGGGCCGATCCTCGATTTCCGACTTGCGTGTCGAGACCGTCCGACAGGCCATCCACCCATTCGGCGAGACCGAGCGATTCGATACGGGATTCGACCTCGTCGACACCGATGCCCGGACGAGCGAACCGAAGGTTTCCCAGAATCGAATCGTCGAACAGGAACGGTTCCTGGGGAACGACGACCACCGAGCGACGCAGTTCGTCGTTGTCGACGCGCCGCAATGACACGCCGCCAAGGCGAATGTCGCCCACGGTCGGATCGGCGAAACGAGCCAGGAGGCGACCCAACGTGGTCTTGCCCGATCCGGTTTCTCCGACGATCGCCACGCGAGTTCCCGTCTTGATGGTCAAGGCGACGTTGCGCAGAGCGGGCGCTTCATCGGCATCCTCGCCCCGGGGGCGGTAGCGGAAACTGACGTCGTCGATCACGATGTCGAGAGGACCAGACGGGAGACGGACCGGCTCCGACGGAGGAAGTGGACCGACGGGTATGGCCAGGATTCCGAGAACCCGTCGCAGACCGGCGATCGCGGTCTGCGTCTGATCGAGCACCTCCGTCAATTCGGCGATCGGTTCGAGGAGTCGATAGGTGAGGAAAACGAATCCGACCAGTGCACCCGCAGTGAGACCACCCGCCTCACCGCGCCACACTCCGACGACGACCACTGCTGAGATCGCGAGCGTGCCGAACACTTCTCCACTCGGAAACAAGAAGGCGCCGATGAGCGAAGCGCGGGTCTGGGCGCGGCGACGTTCGGCCGTGGCCTCGGCGACCCGCCCGGCGAAACCCTCGCCGCAGCGATAGGCAATCAACGTCTCGGCGCCGTTGATGATTTCACCCGCAGTTCCGAGAACGCGACCGTTGGCCGCCCGCACCGCGTCATACGCGGCGACGAGCCGCCGTTGCACCCGCCGGAGCACCAAGTAGAGAGGCGCCGACACCACGATCGCGGTCACGGCCAGGATCCAGTCGTACGACAGCATCACGGCCGACACCACGAGGGTCAGTGCTCCGTTGAGGATGAAGGCGAAACCGCCCCACGAGAAGAACTGCGACAGAGTCTCCACATCGGAGGTCACTCGTGCCACCAGTGCCCCGCGGCGCTCGTCGTTGTGATCCTCGAGACTCAGACGGTGGACGTGTTCGAAGAGGCGCGAACGGAGTCCGTACAGCGCTTCCTCGCTGCGATGTCCCAGTCGCTTAACCGCCGCCCGCTGGGCGAGGCCGGTCACGACGAGGCAACCGAGACCGATCGCACACAGACGGGTGATGAAGTCGGTGTCGACCTTCAAACCGCCTTCGATGTCCATTCCCCTGTCGATCGCCTGCTGAACGACGATCGGGCCGACCACTCGTCCGGCCGAGCCGACCAGTGCGAGGACGAGCGTCAGTGCCAAGCCCGACTTCAGAGCCGGGGCGGCCCTCACCCCCGCTCCGATCATGGCCACGGAGCCTCGGGAGAACTCGGACTCGCTCACGAGCGATCGCTCTCGTACGTGCTCATCAAGAGCGAATACGCCTCGGTGCGAGCCGCGATCTCCTCGTGTCGGCCGCGGTCGACGATGCGCCCGTCGTCGATGAAGATCACCCAATCGGCATTGGCGACGAGACTCGGCCGCGACGACACCGCGATGATGGTCGTGTCGCCGAGGGAGCGTCGGAGGCCTTCGAGAACGGCGGCCTCCGTGGAGGGGTCGAGCGCGCTCGTCGTGTCGTCGAGGAGCAGAACGTGCGGAGACCCCACGATGGCGCGAGCCAAGGCGATCCTCTGGCGCTGACCACCCGACAAACCGACGCCGCGCTCTCCGACCACGGCGTCCAGGCCACCGGGAAGATCGAGGACGAACTCGGCTTGGGCGACGGAGATCCCCTTCGACATCATGCTGTCGTCGATCGGACGACCCAGGGCGATGTTCTCGCGAATCGAGCCGCTCAACAAGAAGGGTTCCTGGAAGACGATGGCCGAATCACCGAGTGGTCCGCTGATCAGTCCGCGACTCGGCGCCAAGAGACCGGCCAGGGCGTGGAGGAGCGTCGTCTTCCCCGAACCCGTCGGACCGACGACCGCCGTCAACGCTCCGGAAGGAAAGCGGCACGAAACGTCGGAGAGGACGACGCGACCGTCGCCCTGCTCGATGGTGACCTCTTCCAGAACGACGTCACCCGGGACGTTCCTCAAACGATCACGCGGATCGGCCTCCACCGGTTCGCGAACCAGTTGCTTCACCCGGTCGAAGCCGGCCTGTGAGCGTGGCATCTCGCTGAACGCGTATCCGATGATGCGCAGCGGAAACACGAGCAGGGCGAAGATGTAGATGAAGGATGCGAGATCGCCGACCGTCATGGCACCGTCGGCCACGCGATACGAACCCAACAGGACGATGAGGACGCTCGCCACGTTCGGGACGACGTCGAGCAGGGTCTCGAAGAGGGACCGGACCCGGATCGCCTGCACCCGCGCCGACCGGACGCGAAACGCGATCTCCGAGAGGCGACTGGCCTCACGCGCCTCGGCCCCGAACGCTTTGACCACCGTGACGGCTTCGAAGCTCTCATGCGCGGCCGACGACAGCTTGGCCAGCTCGGCCTGAGCCAGGTCGTACCAGCGATCGGCTCGCTTCTGATACACGAGGTTGAGCGACATGATCAACGGGAACACCAAGGTGGCCAGCACGCCGAGTTGAACATCGGCGGCGATGAGACCTCCCGAGGCGATCAGGAGCATCAGGACCACGCCGGTCGAGAACGGCAAGGGCGCCACGACCTGAACCGCGGCCTCGACGTCGACGCCGACTCGGGTCATCAGATCACCGGTGCTCTGTCGACGGTGCCACGGGACGGGTTGCCGCACGACGGCATCGATGGCTTCCCCGGAAAGATCCTCGGCGATCCCCCACTGAGCCTTGCCCGCCCACGTACGGCGAACGATCACGCCGGCCGCGCGCACCACGGCGACGAGGACGAAGATCGCGATTCCGGCCACCGCGGCCTTCGCATCGATGGATCCGGAGTCGAAACGCTCGATGATGACGTTGTCGATCACCCATCGCAACACCCACGACGATGCGACGGTCCCGAACGCGAAGACCGTCGCCCCCACCACGGCGATCGTGAAATCGGCGCGGCGGTACGACACGAGCGACGTGACGAGCTTCACCCGTCTGCGAAAGCGCGATTCCCCGTCCACGTTTCCTTTGTAGCAGTCGGGCACAGGAGCCGACCCGACCAGTAATGTCGGGTCGTGCGCTCTCTCGTCGCTGCATTGGCCGGTCCCGACCAGACCGACGTGGGCCTGCTCGTCGTCCGCGTGTGCATCGGCGGATTCCTCGCGTACCACGGTTACAACAAGATCTTCGGTGCTGGGGGTCTCTCGGGAACCGCTGCGTGGTTCGGATCGATCGGCATGAAATGGCCGCGACTGCAGGCCCGGCTGGCGGCCGGAACGGAGATCGGAGCCGGACTCGCAATGGCCTTCGGTTTGTTCACTCCGTTGTCGGCGGCCGGAGTCATCGGCATCATGCTCGTGGCCATCGCCGTGGCCCACGCGAAAGTCGGGTTCTTCGTCTACCTCCCGAATCAGGGTTGGGAGTACTGCGCAACGATCGCCTTGATGGCTTGGTCGGTCGGAGTCATCGGGCCCGGACGAATCTCGATCGATCACGCGCTCGATCTCCATGTCGACGGTTGGACCTCCGCGATCATCACGTCGGCGGTCGGCCTCTTCAGCGCCGGTCTCCTGCTCGCCACCTCGTATCGCCCGAAGTCGTGAGCACCAAACGCCAGAAGACTGTCCGGATCGTTTTGGGTGCCATCAGCCTGGCTATCGCCGCCTTCTGGGTGTGGGCGCTCTTCTTCCCACCCAAGCAGTCGGTGGCCAAACTCACCGACGTCGCGTGGACCGAACGAGCCACACTCGTCTGCGAGACCGCGAACATCCGTCGGAACGAACTCGCCGACACTCGTCGCATCGAGGACGTCGGTCCGGGTGCTCTCTCCGAAAGGGCCGATCTCATCGACCGCGCCACCGACATCATCGACGACATGCTCGACCAACTCCAGTCGACAGCACCGACGACGGGCGACGACCGTCGCCTCGTGGAGACCTGGATCGGCTATTACCGCACGCTCATGAACGATCGTCGCGATTACACCGATGTCCTCAGAGCCGGCGACAATCCCCCGTTCCCGGAATCGGTCATCGACGGCTCGCCGATCTCCGAGTACATCAACGACTTCACCGTCGCCAACCGGATGAAGGCCTGTTCGGCCCCCGCCGATCTCGCGGTCTAGACGCTCCTCCACTCACCGTTCTCGAAGCGTCGCACCACCCGGGCCGGGGTCCCGACGGCCACCGAGTACGACGGAATGGAGCCGGTCACGACGCTGTTCGCTCCGATGACGACGTGCTCCCCGATGTCGGCTCCGGGGAGTACGACGGATCCGAAGCCGATCCACGATCCGTTTCCGATTCGAACCGGCTTCTCGGGCATCGTCTGCACCGAAATCGGACGATCGACGTCCTCGTACCCGTGGTTCTGGTCCGTGATGTACACGTGATGACCCGTCCACACGTCGTCACCGATCTCGATCGAGAAGTGTCCGACGATTCCGGAACCCTTGCCGATCAGACAACGATCGCCGATGGTGACCACCGGGTCGGTCAGACATTGCTGTCCGGGCATCATGCCGGCGGACAACGTGCACTGCGGTCCGATCATCGTGTCGCGTCCGATCCGGATGTACTTCTCGTTGTAGAGGGTGTTCACGGGGAAGCACACCACGCTTCCCGATCCGAACGCTCCGAACGATCGACCCCGAAGCGAGTCGGGCCCGATCGCCCCGGCCTCGACCACCCGATCCCACGCGGCGTGGACGATCGGATGCAGGAATCGAACGAGCCGACCCCGGAGTCGGCTCATGGGACGCGGCGGAAGCGCTGCGGGCACGGGCCGACTCTAACGATCACCGGCGGGTCGTCGACCGGTGAGCTCTTCGATCGATCGCGCAGAGGATTTGAGTCGGAAATCACAGGGTCCCCGACCTCCGGTAGTGGCCGTTTCCCGACCCGTCGCTAGGTTGCCCGATGAGGCCCCTATGACCGAGCGCAAGAAAGTCTCCGTGCCCGACCTCGCGGCTTGGCGGGAAGCCGGTCGTCGAATCTCGATGATCACGGCCTACGACTACACCTTCGCACGCCTGGTCGATCTCGCCGGAGTCGACATGATCCTGGTCGGCGACTCGTTGGCGATGGTCGTTCAGGGCGAACGCAACACCATTCCCGTCGAGCTCGACGAGATGGCGTACCACGTCCGGTGCGTCGCCCGGGCGCGGACCAAGGCCCTCGTGGTGGGCGATCTTCCATTCGGTTCGTACCAGGCGAGCGCTCAGCAGGCCGTCGAATCGTCGATTCGTTTGATGAAGGAAGGCGCCGAGGCGGTGAAGTTGGAGGGTGGAGTCACCGTCGCCTCCTCCATCGCCACGATCACCGCCGCCGACATCCCCGTCGTCGGGCACATCGGCCTCACACCGCAGAGCTACCACCGCATGGGCGGTCACCGCGTCCAGGGTCGTACCGCCGGCTACGAACCCGGTGGTCGCGAGCGGCTCCTCGAGGATGCGCACGCCGTCGAGCAGTCGGGAGCCTGCGCGGTGGTGATCGAAGGTGTTCCGCTCGATCTCGCCGCCGAGATCACCGACAAGGTGAGCATCCCGACCATCGGCATCGGTGCGGGTCCGAAGTGTTCGGGTCAAGTCCTCGTGATGCACGACGTTCTCGGGTTGTGCGAAGCCGAATTCCGCTTCGCCAAGAAGTACGCCGACCTTCGTTCCAGCGTCATCGATGCCACCAGTGCCTTCGTCGACGAGGTGCGCAACGGCACGTGGCCCGATCTCGAGCATTCGTTCACCTGACATCGTGCGAGTCGTCCACTCGCCAGCCGACGCTTCGCTCGCATCCGATCGTCTTCGAACCACGGGTCGAGTGGTCATGGTGCCCACGATGGGAGCCCTCCACGACGGCCACGTGAGCCTGATGGACCGGGCTCGCGCGCTCGGCGACCACGTCGTGGTGTCGATCTTCGTCAATCCGCTCCAATTCGGAGACGCGTCCGATCTGGCGAAGTATCCATCCGACCTCGACGGCGACCTCGACATCTGCCGACGCGCCGGTGTCGACCTCGTCTGGGCGCCGTCCATCGATCACATGTATCCGGACGGGTTCGCGACGCGCGTGTCGGTCACCGGAGTCTCCGAGCCTTTCGAGGGTCGCCACCGCCCCGGTCACTTCGATGGCGTCGCCACTGTCGTGACCAAACTCTTCGCGGTGATCAGACCCGACGGAGCGGTGTTCGGCGCCAAGGACTTCCAGCAGGTCGCGGTCATCAAGCGCCTCTCCGCCGATCTCGGCCTTCCCGTCGGCATCGACGTCGCACCGACCGTTCGCGATCACGACGGCTTGGCGCTGTCGAGCCGCAACGCCCGCCTCGACCCGGCATCACGATCACGGGCCCTGGCCATTCCCCGTTCTTTGACCGCAGTCGAGAAGGCCTGGCGTTCCGGAGTGCGACACACCGACGAACTCGAAACGATCCTGGCCGCTGAACTCCTCGGTCTCGACGTCGACTACGCCTCCGTCGTCGATCCTCAGACCTTGTCGACCCGTCGCGATGATCATGCCCCCGCGGTAGCACTCGTCGCCGCCACGGTGGGCAGCGTCCGCTTAATCGACAACACCGTTCTCGACTGATCCGTCGATCGCGCCGGATCCTTCGGCGACCCTGACGTACAGTCGGTGCGGTGGACACCTGCTTGTGGAAGGACGTCGTCAGCGACGTTCCTCGAGAGTCAGGCGGGGATCGTGGGACCTTGCCACCAGACGTCGATGTCGCCATCGTCGGTGCGGGCTTCACCGGCCTCTGGACGGCTCACTACCTGAATCTCGCATCACCGGACACGACCATCCTCGTCATCGAATCGAATCGCGTGGGCCACGGGGCGAGCGGTCGCAACGGCGGCTGGTGCTCGTCAATTCTTCCGATGTCCCTCGATCAGGTCGCCGAGATGTCGTCGCGCGACGACGCGATCCGTCTGCAGCTCCTGATGTACGACACCGTCGACGAAGTCGGACGCCAGGCCGCCTCGTTCGGAATCGAATGCGGATTCCGGAAGGGTGGTTACATCGGGGCCATTCGCGACAATCGCCAGATGGAGCGCGCCCACGATTCGATGCGCGAGGCCGCACGGTGGGGTCTCGACGGCGAACATGTGCAACTCCTCGACGCCGATTCGGCCCGAATCCGGATCGGCGCGACTCGTCTCCACGGTGCGCTCTTCCACCCCGACTGCGCGGTCATCCAGCCCTACCGCCTCGTGACCGGTCTGGCCGAGTCGCTTCGTCGTCGCGGCGTCGTCATCGCCGAGGACACAGTCGCGTCCGATCTCGAGGAGCGAACCGTTCGAACCTCGCGCGGTGACGTGCGAGCCGGCCGGGTGGTTCGCGCGACCGAGGCCTACTCGACACGATGGAAGTCCGAGCGGCGGCGGGTCATACCCCTCTATTCGATGATGATCGCCACCGAGCCCCTCGACGAATCGATCTGGTCGACGATCGGTCTCGCCGAACGCGAGACGTTCAACGACCTTCGTCGCATGGTCATCTACGGACAGCGCACCGACGACGGCCGGATCGCCTTCGGTGGTCGCGGTGCCCCGTACCACTTCGGTTCACGAATCTCAACCTCCTTCGATCGGCACGAACCGACGAAAGCGGCCCTCACAACGGCTCTCCAGGAGATGTTCCCCGCCCTGCGGGACGTCGCGGTCACGCATCATTGGGGTGGGCCGCTCGCGGCCGCGCGCGATTGGACGATGTCGGTCGGCAGCGACGAAGGGATCCTCCGCGGCGGCGCTTACGTGGGCGACGGTGTCGCCACCAGCAACCTGGTCGGTCGCATCCTCGCCGACCTCGTTCTCGATCGCGACACCGAATTAATGCGGCTTCCCATCGTTGGTCACCGCTCGCCGACGTGGGAACCCGAGCCGTTGCGCTGGATCGGAATCAACTCGCTGGCGGCTCTGGCCAAGTGGAGCGACACCCGCCGTCCGGGTTCGACGCTCGCGGGCCGGATCGTCGATTCGTTCGTGGGCTGACTCAGCGCCGCTGGGTCGGATCGGTGTGACGGGCCACGTAGCGCACCGCGAAGACGCCATCGCCCGACAGGATTCCACCGCGACCGAACAATCGACCGTTCTGCCAATTCGACAGACCGAGTTCGGGTCGTCCCAACGCGTATTGGCCGTCGACCCAACGGGTGAAACCGTCTCCGACGAAGGGTGCTTCGATCGTCCGGTAGAACTCGTCGAACAGGTCTTCGTCATTCGAAATGAGCGACGCCACGAACCACGGACTGTGGGCGTTGCACAACCCGACCGCTTCGGCGACGGAATCGACGAGCCGAAGCGCCAATTCGGGTCGGTCGTCCCACTCGTACTCGTGAGCGAGGAACGAATCGTCGTCGTGCTCGACGATCTCGACCCCGAGCAACGTGTTTCGATCGATCGACGTACCGGAACGAACACGCAGCACGGGCGCCACCGATCTCCTCTCACCCGCCAGTCGTATTCCCCGGAGCACCGCCGACAACTGTTCGGCTCGCTCACGAACGACGCACACGACGTTCAACGTGTTGCACACCTTGCGATCGAGCGATGCGTCGACGACCGCTTCGAGCGCCGAGACATCGGCGTCGGGCGCGATCACCATCCACGCGCCGCCGGTACCGTGGAGACTCACGGGAACGCCCGCCTGCCGGGCGACCGCGCCGAGTTGGCTCACCGCCTCACCGCTGCCGCGGGCCACCGCCAAGGCGATGCGGCGATCGGAGAACAAGGCGTGTCCGGCCGACCGTTCGGCCGAATCCACGAGAGCGACCGCGTTCTCGGGCAGACCGGCGGCGATCAACGACGGCTGGACCACCTCGGCCATCAGTGCTCGGGCGGTACGGAGAGCATCGCTGCCGATCCGGAAGACGACCGAATTCCCGCTTCGCAGGACTCCGGTCGCGTCGGCGAAGACGTTCGGACGGCCCTCGAAGACGAACGCCACGACTCCGAGCGGGGCGCGACGTTCCTCCACCGTCCACGTCGAGTGTTCGACGACGGACACCCGGTGATCGCGCGAGACGTCGATGTGCCGCCACAAGCGGACTCCTTCGATCATGTCGCGACGCATCTTGTCGCCGAGTTCGAGCCTCGTGATCGAACGTCCACGCGACCGGGCGTCGGCGACGTCGTCCTCATTGGCCCGAAGTACCGTCGACATCGTCCGATCGTCGGCGAGACGCGACGCCATCTCGTCGTAGAAGCGATCGAGACTCCGATCGCTCACCGCCGACAGATCGACGAAGGCACCTCGGGCGCGAGTGACGGCCGAATCGACGAGAGCGGACACCGCGGCCGGGATCCGAATCAGGTCACCCGTTTCCTGGACGACCACCAATCGATCGCCGGACACGAACGATGCGGCCAATTCGGGCGGAACGACCGCCACGCGATCGCCCCCGAAAGGCACCAGTTGTCCGGCTTCGAGGCGAGTCAGACGATCGTTCGACACGGGATTAGCGTAGGGCCGATGTCCGACGACGACCTCTACTTTCGACAGTTGCTGTCCGGCCACGATTTCGCCGCCGGCGATCCGTTGGCCGTGCAAATGGCCAATTTCGTCTATCTCATCGGTGATCGGCGCGCCGGCGAGTGCGTGATCGTCGACCCGGCGTACGGCGTCGACGATCTGGTCGACATCGTGGAGGCCGACGGCCTACGGGTGACCGGAGTTCTCGCCACGCACTACCACCCCGACCACGTCGGAGGTTCGATGATGGGCTACCGCATCGAGGGTGTCGCCCGGTTGCTCGAACGAGTTCAGGTTCCGATCCACGTGAACCAGAACGAGGTTCCCTGGGTGACGCGGACCACCGGCCTGAGCGAGTCGGATCTCACCGCTCACGCGGCCGGCGACACGCTGCGGGTCGGCGCGGTCGACATCGACCTCGTGCACACTCCCGGTCACACCCCGGGGAGCCAGTGCTTCCACGTCCACGGTTGTCTCATTTCCGGCGACACGTTGTTCCTCGACGGCTGCGGTCGAACCGACCTGCCCGGGAGCAACCCCGATGACATGTTCGAAAGCCTTCAACGTCTCGACGCCATGCCCGCATCGACGGTCGTGTATCCGGGCCACCGCTACTCACCGCCTCCGTCGGAGACCCTCGAGCAAGTGCGCTCCCACAACTTCGTGCTGAAGCCGAAGTCGAAGGAGCAATGGCTCACGATCTTCGGCGGCGGTTGATCAGAGCGCGGCGACCACCGCCGACAAGCCGGCCACGGCCAAAAGACCGATCACCAGATGACGGGCACTGCCCTCGGTGACTCGTCGTCGCAAGCGAGATCCCAAGGCGACTCCGACCACGAGACAGGGAATCCCGAGTGCGCTGCGAACACTGATATCGGCTGCAAGCTCTCCCGTCACGAGGAATCCGATCAGCGACGCCGCATTGGCCACGGTGAACACCATGCTCAGCGTGGCCCGAAAGGCGGCGATGGGCATCCGACGGGCCTGGAGCACGAACACCAGTGGTGGGCCGTTCGTCGAGAGCGACGACGCCAACGCGCCGCTCACGGTACCGGCGATCCATTCGGGTCCGTTTCCCGGACGGGTGAGGCGGAAGTCGCGGGCCAACACCACCGTTGCGGCGAGGACGCTGACGCCCAGGATGAAGCGCAACGTCGACTCGGGTACCTGAGTGAAGACGATCAGGCCGATCGGAATGCCGGTCAATGTTCCGATCAGGAGGCGGCGAGCCGTCGGCCAGTCGACCGCCCGCCGGCTCTCCACGGCCTGGAAGCCACTCGTGATCAGGCCGAGCCAGGTCGCGACGATCACAGCGTCGTGGGTCTCGAGGGCCAGGGCCATGATCGGGACACTCAGGAGCGAGAACCCGAAACCGGCGGTGTACTGCGCCGTGGAGGCCACCAGAACGGCCACCAGCATGACGGCGATCTCCGAACCCGTCATCGCCGCTCCACCCCGCCACTATGCCCGGCCCGAGCCCTGGAATGTCGGGAGCGTCTTGTTTGACAAATTGTAAACTCGACCCGTGTCGTCACTGGGAGGGGTCCGAGTGTCCGGAGCGCGCCTCTTGGCGCGCCTCGACGACTTGGCCCAGGTGGGCCCGATCGAGGGTGGAGGGTCGTGTCGCCTGGCCCTGACCGACGCCGACCGCGACGGTCGCGATCTCGTCATCACCTGGATGCGCGACCTCGGTCTCGAGGTCGTGATCGACTCGGTCGGGAACGTAGTGGGCACCTGGAACGTGGGCAGCGGAAGCGCCGTCATGACCGGTTCGCACATCGACACCGTGCGAACCGGCGGACGATACGACGGCAACCTCGGAGTCCTGGCCGGGATCGAAGTGATCGAGACGCTCATGCAGGCCGGGCTGACTCCCCCGCGTCCCTTGGCGGTGGCGTTCTTCACCAACGAGGAAGGAGCCCGTTTCCAGCCCGACATGCTCGGTTCGCTCGTCTTCGTCGGCGGGATGACGGTCGAAGAGGCTCTCGACGCGCGGGCCATCGACGGACCGCGCCTGGGCGACGAACTGCGTCGCATCGGCTACGCGGGCGCTCATCCGTGCCCGTCGCCATCTCCGCATGCGTTCGTCGAATTGCACATCGAACAGGGGCCTCGACTCGAAACCGACGACATCCGCTTCGGTTCGGTCACCGGCGTACAAGGCATCTCGTGGCAGGAAGTCACCATCACCGGACAGAGCAACCACGCCGGAACGACGCCGATGTCGCTGCGACACGACCCGGCGCTCGTGTCGGCGCGCATCGTGGTGTTCTTGCGCGACCTGGCGTCTCGATACGGCGGAGACCAGGTGTGCACGGTCGGCAAGATCGACCTCGTGCCGAATCTCGTGAACGTCGTCCCCCGATCCGCCACGCTCACTCTCGACGTGCGCAACACCGACGAGTCGATCCTGCGTCGAGCCGAGGCCGAGATCGCCACCTTCCTTGATCAGGTGGCCGGTGATGAGGGCGTGACCATCGAGACCCGGCGGCTGGCCCGCTTCGAACCGGTCGAATTCGACGGACGCGTCGTCGATCTGATCGAGGACGCGATCTCGCACCGTGGCCACAGCAACATGCGACTTCCCTCCGGCGCCGGTCACGATGCGCAGATGCTCGCTCGGGTGTGCCCGACGGCGATGATCTTCACTCAGTCGCACCTCGGCATCAGCCACAATCCGGCCGAGTTCACCGACCCGGACGACCTGGTCGAGGGAACCGACATCCTGCTCGAAGTCATGTGGCGGCTCGCTCACACCGATTTCGACGCCGCCCCCGGCGGAAATTCCTAGGCCAGAGGAGACATCGTGTCCACTCACTTCACTCACGACATCGGGACGCGGCGCATCGTGAACGTCGGCGCGGCCCAATTGGGACCGATCGATCGCGACCACTCGCGCGCCGACGTCATCGAGCGACTTCTCGTCCTTCTTCGCCGCGCATCCGAGCGAGGTGTCGAACTCGTCGTGTTCCCCGAACTCGCGCTCACGACGTTCTTCCCTCGCTGGTTCATCTCCAACATCGGCGAGTCCGACCACTGGTACGAGACGGCGATGCCGAACGACGCCACCAAGCCGCTCTTCGACGAGGCGCGCCGACTCGGCGTCGGATTCAGTCTCGGGTACGCCGAACTGACCGAACCCGACGAGCGCGGCGACCGCCACCGTTACAACACGCAGATCCTGGTCGAACGAAACGGGTCAGTAGTGGGCAAGTACCGCAAGGTGCACATTCCGGGCCACGAGACCAACGAACCCGACCGCCCCTTCCAGCACGCCGAGCGCTACTACTTCGAGCCGAGCCCCGAGGGCTTTCCGGTCTGGCGCGCGTTCGGTGGAATCGTCGGAATGATGATCTGCAACGACCGGCGCTGGCCCGAGTCGTACCGCGAGATGGGACTCCAGGGCGTGGAGATGATCCTGTGCGGATACAACACGCCGATCCACTACGTGCCCGATCCTTCCCAGGACATCCTGCAGGGTTTTCACAACGCACTCGTCATGCAGTCGGGCGCGTACCAGAACGGGACCTGGGTGGTGGGAGTCGCCAAGGGGGGCGTCGAGGAGGGTGTCGACTCGCTCGGCCAGTCGTGCATCATCGCGCCGTCGGGCCAGATCGTGGCCCAGACCATCACCACCGGAGACGAACTGATCAGCGCCGATTGCGACCTCGAATGGTGTCGTCGATACAAGGAGACCTTGTTCGACTTCGACCGCTATCGCCGGCCCGAGGTCTACACCCGTCTCACGAATCAACGCGGCGTCGTCGAGCCGCCGAGGAGTTGAAATGACCGACATGATCACGACACCCGTGTCGCTCGTCGTCAACGGACGCGAGGTCACCGTCCGGGGCGACCATCCCCACCTGCTGTCGGCTCTACGCGACGAACTCGACGTCACATCACCCAAGGACGGGTGCTCGCCGTCGGGTCAGTGCGGATGCTGCACCGTCCTCGTCGACGGCCGTCCCGTCGTGAGCTGCCAGCAGCCGCTCGCCAAGGTCGCCGGCAAGACGATCACCACTCTCGAAGGATTGCCTCAGGACGAACGCGACACCTACGCCGACGCGTTCGCCGCCTGCGGAGGCCTGCAGTGCGGCTTCTGCATCCCCGGCATCGTGATGCGCGCCAAGGCGCAGGTCGACAAGAAGGGGTCCGACCTCAAGCGCGATGACATGGCGCGGCATCTCGGCGCCCATCTCTGCCGTTGCACCGGCTACGTGAAGGTTCTCGACGCGATCGACGCCGTGGCCAAGGGAGTGAAGCTCACACCCACCGCGCCCGGGGGGATCGGCAGCCGCGGCGTCAAGTACGAGGCCAAGGAACTCACGCTCGGCGACCGCGGATACGTCGATGACATCCGGATTCCCGGAATGCTGCACGCCGCGCTCCATCTCACGTCGCACGCGCGGGCCGACGTCGTCGCCATCGATGCATCGGCTGCGCTCGAAGTACCCGGAGTGGTCACGGTCTTCACGGCGGCCGACGTTCCGGCCGAACTCAAAGTGGGACTCATCCACAAGGACTGGCCGATCATGATCCCGATCGGCGGTCGCACCAGTTACGCCGGTGACGTCATCGCCGTCGTCGTGGCCGAGACGCGCCAGATCGCCCGCCACGCCGCCACTCTGGTCCGCGTCGACTACACGGCCCTTCCCGCCATCACCGACGCGGTGCAAGCCAAGGACTCGACCGACATCGCCGTGTGGGGCACCGACTCCAACGTCCTGAGCACGAGCAAGTACCGCCGAGGTGACGTGGAAGACGCCTTGGCCGCCTCGACCCATGTCGTCTCGGAGGTCTTCCAGACGCAGCGAATCGAACACGCCTTCCTCGAACCCGAGAGTTCGCTCGCCGTTCCGAGCGTTCGCGACGGACGCCGACACCTTCACGTGTATTCCGGCGGCCAGGGCGTGTGGGACGACCGCAACGACATCGCTCGCGTTCTCGGCATCGGGAACGATCAGGTCACGGTCGAACTCGTGACCAACGGCGGAGCCTTCGGCGGCAAGGAGGACATGAGCAATCAGGCCCAGGCCGCCCTGGCCGCCTGGATCCTCGACCGTCCCGTGAAGTGCACGCTGTCTCGCGAGGAATCACTCCTCATGCACGCCAAGCGTCATCCGATCCGCATGGAGTACACCGCGGGTTGCGACGGGAGCGGACGCCTCACCGCGCTCCGTGTCCGGGCGATCGGCGATAGCGGTGCCTACGCGAGCGTCGGCATGAAGGTTCTCGAACGCATGGCCGGTCACGCATCGGGGCCGTACCAACTCCCCACGATCGACGTGGAGGCCGTGGCCGTACGCACCAACAATCCGGTGTGCGGAGCGTTCCGGGGCTTCGGAGCGAACCAGGCGCAGTTCGCCATGGAAGGCGTCATGGACCGGCTCGCCGAGGTTGTCGGTATCGACGGATGGCGGATGCGCAAGCTCAACGTGATTCGTCCGGGAATGGTGTGGGGACCCGGGCAGATCATGGACGACGGCTGTCTCGGTGCCGAGCGCTGCCTCGACGAGATCAAACCGCACTTCGACGCGGCCATCGCGAGCGGCGATGCCGTCGGGCTCGGTCTCGGCCTCAAGAACAGCGGCTTGGGCAACGGCTTCAAGGAAGTCACCGGAGCGGTCGTGCACTTCCGCGCCGACGGCGTGGTCGAGGTCCGCCACGGGTGGACCGAGATGGGTCAGGGAATCAACACCGTCGCCCTGCAGGTGGTCGTCGAGGAGTTGGGCATCGCTCCCGAACGGATTCGCGTGATCGTCGACACCACCCGCGAGTTGGGTTTCGGCCAGACCACCGGATCGCGCGGGACCCTGATGGGGGCCGGCGCCGTGCGGGCGGCTTGCCTGGCCGCCAAGGAAGCGGGCTGTGCGGTCGGCATCGATCACCACGGCGAGTACCGAGTCGACTGGACCCAGAAACTCGGCGAAGTCGAGAACCCGACCATCCACTCCACGTTCGGCTACGCCGCGCAGTTGGTCCGCGTCGACCGCGACACCGGGAAGGTGAAGCATGTCGTCGCCGCACACGACGTGGGACGAGCCGTGAATCCGACTCTCTGCGAAGGCCAGATCGAAGGATCGGTGCACATGGGCCTCGGTTACGCGCTTTCCGAGGACTTCCCCTCCGATCCCGAGACCGGATATCCCACCAACATGACGCTTCGTTCGCTCGGAATCCTCCGCGCCAAGGACGTCCCGTCGATGGACGTGATCCTCGTCGAGTCGCCGCAACCGAACGCACCGTACGGAATCAAGGGTGTCGGAGAGATCGGTCTGGTTCCGACGGCCGGAGCAGTCGCCGCCGCGTTGCACGATTGGGACGGCACTTGGCGCACCGTCCTCCCGATGCGCGCGACGAACGACGACGACGAACAGTGACTCGTTCGACGACGCCCGGATTGGTGTGCGCGCACCATCATCTGTACTCGACGCTCGCGCGTGGGATGCCAGCGCCACCGAGCCAGCCGCACGACTTCCTGAGCACGCTGCAGCAGATCTGGTGGCGCCTCGACGCCGCTCTCGATCTCGACACGATCTATTGGTCGGCCAAGCTCGGTGCGGTCGAAGCACTGTGTTCCGGCACGACCGGAATCATCGACCACCACGAGAGCCCGAACGCCATCGACGGCAGTCTCGACGTCATCGCGCAGGCCTGCGAGGAGGTGGGTGTACGGGTCGTCTGCGCCTACGGAGTGACCGACCGCCACGGAAAGGAAGCCGGTCGCCGCGGATTGCGCGAGAACGAGCGATTCATCAGGGCCGGCGGACGCGGCATGGTGGGAGTGCACGCCGCGTTCACGTGCGGAGACGACCTTCTTCACGATGCGGCCGGACTGGCGACCGATCTCGGAGTGGGTGTCCACATCCATGTTGCCGAAGGACTCGACGACGTCGATGCCGGCGGTCGATTGTCGTCGCTCGCCACGGACGACTGGCTCCTCGTGCATTGCGTGCACCTCGATCGCGATCTCCGCGGAACCATCGCGCACAACCCGCGCAGCAACATGAACAACTCGGTCGGATACGCGCGGCCGGCCGAGCGCTCGAACCCCATCGTCCTCGGAACCGACGGCATCGGAGCCGACATGCTCGAGGAATTCCGTCTCGCGTACGTGGCGGCCCGCAACGACGACATCAAGCGCTCCCCCGACGACGCCTGGGCCTGGCTGGCGGCTTCCTGGGATCTGCTCCCGGAGTGTCGCCGCGACGTCGTCACGTGGAACTACGACCACGTCGATTCACCGTGGCACGTCGCCTTCACCCCGGGAATCCGCGCGATCGACGTCGTCCGCGAGGACGGCGAGGTTCTCCTGTCCGATGGCCGACCGACCCGTGTCGACATCGACGAGGTTCGTCGCAAGGCGGCCGAGGCCAGCGCTCGACTCCATTCCGCATTGGCTTGACAAAACGTAAAGGTACGATTCGACCATGACCGCTCATCAGCCCGTCGCCATCTATCTCCAGGATGCCCACCGCATCCGGGAAGGCATGGAGTTCGCGCAGTACGCCGAGCAACGCGGTTTCGACGCCGTGTGGCAGGCCGAGAGCCGTCTCGTCCGGGAAGCCACCGTCCCGATGGCCGCCTTCGCCAGCGTCACGAACACCATCAAGGTGGGCAGCGGCGTGGTCGACTGCTGGAGCCGCAACCCGGCCCGCCTGGCCGCGACCTTCTCGACCCTCGACGATCTGGCTCCCGGCCGCGTGATCCTCGGCATCGGTGCTTGGTGGGACCCGCTGGCCCAGAAGGTCGGCATCGATCGGTCCAAGCCGCTCCGCGTCATGCGCGAGATCGTGACCACGGTTCGCGCTCTCCTCAACAACGAGAACGTCACGTTCCACGGTGAGTACGTGCATCTCGACGGGGTCGAACTCGATTACGTGTACCAGGAGCGCCGCCCCAAGGACGTCCCGATCTACATCGGCGCGACCGGGATGCAGATGATGGAACTCACCGGGGAGATCGCCGACGGCGCGGTTCTCAACTACCTGGTGTCCCCCGATTACAACGACCAGGCGGTCGAAGCGCTCGCGAAGGGCGCCGCCAAGGCCGGGCGGTCCCTCGACGACATCGATCGTCCGCAGTTGGTCGTGTGCAGCGTCCACGAAGATCGCCAGACCGCGCTCGACATGGCTCGCCTGATGGTGACGCAGTACCTGGGCCAGCAGCCGCACATCATGAAGGCATCGGGAGTCCCCCAGTCGTTGCTCGACAAGGTTGGCGAGGTGCTCACCTGGCCGGCCACACACGAACAAGTCGAGAGGGCCAGCCGCCTGGTGCCCGACGAGATCGTCCAGATGCTCACCGCGAGCGGGACGCCTTCCGAGGCGCGGGCCAAGGTCGCGCACTACATCGAGCACGGGTGCACGTGCCCCATCCTCTATCCGCTCGGCGACGTGAAGGCCATGATCGACGCCTTCAGCGGATGGGACGGTTCGCCTCGATGAGCGTCGCGCTTCCCACCAGTGTCGACGAGGTCGTCGATCTGCTCGTCCGCAATCCGAGCGCCACTCTTCTCGCCGGCGGAACCGATCTGATGGTCGAAGTGAACCTGCACGGTCGCCGTCCGACCGATGTCGTGGCTCTCAACCGCGTCGCCGAACTGCGCACCTGGTCGGTCGACTCGTCTCGACGAACGGTCACCATCGGATCGGGTGTTCCGTACGCCGAGATGGAAACCGGGGAGTTGGCCCGTCTGCTGCCGGCTCTCGCCGAAGCGGCGCGCACGGTGGGTTCGCCGCAGATCCGAGCGGCCGGAACTCTTGGTGGCAATCTCGGAACCTGTTCGCCCGCCGGCGACGGACTTCCCGTCTTGGCGGCCCTCGAAGCATCCATCGATGTGGTCGGACCGAACGGATCACGACAGGTTCACTTCGCCGATTTCATGGTCGGCGTCAAGCGCAACTCTCTCCGGCCATCCGAGTTCGTCCGATCGGTGACGTTTCCGCTGAACGACGGCTGGCAGGGTTACGCCAAGGTCGGAACGCGCAACGCCATGGTCATTGCCACCGCTTCGGTGTGTCTCGTTCGCACGAACGATCACGTCGCAGTCGCCCTTGGTGCGGTGGGCCCCACCATCATCCGCGCGAACGGGGCCGAGGCCTGGCTCGCCGCGAACCACCGGATGTCGTCACCGCCATCGAACGACACCCTCGCCGAATTCGGACGGCTCGTTCGGGAAGCATCCCGACCGATCGACGACCACCGTTCGACCGCCGCTTACCGACGCCACGCCGTCGGTGTCCTCGCCCAACGACTCCTCACGAGGTCCTACTCATGACAGCCATCGGCTCCGAGATCTACTCGCTGAACGTCAACGGCCGCGAACTTCCCGTGCGTGATTCCTGGATCGGCGAAAGCCTCCTCTTCGTCCTGCGCGAACGCCTCGGCCTTCCCGGAGCCAAGGGAGCCTGCGAACAAGGCGAATGCGGCAGTTGCACGGTGATCATCGACGACAAGGCCGTGTGTTCATGTCTCGTGCTGGCCGCATCGGCGCAAGGCGCGGCCATCCGCACGGTTGAAGGTCTCGGACCCGACGGTCGGCTCAGCGACGTGCAGCAGTCGTTCCTCGACGCCGGCGGGGTCCAGTGCGGCTTCTGCACTCCTGGCTTCATCGTCGCGGTTCACCACCTTCTCGACGGCAATCCCGATCCATCCGATCTGGAGATCAAGGAGGCGCTGTCGGGCAACATCTGTCGCTGCACGGGCTACGGACGAATCCTCGATGCCGTGAAGCAGGTGGCGGTGTCGCGCCGCAGCGGTTCGCGCGGCGATTCGAAGGAAGGTGCGCGATGAGCGTTTCGGTCGCTGCACCGCCGCGGGCCGGCACCCTCGGCACGAACGCCTCCCGTCCCGACGGGATCGCCAAGGTCCAGGGCGGATTCGCGTTCTCGAGCGACATGTGGGCCGAGAACATGCTGTGGGGAGCCACGTTGCGCAGTCCGCACCCGTTCGCGCGCATCGTCAGTATCGACGTGTCGGCCGCCTGGAAGATCAATGGTGTCGAGACGATCGTGACGGCCGACGACGTTCCGGGCGTGAACGCCTACGGACTCATCGTCCAGGATCAACCCGTCTTCGCCCGGGTGGGCGATCTGGTGAGGTACAGCGGCGAACCGATCGCCGCCGTCGCCGCCGATCATCCCGAGACCTGCAAGCGGGCCCTCGAGGCGATCAAGGTCGAATACGAGGTGTTCGACCCGGTCGTCGACCCGGAGGAATGCATCGCGGGTCGTGCACCCGAGATCCATCCGCACGGCAACGTCTTTCGCCATCAGCGCATCGTGACCGGCGATCCGTCCGTCACGGGGGACGTCGTGGTCGAAGGCGACTACGAGATCGGCATGCAGGACCAGGCATTCCTCGGCCTCGAAGCGGCCCTCGCCATTCCCGATTCGGGCGGCGATGGCGTCGAGTTGTACATCGCCACCCAATGGCTGCACGAGGATCGCAAGCAGATCGCGGCCTGTCTCGGCTTGCCCGAGGACAAGGTTCGCCTCGTCCTCGGTGGCGTCGGCGGTGCTTTCGGCGCGCGCGAGGACATCTCTCTGCAGGTCCACACGTGCTTGCTCGCCCTCCGTACCGGACGCCCGGTGCGCATCGCGTACGGACGCGAGGAGTCGTTCTACGGACACGTCCACCGCCACCCGGCTCGGATCTGGATGCGTCACCACGCGACGCGTGACGGACGCATCGTCAAGATCGAAAGTCGCATGGTCTTCGACGGAGGCGCCTATTGCAGCACCTCCCCCGCGGTTCTCATCAACGGCATCACCCACACTCAAGGTCCGTACAAGTGCGACAACGCCGTGGTCGACGGCTTCGCCGTGCGCACCAACAACCCGCCGTGTGGGGCGATGCGCGGTTTCGGCGTCGTGCAGGCCTGCTACGCCCACGAGAGCCAGATGGACAAGCTGGCCGCGGCATGCGGTGTCGATCCGGTCGAGATCCGATTGCTCAACGCGATGGAGACGGGCGACAAGCTGATCACCGGCCAGGTCGTCGACAGCGTCGCCCCTGTCGAAGAATGCATCCGCGCCACCGCGGCCATTCCCCTTCCCCCCGATCTGCCTTCCGACGCCGACTTCCGCGACATTCCGGGCGGATCGGGACGCACGGCCGATCGGTCGCACATCCGGCGCGGGATCGGCTGGGGAGTCAGCATCAAGAATCTCATGTACAGCGAGGGGTTCGACGACTACTCGACCGCACGCTGCCGCATCTCCAACGGCGTGGTCTCGATCAAGTTCGCCACCGCCGAAGTCGGACAGGGATTCGTCATGTTGGCGCAGCAGATCGCCCGAACAGTGTTGGGGGTCGACGAGGTGCTCCTCGACACGATCGACACCCAGGTTGGTTCGGCCGGTTCCACCTCGGCGAGTCGCCAGACATGGATGAGCGGCGGCGCCGTCAACGCGGCGTGCGTGGCCGTCCGCGACAAGGTGCTCGCGCACGTCGCCCAGTACAACGACCTGGACGCCGAGAACCTCGTCGTCGACGGAACCGAGATCGTCGACATCCGGGGTACTTTCCGCAAACCTGTCGCCGAGGTCATTCGTCATCTCGAAGTCGACGAGACGGCCGAGTACCACCACCCGCCCACCGAAGATCTCGACGAGAACGGACAGGGCAACTGCCACGTCGCGTTCGCCTTCGTCGCGCATCGCGCCGTCGTCGACGTCGATCCCGAACTCGGACTCGTGAAGGTCGTCCAGGTCGCCACGGCCCAGGACGTCGGTCGCGTGCTCAACCCGCTCTCGTGCGTGGGTCAGGTTGAAGGTGGTATCGCGCAGGGACTCGGGCTCGCCGTCATGGAGGAGATCGTCGTCACCAACGGCAAGGTCCGCAATCCGAGCTTCACCGACTACTTGCTGCCCACGTTCCTCGACGCACCCGATGTCGAGGCCGTCTTCATCGAGGAGTTCGAGCCGAAGTCTCCGTTGGGCGCCAAAGGCGTGGGTGAGCCCCCGTGCATCTCGGTCACGCCGGCCATCGCCAACGCCATTCGCAACGCCACCGGGCGCGAACTACCGCGAGTTCCGATCAGGCCGTACGACGTCTGCCTCTGAACCCGTGGACGATCACCAGGTGTCGACGTTGGGCCGCTTCTTGCCCTGACGTGCGTACGTCGGCGCCGAATCGAAAACCGCCGTGATCCAGCGGCGGGTGTCGGCCGGATCGATCACGTCGTCGATCTCGAAGTGCGTAGACACCGACAGTGCCTTGCCGTGCTCGTACATGCGGTCGACCATCTGCTGGAACGTCGCCTCTCGCTCGGTCGGATCGGTGATGGCTGCCAGCTCGTTCCGGTAACCGAGACGAACCGCACCCTCCAGTCCCATCCCGCCGAACTCACCCGTGGGCCAGGCCACGCAGGCCAAGGGCGCCTTCGTCGAGCCGGCCATCATCGCCTGGGCACCCAGCCCGTACGACTTGCGCACCACGACCGATACCACAGGAACCGTCACGTTGACTCCGGTGACGAAGAGTCGGCTGCAATGGCGAACCAACGCGGTCTCTTCGACCTCGGGACCCACCATCATTCCGGGGGTGTCGACCAGGGTCACGATCGGCAGATCGAACGCGTCGCACAACTGCATGAAGCGGGCCGCCTTGTCGGCGCCGTCGCTGTCGATCGCACCGGCCAGGTGGAGCGGGTTGTTGGCGACCACTCCCACCGGTCGCCCGTCGACACGAGCGAGCGCGGTGATCATCCCGACTCCGAAGTCGCGACGCAACTCCAGCACCGAATCGTTGTCGAAGAGACCATCGACGACGTCGTGCATGTCGTAGGCCTTCTTGCGATTCGCCGGCACGACCTCGCGCAGTCGCGTCTGGTCGGGTGACGATCTCTCGACGGTAATCCCTTGGAAGTACGAGAGGTACTTCTTGGCCAAACGCACGGCGTCGGCATCGTCCCTCGCAACCAGATCGACGACTCCATTGTGTCGTTGCACCGCCAACGGGCCAATCGCAGTAGGTTCGAACACACCGAGACCGCCGCCCTCGATCATGGCCGGGCCGCCCATGCCAATGTTCGAGCCCTCCAGGGCGATGACGACGTCGCAGCAGCCCAGGATGGCCGCATTGCCGGCGAAGCAATAACCCCCGGTGATCCCGACCAGCGGCACCAATCCGGACAGCCGCGCGAAGTCGTGGAACGCCCAGCAATCGAGACCCGACACTCCGAGGCCATCGGTGTCCCCGGGTCGTCCGCCGCCGCCTTCGGCGAAGAACACCACGGGAACGCGAAGACGTTCGGCGACGTCGAACAAGCGATCCTTCTTGCGGTGGTTCTGCTGTCCTTGTGTTCCGGCCAGCACCGTGTAGTCGTACGACATCGCCACGACCCGCGATTCGCGACCGGGAAAAAGCGCACCGTTCACTCGACCCAGTCCGCCCACCAAACCGTCGGCCGGGGTCCGGGCGATCAGATCGTCGACACCGCGGCGACGGCGCTGAGCGGCGATCACCAACGGTCCGTATTCGACGAACGAGTCCTCGTCGACGAGATCGGCCACGTTCTCGCGGGCGGTCCGACGACCCGACGAATGGCGACGGCTGGTCGCCTCGCCGCGCGCGCCGTCGAGACCGGCCCGATGCCGCGCAATCACGTCGGTCAGATCGGCCCGCGGGCCATCGTCGTGCGCCCCGACCGACGCGTCGTCCGACGAGAATTCGGCCTCCTCGACGTCGACCAGAACGGTGCCGGCCATGACCGTGTCGCCGACTCGCACCTTCACATCCACCACTCGGGAGGGTCGGTCGACGGTGACGTCGTGTTGCATCTTCATCGATTCGAGAACGACCACGGCGCCCCCGGCTCTGACGAGCGATCCAGCCGATGCGACAGTGAGCACCGTGCCTTGCATCGGTGCCTCGATCGACGACGACATCAGAAGCGGACGCGTGCCTCGCGGGGGCCGCGCACCTGGCCGCCGGCCCAGGTGACCGACGACGGATCGATCAACTCGAACTCTGGAATGCGCGCGATGAACGTCTCGATCGCGACGCGGAGTTCCATGCGCGCAAGATTCGATCCGGCGCATCGGTGGATGCCGGCTCCGAACGCGACATGGCGGTTCAGCTGACGATCGATGATCACCTGATCGGCGTTCTCGAAGACCTCCGGATCGCGATTGGCCCCCGGGAAATTCATGAGGACGCGCTCGCCGGCCTTCATCGGGCAACCTTCGTACTCGACGTCTTCCAGGAGGCGCCGCGCCATCGTGACGGGCGAATAGGCGCGCAGGAACTCCTCGACCGCGGTGTCCATCAACTCGGGTCGCTCCACCAAGCGACGTCGATCGTCGGGATGCGAGGCCAGATGCCACAACGACGAGCCGATGGCCGACCAGGTGGTGTCGACGCCCGCGATCAGCAACAGACTGCACATACCGATGATGACCGACTCCTCGATGGGCGCGCCGTCGACCTCGGTGTGCAGCAACTCGGAGATCAGGTCGTCGGATGGATTCATCCTTCGATCGGCGAGCGCGTTCTGGAAGAAGCCGACGACTCCCATGACACCGCGCCGACGACGCTCGGGGTCGTAGGCGAATTCGAGAACGTCCCGCACCCAACCGGTGAACGTGTCGCTCAATTCGGGGGGAACGCCGAGGATGTGGGCGATCACCCGCACCGGTATCTGCTGGGCGTAGTCGGCGGCGACGTCGGCCTGACCCGAAGCGATGAAACCATCGATCAACTTGTCGCACAGTGCGCGCGTCATCGGCTCGTAGGACGCGGTCTTCTGCGGGCTCATCCAGGGCAGGATCAGCCGCCTGGTCCACGTGTGCAGAGGCGGGTCGGCGCTGATGGGAGGCACGCCGTAGGGCAGAATCGCGACCGGTGCGGGGCCTGTCCCCGATGCCCCATCCAGGCCGACCGGCGGAATCACGGCGATCCCGCCTCCGGACGGAAAGCGTTCGATATCGCGCGCGATACGCGTGACGTCTTCGTACTTCGTGGGCAACCAGGATCCGCCCCATCGGTCGGTGTGCGCCACCGGACAGCGATCGCGCAAATCGTCCCAGACGGCAAACGGGTTGCGAACGTACTCTGGATCGAAGATGTCGTAGTCGGTGGCCCAGTCGCTGACGGGCTGACGGTCGGGGGCGCTGGTGGTGTCGGTCATCGGAATCTCCGGTTACGACTGTAGGGCGAATCGTGCGACTTCGTCGGCCAGACGCGGCCAGAAGTGGCGGGGCCAGTCGTGACCCATGCCCTCGATCGCGACGAACTTCGCACCGGGCACGACCTCGGCCGTACGACGGCCGCCGGAGATGTCGATCAGCGTGTCGGCGGTGCCGTGCAACACGAGGAACGGAACCGTGACGCCACGCAGACGCTCGGTCCGCGAACGATCGGCGCGCGCGGCGCGATACTGGCGAGCGACTCCATCGGGACGACAGGCCCGGTCGAACAACTCGCCCGCGATCTGCTCCTGCGCGTCCCATTCGACGAAGCCCGGACTCCCCCACACCTTCTGGCCGGCCAGATGGAGTTCGATCGCCTTGCTCCGATCGGTCGAGCCGGGAGTGAGGAGAAGCTCGCGGGCCTCGTCGGTCGGGGCGCCGACCTCGCGGTCGCCCGTCGTCGACATGACCGACGTGATCGAATGGGCTCGGTGGGGATGTTCGATGCCGATGGTCTGCACGATCATGCCGCCCAATGACGCCCCGAAGAAGTGGGCCTTGGCATCGCCGACCGCGTCGAGGACCGCGATGGCATCCGACGCCATGTCGCCGAGGGTGTAGCCGTCCGGGCCGTCGCTCGACAATCCGACGTCTCGATTGTCGAAGCGCACGACGCGAAATCCGCGCGCCACGAACTCCTCGATCAGACCCGGCCGATAGGCGATGCACTGATTGCCCAGACCGTTCACGAGAACGAGGAGCGGATCGGAATCGCGACCGAAGACCTCGTAGTGGATGTGGATCGAACCGTTACTCGTCTTCGGCATGTCAACCTCCTGGATTGGCCGCGAGATGATCGAAGAATCCGACTGGTCGGGTGCGCGCGTACTCCACGACGATCGGTTCGAGGTCGCGCGGACTCGCGCCGTGCAGGATCACTCCATCGGCGCCCAGATCGAACTGCGCCCGGATCTTGCGAACGCAGTTCTCGGGTGATCCGGTCGCGGCCGGAGCCAACCACTCGTCCGGAATGAGCGTCGCGACGTGCTCGAGTTGTTCGGTGGTCGCCACGCCGTCGAGCGCGCCCCTGAAAGTTCGCACGAACTCGTCCTGTCGGAAGCGTTCGAGGACGGCCGGGTCCCAGGAGTTGGTGCTCACCATCAAGTCGCCGTAGGCCTGGAGGTAGGTGGCCAGTCGGCCGACCGTCTTCTTGAGGCGCACGTCCTCAGGAATGTGGTCGCCGATCGTGGCGAAACACGACCAGACGCGAACCGATGCGGGGTCGCGACCGGCCCGCTCGGCCGCCTCCTTCACCGTACGAACGCATCGAACAAGCGTTTCGTCGGTGAAGAACGTGTGCAGGATCACGCAGTCGAACGCGCGCCCAGCCAGTTCGAGCGTGTTGCGACCGAAGGCCGTGATTCCCAACGGGATCTTCTCGTCGAAGGATGGATCGAGGGCCAGGACGGGAAACTTCCCGATCGGTCCATCGTGTCCCACGATCACTTCGCCGGCGAACAGTCGGCGCATCACGGAGGCGAAGTCCTCCATCTGCGCCGTCGTGATCTTGGGCAAACCGAAGGCCGAGAACATCGGGGCGATACCTCGACCGATTCCGAGGCAGAAGCGTCCGCCGGTCAATCGGTGCATCGTGGTCGCGTAGGACGCCGTGACCAGTGGGTGGCGCGTGTTGTGATTGGTGGCGGCGGTGGCGATGCCCAACTTCTCCGAGACCGCCCCCACGGCCCCAGAAAGCGTGACAGCTTCCTTGATGTTGAAGCGCTCCGAGATGAAACACGAGCCGAGGCCGAGACGTTCTCCGTCACGGACCTCCTCGATCAGATCGCGCGGCCCGCGCGGTGCACCCGGAAGCGTGTAGAAACCCAGCTCGTTCATCGACATGTGCGCCCCCTGACCGGACCAGTATCGCCGATCGATTCACCACGACCCGGGTCGACGCGTCCCGGTAGGGTCGTCCCGTGCTCGCCGCCGGCATCGTGATCAAGTCGCCCGATATCGACGCCCCGATGTCGTACCTGCTCGATCAGGGATTCCGCGTCGAGCGAATCTTTCCCGCCGATGCCCCACGGTCGGCCACGCTCTCGGGACACGGCTGCCGGGTGCACCTCGAGACCGTCGAGGCCCGCGACGCCGATGCGGTGATCCGCCTCTCGAGCGACGACATCACCGAGTTCCGATCCGACCGGCTGACCGACGGCACCACCGTCGAATGGTCGCCCGCACACGAGCCGCTCGTTCTCCCTCCCCTCGTTTCACGATTCGTCGTCACCGAACCAGCCGATGGATGGCACGTGGGTCGGGCTGGCATGCAGTACCGCGACCTCGTCCCCGACCGCCAGGGCGGCGCCGTCATCGCGTCCCACATCCGGATTCCCGAAGCCGGACCCGTTCCCGATTACGTGCATTTCCACGATGTCGTTTTCCAATTGATCTTCTGCCACAAGGGTTGGGCCAAGTTGGTCTACGAGGACCAAGGCGAACCGTTCGTACTCGCGGCCGGCGACTGCGTGATCCAACCGCCCCGAATCCGCCACCGAGTCCTCGAGAGTTCAGCCGACTTGCACGTGGTCGAACTCGGATATCCGGCCGAGCACATCACCTTCGCCGACCCGAACACCCGTCTGCCCACCGGCGAACGTCGACCCGATCGCGAGTGGTCGGGTCAGCGATTCGTGCACTTCGTCGCAGCCGACGCCACGTGGACCGCGAACTCGCCGGGTTGGGACACGGCCGACACCGGCATCCGTCTCGGGACCGCCGGGGTCGCCGACGTGAAGGTGCATCGCGTCGACGAAGGAACCGCCCGCTTCGTCGAAGTCGAACGAAACGAATTCCGATTCCTGTTCGTCCTCGAAGGCCGCGGATCCGCGCTGGTCGGTGGGCGTCGAGTCGACCTGGTCGAGTCGACGGCACTCGTCGTTCCGGTGGGCGAATCGGCCGAGGTCTCGGGACCCCTCACCCTGCTCGACGTGTCGATCCCGACGAACTGATCGGATCGTCCGAGCTGATCGACGGGTCCGAGCGACGTCGGATCACTGTCGACCCATCTGCGCACGTCCCTCCGACGCCGCCACGTCGGCCTCGCTTCCGGCGCGAACCAAGCGAATCTCCAACCGGTCGAGCCGACCCTCGAACGGGAACCCGTCGCGTCGGCGTGCGTACGAGTCGGCGACCGGCGATCCGTGGTCGTACCCGACCGATGGGCCGACGCTGCTCATGGTTCGCATCACGAACGGAATCGCCAAGCGGCCGACATCGCGACCGTCGATCAGCAAGGTCGCCGATCCGGCCTTGCCTTCGCGACGGAAGGCCAAGGAGAGGATCGATCGACCATCGGGGACGCTCTCGGACGAACGAACGACGTGATGTTCGCCGAAGATGTTGTAATCGAACACGAGGCGATCGTCCTCGACGTACACGCTCATGCCCGAGTTCTCTGTTCCGGACGCGTAGATCACGCCTCCTTGTCCGGGCGCGAGCGAAACGTGCGCCTCGAGATCCCAGCTCCGTCCGCCCAGTGCGGCGGCGGCCTGCGCGGGCAGAGGTGCCATCGGGGGTCGGTAGACGTATGTCCGGTCGACCGGATGCGGCGTGTGTTCGGCGAATCGGACGCCCATGAGTTCGAGACCGCGGTCGTCGAGAGGAAGGACGCCTTCGCGCTCGGCTTCGGCCCACCACAGATCGATCAGTGCGGCCAGACGCTCGGGTTCCTTCGCCGCCAGATCGTCGACTTCTGATCGGTCGACCGCCACGTGGTACAGCTCCCAGGTGTCGGCGTCGTACGGAGTTCCGGGTTGATGGCGGGTCACCGCTTTCCATCCGTCGTGATAGATCGCGCGGTGCCCGTGCATCTCGTAGTACTGCACCTTCTTGCGGCTCGGTGCATCGGCGGCTCCGAACGTGTAGGTCATGGAGGTTCCCGACACCGGCATCTGCTCGTGCCCTCGGTACACGTCGGGCGGTGTCACACCGAGCACTTCGTAGATGGTGGGCACGATGTCGTTCACATGGTGGAACTGATCGCGAACCTCGCCGCGTGCCGCGAGGCCCTTCGGCCAGCGAACGATGCACGGAACGTGGATACCGCCCTCGTGGGTGTTCTGCTTGTACCACTTGAACGGCGTGTTACCGACCTGGGCCCAGCCCCACGGATAGTTGCTGTGCGAATGCGGACCACCGATCTCGTCGATGCGAGCGATGGCCTCGTCGGGGGTTTCGATGAGGAAGTTGAAGAACTTCATCTCGTGGAGAACCCCGAACGGACCACCCTCCTGACTCGCGCCGTTGTCGGCGAGCAGGACGACCATCGTGTCGTCGGCGATTCCGAGGTCGGTGAGGGATTCCATGAGACGACCGATCTGATCGTCGGTGTGATCGAGGAAGGCCGCGTAGGCCTCCTGGAGTCGACACGCGAGTCGACGCTGATTGTCGGACAGATCGGACCATGCTTCGACGCCGGGATTGCGCGGAGCCAATTCGGTGTCGGCGGGGATCACCCCGAGTTCCTTCTGTCGTGCGAACCAGCGTTCGCGCCACACGTCCCAGCCTTCGTCGAACACACCGCGGTACTTCTCAAGGTACCGCTGCGGCGCCTGATGGGGGGCATGGGTCGCACCGAAGGCCAGGTACATGAAGAACGGCCGGTCGGGACGCACACCCACCGAGTCGTGCACGAACTCGACCGCCTTGTCGACGAGATCCTCGCTCAGGTGGTACCCGTCCTCGGGTCGTCCCGGCGGTTCGATCCAGTGGTTGTCGTAGACCAATTCGGGATGGAACTGGTCGGTCTCGCCGTCGAGGAATCCGTAGAACCGGTCGAAGCCTCGTTGGAGCGGCCACTGGTCGAACGGGCCGGCCGCCGAACAGTCGGTCATCGGGCAGAGATGCCACTTTCCGAGCGCGAACGTGGCGTATCCGGTGTCGCGCAGCACCTCGGCGATCGTGGCCGCGTTGTTGGAGATGTGTCCGCGCATGTGCGGGTAGCCGGAGTTGAAGTTGGAGATCGAACGCATTCCGACCGCGTGATGATTCCGTCCGGTCAACAGCGCCGCCCGGGTCGGCGAGCACAGCGGCGTGACGTGGAAGTTCGTGAAGCGGAGACCTTCGTCGGCCAATCGATCGATGTTCGGCGTGTCGATGGTGGAGCCGTAGCAACCGAGGTGAGAAAAACCCAGGTCGTCGAACAAGATGACGATGACGTTCGGCGATCCGGACTTCGGATGGGCGCGGGTCGGCCACCACGGTTCGGACTCGGCATGGGTACGACCGATTCGGCCCTGGAAACCTTCGTATTCCTCGATGCGCTTGCTCACGGTCACTCCCCCTTCGGCCGACCTTAGTGGCGTGAACTACTTTCGTCCCATGAATCCTTCACCGGTCGCCATCGTCGCCGACGGACGCTTCTACGTCGGCCCCGACCTCTGTCGGCAGCTCGCTTCACGTGGTTTCGACCTCGTCGTGGGCGACGCCGACGAATCCCTCGCCACCGATATCGCCGACCTCGGACGCCGTCTCGTCTCGGTGACCGGCGGATCCGATCTGGCCGGCTCCGGGGCCTCCACTCTCGTCGAAACGGCTCAGCGCGAATTCGGACGCATCGACTCGGCGGTCGCTTTCTCCGGCGACATCGTCACCGGACGATTCACCAAGTCCTCGGTCGAGGACCTGCGGCGAGTTCTCGTCGGATGCGTCGAAGCTCCCTACAACTTCCTGCGGGCGGTCGTTCCGGTGATGACCGAGGCCGCCCAGGGCCAAGTGCTCATCATCACCAGCGCGTCGGCGGCCCGCCCCACACCCGGAGCACCGTTGTATTCGGCGGCGCGAGCCGGCGCCACCATGCTCGTGAAGAACGTGGCCGACGAAGTCGCGCGCACCGGAGTGCAGGTGAACGCGATCGGCACCAACTTCATGGATTTCCCGGCCTTCTTGAAATCGAGCGGCGCGACCGATCCGGAGGTTCGCGCCAAGATCGAAGCCCAGGTTCCCATGCGGCGCCTCGGCACCATGACCGAGTTCGCTTCGTTCTGCATGGCTTTCCTCGACGGCAGCAGTCGCTTCACCACCGGACAGTTCGTGGCCTACGCCGGCGGCTGGGCCTGAGGATCCGCTGATGGACCGCACGCTGTACGACGACGAGCACCTCGCCTTCGGAGAGAGTTTCCGCACCTTCATCGCCAAGGAGATCGCTCCCGATTACCTGCGCTGGGAGGAGGAGGGAATCGCTCCGCGCGATCTCTACGCGAAGGCCGGCGCGAACGGATTCCTCGGTATGGCGATTCCCGAGGAGTACGGAGGCGGTGGGAGCACCGACTTCCGCTTCAACGCGATCCTCGGCGAGGAATTGGCCCTCGCCGGCATCGGCGGAGCCGGTAACGGCATCACGTTGCACAACGACATCACCACGCCCTACTTCACCGACATCTGCAACGACGAGCAGAAGCGTCGCTGGCTGCCCGGCATCGCCGACGGAACGCTCATCACCGCAATCGCCATGACCGAACCCGGAACCGGCAGTGATCTGGCCAGCATCGCGACCACGGCCCGCCGCGACGGCGATCGCTACATCCTCAACGGTTCGAAGACGTTCATCACCAACGGGATCAACAGCGACATCGTCATCGTCGCGGCCAAGACCGATCCGTCGCAACGACACACCGGCATGTCGCTTCTGGTGGTCGAGCGCGGAATGGCCGGCTTCGAGCGCGGTCGCAATCTCGACAAGATCGGTCAGACCAGCGCCGACACGGCCGAACTGTTCTTCAACGACGTCGAGATCCCCGTCGAGAACCGACTCGGCGACGAGGGCAGGGCATTCCACTACCTCACCGGGAACCTCGCCCAGGAGCGACTCTCGATCGCCCTGGCCAGTCTGGCCTCGGCCCGTGCCTGCGTGACCTGGACACTCGAGTACGTGAAGGATCGCAAGGCCTTCGGAACCACCATCGGTTCGTTCCAGAACACCAAGTTCGTCCTGGCCGAACAGCGAACCGAAGTCGACGTGGCCTAAGCCTACGTGGACGCCTGCGTGCTGGCGCTCAACTCGGGTCGACTCTCCGCGGCCGAAGCGGCGGCCGCCAAGTACTGGTGCACCGAATTGCTCAAGCGGGTGGCCGACAAGTGCCTCCAGCTCTTCGGCGGCTACGGGTACATGCGCGAGTATCCGATCGCCCGAGCCTGGGCCGACGCGCGCATCACCACCATCTACGGCGGCACCACCGAAGTGATGAAGAGCATCATCGCCAAGGACATGGGACTCTGACGCCGTGCCGGTCGCGCTGATCACCGGAGCCGCGGTGGGCTTCGGCCGCGGGTTGGCCCGCGTCTTCGCCCGGGCCGGCCACTCGTTGGCACTCATCGACGTCCGCCCCGAACTCGACGGCACCGCTGACGAGCTCCGCCGCTCCGGTGTCGACGTCCTCGCGGTGCGCGGCGACGTGACCGACGATTCGTCGGTCCGCTCACTGGTCGAACGCACCATCGACGCGTTCGGTCGGATCGACCTTCTGATCAACAACGCGGGGCAGGTGCGATTCACATCGATCGATCTGCCCATCGAAACGGCGATCTCCCATCTCGAGGATTTGTGGCGGGTCAACACGCGAGCGCCCTACGTGCTCGGTCGACTCGTCATTCCGCACATGATCGAGACCGGTGGCGGCCACATCGTCAACATCGCCACCGACCACATCCACACCTGCGGCTACCCGGTCGCCCTGTCGCACGTTGGATCCGAGTCCTGCGCATGGGCCGGCGCACCGCGCCGACCGCTCGGACCGGGCCCGTTCGACGCCTACGACGCTTCCAAGTGGGCCCTCAATGGATTCACGCAGACATGGGCCCACGAACTCGCCAAGCATCGCATTCGGGTCAACAACATCTGCCTCGGTGCCACCGACAGCGAGATGATGCGCGAAGCCGTGCTGGTCGGCCGCGGGCGGCCGGCCACGCAGAAGGAGATCGACTCGTGGATGCCCACCGAAGCGGTCGCCGACGTGGTTCGCCAGCTCCACGACGAAGGACCGGACGGTCGCACGGGCGACAACGTCGGCATCTGGTTGGGTCACCCGATCGTCCTGCCGCCGCCGCACGGGGTCTTGGGCCGTCGCGGCTGACCGGGCGTACGATGGGCGCATGCCTCGCGCCCTCGCCGCCCGCTGGTACTCCGATCACGATCAGTACCAGATCGAACGCCGGGCCATCTGGGGCACCGACTGGTTGATGTTCGGCGTGACCGCCGAACTCGCACAACCGGGCCAATACGTGGCCGACGAAATCGCCGGCTACCCGCTCCTGGTGGTGGTCGACCCCGACGGCGGATTGCGCGGATTCCACAACGTGTGCCCGCACCGCGCCGGCGTCATCCAATGGCCGGGCTGCGGCAAGACCGGCAATCTCGTGTGCCGCTACCACGGTTGGGCCTTCGCGTGGGACGGTTCGCTGAAGTCGGCCCGCGACTTCGGCGAGGTCCCGTCGGTCGACGAGCACTCGCTTCGACCGATCCGTGTCGAAACCTGGGGACCGCTCGTCTTCGTGAACCTCGACGAGAACGCCCCATCCTTGGCCTCGACCCTCGGATCGCTCGACGGTGCGGTACGGCAGCACGACTTCTCCACCTTCTCGTACGGCATGCGAGTCACCCGCACGCTCGAATGCAATTGGAAGACGTATGTCGACAACTACCTCGAGGGCTATCACGTCCCCCTCCTGCACCCGCTCCTCAATTCGGCCGTCGACATGAAGACCTACACGGTCGAGGTTCCCGATGAGACCTACTGCATCCACCGGGCCGGCCAGGTCGACGGATCCGCATCGGCCGGGGTGTGGGTGTTCCGGTATCCGAACCTCGCCATCAACGTCTACTCCGACGGCATGAACATCGAACGCATCGTCCCGTTGTCGTCCACCCGGACCGCCGTCGTGTACGACTACTTCGCGCACGACACTTCCGAGGAGAAGATGGCGTCCATGGTCGAGATGTCCAACGTCACGCTCGACGAGGATCAGACCATCGCCGAACTCGTCCAACGCAACCTCGATGCCGGCGTCTACGAGGCCGGTCCGTTGAGTCCTCGCCACGAGAATGCGTTGGCCTGGTTCCAGCAGCGCGTGCGCCAGTCGACGGGTGCTCGCTGATGGCCGTCGCGTCCACTCGCACACAGACCGTGGTGACCCTCGATCTCGAGGGTGTCCTCGTTCCGGAGATCTGGATCGCGGTCGCCGAAACCACGGGTATCCCCGAACTGCGACGAACGACACGTGACGAACCCGACTACGACGTCCTCATGCGCGGACGGTTGCAGATCCTCGACCGCCACGGATTGACGATGTCGAAGATCTCGTCGGTGATCGGAACTCTCGATCCTTTGCCGGGCGCTCGCGCGTTCCTCGACGAGCTGCGCTCCCGGACCCAGGTACTGATCCTGTCCGACACGTTCGAGCAATTCGGCCAGCCGCTGATGCGCCTCCTTGGCATGCCGACGCTGCTCTGCCATCGCCTGGTCGTCGACGACGATCGCATCGTCGACTACGAACTGCGCATGAACGATCAGAAACGCCACGCCGTCGCGGCGCTGAAAGCGCTCAACTACCGCGTGGTCGCCGCCGGTGACTCGTACAACGACACCGCGATGCTCGCCGAGGCCGACGCCGGATTCCTCTTCCACGCGCCCGAGAACGTTCGTCGCGAGTTCCCGCAATTCGATGCGCACGACGAGTACGACGAATTGCTGGCAGCGATCCTCGGCCACATCTGAGATCCAAGGCTCGATCGTTCAACAGGAAGCGAGCGACTCGATCGGTTCGGCCAGAGCCGCCGGTCCGCCGAAGATGGCCAGGCTGTCGACTCCGAGTCGGGCGATCTGCGAGCGAACCGTGCCAGGCACGCAGTTCGACGGCACGAGCATCAGCGGCGACACGGGATCGAGCGACGAGAACGGAACGGCCGCCAACGCATCGGGGAAGTTCGCCGCCGTGGCCAGGGCCGCCCACTTGGAGATTGACAGTCCCTCCCACACCGCCGCCGAGCGATCCGAGACGTCGGCGGCGTCGATGGGCAGGACGTTGGCGATGGCCTTCAGGCTCGTGACGAGGGAGGCCGAGAAGGTTGCCGGAGGGCCGACCGTACGAATGGTCGAGGGCGCCAGCGAGGCGATCAGCTGACGCGTCGCCTCGGGCAGGGGCGCGAGTCCATCCACCAGCACGAAGGGCCGCCCGTACACCGCGGCCGCCGTGGACGCGATGAGCGGATCGGCGAAGTCGCGTCCGCTGGCCACCCACACGACCGGACTCGTGCGACCGACCCAGGCGGTCTGGGTGAACTGTCGCGCGGTGTCGTAGCGGTCGATCCCTCCGACGCGGATCACTTCGCCCGTGACGACGGATCGGAGTTGATCGAACACGGCCGCCGACACGGCCGCGGTTCCTCCGGCCACGTACACCTTGCTCGGCGCCAACCGCTGCAATTCGAGCCGCGTGCTGGACGGCACGCCGTTGGCGTCGACCAGGAGCACCGGCGCGCCGAAGCGCGACGCCGCGGCACCGGCGGCCAAGGCATCGGGGAACTTGGCACCGGTGGCGATGAACACCTCGTCGGTCGTGCGCCAATCGGCCGACACCGCGGCCGCGGTCTCGTACCGATCGGCACCGAAGATACGCGTCACCTGCAGGCCGCCCGTGATGGCCGAACCTCCGCCGAGTTGCAGACCGGTCACCGATCTCATCCAGGCCAATCCGGACGGTACCCAGGCCGACACCGAATGTCCGTTGCACCCGACCGGGCCATAACTCGTGAGGCCCACGACTCGGTAACGCCCGTCGGTTCCGAGCGCCACGACCGGACCCCCGGAGTCACCGTTGCACGCGAAAGTGGCCGGTGCGATGGCGCACAACGCGGTCGACGAGTCGTACACGTTGCCGAGCGACAAATCGAGAGTGGCGCACTCGGAGTCGGCCACCACCGACAGGTTTCCGCTCTGCAGGGTCGCGCTCACCGCGCCGCCGGCGGTGGTGCGCCCCCAGCCGAGCACGGTGACCGGAGCACCGGTACGCCAGGCCCAGGTGTCGTCGTACGACGCGACACTCGGAATCGACGCGGCGTCGATCGGCGCGGGCGCGTCCAGTTGATACAAGCCGAAGTCGTAGCGGATCGACAGGCTGGTGATCGAGAAGTACGGGTGCGATCGCCCGGACGCCCCGCCGCGCGAAACGAGCGACGACACGGCGGTCGAACCGGAGAAGATCTCGGCCCGACCCGTCGCGCTCACGCAGTGGCCGGCCGTCGCGACCCATTGCGGAGAGATGAAGACGCCCGTGCACAGCGATCCGTCATCGCCGAGAATTCGCGCGACCACCGGCGCCCACAGTCCGTCGGCCAACGATCCACCGACGACATACGGTTGAACGGGGGTCGGATCGTGATCAACCTCGGCCGCAACAGCGACCCAACCGAAGAGCAGCTGAATGGCTGCGAGGAGGGCGAGAACTCGCCGGAAACGAATCACTGGTGTCGAAGGGGGGACTTGAACCCCCACGATCTTACGATCACTAGCCCCTCAAGCTAGCGCGTCTGCCTATTCCGCCACTTCGACGTGGAATGAGAACGATACAGCCGGGTCCCGGTCACCGCACGAGGAGAAAGCCCAGGCTGAGGACGGAAACCGTCCAGACCAGAGCGAACACGAACGTGATGCGATTGAGGTTCCGCTCGGCCGCCGCCGACCCGAGAGCCGCACCGCCACCTCCGCCGAACATGTCGGAGAGACCGCCGCCCTTGCCGCTGTGCATGAGGATGCCGGCGATCATGCCGATCGTCGACACGATGTTGATGACGACCATGAGGTACATGATGATGTCGCGCACGGCCGACGATCCTACTGCCTCAGTCGGGAAAGTGGCAGGCCACGGGGTGCCCCTGCCCACGATCGACCAGGGCTGGTTCCTCGACCGCGCAGTGGTCCTGGGCCTTCGGACAACGGGTCCGGAAGCGGCAACCCGAAGGAGGATCGATCGGGCTCGGCACATCGCCCTCGAGCATGATCCGCCGCCGACCTCGCTCGACACCCGGATCGGGCACCGGAATGGCCGACAACAGGGCCCGGGTGTACGGATGCGACGCTCGTTCGTACAGGGTTTCAGCGGTGGCGACTTCGACCAACTTGCCGAGATACATCACGGCCACGTTGTGCGACACGTGCCGAACGACCGAGAGGTCGTGGGCGATGAACACGTAGGCAAGGCCGAGTTGGTCCTGCAGGTCGGCCAACAGGTTCACGACTCCGGCCTGGATGCTGACGTCGAGCGCCGACACCGGTTCGTCGAGGACCAGGAGTTTCGGGTTGGACGCGAGTGCTCGCGCGATTCCGATGCGCTGGCGTTGACCACCGCTGAACTCGTGCGGGAACCGCCGCGAGTGATCGGGCGACAAGCCGACCAGTTCGAGCAACTCCTTCACACGGGCTCGATGATCACCGGGAATCCTCTGCACTTCGAGAGGCTCGGCGATCGAAGTTCCGACGGTGAGTCGAGGATCGAGGGATGCGTACGGATCCTGGAAGACGATCTGCATGTCGCGTCGCAATTCGCGCAGCCGCTCGGCGCGCATCCCGACCAGTTCTTCTCCCTGGAAGCGAACCGACCCGGCCGTGGGTTCGATCAGGCGAAGGATGCAGCGGCCGACGGTCGTCTTGCCCGAACCGGACTCCCCGACCAGACCCAAGGTCTCGCCCGGACGGACCGAGAACGAGACGTTGGAAACGGCTTGAACCGTGTTCTTGTAGGCGCGCACTCCACGAGCGGTCTTGACCGTGAAGTGCTTCACGAGGCCGTCGACGGCGAGAATCGGCTCGACGGTCATGGCCCCACCGATCGCAGTTCGTCGGCCCGCAGGCACGCCGACTCCAGATCACCCACAACACGGAGCGTTGGAACCTCGAGCGAACATCGATCGATCGCGTGCGGACACCGAACCCGGAACGCACAACCAGAGGGGGGTTCGATCATGTTGGGAGGCGAACCTGGGATCGGGACGAGTCGATCGCGGCCGACGCTCGGAAGCGATCGAAGAAGACCCTGCGTGTACGGATGCGAGGGGTGGTCGTAGAGCGCGGCCACCGGACCCCGTTCGACGACGCGTCCGGCGTACATGCCCTGCACTCGATCGGCCACGCGGGCAACCACCCCGAGATCGTGGGTGATGAGGACGATGGCCGCCTGACGTTCGGACTGGATCTTCTGGAGGATTTCGAGGATCTGGGCCTGGACGGTCACGTCGAGGGCCGTCGTCGGCTCGTCGGCGATCAGGACGTCGGGGTCGTTGGCGATCGCCATGGCGATCATCACACGCTGACGCATGCCGCCCGAGAACTCGTGCGGATATTGACGAGCCCGCTCCCGCGGTTGCGGGATTCCGACGTCGTTCAGCAGCTCGATGGCGCGCTCCATGGCCGCCGCCTTGCTCATCGACTGATGGGCCCGGATCATCTCCACGATCTGGTGACCGATGCGGTGGGTCGGGTTCAGCGCCGACAGCGGATCCTGGAAGATCATGGCCACCTTGCGACCACGAACTTCACGCAGCACCTGGCGCGGCGCTCCGACCAACTCGGTGCCGTTGACAGTGGCCGAACCGGAGATGCGCGCACCTTTGGGCAACAGACCCATGAGCCCGAGGAAGGTCACCGACTTGCCCGATCCGGATTCGCCGACCACTCCGACGATCTCGCCCGCCCGCACGTCGAGGTCGATTCCCCGAACGGCCTGCACGTCGCCGAAAAGCGTGGGGAACGTGACCCGAAAATCTCGCAACGAGAGGACGACTTCGTTGGTCATCAGCGGTTTCCGTCCAACTTCGGATCGGTCGCGTCGCGCAGGCCGTCGCCCACGAAATTCACGCACAGCGACACCAGGATCAGGATCACGCACGGGAAGACGACCAGCCACCAATACCCGGGCAAGAGGGCTCCCTTGGCACCTCCGACCAACTTGCCGAGCGAGGTGGCGCCGGCGCCCGGCTGGGGACCGTAACCGAAGAACCCGAGAGTCGCCTCGGCGATGATGTTGCCCGACACCGCGAAGGTGAGGGCCACGAGGATCGGACCAGCCGAGTTCGGCAGCAGGTGGCGAAGGACGATGCGCGTGTTGCTCGCGCCGAGGGCTCGGGCTGCTTCGACGAACTCGCGTTCCTTGAGTGCGAGAACCTGCCCGCGCATCAGACGAGCAACGCCCATCCAGCCGAACAGCACGAACAGGATCACCACGAATCGAATCGAGGTGGGATTGCCGACGATCGGTTTGAGCCAGGGAACGTTCGACATCACGCTCCGCAACACGAGCAATGTGACCAGGAAGGGGAAGGCGAGGAACAGGTCGGTGACCCGCATCAGCAGATCGTCGATCCAGCCGCCGCGCAATCCTGCCACCGCACCGATGGCCACACCGAGGATCGTTCCGAAGAAGGCCGAGGCCAAACCGATCAGGATCGACACCCGCAGTCCGTAGATGAGGCGGCTGTAGAGGTCACGACCGATGTCGTCGGTACCCAGCCAGGCGATTCCGCGGGGACTCAGGAATGAATTCGGCTTCTCTGGGCTCGTCTTGAAGACGGCTTCATTGACTCCGTAACGCGCGGTGAAGGGGGCCAACAGGATGAACAGCACCATGATGCCGAGGATGATCAGAGAGATCAGCGCGGCTCGGTGCTTGACGAAGCGGCGAACCGCCATGCGCCGTGGCGACATGGACTCGGCTCGCAAGCCGACCGCGGAATCGACGGATTCTTCAGCCAAGGCGGATCCTCGGGTCCAGGACCGCGTACAGAACGTCTGCCAACAGGTTGAAAGCGATCACCACGAGGGTGAAGAAGAACATCCACGGCATCATCTGCGGGAAGTCGCCGTTGTCGTAGGCACCGAGGAAGAAGTCGCCCAGACCCGGATACGAGAAGATCCGCTCGGTGATGATCAGGCCACCGAGAATCGCCCCGATGTCGATGGCGGCCACCGTCACGATGGGAATGAGGGCGTTGCGGAGCGCGTGGCGGACGAGCACTCGGCGTTCGCTGATGCCCTTCGACCGGGCCGTGCGCATGTATTCGCTGTTCAGAACTTCGAGCAGCGAGGCTCGCATGTACCGCGCGTACACGGCCACGACCTGGATGACCACCACCGTGACCGGCAGGATCATGTGTTTGATCATGAGGACGAGGTCGAAGCCTCGATGGCCCGGTGGATACACGCCGGAGGTCGGCAGGAGTGATTGACCGAACCACTTGCTCCAGTAGACGGCGAAGAGGAGCTGCAGCAGAAGTGCCGACACGTACGGCGGGGTGGAAATGGCCACGAACGAGCTCGTGCTCACCGTGGCGTCACGCAGACCGCCCGGCTTGAGGGCCACGAAGATTCCGAACGACAGACCGATCAGGATGCCAAGGAAGGTCGCCGTAAGGCCGAGCCTGAGGGTGTTGAACATCGCGTCGCGGAACTCGGGCCACACCTCGCGGCTGCCCTTGATGCTGCGGGGCCAGTCGAAGGTGACGAAACCCTGCAGCCATTGCAAGTATCCGCGGACGTAGCCCCCGAAACCTTCGTAGAGGCCGTTGGTCTCGATGTACTGCTGGATCTTCTTCTCGGACGCGCGCTGGTTGACCCGGAGGTAACTGGCGAGCGGGTCGGTACCGACTCGTAGGGCCACGTACACGACGAACGTGATGATCAGCGTCATGGGCAGGGCCCACATCAAACGCCGCATCACGAATCTGAACACCGATCCCCCATCCCCTCGATACATATTCGAGCATAAACGAGAACGAGGGGCCGGTCGAAAGACCGGCCCCTCGCCCTACGGGTATTGCAACGAGATCAGAGGATCTCGACGACCGGCTCCTTGGTCACGAGGTTCGTGATCACGAGCTTTCCGTCATTGGTGGTGTCCCACACGTTCGGGAGGATGGGGAAGGCGGTGAGCCATACCATCCACGACGAGTTGGCGCACTCGGTGACCGGGTTCAAGCACTCCGGCCACTGCTCGGCACCGAGGACGATCTGACCGTCGCCATCGACGTCTTCCCACTTCGAGAAGTTGTTGAATGCGCGGTAGTTGTTGAGTTCGGCATCGACCGGACCAGCGAGGCGATCGGTGCGCCAGAAGCCCGACTTCGGGAACTGGAACAGCGGAAGCATCACGTAGTCACCGGCCATCAGCTTGAGCGCGTCCTTGACGAGCTGAGCGCGCTCGGCTTCGTCGACGGTCACGTCCGACTTCTCGAGGAGAGCGCTCGCTTCCTCGTTGCACCAACCAGTTGAGTTCTGACCCTGCTGGCTGTTGGCCTCGCTCGGAATCTGCGCACAGGTGAACGAACTCACGAGGTACGCCGGGTCCGGCGGGGCGGTGCTGATGTACATGGCCATGTCGTAGTCGAGGGCTGGCAGACGCTGCTGGAAGTAGCAAGCGGCATCGCAGTTGTCGGCGACGACGTTGAAGCCGGCTGCCTGGAGCAGCGGGATCAGGAAGGCCTGGGTGTTCTCACGGCGGGTGTTGCCGGTGTTGATGATCCAGCGGATCGTCGGGGCGTTGCCGTCCTTGGCCCAGTAGCCCTCGCCGTTCTTGGTCCAGCCGTTGGCCTCGAGGAGAGCGACTGCTCCCTCGGGATCGAACTGGTCGGCGAACGCCTCATCGCAGTACTGGCCGGGAACGATCGGACCGCAATTGAGGAGCTTGCCCTTGCCTTCGGAGAGCGGGATGTAGATCTGCTCGAAGACGGCGTCGCGGTCGATCGACTTGGCGAAGGCCTCGCGGAAGATCGGATCGGAGAACGGACCGCCGCGGGCCGGATCGGCCTGCAGGTAGAAGCCTTCGTAGTCGCCACCGAAGTCGATCTTGCTGGTGACGTTCGCGTCGCTCAGAGCGTCGGAAATACCGGCGAAGAACTGCGGGTAGATGAAGTCGACTTCACCGGCGAGCAGAGCGGCGCTCTGCGTGTCGAAGTCGGCGAACGGAACAGCAACGACGCGCTCGACCGTCGGGGCGTCGCCCCAATAGTTGGGGTTCGGCACGTAGACGAGCTGGTCGGGACTGAACGACTCCATCATCCACTCGCGGCCCGACACCTGGTTGAGCGATGCGAAATCACCCGAGATGTCGTTGCAGTCGGCCACGGCGCTGGCCTGGATCAGGCCGCCGAAGAGGAGCTTGTACGGCGCGTACACGGCATTGAAGGTCACGACGACCTGCTTGCTGCTCTCGCCGGCTTCGATCGAGATGATCTTGTCGTAACCCGTGGTGCTGATCGACCCCGGGGTGTTGAGAGTGGCGTTCACGGAGCACTGGAAGTCGGCCACCGTGATGGGGCACCCGTCCTGCCACACGGCATCGGGGCTGATGTCGAAGGTGATCTTCATGGCGGCGTCGCCTTCGGCTCCGCCAGCACCACCTTCGAGAACATCGGGACCGCAATCAGCGGCCGGGGCCTCGGTGGCGGGTGCCTCCGAGGCGGGAGTGCTGGCTTCGCTACCCGAATCGCCGTCGTCGCCGCCGCAGGCAGCGAGAATGAGAGCGACTCCCGTGGCGAAAGCGAGCACCTTGCTCGTTTTCTTGGACATGGAACCTCCTGGTCAGGTGGTGGAGGGATACGGGTCGAACGACCACGGGGTCTCCCCCCGCCCGCTGACCATCCTCCCCGGTGGACGCGGCGTCGGACAGGTTATCAGCGGTCAACCGGCAGGTGGACGGGTGCCGCGGCCGAGGTCAGGAAGAGTGAGACGGGTACTGCACGATGCGGGCGAATTCGTCGGGATCGAGACTGGCTCCGCCGACCAGGGCACCGTCGATGTCGGGCTGGGCCATGAGTTCGGCCACATTGCCGGCCTTGACCGAGCCACCGTACTGAATCCGCACCGTACGGGCGGTTTCGGCTCCCCACTTCTCCCCGATCACACGGCGGATCGCACCGCACACGTCCTGGGCATCGGCCGCGGTCGCCGTCAGACCCGTGCCGATGGCCCAGATGGGTTCATAGGCCACGACCAGATCGGCCACCTGGGAAGCGTTCCGCCCCGCCAGTGATCCGAGGACCTGACCGGACACCCGATCGAGGGTCTGCCCGGCCTCGCGCTCCCCCTGGGTCTCTCCGACGCAGACGATGGGGGTCATCTTGTGGGACTGCACGGCGGCCGCCTTCTTGGCGACGACGTCGTCGGTCTCGCCGAAGAACTGGCGCCGCTCGCTGTGGCCGCAGATGACGTATCGAACGCCCAACTTGGCGAGGAACGCGGGCGACACCTCTCCCGTGAAGGCGCCCTTCTCCTCCTGATGGGTGTTCTGGGCACCCAGAGCGAACTGGAGCTCGTCGGCCTCGATCAGCGTCTGGACACTACGGATGTCGGTGAAGGGTGGATGAAGACTGACGTCCACCTTGGCGAAGTCGTCCTTCGTGACGAGGTAACTCAACTTCTGGACCAACTGGATGGCCTCGTAATGGTTCAGGTTCATCTTCCAGTTGCCGCTGATGAGCGGGCGTCGGTCGTGTTCAGCGGGCATTGGGGGCCTTTCTCAGGGCGTCGAGACCAGGAAGATCGCCGAGTTCGAGCAATTCGAGCGACGCGCCTCCGCCGGTGGACACGTGGTCGATCCGATCGTCGAGACCGAATTGGGCGAGGGCGGCCGCGGAATCACCACCGCCCACGACGGTGAACGCCTTGGTGTCGGCCATGGCCTGCGCGACGGTGCGCGTGCCGTTGGCGAATCGTTCGTCTTCGAACATTCCCATCGGACCGTTCCAGAAGACCGTGCGCGAATCCATGATGATGTCGGTGAACGCCGCCGCCGATCCGGGGCCGATGTCGAAGCCCTTCGCACCGGGCGGAAGTCGACGACCGAACGTCGCGTACCGCCCATCGGCATCGACTCCGGTGATGTCCTCCGGCAGATGAATGGGCTTCGGCTGCGCGAGGAGTCGTCGACACGTGTCGACCTGGTCGGGCTCGAAGAGCGAGTCGCCGATCGGAAGACCCTGCGCCGCCATGAAGGTGAAGCACATCGCCCCGCCGATGACCAGAGCATCGACCACGTCGAGCAACGCCTCGACCACACCCAACTTGTCGGAGATCTTCGAGCCACCCAGCACCGCCACGAACGGATGCTTGGGTCGATGACGCAGGTCCAGCAACACTTCGACCTCGCGCCGAAGGAGCTGACCCATCGCCGAGGGCAATGTGACCGGCGGACCGACGATCGACGCGTGCGCGCGATGCGCCGCGCCGAACGCGTCGTTCACGTACAGATCGATTCCCGACACGAGAGCGGCGACGAAGGCCGGGTCGTTCTTCTCCTCACCCGGATCGAAGCGGAGGTTCTCGAGGAGCTCGACACCAGGAGCGAGTTCGGCCAATCGGCGACGCACCGGCTGCATCGAGTACTTCGCTTCCGGAGAGCCCTTGGGGCGACCGAGATGGCTCGCGCAGACGACCGTCGCCCCCCGCGAGGTCAGCCACTCGATGGTGGGCAGAGCCGCCCGGATCCTGAAGTCGTCCGTGATGACGCGCTCACCCGACGCCGACGTCTCCATCGGCACGTTGAAGTCGGTGCGGACCAGGACGCGCTTGCCAGCCACGTCTCCGAGATCGTCGAGGGTCGGGATGTCGCGGTACACGACGCTCACCGACGCTTGGGGACTTTGGCTCCCGCGAAGAGAGTGGTGTCGACGAGCCGGTTGCTGTAACCCCACTCGTTGTCGTACCACGCCAAAACCTTCACCATCTTGCCCATGCTCGCCGTGAGGCCGGCGTCGAAGATGCTGCTGTGCGGGTCGGTCACGATGTCGCTCGACACGATCGGGTCCTCGGTGTAGCGCAGCACTCCCTTGAGCGGACCACTCGCAGCGGCCTTCTTGAACGCGGCATTGATCTGCTCGACCGTGGCGGCCTTCTTGAGATTGGCGGTGAAGTCGACGATCGAGCCGGTGGGCACCGGTACCCGAAGGGAGGTTCCATCGAGCTTGCCCTTCATGCTCTCGAGCACGAGGCTGGTGGCCCGAGCCGCTCCGGTGGAGGTGGGCACGATGTTGATGGCGGCCCCACGAGCCCGACGAAGGTCCTTGTGCGGCCCGTCGACGAGCATCTGATCGCCGGTGTAGGCGTGCACCGTCTGCATGAGACCCTGCTCGACGCCGAAGTTGTCATCGAGCACCTTGACCAGTGGCACGAAGCAATTGGTCGTGCAACTGGCGTTCGAGACGACCTTGTGCTTCTTGAAGTCGAAATCCTTGTGGTTGACGCCGAACACGAACGTCGCGTCGGCGTTGTCGCACGGCGCCGACACGATCACCAGCGGGGCGCCGCCGGCCAGGTGTGCCGCGGCCGAATCGCGCTTGGTGAAGCTTCCGGTGCTCTCGATGACGACATCGACCTTCAGATCGCCCCAAGGAAGACTCTTGGGGTCGCGCTCGCTGAGAACCTTGATCTCGCGACCGTCGACGCTGATGCCGGACTTCGTCGCCTTGATGGTGAAGGGCAGCTGACCCAGCACCGAGTCGTACTTCAGCAGGTGGGCCATCGTGTCGAGCGAGCCGAGATCGTTGACCGCCACGATCTCGATGTCGGCGCCCCGGCTGTTGACAGCCCGGAAGAAATTGCGGCCGATCCGACCGAATCCGTTGATACCGACCCGAACTGTCACGGTTCACTCCTCGTTTCTGGGATCCAGCGCTGGCGCCGTTCCCGGCGTCGCGGCTCGAAGTTAGTTCGTCGGCCCGGGACCGGGCCTCATCAACCCGTCACGAACGACTGACGTCACGGTGGCTCGTGCGGACGGGCTGACCCGAGGAGCGCAGGCGCTGGGCCACCTCCTCGGCCACGACCACCGACCGATGGCGTCCGCCAGTGCAGCCGATCGCGACAGTGAGATAACTCTTCCCCTCGGCGGCGTACTCGGGGAGAATGCCTGAGAGCATCTCGACCAGGTCGCCCACGAATTTTCCGGCCGCCGGTCGATCGAGGACGAATCGACGTACCGGCTCGTCGTGACCGGTCATTGGTCGCAGTGCTTCGTCCCAATGCGGATTGGGGAGGAACCGGACGTCCATGACGATGTCGGCGTCCATGGGAAGACCGTGTTTGAACCCGAACGACTCGACCGCTACCTGGAGTCGCTCGCCGGATCCGTCATCGAAGACTCCCACCAGCCGCGACTTCAACTGGTGGACGTTGAGCGAAGTCGTGTCGATGACCAGATCGCAATCGCCCTTCATCGCCTCGAGAAGGCCGCGCTCGGCCTCGATCGCTTCGAGGAGGCCGTCGCTCTCCGAGGCGAAAGGATGCCGACGACGCGTCGCTTCGTACCGCTTCACGAGTTCGGCGGTCGAGGCATCGAGGTAGACGACGCGCACCCGATGCCCTTGGCCACGCAAGCCGGCCACCTTGGGCATCAGTTCGAGGTGCTGACGACCGGCCACCAGGGCCAAGCGGTCGATGTTCGATCCCGGCGCACTGGCCAACTCGACGATCGTTTCCACGAGGGTGGTCGGCAGATTGTCGACCACGTACCACCCGAGATCCTCGAGCACGGCCGCGGTAGCGCTTCGCCCGGCTCCGGACAGACCTGTGATCACGAGGATGTCAGCCACTGGACGACACGCTACTTCCGTCGCCGTGGGCGTTCAGGTCGACTCCGACGACGAACGCTTCACCATGCGCAAGTAGAGAAGACGCGGGATCGTCGCCGCGGCTTCGTACTCGGCGGCTCGGGCGAGGAATCCGGGCGGAGGTTCGGGTTCTTCCATCCATTCGACGAAGAGTCCGTGTCGGGCCGCCGCATTCACATAACGACTGAGGGGCCGATGCACGAACGGAATGAAGACGTCCTTCTCCACCTCTTCCACGGTCGTCTGCTCGACCAGATAGTCGCCGATCCGCCAGTACTGCTCGGGGGGATCGAGCACCTGATCGTCGATCCAACCCGAACCAGGCGTCTGCAGCAGCGGGTGATTCAGGAAGAAGCAGAAGCGACCACCGGGGCGAAGCACCCGCGACACCTCTCGCAGTGCGCTGTCGACGGCGTCGATGTGCTCGAACACGAGACAGGCCACCACCGCGTCGAAGGACTCGTCGGCGAGGGGCAAGCCGGCCGCCTCGCAGCGGAGAACCTCGACGCCACCACCGCGACGCGCGGCCACGGCGATCTGATTCCAGGTCGGATCGACTCCCAGCACGAAATCGGCCCCGCACCGACGGGCCAGCCGAGCCACCTGCCCGTCGCCGCAACCGACGTCCAGGACTCGACGGGCCCCCGTCAACTCTCGCGCCGCGAGGGGCAGGATCTGTTCGACGTATTCGGGATCGGCACCTTCGGTGAAGCCCTCGATCCACCACGAGGCGTTGCGCTCCCACAGGTCGTCGTCCACCTTCCGAGGGTAGCCCTGCCGACCGTTCCACCTACGGTGATCGCATGAGCACGACACTCGACTTCTCCGTCTGGCCATCGGCCGAGCGCCCATGGTCCGAAGTGGCCGACCTCGTCGCCTGGGCCGAATCGACCCATTGGCACGGATTCTGGTTCGCGGATCACTTCATGCCGAACACGGATGACGAACGCGTGGTCGACGGAGACGTCCATGAGGTGTGGACGGTCCTGTCGGCCGTCGCCGCGGTGTCGTCGTCGTTGCGTCTGGGCTCTCTCGTCAGTCCGACAACGGTGCGCCACCCGGCCGTGCTGGCGAACATCGCGGCCTCGCTCGATCGCATCTCGAACGGGCGCCTCGTGCTCGGCATCGGAGCCGGTTGGCAGATCAACGAACATCGGGCCTACGGATTCGATCTCCTCTCACCCAAGGATCGCGTCGACCGCTTCGACGAGGCCATCCGGATCATCCGTTCGCTGCTCACCGAGCGGCGCACCGATTTCGCGGGTCGGCACTTCCATCTCACCGATGCCGCCTGTCAACCGACACCCGTTCAGAGTCGACTCCCTCTCCTGGTCGGTACCGGAGGACCGCGCATGACGAGCATCACCGTGCGCCATGCCGACGAATGGAACGTATGGGGCACACCGGAGACGGCCGGAGAGAAAGCGGCGATTCTCGATCGCGCCTGCGAGGCCCAGGGTCGCGAACCACGCTCGATCCGGCGTTCGGTTCAGGCCTTCTTCTTCCTCGCCGACGATCGCGACAAGGCCGATCGGATCAGAGCCAAGGCGCCGGCCGACCGCAGCGTCATCGGTGGACCCGACGAGATCAGTGCGGCCATCGCCCGGTATCGCGACCTCGGCTTCGACGAGATCATCGTTCCCGATTTCAGCCTCGGAGCCGGACCCGACCAGCGGCGGGCCTCTTACGAGCGGTTCGTCACCGAGATCATTCCGAACTTTCGCTGACCGTGCCGTGGAACTTGGCGTGCACGGCTCGGGCGACCGAGTCGGGCAGCCAGGTCAGCGCGAGCAGGTCGTCGAGGCCGGCCTTCTTGACCGCGTTCACTCCCCCGAACGCCTTCACCAGCTTCTGCTTGCGGGCCTCGCCGAGTCCCTCGATGCCATCGAGTGAACTGGCCGTCATTCGTTTGCCTCGCAGTTCGCGGTGGAAGGTGTTGGCGAAGCGATGGGCCTCGTCCCGCACACGCTGCAGCATGAAGAGCGCGTCGCTTCCGCGTGGAACCTCCACCGGTTCGTCGCGACCCGGAACGAACACTTCCTCGAATCGCTTCGCCAGGGCGGCAACGGGGATCTCCGATTCGAGCCCGAGCGCGGTGACGACCCGATGCGCGACCGACAGCTGCCCCTTTCCGCCATCGACGAGGAGGAGTTGGGGCGGGTACGAGAAACGGCGCGGACGTTCTTGTTCGTCGGGCTCGTGACTCGCATCCCGCTCGTCGATGTAGGCCTGTAGTCGACGCGTCAGCACCTCTTCCATCGCCGCGTAGTCGTCGTTCCCCGGAACGTCTCGCACCTTGAACCGGCGATACTCGCGCTTCGACGGCAAGCCGTCCTCGAGCACGACCATCGACCCGACGTAATCGGTGCCCTGCAGGTGAGCCATGTCGAAGCACTCGATTCGCAACGGCGCCTCCGGAAGCCCCAGCAGGTCCTGCAACTCGGTGAGGGCGCGACTCCGCGTGTTGTGATCGCTGGCGCGCTTCATCCGATGACGCAGGAAGTCCTCACGCGCGTTCTGGGTGACCATCTCCAGGAGTTCGCGCTTGTCGCCGCGTTGCGGCAGACGCACCTCCACTTTCGACCCGCGCCGCTCCGAGAGCCACTCCTCCAGGGCCGCGACCTCGTCGGAAACATCGGGCACGAGAACGAGCCGCGGCACTCCCATCGGAGGGCCGTCGCCGTAGGTCTGCTCGATGACTCGGGTGACCAGATCGGCCCGACCCAGGTCCTCCACCTTGTCGACGATCGAACCGCGGCGGCCCACCACCCGGCCGTTTCGCACGAAGAAGATCTGCACGGCCGCTTCCAGTTCGTCGTCGGCGATCCCGATCACATCGAGTTCTTCGTCGCGCTCGGCCACGACCATCTGCTTCTCGACGGCACGAGCCACCGACGCGAGACGGTCGCGGAGGCGGGCGGCGCGCTCGTATTCGAGGCTCGCGGCGGCCTGGTTCATCTCATTGGTGAGTCTCGTGACCACGTCGTCGGTGCGCCCATCGAGGAACGAGCAGAGATCGTCGACGTACGCGTCGTATTTCGCGCGTTCGACCTCCCCCACGCACGGACCACTGCACTTCTCGATGTGGAAGAGCAAGCAGGGGCGCCCCAGGCGTTGGTGCTGATTGAACTTGGCCGGACTGCAGGTGCGCACGGGAAACGTGCGCAGAACGAGGTCGAGGGTGTCGCGAATCGCGTATGCGTGCGGAAAGGGGCCGAAGTAGCGCACCCCCGGACGTCGACGGCCGCGAACGACCACGGCTCGGGGCCATTCCTCGTCGAGGGTGATGGCCAGGAAGGGGTAGCTCTTGTCGTCGCGCAGCCGAACGTTGAAGCGCGGACGGTGCTCCTTGATGAGCGTGTACTCGAGCATCAGCGCTTCGACCTCGTTGCGCACGGTCATCCACTCCACCGATTCGGCCGCTTCGACCATCTGGGCGGTGCGCGGATGGAGAAGGGCCGGGTCCTGGAAGTAGTTGGCCAGTCGATTCCGCAGACTCGACGCCTTGCCGACGTAGATCACCCGTCCGAGGGAATCCTTGAACTGGTACGAACCCGGAGCGTCGGGAATGCTCGCACTGGGCGGACGCTGCACCATGACGTGAGCCTAAGCACTGCCGGCGGACGGCAGGATGCGTGGCGACGCACGAATCGTCAGGCGAGCAACGGCGTCAGGAATCGACCGGTGTGGCTCGCCGACACTCCGGCGACGTCCTCCGGGGTTCCCTCGGCCACGATGGTTCCGCCGCCTCGACCACCTTCGGGCCCGAGATCGATCACCCAATCGGCCGTCTTGATCACGTCGAGACTGTGTTCGATCACCAGGACGGTGTTTCCTTGATCGACCAGACGCGAGAGAACGGTCAGCAACCGGCGCACGTCCTCGAAATGGAGACCCGTCGTCGGTTCGTCGAGGAGATAGATGGTGTGACCGGTGCTGCGCTTCGCGAGCTCGGTCGCCAACTTGACGCGTTGGGCTTCGCCTCCCGACAGCGTCGGCGCCGACTGGCCGAGGCGGACGTAACCGAGGCCGACGTCGACGAGCGTCTGCATATGACGCGCGATCGCCGGCTGATTGGCGAAGAAGCCGACGGCCTCGCTGATCGGCATGTCGAGCACGTCGGCGATGCTCTTGCCCTTGAACGTGATCTCGAGGGTGTCGCGGTTGTAACGGGCACCCTTGCAGACCTCGCAGGGCACGTACACGTCGGGGAGGAAGTGCATCTCGATCTTGATCGTGCCGTCACCCGAACAGGCCTCGCACCGGCCGCCTTGCACGTTGAACGAGAAGCGACCCGGCTGGTATCCCCGCGTCTTGGCTTCGGCCGTGGTCGCGAAGAGTTTGCGGATTCCGTCGAACACTCCGGTGTAGGTGGCCGGATTCGAACGCGGGGTGCGTCCGATCGGCGACTGATCCATGTCGATCACCTTGTCGAGGTTCTCGATTCCGACGATCTTCTTGTGCCGGCCGGCCGGGTCCTTCGACTTGTAGATCTTCTGCATGAGGACCGGCAGGAGGATGTCGCGGACGAGAGTGCTCTTGCCGCTGCCGGACACGCCGGTGACCGTGACGAAGCAGCCGAGTGGAATCCGAACGTCGATGTTCTGAAGGTTGTGCTCGCGAGCTCCGACGATCTCGAGCCACTGGGAACCGGGCGCACGCCGGCTCGTGGGCACCGGGATCGACTTCTTGCCCGACAAGTACTGACCCGTGAGGGAGTCCTTGACCTTCGTGATGCCCTTCACCGGGCCGCTGTACACGACTTCCCCGCCGTGTTCGCCCGCCCCCGGACCGATGTCGACGATCCAGTCGCTCTCCCGGATGGTCTCTTCGTCGTGCTCGACGACCAGCACCGTGTTGCCGAGGTCGCGCAGTCGGAGCAAGGTGTCGATGAGACGACGGTTGTCGCGTTGGTGGAGGCCGATCGAAGGTTCGTCGAGCACGTACAACGTTCCGACCAACCCCGAGCCGATCTGACTGGCCAGACGAATGCGCTGCGCCTCTCCGCCGGCGAGAGTGCCCGCCGAACGCCCCAGGGTCAGGTAGTCGAGACCCACGTCGAGGAGGAAGCCCAGACGCGCGTTGATCTCCTTCACGACGCGCTCGGCGATCATGCGGTCGCGGTCGGATAGCGTCAGTTCGGCCAGGAAGCGTGACGAGTCGCCGATCGGCATCTCGCACACTTCCGAGATGTTCTTGTCGTTGACGGTGACCGCCAGCGTGGAGGGTTTGAGGCGGGCTCCCTCGCACGCCGTGCAGGGCACCTCGCGCATGTAACCCTCGTACTGCTCGCGACTCCAGTCGCTCTCGGCGCTCTCGTGCCGGCGTTTGATCCACGGGATCACGCCTTCGAACGTCGTGTTGAACTGACGCTGCCGTCCGTAGCGATTCTTGAAGCGGACGGTGATGGTGCCGGGCAGTCCGTTCAACACGATCTTCTGGGCCTTGGCACTCAACTTGTTCCAGGGTTTGTCCATGTCGATCTTGTGATCGGACGCAACCGACTCGAGGATTCTCTGGAAGAAGCCGGTGTGCGCGCTGCGCCAGGGAGAGATGGCGCCCTCGCTCAGCGACAGGTCGCCGTCTGGGATCACGAGGTCGGCATCCACCTCGAAGGTGGTTCCGAGGCCGTCGCAGGTCTCGCACGCACCGTACGGCGAGTTGAAGGAGAAGTTTCGGGGGGCCGGTTCGTCGAAGGACGATCCGCACTTGGGACAAGCCAGGTGCTGGGAGAAGGTCAGTTTCTCGTCGTCGCTCTTGCCGTCGGTCACGAGCTCGACCTCGGCCACGCCCTCGGCCAGACGCAACGCCGTCTCGAGGCTGTCGGTGAGGCGACGTTGGATGTTGTCGCGTCTGACGAGTCGATCGACCACCACCTCGATCGTGTGGTTCTCGTAGCGAGCGAGCTTCTTGTCCGCCTTCAAGAACTCGTTGATGTCGACGACTTCGTCGTCGATGCGGGCACGCACGAAGCCCTGCCCCGCGATGTCGTTCAGGAGCGTGTCGTATTCGCCCTTGCGGCCGCGCACGACCGGCGCCAGCACCTGGAACCGGGTGCCCTCGGGAAGGGTCATGATGCGATCGACGATCTGCTGAGGGGTCTGGCGGGCCAGTTTCGTTCCGTCCTTCGGACAGTGCTGGACGCCGATGCGCGCGTAAAGCAGTCGGAGGTAGTCGTACACCTCGGTGATCGTGCCCACGGTCGATCGCGGGTTTCTACTGGCCGACTTCTGGTCGATGGAGATCGCGGGCGACAGGCCCTCGATGACGTCGACGTCCGGCTTGTCCATCTGGCCGAGGAACTGCCGTGCATAAGCGCTCAAGGATTCGACGTAGCGCCTCTGGCCTTCGGCGTAAATGGTGTCGAAGGCGAGAGACGATTTGCCGCTTCCCGACAGACCGGTGAACACGATCATCTTGTCGCGCGGAAGATCGACGCTCAGGTTCTTGAGATTGTGCTCGCGAGCACCCCTGACGACCAGACGATCCGACACGGCGCCGACATTACCGAGCCGACCCGCGACCCTCTCAGCCAGCGTCCTTCAGTTCGCGCCGCAATTCGTTGATTTCGTCACGCAGACGCGCCGCATACTCGAATTTCAGGTCGGCGGCCGCCTCGTGCATCTCGTCCTCGAGCGTCCGGATGAGACGGGCCAACTCCTGCTGCGGCAGCGTCTTGAGTTCGCGCTGCACCTTGTCGCGCTCGCGTTGTCGACGACGATCCTTGCCGGGTACCGGTGCCGATCCGTCGCCGTCGGGCCGCAGGATCGAGAGGATGTCGCCGACCGCCTTGCGGATGGTCTGCGGGTTGATCCCGTGCTCGGTGTTGTAGACGAGCTGCTTCTCGCGGCGTCGATTGGTCTCCTCGATCGCCCGTTGCATGGACGGCGTGACCTGATCGGCATACATGATCACCTGGCCGTCGACGTTTCGTGCGGCGCGACCGATCATCTGGATGAGTGAGGTCTCCGACCGGAGGAAGCCCTCCTTGTCCGCGTCGAGGATCGCGACCAGGCTCACTTCCGGGAGGTCGAGACCTTCACGGAGAAGGTTGATCCCGACCAGGACGTCGAACTCGCCCAGGCGCAGCGACCGCAGGATCTCGATGCGCTGGATCGTGTCGATGTTGCTGTGCAGGTATCGGACACGCATGCCCTGTTCGAGCAGATAATCGGTGAGGTCCTCGGCCATCTTCTTCGTGAGGGTCGTGACGAGGATGCGGTCACCCATCGTCACCCTCTTCTCGACCTGCTCCATGAGATCGTCGATCTGGCCCTTGGTGGGCTTCACCAGCACCTCGGGGTCGACGAGACCGGTGGGTCGCACGATCTGCTCGACCACCTGCTGCGATTCCTTCAACTCGTACGGGCCGGGAGTGGCCGAGAGGAACACGCACTGGTTGATGCGACCGAGCACCTCTTCGAAGCGCAAAGGTCGGTTGTCGCGCGCGCTCGGGAGCCGGAACCCGTGCTCGACGAGGACGTCCTTGCGGCTCCGGTCGCCCGCGAACTGGCCGTGCAGCTGCGGAACGGCCACGTGGCTCTCGTCGATCACCAGCAGGTAGTCGTCGGGAAAGTAGTCGAGAAGGGTGAACGGCGGTTCGCCCGGCTGACGACCGTCGATGTGCATCGAATAGTTCTCGATGCCGTTGCAGTACCCGACCTCCTGGATCATTTCCAGGTCGTGCTGCGTGCGCATCCGTAGGCGTTGCGCCTCCAGGAGCTTGCCCTCCTTCTCGAAGGCGGCCAGGCGCTCCTGGAGCTCGGTTTCGATGCCGAGAACGGCGCGGCGCATGCGCTCGTCGCCCGCCACGTAGTGCGTGGCCGGGAAGACGATCACTTCGTTCAGGTCACGCAGATTCTCGCCGGTGAGCGGATCGATCATCGAGAGCCGATCGACGGTGTCGCCGAACATCTCCACTCGCAACACCGACTCCTCGTAGGCAGGGTGGATCTCGATGGTGTCGCCGCGCACGCGGAACTTTCCGCGTCCGAGCGTCATGTCGTTGCGGTCGTACTGGAGGTCAACCAGACGGCGGAGGATGCTCCGCATGTCGTAATCGACACCCACGTGCAACTCGACCAGTTGACCTCGGTATTCGTCGGGGTCGCCCATTCCGTAGATGCACGACACCGAAGCCACCACGATCGTGTCGCGACGCGTGAGCAGAGCGGCCGTGGCCGAATGGCGGAGACGATCGATGTCGTCGTTGATCGACGAGTCCTTCTCGATGTAGGTGTCGCTCGACGCGATGTACGCCTCGGGCTGGTAGTAGTCGTAGTAGCTGACGAAGTACTCGACGCGGTTGTCGGGGAAGAATTCGCGCATCTCCTGGGCCAACTGCGCGGCCAGGCTCTTGTTCGGCGCGAGAATCAACGTCGGTCGCTGTGTTCGTTCGATCGTCCAGGCGATGGTCGCACTCTTGCCCGAACCGGTGATTCCGAGCAGGGTCTGGAAGCGCAGGCCGCGCTCGATTCCGTCGGCCAACTTGGCGATGGCGGTCGGCTGGTCGCCCGCCGGCTGGAACTCGGACACCACCCCGAAGACGGGTGCACCGGTGGCGGACGATCCGGTCATGGAGTCTTCTTCGGTCGCGGAGGTTCGTAGTCGGACGGCAACTGCGGCAACGACGTGAGCCACGCCCACAGTCGATCGATCTGATCGAGAAGGAATTGTCGATCGCCGCTGTTGTCCACCACGAAGTCGGCGCCCTTCAGACGGTCGTCGCGCGATGCCTGGCGAGCGATCCGTGCGCGGGCATCGTCCTCGGAGAAGCCGCGATGCTCGACCAACCGGGCCACCTGTGTTTCGACCGGAACGTCGACGACGATCTTGCCCTGCAACCCCTCGCGCGGATTCTCGGTCAGCAGCGGGATGTCCAGGATCACCACGTTGCTGGTTTCCCGTTGCGCCAGGATCCGATCGTTCATCTCCTTGCCGACGGCCGGATGAACGATCGCGTTGATCTTCTTCAGGGCCTCCGGATCGGAAAAGACGATCTGCGCGACGGCCGGCCGGTCGAGTTCGCCCTCGGCGTCGATCACCTGGTCGCCGAAGGCCTCGGCAAGGGCGGTGAGAACCGGCGATCCGGGCCGTTGCACGTCGCGAACGATCTGGTCGGCGTCCACGATGATGGCCCCGCGGGCCGCCAGCAACTCGGACACCGTGGTCTTGCCGGAGCCGATTCCGCCCGTGAGGCCGACGAGGATCATGCGTCCGACGCTATTCCCCGCCGAACGGCACCGGCGGACGCCACTACGGTGAATGCGGGGAAATCATGACCGGGAGCACTTCGCCTCATCCGATCGACATCGTCCTGGTCGACGATCACGCGATTCTGCGGACCGCTCTTCGTCGCATCCTCGAGGACCGCGGCCATCGCGTGGTCGGCGAGGCGTCGAATGGCAAGGAGGCAGTAGGGCTCTCCCTGCGAAATCCGACGGCGGTGGTCGTGATGGACGTGTCGATGCCCGTGATGGACGGAATCGAGGCCACCCGATCGATCGTCGACGCCGATTCGCGCATCAAGGTTCTCGTCCTCACGATGCATTCGGAGCGGCGGGTGATGGACGATGCGTTGCGGGCCGGTGCGCGGGGCTACTGCACGAAGTCGTCGTCGGCCGACGAACTGGTGTCCCTCATCGGTCGGGTCGAGGCCGGCGACGTGGCGATCTCGGCCGACATGACGAGTCACGAGGTCCGGAACGACGACATCGACCGACGGACCAGCCCGCTCTCCGAACGTGAAACCGAAGTGATCGCGCTGGTGGCGCGCGGACTCGACAACGACGAGATCGCTCAGATCTTGTTCATCAGCGCCAGAACGGTGAAGAATCACCTGGCCGCGATCTATTCGAAGCTCGACGTGGACGACAAGACGAAGGCCCTCATCAGGGCGCTTCGGCTCGGACTCGTCGAGATCGAGTGACGATCAGGCTTCGGGCGGGTTCGGATTGTCGCCGTAGTACTCGGCCCAGGTGGCCTCGCGCGACGCGTCGTCGGCTCCGGCGGTCCAGTTGCCGTGCTCGTCGACCTCGAAGTGCTTGCGGTACTCCTCGGCCAACTCGCCGCCCTCGGCGGCCTGCTTGATGCTCAGGCTGATGCGGCGACGAGCGAGATCGAGATCGATGATCTTGACCCACAACTCCTCGCCCGGGGTGACGACCTGTTCGGGGGCGTCCACGTGCTGGGTGCTCATCTCCGAGATGTGCACGAGGCCTTCGATGCCCTCGCCCACCTGCACGAAACTGCCGAAGGGCACCAACTTGGTCACGCGGCCGTACACCAACTGGCCCACTTCGTGCGACGACGCGAACACTTCCCACGGATCCTTCTGCGTCTGCTTGCGCGACAGGCTGATGCGCTCGCGGTCGTAGTCGATGTCGAGGACCTTCACGGTCACCTTGTCGCCCACCGCGACCTCGGAACCCGGATGGTCGACGTGGTTCCATGAGAGCTCGCTCACGTGGATGAGACCATCCATACCGCCAAGATCGACGAAGGCGCCGAACGCCACGACGCTCGAGACGACTCCTTCGCGCACATCACCGACCTTGAGGTTGGAGAGGAAGCCGTCGCGGGCCTCCTTCTGCGTCTCCTCGAGGTACGCGCGGCGCGACAGCACGACGTTGTTGCGGTTCTTGTCGAGTTCGATGATCTTGGCCTGCAGGACCTTGCCCACGTAGGGCTGGAGATCGCGCACACGACGCAGTTCGACGAGTGACGCCGGAAGGAATCCGCGCAGACCGATGTCGACGATGAGACCGCCCTTCACGACCTCGATCACGAGGCCTTCGACCATCTCGTCGGCTTCCTTCTTCTTCTCGATGTTGCCCCACGCACGCTCGTACTGCGCGCGCTTCTTCGACAGGATGAGACGGCCTTCCTTGTCCTCCTTCTGGAGGACGAGTGCCTCGACCTGCTCGCCCAACTTCACGATCTCGCTGGGGTCGACGTCGTTGCGAATGCTGAGTTCGCGCGACGGGATGACTCCCTCGCTCTTGTATCCGATGTCGAGGAGAACCTCGTCCTTGTCGATCTTGACGACGGTTCCGTGGACCACTTGGCCGTCCTCCACGTCGACCAAGGTGCCTTCGATCGCTTCGCCGAAGGGCTTGTCGAGGTCGTTTTCAGTGACTTTCCGCGGCGTGTAGTTGCCGTCGGTGTCGTAGGTGCCCATCGGGCTGGAGGAGGTCAGGAGATCGGACAAGGGAGAATCGCTTTCGGACAGGGACGTTGTAGGGACAGGGACGCGCTCCCGTAGGGGGAACCTGGTCAGGATACCTGCGCCCGGCGCTCGTCAGCCCGGTCGGTCCCGTCGGCTCGAACCGACCTTTCGAGCCACGACCAGGAACTCGGGGTGTTCGGCGTCGGGGGTGCTGCGGCGGTACTCCCCCGGAGCCACCGACCAGATGTGCACGACCTCGGCTCCGGCCCGAGACAGCATCAGGCGCAATTCGCGCGGCGTGAAGCATCCCGTCCACAGGTCGGCCGCTCGGATCTCACCGGTCGGCGACCGGATCTCGGTGACCTCGTGGCTGACCCCGGTGTCGGCGTCGAATCGGGCCGTCTCGTGGTAGCGCACCGCGAAGTAGGCGTTGAAGGCCGACAAGGCGATCAGTCCGCCGGGTCGGACCTGATGGACCAGACCGTCGAGAACGACCTGGTCGTCCCCGTCGCGCGTCATGAGTCCGAACGCGCCCTGACACAGACAGACCGCGGCGTCGGCGTTCCGCGAGGGCTGGATCGACAACTCGCGTGCATCCATCCGCTCGAACGTCGCCGGGAGACCCTCCGAGGTGGCCGCATCCCGACCGAGGTCGACGAAGGTCTGCGCGATGTCGATTCCGTGGACCACCGCCCCACGACGGGCCAACTCGAGGGCATGGCGTCCCGGGCCGCATCCGACGTCGAGGACGCGCGACTCCGGCCCCAGTTCGAGCGCCTCCCAGAGGAAGTCGATCTCCTGGCGCGTGCCCTTGGTGAACGAGTACCGCAGATACGCCTCTCCCATGTGGTCGGCCAGTGGCTCGAACCAGTGGCTCACCCCTTGGCCGCCGCCCACGAATCGCCCCAGGCGAAGTTCACCGCCAAAGGCACGCTGAGTTCGGCGGCCCGCTCCATGAGCCCGATCACCAGCGAACCGACTTCGTCGCGCTCGGATTCGGGAACTTCGACGATCACCTCGTCGTGCACCTGCAGCACGATCCGGCTGCGACGTCGCGAACGCTCGAGTTCGCGATCGATGCGGACCAGCGCAACCTTGAAGATGTCGGCGGCCAGACCCTGGATCCCGGCGTTCATGGCCTGGCGTTCGCCGGCCTGGCGAATGCGGAAGTTGTCGTTGAGCAGTTCGGGGATCGGACGTCGGCGACCGAACAGGGTCTCGGTGTACCCGCGCTGACGGGCTTCGTTCACCGTGCGATCCATGTAGTCGCGGACGTTCGGGAACGCCGTGAAGTACGCGTCGAGGATCTCGGCCGCCTCGCCCACCGGGATCGCCAATCGTTGAGCGAGTCCGTACGCCTCCATCCCGTAGGCGAGTCCGTAGGAGACCATCTTGGCCTTCGAACGTTGATCGAAGTTCACGTCCGCTTCTTCGACGCCGAAGACCTGGGCCGCGGTCGTCCGATGCACGTCGCGCCCGCTTCGAAAGGCGTCGATCAGTCCGGGATCGTCGGCCAGATGTGCGATGCATCGCAATTCGATCTGGTTGTAATCGGCCACCAGCAGCGAGTGGCCCTCGGCTGGGACGAACGCCTCGCGGAAGACACGCCCTTCGTCGGAGCGAACCGGGATGTTGTGCAGATTCGGATGATCGCTCGACAACCGACCCGTTCGGGCGACGGTCTGATTGAAGGTCGCATGGATACGCCCGTCCGCCGCCACTTCGGCCACCAAGCCTTCGCCGTAGGTTCCGCGCAACTTCTCGAACTCGCGATAGCGCAGGAGGGTGTCGATGAATTCGGGCCACTCATCGCGCAATTTCTCGAGAGTCGCCGCGTCGGTCGAGTATCCGGTCTTCGTCTTCTTCGGCGGGGTGAGCCCCCGTTCCTCGAACAGGATCCGGCCCAGTTGGGCCGGTGAGTTCGGATTGAACGGTCCACCGGCGAGATCCTGCAGAACCTGCCCGAGCCGCTCGGCTTCCGACGTGAGTCGCCGACCGATCTCGCGCAGCCGATCGACGTCCACGCCGATCCCCACATGTTCCATCTTGGCGAGGACTCGCACGAGCGGATTCTCGATGTCGTCGTAGAGCTGACGCATCGAGTCGGCCTCGAGCGATGCGGCGAGCGCAGTCGCCAGCGGTGCGACTCCGATCGCGCGGGCAACCGCGTCCTGGGCCGGCGAGATCGCCGATCCGTCGAGATCGAGCTGACCGGACGGTGTTCCGAGTTCGGGAAGACGCGTGTCGGTGCGGTCGACAAGCAGTCGACCGATCGAGTAGTCGCTCGATCCTGGTTCGAGGAGATAGGCCGCGATCGCGGTGTCGAGTTCGAGACCGGCCAGATCGAACCCGACCGCCAACCCTGAACGCATGAGAGATTTGACGTCGTGTCCGCGCACGCGGTGCGAGGACAGTGCGCGGGCGACGCTCGAATCGGCGAGCAGAGACGACGGAACCCACATGGTGCTCGCGGCCGACAGCGCGACGCCGAGGAGTTCGGTGCGGCCCGGTTCGCCGTCCCACGCTCCGGCCACGTCGACCACGTCGTGCGTGGAGAGGAACTCCAGGACTTCGCCCGCCGAACGGGCTTCTCGGTACGACACGTCGAGAACGGTCTGTTCCGAGGTCGCACCCTCCGGGTCGGCCGACGATCCGGCCTCGACGCCGGCGGCCGCCAGCGCACCCCGGAGACGACCCCACATCGTCTTGAACTCGAGGAACTCGAAGAGCCTCTTGAGTTCGGCTTCGTTCGGCGTGATGTGGACGTCGGCCAGATCGAGAGCGACCGGCGCGTCGTGACGCAACTTCATGAGGAACTCGTTGTGCCGCGCCAGATCCTGATGATCCTCGAGGGCGCTGCGCAGCTTCGGCGTCTGCTCGGAGGCGTGCGCGAAGATCCCGTCGAGGGTCAGATACTTCGACACCAACTTGGCGGCGGTCTTCTCCCCCACACCGGGGACCCCGGGCAGGTTGTCGCTCGGGTCGCCACGCAACGCCGCGTAGGTCGGATACTGCTCGGGAGTGACCCCGGTCCTCTCGAGGATTCCGGCCTCGTCGTACAACGCGTAGTCGGTGACTCCGCGCCGGTTGTAGAGAACGCGCACGTGCGGGTCGCGAACCAGTTGGTAACTGTCGCGATCACCGGTGACGATCATGACGTCGAAGCCGCCGTCCACCGCACGGTCGGCCACGGTGGCGATGATGTCATCGGCTTCGAAGCCCGGAATCTCGATGACGGGGACCCCGAGGGCCGCGAGGACTTCGCGCACGATTCCGAGTTGTTGACGCAGGATGTCCGGTGCCGACTCGCGTTGCGCCTTGTACTTGGGTTCGGCTTCGTGACGGAACGTCGGCTCGGAACGATCGAAGGCGACCACCAGCCCGGAGGGTCGATGATCCTTGAGCATGGTCACGAGCATCGACGTGAAGCCGAACACCGCGTTGGTGACCTGCCCACTGGCCGTGACCATGTCGGTCGGAAGACCGAAGAATGCTCGGTACGTGAGCGAGTTGCCGTCGAGGAGGAGGAGCCGCGGACGCTCGGCGGTCACGGAACCACTTCGCCCGACAGGATCTTCTCGGCGACGTCCCGCATCCGCGAACGCTCCTTCATCGCGGTGCGCTGGATGAAGGCGAAGGCGTCCTGCTCCTTGTAGCCGAACTCGTCGATGAGGCGACCCTTGGCCCGATCGATGATCTTGCGGGCTTCGAGTTGCTCGCCGAGCGCGTCGACATGACCCGACAGGGTCTGGAGCTCGCGGAAGCGCCCGATGGCGACTTCGATGGCCGGGATGAGGTCGCTCTTCTGGTACGGCTTCACCAAGTAGGCCAGGGCACCGGCGTCACGCGCCTGCTCGACGATCTCGCGTTGCGAGAACGCGGTGAGCACGAGCACGCCGCAGATCTTCTCGTCGGCGACCCGGCGCGCGACTTCGAGTCCGTCCATGCCTGGCATCTTCACGTCGAGGATGGCCAGATCGGGTCGGAGGGAGCGAATGAGATCGAGTGCCTGATCACCTCGGCCGGTCTCGCCGACGACGTCGTATCCCTCCTCCTGGAGGGTTTCGGTCAGATCGAGGCGGATGATTGCCTCGTCCTCGGCGACGACGACACGAATGCTCACGAACTCATTCAACCAAAAGGCCTGCGCCTCCGGCCGTGTCGGTCGGGACAGCCGGATCAGCCGTGGGCCAGCTTTTCGAGCAACTGGTCCTGACGGGCCTCCAACTCCTGGATTCCGGCCGCCACCTGCTCGCGGTGGGTGCGCATGGCGTCGGCGTGGAGACGCGCCTCGCGATACTCGACCGATGACCCGGGGGTCTCCGACACCAGGGCCCGCAACCCGAGATCGTCGGCTTCGTCGCTCAGATGGGCCAGCTGCTCGTCGACGATGCGGAGTTCCTCTCGCAACCGACGCAGCCGGTCGGACGTCTCACGAAGACGCCTCTCGATCATGCGCTGTCCCATGCGGGGAGTCTACGAAGATCTGTCGAGTGGTGCCCCGGGTGGGATTCGAACCCACACCGTACGGAGTTTGAAGCCGCTGCCTCTGCCGTTGGGCTACCGGGGCGCGTGGGTGAGGTTACCTGCCAGTAGTCGGAGACCCCATCGGCCAGGCGATTATCGTTCGGACGTGCTCGCGTTCACCTTCCCCGGCCAGGGTTCGCAGCGACCCGGGATGGGTCGCCCCTGGGTCGAACACGAGAGTTGGGAACTCGTGACCGAGGCATCCGACATCGCCGGACGCGACGTCGGACATCTCCTGCTCGACGCCGATGCCGAGGAGTTGCGCGACACTCGCAACGCCCAGCTCACCACCTTCGTCTCGAGCCTCATGGTCCTCGACGCCGTCGAGCGCCTCGGTGTCGAACCGAGCTTCTGCGCCGGGCACAGTCTCGGCGAGTACACCGCGCTCACCGCGGCCGGCGCGCTCGCCTTCGACGACGGTGTTCGACTCGTGAGCGAACGAGCCGCCGCGATGCATGAGGCCGGTCAGGCCAACCCCGGAACGATGGCGGCCGTGCTCGGACTCGACGACGAACTGGTGGAGGTCGCGTGTCGACGCGCCGACTCCGACGTGTGGGTCGCCAACTTCAACGCCCCCGGACAAGTGGTGATCGCGGGTTCGCCCGACGGCGTCGCCCGGGCATCGGAGATCGCCAAGGAACTCGGAGCGAAGAAGGCGATGCCTCTGCAGGTGGCAGGGGCGTTCCACACGCCCTTCATGACACCGGCCCGCGATCGTCTGCGCCAGGCCATCTCCGAGGCCTCGCCCCGCGACACCGAAGTGCCGGTCGTCAGCAACGTCGATGCGATGGCGCACGCGTCCGGTGACGAGTGGTCGGGTCTGCTTTCGGCTCAGTTGTCCAGCCCGGTTCGCTGGAAGCACTGTCTGCTGACTCTCGGTGAACTCGGCGTCACCGGAATCGCCGAGCTCGGTCCGGGTGGTGTGCTCACCGGAATGGCCAAGCGCACTCTCGAATCGGCTCGCACCATCTCGGTCTCCACTCCGGACGAACTCGACAAATTCATCGAATGGGTCAATGCCGCCTCGCCGACCGGTGCCGCCCAACTCGAGGGCGAGCATCTGTTCGCCACCGAACGACTGGTCGTGAGCCCTTCGGCCGGCCTCTTCTCCCCGGCTCCGACGGTCGCGGCGGGTGTTCGCGTCGACGTCGGAACAGTCATCGGGCTGGTGGGCGACACCGAAGTTCGCTCTGCCTTCGCCGGGATCCTTCAGGCCTACATCGCGGTCGACGGCGAGCGGGTCACGGCCCGCCAACCGATCGCCTGGTTGCGGACGCACTGACATGCCGCGCACTCCCGCCTCGGCCCGCGGCGCGAACATCCTCGGCTGGGGAACCAACCTGCCCGACAAGGTCCTCACCAATCACGACCTCGAAAAGATGGTCGAGACGAGCCACGACTGGATCGTCGAGCGCTCCGGAATCCACGAACGCCACGTGGGCGGCTCGACCATCGACATGTCGATCGCCGCCGGCCGCATGGCCATCGAACGATCCGGAATCGACCCGGCGTCGGTCCAAGCGTTGATCCTCGCCACCACCACACCCGACAAGCAGTGGGGCAACTCGGCGGCGGTACAGGACGCCCTGGGTCTTCGTTGCGGAGTGTTCGAGTTGAACTCGGCGTGCAGCGGCTTCGTGTACGGACTGGTGGCGGCCCACGGCATGATCGCCGTCGGACTCGACACGATCCTCGTCATCGGCGCCGATTCGCTCTCGCGCATCACCGACTGGACCGACCGCAACACAGCCGTACTTTTCGGCGATGGAGCCGGTGCAGTCGTGCTGTCGTCGTGCGACGGTCCGGGTGAACTGGTTGCGTGGGACATCGACGCCGACGGTTCGGCCGGACCCATCCTGTGGGCCGAGGTCGGCGGCACCATCAACATGGAAGGCAAGGAAGTGTTCCGCCGCGCCGTGCGCATCATGGTCGACTCGGCGGAGAAGACGATGGCCCAGGCCGGTGTGACCGGGGCCGACGTGTCGCTCGTGATCCCGCACCAGGCCAACGTACGCATCATCCAGGCCGCCTGCGATCGTCTCGGCATTCCGATCGAACGGACATCGATCGTCCTCGACCGCACCGGAAACACGTCGGCCGCGTCGATTCCGCTGGCGCTGGCCGATGCGCTCGACAAGAAGCGCGTCGCTGCGGGCGACCTCGTTCTCCTGGTGGGTTTCGGCGGCGGCATGACAGCGGCATCGGCCCTTCTGCGTTGGGGGCCGATCTCGTGAGTCGGATCGTGCTCGTCACCGGTGGCTCGCGCGGAATCGGACTGGCCACCGCCCAGCACTTCGCGGCACTCGGTGATCGGGTCGCGGTCACCTACAACTCGTCGCCTCCACCCGACGGGCTTTTCGGCGTGAAGTGCGATGTGACGTCGAGTTCCGACGTCGACCGCGCTTTCGCCGCCGTCGAGCAAGAGTTCGGCCCGGTCGAGATCCTCGTCTCCAACGCCGGCATCACCAAGGACGGACTCCTGCTGCGCATGGGTGAAGCCGACTTCACCGACGTGATCGACGCCAATCTCAATGCCGCTTACCGAGTCGCCAAACGAGCGGCGCAGGGAATGCTCCGGGCGCGTCGCGGTCGGATGATCTTCGTGTCGAGCGTTGTCGGGTTGCTCGGTTCGGCCGGCCAGGCCAACTACGCGGCGTCGAAGGCGGGGCTGGTCGGCCTGGCCCGCAGCATCGCGCGTGAACTCGGCTCGCGATCCATCACCGCCAACGTGGTCGCACCCGGACCGGTGATGACCGACATGATCGCCGCCCTCTCACCCGAGCGCCAGGAAGCCCTGACCGCCGCGGTTCCCCTCGGTCGGATGGCGTCACCCGAGGAGATCGCCGCCGTCATCGCATTCGTCGCCTCCGACGCGGCCGGCTACATCACCGGTGCGGTGATTCCGGTCGACGGAGGCCTCGGAATGGGGCATTGAACCGCTACCGCCGTTTACGATGAGACCGACCCCTACGGAGGACACCATGGATCAGGAACTGTTCGCTCGCTTCCGCAAGTGCGCCGTCGACGTGTTGAGCGTCGACGCCGACAAGGTCGTACCCGAGGCCAGCTTCGGTGACGATCTCGAAGCCGACAGCCTCGACCTCGTCGAACTCGTGATGGCCCTCGAGGAGGAATTCGACATCGAGGTTCCCGAGGAAGAGATCGAAGGTGTGAAGACCGTCGGTCAGGCCTTCGACCTGATCGTCGGCAAACTCTGATGCTCGGACGGCGCGTCGCCGTCACTGGACTCGGCGTGGTCGCGCCGTGCGGAGTCGGTCGCGACGCGTTCTGGGCCGGGCTGCACGGACCCGGTCTGTCGGGCGGTCGATCGACTTCCATCACCGAGTGGGATCCCTCGCCCTATTTCGATTCACCCAAGGAAGCTCGTCGAGCCGACCGGGTCGAGCAGTTCGGTCTGGCGGCGGCGGCCGAGGCCTTCGCCCAGGCCGGCGAGGTCGGCGTCGACCCCGAGCGTTTCGGCGTCGTCGTCGGTACGGGCATCGGCGGACTCAACACGCTCGAAGAGCAAGTGCGCGTTCTGATCGAAAAAGGCGAGCGTCGCGTCTCGCCGTTCCTCGTTCCGATGATGATGGCCAACGCCACGGGAGCCGCCATCTCCATGCGCTACGGACTGCAGGGACCCAACGAAACGGTGTGCACCGCCTGTGCCGCGTCGACGCACGCCCTCGGCTACGCCGCTCGCCTGATCGCCATGGGTCGTTGCGACGCGATGATCAGCGGAGGCAGCGAGTCGGCGGCCACACCCGTGTCCATGGCCGGATTCGGCAACATGACCGCGCTGTCCACATCGGGCCACAGTCGACCCTTCGACGTCGAACGCGACGGCTTCGTCATGGGCGAAGGCGCGGCGATCTTCGTGCTCGAGGAGTGGGAGCACGCGATCGGACGAGGGGCGCGGATTCTCGGCGAGGTTCTCGGCTCGGCCAGCAACGCCGATGCCCACCACATCACCGCGCCGTCGCCCGGCGGACGCGGCGCGATCGCATGCATGCGCCTGGCCCTCGCCGACGCCGGGTTGTCGTCCGACGACATCGTCCATGTGAACGCCCACGGCACTTCCACGCCGCTGAACGACGCCGCCGAGGCGGCCGCGGTCGCGCACGTGTTCGGCAGTCGTCGCCCGCCCATGACGAGCATCAAGGGCGTCACCGGACACGCTCTCGGAGCCGCCGGTGCGCTCGAAGCCGCATCGGTTCTGCTCGCTTTCGAACATCGTCTCATTCCGCCCACGGCCGGAACCACGACCGTCGATTCCGAGATGGACATCGACCTGGTGATCGGCGAGCCGAGGCCCTGGACGCCCGGACCCAGCATCTCCAACAACTTCGGTTTCGGCGGGCACAACGGCTCGGTTGTCCTGGCTCCGGCCTGATCGTCCCGGTCACACAAGCCCGGTCACACGAGCACGAACATCAACTCGCATTCGCACGCGGTCTGGCCGTCGACGCTCGCCCGGCCGCTCCCCTTGCCCGCGCGCGACGACATTCGTCCGAGTTCGACGTCGAGAGTGAGCACGTCTCCCGGCACGACCTGACGGCGGAATCGGGCGCCGTCCAGACCTCCGAAGAGCGGAAGGCGGCCAGCATGGTCGGCCGATGTCAACACCGCCACCGCTCCCAATTGGGCGATGGCCTCGCACATCAGCACGCCCGGCAGCGTCGGCCGACCCGGAAAGTGTCCGGGAAAGAACCACTCGTCTCCGGACAGACGCCAGATGCCGGTCGCCGAGCGACCGGGTTCGAGGGCAGTCAACTCGTCGACGAAGAGGAACGGCGGTCGGTGCGGCAGGACATCGATCGGCCGCGGGAAGTTCGTCACTTCAACGCCTTCAACAGGTTCGCCGGCGTGTCCTTGGGCGAGACCTTGTACCAGGCCTGTTCGATCTTCCCGTCCGGACCGACGAGGAACGCCGACCTCTCGATCCCCATGTACGTGCGGCCGTACATCGACTTCTGCTTCCAGACGAAGTATTTCTCGGCCACCACGTGTTCGGTGTCGGCCAACAACGGGAACGGCAGTTCGTACTTGTCGGCGAACTTCTCCTGCTTGGCGGGAGCATCGGGTGAGATCCCGATGATCGCGGTGTCGCCGATCTTCTTGGCGATGTCGCGCAGTCCGCACGACTGCTGGGTGCATCCGGGTGTGTCGGCCTTCGGATAGAAGTACACGAGCACACGACGACCGACGTACGACGCGAGCGTGACCGTGCTTCCGTTCTGATCGAGGAGCTTGAACGCGGGAGCTTTCTTGCCGGCTTCGAGCATGCTCGAACTGTAGTGACTAACCGTTGCCGTCGTTCGATCGACGACGTTCGAGCGGCTGCATCCCCCACTTGCCACGGCCGCGTGCGTGGGCGTGATAGTGATCGGGGATGTTGCGCATGTTGTCGTCGATGTAGATCTCGTCCACGAAGTGCTCGCCGACGACCGACCGGAGAAGATCGTGCAATCTCTGCTTCACGTCCGCGGGAGGGTTGGGATCGTGCACGCGCCACACGACCATCGGAACCGAACACACCTCGCATTCTGCGATCCAGCACAGATCGTCCTCATGAAACCACTCGGACAAACGAGCGGCCTCGCACAGGTCACACGCTCCAGGAGAGGAGTCCGCCACGTTCCGAGTCTGACACGACTCGCAACGAGCAGAAGGTGACCGGCACGAGGCCGCTCACGACGGCGACTGACGCCGTCGACGATTCAGTTGTCGATCAGAGTGCGGCCGGGTCGACGTCCGGGGGAAGAATCACGGCGTCGATCACATGGATCACACCGTTGCTCGCCGCAACGTCGGCCGCCACCACATTGGCTCCATTCACCTGGACACCACCGTCGTTGGTGGTGACGGCGATGGTCTGACCCTCAACGCTCGGAACGTCACCGGCGGTCACATCGGCGGCCATGACCTTGCCGGCGACCACGTGGTAGGTGAGGATCTTCACGAGAACGTCCTTGTTCTCCGGAAGAAGGAGCTTCTCGAGAATGCCCGCGGGTAACGCCTCGAAGGCGGCGTTGGTGGGAGCGAACACCGTGAACGGGCCGGCTCCCTGCAGGGTCTCGACGAGACCAGCCGCCTGAACCGCGGCCACCAGGGTCGAGAAGTCGGCGTTGCCACTGGCCACGGCGACGATGTCGCCCGCCTCGGCGGCCGCCGCGGTGGTCTCGACGTTCGGTTCGTCGTCGCCGCAGGCGGCCAGGACGGTCAGGGCCACGGCGGTTGCCGCAGCCAGGAATGACTTGCGCATGGAATCTCCAATTCGGTTGGGGGGAGTTTCGGACAGGTGCGGGACGAGTCCGTTGAGCATCAGGGATCCTGAAACTCATTTCCTGCCTATCACGCTAAACGACCCTGCTCACTTATTTAGCAGTAAGTCCTTTGTCACGCTGTCAGCGGGTCGGCCAGTGGTGTTCGAGGGCTCCCCGGACCTCGGCGATGTAGTCGCCCACCGCCTCGGCCCCCGTTTCGAGAAGTCGCCGAACGACAGCCGCCCCCTGGATGACCCCATCGGCGACCCGCGAGGCCTCCACGGCCTGTTCAGCGTTCGACACTCCGACCCCCACCACCACCGGAACCTCGGTGAGTGGCTTCAAACGACCGGCCAGAGCGGTGGCGGTACCGGCCAAGGTGGCCCGCTCCCCTGTGACCCCGAGCAGACCGACCGAGTACACGAATCCGCGCGCCCGCTCGCAGATGCGCGGCAGGCGATCGTCGGGTGCGGTGGGAGCGGCCAGCATCACCGTGGCGATGTCGGCCGCATCGGCCGCCTCGCACCACGGGCCGGCTTCTTCGAGGGGCAGGTCGGGGACGATCGCTCCGGCGATCCCGGCCTGCGACAACTGTGAAGCGAACCGTTCGTGACCCGCGTGGTGAACGGTGTTGTAGTAGCACATCACGACCAGCGGGACGTCGACGTCGAGTCGGCGAACGTCGTTCAGGATCGACACCGGTGTCGCCCCGGCATCGAGGGCGCGCTGGCTGGCTTCCTGGATCACCGGACCGTCCATCACCGGATCGGAGAAGGGAATCCCGATCTCGATGGCGTCGCTTCCCGACGCCGCCGCCGCGCGCACCGCGTCCTGCCATCCGGACAAACCTCCGGTGACGTAGGGAATGAGGATTTTCCCCCCGGCCTCTCGCCGCGCGCGCAGCGCGGACTCGAGCCGCTGCATCAGGACAGGATCTCCATCATCTGTGCCACGTCCTTGTCGCCGCGACCGGACAGATTCATGAGCACCGTCCGACCCTGCAGCGATCCGCTCTCGCGCACGATCCAGGCCAGCGCGTGAGCGCATTCGAGCGCGGGAATGATGCCTTCGGTGCGGGCCATCAACTGGAACGCGTCGATCACTTCGGCATCGGTCACCGTCGGATACTCGGCGCGGCCGATCGACGCGAGGTACGAGTGCTCGGGACCCACGCCCGGATAATCGAGACCGGCGGAGATCGAATGAGCCTCCTGCACCTGGCCGTACTCGTCCTGCATCAAGAAACTGCGCATGCCGTGCACGACACCGGGGACGCCACGCCCGACCGCGGCGCCACCAGCCGGCTCGACGCCGATCAGGCGGGCGTCGGTGTCGACGAAACCCGAGAAGATACCGATGGCGTTCGACCCGCCGCCCACGCACGCGACCACGACATCGGGGTCGGATCCGAAACGCTCACTACACTGCTCGCGAGCCTCGTCGCCGATCACACGGTGGAACTGGCGAACCATCCACGGGTACGGATGCGGCCCCATGACCGAACCCAAGCAGTAGTGGGTGCTCTCGACCGACGCGACCCAATCGCGCATGGCTTCGTTGACCGCGTCCTTCAACGTGCGGCTGCCGCTGTGAACCGCTTCGACCTCGGCTCCGAGCAGCCGCATGCGGAAAACGTTCAGCGCCTGCCGTTCGACGTCGACCGCACCCATGTACACCTTGCATTCGAGACCCATGAGTGCGGCGGCGGTGGCCGAAGCGACCCCGTGTTGACCAGCGCCGGTCTCGGCCACGATGCGCTTCTTGCCCATGCGCTTGGCGAGCAAGGTCTGACCGAGCACATTGTTGATCTTGTGCGAGCCGGTGTGGTTGAGGTCTTCGCGTTTCAGGACCAGTCGGATGCCGAGGCGTGCTCCGAGTTGATGGCACTCGGTGATGATCGAAGGGCGACCGGCGTATTCCTGCAGGATCGCCGACAGATCACCGCGGAAGATCGGATCGTCCCACGCATCGCGGAACGCCTGCTCGAGTTCTTGGCACGCGGGGACGAGGGTTTCGGGGACGAACCGACCCCCGAACTCACCGAAACGGCCGGTGGCCGAGGGTTCGGACATGATCGAGCGGTCGACGGGTGCGGACACACCTTCATGTTCGCACCCGAACGAGTGGAAACCCCACCCGATTGACCTCGGGCCGGGTGAAGTCGGTTACTCGTCGGTCCAGTCGTAGACGAAGTCGTCGCCGGCTTCGAATTCGACCGGGGCGGCCGCGCGGGCGGCGGCGATGAAGCGGCGCACCTTCACGGCGTCCTTGCGCCCCGGGCTGCTCTCGACCCCGGATGACACATCGACCCCCCAGGGTTTCACGATCTCGATGGCCGAGGACACGTTCTCGGGAGTCAACCCGCCGGCCAGGATCAAACGCAGACCCCCGGGAATCTCGTCCACCAGTTTCCAGTCGAACAGTCGGCCGGATCCGGGCTCGGGGGCGTCCACGAGAACGAGATCCGTTCCGTACTCGTTGGCCCGCGCCGCCTCGGGCGAACCGGCCGACACGGCCTTGATGATCCAGCGGACGTTGTCGGCCAGCATCGCCACGTGACGGGAAGTCTCCCGACCGTGCAGCTGAACGGCCTTGACCCCGGCCCGACTGGCAACGTCGAAGACGCGGTCGGGCAACTCGTCACGGAACACGCCGACGGTGAGGATCTCGGGTGGCAAGCGGCGCGTGATGTCGTACACCACTTGCGGCGCGACTTGTCGCGGCGACGGAGCGAAGATGAAGCCCACCGCATCGGCGCCCATGGCAACGGCGAGCAACGCGTCGTCCTCGTTGGTGATCCCGCAGATCTTGACGAACACGCCTCCAAAGTACCGGCCGCGCCGGATTCGGTGGGCGACCTTCAGGCGATTCGCAACGAACGCAGAGCCGACGTCGGATCGCCCGAACGCACGAGGGTTTCGCCCACCAGGATCGCGTCGTAGCCCGCTCGGCGCAGGTTCGCGGCGTCGGCCGTGTCGCGCACGCCGCTCTCGGCGATCCGGACGACCGAGTCGGGGATCACATCGGCCATTCGCTCGGCCCGAGCGTGGTCGACCTCGAACGTGACGAGATCGCGCTGGTTCACCCCGATGGCCTGGGCCCCCGCCGCCAACGCCACCGCGAGTTCGTCCTCGTCGTGGATCTCCACGAGGACATCGAGTCCGCTGTCGAGCGCCAACCCGGACAGATCGACGAGTTCGCTCGGGTCAAGCGCAGCTGCGATCAACAGAATGCAGTCGGCCCCCATGAGTCGGGTGTCGAGGACATCGCGCTCGGCCGCGGTGAAGTCCTTGCGCAGGACCGGGAGACCCACCGCCGAGCGAGCCGCTCTCAGATCATCGACCGAACCGCCGAAGTGCGGGCCGTCGGTGAGCACGGAGATGCAGCTGGCACCACCGGCCTCGTACTGGCGGGCCAGTACGGCCGGGTCGAGATCGGCGAAGAGATCGCCTTTGGACGGCGAGCGCCGTTTCACTTCGGCGATCACGGCCAGCGACGATTGGGCGTCGACGCGCAGACGCGACGCGAAGCCGCGGCACGGTTCGAGGTCGGACACGCGCGCGCGAAGATCGGCGACCGGACGCGAGTCGTCGGCCGCCCGTCCACGATGGTGATCGAGGATGCGGTCGAGATAGGTCCCGCGCCGGGCCGTCAGGTCAGGCTCCCTTGCCGCCGAGCGGGGCCACGAACTTGAGGTCGGGCCGGCCGCCGAGGAACGGACCGATCGCCGGACCGAGGGCCTTGAAGGCTTCAGATCCCATGTGCTCGTTCAAGGCGTCCTGGCTCTCGTACATCTCGTACATGTAGAGCACATCGGCCTCGCTGGGGTCGGCGTGAAGGATGTAATAGATCGTTCCCTTCTCCGACTTCGCGGTTTCCAGAGCGGTTCCGAGTGCCTTGGCCAACTCGTCACGCTTTCCTGGGGCGGCCGGGATCCGGGCCCACACAGCAACTTTCGACATGACTCCCCCTTCGATGGTGAGGCCACGTGAAACGGCCCCGACGGAAAACTAGACCCTCGAGGGTCCGGTTCAGAACCCGAGTCGCTGACGCAGAGCCGATTCGAGTTCGGCGATCGGCACACGTTGCTGCTCGGTGGTGTCGCGGTCGCGCACGGTCACGGCACCGTCCTCGAGCGAGTCGAAATCGACGGTGATGCACAGGGGGGTACCGATCTCGTCCTGGCGGCGATACCGCTTCCCGATCGACTGCGTGTCGTCGTAGTCGACCATGTAGCGGTCGGACAACGCGGAGAAGATCTGGCGCGCGAGTGGCGTGAGGGTGTCCTTCTTGCTGAGCGGGAGCACCGCCACCTTGAAGGGGGCCAGACGCGGGTGGAGGCGCAGGATCGTGCGCGCCTCGCCCCCGACTTCGTCCTCGTCGTACGCCGCCAGCAGGAACGCGGCCATGGCTCGATTGACGCCGGCCGCCGGTTCAATCACGAACGGAACGTACCGCTCGTTCGTGGACTGATCGAAGAAATCGAGCCGCTGGCCCGAATGATTCGAATGCTGCGTGAGATCGAAGTTGGTGCGCTGGGCGATGCCTTCGAGTTCGCCCCAGCCCCACGGGTACATGAACTCGACGTCGGCGGTGCCGGCCGAATAGTGGCTCAGTTCGTCGGCATCGTGCGCGCGGAGCCGGAGCATCTCGGAGGGAATTCCGAGATCGATGTACCACTGCAGGCGGGTCGAGCACCAGTACTCGTACCACTTCGGGCCCTCGGCCGGTGGGACGAAGAATTCGAGTTCCATCTGTTCGAACTCGCGCGTCCGGAAGATGAAGTTGCCGGGTGTGATCTCGTTGCGGAAGCTCTTGCCGACCTGGGCGATTCCGAAGGGCGGCTTCTTGCGGCTCGTCTGCAGAACGTTGCTGAAATTGACGAACATCCCCTGGGCCGTTTCGGGGCGCAGGTACACCTCGGCTCCCGAACCTTCGACGGGTCCGGCGTAGGTCTTGAACATGAGGTTGAACGCACGGGCGTCGGTGAGGCTGTTCTTCGCCTTGCAATTGGGGCACACCGTACGGTCCTCGAGATGATCTTCTCGGAATCGCTGCTTGCACTCCCGGCAGTCGACCAGCGGGTCGCTGAAGTTGGCCAGGTGTCCGCTGGCCTCGAACACCTGAGGCGGCCCGAGGATCGCGGCGTCGATGAGCACCACGTCGTCGCGCTTCTGGACCATCTCCCGCAACCACGACTCGCGCACGTTGCGCAGCATCAGCGATCCGAGCGGACCGTAGTCGTAGCTCGAACGGAACCCTCCGTAGATCTCGGCCGACGGATAGACGAACCCGCGACGCTTGCAGAGGTTGACGATCTGTTCGAGGTCGGAGGCGGGCACGGTTCTCTATTCTACGGGTTCGGTCGTGGCGCGGCTTCGGTCGCGTTACGAGTCGGACCGGGCATCGTGGCGCTCGAAGATCGCCACCGAGCGCAACCGTCGTTCGACATGGAACTCGAAGGCTCGCGTGGCGATCGACGCCACCTCGACGACGACGGGATCGTCGAGGACCTGTTCACCCGGGCGGTGGGCCCGATCGAGGGCTTCGCCAAGGCGGCCATCGAGGACGTCGCGCAGCAACGCCAACGCTCCGGACGTGACCCCGACACCCGAACGGCAACCGCGACATTGGACTCCGCCGCGCTCGAGATCAATCGCCACGAGCGGGGTCGACTCCGACTCGACCTCCCCGCACACCACGCACCGATCGAGTTCGGGACGAACACCTTCCGACGCCAGGAGACGGAGAAGGAATGCCGGCACCACGAGGGCCGATGGCCGCTCGGCCAGCGTCTTGCGCACGCCCACCAGCATGCGGAAGATCTCGGGTACCGGTTCCCGATCGGGTACGAGTTGATCGATCGCCTCCAGCACGGCCAGGCCTTCGGTCATGACATCGAGATCGCCGAACATCCGACCCGACGAATCGATCGTCTCCACCTGGTTGACGACGTCGAGGTTGGTGCCGCGGTGTATTTGAACCGCGACGTGGGACAGCGGTTCGAGTCGGCCGCCGAACTTCGAGTGCGTCTTGCGGACACCCTTGGCGACCGCTCGCACCTTGCCGTTCTCACGCGTCAGCATCACCACGATGCGATCGGCCTCTCCGAGTTTGTACGAGCGAATGACGACCGCTTCGTCGCGATACAGCCGACTCGTCACTCGATGACTCCGCCGAAGCGACGCTGGCGAACCGCGAACTCGTCGAGCGATCGTCCGATGTGCTCGACCGACAACGTGCTCCAGTCGGCGTCGATGTAGACGAGTTCGGCGTACGCCAACTCCCACACGAGAGCCGCGGGAAGGACCGACGGGTCACCGAGAACGATCACCAGGTCGACGTCGCCTCCCGAAGCGGCAACCTCCTTCTGCAACGACTCCTCGGTGATCGGTCCCGACAACCGGTTGATCGCCTCGACGAGATTCGCCCGGCCGTCGGGACGCGGGTCGGCGACGACCCGACAACCGTCCACCCGGACGTCTCGGCGCATGCCCGCTCTCGTCGCGACGTCGACGACTCCACCGTCGGAGGACGGAACGATGCGCATCGACTCGACGCCGGCGGCAGCGGCGGACGAGCCGATCGACGCGAGGCGCTCGGTCCACTGCGCTTCGGTGAAACCGGCCCACTCGGCGACGGTTCCCGCGACGACGATCAACCGACGAACCCGCGCGGCGTCGCCGGACTCGGCGATGGTGGCGGAACGGAGACGGCGCAACACGCCGTCCATTGTGGCCTCACCGCTACCCTCGCATCGTGCACTTGGCCTGCATCATGGACGGAAACGGACGGTGGGCGACCCGGCGCCATCTGCCGCGAACCGCCGGTCACACCGCCGGCGAGGAGAATCTGGCCGAAGTCGTTCGCCAATGCGTGCGGCGCGACGTGGACTGGCTCACCGTCTTCGGGTTCTCCACCGAGAACTGGGTCCGCCCGCGACGCGAGGTGCGCCACATCCTTGGTTTGCACGAGAAGCTGTTCGGCCGGGTGGCCGAACTGAACGATTTGAACGTTCGCATCACCTGGATCGGCCGTCCCTTCGACGACCCGTCGTCGCGCACACCGCGGTACGTGCAGCGAGCCATTCACAAAGCGATCGCCGACACGAGCGCGAACACCGGCATGACCCTGACGGTCGCGTTCGACTACGGCAGCCGGGCCGAGATCGTCGACGCGGCCCGCCACGCCAAGTCTCGCGGCGGCTCGGTGTCCGCCGACGATCTGTCGCGCGCCATGTACTTGCCCGACATGCCGCCGGTCGACGTCGTCGTCCGCACGTCCGGGGAGCGTCGGGTCTCCAACTTCTTGTTGTGGCAGGCGGCCGGAGCACCCATCTTCTTCACCGACAAGACGTGGCCCGATTTCTCGGCCGACGACATCGACGCCGCTCTCGCTCTGGCACGTTCCCGTCAGGGTTCGTGAACCGTGCCCCGCGACAGGTCCCTGTCCATTCGCGACGCACTCGACGTCGCCACCGCCGCACTTTCGGACGCCGAGGATCGCCCCGGTCAACGCGCGATGGCCGAACACGTTGCGCACGCGCTCGACACCGGTCGCCACGTGGTCGTCCAGGCCGGTACTGGCACCGGGAAGACGCTCGGGTACCTCGTTCCCATCGTGCTGTCGGGCCGCCGAGCCGTCGTCACCACGGCGACGAAGGCGCTGCAGGATCAGATCGCGCGCAAGGATCTTCCCCTCCTGCGCGACACCGTGGCCCGCGAACTGAAACGCGATCTGTCGTGGGCCGTCGTGAAAGGCCGCCAGAACTACCTGTGCCGCCAGAGACTGGCCGAAGCGAGTGGCGGGACCCCCACGTTGTCCGACGACATGCGACCGATACCCGCCAAGCGTCTCATCGAGTTGTCGAAGTGGGCCGACGAGAGTGTCACCGGCGACTTGTCCGAGTTCCCGAGTCGCCTCGACGCTGCCACCACGTCGGCCATCACCGTGTCGAGCGAGGAATGTCCGGGAGCTCGTCGTTGCCCAGCCGGCGGCGAGTGCTTCGCCGAGATCGCTCGCGATCGAGCCGCCGAGGCCGACATCGTCGTGGTGAACACCCATCTCTACGGACTCGACGTCGCATCGGCCGGTGCGGTTCTTCCCGAGCACGACGTCGTAGTGATCGACGAGGTCCACGGACTCGAGGACATCATGAGCGACAGCGTGGCCCTGTCGTTCTCGAGTGGCCGCCTGCGTTGGCTCGCGGGAGTGGCCGGACGAGTACTCGCGCAACCGGATCTCATCGATCGCATCACTCGCCAAGGGCCATTGCTCGACGAGATCCTCACGCCCAGAATCGGAAGTCGCCTCGCCTCGCCGCTCCCCTCCGATCTCACGGCGGTTCTCGCAGCCGCGCGTCTGGCGGTCAACGATCTGCTCGACGCGCTACGTGGCGTGAACACCTCCGACCTCGACGCCGACCAGCGCCGTCTGCGCGCCCAACAGGCGGCGACTCGATTGGCCGAGAATCTCGACCAGGCCCTGCGCATCGACGACACCTTCGTCCCGTACGTGTCGGGAACGATCGCCAGTCCCACCTTGGAGATCGCTCCGCTCGACGTGGCGCCGGTTCTCGCCGATGGAATCTGGTCGGGCCGCACGGCCATCCTGACGAGTGCGACAGTACCCGCGAACCTCCCCGGTCGGGTCGGACTGACGGAGGGGCAATACGACGCGTTCGACGTGGGGAGCCCCTTCGATTACGAGAGCAACGCGTTGCTCTACTGTCCCTCGAAGTTCCCCGGGCCCAACACTCCCGAGTTCTCCCGTGCGATGCACGACGAGTTGTATCGCCTCATCGTGGCCGCCGGCGGACGGACCCTCGCGCTCTTCACGAGTTTCCGCGCGCTCGATCAAGCCGTGGAGAAGTTGCGGCCGATTCTCGACTTTTCTGTCCTCTCGCAACGCGACGATGCCAACAAGAGTCGCCTGATCGACGAATTCAGCGCCGACGAATCGTCGTGCCTCTTCGCCACGGCCGGCTTCTTCCAAGGCGTCGACATCCCCGGCCGAACGCTCTCGTTGGTGACGCTCGATCGAATCCCGTTCCCCCGACCCGACGAACCCCTCCTGTCAGCGCGACGCGAACTGCTCGGAGACCGGGCCTTCCGTGAAATCGATCTGCCGCGCGCCGCGACGTCGCTCGCCCAAGCGTCGGGACGCCTCATTCGCTCGGCGTCCGATCGCGGCGTCGTGACGGTGTTCGATCCGCGTCTCGCGACGGCTCAGTACCGGAAACAATTGTTGGCCGCCATGCCGCCGATGAGGCGCACGGTGAACAGCGACGAAACCTGCCGATTCCTCGAATCGATCACACGGGCATGAGGCGGTAGCCGATTCCGCGCACCGTGACGATCAGCCGGGGATCGTCGGCCTGATCCTCGATCTTCACGCGCAGACGACGAACGTGGGCATCGACGAGACGACTGTCGCCGAGGTAGTCGTAGCCCCACACGCGTTCGAGAAGTTGGTCGCGCGACAACACGATGTTCGGATGGTCGGCGAACTCGCACAGCAGGTTGAACTCGGTCTTCGTCAGCGACAGTTCGCGGCCGGCCTTGAGCACGATTCCCTGCTCTCGGCGCAGTTCGACGTCTCCGAACGTCAGGCTCGACGAGTCGACGGTCGGGTCGCCCTGGAGTTGCACCCGACGAAGATGCGCGCGTATCCGTGCCGCCAACTCCTTGGGCACCACCGGCTTGGTCACGTAATCGTCCGCCCCGGCCTCGAGTCCGGCCACCATGTCGTTGGTGTCGGTCTGGGCCGTGACCATCACGATCGGAACGATCGACATCGCCCGCAACGCGCGACACACGTCGAAGCCCGACATGTCGGGAAGACGCAGGTCGAGCAGGACCAGATCGGGTTCGTCGGCGTGGAAGGCAGCCAGTCCTGTTCGACCATCCGCCGCCTCGCGGACCTGGTATCCCTCGTCCTCCAGGGCCAGACGCAGCGCCAACCGGATCTGGTCGTCGTCCTCGATGAACAAGAGCGAGTTCACGGATCGATTCTGCCCGGTCGAGAGAGGCGGCCGAATTCGTTACACAAAACGCACAATTCGCGCACGATCCCTTCACAGAGCGTCGGGAGACTGACCACCGTTCACGTCGGATCGACGGGGGCCGTCCTCCCCCTGGCCCTCGCCGATCCGGCGGAACCGGATATCTCCTTGGTCCGCCGCCCGACTCGCCGGAATTCCCCGAGTCGGGCGGCGTCATGTCCGGGCCCGAACGGGATCCCGGTCGGAACCCCGGGGTATTGGGGCAGGATGTTGACCGTGGCCCGCTCCGTTCGATTGCCGTTGCGCACCCGCGTGACCCTGCTCTTCGTCCTGGTGGGACTCATCACGTCGCTCTCGTTGTCATTGGTCAGTTTCTTCGTGGCTCGCAGTTATCTCCTCGACCGGCGCGACGGTGTGGTCGAGCGCCAAGCCGTGACCAACGCCGAGCTCATTCGCTCGCAATTGGCCAATCGACGTTCGGAGGCCTTCGAACTCATCGGCACGACGCGCACCGAACAGGGTGGCTTCGCCGTCCTGCACCTCGGTCGCGAAGACCTCTTCTTCTCCCAGGACCTGCGTTTCACCCAAGGTGCTTTCCCGGCCGAACTTCTGCGCAGCACCATCGACGGGGTCTCGTCGTACCAACGATTCTCGTTGGGGGACGACGCCTTCATCGCCATCGGCATCGCCATGCCGAGCGTGGACGCCGCCTACTTCGAAGCCTTCCCGGTGGGCGACGAGCAACGAGCCATCACGGTCATCGGGTCGGCGCTCGTGATCGGAACACTCGTCATCGGCGTCATTTCCGGGCTGGTGGGTTGGGCCGTCAGCCGACGCCTCCTGCGACCACTCGTGCGCGTCACCGAGGCCGCCGGCGCCATCGCACAGGGCGGCCTCGACGTGCGACTCGAACCCGAGGGCGATCCCGATCTCTCCACTCTCGTCACGGCGTTCAACGACATGGCCGACGCGGTACAGAGCCGAATCGAGCGCGAGACGCGTTTCGCATCCGATGTCTCGCACGAACTCCGAAGTCCGATCACCGCTCTCGCCGCGGCCGTCGAGGTCCTCGACGCGCGGCGCGCCGATCTTCCCGATCGGACGCAACAGGCACTCGACGTGGTGTCGAGCCAAGTACGTCGTTTCGATCAGATGGTGCTCGACCTGCTCGAGTTGTCGCGGCTCGACGTGGGTATCACCGACCTTCACCGCGAGGACATCGACCTACCCGCATTCGTCGGTCGCATCGCCCAGCGTTACGGCGCCGATGACGTACGCGTCGAAGTCGCCCCCGATTGCCCCGGTGTCGTGAACGCCGACAAACGCCGGCTCGAGCGCATCGTCGCGAACCTGCTCGACAACGCGCGACTGCACGGGGGCGGAGCGACGCGCGTGACGATCGAGCGATTCGCCGCCGCATCGGGCCCCGCGCACATCCGATTCGGCGTGGAGGACGCCGGACCCGGAGTGTCCCCAAGCGAACGGGCACGCATCTTCGAGAGATTCGCCCGGGGTTCGGCCGGACGCTCACGCGCGGGCGGCACCGGACTCGGGCTGGCATTGGTGGCCGAACACGCGCGATCGCACGGCGGCTTGGCGTGGGTGGAGGACTCACCCACCGGAGGCGCACGATTCGTGGTTCAACTTCCCGAAGGAGCACGGTCATGAGAAGCGTGAAGACCGCCGCATTCGCTCTGTTGATCGCATCGATCGCGACCAGCGCGATCGCATGCGGTGTTCCCGAGTCGTCATCCAACCGGCCACTCGATCTCGACGCGGTGCCGGAGGTCTTCTCCGCAACCACCACGACCACCCCTCCGACGACGACCTCGTCTCCGGTCGCCACGAGCACGACGCCGCCGGAGTCGACTTCGTCCACCGTTCCCGTGGAGGAAGTGACGATGTTCTTCGTGGCCGGGAGCCAGGTCGTCCCGATCAGTCGTCTTCTTCTCGGTCCGGCGGCCCCGCCGCAAGTTCTCGCCGCACTCGTCGAGGGTTTGCCGGAGGGAGATCTGTCGGCCGGTTTGCGATCGGCGATTCCGGTCGGTCTCGCCAGCACGGTGACCGTCGAGCGGGGAAGCGCAACCGTGGATCTTCCCGATGCCTTCGTCAGCGGCCTGCCCGGTGCCGAGCAGCGTCTGGCCGTGGCTCAGATCGTGCTCACGCTCACTCGCCGGGCCGGCATCGGTCAGGTCGTGTTCACGAGCGGTGATCGCCCACTGGCCGTTCCGCGCGGTCGCGGCGATCTCACCCGGCCGGGCGAACTGGTCGCCTGCGACGACTACTCGAACCTGCTGCCCACTGGCTTCTCGTGCTGACTCAGTAGCCGAGTTGCTGCACCCGTTCGGGACGACGCTGCCAATCCTTGTCGACCTTCACCTTGAGTTCGAGGACGATGCCGGGCGGCAGTTGGCGACGAACTCGTTCGCGCACCTTCTTCAAGACGGCGCCGCCCTTGCCGATGACCATGCCCTTCTGACTCTCGCGTTCGACGAGGATTTCGCACCGCACCCTTGGCCACTCCCATTCGGTGACGCGAGTCGCGATGGAGTACGGAATCTCGTCGCGCATCTCGGCCAGCAATTGCTCGCGCACGAGTTCGGCGACCCAATCGGGGTCGGTCAGATCGCTGATGACGTCCTCGGGGTAGTAGAGAGGGCCCTCGGGAAGTTTCGTCGCGATGTGTTCGACGAGTGCGGCGACACCTTCACCGGTGCGAGCGGATACCGGGAAGTAGGCCTCGGCGTCGAGGAGTCCGGCTCGGGCCAACTGCTCTCCCACCGCGTCGCGGCTGGCCGCATCGCACTTGTTGACCACCACGATGGTCTTCGACAAGTCGAGTCGCGACGCGACCCACTGATCGCCGGTTCCGAACGGCGCCGTGGCATCCACGAGAAGACAGGCGACGTCGACGTCGGCGAGGCTTTCGATCGCGGCGGCGTTGACACGCTCTCCCAGAGCGGTCACCGGCTTGTGGAGTCCTGGCGTGTCGACGAACACGATCTGCAGACCCGGACGCGTGAGCACACCACGGACCTGACGACGTGTGGTCTGGGGCTTGTCGGACACGATCGAGACCTTGCGGCCGCAGATCGCGTTCACCAGCGTGGATTTGCCGACGTTCGGACGACCCACCAGGGTCACGAAACCCGAGTGGACGACCTGGTGATCTGATGACTGATCGGACATCTCTTCGAACACGATACGAGTTCGTCGACTGATATCGCGTCGGACGGCGAGCCGACACCGGAATGCCGTCTGGCATCCATCCGGGCATCCATCTGTGCGAACCTGTGTCCATGTCCTCGCTCGACCCCCGCAATTGGTTCGACCGTCTCCAACCGCAGACGCTTCAGATCGCGACGCTGCTGCTGTATCTCAACGGCTTCTTCGCTCTCATCGGCCTCGTCGACGAATCCGACTGGATCGGCTTCGCTCGGGTCACCAAGGGCGGTCTCGGCCTCACTGTCGGATTGGCTGTCGTGGCGGCCCACGTCCTGGGTGGCTTCCTCATGGCCAACGATCGCCGACTGGGTTATTGGTTCGGGCTGGTGGCGGCTTTCTCTCCCTTCCTCCTGCGTTTCTGGGTCCTGGCCGACTTCGAGGGGATCGGGCTCTGGGACCGGATCTCGGGCAACAACACCTTGTCGCTGATCTTCGAGGTTGCGCTCTGTGCGCTCCTCCTGCACCCCCACAGCCGCGAGCACCAGCGGGTCTGGTACCGCTGACTACGATCGCCGCCATGGCACCGCGCATCATCAACGGAACCGACGAACTCAAGTCGCTCGTCGGACAGCACCTCGGTTACAGCGACTGGTTGGAAGTCACCCAGGAGCGCGTCAACCAGTTCGCCGACGCGACCGGCGACCATCAGTGGATCCACGTCGACCCCGATCGCGCCAAGAAGGAGAGCCCGTTCGGCGGACCGATCGCCCACGGCTACCTCACGTTGTCGCTCGGACCCGTCCTCATGCCCCAGGTGGTCCTGACCACCGGCTACAAGATGGGCGTCAACTACGGCTGCAACAAGGTGCGCTTCATGTCACCGGTTCCAGTCGGTGCCAAACTCCGACTCGGAGTGACTCTGATCGGCGTCGAGGACATCGCAGGCGGAATCCAGTCCACCTATGCCTTCTCGTTCGAGTGCGAGGGTGCCGCCAAGCCGAGTTGCGTGGCCGAGGTGATCTTCCGCTCGTACGTCTGAGTCAGCGGAAGTTCGGAATCACGTCGGTCGCGAACAACTCCATCGACTCGGTGTCGGGGTAGTCGGCGCACCACGGGATGAACCCCTGGCAGCCGAGCGAACGATACGCCTCGATCTTCTCGCACACCTGCTCGGGAGTTCCGACCAGGTTGCCGGCGCGCCACGCGTCCAACGGCTCGCCCCACAGACTTCGCGTGCGATCGATCTGCGATTCGTCGCGACGAATGAACAACTCCGGTGACCAGGTCATGCGGATCGTGTCGACGTCGCGACCGACGTCCGCGCAATGACGCCTCAGCGTGTCGCGCTTGCGGGCCCACTCCTCCGGGTTGCCTCCGAAGTTCGAGCAATCGCCATGCTGCGCAACCACCCGCAATGTCAACTGCTCCCCTCCACCTCCGATGAGGATCGGCGGGTGCGGGTCCTGCAGCGGCTTGGGGTCGCAATTGGCGCGGCTGAGTTCGTAGTACTTGCCCTTGTACGTGGTCTCGGCTTGGGTCCACATCGACCGAACGATCTCCACGCTCTCGCGCAGCATGCCGATGCGATCCTTCGGCTTGGGGAACTCGTATCCGTAGGCGCGGTACTCGTTCTCGTACCAACCGGCGCCGATCCCCCATTCCAACCGACCGCCCGAGATCACGTCGACCGTCGAGGTGATCTTGGCCAGCAGTCCGGGATTGCGGTAGCTGTTGCAGCCGACCATCTGGCCGAGGCGGATCGTCGACGTCAATTGGCTGATGGCCGCCATGGCCGTCCAGCACTCGAACACCGCCTCGTGCGACGGACGCGGGACGTTGTGGAAGTGGTCGTACACCCAGATCGAGTCGAACCCGAGGCGCTCGGCCATCTGAGCGACTTCGACCGCCTTGTTCCACTTCGCGGTGGCGCCCTCGATCGACGACAACTCCATCTTCCAGCCTTGCGGCATGAAGACGCCGAACACGATGTCGCTGGACGGATGGCCGGTCACGGGTCGGTGGGTCATGGCGGCACGCTAACCCCGTACTGGTCTTGGCCTCGTCCTGGACGAAGGCTTAGGGTCGTCGCGTGAGGCAGTTCACCGTCGGCGAGATCCACGAAGCGATCGCGGCCACGCGTCCCGACCAGGAATGCCTCGTGTTCCGCGACCGTCGCCTCACGTGGGCGCAGGTCACCGAGCGCACGCGACGTCTCGCCAATTACCTCGACTCGTGCGGTCTCGGAGCACATGCCGAGCGGGACCGCATCCAGCCGCACGAAAGCGGCCAGGACCACCTGGCCATCTACCTGCACAACGGCAACGAGTATCTGGAGGCCATGCTCGGCGCGTTCAAGGGTCGGGTCGCGCCCTTCAACGTCAACTACCGCTACGTGGCCGAAGAACTCACCTATCTGCTCACCGACTCCGCCGCCACCGCGATCGTGTTCCATTCGACCTTCGCGCCGATGCTGCAATCCGTCCGTGGATCCCTCCCGAAACTCCGGGTCTTCATCCAGGTGCCCGACACGTCGAACGAACCTCTCCTCGATGGAGCGGTCTGGTACGAGGATGCGCTCGCGCAGTCGAGCGACGCCGCGCCCGCACCCGCATCACCCGACGACCTCTACATCCTCTACACCGGCGGCACGACGGGAATGCCGAAAGGCGTGATGTGGCGCCAGGCCGACGCGCTCGTCGAGTGCTTCGGCGGCAACAAGACCGCCGAATCGGTCGAGGAGTTCATCAGCACGCTCACCGGCCGACGTTCACTGATCGCTCCCCCGTTCATGCACGGAGCCGGCCACTGGGTGAGTTTCAGCACCTGGAACGGCGGGGGCACCGTGTTCGTGCCGTCGATCCCCGAGCGTCTCGATCCCGTCGACATGTGGTCCACCGTCGAGCGCGAGCGCATCGACTTCATGCTCATCGTCGGCGACGCGTTCGCCCGGCCACTCCTCGACGAACTCAACCGCAACACCTATGACATCTCGTCGCTGACGGTCGTGCTGTCGGGTGGCGCACCGCTGTCGAGCCACATGAAGGACGAACTCCTGGGCCACCATCCGTCCCTCCTCGTGGTGGACGGACTCGGATCGTCGGAGGCGGGCGGGCAGATGCAGCACCTCTCGACCCACGGAGCAGCCTCGACCGGCGCGTTCCCGGTGTCACCCGGCAATCACGTCCTGTCGGAGGATCTCACGCACGTCCTGAAACCCGGCCATGACGGCTTGGGCTGGCTGGCCAAGAGCGGCCGACTCGCGCTCGGCTACCTCGGGGATCCGGCCAAGACCGCGCGCACGTACCCCGTGATCGATGGCGTGCGCTACGTCATCCCAGGCGATCGTGCGGTGCTGCGGGCCGACGACATGATCGAACTCCGCGGTCGCGACTCGGTCACGATCAATTCCGGCGGCGAGAAGATCTTCGCCGAGGAAGTCGAAGCCGCCATCAAGCCGCATCCCGCCGTTCTCGACTGCGTGGTGGCCGGACGTCCGAGCGAGCGATGGGGCAACGAGGTCGTCGCCATCGTGACACTGCGTCCCGGAACCGACGTCACCGACGACGACCTGCTCGCCGAAGCGGCCCGGCACATCGCTCGGTACAAGCTGCCCAAGGCCTTCGTACGCGTCGATTCGATCGTGCGATCGCCGTCGGGCAAGGCCGATTACCGCTGGGCGAAGGAAACCGCCGCCCGCGGTTGATCAGACCGGCAGATCGCCGGTGGCCTTCTTGGTGGTTCCGGCGTCGGTGAACGCCTTGATGGTGTTCTCGGCGATGCGCATCTGATGGATCTCGTCGGCACCATCGGCGAAACGCGCCCACCGCGCGTGCTGCATCATGTTCGCCAGCGGAGTGTCGGTCGAGTAACCGAGGGCTCCGTGCACCTGGATGGCCCGATCGATGATTCGGTTGAGACTGTTGGCCACGAAGTGCTTTGCCATCGACACCTCGGTGCGGAAGTCGTCGCCGCGATCGATCTTGTACGCGGCATGGAGGACCATCAACTTGCACTGATAGAGTTCCATCGCCGAATCGGCGATCATCCATTGGACGCCTTGCTTCTCGGCGAGGTAGGAGCCGTGCGAATAACGCTTCAGCGAGCGGTCGACCATCATGTCGAGAGCCATTTCGGCCTGCGCGATCCAGCGCATGCAGTGGGCCAGACGAGCCGGTCCGAGCCGGTACTGGCCGAGACGGTGACCGTTGCCGCGTCCGCCCAGGATCTGCGAGTCGTGAACCCGCAGATCGGAGATGACGATCTCGCTGTGGCCGCCGGGCCCATGCATCGTCTCGACTTCGCGCACGTTGTTCCAACCCTCGGCCGGCAAGTCGACGATGAACGCCGTGTTCGCACCGCGCGAACCCTCCGGAACGTCCATCTCGGTACGCGCGATGAGGATGGCGAACTTGGCGCGGTTGGCGCCGGAGATGAACCACTTGTGGCCGTTGATGATCCACTCGTCGCCGTCCTTGATGGCGTGGGTGCGGATCAACGTGGGGTCGGAGCCGGCCACTTCGGGTTCGGTCATGGCGAAGCACGACGACGTGACCCCGTTGCACAACGGCTTCAGGTACTTCTCCTTCTGCTCGGGTGTTCCCCAGTGCAAGAGGGTGTGCATGTTGCCTTCGTCGGGAGCTTGGCAATTGAGGACCCAGGGGCCGACACGCGTCTTGGCCGCCTCCGATTGCACCATCGCCAAGGCGACGTGGCCGAGACCCATGCCGCCCCACTCCTTGGGCATGTGCGGCAACCAGAGCCCCTGCTTCACGGCTTCTTTGCGGAGACGGATGAGTTCGCCCACGTAGGCGCGGTGCGACTCGGCGTCCATCTCCTCGCGGTGGCCGAACGGTTCGATGGCCGGCTTGATGGTGCCGTCCACGAAGTCCCGCACCCGGTCGCGAATCTGCTGATGTTCGTCCGACAACGTGAAATCGATCATGGCGTCCCCCTTGAGCTCACGAATCCCCACTGATTCTGCCCGGCCGTGACCTCGGTCGGCGAGTCCGAAAGACCAGCGCACCCGGGCTTAGCCTGACCCCGTGACGTCCGAACAGCAGCCCGCGTCCTGGGACACCGAGGCCCTGCCGAGTGGTCAGGCCAAGGTGACCGCCGTGCGCGAGATGTTCGACGCGATCGCACCGCGCTACGACCTCGTGAACCGCATCATGACCTTCCGTCTCGACGTGCGCTGGCGGCGCTACGCGGTGAAGCGCCTCTCACTCCCGGCCGGAAGCCGGGTTCTCGATCTCGCCAGCGGTACCGGAGATCTCTGCGTCGATCTGCGTCGCGCCGGCCTCAACCCGCTGTCGTTCGACTTGAGCTTCGGAATGCTGCACGCCGACCGCAGCGGAGCGCCGCGCACCCAGGCCGACATCCTGAGATTGCCCATCGGCGACGCCTCGGTCGACGGCGTCACGTGCGGTTTCGCGCTGCGCAATCTCCTGGAGTTGCCGGCCTTCTTCGCCGAACTCGCCCGTGTCGTTCGGCCCGGCGGACGCATCGCCCTTCTCGACGTCGGCGTGCCGAAGAATCGACTCGTTCGCTGGGGCAACGGCATCTACTTCGGCCGGATCGTTCCGAAGATCGGCGGCTGGCTGTCCGATCCGGCGGCCTACCGATACCTCCCCAAGAGCGTCGCCTATCTTCCGCCTCCCGAGTCGATGCTGGCCGAGTTGCGCCGGGTCGGGTTCTCCGACGCCGAGCATCGGGGACTGTCGGGTGGGATCACGCAGTTGATGGTCGCCACGCGCGACGCGCGATGAGAGCCGTCACGCGCCCTCTCGATCACGAAGTCGACCTGAACGACGTCTGTCGGCACGATGGTTTCCTGTTCGTGCGCAGTGGTGTCGGAGTGGCCGGACGTGGCCGCGCCCTGACCATCGATGCCGACGCGGTCGTCGACCATCTCGCGTCCATCGCGCACGACGACGAGTCCGGCGGACGAGCCGGCCCGATCGCTCTCGGCTGTCTTCCGTTCCGCCCCGGAGCACCGGCCGAGTTCGTGATCCCCTCGGTGATCGCGCGCAAGACCGTCGATGGCGGTGTTTTCCTCACGACGGTCGGGCAGCCATCCGAGTCCGATCTCCGTCTCGATGACCGCTCCGACGGTCCGACCGCACCGACGTTCCGCGTCGGGCCGCGCACTCCCATCGACACGTATCGGCGCGCGGTCGACACCGGCCGGGCGGCGGTGCGCCGCGGCGACCTGACCAAGGTCGTCATCGCGCGTGAAGTCGGTGTCGACAGCGATCAGCCGCTCGATGTGCACGCGATCCTCCTGCGACTGCGGGCCGCCTTCGGAGCCAGCTATCGCTACAGCATCGACGGCCTCCTGGGCGCGTCACCCGAACTCCTGGTCGCGGTCGACGGCGATGTGGTTCGTTCGCATCCGTTGGCCGGCACGACTCCACGCACCGGCGACCCCGCGACCGACGAGGCCCTGGCCCGCAAACTCGTCGCCAGCATGAAGGATCAGGTCGAACACCGTGTCGTGATCGACGTCGTTCACGACACGTTGCTGCCGTGGTGCAGTTATCTCGACTGGGAACCCGAACCCTCGGTGATCAAGGTGGCGAACGTCCAACATCTCGGAACGCTGATCGAAGGCAGGCTCTCGGAGCCGCGGCCCGATGCGGTCACGCTCGCTCGCCTGCTCTCCCCCACTCCGGCCCTCGGCGGCCATCCGCGGGAAGCCGCGATCGAACTCATCGAGTCCGTCGAGGGATTCGATCGTGGTCGGTACGGCGGAGCGGTGGGCTGGGTCGACGCCGCGGGCAACGGCGAGTTCGCGGTGACCATTCGCTGCGCCGAACTGTCAACCGATCGCCGATCGGCGCGCTTGATCGCGGGCGGGGGAATCGTGGCCGACAGCGACGTCGACGCCGAATTGGCCGAGACCCAGGCCAAGTTCCAGGCGATGCTGTCAGCGATCGTCAGGCCGTAGCAGCGGCGACCGCCGCGTGCAGTTGCCGGTGCACGTCGAGGTCTCCTCGGCGATCGGTCGCAACGACCATCAGAGACGGACCCGGGCGCGACAACGCCTCTTCCAATTCCGGAATCGAGGTGATGACGGACGTCGAAAGCCCGTGCGCGCGACCGAAAGCGGCGATGTCGGTTCCGTGCGGCGTTCCGAACAACTTCTCGAAACGGGAGCCTTCGACCACCGAGGCCTGCGGGAGATAGTGGAAGATCCCGCCGCCGTCGTTGTCGGTGACGACGATGCGCAGGTCGAGGCCCCGGCCGGACAATCCGGCCAGCGACGACGAATCGTGGAGCAGCGCCACGTCGCCGATCGACACACCCACCGGGCCGCGCGTGGCCACGGCGACTCCGATCGCGGTGGCGATCACTCCGTCGATTCCGTTCGCGCCGCGATTCGAGTGCACGACCAACTGGTCGCAACGACCGCCGAACCACTCGAGGTCGCGCACCGGCATCGACGACGACACGACCACATGAGCACCGCTCGGAAGTCCGCCCACCAAAGTTCGTGCCGCCGTGGGACCTGACAAGGGCAGACCCGCGCACGCGCGCGTGACCGCATCCGAGGCGGAGGCTTCGGCCCGGCACCACGCCGCACTCCATGATTCGTCGACGGGCGCGACCAGGCGAGCGAGCGACACCGCCCAAGCGCTGGGCTCGGCGACCACGTGGACTCCGATTCGACCATCCGGGTCGAAGTACTGCGAATGCGCCGACACGTGGATCTGCTCGACCCCGAGCGACGCGAACCACTGAGCCGTCACCTTCGAAGCGGGCGGCTCCCCGACACGAAGCACGACCTCGGGTCGATGGGCCGACGCGAAGGATTCGCAGCGGATCAACGAATCGAAATGCCGAACGACACGTGGACCACTGCAATGCGCCCGCGGTTCGGCGAACACGGGCCAATCGAGAGCCGCCGCCAACGCATCGACCGAATCACCCGATCCGCGACCAGCGACGATCACACCCCGACGCCCGGACACGCGGGCCGCCAACGCCGCGATCGCGTCGCTCGACACGCTCGCTTCACCGCGATGCGACTCGATCGCGCGATGGGCCGTCTCCTCGACGGACGCGTCGCCCACCAGTGGCTCACGGAAGGGAAGATTGAGGTGAACCGGTCCCGGCCGACCCGACAACGAGGAATCGACGCAGTGCGCGGCCAAAGACGGCCAACGCGCCTTTGTCGACCATTCGGCCACACCCGGATCGTGGAACCAGCGAACCGACGACCCGTACATCTTGATCTGGTCGATCGTCTGAGGAGCACCGACATCGCGCAGTTCGGGCGGACGATCGGCGGTGACCACGAGAAGGGGCACGGCCGACAGATCGGCCTCGATGACCGCCGCGTGGAAGTGGGCCGCCGCCGTACCGCTGGTGCACAACGCGACGGCCGGACGACCCGTGACGAGGCCGTACCCCAGAGCCGCGAACGCCGCCGAACGCTCGTCGAGCAGAACCTCGACCCGCCAACCGGGTGAGCCGTCGAGCGCCAGGGCCATGGGAGTGGAGCGGGATCCGGGCGCGACGAAGGCCGTGTCGACACCGAGGGCCGACCACTGGGCGACGAGGGTCGTGCAGAACGACGCTTGAACATCCGCGGCCACGTCCCGAACGCTACGGCCGCGAAACCGAGCAGCCCTCGTCCAAGCCGTAGGGTGACCGATGTGACGGCTTCTCTGACCATCGACATCTGGTCCGACGTGGTGTGCCCGTGGTGCTTCATCGGCAAACGGCGATTCGAAGCCGCGTTGGAGCGAGTACGGGCCCAGGCTCCCGACCTGCGGATCGACGTTCGATATCGCGCGTACCAACTCGACCCGAATGCGCCGAGCACGTCCTCGACTCCGGTCCGCGAGGCCTACGCGCGCAAATTCGGCGGGCCCGAACGCGCCGACGCGATCCTGCTCCATCTCACCGAGACGGCCGCCGCCGACGGTCTCGACTTCCGCTTCGACATCGCCCAGCGGTCGAACACCGTGTTGTCGCATCGAGTCCTCTGGTGGGCCGCCGAGACCCACGGCCTCGCGGCGCAGGCGCGCGTCAAGGAGCGTCTGCTCCAGGCCTACTTCACGGAGGGCGAGAATGTCGGCGATCCGCAACGACTCGCCGCGATCGTCGCCGACGAACTCGACGTCCCAGTCGATTCAGTCGTCGAATTCCTCGAGTCCGGAGTCGGGAACTCCGAAGTCGCCGGCGAACTGCAACGTGCGGTCGAGCACGACATCACCGGCGTGCCCACCTACGTGATCAACGGTGCCTGGGCCATTCCCGGAGCCCAGGATCCCGACACCTTCGAACGCGTCCTTCTTCGCGCCGCCGCCAACGCGCGTTCATGACCGACTCGCTCCACTACGCCACGGTCCGTCGACCGGGAAACTCGCGTCACCTCGCCTTCGTTCACGGCTTCACCCAAACCTCGCGCTCGTGGACACCCCTCCTCGCCGCTCTCGGCGACGACATCGACGCCACGTGCCTCGACGCTCCGGGGCATGGCGACTCCGCACTGGTTCGTGGCGGCGTTTCACGGTCCGCGACCCTCGTGGCCAACCGGATCCGCGAGATCGATCGTCCGACGGTGCTCGTCGGCTACTCGATGGGAGGACGAATCGCTCTCGATCTGGCCGTCCGTCATCCGGACGTGCTCAGCGGACTCGTTCTCATCGGTGCGACGGCCGGATTGCGAACCGAAGTCGAACGAACCGAACGACGGCAACTCGACGAGGAACTCGCACGGCGAATCGAGTCGATCGGGGTGGAGGGTTTCCTCGACGAGTGGCTCGCGCAGGAATTGTTCGCGACTCTCGCTCCCGAACTGCGTGATCGAGGCGATCGCCTGCGCAACACCGCGGCTGGTCTGGCGGCGAGTCTGCGCGAGTGCGGGGTCGGGTCGCAGGAGCCGCTCTGGGACCGCCTCTCCTCGCTCCGTGTTCCGGTCCTGCTCATCGTCGGCGAACTCGACACCAAGTTCCGCGCGATCGCCGAGCAGATGCGTGCATCGATCGGCGCGAACGCCACCATCGAAGTGATCGGTCGGGCCGGTCACACCGCCCATCTCGAACGGCCGAGCGACGCAGCAGGCGTCGTGCGACGCTGGCTCGAGGCCGAAGTTCCCTGAATCGAACGTCTCTGACGGAACGTCCGGCGTTCAGCCGACGACGGCGATGCCGATGGTTGTCAGGGCTCCGACGATCAACTGGAATCGACCGGTGTCGGCGAGAACGGCGATCAGAGCGCGTCCACGAACACCCCTCATGACTCCACGCACCGGTTTGCGCAACCATGGAAACGCCAGGAGCCCGACGAGCGCCCCCGGTCGCCAGGGCGCTGCGATCACGAGCAGCCCGAGCGCGGCCAGCATGAAACCGGCGTAGAGCCGACGGGTGCGTTCGTCGCCGAGTCTCACCGCGAGTGTTCGCTTGCCGACCTTGGTGTCGCCCTCGATGTCGCGAAGATTGTTGGTGACGAGAAGCGCGCAGGCGAGCGACCCGGCGGACGAACCGATCAGCCACGAGACGAACGGGAGCCGTTCGATCACCACGTACACGGTGCCGAGCGTGGCCACCAGCCCGAAGAAGACGAACACGAAGACTTCGCCGAGCCCGAGATAGCCATACGGCTTGGGTCCTCCGGTGTAGCCCCACGCGGCCAGGACCGCGACGACACCGACCAGGATCAGCCACCACGTGGTCGATGCGGCCAGGATCAAGCCGGCCAGCGCCGCCACGCCGAACGCCGAGAACGCCGCCTGTTTGACTTCGCTGGGTGTGGCGAGTCCGGACGCCACCAACCGGGTGGGTCCGACACGCTCGTCGTCGGTTCCACGTACTCCGTCGCTGTAGTCGTTCGCGTAGTTCACGCCCACTTGCAGAGCCAGGCTCACGATGCCCGCCGGCACGACCCGCCACCACGCAGCACCGCTCTCCCCCACGGCCAACGACGCCCCCATGGCCACCGGCACCACCGCGGCCGGCAACGTGCGCACGCGAGCACCCACGATCCAGCGGTTCACACGGTGAGACTAACCTTCGCGTCGAGGGGGTCGAGTGATGGAACTCTGGAAGAAGAACGCCGCCGAATTGGCCGCGATGATCGCCAAGCGCGAGGTGTCGAGCCGAGAAGTCGTCGACGCGCATCTGGCTCGCATCGACGAGGTCAACCCGCGTCTCAACGCGGTGGTTCTTCGGTTCGACGCCGACGCACGAGCCGCCGCCGACCGCGCCGATGCGGCCGTTCGATCCGGTGACCGACTGGGTCCGCTGCACGGTGTTCCGTTCACCGTCAAGGAGAACATCGACCTCACGGGCACACCCACGACCAGCTCGGTGCCGGCCCTGGCCGAGGCGGTGTCGGGCAGTGACGCTCCCGTCGTCGAGCGCATGCGTGGAGCCGGGGCCATTCCGATCGGACGCACGAATCTTCCCGACATGGGACTGCGCATCCACACCGATTCCGCGCTCCACGGCCTCACACGCAACCCATGGCACCACGATCGGACCGCCGGCGGATCGAGTGGCGGCGAAGGGTCCGCACTCGCATCGGGAATGAGCCCCATCGGACTCGGCAACGACGTCGGCGGGTCGCTGCGCAATCCCGCTCACTGCTGTGGAGTGTCCTCCATCAAACCGACAGTCGGCGTCATTCCGTACGCCACCGAGATTCCACCCACCGCTCTCAATCTCGCCTTCCAACTCATGGTCGTCGAAGGGGTCATGGCCCGACGCGTGTCCGACGTCCGCATCGGTTTCGACATCGTTCGCGGTGCGCACGTTCGCGACCCTTACTCGGTGCCGGCCAATCTTCGCGGCGCACCGACCGATCGCAAATGGCGCGTCGCGGTTCTGGCCGAACCGCCGGGCGGACGAACCGATCCCGGAATCGCCGCCGTCGTCCGCGCGGCCGGCAAGACCCTCTCCGATGCCGGTCACCACGTCGAGGAAGCGACGCCACCCGACTACGAGGAGTGCATCGACATGTGGGGCGCCACGCTCAATGGCGATCTGGCGATTGTCCAACCCCTCCTCGAAGCGGTGATGGGCGATGGTGGTCGCACGTTTCTCCAATACGGCCGCGAACTCCTTCCGAACGCCGATCAGGCGACGATGAGCGCCATTCACATGCGTCGCTTCGAGGTGGCCGCCAAGTGGTCCCAATGGTTCGACACGTACGACGTGATGCTCTGTCCCACCTGGTCGATGGCCGCCTTCGAACACGGGGCCGACATCGCGTCGCTCGACGGAGCCAAGGCCACGTTCGAAACATTCCGAGCGGTGCTGGCTCCCAATTTGTTCGGCAGTCCGGCCGCCGTCATTCCGGCCGGCCACTCCGATGGATTGCCGGTCGGCGTGCAGGTCGCGTCATGGCGTTTCAACGACCTCGTGTGCCTCGACGTCGCGGCCCGTCTCGACGAGGCCATGGGAGTCCGGACACCCATCGATCCCACCTGGTGATCGACTGCGCCATAGCCTGACCTCGTGACCCGCCTGGTGGCGCTCGATCTCCCGGGCGGTGAATCATTCGTCAGGCACGTGGTCGACATCTGGTCGATGGGCGACGCGGTGCTTCCGATCGATCAACGTCTCCCCCCGGCCGCCAAGACTCGTTTGCTCGAACTTCTTGGTGCCCATGAGGTGATCGATGCGACTGGCCACGCCTCCCTCGCGACCGGTCGTGCGCTCGAAAGCGGCGATGCGCTCGTGATCGCAACCAGTGGAAGCACCGGCGACCCCAAAGGAGTCGTCCACACGCACTCCTCCATCGCGGCTTCGTCGCGAGCATCGATCGCCCGCTTGAACGGTTCTTCATCCGACCACTGGTTGGCGTGTCTCCCGCTCGCTCACATCGGCGGCTTCTCGATCATCAGTCGGGCGCTCGCATGCGGGGCGTCGCTGACCGTTCGGCCGGCCGCCGATCCTGATTCGATCGCCGCCGCGGCCCGGTCCGGCTGCAACCGGACGTCGCTCGTTCCCACGCTCCTCGGCCGCGTCGATGTGACGCCTTTCGAGACGGTTCTCATCGGCGGCGGTCGTCCACCCATCGATCGGCCCGCGAACGTGATCGCGACGTACGGACTGACCGAGACCGGAAGCGGCGTCGTGTACGACGGCTGGGCGTTGGACGGCGTGGAACTCTCCATCGGGGACGAGGACGAGGTGCTCGTTCGCGGCCCCATGCTCATGCGGGGTTACCGGGATGGCATCACGTCAATAGATGCTGGCGGCTGGCTGCACACCCGGGATTCGGGCTCGCTCGATCGAGATGGACGACTCTCCGTCAGCGGACGCCTCGACGATCTGATCAAGACGGGCGGCGAAAAAGTGTGGCCGGAGCAAGTCGAGCGCGTGCTCGACGAGCATTACCCCGATCGAAGTTCGTGCATCGTGGGCGTGCCCGACGCCGAGTGGGGCGAGTCGGTGGTTCTGGTGACCGATCGGCCGGGCCTGGTTCTCGACGAGGTGCGCGGGCGCATCAAGGAATACCTCCCGGCTCGATGCGCCCCCAAACGCATCGTCGTCGCCGATACTCCGCGAACGACCAACGGAAAGATTCGCCGCTTGGATGCGCGCGCCATCGCCGAAAGAGCCCTCGACGACGCCGACTAGGGTCGCGTCATGTCACGTCTCACGGGAAAGGTCGCACTCGTCACCGGTGCGGCATCGGGAATCGGCCTGTCCACAACTCGACGGCTCTTGGACGACGGAGCCATGGTCGTCGCGGGCGACATCGACGAAGCAGGACTCGCGTCCATCTCTCCGAAGACGTCGTCCGATCGACTCGTCACCGCGCGCTGCGACGTGACTCAAGAGATCGACGTCGAGAATCTGGTCTCGCTCGCGGTCTCGCACTTCGGCGGTCTCGACATCGCCATCGCCAACGCCGGCGCCGGTGGCTTCGCACTGCTCACCGAGCATCCGCTCGACGAATGGAGACGCGTCATCGACCTGTGCCTCACCGGCGTCTTCCTCACGATCAAGCACAGCGGAGCCGTCATGCGCGACAACGGATCGATCGTGACGGTCGCCTCCTTGAACGCCATCCAACCCAGTCGGGGCATGGCCGCATATTGCACCGCCAAGGCGGGCGTGGCGATGCTCACGCGAGTGGCCGCCATGGAACTCGGGTCGCGCGGAATCCGCGTCAACACCGTTGCTCCCGGCTTGGTGCAAACCAACGCCACCGGAACCTTCTTCGCCATTCCCCCGATCGTCGAGGAATTCAACGAGAACGCGCCGCTCGGGCGTTACGCGTCACCCGACGAGATCGCTTCCGTGATCGCCTTCCTCGCCAGCAGCGACTCGTCGTACATGAGCGCGTCGTTCCTGTCGATCGACGGTGGTGGCAACACCGGGCGCTACCCGAACCTGCCGGCGATCTTCGAGCAGATCGGTTTTCAGTCGCCTACGACCTGAGCTTCGATCAGCGAGACGCGCACTTTTCGGATGCGACGACCCTCCAGTTCGGACACCGTGAAGCGCCATCCTTCGAAGTCGACGTGTTCGCCGACCACCGGGACGTGCTCCAGCGTTCCGAAGATGAAGCCGCCGATCGAGTCCCACTCCTCGTCGGGGATTCGGGTGGAGAGTCGATCGTTCACATCGCCCACGCTGGTCGCCCCGTCGACCAGGAAGTCTCCGTTGGGCAGGGCGGTGATGTCGACGTCCTCGTCGTCGTACTCGTCGGCGATCTCGCCGACGAGTTCTTCGAGACAGTCCTCGAGGGTGATGAGCCCGGTGATCGAGCCGTACTCGTCGGCCACCACCGCCAGATGGAACTTGTTGGCCTGCATCTCGCGCATCAATTTCGAGACCGGCTTGTTCTCGGGAACGACCACGACGCGCCGCATCTGAGCCGATACCGAGTTATCGCCGCCACCCGACCTCTCGATCCGAACGAGGTCCTTCATGAACGCGATGCCGATCACGTCGTCGTCATCGTTGATGACGGGCAATCGGGAGAAGCCGTGTTCGATCGAGACTCCGATGGCAGTATCGATTGACGTCGACTGATGCACCGTCACCATGTCGGGCAGAGGGACCATGATTTCTCGAGCGACCGTGTCGCCGAATTCGATCACCGACTCGATGAGGTCGCGTTCGTGCTTCTCGATGACTTCTTCGATCGCGGCCGCCTCCACGACGCCGAGGAACTCCTGTTCCTTCACGAACGGCCCCTCTTCGAGTCCCTTGCCCTTGACGATCACGTTGGTGAGACGGATCAAACCGCGTGAGATCAGACGGAGTGGTGGGAAGCGGACCAGCACACGAATTCCGCGAGCCGACATCAGTGCCGCCCGCTCGGAGAACAGAACGGCGTAGGTCTTGGGCACCGCCTCGGCCAGGACGAAGAACACGAGAACGTTGGCCACCACGCCAACCGCGACACCAACCGGACCGAAAGCGCGCGACGTGATGACGCCGGTGAGCGTCGCCTGCACGGTCTGGCAGATGTTGACGGTCAGGAGAAGCGGATTGACCCACTTCTCGGGCTCCTCGATCAGATCGATGAGAGCCCGACCCTGGCGGGGGCGCCTCTCGGCCAGGGCGGCCGCCTTGGGCTTGGTCATGCGCGAGAGCCCCATCTCCGCGACGGCGAGGAAGATGAGAACGAAGAGGAGCAGCACGACGACGAGGAGCAGGAGCCAGTCGAGGCTGGTGAAGGCAGCGACGAATGCGATCACGGCATGTCCTGTCGGAATCGGCTCGGGGCCGGGCCGTTCCAGTGGTGTTCCATCAGGAGCGCGCGCTCACGTGCCCACATGCGATCGCGCTCCTCGTCGGTGGCGTGATCCCAGCCGAGAACGTGCAGGATCCCGTGGACCACGAGGAGTGCGAATTCGTCGTCGAGCGTGCCGGCGTGCGTGTCGGCCTGACGAGCCGCCACCTCGGGGCAGATCACGACGTCGCCCAGGAGGAGCGGGAGATCGCCACGATCGACCGGCGAACGATCAGGTGATCGCGATCCGCCCGATGGTCCGGCCATAACGTCGACGACTTCGCCGCCGTCGATCGGGAACGACAGCACGTCGGTCGAGCCATCGGCACCCATGTGCTCGCGATTGAGTTCGGCCATGTCGGCCTCGGCGATGAAGAAGATGCTCAGTTCGGTGCCGCCGCGCACACCTTCGGCCGACAGGACCTTGCGGGCCAGGCCCTGCCAGCGCAAGACGTCGACCGGAACGACGTCTTGTTCGTCGGCGCAGAACACCTCGGGGTCGACGTCGCCGCCGATGCGCGTCTTGCGCCGGAATCGCGGAGGTCCGAGTGTCACGAACGACCCTCGCTCGATCGCTCGTACGCAGCCACGATGTCGGCCACGATGCGGTGGCGCACCACGTCGCCCTTGTCGAGGTGGACGAAATTCAAACCATCGATTCCGGCGAGAGTCCGTTCGAGGCCCACCAACCCACTCCGACCGCCGGGCACGTCGATCTGCGTGGTGTCGCCGGTGACGACCACCTTCGATCCGAATCCGATGCGCGTGAGGAACATTTTCATCTGCTCGGGGGTGGTGTTCTGCGCTTCGTCGAGGATGATGAACGAATTGTTGAGCGTGCGCCCGCGCATGAAAGCCAGGGGCGCCACTTCCACGGTCTGGCGTTCGATGAGCTTCTGGGCCGCCTCGAGATCGACCATGTCGTACAACGCGTCGTAAAGCGGTCGCAGGTACGGGTCGATCTTGGCCATCAGGTCGCCGGGCAGGAACCCGAGTCGCTCCCCGGCCTCGACCGCGGGACGGGTGAGGATGATCCGCTGCACCGACTTGGACTGCAGGGCATGCACCGCCATGGCCACCGCCAACCAACTCTTTCCGGTACCGGCCGGCCCGATCCCGAAGGTGATGACGTTGGAGCGAATTGCATCGATATAACGCTTCTGCCCGGCGGTCTTCGGACGGATCGACCGGCCCTTGGCGCCGCGCAGAACCTCGTCGGTGAGCACCCGGGACGGACGTTCATCGGCCTGGACCATGCCGATGCTGCGACCGACTACGGCCTGGTCGAGCGCTTCGCCCCGCTGCAGGACCAGCACCAACTCCTCGAAGAGTTTGGCCACGGTGTCCGACTGGGGGCCGAGGATCGTGACCTCGTTGCCGCGCACCGATATGTCGGTGTCGGGAAAGGCGGTTTCGATGGCACGCAGATGGGAATCCCGCGACCCCAGCAGGGCCGGCATCAAGTGGGTTCCCGGAACGACGACGGTGGACGTACTACTTGGAGGTGCCATCGTGGGGTGTCGGGCGTGGGCCCATGCGCACACGCTAGCCGACCGAAGACGGGTCGGCTAGCACGCCACTACGCCGTGGGCTTCACCACGTACCGACCGGTCACGCCACCTTTCAGAATCGTCGTCAGAACCTCGTCGAGGGCGTTCAGATCGATCTCCTGCCCGATGGCGGCGAGGCCAGCCGGCTTGAGATCGGTGGCCAGACGGGCCCAGCACGCGATGCGTTCGGGCATGGGCGTCTGCACGGTGTCGACCCCGAGAAGCGACACACCGCGGAGGATGAACGGCATCACGGTCGAGGTGAACGAGGCGCCCCCGGTGAGGCCGCTGGCCGCCACCGCTCCGCCGTACTTCAGTCTCTTGAAGATGTTCGCCAACGTGGTTCCGCCCACGCAGTCGACCGCACCCGCGTAGGTCATGGTCTGCAGCGGCCGCGGATCGTCGGCGGCCAGTTCGTTGCGGTCGATGACCGCCGCCGCACCGAGCGAAGCGAGGTAGTCGGCCGCCGAAGCCTTGCCCGAACTCGCGACGACTTCGTAGCCGAGTCCGGCCAGCATGGACACCGCCATGCTTCCGACACCACCCGTCGCACCGGTCACGAGCACCGGACCGTTGCCCGGGCGAAGACCGTGCCGTTCGAGCGCGATGATCGACATGGCCGCGGTGAACCCTCCGGTGCCGATGACCATCGCGTCACGCGTCGTCATCCCGCTCGGCAGCGGGATCAGCGATTCGGCCGACACACGACAGAACCTCGCGTAGGCACCGTGTTCAGCCGTCCCGAAGTCGTAGCCGTGCGCGATCACCCGATCGCCCACCGCGAACGACGACCCGGCCGGATCGACCACCCTTCCGGCCATGTCGATGCCGGGAATGAGGGGTGAGATCCGCGCGACCTTGCCGGCCGCGGTCGACGCCAAGGCGTCCTTGTAATTGACGCTCGACCACTCGACCTCGACGAGCACTCCCTCGGGGGTGATGTCGCTCAGACCGATCATGCGCACTCCCCGAGTGGAGTTCTCTCCATCGTTGGAGAAGACGAAGGCGGGGAAGGTTTCGGCGCTCATGAAACGACAGTAGCGGTCGAGCCGTCACCGGGTCGTGCCCACTACTCTTCGTGCGTGGCGCGCTATTCGAAGGGTCGATGGACGAACTGGGCCGGCAACCAGGTCGCGCATCCGCACCACGTCCACCGACCCAGCGACGAGGAGCAACTCGTCGACATCGTGCAGCGGGCCGCCGACGAGGGACGCACGGTCAAAGCGGTCGGCACGGGTCATAGTTTCACCGCGACGGCGATCACCGATGGCCATCTGCTACGACTCGACGCACTCGCGCACCTCTCGAACGTCGATCGCGATCGAGGCACCGTCACGGTGGGCGCGGGTATCACGATCGATGCCCTCAACAACGTCCTCCACGGCCTCGGCCTCGCACTTCCCAATCTTGGCGACATCGCGTACCAGACCATCAGCGGCGCCATCGCCACATCCACCCACGGCACCGGGCGTCACCTCATCGGCTTGGCCGGTCAGGTCGAGCGGTTGCGCCTGGTCGACGGAACCGGGCGCGTCCACGACCTCGGCCCCGAGCACGGCGAGGTTTTCCAGGCGGCCCGCGTGAACGTGGGCGCCCTCGGAATCGTGAGCGAATACACGCTCGGTGTGGTGCCGGCGTTCCGGCTTCGCGCCCAGGAAGGCGCCCGCAAACTCGACGACCTACTGGAGAACCTCGACTCGTTGGTCGATGGCAACGATCACTTCGAATTCTTCTGGCTCCCCCACACGCCGTGGGCCCTCACCAAGCGCAACAACCGCACCGACGAGCCGGTGCCGACGCGCACCGCGGTCGATCGCGCCCGTCACTGGTGGTCGAAAACCTTCATCGAGAACATCGGCTTCGGCGCATTGTGCGAGATCGGTCGCCGCCGACCGTCGCTCATCCCCCGACTCGCCACGGCCCTGCCCTCCAGCGGCCAGTCGACGTACGTGAACGACAGCTTCCGGATCTACGCGTCGAAGCGCATCGTGAAATTCCTCGAGATGGAGTACTCGATTCCGCGCCAGCATTGCGCGGAGGCGCTGGGTCGAATCCGCTCCATGATCGACGCCCGAGGCCACCTGGTGAGCTTCCCAGTGGAGGTGCGCTTCACCGCCGCCGACGACATCACGCTGTCGACCGCCCACGGTCGCGAATCCGCCTACATCGCGGTGCACATGTACAAGGGAACGCCGTGGCCGGTGGCCGAGCGCTACTTCCGCGACGTCGAGGAGATCATGGCGAGCTACGCCGGTCGTCCCCACTGGGGGAAGCTCCACTTCCGCTCGGCGGCCGATCTGGCCCCGCTCTATCCGAAGTGGGCGTCGTTCATCGAGGCGCGCAACGAGCTCGACCCGAGTCGCGTGTTCGCCAACGATTACACCCGCCAGGTCTTCGGCAACTGATCAGCGACCCATCACGATCGCGTCGCCGGACTTCCACTCGGCGTGGGCACGACGCCAACGATCGAACACCTTGAGAATATGCGGCGGATCGCCGTGGATCTCGGTGAAGCCGCCCGTGACCGACCGGGTGTCGAAGTACGATGCGTTCACACCATCGGCGTACAGCTCGCAGGCCGGCTCGAACCCGAGATCGAGGAGTCGCTGACGCTCGGCTGCGAAGTCGGACACCAAATAGGCCACGTGGTGGAAACCCGACTCCCCCGGCCCGTACATGTCGCGATAGATCGACGGGTGGTCGTCGTGTTGCTGGATGAACTGGATCATGAGGTCACCCAGGTACCCGAACGCGTACGACACGTCGGCCTCCACGGGAGTACCGCGATACGCGAAGGTGTCGGTCTTGTGGTGCGATGCGATCGCGAACGGTCCCGCACCGAACAACTCGTGCCACCGGGCGATGGACTCCTCGATGTCGGTGACGAAATAGGCATGCTGGAACAGGCGGATCACGGGGATGGAACCTAACCCGGATCGCCGGGTTCCCATCTACGCTGGGAACCGCCGCACCGGCGACGACGACTCATCCCGCATGAAACGACTGCTTCTCCCCTTCCTCATCGCACTGGCGGCCTGCGGGTCGAGTGCCTCCAGCAATCCGGATGCCAGCACGGGTCCGACGCTTGGGTCCACGCAGGACACAACCGAGTCGACGATCGCCACAGGAAATGAAGCGGCAGCGGTGACGACCCAGACGGGCCCCGAATCGTCAGTCGCCACCCCGCCACTCGCCACGAAGGCCCCCGCACCGTCGGTTGCACCGTCCGCACCCGCTTCCAGCACCCCTTCGAACGGCCCACGTTCTCTGATGTGCGACGCCGACGCCGGGTCGGCTCCCACGTTCGCGGTGGCGGCGGGAACGAGCGTGACCCTGGTGGCAACCAGTGCCGACGAACGCGAGTTCCACCTTCACAACTACGACATAGAACTCAGCGGAACACGAGTCACGTTCCAGTTCGCGGCGACCATACTCGGACCCTCGCAACTCACGTTGCATCCGGGACACGAGGTGGTCTGCACGGTGGTCGTCAGCTGACGGTCGCGCTGGCGACCGTCAGTCCGTTCCAGGTGAACGTCACGACCGAGCCGGCCTTCAGAGCGGAAGCCGCCGTCCGCGAAATGGCGCCCGAAGCATCCCCGAGCGGATTCAAGGCGACGGTCCCGAGTGTCGTGCCTCCCGATCGCACGTCGATCCTGCTGTTGCGCCACACCGACGAGAAGTCGACGACGTAGTTGAGCGCACCGCTCTTGGTGAGCGAGACCTGCGCCGGTTGAGCCGCCCGGAACAACAGAGAGATCAACTGGTTTCGCAGCAAAGCCAGGTCGGCGGCATTCGCAACCTTGTCGTCGGCCGACACCAACGTGAGGGTCGGGGAATCCGCACCCACCCAGTTCTCCACGGTCAAGCCGGTATTGGCCGATCCCGCTTCCGTGAAATCGCAATACTGCGCGGCGGTGAACGAAATCTTGTCACCTGCTTTGCCATTCAGGGTTGCTCGTACGCCGAAGTCGCGAACCTGCCAATCGGGAAGACGATCGGCCGGGGTGTTGGCGGTCCACACGACCTGAGTGGTGGTCGTGCCGACGAGCGTGCGGGTGATGGTCCAACCCGGCTGCTGAAACGGCTTCACGCCGGTCACCGAGGCCGGGATGTCGACCACGAACTTGTTGGTCGGATTGCCGTCGCATCCGTGCGGCACCCGGAAGTAGAAGGCGTTGTTGGCGCCGGCCGTGAAGGTGGTGCCGTACGTGACGATCGAAACGTGAGCCGAGGCGGACGAGGCGAACGCCGCCAGGGAACACGTCGACGCGAGGGCGACGGCGGCAAGAGTGCGGCGCGTGCGGGCGGATACGGACATGAGATGACCTCCTTGGGGTTGACGGAGACGAGTCGTTCCTCGGAGCGTTTCGGTTCCCGTGAATCGGGAATTCAGCGTCGCCGCGCCGCCCACCGGCGGCCGACTCGATGCACCGTTCCCGCGAGCCCTTCGGGGTTCTTCACGGCCATGAACACGAGACCGAGGGCTCCGACGATGATCTCCCAGCGTCCGAACTCGATGCCGAGCCGGGCCCAACCGGAATCGAGGGCCTTGAAGCCGATGCCATCGGATGCGAAGACTCCGGCCAGGATCGCACCCGAAATCGACGCGATACCGCCGAGATACGCGAAGGCCAGCAGAACCAGCGACGAGAAGAACGAGTACGAGTTCGCCGAGACCGACCCGAACCGATACGCGATCAACGTGCCCATGAGGCCGGCGATGAAGGACGACAACGCGAAGCCGAGCAGTTTGGTGCGGGCGACGTCGATCGCGATCGCCTCGGCGGCGCGTTCGTTCGAGCGGACCGACAAGAACTTGCGGCCGGTATCGCTGCGTCGCACGTTGGCAACGACCAACGCGATCAGAGCGACCACGATGGTGACCATGACTCCGAAGATCGGCCGGTACGGGTCGTCGTCGCTCCGCAGGCCGAGATTGACACCGAACAACTCGGGACGACGCACCGGTGCACCACCGCTCGACAAATCACCCACGAACACCGAGTTCTTGAAGATGAACTCCTGCACGGCGATGCCACCGGCCAGCGTGACGACGGCCAGGTTGACTCCACGCACCCGGAGGGCGGGAATGCCCACCAGCACCCCGAAACCGGTGGCCACGAGAGCCGCTGCCAATGGCGCGATCGGGAAGGGCAGCCCGATGCGTTCGGTGAGTCGCGACAGAGCGAACCCGGCCACACCCGCGATCGTCATCTGAGCGAGCGAGATCTGACCGAGATAACCGGTGACGACGACCAGCGACAAGGCCAGCCCGCAGAACGTGACCGACGTGAGCAGAGCCAAACCCCACGTGTCGGGAATGGTGACGAACGCGATGATCACGGTCGCCACCGCCAATACCGCCTGGCGAGGTCGCAGTTCGCCGTCTCCCACCGCGGCCAAGCGACCCGAATCGAGCGCTCCGCGTTCGGGAATTCGCTTCCCCATGATCACGAGAGCGGCGACCACCGCGACGAATACCAACCCATCGCGCAGTCCAAGGGTCGGCAACCACGAGAAATCGGACTGCAACGCGGGCGCGAGTGACTGGACGATGCCGATGAGAAGTCCGGCGGCGACCGTCCAACCGAACGACATGAATCGTCCGACCAGAGCCGCACCCAGAGCCGGCACCATCAACTGCGTGAAGAGCAGAGGCGACAACTGGAAGATCGGCGCCGCAAGAATGCCGACGATCGACGCGATCATCGACGCCGCGACCCAGGTGAAGATAGCAAGGCGATCGGCCGCGAAGCCCAGAAGTACGGCGCCCTTCTCCGACTCGGCCGACGCACGGATGGCCAGACCCTGGCGGGTGAAGCGGAACACGGCCCAGAACGCGGCGCCGAGGACGACGGCGATTCCGACGAGCCACAGGGCGTCCACGTCGATCACCAGATCGTCGTTCAGGCGCAGGACTCCGCCGGGCAGAGTGGACGGAAGGTTGATGCTGCTCGACCCGTCGAAGCGGACGCCGATCATGCCCTGCAGGGCGAGCAGGACGCCGACGCTCGCGACCAACTTGGCGAGCAGCGGCGACGAGCGAAGAACTCGGAAGATGAGGACGTACGCCAAGGCGCTCACGAAGGCCGCGGTGGCGATGGTGATCACGATCGCCGAGGCGATCGTGACACGAACGTCATCACCACCGAAGCGATGGGCCTGCCACGGACCAGGGATGAAGATCGGATAGCGCGCGTTGGTGCGCAGGTCGTAATACACGTAGGCCGACCACGCGCAGATCGCTCCGAAACTGAAATTCACCAGTCCCGACCCGCGGGCCGTGATGACCAGACCCAACCCCATGAGCGCGTACACCGCGCCGGCGCCCAAGCCGGCCAGGATCGCTGCCAGGTAGATCGTCATCGCGATCAGAATTCCAGCACATCGAGGGCCGACACCTGCGCGCCCCCGAAAGCCGGTTCGATTCCGTTCGCCGTGTAAAAAGCAAACGGAATCTCGAACAGGCACACGCTGGGAAGGGCAGGAACCGAGCCGCACTTCAGTGGTGCATCACTGGCCCAGAAGCGACCCCGGCCGGAGCGGAAGGCATCGTTGATCGCCTCGCCACCGATCGGAGCGTCGAGGTTCGCCGCGACCTTCCAGATGGTGAGCAACTGATCCCAGCCGAGCGAGGTGAAACCGTATCGATCGATTTGCTCGGGTCGATTGCCGGTCACCTCGGCGACGTACTTCCTCATTGTTCGCGAGTCGTCCGATTCGGGGCCGCCCGAAGCTCCCGCGAAGTACCAACCGACGGCCGCGTCACCCACGGCGTCGATCACGGAATCTCCGAGACACGCCGTCGAAGCGAAACTCGGAACGTCGATACCGAGATCGGCCCGCGCCCGCATCAGGCCGACGCAGCCGGCCTGGCTATAGAACACGATGATCGCGGTGGGGTCGAACGCCGCCGCTTGCTGCATCAACGACCGGTACCCGGCATCCGACTCGGTCTCGCCGCCCTTGATGATCGCGAACTCCGCTCCCCCAGCCCGCAAAGCCGGTTCGAGGTAGGTGAGCGCGTCGGCGGTGGCCGCACTGTCGGCGGCGATGACCGCCACCCGTTTCAGACCCAGGTACTTCTCGCTGACAATGGCGTTGGCGGTAGCCGCTTGGACCACCAGGTTGCCGGCCGTGATGTACACCGCGTTCGCCGAGTAGTCGCCGGCGAACACCGGCACGGCGCCGATCACGGGGATACCAGCCGACTCGAACGTGCCATAGGCGACGAAGAGATCGAGCCCGATCATCGCCATGTCGACTCCTCGCGCGGCCAGATCCTGGGCGCAGGCCTGCGATGACTCGGGGCTGGCCTGAGTGGCGCAGACGACCAACTCGAGCGGTCGACCACCGAAACCGCCGAGTTCGGAGTTGATGTATTCGGCCGCGGCTCGGAAGGCGATCGAGAAATCGGGGAAGTCGACACCCGGGTTTCCTTCGCTGTTGACGACGCCGATCACGAACGGCTCACCTGTCGGGGCGGGCATGGTGGTCGCCGTCGCGACCGCCGAACTGCTGGAGGCCAACGCGGTCGGCAAGGACGTGTCGGCGGACGCCTCGAAGCCGGGTTTCGGTTCGACGCACGACGCGACGGTCAGGCCGGCCACGAGCACGAGTGACCACCGCGCCATCACATTTCAGACGCTAGCCAAAGCCGGAGAGTCAGCAGTCGACCAGTACGCGAGCGAGTGCCGTCTTCTCGGCCGGATCGACCGAGAGCGACCACGTGGCCTTCACCCCGACCCATTCGATGGCGTATTGGCACCAGTACTCGCGCCGAGCCGGCATCCATTCGGCCGGATCACGATCGCCTTTGGAGCGGTTGCTCGAAGCGCTCACCGCGATCAACGCGAAGGCCGTGCCCAGGTCGTTGGCGAAGGCTTGTCGACGCTCGGCGGTCCAAGCCTTGGCACCAGAATCCCAGGCCTCCTTCAGAGCGACCACATGATCGATGTCGAAGGACGAGGAGTTGGTGGTGGAGCGACCGTCGTAGACCGAGAACCACTGCCCGCCGGAAATCGAACAACGGCTTCCGATCCGCACCGGGCGCAACGATTCGGCGATCAACACCTCGCGGCGTGTGTCGCAGCCGTCGCGATCCCCGTCGATCCAGTGCTTGAAAGACGAACGGTTGTAACCCGATCCGTCCTCGGGAGCGACGACGAGCGTCTCGAGAACCTGCAGCGGTGTCGGACCGGGCGCGGCCGAACGAACCGGACTCGACCCGAACAGGAAGAAGAGAAGAACGAGGAACGCGATCCCGCGGCGCACGACGTCACGCTAGGCGACCCCGGTCGCAACTCGACCCACCCGTGTCGTTTCAGTGTGACATCGTCACTGGCTCTTCGTGGCGGTCTTGCCGGCGTTGTCGGTGACGGTCGCCGACACCTTGCTCGTGAGCATGACCGACGACTTGCAGACCCAGGTCGACTCGGTGGTCGACGAATCGGTGATGCGAGTGGCCTGCACCGTCGACTTGTTCACGGGATTGGTGAAGACGCACTCGACCTTCACGATGTCCTGGCCACCGAGTCCCGCTTCCTTGACGCGCACCGTGGCTTCCAATGCTCCGGGCAAGGTCTTGGTGACGATCGACGTGATGGACGGCGAGCCTCCTCCGGCGTTGCCGATAGTCGGGGCCGGCGAACCGACGACGACCGTGGGAATCACGAGAGTCGGAATCGACTTCGGAAGTGTCGGGATGGAGATCGACGCGTTCGGGCCGAGGGATGACGACGGAATCGACACACCGGGAGCAAGGGTGAACGTGGGCGAACTCGGAGCGGCTCCGCCCGAGCCGGCTCCCTGCGGCGCAGCCGCCGGGGCTTCGGTGGCCGAGGCAGCGGCGGCAACCGTGGTCAGCGCCGTCTGATCGGTGCTGTCGTCGGCGCCATCGTCGGCGGGCACGATGATCGGATCGACCCCGAGCTCCTCCCATTGCTTCGGGGTGACCAGCTCTTCGAGGCCGGGATTCCCGGTCACGAGTTCGGTGACCGCTTCGACGTCTCCGGCCTGGATGCTCGCCTGCAGTTGGGTCAGGAGGTCAGCGAGTTGCTCCTCGGTGATCTCGGTCGAACCTGACTCGTCGTCACCGCACGATGCCAAACCCCACAACGAGACGGCCACCAGCGCGACCGCTGCTCCACGCCGGACCTTCTTCACGACGAACCTCCTCCGAGGGACCGATGGCCTGGTGGCCTTCGAACTGGCTTCGATTCTACGAACCAGGCCTGGGGATGACCAGGATCAGTCCGACTTCCTTGACGAATTCCAGAAATTCTTCTCATTCTCCGTAACAACGTCACTGCCTGTTCCGATGACCCGGTCGTGAATCGTCCCCTCCGTCTCATCTCCTTCGCCATCGCCACCAGCACTCTCGTCGGATTCGGAGCCAACGTGGCCTCTGCCGCTCCCAGCGCCGCCGCCGACCCCTCCGCCTACATCGTGAGATTCGCGCCGGCGTCCGATGCCCGGGGTGAGGCCTCGAGCCTCGCGAGTTCAGGGATCGGCGTCACCCGAGTCTTCGAAAATGTCTTTCCAGGCGCCGTCGTGCTCGCCAACGGCAAGCAGATCGAAGCCCTGCGCCGAAACCCTCGTATCGCCGGCGTCGAACCCGACTCGCGCGTCACGATCGACGCCAGTCAGACCGGAGCGCCCTGGGGCCTCGATCGCATCGACCAGCGCGCGCTACCGCTCTCGGGCTCGTTCAACTACTCCAATGGCTCGACGGCGGTCATGGCCTATGTCGTCGACACCGGGGTTCTCGCTTCCCATACAGAGTTCGCGGGGCGCGTTGTCGCCGGCTTCAGCAGTATCAGCGACGCCAATGGCACCACCGACTGCAATGGTCACGGGACCCACGTCGCTGGCACCATCGCCGGAACCACCTACGGCGTCGCAAAGACTGCCTCTGTCGTTCCGGTGCGTGTTCTCGATTGCGCCGGCTCGGGCACCTGGTCGGGAGTGATCGCCGGTCTCGACTGGATCGTCGCCCACCATCAGGCGGGAGTGCCCGCCGTGGCAAACATGAGTTTGGGAGGTGGAGCGAGTTCGAGTGTCGATGCCGCCGTCCAGTCGGTGATCAATGATGGCGTGACCGTCGTGGTTGCCGCCGGCAACAGCAACTCTGACGCGTGCACCACGTCTCCGGCCCGCGTCCCCGGCGCCATCACCGTGGCTGCTTCGGATTCGACCGACACCCGCGCTTCCTTCTCGAACTTCGGAACCTGCGTCGACCTCTTCGCTCCCGGAGTTGCCGTCACGTCGGCCTGGTCGAACGGATCGACCAACACGATCTCCGGCACATCGATGGCGTCGCCGCACGTCGCCGGTGCAGTCGCTTTACTCTTGTCGTCGAGCCCCACGTCCACTCCGGTCGACCTCTCGTCTCGCCTACTGAACGTTGCGACCCAGGGCGTGGTGAAGAACCCAGGAATCGGGTCGCCAAACCGACTCCTGTTCGCTGGGTACGTATCGGAGCCCACGCCCATCGCGGCGCCCGGAGCCCCGACCAACGTCGGCGCGACCGCCGGGAAGCGATCGGCTTCGGTGTCGTGGACACCCGGTCCCAACGGAGGCTCCCCCATCACGTCGTTCGTCGTGACCGTCCACTCGAATGGAACTCGGATCGGAACCGTTTCGGTCGCCGGAACGACCACCAAGGTGACCATCAGCGGACTGGCCGGAGGCACCAGCTACTCGTTCACGGTTCGGGCCACGAACACCGCAGGAACGAGTCCCGAATCGACGCCCTCGAACACGGTGACCGTCCGACGCTGAATCAGCACCGGCTGGACCTACACGAGTGGAGGCGATGCTGGGAATCGAACCCAGGTGGAGGGCTTTGCAGGCCCTTGCCTCAACCACTCGGCCACATCGCCACTCTCCGGAGACCGGAGAGAGTCGTCACCCTACCGTCCGCGTGACGGGGAACCGCTGGAAGAAGTGGCCCGGTCAGGCCCAGGTCTGCGACATTGTTGGGATGCGTCGTATCGCCCTCATCCCTTCCATCGTCGCCGTCGTCGTGCTCGCATCATGCGGAGGGGATGGTTCCTCTGAGCAGTCCCCCGCCACCGAAGCGCCTGCTGTATCCGAACCGTCCAGCACGGAGGCCCCGGCCACCGAGGCTCCCACCACCACGCTCGACCCGGTGGCTCTCGCAACCGCCTACTCCGAGCCGGGCGAATTCCCCGTCGGAGTCACCACTCTGCAACTCGCAGCGGGCAACCAAGTGGAGATCTGGTACCCGGCCGTGGCCGGTTCGAGCGGCACCGAGTCGTACGACATGCGCGACTTCGTCCCCGAAGCCATCAAGAATCTGCTCACCGCCGATGTACCGGCCGTGTACGAATACGCGGCCACTCGCGACGCCGACGTGGCCGACGGACAGTTCCCCGTCGTTCTCTTCTCGCACGGATTCTCCGGTATGCGCCTGCAGAGCACGTTCCTCACGTCGCACCTCGCGAGCTGGGGCATGATCGTGGTGTCCACCGATCACTGGTCGCGCGACTTGTTCCACGTGCTGAGCGCCCCAGTCGGCGACCGTGAGTCGGCGGTGGGTGAATTGCTCGCGAGCCTCGACTTGCTCGTCGCCGAAGGATCTTCGGCCACCAGTCGCTTCGCTGGTCACGTCGATGACACGCGTGTCGTCGCAGTCGGCCACAGCGCCGGAGGTGGGACCATCCTCGGTGCCGCCGACGACGAACGTGTCGACGCGTACATCTCGCTCGCTTCGGGCGTGGGTATCGGCCGCGACACGGCCACCACCGCACCACTCGAGTTGCCCGCCAAGCCCTCGTTCTTCATGGCCGGTGCTCTTGATGCCGTCACTCCGCCCGACACGGTGACCCGCCCGGCCTACGAGCAGGTGCCGGGCCCGAGCCGTCTCTGGGTGATCGACGGAGTCGGCCACAACGGATTCGACGACTTCTGCACGTTCGGCAACGGCACCGGCATCATCGGTGTCGCCGAGGCGTCCGGGCTCGGTCCGCTCCTCGAGGCCCAGCCGCAGTTGAAGACGCTCGGTGAGGACGGTTGCTTGCCCCCGGCCGCGCCAGTCGCCGACGCGTTCCCGATCATCCGCCACGCCGTCACCGCTCAGTTGCGGGTGTGGTTCGGGATCGACGCCAGCCCGGTGGGCCTCGGCCCCGAAGTCGTCGGCGCCTATTCGCTCGCGGTCGAGGTCTCCGAGAAGGCCTGACGCGACGGGCTGGCTCTATGCGGGGCTCGCCTCGCATGAGAACATGAGTCCATGGGGACACAAGGGTCGATCGTTCTTCGCGGTGGTCTGGTCGTCGACGGCACGGGCGCACCGGGCCGAATCGCCGACGTCCTGATCGAAGGCGATCGCATCGCGGCGATTGGACAGGGCCTCGAGGGCGACCACGTCGTCGACGCGGCCGGCCTCGTCGTCACGCCTGGCTTCATCGACATTCACACTCACTACGACGCCCAAGTGTTCTGGGATCCGGCACTGAGTCCGTCGTGCTTCCACGGCGTCACCACCGTCGTGGCCGGCAATTGCGGTTTCTCCATCGCACCCACCAAGGCGACCGACCGCGATCTCATCGTGCGCACGATGGAGAAGGTCGAGGACATGGAGCCGGCCACCTTGCACTCGGGTGTTCCGTGGGAATTCGAGTCATTCCCCGACTACCTCGACGCGGTGCGCCGACGCGGCACGGTTCTCAATTACTCCGCGTACATTGGGCATACGCCACTCCGGGTGTTCGTCATGGGCGACGAGGCGGTCGGTCGCGAGGCGACCGACGACGAGATCGTGGCGATGGCCGATCTCATTCGTGAGGCCATGGACGCCGGGGCCGCCGGATTCGCCACCAGTTTCGCCGTCACACATCGCGGTGCCGACGGACAGCCCATTCCGAGTCGTTGGGCCGACAAGCGCGAAATCGCGGCTCTCTTCCGCGCCGTGGGCGACAGCGGACGTGGTGTGATCGGCGTGAACGGCGGCGAGGGCCTGAGCTTCACCGATTGCTACGAACTGCAGCCGGTGGCCGGTGCACCGCTCACGTACACCGCGATCCTCACCACCAACACCGGCGCCCACGTGAAGGCGATGGAGATCCACCGAGCCGGCATCGAACGAGGCGCCGACGTGTGGCCGCAGGTGTCGTGTCGACCGCTGTCGTTCTCGCAGACGATGGTCGAGCCGTTCACTCTCAACACCAATCCAGTGTTCGCCGAACTCATGCCCCAGTCGATCACCGAGCGTCGTTCGGCCTACGCCGATCCGGAGTGGCGACGTCGCGTGCGCGAGGCATGGGACGCCGGCCAGGGAATCGTTCCGCGCTGGGACAGCTTTGAGATCATGGAAGCCCCGGCCTCCCCCGACCTCGTCGGCCGTCGCCTCACCGCGATCGCGGCCGACATGAACGCCGACCCGTTCGATGCTCTGCTCGAGATCACTCTCCTCGAAGGCGACCTGCTGCTGCGCGTGAAGGCGCTCTTGGCCAACGACGACGTCGACGGCATCGAGGTCCTGCTCAACTCCGACCACTGCACCCTCGGGCTCTCCGATGCCGGCGCCCACGTCGGCCAGTTGTGCGACGCGGTTCTCTCGACCGACCTCCTGGGCAACTGGGTGCGCGAGCGGCGAGCCCTCACCCTCGAACAAGCCGTGAACAAACTCACCAAGGTTCAAGCCGATCTCTTCGGTTTCACCGACCGCGGAGTCCTGCGCGAGGGCGCGTTCGCCGACGTGGTGGTGTTCGATCCAGCCACCGTGGGCCCCGGTCCGGTCCGACGCGTGCGCGACTTCCCGGCCGATGGCGAACGGCTCACCGCCGACCGCCCCACCGGGATGGTGCACACGTTCGTGAACGGCCGCGCGGTGGTGCGCGATGGAGAGTTCGTCGAGGCCAGCCTCGACGAACGACCGGGCCGGCTCGTGTCGCCCGATCCTCGCTGACTCAGCCCGGCGTCACCTCGTACCGGATCGGCAGGGTCTTCAAGCCGCCGACGAAGATCGTCTTCATCCACTTCGGCTCGCCGACCAACTCCACGTGCTTCAGGCGCGGCAGGAGCTCCTTGAAGAGAGCCTTGAGTTCCATGCGCGCGAGCATCGCTCCGAGGCAGTAGTGCACGCCGAATCCGAACGAGAGATGCTTGTTCGGCGAGCGTCCGACGTCGAAGCGGAACGGATCGGGGTGAGCATCCTCGTCGCGGTTGCCCGACGGATACGACAGCAGCACCGACTGGCCCTTCCTGATCGTGGTTCCGCGCACCACGTAATCCTCGGTGGCCGTGCGCATGAAGTGCTTGACCGGTGCGACCCAGCGGATCATCTCGTCGACGGCGGTGTTCATGAGGGACGAATCGTTCTTCAGGCGCTCCATCTGGTCGGGATTCTCCATGAGGGCGAGCAGACCACCGGCCATGGCCGACGCGGTCGTGTCGTGCCCGGCCGTGGCGGTGATCACGTAGTACGAGATCGTCTGCATGTCGGTGAGCGGCTGGCCGTCGATCGTGGCGTTGGCCACCACCGAGGCCATGTCGTCGGTGGGCGTGGCGCGACGATCCTGGGTCAACTTCGTGAAGTAGACGAAGAAGTCCTGGATCACTTCGATGATCGCAGTCGGATCGCCGTCGCGCTGCATGTCCTCGTCGAGACCGCCGAACAACTCCTGCGTCAACTTGAGCATGCGCGGGTAGTCGGACTCGGGCAGGCCGAGAATGGAGAGGATCACGTTGAGCGGCATGAACATGGCGATGTCGCGGACGAAGTCGCACCGATCGCCCATCTCGACCATCTTGTCGACGTAGCGCTTGGCGAAGCCGGCCAGCACGCCTTCCAGCTTCGACAGGTTCTTGGGTAGGAACCATTCGGCGGTGACGTTGCGCAGGTTGCGGTGCTCCGGGTCGTCGACATGAATGAGGGTGCGAAGCATGTCGCCGTTCTGCTGACGGCGGGCGTCGTCCATGGCCGAACCGAGCACCGGTCGCGGTTCGTTGAGGAAGATCTGATTTCGCGCCTCGATGTCGAAGATGTCGGCCGACTTGGTGATGGCCCAGAACGGGTTGAAACCCTCGCCCTCCACCCAGTGAACGGGACTCTCTTTGCGGAGCAGCGCGCACGCCCGATGGAAGTAGTCCTCGTCGGCGTACGCCGCCGGATCGACGAAGACGTAGCCGGCCTCGGCCACACTGCTCGGTACTCGCTCGGACATGGCTCCCCTCTCGACGACCCCTATTGTTGCCCACCATGACCTCCGACCACAGCCCCGAACTCGACGAGGAACTCGACTTCACCGTGGCCCTCAACCGAGGGGGACGCGGTCCAGCCGGCCACCCGACGCGCTCCGAGATACGCCTGCTGTCCCCCGACTTCTACGCCGATTTCGACGAACTGACCGGCTGGATGCGTCGCGAGGCGCCCCTCTATTGGGACGACGAGACCGGCATCTGGGGCGCGGCCAGCCACGAACTGGTCTCGATGATGAGCCGCGAGTGGCACACCTTCTGCTCGGGCAAGGGATCGCGCCCGGAGAGCTCGGTTCCGTCGATGATCAACTTCGACGCGCCCGAGCACACCAAGCGACGTCGCCTCGTCGGCAACGGCTTCACGCCCCGGCGAGTGGCCGATCACGAACCGTATCTGCGGACCAAGGTCACCGAACTGATTGACGCAGTCATCGACAAGGGATCGTGCGACGTCGTCGCCGACATCGCCACACCGCTGCCCATGTTCATGATCGGCCAGTTGATGGGACTTCCCGAGCATGATCACGACCAACTGCTCCACTGGTCCGATCTCTTCGCCACCGGCGGCGAAGAGGTGCGCGACGAGGTCATCCAGGCCGTCATGAACTGGAACACCTACATCATGGGCCACGTCGAGGAGCGCCGGAACACCGATCGGCAAGACCTCGTGAGCCTCGTCGTCAACGCCGAGTGGGAAGGTCAGCAACTCACCGACGTCGACATCATGTTCGAGACGATGCTCGTGCTCGTAGGCGGCGACGAAACGACGCGCCACGTGATCTCGGGTGGAGTGGCGGCACTGCTCCAACACCCCGACCAGTTGCGCACGTTGCAGGACGACCCGAGCCTCCTGCCTTCGGCCATCGAGGAGATGCTGCGCTGGGCCACGCCCGTGCGCAACATGAACCGCACCGCCACCAAGGACGTCGATGTGGCCGGTCTCCGGGTCCGCGAGGGCGACCGGGTGCTGCTCCTCTACCCGTCGGCCAATCGCGACGAGAAGGTGTTCGCGAATCCGTTCGACTTCGACATCACCCGATCACCCAACGAGCACGTGGCGTTCGGCGCCTACGGTCGCCACCACTGCCTCGGCGCGCCGCTGGCGCGGCTCGAACTGCGGATCCTGTTCGAGGAATTGCTGGCCCGTCTCGACGACATGGAGTTGGCCGCTGACGACGTTCCGTGGCGCCGCGGCAATTTCGTGCTCGGACCGAATTCGGTCCCGATCACGTTCAGGGCGAAGTGAGCAGGTCGCTCCAACGGTCGATCTCGGCCTGAGCCACCACGACCATCCGGTTGCCGCCGCGTGCGCACGCGGGCACCGACGGCACTTCGTCGTGCCACGACACAGCGAGACTCGACCAGCGGCGATCGTCGTGGATGATCGTGCCCTCGATGCTGAACGCGGCGGTGGTTCCGCTCGGCGCGACGTCGCGCGGCGAAGCCGACAGATCGAACATCACGTAGCGACCAGGTCGGATCGGGGAATGTGACGCGGCCGGCAGCGCACCCACGATCACCGTGTAGTCCATACCCGCGTCCTTGTGCACCCGCTTCTCCTTGAAGTCGGGACGATCCTGCATCTCGATGAACGACCGACGCGTCGGATACTTGACGATTCCCATGCGATCCCACTCGCCGTCGGCGCCCTGGGCGACGACTTTGCCGTGGAACGCCACGTGGGCACCGATCTTCTTCAGCACCTCGACCGGCGAGTACTTGTCGTCGGCTTCGATGCCGGAAATCGCCACGCCACCTCCACCGCGGTATTCGGCCACCGTCTTGTACTTCATGAAGTTGACCATGTAGATCGGACCGTCGGCCGCCGGATCTCGGCCGGCCAGGTCGGCGGCGTAGTCGAAGTCGATCTTTCCGAAGCGCATGGCGCGAACGTATCAGAGTCGACGGGACACTCACCTATGGTTGGGCCATGACCAACGCGCTCGTCCTCGATTCGCTCCGCCGGCGCATCGTCGCTCTGCATTCGCTGTACGAGGACGCACTGGACACGATGGACCTGTCGCACGTCAACCATTTCGAACGCGACGGTGTCGTCCCCATCGCGTTCTCGTTGTTCCACTACGTGAACGTGCACGACGGATCGTTCATGTTGCTGACCGGCCAGGCTCCCGTCTGGAACGAAGATTGGCAGTCGCGAGTCGGCCTCACGATCAACGACCACGGCAAGCACCGCACGGTGGACGACATGGTGCACCAGCGGATCGGTGACATCGACGCGTTCCGCGACTACATGCGCGCGGTCTTCTCGCGCACCGAGAACTGGCTGGCCCAACTGTCTCCCGACGATCTCGACCGGGTCGTGATCGGCCGACCGTTCCCGCCGCAGATCGCATCGACCTTCTCGGCCCGGGTGGCCGGCGAACCCGGCATCACGGTTCTCGACGGATTCGAGTGCTGGATCTATCAGCATGGTCTGCGCCACATGGGCGAGATCGAACTGGCGCGCGGCCTGGTCGGCCTGCAGGGCATGACCAGCTGAGTCAGACCGCGGCGAACAGGACGCCGGGATTCATGACCCCGTCGGGATCGAGCGCGCCCTTGATCGCTCGCATGGCCTCGATCTCGGCCGCTGATCGACTCAGATGCAGCCAGCGCGCCTTGGCCACGCCGATGCCGTGCTCGGCCGAAATGCTCCCGCCTTCGGCGACCACCGCGCGAAGCACCGCGTCGGTCACTTGGTCGTCGTGGCCGCTCGCTCCCGACACGTTGACATGCATGTTGCCGTCGGCGGCGTGGCCGAACACGAAAGTGCGTGCACCCGGCGCCACCGCGCTCACGACACCGCCGATCGACGTCACGAAACCCGACAACCGATCGATCGGAACCGTCACGTCGAACTTCAAAGGAGGTCCGAGCGTATTGATGGATGGCGTGTGTTCATCGCGCAGACGCCACAGCGCGTCGCGTTGCGAGGGAGTCACGGCGATGGCCACATCGCGGAGGCCGGACACGCTGTCGAGGATGGACCCGAGGCTCTCGCTCTGGTCGTCGAGAGCAGAGCACTCGACGAGGAGATAGGCCGCTGCGCGCGGAATCGGCGATTCGACGCCGACCGTCGTTTCGACCAATTCGACACCCGAGTCGAGCATCAGTTCGGCCGCATCCACCGTGTCGAGCGAACGGCACACCGACGCCGTCGCTTCGACCGCGGCGTCCACGCGATCGAACCCGGCCAGCGCGGTGACCCTGACCGGCTGTTCGGGAACCAAGCGGACGCGAACGGCCGTGACGATGCCGAGCGTCCCTTCGCTTCCGCAGAGCAGCGATGCGAGGTCGAAACCGGTGTTGTCCTTCACCAGACCCTGCAAGTGCGAGACGACCTCACCCGTACCGAGCACGGCTTCCACGCCCACGATCTGCTGGCGCGTCATGCCGTAGCGCACCACGTTGATGCCACCGGCGTTGGTGGCGACCGAACCGCCGACGGTGGCCGAACCGCGCGCACCGAAGTCGACGGCGTAGCGCAGGCCGGCGGCCCGGGCGGTTTCGTGCAAATCGTGGATGGTGACGCCGGCTCCGACGGTCACCTGCCGCGAGAGCGCGTCCACCGGGCCGATGTGCCTCATCCGTTCGAGCGACACCACCACTTCTCCGCCGCGGGGCACCGAGCCGCCGACGAGTCCGGTGTTGCCGCCCTGGGGTACCAGCGCGACTCCGGCTCGGCGCGCCCAGGCGACGATCGCCGCCACTTCAGCGGTGTCGGCCGGCCGGACCACACAGGCGGACCGGCCCGAATAACGGCGGGTCCAGTCGACTTCGTAGCGGTCGAGGTCGGCGACGAGAACGTTGGCCGACCCGACGATCGCGGCCAACTGCTCGACGATCGCCCCGGACACGCATTCAGAGTACCCGTACCGACCTAAGGTGGAATCGCTCGCACGAGGGGGAGGCGACACATGGGTGAGACGCCGCGCGTCATGTCGGAGGTGACGGCCGAATGGCTGTCGTCGGTTCTCGAATGCCGGATCGCTTCGATACGTATCGAGGTCATCGGAGCCGGCGAAGGCTTCATGGGCCAACTGGCTCGCGTCCATCTCGACGGAGCGGGCTGCCCCTCGTCGGTCATCGTGAAGATGCCCACCGCCGATCCCGGTGGGCAGATGATCGGGCAGATGATGCGCGTGTGGGAGCGCGAGCACCGCTTCTACACCGAGGTCGCTCCGCACATGCACGGAGTGCGCATCGCCGAATGCCTCTACTCGCGCACCGACCCGTACGTGCTCATCCTCGAGGATCTCCATCCGCGCCGCCCGGGCGACCAGGTGGCCGGTCCGACCGCCGACCAGGCCCGCACCGCCATCGACACCGCCGCCGATCTGCACGGTTCGTGGTTCGACCACCCCGAACTGAAGTCGCTCGACTGGATGCCCGACATCTCCGACCCCATGAGCCTCTCGGTCGGAACCATGTTCGAGATGGGCTGGCCAACGTTCCTCGCTCGCTACGGCGATTCACTGCCCGAACGCGTGCTGCGCTGGTGCGAGGGATTCGCGCCGCGGGTGACCGACTGGATGACGAAGTACCTGCCGTGGCCCAACACCCTCATCCACGGCGACTTCCGCCTCGACAACATGTTCTTCGACTCCGACGGATCGATGACTCTCATCGACTGGCAGTTGTCGATGCGGGCTCCGAGCACCACCGACCTCGTGTACTTCCTCGGCACGAATCTGCCCTCGGCGATGCGTCAGGAGATGCAGACCAAGCTCATCGACCGCTATGCGAAGCGGCTGCGCACTCACGGCGTCCCCGACGAATGGAGCGACGTCGAACGGATCACAGTCGGATACGCCGAAGGCGTCCTGTTCTACTGCACGTCGTTCGCGGCCAGCATCCTCACGCTCGACACCGCGAACGAGCGCGGCGCCGCGCTGATGGACGCCCTCGTGCGCCGGGCGTTCTCGGCCGCCGACGACCTGAACGCCGGCGCCGGACTCGGACTCTGACGCTCGATCAGCGGCGTATCGCTCGCAGATCGACGGCCGCCCGGCCTCGCTCGCGCCCCTCGCGCTCGAAGTGCGTCTCGATCCGCCACGTCGGTCGTTCGTCTTCCACCCGCACGAAGTTCGGGTCGGCGGCGAGAACGCCGCGCATCTGCTGCGCATAAGCAGCGACGTCGGTGGCCAGCCGCAACGATCCCCCGGACTTCAGCACTCGAGCGATTCGGGCCATCCGCTCTGAGGTGACGAGACGGCGGTGCGACTGGGCGTTCTTCGGCCACGGATCGGGGAAGAAGGCCCAGACCTCGTCGATGGACGCGTCGGGCAGTCGGTCGAGGAAGACCAGGGCGTCGCCCTCCACCACGCGCAGATTGCCGAGACCGAACGCGTCGATGTCCGCCAGCAGACGGGCGATACCCGGTCGGTGCACGTCGACCGCGATCAAGCCGACGTCTGGATGCGATCGCGCGAACGACGAGGCGAGATCCCCGTTCCCCGATCCGATCTCCAGACGAATCGAACGTCGATCCGGAAACGACTCGACGAGGTCGAGCACGGGACCGGTTTCGGCGAGCGCGAAGAGCGGCGCCAGCCGTTCGTACACCGCCGCGCGCTCCGTGCCGAGCCGACGCCGCCGTGGTTTGAACGTGCGGGCCGTGGGTCGGGGCGACGCTTCCATCGGCCGGCCACGGTAGCGACGAGTAGCGTCGCTCACGATGGAGATCCAATTGCAGGTGGTCCTGGCCGACTACGCCGTGACCCACGACGGCAAGGTGATGATGGCCGGTGCGGGCTGGTCGCAAGTCGGTTCGGGTGTCTTTACGAGCGCCCTCGCCCTCATGGCCAAGATCCCGTGGGACATGACCGAGAAGCGGATCCGGATCCACGCCGAACTCGTGGACGAGGATGGTCGGAACGTGCTCGTGAATGCGTCCCCGCTCGCGTTCGACATCGATCTCGAAGTCGCCCGCCCGTCGCATCTACGCCCCGGTTCCGATGTCGACCAGAACCTCGCGATCCAGATTCCACCCATCGCGCTGGCGCCCGGGCGCAGTTACGAATGGCGCATCACCGTCGACGGCCGCGGCCGTCGCGAATGGAACCGCACGTTCTTCGTGCGCGAGTAGAGCCGTCATCATTCGACTCGCCTGACGACCGCGTGTCGTCGGACGCTCCTATTTTCGAGGCGTCACCCGAGACGACCGCGAACCCAAAGGAGCCGACGTGGCATCACTGCTCAGGAAATCGATCTTCGACACCGACTGGCCGGCTTGGCCGGCCTGGTCAACATTGCGGAGCCCCTTCGATCGGAACGACGGGCTGATCGACATGCTGGAGGACACGGCGATCCGAGTCGAGGAATTCGAACTCGACAAGAATTTCGTCATCCGCGCCGAAGTGCCCGGCATCGACCCCGACAAGGACGTCGACCTGTCGATGTCGGACGGCGTGCTGCGCCTCATGGTGCACCGCCAGAAGGAAAGCCGTGCGACCGACGCCCGCCACTACCGCAGCGAGTTCCGCTACGGATCGTTCACCCGACTACTCGTGCTGCCGGCTGGGGCGTCGGAAGACGACATCAAGGCGACATACGAAGGCGGCATCCTCGAGGTGCGGGTGCCAATGAACGGCGCCAAGGCCAAGGAGAAGCGCATCGCCATCGCGAAACGCTGAGCGCCGTCAGGCCGGCTTCACCCCGTACGCCTCGCACAGCGTCTTCATCTCGTCGAAGTGCAGATCGAGCAGATCCCACAAGTCGGGCACCAGTTCGCGGCAGGCGATGAGTCCGAAGTCGAGTCGGTCGAGGTAGCTGTGCACGGTGATGTTGAGGCCCATTCCGTCGGTCACGATCGACACCGGGATGTAGTTCTCGAGCCGCGCTCCGCTCAGATACATCGGCTGACGAGGACCCGGAACGTTGGAGATCACGACGTTGTTGGGCAACAGATTGGCCCGATCGGCCCACCGCAGGCGCGAGGCCAGCCGGGCGGCCGCGGTGGCGAGGATCGGCGAGGTGGTCTGGGTTCCCTCGGCGATGGTGTCGGCCGGCAGAAGATCGAACTGACGCTTGGCCGCTTCCATGGCTTCATGGCACTGGGCGATGCGCTCGATCGGATCGGCGGTGGTCGTCGGCAGGTCGGCGATGATGCCCGACACCATGTTGGTCCACGGAACCTCTTCTTCTCCGGTGCGCAACGACACCGGAACCATGGCGCGCAGCGGTCGATCGGGCAGCGCATCGTGCTGGATCAGATAGTTGCGCAGGGCGCCGGTGCAGATGGCCATGACGACGTCGTTGACGGTTCCACCCGATGCATTCTTGAGCGCCTTCAACGTCTCGAGCGACGCCGACCGCATGGCGAAACGGCGGTGCGCGGTGATCGTCTTGTTCCACGGCGTCGGCGGGGCCGGAGTGAGCGGCAGACGCACGCGATCCTCGGCCTGCGGCTGCTCGGGGTCGGGCCGACGGGTCACCGCTCGCAACGTGGCCCGAGCGCGACGCGTGATCGTGCTCGCCGGGTCGAACCCCAGTGAATCGAGAACACCTTGGGCGACTCGCAACTGGAAGCGCAGAGCCTTGACCGGATTGCTCGCCAACTTGGCCACCGCACGCTGCAGTAGCTCGGCGTCGGTGACCGGTTCGTCCGGGACGATGGGGACCGGCGTCAGATCGGGCTGCGCGTCGGGAGTCGCGTCGGTGAGCATGTTGAGCAGCACGACACCCGCGCCACCATCGATCGTCGAGTGATGGAACTTGGTCATGAGGGCCCAGCCGCCGTTCTGGAGACCTTCGATGACGTATACCTCCCACAACGGTCGCGAGCGGTCGAGCGGGCGGCCGAAGATGCGCGCGACCTGATCGGCCAGTTGCCGATCGTCACCGGGCGGAGCGAGGCCTAGGTGCCGAACGTGGTAATCGAGATCGAAGTCGTCGTCGGACACCCAGTACGGATGATCGAGACCGAACGGGACGTCGCGCAGTTTCTTGTGCAGCGGATCGGCCCGACCGGCCACCGCCTCGAAACGCCGATACACGACCTCGTACGGATCGAACTCGGGCGACGGGCGGCTGTACAGACTCAGGCCCGACACGTGACCGAACGTGGTGGAGGTCTCGAGATGCAGGAAAGTGGCGTCGAGCCCCGACAGCTGCCTCATGGGGGAACCGTACCCCCGATCCGGAATTCCCTCTACTCGACAGTCGTCGGACCCGCCAGACCGTTCCCCAGGACGATGTGGTGCAGCAGATTGCGGTGGGTGAAAATCCAGGCCAATTGCGTGCGGTTGGCCAGACCGGAGCGGATGAGCATGTGGCTCACCCGGTTTCGGATGGTCTGAGGCGACATGTGAACCACCTCGGAGATCTCCTGATCGGACAGACCGATCGCGATGAGGTTCAGGATCTCGATGTCGACGTCATCGCGGGTCATCAACGGCAGGTCGAGATGACGGGGCGGCCGATCGACACGTCTCCAGAGCGGATCATCGTCGAGGGCGAACTTGCCCTGGCCGATATTGGCGATCGCAGTTCGAATTTCGGGCAGCGGGCGACCCAGGTCCACGACGTCGTCGAACCCGGCGTGGGCCACCTTGATCTTGAGGGCGTTCGTGACCGGATTGGCGGCCACGACGATCGGCGACTCGGAACAGCCGGCCTGTCGGAGGTACTCGCTGAGGAGAAACGCGAGCTCTGTCATGAACCGTCCGACGATGACGACATCAGGCTTGAGGTCGGCGAGTTGCGCCACCAGTGACGGGTCCATTTGATACGTGGGCAGCACGTCCACGCGACCGAGTTCGGCCAGGGTGCTCGCGAGATCAGGGGCCTCGTCGACGACGAGACGGCCCAGCACGACCCTCACGAGCGGATCCGATCAGCGACTCCCGACCCGAATGGAGGCGAACTGACTCCCACAGGTTTTGGCTACCAAAACCATCGAAAGCAATGACCGGTACAAATGTACTTGGACCGTCGAGTCAGACGGTTAGGGCAGGGGGCGCCCCGACCCTCTCGATTCACTGGAGCGGACGACGGGATTCGAACCCGCGACCCTCACCTTGGCAACCGCGTCAATCCCGTCCACGGTGTTCGTGGAGTTCGTGCCGTGTTGCCCTGTAAGGGTTTGAGTTTCCTCTGGTGTCGTCCTGTTCGCTGTTTTCGTCCTGTGTCGCCGGCTCGTTGTGACATTTTGTGACAACCGAATCGGAGCCCTCAGCATACGTCTGAAACGGCCAGAGGCGGGCCGCCCCGTGGGACGACCCGCGTCCGAAGTGGAGCAGCGCGTGGCGTTCTCAGTCCCCCGGTGAAACGGTGGTCGCCGGGTCGCCGAGCGGCGTCACGACGCCCTGGTCCGACACCTTGGTTTCAATGGTGGTTTCCGGCGAAAGCTGCACTGGTGCTTCTTCCTCGGGACCGAACGGAAGGTCGAAACCTTCGTCGGTCAATTTGTTCACCATTGCCACGAGCCCCGAGACCTCACCGGGGATCCATGCGATGTATCGGCCCCACCGTTCGCTCTTTGTCGCAGCGACTGTTTCGATGCCATCAACCTTGATGTATGGATCCCAGTTCTCACCGTCGGGCAGATACCCGACAATCATGGTTGCCATGAACGATTCTGTGCCGTCATTTCCGTCAATCTTGACAGTGATTGTGCCCGGCGTCTTCCATCCATTTCCGTCGTTGCCGTCGTTCGGGCCCATCGGCATGTCATTGACGGACACGCTGCCATCTGCGAACTGGACACACAGGACTGCATGGCTGGGAGTGAAATACACGGCTGTGGTCGTTGTGCCGCGCACATCAATCAACGCGGGATCGAGCATGTCTTGAGGAAATGTCGCCACTGTGGCACCTTCGTATCCGGCCAGGGTCTCGTTCGTGATATGGCAGTTGTTCTTGGTTTGCTTGATGAGATCATCTGTCGGCGCCGAGGGAATCGCACTCCAGGCAGCCTTTGCGACATCAACCTTGCCGGAAGATGTTCCGCCGATGAACGACCCGGCCAGGGCCGTGACGCAGAGAGTTGCAGCTGCCGCGGTGCCCACAAGCAACCGCTTGCCTCGTCTGGTCGAGATCGGCCGCACGTTCATCACAACGGGCGTTTCACGGTACTCGGCGGTGCGACGCATCAGATAATCACCTGCGCGGCCGAGCACGTCGTCCAGTTCTTGGGACTCGTGTGGGTGGTTCATGACTGTTCCTCCAATGGAAGGGTTGTTGCGGTTGACGGAGACAACAGCGGATCGGTGAATGCAGTCGAGCGGAGACGAGCAATCCCCCGGTGCACATGGTGGTTGACCACCGCGCGAGTCACGCCGAGAAGGTCGGCCACCTCCGCGTAGGTCCAGCCGAAGGCGTGCACCAACATGACGCACACACGCTGGTCGGGGTTCAGGCCGGCCAACATCTGCAACGTGTCATGGAGCTGCATATCTTCGTGGACGACGTCGGGGAAACGGCTGGGGAACGTGTTGCGGTTCATCCATCGCACATGGCTGCGCGACTTCGACTGGGCGACGCGGTAGAGGTACCCGAGAGGGTTCTCCATCGCGATCACCTTCCGCCGGTATTCCCAGGCGTATTCCTCGACTTCTGAACACAGGTCGCTTCCGACCTCGATCCCCCACTTGGACACCAGTGCCGGCAGAAGACGCGACCTGATCTCATCGATCAACGCGTCGAAGCCGTCCGGGTATCCGTGGTTTCTCGTGTTCTCCATCACCCCTCTAAACCCCAAGACACCCACAAGTGTCCCAAAGAATCCTCGGATTGGTGTCCACAACGCAACGAGGCGGGCCGCCCGGTTGGACGACCCGCCTCCGAAGCGGAGCAGCGCATGAAGAGCTCAGTCTTGGGGAGGCTCCGCGACCGTGCTGTTGGGTGCCACCGAGAAACCAAGACTCCCGGTGGTCGCACCTACTACTCGTTCTTCGCCTGTCTTCGTGTTGACGAACGTGATCTTGAAGTTTCCGGCCGTGGGAACCCACGCCACGAAACGCTCCATTGCCCCGTTCACCGAGGCCTTCGTGCGTTCGACTCCAGGTGCATCAACGTAGGCCTCCCATTGGGACTCGATGATCTTGTCCGACTCGCCGGTTGAGTTCGGGTCGCTACCTGAAATGCTCGGAGGAAGAAAACCGAGAATCATCGTGGCCGAAATGTCCGAGAACAAGTCGAGTGCGATCGGTTCCTGCCATGCGGACTCATTGGAACGTGTCATAGCGACCTCAGGCGCATCAATGCTCCCATCGCCAAACTGCACACACATCTTTGCTGTAGTCCATGTGAAATACACGGCCGTCGTTGTTGTGCCGCGCACGTCAACCAACGAAGGCTCAAGCATGTAGTCGGGAATCGAGTTGGGAGAAATCGGTGGGATCGAGCGCCCCAAAGTTTCCAACTGCACTGCAGTCTCACTCTTCGCGAGAATCTCTGCGGTGATGCCACAGTCCAGCTTCACCTTGTTGACCTGCTCTGCTGTCGGCCTTGCAGGCACTGCGCTCCAGGCGGCCTTGGCGACATCGACCTTGCCCGATGACGTTCCGCCGATGAACGAACCGACGAGTGCCGTGGCGCACAGGGTTGCCGCCGCGGCGGTACCGACAAGAAGGCGTCGGCCGCGTGCCCCGTCAACCTTCATAACCGGCTGTTCCATCACGGGGTGTTCGAGGTATTCGGATCCGCGACGGGCGAGATGCCCGGCTGCCCGGCGAAGGGTGGCCTCGATCTCCATGTCCATTTCGTCAATGGTGTTCATCTGATGTTCTCCTTGTTCTGAGACTGTGTGGTTCGATCGGCGAGAAGCGGGTCGTCAAAGTGATCGGTGCGCAGGCGGGACATGCCGCGATGGACGTGGTTGTTCACGTCCGATCGCTTCATGCCGAGCAGACTGGCCACCTCGTTGTAGGTCCAACCGAAGCCGTGGACGAGGAGCACGCAGGTGCGCTGATCGGGCGAGAGCGCCGACAACATCTGGAGCATGTCGTGGAGTTGCGGGTCCTCATGGACCACGTCGGGGAAACGGCTCGGGAACGTGGTGCGCTTCGACCACCGTGTGTAGCGACGGGCCTTCGATTGTGAGACCCGGTAGAGGTAGCCGAGGACATTCGACATGCCGAGTAACCGGTCACGGTTCTCCCAGGCGTACTCCTCGACCTCGCAGCAGATGTCCCCGCCGACCTCGACCCCCCACTTTGACCAAAGGACGGGAAGCAACTGGGCGCGCATCTGGTCGATCAGTTCGTCGAACGAGCCTGGGCGACCAGAGCCGGAATTGGTGTCCATCACTCCCCTAAGACCCCCGACATCCCCGAAGTGTTTCAGGGCTCAACGAAGCTTTCAGGCCGTTGCAGGAGACCCCGGAAACAGGGCTCACACCGTCACTTTCTTGTGACAAGTTGTGACATCGGAGATTCCGATACTCGGAACCTTCCGGAAACCCTTGCAAATAAAGGGTTTTGGAGCGGACGACGGGATTCGAACCCGCGACCCTCACCTTGGCAAGGTGATGCTCTACCAACTGAGCCACGTCCGCAGCACCCGGAACACTATCGCCGAGCGCGTCCTGCCCAACCCGGCCCGCACCCGGTCAGGGGGCTTCCAACGCCTCCGCGCGCGACCGACCCCACACGGTTCCGGCCAGACCACCCAGCACCAGCACGGCCCCCACGACCTTGTTCCAGCCGAGCGACTGGTCGTAGATGAGCCAGGCCCCCACCACCGACACCACCGGCCCCAACAACGTGAGCAACGACGTGACCGTGGCGTCGAGATGGCGACTGGCCCACGTGACAAGTCCGTGGCCCACCAATCCTGGTCCGAGGATCATGCCGGCGAGCAACAGGTAGTCCTTGGCGTTCACCGCTGTGAGGTCATCGGACGCGACGAGACACCACGGAGTGATCACGATCGACCCGACGAGGAACACACCCGACAAGAAGGTCCACCCATCGACGCCCGCATCTCGCGTGCGCTTGAGGATGATGAAGTACACCGTCCAACAGGTCACGTTCACCAGCGCGAACAGATCACCTTTGAGCGAAGCGCCGTCGCTGTTCGAACCGACCAGCACTACAAGCACCAGACCGAACAACGACACGAAGGCGAAGGGAAGCCGTCGCAACTCGGTGCGCTCACCCAACAGTCGACCGAGGCCGAGCACCATGAGAGCGGGTGTGAGGTGCGAGATGAGCGTGGCGGCCGCGATCGAGGTGGTACGGGCGGCCTGGAATCCGAACGTCATCGAGAGTCCGAAGAACACGCCGGGCACGACGCACTTCTTGAGTACGGCGAGCGTCATTGGTTGACCCCACACCCGGGCGGCGACGAACATCACCGGGGTTCCGAGCCACATGCGATAGAGCGCCACCGTCGTGCCGTCGACGCTCATGCCGCGCACCATGAGCGGACCGAGACCCCACGCCACCACGGCAAGAAGAACCGCCGGGACGGCGACGTCGTTCGAGTCGCGTGTGGCCGGGACGGTCACGAGGCCTTCGGACGCAGATCGACCCGGAGAACAAGAACTCCATCCTCGATCGTCGCCTGGGCGTCGCCGATGATCGCGAAATCCTGGAAGTCGCGTTGGGCCTGCTCGATGAAGTGCTGGCGTTCCTGACCCGCAACGGGCGGGAGCGGGCGCTTCTTCACGGCGGCGGCCCGGTCGCGGAACCTCTGGAGCATCGCATCGAGATCGAGTTCGGCCATGTCTCCACGGTAGACCGCGCGGCGTCCGCGGGTCGGGTTCTCGACGACGCTCAGCGACCGAGCAACGGATCGATCGGCGACGAACCGCCACGTTCGATCGGACCCGAATTCACCGGATCGGTGTCGTACAAATCGGAGTCCTCGTCCAGATCGTCGAACAGGCCGTCCACCGCCACAGCAACTGGCTCGTCCGACGCGAATTCGATGGACGCCGGGATCTCGTCGTCGACGGATGATTGAGCCACGTCGACGTCAGCCAGCGACTCCTCGCTGACCGGTTCGGGAACCGCGATCACCGCGCCCGGGCGAGCCACGTCGAGAGCCTGGCGCCGTTCGATCTGATTGCCCAGTTGCCAACGTTTCGAACTCATCACCACCAACGGTGCGAGTGCCTCGGGGTCGGGGCGGGTCGATCGCCAGAACCACACGGTGATGACGGCGAGAGCGACGCCGGCCGCCACCAACGCAAGCGCGACGACCAGAACCACTGCCGAACTACCGGTGTCACCCACGGAGCGGGTGTCGATACCGGCCAGCCAGGTCACCCCGTCATTATGTCGCGCCCGGGACCGACCGCACCTGGATCGCGACGGGTCATCGTTGGTGCTTCGGACACCAGAACGTAGTCCGACCTCCCACCGTGGCCCGACTCAGGATCGCCCCGTCGCGCGGACATGCCGAACCCGGAACGCGCAGTTCCACGCTCACCCGTCCGGTGTGGCTGCCACCGCGCTTGGCGAGTTGCGGCAGCACCACGCGCATCCGCGCGTGGATGATGTCGACGGTCGCCGCGTCGAGTTTCTTTCGGCGCGGGTCGACATCGGCACGCCACAGGATCTCGTCGACCAGCATGTTGCCGAGTCCGGCGACGGTCGACTGGTCGAGCAGCACCGCCTTGATGGGAGTGTTGCGGCCGCTCACGCGTTCGCGGAACTCCCGCCGCCCGATCGTCATCGCGTCGGGACCGAGCCCCTCTCCATGGTGCGAGGGATGAACGCGCGCGAATCGCCGCGGGTCGCTGACGCACAAGAAGCCCTGTCCGAACGACAGTCCGAAGCGGATCCACTTCGAATCATCCGAAGCCGCGTACGACAGTTCGTCGATGGGCGATCGGCCGTCCACGATGATGCGACCAGCCATTCCGAAGTGCAAGTCGACGGCGAGCGACGATGTGTGCAGGGTCAGAACCTTGCCGAGGCACGTCACATCGTTGATTCGCTTTCCCTCCAGGCTCCGCACGATCTCCGGGTCGGCCACGACGAGCGAATCGAGATGCGTCACCCTCGACACCCGGCGACCGATCACTCGCCGCGCCGCCTCGGCGTACATCTCCACTTCGAGGATCTCGGGCACATCCCATTGTCGATCCGCCTCCCCCGCTCCGTCGCATCGGCGACGGTCGAAACCCCGACGGCGTGTGGGACAATGAGCACATGACCGACACGCTCATCGGCATCCTTGGCATCGCCGGCTGCATCGCCATGCTCTGGGGTGCGTCGAGAATCGAGCCGCACTGGGTCAGCAAGGACGGTCGTCGATTCGTGTGCCGCGTGCAGACGCTCGGCTCCCACGACCTTCCCGACGGACCGTGGCGCGAGATGCGCGCATTCGTCGACGGCTCGAACCTCGTGATCAGCTCTCGATCGCGCCGAGCCAAGCGCTTGGGCGGCACCTATCGGGTGGCCGGTCGGGCTCCCGAGACACCGGCCAACCGGGCCATCTTCGTGCTCCAGGGCGATTCGCGCCTCCTGCTGCGCATCCCGGCCAAGAGCCGGGCCACGAGCACACTCGACTCGCTCGTCAACGAGCGTTGACGAGGAAGTGTCGCAACGGCGGCCCCACCTGATCGAGGTCGATCAGGAACGAATCGTGTCCGTGCGGTGAATCGATCTCGATGTACTCGGCCGGAACACCGCGGTCGACGAGCATGTCGCGGATCTGGATCTGCTGGTACGCCGGATACAGCATGTCGCTGTGGATGCCCAGCGTCAGAGTGGGCACGTTGATCCGCGCCATCGCGGCGTCGAGTCCGCCGCGACCTCGTCCGATGTCGTGGAGATCCATCGCCTTGCCGATCACGAGATACGAGTTGGCGTCGAAACGGCGAACGAGTTTGTCGCCGTGGTATTCGAGGTAACGCTCGACTTCGAATTTCTGATCGATCGACTTCAGGGCGTTGTCGCCACCGACGATCTGGCGCCCGAACCGCTCGGTGAACACGTTGTCGCTCCGGAAGGTCACCTGGGCGACCATGCGCGCGGTCGACAGACCTTCGTGGGGGCCATCGCCCGGTACCGCGTCGTAGTAGTCGCCGCCGCGCCACTTCGGGTCGGTCATGATCGCACGGCGACCGATGGAACCCCAGGCGATCTGCTGAGCCGATGCTTGTGCGCACGTGGCGATCGGAACGATCGATGCGACTCGGTCGGGGTACGTGGTGGCCCACTCGAGCACCTGCATGCCACCCATCGATCCGCCGATGATCGCATGCCAACGGCCGACGCCGAGATGATCGGCCAATCGCACCTGGGCGCGCACCATGTCGCGAATCGTGACCACCGGAAAGCGCGAACCGTACGGCTTGCCGTCGTCGGGATGCGGCGAAGCCGGACCCGTCGTTCCCTGGCAGCCACCGAGCACATTCGTGCACACCACAAACCATTCGTTCGTGTCGATCGCGAGGCCGGGTCCGACCGCGGTCTCCCACCAGCCGGGTGTGGGATGGCCGAGATCGGCCGGGCCCGCCACATGACTGTCGCCGGTCCAGGCGTGACACATCAGCACCGCGTTGCTCGCATCGGAGTTCAGCGTTCCCCACGTCTCGTACGCGATCACCACGCCGTCGAGGACCTGACCCGAGTCGAGCGCCAACTTGCGGTCGAGCGACAAGAACTGCCGATGACCCACGGGGTCGTTCGGACGCCAGGCGCCCGACACGGGCACTGCATCGTTCACTTCGGGCTCCTTTCGTCGACTCGTCGCGGCAGGTGACCCATCCAGGGAAGCTTCGTTGCCGGCGAGCCGGCCACATCCCCACCGCACGAGGCGGCAGGAGGCACCTTGGGGCTTCCGCCCAGGTTGCCGGGCCCGATCGCTCGGGCCGCTCTGGATGAGACGAGGTCAGGTTACCGACTCAGCGGTAGCGCTCCTCGGTGGTTTGGTGCTCGGGCAGACCCACCAGGTCGGTGAACTCGTCGAAACGACCCGGTCGCACCGCCCCGAGAGAACCCTGTGCGGCCAGCGTGGACGCCGCGCGCGCCATGGCGTCGACGGCCGCGAACAGCAGTCCGACCGGCGACACCAGGAGCCGGAATCCGCGCTCGATCAAGTCGTCGGCCGCGAGATGGGCGATGCCGCCCTTCTCGGCCATGTTGGCCACCAGCGGCACGTCGGGAAGTTCGCGCGCGATCTCGTCGAGTTCGGCCTCCGACGACGGCGCTTCGATGAACACCGCGTCCGCTCCCAGGTCGCGGGCGCGCTTACCACGTTCGATCGCGTCGCGGAGCCCGAGCGCTCCGCGCGCGTCGGTGCGCGCCGTCACCACGAGGTCGGTTCGATGGTCGAGAGCGGCCCGCACCTTGGCCAACCAGTCGTCGAGAGGAACCACTTGCTTGTTCGGCATGTGGCCGCACTTCTTCGGCCACACCTGGTCTTCGAGGAACAGGCCCGCGGCACCCGCCTCCTCCCACAACTCGACGGTGCGCCTGACGTTCATCGCGTTTCCGTAGCCGGTGTCGGCGTCGACCACCACCGACAGTGTCGGAACCGCGCGGCAGATGCGTCGCGCGGTCTCGGCCATCTCCACCTGCGACAGGTGTCCGACATCGGGCTCTCCGAGCAACGCACCCGAGACGGCGAAACCCGACACGAAGAGCGAACGGAAGCCGGCGCGTTCGGCAACCAGAGCGGATGCGGCATCCCACACGCCTGGCATCACGACCGGTTCGCGCCGTGCGAGTCGCGCTCGCAGGGCGTCGGCCGTCACGACGAGACACCGAGTCGATCGAACGCCACACCCTTCAGGCGCTTGTAGTCGACCTTGCCATTCGGAGCGCGCCCGATCGTGTCGACGAGCACGAGATGGCGAGGGGCCTTGTACGCCGCGAGCGACGACTTCACGTGGGCGTTGAGTTCGTCGAGGCTCGGTGCGGCACCAGGAGCCGCTTCGACCACGGCGCAGATCGTCTCGCCGAATCGTTGATCGGGAATGCCCACCGCCACCGCGTCGCGCACCGATGGATGGCGCTTCAGCGCTTCCTCCACTTCCTCCGGGAACACCTTCTCGCCGCCGGTGTTGATGCACACCGATCCACGACCGAGCAGGTTGATCGTGCCGTCGGCCAAGACCTCGGCCCAGTCACCGGGAACGCTCCAACGCCGACCCTCGAAGGTGCGGAACGTCTGGGCCGTCTTGGCCTCGTCGCGGTAGTAGCCGAGCGGAATGAAACCGCCGACCGCCACGAGCCCGCGTTCACCCGAGCCCGGTTCGACGCGGCGTCCGTCCTCGGTGAACACCACGCAGGCCGGTCCGAGTTGGAACTTGGCCGTCTCGCTCGCCGCGCCGGCGGCGCTCACCGATCCGCCCAGACCCACCGCCTCCGACGATCCGAACGAGTCGAACAGGATCACCTGCGGGATGTGCCGCAACAGGCCCTGCTTGTTCTCCTGGCTCCACATCACACCCGAGGACGACATCACCAGCAGACTCGACAAGTCGTACGCCGACGGATGGGTGTCGAGATGCTCGAGGATCGGCCCGGCGAACGCCTGCCCCACGATCACGAGGGTCTGCACCTTGTTGCGCTGGACCTCGCCCAGCAGTTCGTCGACGTCGAACGAGCGCGACGGCAGCGTCGCGATGCATCCACCCAGGTTCATGGTGATGAGACTCGAGAACTGGCCGGTTCCGTGCATGAGCGGACAGGCCGACAGCGTGACGAGCGGCGGCGCCGACACGCCGATGCGCCCGATCAACTCGTCGAACGTCGTCGCCGGCGGAACGCCGATCAACGCCTGGCCACCGGCTCCGAGAACGTTGAAGAGATCGTCCTGGCGCCACATCACACCCTTGGGCATGCCCGTGGTTCCACCGGTGTACAGAAGAAGGAGATCGTCGGGGCTGCGACCCCACGGTCCGTGCACCGGACCCGACACCGAACGACCGACCACCTCGTCGTAATCGACGGCCCACGACGGCACGTCGTGCGAACCGTCGGCGACGCAGTACCAACGGCGGACCTTCGGGAGTCGGGACCGCACCTCGTCCACCAGCGGCACGAACGTCGCGTGGAACACCACCGCCTCGGCTTCGGCGTTGTCGAACAGATACGTGACCTCTTCGGGTCCGTAGCGATAGTTGGTGTTGACGGGCGCGAAGCCTCCCTTGAAGGCCGCGATGTACGTCTCGAGATATTCCGGGCAGTTGTACAAGTACGCCGCAACCTTGCTCTGCTTGGTGAGGCCGGCCTCGATGAAGTCGGCCGCCAGGGCAGCGGTGCGCTGGTCGAACTGTCGCCACGTGAAGCGACGGTCGCCCTGGATCTGGCACGGCGCGTCCGGCGTCTTGGCGGCGATCGCCTCGTAGACGTCGGCGAAGTTCCACTCGGTCATGCGTCCCCCTCGCAGTTGCGAACGGCGTAACGGTAACCGACGTTTCAGGTACGGCGCAGACGAATCGGGCCCTTGGCGGTCGACGGGTCGACCACTCGTCCGCCCTGCGTGAAGACGAGGAATCCTCGGGCCGCCAATCGGCGGGCGGCGGCGCGCACCGGCTCCATCAGATCGCGCCATTCGTCGCTCTCGGCCCGGGCGACTTCCGATGGGCACATGGTTCCCGACCTGTTCGCGAGCATCTCCTCGATCCGCGTCTCGAGACGGCGATCGAGATCCGAGATCCTGGTCCGGCGGCAGCGGTCGCTGCAGTACTTCACCGAGTCCCAGTTGAGTTCCCACTTCTTGCGCCACTCCATGCGACGACCGCAGGAGGCGCAGATCTTGTGCTCGCGCGCCGTGCCGTCGGCCGGCATGTCAGCGCGGTAGGCCGAGGACTCGTTCACCCAGGATGTTGCGCATCACGTTCGAGGTGCCGCCCATGATGGTGTAACCGGGTGCGTAGGCGAGCCCTTGAGTGACCTGGTTCCAGAGCGTCGCCTCCGGACCGAGGACGTGGCTCACGAATTCGGCAACGTCCCACTCGTGCTCGGTGCAGAAGCACTTGGTGGCGGCCGAGAATCCGGCCGGTGCCTGATGGAGCACTTCGCGGATCACGAGGATGCGGCCGATGCGGTACTTCTCCTCGAGTCGCGCGATCCGCTGACGAACACGCGGATCGGAGCGGTCGGCCCGTTCGAGGGCGACCTTGTAGAGGGCGTGGTTCGACACGAGTCGATCGATGCCGCCGCGCTCGTGTTCGAGTTGGCGCATTGTCTGCTTGAAGGCGCCGCCTTCAGCACCCACCAGATTGATGACCGGCACGCGCACGTCGGTGAAGAAGACTTCGCAGAAGTGGCGATTGGTGGTCATGTCCTTGATCGGCCGGACTTCGATGCCGGGAGTATCCATCGGCACGATGATCTCGCTGATGCCGGCGTGCGGCGGACCTTCGGTGGTGGTTCGGCAGATCAGGTAGCAGTAGTCGGCGACGGCACCGAAGCTCGTCCAGATCTTCTGACCGTTGATGACCCAGTCGTCGCCTTCGCGCACGGCCTGCGTCTTCAACGACGCGAGGTCGGAACCCGAGTTGGGCTCCGACATGCCGATGCACCAGACGCTCTGCCCGGCCAGGATTCCGGGCAGGTACTCGGCCTGCTGATCGGGCCGGCCGTACGTCATGAGAGCCGGACCCATCTGACGGTCGGCGAACCACATCGATCCGATGGGAGCGCCGGCACTGATGAGTTCTTCACCGATGATCAATCGATCGATGGCCGGGCGTCCGCCGCCACCGAATTCCTTCGGCCAAGTGAGGCCGATCCAGCCGCGGGCACCGAGTTCGGCGGCGAATTCCTTCGACCAGCCGTTGATCCACGAGTCGTTGGCCCGGCCGTACTTCTCCACGGCCTTGGCCGCGACCTCGCGGGCCTCCTCACGAAGGGCGAGTTGGTCGTTGGTCCAGGCGAATTCCACGACTCGAGTCTCGCCGATCCGCAGGGTCCGACACCAACGTCGGGACTGTGAAGTCGAGCGCACATGGAAGACTGGGCCGATGAACGACCGGGCCTCCCTCCTGGACGAGCCGTACGCCCTGGCCCCGGGCACGGTCGAGAAGTTCACCGAAGACGGCCACGCGGTGGTCCGCAGCCTCGCTCCCCGCACCCTGGTCGAGCGGTACAAACCGGCCATCGACGAGGCGACCATGGCCCTGCGTTGGGACCAGCGGCCCCTCGCCGAACGCGACACCTACGGGCGCGCGTTCATCCAGTCGGGCAACGTGCATCGGCACAGCCCCGCCGTCGCCGAGTTCGCCCTGGCCCGTCGCTTCGCCCGGGTGGCCGCCGAACTCCTGCAGTGCGACGGCGTCCGGCTCTACCACGATCAAGCGCTCTACAAGGAGCCCGGTGGCGGCTTCACTCCCTGGCACCAGGACCAGGTGTACTGGCCGCTCGACTCCGATCGGACGATCACGATGTGGATGCCACTCGTCGACATTCCACGCGACGTCGGCGGAATGACGTTCGCCGATGGTTCGTGGCGCCACGGCAACCTCGGCGAACTCGTGATCGGCGATGCGTCGCACGAGTACTTCGACTCCCTCGTGGTCGAGCGGGGATTCTCGTTGTCCACCCATGGCCCGTTCGATGCGGGTGACGCGACGTTCCATCGCGGCTGGACGTTGCACTCGGCGCCCGCCAACGATTCCGAACTCATGCGCGCCGTGCTGACCGTCATCTACTACGCCGACGGCACGCGAATCTCCGAGGCCGATCATCCGGCTCGCCGATTCGACCAGGCCCTGTGGCTCGACGGCCGCCCGACCGGATCGCTCGCCGACGGACCGGGCAACCCGTTGCTCTGGCATCGCTCGTGGGAATCCTGACCTCGTGACGCGACGCGCGTTCCACCTGCTCGCCAAACCCACCGGAGCCACCTGCAACCTCGACTGCTCGTACTGCTTCTTCCTGTCGAAGGACGCGCTGTACCCGAACCAGAGCCATCGCATGTCGACGGCGACGTTGACCGAGTACATCGGCCAATTGCTCGACGCCCAACCCGACGGCGACGTGAACGTCGCGTGGCAAGGCGGCGAGCCGACCCTCATGGGACTCGACTTCTTCCGCCAGGCGATCGAAATGGCCGAACGAGTCCGGCGACCGAAGCAGAACCTGCACCACAGCGTGCAGACGAATGGCGTGCTGTTGGACGGCGAGTGGGCCCGATTGTTCGCCGACCATCGCGTACTCGTCGGGCTGAGCATCGACGGTCCGGCTTCCCTGCACGACGTCCACCGGGTCGACAAGAAGGGTGACGGCACGCACGCCGACGTCGTCGCCGCGTGGAGCCTGCTGCGATCCCACGGCGTCGACGTGAACGTGCTGTGCTCGGTCTCGAGCGCCAACGTCCACCAACCCCTGACGGTCTACCGATACTTCCGCGACGACCTCGGGGCCGAGTTCGTCCAATTCATCCCCATCGTCGAACGAGCCACTCCGGTCACGCTCGAGATCGCCGAGAAGGGCTGGAGCGACAAGCCCGGTCGCCGCCGGATCCTCTACACGCAGTCGGGCGATCTGACGACGAGCCGTTCGATCACCGGCCAGCAGTACGGCGAGTTCCTCACGGCGGTGTTCGACGAGTGGGTCGCGCGCGACGTGGGACGCGTCTTCGTGCAGATGTTCGACGTGACGCTCGGGGCGCACCTCGGCCAGTACTCGCTGTGCATCCATTCGCCCACCTGCGGCGACGCGCTGGCCCTCGAATTCAACGGGGACCTGTACTCGTGCGACCACTTCGTGGAGCCCGATCATCTGATCGGCAACATTCACGACACACCGATGCGAACACTCGTCGACGACGAGAAGCAACGGGCTTTCGGTCGAGCCAAGCAGTCGACCCTTCCCCGCCAATGCCGCGACTGCGACGTGCTGTTCGCGTGCCACGGCGGCTGCCCGAAGGACCGCTTCGCGACCACCGCCGATGGCGAACCGGGCCTCAACCACTTGTGCGACGGGTACCTGCACTTCTTCCGGCACACCGCACCGGCCATGAAGCGGATGGGCGATTTGCTGCGAGCCGGCCGTTACGCCGACGAGATCATGACGAGCTGATCGCGTCGTCGACCCATCGTTTCAACGCGTCGCGATTCGCGTCGTCGTCGGTGCGGCGAGTGGTGGGGAGGCGATGGATGGGGCGCTCGGCCCGATCGCACCAGAACCGGCCCGACTCGTAGCGGCGACCGGTGGCCACCAACCACACGATGGTGTCGGCGCCCTGCTCGGCCGTTCGCAGGATGGGTGCCGTGACTCGGGCGAAACCGGGCAGGGACGAGCGCACCCCTGGGGTGTCGGCCCAGCCCGGATGCATGGCCGAGAACACGACTTTCGGGTGGCTCGCCGCATCGATCTCGTTGAGCGTGACCTGCATCCGCTTGGCGATGGCGTACTGCTTGGTGCCGTCGTATCTCTGCTCGCTCATTTCGGGCGATTCGCCGCGGTCGAATCGCGGCAACGGCGCGGCGTACATCCCACCCGACGAGACCGTGATCACGCGACCACCGTCGAGGAGCGCGAGCAGTTCACGCGTGAGCAGTCGCGGCCCGAGCACATGAGTGGCGATGGTCGCCTCGTGATCCTGGGGCGTGGTGCGCCGATCGGAGGTGAGCGCTCCGGCGTTGTGCACGAGAGCGTGGATACGGCGTCCGGTCGAACCCAACTCGCTGGCGACCCTCCGTACAGCGGTGAGGTCGCCGATGTCGGCCACGAGCGTGACGGCTCGATCGGCTCCGACGAGCCGCGCGCGCACGGAGTCGAGGCGTTCGCGGTCGCGTCCGATCAGGACGAGGTCGGCACCGAGACGATCGAATTCGTGCGTGGCCGCCAACCCGAGACCCGACGTGGGGCCGGTCACCACGACCGTGCGACCGGTGAGACATCCGGGTGGGAACGATTCCCACTGCCCGAGACGCGAACGCACCGCCGGCCCGAGGCGGGAGAAGCCGCCCACGATGGACGCATCGAGAAGGCGATCGGCGAAACGGTCGAGCACGTTCATATTCCAGCGGAAGCCGCCGAGCGATGCGACATCGCCGAGGGGATTGTCCCTTCGTCAGGGGTCACAGCGGGGATAATGGAGTCATGAGCGAGCACGCCCCGGCACCGACTCACCCGCATGTGCACGGCCCCGATTGCGGCCACGTGATGGTGCAGCACGGCGACCATGTCGACTTCGTGCACGACGGCCACCGGCATCGCCAGCACGGCGATCACTGGGACATGTGCGACGCGGACGAGTGCGTTGCACACTCGCACCACGAGCATGTGCATGGTCCGGGTTGCGGCCACCAAGCCGTCCCGCACGGCGACCACGTCGACTACCTGCACGACGGCCACCTGCACGCCCAGCACGACGGCCACTGGGACGAGCACTAGGAGCGTTCAGTGCTCGTGCGAGTCGTGGTGATGCTCGGTGACCACGAGTTGGTCGTGCACCCTCGTCAGGCCCACACCGAACGTCGCCAGTAGGTTCTCCGGGGTCAGCACCACATCGGGCGGACCGTCGGCGATCAGGCGGCCGGCCAACAGCAGCACGCGGTCGCAGGTCGATGCCTCGCCGATGTCGTGGGTCGCGCTGATGACGGCGACTCCCCTCTCGCGTTCGCGTTCGACCGCTCGCAGGTAGGCCGCGCGTCCCGCGGCATCGAGCCCGCTCGTCGGTTCGTCGAGGAGCAGCAATGCGCCCTGTCGAGCCAGAGCCTGCGCCAAGTACACGCGTTGCTGCTGACCACCCGACAAGTCGCGAAGGGCGACATCGGCCAGATCTCCGATCTCCATGGTCTGCATCGCATCGTGAACGGCCCGCTCGTCCTCGGCCGAGGCTCGCGAGAAACGTCCGCGGTGATCGAAGCGGGACATCCGCACGACATCGATCGATCGCAACGGCAGGGCCAGGGCGTTGCGATGGAACTGACTCACGTACGCGATCGATCGACTCGCATCGTGCGGTTCGCCGCCCAGGACTTCGACGACTCCGCCGAGAGGCGGAAGGAGCCCGGCGAAGGTCTTCAACAACGTCGACTTCCCCGATCCGTTCGAACCGACGAGCGCGATCGAGCCGCCGCCGGCGAGGAACGTGTCGACTCCCTCGAGAACACGGTGCTCGCCGTAACCCACCGTGAGACGCCGCGCGACGACGACCGCACTCATCCGGGCCTCCGTGGCACCAACGACGTGGCGATCAAGGTGACGAAGAAGAGAACGACCGACACCAGAACGACCGTGGCGCCGGCCGCCCAGCCGTAGTGGTACGAGAGAAGCAGACCCACATACGTGGAAAGCACCCCCGCCACCGAGGCCCAGAGCATCATCACCCCGACGCGACGGGCCAGCAGCGAACCCACACCGGCTGGCGCCAGCAACATGCCGAAGACGAGCAGCGAGCCGACGGTCTGGAACGCGACCACGATCGTTCCGGCGACCAACGCCAGCATCAACTGGTGGTAACGGCCGGCGCGGTAGCCCATCACGCTCGCCAGGTCGGGATCGAAGCACAGCAGGAGGAACGGACGAGCCGACCAGACAGCGATCGCACCGACCACGAGCACCGCGATCCCGAGCGTCCACAGGTCGCCATCGCTCACGCCGAGGAACTCGCCGAAGAGAATCGCCTCGACACTCGTGGTGATCGAGTCGGAACTGGAGATCACCACGATGCCGAGCGCCAGCAATCCGACGAACAGCAGTCCGATGGCCGCGTCGCTCGACAATCGTGAACGCCGGGTCACGACACCGACCCCACCGATCATCACGCCCGCACCCACCGCCGCACCGAGCATGGTGGGCCAGCCGAGGAGCAATGCCCCGGCCACACCAGGCAGGACACCGTGCGCCAACGCGTCGCCGATGAACGACATTCCCCGCAAAACGACGTAGGTGCCGACGATCGCGCAGGCGATGGAAACCAATGCGCCGGCCAGCAAAGCCCGGAGCATGAAGTCGTTGTCGACGAACGGATCGATCAACGGGCCCACTCGCGACACACTATGAAGTCGCCGACAGGGCCGCCACGATGTCCGATGCGAGGTTCAACAGGAACGAGCGATACAGACCGTCCGCGGGCACGAGGTGCGTCGCCAATTCGACGACACGTGTACCGGTCTCGGACGCCAGGGCCTCGGCGACGTCGGTCGGTGTTCCGAGTTCCGAGAAGATCACGGTTGCTCCGGTCGTCGCGATCGCCTCTTTCAGCTCGGCGAGATCCCCGGCGTTCACGTCGGCAGCCGATGTGAATCCGGGGATGATCGAACCGAGAAGCGTGAATCCGTAGTGCTCGGCGAAGTAACCGAGCGAGTCGTGACCCGTCACGAGCACTCGTCGATCGTCGGGCAGCGACGACAGCAACTGCGTGATCACACCGTCGACGTCCTTCAGGTCGGTGACGACCCGGGTGACACGATCGTCGACCTCGATTCCGAGATTCGACAGTTCGGCTCCGAACGCCTCGACCACTGCGGCCATGGCCAGTGGATCGGTCCAGAAGTGCGGATCGCCGTCGTCATGCGAATGACCATGATCGTCCTCGGTCGGCGCCAACGGTTCGATGTGATCGGTCGCATGGAAGACGCGAACACCGTTCGCCTCGGCCGACTCCAGCGCTTCCACCAACTTCTCTTCGAGGTCGAGGCCGTTGGACACCACGAGATCGGCTCGCCCGATCGCCTCGACGTCCTTGGCCGACGGTTCCCAGTCATGCGGATCGGTTCCATTCGGAACGAGAACGATCACATCGGCGGCGTCACCCACCACATCGGTCACGACCGCACCGAGGATCGACGTCGTGACCACGACCGACGGCCGTTCCGACGACTGATCATCGGAGCCGCATCCGACGGCGAGAGAACCGAGACCGAGGAGACCGAGAACGGATACGAGTCGACGCATGAGAGAAATGATAATCGTTCTCATTTCTTTCGGCAACCCGGGAGACCCACCCCACTAGCGTTCAAGGCATGCCCTCGGCCTTCCTGCACCCCTTCGCCAAGCCCACGCGCGAGTCGTTCATCACCCTCGTGCGCGGCCAGGGGGCCGTGGTGACCGACTCACAGGGGCGCGACTACATCGACGGGATGGCTGCGCTCTGGTACTGCGCCGTCGGCCACGGGCGAGCTGAGATCGCCCAGGCGATCGGCGAGCAGGCCGCCACCCTCGCCGGCTACTCCACCTTCGATCCCTTCACCAACGAGCCCGTCGAGCGTCTCGCCGAGCGCCTCGTGGACATCGCACCCATGAGCGACTGCCGGGTGTTCTTCACGTCGTCGGGCTCGGAGGCCGTCGACACCGCCATGAAGCTCGCCCGACTCGCCCATGTGCAGTCCGGCCGCCCCGAGAAGACCGTCATCATTTCGCGTCAGCGCGGTTACCACGGCACCACCTACGGCGGTACGAGCGCACAGGGCATCGCGCCGAATCGCGAAGGGTACGGCCCGCTCGTGGGCGACGTCCTGCAAGTGCCCGCCGACGATCTCGAAGCCCTCTCGGTCGCCATGTCGCAGAATCAGGATCGTCTGGCCGCCGTTCTGATCGAGCCCGTTCAAGGCGCCGGAGGCGTCTTTCCTCCCTCCGAGGGATACATCGAAGGCGTTCGCCGCCTGTGCGATCAACACGGCGCATTTCTCATCTTCGACGAAGTGATCAGCGGATTCGGTCGTCTCGGGCATTGGTTCGCCGCGCACCGCTTCGGCGTGCGCCCCGATCTGGTCACCTTCGCCAAGGCGGTGACGTCGGGATATCAGCCGCTCGGCGGCGTGTTCGTCGGACCCGCCGTGCGCGGTCCACTCGAAGCCGATCCCAACTTTTTCCTGCGCACCGGGTTCACCTATTCAGGGCACCCCACCGCGTGTCGCGCCGCTTTGGCCAACATCGACATCATCGAGCGCGAGGGTCTGATCGAACGCGCGCACCACGTCGGCCGGCGGCTCTCGGCCGGATTGCAATCGTTGCACTCCGACGGACAGATCGCGGCCGTGCGCGGCGACGGCGCCGTCTGGGCGGTGGCCCAGCATCCGCACATCGATCCGGTGAAGGTGCGCGATCGAATGCTCGAGCACGGCGTGATCACTCGCGCTGTGGGCACCGACACTAACACGTTCTGCCCTCCGCTCGTCATCAGCGACGCGCAGATCGACGCGATCATCGACGCCCTGGCCACGTGCTCGCAGCCATGAGCAAGCCCGTCTTCAACCCGTTCGATCCGGCCTTCCGCGCCAACCCCTATCCGTTCTACGACGCGTTGCGCGAGCACGATCCGGTGCACGTCACCCCGTTCGGCACCGTCGTTCTCACCCGGTACGAGGACATCGCCCACACGCTTCGCAGCAACGACTTCAGCCGCGATATCGAGGCCAACGCCAACGAACCCACCGACCCGTTGAACAAGGCCAAGCGCGACCGCCGGCGCGGTCGCGAAGGGGCCAAGTCGATCCTCAACCTCGACCCGCCCGATCACACGCGATTGCGACGTCTGGTCAGCAAGGCCTTCACGCCATCGGCCATCGAGAGGTTGCGTGGCCGTGTCCAGCAACTCGTCGACGACGTGCTCGACACGGCGGCCGCGCGCGGAGGCATGGAGCTCATCGACGAACTTGCTTTCCCGATCCCGTTCCAGGTGATCTCCGATCTGCTGGCCATGCCCACCGATCGCGCCGAAGAAATGCGCGAGTGGAGCCAGATCATCACCCAGAACCTCGAACCCACGTCGACTCTCGACGACCTCGACAGGTCCGACGAGGTGTTCGCACTTCTCATCCCATACCTGCTGAACGTGATCGAGGACCGCCGTCGGCATCCGGGCGACGATCTGTTGTCGGCTCTCATCGCGGTCGAGGAGGACGGCGACGTTCTCTCGCTCCCCGAACTCATCTCGTTCGTGGTCTTGCTCTACATCGCGGGTCACGAGACCACCGTCAACCTGATCGGCAATTCGATCAACGCCCTCCTCGCCCACCCCGACCAATTGGCCCGCTGGCACGCCGATCCGAGTATCGGATCGCGCGCGGTCGACGAGTGTCTGCGCCTGGACGGACCCGTGCAACAGACGGTTCGAGTGCCGATCGTTCCCGTCACGTACCAAGGAATCGACGGGCCGGTCGTTGCCCAGCCCGGCACGATCGTGACGACGGTCCTCGGTGCCGCCAACCACGATCCGTCGGTGTTCGCCGATCCGCATCGACTCGATCTCGGACGCGAGAACGCCAACCGGCACCTGGCCCTGGCCGCCGGCATCCACTACTGCCTCGGCGCGAACCTCGCGCGACTCGAAGCCGAAGTCGCGGTCGGTTCACTCGTGGCCCGCTTCCCGTCGATGAAAGCGGCGGGCGCGATCACCTGGCGCGATCGGCTCACCATCCGCGGCGTCGACCACCTCGAACTCGAGTTCTAGAGGCTCCGCGATCAGCGTTGGCGCGAGTGGTACCGCACCGCGAGATTGCCGTTCTCGTCGCGCACGTCGAACTGCTCGGAGATGTCCTCGACCCACTGGATGGTTCCGCTGCGATCCATGAGATCGGGAGCGACCGCCAGCGCGGCGATCGCGCGACCCACGCCGAGCGTCGTCTGCGCCTGCGAGAGATCGCTCCCCCGCTTGCCCGCCCATTCCTGGATGAACTCGGTGGCGACCGAGCCCGGGTAGATCGAACAGCAGGCGATCCCCTTGGGACGCAACTCGATCGCCATGTCGGCGCTCAGGCGGTCGAGTCCGGCCTTGCCGGCTCCGTACGACGAACTGAAGTGGTACGACGATCCGCCCGGTGACGACACGTTCATGATCGAACCGCCCACGCCGCCTTCGAAGAGCAGCGGAGCCGCGTGCCACGACGCGACGTAGTGCGCGCGCAAGCCGATGCCGACCTGGTCGTCCCAGATGCTCACCGGGTGCTCCCAGAAGCCGCCGCCCCAGGCCGGCGGATCGGGAATCTTGTACACGTTGTTCACGAGGATGTTCAGCTTGCCGAAGTCGGACTTCACGCGTGCGAACAGCGCGGCGATCTGCGCATCGTCACCGTGGTCGACCGCCACGGCGATTCCGGTGCCGCCGGCGTCGTTCACCATCTTCACGGTGGTGTCGATCGTGAGCGGACCCGAGCCGGTGGAACGGCCGGTGATGTACACCGTGGCGCCCATCTCGGCCAGCGCGATGGCGGTTCCGCGGCCGATGCCACGGCTCGAACCGGTGACGACCGCGACCTTGCCGGCCAACTGGCCGCTCATGCCTTCACTCCGGCCGGCGTGAACTCGACATCGAGGCTGGTGAGTCCGCGCAACATGAACGACGGGAAGTACTCGTACTTGTTGGAATCGGGAAGCGTGATGGTGTCGATTCGCTTCGACAACTCTTCGAGCGCGACCTTGCCCTCGAGGCGAGACAAGTTGGCCCCGAGGCAGAAGTGGATGCCCTTTCCGAAGGCCAGGTGGTCGCGCAGGTTCTCGCGGTCGGGATCGAAGGCATCGGGGTTCGAGTACAGGCACTCGTCGCGATTGGCCGACGAGAACACGATGATGAGGCGGTCGCCCTTCTTCAGCGGGAATCCGCCCAACTCGGTGTCCTTCGTGACCATGCGCCACATGCCCTGAGTGGGCGTCGACATGCGAAGCGTCTCTTCGACGATGCGTTCGACGCGTGACGGATCCTCCTTGACCTTGCGCCACTGCTCGGGATTCTCGGCCAACAGGCGGATCATCTCGGTGAGCATCTTGGTGGTGGTCTCGTTACCGGCCACGAGGAGCTGCTGGATGATGCTCAGCATCTCGGGCATGTCGAGCTGACGCTTGTCGGAGATCTCGGGGTCGTCGTCCTCGATGGTCGCGTTGAGCAGATTGGTGAGGATGTCGTCCTGCGGCTCGGCGCGACGCTTGTCGATCTGCTCGGCGAAGTAGTGCTGGAACTCGTTGACGCCGTACTCGGCCTGGATCCGCTCGTCGACGGAGATGTTGGTTCCGATGCCGGCGATCGAATCGTCGGACCAGCGCTTGAAGTCGTCGAGCCGATCATCGGGGACGTTCAGCGCCTTGGCGATCACGCGCACCGGGAGCGGAACGCCGAATTCGGTCACGAACTCGATGCGACCCTTGTCGATCCAGGAGTCGATGAGTCGGACCGTGATCTCGCGAACCGTCGGCTCGAGTTCGGCGATCACCTTGGGGTGGAAGGCGCGCGACACCAGTCGGCGGTAACGGGTGTGGTCGGGCTGATCGGCGGTGAGCATCGTGCTCACGCGCGGATAACCCTCGGCGTACACCTCTTCGAACCGTTTGCGGATCTCGGCCGGCAACGGCATTCCGGACGACCCGAACTGGGACGAATACGTCTGCGGATCGCGCAAGGTCTGCATCACGAGATCGTGGCGGGTCACCAACTTGATGCCCATGCCCGGAATCTCCATGACCGGTGCGTCCTCGCGCATCTTGGCGTAGTGCGGGAACGGACACTGCATGGTGGCCGGATCGAACGGATTGAACTTGCTGATGTCGACGCTCATGATGATGTCTCCTCGTTGATTCTCGGCCGGATCACTTGCCGGCCAGGCGTTCGACCACGGGGGCCACGGACTCCATGACCGACGAGCCGAAGCTGACGTACGAAATTCCGAAACGCTCGCGGCGCTCGACGATGCGGTCGCAGATCTCGTCGACCGATCCGATGAGCACGTTGGGGTGCTCGCCGAACTGCTCGGGGGTGAGCCCGAACATGGGGGCCATCTTCTCGCGGGTCTTGGCGCCCTCGGGCGTGACGACCGTGAAGTAGGCCGCGATCTCGAGTTCGATGTCGCCGAATCGCGAACCAGCGCCGTCCTTGATCCACTGGATCTTCTGATCGGTGAGCTCGGCCGTGGACGAGCCGATGCCTTCGGGTCCGAGACGGCCGGTGGAGTTGTTGAAGTTCAGACTCACGATGTCGGCCTCGCGGCCGGCGATGGTGAGAACGCGCTTGGCACCGCCGCCGATCATGATCGGCGGACAGGGCTTGTTGACGGGCTTCGGAACCGCCTCGAAGCCGACGGCGTGCACGTGCTTGCCGTCGATGTTCAACTCTCCGTCGGCGAACGATGCGCGAATGAGCGCGATCACTTCCTCCATGCGGTCGAGGCGAACTCCGGCCGAATCGAACGTGATCCCCATGGCCTCGTATTCGTTCTTGAGCCAGCCGGCACCGATGCCGAGTTCGAGACGACCTTCGGAGAAGAAGTCGAGCGTGGCCAATTCCTTGGTGAGCATCACCGGATTGCGGTAGTCGACGCACAACACGCGGCAGCCGACCTTGATGGTGCTGGTGGCTTCGGCCGCCACCGCCATGGCCGGAATGGCCGCCACCGTCTGCACCGGATGACCCGTCGCGCTGAGGGCCGGGCCGGGTCCGATCACGTGGTCGGCCAAGTGGAACGAAGAGAAACCGAGCGACTCGGCGCGCTTGGCCAGATCGCGCCATTCCTTCGCCGAGGCCGGCGCGTACGCCTGCACTCCGAAGCGGAACGAGTGGCTCATGACGGAACCTCCAGGATCGTGACGGCTCCGGTATCGCCGTCGACTTCGATGAGCGCTCCGTTGGGGATGCGCTTGGTCGCGTCGGTGGCCGACACGACGCACGGCAGACCGAGCTCGCGACTGACGATGATCGCGTGGCTGATGGCGGCCCCCACGTTCACCACCACCGCGCCGCAGGGCATGAACAGTGGCGTCCAGGCCGGGTCGGTATTCGGCGCGATGAGAACATCGCCGGGTTCGAGATCGCCCGGTTCGGTCGGGTCGAGGATCACACGGGCACGACCGACGTATTTGCCCGGGCAACCCGGCACGCCCTGCACGGTGTCGCCGACACCGTGCATGGCCACGCTGGTCTCGCCCTTCTTCGCGTACGAACCGAGCGGCGGGACGACACCGTTCTTGATGAAGAACGGTGGTTCGAGGGTCTGCAACTGCTGCCACTGGCGATAACGCTCGGCCAGAGGCACCGAGAACGACTTCGGATCGGCCACGAACTTCTCGAGTTCGGCGTCGAGAAGCATGAACACGTGGTGCGCGTTGGCGAGATTGCCGAGCGCCGCATGACGGCGACCCAATTCGCGCACCGCGACACGCACTTCGTTGACCGCGCGGATGATGTTGGTCTTGGTGCGTTCGCGAATGGCCATCTGCGATGACGCCACGATCGCGCCTTCGAACTGGCCGGCCAGTTCGGCCCCGAGCGGAGCGACCTTGGCGCGAATATCAGCCGTGAGGCGCTGGCGCTCCTCGGCCTTCTTCTTCTGACGCGTTCGCGGCGACTCGTCGTCGGTCTGCAGACGGATCCGGTCGATGGCCGCCAGCGCGATCTCGGGTCGGGTCTCCCACGTGTCGGCGCTGATCTCCCACTCATTGGGGCCGCGCGAGCCGAAGTCGAACAAGAACTGTTCGAAATCGGCCAGGAAAGCCTGCGCATCAGGCGAATTCGAAGCCGACAAACGGCCGAGCAAGCCGCTCACTCCGGCGTCGAATGCCTTGGTGAGGTCGGCCGACGAACGTACGCGGCGCGAGATGTCCCACATCCGGTAGCTCGGCTCGGCCGAGTCGACGTCGCCGATGCCGGCCAGCAGCTTCATGGCCGTCTCGGGTTCGCCGAGGGCGGCGCACACCGCGCCGAGGATGCCGGGCGCGATGGCCGAGTCGGAACTCGGCGGCGTGTGGCTGTCGAACAACTTGCGCAGCAGTGGCTGCAGCATGCGGATGCGCGCCACCAGATCGGCGTCGGATGCCGAAGCGAGGTCGGGGCGGTTGCGACGCAGCCCGATCGTCATCTCCTTCTCGGCGTCGACTTCGGGAACCGATGTGGTGGTCATGACCCAACCGAGGTGGCCCATGATTCCCTCCACCAGGTCGGGTCGTTCGTCGAGCGGATGCGGCTCGTACGGTGGTACCTCGGGATGATCGCCGAAGAACGCCAGGTCGAGTTGCTCGACGGTGAGGAGCGGACTGCGCACACCCTGCATGCGCACGTTCGAGAGGTTGATGTAGAAGTAGCCAGCGAAGAATCCGGCCACTTCCGGGTGGCCCTCGGTGAACTCGTCGATCGTGTAGTTGCCGCCGCGCACGTAGCCGTCGCGCCAACCGAGCAGGATGCCGTTCTCCCAGCAGAGCTGCTGGCTGAGGGGGCTGGCGGCCGACGGCAGCACCTCACCGGCATTGGCCCGCGTGTAGTGCGGCCAGCGCGGACTCGGGTCCCGGTCAGTGATCCAGCGATCGGCCATGGCGCTCCCCCATCTCACCGCCCGATCCCCCGGACGACCGCCTCAAACTAACCGACCGATCAGTTCGGCCGCTATGCCGACCGGGGGCGCTCAGGACCGGGGTCGAGCGGCGATCACGAGCCGCTTGAGACCCCGCAGAACGAACGAATCCTCGAACTCGAAGTCGTTGCCCGGGGCCAGGGAGATGTCGTCGAGACGATCGAGGATGAGGTCGACCGCGATCCGGGCCTCGGTTCGGGCCAGGCCGGCTCCCGGGCAGAAGTGCTCGCCGTTGCCGAACGCCAAGTGCTCCTTCACGTTCGGCCGATCGAGGTCGACGCGGTCGGGTTCGGCGAACTTGCACTCGTCGCGATTGGCCGACGCGAAGAGGAGCCACATGTGGTCGCCAGCCGGAATGCGCGTGCCGTTGATCTCGACGTCGACCTTGGCCTGGCGGAAGAGACCGCCCACCGGGGCCTCGATGCGCAACATCTCCTCCACGAGGGTCTCGACCAGGCTGCGGTCGGCTCGCACGCGCGCCTGCAGAGCCGGATCCTCCGCGAGACAACGAATCGTGTTGGTGATGAGTTTGGTCGTGGTCTCGTTGCCGGCCACGAGGAATTGCGTGAGCATTCCGAGCTGCTCGTCGTCGGAGAGTTCTTCGCCGTCGATCTCGGCGTTGGCGATATCGGACAAGATGTCGTCGGTCGGGGTCACTCGACGTTCGGCGACGCGCGCCAAGAAGTACTCGTTGAACGCCTTGGTGGACAACACGAACCCGCGCACCTGCTCGGTGGATGGGTCGTGATTGCCCACCGGCATCACGAGGTCGTCCGACCAGCGCTTGAAGGTCGCCAGGTCGTCGTCGGGCACGCCGAGCGCGAGGGCGATGATCGTCATGGGGAGACCCACCGCGAACCGCGACACGATCTCGACCGTGCCGTTCTCACGGAGGTCGCGACAGACGTCGTCGAGGAGCCGCTCGGTGGTGGCGACGATGGCCGGCTCCATGCCGCGGATCCGATCGGGCCGAAACGCGGGATTCACGAGTCGGCGCTGACGACGGTGCTCGGGTGGATCGGCGTTGAGCAGGACCGCCGCGCGGCCTCGCTGCATCGACGTGGAGCCCAGCACGGCCTGCATCTCGGGCTCCTGCATCAACTGCATGATTCCCTTCATGAGGGCTTCGCCACCGGCGGCCGGTCCGGTGGGGAACAGACTCGAGAAACGCTCGGTGTCGCGCAGGATCGCGCGCACGTCGTCGTACCGGGTGATCATCCAAGCGCCCAGGCTCTCGACCCAGGCCACGCCGCCACCCGAACGCAGGTCGGCGAAGATCGGATACGGACACGCGATGGCCGACTGCTCGCGGTGGATCAGATCGTCCACGCGCGAGCGGGCCTCTCCTGTCGTGCCGTGGTCGTGGGTCGTGGTCATGAGGTCTCCTGTCCGGTCCGGGGTCCGGTCACGCCCAAAAGTTACCGTTCGATTAGTTTGTGGGTCGGAGCGGACGGGGGTCCCTCCGAGGGGGTACCCGATGTCCGACACCGTCTCCACCCAGCACACGTTCTGCCGCGTGTGCCACGCCAGTTGTCCTCTCGAAGTCGACGTGCAGTTCGGACGCGTCACCGCGGTGCGCGGCGTTCCCGAGGACCCGATCTTCGCCGGTTACACCTGCATCAAGGGTCGCCAACTCCCCGATCAGATGGTGCACGACTCGCGACTGCGCTCGGCGTTGCGCCGCCGCCCCGACGGGACCTTCGAACCGGTGTCTTCCGGCGATGCTCTCGATGCCATCGCCTCCGAACTGCGCCGCATCATCGACACGTACGGTCCGCGCGCGGTGGCCAGCTACACCGGCACCGGCGGCTACCAGAACTCGCTCGCGGTTCCGGCCGCGCGCGCGTTCCACCAGGGCATCGGTTCGTCGTCGTTCTACACGTCGGTCACCATCGATCAACCGGCCAAGGGGACCGCGCCGTTCCGTACCGGGATCTGGGAAGCCGGCTACCACAACTTCACCGGCGCCGACGTTCTGCTCGCCGTGGGCTACAACCCGATGGTGTCGAGTTTCGGCCCGACCGGCGGCCTGCAGGGCACCAACCCGTTCGTCGTCATCCGCGACGCGAAGAAGCGCGGCCTCAAGTTGATCGTGATCGATCCGCGGCGCACCGAACTCGCCACGCAGGCCGACATCCACCTGGCCGTCAAGCCGGGCGAGGACCCCACGCTGCTCGCCGGCATCACCAAGATCATCCTCGACGAGGATCTGATCGACCACGAGTTCTGCGATCGGTGGGTCGGCGACCTCGACCAGTTGGCCGCGTCGGTGCGCGATTTCGACCTCGAGTACGTGGCCCGTCGCTGCGACGTACCGGCCCACGACATCATGGCCGCCGCACACATGTTCGCCAACGGAACGCGTGGCACAGCGGGGTGCGGAACCGGCCCGAACATGGCGCCGCACTCGAGCCTGGCCGAGCACTTCGTGATCGTGCTCAACACCATCTGCGGTCGCGTCAATCGCGAGGGCGATGAGGTCGAGAGCGGATTCTTCCTGTACCCCGACATGCCGCGCCGCGCGCAGGTGATCGCACCGCGCAACCCGACACCCGGACCGGCCGCACGCTTCCGCAATCTGCACGGCATGCGGGGCGAGATGCCCACCACCACACTGGCCGAGGAAATCCTGACGCCGGGCGAAGGCCAGGTGCGCGCGCTCATCGTGAGCGGCGGCAATCCGGTGGTGGCCTGGCCCGACCAGGAACTCACCATTCGCGCCATGAAGGATCTCGAACTTCTCGTGGTCGTCGACCATCGCATGTCGGCCACCGCCGAGTTCGCCCACTACGTGGTCGCGCCCACTCTGTCGCTCGAGCGAGCCGACGTTCCGCATCTCATGGACCGCTGGTTCCGCGCGCCGTACACCAACTACACCGAGGCCATCGTGCCGCGGCTCGGCGACGTGCTCAACGAGTGGGAAGTGTTCTACGAACTCACCAAGCGTCTCGGCGTGCCGCTCCCCTTCCCCGGCGGCGCGGCACCGACCGATCACCAGCCGAGCGACGACGAGATCCTCGAATTGGCCTACGCGGGTTCGCGCATGTCTTTGGCCGACATCAAGAACAACCGCATGAAGGTGCACCCCGAGAAGTCGCTGCGCGTGCAAGGCGCCGACCCCGATTGCACCGCCAGGTTCACCCTCGCGCCATCCGACATCGCCGACGAGTTGGCGGTCGTCCGCTCGGAATCCGATGCCGCCGAGGCACTCGGTGCGTCGTCGTCCGAGTATCCGTTCCGGTTGGTCAGCCGTCGGTTGAAGCACGTTCTCAATTCGCTCGGCAGCGAACTCCCCGGCCTGGCCGTCAAGGGCACCACCAACCCGGCCTACATGAACCCCGACGACATGGCCGACCACGGACTGAGCGACGGCGACATCATCGAGATCACGTCGCCGCGCGCATCGCTTCATGCCGTCGTCGAAACGGCCCCCGACATCCGGCGCGGCGTGATCTCCATGGCCCACTCGTGGGGTGGTTCGTCGCTCACCGACGAGAAGGTGCGCGACATCGGCTCGCCCACCAATCGCTTGGTGTCGGTCGATCAGGGCTACGACCGGGTCACGGGTATGGTCGTGCAGAGCGCCATCCCGGTGCGCATCCGCATCTTCGAATCAGTCAAGTAACAACACCTCACTCAACCGAAAGAGGAGCCATGGCTCGTATCGACGTTCCCGAAGGAGAGGGCCTCGAGGCCGCCCGCATGTGGCAATTGGCGCCGCACATGGGCGCCGGAGTGCACGCCGTCACCGATGCGGTGTACGTGCACTCGACGCTGGGAATCCGCGAACGGGAGGTGATGCGCATGCGCATCGCCCAGTTGAACCGTTGCGAGGTGTGCATGAACACCCGAGCGCGAACAGCGGTCGATCAGGGGCTGACCGACGCGCACTACAACTCGGTTCAGAACTACTACGACCACCCGGACTTCTCTCCGCGCGAACGGCTCGCTGCCGAGTTCGGTGAGCGCTTCGCCATCGACCACACCGCGGTCGACGACGAACTGTGGAGTCGTCTGCGCGAGCACTTTTCCGACAGCGAGATACTGGAGCTCACGATCACTGCCGGTGTGTGCGTCGGCTTGGGACGGGCCTTCCACGTCCTCGACGTTGAACGAGACTTCGAGACTCTCTGGAGCAAGGAAGCTGCTCATCCCAAGGGTGGAGTCACGCTGTGACACCGCTCGACACCGTCAACGCCTTCATCGCCGCCATCGAGCGCAACGACCTCGATGCCGCCCTGACCCTCGTCTCACCCGACTGCGAATATGACAACGTGCCGATGATGAAGGTGCACGGCCCCGAGGCGATGCGCGGCATCCTCGGGCCGATGTTCGCGCGCTGTCACGAGATCTCGTGGCCCGTGCATAGGCAGGCCGCCGCCGGCAACGTGGTGTTCAATGAGCGCACCGACAAGTTCCGCATGGACCACGGCTGGGTGGAGCTGCCGGTGAACGGCGTGTGGGAAGTGGTCGACGGCAAGATCACGTTGTGGCGCGATTACTTCGACCTGCAGAGCTACCTCAAGCAGTTCCCCGCCGACAACCCGCGCTGATCCTGCGTGGATCTACTGAGGATCTGGTGACTGAAAGTCACCTAATAGGTGACTTTCAGTCACCAGATCCCCGGGTTACCAGAACCCCGGTTAACCAGATCCTCGCGGGTTAGTGGGATTCGCCGAGGTAGGAGGCTTCGATGAGGCTGCGATCCTTGGCCAGTTCGGCCGCACTGCCCTGCATCGCCAACTCGCCGTGACTCAACACATACGCACGATCGGCCACTTCGAGGGCCATGTGCACATGCTGCTCGACGAGCAGAACTCCGGCCCCGGTCTCGGTCGCGATCTGACGCAGGATCGGCAGCAGCCGTTCGACGATGATCGGCGCCAGGCCCAGGCTCATCTCGTCGACCATGAGCAACTTGGGGCTCACCGTCAGGGCGCGCGCCATGGCGAGCATCTGCTGCTCTCCACCCGACAACAAGCCGGCGCGGCGATCGAGAATGGCTTCGAGGGCCGGGAAGTAGCCGAGCGCCTTCTTGATGTCGGCCGAACCCTTGGCGGCGCCCAGACGCAGGTTCTCGGCCACCGTGAGTTGGTAGAACAGCGAACGGCCCTCGGGCACGTGGGCCAAGCCCTCGCGCGCGATGAGGTGCGGACGGCGGCCCTTCACGCTCTTGCCGAAGACCTTGATGTCGCCTGAGATGATCGGAACGAGGCCCGACGTCGTGAGCAGGGTGGTGGTCTTGCCGGCTCCGTTCGGGCCGAGCAGGGCGACCACTTCGCCCTCGTTGACCTGAAGATTCAGGCCTCGCACGACCGACACACCGTTGTATCCGGTGTTGAGGTTCTCGATTTCCAGAAGTGCCGCCATGTCAGGCCTCCTTCGCGCTGCTGCCGAGGTACGCCTCGATCACCTTGGGATTCCGCTTCACTTCGGCGGGCGTTCCCTCGGCGATCTTGACGCCGAACTCGATGACGTAGATGTAGTCGCACACGTCGAGCACGAGACCCATGTCGTGGTCGACGAGGAAGATGGTGATGCCGGCGTCGATGATCTGGCGAAGGCGCTTGCCGAGTTCCTGCGATTCGGTGGTGTCGAGACCGGCAGCTGGTTCGTCCATGCACACCAACTCGGGGCGAGCCGCGAGAGCACGCGCGGCCGACACCAGCTTGCGCTGACCCTGGCTGATCTCGTTGGGGTATTTGTCGGCTAGGTCGCCGATACCGAGAACGTCGAACGCGAAGTCGACACCGTCGCTGCCGCGCTTGCGATTGGGCTTCACCAGGTCGAGCAGGAAGTTCTTGGTGGACTGACGCTCGGCCGCCACCTGCACGTTCTCCTGGATGGTGAGATCGTCGAACAACTCGAGTGACTGCCACGTGCGGCCCAGGCCCAGTCGAGCGCGCGCGTGCACGGGCATCGAGTTGATCTCCTCGCCCTTGAACTCGATACGACCGGTGGTGGGAACGAACCCGGTGATGCCGTCGATGAAGGTGGTCTTACCGGCGCCGTTGGGGCCGATCAGACCCACCAACTTGCCCTTCTCCACCGTGAGGTCGACGTTGTTCACGGCGCGAAGACCGCCGAACGTCACCGACATTCCCGTCGTTTGAAGCAGACTCATTTCGAACCCTCCCCCGCTGCGACCTTACTTCGTTCGGTCAGAGCTTTCTTCCGAACCGCCTTGTCGATCTGTCTCTGTTTGATCAGTCTCGGAGCTCCGGCCAGACCCTCGGGGTTCTGCACCGCGGTGATGATGAGACCGATGCCGCCGATGAGAGTCGCGTAGCTCTGAGGGATGTGGAGGATGTTCTCGAGGAAGTTGAAGTTGAGGCCGTTTGGAGCCACCACGCCGGCCAGAACGGCGCCACTTACCGACGCGATTCCGCCCAGGTAGGCGAACGCCAACACGGTGAGCGATGCGAAGGCCCCGAAGTAGGCCGGCGTCACCGAACCGAAGCGGTAACCCGACAGCGTTCCGCCCAGACCAGCGATGAACGCGGCCAGACCGAACGCGAGGATCTTGGTGCGCGCCACGTCGATCCCGGCGGCGGCCGCGGCGCGTTCGTTGGATCGCACAGCCAAGAACTGGCGGCCGGTGTTCGACCGACGCACGTTGACGACCATCAAGCACAGGATGACCACGAACACCAGACAGACCACGCCGAACCACACGTTGGGCGGGATGTCGTCGCGACCCTTCAGGCCGGCCACTTTGAGAGCGGTGTTATTGGGGCCGAAGTCCTTGCCACCGATCTTGGGAGGCTTCACGGGTAATGCTCCAAGCTCGCCGGCGAACGTCTTGTTCTTGAAGACCAGCTGCTCGATGGCCACCGCAGCCGACAACGTGATGACGGCCAGGTTGACGCCCCGCAATCGCAGGGCCGGAATGGAAATGATGGCTCCGAAAATGGCCGCCACGAGCGCTCCGATGATCGGCGCGATCGGGAAGGGTAGACCTTCGAAATACTTCGACATGAAGAAGCCCGCCGTACCGGCGATGGCCATCTGAGCAAGCGAGATCTGGCCGACGAAGCCGACGAGTACCACCAGTGACAGCGCGATCACCGTGGCCACCAAGGTGTTGATGACCGACTGACGCCAGTCGTAACTCCAGCCGAACAACAGCGCCAACACGACGGCCGACGCGCCGATGGTGAGCGGAATCACGTTCTTCGGTGCCGCCGCGAAGGGCATCTTGCCCACCGAAATCGCACCGCGGACCGGCAGCGACTTGCCGCGCAGGAACATGGCCACCACGATCACGAAGAACGGCAAGGCCAAGGTGAGCCCCGCTGTGGGAAGCACACCGCGAGGGAACCACGTCTGCGCACCCTGATACTGCACCCAACCCTGCAGCATCGCGATTCCCACCCCGGCGACGACCGTCATGCCGAACGACGTGAAGTTGGCCAGCAACGCCGCGCCGAGAGCCGGCACGATGAAGAGCGGCAGGGTGATGGTGTCGAGGTTGGTGATGGGCGCCGCCAGGATCCCGAGAAGTCCGGCGATGAGCGTGGACAGGACCCAGTTGGCGCCGGCCAGGAAGTCGGGCGAGAAACCGAGGACGATGGCGCCCTTTTCGTTCTCGGCCGCGGCACGCGTGGCCAGGCCGAAGCGCGTGTACTTGAACAACGCCCACAAACCGAACGCGATGACGGACACCACGATCACGAGGAACAACTGGTTCTTGGGCACGATGCCCAATTCGCCAGGAAGATCGAACTTGCCCTTGGGAAGCGGGAAGGGAACACCCGTCTTGGCCAGTTCGCCGAAGCGAATGCGAAGGAATTCCTGCAGGACGACGAAGAGACCGACAGTGGTGACGACCTTGGCCAGTACCGGGGCATTGCGTAGTGGCTTGAAGATCACGAAGTGCAGGAACAGGCCGAGGAGAACGGCCACGATCAGAGCGATGACCGTCGCGGCAGCGGTGGTCAGACGATCACCGGGCATGTCGATGGTGGTGGGCCAGTTCGGCAAGTCGAGGTACTTGCCCTCGTCGCGGAACCAGTTGACCGGGATCTCGATGAGAACGAGCGGATTGGGCAACGGTGGGATGTAGAACTTGCCCTCGACCTTGAGGCCGTAATACCAGTAAGCCACGAACACGGTGATCACGCCGTTGGCGAAGTTCACGACGCCCGAACCGCGGAACGTGAGCACCACGCCCAGGCCGACGGCCGCCATGAGAGCACCGGTTCCGATGTTCGAGAACATCGGAGCCAACTGGCGCGCGTCCCAGGCGTACAGGATCGCGAACACCGCGATCACGGCCACGATGCCGACCAGAACCTTCTGCTTCTTCACGAAGGCCTTGAGCGATTGCTCCATGTCACTCCCCCTGATCGCCCCTGCAGGCGAAACCCCAACGAGTGGACCGAACGGTCCATGCGGGAGGGTGCGGGGATCGCTCCCCGCACCCTCGACGCGATGTACTGACTACGTACTGACTAACTGGTGCTGATCGGAGATCAGCCAGCCAGTTCGGCGATCGGGTTGATCGCCTTGCCGTTGTAACCGTCGGCGATGGAGACGTACTCGGTGCCCTGCTGCTGCTGGATACCGATCGAGAAACCACAGAGCGACGGGAAGGTGGGGTTGCCACCGCACTTGAAGTCGCCCACGCCGGCCCACATCGGGCCGGTGAAGGCCTTGGCTGCCTCACGGAAACCCGCCGAGTCGGTCACACCTTCGTTGATGAACTTCACGAGGGTCATGAGCGTTCCGAAGGTCGGTCCACCGAAGCCGGTGTACTCGGGGTTCTCCACGCCGGTCTCCTTGGCCCAGGCCAGGGCTGCGTCGATGTAGGCGTCGTTCTCGGGGTTGCCCGGAATCTCGTACGAGTAGCCGTAGCCGCCGAAGTACCAGCCGTCAGGCAGATTGCCCTGTTCACCGACCGACTTCAGGTGGTCCTGCATCGGGATTCCGAAGCAGAGACCAGTGGTGACGACCGTGGTCTCGATCTCGAGGGTCTTGAGCGCGTCGTACACGCCGATGCAACCCTGGATGGTCACGAGCGGATAGAAGACGTCGGCCTTGTCGGCGCCCGACGACTGGATGGCGGTGGCCATTTCGGTCGCGCCAGCGGTGTCGGCCACCGGAACGCCAGTGACTTCCACGCCGAGAGCTTCGAGGATCGGCTTGGTGAGAGCGGTGAAGGCCACCGTTCCGGCCGGGTTGTCGTTGTACACGACCGCCACAGACTTCACTTCCTTGCCTTCGATCTCAGGCACGTACTTGGCCGCGAACACGGCGAGGCCCTGAACCACGCCGGGCGAGCCGGGCGTGAACGCGTACGCGTCGGTGGCGAGGAACTCAGGCGTGGTGACGGGGTTCGGCAAGAAGACCGGCTTCTTGTCCTTCAAGGTGTCGAGGAGCGGAGCGTTGCCGTTGAACATCGCACCGACCAGCACGGCCTGGATCTCATCATTGGCGAGGAACTCCTGGGCGCACTTCTGGCCGTCCTCTTCCTTGGTGACGAAGCACTTGACGAGTTCGATCGGGCGACCGCCGACGCCACCGAGGAAGTTATTGATGAACCACACGCCGGCGTCAGCGCCCACGGAGGCTTCGGGGAACGCGGGGGTGCCGCCTTCCTGGTTCACGTAACCGATCTTGATCGGATCACCCGAAGCGACGCCGCCGGGTCCGCCGGTGTACGCGACACCGGTGTCGATCGACGACTGCAGAACCGGCAATTCGCCGGCCGGTGCCTCGGTGGCCGGAGCTTCCGAACCAGCCGGAGCCTCAGTCGCCGCCGGGGCTTCCGTGGCCGGAGCATCCGAGCCGCTGTCTTCGCTACATGCCGCCGCGAACAAGCCGAGAACGGCGATGCCCGCGACAAGAGCAGTACTTCTCTTTCTCACGTGATTATCCCCCTGGATGGACGACCGGTTGCCGGGTGGTAACCGGATTCAGAGTGCTTTCCTAGCACGAAGTAACCGTCTGGTTAGTAACCGAAGTCACGGATTCGGGCCGGACTCCCGGTAGTCCCCGAAGGCGGCGTCGCGCTCACTGAGGGCGGCCGTGACCCCCTTGGTGGCGAACGACTGCATGTAGTCCATCGACGATTTCTGATGGAATCCGAGGGCCTGGATCTCGGCGGTGGCTCGGATGCCGGTCCGGATGCCCATGGCCTCCATCGCCCGGTGGGCGGCCCGCTTGTTGAGGGCCAGAAGATCGGGCGGGATCTTGGCCACCCGTTCGGCCACCGCGACCACCGCGGCATCCAGGTCGGCGACCGGGAAGGCCCGGTTGGCGAAACCGTTGGCGACGGCCTCGGTCCCCGTCATCGAGTCGCCCGTGAGCAGCGCTTCCATGCCCCGGCGCAACCCCATCATCCAGGTCTGCCATTGCATGTCGGGCGGCGACATGAGCCGCACCGGCGGGTAGCCGATCTGGGCGTCCTCGGCCACGTACACGAGGTCGCAGGCCGTGGCGAGTTCGGTTCCGCCGGCCAGGCAGTAGCCATGGACCTGGCCGATGATCGGCGTGGACATGTCCCACATCTCGAACCAGTTGTTGACGACGTGACGCGACCACCAGCCGTCGGCCCGCGAGATGGCCCTCTCCACGTCGCTGTTGGCCGAACCGAGGTCGTAGCCGGCCGAGAAGCACGGACCGGCCCCGCGAATGACCATCACCGACACGTTCTTGTCCTTGTCGCCGGCTCGCAGCGCGTCGAACAGCGCCCCGCGAAGCGCATCGTTGAGCGCGTTGCGCTTCTCGGGGCGGTTGAGCGTGAACCGACGCACCTTCGGCGCCGGATCGTCGACGAGCAGAACGGGTTCGGACATGGCGGTCCCTCTCACTTCTCCCAGTACGGAGCGCGCAACTTGCGCTTGTTGATCTTGCCCATCGTGTTGCGGCCGAGATCGTCGACGAACTCGACGGTGCGCGGGCACTTGAAATGACTCAGACGTTCGCGGCAGAACCCGAGGATCTCGGACGGGTCGGGCCGCGACGCCGGGTCGCGCAGCATGACCAGGGCCTTCAACTCCTCGCCCATTTCGGGATGCGGCACGCCGATGCAGGCGACGTCGAGCACGGCCGGATGCTGGACGAGCACCTGTTCGGCTTCGGCCGGGTAGATGTTCACTCCACCCGACACCACCATGTCGCTGAAGCGGTCGGTGATGAACACGTAGCCATCGGCATCCACGTAGCCGATCTCGCCGAGCGTGAACACGCCGGGAGCGATGTTCGCCTGCATGGTCTTCTCCGGATCATTCGGGTACACCACGCCGCGGCCGGTCGCGTCCTTGAAGAACAACCGGCCCTCGGTGTTGGCCGGAACCTCGTTGCCGTCGTCGTCGAGGACCAGCACCGAGAACGGCGGAATGGGGCGACCCACCGATCCGGGGTGCTCGAGCCACTCGACGCTCGTGATCTGGCACGTGGTGCCCACTTCGGTCGCTCCGTAGGCGTCGGTGAACACCGGCCCCCACCACTCGATCATCGCCCGCTTCACGTCCACCGGACACGACGCCCCGGTGTGGGCGGCCAACTTCATCGACGAGACGTCGTACTTCTTCTTCACCTCGTCGGGCAGCGCCAACATGCGCACGAAGTGCGTCGGCACCATGACCGACGATTCGGTCTTGTAGCGGTCGATCGCCTGCAATGTCTTCTCGGCGTCGAACTTGGCGAGGATCACCATCGGCACGCCGCACACCAGGAGACGCATGCCGGTGAGCGGACCGGTGTGGTACATCGGGCCGACCACCAAGTGGGTGCCGAAGATCGCGAAGCGGTTGCCCTTCATGGCTTCGAGGTGCTCGGCCATGGTCGAGCCGCCGGCGAACATCGTGGGCGGCAGCTCAGTGCCCTTCGGACGACCGGTCGTGCCCGAGGTGTAGAGCAGATTGGCGCGCGGCTTCACGTCGAGGGGCGGATCGCCCGGATCGCCGGCGGCCAGCCACTCGTGCCACGGCGTCACTCCCGCCGCACTCACTCCCCAACCGACCAGTTCGACGGTTCGACCTTCGGCCCGCGCGATGTCGACGGCGGCGATTCCGCGGTCGACGGTCTCGGGTCCGACGAACACGATGCGTGCATCGGAGTCGACGAGGATGTACGCCGCTTCATCGGCGGTGAGATGGAAGTTCACCGGAACCGTCGACGCGCTGCCGAGCAGCGAACCGAGGTGGGCCAACGCCGTCTCGGCGGCGTTCTCGGCGAAGACCGCCACGCGACGGGCCTGACCGAGATCGCGTGACAGCACGTTGTTGGCCACGCGATTGAGGACGTCGCCAACCTCGGCCCACGTGAGGGTCTTGTCGGGGTCGCGAACGGCGATCTCATCGGGGCGGTCGGCCGCGAGTTGGCTGGCGAAGGCGGGCATTGTCGTGAACCCTCTCGATCAGACGTCGGGCGCGACGCCACGCGCCTCGAGGCCGGCCCGATCGTTGCTGAAGTCGGCCGACAGATCGGCCGGGCCGCGATAGTGAGGCTGCAGGAATCGCCGCGTGAAGAGCCACTGGCCGTCCACCTTGCGGTAGGCGTCGTCGTAATGGGCCAACAGGATCGCGCGGTCGTTGTTGACGGTGCGGAAGCGTTCGCCAATGGCCCACCGGCCCACCGCCTGATCGGTGGCGCCGTTCTCGTACCAGACGTCTCCGTTGTAGACCTGCTGCACCACCGAGGCCATTCCGCCCATCGCGGCGTACCAGAGCTTCACGATGGATTCCTTGCCCTCGACCAGCCGTCCTCCGCCGAGATCCCACACGGCTTCGTCGGCCCAGCAACTGGCCCACTGGACCCCGTTGCGGTGCACCACGGCGTCGGCGTAGCGGTTGATGAGGCGCTGGATCGACACGTAATCGTCGGTGCTGGCCGGTCGGCCGGGAGCATGCGGTGAAGTCATGGACTCGTTCTAGTCCACCGAGGCGACATGACATGATGTCGACATGACGGAGGAGGCAACGTCCCCGGTCGATCTCGCGCAGTTGACGCTGCTCGACCCCGACGTGTCCGACTGCCCGTACGCGGCGTACGACGCGTTGCGCGACGAGGCTCCGGTGTGGCGCGATCCGCGCACCGGCATGTTCGTGATCACCCGGTACGAGGACGTGCGCACGGTGCTGCTCGACGTCGAGCGTTTCACCAGTGCCCGCAATCGCGGTCGCATCGACCCGCGGTCGGCCATGTTGCGGCGCATCTACGAGGAGAAGGGCTGGGTCCCGGCGGCGACACTGGCCGGGCGCGACGACCCCGAGCACCGCGAGATGCGCGGTCTGTTCAACCACGCGTTCCGGCCGGCCAAGATCAAGGAGCTCGATCCCTTCATCGAGTCGCTCGCCCATCGTCTCATCGACGGCTTCATCGACACGGCCCGCTGCGACTGGGTGCGGTCGTTCGCGATTCCGCTACCGCTCATCGTGATCGGCCGACAGATGGGTGCGCGCGAAGAGGACATCTGGCAGATCAAGGCCTGGACCGACGCGTGGGTGCAGCGGCTCGGCATGATGCAGAGCGAGGAGGAGGCGATCTGGTCGACCGAGCAGGAGATCGCCGCCCAGCACTACTTCCAGCCGATCTTCGATCGGCTCCGTCGCGAACCCGACGACACGCTCCTGTCCGACCTGGTCAACACCGTGATCCCCGAATGGGGGCGCACCCTCACCGACAACGAGTTGCACTCCGAGATGATGGCCGACACGTTCGTGGGCGGATCGGAGACCACCACCAACGCACTGGCCGAGGGCGTTCGACTTCTCGTGAACAATCCGTCCGAATGGGAGAAGGTCACGTCCGACCCCGACAAATACGTGCCCCTGCTCGCCGAAGAGGTGTTGCGCCTCGAAGGTCCGGTGCAGGGTCTGTTCCGCACCGCGGCCGTCGACGTCGAGATGCACGGGGTGTCCATCCCGGCCGGTTCGGTGGTCAACGTGCGTTACGCGGCCGCCAATCGCGATCCGCAGCAGTTCGAATGCCCGGCCGACATGGACCTCGATCGCGAGAACCTGCGCAGCCATCTCGCGTTCGGGTTCGGAACGCACCATTGCCTCGGCGCGCCCTTGGCCCGGCGCGAACTCGTGATCGGATTCCGGGCTCTGGTCGATCGAGTCGAGCGCCTGTGGTTCGTGGACGGAGCCAACGACTTCCGCCATCACCCCAACTTCTGCCTGCGCGCCCTCAAGGAACTGCACGTCGGTTTCACGCCCCGTCGCTGAAACCTGTCGACATCACCTTCTCAAGGAGACCCATGATCCCCGACCACTCGAACAAGACACTGGCTCAACTCCTCGATCTGTCGGGACGGCGGGCGGTCGTCACCGGTGGCGCCAAGGGAATCGGGGCACAGACCGCTCGACGGCTGGCCGAAGCCGGAGCCGACGTGGTGGTCGCCGACCTCGATCTGTCGGCGGCGACCATGACCGCGACCGACATCGCGAACGCGACCGGGCGCACGATCGTGGCCGCCTTCATCGACGTGGGCGACACCTCGTCGATCGTCGCCGCCGCCGACGCTGCGATGAGCCGACTCGGAGGCATCGACATCTGGGTCAACAACGCCGGCATCTACCCCACCACGGGCCCGGCCATCGAGGCGACCGACGAGTTCATCGACCGCATGCTGTCGATCAACGTGCGCGGAAGCTTCGCCGGCGCCCGTGAGGCGGCCAAGCGGATGAAGTCGGGCGTGATCATCAACCTGGCCTCGATCGCCGGCTTGAGCGCCACTGCGGGCATCAGTGCGTACGTGATGTCGAAGCACGCGGTGATCGGCATGACCAAGGTTCTGTCGCGCGAGTTCGCTCCGCTCGACATCCGAGTCGTGGCCGTCGCCCCCGGTCCGATCGACACACCCGGTGTCCAGGATCAGCTGGCACCACTCAAGGCGGCCGGTGTCGACGTCGGCGCGATGCTGTCGAAGACTCCGCTCGGTCGCGGTGGCGTGCCCGACGACATCGCGCGGGCGATCGTGTTCCTCGCGTCCGACATGGCCGCCTGGGTGAACGCCGAAACCTTGGTCGTGGACGCCGGTTCGCTCGCCCGCTGATGTCGCCCGAACTCGTCGCCCGGCTCACCGAGCAGATGCGCTACGAGTTCGCGCGCACCGCTCCACCCGAGGGTTTCCCGCAGTTCCCCGACATTCCGATCGAGCGTTTCACGAGCGACGAGTTCTGGGATCTCGAACGCGAGCACCTGTGGCCGAAGGTGTGGGTGATCGCCGGTCGCGTCGACGACCTGCCCGGCGTCGGCGACTTCATCACCTTCGACGACCTCGGCCCGCCCATGCTCCTCGTGCGCGGACGCGACGAGCAGGTCCGCGCGTTCTACAACACGTGCCAGCACCGCGGAGCACCGGTGGTGCGCGAAACGAAGGGCACGTCGAAACTGCTGCGCTGCCAGTACCACTCGTGGTCGTACGACATCGACAGCGGTCGCCTCGTCTCGGTCCCCGACGAACGCGACTTCGTCGGTCTCGACAAGGACCAGCGCTGCCTGGCCACGATCCGCTGCGAGGTGTGGGACGGGTGGATCTTCGTCAACCAGGATCCGCACGCCGTGCCGCTCACCGAGTGGCTGGGCCCGATCCGCGAGGAGCTGGCCGAACTGCAGGGGCCGAGGCTCCGCACGGTCGCCCGCGAGAGCGAAGTGGTTCCGTGCAACTGGAAGGTCACGGCCGAGGCGTTCCTGGAGGTGTACCACTTCAAGCACATCCACTCGCGGGGCGGCGACAGCCTGCTCGACAACCGCGGTGCGGTGATGTCGCTGCTGCCCAACGGCGGATCGCGCATGATCACGCCGTATTCCAAGGGCACGTATTCACTCCTCGGGATGAAGGACTTCGACGACTACCAGCACATCGTCCTGCCCGGGTTCGAGGACATCGAGACGGTCAACGACATGGTCCGATGCACCAGCACCGCCTACTCGGTGTTCCCCAACCTCATCACGCCCATCGCGGCCCACGGCTTCCCCTTCATCACCGTCTGGCCGATCGACAAGCGCACCACGCGCATCGACTGGACCCACTACGCCCCGATCGACTTCGACCCGGCTGATGGTCTGCCCGACAACTGGAAGGGTCGTCTGGCCAACTTCGCCCAGATCATGGCCGAGGATTTCTGGAACATGGCCCCGATGCAAAAGTCGCTCGAGTCGCCCGCGATGCGCGGCGCACCCATCAACTACCAGGAACGCCGCATCTGGCACTTCCACGAACAGCTCGACACGATGATCGGACGCGATCGGATTCCGTCCGAACTCCAGGTCGCCCGACTCGTCGGGCCCTACATCGAACGCTGACCCGACCGACCGGTCAGGCGCGAGCGACCGCCGGATTGCCGTCGGTCCACATGATCACGAGTTCGCGCCGCGCGATCCGCCAGCCGGCGGCCTTGCGCACGAGTTGATCCTCGTAACGGCCGGCCACGATGAAGTTGGGGCCGCCGTGCGCCGAACGCTTCACGTGCTGTGCCTGCAGGTAGCAGCGGCACGACGCACGATCGCCCTCGACCACGATCTGGTGGTTGGAGATGATGTGCTGACTGTCGTCGAGGTGCGCGAGGGCCCGCCGGACGCGATCCTTGATGGCACCGACCCCAACGAGTTCCTCGGTGAGGAAGGCCGTGGCGTCGGGCAGGAACACGTGGTCGAGGTCGTCCCAATTCTTGGAGTCGAGCGCCCAGGTGTACCGCACGGTGAGATCGACGATCGCCGCCCGATCGACGACAAGACGCGACGGATCGACGTCCTCCACCGATTGCGCTCCGAATCGAACCGGTCCTCTCTCCATGCGAGCCACGGTAGTCGCCGTCTGGCAGGCTTCGGACGTGAGTCCCCTCGGACGGCCGGTACAAATCGCCTACGCCGCCGATCCGTCACGCGATCTCGACGAGATCGCGACCGAGTTCCGCGAGGCCACGGGCGCCGGGCCTTTCGTCGTCGTGCGCAACATCCCGATCGCGTCGTGCCTCATCGATGGCCGACCCGGCTCGTTCGACCACTCGTCGGCGTACGGCTGGTGGGGCGATGTGATGGTCGAACTCGTGCAGGAGCACACACCGCCCGTCATCAGTCGGTCGTCGGGCCTCCATCACATGGCGTTCATGGTGCCCGATCTCGAGCGGGCCATCGACTGGTGTCGTCGCCACGACTGGCCGACTCTTCTCGACGCAGCGACCGGCGTCGGCCAACGCTTCGTGTTCGCCGACGCGCGCGCGTCACTCGGCCATCTGGTGGAGATGTACGAGCCCTCGGAGCGGCTCCTCGGGTTCTACGACCACGTTCGCCGGTTGGCGAACGTCTGAGTCAGTTCATCACCGAGTCGTCGATCCAGCTGCCGTGGAAGCCGAAAGGCACGCGCTGGGGCAGGTGCACCCGCGCCACCGGCGGCTTCGACAGATCGCTGGCGTCGAGAATCACGAGATCGCTCGAGTCGGTGGCGTCGTCGTAGACGAAACCCATGGCCCAACCCTCGTCCTCACCCGAGGCCGACGTCTCCTGAACGAACACGAACTCGCCCGGATGCGCCGACGGCCCCAGATCGTGAATGGTCTTCGAACCGTTCGACATGTCGTAACGCGCCACGACTCCGGGTGCGTCCATGCCGCCCATCGCCTTGGGACGTGTTCCGGACACCCAGCCGTAGCGGTGCTTGAGTCCGACCACGCGGTCGTCGACGCGCGGGAACGCGTGGGCCCAATCGTCGAGTTGGGTCTCCTTGACCGCACCCGTCTTCATGTTGAACGACCAGCGGTACATGTAGCACGGCTCGAAGCTGTCCATGGATCCGCGCCACATCGACGCATGGCGGCCGACGTCGCAGATCACTTCGTCACCGTCGACGTACGCGTTGAGCGGATGGAACACGTAGCACGGATCGACCTCGAACCACTTCACGTCGGCATCGGTGCCCATGCGGGGCAGGATGCCGATGCGTGCGCCGTAGTCGTCGTCCCAGCCGATGGGCGGCAGACCCTTGGCCATGTTGTCCATGTTGAAGACCACGGGGAGGTCCATGAAGATCGCGTGGTCGCGCGTGATCATGAAGTCGTGCATCATCGTGCCCTTGGGCGTGGTGATGGGTGCGGTATGCACGAGATCACCATTGGCATCGAGCACGTGGTAGGTGACGAACGGCGACACCGCGCCGTAGCCGAAGAAGTGCAATTCGTTCGTTTCGGGGCACAGCTTGGGATGGGCGGTGAAGGCCGTCTTCAACTTGCCGTCGAAGTCGTCGCAACCCATGGTCTCGAGCTCGCGTGAGAGTTCCCACGGAAGGTGACCTTCTTCAAGCGCCCAGATGCGGCCGGCGTGGGCGAGCACATGGGTGTTGGCGGCGCTGGCGGTGGGGTCGAAGATGCAATCGGCGTCCATCGCGTCGAGGCCCTTCTCCAACTTGGGCGTGCGCACGTAGCGGTTGCGGTACCACTTCGCCTGGCCGCCCTCGAGGCGAACGCCGTGCACCATGCCGTCGCCGAAGAACCAGTGACCGGCCGTTCCGCTCTTCGGGTTGGAACCGTTGCGCACGTACAGACCCGACAACGCCTTCGGGATGGTGCCGGTGACCGAGAGGTTCGTCTCGGTCAACTCGTCGAAAACCGGTGCGTAGTTGCCATTCAGGAACCAGGGCTTCTTCTCGTCGAGGATGTCGGTCATGATCTCTCCGGTTTCGTGATGTCTCGTGATGTTCTCGTTACGACCGTACGGTCGCCCACCACGGGGCGACCTGGGCGGCGAAGCGTTTGGCGTACAGGCGCGTCAATTCATCGGCGGCCTGCGACAGATCTTGAGTCTCGGTGCGCGGAAGTGGAGCCGCGCCATCCACCGGGTCGAGCCATTCGAGTTTCAGGCCGGCCAGGACCGAGCCCAACTGCGGCGACGCCGCCTCGTGGTGATCGCTCGTCTGGTGGGCGATGAACGACGCGAAGTCGTGGAACGCGAGCAGCGTGTAATACGTGCCGGGTTCGCTGCCCCGCCAGTATTCGTAGCGAATCAGACCTTCTTCGCCGGCGTGACTGGCCGCGTACAAATCGCGCGAGATGGCCTCGAAAGCCGCCTCGGAGCCGGGTTTCACGGTGATATGGGCCAGGATCGTCGCCACGAGCGAACCGTAACAAACTCAGCCGACGATGCGTTCGCTGAGCGCCCAGAGGGCCTCGGCCTTCACCGGGTCGACGGCCCGGGCCGCGACGCCCCGCCCATCCACCGTCGTCACGTCGTCGGCGAGAACAGGCGACACGTCGCAATCCTCGCAGTACATGCCGCCTCGACCCTCCAGGAATGGCGAGGTGAGGGCCCACACCTGGGTCGCGGCGCCCTGCGGAATCGACTTCCAAGAGAACGACGATCCGCCACCCTCCATGCGCGACATCAGCGCCTTGATGACCTCGGGGGTCATGTAGCGCCCGAGTTCGGTGTGGATGCCGCCGGGGTGGATCGCGATGCCGCGAACGCCGCGATCCTTCCAGCGCCGATCGATCTCCACCGCGTGGAGGACGTTGCTCGACTTGGCGGCTCCGTAGGCGAGGAAAGGCTCGTACGGACGACGCTCGAAGTTGAGATCGTCGAGGTCGACGTCACCCATGCGATGACCAGCCGAACTCACGCACACCACCCGGGCCGGCGCGGAGCCGGCGAGCATCGGAAGGAGTTCGCGCACGAGCAGGAAGTGTCCGAGGTGATCGACCGCGAACTGGCTCTCGAATCCGTCGACCGACAACGCGAACGGCGTGGCCATGATGCCGGCGTTGGCCACCACTCCGTGCAGAGGTCCGCCGCCGGCCACGAACTCGCGAGTCGCCGAACGAACCGATTCGAGCGAACCGAGGTCGACGTCGAGAATTTCGAGACGCGCGCTCGGATGAGCCGCGCGTATTCCGGCCGCCGCACCCTCGTTCTTGGCCCGATCACGGGCCGCCATCACCACCGTCGCACCGTGGGCGGCGAGGACGCGAGCGGTTTCCAGACCCAGGCCGCCCGACGAGCCGGTGACGAGATAACGACGACCCGACAGATCGAGACCCGCCAACACGTCGTCGGTGGTGCTCGTCGCGTCGAATCCGCTTCCACGCCGGTCGTCGTACGCGTGATTCGTGTTGGTGGTCATCCGAGCGGCCCTCCTGCGAACCAGCGGTCGAACATCGGCTCGATGGCACTCCACACGAGTTCGACGATGAGACCCGACGGTGGCTGCACGTAGGTGAACGCACCGAAACCCTGAGCCGGTTCGGCCTGGGCCATCAGCAGGGTCCAGCCGGCGTCGACCAAGGCTTGGGTGTCGGTGCGAACGTCGTCGGACCACACGCCGATGTGATGCGCTCCGGGCGACACTCGTCCATCCCAGATGGAGCCGGGTGCGCCTTCGAGAAGTTCGAGGTGCATCGGATCCTCGGCCGAATAGGTGAACTTGAGCGGAATCGTGACCGAGCCGGCGTCGGGAGTCCAGACCGATTGCTCACGCTCCTGCAGCGAGCACCAGGTGACGCCCAGTGTCGAGCCCATCTCGGCCATCGCCGATTCGATGTCGGGCACCCGGATACCGAGGTGGTAGGCGCGCCCGAAGTCGATCATGATCAGATGCGCCTCTGCTGGCCTTCCCAGTACGGCGCGCGTAGCGGCGCCTTCTGGATCTTGCCGGTGCCGGTGCGCGGGATGGCGTCGATGAAATCGACCGAACGCGGCGACTTGTAGCCGGCCAGCAGTTTGCGGCAATGCGCGATCAAGTCGGCCGCCAACTGATCGGACGCGCCGTGGCCTTCGGCAACCTGCACGACGGCCTTCACGCTCTCGCCGAATTCCTCGTCGGGAACACCGATCACCGCGACGTCCTCGACGGCCGGGTGCGAGGCGAGAACACCTTCGATCTCGGCCGGATAGATGTTCACGCCGCCCGAGATGATCATGTCGATCTTCCGATCGGACAACCACAGATAACCGTCTGCATCGATGTAACCGACGTCGCCGGTGGTGAACACCCCCGGCTCGAGGTGGGCGGCCTTCGTCTTGGCCTCGTCGTTGTGGTACGTGAAGTCGGTTCCCATCTTGTTGCGGAAATAGAGAGTGCCCTCGCTCCCCTGGGCCACACGCTGGCCCGCGTCGTCGACGACGATCACCTCGACTGTCTCGAGCGGCTTTCCGACGCTGCCGCCCTTCTTCAACCACTCGTCGGCCGGGATCACCGAGATGATCGAGCCTTCGGTGGATCCGTAGTACTCGGTGACCTTCGGCCCCCACCACTCGATGAGTCCGCGCTTCACGGCCGGTGGACACGGCGCCGCGCCGTGCCAGGCCACCGCGAGCGACGAGCCCGAGAACGATTTCTTCTGCTCGTCGGACAGATCGAGCAGACGCTTCATCTGTGTGGGGACCAGGTGCACGTTGGTGCATTGGTGACGATCGATCAACTCGATCGCGCCGGCCGAGTCGTACTTGTGCTGCATCACGACCGAGGACCCGTTGATCATGGGGAGGAACGAGAACGCCCATTGCGCCGAGTGGTAGAACGGCCCGCACAGCAGCGTGCGCCCCGGACTCGGCACGAAATTGTTGAAACCGGCCGCGACCAACTTCATGATGTCGGGGGTGACCGCGAGTCCGCCCGACAGAGCTCCGCGCACTCCCTTCGGCCGACCGGTCGTGCCCGAGGTGTAGAACATCGGTCCGCCCAGGGCCTGATCGGAGGGTTCGGAAGGATCGCCGCCGGCCACCACGGCCTCGAACTCGACGAAGCGCGAGTCGGTGCGCACGGCCGAAGCCGCACCGGTGCCCACACCGACCACGATCCGGACGTCGTTCGCACGCTCGTCGCGCAAGGCCTCGGCCACCGCCGATCCGAATCGCTCGTCGACCACCACCGCCTTCGCATCGGCATCGGCGAACACGTACGCCAACTCGTCGGCCACCCAGTGCCAGTTGACCGGGACGTACGTCCAGCCACCGTGCGCGCAGGCCATCGCGATCTCGAACCATTCGCATTGATTGCCGGCGATCACCGCGATGGTGTCGCCAGCGTTCAGGCCGCGATCGCGCAGGCCGTTGACGAGGCGATTGACGCGCTCGTCGAACTCGGCCCACGTGACGGTGCGACGCTCGTCGACGAGTGCCATCTCGGCCCCGCGCGACGATGCGGAATCACGCGTGAGCGTGGCCATGTCAGCGCGAGAGGATCGTGACGCCCGAGATGCCCGGTGCGCCGTAGACGTGGGTGTAGGCCACCTTCGGGTTGTTCGGAACCTGGCGAGCGCCAGCGTCGCCCCGCAACTGCAGGACGTTCTCGAAGACCTGACGAAGACCCGACGCACCGATGGGCTCACCGTTGGCGAGGCATCCGCCGTCGGTGTTCACCGGGAACTTGCCGCCGATCTCGGTTTCGCCGGCCTGGATCATCCACTCCTGCTCGCCGTGCTCGCAGAAACCGTTCTCGGCCATGTGCATCACCTCGGCGCCGGCTTCGGTGTCCTGCAACTGCGCGAGATCGATGTCGTCGGGACCGATGCCCGCCATCTCGAAGGCGGCCTTGGACGCGTCCACCGTGGGACCGGCGTTGTGCTCGAGTGCGATGGATGGGGCGAGCACCTCGAACGAGCCGAAGCGGCGGCTGCGCACCGCGGCCGCGCGCAGATACACGGGCTTGTCGGTATAAAGGTGCGCCTTGTCGGCCCGGCACAGAATGAGCGCCACGCCGCCTTCACCCGGGTTGCAGAACATGTACTGCGTGAGCGGGTACGAGAGCATGGGCGAGTTGGCCACTTCTTCCTCGGAGATCGGCTTGCGGCGCCAGGCCATCGGATTGAGCGAACCGTTGCGGAACGCCTTCGACGAGACCTTGGCCAACGTGGACGGCGTGATGCCGTACTCGTGCATGTACCGATTGATCTTCATGCCGAAGAACTGGGTGGTGAGGGCCAGACCCGACGCGCCGTACCAGTCGCCCAGACCCGAGCCCTTGGTGTTCACGCGGAACGCGCCGCGCTCGTGCTTGTCGAAGCCGATGGCGATGCCGAGATCGAAGACCCCCGAGCGAATGGTGTTGTACGCCGAGAAGAGCGCCGAACCGCCCGTGGCGCAGCCGTTGGCGACGTTGATGAACTGCAGACCCGTGAGACCGAGCAGCGACACCATCGTGTCGGCGGCTCCGGCGGCCATCGAGCCGCCGAACGCGAACTGCATGTCCTCCCAACTGAGTCCGGCGTCGGCACACGCGCGACGAACCGCGATGACGCCCTGATCCATGCCGGACACACCTTCGGTGCGTCCGAACTCGTGCATTCCGATGCCGACGATGGCGACTTCCGTGGTCATGTTCCTACCTCGTCCTCTCAGGCCACCGGCGCGAACGCGAAGGTGACGACTTCATTGCCGTTCTCGTCGGTGCAGAGCGGGATGATGACCATCTCCATCTCCATTCCGATCTTCAACTTCTCGGGATCGGCCTCGGTGAGGCGGGTCTCGATCTTCAATTCACCGGGCAGTTCGACGTAACCGACGCCGAACGCCTTGAAGGTCTTCGGGTCGGCGTCGCCGGCGTAGGGCGGTGCCTTGGGCGGGAAGCCCTGCACCGTCCAGGTCCAGAGCGTTCCGCGGCGACCGAGTTCGACCGTCTCGGTCGCGTCGCCGGTGCACTTCGGGCAACCCGACTGGACCGGGAACATATGGTTGCCGCACTTCACGCAACGGCTTCCGATGAGAGCCGGCTTGTCGGACGGCCAGGTGAACACACCTTCCGTTACGGGAACTCGGGCCATCTTCTCCCCCAGGTGAATCGGCGCGGCTGACTGTCAACCGAGGCCGAGACTAGCCACTACGGTTCGGCCATGGTCAGTCCAGCCTCCGTCAACGGACCCCTCGATCCGGCCGCGGCGATCGCCGCCGAACGCGCGATCCGGCGCTGCCTCCTCGACTACTGCCGAGGCATCGATCGGTGCGACGCCGACCTGGTGGCGTCGGTGTACCACCCCGACGGAACCGATGACCACGGATCGTTCAAGGGTCTCGGTGTCGACTTCGCCCGCATGGCCACGACCGTCCTGCGTCAGCACGCGGTGGCCACGACCCACTTCCTGGGCAACGCGTTCATCGACTTCACGTCGGCAACCACCGCCGAGGTCGAGTCCCAGGTGTTGGCCTGGCACCGCGTTCGGAAAGAGGATGGTTCCGAGTATCTCGAACAGTTCGGCGGCCGCTACTTCGACCGCTTCGAATGCCGCGACGGCGATTGGCGCATCGCACACCGCGCCCTCACCCACGACTGGGATCTCAAGGAAACGATCGACCCCGCGTTTCCGCCGGGTCGATTCACACCGTCGCCGCGTTCGTGACGAGTCGGACGTCCTGACGAGTCAGGCTTCGGGCATCGGATAGTGGATGCCCGGGATTCCCGGGGCGAGCGCCTGATACCAATCGGGCCGCGGCTGGATGCCGGGGTAACCCTTGCCGACCTTCGGTGCGGTGTCGGCGTTCCACTCCTGGTGGATCGGCGGGATCTGGTAGTAACCGTTGGCGGCGTTCGTTCCGCCGTCCACCAACAGGTCGTGACCCGTGATGTAGCTCGCGGCATCGGACGCGAGGAACATCACCGGCGCCACGATCTCGTGGAGTTCGCCGATGCGACGCATCGGTGTGCGGCTGGCGATCCACTTGTCCATGCCCAAGGTCTCGAGGGCCGGACGCACCATCTCGGTCATGATGAATCCGGGCGACACCGAGTTCACGCGCACGCCGCGATCGGCCCATTCGCAACCCACCTGCATGGTCACGTTGCGCAGACCGCCCTTGGCCGCGGCGTAGGCGATGATATTCGACTCGTTCGCTCCGCTGCCCATGATCGAGCAGATGTTCACGATCGAGCCCGACTGGCGCTCGAGCATGTGGCGACCGACCTCGCGCAGGTACATGAACGCACCGGTCAGGTCGATGGAGAGGATCCAGTTCCAAGTGGCGGTGTCGTACTGCTCGGCCGACAGACCGCGCAAGTCGCTCACGCCGGCGTTGTTGACGAGCACGTCGATCTTGCCGTGCTCCTTGATGCCCGTGGTGACCACGCGCACGACGTCCTCTTCGATGGCGACATCACCGGGTGCGACGGTGACCTTCGAGCCGAGTTTGCGGCAGCGATCGGCGACCGCGTCGAGCATGTCCTTCGAACGTGCGGTGAGGACGAGATCGGCCCCCTCCTTGGCGAAGGCTTCGGCGAATCCCTCGCCCAGGCCGTACGAGGCACCCGTGATGAGAACCGTCTTTCCGCTGAACTGACCCATGGTGATCACCCTTTCCGGCGCCCATGCGCCGCGGCGCCACAGTAGAGCCGCTACTCCCCCAACGACCGAACGGGAAGGTCCATGTGGACGATTCCGGCGAGATACCGATCGAGGTCGCCCTCGAACGGGGCCGCCCGCATCTCGTCACGGGTCCGTCGACTGCCGAGCAGACGCAGGCACTCGAACGCCGACGTGCGCAGCGTGAGCTCCGGTTCACCCTCGCCCACCACGACTTCTTCGCCGTCGATCACGGCCCTGAAGGCGCCGAGTCCGCTCTTGGCGAGGTCCATCTTCACGAGACGCAGCCCGAGCCGAGCGGCCAGACGCACGCCCTCGGAGTCGCGATCGCCGGGTCGATCGACCGCGGTGCGCAAGTCGTGCTCGTGAACGACAGTGTCGTACGTGAGGCCCCACAGGCCCTTGGGCGAAGCGGCGATCATCTCCTCGAACGCCGGCGCCTTCTCGTGCCACTCGTCGACGACGCTCGAGAGCGAACGGTCGCGACGTTCGTCGATCTGTCGATCGACCCACGCCTGCGAGTCGCCTTGGGGCGGTTTGCCGCCCGAGAGATCGGCGGCGATGCCGGTGACGTGCGAGAACAGATCGCGAACGGTCCATTCGGGGCAAGCCGACACGATCTTCCGCGCGTCGTCGTCGGACAGCGATGCGGCCACCGTCTCCATGCGCAAGCGCGACGCGCGGTACTGGTCGCGCAATTCCTCTCCCGACACGATCATGGTGCCTCCTTCACTTCGACGTTCGTCCCATGACTGACCTCATTCCCGTCGCACACCGCGCGACGTGTTCGCTCGCGTTCTCCCAACCCGTCGCCGACGGCGCTTCCACCGACCACGGCACCTTGGCGCCGATCCGACGCAGCGTCTCGATCAGGCCGGTGAGATCGAACTCGCCGTCGCCCGGAGCCACTCGATTGGCCAGGCAGTCGGTGTAGTAGTCGTCGTGCTGAGGCGCACGTGTTCCGTCGTTCATCTGCACACCCGTCACGAGTTCACCGGGCAGACGGCCGATCGCCGCCAAGTCGTTCGCTCCGCGCTGGTGATGCCACGAATCGACGCAGATGCCGCCGTTGGGACGTCCGGCTCCCTCGACGATGCGGCGCGCATCATCCACCGAATAGATGTCGGTGAACGGCAGGAACTCGAGACCGAGCACGAGTCCGTGATCGGCGGCCCGATCGCACAACGACCCGAAGGCTCGCGTTCCCGACTCGACGTCGCCGGCCGGACCGATCACCTGCATGTAGCGGCAACCGAAGAAGTCGGCCATGCGGAAGCCGGCATCCTCGAACAGCGCCGCCCGCTCGCCACCCACGCCGTCGCGACCGAGACCGGTCACGACTTCGATCTCGGCCAGGCACAGATCGTGTTCGCTCAGCAGATCGGCCAGACCGTGCGGAGCGAAACCCTCCTTCTCGAGCGCGAGGTACTGCCCCACGAACAGTCCGATGCCGGCGAAACCGTTCGCCGCGGCCAGACGCACGCGTTCCTCGATCGGATGCATGGGTGCCAGCGTGAAGTGGCTCAGGATCAACTGCTCGGGGGCCATGGTGCGCGGATTAGGTTGAGCCACGTCGCCAGTGTCGCACGACGGCGACCCAGCGAAGGCACAGGGGGCTCACATGTCAGCAGCGAACGCGAAGGGCCGACTCGACGGCAAGGTCGCCGTGGTCACCGGCGGATCGAGCGGAATCGGCGAGGGAACGGTTCGCCGCTTCGTCGAGGAGGGAGCTCGCGTGGTGATCGCCGACATCCAGGACGAACCCGGCCACGCCCTGGCGACGTCGCTCGGTTCGGTCGCGACCTTCGTGCACACCGACGTCACCGACGAGGATCACGTGACGCGTGCGGTCGACACCGCGGTGTCGGCGTTCGGCCGCCTCGACGTGATGTTCAACAACGCCGGCATCGTGGGCGCCGTGGGCCGAATTTCCGAGACCCCGGCCGACCAGTGGGATCGCACGGTCGCCATCTTGTTGCGCGGCGTCTTCCTCGGCATGAAGCACGCGACCCGGGTGATGATCCCGCAGAAGTCGGGTGTGGTCATCTCGACGTCGAGCACAGCCGGGATCCTCGGTGGACTCGGACCGCACTGCTACACGGCGTGCAAGCACGCCGTGATCGGTCTCACCAAGTCGGTCGCCTCAGAGGTCGCACAGCACGGAATCCGCGTCAACGCGATCTCCCCCGGCAACACGGTCACCGCCATGACGTCGGCGGTGATGACCGGCGACCACACGCAGATCGAAACCGCCACCATGCACATCGCCGCGTCGTCGATGCTCGGAATCCCGGGTCTCCCCATCGACATCGCCAACGCTGCGGTGTACCTGGCCAGCGACGAGTCGCGCTACGTCACGGCGCACACCCTCGTCGTCGATGCCGGCCAGACCACCATCGGCGGCAACGGGCGCTTCCACCAACAGGATGCCCAACTGTTCCGCGAAGCCGGAATTCGCGAACGCTCCTAACGGCGCGGGTCGACCAGCACCTTCGTCTGCGACGACGAACCACTGGCCAGATCGGCCAGCGCCGCATCGAGGTCGGCCAAGCCGATGGTCGACGAGTGCAGCGGTTCGGTGCGGAATCGGCCGTCGGCGATCATGCCCATGGCCATGTCGAACTCCTCGTTCGTGTACGCGAGGGCCGACGTGACGGCGATCTCCTTGATGAGCCACGTGGCCGGAACGATCGATGCGTTCTCGTCGGCGAGTCCGATGAGGCACATCGAACCGCCGCGCCGAGCCAAGTCGACGGCCGACTGAACCGCGAACGGTCGACCGACGCACTCGTACACGATGTCGGCGCCGAGGCCGTGCGTGAGTTCCTTCACCAACGCGTCGGCCGATTGGCCGGGTTCGACGGCGTGATGCGCACCGAGTTCGAGCGCGAGCGCGCGACGCTGCGCGTTGGGTTCGATCACGACCACCACACCCGCGCCGGCCGTACGAACCCACTGCATCGTGCCGAGACCGATGGGGCCGGCTCCTTGCACCACCGCGACGTCGCCGAGGCGCAGCCCGCTCTTGCGCACGGCGTGGAACGCCACCGTGGTGGGCTCGACCTGCGCGGCCTGCTCGTCGGACAGCGCCGGGTTGGTTCGCACCACGCGTTCGGCCGCGACCGCGATGCGCGAGGCGAAACCGCCGTGCGGGGGTGCCAGCGGGTCGCGGCCGAGGGCCGACATGAACGACACCAGGCACCGATCGGCTTGGCCGGCGCGGCAGGCCGGGCACTTTCCGCACGACGGCGCGATCGCCACCACGACCCGATCGCCTTCGCTCAGATTCTTCACGTCACCGCCGACGGCCGACACGGTTCCGGCCCATTCGTGCCCGCAGATCGCCGGGTTGTAAGGCTGGCCCGATTGATACGCGTGGATGTCGGTGCCGCAGATCCCGCACAAGGCGATGTCGACCACGACACCTTTGTCGGCCGGGACCGGATCGGGGAACTCGACCATCTCGACTCGGTTCCGACCGGTGATCAGTGCTGCGAACATGTCTCCCCCTCGATCGGAATCTCACAGTAGGCGAACGATGCCCTAGGGTTCGCCCCGTCACACCCGACGACGTTCGGACCGACCGACAGGGGGAACCCATGGCACTCATCGCGATCGAGGCGGCCATCCGCATCAACGACCCGGCCCAGCGCGACGCCGCCGTCGCCGCATCCATTCCGTTCCAGAAGGGCACGCGCGACGACGAACCGGGCTGCCTCGTGTACTGCTTCGCCGCCGACCCAGTGGAGCCCGACCTCATCCAGGTGTACGAGCTCTGGGAGGACGAAGCGACGCTGGCCGCGCACTTCGAACACCCGAACTATCACGGCATGCGCGATCTGCTCGGCAAATTCGGCCTCAAGTCGGCCGTGAGCCGCAAACTTCGCATCGACAAGACGGCGCCGGTGTACGGCCCCGATTTCAAGGCCACCGCGTCGTTCGACTGAACGGAGCCGTCAGGCCTCGGCGCGTTCGCGGGCCCAGCGGTAGTCGGCCTTGCCCGACGGGCTCCGATACACCTGGTCGACGAACACTGCGCGGCGTGGCGCCTTGTAATCGGCGATCCGCGTCTTCACGTGGGCGATGAGATCACCTTCCGTCACCGTGCGGCCATCGGTCGACACAACCGCGACCACGGTCTCGCCGTAGCGCTGATCGGGAACCCCGACGACGACGCAGTCGACCACGTTCGGGTGCGAACGCACCGCGACCTCGACCTCTTCGGGGTAGACCTTCTCGCCACCCGTGTTGATGCACACCGAGCCGCGACCGAGGAGATGCACCGTGCCGTCGGCATCGATGCGTGCGTAGTCGCCGGGCACCGTGTAGCGGACTCCATCGATCGTGCGGAACGTGCGCGCGGTGCGCTCGGCGTCGCCGTAGTAGCCGTCGGGCATCGGTCCGGCCGCGGCGAGCACCCCGGCGCGCTCGGAACCGAAGGGAATCTTCTCCCACGTCTGGTCGTCGAACAGCGCGGTCGCCGGCGTGGCCATGAACTTGGCGGTGGCCAGCGGGTCCTGGCCGGGCATGGTCATCGCCACCGCGAAGGGTCCGCCCTCCGATGCACCGATCATGTCGAGCACGACGGCACTCTTCGCCCGTTGCATGAGCGCCGATTTCATCTCGCTCGACAACGTGGCCCCGGTCGACACGATGCGCGCGAGCGACGACAGGTCGTAGGGCTGGCCGGCCGCCTCGGCGCGTTCGATCTCGGCCACGATCGGACGGGCGAACGCGTCGCCGACGATCGACACCTGGGTCACGCGTTCGCGTTGCACCAGTCGCAGCAATTCGGCCGGATCGAAACGACGTCCGGCGAGGAGCACGACCGTGCCTCCGAGTACGAAAGTGGAGAACGCGAGGAACATCGCCGTGCCGTGCATGAGCGGCGGCGCGGTCATGTTGACCGGACCGCGACCGGCCGACTGCAGTTCGACCGCGACTCGCGCGACGTCGTCGACGGTTTCGGGAAGCGGCAGGCCGAGGGACGCGTAGCCCGTGAACGCCAGCGCACCGAACAAGCCGGTGTGGCTCCACACCACACCCTTGGGCAATCCGGTGGTGCCGCCCGTGTAGAGCAGGAGCGAATCGGTTCCGGCGCGGGCGATGGGCGTCATGGGCGCGGCCGACGCCTTCACCTCGTGGTACCACGACGCTCCGGAGAGAAGCGCGTTCCCGCTGTCGTCGTCGACCTGCAGCAGCACGCGGAGAGCCGGCAGGGAACGGCGGGCCTCCTCGACCACCGGAGCGAAGGCCGAGTGGAACACGAGTGCGGTGGCTCCCGAGTCGGAGAGGACGTGGACGATCTCCGGAGCCTTGTAGCGATAGTTGACGTTGACCGTGCTCGCACGCACCTTGAACGATGCGTAGGCCGATTCGAGGTACTCGGGGCAGTTGTAGAGCAACTGGCCGACCTTGTGGTCGTGACCCACGCCCCCGGCATCGAGAACCGACGCGATGCGAGCCGCGCCGCCGTCGAGTTGCGACCACGTGATGTGGGTGTCGCCGATGACGACCGCGACGTGATCGGGTTGAGCCGCGGCCAACGCCTCCCAGAGCGTGGCCCAGCTCTCGCTCAGCACGTTCAGCCCTCGGGGACGCGGAAGGGAGACAGTTCGTCGACGGAACGTCCGTCGGCGACCAGACCCTCGGCGATGAAGCGATCGATGTTGCGGTGGATCAGTCGAATGCGCGTCTCCTGATACAAGCCGAACGACACGCCCTTCTTCGCGCGCTTCGCCGTCATCTTCAGACCGAGTTGGACCTTGGGCAGGTTCTCCATGTCCTGTTCGAACACGTCGGCGAGACCGGCCATGCCCTCGGCTTCCTTCCACGACTGCTCGAGACGCAGACGTTGCGTGGGCGCGGGCGCCGGACGCTCCTTGCCCGGGGGCACCGGCATCATGCGCAACACGTCCATGAAGCACGTGTCGGGGGTGCGACCGGGCCGCCAGCGGTACACCAGCGACTGACCGACACCGGCCCACGGCATGAACGCCGGGAAGAGGTGATACAGGTGCGCGTCGAGGATCTCGGAATCGGACGCGGTCGACAGGTCGACGCCGAACACCTGACCCATCGCACCGCGGAACACCTCGGCCACCACTTCGCGCGCCGACTTTCCTTCGGGAACCTGGATCGCTCCGCGGCCGGCCCGCGCCGAGAACGCGAGGTAGGCGTCGGCCACCTGCTGCTCGGGAAGATTGCCGAGATGCGGACTCTGCACACCGAAGCCGTTGATGAAGCGCGTGACGTACTGCGAGTCCTCCCAGATGGAGTACTCGCTGTTGGCGTCACCGGCGAACTCGAGGATCTGCGGATGCGTGGCGATCACGTGATAGCCCTCGGCGAAGGCCTCCATGCAGACCTTCCAGTTGGCCGGAACTTCCTTCACCGCGTGGAACGCGACGTACCGGTTGCCCATGTTGAAATCGCGACCGAAGTGCTCGATGAGCTTCGCGGCCACCGACTCGAACGGCTCGGCGTCGGGATCGAGGTTCACGAACACGAACCCTTCCCACACCGCAACCTTGGCTTCGGGCAGACACGAATCGGGTTGCTGCCACACCTGCGGGAAGTCCCATTCGGCGGGCAATTCGACCAACTTGCCGTCGAGATCCCAGCGCCAGCCATGGAACGGACATCGGAACGAGCCGACGCGTCCGTCCTCGGTGCGCAACTTCGTGCCACGGTGCAGACATGAGTTGTGATAGGCGCGGATCGAACCGTCCTTCGCGCGCGTGACGAGCAGCGACTGGTCGGCCACGTCGTACACCACGTGATCTCCGGGCTGCGGAATCTCGTCGACGTGACAGGCCATCTGCCACGTGCGCGTCCAGAGGTACTCGTACTCGAGTTCGGCGAACTTGGCCGCGGTGTACCGGATCTTCGGAACGTCGGCCTTGCCCTGCGGAACGTACGAATGATCGGTGAGCGACTTCGGTACCGGCCGGGTGTCGGCCGCCAGCAAGTCCTGCACGCTCGGACCCGTGCTCCGGGCCCTCCCTACCTGATCGTCGATTGCCGTCACGAAACCCCTCCCGTTTCGAACATCGTCTTGGCTGTCTTGTAATCGGCCTTGCCGTTCGGTGCGCGCGGAACGGTGGCCACGAACACCAACTGCTTGGGCACCTTGTAACTCGACAACTTGGTCTTGGTGTACGCGATCACTTCGTCGCCCGTGGGCGCCGCGGCTCCGGCCGCCACCGACGCGACACCCACCACGCGGTTGCCGAACTTCTCGTCGGGCACGCCGAACACGAGGCAGTCGGCCACGGCCGGATGTGTCTTCACCACTTCTTCGACTTCCTCGGGGAACACCTTCTCGCCGGCGGTGTTGATGCAGTTCGATCCGCGACCGAGCAGCGTGATGGTTCCGTCGGCTTCGACGAGGGCCATGTCGCCGGGGAAGCTGTAGCGAACGCCGTCGATCTCGCGGAACGTGCGCGCCGACTTCTCGGGATCCTTGTAATAGCCGATCGGCACACCGGGGCCGCTGACACCGACCATGCCCACCACGCCCGAGCCGGGCGCGACTTCCTCGTCGTCGGGGCCGAACACCTTGGTGTTGGGCATCGCGCCGAACGATGCGGTGGTGTTGATGTTGTCCTTGGTTGCCATGGTCTGAGCCATGCCACCTTCGCTCGATCCGAGGATGTCCATGACCGCCGATGTGGGCATGTGCTCGAAGATGCCGGCCTTGATGTCGGACGAGAACATGGCGCCGGTCGAGATGATCATCTGCACCGACGACGTGTCGTACGACGTTCCCGACGCGGCCTTCTCGCGAAGCGCGTTGAGCATCGGCCGTGCGAAGGCATCGCCGACGATCACGAGCTGTCCGACCCGATGCTTCTCGATGACGCGGAACATCTCGTGCGCATCGAACGAACGACCCTCGAGCAGAACGACCTTGCCGGCCATGAGGTGCGGCAGCAGAGCGCCCAGCCACACACCCGTTCCGTGCATCAGCGGACAGCCCGGAATGGCGGTGGGCTGACCCATGGCCTGGTGCACCACCTTGGCGGTGCCCACGACTTCTTCGACCGAAGTGAACGGTCCGCGGCCCATCGGCGCGGTGTAGAAGCCGAGGAAACCCTCGGTGAACGTGCCGAGCGAGTACATGACACCCTTGGGCATGCCGGTCGTGCCACCGGTGTAGAGCATGTAGAGGTCGTCGCGGCCGCGCTCCTGCCGAGCGGCCGGCTGATGGGATGCCAGGAGCGAGTCCCAGGCGATCGCGCCGGGGACCCCGGCCGACGGACCGTCGAGCACTTCGACCAGGAGTTTGAGTTTGGGCAGGCGGTCCCTCACACGCTTGATGCGGTCACCCAGACTGGAGTGGAACACCACGGCTTCGCAGTCGGCGTTCTCGAGGAGATAGTGGAGTTCGTCGTCGAGGTACCGGTAGTTCACGTTGACCGGAGTGACCCTCGATTTGAAGGCCGCGTACTGGGTGACCAGGTACTCGGGGCAGTTGTACATGAACATGCCGACCTTGGACCCCAGACCCATGCCCTGGGCCCCGTAGGCGCCGGCCACTCGGGCCGCCTGGTCGTCGTACTGGGCCCACGAGATCTCCCGGTCGCCGTAGGCAATGGCCGTGGCGTCGGGCGTGGCATCGGCGTGTGCCTCGAAGATGTTGGCGAACGTCAACATGATGTCTCCCTCGGGTTTTCGCCCGAGAGTAGTCGGACCCTGGACGGAACTAATCACCGAGTCAATAATGGTTGCATGACCGCCCTCGACCCGCGCCCGGCCCGTTCCCCGGGCATCACGTACCAGGAGTTGCTCGACACCGACACCCATCCGGTGCCGGCCGTGCTGCGCCTCGAATCGCCGCGTTTCCTCGGCGACGATGACGTGCCGATCGAGCGTTACATCTCGCGCGAGTACCACGAACTCGAGAAGGAGCGACTCTGGAAGCGCGTGTGGCAGTTCGCCTGCCGCGAGGAACACATCCCCGGACCGGGCGACTACCACGTGTACGAGATCGCCGACATGTCGTTCATCGTGGTGCGTCAACCCGACCTGTCGATCAAGGCCTACCCGAACGCGTGTCTGCACCGCGGTCGCCGCCTGAAGGATCACGACGGCCACTGCTCCGAGTTGCGCTGTCCGTTCCACGGCTTCGCCTGGGCGCTCGACGGTTCGCTGGCCGACGTGCCGGCCCGTTGGGATTTTCCGCATGTCGACGATCGCGCCGAGGTCGACTTCATGCTTCCCGAGTGCAAGGTGGCCACGTGGGGCGGGTTCGTGTTCATCAATCCCGATCCGCACTGCGAGCCGTTCGACGACTTCGTGCGCGACCTGGCCGAACAGTTCGAGGTCTGGAAACTCGAGGACCGCTACGTGGAGGCCCACGTCACCAAGGTGATCGGCGCCAACTGGAAAATCGCCCAGGAGGCCTTCAGCGAGGCGTACCACGTGAACGCCACTCACCCGCAGATCCTCTATTACCTCGGCGACACCAACTCGCAGGTCGACGTGTGGGACAACTGCTCGCGTGTCATCACACCGGCGCTCACACCCAGCCCGTTGCTCTGGTACGAGGTGAGCCAGGACGAGATGATGCGATCGATGCTCGACGTGCGCACCGATCAGGACTCACCCGTTCCGGTACCCGAGGGCGCGTCGGCGCGTGCCATCGGCGCGGCCATGGGCCGGGAGCGCTGGCGCCCGATCGCCGGCGACATGGTCGACTCGATGAGCGACGCCGAGTTCATGGACAGCATCGACTACACGCTGTTCCCCAACTTCCACCCGTGGGGAGCGTTCAATCGCATCGTGTACCGCTTCCGTCCGAACGGCGACAACCACCGCTCGGCCATCATGGAGGTCCTGTTCCTGTCGCCGTTCGACGGTGAACGTCCGGCCCCGGCCGCCCGCCGCGATCTCACGATCGACGAACCCTGGACCACCGCCACCGAACTCGGCATGTTGGCCAAGGTGTTCGACCAGGACGTGTTCAACATGTCGAAGGTGCAACTGGGCCTCGAGACGACGTTCAAGCCCGGCATCACCCTGGCCAATTACCAGGAAGCCAAGGTGCGCTGGCTGCACACCAAGCTCGGCGAGTGGGTGGGCCGCTGATGCGCGGAATCGTCCACCCCTTCACCAAGGCCCACTACGAGCTCGACGACGACGGCAACATCCGCGTCACCAAGGACGGCCAGTGGGGCGTGTTCGCCACCAACGGCCGGCACCTCCACGGCGAGATCCGCGAGTGCGATCCTCAACTGTGCGGCTGGATCGGCGGTCCGCAGATCGCCAATCACCGCGTCAGCAAGGCCCCCATCGACCGGGCCTGACCCGCTCGACTCATTCGATCGAAACGGAGAATCCCCATGCTCAATCCCGACGAGATGCCGCACCGCCTCGGCGCGTTCCTGACGGCGCGCGGCGGACGAGAAGCGACCGTCGTGTCGTACGAGCCGATGATCGGCGGATACAGCCGACTCATGGCGCGGGCCGACGTGCGCTGGACGGACGGTCGTACCGAGACCGTGGTGCTGCGCGGCGATCCGCCTCCCGGCAAGGCGATGATGGAGACCGACCGCGACGTCGAATGGGCGTTGTTGCAGTCGCTCACCCAGGCCTCGTCGATTCCGATGGCCAAGGCTCTGCACTACGACGGCACCGGTTCCGAACTCGGCACCAAGTGCATCGTCCTCGAATTCGTGGAGGGCAGTTCGCTGCAGACGCTGCTGAACGGCTGCGATCCGGCGCAGGGCTACGGCCGCCACACCTTCGACCTCGTCGACACGATGGCTCGCGTCCACCGAATCGACCCCAACGACGTCGGGGCGGCCATTCCACGCCCCACCGACTGGTCGTCGTACATCGACACTCTCATCGATCGCTTCCGCCAGGCCGAAGCGGCCCACGTCGAGTCGAACCCGTTCCTGCGCTACGTTGCCGGCTGGCTGCAGGCCAACAAACCGGCCCCGCTCCCCTTGCGCCTCGTGCACAGCGACTTCCAACCGGCCAACATCATGGTGAATCCGTCCGGCGAACATCTGATGATCGACTGGGAACTCGCGCACATCGGCGATCCTCGCGAGGACATCGGCTACTACAACGTCTACTCGTCGTCGTCGGGCCCCAATCTCCTGATGACCGACCCCGAGGCCTTCCTCGCGCGCTATCGCGAGCAGACCGGGTTCGGTGAGGACGCCGTCAATCTGGCCACGCTCGGTTACTTCTCCTCGCTGGCCGCGATCACGGTGTACGCGCAGGTGCTGGCCGGAGCGGGCGCCATGGCCAAGGGTCTCAACGCCGGCATCCTCACCACGTACACGCTCAATGCGCTCACCGTCGGACACTCGAACTTCATGGCGGGTTGCATCCCGCCGGCCGCCTAGGAGGAACCGTGCTCACCCGTCCCACCACCGATCAGATCCTCCTCGATCTGCGCAACGAATTGCTCACCACCATCGACGGCGCCGTCGAGTCGCCGCCGGTGAAGATCGCCATCCAGATGATGGAGAACGTCCTGCGCAACTGCGCCGAACGGGCCGCTCACGAGATCGCGTGGATGCGCGAAGAGAGCGATGCGATGGTCGACTACGCCCGCGAGGTCGCGCGAGCGCTGCCCGGGAACCCGGCCATCGACGCGGCGTTGGGCGCGTTCGATTCGGGTCGTTCCGAGAGCCTGCACCTCGACGACGTCTCGGCCACGTACAGCCTCGCCGGCCACTGCTTCTCGGCCGCCCTCGAACACTCGGTGGCGCAGAATCACACCGCGCTCCACCTGAAGGCCCGCTCGATCCTCGATCTGCGTCTCGAACACGAGAACCGCATCAAGGGCGAGTGGTCGTTCGTCGGACGCGCGTGACCTCGGTCCTCGTCGTCACCGGAGGACATCCCTTCGAAGCCGATCCGTTCTTCGCGATCTTCGACGCACTCGGACTCGATCATTGGTCGCGCGCGACGACTCCGACCATCGGTCACGACGTCGTGGTGTTCTACGACATGCCCGGACTTCGGTTCACCGGCGGCGATCCGCCGGTGGAGTTTCCCGAGCCGAGTGCCGAGACGCGCGACTTGATCGAGCGACTCGTGAACGACGGCACCGGCCTCGTGTTCATGCACCACGCGGTGGCGGGCTGGCCCGCCTGGGAGCGCTACGCCGAGATCGTCGGCGGACGATTCCACTATCAGCCGGGTTCGCTGCGCGGCCGCTCGTACCCCGATTCGGGCTACGTGTTCGACGTGACGCACGAGGTGTCGATCCTCGAACCCGACCATCCGGTGTGCGCGGGCGTGGGCCCGTCGTTCTCGATCACCGACGAGCTCTATTGCTTCCCTGTCCTCGACGACTCGATCGTGCCGCTCATGCGCACCGACTTCCCGGTCCATGACGCGTCGCGCTTCCATTCCGCCGACCTCGCCATTCGCGGACGGCGCAACGCGAACGACGGCTGGACGCACCCGGCCGGCAGCCCCTTGGTCGCGTGGGCGAAGACGGCTGGCAACTCGCCGGTCGTGTACCTGCAGTTCGGCGACGGCCCCGTGACCTACCGCGACGAGAACTTCCGCCGGGTCCTGCGCAATTCGATCGATTGGGTCGCGAGCGACGCGGCCCGCGACTGGGTCAGGTCCAGGAGTTCCAGCGGATGAACTTCTCGGCCGGTACGCGCTTGGCCAACTTGAAATCGGTGCCGATCGTGTACGCGATCGGGAACAGACCGGCCTGCGTGTACTGATCGAACGGGACGCCGAGCAGTTCGGCAGCCTCCTTTTCCTGCGGCAGGTGCAACGTGGTCCACGCCGAACCCAACCCGCGTTCGCGCAGAGCGAGCATGAAACTCCAGACCGCCGGTAGCAACGAACCCCAGGCCGAAGCCTGCTGGAAGGCCGGCGTTCCGGTGTCGAGACGACCAGCGATGAGCGGGATCAAGAGGACCGGAACCTGATCGAGGACGTCGGCGAGGTACGTGGCCGAATCGAGGATGCGCTCGCCCTGATCGTCGCGCTTCGGGCGATTCGGGTCGTTGATGTACGGATAGAAGTTGCTGCGGTACATGTCGGCCAGCGCCTTCTTCTTGGCCGGATCGTCGACGAACAGCCAACGCCATCCCTGCATGTTCGAACCGGTGGGCGCCTGGTGGGCGATCTCGATGCACTCGACGAGGACGTCGCGCGGCACCGGCTTGGCGAGATCGAGGCGCTTGCGCACCGATCGGGTCGTGGTCAACACCTCGTCGGCGCTCAATCCCAATTTCATGATCTCTCCTGTCAGTCGGCCGGCTTGGCGGCGCGCGATTTCATCCACTCGGTGGTGGCCTTGCCCATCTTGGTCCCGTCGTACCCGATTCGCTGGGTCGGAGTGACCTTCAGGATGATCCGGCGCGGCGAGTCGAGGAACTCCTCGAAAGCCTGGGCCCGGGCGCCCTTGCCGCCCATGATCGCTTCGGCGAGTTCGGGGTAGAACCAGTCCTTGGTGGCCTGGTCGTCGAGGATCTCGCACGTCCCCTTCCACGTGACCGTCATGTTGCGCGGCATCGCGGTGCCGGTGGACGTGACCACGATGCACACGCGCGGGTCGCGGCGCACGGCCGAGATGCGGGCCCGCTGCGACGACGCGGTGAGCCAGAAACAGCCCTTGCGCCACACGTACGACATGATCACGCCGACGGGCCAACCCTCCTTGTTCGACCAGATGAAGGTGCACTCGTTGTGCGCGAGGAGCAGTTGCTGCTCGACATCGTCGTCGAGTCCGTAGACGGTGACGTCCTCGTAGTTCTCGGGATGCTCGCTCATGTTCTCTCCTGTCAGTTCTTCTCGCGCGGCATGAACTGCCCGGTGTTGGCGGTGATGCCGCCGTCCACCGGAACGACCGCACCGGTGACGAAACTCGCCTCGGCCGAAGCGAGGAATCCGATCACCGCGGCGACTTCTTCGGGACGGCCCCAGCGCTGCAGCGGCACCGCGCGGCGCAAACCCTCGTACACCGGCTTCACGTTCGCCAGACCCGCGGTCATCCCGGTCTCGGTGGGCCCGGGGCACACGACGTTCACGGTGATGGCGTCGGCGGCCAGATCGAGAGCCGCACCGCGGGCGAGATTGATGACGGCCGCCTTGGCCGAGTTGTAGGGCCACATGTTGGGGTCGGCTCCGATGCCCGACGTGGACGCCGTGACGACGATGCGGCCGCCACCGCGACGTCGCAACGCCGGAGTCGCGGCGCGAATGCCGAGGAGCACCGCGCGAACGTTCACCTCCCATGTTCGATCGAAGACTTCAATCGGCAACTCGACGATGTCGCCGCTGGCCGGAACACCCGCGTTCAGCACGATGGCGTCGAGTCCGCCGAATTCGCGCTCGGCGACGGCCACCGCTTCACTGTTGACTCCGGCATCGGTCACGTCACCCGTCAGTGCGCGCACACGAGCGCCGGCCAGCGACTCGACGTCGTTCGAACGATCGAGAGCGACCACGGAGTCACCGCGCGCAACCAAGAGTTCGACGGTCGCCCGTCCGATTCCGGAGGCGGCTCCGGTCACGATGGTCACGTGGGTCATGGCGCGACTCTAGGTGCGGCGACGTCTCGCACGGTCCATCGGATCGGCAGCGTCGTGAGTCCACGCAGGATGAACGGCTCGTTGATGCGCACTGGTCCGGTGACTTCAAGGGTTGCGAACGTGTCGAGCATGCGTCGCAGTGCGAACTGGGCCTCGTGACGAGCCAGTGCGTTGCCGATGCAGTGGTGGACTCCCCAGCCGAAAGCGAGGTGCGAACGACGGCCGTCCTTGAAGCGCTCCAGGCGGATGGCATCGGGGTCGTCCCACACGCGCGGATCGCGATTCGCGGCGGCGAACAGCAACTGCACTTTGGTGCCGGCTTCGAGGTGGTGATCACCGAGCGGGCAACCTTCGGCGTTGGTTCGGAACAGCCCCTGCACCGGCGAGTCGAAACGCAAGAACTCCTCCACGGCGTGCGGAACGAGGTCGGGTTCGGCCCGCAGACGATTCGCCAACTCGGGCAGGGTCGCCAGTCGGTACAGCATCAATCCGATGAGGCTGGCCGTGGTCTCGTGGCCCGCGACGAGGATCTGCTGGCACAGTTGCTGCACTTCGCGATAGGCCAGTTCGCCCGCCAGGTGCGCTCGCGTCAACACGGTGGTGAGGTCGTCCGGCGGCCCACCACCGTTCTCGATCGCGACTCGACGGTCGGCCACCAATCCGTCGACGATTCCGTGGATCCCGTCCATCGCGCGCTGCACCAGCGTCAGATCGCCGCCACCGAGACCGTTCACGATGTCGTCGGACCATTCGCCGAAGTGTTCGCGATCATCCGGGTGGACACCGAGCATCTCGGCGATCACCTCGGCCGGGAACGGAAACGCGAAGAGGCGCACGAAGTCGCCTTCGCCATCGCGCGAGAACGATTTCGCCCACAACTCTTCACCGATGCGGTCGACCCGTGGCATGAGCGACGCGATGGCGGCCGGGCGGAAGCCGTCCTGCAGCACCTTGCGCTGACGCCGATGATCGGGATCGTCGGCCGATCCGAGCACTCCCCCGCGTTGGGAGAAGACTCCCGGACCATCGCCGTTGCGCCACTGCTCGGGCGCGAGGAGCATGGCCAGGACGTCGGCGTGGCGCGAGACGACGTGGAACGGGGGTTCGAACGACTCCTCACGATGGAACGGGCATTCGCTCAGCAGATGATGATGTCCGCTCGCCGGCTCGAGATCGTTCGCGCGGGCGAGGTGCGAGTACGTCACGGATCAGTACGGAAGGGTTCCGCCGTCGACCGGGAACAGGCAGCCCGTCATGTTGCGAGCCGCATCGGAGGCGAGTAGGACCGCGACGGCCGCCACTTCTTCCACTCTGTTCGGTCGCTTGATCGACGACTCGGAGCAGAACATCTCGATGAGCGCCTCGTACGAGCCGACGCCCATGGCCACCGCCGAGGCCGGGCCGGTCTCGCGCACGATGTCGGTTTCGATGATGCCGGGCAGGATCGCGTTGACGGTGATGCCGAGCGTTCCCACTTCGTGCGCCGCCGACTTCACGAGTCCGTTGACCGCGTGTTTGGTGGCCACGTAGCCGGGCAGACCGGGTTTGCCGAGCTTGCCCTCGACCGACGAGGTGACGATGATCCGACCGCTTTGCCGCGGAATCATGTGCTGCAGGGACTTGCGCATTCCCCAGAAGACGTGATTGAGGTTCCAGTCGACCTCGAGATTCCATTCCTCGTCGCTCATCTGGAAGACGGGCGCGGTCGCCTGGACACCGCCCGAGTTCAGGCAGCAGACGTCGAGCTGGCCGTACCGCGCGATGGTGAAGTCGATCAGACCCTCGACGGTCGACTGCTTGGCCGCGTCACCACCGTAGAAGTCGGCCCGATCGCCGGCGTTCAATTCCTTCAGGGCCTGGCGGCCCTTCGCCTCGTCGCGGCCGTTGATGACCACGCGCGCACCTTCGGCGAGGAAGGCCTCCGCCATGGCGCGACCGATGCTGCGGGTTCCGCCGGTGATGCAGGCGACTTTCCCGTCGAGTTTTCCCGTGCTGTTTGCCATGTCGGTTCCCTTCGCGATCAGTACGGGGCGGTTCCGCCGTCGATGGAGATGAGCGAGCCGGTGATACCGGCTCCGATGTCGGAAGCCAGCAGCACGGCCACGTTGGCGACGTCCTCGACTTCGTTGATGCGCTTGATCGCCGAGTCGGCGGCGAACTGCGCGAGTAGCTGGTCGTAGGTGAGGCCCATGGCCGCGGCCGCGCCGGCTCCGCCTTCCTTGACGATGTCGGTCTCGATCACACCCGGGCAGAGAGCATTGACCGTGATACCGAGGGTTCCCACTTCCTTGGCCGCCGACTTGGTGAGGCCGTTCACGGCGTGCTTCGCGGCAACGTAGGTGGACATGCCGGGCTTGCCGACCTTGCCCTCGACCGACGAGATGTTGATGATGCGACCCCACTGCTGCGGGATCATGTAGTTGAACGCGCGGCGCATGACCCAGAAGGAATGCCAGAAGTTCCAGAGCAAGGCGTCCTGCATGGGCTCGTCAGGAAGCTGCGCGATGGGCGCGAAGTCGGCCGCGCCACCCGCGTTGGCGACCATGATGTCGATGCGACCGAAGTGGGCGACGGTTCCGTCGACGACCGCCTCGCAGTCGGCCTTCTTCTTGACGTCACCCGCGATGAAATGCACCTGGTCGCCACGGCCGAGTTCGGCCAACGTGCGCTGCGCCTTGGCGGCGTCGCGACCGTTGATGACGACCTTGGCTCCTTCGTTCAGGAACGCGGTGGCGATCGCCAAACCGATTCCGCGGGTTCCGCCCGTCACACAGGCGACCCGTCCGTCCAACGCACCCATCTTCACCCCCAAGCCGCCCGTCCCCACGGGCGTGCGCCGAACAGTAGACGCTCGTCGGCGAACTTGACCAGGGCGGCTCAGGTCTGCGGCAGACGGGCCACCAGATCGCCGCGCACGGCCGCCTTGATGGCCTCCACCGCCAGCGCGTGCTGACGATCGCTGGCCGATTGGCCCGTGGTGAGTCCGGTAAGGGTGGTCGCGACGAACGACAGGACCAGGGCGCGCCGGGTCCGGTCGATCTCACCGGTGTCGACGCCGTGGTCGACGATCGACCGAAAGAACGCGTCGAGGGCGGCCTGATCGACCTGGAGGGCCATCTCGAATTCGGGGTGGCGGGCCACGTCGACCCGCACAGCGCCGAGGAAGCGAGCCAGCGAGGGGTCCTCGGTGTTCATCCGGTGCGATTCGTCGAGGATCGCCTCCAGTCGGGGCACGAACCCCAGGACGTCGTCGATGGCGTCGTTGAATCGAGCGAGCACCCGCTCCCGGGTGTCATGGTGAACGGCCACGAAGAGGTCGAGTTTCGACGGGAAGTAGTGGTAGAGCGCGGCCGGGGTGATGCCGGCTTCGGTGGCGATCTCGCGGTTGGTCGTGACCTCGAACCCGCGATCGGCGAAAGCGGCCCGGGCGACGTCGAGGATCGTTCGCCGGGTATCGGCCGAGTCGGTCGCCGGCGGACGACCCAGACGCGAACTCGTTTTCTTCTCCCTGCTCACGGCTTCGAGTATGGCCGGAGCTCCCGTTCCCGAACGGGTCGAGACGTGGGGCCACGGTTGCCGTATTGATCGGACGGTCAATTACCGTGGCCACGTGGCTGACTCGACCGTCCCCAATCCCCCCTCCCTCGACGACTTCACGCGCGAGGCCAAGGCGTGGCTCGAAGCCAACGCCGAATACCGCACCTCGGGCACCGACGAGAAGGACATCGTCTGGGGCGAGGGCGAGTTCTCCGTCTCGGTGTTCCATTCGCTGTCGTTCGAGGACGAAAAGGCTCTGCTCGAGCGAGCCAAGTCGTGGACGAAGAAGAAGGCCGAGCGCGGTTATCACGCGATCACGTGGCCGGTCGAGAACGGTGGTCTCGGCTACCCGCGCGAATACGCACGTGCTTTTTCGAAACTCGAAGCGCAGTTCCAGACGCCGACGGGCCACGAGACGCACAGCGTCACCGTCGGCCTCATCGCCCCCACCATCAACATCTACGGCACGCCCGAGCAGAAGAAGCAGTTCGTCGGCCGCTTCCTCGCCACTCAGGATCTGTGCTGCCAGTTGTTCTCCGAACCGGGCGCCGGCAGCGACCTCGCGTCGCTCGCCTGCCGCGCCGAGCGCGACGGCGACGAATGGGTCATCAACGGCCAGAAGGTCTGGAGCTCGGGCGCCCAGTTCTCCGAATGGGGCGAACTCATCGCGCGCAGCAACCCCGACGTGGTGAAGCACAAGGGCATGACCGCGTTCATCATCCCGATGGATCTGCCCGGTATCGAGATCCGACCCATCAAGCAGATGAGCGGCGGTTCGTCGTTCAACGAAGTGTTCTTCAACGACGTGCGCATCCCCGACTCGATGCGCCTCGGCCCGGAAGGCGAGGGCTGGAAGGTCGCTCTCACGACGCTCGGGTTCGAACGAGACCACTCCGGTGACGGCGGAGGCGGCGGATCGCGTGTGGGCGGATCGTGGCGACTCGTCCTGGCCGCCGCACGGGCCATGGGCGTCACCGCCGATCCGGTGATGCGCCAGGAACTCGCGGCGCTGTACACGCATTTCCGCGTCGAGGGATTCGTGAATCGTCGCGCGGCCGATCTGCGTCGGTCGGGTGCGCCCCCCGGACCGGAAGGATCGCTCGGCAAACTGGTCTGGACCGAGGGCATGCGCAAGGTCTCCGACGCGATCTCCCGGATCCTCGGACCCGCGCTCATCGCCGACACCGGCGAATGGGGCACGTACGCGTGGGGCGAGCAGGTTCTCGGTGCACCCGGTTACCGGATCGCCGGCGGATCCGACGAGACGCAACGCAACATCATCGGCGAGCGCGTTCTCGGCCTCCCCGGTGACGTGCGCGTCGACAAGGACGTCGCCTGGAAGGACACCCGTCGCTGACGAGCGGCCGGCGTTCGAAGTTCTCGATCAAGACAACAACACAACACAACAGGGGGACATCATGGATCTCGGACTCAAGGGCAAGAAGGCCCTGGTGACCGGTTCGACCAAGGGACTCGGGCGGGCGATCGTCGAAGTCCTGCTCGCCGAAGGCGCCTCGGTCGCCATCTGCGCACGCAACGCCGACGAGGTGTCGGCGGCCGTGGCCGAACTCTCGTCGAAGGGCAAGGTCGTCGGCTCGGCCGTCGACGCCGGCAACGCCGACACGCTGCGGGCCTGGATCGCATCGTCGGCCGAACAACTCGGCGGCATCGACATCTACGTGCACAACACCTCGGGCAAGCCGGCGCGCAAGCTCGAAGGCTGGATCAACAACTTCAACATCGACCTCATGGCATTGGTCCACGGCGTCGACGCGGCCACTCCGCATCTCGCCAACGGCGGCGGCAGCGTGATCTCCATCGGTACCACCGCGACCACCGAGCATTTCGCCACCGGTTCGGGCAGCTACAGCGCGCTCAAGTCGGCCGTCACCAACTGGACCCTCGGCCAGGCGCAGGTGCTCGGCGCACAAGGCGTTCGTTGCAACGTCGTGTCACCCGGCCCGATCTTCGTCCAGGGCGGCGACTGGGACATGATCAAGCAGCACATGACCCCGTTCTTCGAGTCGACCGAGAAGGCCCACCCGGGCGGACACATGGGCGAGCCGTCCGATGTCGCCAACGCGGTGGCGTTCCTCGCCAGCGATCGTGCGAGGCACATCAACGGCGTCAACCTCACGGTCGACGGCGGATTCCTCAAGCGCGTCGATTTCTGATCGCGCGATGAGCGGCCAGCGCATCGACGTCACCTTGGTGGCGGGCGGCAAGTACCACGACATCGACTTCGCGCGACGCGAACTCCTCACGTTGCTCGGCGAGCACGACGAGTTCCGTGTTCGCGTGCAACCCGATTACGAGGACTCAGCCGGCATCACGCAGGCGTCGATCCTGGTGTCGTACACCTGCGACGTGCGCCCGAGCGAGGGTGCGCAGAAGGCCATTCGAGCCTGGGTCGAGGGTGGCGGCCGATGGGTCGCACTGCACGGCACCAATGCCGCGCTCACTCTCGGCGGCCCGAACGGCGTCGAGTCGCCGCGCGTGTTCCCGCTGTGGGCCGAGACGCTCGGCAGCCAGTTCGTGGCGCACCCGCCCATTCAGCCGTACCGCGTCGAGATCACCGATCCGAAGCACTGGTTGGTCGCCGGGGTCGAACCCTTCGACACCGATGACGAGTTGTATCTCAGCGAATACGCCGATCGATCGAACCTGAAGCCGCTGCTGCACACGACGTGGCAGGGCGAGGCGACCGGATTCGCCGAGTCCGACTGGACCACCGCCGACGCACAGCATCTCGTGATGTATCTGCGCGATCTTGGCCGGGGATCGATCCTCTACAACACGCTCGGCCACTGCCGCGGCCATTACGACATGGCCCCGGTCCTCGCCTACTACCCACGCATCGAACGGTGCTCGTGGGAGAAGCCCGCCTATTACGAATTGCTGCGCCGCTCGCTCCGCTGGGCGCGCGGCCTCGACGCCTAGGAGCCACATGAGCATCACGCCCGCCGTCCAGTTCGACCTGCACCGCCGCATGGTCCGCATCCGCCTGTTCGAGGAGGCCGCCGGCCGCCTGGCCGAAGCGGCCAAGCTCCCGGGCTTCCTCCACCTGTACGTGGGCGAGGAGGCCGTGGCCTCCGGCATCTGCGGTGCGCTCAACGACGACGACCACATCACGTCGACGCACCGCGGTCACGGCCACCTGGTGGCCAAGGGCGGCGACTTCAACCGGATGATGGCCGAACTCATGGGCAAGTCGACCGGATACTGCAAGGGCAAGGGCGGCTCGATGCACATCTCCGATCTCTCGCTCGGGATGCTCGGTGCCAACGGCATCGTCGGTGCCGGCTCCCCCATCGCCGTGGGCGCCGCCTTCGCCAACAAGTACCGCGGTCGCGGTCAGGTGGCAGTGGCGTTCTTCGGCGACGGAGCAACGAACATCGGCGCGTTCCACGAAGCCGCCAATATGGCGTGCGCGCTCCATCTGCCCATCGTGTTCGCGTGCGAGAACAACGAGTACGGCGAGTTCACCCCGCGCGACAAGACCATGGCCATCACCGACATCGTCGACCGCGCGGCCGGATACGGCATGCCCGGCGTGATCGTGGACGGCATGGACGTCATCGCAGTGCACGAAGCGGCCCTCGAAGCGGTGGCCAAGGCGCGGGCCGGCGGCGGGCCGTCGCTGATCGAAGCCAAGACCTACCGCTTCTACAACCACCACGGCGTGCAGAACCTCGGTCTGAAGTACCGCTCGGACGACGAGGTCGCCAAGTGGAAGGAGCGCGATCCGATCTTCACTCTCGAGGATCGCATGATCGAGAACAAGGTCGCGACGCGTCAACGGTTCGACGACATCTGGGCCGAACTGCGCAACGACATCGAGACGGCGATCAAGTTCGCCGAGGACAGTCCGCTGCCCACGTCCGATCAAGTTCTGGTCGACGTCTATTCGGCCAACGGAGGCAACTGATGAGCGACGAACGCAAACTCCCGTACGTGATGGCCTTCAACGAGGCCGTCCGACAGGCGATGGAGGACGACCCGAACGTGTTCTGCGCCGGTGAGGACATCGGCGCGTTCGGCGGGGTGTTCGGTACCTTCGGCGGATTGCAGGCCAAGTTCGGCGCCGAGCGCGTGGTCGACACGCCCATCAGCGAGCAGGCCATCATCGGCCTCGGCGTGGGTGCGGCCGTCACCGGTCTGCGCCCGATCGTCGACTTGATGTTCATGGACTTCATGTGCGTGGCCATGGACCAGATCGTGAATCAGGCGGCCAAGTTGAAGTACATGTTCGGCGGCGAGGCGCGCATTCCGCTCACCATCACCACCGCCGGCGGGGGCGGACTCTCCGCCGCCGCCCAGCACAGCCAGTCGCTCGAAGCACTGCTGTGCCACATCCCCGGCCTGAAGGTGGTCCACCCGGCCACGCCGTACGACATGAAGGGCCTCATGGCGGCCTGCATCCGCGAGGACAATCCCACGGTGATGATCAAGCACAAGCGCTTGCTCGGCATCCAGGGACCGGTGCCCGAGGAGCGCTATATCGTTCCGCTCGGTGTGGCCAACGTGGTGCGTCCCGGCAACGACGTGACGATCGTGGCCTGGGGTCGCATGGTCCACGAGGCCACCGCGGTCGCCGAGAAGCTGGCCGGCGAGGGGATCCAGTGCGAGGTCATCGATCCGCGCACGCTGCAACCGCTCGACATCGACACGATCGTGGCGTCGGCGAAGAAGACCAACCGCGTCGTCGTTGTGCACGAAGCCGTGCGCTTCGGCGGTCTGGGTGCCGAAGTGGCCGCGCAGATCCAAGAGCACGCGTTCGATTACCTCGACGCTCCGGTCGGCCGCATCGCCGCTCCGTTCTCGCCGGTGCCGTTCTCGCCGGCTCTCGAGCAGCACTACATCCCCGATGGAGCGCGCATCGAGGCCGGTATCCGCAGCGTTCTCTTCCGGACTCCGGTCGGAGCCTGAACGACACGTGTCGACCGTCGGCATCATCGTCAACCCGAACGCGGGCAAGGACATCCGGCGTCTCGTGACGCCGGCAACGCACACGAGCGACGTCACCAAGGTCGGCATCGTGCGCCGGGCGATCGTGGCCGCGGCCGAATCGGGAGCCGAGCGCATCCTCATCGCACCCGACACCCATCGCCTGGGTCGCCGGGCCGCCGACGGGCTCGACGCTCCGGTCGAGATCGTCGACGAACCCGTCACCGGCTCGCGCTTCGACACCATCGGTGCGGCTCGCCGCTTCTGGAAGGAGCAAGTCGGTGCCGTCATCGCCCTCGGTGGCGATGGCACGTCGCGCGACGTGGCCCTGGGTTGGCCCGATGCGCCGCTCATCGCCATTTCCACCGGCACCAACAACGTGTACCCGGTGGCAGTCGACGGAACATCGGCCGGCGCGGCCGCCGGACTCGTCGCCTCGGGAATTGTTTCGGTGGCCGACGTGGCACGCCGCTCGAAGAAGATCGTGGTGCGCGTGGACGATCGCGACTCGTCGGTCGACGACGTCGCCCTCGTCGATCTCGCCTTCATCGATGCCGACTTCATCGGTGCCCGCGCGGTTCGAGATCCGAGCACCATCACCGCGGTCGTGGCTGCCGTCGCGACTCCCGCCAGTACCGGCCTGTCGTCCATCGCCGGTCGCATCCATCCGGTCGATCGCTGGGAGTCCGGCGGGGTCTTCGTGCGACTCGGTGCCGGCGGTCGGCGCGTTCGCGTGCCGCTCGCGCCCGGTTCGTTCACCACGATCGACGTGGCCGAGGTTCGACCGCTCGCGGAAGGCGAATCGATCACGCTCAGCGGACGCACCATCCTCGCCTTCGACGGCGAACGCGATCTGGCCGTGAGCCCCGACGGTACGGTCACGGTACGCGTCGAATCATCCGGACCGCTCGTCATCGACGTCGAGCGCACCCTCGTCCGCGCCGCCTCGGCACTGGCGTTCGATCACTCCGAGAAAGACGATCATGGCCACTGATTTCCTGATGCCCAAGCTCGGCCTCACCATGGAGGAGGGCACGATCCTCGAATGGCTCGTGCCGTCGGGTCAGAAGATCACCGCGGGCATGGCGGTGCTGCGTATCGAAACCGACAAGGTGGAGAGCGACGTCGAGGCCGCGGGTGAGGGCATCCTGCACCACATCGCCGACGTCGGATCGACTCATCCGTGCGGCGCCGTGATCGCCCTGTTGCTCGCCGACGGAGAGCAACCGCCGGCGGCCGGTCAGCCCGCACCCGTGGGCACGACTCCTGCATCGACACCGGCGACACCGGCGACACCGGCGACACCGCCGACGTCGACGACGCCGACTGCGACTGCGACTCTGCCGTCCCGTCGTGATGGTCGCCTCTTCGTGTCACCGAACGCACGCCGTCGCGCCACCGAACTCAGCGTCGATCTGAACACGGTCGTCGGAACCGGACCCGACGGTCGCATCGTGTCGGAGGACGTCGAACTCGCCGCCACGCGACCCCGGCCAGTCGCAGCCGTTTCATCAGTCGTTGCCGTCGCGCCCATCGTGTCGTCGTCGGGTCAGGTGCTGGCCACCGCGGCGGCCCGTCAATTGGCCGAGCTGCTCGGCATCGATCTCGCTGCGGTTCCGTACGACGTCCAGGACGGTCGCGTCACCCGTGACTCGGTCGCCGCCCACGTGCGCCAACGACTCGCGGCGAACACGGCGACGACATCGCCGACGACAGCAGCTTCACCGGCACCGACATCGGAGTCACTGCCCCCGGTCAGTCAGACGCCCACGTCGGTGAAGAGGATGTCGGGGATGCGCGGCACCATCGCCAAGCGCATGCACGCGTCGCTTCAGCAGATGGCGCAACTCACCTTGACGATGGACGCCGATCTCGATGCCGTGATCGCCGATCGCGAGGCGCGCGAGACCAAACCGGGTTTCACGGACTACGTGATCGCCGCAGCCGCCCGCGCACTGCGCGCGCACCCGATCGTCAATAGCCAGGTCACCGCCGAGGGAATCGCGTTGTTGCCCGATGTGCACGTCGGCATGGCGGTCGCCCTCGACGAAGGCCTCATCGTTCCGGTGGTCCGACACGCCGATCGACTCGACCTCACGGCCCTGGCCGCCGAGACCAAGCGACTCGCCACGGCCGCCCGCGCCGGGTCGTTGGCCCTCGACGATCTCGAGGGCGGCACGTTCTCGGTGAGTGCCCTCGGCATGTTCGGGGTCGACGCGTTCACACCCGTCATCAACCCGCCCAATGCCGCGATCCTCGGCGTCGGGCGTCTGCGCGACGATCTGGTGCTCGGCGCCAAGGGCAAGGTGGGTACGACCAAGCGCCTCACTCTCAGCCTCACGTGGGACCACCGAGTGTTCGACGGTGCGCCGGCCGCGCAATTCGCGCAGACGATCGTCGAACTGCTGAACGATCCGGCCGCGCTGGACGCCATCAGTCGGTGACGAGTCGCCCGGCCGAGATGCCGCGGCGGAACAAGTCGGACAGTTCGCTGTCGGGTGTCTCGAGGATCGCGTCGAGCCAGCCGTGCACGTACTGGGCGCCGCCCTCGTTGCGACCGAACACCAATTCCTTCTTGGCACCGGTCTTGACGGTGCGCTGGATCTTCAGGCCGGTGGCGTAGTCCTCGTCGCGCACGACGTGCTCGAGGAACGCGATCTGCTGATTGGCGGTCTCGATGAACTCGTCGGTGAGCGGAGCGGTGGAGATGAAGTCGAGATACGAGATCGATTCGTCGGCGTTGGCCCCCGGGAAGATGCGCGCCACTTGGTAGATCTTGTGCTCGCCGATGTCGAAGCCGGCGATGGACGCGTGCGGGAAGACGCTCCAGACTCCCCCGGTCAGAACGCCGTCGGGCCATTCGTCCTTCGGAACGCCTTCGAGCTTCGACCACGAACCGCGCGGACCGGTGACGCGCTGGTGCGGGCCCACGCGATGGAACAGCGCATCGGCCGGGAAGTTGGCGCCGAAGGTGTTCTTGTGCAGGATCGGCAGGTGGTAGAAGTCGACGTAGCCGTCGAACGACACCTTCCAGTTGGGTCCGACCAGGCGACGGGAACCGAAGTGGTTCATCTCGCCGAAATTGCAGAAGCCCAGGAGCTCGTCGTAGCCGGCGAAGAACGCATCGAGGTCGAGCGTCGACGTGGGCGAGAGAATGACCCAGATGAGTCCGGCCCGCTCGGTGACCGGCAGGCTCGTGAGACTCATGCACGAGAAGTCGATGTCGCCGAAGTCGCTCTGCTTGAAGATGCCGACGAGATCGCCCTGCTGGTTGTAGCTCCAGGCGTGGTATGGGCAGGTGAAGCGACGGGTGGAACCCACGCCCTCGTCGACGAGCATCGCGCCGCGGTGGCTGCACATGTTGACGAATGCGCGCACGACTCCGTCGGAGTCGCGGACCACCAACACGGGCATCCCGCACACTTCGATCGCCTTGTACGAATTGGGCTCCTTGATCTCGGCCGACGTGGCCAGGAGAAGCGGAACTCGCTTGAAGATCAGATCGACCTCGCGCTGCCAACGCTCGGGATCGAAGTAGTTGGCGGCGGGAATCCGCGTGACCGACTCGGTGAGATCGGTGGTTCCGGCCTGATTGTGGGCCAGCGTCCGCTCGGCCTGGGCCAGGAGTATGCGACGAACTTCCTTCTCCCCCATGCCCGTACCTTACGCCCGCCTAGTCGTTCTGAAGCAGATGAACGAGGCTGCTGGTGTCCCAACGACGACCACCCCGCGCCAGAACCTGCGCGTAGAACTGGTCGACCAGCGCGGTGACGGGGAGCCGGGCGCCGTTCCGATCGGCCTCGGCCAGACAGATGCCCAAGTCCTTGCGCATCCACTCGACGGCGAACCCGAACTCGAATTCGCCCTTGGCCATCGTGCTGGCCCGATTGTCCATCTGCCAGCTCTGCGCCGCGCCCTTGCCGATCACCGCGACGACCGCGTCGACGTCGAGTCCAGCCTTCTGCGCGAAGTTGACGCCCTCGGAGAGACCTTGCACGAGACCGGCGATGCAGATCTGGTTGACCATCTTGGTGAGCTGGCCGGCCCCGGCCGAACCGAGAAGCGCGCACGCGCGCGCGTATGGCGCCACCGCGTCACGAACCCGCGCGAACACCGCCTCGTCGTCGCAGCCGCACATGATGGTCAGGGCTCCGTTCACGGCACCGGCTTGTCCACCCGACACCGGAGCGTCGACGAAACCCACTCCCTTCGCCGCACACGCGGCGGCCAGTTCGCGTGCCACGTCGGCCGATGCGGTCGTGTGATCGACGAGGACCGATCCGGGCGCCATACCGGCCAGTGCTCCGTCGGGCCCGAGTGCGACCGCGCGAACATCGTCGTCGTTGCCCACGCACATCATCACGAACTCGGAGCCAGCGGCGGCCGCGGCTGGTGTGGGTGCGCTACGACCACCGTGCTCGCCCACCCACTGATCGCCCTTGGATGCGGTGCGGTTGTACACGGTGACGTCATGGCCGGCCTTGGCGAGATGTCCGGCCATCGGCCCACCCATCACCCCGAGTCCGAGGAACGCCATGCGACGACGAGAAGTTTCCGACATGACCTCGAGTTTGGCAGGCTCGAGGGAGCCCATGGGTACTCACTTGACGATCGATCACCTCGTGTACGCGACTCCCGACCTCGGTCAGAGCGTTCGTCACATCGAGGAGTTGCTCGGGGTGGCACCGGTTCCCGGCGGAGCCCATGTCGGTTGGGGCACCTACAACGCGTTGGTCGGATTGGGCGGATCCACCTATCTCGAAGTCATCGGCCCCGACCCGGCCCAACCCGAGCCCACATCGCCACGACCTTTCGGCATCGACGATCTCGACGAACCGCGACTCGTCGCGTGGTGCGCGTCGTCGCGGCGGCCACTCGTCGACGTTGTCGCGCTGGCTCGTGAATCGGGATTCGATCCGGGAGCGATCGTGTCGATGTCCCGTCGACGGCCCGATGGCGTGGTGCTGGAATGGTCGCTCACGGTCGCCGCACGAACGACCGAATCGTCGAGCGTCCTGCCCTTCTTCATCGACTGGGGCCACTCGCCCCACCCGTCGAACGACCTGCCGGTGGCCGGCCTCCTCATCGACCTGGAGATCTTCCACCCCGAACCGCGGTCGATCGACCTCATGCTCTCGGCCGTGAGCGACGACACGCGTCTCGGCGACGAACCGGCCCGCATCGTCGTCGACTTCGCCGATCGGGCGACGCTCGCCGCGCGGATCCAGACCGCGCGCGGCATCGCCGTGATCGATTGACTCACTCGGGCGTCACGTAGGCGGCGGTGATGCCACCGTCGATCACGAGCGACTGCCCCGTCATCCAACTGCTCTCGTCGCTCGCGAGGAACAACGCGCCCTGGGCGATCTCGTGCGGCTCGCCGAATCGCCCCATCGGGATGTGCACGAGGCGGCGGTTGCGCTTGGCGTCGTCGCTCAGGAACTTGGCCAGAAGTGGCGTCATCACCGGCCCGGGGCAGAGTGAATTGGCGCGGATCCCCTGCCGTGCGTAGATCACCGCGATCTCACGGGTCATCGCCAGCACGGCTCCCTTGGATGCGGTGTAGGCGACCTGCGGAGTGGCGGCACCCATGTGGGCCACGAAACTCGCGACGTTGACGATCGACCCGCCGCCCGAGGCGCGCAGGGCGGGGATCGCATGCTTGCAACCGAGCAGCACACCCTTGACGTTGATGTCCATCGTCTTCTCGTAGGTCGCGATCGTCGTCGTCTCGGGATCGTCGTCGTCGCCCAGCATCACGCCGGCGTTGTTGTAGATCACGTTGAGTCCGCCGAACGTCGCGACCGCATGGTCGACCGCGTTCTTCACCGACTCGTCGTCGGTCACGTCGCAACTCACGAACGTGGCGTCGCCGCCGGCGTCGTCGATCGCCGACACGACATCGTCGCCGTCGACCACATCGGCGATCACGACCGCGGCACCCTCGCGCGCGAACAGTTCGGCGGCCACCCGGCCGAGTCCGGACGATGCACCGGTGATGAGAGCGACCTTGCCGTCGAGACGACCCATGGACAACCTTTCGTCAGATCCGCTCGAAGTAGCGGTTGAGTTCCCAGTCGGTGACCGTGCGATTGAAGGCTTCCCATTCGGATTCGGCGCAGCGCAGGATCCAGTGGTGCACCTCGTCGCCGAAGCACTCGCGCGCGACCTCGCTCCGCTTCCACAATTCGATCGCGTCGGGGAGGTTCCACGGAATCCGGGCCACGTCGGGCGCGGTGTAGCCATTGCCGTCGTACGGTGCCGGCAATTCGAGTCGATGACGGATGCCGTGCAAGCCGCCGGCGATGGCTCCGGCGAAGGCGAGGTAGCTGATCGCGTCGGCACCCGGAATGCGGCTCTCCACGCGCGTGGACGATCCGTGTCCGACCTTGCGGAAACCAAGGGTCCGGTTGTCGATTCCCCAGCCGACGCCGGTGGGGGCCCATGATTCGGGCTGGAAGCGTTTGTAGCTGTTCACCGTCGGGGCCCACAGCAACGCGAACTCGCGGGCGGTGGCGATCTGTCCGGCGAGGAAGTGATGGAACGTCTCGCTCATTCCCCACGGACCGGAGTCGTCGGGGAACAACGACGTCCTTCCATCGGGGCTCCACAGACTCACGTGGAGGTGGCACGACGAACCCACGTCGTGGAAGCCGGGTTTGGCCATGAACGTGATCGACTTGCCGGCCGCGGCGGCGATCTCCTTGGCCGCCGTCTTGTACACCAGATTACGGTCGGCCATCTCGAGCGGCGACGCGTATCCGATGTTGATCTCGTGCTGGCCGGCCCCCGCCTCACCCTTGGAGAATTCGACCGGACACCCGGCTTCGACGAGAGCGCGCCGAATGCGGCCGATCACTTCTTCGTCGCGCGTGGTGGCCAGGATGTTGTAGTCCTCGGCGAACGCCGAATGCGGATGGAGGTCCCGATAGCCGCGACCGTGCGCTTCCTCGTACGAATCGTGGAACAAGAAGAACTCGATCTCGCTGCCGACCATGGGCACGACTCCGAGGGCCCGGGCCGCTTCCTCCTGGCGGGCCAGGATCGTGCGCGGGGCGACGTCGACCGGACGGCCGTCGGGTGTGAGCAGATCGCACAACACCAGGGCGGTTTTCGGGACCCAGGGCAGAACGCGCACCGTCGACCAGTCGGCCACCGCGACCATGTCGCCGTAACCCTTGTCGAAACTCGAGAACCGAAAACCCGCTTGCGGCTGGTAGTCGAGATCGCAGGTGAGCAGATAGTCGCAGTTCTCGGTGCCGTGGTCGGCCACGTGGTCGACGAAGAACGGCGCCGCGGTTCTCTTGCCGGTCAGACGTCCGTACCGATCGGCGAAGCCCATGATGACCGTGTCGATTTCGCCGTGCGCGATCTTCGACATCAGGTCGTCGCGAGTGATCGACACCCTGTTCAGCATGAGCGCACCCTACCGAGCCGTCTCGCGGCCCCGGCGAGCGACTACTTCTTGGTCGGCTTCTTGGCGGGCGCGACAGCCTTCTTGGCCGGAGCGACGGTCTTCTTGGCCGGTTCGGCCTTCTTGGCCGCCGGCTTCGCATCGGCTTTCGCGACCGCCTTCTTCGCCGGCGCGGCTTTCTTCACGTCGGCTTTCTTGGCCGGCTCGGCCTTCTTGGCCGGCTCGGCTTTGGCTTCGGGCTTCTTGGGGGCCGTCGCGACCGGTGCGTCCGCCTTCTTCGCCGCCGCCTTGGCGACCTTCAGGACTCCCTTGGCCAACGCGTCGTCGAGATAACGCTCGGCCTCTTCGGGCGACACCTTCAAGGCCGGGGCGATCTCCGAGATCAAGTTGACCCGAGCGCGCTCGTACATCGTGCGCTCGGCCGCCGACAGGCTGGCGTCGCGGTTGCGGGCCGAAAGGTTGCGCACGACTTCGGCCACTTGGTACACGTCGCCGCTCTTCAACTTCTCCTGGTGGTTCTTGAAGCGACGACTCCAGTTGCTCGGCACGCGCGGGTCGGGCTTGGCGAGCACGGCCACCAGGTCGGCCAACTCGTCGGGCGACACCGGCGGACGCACGCCCACGTCGTCGACCTTCGACATCGGGACCTTGAGCATCATCTCACCGATGACGGTGCTGAGAACCAGGTACTCGATCTGCTTGCCGCTGCCGAACGGATCTTCCTTGCGGGTCGCCACCACTTTGCAGGCCCCGTGCTGGGGATAGATGACGGTGTCACCCTTCTTGAACTTCACGGAAACCTCGATCGTTGGGGGTACGCAGGCCGACGGGAGATTCTAGACCTGACCGGCCGATTTGGGCGCCCTCGGCACGATTCGAACGTGCGCGCTACGGATTAGAAGGCCGTTGCTCTATCCAACTGAGCTACGAGGGCCGGAAAACACGGTACGAAACCATGGTACGGAGACCGGCGCCCCGATTCGGGCCACCGGGTCAGACGAGACGTCTTCGCAGCAGATCGAGTGCCGAGATGACCGACATCTGGCGCATCTGATCGCGAGTGCCCGGCATACGCAACAGTGTGGCGGTGGTCTCGTGATTCGGCAACGCCAGGCCCACCCACAACGTTCCGACCGGCTGGCCATCCTGCTCGGCTGGTCCGGCCACACCGGTGAGCGACAGACCAACATCGGCACCGAGAACTCGACGCGCACCATCGGCCATCGCGATGGCGGATTCCGCACTCACCACCGGCCCACGCGGAACCGACAACACGTCGAACTTCACCTCGCTCGCGTACGACACGATCGAACCCTTGAACGTGCGGCTGGCGCCCGGCACCGCGGTGATGCGACCGGCCACCAGACCGCCGGTGACCGATTCGGCGAGTCCGAACGACCAACCGCGAGCCTCGAGCAGATCGAGTACGACCGACTCCATCGTGTCGGCGTCGTAGCCGAACACGAACTCGCCGGCGTGGCGATGCACCTCGGGCAGCCAGCGTTCGATGATCGCCTGGGCTTCGACGACGTCGGCGCCCTTCGCGGTGAGGCGCACCTTGATGCCCTCCCATCCGCTGGCGAGGAAGGCGAGGGTCGGGTTCCCTTCTCGTTCGAGTTGCTCGATGAGCGGAGCCAGACGCTCGTTGAGACCGCTCTCGCTCTCACCCCAGGTGCGCACGACCTTGCTCGCGATCACGCTCACGTCGCCCATGCGCCGACGCAGATCGGGAAGTACCGCCCGCTCCATCATGTCGTACATCTCGTGCGGCACCCCGGGCACCGCGTACACGACCTTGTCGCCGTTCGATCCGCCGAGGCCCACGGGGCAGATGAGCCCGGGAGCGGTGCCGCGCGTCTGCGGGATGATGGTCGCTCCGCGCGGCACCATGGCCTGACGCAGATTGTTGTCGGCCATGCGTCGACCGCGCGACGAGAAGATCTCGCGGATCACGTCGGCCACCGCGTCGTTCATCTCCAGTTCGACGCCCATGACCTCGGCGATCGCCTCGCGGGTGAGATCGTCGTGAGTGGGTCCGAGCCCGCCGCACATGATCACCGCATCGGCTTCGTCGAGAGCCGACCGCAACAGGGCGACGATGCGCCGATGGTTGTCCCCCACCTTGAACTGCACGTGCGAATCGATGCCGTTGGCGGCCAGTCGCTCGCCGATCCAGGACGAATTGGTGTCGACGATCTGGCCGAGCAGCAGCTCGGTTCCGACGGCGATCACCGAACAGCGCACGTCAGGCCCTCTGGCGCTGGGCTCGCCACAAGTACTGCAAGCCGCTCGTGACGGTGAGGACGACGGCGATCCAGAGCAGCCACTTCCAGAGCCAAGTGGCGTCCTCGGCCGTGACCGGCGCGATGGCGAAAGCAACGCTGAACTGCTGGATGGTCGTCTTGTACTTGGCCAGACGGCTGGCCGGCATGCTCACACCGCGCGCGCCCACCACCACGCGATACATGCTGATGGCCACTTCGCGTGCGGCGATGATGAGGACCGGGACGATCCAGTAGATGTCGTTGCTCACCAACGTGAACATGGCGATGAGGACGAGCACCTTGTCGGCCAACGGATCGAGGAACGCTCCGGCCCGGGTGGTTCCGTGGCGACGCGCCAAATAGCCATCGAATCCGTCGCTCACGCACAACACGAACCACACGGCCAGGGCGACCCACGATCCGCTCGTGCCGTCGGGGACGACGAGGAACATGAGCGGCGCCGACAGGATGCGTCCGACGGTGACCGCGTTGGCCCACGTGGCGATGGCGTTCGGATCGACCGGCATCAGACCGCCTCGGCGATCAGGTCGGGACCGAGCGCACCGGTCACGCGGACGGAATGGAACCGCCCGACGGCGAGCGATGCGGCCACTTCGACGATGCCATCGATCTCGGGTGCCTCGCGATGACTGCGACCGATGCCGGCCGAATCGACGAGCACTTCGATGGTGCTCCCGATCAGTTCGTCGCGTTTGCGCGCGGTGATCGCATCCTGCATCTCGGAGAGCTCGGACAGGCGTTCGCGCACGAGCGGCTCGGGCACGACTCCGTCGAGGTCGTACGCGTAGGTCCCCTCCTCGGGCGAGTAGGCGAAGAAACCGCACCAGTCGAGTTGGGCCTCTTCGACGAAGGCGAGCAGTTCGTCGTGATCGGCCTCGGTCTCGCCGGGATAGCCGACGATGAAGTTGCTGCGGAACGCCGCCGACGATTCGCGGCCGCGGATGTCGGCGATGCGATCGAGGAACCGCCGTCCGTCGCCCCACCGCCGCATGCGGCGAAGAAGAGGCTTGCTCACGTGCTGCAGCGACAGGTCGAAGTACGGAACACCCGACGCGAGGATGGCCTCGACGAGTTCGTCGCTCAGGTCGCTCGGGTAGAGATACAACAGGCGCGTACGGTCGACGAGCGCCGACACCGACTTCACGAGCGGCACGATGCTCCCGGCTCCCAACTCGTCGGGGCGGTCCTTGCCGTAGCTCGCGAGGTCCTGGGCCACCAGCACGATCTCGCGCGCTTCGAGTTGTTCGACCTCGGCCAGGATGGACGCGACGTCGCGACTCCGTTGCGGTCCGCGGAACGACGGAATGGCGCAGAAGCCACAGGTCCGGTCGCACCCTTCGGCGATCTTGACGTACGCCCACGGCGACGCCGACTTCGGACGCGGCAGGTTCAGCAGATCGAGCGACGGCACCGGGCTCGACGACACCGGAATGAGCTTCTTGGCCGCCGGCGCGACCGGCACACCGAATCCGGCCACCAAGTCGACTTCGGGAAGTTCGGCCGCGAGTTCGTCGCCGTAGCGCTCGGCCATGCAGCCCGTGACGACCAGGCGCGCCGAGGCCTTGCGCCGTTCGTCGAGCGCCAGGATCGTCTCGATCGATTCGCGTCGGGCGTCCTCGATGAACGCGCAGGTGTTGACCACCACGAGATCGGCGCCTTCGGCCGACTCGGTGGCCACCATGCCCTCGGCCAGCAACGTGCCGATGAGCTTGTCGGAATCGACCTGGTTCTTCGGGCAGCCGAGCGTCTCGACGTAGAAGCGCTGCTGAGCCACGACGGACGATGCTACCCCCGGGTCGGGTCAGGCCGAATGGGCCAATCGCAGGCCGGGGTACGGCCAGTCCATCTTCACGAGTCGACCGGTTCCCGACAGCGTGATCCACGCGGTCGACGATCCGTCGGCGGCGAAGCAGATGTTGGTGGTGAGCAGATCACCGGTCGGAACGTGCTGCAGGATGTCGCCGTTGGGCGAGATGACGGTGATGCCGCCGTTCACGAGCGTGGCCACGCACACGTTGCCCGCACCGTCGACGCCGAGCGAATCGAGCAACTGGAGTCCGGGCAGGCCGCACAACAGCGACGACGTGTCGCCGGGTGCGGTGGGTGCGAGTTCACCGGGCGACACGATGGCGCGCTTGAACACGCGACCGGTGTGCGTCTCGGCGTAGTAGAGCGTCTTGCCGTCGGGTGACAGGCCGATTCCGTTCGGGCCCTCCACCGGGAACGCGATCTCCTTGATCGAGGAACCATCGGCCTTCGCGTAATACAGCGAGGTGAGATCGCTCGTGCGCGCCTCGTTGTCGCGAATGCCGTGATCGGTGAAATAGAAACCGCCCAAACCGTCGAAGACGAGATCGTTCGGCGCCCGCAGGGCCCGACCGTCGCACGACGTGTAGAGGTCGGTCACGCGACCGTTCGAGAGATCGACGCGCTGGATACGGCCGCCGATGTACTTCTTCGCGTCGAACGGACCGGGGAAGCACAAACCGCCGAAGTCGATCTCGGTGAAGCAGCCGCCGTTGTTGCACAGATACAGCGCTCCGTCGGGGCCGATGGCGGCGCCGTTGGGGCCGCCGGCGATCTCGGCCACGGTCTCCTTGCGGCCGTCGGGCCACACGCGCGTGATGCGCGGGCCGAACATCTCGACGAGAACGACGCTGCCGTCGTTCATGGCGATCGGACCTTCGGGGAACTTGAGGCCCGCGGTGACTTCGGTGAACGACGGTGCAGATGTCATGGCGAGATCATGCCACGACGGTCGGGGTGGATCAGCCCTGGGCTTCCAGTTCTTCGACGGTCATGAGCACCTCGCGGGCCTTGCTGCCGGTGCTCGGGCCGACCACCCCGCGTTCCTCGAGGAGATCCATGATGCGACCGGCGCGGGCGAACCCGACCTTGAGTTTGCGCTGGAGCATCGACGTCGAACCGAGCTGCGAACGCACCACCAGTTCGATCGCCTGGCGCAACAGGGCTTCGTCGTCGTCATCGCCCCCGCCGTACGAATCGGTGATGGCCGATCCGGCCGCACTGCCGGTGGACGGCTCGTCGCCTTCGACGCCCTTCACGTATTCGACCTCGGGTGCCTGCTTGCGCCAGTGGGCCACGACCTTGCGCACTTCGTCCTCGGTGACCCAGCAGCCCTGGATGCGCTGCGCGACCGAGGTGTTGCCGGGGAGCAGGAGCATGTCGCCCCGGCCCACCAGCTTCTCGGCGCCGATCTGGTCGAGGATCACGCGGCTGTCCATCTGGCTCGACACCGCGAAGGCCATGCGCGCCGGAATGTTGGCCTTGATCACACCGGTGATCACGTTGACCGACGGACGCTGCGTGGCGACGATGAGGTGGATGCCCACCGCGCGGGCCTTCTGCGCGATGCGCGTGATGCTCTCTTCGACGTCGCGCGCGGCCACCATCATCAGGTCGTTCAACTCGTCGACCACCACGACGATGTACTTCATGCGCTCGAGCACGCGATCGGAACCCGGCTCGGGGGTGATCTCACCGCGATCGAAGGCCGCGTTGTATCCGGTGATGTCGCGGTAGCCCATCTCGTAGAGGATGTCGTAGCGTTTTTCCATCTCGCGGACGGCCCATGACAACGCGTTGGCCGCCTTGCGCGGATTGTTGACCGGCTGCGTGAGCAGATGCGGCAGACGCGCGTACTGACCCATTTCGACCTGCTTGGGGTCGACCAGGATCAGCTTCACCTGATCGGGCGTGGTGCGCATGAGCAACGACGTGATGATGCAGTTGATGCCGCTCGACTTGCCGGCACCGGTCGCACCGGCGATGAGCAAGTGCGGTGTGGTCGCGAGGTTCAGGAAGACCGAACGGCCCGAGATGTCCTTGCCGATGGCCACATCGAGCGGATGACCGGCCGCCTTGGCCTCGGCCGAGGCCATGAGGTCGCCCAGAGCCACGAGTTGGCGCGACGAATTGGGAACTTCGATGCCGATGGCCGAGCGACCCGGAATGGGCGCCAGGATGCGCACGTCGACCGCCGCCAGCGAATAGGCGATGTCCTTCTGCAGGCTGGTGACCCGCGCGACCTTCACACCCGGTCCGAGTTCGAGTTCGTAACGGGTGACGGTGGGGCCGACCGTTCGGCCGACCAACTTCACTTCGACACCGTGCGACGACAACGACTCTTCGAGGATGCGACCGCGTCGATCGATCTCGGCCTCGTCGATCGACTGCGCTCCGGTGCGAACGAGGAACGACGCCGGTGGCAACTCCCACTCGCCCCGCGGCTGCGTGACCTTCACGTCGAGTTCGGCTTGTTTCACCGGAATCGAGGGATCGATGGGTGGCAGCGACGGCTTGCGCGGACGACGCGCCGCGGGAACCGGAGTCGGATCGCGCTCGTCGTCGTCGTCGTCGAGTTCTTCGTCTTCGTCGACGGGCACCGGGATCAGCGGCGCGAAACCGGGTTCGACGACGACCCCCGGACCCGTGGCGTCGGCGTCGCGCTCCGAACGCAGCGAGCCGAGATCGTCGGCCGCCGCGCGCACCCCGGCGCGCAGACGGGAGAACAGTCGAGCCAGGAGTTCGCGCACGGTGCCGTAGGCGCCGATGATCGACAAGGTGGTGATGAGGAGCGCACCACCGAGGCCAACGGCAACGAGCACGAGCGTCGCGCCGATGGTGCCGAGAAGCGAGTCGAGCGTCTGGCCGAACAACGCGCCGATCCAGCCGCCAGCCCGCGACAACTCGTCGAGACCGGTGTAACCGTCGGGACCGCGGAACACATGGAGCAGACCGAGGGCGGCGATTCCCACGCCACCCCAACCCAAGGCGAACTTCGTTCCGCTCGGCGTGGAGTCGCCGCGAAGCAACGCCACACCGATCGCCGCCGCCACGAACGGCAGCAGATAACGACCCCAGCCCATGACGGCGCCGAGAGCATCGTCGGCACCGCGACCGACCGGCCCGGCCAACTTGAAGTACACCGCGAGGGCGATGAGCAAGCCAACGGCGAACGCCGCGATGGCGGCCAACTCGTGCTCGCGCCCCGAGATCGCGGTGCGCACTTCGCCCGAACTGCGCTTGGGTCGCGGCGACCCTGTGGTGGGGCTGTCGGACGACGAAGTTCGTCCCGGTGCTTTCCGTTTCTTCGCAGCCACACCCGAACGCTACCAACGGGGTGCGTCGCGCCCCGGGAATGTCAGGCTTCCATCACCACCGGAACGATCATCGGTCGACGTTTGGTTCGCTCGTTCACGAATCGACCGGCCGCTCGTCGCACGTCGCGTTCGAGACCTTCGGGGTCGCGAACACCTTCGGCGAGCGCCTTCTCGACGGCGGCCGCCACGGTGTCGCACGCTTCGTCGAGCAGATCTTCGGCTTCGGGCGCGTACACCCATCCGCGCGTGATGATCTCCGGACCCGTGAGCACCTTCCCGCTCTCGACGTCGACGGTCACCACGACCACCACCACACCCTCTTCGGCCAACACGCGTCGATCGCGCAGCACGCCGTGGCTCACGTCTCCGACGATGCCGTCGACGTAGAGATATCCGGCCGGAACGCGACCGGCCAGATTCAGACCGTCGTCCGACAATTCGACCACGTCGCCGTCCTCGCACATGAGGACGTTCGATCGCGGAATGCCCATCAACTCGCCCAGGCGCGCGTTGGCCACCAGGTGGCGATATTCGCCGTGGACCGGCACGAACCACTCGGGCTTGACGATCGAGTAGTAGGTCTTGAGTTCGTCGGCCTGCGCGTGACCGGTTGCGTGGACGTCGACCAGGCCCGAGTGCACCACGTCGGCGCCGGCCCGCAGCAGTCCGTCGATCACGCGCGTGACGTTGAACTCGTTGCCCGGGATGGCGTGGCTCGACAGGATCACCGTGTCCTGATCGCCCACCTTGAGCCACTTGTTGTCGCCGCGCGCGAGGAGCGACAGCGCCGACATGGGCTCGCCCTGGCTCCCGGTGGAGATCACGCAGACCCGGCCCGGGGGGTAGTCGTCGATCTGCTCGATGTCGATCAGCGACTCGTCGGGCACCGTGAGCACACCGAGGTCGCGTGCCATGCGGACGTTCTTCTGCATCGAGCGGCCGAGGGTGGCCACCTTGCGGTCGGTTTCGACGGCCGCGTCGATGATCTGCTGCACGCGGTGGATGTGGCTGGCGAACGACGCGGTGATGATGCGGCGATCGCGATGCTCGTGGAAGAGTGCGCGCAGAACGGCGCCGACGGTCTTCTCGCTCGGAGCGTGACCGCGTTCTTCGGCGTTGGTGGAATCGCACATCAGCAAGCGCACGCCCGGACCGGCCGCGATCGCACCGATGCGCGACAGGTCGGTGCGGCGACCGTCGACCGGCGTGAGGTCGAGTTTGAAGTCGCCCGAATGCAGGATGACACCCTGGGGTGTGTGCACCGCCACCGCGAACGCGTGTGGCACCGAGTGCGTGACCGGGATGAACTCGACGTCGAAGGGCCCGATCATGCGCCGTTCGTTGTCGGCCACCGTCACGAGTTCGGTGGCACCGAGCAGACCCGCTTCTTCGATACGGCCACGCGCCAGGCCGAGGGTCACGGCCGATCCGAAGACCGGGAACGACACGTCGCGCAACAAGAACTGCAGTCCGCCCACGTGGTCCTCGTGACCGTGCGTGGCGACGCAACCCACGATGCGGTCGGCATTCTCGCGGAGCCAGGTGAAGTCGGGCAGGACCAGATCGATGCCGTGCATGTCGGCATTGGGGAACATCAACCCGCAGTCGATCAGGAGGATGCTGTCGTCCTGTTCTATGGCCATGCAGTTCCGGCCGATCTCCCCCAACCCACCGAGGAAGACGACACGGACCGGTGCCGGCATCAGGCCGCCTTGCTTCGACGGGCCTGAAGGTTGGCCCATACCGTCTTGGCGCGTTCGAGCACGAAGTCGGCCGGAGGGCCCATGGGAAGACGACACTGCCCCACCGGCACGCCGAGGTGGTTCATCATCACCTTGGACGGAATCGGGTTGGGCGAATCGTCGCCGGTTTCGTACGAGAAGCTCTCGAGCAGCGCCTGATTGACGGCGCGCGCTCCGGCCACGTCGCCGGCGTTCCAGGCCCGGAACATCTCCTGGTGCTCGGGCGCCGACCAGTGAGTGGCCACACCGATGACCCCCACGGCCCCCACCGACAGCAGCGGAAGAGTGAGTCCGTCGTCGCCGCTGTACACCTCGAACGAGGACGGCGCTTGGGCGATCACGTTGGCGGTCTCGCCCGGATTGCCGGCCGCGTCCTTGAGGGCGAGCACGTTGGGAACCTCGCGCGCGAGTTTCAGCAGGGTTCCGGTGGCGATCTTGCGACCCGTCCGAACGGGGATGTCGTACACGACGACCGGCAGGTCGGTTGCGCCGGCCACCGCGCGGATGTGTGCGTCGATTCCGGATTGCGGCGGGCGGTTGTAGTACGGAGCAACGACGAGGACGCCGGCGGCGCCCAACTTGGTCGCTTCCTTGGTCATGTGGATGGAGTGCAGCGTGTCGTTGGTTCCCGATCCGGCGATCACCGGAACGGTCACGGCTTCGATGACGGCGGCGAAGAGCGACAGGCGTTCGTCGTCGGTGAGCACCGGGGCCTCGCCGGTGGTGCCGGCGATCACGAGACCGTCGTTGCCATTGTCCTGCAGCCACCGGGCGAGACGTCGCGCGCCGTCGAGGTCGAGATTGCCCGACGCGTCGAACGGCGTGACCATCGCGGTGATGACCTGGCCGAAACGTGCCATCAGAAACTCCCTTCCGCCGAGCGGTCGATGCCCTGCGTGAGAATGAGATCCTCGTGCAGTTCCATCCAGACGTCGTGGAACGAACCGCACATGACACCGGTGAACATGTTCTGCTGGCCGTCCTGAACGAGTCGGCACGTCGCGTCGAGACGAGGCGCGTACGGAGTCAGCCGACCGAGGACCGCCGCCATGGCCGACACCACCGGCTGGGCCTCGGCGTTGAGGTCGACGAGACGCCCGATGACCTTCTTGTCGTACTTCGCGTCGGAGTGATCGTTGGGAGCGCCATCTCGCAATTGCCAGTCGCCGCACAACGTCTTGAACGCGGTGTTGAGTTCGAGGAAATCGTGGTAACGACCTTTCAGGTCGCCCAGGTCGACGCCATCGAGATCGGCGACGAGGAGTTGGGGGTGCGCGGCCTTGCCCTGCGGGGTGAGCTGCCACAGTGCGCGGGCCTCGCGAAACATCGCCAATTCGGCCGCAGCCATGCGACCAAGATGCGACTCGATCTCGGGTCCGTCGAGAGCGGTCATGTCGACGAGGGTCTCGACCTTGGCGAATCCCTTGATGCGCAAAGCGTGATGCGTGAGGAATCCGGGATCGGATCCGCGTGAACTCGACATGAACGGCGAGCGTAGTGCGCCCCGCGCGCGAGTTCCCGACCCGTTCCGGTGCCCTCCGGTAGGGTCTCGCCGTGGCCCCGATCAATGTGGTCGTCCTCTTCGGTGGCCGTTCGGCCGAGCACGACGTGAGTTGCGTGACGGCCGCGCACGTCCTGCGCGCGATCGATCGCTCCCGGTATTCGGTGACCGCGGTCGGAATCGATCGGGATGGGCAATGGCAACTGGCCGAGTCGGCGATGCGCGCCCTCGAGGCCGGGCACGTTCCCGAACGGCTGGCCGCCGACGGGCTTCCGGTGTCGTCGGCTCCGGTGCTCCAGGCCGCCGCCGCCAGCGGGCGGGCGGTGATCCTGCCCCTTCTGCACGGACCGCTCGGCGAGGACGGAACCATCCAGGGGATCTGCGAACTCCTCGATCTCCCCTACGTGGGTTCGGGGGTGCTGGCCTCGGCGGTGGCCATGGACAAGGTGATGGCCAAGGACGTCCTCGCGCGTCACGGTGTTCCGCAACCGCGCTACGCCGGCCTGCACGTCGACGAGGTGTCGCCCTCGCGCCTCGATGCCATCGCGCGCGACCTCGGTTATCCGATGTTCGTCAAACCCGCGAACATGGGCTCGTCGATCGGCGTGAGCAAGGTGCGCGACCGCGACGAATTGTCGGCGGCGATCGCCTTCGCGTCGTCGTACGACGAGATGCTGATCGTCGAGGAAGGTGTGCCCGGACGCGAGATCGAGGTCGCGGTGCTCGGCAACCGCTCGCCGCGCGCCAGTGTTCCGGGCGAAATCGTTCCGGGCAACGAGTTCTACGACTACGACGACAAGTACGTCACCGACGGTGCGCAATTGCTGGTGCCGGCTCCGCTCGACGCCGGTGCCGCGGCCGAGGTGCAGCAATTGGCCCTCGACATCTTTCGCATCCTGCGTTGCGACGGCCTGGCGCGCGTCGACTTCTTCTTCGACGAGGGCGGCCGCGGATTCCTGTGCAACGAGGTCAACACGATGCCCGGATTCACCCCGATCTCGATGTATCCGAAGTTGTGGCAGGCATCGGGCGTGCCATACGCCGAACTCATCGACCAGTTGATCGAGTTGGCCTTCGAGCGTCACGCCCGGCGCCGGCGCAACACCAGTCGTTGAGGCACCGTCACGGCGCGAGTGCGGCGCGTACGAACGTCACCAGTTCGTCGCGCAGACGGCGCAGACCCGCGATGTCGGCGTTCCAGCCCACCACGCGCAACGCCTCGGGTTCGGTCGCGATTCCGGTGACCGTGGCGTAGGCCAACGCGATCACGAGTGACGGATCGCCGCGGCGCAGGCGGCCCGCGCTCATCTCCATCTCCATCCAACGCACGGCCCGGTCGACGAACGGCCGCAACGTGTCGGTGAAACGCTCCGATGCTTCGGCGGGGAGTCGGCTGATCTCGCGCACCAAGCCGAGCAATGCCGGTCGCCGCACGGCCGGACGGAACACGGCCTTCACCACGGCTTCCAGGCGGTCGAGCGGGTCGTCGGGTGCGGTTCGAATGGCCGCTTCAACCACGACCGCAAGATCGGCGGCCGTGCGGGCCAGGACCTGTTGGACCAGATCGTCCTTGGACGCGAACCAGTACAGGACCGTCTGCTTGGCCACGCCCACCTCGGCGGCGATCTGGTCGAGGCTCACGGCCTCGAAACCCCAGCGTCCGAAGAGGTCGGTGGCCCTCTCCCGGATGAGGTCGCGGGTTCCGGTTCGACGGGCCACGCCCGGTGTCTACCAGAAAATCCGGCTCTTCTCTACCATTTGGTAGAGAACGGTGCTAGAACCGTCCCGTGATCCCCTCCGCCCTGGCCGGCAAACGAATCGGCGTCACCGGAGCGACCGGCTTCGTGGGCACGGCGCTCGTCGAGCGTCTGCTGCGCGCGGTTCCCGATTGCACGCTCGTGCTGCTCGTTCGCGACGGCAAGCGCACCGCGGCCTCCGAACGCGTGCGACGCGAGATCATCAAGAACAACGCGTTCGACCGACTTCGCTCGGAATGGGGTGCCGACTTCGACGCACGCATCGCCGCTCGGGTGAGCGTCGTGAGCGGAGACGTCGGAACCGACGGTCTCGGCCTGTCCCCCGACGATCGCCGCGCTTTCGCATCGTGCGACGTCATCATCCATTCAGCCGCCAGTGTCTCGTTCGACTCGCCGCTCGACAGCGCGATCGAGATCAACCTCCTCGGCCCCACTCGCATCGCCGCGTTGCTGAACGAGGAAGGCCCGGGTCCGTCGGGTCGACTCGCCCATCTCGTGGCCGTGTCCACGTGCTACGTGGCCGGAAACCGACGCGGCAACGCCCCGGAAGAACTCGTCAGCGCCGGGCCCTTCGACATCGGCCTGTCGTGGCGCAATGAGGTGGCAGCGGCGCGTCGTCTGCGCGGAGACACCGAGGCGGCCAGCCGCACGCCCGAACGACTCGCCGAATTCCGAGCCGACGCGCGTCGCGAACTCGGTGCCGCCGGTGCGCCGGCCCTGGCCGAGAAGACCGAGCAGTGCCGCGAGCGGTGGGTGAAGGATCAACTCGTCGCGGCCGGACGTTCGCGCGCCGCCAGCGTGGGATGGCCCGATGCGTACGCCTTCACGAAGGCGTTGGGTGAACAAGCACTGCACGAGACGAAGGGTGCGGTGCCGGTGAGCATCGTGCGCCCGTCGATCATCGAGTCGGCGCTGGCCGAACCGTTCCCGGGTTGGATCCGCGGCTTCCGCATGGCCGAGCCGGTGATCATTTCGTACGCGCGCGGTCTGCTGAAGGAGTTCCCGGGTGTTCCCGAAGGAACCATCGACGTCATCCCGGTCGACATCGTGGTCGCCGCGATCATCGCCGTGGCCGCGCTCGGTCCCGAATCGGCACCCGCGATCACGCAAGTGGCATCGGGCTCCACCAACCCGTTGAAGTACCGCACGTTGGTCGACAACGTGCGCGATTGGTTCACCGAACATCCGATCTACGACTCGCACGGTCAGCCGATCGTGGTCCCCGACTGGAACTTCCCCGGGCGCGGTCGGGTGCAGAAGCAGTTGTCGCGCGCCAAGACCGCGGTCACGTGGGCCGAGCGCACGTTGCAGTCGCTCCCATTGCGCGGTGTGCAGGCGTCGTGGTCGGCTCGCCTCGAGGAGCGCCGCGGCGACATCGAGCGCGCGCTCGAATACGTCGAGCTCTACGGCCTCTACACCGAATGCGAGGCGATCTACCGGGTCGACAACCTGATGCGCATCAACGACGACCTCGACGCGGCCGATCGAGCCGCGTTCAACCTCGACCCGCGTTCGGTCGACTGGCCGCTCTACATCTCGACGATCCACCTCCCCTCGGTGGTGCAGCACGCGAGAGTGAAGACGTCTCCCGGCAAGACCATGGTCGATCGCCGCGATCGACTGCGCAAGCAGGTGCTCGATCCGTCGCGTCAGGTCGCGGCGTTCGATCTGGAGAACACCCTGATCGCTTCCAACGTGGTCGAGTCGTACTCGTGGCTGGCCACGCGCCGCCTCAACACACCCGAGCGCATTCGCTACGTCGCCCGCACGTTGCGCGAGGCCCCCGGCCTGCTGTCGATGGACCGCAAGGACCGCGCCGATTTCCTCCGCTACTTCTACCGACGGTACGAGGACGCGCCGGTCGAGCAGATCGAGGCCGATGCCGCCGAATTGCTGTCGCAGTTGATCATGACGAAGTCGTTCCCGGCCGGCTTGCGCCGCGTTCGCGAGCACCGGGCCCTCGGACATCGCACCGTGCTCATCACCGGTGCCCTGAGTTTCGCGGTCGAGGGACTGCGTCCATTGTTCGACGAGATCGTCGCGGCCGACATGACCAAGCGTCCCGACGGCACGTACTCGGGCGAGTTGGCCGTGGTTCCGCCCACTGGCGAAACCCGCGCGCAGATCCTGGCCGACTATTGCCAGGCCGAAGGTTTCCGACTCGAGGAGTGCGTGGCCTACGCCGACTCCACGAGCGACTTGCCGCTGCTCGAAGCGGTCGGCTTCCCGGTGGCCGTCAATCCCGAGACTCGGCTGGCCGCCATCGCGCGCAAACGCGGTTGGCTCGTCGAGAACTGGGAGAAGGCCGAAGGCGCACCTCGCCGACTGCTGCCCATCGGTCCGCTGGTTTCGGAGTCCGAGCAGAAGCGATTCTCCGTTCGCACGCGGAGGTCGTTCTGATGCGCGCACTCAAGATCTCGCGCAAGCCGGCGAAGTTCGCCGTCGCGCGTCTGATGAGCCCGATCAGCGCGGCCGGAGCGGCGAAGTACGGGCCGCTCGATCTGGTGAACGAGAACGCGCCGGCCCTGCCCTCCGGCGACGGTTGGCACCGCATCACACCGCGACTCACCGGGATCTGCGGATCGGATCTGTCGCTCGTCGAGGGTCACGCGTCCACGTACTTCGACGACTGGGTGTCGTTCCCCTTCGTGCCCGGCCACGAGGTCGTCGCCGATTGCGACGACGGACGACGCGTCGTGCTCGAACCCGTGCTCGGTCACGCCGCGCGCGGGCTGCCGCTTCCGTTCGACGGTGCGGCTCCCGGCGATGGCGACGACTACGCGCACCTCGTGGGCGGCTGCCTCGAACCGGGCATCCAGACCGGGTTCTGCACATCGACCGGCGGCGGTTGGTCGACCGAACTGATCGCGCACGAGAGCCAGTTGCACGCCGTTCCCGACGACATGAGCGACGAGTGCGCCGTTCTGGTCGAACCGGCCGCCGGCGGCATCCACGCCGCTCTCGCCACCTGGCCGGCCGTGAAGGCCGCGCTCGAACGCGGCGAAACTCCGGTGGTCGCCGTGCTCGGCGCCGGGACCATGGGGTTGTGCGCCGTGGCCGGACTGCGCGCGTTCGTACCCGGTGCGCGCATCGTGGTCGGAGCCCGTTACCCGCATCAGCAGGCGTTGGCGCGTGCACTCGGAGCCGACGTCGCCGTGCCAAGTGACGAACTGTCGCGCGCGGTTCGCCGCGAGGTGGGGTGCCACGTCGTCGGCGATCATCTGTCGGGCGGATCGCACGCCACGATCGACGCGGTCGGCGATTCGTCGTCGATCGCGGCCAGCATCAAGTTCACTCGCCCACGTGGTCGCGTGGTGCTGCTCGGTATGCCGGCCGAGGTCACCGTCGACCTGACGGGGCTGTGGCACCGCGAAACCGCCCTCGTCGGCGCGTACACGTACGGCACCGAGACCCTCGCCGACGGATCGCGTCGCCACACGTTCGATCTGGCCATCGAACTCGCGCGCACCGCGCGGTTCGATCGATTGCTGTCGGCCACCTATCGCCTCGATGAGTACGAGGATGCGATCGCCCACGCCGCCGCCGCCGGACGGCGCGGTGCCGTGAAGATCGCGTTCGACCTTCGTCCCCCACACCAGGAGACCCGCTGATGCCCCGTCCCGGATTCGTTCTCGACGTCGACCGCTCCACTCCGCCGATCCTGTTCTGGCGCGGCGAGAACTTCTCGCTCGAGAAGTTGCCGGCCGGACGCAGCCGCGTCATCTATCCGCCCGAGCCGCTGCCCGCGATCGACGACATCGACGGCGCGATCCGCCACGCGTTGCTCAACCCGATCGATCAGGATCCGCTGCCGTCGCAACTGTTCCCCGGTATGCGCCTCACGATCGCCTTCGACGACGTGAGCCTCCCGCTGCCCAAGATGCAGCGACCCGACATCCGCCAGCGTGTCATCGAGGCCGTCCTCGACCTGGCCGCCGAAGCCGGGGTCGACGACGTCCACATCATCGCCGCATTGGCGCTCCACCGCCGCATGACCGAGGCCGAGTTGCGCCACGCCGTGGGCGACCGCGTGTACGACGCATTCGCCCCGCGCGGCTACCTGTATCAGCACGACGCCGAGGACCCCGACAAGCTGTCGTTCCTCGGAACCACGCCGCACGGCGAGGAGGTCGAGATCAACAAGCGGGCCGCCGAGAGCGACCTCCTGGTGTACGTGAACATCAATCTCGTGGCGATGGACGGCGGCTGGAAGAGCACGGCCACCGGGCTGTCGTCGTACAAGTCGCTGCGCCATCACCACAATCCCGAGACCATGACCCACTCGCGCAGTTTCATGGATCAGCATCGCAGCGAGTTGCACAAGAGCAACTGGCGCATGGGCAAGGTCCTGCTCGACAGCGGCGTCAAGGTGTTCCAGATCGAGACCACGCTCAACACCGACACGTTCCCGAAGCCCTTCGACTTCCTGTCGAAGCGCGAATGGGAATGGACCGCGCGCGACCGCATGACCTTCCTCGCCACCACCAAGGCGCTCAATCGCACACCCCATCGCCTGGCCCGCGACATCTTCCACTCGATCGAGGCGCCGCATCAGATGACGAGCGTGCAGGCCGGCGAAGTGGAGGCGGTCCACCGCATCACCACCGAGCACGTGTACAAGCAGCAACTCGTCGAGGTGAAGGGCCAGACCGACATCCTCACGATGGGCATCCCGTACATCAGCCCGTACAACGTGCACTCGATCCTCAACCCCATTCTCGTGCAGGTCATGGCGATGGGCTACTACTTCAACATGTACCGCGGCATGCCGCTGGTGCGCGAGGGCGGCGTCATCATCATGACCCACCCGTGCCGACCCGAGTTCAACCCGGTGCACCATCCGAGCTACATCGACTTCTTCGAACAGGTGCTGGCCGACACCACCGACCCGCACGTGATGTCGCAGAAGTGGGAGAAGCAGTACGCCGAGGACGAGTGGTATAAGCACCTCTACCGCACCGGCTACGCGTATCACGGCGTGCACCCGTTCTACATGTGGTACTGGGGCACGCACGGCATGAAGCACTGCAGCCGCGTCATCGTGGTGGGCGGCGATCCGAAGACGGTCCGCCGCCTCGGTTTCGTGCCGGCCAGCACCATGGACGACGCGCTCGAGATCGCGAGCGACGTGGTGGGCCGCGCGCCGACCATCACGCATCTGCACACGCCTCCGCTGATGGTCGCGGACGTGAGCCTCTGATGGCACGCGACGACGCTCCGTGGCGGCCGAGCAATCTGGCCAAGGCGGCGCGCGCCGGTGACGTGGTCGAGCGCCTCGCGACTCCGTTCGTGAAACGCGTGAAGAAGCGCGGATTCCCGTACACCGCTCCCACTCGGCCGCGTGGAGTCGAGGTTCCAGCCGACGAGCCGTCCCTGGGCGCCGATTACGACACGAAGTGGGCGCGTCGCGCTCCGGCGCGTGCGGCCCGTCGCGTCATCATCAGCGGTCCGGTCCGACTCCTGGTGCGCGGTGTGGCCAGCCCGAGCGTGCACGGAACCGATCGTCTGTCCGATCTCGCTCGCCTCGACGACGCTCCCCCGCTGATCTTCACGCCGAATCACCACTCGCATCTCGACACCGCGATCATGGCGTCGGTCGTGCCCGAGCCGTGGCGTTCGAAACTCGTGGTGGCGGCGGCGGCCGATTACTTCTTCGACAAGCGTTGGAAGGCCACGCTGGCCGCGTTGTCGCTCAACGCGATCCCCATCGACCGAGAAGTCACCGGTCGCAAGTCGTCCGAGATGATCAAGGCGCTCGTGGAGGACGGCTGGAGTCTCGTGATATACCCCGAAGGCGGACGGTCCCCCGATGGTTGGGGTCAGGAGTTCAAGGGCGGCGCGGCGTACTTGTCGAGCCGTACCGGGGCCGCCGTGGTGCCCGTGTTCATCGACGGCACCGGATCGATCTTCGGCAAGGGCATGAAGCGTCCGCGACCGGGAACCACCAAGGTGGTGTTCGGACGTCCGATGTCGGCGCTAGACGGCGAGAACACTCGTCGCTTCGCGGCACGGATCGAGAAGGCCGTCACCGCGTTGGGCGACGAGTCGCTCACCGACTTCTGGGGTGCGCGCCAACGTGCGGCGCGCAACGACAACCCGACGCTCACGGGCCCCGATTACACGGGTTGGCGTCGGCAGTGGGCGCTGTCGGAGCGGCGCGCGCTCGGCACGGCCGGACAACGACGTCGCCAGAAGCGCCGCTGGCCCGACCTCGGCTCCTGATCCCGAGATTGTGCTTGGTGTTCTGGTGACTGAAAGTCACCTTCCAGGTGACTTTCAGTCACCAGATCCTCAGGGTTTGGGGTTCTTGGTGCGGGCGGGGATGTTGACCTCGTCGCCCGGAAGGATCACGACGCTCGAATCGACCCACCCATTGGCGGCCAAGAGCGCCGACACCTCGACACCCCACTTGTCGGCGATACGCGACAGCGAATCACCCGCTTCCACCACGTACTTGCCCTGACCGGGTTGCGGACCGGGCGCGGTGGTGTCGACCGGAATGGGCATACCGGGCAACGTGGTGGTCACGTTGGCGGCACCGGGCGGAATCAGGATCACCTGTCCGGGCGACAACGGATGCAGGATTCCGTCGGCCCAGGCGTTGTAGCTCGCGATGTCCTCGGCCGCCACACCGAACCGCGACGCGATGGCGTACATCGAGTCACCCGCGACCACGGTGTAGGTGAGCGGCGGCGGCAACGTATTGGCCGGATCGACCGTGACGACCACCGACGGCGGTGTGGTTGCGTAATTCGTGGACGTGAGCGGACGCAACGTGGTCGACGACGCGTTGGGATCGCTTCCGCACGCGGCCGAACCGAACGACGCGGCCGCGATCACAATGGCGCTCACGAGGGGTCGTCGCACGGCCGACAATCTAGTTCAGACCATGGGGCGATCAGTGGGCAGCACCGGCGCCGGCAGCGTCGTGTCACCCATCAGATACGCGTCCACACCCGCCGCGCACGCGCGTCCCTCGGCGATGGCCCAGACGATGAGACTCTGGCCACGTCCCATGTCGCCGGCCACGAACACTCCGGGAACGCTGCTCATGTACGCATCGTTGCGCTTCACGTTGCCCCGCTCGTCGAGGGCCACACCGAGCTCGTCGAGCCAGCCACCCTTCTCCGGTCCGACGAAGCCCATGGCGAGGAACACGAAGTCGGCCGGGATCTCGCGATCGGATCCCTCCACCTTCACGAATCGTCCGTCGCGCATCTCGACCTCGTGCAGAAGAAGAGCGCGCACGCGTCCGTTGCCATCGTCGACGAAGCGCTCGGTGTTGACGCTGTAGACGCGATCACCACCCTCCTCGTGAGCCGACGACACGCGGTACACCATCGCGTACTGCGGCCACGGGTTGGCGCCGGCGCGCTCCTCGGGCGGTCGGGGCATGATCTCGATCTGGGTCACCGAGGCCGCACCTTGGCGATGCGCGGTACCGAGGCAATCGGCGCCGGTGTCTCCGCCACCGATGATCACCACGTGCTTGCCGTTCACGTCGATGGGCGATGCACCGAGGTCGCCCTCCTGCACCTTGTTCGCGAACGGCAGGTACTCCATCGCCTGATGGATGCCCTGTAGTTCGCGACCCGGAACCGGCAGGTCGCGCCACGCGGTCGCGCCGCAGGCGAGAACGACCGCGTCGTAAGTGGCGGTCAGCACACCGATGTCGACGTTCTGCCCGACGATCGCGTTGGTCCGGAACTCGGTCCCTTCGGCTTCCATCTGCGCCAGACGACGATCGAGATGCCGCTTTTCCATCTTGAATTCGGGGATGCCGTAACGCAGCAACCCTCCGATGCGATCGGCGCGTTCGAGGACCACCACCTCGTGACCGGCCCGCGTGAGCTGCTGAGCGACCGCCAGGCCGGCCGGACCCGATCCGATGACCGCGACCCGCTTGCCGGTCTTCACGCTCGGCATCTGCGGGACGACCCAGCCTTCATCCCACGCGCGGTCGATGATCTCGACCTCCACCTGCTTGATGGCCACCGGGTCGGCGTTGATGCCGAGAACGCAAGCCGACTCGCACGGTGCCGGGCACAGCCGTCCGGTGAACTCGGGGAAGTTGTTGGTGGCATGCAGACGATCGATCGCGTCCTGCCAGTGCTCGCGATACACGAGATCGTTCCAGTCGGGGATGAGATTCCCGAGCGGGCAGCCGTTGTTGCAGAACGGGATGCCGCAATCCATGCACCGCCCGGCCTGCCGCTTCAGGGCGTCGCGGTCGAACGGTTCGTACACCTCTTTCCAGTCGCGCAGTCGCACGGGCACCGGGCGACGCGACGGCGCCTCCCGGTTCCACTTCAGGAATCCGGTCGTCTCACCCATTGGTGCTCTCCATCACTCGCTGCAACGTCTGCTCCTCGGAGAGGCCCTGGCGGCGCGACTCCTCCATCACCGTGAGCACGCGCTTGAAGTCGCGCGGCATCACCTTGCGGAAGTGCGACACCTCGGCGTCCCACGCACCGAGGATCCGGCCGCCGACCGCGCTTCCGGTCTCCTCGGTGTGCGCGGTGATCGTGGTGCGCAGGAAGTCGAGGTCGGTCGCGTCGAGCGGTTCGAGTTCGACCAACTCGTAGTTCACCTTCGTCGCGAACACTTCATTCGGGTCGTACACGTACGCGATGCCACCCGACATGCCCGCCGCGAAGTTGCGGCCGGTCGCACCGAGCACGACCACTCGCCCACCGGTCATGTATTCGCACGCGTGGTCGCCCACTCCCTCCACCACGGCGGTGGCCCCGGAGTTGCGCACGCAGAATCGCTCGCCGACGAGACCGCGCAGGTAGATCTCGCCGCCGGTCGCGCCGTAGCCGATCACGTTTCCGGCGATGACGTTGTCCTCGGCCGCGAACACCGCATCACGATCGGGACGCACGACCAGACGACCGCCCGACAGTCCCTTGCCGAGATAGTCGTTGGAGTCGCCTTCGAGACGCATCGTGATTCCGCGCGGCACGAACGCGCCGAAACTCTGACCGGCCGAACCGCGGAAGTCGATCTGGATGGTGTCGTCGGGCAGACCGGCGCCCTTCCATCGACTGGTCACGGCGTGGCCGAGCATCGTGCCCACGGTGCGATTCACGTTGCGGATCGGAACCGCGAAACGGACGGCCTCACCCTTGTCGATCGCGTTCTTCGACCGAGCGATGAGCTCGTTGTCGAGCGCTTCGGCCAAGCCGTGATCCTGGGCGACCGTCTGGCGACTCGCCTGACCGTACGGATTGCGGGCCGGAGCGAGGATCGGGGCCAGGTCGAGACCCTTGGCCTTCCAGTGCGCCACCGCCTTCACGGTGTCGAGCATGTCGCTATGACCCACCATCTCGGCGATCGAGCGGAAACCGAGCTGCGCCATGATCTCGCGCACCTCCTCGGCCACGAACTCGAAGAAGTTCACGACGAACTCGGGCTTGCCCGAGAAACGCTTGCGCAATTCGGGATTCTGCGTGGCCACACCCACCGGGCAGGTGTCGAGGTGGCAGACGCGCATCATGATGCAGCCACTCACCACCAGCGGTGCGGTCGCGAATCCGAATTCCTCGGCTCCGAGCAACGCGGCGATCACGACGTCGCGGCCGGTCTTCATCTGACCGTCGGCCTGGACGACGATGCGGTCGCGCAGGCCGTTGAGCATGAGCGTCTGCTGCGTCTCGGCGAGACCGAGTTCCCACGGTGCGCCGGCGTGCTTGAGCGAAGTGAGCGGGGATGCACCGGTGCCACCGTCGTGACCGGAGATGAGCACCACGTCGGCCTTGGCCTTGCTCACACCGGCCGCCACGGTTCCGACTCCGACTTCGGCCACCAGCTTCACGTGCACGCGCGCCGACGGATTCGAGTTCTTCAGGTCGTGGATGAGCTGCTTGAGATCCTCGATCGAATAGATGTCGTGGTGCGGAGGCGGGCTGATGAGGCCGACACCCGGCGTGGAGTGACGCGTCTTGGCCACCCACGGGTACACCTTGTGACCGGGCAACTGGCCGCCTTCACCCGGCTTGGCGCCTTGCGCCATCTTGATCTGCAGATCGTCGGCGTTCACGAGGTACTCGCTCGTGACTCCGAAGCGACCCGAGGCGACCTGCTTGATGGCCGAGCGACGCTGCGGATCGTAGAGACGTTCCGGGTCCTCGCCGCCTTCGCCGGTGTTGCTCTTGCCGCCGATCGAGTTCATGGCGATCGCCAGGGTCTCGTGCGCCTCGGCCGAGATGGAGCCGTAGCTCATCGCGCCGGTGGAGAAACGCTTCACGATCTCCGACACCGGCTCGACCTCGTCGATCGGAACCGACGGCCGCACACCATCCTTCAGGTCGAACAATCCGCGCAGCGTCGCGAGGTGGCGCGACTGGTCGTCGACGGCCTTGGTGTACTGCTTGAAGATGTCGTAGCGCTTGGCCCGGGTGGCGTGCTGCAGGCGGTACACGGTCTCGGGATTGAAGAGGTGGAACTCTCCCTCGCGGCGCCACTGGTACTCGCCGCCGAGTTCGAGTTTGCGGTGCGCGCGGTGCTCGGGGTTCTTCGGATGGGCGGTGGCGTGGCGAGCCGACACCTCGGCCGCGATCTCGTCGAGCCCGATGCCGCCCAGGCGACTCACGGTTCCGGTGAAGTATTCGTCGACGAGTTCGGAACCCAGGCCGATGGCTTCAAAGATCTGCGCACCGGTGTACGACGCGACCGTGCTCACGCCCATCTTCGACATGATCTTGAGGACACCCTTGCCCGAGGCCTTGATGTACTTCTTCACGGCCGCCGGGGCATCGACGCCGCCGAGTCCGTGCAGGTCTTCGCGGATCATGTCCTCGATCGACTCGAACGCGAGGTAGGGGTTCACGGCACCGGCGCCGAATCCGATGAGCAGCGCCATGTGGTGCACTTCGCGCGCGTCGCCGCACTCGACGACCAGACCGGCCTGCGTGCGCTTCTTCTCGCGCACGAGGTGATGGTGGACCGCCGCCGTGAGCAACAGCGAGGGAATCGGCGCCAGAGCCTCGTCGCTGTTGCGATCGGACAGGACGATCACCCGTGCGCCAGCCTCGATGGCCGATGACACCTCCGAGCGGATCTGGTCGAGCGCCGACTTCAGCGCCGCACCGCCGCCCGACACGCGATACAGACCCGACACCACGTGCGCGTGCAGCTCGGGGAACGAGCCTTCGTCGTCGGCGTGGATGATGCGGGCCAATTCGTCGTTGTCGATGATCGGGAACGGAAGCACGAGCTGGCGGCAGCTTCCCGGACCGGGTAGGAGCAGGTTCGCCTCGGGTCCGATGGTGGATCCGACGCTCGTGACGACTTCCTCGCGGATGGCGTCGAGCGGCGGATTGGTCACCTGCGCGAACAGCTGCTGGAAGTAGTCGAACAACAACCGCGGGCGATCGGAGAGAACCGCGATGGGCGTGTCGGTTCCCATCGATCCGATCGGTTCGGCTCCGGTCTTGGCCATGGGCGCGAGGATGATCTTGAGTTCTTCGTGCGTGTAGCCGAACACCTGCTGGCGGCGCAGCACGCTCGAGTGGCTGTGCACGACGTGTTCGCGCTCGGGCAGATCGTCGAACGAGATGAGACCCTCGTCGAGCCATTCCTGATACGGCTCGGCTGCGGCCAACTGCTGCTTGATCTCCTCGTCGTCGACGATGCGGCCCTGGGCGGTGTCGATCAGGAACATGCGACCCGGCTGCAGACGACCCTTCTTCAGCACGCGCGACTGATCGATGTCGATCACGCCCACTTCGGATGCCATCACGACCAAGCCGTCGTCGAGGACCCAGTACCGGCTGGGGCGCAAACCGTTGCGGTCGAGCACCGCGCCGATCACGGTGCCATCGGTGAAGGCGACCGAGGCCGGTCCGTCCCACGGCTCCATGAGCGACGAGTGGAATCGATAGAACGCGCGCTTGGCCGCGTCCATCGTCTCGTGGTTCTCCCACGCCTCCGGGATCATCATGAGAACGGCGTGCGGGAGCGAGCGACCGCCGAGGTGCAGCAGTTCGAGCACCTCGTCGAAACTCGCCGAGTCGCTGCCGCCCGGAGTGCAGATCGGGAAGGCGCGTTCGAGTCCGGGAATGATCTCGCTCGCGAGCAGAGCCTCGCGCGTGCGCATCCAGTTGCGGTTGCCCTGCACGGTGTTGATCTCGCCGTTGTGCGCGATGAAGCGGTACGGGTGGGCCAGCGGCCAGGACGGGAACGTGTTGGTGGAGAAGCGGCTGTGCACGAGAGCGACCGCGCTCTCGATGCGCTCATCGGCCAGATCGGGATAGAACGCGCCCAACTGCGGCGTGGTGAACATGCCCTTGTAGACGAGGGTCCGACTCGACAACGACGGGAAGTACGTCTTCTGCTCGGTCGGCAACTCGTGCTCGATTCGCTTGCGCGCCACGAACACCTTGCGGTCGAGAGCGATACCGCTCGAACCGGCCGCGTCGCCGATGAACAACTGCCTGAACGACGGCATCACTTGGCGCGCGCTGGCACCGAGGCACGACGGATCGACGGGAACCGAACGCCACCCGATGACCCGCAAACCCTCGTCGGCCACGATCGACTCGATGGTCGCCTGCGCCTTCTCGGCGTGCACCGAATCGGCGGGCAGGAACGCCATGCCCACCGCGTACGCACCGGCAGCGGGCAACTCGAACGACACGACCCCGCGGAAGAAGCGATCGGGGACCTGGATGAGGATGCCGGCGCCGTCACCGGTGTCGGCCTCGGCTCCGGTGGCACCGCGGTGCTCGAGATTGCACAGGGCGCCGAGCCCGCGCGCGACGATGTCGTGCGACGCGCGACCATGGATGTCGGCCACGAACGAGACACCACAGGCGTCGTGCTCGAACCGCGGGTCGTACAGGCCGTGCGCGACGGGAAGACCGGCGTCGTTGAGGGGAAGGTTCATCGTCATCTTTCTCGGGTCCACGAACACACTGGATGTGGCCCCCGGGACGACGCTGGCCCGAACGGCAACGCAAAGACTAGGTGCTGGGCCGGGCCGACCCAACTGCTTTTCCGTCCCGAGCAGGGGTGACGTGCGTCAGGAAACGTCGACGAACTGCGCGGCCCGCTTCTCGAAGTTCGACATCACGGCCTCGACCTGATTGGGTCGACCGATCAACGAGCCGATCACCCGACGCTCCTCGGCGAACTGGGCCGCCGCATCGTGATTGGCGAGGCGGTTGATGAGTTCCTTGGCCCCGCGCACCGCATCGGGACTCCGACCGGCGATCTCGGCCGCCATCGCCATGGCGTCGGCGTGCGGGTTCTCCGATAGTCGCGTGGCCAGGCCGAGATCGAACGCCTCGCGACCCGAGAACACGCGGGCCGTGAACACGAGTTCCTTGGCCACGTCGGGGCGCACGAGCTTCGACAGGGCGAGCGTTCCGGTCATGTCGGGGACGAGACCCCAGTGGACTTCGCGCACCGACATCTGGGTGTCGGGGTGCACGATGCGGATGTCGGCTCCGAGAGCGATCTGGATACCTCCACCCAACGCGTGTCCGTGAACGGCGGCGATCACCGGCACCGGCACCTCCTGCCACACCCACGACACCTGCTGGCCGAGATGCGTGATGCGGCCCTCGGCCATCGTTCCCGGACTGCCTTCGGCGTTCGCACCGCCTCCCCCGCCACCGGCCATCTGCTGGAACGAGCCGAAGTCGAGTCCGGCGCAGAACGACGAACCCTCCCCCGACAGCACGACCACGCGCAGGCCCTTCTCGGTCTTGAGTCGTTCGCCGGCCCGGGCCAACGCGAGGAACATCTCGTTGTCGAGCGCATTGCGCTTGTCGGCGCGGTTGAGTCGGACATCGGCGATGCCCTGCGAAAGAGTGATGGAAACGCGATCTTCGACGGCCATGGGACCATGTTGGCAGGTTCGCGGGCTGGCAAACTCACCGTGTGCGCGTCCGATCAGCCGTCGACACGATCGCCGGTTCGTTGGCCGGCCTCGGAGCGCTCGCGGTCGCCCTCGTGCAGTTGCGCGACGGCGTCGTGCCGATCCTCGACACGGTCACCTACTGGAGCGGGGCCGACGACCTCACCCGCGGCAATCTGTTCTCCACCACCCTGGCCCCGGCCTTCTCCAATTTCGACGCCATCGAATTCCTCGGCCGCGGAGGGCGACTGCCCTTCGTCGACTTCCCCGCCGGCTATCCGCTGGTGGCCGGCCTCCTCGGCCTCGTGATCGGCACCTCCACCGCCATGGCCGCGCTCACGGTCGTCGCGTTGGTCGTGCTCGCACTCCTGGTGGTGCGCGGAGGCACGACGAAGAAGCTCGACGCCTCGCTGACGCGGGCCGCCGCGCTCGTCGTGGTGGCCGTCGGCATCGTCGCACTGCCCACCACCCGCCTCGTCACGCACGGTGCGTTGTCCGAACCTCTCTTCGCCGCCGCGGTCGTGGGGTTCGTTCTCGCGCTGGCGTCGCATCGCACCACCGGACGTTGGTGGCCGGTCGCGGCGCTCGTGATCGTGGCATCGATGCTCCGCTTCATCGGCGGACCGCTGGCGATCCTCGCCGGCTGGGAGCGCTATCAACGAACACGACGTGCGGGCGAGTCGGTCGTCTGGACGGGTGCACTCATGACACCCGCGCTCGTCAACATCGTGCTGGCCGCCGCGGCGGGTGGCGGACACGACGCCGGCTGGCGGGGCGTCGAACGACTCGACCTCCAACTCTTCGTCCGCTCGATCGGCGGCTGGTTCGATTCGTCGCAAGGCGATCTCACCCGCACCTATTTCGTCGAGCGATCACCCGCATGGTGGTCGTGGCCGGTCGCCGTCGTGTGGGTCGGCGCACTCGCCTACGCACTGCTCGGGGTCGTCCGTCGACGCGGTCGACTGAACGCAGTCGCCGAACTCGCGCTGGCGGCCGCCGCCATCATCACGGTCGGCCTCGTGCTCGGGTTCCTCGGCTTCGACGCGCTGGTGGTTCCCGACAACCGCTTGATGCTGCCGGCCGGGATCCTCACCCTCTGCGCGATCGTCTGGAGCGTTCCGAACACCAGCCGATGGGGAGTCGCGTCACTGATGGTCGCGGGAGTGTGGTTCGCCGCCGCCACCGCACCGACCGGACTCGACGAACCGTTCACCGAACCCTCGCGCACCGATCCGTACAGCGCGATGATCGCCGGCTTCGATCCGAAGGCCATCGTGTCGAACGACGCCGACGGAATGCACTGGGCCACCGGCATCCCGGCCGTCTACGCGCCCACCCCGGTCAAACCGCTCACGGGAGAACGAGTCGACACCGCACCTCTCTACGCCGAGTTGCCCTGTGCTCTCGATCGAGCCGACGCGATCGTCGTCATCGTCGACACCGCCGAGTTCTCGAGCGCCGACCAGGACGCGCTCGACACCGAGGTCGGCACCGGTCGGCTCGACATCACCCGCCGTCCGGGCGCGACGATCTACTCGCCCGGCGCGATCGCCTGCGACTGACGGCGCCTTGCGACCAGCCGAATCACCGCGGTCGAGATCATCACAATGGCGATCGGATCGAGAACCGTCCGGAATCGTGATTGCTCTCCCAACTCGGCCACCGCGCCCACGAGAACCGTGAAGACGACGATGAACGAGCCGGCCAGGTTCACGAGGTCGACCTCTCCCAATCGGCGACGGCGTAGCCACTTCACGAGCAACGCGAAGCCCCACAGACCGATACCGATGTACGCGAAAGCGAGCGTCACCGAGAAGTCGGCCGGAGCGGAGAGCGATCCGTAGATCGGGGTCCCCCAACCCTCGGTCGACAGGACACCGCGGTAATCGAGACGAACGACCGAGTACACGTCGTCGAGAACGCGCATCGCGATCGAATCGGATTCGCTGGGCAGCGTCGCCACGGCGATCGTCGTGCGCATCGACCACATCCGGCCCTCCCACCAGGCTCCCGGGTGCTCTCGGATCACGGCCCAGGCGTCGCGTCCCGCCTGTTCGAACACAGGGATGTAGCACTCGTAGTTGAAGTTCGGACTCGTGGCGTCGGTACGCCGCGTCGGCTCGGCGAGCGATCGATACGAGTGCGACGGCTCGCAGGGCTCGACATACGGGGCGTAGAGGTCGTACGCGCCGAAGGGTCCGACCATCGCGATGTCGGACACCTCGCCGCTCTCGTACATCGATTCGAGATCGTCGCGATCGAGCACCGGAATCACCGCGCGCTGAAGATTCATCCCGAACCAACTCGACAGATTGGGCGTCCCGAACATGACCTGGTTCTTCATGATCCAGCCGCCGACGACGACGACCGGAACGAGCACGATCACCAACATCTGCCTTCTCACGAGGCTCGAGCGGAAGCGCCACAGAACCACGGCGAGGATCACCGCGGCGAACAGTGGGTGATACAGACTGCGCGTCATCACCAGGACGGTGAGCACCGCCGCGAGCCAGCCGATGGGCCGGGCGATCTTCGACGTCCCTTCGAGTCGTGACGAATCGACGTCGAGCACGCGAGCCAACGCGACCAGTACGGCAAGCAGAAGCGCGGCCACCCCGAGTTCGTAGTTGGGCTCGAACGCGCCCTTCAGAACCTCGGGATGCAGGGTCGCCGCCACCGCGATGATCCACGCCGCCCGACGCCCGGCCCCGAGCAGTTCGGCCAGCTTCGCCGCCAGCGCCACCGTGGCCAATCCGACGGCGAGCATGACGATCTGCAACGTGATCGCGTCCGACCACGGAGACAACCACGCGGGCACTCCGAGGAAGAGGTTCCAGAGCGGCGGTTGGACGTGCAGGTACCACGCGCTGCGCAACGGGTCGTTCGACAACACGTCCCACGGCGTGAGCTGCCATCCGAATCCGAGGTACGCGGTGCTGAACGCCACTCCGCTCAGCGCGACCACGAGGTAGCCGACCAACCACGTGAGCGCGGCCGGTACGGCGGCCGAAGCGCTCCACCTGCGGCGGGCGCGCGCGACGACTCGAACGACCCGGTCAGAGGCCATGCACGGTCCGAATCGCTTCGTCGATCCACTCCACCAGTTCGGGCGCGTACTTCAGGTCGATGTGCGCACCATCGGGTCGCATCTTCGGCTCGAACTCACCGCCGGGGTGGGCGCGAACCGCGGTGGCGAAGTCGGCGAACTCGACCCGTTCATCGGAGGCGGCGATCGACTCGATCAACCCGTTGTACGCCGCGACGCGCACCGGATCGGATTCGTCGAACGGCGGCACGCCCGTTTCTCCGGCCACGTACGGCGGCCGCACCGTCGGGCTGGAGAACCACACCACGCGCGCCCCGGTCGCCGCGACGACGTCGACGAACGACGTCATCTGCGCGGCGAGCCATTCGTCGTACACGGGTTGGCCGATGTGCGACCACTCGTCCGAACCGGGAATCCTCCGATTGGAGAGGTCGGCGGTTCCCCCGACGATCACCACCAGATTGGGTCGGAACTTGCCGACGATCTGCGGGAGCGCATTCCGCCACTCGGTGCAGCCGCGGCGCTCGTCCTGTTCGACGCCCAGGTACTCGATGGGAGTGTTCTCGCCGATGCCGCAGCCCACACCTGGGCTCGGCACGACATTCACTCCGTTCGCCGCGGCCCACGCTTCGAGTCCGGCCGACAGGACCCAGCTCTGCGAGTCGCCCACCAGGAGCACGCGAGCCGGCAACGCCGGATCGACCGCCGAGTCGGACGGCGCGTCATCGGGAACAGCCGGGAGTTCGGCGATGATCTGCTGCTGCAGTTCGAGTGCCGATTCGTCGAGGCTCGACAACAGGTCACCGGCTTCGGCGCGTCGATCGCGACCGCCGATCACGACCACGACTCCCACCAGCGCGATGACGGTCAACCACACGTAGAGCCGCCGACCGACCCAGCGCACACGGCGCCGCACCGGATCCTCGATGAGTCGGTAGATCGCCGTGACGATCGCCAATGTGATGGTGGTCTTGATGCAGAACGACCAGAAGCGATCGACGAGCACCCAGTCGGTGCCGGGTATCCGCCAGCGCGGCAACGACAGGTCGAGGCGCAGCGATTCCCACCACAGGAACACCGGCCAGTGCACCAAGTAGATGGTGTAGGTGGTGTGGCCGGCCAACGCGATCGGCCTCCACGACAGGAAGCGGCACATGCCCACGTTGGCGATGGAGTACGCGATGAGCACGAGGGTGATGAGGCCATTCACCAGAACGGCCCAGGGGAAGAAGCGGTCGGCCCATTCGTTGCGCCAGCCGACCTTCCACCACACGAGATAGGCGAACGCGAGGAGTGGCCACGACGCGGCCGCGAACACCGGCTTGCGCAACGTGTCGACGATGCGCGGCGCCATCTTCCACACCGACCACAGCACGGCGAAGGCCGCGCCGAGCAGGAATTCGGCGACACGCACTTCCGTCGCGTAGTACGCGCACGACGAACCCTCGCAACGAGCCGCCAGTCCGGGCAACGCGTTCCAGAGCGGACGGTGATCGGTGTAGTACGCGCCGAGGGCGAAACCGATCGCGGCCAGCGACGACAGGACGGCGAAGAGGCGCCACACCGCGCGCCGATCGTGTCGCGCCTTCATCATGAACAACACGAGCACCGGGAAGACGAGATACACCTGCTCCTCGAGCGACAGGCTCCACAGGTGTTGGAGCGGGTTGCCCAGACCGAACAGTCCGCCGTAGTCCTTGCCGGCCGCTTGCAGGTACACGTTCTCGAAGTACAAGAGTCCGCTGAGCCATTCCCACGGCGCGAATCGACGACCCGAGCCGGGGAACGCGGTCCAGAGCACCGCGACCGCCAACAGCACGACGAACGAAGCGGGGAAGAGTCTCCGCACGCGTCGTTCGTAGAAGCTCTTCAGCGACACCGTTCCGGTGCGTCCCCATTCGCCCACCATGAGTCGGGTGATGAGGAACCCCGACAGCGTGAAGAACATCGATACGGTGAGCTCGCCGCCGGTGATCCACGTGATGCTGTGGTGGTACAGCAGGACGATGAACACGGCGATGCCGCGCAAGCCGTCGAGCCCGGGCAGATGCTCGAGGCGAGTGGGCACGACGCTCTCGGTCCCCGCGGTCGTTCCCTGCTGACTCATGCCGAGGCGAGGCTAGTTCCGCGCATCGGAACGGTCGGTGAGCCAGCCCACGGCGTGGCAGACTCGGAGCGTGAGGGGTCACGAAGACGACGTCGATCTGGCGACGCTCGAATCGGTTCAACGACGCATTCTGTGGCTCGCCACACGCATGATCGACCACGCCAACCACGATCGTCCGGCCGACGAGATCAAGGTGGGTGGTCACCAAGCATCATCGGCGTCGATGGTGTCGATCATGACCGCGTTGTGGTTCGCCCATCTTTCCGGCGAGGACAAAGTGGCGGTCAAACCGCACTCGTCGCCGGTGTACCACGCCATCAAATACCTCACCGGCGAACTCGACCGCTCGTACCTCACTCGTCTTCGTCAGATCGGCGGTCTGCAGGCCTACCCGAGTCGTACGAAGGATCCCGATGTCGCCGACTTCTCCACCGGCTCGGTCGGACTCGGAGTCGTGGCCCCGCTCTTCGCCGCCGCCGCCCGTCGTTACGTCGAATCGCGTTTCGGCCCGACCAGCGAAACCGGCGCGCGATTCATCGCCCTGGCCGGTGACGCCGAACTCGACGAAGGCAACGTGTGGGAGGCCATCACCGATCCGGCCCTGCAGGGACTCGGCAACGTCACCTGGATCGTCGACACCAATCGTCAGAGCCTCGACCGCGTGATCCCGGGTCAGAAGATCAAGAAGTTGATGGAGTTCTTCGAGGGCGCGGGTTGGCACGTCGTGGAGGCGAAGTACGGCCACCGACTGCAGACCGCGTTCGCCCGGCCGGGCGGCGATGTCCTCCGCGCGCACATCGATCAGATGTCGAACGAGGAGTACCAGTCGCTCTTCCAGTTCACCGGAGCCGAGTTGCGGCGCCGGTTCCTCGTCGGTGCCGACTCCGAAGTCGAACGCTTCCTGTCCGAGTACTCCGACGACGACGTCGCCCCGCTCGTGCAGAACCTCGGTGGTCACGACCTGTCGTGTCTCATCGAGAGTTTCCGCGCCTGCGACGCCGTGACCGATCGACCGAGCGTCGTGTTCGCCTACACGATCAAGGGTTGGGGACTTCCGATGGCCGGCGATCCGCTCAACCACGCGGCATTGCTCAGCCGCGAGCAGATCGACGAGTTCCGCCGTTCGCTCTCGCTCGATGCCACGAACGAATGGGATCGCTTCGATCCGAATTCCGCGGAAGGTCGCATGTGCGCCTCGACGGGTGGCGAACTCAACAACCGTCCGCTGGCCGAGCGTCCGCGCCTGCCGATTCCGAACGAGGTGGGCGGCGGCACCGCCAAGTCGGCCAGCACCCAGGAGACCTTCGGCCGATTGCTCGTGCGACTCGGCGAGACACCCGAACTCCTCGAACGCATGATCACCACGTCGCCCGACGTGAGCGTGAGCACCAACCTGGGCGGCTGGATCAACAAGACCGGCGTGTTCAATCCGGACGAACCGCAGGACTTCCTCGGCGAGGGACGTTTGCTGCGCTGGAAGCAGACGGCGGCCGGACACCACATCGAACTGGGCATCAGCGAGATGAACCTGTTCCTGATGCTCCATGCGCTCGGACTCGGCCACGATCTGCACGGTCAGCACCTGCTGCCCATCGGCACCGTGTACGACCCGTTCGTGTGCCGCGGTCTCGACGCCCTCATCTACGCGCTGTACAACGGGGCTCGCTTCGTGGTCGTCGGAACGCCGGCCGGCGTCACTCTCGCACCCGAGGGCGGTGCGCATCAGAGCTCCATCACTCCGTCGATCGGCCTCGAACTCCCCGGGCTCACCTACGCCGAACCCGCGTACGCCACCGCCCTCGACTGGTTGCTGTGCGACGGACTCGCGCGGCTGGCCGACGTCGACGGCGACAGCCTGTACCTACGCCTCTCCACACGCCCGATCGATCAGGCGCCGTTCGTCGAGGCGACGGCCCGCATCGGCACCGACGAACTTCGCCACCAGGTGTTGCGAGGCGGATACCGGTTGCGCGAACCGAATCGAAGGGCCGACGTGGTGATCGCGACGTGCGGTCCGGTGGTTCCCGAAGTGCTGCGCGCCGCCGATTCATTGGCTGACGAAGGTGTCGAAGCACTCGTTCTCGATCTCACCAGTTCCGATCGCCTCTACCGCGAATGGCGCGGCGGGTTGCGCGACTCGGCCCGCTCGGCCCGCCGCTCCACCGATGGACACCACTTGGCATCGCTCGTCCGCCCCGACGAACGCGCACTGCCGATCGTCACCGTGCACGACGCGGCCAGCCACCACCTCGCTTGGCTGGGCGGAGTGTTCGGAACACGAGTCTTCCCGGTGGGCGTCGACTCGTTCGGGCAGTCGGGCACGATCTCCGACGTCTACGGATTGTTCGATCTGCAACCGGCGCAGATCGTCAACGCGGCACTGACCGCGCTCGACTGATCACTCGACGAGACGTGTTACTCGACGAGACGTAGCCCCGACGGCGCGATCGACGGTTCGGCCTGCGGCAGATCGACCACGAACTCGGTGCGATGGGCCGGGAACACGTGCTCGGACAGCAACACCGAACGACCCGTCGTGTCGGTTGTGGTGCGCGAGCACCGCAGCACCGGCGAGCCCGACGGGATCTGCAGCAACGAGGCGTCATCGGCCGATGCGGCGTCGGCGCCGATCGTCTGCACGGCACCCTTCAACGGAACGTTGAGCAGTTCGTAGAACGGCGAGCGTTCGACGTCGGCCCGCGACAAGTTCTGGGCCAGATCGGCACGACACCACACGGTCACCAAAGCGAACGGTTCGCCGTCGGCCAGGTTGAGCCTTCGCACGCGCAGCACGTTGTCGGTTCCGAGTATCTGCTTCACGCGGCGCGTGGCCCGCTCGAATGCGAACTCGAGAATGCGCCTCTCGGGCCGAATGCCACCTTCGGCCAATTGCGATTCGATGGTGGCCAGGCGACCCAGGCTCTGCTGCAGAGGCGCCGCCGCCACGAACCACCCGAACCCTTGGCGGGCGTCGAGCAAGTTCTCGTCGCGCAGGGTCTCGAGCGCACGGCGGACCGTCACCCGACTGGCGTCGAATTCGTGGCCCAGGTCGGCCTCCGAGGGCAGGAGCCGACCGGCCGCGTAGGTGCCGTCGGCCACGCGACGACGCAACTCGTCGGCGATGGTCCGATACCTGATTTCCCGCACACTTGTATCATACTTGTCCTATGAGCACCGTGACCGCCGGGACCCCCATCGAACTCGTCAACAAGGTGTACGCCTCGCTCCCCGAGCGCGTCGCCCTCGGCCGTCAGCGCCTCGGACGGCCGCTGACGCTCACCGAGAAGATCCTCATCAACCACCTCGTCGATCCGAAGAACCAGGAACTCGAGCGCGGCGGCAGCTACGCCGACTTCAATCCCGATCGCGTCGCGATGCAGGACGCCACGGCACAGATGGCTCTGCTGCAGTTCATGACGGCCGGCCTTCCGCGCACGCTCGTGCCGAGCACCGTTCACTGCGATCACCTCATCCTCGCCAAGGTCGGCGCCAAGATCGACCTCGGCGTCGCGATCGACGACAACCGCGAGGTGTACGACTTCTTGAAGTCGGTGTCGGCCAAATACGGAATCGGTTTCTGGGGTCCGGGCAGCGGCATCATCCACCAGGTCGTGCTCGAGAACTACGCGTTCCCCGGCGGCATGATGATCGGCACCGACAGCCACACGCCCAACGCCGGCGGCCTCGGCATGGTCGCGATCGGAGTGGGCGGAGCCGATGCGGTCGACGTGATGACCGGCTTCCCCTTCAACGTGAAGTGGCCCAAGGTCATCGGCGTGAAGCTCACCGGCACCCTCTCGGGTTGGTCGTCGCCCAAGGACATCATCCTCGAAGTCGCCCGCGTGCTCACCGTCGAAGGCGGCACCGGTGCGATCGTCGAGTACTTCGGCCCGGGTGCCGACAGCATCTCGGCCACCGGCAAGGCGACGGTGTGCAACATGGGCGCCGAGATCGGCGCCACCTGCTCGGTGTTCCCCTACGACCACAACATGGCGCTGTATCTGAAGGCGACCGGACGCGAGGACATCGCCGACGCGGCCGACAAGGTTTCCGTCGACCTGCGACCCGATGACGGTGCGCACTACGACCAGATCATCGAGGTCGACCTCGATCGACTCAAGCCGCTCATCAACGGACCGCACTCCCCCGACCGCGCCCACAAGGTCGGCCGAGCCGTCGGCGATGCCGCGCGCGAGAACGATTGGCCGCTCGACGTGTCGGCCGCACTCATCGGATCGTGCACCAATTCGTCGTACGAGGACATCACGCGCGCCGCTTCCATCGCTCGTCAGGCCGCGGCCAAGGGTCTGCGCGCCAAGTGCGAACTGCTCATCAGCCCCGGTTCCGAGCAGATACGCGCCACCATCGAACGCGACGGTCTCATGGCCGATCTCGAAGCCGTGGGTGCCACGGTTCTCGCCAACGCGTGCGGTCCGTGCATCGGGCAGTGGGAGCGCGCCAAGGCGGTCACCGACAAGCCCAACAGCATCGTCAACTCGTTCAACCGCAACTTCCCCAAGCGCAACGACGGCTCGGCCAACACGCTCAGCTTCGTCACGTCGCCCGACACCGTGATGGCCATCGCCCTCGCCGGTCGCCTCGACTTCGATCCGACGACCGACACCATCACCGCACCCGACGGCACGCAGGTGAGGCTCGATCCGCCGGTCGGTGAAGTGCTGCCGAACCGCGGTTACGACCCGGGCTCGAACACGTTCACCGCTCCGCCGGCCGACGGCTCGGGAGTCACGGTCGCCGTGAGCCCCTCCAGCGATCGCCTGCAGTTGCTCGAACCATTCACCGCGTGGAACGGCCAGGACTATCTCGGTCTCCCGGTGCTCATGAAGGCCCAGGGCAAGTGCACCACCGACCACATCTCGGCAGCCGGCAAGTGGCTCACCTACCGCGGCCATCTCGAGAACATCTCGGGCAACTTGTTCATCGGTGCGGTGAACGCGTTCGACGGTGCGGTCGGCGAAGGCAAGGACATCACCGACGGCGGAACCCGCTCGTACCCCGACATCGCCAAGCGCTACAGCCAGGCCGGCATCAAGTGGTGCGCGATCGGCGACCGCAACTACGGCGAGGGCTCGTCACGCGAGCACGCCGCCATGGAGCCGCGCTTCCGCGGTGGCGTGGTGATCTTCGCCCGTTCGTTCGCGCGCATCCACGAAACCAACCTGAAGAAGCAGGGTCTCGTACCGCTCACGTTCGCCGATCCCAACACGTACGAACTCATCGGCGAGGACGACCGCATCAACGTGCTGAACCTGCCGCCCGTTCCGGGACGCAACGTGAAGTGCCAGATCGTCAAGCCCGACGGCTCGACGATCGACTTCGAAGCCCTCCACACGTTCAGCGACGAGCAGGTCGAGTGGTTCAAGGCTGGTTCGGCGCTCAACATCGTGCGCGCGAAAGTGGCCGGAAGCCGCTGATGGACCTGCGCGAGGCACTGCGGTCCACCGCGGCAATTCGCGCCTTCACCGATCGTCCCGTCTCCGACGAGACGATCGCCGCCATCCTCGACGACGCCCGTTTCGCTCCGAGCGGCGGCAACCGCCAGCCCTGGCGTGTCGCGGTGCTCAAGGGCCCGATCGTGCGGCGTTCGCTCGCCGACGCCATGCAACCGGTCTGGGACGAGTACGTGGTCTTCACGTCGGCCGGCCACACCCCGTTCACGGCGGTGCCTCCGGCCGGCTACTCGCCGCCGGCCGATCGCCCGTCGCACGCGCCAAATCCGTTGCTCGCCGACATCGAGTCGATTCCGGCCGTGCTCGCGGTGGCCGCCGACCTGTCGCGCATCGCGATGATGGACAAGGACCTCGACCGTCCGGCCGTGACCGGCGGTGCGTCTATCTATCCGTTCTGCTGGAGCATCCTGCTGGCCGCGCGCGAACACGATCTGGGCGGCGTCATCACCACCTTCGCCACTCGCGTCGAACCGATCTCCGGCCCGATACTCGGCTTGCCGGCCGATCACGCCCTGGCGGCCGTCATCTTCCTCGGCCAGCCCCAACGCCGGCCCACCAAGTTGAAGCGCTCACCCGTCGTCACGACGGTCGATCGATTCGACGGACCGCCGCTCTCCTACGATTGAACCGTGCGCACCGGTCTGCTTTCACTCGGTGATCTGATCCGCGATCCGATCTCCGGCGAGATGCGCACACCGGCGCAACGTCATCGCAATCTCATCGACCAGGCGGTGTGGGCCGAAGCGGCCGGCTTCGACACCATCCACTTCGGCGAACACCACTTCAGCCGCTACATCATGTCGTCACCGCAGATCGTGCTGGCCGCGGCGGCCGAACGCACCACCACGTTGCGACTCTCCACCGGCGTGGCCCTGGCGGCCAATCTCGATCCGGTTCGCGTGGCCGAGGATTACGCGACGGTCGACGCCATCTCGAACGGCCGCATCGAACCGTGCTTCGGTCGCGGCACGCTGTTCCCCGACGTGTACTCCGAATTCGGGCAGGACGAATCGCTCGCCACCGAACGATTCGCCGAGAGCCTCGAGTTGATCCTGCGCCTCTGGACCGAGGAGAACGTCACCTGGAGCGGACGTCATCGCCCGCCCCTTCATCACGCCACGGTCCATCCGCGCCCCACTCAAACGCCGCGTCCTCCGGTCTGGATCGGCGCCGGTCTCAGCATCGAGAGCGTCGACCTGGCCGCGCGTCTCGGCTGCTGGCTCATGCTGCCGTCGGTGTTCGGCGTGTGGGAGATGTTCAAACCGGCGGTCGAGCACTACAAGTCGGCCTGGGTGAAGTACGGACACGATCCGTCGCAACGGCGCATCGGTGCGATCTCGCACTTCGGAGTGGCGCGAACGTCGCAGGCCGCGCACGCGCGGTTCCGCCCGCGTTACGAGGCGTACTGGGGAGAACTCTCGAAGTGGACCACCGAGAGCGCGCAGCGAGCCGGTCGCGAGCCGCGCCCGTTCCCGGTTCCCCCGTACGACACCATGACATCGTCGATCGCCATCTGCGGTTCGCCGGCCGAAGTGCTCGAACGCTTCGCCGTGGCTCGCGAGACGCTGCATCTCGACACGCATCTGGTGATGCTCGACATGGGCGGAATGCCCGATCGAGAGCTGCGCGATTCGTTCGACGTGTTCGCGAGCCACGTGCTGCCGGCGCTCCGCGCGGCCTGAGAACGACTCGGCGAACTCGGCCCCGCAGCGTCAGTCCGTGCCGGGTCGACGCGTCGTTTCGCGCTCGGGATCGCCCTTGTATCCGGGCGGGTACGTGAGCCTGAGTTCGGCGTCGGTGGGAACTCGCTTCATGCGCGCCTCGGCCGGCAACAAACCACTGATCGCCGTCATGATCTTCTTGGTGGCCGGAGCCGGCGTCTTGCCGCCGATCCGGAACGGCTCACCGACGCGAATGCGCACCAGCGGCGGATTGACCACGTTCAAGATGTTGGGCAGACGCGACGAGCGCGGCCACACCTTCTCGGTTCCCCACAATCCGACCGGCACCACCGGCGCCTTGGTGAGGATGGCCAGACGCGCCGCACCCCACCGTCCCTTGAGGGCCGGATCGAAGAAGGCCGGTCCACGCGGAATGGTTCCTTCCGGCATGATCGCGACCACTTCACCGGCCAGCAGTGCGTCGGCCGCGGCCATGAGAGGCTCGTCGCTTCCGGTGCCGCGCTCGACGCGGATACCGCCGAGTGCGGTGGCGAGTTGCCCGATCACCGGCGCGTCGAACACTTCCTTCTTGCCGAGGGCGCGCACCGGGCGTCCGGCTCGGGCCACCGTGACCGCCATGGCGAAGATGTCGAAGTACGAGCGGTGGTTGCCGCAGATGATCGCCGGGCCATCGGCCGGGATGTTCTCGGTGCCCTCGATGTCGAACTTGGCGAACGGGATGAATTGCGGACGCGCCAACTCGAGCAGCAACTTCTGCAGCTCCATGTTGACGACGGGGACCTTGGCGACTCCCTTGGGCAGATCGAAGTGCAGAACCGGCCAGCGTCGCGCGGCCGCCACCACCGCGAGCCGCGGATCGGGATTCACCGCGTGCGGATGCGCGACGGCCGACAGCAGCGGAACGTCGAACACGGAATCGGAATACGCGAACGATTCGCTCAGATCGATGTCGTTCCGGGCCGCCCATTCGCGAACGGCTTCGAGCTTGCCGCTGTTCCACACGAACGGTCCGTCGATGGTTCCGTCGTACGTGCCGTCCTTGGCCACTCCGTAGCGGGTCGCCACGAGATCGTCGAACTTCAACAAGTCGGCGAGCGGCTTCACCAAGTCGTACGGCGTGGTGGTGGCGATGACGAGTTTGCGTCCGGCGGCGCGGTGCTCTTCGATCACCTTCAACGCGTAGGGCGGAACCATGTCGCGCAGCTGCTTCGCCGCGACCTTGGCCGCCGCGCGGACATCGGCGCGCTTGCGACCGCGCGACAACGCCGCGGCCTGCCGAGCCAACGCCATCGACGGCAACGTTTCGCCCACACGATTGAAGATCTCGAACAAGGCCTTTTCGCCGGGAAAGGCTCTTGACGTCACACCGGCTTCGCGCATGGCGTCGGAGAAGACCGCTCCCGACGCACCCGTGATGAGCGTGCGATCGAGATCGAAGATGGCCGCCGCTGTCACCGGGCGAACGGTACCGCTGAACGGGAAAGGCCCCACGTGGGGGACGTGGGGCCTCTCAACCTCGGATCCCTGTGGCGCTGGGGGGATGGCCACTGGGGGATCGTTCGCGTGGATGGGGGGACATCCACGTCGTATGTACGTGAAAGTATGCACGTGAATGGGTGACCGTTCAAGCCGATAGACGAGATAGGTAGTATCGTTTCTGGAGATGGACCTCCGCCAGATCTCGACCCTCGTGGCCATCGCCGACCACGGATCGTTCTCGGCTGCCGCCCGGGCCCTCTACACCGTCCAGTCGAACGTCTCGGCCCACATCGCCCGGCTCGAACGCGAGCTGGGGGTCACTCTCATCCATCGGGCCACCGGGCAGGTCACCGAGGAAGGGGCGCTCGTCATCGAGCGGGCTCGTCGCATCCTGCGCGAGGTCGACGACATTTCGGCCGACCTGGCCGCCCTCGACGACGTGATCTCGGGCGACACCCGTATCGGAGTGATCGGCACCACCGCGCGCTGGCTCATGCCGGCCTTCCTCACCACCTTGCGCACGCAGTACCCGGCCATCCGCCCCACCATCTCCGACGGGGGAACCTCGACCCTGGTGCCACGCCTCGTGGCCGGCCAACTCGACGCCGCGATCGTCCACCTCCCCGTCGACGACCCCGAACTCACCGTCGAGCCACTGTTCGCCGAGGACTTGATCCTCCTGGTGCCGAAATCCCATCCGCTGTTCGGTCGCGACTCGGTGGGCATCGTCGAACTCGCCGAGCACCCGATCCTGCTCGCGCCCCGCTCATCACAGTTGCGCCGCATCATCAATCGCGCCGCCGAATCGCACGCCGTCACGTTGACGGCGCAGGCCGAGATCGACGGCGTCCGCCTCATGGCGTCATTGGCCTTCGAAGGTTTCGGCGCTGCGGTGGTTCCGGCCACCGCCGTTCCGAAGTGGTTGTCGGGTGATTTCCAGCGCATCGACGTTCCCGAACTCCCCCGTCGCGTGGTGGGTTGGGTGCAACGTCGCCGCCCGCGTCCCGGCCCGCCCACCCGCGCCGCTCTCGACACCGTGCGCGAACTCGTGGCGCGACGAGGAAAACGTCAGCCCGGTGTGCACGTGGGCTCCGACGCGTTCCCCCTCAAGGCGAACTGAGACCTACGCTCGCGCCGTGGACCCGGTCGCACTGATCTCTCGAATCCCCGGCGCCGCCCGGGCCGAGGTTCGACCGTTCGGCGATCGTCGCGTGGTCTGGGTCGACGTCACCTCGGATGTCCACAAGGGTGCCCTGTCGTTCGAGGCGTCGAGCGTGATCGAAGCGGCCGCCCGCACCGCCGCCGATCAACTCCTTCCGTTCGTGGCCGTGATCGCGTCGTCGGGCGCAGAAATCCGCGACGGATTCTCGGCCCTGCACGCGTGGGGACTGGCCGCGAGGGCCCTCACCGACTGCTCGGGTCGCGTTCCCACCGTCATCATCGTCGATGGCCCCGCGGTGTCGGGGCCGGCTCTGCTGCTCGGCATCGTCGACCACGTGATCATGACCGAGGCGTCGTACGCGTTCGTGTCGGGTCCCACCATGGTCGCCGAGTTCACCGGGGTCACCGTCGACAACGACGAGTTGGGCGGCTCGGCCACCCATGGTCGCCACACCGGTGCGGCCTCTCTGGTGGCGAGCGACCTGGAAGCCGCCGTCGCCCTGGCCGAACAGTTGCTCTCGTACGTCCCCGATCATTGCGACGACGAACCGCCCGTGTTCGCCACCGACGACGACCCACACAGGTCGGTGCCCGAGGCCGGTGAGGTCATTCCTGTCGTCTCCACCGGCAGCTACGACGTTCGCAACGTGATCCGCGCGGTGTTCGACGACGGCGAGTTCTTCGAACTCCGATCACGGTGGGCCGCCAACGTCGTGACCGGCTTCGCCACGCTGTCGGGAAGGCCCGTCGGCATCGTGGCCAACCAACCCGTCGTGCTGGCCGGAACTCTCGACATCCCGGCTTCGCAGAAAGCCGCCCGATTCGTCGCGTTCTGCGACGCGTTCAACATTCCGATCGTCACGTTGGTCGACACCCCCGGCTTCTATCCGGGCAAGGACCTCGAATGGCGCGGCATGATCCGCCATGGCGCCCAGTTGGTGTTCGCCTACGGACGTGCCACCGTGCCGCGCATCTGCGTGATCCTGCGCAAGAGCTACGGCGGCGCGTACATCGTCATGGACTCCAAGAAGATGGGCAACGACCTGTGCCTGGCCTGGCCGTGGGCCGAGCTGGCCGTCATGGGCGCCGGTCAAGCCGCGGCCATCCTCCAGCGTCGGGCCACCCCCGACGAGCGTGCGGCCTTCGAGGCCGACTACTCCGAGCGACTCCTCAACCCGTACGTGGCCGCCGAACGCGGGTTCGTGGATGCCGTGATCGAACCGGCCGACACGCGGGCCGTGATCTCGGCCGCCCTCGACGCTCTGATTGACAAGCGCGAACGCCTGCCCGGGCGCAAGCACGACAACACACCCCTCTGACCGCGCACGGCTGGGGGCTGAACGGTCTTCCCTGGTTATCCTCGTTCTTCGGGGAGAAAGCCCCACCACATAGCCACGGTCCGAACAACGGACCTCACGATCAAGGGGACGAGCAAGGTGCCCGACACCATCACGATCATCGACGACCGCACCGGCAAGAAGGTGACGGTCCCCATCCAGGGCGGCACGTTCCCCGCTTCAGCCGTTCGAGAGCTCGATCCGCAGCTCTTCATCTACGACCCGTCCTACATGCAGACGGCGGCTTGCAAGAGCTCCATCACCTTCCTCGACGGTGACGCCGGCATCCTGCGCTACCGCGGCTATCCCATCGAGCAGTTGGCCGAGAAGTCGACCTACCTCGAAGTGGCGTACCTGCTCCTCAACGGCGAACTGCCCTCCAAGGACCAGTTGGCGAAGTGGACGAACGACGTCACCCACCACACGTTCATCCACGAGAACATGCGCAAGCGCTTCGTGGACGGTTTCCACTACGACGCGCACCCGATGGGCATGTTCGTGTCGTCGCTGGCCGCGCTCGGCACGTTCTACAACGACGCCAAGGACATCGAGTCGAAGGAGTCGCGCGACAAGCAGATCCTGCGCCTCATCGCCAAGACGCCCACTCTGGCCGCCATGGCCTACCGCTTCTCGGTTGGTCTGCCCTTCGTCTACCCCACCAACGAGATCTCGTTCCCGGCCAACTTCCTCAACATGATGTGGCGAGTCGGCGAATACGAAATCGACCCGCGCCTCGAGCGCGCGATGGACGTCCTCTTCATCCTCCACGCCGACCACGAGCAGAACTGCGGCACCACCGCGATGCGCGTCACCGGTTCGAGCCACGCCGACCCGTACTCGTCGGCGGCCGCCGCCGCGTCGGCGCTCTACGGTCCGCTGCACGGCGGAGCCAACGAGGCCGTGGTGCGCATGCTCGAGGAGATCGGCAGCATCGACAACGTTCCGGCCTTCATCGCCGACGTCAAGAGCGGCAAGGGCGGACGCCTCATGGGCTTCGGACACCGCGTCTACAAGAACTACGACCCGCGGGCCAAGATCATCAAGAAGACCGCGTACGAGGTCTTCGAGGTCACCGGCAAGAACCCGCTGCTCGACGTCGCTCTCAAGCTCGAGGAGACCGCGCTCAACGACCCGTACTTCGTCGACCGCAAGCTCTACCCCAACGTCGACTTCTACTCGGGCCTCATCTACCAAGCGCTCGGCTTCCCGGTCGCGATGTTCACCGTGCTGTTCGCCATCCCGCGCACGGCCGGCTGGCTCGCCCACTGGCAGGAACTGCTCACCGACAAGGAGCAGAAGATCAGCCGTCCGCGCCAGTGGTACACGGGTTCCGAGACCCGCGACTACGTGCCGATGTACGAGCGGTGACCGAGACTCTCGAAGTCGATCCCCGGGCGCCCCGCGCCCCGCTACCCAACCCTCCGCGAATCGTCGGCGCGTTCGCGGGCCTCCTGGCCGGACTGTGCTCGGTGTGCGTGGGCATCCTCGTCACCGCTCTCGGCAGCACGGCCTCGCCCATCGACACCGTGGGCAGTTCGTTCATCGATCGTGTGCCGCGGTGGTTGAAGAACCTGGCCATCGATCTCTTCGGCACCAACGACAAGACCGCGTTGCGCGTGGGCATCTGGATCGTGCTGGCCCTCGCCGCCACCGCGCTCGGCGCCACGCGGCGTCGGTCGGCCTACACGTGGGGCACGGTCGTGTTCACGCTGTTCGGCCTGGCCAGTGCGGCCGAACGCACCGGAGCGACCACCTGGTCGTACGTCGGACCCATCGTGGGCGCGGCGGCCGGAATCGCGGCGTTCGTGTTCTTGATGACGTCGGGAACCCGTGAATGGTTCGCTCGCCGTCGACCCACCGAATCGGTGGCTCCCCTCGGGTTCGACCGTCGACGGTTCGTCGGTGCCGCCGGGGCCGTGGGCGCGGTGACTATCGCCTCGGGACTGCTCGGACGTTGGCGTCAGGACGATCGCGTGCGGCGCATCGAATCGCAACGACCCTCGGCGCTACCCGATGTCGACGACGTGGTCGACGTTCCGAACACGGATGGCTTCCACCCCACCGATCCGTTCTTCACGCCCAACGACGACTTCTATCGCATCGACACGGCCATGTCGTTCCCGACGGTCGACCGAGACACGTGGTCGTTCACCATCGACGGCCTCGTCGACACGCCACTCACTCTCACCTACGCCGATCTGCTCGCCCTGCCACAAGTCGAGCGTCCGGTCACGTTGTGCTGCGTGTCGAATCCGGTCGGTGGCCCATTCATCGGCACGGCGATGTGGCAAGGAGTCCTGTTGAAGGATCTGCTCGATCGCGTGGGCGTTCGCGACGACGCCGAGCAGGTCTTCAGCACGAGCCTCGACGGCTGGACGTGCGGATTCCCGGTGGAGGTCGCCCTCGATGGGCGCGACTGCATGATCGCCATCGGCATGAACGGCGAACCGCTGCCGCTCGAACACGGTTTCCCGGCTCGTCTCGTGGTTCCCGGTTTGTACGGGTACGTGTCGGCAACCAAGTGGCTGGCGCGCATCCAACTCGCCACGTGGGACCGCGAGGGCTATTGGGTTCCGCTCGGCTGGTCGCGGCTCGGCCCCGTGAAGACGCAGTCGCGCATCGACGTGCCGCGCCACCGCGAGAAGGTGGCGCCGGGTCGCATCACGATTGCCGGTGTGGCCTGGGCGCAGCACACCGGCATCGAGAAGGTGGAGGTGCGCGTCGACGACGGCCCGTGGCAGCAGGCCGAGCTCGGCAACGACGTGAGCGACGACACCTGGCGTCAGTGGATCGTCGAGTGGGACGCCACGCCGGGACGTCACGTGGTGCAGGTGCGCGCGACCGACAAGGACGGCGACACGCAAACCGACGTCGTGCAGGACGTCGCACCCGACGGTGCCACCGGCTGGCACACGCGCACGTTCGACGTCACGAACTGACGCGACAGGCCGACAGGGCGAGGCGACCCGCATCGGTCAGGCAACCGGTGCTTCGCATCTCTTCGAGCGTTCGACCAAGAACTTCACGCAGTCGCGGAATCAACGATTCGCGGGCGAGCCTTTCTCCGAACGCCGCGTCGAGGTGGGTGCCATCGGGACGTTCGAGTCGACCCTCCTCGGAGTCGGGGTCGGCCAGCAGGTCGGCGTACGGAACCACCGCGACCGAGTGCCAACGCTCGTCCCACGAACGCATGACAGAGTTCCAGGCCGCCCGCGGTTCGGTGGTGTCGCCGTTCATCATCGGGTCGTCGCCCACCACCGGCGACTCGAGCACCAGCACCGGCACGCCGCCGAACGCGAGCACGCCGTTCACGTCGTCGATGAAGCGATCGAGATCGGCGCGGTAGCGATCGCCGCCCACCACCACGCGCTCATCCGAATCGAGCGGGCGGTAATCCCACTGATTGGCCACACTCGCGACGATCACGAGAACGTCGATGTTGGTGGCGTGATCGGCGATGGTCAGGAGGTTGTCGGGGCAATAGTCGGTGTCCTGGTTCTGGTCGACGCGGAGGAACACCATTCGCACGTCGACGAGCGGACAGCCGATCACCGCGCCCGACACGACGCCGAGTCGACCGTCGCCGCCGTTCGAGAGCGCCAACGCCACGTTCTCGCCACTCGAGTCGCCGATCACCAGAACCTCGAGCGGACCGTCGCCAGTGTTCGACGTGTCGGGAACGACCGTGGGCGGAATCGTCGACAACACTTCGGGAACCACGTCGATCGTCGTCGTGGTGGGCGCGGCCAGCACGACGAGAGGCACCGTCATCGCCGCCGCCACGGCCGCCACGAACGTGGCCAGTGCGACACGCGGATTCACGAGCCGGGTGCGGAGACGAATAGGCATCTCGAGATACCGATACGACAACGCGGCCACGGCGAAGGTGACGGCCAGCCGCACCGCGAACAGTGGAACGGGATCGAGATCGAGACGCTCGCCGTCGAGCCACACGTACACCGGCCAGTGGACGAGGTACAGGCCGTAACTGATACGGCCGATGTACACGAGCGGCCGCCACGAGAGCACGGTGCGCACCGCTCCCGGCATGATCGCACCGGCGCACAGGGCCGCGCTCACCAGCGCCACCGCGGTGAATCCGCCCGATACGAGCCACGTGCTGTCGAGATCGACGAGTCGACATAGCACCACGAACGCCACCAGGGCGATCGGGCCGATGATCGCTCGCGATCGGTTGATCGACAGCGCCCAACGTTCGAGACGCGGGCCGAGCAGGCACGCCAGTGCGGCCCCCACGAAGAGTTCCGAAGCCCGGGTATCGGTTCCGTAATAGATCCGGTCGAAACCATCGGACGCGATCGCGATCGCGCACGACACCGCGGCGCCGGCCGCGAACATCACGCCGATGCCCTGGCGTTTCAACCCGATCCGGGCGGCGATCACGACGACGATGGGGACAAGCAGGTACAGCTGCTCCTCGATCGACAGCGACCACATGTGCTGCAACGGACTGGCGTTGGCGAAGATCTCGGCGTACGACTCGTCGGCCGCGATGGCCCGCCAATTGGCCACGTACGACGCCGCCGCCACCGCATCGCCGCGGATGCGACCCTGTTCGAGCGACGACGACAGCCATGACGACAGTGCCACCACGCCCAGGACGACGACCGTCGCGGCCGGCGCGAGACGGCGCAACCGGCGCGCCCAGAACGCGCGCAGCGACACCGACCCGTTGCGTTCGAATTCGGTCACGAGCAGATTGACGATGAGATAACCCGACAGCGTGAAGAAGAGCGACACGCCGAGGAATCCGCCCGGCAACCAGTTCTGCTCGGCGTGGAACACGAGAACCGCCAGCACCGCGACGGCGCGGACTCCGTCTAGACCGGGGTGATGTACCGAAGTGCGCAGTCGGTCGTCGACGGTCATGGTTCAGGACACGTCGATGAGGATCTTGCCCGTGTTGAGGTTGGCCGCCATGGCCTCGTGGCCCTCGGCGATCCGGTCGAACGGATAACGACGATCGATGATGGGGCGCAGCGCTCCCGTGTCGAACAAGGGCAGCATCTCGGCCGCGAAACGCTGCGTGACGGCCACCTTCTCCTCCAGCGGCCGCGCCCGCAGAGTGGTACCGATCCAGCGGGCCCGCTTGGCCAACAGCAGTCCGACGTTCACCGGAGTCTGTGCTCCACCCATGAGGCCCACCTGGACGATCGAACCGCGCGTCGTGACGGCCTTCAGATTGCGATCGACCTCTTCGCCGCCGACCACGTCGAGGATCACGTCGAAGCCTCCTGGCACGGCCTTCATCGCGTCGCTCGACCAATCGTGCGGCGAACGTTCGAGGACCACATCGGCACCGAGTGCGCGACAGGCATCGGCCTTGCCGGCGCTGCACGTGACCGCGATGCGCGCACCGATGGCCTTGGCGATCTGGATGGCCGCGGTGCCCACACCCGACGCGCCGGCGTGCACGAGCGCCCATCGGCCCGACGTGAGACCGCCTTGCAGGACGAGGGCGTCCCACGCGGTGAGGAACACTTCGGGGATCGCGGCCGCGTCGCGCACGCCCACCGATGCGGGCACGCGCATGAGTTGACGCTCGTGCGTGCAGATGAGTTCGGCGTACGCGCCACCGGCGTCGATGGCCATGACCTCGTCACCGGCTTTCCAGAGCGACACGCGCTCGCCCACCGCCCGCACGACACCCGAGAACTCGAGGCCGGGGATTTCGAGGGCCACACCGCGACGCGGGTCGGGGTAGCCGCCCATGCGCTGCAGCAGATCGGCACGATTGAGCGCCGTCGTGCGGATGGCGACCAGGACCTCGTCCGGTCCTGGAACCGGATCGGGGACGTCCTCGAAGGTCAGGACCTCCGGGCCACCGTGCGCGCGCAGGACGACGGCTCGCACGCGATCACTTCATCTTCTGCTGCAGGCGACGGTCGAGCGCCGCGAGGTAGTCCTCGGTGGTGAGCCACGGCTGATCCTTGGAGATGAGGATCGAGAGGTCCTTGGTCATCTCGCCGCCCTCGACGCTCTCGACGCACACGCGCTCGAGGTTCTCGGCGAACTCGATGAGCTTCGGATTGTTGTCGAGCTTGCCGCGGTGCTTGAGGCCACCCGTCCAGGCGTACACCGACGCGATGGGGTTGGTCGACGTCTTGTTGCCCTTCTGGTGCTCGCGGTAGTGGCGCGTGACGGTGCCGTGCGCCGCCTCGGCTTCGACGGTCTTTCCGTCGGGCGTCATGAGCACCGAAGTCATGAGGCCGAGCGATCCGTAGCCCTGGGCCACGGTGTCGGACTGCACGTCACCGTCGTAGTTCTTGCAGGCCCACACGTAGCCGCCCTCCCACTTCATGGCGCAGGCGACCATGTCGTCGATGAGGCGATGCTCGTAGGTGAGACCGGCCTTGTCGAAGTCGGCCTTGAACTCGGCGTCGAACACTTCCTGGAACAGGTCCTTGAACTGGCCGTCATACGCCTTGAGGATCGTGTTCTTGGTGCTCATGTACACCGGGTAGTTGCGGGCCAGGCCGTAGCGGAACGACGCGCGCGCGAAGTCGCGGATGCTGTCGTTGAAGTTGTACATGCCCATGGTGACGCCGCCGTCCTTGCCGAACTTGGCGACCTCGAACTCCATCGGCTTGCCGCCGTCGGTCGGCGTGTAGGTGAGCGTGACGGTGCCGGCGCCGGGAACCTTGAAGTCGGTCGCCTTGTACTGGTCGCCGTGCGCGTGACGGCCGATCACGATGGGCTTGGTCCAGCCCGGAACGAGACGCGGGATGTTGCTGCAGATGATCGGCTCGCGGAACACCACGCCGCCGAGGATGTTGCGGATGGTGCCGTTGGGCGACTTCCACATCTTCTTCAACTTGAACTCTTCGACGCGCGCCTCGTCGGGTGTGATGGTGGCGCACTTGACGCCCACGCCGTGCTTGAGGATCGCGTTGGCGGCATCGATCGTGACCTGGTCGTCGGTCTGATCGCGGTACTCCATGCCGAGGTCGTAGTACTCGAGTTCGACGTCGAGGTACGGGAGGATGAGGCGGTCCTTGATGAACTGCCAGATGATGCGAGTCATCTCGTCGCCGTCGAGTTCGACGACCGGGTTGTCGACTTTGATCTTGGCCATGGAGCGCCTCCGGGTAACTTGTCTTTGACTTGTCTTACCCTAGCCGAATCGGTGCCCCGACCAGCATCTGATGACCAGCAACTAGCGTCACCGTCATGGCGGACCTGCTCGAACTGTCGGCGCGCATCATCGACTCGGGGCAGGCCGACCAGCCCGTCAACCGGGTGACCAACGAGTTGTCCGAGATCGCCGAGGGCCTGGCCTTGGTGGAGAGCTTCAGCCACGCCGCGGTGTGGGACGTGGGTGAAGGTCTCGTCACCTTCGACACCTCGGGTGCCCACACCGGAGCCGCCGTGGTCGAGTCGATCCGCCGCTGGCGCCTGCGCACACCGTTCACGCACCTCGTGTACACACACGGCCACGGCGACCACGTGGGCGGCAGCGGTTTCTTCGCCGCCGACGCGGCGTCGCTCGGCCAGTGCGCACCGCAGGTGATCGGCCACCACAACGTCGACCGTCGACTCGATCGGTACGAATCGATGGCCGGCTGGAACATCCTCATCAACGCCCGTCAGTTCGGAGGACTGCGCGGTGAGCTGAACCTCACCGTCGGCGACACCGATTCCGGCGGCGCCTCGGTCGCCGTCAACCCGAACGCGCGTCGCTTCCTGCCCGCCTCGGTGCTTCGACCTACGACGAGCGTCGACGAATCGCTCGATCTCGACATCGCCGGACACCGTCTGGAGTTGCGCCACGCCAAGGGCGAGACCGACGATCACCTGTGGGGTTGGGTGCCCGAGAAGAAGTGGTTGTTCTCGGGCGACTTCGTGATCTGGAACTTCCCCAACGCCGGCAACCCGCAGAAGGTGCAGCGCTTCCCCATCGAATGGGCGGCCGCGCTGCGCGACATGGCGGCGGCCGGGCCCGAGTTGCTCGTTCCGGCCCACGGCCTTCCCATCGCCGGACGCGAACGGATCGCCCGCGTTCTCACCGAGATCGCGTCGGCGCTCGAGGACCTCGTTCGCGAGGTCGTCGACATGATGAACTCCGGCGCGACGCTCGACGAGATCGTGCACACCGTGCGGGTCCCCGACGACACTCTCGCCAAGCCGTACCTCCGGCCGTTCTACGACGAACCCGAGTTCGTGATCCACAACATCTGGCGCCAGTTCGGCGGTTGGTGGGACGGCGCGCCGTCGCGCCTCAAGCCCTCGCCCGATGCGCACCTCGCCCGCACCCTCGCCGAGTTGACCGGCGGAGCACTCGCCTTGGCCCGCCACGCCCGCGCCATCGCCGACGCGGGCGACTTCCGACTGGCGTCGCATCTGGTCGACTTCGCCGGTTGGGCCGCACCCGACGATCCCGACGTGCACGAGATCCGCGCCGATCTCTACATCCGCCGCCGCAAGGCCGAATCGTCGCTCATGGCCAAAGGAATCTTCCTCGGCGCCGCGCGCGAGTCGCAGGCCGTGGTGGAGGCGTCGCGCCCGTCAGCGCCCGAGTGACACCAGGGCCAGCGCCAGACCGGCCAGCAGCATTCCGAGCACCTGCGAGTGGGTGACTCGTTCGCGGTCGATGCGCATGGCGAGAACGATCGTGCTCACCGGATAGAGCGACGTGATCACCGCGACGAGCGACAGCAGCCCCTCGCGGGTGGCCGCCAGGAACAGCAGATTCGCCCCCATGTCGAACACGCCGGCCACCAGCGCGAGCAGTGGAATCCGCTTCGCACTCGCACCGTCCGGCCGCGTGACGACCAATGCGATCGCGGCCAACGAGATCGACGCGATGCGCACTCCGAGGAGTGGCCACATCCCCGAGTCGTCGCTCGTGCGATCGAGGCACACGTAGAGCCAACCGAAGCCCGCACCCGAACCGATCGCCACCAACCAGATGAACGGACGTGTGGCGGTGTGCGGAGTTCCGATGGCTCCGGTCACGAGCACGACACCGGCCAAGGCGACCACCATGCCGACGTAGGCGAGACCGCTCGGACGTTCGCCGAATCCGAGACCGGCCGCGACCGGGACGATCGTGCTCACGACCGCGGTGAGTGGAGCCACCACGGTCATCGAACCGTTGGCCAACCCGTAATAGAGCAGCGTCAAACCGATGAATCCACCGGCTCCACCGACGGCACCCCACACCCAGTCGCTTGCACCGGGAACCGGATCACCCAACGCGACCAGTGCGATGGCGAGCACGAGCAAGCTGAAGATCTGTCCGGCCAAGGTGACCGCCAGCGCCGGCAGACGACGGGCCGCGCGTCCACCGCAATAGTCGCCCAGGCCGTACACCGCGGCTGCCGCCGCCGCGAGAAGAATCTCCACGGCACATGGTTAGCAGGACAAAGCATCGCGACGCTCGTTTGCCTACGGTCGGTCCATGCGCAATCGTCATCGGGTTCGACATTCGGCTCTCGCACTACTCGTGTCGCTGATCATCGCGTCGTGCGGAGGCGACGATTCATCCGGCACTTCGATCGAGTCGCCGGTGACGGACGCCCCCGCGGCCACCGATGCACCCGCGGTCACCGAGGCTCCAGCCACCGAACCACCCGTCGAGCCATACGTGAGCGAGGTGTACTCCGATCCGACCAATTGGACGTGTCGCCCCGACACCGTCGACACGTGCGACGACGACACGAGCGTCACGCTGGTGAACGCCGACGGTTCGACCGATGTGCTGAACTTCGCCCCGGATCCCGACGCGCTGGTCGACTGCTTCTACCTCTACCCCACTTCGAGCGAGGACGCGTCGCTCAACTCCGACTACGCGGCCGGCAACGAGCGGGTCACCGCGTACGGACAGATCGCACGCCTCTCGAGCGTGTGCCGCATGTTCGCACCCACCTATCGCAGCGTCACCCTGGCCGGACTCTTCAACCCGTCGCTTCCGGGCGACCGGGCCCAGGCCTGGAGCCTCCCGTTCGAGGACGTGCAGGACGCGTGGAAGCACTACCTGGCCAACGACAACCAGGGTCGCGGCGTGATCCTGTTGAGCCATTCGCAGGGCACCGGCCAGATGACGCGGTTGATCGACGAAGTGATCGACGGCGACGAAGCGCAACGCTCGCTCATCGTGTCGGGCGCGCTCCTCGGCGGCTCGATCGCGGTGCCGCGCGGCCAGGACGTCGGCGGTCGTTTCGACAATCTGCCGCTGTGTCGCAGTGCCGAGCAGATGGGCTGCATCATGACCTTCGCGACGTTCCGCGACACCAAACCGCCGAGCCCCGATGCTTTCTTCGGCAAGGCGGCCGGCATGGGACAGACACCCGATCCGTCGCAGGAAGCGGGTTGCACCAATCCGGCTGCACTCGGCGGAGGCGCGGGCGATCTGCTGTCGGCGTTCTCCACCGCCGACTGGGCGTGGGCCGACGCTTCGAAAGGCTCGGCGATCACCACACCGTTCATGGGGTTCCCCGGACTGATCACGGCCCTATGCGTGAGCGAGGGCGACTTCTCGTATCTGCGGGTGACGATGAACGCGGATCCCGCTGACCCACGTACCGATGACATCCGTGGCGATCTCGACGATCGCTGGGGACTGCACGCGGTCGACTGGGAGATCGGCGCACTCTCGATTCTCGACGTGATGCGCCAGCAGATCGCGGCCTGGCTCGCCGCTCGCTGATCCCGTCTAGGGTCGAGCCATGCATCACGTTCCGTTCGGCCGTACCGGCCTCAAGGTGTCGCGGCTGTGCCTGGGCACCATGACCTTCGGCTATCAGTGCGATGACGAGACGTCGTTCGCCATCATGGACGCCGCCGACGCGGCCGGCATCGACTTCTTCGACACCGCCGACGTGTATCCGGTGGGCGGGCCGCCCGAACTGTTCGGCCGTACCGAGGAGATCATCGGCCGCTGGATGAAGGGTCGCCGCGACGACTACATCCTGGCCACCAAGTGCTTCTTCCCCACCGGCCGCAAGCCATGGGACCAGGGCAACTCGCGCAAGAACATCATGCGCGCGATCGAGGCGTCGCTGCGCCGACTGCAGACCGACTACGTCGACTTGTACCAGGTGCACTTCTGGGACGATCACACGCCCGTCGACGAGACGATGCTGGCGCTCCACGATCTCGTCACCTCGGGCAAGGTGCGCTACGTCGGATGCTCGAACTACCTCTCGTACCAGTTGGCCCGTTCCATCGGCCGCTCCGAAGTGCTCGGTGTGAGCCGTTTCGAGTCGGTGCAGCCGCGCTACAACGCGCTGTTCCGCGAGAACGAGCGCGAACTCTTCCCTCTCTGTCGCGACGAGAACGTGGCCGTCATTCCGTACAACCCGCTCGCCGGCGGGTTCCTCACCGGCAAGCACAAGCCCGGCGCGCCCACGCAGGGCACGCGGTTCACGCTCGGCTACTCGGCCGAGCGCTATCAGGAGCGCTACTGGCACGAGCGGATGTTCGAGACCGTCGAGACGCTTAAGGGCATGGCCGCCGACTCGGGCGTGTCGCCGGCGACACTGGCCGTTCAGTGGGTGCTGGCCAATCCGATCATCACGTCGCCCATCATCGGTGCGAGCAAGCCCGAGCAATTGGCCGACGCGATCGCTGCCGTGTCGGCACCGATCGACGCCGAACTGAAGACGCGCATCGACACGCTCACGTACGAGTACCGCTTCGGCGACAACGCGCGTTGAACGCGACAGTTCCTACTTCCGGTCGGGGCACCAGTTGCCGTGGAATCCGAACGGCACGCGCTGGGGCAATTTCACTCGCGCCACGTAACCGCGGCCGAAGTCCTGCGCGTCGAGGACCGCGAACTCGGCGGATTCGTCGTTGCCGTCGTGCACGAACGTGACCAGCCAGCCGTCATCCTCCACGGTGCTGCCCGGCCGGGCCACGAACACCGGCTCGCCGGCGGCACGACCCGGACCGTGGTCGAACACCTGGCGTTCGCCGGTCACGAGATCGTGCTTGATGGTGGGCCAGTGCATCGACGATGCATCGGCGTTGGCGCAGTAGCCGTAGCGGTACGGCTTGCCGGTGAGCGAACCGCGATGGCGCGGGAACTCGTTGAACGCGTCGTCGATCGTGGTCACGGACACGCTGCGCCTCGTGGGGTCGACCTCCCAGCGGGTGAGGCGCGGCGTGGAGTCGCCGAACGGTCCTTGGAGGTCGTCGCGCATCATCAGGTCGTAGAAGCACACGTCGAGCACGACCTTGCCGTCGGGCGCGTCGTAGGCGTTCATGGGGTGGAACACGTAGCCCACCGGCACGTCGATCCATACGATGTCGGCCGCGGTTCCCTCGCGCGGCATGAGACCGATCCGGTTCCCGTACTCGTCGTTCCAGCGGAACGGGAACCGACTGGCAAAGGCCAGGTCGAGGTCGACCAGCACCGGCTGGTCGTACACCACCACGTAGCGATCGGTGATCGACATGTCGTGGACCATCGACATGCCCGGCAGCGGAATGTCGACCGTGCGATTGACGCGGCCGTCCTTGCCCACGCGCACGTACTGGATGTGATCCATCCACTCGGCCCAGGCATACACCATCGCGTGCATCTCGCCAGTCACCGGATCGACCTTGGGATGGGCCGTGAACGCTCCGGGCAACGTGCCGTAGAAGTCGTTGCGTCCGACGGTTTCGAGTTCGTCGGTCAATTCGACCGGGACACCCCCGGCTTCGACCATGGCCCACGTGGTTCCGGCGAACGTGCCCACGTTGGTGTTGGGTCCGCCCACGGAGTTGTTCCAGTTGCGTCCCGGAATGTCGGGGCAGCCGCGAACCTCGCTCACCTGAGACGAGCCGACGTAGCGATTGCGATACCACTCGGCACGACCGTCGCGAAGACGGATGCCGTGCACCATGCCGTCGCCGATGAACCAGTGATGCGTGGCCGGATCGACCGGAGCGATCGGGTTCGGTCCGTTGCGCAGGTAGCGGCCGTTCAATTCCTTCGGGAGTTCGCCGATCACCGGAAGATCGGTTGCGGTCACTTCTTTCTCGACCGGTGCGTAATTGCCGACGAGGTAGCGATTGGCGGTGGGCGAATCGGATGTGATGCTCATGTGACATTGTCTAGTTGGGGACGTTGACATTGTCAAGGGGTCGACCTAGAGTCGACCCGTGGCCCCCAAAACACTGCGCGAGACGGTTCTCTCCGCGGCGGTCGAGTACATCGCCGAGCATGGGCCCGATGGCCTGTCGTTCAGGCAAGTGGCCCAAGCCGCCGGTGTGAGCCACCAGGCGCCGTATCACCACTTCACCGATCGCAAGGGAATCTTCGAGGCCATCGCCATCGAGGGCTACCAGATGTTCACACAGGCCATGCTCGATTCGCTCGCCTACGAGCCAGCCGATCCGGCCGTCGCTCTGTTGGAGAGTTACGTCGACTTCGCACTCGATCATCGCGGTCACTTCCGCGTGATGTTCCGACCCGACCTCTGCACCATCGCCGACAACCCCGAGCTGACCCGGGTCGCCGATGCGTCGTTCGATGTTCTGGTCGACCTGGTGAGCGAGTGGCTCGGACCCAAGGCTTCGGTGGCCGATATCCGCGCTCGGGCGGCCGGCATGTGGTCGCTCGCCCATGGTCTGGCCACGTTGCTCATCGATGGACCCCTCGAGAACAAGGTCGGGCCGGTGAAGAACCGGCGCGCGCTCGTGCGAGCCATCGCCGAGCAGTCGGGTTTCGCGATGGCACCCAAGAAGCCGCGCGGTCGCTGACGCGCATCGTCGGTCGGCCGACCTGTTCACACGGGCGTGAGCGGTCGCCCATCCGGGGTGATGACACGTGTCGACCGAGTGGCTTCGTCGTAGTGCGTGATGTAACCGTGCGTCTTCAGCCGGTTGTGCCGTCGACACAACGGATCACTGTTCTCGACATCGGTGCCACCGCCCTGTGCCCACGGGACCCGATGATCGACATCGCAGGTCAACACGTGGCAACCGGGCCAGATACATCGTCGCCGTCGTAGCAACGCCGCGGCCCGGGTTCCGCCGGTGAACAGGCGCGACCGGCGCCCCAGTCCGATGGGCACGCCGGCCGCAGTCACCACGACTCGCCGTACATGCGAGACGAGCGACGTCGCCACCACGTCGACCGGGTCGAGCAGTACTCCGGCGGTGGTTTCGCAACGCGTGTCCAGCAGGTTCTCACCCGGTTCGACGAGGGAACCGAGCCGACTGCCGGTTTCCATGGCCGACAACGTGCGTTCGTACGTGCGTTGATCGATGACGATGTTGACCAAGGGTTCGGGTGCTGGCGCGAACCGAGTGGCAGCCGCCGCGAAGACCGCGTACAAGGCATCGGCGCGTCGTTGCTTCGGCGTTCGGCTGAGCGACGTGGGCGACAAACCGAGCGCATCGCGTTCGGCGAGGTCGCGCGACAGCTCGGCCTGCACGAATCGCTCGAACACCTCGGTGATCAGCGCGCCCTGACCGTTTCCGAGTCGGGCGTCGAGGTAAGTGGCGTTGCCCACCGGATTGACCGTGGCGTCGCGGTCGTCGTGCACCCTCTCGTGCGATCGATGGGTGCCGTCGGCGTCGGCCAGTTGTTCCCACCGGGAAGCCAGGTGGGCGAAATCGTCGCAGGGCAGGGCTTGTGCGTACTCGACCATCGAGTCGATGAAGTCGGGCAACTGAGCGGTGACCCGCTTGTTGGCGTGCAGAGCGGCCAGCCGGGTGACCGGAGCCGAGGCCAGCAGGCCGTCGGCCATGGAAGCACCCACCTGCGGATAGTGGTGCACGAAATCGGCCACCCGCACCATCCGCTTGGCCTCGGCCAGCGGCCAATTGACCGTGGTGCGGAGCCAGGTGGCGACCGACAAGCAGCCGTCTTCTTGGAAGCAGCCGCTCACCGACACCCGATCGACCAGACGGGCCGTGGTGACCTCGAGATGGCGCTTCAGACGTTCCAGCTCGGCCAGCAGTTCGCGTGCCTCGGCCGCCGACGACACCGACTCGGCCCGAGCATCGAGCTCGGCGAGCGTTTCGCTCGACACGGCGGACACGGACTTCACCATGCGACCGACCGTAAACAAGGGGTGTTGCACAGTTTCGGCGACGACACCGAAAATTTCCGACGACTCTGGTGGACCTGACCTCACTCTTCACTAACCACGGGCTGACGGCGCCGACCCTTGATTTCAAGGTCTCTGACAGAGTCCGGGCCGGAACCACCTGCCGCGCTGAGATTCTCGCAGCCTTCAAACGGCTGGACGGAGACGGCCCGCCCCAGTGGCACGCTCGAGAGGAAGTCATCGCCGAGGTGCGACGGGTGAATGCGCGTTACCCATCGGGCACCGTCCGGCGCATCCTCGTGTACGACCTTGTCGGCCGCTGCACGCTCAACCACGTGGCTTCGGAAGAGGTTGAGCGGAGGGAGAACCTATTTCGGCGCCGGTCGTCGTGACGACGCCGCGCCAATCATCGGTCGTCTCGTCCCTGCTGAAGCGTCGGGCCGGCAGGTAGCAGCACGCGGAGTGCATCACTGCATGTCGGTTCCTGCCTTCGACATCCGTGCGGCGAGTTCATCGCCAGTCGAACACCTGGACACTCGCTCCCGGCTCATCGAGCAGTCGGGGCTTGGCGAGGCCGAGTATGTAGTCGGCATTCGAGTCGATGCCGATGAACCTCCGACCGGTGCGGACGGCTGCGACCCCTGTGGTGCCAGAACCGGCGAATGGGTCCAGCACGACAGCGCCTTCGACGGACGTCGACAGGATGATGCGCTCCATTAGCGACTCGGGCTTCGGAGTCGGGTGCTTGCCATATCGAGACTCCCAGTTGCGGGCACGGGCGAGCGACCACACCGTGCGCATCTGCCGACCGGCCCGCTTGAGCATGTCCCCACGGTCATCGTCCTGCTTGGTCCACGCGTAGTTGAAGACGTAGGGCTCGTCTCGTCGCCGCACCCCCCATACGAAGGTCTCATGCGAGTGGGTGAAACTGCGTCCCCGTCGGTGTGGTGGAGCATTGCGCTTGAACCAAATGACGTCGGCAAGGAGGTCGAACCCGAGTTGTTGCATAGCGTGGCCGACGGAGTGGATGTTGTGGTGGGTACCGCTCGCCCAGAGCGTCCCGCCAGGCCTCAGCAATCGCTGGCACTCGCTGAGCCATCGCAGGTCGAACTCATGGTCGGCCACAACGCCGGCTGAATGGTCCCAGTCGCCGTTGTCGAGTGGGACCAACTCCCCGGAGCGAACGGTCTCTTTTCCGGACAGTCTGTACGGCGGGTCAGCGACCACGAGGTCGACGCTCCCTGATGGCATAGCAGCCATGACGTCGGTGCAATCGCCGATGTGGAGGGTCGCCGTTGGCGTCTCTGGTGCTCTCATGGAGCGCCAATCGGCAACGAAGTTGTTCTTGCCTTCGGCCAGCCTCTACATGTCTTCGCAAGGGAGCACCATTTCGGGGCCGTGCGTCACGGGCAGTCGCCGTTGGGTGCGACAGACGAAGCGGCAGATGGTGCTCGGAGTGCTGGTCTGACGGCTGCTGAGGTGCTCGGACGGTCTCATCCGGCGTAGAGGTCGCTCCCGCGAATCGTCTCGATGACTGGAGCCAGCAACTCGAGTGATGAGGTATCCATGAACACCGGATACCTCACCTCGGCCACATCCCTGCTTGGACGGCTTCGGCCTTCGGACCGTCGACTCGTCTCCCGCCTCCTGCGGCGGGGGATGACTCTTCCACCAAGCCCGACCGAACTTCGGGCGATGAGTCTCCTCGCTCACCCCGCATCGGGGGTGGTGCAGGTAGTCCTCGAAGGCGACCCGCCGCTCGTCGGGCTTCCCCCGAGCGACCCAGACCCAACGCTCGACGTCGCCCGGCTCCGAGCTCGAGTGCAAGACATCGATGGATGGCAGCACCTCGGAGCCTGCCGCGGCATCGATCCGATCCTCGCCGTCCCCGAAGTTGATGACGTTGGCCCGGAAATGGCTGCCGCCTGCGGTGGGTGCCCGGTCCGCATCGACTGCCTTGCGTGGGCCGTGGAACGCATCGAGCAGCGCGGAGTCCTCGGCGGATACCCACTCAGCGACCGCCACAAGATGCGCTCGATGCTGCTTCGCGGCTGGAGCCAGCGATGAGCACAGGGCGGGAACTGAGTGCGGAGACCGTCGAACGTGCGGCGCGGCACGAGCGCCTCGTGCGAGAGATGCGCCGTCAACGACGGAACTGTTGCGGCACCTGCATCACGCGCTCGGACAGGGTGCGCTGCTCAAGTCGCCGCGCTGCAGACCGGTGCCTCGAGCAGCTGATGCAGGAGCTCGAACCACTGCTTCGCTCGTTCTCTCGCGGCTATGTAGACCACTACAACGAACTCGACGACCTCTTAGGTCACTCCCGCATCCATGCGCTTCGGGCCATCGAGCGCTGGATGCCAGGCGGCGCTGCCAGCGTCTCGACATGGGTCGTCATGTACCTGCGCTCGGAGCTCGCCCGTCTTCGCTCCCGCCAGCACCGCATGCGCGCCCATGCCGTCACCCTCATCGAGGGCATGGATCCGGCAGCACCGGAAGAACCCGAGCCGCACGATGGCCTCTATGAGGCCATCGCTCGACTGGCGGAACAACTTGAGCCCGAAGACGCCTTCCTGCTGTCAGAGACTGCTGCTGGGCGCCCGCCGAGCTCGCCGTGGGAGCGCGGCCGCATCAGGGCTTTGGTGGCCCATCCGGCCGCAGGCATCGCCCTGGCACACGTGGTGGGCGAGCCCAAGCCACGACCTGTCACGCCTGTCGACCTCGCTGTCGACGCCGCGTCGCTCCGCTCTGGCGGTAAGGCGCAGCCTGGCTGGGAGCTACTCGCAGCGTGCACCGACATCGACATCGCAGATGTAATGCCTGCGCGCGGCGCGGTACACAGTGCAGAGCTCAGGCAGCGATGCGAATCCTGTCCTGTTCGCCTGGACTGTCTTGCGGCCGGCGTTGCTGCAGCGACGTGGCCGGGCATCTGGGGCGGCCACCCGCTCAAGGCGCGCTCGCGGATCCGGTCGATTCTCCGGTCCGAGCACGCCGGGCCCGACACGCCTGAAATGGAGCATGAACACACCGCATGAGCACCATGACCAGCCATTCACCATCACCCAGGCTCTACTCCACATCATGCGCCAGCTCGAGAACGCTGAGACCGCAAAGGTCGTCGACGAACTCCGCAGCGCATGGACCGATGCACAGCGGCCACCGTTCCCGTCGCCGACAGCGTTCACGGCGCGCGACCTCGCGCTCCTGGTTCGCCACACGGCCCTCGCCATCGCGGACCCCGAGACGTCGGTAGCGGATCGGCGCGACCTCCTCCTTCACGCCACCTCAGGGCTTCACGTCGTCACTGCTTCAACGGACGATGTGATGTGGGCAGCAGTCGCCGTCGGTCTCGACGCCAACGACGACCCGCTCGCAGTTGTCGCGCGCCTGCTGTGGGTGCTTGACGACCTCGAGTCCATCGCCCTCGAACTCGACGAATCAATCGACACCTGAGTTGGTTTGTTGTGTCGATCATTAGTCGCCACCTCATCTCTCAATCGGTGACCGGTGAGGCCGAAGTGATGCAATCAGTCGTGACTTAGGAACGCACTCCATTGGTCGTAGTCCATAGCCGGCACCGTGCCAACCCTCTGCAGCGCGGATAGAAGCCGGAGATAGAAGAAGACGAGAGCGCGACTCGGAGTACTCGCCGCCCACCGTGGGATGTTGTTCTCGTACTTGACTTCCCAACCAATCTCACCAAGAACACAGCCGAGATTGAGCAGCCCATTGCTGTTCTGGTCTTTCAGTGCCGCGCTAAACGCGTCACCCAGCGTTGGGCTCCAGCCTGCTCGGGTCGTGAGTAGCCCAGCGATGATCGGCGATGGTCTACGCGGTTCTTCGATAACGCCACGCGCATCCGTGATCGGCGCAGAGGTCCTAGCGAGGACACGGACGGACGCCGCCTTTTCGGCCGCATAAAGCACATTCTCTCTATTGAGTTCCGGCTTGACCTCGAAGACAGCGTACGCAGCCTCTGCTGGCACCACGGTTCGCGATTGCGATTCCAGAGCGAGTGTCGAGTACTGGCGGTCACACAGGGCGAGATCGACCTCCTGACTGAGCTTGCCGGTGTGGTCAACGAACATGCACTTCGGCACAACCTGGTAGCGGCGTGGTAGGTGTCCATCGAGAAGACGTTCCCAGCTGATCTCGGTCTCGTCTCCCTTTGCTCCCGGATGATCCAGCACGGCCGCCACCTTGATGGAAGCCTGAAGCCGATCCTGAAGGGCGGCAAAGTACGCCTCGAGCCCATTGGCCGGTGTCACCAGACGACGTCCTTCCAGTAGGCGGCATCGCGAGATGCCTTGGCCTGTCGTGCAATGGCAATCTTCTCGGTGGCGCTGAGCTCAGACGCAACGTTGTTGTTTGTATTCGCAGGGTCGATGAGCGCAGCGGCGGTGATGTTGTCTCGCAGCCACTCGACAACTGCCATCACTCTGGATGCACGTCCGGCAGCATTGCGGCCCGCGAGAGCCCGTAACGTAGCGAGCTCCAGAGCGAACGAGGGAAACTCGAGCCCGTGACACTGCTTCCACCGCTTCATCACGCGGATGACGTCAGTGTGTGACGATCTGGAAACAGTGTCGATATGTGTATCGATGTTTGTCTTCTGCCAGGTGTTCTGGCGCGAGACCCAGAGACTGTGATCGCGGGAGTTGAAGTTCTGGCGCTTTCCGGGCACTAGGTCGACCTGGTACCCGCCGTGCGAGATGCCGATGGAGACGTTCTGCTTGCGAGTTGAGTAGCCAGCTGCAGTCATGTAGGACGCAAGGGAATCGAAGATCTCTTTGAGCGTCGGAGATGTGTCCGGCTTCAGGGAGATGAAGATGTCAACGTCTGTGCCCCCACGGATTGCGGTTCCCTTGGCATATGAACCGGAGACCTTTAGCTCCGAATACTGTGTGCCTGCCCAGCGCCGAATCATCGGGTCCAGCGCCTGCCGCATCTTCTCTCCCGGGCCGAAGACACCCGTTGGCGCGGTGATCTTGGCGAGCAGTTGTTGGAGGTAGTCATCGCCAGACATCAGCACTTGTCTACACCCTCGGTGTTACAATAACCGCGGACGTCCCGCCGGGGCTTCTCATGTTTGGGGTGTTGTGCGCTCAAAGACCCGGGCGGGTTACTGCACCGCATCGCCGCAGCTGGAACCCGCACATTTCCTCTTGATCCCGTGCATGGCGACAGTCCGGCGCGCTGCCCCAACGTGCCGGTAGGGAAACGGAGCGCAGTTCCCAGTCGGACAGGCTCGGCAGTCGTCCCGTGTTCCGGGCGTACGCTAGGTGTAGTGCACGACGACAGAGCAGCCGATGTGGTGCGGGCGGTTGAACTGGCCTTTGGGCTCATTGGTGAGTTTCCAGGCGGCTCAGTGCTCGTGTCATTGCTGGAGCAGTGGCCTGCTCTTCAGCGAGTTCGAGCTCAGGCGCTGGTAAGCAGCCTCATCGACCTTCTCAATGACCCCGAACTCGGACTCATCCGCCGGATGAAGGAGGATCCGCGCGTCCTCCGACTCGTCTGGTCTGCGGCAAACGCTGCGGCTAACTCTGACACGGAGGCAAAAATCAGGACCCTGGCCTACGTGGCGAGCGTTGGGCTGAATGATGACGCGAAGCTTGACGAATCGATGTTCCTCATCGACACAATCCGGGAGTTGGAGGTCATTGACGTTCGCCTACTGCTTGCGCTCGAGGCTGCGAACCTGGCACCCGAGTCGGGTCTGAAAACTTCGGAGGCCCTCGCTGTGTCGCAGGGAGTGGCCGAGTCGCTGAACGCGAAACTCCTCCGATTGGCCTTAGTCGAGACGCCGGGCATGTCATTTCGGGGCCTTCACTCCGAGGTCCGCCTCTCGCAGTTTGGTCGGGAGGTCCTTGTCGCCCTTCGACTGCACGGGAATGGCAACCCCCTGCGGTAGTCCGGAACTTCCGAGCTGATTGGCGCCGGGCATCACGAAGAACCTCACTGTCGCGGGCTTGTCAAGGAGTTGGCTTCTCATTGCGTCCGGTGGGAACTCAACCCACGCAAGAGCGCATTCTCGTGGGTTCACCGTCCCGTTACGGTTCGAGCATGGCGGAGAACTTGGAACGAACGGTGACTGCCCTCGAGGCACTCATCGCCGAAGCCGGGGGAGTCGACCGCCTCATCACGCCACGGGGTTGGCCGCACCTCGGCCTGGTCGTCCTCGACGCCGTGTTCTCGCTGCAGGCGGACTACGACACGGTGGTGCAGCCACTTCTTGAGCGGTACTGCGATGCCGCACCGGACATCACGTGGGCGACAGCCTCCATGCCCCCACCGCCCGAGCACGACGCCCGGCGGCTCCTCGAGTTCCTCGAGCCGATGACGCTGGATCAGCGCTGTCAGCTCCTCACCTCGCAGGTCGGACCGGGTACCGCCAAGGGCGGCCAGGCCGGCTACCGCAAGGCACAGATGGTTGTCGACGTGGCTCGCATCCTCGTCGACACCGGGGCAGCCACACGCGCCACCTTCGTCGCCGCCGTCGCCAGCGACACCGGCCTCGAGTGGAAGGTGCGCCGAGTACCCGGCGTGGGGTTCGCCTGCTGGAAGTACATGCTCAACCTGAGCGGGCTCGAGGCCAGCAAGCCAGACACGATGGTCTTGCGTTGGCTCTGCGAGACGACCGGTGCAGAGCAGACGCAGCAGGCCGGGGCGAGCCTGATCGAGCAGGCCACAGCGGTCCTCCAGCGGGGAGGAGCGCCCGTGACTGTCCGCCAGATGGATCACTTGGTGTGGCGCAAGGTGACGGGTCGGCCGCTCGGTACCGACCCCCGGTAGGGCCACCTGGTCGTCGGACTGGAGCCAGACGACCGGCGGGTGTCGTCTACATGACAAGGACCCACCTCATCCCTTCACTGACTGCCACCCGCGGCCCTTCCATCGGCCCGGTCGACGCCTACCTCGCACAGCTCGGCAGCACCGAGTCGAACCGCACCCAACGAGCCGCACTCGACGCATCGGCGAAGCTTCTCGGCTTCCCCGACGCAGCTTCGTGCCCGTGGGAGATGCTCACCTACGCAGACCTTGTCCGGTTGCGCAGCGCACTCGCAACGACCCGGGCAACCGCAACCGCGGCCCGGTATCTCGGGGCGGTGCGCAGCGTGATGACGTGTGCTGTCGCGCTCGGTCTTGCCGACCCGCTGGAGGCTGCCCGTGCCGCCACCGTCGCAAACCCTCGGCTCGCTCAGCAACCCGTCGGCCGCGCTCTCGACCGGGGCGAGGTCGCCGCGCTCCTCGGTGCTGCCGGCGCACACCCGGTGCCCGCCATCGCCGAGCGGGACACGGCAGTCGTGGCGCTTCTCGCCGGCACAGCAGCCCGGCGATCCGAGGTGGCGGCCCTCGAGCATGCCGACTGGAACCCAGCAGACGCGGCGGTGTCGATCCGAGTCGCCAAACGTGGTCACGCTCGAACGGTGTGGCTGCCCAAATGGGCCGCCGGGGCGGTCGATGGCTGGGCGAGCCGTCTTCCTGGCGGGCAGCTCCTGCGGCGCGTCACCCGCACCGGTGCGGTTCTCGAGTCGGGGCTCTCGGGAGCCGCCATCGGCGAGATCCTGCAGCGCGTCGGACAGGTAGCCGGTGTGCAGTGCACCCCGCACGACCTCCGCCGCACCGTCATCACCGACCTGCTCGCAGATGGCGTCGACCCGCTCGCGGTCGCCGCCGTGTCCGGCCACAGTCGCATCGAATCCCTACGTCGGTACGACCGTCGCAGCATCGACGCAGGCCGTGTGGCGACCCAGGCGAGAAGCCTGTGAGGGGCATGAGTGACTGGCCTCACACCACCGAGCGATACGCACTTCATGAGTTACGAAGTCATCATGTCCACACCATCTGAGGACCGCAGCGAGACCGTCATCGAGGGTCTCACCATCGAGCAGGCCCGCCTCGCGCTCTACACAATCGGGGCGCGCATGAAGACGAGTCTGGGAGCCGTCGATGTGGAGCACGACCTGTGGATCACGCCAGACGGCGAGCTCTGCGAAGGACTCCGGTGGACACTGCATCATCCCGACGAGGTGGAGTACACCGCCCACATCCCGCACAGGTGAACGGGCACCCGGGCGCATGCCCAGGTGCCCCCAATACAGGGGGATCCGCTCACACTTCGCCCGGAAAGCCTTGCAAACACTGGGCTCGGAGTAACGAACCAAAATCGTTACTCGTCCACGATTCGTAACGGTCGAAAACCTGCACCCTTGGTCGCAACCACCCCAGGGTCGGGTACATGACCTGCCCACACCTCCTTCCCGACCGCTGTTTGCTCGATCCTGCGTACGTCGACGTCGATGTCGAACTGTTCGTGCGACACCTCCTCGGCCATCGACGAATCACCGACGACCTCATCGACGTCGCCTGGTTCTGCCTCATGAACGACCACTTCCACGACACACGATGGATGCACGACCTGCTCGAGGGCCAGCCGCTCCCGTTCGCCGAAGTTGCCTACGACGTCGTGCCCGGTGAGCCACCACAGCAGGGGCTCGTTCGATGGGCGATCACTCCGGACATGCTCACCGCAGTCGATGACTGGCTCGATGGAGGTGATGCCAATCGGCCCATCCGTGGCTACGACTCGACCCGGAAATCACTCGTGCTCCTCCTCTGGGGGCATGGCTGCGGGGTCGGCTCGCATGCCGAATGGCGGCGCTCGACCCGCCGTCGGCAAGCGCTCGAGTCGCTCATCCCCGACATGCCGCTCGCCGTCGACACGCTCGTCGGCACCAACGTCGCCGGCCTAGACCGACATCAGGTTCTCGTCGCTCTGAGACGCCTGCACGAGGTCGGCGGGATGGGGGTGCTCGGCCTCGGCACCAAACTGGTCGACGCTCAGGCTGTGGGCCAAGTACTACGTCACGCGGAGCGGGCTGATGCAATCAGGGCTGTGCGGCCGGTCGTTCTCGAGCGAACGAGCACCGTGGCCCGCATCGGTAGCCATGGCATCGGCGCCCTGCGCTCGAGCCTGCGTGCGGCCCGCCTCACCCGTGATTCCGCCCTCTTCGCCACCGTCCAACTCGGCCGCTCGGTGCACCGCAAGAGTCTCGGACTACGGCGACCTGCGACTGACCAAGGTGCCGCCGAGTTGGCCTCGCTGGCCCAGGTGCACCGGACCATCGGTGCGCTCATGCTCCACCATCCAGTGAGCATCGACCGATCTGCATCGCTCTATCCGATGACCGAGGTGCCGGTGTACAAGAAAGGCAACTACCGAGCCGGGCACCCGAGTGGACTGCCACTGCGGGACCTCGACGGGAGTATCCACCCGAGACTTCGGTCGGCGACCCGCACCCCAGACGGGGCCGTCTGGACGGCATGGGATGCTCCGCTCGAGCCCTCAATCCTCATCGAGTTCGAGGCTGCCCCGGGCAACCTGCAGCTCGAGTCGCACGTCGAGACCGGGCTGTGGGCGTCATCGAAGTGGGGGAAGCCGATCACGCTGCTCATCGTGACGACTCCCCAGTCCCACACATCAGTGCGACGTGGACTCGACTGGCTCTACATCGACGACATCGCCAACAAGTACCGGTACGACTGGCCGGGAGCGGACCTAACCACCCGACTCGTCAAGGCGCACACCCTCGCTGATGAGTGCCCACTCCACGGTGACAGTGCCGAGGAGTACCAGCTCCGCGTCGACCGACATTGATATTCACGCGACAGGCACGTTGCTCTGGTCCTTCCGAGTGAAATCGCCGGCGAGGGAGGCTTGATCCTCCGAGTCCAGGGGAGACCGGCAGAGATGCCCCAAGAGACGGGAGTAGGTCTCGTCTGTCTCACTGCGAGACAAATCGAGGTCGACATGATGAAGGTGCACCACGACGTCGCCAACTACAAGCCGGTTCTTCGGTGGCGGTACCGGGTAGATCAGATGTACCGCTGGCAGTCGGAAACGGTGGGCGTACGCGAGCACCTGGTAGAGGTCGCTTACGTCGACGCCCCGAATGTCGGGGAGCTTGTACTTCGTGTCGGCAATGGCGACGAGCTGACGGTGTTCGAGTACGGCGAGGTCCGGTCGGATTCCGACGTAGCCGTCCTCGTCCAAGGAGGCGGAGTACTGGGTTGCAAGCGTCACCCCCAGCCCACGCGCTGCATCCCGCAGTCGAGCCGCGACTTCGGCCTCGAAGACGGCGCTCATGTCAACCACGAAAGCACTTGCCCGGCTACCTCTGGACGCGGTGTCCTCGATCGTCGTCGCCTTCAGGACCAGGACCGCGAGACCGACGGAAGTCCGGTAGCGCTCGTTGAGCCGACTCCAGACGATGTTGTCGGCGGTACTGGCGCTGAAGGTGGGCGTCACTTCGTGCAGCATCATTCCGATGCGTTGGAGCCGTCGACGGACCGAGCTGTCGAGTCGTGTGATGCGCAGGAGCCGCGCAGCCGCCCCGGCGAGAAGTTGGTTTTCGGCAATGTCGGGTGTGAAGTCGTCATAGGTGACTTCGACAGGTAGTGGGAGACCCGCTCGGGCGGCGACGTGGCGGCCCATGTCGATCCTGCCCCTGATGGTGAGCAGCGACTCGTCGACGGCTCTGTAGCCGTTGAGCAGTCCCTGGGCGAGCAACTTCTCGGTCTCTGTAGCGAAGGCAGCGGCGATCATCGAGGTGAGGTCGTCGTCGTCACCCCAGTCCACGTTGTCGGCAGCGAATGTGACCTGACCAAGGTGCCTGGAGAGCAGAGACAGCAGGCGTCGGAGGTCGACCTTTGGTCGAATCCTGATTTCGAGACCGTCGAAGGAGACAGCTCCGACGTAGCTCTGTGCCGACACTTGCCACTTGCCGGCGCGCTGAGGATCGGGGGCGACCTTGACGTACTTCGAGGCCGCCAGCATGGCAACGTGAGGCGCCGAAAGGTCGAGTTCCCTGGCCGTGCCCCACTCGGTGAGGTCGATGGTGGTCACTGCGACACGGCCGAGCGAACGCTGTCGAAGCTGAACTCGTGCGGGTCCTGACTGGTGCCGTAGAAGCGTTCTTCGAGCAGCGGCAGGATCGAGTAGTCCCACACACGTCGGAGATGAGCTTCGTCGGCAACTTCGGTGCTCATCAGGTACGAGGGGCCGATGGCCAGGTCCGGTGTCGCCAGCCTGTCGTTCAGTTCGTCGAGGAGCCGTGCAGCCAGGTCTGGCAGCCCATTCCGTGCGAGCCAGCGATCGAGCAGCCCCTTGATCGGCGGTCGCTCGGGGCTGAGCTCGATGAAGTAGAAGCGGCGACGCATCGCCGCATCGACCAGAGCAATGGACCGATCGGCCGTGTTCATCGTTCCGATCACGTAGAGGTTTGGCGGCAGTGAGAACTCGTCGTCGGAGTACTGCAGCGTGATCGCCCGATCTCGGTACTCGAGGAGGAAGTACAACTCCCCGAAGACCTTGCCCAGGTTGGCCCGGTTGATCTCGTCGATGATCAGGACGTGCGGGACGCCGGGCTCGGCCATGGCCGCAGTGGCGATCCGTCGGAGCGGGCCGTGCTTGATCTCGAAGGCGACACCTGAACTGGTGGTGGACACCGGCCGGTAGCCCTCGAAGAAATCCTCGTAGGTGTAGCTCGGGTGGAACTGGACCAGCTCGGTGGTCCCTCCGGCCGAGGAGATGTGATCCGCAAGGTGCTGGGCGATGAAGGTCTTACCGGTCCCTGGGGGGCCGTAGAAGACCAGCTGGCGCTTCGACTGCAGCAGAGCGATCACCTCGTCGAGCCACTCCCGGGTCACCAGCAGTTGGTCGGCAAGTGTCTCGGTCGCGGCGGGAAGGCTCTCGACCGAGGTTGATCGAACAGCGGTCGGCGTCTCGTCGTCGAGGGACAGGAGTGCCTCGACCTCGTCAATCACCGAGGTGATGTTCGACAGAGTGAGCAGGGTCCGGAGCTTCGAGTAGAGACCTGCACCGATACGACTGCGCATGGCTGGGGAGTCAGCGTTGAGCCACTCGACCGATCGGTACGTTTCCTTGCGAGTGCGACCGGTGAGGTCGTGAGCATCCGATGAGACGAGACCGACATACACGGATTGCCCGTTGACTGTGACGACGTAGTCGCCCACCTCGACCGAGTTGACGAACCGCCACACCTGGCCGAGTTCGGCCCCGAAGCCTCCCGATGCGGTGTCGATGCCCTCCGCCTCGGCCTGTTCTCGCAGCTGCTCCCTAGTCGCGCCTCGGGTGAGTGCGAAGGGAAACGAGTCGTCGAACTGGATGGCGCAGACCCCGCGGCTCAGCCAGTCGGGAACCTGAGTCCCTCCGGAGCCACGTACCAGCCATGCGCTGCGCTCGATGTTTGTGGCGTCGAGTGCGTCGTCCTCGCCCGGTGACGTCGCGGTGTCGAGAACCTCGGCCTCAGCAGGGTTCCAGAGCTCCAGCACGTCCGGTTGGTAGAAGCTGAAGCTCTCGCCGTGTGTTCCCGACAAACGACGGCGGATGTTGGCCACCGTTCGGTCAAGGTTGTCGCCAACCTCGTCGGGCAGAGCGAGGGAGGCCATGAGCTTCTTGTGGCCCTGGCTGACGCAGTCCTCGAAGGTGTCCGGATGGATGAGATGAAGGAGGGCGTGCCGCTGCGTCTGGTCAGCGGATCCCTCGATGCTGAACACGAGGTCGTAGAAGGCCCACGGATCGTCGAGCCAGCGTTTCCGCTGGGCGTCATCGGCCCGGAGCCACGAGTCAGCGAACCGGACCAGGTAAGAAAGGAGGAACGGGCGATGCACGTTGAACGACACGCCTGAGTGGACGCGACCGCGGTGGAGTGCATCGTCGAACACGCCCGTCGGGCCAGTGATCGCTCCAAAGCCGAGGACCTCATCGAGCAGTCGACGCTTCGCCCCGTAGCTCAGTTGGCGGGAGATCACGAGGTGTAGCCATGTGAGTTCCTCCAGCAACTGGACCGCCGTCGGTGCCACGTCCGACAACTGGTCTGCCAGCTTCTCTTGGAAGGAGCGCTTCCCCGTATCCGGCCGGTCGACGAACGAGGTGATCAGCGCAGAGGTCGACGCAGTCGTCCACACCTCGCTGACTCGAGGGTCCGAGTCATCCAGGAAAGCCGACTTCAGTTGCTCGAGGCAACGCTGCCGGAACTGATCCACTGCCTCGAAGTTTGCTGCTGCCTCAGGGGTAGTAGTTCGGGTTCTCATCGGCGACCTCGGTTCCTAATAAGTGGCCGCCGTAACACTCTATTTGTCACCTATTCGGCCGGATCGGCCGCCACGCCTTGCCAATCCTGTCATCTAGCCTAGTTGCGACCGGGAAAGTGACGTTCGCTCGTCCCGGCAGCCACGAGAAGGCAGGGCGGTGGACGCAAGGTGATTACCGGCGAACTGAAATCGAAGATCGACTCAGTCTGGAACGACTTCTGGTCGGGCGGGATCTCCAATCCCCTCGAGGTGATGGAGCAGCTCACCTACTTGCTGTTCATCAAGGGCCTTGACGAACGTCAGACCCTCGCTGAACGCAAGGCCCACCGGACCGGCAAGCCGATCGAGAACCCGGTGTTCCCAGACGGCTCGTTCACGCCGACCGGCGCTGCGAGCGGCAGGCCCTACGAGGACCTGCGCTGGAACCGGTTCAAGAACTTCGCTGCCGCCGACATGTACGACGTCGTCAGTCGCTACGTGTTCCCCTTCCTCCAGGCTCGGGCAGCGGACTCCACACACGCAGCCCACATGGATGGCGCTCGGCTCACCATCCCGACGCCGGCCCTGCTGCAAAAGGCGGTCGACGGGCTCGACGCCATCCCGATGGAGGACCGCGACACCAAGGGCGACGTGTACGAGTACATGCTCGCCAAGATCGCTTCGGCTGGCCAGAACGGCCAGTTCCGCACCCCTCGCCACATCATCCAGTTGATGGTCGAGATGACCGCCCCCGTGCCCGGCGACACGATCTGCGACCCGGCGAGTGGCACCTGCGGCTTCCTTGTTGCGTCAGCGGAACATGTTCGACGTGAGCACTCTGCCGAGTTGCTCGACCCGAAGGTGCTCAAGCAGTTCGACGAGCGAATGTTCCACGGCTACGACTTCGACAACACGATGCTCCGCATCGGGTCGATGAACATGCAGCTTCACGGCATTGCCAACCCGTCGATCAAGTATCGAGATTCTCTCGCCCAGGACCACGCTGGCGACATCGAGGCCTACAGCCTCATCCTCGCCAACCCGCCGTTCGCCGGGTCACTCGACTACGAGAGCACCGCCAAGGACTTGCTCCAAGTCGTCAAGACCAAGAAGACCGAACTGCTCTTCCTCGCCCTGTTCCTCCGGTTGCTCAAGCCGGGTGGGCGAGCGGCTGTGATCGTTCCCGACGGCGTCCTCTTCGGATCATCGAAGGCCCACAAAGAACTGCGGCGGATCCTCGTCGAGGACCAGAAACTCGACGGCATCGTCTCGCTCCCTTCAGGCGTGTTCAAGCCGTACGCAGGGGTGTCCACCGCCATCCTTCTGTTCACCAAGACGAACTCCGGCGGTACCGACCACGTCTGGTACTACGACCTCCAAGCCGACGGACGAAGTCTCGACGACAAGCGCACCCAGCTCCTCCCCGACGATCGGGCCGGCGTACTCGCTGAGCTCTCAGCCGAGGAGCACGAAAAGAACAACCTCCCTGACGCACTCGCTCGCTGGCGAGACCGAGACGGGACCGAGCTGTCCCGGAGCCGAACCGAGCAGTCGTTCTGCGTACCCAAGGCTGAGATCGCGGCCAACGACTACGACCTCAGCATCAACCGCTACAAGGAGATTGTTCACGCAGAAGTTGCGCACGAGTCTCCGCAGGCGATTCTTGATGAGCTCGCGGGACTCGAGGACGAGATCCAGCAGGGGCTCGAAGATCTCAAGGCGATGTTGAAGTGAGGTCGGCTGCCCTCGCCGATGTGTGCGAGATATTGATGGGACAAGCACCGACTGGAGACACCTACAACACCTCTGGTAAGGGGCTGCCACTCATCGCAGGCGCTGGCGACTTTGGCGAGACGTACCCGAGCCCCAAGAAGTTCACGACGGGCTCAAACCTCAGAACTTCGCTCCCCGGTGATGTGGTCATAGGCATCCGTGCCTCGATCGGTGACAAGGTGCTCGCAGATGGCGTCTACTGCCTGGGACGCGGAGTTGCCGGGCTGCGCGCTGGACCTCAGCTAGATCCTCGCTACCTGTGGAACTGGATTTCACACGCCGCCCCGACGCTGGCGGCAAAGGGCCGCGGTGCGACGTTTCTGCAGGTGAACAAGAACGACATCGCGGAACTTGTCATCCCGATGCCATCCCTGGAGGAGCAGCGGCGGATCGCTTCGATCTTGGACGCAGCAGACTTACTGCGGACCAAGCGACGTCAGGCGCTCGAGAAGCTCGACTCCCTCAGCCAGTCGGTCTTCGTCGAAATGTTCGGCGATGGTGCAACGACGCCTGTCGATCCGCACGGGCGAACTCCTACGCATAATGCTGGCTGGGTACATCGCAGGCTGGTTGACGTCGCTGAGCTTGCGACGGGCCACACTCCTGACAGGAAGATTGAGGACTTCTGGAATGGCGATGTGTCTTGGGTGAATCTCAACGAGATTCGAGAGCATGATGGCCGAGTCTGCTCAGGCACAGAGGCGCGTATCACAGACGCTGGCGTAAGGAACTCCTCCGCGGTGGTGCTACCTGCTGGAACCGTCTGCTTCTCTCGAACTGCATCTATCGGTTTCGTGACGGTGATGGGTATGCCGATGGCTACATCACAGGACTTCGTCAACTGGATCTGTGGCGATGAACTCAACCCGCGTTACTTGATGGACGCACTGGTGATGTCCCGTTCGGCGCTGCGGGCATCGAGTTCCGGATCCACACACAAGACGATCTACATGCGTGACGCTGAGCGGTTCACTGTCCTGCTGCCCCCACGAGAGTTGCAGGATGGATATGTGGCGCGCGTTGAGGCCATTGACAACGTTCGAGGGCAGTACTTGGACTCGAACGAGGATCTTGAGGAACTCTACGCATCCCTTCAGCACCGAGCTTTTCGAGGCGCGTTGTGACCACCTCGCAGTTTTCGTTCCTGGCGGCCGAGTTTCCCGACGAGTTCGCTATGGCGGAGTGGGCGGAGCGGCATGCGTTGTCGGACTCTGGGCCGGCGGTGATCTACGCGCGAAAGGCGTTGGAGTCGGGCGTCAAGTGGATGTACCGCTTCGACCGGTCGCTTCCGCAGCCGTACGAGGACCAGCTGAACGCGTACTTGAACGAGCCGGCGTTCAAGGCGTTGGCGAATGGTCACGTGTTCAACGTGGCAAAGAAGATCCAGCTGGCGGGCAACCGGGCGGTGCACGATGCGAAGCCGCCGACGAAGCTGGAAGCTGTCGAGGTTCTGTCGGCGCTGTTCCAGTTCAGCTTCTGGCTGGCTCACACCTACGGTCGGGAGGCGAAGCCCGACCCGGGTCTGAAGTTCAACCCACAGCTGCTGACCGCGGCGAAGATGGCCGCCGAAGCAGCGACTCTCAAGCAGCGTCAGGAGCTCGAGGAGCAGCTCGCCACACAGGCAGAGCAGGCCGCTGGAGCGAAGCAGCGCGCGGCCGAGTTGGCGATGACGGTGCAGGAGTTGAAGGCGGAGCGGGCGGCGTTGATCGCCGAAGTCGCTGCAGCGAAGAAGGCTGCCGAGCAGATGCCGGTCGAGGCGCACGACTGGTCCGAGTTTGAGACACGCAAGTACAAGATTGACGCTCTGCTTGCCGAAGCCGGATGGAAGTTGTCTGATCCTCGGGACCGCGAGTTCGAGGTAACCGGGATGCCGAACGGTGCCGGGGTCGGTTACGTCGACTACGTGCTGTGGGGCGAGGATGGTCTGCCGGTCGGTTTGGTGGAGGCGAAGAAGACGCTCGTGTCGCCGGCGACGGGGCAGCAGCAGGCGAAGCTGTACGCCGACTGTCTGGAGAAGATGACCGGTCAGCGGCCGGTGATCTTCTTCACGAACGGATACGAGCACTGGATGTGGGACGACACCCAGTTCCCTCCTCGCCGGGTGCACGGATTCATGTCTCGTGAAGAACTGGCGTTGATGATCCAGCGCCGATCGACCCGTAAGCCGCTGGCGTCGTTGGAGATCGACAGCAAGATCGTCGAGCGCTACTACCAGACCCGTGCGATCCGGGCTATCGGCGAGCACTTCGAACATGACCGGCAGCGCAAGGCGCTCCTCGTCATGGCGACTGGGTCGGGCAAGACCCGCACGGTGATCGCTCTGGTGGATCTGCTGATGCGAGCGAACTGGGTGAAGCGGGTGCTGTTCCTTGCTGATCGAACTGCGCTGGTGAAGCAGGCGGTAAACAACTTCAAGGAGCATCTGCCGTCGTCGGCCCCTGTCAACTTGGTGACCGACGGTGATCAGGAAGGCCGTGTGTACGTGTCGACCTATCAGACGATGGTCGGCAAGATCGACGAGTACAAGCCGGATGGGACCCGCCGGTTCGGATCGGGCCACTTCGATCTGGTGATCATCGACGAAGCGCACCGCTCCGTGTACCGCAAGTACCGGGGCATCTTCGACTACTTCGACTCCTACTTGGTCGGTCTCACGGCGACACCGAAGGACGAGATCGACGCCAACACCTACGACCTGTTCGACCTCGAGACCGGAGTCCCGACCGACGCTTACTCGCTCGAGGAAGCAGTCAAAGACGAGTTCCTAGTGCCGCCCCGTGGTGTGTCGGTGCCGTTGAAGTTCATCCGTGAGGGCATCCGCTACGACGACCTGTCCGATGACGAGAAGGATGATTGGGACGAGATCGACTGGGGTGAGGACGAGGAGGGCAACCCGCTCGATCCACCCGAGGAGGTCGATGCAGCCAAGCTGAACACCTGGCTGTTCAACACCGACACCGTTGATCGAGTACTCGAGACGCTGATGACCGATGGGATCAAGGTCGCCGGCGGAGACCGCCTCGGAAAGTCGATCATCTTTGCCAAGAACCAGCGGCACGCCGACTTCATCTACGAACGGTTCATCGCTAACTACCCGCACCTCGACAACGGGAACTTCGCCCGGGTCGTCACCCACGCCGTGAAGTACGGGCAGAGCCTCATCGACGACTTCTCCAACAAGGACAAGGCACCGCACATCGCCATCTCCGTCGACATGCTCGACACCGGCATCGACGTCCCCGAGGTCGTCAACCTGGTGTTCTTCAAGCTGGTCCGATCGAAGACGAAGTTCTGGCAGATGATCGGCCGCGGCACCCGCCTGTCCCGTGACCTTTTCGGGCCGGGCGACCACAAGACAGAGTTCAAGGTGTTCGACTTCTGTCAGAACCTCGAGTTCTTCTCCCAAGCCCTTCCACCTGCTGAGGGGTCGGGCGCGATGCCGTTGAGCGAACGGATCTTCAAGAGTCGTCTCGAACTGCTCCAGGCGTTCGACGCGGCCAAGGTCAACGGGGCCGAGCGTGCCGACGTCGCTGAGACGCTTCGCGCGGCGGTGGAGTCGATGAACGGGGACAACTTCCTCGTCCGCCCGCACCTCGAGCTGGTCGAACGCTTCCGCGCCCCAGAACCGTGGGAGACGGTGACCATCGGTGAACTCGCCGAGCTCAGCGACCGGGTAGCGAAGCTCCCCACGCAACTCGAACCGGAGCATGAAGACAGCAAGCGTTTCGATGTCGTCATGCTCGCTGCCGAACTCGGAGCCCTGCGCGGGGAACCCTTCGAACGACAACGACAAGTCGTGATCAAGGTCGCCGCAGCGCTTGAGGAACAACGGGCAATCCCAGCGGTTGCTCAGCAACTCGAGCTGATCCAGGACGTCCAGCACGATGAGTGGTGGGTGAACGTCAGCTACTCGATGCTCGAACAGGTTCGGAAGAACCTGCGCCTACTGGTGCCGCTCATCGAGCGGACGAAGAAGAACATCATCTACACCTCGTTCGTCGACGAGCAGGGGGTAGGCGTCGAGATCGAACTCCCCGGCACTGGTGGAGTCGCTGAAGGTGCCGAGTTCAGCCAGTTCCGTAAGAAGGCCGAACACTTCCTGAAGGAGCACTTGGCCGAGGCAGCCATCGCCAAGGTCCGTTCCGGCGAACCTCTCTCGGCAAGCGACATCGCTGAACTGCAGCGCATCCTTGTGGCCGCCGGCATCGGCGACGATTCGACGTTCGAAGAGGCGAGCAAGAGGGCCGGGAGCTTCGGCAGGTTTGTCCGAAGCCTGGTGGGGCTCGACCGGGCGGCAGCCAAGGCAGCGTTCGCTGAGTTCCTCGACGACAAGCGCTACAGCAAGAACCAGATCCAGTTCGTCAGCCTCATCATCGACGAACTCACTGAGCGAGGCATCGTCGACATCGCTCGGGTGTACGAGGCCCCCTACGTCGGCCTCGCGCCCGAGGGACCGGAGGCGATCTTCGTGGAGGCGGATCTGGAGCGAATCTTCGGCGCCCTCGAGCAGCTGGTCTCAGCCGCCGCCTGAAGGCTGCCGAAGCAGAAGTTGAAGTCGAACGGCTGCCTGGTCTGGGGCTGCGGCGGAAATGCCGGCGAATGACGCCCAGATGCGGCCCCTGCGCCAGTTCGTTGCCGACTGACATGGGTGGCCAGCCGACCGACCTCCAAGCGTTCGAAGGGAGGCCGTCGGCGACCCCTGGAATGGGACGTGGAGTTGATGGAGGCGACCACCGAGGAGGCAGAAGCGATTGTCACCCGTCTTACAGGTGCCATCCGGAAGGCGGAGTCTGAGGTCGGGGAGGTAGAGGGTGATGAGTAGTCGGAGCGGAGACAGCACGGTGCGACGGAAGCGTGTCGTGGGTCTGGCTCGAATCTCGACCGACCAGGAGAACCAGCCCCACTCTTTGGAGAGCCAGCGCCGAAGCATCGAGAACTACGCGGCTGCGTACGACTGGCATCTCGTGGAGTTGATCGAAGAGGAGATGTCGGGCGCAGCAGAGGAGAGGCCAGCACTCGAGAAGGTGCTCCAACTGGTGCGCTCACGGTCGGTCGATGTCCTCATCGTCTCACGTGTCGATCGGCTCTCCCGGTCCATTCGAGGTTTGATGGAGGTGGTCGAGGAACTCGACCGATGCAATGTCGAGCTGGTCTCGGTCACTGAGTCCATCGACACCAGCTCGTCGAATGGGCGGATGTTCCTCCAGTTCCTCGGAATCTTCGCCGAGTTCGAGCGAAGGACGCTCATCGACCGCATTCGGGCCGGCCTTCGAGTCAAGGCGGGTCGAGGGAACTGGGTCGGGGGAGCACCACCATTCGGATACCGGCTCGAGAACGGCGCCCTCGTCATCGAATCCATCGAGGCCTCGGTGGTGCGGCAGGTCTTCCAGCGGTACGCCGAGGGTGACGGTTCGAAGACCATCGCGAACTTCCTCAACGACAGCGGCATTCGAACCGCTCGAGGAAAGCATTGGAGCGCAAAGGGAGTTCTCGACATGCTCGAGCGGGTCACCTACCGAGGGCAGATCCGGCATCTCGAGGACATTCACGAGGGTGCGCACGAACCCATCGTCGACCTCGCACTGTTCGAAGCTGCTCAGCAGCGGCGTGCTCCTCATCGTGCGGGCAAGGGAAAGCGGGAGAGTCGGAAGTACCTGTTGGCCGGGACCCTGCGGTGCGGACTCTGCGGCGGCGCGATGACTGGAAGCGTGGTCAAGGGCAACGGGGGCTGGTACCACTACTACCGCTGTATCGCTGCAGACAAAGCGAAGGCGAAGTGCCCAGGAGTCTCAGTGCGGGTCGACGAGATTGAGGATGGCTTCATCACGAGGCTGGTTGGTGCGTATCGGTCGACTGGATTCTTCGAGGCCGCAGTCCGGGCGGCCCGCTCTGGAATGCCGAACGTCATCGAGCAACTCAAGGATGACCTGGCGGGTCTCGAGAGCCTCATGGCCGCCGACCGACAACGCATCGACCGCTACCTCGATGCGTTTGAACGCGGGCGACTCGATGCCGACCAGGCAGACGAGCGCATCAGGGACCTGTCCGACAGCAAACGCTCGAAGGAGGTTCGTGCCGCTGAACTGAGGGAGCAACTTCTGCTGCTCGAGTCGGCGGGGGAACCGATTCCGGACCTCGCCAACGTGGCCGAGCTCGTGGAGCGAGTCCTCAGGGGGCCGATGGACCCGACGAAGCGGTTGTTCGTCGAGGCGGCGGTGGCCTCGATGACCGTCGATGCCGACCGGAAGGTTCAGCTGATCCTTCGCATCCCGTCGCCTGGGACGACGGTTAGCGAAGGGTCACGTTTGGTGGGCGTGACGGGACTCGAACCCGGGACCTCCACCGTGTCATGGTGGCGCTCTAACCAACTGAGCTACACGCCCTGAATGCGCTCCTACCCTACCGGCCCGCGCCGGGGCGGCCCACCCGTCAGGCGAGGCGCAGGGAGACTTCGTTGGCCATCAGGCGCCCGCGGCGGGTGAGCACCAGTCGGTCGCCGTCGGCCACCACCAGCCCGTCGAGTACCGCGAGATCGTGGTCGGAGAACGATCCGGCCGGAACTCCGTCGCGCATGCGAATCGCCAATTGCAGCCCTTCGACGCGCCGCTGTTCGTGGTCCAACACTTCGAACGACGATTCGGCCGACTGGCCGGATTCGATCAGATCGCAGAACCGATCGGGAGTGCGCACGTTCCACCAGCGGCGGCCGCTGCGGTGCGAATGCGCCGCCGAACCGAATCCGACGTAGTCGCCCTGCTTCCAGTACACGCGATTGTGCTCGCACTCGTGTCCGGGTCGGGCCCAGTTCGACACCTCGTAGTTGGCCAGACCCGCCGCAACCAGCAGATCATCGACCACTTCGTACATCTCGGCCTGGACGTCGTCGTCGGGGTATTGCTCGGGGCGATCGGCCAGAGGAGTTCCCGCTTCCACCGTGAGCCCGTAGGCCGACACGTGCGGCGGATCGAGCGCGATCACACGCTCGACGGTGGTGCGCCAGTCATCGAGGCTTTCCCCGTGGGCGCCGTAGATGATGTCGAGGTTGAACGAATCGAAACCGGCTCGCCGAGCCAGTTCGACCGCTCGTTCGACGTTGCTCGGATCGTGGGTGCGCCCCAACGACGCCAGCACATGACCCACCATGGACTGGACGCCGAAACTCAGACGATTCACACCGGCCGCGCGATACACCTCCAACGATTCGGCCGTGATGTCATCGGGATTGCACTCGACCGTCACTTCGGCCGCGGACGATCGTGGGATGTCGGCGATGACCGCCGCGAGCAGATCGGGGGCGAGGCGGGTGGGAGTGCCTCCACCCACGAAGATCGAGGTGGCCGTGGGCATCGCGGCTTCGACGGCCCGCGCCACTTCGAGGCGCAATGCCGATACGTAGCGCTCCATCAGATGATCGCGGTCGGTGAACGTCGCGAAGGCGCAGTAGTCGCAGCGGTGACGGCAGAACGGCACGTGCACGTACACGCCGAACTCGGAAACGGACGAGGTCGTCACGGGCGGAAGATCAAGCCGAGCTGATTGAGGCGACCCGTCACGTCCTCGAGCGGCACGTCGAGCATGGCTGCGATGGCTCGCACGTCATGGGCGCGCACGGTGAGCACCTTGCCGTTGAAGTCGCCGCGTTGGACCTGGATCATCGAGAAGAACCGAGCGAGCATCTTGGCGGCCGGAGTCTTCAACTCACCGAGACGCACCAGATCGATCGCCAACTTCTGCGGACGACTGGCCACCGAGTCGGGATCGACGCCGGGGGCCGATTCGTCGAAGGGCAGCAACTGCCCCACCGGCACCGCGTACAGCGACGCCAGCCGCCGCAGACGTGGCAACGAAATCGCCCGTTCGCCGCGTTCGTACGCACCCACCACCGACGCCTTGAACTCGCCCTCCGACACTTCTTCCACGTCGTTGAGCGACAACTTCTTCTGCTGGCGAATGGCCCGCAGACGATCACCCACGCGCCGCCCGTATTCGAGGTCGTCAGCGTCGGACTCGTCGACCGCAACTGCGGATCGTGACCCCGATTTCCTCGCCATTCGGACACCCTAGGTGGGCACCGACCACTCTCCGTGGTCGGGTCAGCGCGTGTGGCGATCGACCAGAAGCGCCCCGGCCACCACGGCGGCGGTCTCGGCGCGCAGCACTCCCCCGGGCAGCGCCACCAGCCGTCGACCGTCGAGTTCGGCGGGTGTGAATCCGCCCTCGGGACCGACGGCGATGGCCGACACCGACGAACCGATCGCGTCACCTCCCGGCTCGGCCACCGCGACATCCCCCACCAATGCGATCGCGGCCGCGAGCGACGGCTGGACGTCGTCGACGATCGGCAGCCGCACCTGGCGACTCTGCATCGCCGCCTCGCGCGCCACCTTGCGCAGGCGCTCGACGTTGCGCTGCGCCTTGCTCTCGTCCCACTTCACCACCGAACGCTCGGCCACGAACGGAACGATGCGCGCGACCCCCAACTCGGTGAGCTTCTGCACCGCCGTCTCGGGCTTGTCGCCCTTGCTCAGAGCGAAGAGCACTGCGCCATCGCTCACGGATGCCTCCGACTCGATGGCACCGTCGACCACGAGCCCCGAGCCGTCGAATCGACAGTTCCGCCACCGACCGCGACCGTCGCTCGCCGTCACTCGCTCACCGTCGCGGAGCCTGAGCACTCGGGTCAGATGGTGTGCGTCGTCGGAGTCGAGAATCAGCGCGTCGAGATCGTCGACGAAGACGTGCGCGGACGCCCGGCGCCGGTCGTTCACGAGAAGGCCGACTTGATACGCGAGAAGAAACCCTGCTCGGCCGGCGCGACGTCCTCACCGCGCATCCTGGCCAGATCGCGCAACAACGCGGCCTCGGCATCGGTCAACTTGGTGGGCACCGCCACCTGCACCACGACCCTCAAGTCACCTCGGCCTCGACCCTGCAGACGCGGAACCCCGCGCCCGCGCAGGGTGAACACGCGACCCGGCTGCGTGCCGGGCGGAATCGGAAGCGTCTCCACACCGTCGAGGGTGTCGACATCGATCGTGGCGCCGAGGGCCGCCTGCGCGAACGAGATCTCGAGTTCGGTCACCACGTCGACGCCGTCGCGTTCGTACCGATCGTGCGGTGCGACGCGCAGATGCACGTACAGGTCACCGGCCGATCCGCCGCGCGGACCCACCGCGCCGCGGCCGGTGAGCCGCAGCGTCGAACCGGTGTCGACACCGGCCGGCACGTCGACCTGATACGTCTTGTCGGTGACCACACGACCCTGTCCTTGGCACGTCGTGCACGGCGTGGCCACCACCTGGCCCACGCCCTGACAGCGCTGACAAGCCTGCGTGCTGATCATCTGACCGAGCAGGCTCTGGCGAATGCGCTGAACCTGACCCGCACCGTTGCATTCCGAACACGTGACGGGCTTGGTGCCCGCACCGGCACCCGTGCCCTCGCATTCGTCGCACGCCAACGCCGTGCGAACGTTCACCGGCAGCGTGGCCCCGAACACCGCTTGTTCGAACGAGATGTCGGCCACCACTTCGAGGTCCTGGCCGCGCGGTGGACCCGAGGGTCCGCGTTGACCGCCGAAAGGATTGCCGCCGAAGAACGCGTCGAAGATGTCGCCGAGTCCACCACCCGAGAAGAAGTCGCCCGTCGCGCCACCGGCGCCGCCCACTCCGGCTTCGCCGAATCGGTCGTACCGCGCACGCGCCTCCGGATCGGACAGCACTTCGTACGCCTGGGCGACCTGTTTGAACTTCTCCTCGGCCGACTCGTCGCCGGGGTTGGCGTCGGGGTGCAACTGACGGGCCTTGGTTCGATAGGCCTTTTTGATCTCGTCGGGCGACGCGTCGCGCGACACGCCGAGCAACTCGTAGTAGTCGCTCATGTCAGCCCTCGCCGAGACGACGTCCCAGGCGATCGGACACCACTTCCACGGTGGCGAGCGCCTGCGGGTAGTCCATGCGCGTCGGACCGAGAACGCCGATGGTTCCCATCTGTTGACCGTCCACCACGACCGGTGCGACCACGACCGAGCAACTGGCCAACGGCTCGACGCCGTGCTCGGCCCCGATGGCGACCGACAGACCGCGATCGAGGATGTCGCGCACCAACGTGACGACGAGGTACTGCTGTTCGAGCGTGTGCAGGACCTGGCGCACCACATCGACCGCGTCGAACGCGGCCGCCATCGACGACACGCCGCCGAGGAACACCGGATCGTCGTTCGAGGTGGACGACAACGCGGCGAGTGCCCTGCCGCAGATGGCGTCGACGGCGTCGTCACCCGACGGCGCCACGACCGCTCCGGTCAACGGGCGACCCACCAGCGACTTGGCGAGATGCGCCGAGGCCGACATCAGACGCGATTCGGAGACCTCGGTGTCGAACTCGAGCGACTGGCTCTCGACCGCACCGCTGGCCAGCACGACCACGGCCAGGGCCGAACGCGGTCCGAGACCCACGACCTGCGCCGAACGGACGTCGGCTCGCTCGGTGCTCGGTCCGAGCACCACCGAGGCGTAGTTGGTCATTCCGGCCACGAGGTGCGACGTGCGAGCGAGCAGTTCTTCCATGCGACCGTGCGCACCGTCGAAGAACTGACGGACCTGCGCGACCTTCAACTCGTCGAGACGACCGTGCGGCGTGATGTGATCGACGAAGAATCGATAACCCTTGTCGGTGGGCACGCGACCGGCCGACGTGTGCGGCTGGACGAGGTAACCCTCTTGTTCGAGCACGGCCATCTCGTTGCGAACCGTGGCCGACGACACGCTGATGCCCGGAGCGTTGGCGATGTGCGACGAGCCGACCGGTTGACCGGTGCCGATGTACTCCTGCACGACGGCCCGGAGGATCGCTGTCTTGCGCTCGTCCAGCATGACGAGCGAAGTTTAGCCCTCGGTGACCGCCTTGTACCGGGCGAGCGCCTCGTCGCGCTCGACCGAGTGATCGACGATCGGTTCGACGTATCCGAGCGGTATTCCCTTGCCCTTGGCCCACGGCGCATGGATCTGCGCGGTGGGCAGATCGGCCAATTCGGGCACGAACCGACGCACGTAGTCGCCGGTCGGGTCGTAGCGCTCGCCCTGGAGCACCGGATTGAACACGCGGAAGTACGGAGCGGCATCGGTTCCGGTGCCGGCCGTCCACTGCCAGCCGTGAGAGTTGCTCGCGAGATCGCCGTCCACCAAATGCTTCATGAAGAACTTGGCGCCCCACTGCCACGGCAGATGCAGATCCTTCACGAGAAAGCTGGCCACGATCATGCGCACGCGATTGTGCATCCATCCGGTAGTGGTGAGTTCGCGCATACCGGCGTCCACGATCGGGTAGCCGGTGCGACCTTCGCACCACGCGGCGAAGCGGGCCTTGGCCTTCGAGCCGCTGTCGAGCGCGATGCGGTCCATCTTGCGGTTGAGGTTCTTCCATCCGGTTTCGGGATGACGGAACAGGACATCGGCGTAGAACTCGCGCCAGGCCAACTCGCTTCGATAGTGCGTGTGATCGGCGCCGTCGTGCAGATCGTTCAGCAGTTGGCGCGGATGCACGAGACCCCACCGCAGAGCGGCCGACATCCGACTCGAACCCGGCACCGACGGATCGTTGCGACGCTCCTTGTAGCCGTCGAGTCCTTCGGGGCCGCGATCGCGGAACTCGGCCCACTGTTCGTGGGCGCCGTCCTCGGACGACGGCGGCAGCGGAAGGTCGACATCGGGTCGACGATGCGGACCTTCGCACGGCACCTGCGGCGCCCCCAGCCAAGTGGGCGAACGCGGAGCCTCCAGCGGGCCGTTCCAGCCCGTGGCCAGCCAACGTTTCGAGAACGGCGTGAACACCGAATACGCGGTGCCGTCGTCCTTGTTCACGCGTCCGGGCTCGACGGCGTAAGGCGAGCCCATGTGCACCAGCCGCTTGCCCTTCGCGTTCAATCTTTCGGCCACGGCACGGTCGCGCCGCTGCCCGTACGGCGCGAAGTCGCGAGCGGCGTACACCGCGTCGGCCCCCACCTCGTCGACCAGAGCCGGGATCACATCGGCCGGGTCGCCGTGTCGATACACCAACGCACGGTTCATCGACTGGTCGAGTGCGGCCAGAGCATCGACCATGAACGCGACGCGCACGTCACCGGACCGACCGATCAGATGCGGGTCGAGAACGAACAACGGCACGACCTCGCGGTGTTCGGCGAGAGCGGCAAGGAGCGCCGGATTGTCGGCCAATCGGAGATCACGACGGAACCACATGACGGCACGGGACATGCGGCGAGTGTGTCAGGGGTGCGCCGGCGAATCCACCCGAGCCCGGTACCGCTCGTCACCGCCGTCAGGCGAGATCGGGGAAACGCAGGCGCAGAGCGTTCGCGTGGGCCGGAAAACCTTCCACGTCGGCCAAGGTCACGATGCTCGGGGCCAGCCGGCGCAACGCTCGCTCGTCGGCGCGGGCCACGGCCGTGCGCTTCAGGAACGCCTCCACGGTCACGCCGCTCGTCACCCGCGCGAAACCGTTGGTCGGCAACGAGGCCGGGCAGCCGATGAGGAAGTTGGCGGCCGAGAACGGAGTGTCCTGTCCGATCAGGATCTCGCCGGCGTGCGCGATCAGATCGAGTACCTCGTTCTCGCGCGCCGGAGCAACCACCAGTTGGAGGTGTTCGGGCGCGAATTCGTTGGCCACTCGCGCGGCTTCTGAGAGGTCGTTCACGATCACGCAGCCGCCGTTGACGCCCAGCGATGCCCGCACCGCGGTGGCCCGCTCGGCGGGCAGCACGGCGATCTGCTCGACGAGTTGCGACTGCACCGCACCCACGAGCGCCTCGCTCGTCGTGACGAACAGCGTGCACGAATCGGTTCCGTGTTCGGCCTCGATCATGAGGTCGGCGGCCAGGCGACGCGAATCGGCCGTCTCGTCGGCGATCACCAGACTCTCGGTCGGGCCGAGCGCCATCTGCGTGGCGGTGCCCCAGCGCTGGATCTCGAGTTGCGCCACGGTCACCGGCAACGACCCCGGACCCATCACCTTCACAACTCGCTCGATCGACTCGGTTCCGAACGCCAATGCGGCGATACCGGCCGGCCCGTTCACGCGGAAGACGTCGCGGATGCCGAGTTCGTCGGCCACCGCCAACACTACCGGATCGACCGCTCCCTTCGCACCGGGCTTGGGCGGCACGACCACTTGGAGCAACGGCACACCGGCCACCGTGGCCGGGCCGCCCAATTGAGCGAGAACGCTCGGGTAACTGGCCTTGCCACTCGGGCAGAAGAGTCCGGCCGACGCGATGGGCGACACGCGCTCGCCCACCACCAGACCCGGATCGGATTCGAACTGCCAGTCGCCGTGCCGCGCGAGCACTTCCTCGTTGAAACGGCGGATGTGATCGACCATGTCGCGGATCGCCGTGCGTACGTCGGCGTCCACCTGGCCGCGCGCCCGCTCGCGCTCGTCGTCCGACACGCGCAGTCCGTCGGGATCGATGTCCACCTCGTCGAATCGGGCCAGTGCGTCGCACACGGCCGCGTCGCCGCGCTCGCGCACGTCGGCCACCAGACCGGCGATCTGCTCGCGCAGTTCGGGCGGGATGGACTTGTTGATGTCGCGGTCGACGAGGGACCGTCGCGACGCGTGGTCGAGCGACGACCACGTCATCACCCGCAGAACATCGGCGCTCTTTGCTCCGGCCACGGAGTCAGGGTATCCGTGCGTCCACGGTGGTTCGGCGGGACGACAACGCGACCAGCGCGACCAACAGGGTCACGAACGCGATCACGCTGCCGTACGCCAACGACCATTCGGGACCGGCCCAGTCGGCCACCACACCCGTGATCGGCCCGCCGATGGGCGTGGAGCCGAGGAACGCCACCGCCGAGAGCGCGAGCAGTCGGCCACGCATCTCGGGCGGGCACTTCTGCTGGACCAGACCGTTGAACGTGGAGATGAAGCCGGCCCCACCGATTCCGAGTGGGATCGCCGCGATGAACGCGATCGGCCCGCTGGGAGCCCAGGCCACCAGCGGGCCGGCCAGGCTCATGAGGCCGACGCTGCCGAAGAACACCGTGATCGACGCGCGCTCGCGCGATGCCGTGTAGAGCGATCCGATCACATTGCCCACGCTGATGACCGCGAGCACCCAGCCGAACCACCGCTCGTCACCCCACCGGATGTCGCTCAGCTTCGGCAACGACACCTGGTAGTTGTACGCGAACGTCGCCACCATCACCAGAACCACGTGGAAGATCAACAACTCGCGATCGCGAGCGACGAAACGCAGCGAGTCGCGCACCGGAGTTCCACCTTGGGGCGCGCGCGGGCTGCGATACAGCTTGGTCGGATCGATGAGCGTCACGGTGACGATCACGGCCGCGAACGAGAGCGCGTTGATCGTGAAGCACCAAGCCGTGCCGAGCGGACCAACGAGCGCCGCGGCCAACGCGGGGCCGAAGATGCGGGACCCGGTCATGGTGGCGGTGTTGAGCGACATCGCGTTGCTGATGTCGGCCGGTTCGACGAGTTCGGCCACCAGGGCGCGTCGGGCCGGATTGTCGAAGGCGTTCACCAGACCGAGCACGAGCGACAGTGCGTAGATCACGCCGACGTCGGCCCAGCCCGCGAAGTCGACCAACGCGAGCACGATCGCCTGAGCGGCCAGCAGCCACTGCGTGATCAGGCACATCGCCCGCTTGTCGTACCGATCGGCAACCGCGCCGGCCCACGCTCCCAACAGCAGGATGGGCAGGAACTGGAAGGCGACCACCAGACCCAGGCTGGTCGCGCGTCCGGTGAGGCGATACACGAGGATCGCCATGGCGGTGGACTGGATCCAACTGCCCACGTTCGAAACGAGCAAACCGCCGAAGAACAAGCGCGCGTTGCGCGTGCGGAGCGAGCGAAACGTTCCGGCCGACGCCATGTCAGCGGCCGTCCATGTCAGTCGTCGAGTTTCAGTGCCGAGATGAAGACGTCGCCCGGCACTTCCACGCGGCCGATGGCCTTCATCTTCTTCTTGCCTTCCTTCTGCTTCTCCAGAAGTTTGCGCTTACGGGTGATGTCACCGCCGTAGCACTTGGCGAGAACGTCCTTGCGCTTGGCCTTCACCGTTTCGCGGGCGATCACCTTGCCGCCGATGGCGGCCTGGATCGGCACGTCGAACATCTGCCGCGGGATGAGCTCCTTCAACTTCTCGCACATGCGGCGGCCGTAGTCGAAGGCCTTGTCGCGGTGGACGATCGTGGAGAACGCGTCGGCCGCGATGCCGTTCAGCAGAAGGTCGACCTTGGCCAGACTGCTTTGCTGATACCCGTCGAGTTCGTAGTCGAGACTCGCGTAGCCCTGCGTGCGACTCTTCATCTGATCGAAGAAGTCGACCACCACTTCGGCCAACGGGATCTTGTAGTGCAACTCCACGCGCTCGGGCGAGAGGTACTCGAGTTTCGACAGGTCGCCCCGGCGGCTCTGGCACAGCTCCATGAGCGTGCCCGTGTACTCCTTGGGCGTGATGATGCTCACGCGGAAGTACGGCTCCTCGATGAACTCGATGTTCTGCGCCGGCGGAAGATCGGCCGGATTGTCGACCTTCACCATCTCGCCGTTGGTCTTGGTGACGCGGTACTCGACGCTCGGCGCCGTGGCGATGAGCGCCAAGCCGAACTCGCGCTCGAGGCGCTCCTTGACGATCTCCATGTGCAACAGCCCGAGGAATCCGCAGCGGAATCCGAAGCCGAGCGCACCCGATGTCTCGGGCTCGTAGGTGATGGACGCGTCGTTGAGCTTCAACTTCTGCAGGCTCTCGCGCAGGTTCTCGAATTCGTCGCCGTCGATCGGATACAGACCGCAAAAGACCATCGGCTTCGGATCGCGGTATCCGGGCAGCGGCTCGGTGGCCGGACGGCTCGCCAACGTGACCGTCTCACCGGAGCGGGCTTCAGCCACGTCCTTGATGCCGGCGATGAGGTAGCCCACCTCGCCGGGACCCAATTCGGCCACCGGCGTGGTGGCGGGTCGGCGTACGCCGATCTCGATCGCCTCCTGCTGGGCGTTGGCCTGCATGAATTGGAGACGCGAGCCGCTGCTGATGCGACCGTTCATCACGCGAATGGACGACACGACCCCGCGGTACTGGTCGTACTGGCTGTCGAAGATGAGCGCCTGCAGCGGTGCTTCGGGGTCACCCTTCGGGGCCGGGATGCGCTCGCACACCGCGTCGAGAAGGTCGCCCACACCCTGGCCAGTCTTGGCCGAGATGCGCAGGATGTCCTCGGCCTTGATGCCGAGAACCGTCTCGATCTCCATCGCGTAGCGATCGGGGTCGGCGGCCGGCAGGTCGATCTTGTTGAGAGCGGCCACGATTTCGAGATCGCTCTCGAGCGCGAGGTAGCAGTTGGCCAGGGTCTGGGCCTCGATTCCCTGGGCGGCGTCGACCACCAGGATCACGCCTTCGCACGCGGCGAGCGAACGGCTCACCTCGTAGCCGAAGTCGACGTGGCCGGGCGTGTCGATGAGGTGCAGAGTGTGCCCCTTCCACTCGACCCGCACGTTCTGGGCCTTGATGGTGATGCCGCGCTCGCGTTCGAGGTCCATCGAGTCGAGGTACTGCTCGCGCATGTCGCGGGCGTCGACGGCCTTGGTGAGTTCGAGGATGCGGTCGGAGAGCGTCGACTTCCCGTGGTCGATGTGGGCGATGATCGAGAAGTTGCGGATGCGGGAGAGGTCCATGGGGGTCGGCCACCACCGCGCGATGACACGCGGAGACCCTCCGAGCCTACCCGCGACCCCTTTACGCTGGGATATTGGGCGTTGGACGAGCCCCCGGACGCTGGTACCCTGCCAGGGCCGTTTCGGAGAGTTCGAGGATCACGTGGCCAATATCAAGAGTCAGAAGAAGCGCATTCGCACCAACGCCAAGGCCGCTGAGCGGAACAAGGCCGTCAAGAGCGAATTGAAGACGCGCATGAAGTCTGCTCGCACGAGCATCGGCTCGGAGAAGAACACCGAAGACGTCCGTCTCGCCGTGAAGCGCATCGACATGGCCGCCGCCAAGGGCATCATTCACAAGAACGCCGCGGCCCGTCGCAAGAGCCGCCTCATGAAGAAGGTCAACGCCGCCGGCTGACCGTCGGCGCGAGCCTCGCGAGCCGCGCCACCAAGACGTCCATCACGACGTCCTCTTCCAATCCGGTTCCGCCCCGCAGATCGCTGTCGGCGCGCGACAGCAATTCGAATGCTCTCCGCACACCGTCGTGCCCGATCGAGCGAAACGTGTTGTACGCCTTCTCGGCCGGGAATCCCTTGATGCCGAGCGCCGACTCGGCGTCGGCGAGGCTCGCGATGCCGCGATCGTCGAGTTTGGCCAGCCGGGTGTAGTGGTTGTGCAACTGGGCCAGGATCTGCAGCGGATGCCGATCGCCGGCCTGCATCATGCGACGCGCGGCGCGCAGCGCTTCGGTGGCGTTGCCCTTGTCGATCGAGTCGGTGAGATCCCACGGCAGCGCGTCTCCGCGCTGACCCAGGAACGGCTTCACCATGTCGGCCGTGATCTTCTTCGGGCCATAGGTGGCCATGAGGGTTTCGGCCAAGCCCTCGAACCGGGCGACGTCCTCGCCCAACCACTCGATCACCAGGTTCATGCCGGCGGCGTCGAACTGAAGCCCACGCATCTCGACCTGGGTCTCCCACCACGCGCGACGTTCGCGCGCCTTGGTGGGCGGTGACGGGTCGACGATCTGGCCTCCCGCGGCTTTGATCGCCTTCTTGAGCGGCTCGGACACGCGTCCGGATCCCCACTCGACGACCAGGTCGGTGAAGTCGGCGGCGTCGGCGGCGTACGCGACGAGAACCTCGACATCGTCGGCCGAGAAGCCTCCGTCGCGGCGCACCACGATCACTCGGCGCTCGGTGAAGAACGGAGGCGTCTGAGCCGATTCGGTGACACCGCTCATCACGTAGTCACCGCCGAATTCCTCGAGCATCAACGAACGGTCGTTCTCGCCCACGAGTTGGCGCACGAGATCGGACACGTGCTCGCTGACGAGGATCTCATCGGATCCGTGAACGAGGAAGAGTCCCACGGCTCAAGGTTGCCACACGGGTGAGGTGCGCCCGTGGTGAGCGGATCAGGAGCAGCGTCACCACGAACAGCGGTGCCATCACATCGAGCCACGTGGGCAGACCCGCGCGAGCACCCCGCGAAGCGACCGCAGCAACCGCGCGCACGCCGAGATCGACGGGCAGAACAAGGATCGATCCGATCGTGTCGGGAACCAGTGCCGCAACGAGAACGATCGGAAGTCCGATGAGCATCACCGCTCCGGCGATGGGGCCGGCGATCAGGTTGGTGACGATTCCGATCGCATCGGGCCAACCGAACACCGCCGCCGACACCGGAAGCACCGTCACCTGCGCGCCGATCGTCGGCGCCACGAACGACGCGACTCGTCCACCGCCGAGCGCCCGTTCGACCAACGGACTCACCACCACCAGACCCGCGCAACCGCTCACCGACAACCACCACCCCACCGACCACACGAGGAACGGGTCGACGATCACGCCCACGACCACCGCCGAAGACAGAGCGCGCAACGATCGGGTCGATGTTCGCGGAAGGACGAGGGCGGTGCCGGCCATCAACGCGGCCCGAACGACCGAGGGTTCGGCTCGGGTGAGGATCACGAAGACCGCAAGCACCCCGATCGACGATGCGATACGGGTTCGCCGACGCATGCGGCCCAGCAACGGTGCGAAGACCGCCATCACGTAGGCGACGTTCTGTCCGGACACCGCGGTGAGATGAGCCAGGCCGGCCCGGCGGAACTCGTCGACGACGTCGCGGTCGAGTCGACGATCGTCGCCGTAGAGCAACCCGGTCAGGAGATCGCGTCGATCGTCGGGCAGCGACGACGCGCCGTCGGCCAACACGTTTCGGAGGCGGTTGACCGATCGGTGAAGATGACCGGCCGACCGTCCGGTCACGACGATGTCGTCGACGCGAATGCGACCCACGATGTGCCGCAGCAGATCGCGACGCGGTCGCGACGACTCGACCACTCGGCCGGTGACCAGCACTCGCTCGCCGGCCGACACCCGCTCGATTCGGCGGGCCATTCGCCCGTACAGCCACGCATCGACGCGGCGACCGTCGATCTCGAACACCGCATGGGTGCCGCGTTCGCTCGGGTCGGGGTCGTCGGCCAACGTGGCCACGACGGCGACCCGACCAGTTGACGCCGGAGTCGCACTCCACTCCACCACCCCCCGCCCGAAAGCCACGATCGACAGCAACGCGACGAACATCGCCGATCGATCGCGCGATGCGAGCACCGCCGCCGATGCGAGTGCCACGACGATGACGGCGAGAACGACGACGATCGAGCGACCGGTCTGGACACGGCCATCCACCACCCAATCGGATGCCCACGCGCCGAGAGTCACGGCCGCGGCGGCCAGCGGGAAACGCCCCCAATGCCCATCGTGAACCGTCGCGACCTCGTACCGTGGAGAGTCGTGAGCGACCTGGCGCGTGTTCCGATCGTCCCCGACGGCGTCCGCTACCACCGCTTCATGGTCCGTCGCAACGGACCGCTCATGGGTCTGACGATCCCGTTCGCGTGCGGCGTGTTGGCACTGCTTCTGCTCACCGGATCGGAGTCGACCTGGCGCGGTGTGCTCGGCTTCGTGCTGGCGATCATGGCGCTACCGACACTTCCTCTGATGGGAATCCCGGTGATGGGCGGCGCGGTGCGCTGGCTCCTGGCGATCGTCTCGAGTGCCCTCGTGTGGGCGCTCATCGGATTCGTGGCGGCGCGCCGTTCGACGAGCCGCGTGGCCACCAGTTGGCCCGAATGGCGGCGCGAGTGGCGGCGACTGGCCGTCGGCGTGTGGGTCGGGGCGCTGCTCGGCATCGGAGTGGCCGCGACTCTCCTGTCGGTCAGCCTCTGACGATCAGACCGTCACGAGACCGCGAATCGCCGCGACCTTGGCCGGTCCGAGCCCGGGAACGTCGAGCAGGTCGTCGACCGACACGAAGCGCCCGATCTCGGCTCGTCGCGCGACGATCGCATTGGCGGTGGCCGGACCCACTCCGGGCAACTGATCGAGTTGCTCGACCGTGGCCGCATTGAGATCGAGCGGGAACGTCGACCCGGCCGGCGCCGAAGCATTCGCCGGTGCGGCGACCACTTCGCCGATCGCCGGTACGTAGATCTGTTCGCCGTCGCGCAATGCAGCGGCGAGGTTGAGCGCATCGACGCGGGCCCGCGGCAGCGCTCCCCCGGCGGCCGCCACCGCATCGACCACTCGCGAACCAGTCGTGAGCGTGTACACGCCGGGTGCCGACACGGAGCCCGCGACATGCACCACCACGTCGGTGGCCGGTGCGAGCGACGACGCCATCGCGACGGTCGAATCGACCGCGACCGTGGACGGATCATCGACACGCGAGAGGCTCGCGGTGACGTCGGGCGGATCGGGCTTCACAAACCACCAGCCGATGACCGCCACCGCCACCACCAAGCCGATGCTGGATGCGACTTTGCGCGGACCGATCCAGCGCAACCAGCCGATCACATCGGGAACGGAACGCTCGGACGGCGGACCAGGACGCCAGGAATCCACGAGACCTCACAACTGTCGAAGGCCCGATGGGCCGGTTCGTTCAGGCGCGCGCCGGTGAGACGCGCCAATGCGAGTCGAGCGCGGCTCGACGATCGAGTTCGGCCCGGATCTCGAGGTCGCGGCGCGACTCGTCCCAGCCGAGCAGAGGAGCCGCGATGTGGGCGATGCGACGGATGGCCGCCTCCGGAACCCTCGACACGGTTCCGAGCACGAGGCGGCGATCGATGATGTCGGCGAGTGTGCGCGCCGCTTCGTCGACGACGGCGACGATCACCTGGGCCTCGACATCCCCCGATCCGGCGATCGGACTCGCCAACGCGGGATCGTCGGACACCAATTCGACGATCTTGCGGTGATCGGTGCCGTGGAGACGCGCCACCAGTTCGGCCGACTGCGGGGACAGACCGACTTCGACGAGGCTCGCGGCCGCGGCGGCGAGGAACGGCTCGGCGTCATCGGCCCAGGCGAAGGTTCCGTGCGCGGCGGCGCTGCGCGTGTCGAACTCGCGCATCGGAATTCCGTTCAGTTCGTGAGCGGCCAATTCGTCGACCATCTCTTCGGCGGTGGCACGGGCCGTGGTCCACTTGCCTCCGCCGATCGACCACAGGTTCCGCACGCCGCGATCGACGTGGTGGTACAGCTCGTGCCGACGACTGGCCGAGTACGTGTCGGCTCCGTCGTCGGCCGAATCCTTCGCCGAATTCGTCGGATCGACCGTGGCGTCGGAGTCCTTGATGAGCGGCCGCACGCCGATCGTGGTGAGCTCGACGTCGTCGAACGTGAGCGGCGCCTCGCCTCCGGACATGGTGGAGTTCACGGTGTCGAGGATCAAGTCGACGTCGTCGGGAGCGACCGTCGGATCGGAATCGGTGATCGGAGTGTCGGTGGGACCGATGAACGACTTCCCCATCCACGGCGACACGATCACGTGGCGGCCCGACTGGGCGCGCGCGAACACCGCATCGCGCACAACTCCGCCACCGAGCGGCCGGGTGAGCACGTGAACGCCCTTCGAGCGGTCGACGCCCACCCCAGTGGAGCGTCCGAGGGTGGCGAGCACCTTGTCGATCCAGGGTCCGGCGGCGTTCACGACCACACGAGCCCGAACATCGAGCGAACGTCCGCCGAGACGATCGGTGGCCCGCACTCCTTCGACGAGGAAGTCGCCCGACACGTCGCGACCGATGAACGAGTCGACCGCGACGTGATTGACGAGAACGGCTCCGGCCGCCGCGGCCGACTGCGCGTACGCGAGCAGCAGACGTTCGGGGTGGAGATTGAGCGTGTCGTGGTAGGCGAAACCACCCTGGAGTCCGTCGGCATCGAGCCACGGAACCCTCTTCAGCAACGCCGACTTCGACAACCACTTCGGATGAGGAATGCGAAGGCTGTCGGGTGCGGCCACGTTGCGGTCGAACGACAACGCGTCGTACAGGAGGACACCGGCACCGAGGAGCGGCGTGGGCGGCTTGCTCCATCGCCAGGCCGGCATGATGAATTGCGTCTGCTCGACCAGGTGCGGGGCGCCGAGGGCGAGGATGCGCCGCTCGCGAAGGCTCTCGCGCACGACCGCCACGTCGTACTGCTCGAGGTAGCGGATGCCGCCGTGGATGTACTTGGTGGTGGCCGAACTGGTTCCGGAGCCGAAGTCGTCGCGTTCGAGCAATGCGGTTCGCAGCCCGCGCGAGGCCGCTTCACGGGCGACGCACACACCCGTGATGCCGCCGCCGATCACGAGGACGTCGAAGAGCTCCGAGAGCCGTTCGATCGGGCGCTCGAGTCGGGCCGTCATCCGGTCTAGAAGAGTCGCGCGGTGAGCTTCTTGCGCCACTGCGCGGTGCGCGGGTCGTCGGGACCCATGAGTTCGAGGATGTCGACGAACTGCTGCCGGGCGTCGTCGTCGCCCTTCACCTTGTCGATCAGGACGCTCAACTGGTGGTCGTAGTCGTCAGCCGGGCGCGTCGACATGCGCGCGGCCGCGGCGGCTCGGCGAACGTCGTCGGTCTCGGGCACGCGCGCCAGCACCTGTAGCGCCTCGTCACCACGACCGGACGCGGTGAGCACGTTGGCGAGCGCCACGACCGCGCTCTCGTCACCGGGCGACAATTCGAGAGCGCGCCGCAGACTCGCCTCGTCGCCGGCCCGCACAAGTGCGGCGATTTCCTCGTCGACGGCGGTGGGCAGCAACGTGTCGACGAACTGCTGCACGGCCTGTTCGGGATACGCGCCCTGGAAGCCGTTCACGACGGCTCCCTTGTCGATCGCGAACACCGCCGGAATCGATTGCACGCGGAACGCTTGAGATATCGCCGGATTCTCGTCGACGTTCACTTTGGCCAGCACGACTCGTCCGCCGGTCGCGTCGATGACCTTGTCGAGAATCGGGCCGAGCGTCTTGCACGGGCCGCACCACGGCGCCCACAAATCGACCACCACGGGCGTGGTCATCGAACGTTCCATGACCTCGGTTTCGAAGGTCGCGTCGGTGACGTCGATCGCCATGGAAAAGACGATACCGCCGGTTGCGACCGCCGTTCGGAAGTGAGCCGAACCACCGATACCGTACGGACCGTGAGCGCCGACGTCGCCGGAGTCGATCTTCCCAAGGTCACCAGTTGGCTCGAATCCAACGTCGCGGGGGCCCGTGGCCCGTTCACCTTCGACCTCATCGCCGGCGGACACTCCAACCTCACGTACCGCGTCACCAGCGCCACCAGCGAACGTTTCGTTCTGCGTCGTCCGCCGCTCGGACACGTGCTCGCGAGCGCGCACGACATGAGCCGCGAACACCGCATCATCGCCGCACTGCGCGACACTCCGGTGCCGGTCGCTCCGGCAGTCGGATTCTGCGACGACCCCGACGTGAACGGCGTCCCGTTCTACGTGATGAAGTTCGTCGACGGTTTGGTGATCCGCGATCGCGAAGCGGCCGAGAAGCTCCTCGTGCCCGACTCGCGCCGTCGCGCGAGCGAATCGATCGTCGACACCATGGCCGCCATCCACGCGGTCGATCCGTCCGCCGTCGGCCTGGGCGAACTGGGTCGCCACGACGGCTACATCGCGCGCCAATTGAAGCGTTGGTACGGCCAGTGGAACGCTCAGAAGACCCGCGATCTGCCGGCAGTCGACCGCGTGCATGACGAACTGCTGGCCCGCGTTCCCGAACAGGGTCCGGCCACTCTCGTGCACGGCGACTACCGACTCGACAACTGCATGGTCGATTCGTCGGGCCAGGTGATCGCCGTTCTCGACTGGGAGATCTGCACGCTGGGAGACCCGATGGCCGACCTCGGACTCCTGATGGTCTATTGGACCGGGCCCGACGACGATCAGTCGTCGTGGACCAACGGTTCGTGCACCGCCCCGGGCTTCCTCAACCGCCAGGTGCTCGCCGAGCGATACACGAAGGTGAGCGGCCGCGACACCAGCCAACTCGACTTCTACGTCGCCTTCGCCTACTGGAAGTTGGCCTGCATCCTCGAGGGCGTGTACGCGCGCTACCTCGGTGGCGCTCTCGGCCAGCGCGACCCGGCCGAACTCGAGCCGTTCAATCAGCAGGTCATCGGTGCGGCCGCTCGCGCCGAACAGCTCTTGGACGAACTGCGATGACGACTCCGTCGTCCGACTTCGAACTCCATGGCGAACTGCCGTCCCTCGTCGACCCGGTCCTGATCGTCTCGCTCAAGGGTTGGATCGACGCCGCCGAGGCCGCCGACGAAGCCATGTCGGCCATCGAAGGACAGATCGATCCGCTGCCGGTGGCCACGTTCGACACCGACGCGTTCATCGACTACCGCGCGCGTCGCCCCACGATGGAGATCCGCGATGGCCGCAACACCAACATCGACTGGCCGTCGATCGATCTGTATTCGGGCCGCGACGTCAACGGTCGCGACGTCCTGATCCTCACCGGTCACGAGCCCGATTCGGCCTGGAACCGCTTCTCGGCGGCCGTTCGCGAACTATGCGTGCGTCTGAACGTGAAGATGATGGTGGGTCTGGGTGCGTACCCCTTCCCCACGCCGCACACGAGGCCCAGCCGCCTGTCGTGCACCACGCCGTCTCCCGAGTTGCTGCAGCGAACCTCGTTCCTCCGCACGTCGGTCGACGTTCCGGCCGGCATGACCGCGGTCCTCGAACACGTCCTCCACCACGCCGGCGTTCCGTCCATCACGCTGTGGTCGCAGGTGCCGCAGTACATCCCGGCCATGAGCTACCCCGGAGCCGCCGTCGCCCTTCTCGACGGCATCAATCACGTGTCGGGTCTCCAGTTCGACCGTCGCGCCCTCGAACACGAAGCAATCATCCAACGCGATCGCCTCGACCGCCTGGTGGCGCGCAACGACGAGCACCGCGAGATGGTGGCCAAACTCGAGTCGGCGTACGACTCCACTCTTCAGCCCACGCTCCCGCTCGAACCCCAGCCGGCCGCTCTGCGCGAGTCCGACATCCCGTCCCCCGAGGAACTGGCCGCCGAGCTCGAAGCGTTCCTGCGCAACGCCAACCCCGAGAGCTGATCGATTCGGCCCGCGCCGACCCGCCTCGCTACGGTCGAAATCGAATCGAGCGAAGGAGACAGCCATGAAGGTCGACGGTGGCATCAGCGCCAATCTGCACGAGACCATCGCGAGTGCGAAGGAAGTCGAGGCGGCTGGCTACTCGGGCGCGTGGACGGCCGAGACGAGCCACGATCCGTTCCTTCCGCTGTTGTTGGCTGCTGAACACACGCAGAGGATCGAACTCGGCACCTCCATCGCGGTGGCGTTCGCACGCAGCCCGATGACCGTGGCCAACACCGCGTGGGACCTGCAGGCGTTCTCGAAGGGACGCTTCGTTCTGGGCCTCGGCAGTCAGATCCAGCCGCACATCACGAAGCGATTCAGCATGCCCTGGAGCAAGCCGGCCGCGCGCATGCGCGAATTCGTGCTCGCCATGCGCGCCATCTGGGACTGCTGGCTCAACGGAACCAAACTCGACTTCCGCGGCGAGTTCTACACGCACACGCTCATGACGCCGTTCTTCACACCCCCGGCGTCCGATCTGGCCGGTTTCGGAACGCCCAAGATCTTCCTGGCCGGCGTGGGCGAACTCATGACCGAAGTGGCCGGCGAAGTGTGCGACGGATTCATCTGCCACGGCTTCACGACCGAGAAGTACCTGCGCGAAGTCACGATCCCGGCCCTCGCGCGTGGTCGCGCCAAGGCCGGCAAGACCATGGACGGCTTCGAGATCGTCGGCCCGAGTTTCGTGGTGACCGGCAACACCGAGAAGGAGATGGCCGCGGCCGCCGCCGGTACCCGCCAGCAGATCGCGTTCTACGGCTCGACTCCGGCCTACCGCCCGGTGCTCGACATCCATGGTTGGGGCGATCTGCAGGAGCGCCTCAACACTCTGTCGAAGCAGGGCAAGTGGGTGGAGATGGGCGAACTCATCGACGACGAGATCCTCAACACCTTCGCCGTGGTGGGCGAACCCGAGAAGGTCGCTCCCGAACTGCACACGCGTTACGGCGACGTGATCCAGCGCATTTCGTTCTACGCGCCGTACCGCACCGATCCCGATCGCTGGAGCCGAGTACTCGCCGATCTGCAGTCGGCCTAGACGAGTTCGAGCCCGCCCTCGAGGTACAACTCGCGGCACTTGGCCCGCTGCAACTTGCCGCTGCTCGTCTTGGGCAGGGTGCCCGGCTTCACGAGCATCACGTCGCGCGGCGGCAGACCCGACACTTCGAGGGCCGAGTGGTGGATGTCGGCGCGCACGCGATCGAGGTCGACGTCCTTCACCTCGGCCACCACGATGACCGTCTCCTTGCCCTTGTAGCCGTCGATTCCGAACGCGATCACGTTGCCGGCGCGAACGCCGTCGATGCCGCCGACGGCTCGTTCGATGTCCTCGGGGAAGACGTTGCGGCCGCCGACGATGATGACGTCCTTGATGCGGCCGCAGATGACGAGTTCGCCGTCGAGCGTGTAGGCGAGGTCGCCGGTGCACAGCCAGCCCTCGTGGAACATGGCCGCGGTGGCCTCGGGTCGCTTGTAATAACCCGGGGTCACGCTCGTTCCGCGCAACAAGAGTTCGCCAACATGCCGTTCGGGCAGTTCGACCTTCGTCTCGGGATCGACGATCTTCATCTCCAGTCCGGGAACGGCCCGACCGAGCAGTGGCAGTCGGCGCACGTGCACCTGGTCGTCGTCGTTCGGATCGACTTCCTTCGCGACGCGTTCGCGCTCGAGCACGATGCGATCGACCGAGTCGCACACGAGACCCCGATGACGTTTCGGGAAGGCGCCGCCGATCGCCACTTCGGCCATGCCGAACGCCGGGAACACGCTGCCGGCGCGGAAGCCGAACTTCGACGCTTCGGCGACGAAGGCTTCGACCGCAACCGGATCGACCGGTTCGGCTCCCGACAACGCGAGGGTCAACGACGAGAGGTCGATGTCCTTCATGCGCTTCAGCGCGCGCGTGGCCAGCACCCACGAGAAGTTGGGGCCGGCGGTGGCCGTGCCCTTCCAATCGCTGATCCAGTGCATCCACGAACCGGGGTGGGCCATGAAGTCCTGCGGTGCGGCCTGCACCAGTTGCACACCCTTCAACATGGGGATGGAGAGGAACCCGACCAGACCCATGTCGTGATACAGCGGGAGCCACGACACCATCACTTCCGACTGCGTGAGCTCGGCCGCCTCGCACGACGCGTCGATGTTCGCGCACAGGACCCGATCGGGAATCATCACGCCCTTCGGCTCCGACGTCGATCCGCTCGTGTACTGCAGGATGACGAGGCGCTCGGGATCGTCGTGCGGCAACTCGAGTCGATCGCCGGTCGGACGGCCGGCACCGGGCATCACCGAGGCCATCGGCTTGATGGGCGGGTCACCGGGTGCAGCGGAGTAGAAATCGGCGAGCAGATCGTCGATCAGGACGAGTTTGGCTTCGCCATGGCGGATACGGGCCCGTGTGCTGTCGACGAACGCGTCGAGTGACGCCATGCGCATCGGCAGGGGCAACACCATGCTCGCCGCACCGGCCAACCAGCACCCGCGAACGATGGTCATGAGTGCGCGACTGGTAGGACCGAGAATCGCGACGTGGTCGCCCGGCACGATGCCAAGCGATTGCAGCGTCGCCGCGACCGCCCGGGCCTCGTCGTGGATCTGACGCCACGCCATGAAGCCGGGGCCCTCGGCCGGCTTCACGCTCGCACCCACGAAACGGACTCCGGTGGGTGCGTCGGCGGCGCGCTCGAGCCGAGCGATCACCGAACCGCTGGACGGAACGAACGGCGAGATCGAGGCGTTCATGGGACCGGCGAGAACCTAGTCGTGACGAGCCGAGCCGAGCCGACTTGTCCCCCAAAGACCCAGCACACGAGGGGCGTTCCGCCTCGTGGAAACGGGGCTCGTCGGGGATCGACCATTACCCTGGGCAACCATGTCCACGCCCATCGACGACGCCCCGCGCCACCGCTACAACGCGGCGCTCGCGCGGCGCATCGAGGAGGCGTGGCAGGACCGTTGGGATGCCGACGGAACGTTCCACGCGCCGAATCCGGCCGGCCCGCTGGCCGAACCCGACAAGGTGGCCGGTCGACCCAAGCTCTTCGTGCTCGACATGTTCCCCTACCCGAGCGGCGCCGGTCTGCACGTGGGCCATCCCCTCGGCTACATCGGCACCGACGTGTACGGACGCTTCAAACGAATGATGGGCTTCAACGTCCTGCACGCGCTCGGTTACGACAGCTTCGGCCTGCCCGCCGAACAGCACGCGATCACGACCGGTGTGCATCCGCGAGTCAACACCGAAGCCAACGTGGCCAACATGCGTCGCCAGTTGCGTCGCCTGGGTCTGGCGCACGATCCGCGACGCAGTGTGAGCACCACCGACGAGGACTTCTACCGCTGGACGCAGTGGATCTTCCTCAAGGTGTTCAACGCGTGGTACGACGCCGACCAGGGTCGGGCCCGCCCAATCGCCGAACTCGAGGACGAACTCGCAGCCGGTCGCCGACAGACCCCCGACGGCCGCGCCTGGAACGCGTTGTCGCGCGCCGAACAGCGCGCGGTGATCGACTCGCACCGCCTCGCCTATCTGTCGGAGGCACCGGTCAACTGGTGTCCCGGACTCGGAACCATTCTCGCCAACGAGGAGGTCACGGCCGACGGCCGCAGCGACATCGGCAACTATCCCGTGTTCAAGAAGAACATGCGGCAGTGGATGATGCGGATCACGGCCTACGCCGATCGGCTGCTCGACGATCTCGATCGCCTCGATTGGCCCGAGCCCATCAAGTTGATGCAGCGCAACTGGATCGGCCGCAGTCACGGTGCGCGCGTGCACTTCGAATCGCCTGCCGGCACGATCACGGTGTTCACCACACGTCCCGACACCTTGTTCGGCGCGTCGTTCATGGTGCTGGCCCCCGAGCATCCGCTCGTCGATGCGCTCACCACCGCCGAGCAGCGGACCGCGGTCGACGCCTACCGGGCCACCGCGGCCGCCATCAAGGACCTCGATCGTCAGGCCGAAGGACGCGAGAAGACGGGCGTCTTCACCGGTTCGTTCGCCGTCAATCCGCTCAACGGCGAATCGATTCCGGTCTGGATCGCCGACTACGTGCTCATGGGCTACGGAACCGGCGCCATCATGGCCGTGCCGTGCGGCGACGAGCGCGACTTCGAGTTCGCTCGCAAGTTCGGACTCGCTATTCCCGCCATCCAGCAACCGCCGGCCGCCTGGTTCGAGGCCCGCTCGCTCGCATCGCAATCGGGAACCGCCGTCGACACGGGCTCGTGGCCCGAGGCGTTCGTGGGCGACGGCGTGTACATCAACTCGGCGCGGGTCGATCTCAATCTGAACGGCGTCGCATCCGTCGACGAGGGCAAGCGCATCGTGAACGAGTGGCTCGAACGCAACGGTCGCGGTCGGGCCACCATCAACTACAAGCTCCGCGATTGGCTCTTCAGCCGCCAGCGCTACTGGGGCGAGCCGTTCCCGGTCGTGTACGACGCGGATGGGCATCCCGTGTCGCTGCCCGAGTCGATGCTGCCGGTGCTGCTTCCCGAACTGGAGGACTTCAAGCCACAGGCGCTCGATCCCGACGACGACGTGACCGATCCGATCCCGCCACTCGCGCGGGCGTCGGAGTGGACCACCGTCACTCTCGATCTCGGCGACGGCCCGAAGCAGTACCGCCGCGAGATCAACGTGATGCCGCAGTGGGCCGGGTCGTGCTGGTACGAACTGCGCTATCTCGATCCCACCAACTCGGAACACTTCGTCGATCCGGAGGTGGAGAAGTACTGGATGGGTCCGGCCGATGACGGCGACGGCCGAACCGGCCATACCGGTGGCGTCGATCTGTACGTGGGCGGCGTCGAGCACGCGGTGCTGCACCTGCTGTACGCGCGCTTCTGGCACAAGGTGTTGTTCGATCTCGGGCACGTGTCGAGTTCCGAACCATTCCACCGTCTGTTCAATCAGGGCTACATCCAGGCCTACGCGTATCGCGATCCGCGCGGTCAGCCGGTGCCGGCGGCCGAGGTGGAGGAGCGCGACGGCGCCTACTGGTTCGACGGCGAGAAGGTCGCGCGCGAATACGGGAAGATGGGCAAGAGCCTCAAGAACATCGTCACCCCCGACGAGATGTACGACGAGTACGGCGCCGACACGTTCCGCCTGTACGAGATGAGCATGGGACCGCTGGAGGCCAGCCGACCCTGGAACACCCGCGACGTCGTCGGCATGCAGCGATTCCTGCAGCGCGTGTGGCGCAATCTCGTCGACGAGGACTCCGGCGAACTACGGGTGTCCGACTCGGCGACGCCCGACGAACTGCGCCGCTTGCTGCATCGCACGATCGACGGTGTTCGCGCCGACATGGACAACCTGCGTTTCAACACGTCCATCGCCAAACTCATCGAGTTGAACAACGCACTCACCCAGGAGGTCACGCGCTCGGGTTCGACTCCGCGCGAGGTGGCCGATTCGCTGGTGCAGATGCTCTCGCCACTGTGCCCTCACCTCGCCGAAGAGCTCTGGAGCCGACTCGGACACTCGGGTTCGATCACGTTCGTTTCGTTTCCGGTTCCCGATCCGAGCCTGCTGGTCGACGACTCGGTCGAGTATCCGGTGCAAATCAACGGCAAGGTCCGCGCCCGCATCTCGGCCCCGGCCGATGCCGACCAGGCGACGGTGCAGGCCATCGCACTGGCCGACGACAGGGTGGTGGCCGCTCTGGCCGGCGCCGCTCCCAAGAAAGTGATCGTCGTTCCCGGCCGCATGGTCAACCTGGTCGTGTGATCCCGTGGCGCTGATCGCGGGGGTCATCGAAGGCTTCTACGGTCCGCCCTGGTCGCACGCCGAGCGCCTGGCCACCATCGATCTCATCGCCGAACACGGGGGCAACTCGTACGTGTGGGCACCCAAGGCTGCGCCCCGTCACCGCGACGCCTGGCGCGAGCCGTTCACAACGGAGGACATCGACGAGTTCGGCCAGTTGGCGGAACGGCGGCGCGAGGTGGACGTCTCGGTCGGCCTCACGCCGGGCCCGGACGCCTCGGCCGACGAAGTGATCGAGAAGTTGCGACCGGTGGTGGGCGCCGGAGTCCAGGGTCTCACGCTGTGCTTCGACGACGTGCCCGAACTCGACGCGGCGTCACGTCATCGCGATCTCGCCAATGCGGTCGGGCGAGTGTTCGACGTTCCGGTCTGGCTCGTCCCCACTCACTACGCCGGTGGAGCCTCGTCGCCGTATCTCCAGCGACTGATCGACGGCCTCGACCGGGACGTGCTCGTGATGTGGACGGGCTCGCACGTGGTGTGCGACACGATCACCGCGAGCGACGTGGCCGCAAGACGGCTCGCGGTGGATGATCGTCCACCGCTCGTCTGGGACAACACGCCGGTCAACGACGCGTTGATGACCGAGGCACTCCACCTCGGCCCGTACTCCGGACGCGACGCGGCCATCCGCTCGTCGATCGCAGGAGTGCTCGTGAACCCGATGGAGTTCGCTCGTGCCTCGTGGCCCACCATCGTCAGCGCGTTGGCGTGGTGCCGCGGCGACGACGCTCTCGACGCATGGGGGCGCGAGGTCGATCGCCTCGGAGTCCGCCGGCTCGCCGAGGCCACCGCGTTTCCCGACGACGAGCACTGGCCGGGCGCGCGACCCGAACGCGCGTGGTGGTCGACCGTGGCCGCTCTCGACGCCCAGGCGATCACCACGTCGATCGGAGAAGGAGTTCGCCGGTGGGTGGACGCCGCTCGGGACGGAGCGAACCTCGCGTTGCGGGCCCTCGATCTGGCCGCACTCGACTCGAACGAACGACGCGCACTGGCGCAGTTCGGATTGGCCCTGGCGGCCCGCGAATGGGAACGCCGCCCCGCCCTCACCTTCGGCGGCGGGCCCCGCATCCGCCCGGTGGCCACCAACGACGGGGCCGGTCGGTTCGTGATGGACCCCCGATCGGTTGTCTGGTCGTCGTCCCTGGTCACCGACCTCGTTCGGCGGACCCTGGCCGCACCCGGGTTGTGACCACTCCGAGTGGCCATCCCACCAGGTCAAAGGGTCATTTGACAGAAAATCCACCACCTTGTGCGTAAGTGCTTCATACCGTGCCCACGCGGCCACGGACCGCACCTACCGAAAGGGGTTCACATGTACGTCATCGGACTCTTCATCGTGATGGCCATCCTTCTGGAAGCCGTCATGAAAGTCCTCCACTCGGTCCTCGGACTCGTCGGCGTCGGCGATCAGGTCGGCAAGTTGCCGGTGATCGGGGCCAACCTGACGCTGCTCGTGTCGATCCTCATGGTTTGGCTCTTCGGCGATTGGGGCATGGTCCTCGGTGGCTGGGGCTGGGTCCATGAAGACGAGTGGATCAACTACGTCGCCAACGGCGCGATCATCTGCGGCATGATTCCGCTCAAGGACGCGGTGTTCAACGCGATCAACAAGGGCCTGCGCGCCTGATCTCGTCGCCCGAACGGGCACGATTCCTTCCCGGACGGGGGGCTGGTTCTTCGGAACCGCCCCCCGTTCTCTTTTTCCTCCCGCACTGTGAGGATCTGGTGACTGAAAGTCACCCTTTGGGTGACTTTCAGTCACCAGTTCCTCAGGGAAATCCTCGGGACGATCCTCAGGCCATGCGGCAGATGTGCCCGATGCGGGGATCGACGCGGCCAGCGAGCATCTCGCCGTACAACGTCTCCACGTTCTCGGCGGCCTGCGTGGTCTCGAACCGCAGCCAGCCACTGGCCCACGACGCGAAGCGATCCCAGGCCTCCCCCACGCGCTGGTCGAGCCCGTCGCGACCCCACTCCTTGGTGCGCAGCGCGATCTGCGACGGCGCGAAGAAGAACTCGGGCTTGGGTCCGGGCATCGCCCCACCGTCGCGCGGAGCCGACCAATGCGTTCCGCCCACGACCATGCTGTAGGCGAGGTCGTCCTCGAAGATCCGATGCACCCCGCCGGTGACGGCTTGATCGCCCGCGATGTCGACGTAGGCGGCGCGGCCCTCGGGCCACGACGCCGAGCCCTGCGCCACTTCGTCATAAGTGACGACCGATGAATAGCAACCGAGATCCTTCACGAACTCGGCGTTGCCGTTCGAGGTGATGCCGACGACGTTCACCCCGGGACGTGTCGCGGCCAAGTACGCCGCCCCGATCGCGGTCTTGCTCGACGCGCTCGACACCACCACGGTCGTGACATCCGAGTCGCCCAACACGCTCTGGCCCAAGAAGTCATCGATCATGAACGACGTCATGAACAACGGCCACAACACCATCTGATGCGCTTCGCGGTCGGCGCGATACGTGGGGTCGGCGGCGGTGTTGGAGTAGCGGTTGTACGCGGCGGCCATCGGCGAGCGGTGCTCGGCCAGATCGGTGAATCCGCGGGCATCGACGCGACCGGGTTGCACCACGAGCTCGGTACCCATGGGCAAGTAGCCATAGAAGCGTTGGCCGACCTCGAGAGCCGACTTCGACTCGACCACATCGGCGAATCCCCACACCGGAACCCGGCCCCAGGAGCCCTCGCCCACCGGGAAGAAGTCCCAGTAGCGCAGGCCGTCTCCGAACACGGCGTAGGTGATGTTGTTGGCCGTGAGCGCGAACGCGTCGATCGCCAACCGCGCCTCGCCGTCGGCCAGCGGTCGTGACGGAGTGCGGTTGAGGCGGCTGACGGACAGATTCGAACGATCGACATCAATGACGACGGACATTGCTCCCCCAAGATCTCTGCGGTGATTCATCCTCGCAGACCGCCGAGCGGGGCCGGGCAGCCACGTGTCCGCCACACATGTATCGCTACTGTGGGGAAGTGAACGGCGACCAGGCCATGCGGGAAATGGGCAAGAACCTCCCGGTCCCGACCTTCGACACCACTCCGTGGGCATCGGCCCCTCGCCTGCGCGAGGCGACCGTGGCCATCGTGACATCGGCGGCGATCCACCGCGCCCACGACGACCGCTTCAGTGCGGGCGACACCGGCTACCGGGTCATTCCCTCCGATGCGCGCGACCTGGTGATGGGTCACTGGAGCCCGAATTTCGACCACACCGGATTCCAGATCGACCCCAACGTGGTGTTCCCCATCGATCGCCTCCGTGAACTGGCCGACGACAAGGTCATCGGCCGCGTCGCGCCGCGCCACTTCTCGTTCGCCGGCAATCAGCCCGATGACGTGTCGACCATTCGCCTCGACAGCGGACCGGCGGCGGCCACCGAACTGAGGCGCGACGGGGTCGACGTCGTTCTCCTCACACCCGTTTGACCGCTTTGCACGCGCACCGTGAGTGTGCTCGCGCATGTGATCGAATCGGCCGGGATCGCCACGGTGGTTCTCGCGTCGATGCGCCCGGTCGTTGAGAAGATGCGTCCGCCCCGAGCGCTCTATTGCGAGTTCCCCCTCGGTCGCCCGCTCGGCAAGCCCGGTGACGCCGAGTTCCAGCACCGCGTGATCGCGGAGGCGTTCGCTCTTCTCGACACCCCCGCCAGCCACGGGCCGACCATCGCCGACTTCGACGAGGTGGTCGAGTCCGACGAGCAGCCGGTCGCCTGCGCGCTACCGCCGCGATTCGACCCGAATCTTCCCGCCTGCGTCGACGAAGCGCGCGGATTGCGCAACGCCTACGACCGCGCGGTCGCCAAGCGTGGACACACCGATGTGGGTCGGGCGATCGACGCCGACGCGGTCCCGGATGCGCTGGCGGCATTCCACCGAATCGCGTCGGGTGACGACTGGAAGACGGTCACGATCCCCGGCAAGAACACGGTCGCCGTCATGCACGACATCCGCGCGTATTACGAGGAAGCCGCACTCGAACTCGTCGGCACGGCCGGGGCGCGCGGTCTCGAGGCGTGGTTCTTCGAATCGACCGAGGCCGGCAAGACGACGCTCGCCGCGCGGCAGGCGATCAAGGACGGTGGCGGACCGTTCCCGTTCTGGTTCTACATGGCCCCCGGCCACCGCTGATCAGGTCGACGAGCGGCGCTCGCGCGCGGCCGGCATCCAGTTGGGTCCGGCGGTCTCGTCGATGCGCGACAGCAGGCGTTCGCCCACCGGCTCGACCAAGTTCAAGAACCGCATCGTCGACTCGGCTCCCACGTTTCGCCACTGCACGACACAGATCTCATTGGTGCGAGCCTCAATCTCGTCGCGCAACGCGAGTCCGGCCGCGGTGACGACTCCGTCGTGGGCCAACCCACGCGCTTCGAGATCGGCGAACGCGGTCTTCAGCGCTGCTTCATCGGCGCCACGACTCTGGGCGATCCAACCGCCGTAGTTGAGGTGAGCGTCATGGAGGATCCCGGCCTGCACGCGATCGATTCCGTTCGCGAGGAGCACCGCGAAATGGGTGTCGCCCCGCCACTCGCGCAGGCAGTTCACCGCCAACCAGGCCGACACGACCGGATCCTCGACCCGAGGCGCCTGTCGGTGAACAGCGAAGAGCACTCGGCCCGAATCGGGTAGCGCATCAGCCGCCGACCACAGCGTCGGTCCGAGCGCGGCGAGCCCGTCGCAGATGTCCGGCGCGTAGCGGCGCAAACCGACTCCGACCGCCTCGTTGCGAACGCGGTAGATCGCCTCCCACGACGTGTGTTGGCCGGCCAGTTCGACCGCCATCTGGATGAATGCCGGGTGGATCGAGAAGAACGCCGCCGACACCGCCTGATGGCCTGCCGGCAACAACGGAGCTGCGCGACTGGTGACGTAATAGCCGAGGCCGTTCGGAACTCCGAGCTTCGAATACGCGTCGATCGCGTCGGGGTCCCAGTAGATCCAACCGACCAAGCGGTGCGATGCGAAGGCCGCGCGCCGAGTGAGTTCGATCCAATCCGGTTCCACTTCCCCATCATCGCAGGGTGGATCGACCCGCGGGAGGAACGGTCGTCATGCAGACCCCCATTAGCGTGAAGGCGTGCCCGACCCGACGACAGCGCGCTCCGTGCTCGTGTACCGGTCGCTGTTGGGCGCGCCCAGCGAACCCTGGCTGTTCACGCAGCACCGTGATGTTCCCGGTTGGGGAACGACGTATCTCACCCACCAGATCGATGCGGAGGGCGACTTCGTCCACGAATGGGCCCGCTCACGAGTCGTTGCCAGTGCATGGGGAACGAGTGTCATGCGACGGGCCGCATTCAGTCGAGGGCACGACCCGGTGGCCAATCGCGCGATCGATCGAATCGAGCCGAGACTGCTGCACGCCCATTTCGGACCCGATGGTGCCTTCGCGCTTCGAACGGCAGACCGTCATCGACTTCCACTCGTCGTCTCGTTCCACGGGTACGACGCCGTGCGACCCGATTCGACCTTCACGACGCGCGGAGGTCGGTTCTGGCTGCGCCACCGAGCCGAGTTGTTCGGAAGGGCGTCGCTCCTCCTGGCCAATTCCGAATTCGTCCGATCGCACCTGATCGCCCTCGGAGCCGAATCCGACAAGGTGCGAGTACAGCGAATCGGTGTCGATCTCGCCCAGTACTCGGCAACCGGCCCGCGACCCGACGCCAACGTTCTCTTCGTCGGACGGCTCGCCTCGGTGAAAGGCATCGACATCGCCGTGCGGGCCATGTCTCTCGTGACGAAGCAACTTCCGACCGCACGTTTCACCGTGGTGGGCGACGGCCCGCTCCGCCCAGACATGGAAGCGCTGGCTCGTGATCTCGGAATCGAGGTTCACTGGACCGGTGCACTGCCCATCGAACGAGTGCGGCAAGAGTTGGCACGAGCCACCATCGTCCTCGCCCCCAGCAACGTCTCACCGGACGGTCAACGCGAGGCGCTCGGACTCTCACTGGTGGAGGCGCAGGCTTGTGGCATCCCCGTGGTGGCATCACGTTCCGGCGGCATTCCCGAGACGGTGCTCGACGGCGTCACCGGACTGCTGGCCGCCGAAGGTTCGGTCGAGGAGACCGCCGAGCATGTGTTGCGACTCCTCCGCGACCCGGATCTGCGCCATCGATTGGGCGAGGCCGGTCGTGGGCACGTGTCGCGTGACTTCGATCTGCCGGAGCAATCACGGCGACTCGCACGCTTCTACGACGACGTTTGTGGAGCTGAGGGGAATTGAACCCCTGACCTCTTCCATGCCATGGAAGCGCTCTGCCAACTGAGCTACAGCCCCGAATGGGACGGCTGAACGATACCAACGGGCCGCGACGACCCCAAACCTCAGGTCGGACGTTCGAACCGTGTCCGCTGGCCGCACCCGCACACGAGCACGATCGACGAGTTGGGGGGCTCGGGCGGTGGCGGAAGCGGGTCGTACACACCCTTGTCCCGCCACTCGTCGGCGCGCTGGTTCACGACCTCCAGATCGGACCAAACATCAGTGGAGGCCGCGTCGACCACCGACTCCGAGAGATCCTCCACGCGCACATCGGTGCGCTTGGCCACCAGTCGCCACGACGAATCGGAAACATCGGCGGTCCAGGTGCCGCACGACGGACAGGTCAGTCGCGCCATTCGATGCGCGGCGCGTCCTTGTACAGACGCTCGATCTCGTAGAAGTCGCGCGTCTCCTGCAGGAAGACATGCACGATCACGTCGCCGTAGTCCACCAGGATCCACTGCTGCTCGCGATGACCTTCCACACGAATGGGTGACCGTCCGGTGGCTTCGCGCACCTTCTCCTCGATGTCATCGGCGATGGCACGCACGAGACGGCGATTCGGTGCACCGGTGATCACGAACAATTCGGTGATGGCCAACACATGCCCCACCGAGATGACCGTCGTGTTGGTTCCCTGCTTGTCGTCGGCGGCCCGTGCGGCCACCTTGGCCAAGTCGATCGAATCGGTGGGCGCGGTCGTCATCAGCCGGCCACGGTATCGGCCACGGTGGCGTCGGTGGCCAGATCGGCGGCGTCAGCGAGCGCCGATGCGGCTTGGTCCTCGATCGAGGTTCCGGCTGTGGCCTTCAAGAAGGCGACGAACGACTCACCGAGCGTCACGTGCAGATCGATGCCGGCCACGCGCTCGGTCGCTCTCTCCCACGCGACCTCGTCCAACAGGATCGTCAGCGGTTCGGCCATCCCGCGATCCATCTCGTCGGTGTATTCGATGGTCGTAACCGCGGGTGGAGGATCGTTGGTCGTGCGCACCAACATCACGTTGGCGCCCATGTAGATGAGACGGAACACGGCCTGCCGCGTCACTTCCGCATCGGCGAACGGGCTGTCGACCTGCAGGCTCAAAGTCGGGAACACAGCGACCATGGCGCTCGGGGCGACGCTCGCCATCACCATGATCACCTCACCGAAGTCGAAGCCATACAGGTCGATCCCGTCCGGATTGCGCTCGGTGTCGGTCACGAGCTGAAAGCCGATCTGCCACACGCGCACCGGCCCGGCGAAGAACGCCGACATGAACGACGCCATGTCGGCCGGAACCTGCGCGCCCACGTCCTGGATCACCGTGGCCGGCACGGTGCCGATCTTCCCGGCTCCCACCGCCTGGGCGATGGCCTCCCACGTGGTTCGCACATCGGGAAGGCGGGTGTTCTCCGGACGCTCGGGGTCGCGCGCGGCCAGAACGGCCGCGACCTGCAACGGAGTGAACGAGTTGGGGCCTCCCTTGCCCACGATGCGCATCTCGCCGTCGTCGTAGTCGAGAACGTCGGCACCGTACGTGACGTCGATCGTGCCGGCACGAGCGATCAGATCACCGGTTCCGCGCTCGGGTTCGACCGCGATGAGATCGATCTGCGTGTTCGTTTGACTCTCGACGGCCAACTTCAAGGCCTCGATTCCGTCCGATCCGTACACGTCGGCCAGGCGCTGCGGATCGCCCTCGGGTCGGCCGTTCATCGTCATTCCGACCGGCAAGGAGAGAACGGTCCCACCGGCTCCATTGGGCGAGAGCGCGAGGATGCTGATGGACGCGAGATAGTTCTGCTCGTCGGTGGTGGCCAGGATCGCCGTGGGCGTGGTGGGAATGGCGATCGTGGGAAGTGACACCACCGCTTCGGCCGCTCGCGAGTCGCGCACGGCTCGCCAGGCGATCACCCCGGAGACCGGGAGAAGAGCGAGAACCAGAACTCCCGACACGAACGCGACGAGCGTCCGACGGCGACGCTGCGACTTGAGATAACTCACCGCACACCTTCCGACGCGTACAAGCCGCGCTCGCGGATGACGGCGAGAACCGAATCGGTCACCAGGTAGTCGAGTGGCCTGCCATCGCGGAACCGCGCTCGGAGATCGGTGCTCGACACCTCGAGACGCGGCACTTCGACGCGCAACCAGTCGATGCCCGACGGCAACTCGACCGGTGCGCCCGGGCGATCGACGACGACGATGCGACTGAGATTCACCACGTCCTCGAATCGCTCCCACGTTTCGAGACCGGCGGCCGCATCGTCACCCACGATCGTGAAGAACTCGGCATCGGGATTCGCGACTTTCAACGCGGCCAATGTGTCGGCGGTGTAACTCGGGCCTCCGTGTTCGATCTCCCACGTTCCCACTTCGAGACCGGGGACTCCGCGCACCGCCGCGGTGACCATCGCCAGACGATCGGACGCCGGCGTGATGCTGCGCTGCCCTTCCTTCTGCCAGGGCACGTTGGCCACCATCAGAACGACCCGGTCGAGACCCAGAGCGTGGCGCACGTTGACCGCCGTGACCAGGTGCCCCACATGGGGAGGATCGAAGGTACCTCCGAAGAGGCCGATCCGGGGGTTCGACGCGCGGCCCGACACGTCTGCGGAGTCTACGGCCGGGCATTTCCCCTGTTCAGGCCCGGTGAGGACGAATTTCTCAAGTTCACGGGACGGCCGGCCGATACCCCTGCTGTCCCTGCCCACCCGTTCGACCCCGAACCGATTACGACACCCCAAAGAACTCTGATAACTTACGGGTCCCCTTTCGGGACCCCCCAGTTCCGATCCCGAGTTCTTGACCCCCACATACCAAGAGCTCCCGTTCGTTGTTGTTCACGGACCGGTCACTGACGTGCCGGTGTCCGAAGTCACCGGCGGACATGGAACAACAGACGAAGACGAACAGTTGAGAAGAACATCATGAATGACTCCATTGGCATCTACCTGAACGACATCGGCAAGGTTCCCTTGCTCACCGCCGAAGACGAGCGCGTCCTGTCGCGCGCGATCGAGAAGGGCCGCGAAGCCGCCGCCAAGAAGGCAGCCGGCGAGAAGAGCCCGGCCATCAATCGCGACATCCGCGAGGCCGCCAAGGCCAAGGACCGATTCATTCGTGCCAACTTGCGTCTCGTCGTGTCGATCGCCCGTCGCTATCCCCTGCCGCAGGGCATGGATCTCCTCGATCTCATCCAGGAAGGCAACCTCGGCCTCGAGCACGCGGTCGACAAGTTCGACTGGCGTCGCGGCTTCAAATTCTCCACCTACGCCACCTTCTGGATCCGCCAGGCCATCGGCCGCGCACTCGACCAGAAGGCCAGCCTCATCCGAATCCCGGGCGATCGTTCGGCCAGCCTGCGTGCCGCGTTGCGTCAGGCCAGCGGTGACGGCGAGACCCTCGACATGGCCAATGCCGAACTGCACCGTCTCACCACGCCGGTGTCGCTCGACAAGACCATCGGTGACGACGGCGACGCGACGTTGGGCGATCTCATGGCCAACGGCGACCCCACTCCCGAAGACCACATCATCGCGCAGGGCGAGACCGAGCAGCTCACCAAGTTGCTCGACACCCTCGACGCCCGTGCTCGTTACGCCGTCGAGGCCCGCTTCGGTCTCATCGATGGCGAGCGCAAGAGTTTCCGTGAAGTCGGCGAAAAACTCGGTGTCACCGCCGAGGCCGCTCGCCGTCTCGTGTCACGAGCCGTGGCCGGATTGAAGGAAGAGGCCGACGGCATCTTTGCTGCCTGATGCACGGTCTTCACTGAAGTCAGCCAATCAAAACGACCCGGCGCCTTTCGGTGCCGGGTCGTTAGTCTTTCCGGCATGGCATCCGGGTGGTCACCGACTTCGTGGCGTGCATTTCCCGCCGCGCAACAGCCCGAGTGGCCCGATGAGGGCGATCTCGAGCGCGCGCTGAAGCAGATCGCCTCCTATCCCCCGCTGGTCTTCGCGGGCGAGGCCCGTTCGTTGCAGGCGGCTCTGGCCCAGGTGTCGAGCGGCAACGCCTTCTTGCTGCAGGCCGGCGACTGTGCCGAGAGTTTCGACGACTTCTCGGCCAACAACATCCGCGAGAAGTTGCGGGTCATCCTGCAGATGGCGGTCGTGCTCACGTACAGCCTCGGTGTCCCGACGGTGAAAGTCGGTCGGATCGCCGGTCAGTTCGCCAAGCCGCGCAGCAGCCCCACCGAGAAGATCGGCGATCTCGAACTTCCGAGTTTCCGCGGGCACATCGTCAACGACCCCACCCCCACTCCGGCCGCGCGTATTCCCGACGCCGACCGGCTCGTGCAGGCGTACCACCAGTCGGCGTCCACGCTGAACCTGGTCCGCGCCTTCACCAAGGGCGGCTTCGCCGATCTGTCGCGGGTGCACGCCTGGACGCAGGAATTCGTCGGCACCAGCCCCGAAGGCCAGCGCTACGAACAACTGGCGACCGAGATCGACCGCGCCCTGCGCTTCATGCGCGCCTGCGGCGTCGACACCGAAAACAACTCGTCGCTCCACGAAGTCGACGTGTTCACCAGCCACGAAGCACTTCTTCTCGGATACGAAGAGGCCCTCACGCGGCAGGACTCGCTCACCGGAGGCTGGTACGACTGCTCGGCCCACATGCTCTGGATCGGTGAGCGCACGCGTCAACTCGACGGTGCCCACATCGAATTCCTCCGCGGAGTCGGCAACCCGATCGGCTGCAAGATCGGTGCGAGTACATCAGTCGACTTCGTGCTCGAACTGTGCCAGGTCCTCAATCCGGCCCGCGTGCCCGGTCGCCTCACGCTCATCAGCCGCATGGGTGCCGACAAGGTCGAAGCGTCGCTTCGTCCGCTGCTACGCGCGGTCACCGACGCCGGCCACCCGGTGGTGTGGGCCTGCGACCCGATGCACGCCAACACGTTCACGTCCACATCCGGACTCAAGACGCGGCACTTCGACGACATCATCCGCGAGATCGCCGGTTTCGTCAGCGCGCACCGCGCCGAAGGAACCTGGCCGGGCGGAATCCACGTCGAACTCACCGGCGACAACGTCACCGAATGCCTCGGTGGCGCCGACGCTCTCACGGTCGAGGATCTCGACCATCGCTACCAGACGGTCTGCGACCCGCGACTCAACGCCCGCCAAGGTCTCGATCTGGCGTTCGGCGTGGCCGAGCTCATCCGCTCGTCGGGCTTTGCCTGATCACCTGCTCGACGTCGTCAGCACCTGGCCCGTTCCGCACGCGTCGGCCGCGGTGCTGCGCGAGGGGTCGGTGGTCGCACGTCGGGGCGACTCCGCTTTCGCCTATCGGTTGGCTTCGCTGTCGAAGATGATCACCGCGTGGGCCACCCTCGTCGCGTGCGAGGAAGGAGTGGTGTCGCTCGACGACGAAGTCGGCCCGGCCTCGTTGCGTCATCTTCTCGCGCATGCCGCCGGGTACGGATTCGACGGCGACGCACCCATCATGGCGCCGGGCCGGCGACGCATCTACTCGAACACGGGCATCGAGAACGCGGCCGCCCACGTGGCGAGGCAGGCCGACATGCCGTTCGATCGCTACCTGAACGAAGCGATCTTCGAACCGTCGGGCATGTCGTCCTCGTCGTTGCGCGGTTCGGCGGCGTTCGCCGTGTGGGGCACCCTCGACGACACCTGTCGATTCGTCGCCGAACTCATGCGACCCACGCTGGTCTCCACCGACACCGCTCGCGACGCGGTCAGCGTGCAGTTCCCCGAACTCGGCGGCGTGGTTCCTGGTCTCGGGTCCTTCAAGCCGTGCCCATGGGGACTCGGCATCGAGATCCGGGGCGAGAAGTGGCCGCATTGGACGGGCTCCCGCAATTCGTCGCGAACGTTCGGGCATTTCGGCGGCAGCGGAACGATGGCCTGGGTCGACCCCGCCATCGACGTCGCACTCGTCGCACTCACCGATCGCGATTTCGATCAGTGGCCGACGGAGGCCCTGGCGGCCTGGTCGAACCTGAGCGACACCATCGTCGACTGGGCGAGGTCGTGACATGACGTCCACCCGCGCCACCGAACGCGTTCTCCTCGCTTCGGCGTTCATGCTGTCCGCGAGCAACAGCGTGGTGTTCGCCCTCATGGGAAACCTGCAGGACGAGTTCGGCTTCGGTGCGGCCGGACTCGGCTTCATCGCGGCGGCCGGCTTCCTGGCGTCGTTCATCATGCAGGTGGTCGTGGCACCGTTCGCCGATCGCGGTCACGCCAAGTTGCTGATGATCCTCGGTCCGGTGTTGGCGATCGTCGGTAACGCGGTCTTCGCGACCGGATCGAGCCTCCTGCAATTCGTGATCGCCCGTGCGATCGCCGGCTCGGCCACCGGCTGCTTCTACCCCCCGGCCCGCGCGTTGATGGCCAACTTGAAGTCGGATGGCCAATCCGAACGTCTGGGCGCCATGGCCGGCATCGATCTGGCCGGATTCGTCACCGGCCCGGTGATCGGCGGATTGCTCGTCGGTCCCTTGGGCTTGCGATGGCCGTTCGTGATCTTCTCGATCGCCGCCGCCATCTCGTTCTTCCTCGTGTCGACACGCCCGCTTCCCGAACTGCCGCGCGCAACCGAACGCGCCGGCTTGCCCTTCGGTTTGCTGCGCGATCGCGGAGTCCTCGTGCCGATCATGCTCCTGGTTGCCCTCGCACTACCGGTGGGGTTGTACGACTCTCTGTGGGACCGCTTCCTCACCGATCTGGGTGCGTCCGATGCGGTGGTCGGGTTGTCGTTGGGCGCCTACGCGATTCCGTTCGTGGCGCTGTCTCGTTTCGGGGGCCGGCTCGCCGACCGACGCGGTCACCTTCTCGTCGCGTACACCGGGATCTTCGTCGTCGCACCGTTCACCGTTTTGTACGGGCAGTTCTCGGCGGTGTGGATCCCGATCGCCTTGGGAACGATCGAGTCGTGCGCGCAGGCCTGTGCGGCTCCGGCCGCAGCGGGTCTGCTGGCCCGCAACGCTCCTGCCGGTCGTGCGGCATCGGCACAAGGCCTGGCCGGTGCGTGCAACCAACTGGTGGCCGCGGTGGTCGCTCTCCTGGCCACGTGGGGTTACGGAATCGTCTCCCCGAACGTTCTGTTCGCGATCGCGGGGGCCGCGGTGCTGGCGGTCGGAACCGCCGCGCGTCTCCTCCACCGATCGGGCTCCTGACGAATCGTCAGGAGAGCCGTTCGACGATCATTGCCATGCCCTGACCGCCGCCCACGCACATGGTCTCGAGGCCGTATTGCTTGTTGCCTTCCTGTAGACCGTGGATGAGTGTGGTCATGATGCGCGCACCCGTCATGCCGAACGGGTGGCCGAGGGCGATCGAGCCGCCGTGCACGTTCAACTTGTCCCACGAGATGCCGAGGTGCTTCGCCGACGGGATCACCTGGGCGGCGAACGCCTCGTTGATCTCGACGAGGTCGATCTGATCGATCGAGAGGTTGGCTCGCGACAACGCCTGGCGACTCGCTTCGATGGGGCCGAGACCCATGATCTCGGGGTCGAGAGCCGACACGCCGCTCGACACCACACGGGCCAGCGGAGTGAGGCCGAGCTTCTTCGCCTTGGTGTCGCTCATGACGAGAACTGCGGCCGCTCCGTCGTTGAGCGGACACGCGTTGCCCGCAGTGATCTGACCATCGGGACGGAAGGCCGGCTTGAGGCCGCCCAAACCTTCGAGGGTCGTGCCTTCGCGCGGGCAGTCGTCCTTGTCGACGACGGAGCCGTCGGGAAGCGTGAGCGGAGTGATCTCGTCGGCGAAGAATCCGTTCTTCACGTTTTCGGATGCGCGGTCCTGGCTCAGTTTGGCGAAGGTGTCCATCTCTTCGCGCGAGACGTTCTCGACTTCGCGCACGTTCTCGGCCGTCTGGCCCATGGCGATGTAGATGTCGGGAAGACCACTCGGCGGCGTCCACGTCGGCTGACCGCCGCCCGAACGCAGACGCGTGCGCTCGCCCGACTTCTCGAAGATCGAGTTGGGTGCGGTGTCGCTCGCGCCCGACCCATAGCGGCTCACGGCCTCCACACCGGCGGCGATGAAGCAGTCACCTTCGCCCGACTTGATCGCGTGCGCCGCCATGCGAATGGTCTGCAGCGACGACGAGCAGTAGCGATTGACCGTGACGCCGGGAGCCTCGGGCACACCGGCCAGGATGGCGACCACACGGGCCAGGTTGAATCCGGCCTCGCCGGCCGGTTGACCCACTCCCATGATCAGATCCTCGATGTCGGAGCCCTTCACCTGAGGCACCTTGGCCATCAAGGCCCGCACGATCTGCGCGGCCATGTCGTCGGTGCGCAACGACACCAGCGAGCCCTTTCCGGCTCGACCGATCGGGCTGCGGGCGGTTGCGACGATGACGGCTTCGGTCATGATTTCCTCCTCCAGGAATCACCGACGAGGTGACTCATCGAACAGTAGCCAGGGGTCCGGCGTCGGCTCGAATGGCGAGCGTCAAGGCGCGAGAGTCCCGGATCGGATGAAGGCTCGGCGCTTCGCGGCATCGCGCAAACCGAAGATCTTCCACGCCCACGCGCACAGCACCAGTCCGGCCAACTCGAGCGGCACGTTCACCCAACCTCGTTCCACGACCGGCAATCGCGCCCCGTCGAACGACACACCTCCGAAGGGCCACCAGAACACCCGAGTGTTCCCGAACGCCCCGTCGAAGACGAGGTGCATGAAGGTTCCGATCGGAATCGCCAACAGGCGACGCCGCAGCGGACGCCTCCCCACCGTCGCGAACATCACCCCGACCAGGATCGCCACGCTTCCGACGAGCGAATGGAGACCGCGCGCACCACCCCACACACCGTCAACCACATCGGGAAGCAACACCCCGACGATCAACAGCCGATGATCGAAACGCGAGTCGCGAAAGACGTACCAGACCGCCAACGTCGCGGTTCCGATGAACCAGAAGAGCACGCGTTTACCGTACGAGCCAACGCCCGCAGCTCGGACATTCGGCCACGTCATCGGACGGCAGCCGTTTGATCGCATCGAGTTCCGACTTCGAGATCTCCATGTGGCAACCGCCGCACTTTCCGTGGGCGATGGCCGTGACCGCCACTCCCCCGCTCGCCGCGCGCTGCCGGTCGTACGCCGCCAGGTCGGCCGCACTCACGCCCTGCACCGCCGTGCTTCGAAGCACGACCATCTCGGCGATCCGCGCGTCGGCATCGGCTTCGGCCGCACCGCGACGCTCGGCGGCCCGTGCTTCCGTGTCGGCGGCCCGCTCCTCGGCCCGCGACAACTCGGCCAATTCCTCGTCGGCCGCCGACGATGCCTCCAGCAACTCGAGACCCCGGTCGTCGAGTTCGCCGCGACGGGTGGCCAAGGCGTGAAGTTCGTGCTGCAGCGCCTCGGCTTCCCTCGGCGAGATGATCGTCTTCATCTGCCGCTCGAGGCGCGAACGATGCGTGTCGATCTCGGCGGACGACGATTCCACCGAATCGAGTTCGCGTTGCGCATCGGCCTGACGGCGGCGAATGTCGGCGATCTGGGCCCGCACGGCCAGGAGATCACGCTCGGCGGCCTGATGTTCGATCACTTCGGCAAGACGCGGACGAGCGTGACGAGCCTGATCGAGCGCCGTGTCGATCGCCTGCACGGTCGCCAACGCCACGAGATCCATGGGCCGACTGTACAGAGGCCGGTCAATCCGAGGTCGAAGGAGGCGCCGTGGGAGCGGTCGCGCAGATTTCGATGTCGAACATTCGCGGGTCGATCGTGGGCACCGGCCAGGTCGGATCGGTCTGACCACGCGGGATCGTGGTGGCGAAGTCGAACACGATCTGGCCCGGAATGGTCGTCGATGTCGTCGTGCTGGTGGACGTACTCGTCGTCGTACTGGTGCTCGTCGTGCTCGACGGCGCGGCGTTCGGATCGCCCGCACCGGGCGCGACGTCGTCGACCACGGTCGTGGGTGCAGCGGTGGTGACCGGAACCGGACACTCCACCCCGGGCAAGAACAGGCGCATGGGCGGACGGAGATTGGGCGACGGCGGCGCGAACGTCGACGGGGGCAATCCGGCCAAGGCCGCGTCCATGGTCGCTTTCCAGATCGCAGCTGGGAAGGTTCCGCCCTGCACGCGCGGGACACCGACCGCGACGAACTCGGGGATGTTCTCCATCGGCAGATACAGATCGGGGTGCCCGACCCACACCGCGGTGGTGAGTTCGGGGGTGTAACCGACGAACCAAGCGTTCGTGTTGTTGTCCTGGGTTCCGGTCTTGCCGGCCGCCACACGACCCTCCAGCGCCGATCGGCGAGCGGTGCCGCTTCTCAGCACGCCCTCGAGGATGTTCGTCGTGCGGCGGGCGGCGTCCTCGGTGAGCACACGGGTGGTCGCACCTTCATGTTCGTAGAGCAGACCGCTCGGGCCCTCCACTCGCTCGATGAAGTACGGCTCGGAGTGGAGTCCGTCGTTGGCCAAGGTCTGAGCGCCCGATGCCATGTCGAGCGCACTCATCTCGTTGGCGCCGGTGCCGAAACTCGCGTACGGGAACAACGGCGACCGCTCGAGCACGCTCTGACCCGCGTAGAGGTACTGGCTGCGGGCCATCCGATACGTGGTGTCGACCACTCGATCGAGGCCGACCATCTGCGCGAGGCGGCTGTACGCGCAGTTGATGGAGAACCAGGTCATCTCGTCGAGCGGGCTCACGTCTCGACTCACGCCTTCGGTGATCACGAAGGGTTGGGCGGGATCATCGGGATTGGGTAGCACGCACGGACGACGACCGTCGATGAGATCGTCGTTCTGGGCGCCCGCCTGCACCGCGGCGGCGAGGATGAAGATCTTGATGCTCGATCCGGTCTGCCGCGTGGACAGCGCGAGATTCACCTCGTTGCGTCCGGCCTGGAACGGACGGCCACCCACCATCGCCCGCACCGCACCGGTCTTCGAATCGAGTGTCACGACCGACGCTTCGATGCCCGCCGAGTTGGCCGGCAGCTGGGTGAGCTTGGCCGACTCGGCGGCGGCCTGGATCCCTGGATCGAGCGTGGTGTAGATCTTCAGACCGCCTCGGAACAAGCGGTAGTAGCGCTCCTCGTAGGTGTCGCCGAGGATGTCGGACCGATTGAGCAGATACGAACGCACCTCTTCGCTGAAATGGGTCCGCGTGATCTTCTTCTCGGGGATCGCCTGCACCAATTCGGGGATCTGCCAACTTCCGGCGCAGCGCTCGTCGAGAGCGGTCTGCTCGGCCGGCGTCGGCGCCTCGCGCGGTTCGAGGCATTCGACGATGGAGTCGGCCTCGGTTCGCGTCATCAACTCCTCCTCGACCGCGGCGTTCAGCACTTCGACGAAGCGCCGTCGACTCGGTTCGGGACGTCGAATCGGGTCGTAGCTGGAGGGCGCCTGGATGAGTCCGGCCAGGAACACTCCATCGACCAGAGTCAACTGCTCGACGTTCTTTCCGAAGTAGACCTCGGACGCGGCTTGGATTCCATACGCGTTGTTGCCGAAGAAGATGGTGTTCAGATACCGCTCGAGAATTTCTTCCTTCGTGCGTTCCTTCTCGAGTCGCCGCGCGTACAGGATCTGCATCAGTTTGTAGCGGCCGTCGCGTTCGAGGCCGGCCAAGAAGTCGACCTTCACGACCTGCTGGGTGATGGTGGACGCACCCTGACGGGCGCCACCTTCGAAATTGGAGAGCGACGCGCGGAACAGGCCGCGAACGTTCACTCCGTCGTGTCGATAGAACTCGCGATCTTCCACCGCCAGAACGGCCCCGATCACGGAGTCGGGGACCTGATCGATGGATACAGGTTGGGTGTTCTCGAGTTCGTACGCCGCGATCTCGTTGCCAGCCGCGTCGTACACGTACGAACGTTCGGCGATCGTCTCGACCGGCGGCAGCGGAACCGGGACCTCGTCGTGCGCGTTGGCGATTCCCCAGAGACGCGGACCGACCCCCACCACGACAGCGGTGATCAGCAGGGCCCCCGCCGTCACGACGAGGCACAGTCGTAGCCACCACGAGACGATTCGCACAGCGATTCCACGGTAGTTGGCCTGCGACGATGCAGTCGGTCACCACCTACGATCGGGTCATGACACCGCATCAGCGTCCCTTCCGCTTCGGAGTTCAAGCCAGTCGATCGACCGATGGACCGGGATGGACCGAACTCGCTCGGCGGGTGGAGGCCAAGGGCTACGACGTGCTCACGATGCCCGATCACTTCGACGACCAGCTAGCACCGGTCCCGGCCCTCACCGCCGCCGCTGCCGTCACCACGTCGTTGCGCGTCGGCGCTCTCGTGTGGGACAACGACTACAAGCACCCACTCGTGCTGGCCAAGGAACTCGCCACCATGGACGTGCTCTCGGAGGGTCGCGTCGAAATCGGCCTCGGTGCCGGCTGGATGATCTCCGACTACGAGCAGGCCGGCATGCCGTACGACTCGGCCAAGGTCCGCATCGATCGTTTCGTGGAAGGCCTCGCCATCATCAAGGGCCTCATGCACGACGGCCCGTTCTCGTTCTCGGGCCAGCACTACACGATCACCAACCACGACGGTCGGCCCAAGCCCGTGCAGACGCCCCATCCCCCGGTTCTCATCGGCGGGGGCGGCAAGCGCGTTCTCTCGATCGCCGCACGAGAGGCCGACATCGTGGGTATCAACGCCACCATGAGCGCCGGCGTGATCGGCCCCGACGCCTTCGCGTCGATGACGGCCGAGGCGGTCGACGAGAAGGTCGCCATCACCAAGTCGGCCGCCGGAGATCGGTGGTCGGACATCGAGCTCAACGTGCGCGCCTTCCTCGTGAGCGTCACCGACGACGCCGACCAAGCGGCCGACAACATCGCCAAGATGCTCGGAGTCGAGAAGTCCATGGTCGAGCACTCGCCCTTCGCGCTGGTGGGTCCGCCCTCCAAGATCATCGAGGATCTGCTCGAACGCCGTGAGAAATGGGGCTTCTCCTACGTCATCGTCGGCGCCGATGACGTGGACGCCTTCGCCCCGGTCGTCGCACAACTCGCCGGACACTGATCGCCTCGCCGTGAATCAGCCGACGGTGGCCCTGTGCGGAGCCGGATTGATCACCGGCGCTCACGCGCTCGCGGCATCATCCCTCGGCGTTCCGATCGTCGCCGTCGCGTCACGCACGCGCACACGCGCCGAGGAACGAGCGGCCCAGATCCGTCCGGCGGCTCGGGTGGTCGAGTACGAACAACTACCGGCCGGAGCCGACATCGTGATCGTCGCCACGCCGCCAGGCCAACATCTCGAACACGCCGCGCACTCGTTGTCCCGAGGAGCCGCCGTGCTGTTGGAGAAACCCCTCGTACGCACTCTCGCCGAGGCCGATCGTCTGGTGTCGTTGGGCGGCACGGTGCTCTACGGGGAGAACTTGGCCTTCGCCCCCCTCTTCACCGAATTCGTGCAACGCGCTCGCACCATCGGAACGATCACCCACTTCGAACTCCGCACGCTCCAATCGGCGCCCACGTGGGGTGGATTCCTCTCACCGGAGTGGGGCGGCGGGGCGTTGTTCGATCTCGGCATCCACCCTCTCGCGTTGGCGGTTCTCGTCGCCCGCGCCACCGGCAACGGCGAAGTCGTGGCCGCGCGCGCCGATCTGCGCGGCGACACGACCGACACCCACGCCGAGGCCGTCATCGAATTCGCCTCCGGACTCGAGGCGCGCATCGTCTCCAGTTGGGAAGGGCCCGAAGCGGGCGTGTGGGACATGCAGGTCTCGTCGAAAACATCGGTGGTCCGCGCCGACCTGCGCCCCGAGGTCGGTCTCGAAGTCAACGGCGATCCGATCGCACTGCCGAAGGCGCGCCATCCGATTCCGTTCATCGAGCAGTTCGGTTACGAGGACCAGTTGCGTGCACTGGTCGATTCGGTGCGCGGTGGTCATGCTTCGGCGATCGACGCCGGGTTCGGGCGCTGGATGCTGGAGATCGTGTGTGCCTGCTACGTCTCGGCCGCTCGCGGTGGCGAAACGATTCCGGTTCCGAGCGGGTGCGCTCGCGACAAGTCGCCGTGGGAGCTCTGGAAGCAGTCGTGATCGATCGCCGGCGCTTTCTGCGCGACTCGGCCGTTCTCGGCTTGGCGGTAGTCGTCGCGGCCTGTGGAGACGAGGCGCTCCCCGACTCGACCGCCGAAACGAGCGGCGCACCTTCCCCGACTACGCCGACATCGACGACGTCGACCTCGACCAGCACGACCCCTCCGCCCCGGCCCTACACGCAACCGGGATGGCTCGCCGCCGAGAATCGACGCACCGGAACCACGGCGTGGCGCATCGACGTTCCCGTGCCCCGAGCGAGTAATGAACCGCGACCCGGCTGGATCGAGGGCTACGCCGACACCACCAGTGCGCGACACGGCGACGACGTCACGCTCAGGGTGTCGTGCAATTCCGAGTCGTGGCACGCCGAGGCGTACCGCATGGGCTGGTACGGGGGCGACCTGGGTCGACTGATCTGGACGTCCGACGAGATCCCCACTCCATGGCAATTCGTCGTCTCGCGCGACAAAGCCACCAAGATGACGCGCGCCGAGTGGACACCGTCGCTCACCGTGCCGATCACCGACGAATGGCCTCCTGGTTCGTATCTCATCAAGTTGGTCTCGGACGTCGGTGAGGCGCACTACGTACCCCTCACCGTGCGCGACGACGCGGCCATTGGTTCGCTCGTGGTGATCTCGGCCGTCACCACCTGGCAGGCCTACAACCCATGGGGTGGCTGCTCGCTCTATCGGTGTTACGACGGTCCGGGGCGCTCGAAAGTCGTCTCGTTCGACCGCCCCTATGCCGCGACGTACAACTGGGGGTCGGCCGACTACCTCACCCACGAACTCCCGCTGATCGCCCTCATCGAAGAACTCGGAATCGACACCGCGTACATCACCAACATCGATCTGCACACGAGCGGGTCGGGCGAGGGCGACGAACTCGACTCGGTCCTGAACGGGCGCACCGCACTCCTCTCAGTCGGACACGACGAGTACTACTCCACGCCGATGAGGGCCACCCTCGAGCGGGCCCGCGACCGCGGCATCAACCTCGCGTTCTTCGGCGCCAACGCCGTGTATCGCCACATCCGCCTCGAGCCGAACGCCGAGGGACTCCTGCGGCGCCAGATGCCCAACTACCGGCGCGCCGCCGACGACCCGATGACCGAAGAGGATCCGAAACAATCGACCGTCCAATGGCGAAATCCCCCGCTGCGTCGACCCGAATCGGCGCTCATCGGCGTGCAGTACTTCGCGGCCGGCGTGAAGACGTCGCTGCGTGTCGTCAACCCGACCAATTGGGTCTTCGAAGGCACGAAGGTCCGCAACGGAACACGGTTCAAACGCCTGGTGTCGATCGAGGCCGACGGACTCGGACTGGCCGAGCACGAACCCGATGGACTCGAGGTGCTCGCCGCCAATCCGGTGAAGTTCGACGACGGCGTGTACGACCACGCGATGACGTACTACTCGGCCGAGAGCGGTGCGGGAGTCTTCGCCACCGGCACGATCGCCTGGATCCTCACCCTCGACGAAGAGGAGTGGGACGACCCGAAGACCACCGAGTTCGTACGCGGAGTCACCACCAACGTGTTGCGCGCGTTCGCGGCCGGGCCGGCCGGACGAGAGCATCCGAGCAAGGGCAACTCCCGCCGTTACCGGAGTTCGATCAGACCGCCCGAGGCAATCGAAGCGGCCGAGTCAGTCGAAACGGTGTAGTGGGCGCAGAGGGACTCGAACCCCCGACATCTTCCTTGTAAGGGAAGCGCTCTAGCCAACTGAGCTATGCGCCCGCAACGAGTGGTGAAGGCTACCGGCAGCGCTCAAGACCCCGATTTCGGTATCCACCGCCAGGAGAAACCGCACAACTAGCGTTTGGCCATGGCACCCCGTCCGAGTGACGCCGAGAGCGAACTGCTCCGTCAGTACCTCGACGACATCGGTGCCTATCCCCTTCTCTCGGCCGACGACGAGCGTCGATTGGCCGCCGCCATCGCCGAGGCACGTATCGCTCAGGAGCAACTCGACGGTGAACCCAAGCCAACCGGACGCGAGCGCACCCGCCTGAACAAGGCCCTGCGCACCGGTGACGCCGCTCGCCAAACCTTCATCCAATGCAACCTGCGTCTCGTCGTGAGCGTGGCCCGACGGTACGAAGGTTCCGGACTCAGCCTGCTCGACCTCATCCAAGAGGGAAATCTCGGCTTGATGCGCGCGGTCGAAGGCTTCGACCACCAGAAGGGCTTCAAGTTCTCCACCTACGCCACGTGGTGGATCCGCCAATCGATCGGCCGCGCACTGGCCGACTCGTCGCGCACCATCCGTGTGCCGTCTCACGTGCGCGAGGTCTATTCGCTCATCGATCAGTCGACCGAGAAACTGGCGGCCGCGCTCGACCGCCAGCCCACCGTCGAAGAAGTGGCCGAGTTGTCGGGTGTCAGCGCCGAGCGCGTGGCACTGGTTCGCCAGCACCGCCGACCCCTCGTGTCGCTGTCTACTCCCCTCGACAACGAGGGCGAAACCGAACTGGCCGAGATCATCGCCGACGACTCGGCAGTGTCGCCATTCGACGCCGCCGCCGCGTCCCTCGAACGGCGAGCCCTGGTCGAACAGCTCCGGCGGCTCGAAGAACGCGAAGAAGAAGTCCTGCGGGCCCGGTTCGGAATCGACGGACACCCGAAAACCCTGGCCGAAATCGGCGACATGCTGGGCGTCACCCGTGAACGGGTGCGCCAGATCGAAGCCCGCGCCCTGGGCAAACTCCGCCACCCGAGCGTGTCGCGCGTGTGGCACCAGGGTCAGCAAGCCGCCGACGCCGGCTGATCACCACTGGTTCAGAGCGGTAGCCGACTCCGAACGGCCCGGGCCTCGTCCATCAAGTGCGCGGGTGCCGCGATCGGAGTCCGTCGAGCCGCGTGGTCGAGCACCAGCAAGTCACGACCCTGCGCATCCACCACCACCGCTCCGGCCTCGTCGAGGATGAGCGTGGCAGCACCGTGATCCCACACGCCGTGCGCGGAAGGACTCATGTCGACGAACGCGTCGACGGTTCCGTCGGCCACCAGACACAGATCGATCGCACTGGCGCCGAACGCGCGGAACTGCCACCAGCCGGGCTGATCGGGCGGTCGACCGGAAATCGCCACCACCGCGTCGGTCCACGACGACGTAGTGGATGGTGCGATCGGCTCGCCGTCGCGCCACGCGCCGCCACCGCGAGTCGCCCACCAGCGAGTCGACCTGGCCTGGTGGGCCACCAGTGCGGCCACCGCGCCCGACCGATCGATCAAGCACAGCGACGTGGCGAAGTGCGGAACACCACGGCTCGCGTTGGTCGACCCATCGAGGGGATCGACCACCAGCACGAGTTCGCGATCGAGGTTCGACGAGCCGCTCTCCTCCGAGAGAACGCCCCAGTCGACACCCAGGTGATCGAGGGACCGGCGTACTGCGTCATCGGCCACGAGATCGGCTGAGTACTGCCCGTCGCGCCGACCCGACGGACCCCAATCGACCACCGATGCCAGGGCATCGCGCACGTCGTCGGCGATGCGGTGCAGCGCCGCGAGCAGCCCATCGGTGTCCACCCGTCGAAGGGTAGTGTCGTCTCGTGGCAGTGATCGATGTCGCGGGCTTCGTGTCCGACATGAAGAGCCATGCGATCGACCACGGTTTCCATGTTCACGACGAACGACACTTCGTCGAGACCTACTCCCTTCGTCAACTCTGGGAGGTCGATCTCCATCCCGAAGAAGCGTGCGACGGTCCGATCGACCTGCATCTGTCACTGGAAGTCGACCCGCGCGCCCTCCTCGGTTTCGAGGACGCCGTGGCCGCCATCGACCCGGAAGTCGACGAACTCCCGGCCGACTTCTCGTTTCCCTTGCTCTTCACCTGGGCGCTCCCCCCGTTGCAGAGTCCGCCCGACCTCCTGGTGCTGGCCACCGAACTCGCCGGAGTCGGCGGTATCGAGTTGCCGCTCGAAGTGTCGGCCATCGATTCGACCGCCTCGGTCACCGACGCTCCCGAGCGCAAACTGTCGATCGTCGCCCGCCTGAGCGTTCCGCTGGCCGACGTGTACGACAACAACGACGAGTCGTTCTGCCAAACGCTCGATCGATGCCGCGACGTGAGCCTCTACCTGCTCGAAGTCGCACCGCGCTGGCTGACCGAATCCTGATTCGAGCCGCCTCGCCGTGAAAGACTGACGGCATGAACGTCGCCGAGTTGATCGACATCTTGAAGGATCTCGATCCGGATGCCATGGTCGAGATGGCCATCGTCGCTCCGGTGACGGCCGAGGACGACTCGATCACCGTCGATCAGTACAACGTGGAAGGAATCCTCCCCCGCGACCCGGCCGACCACGACGGCGAGTCGGTCGTCTGGCTCATCGGCGGCGAAGCCGACGACGTCGACGAATTCATCGATGCGGTCGGAGCCGAGGATCCGATTTCGCACGCGGCCGAAGGCGATGTCATCGACATGTCCAGTTGGCCCCGCTGACCTCGCGGCCGACGCTCAGAGACGCGCTCTGATCGCCCACAGATCGGGGAACACCGGCCGACCCAACGTGGTCTTGAGGTAGTCCGCCCCGCTCGACCCACCCGTCCCCGGTTTGGTTCCGATGGTTCGCTCGACCATCTTCACGTGGCGATAGCGCCACTCCTGGAGCCCTTCGTCGAGATCGACCAGCCGCTCGCAGAGTTCGGCCAGTTCGCGATCGTGGCGGTACACCTCGATGAGGGCGTCCTGCACCCGTTCGTCGGGTTCGGTCGGCAGCGTGGTATCCCGAACCACGACGTCGTTCGGAACCGCGTGGCCGCGTCGCGCCACGAGAGCGCAGAACGACGCCCACAGCGACGGCGCCACCAGGCGACGCTGCAATCGCTCGCGCACCGCCCCGTCATGAGGCAGGGCCTCCAGCACTCCCCCGCGCTTGTGGCCGAGCAGGAACTCGAGTTCGCGGAACTGCGCCGACTGGAAACCGCTCCCCGATTCGAGTCGCTCGCGAAAGCTCAGGAACTCGAGCGGGGTCATGGTCTCCAAAACGTCCATCTGGGCGACCATCACTTTCATGATCGTCAGCACCCGCTTGAGCGTGTGGCCGCACCGCGTGATGTCGTCGTGATCGAGCAGAACCACGGCGTGATCGAGTTCGTGAAGCACCTGTTTGAACCACAACTCGTACACCTGGTGGATCACGATGAAGAGCATCTCGTCGTGCTCTTCTCGGCCGGCGGCGGCCGACTGCGGATTCTGCAGCGACAGCAAGTCTTCGATGCGCAGATACGTCGAATAGGTGAGGTCGTCGCTCATGGTTCGATCTCCAGTGGCCCGTGTTCGAGGAGCGGCAGGACCAGATCACCCACACGACGGCATTCGTCGCGATGCGGGTAACCCGAGAGGATGAACGCCTCGATTCCGAGCGATCGGTATTGCTCGATCTTCCCCGCCACCTGATGCGGATCGCCCACGATGGCCGCACCGCAACCGCTGCGGCCGCGGCCGATTCCGGTCCAGAGGTGATCCTCCACGAATCCGTCCCGACTCGCCGATTCGCGGAGCTCTGCTTGACGGCGCACTCCGGTCGACTGCGAGTCAAGCGAACGCGCGCGAATGGCGGCACCCGTCTCGTCGTCGAGCGCAGCCACGATGTGGTCGGCGGCGGCCCGGGCCTCGTGCTCGCTCTCCCGCACCACCACGTGCGCGCGGTATCCGAAGCGAAGGCTGCGACCGTACGCACTTGCACGTTCGGTCATCTCGTTCACCAGGTCGCCGATCACGTCGATCGTGTCGGGCCACATCAGATACACGTCGGCGTGTTGCGCCGCCACGTCGCGAGCCTCATCGGACAGTCCTCCGAAGTAGAGCGGAGGGCAACCGCGATTCTCCTCGGCGATCCGAGGTGGTGCGACGTCCACCGAGACGAACTCGCCCTCGGCACCGATCGATCGCCCCGAGAGCAGATCGCGCAGTGCCGCCATCACTTCGCCCGTCCGGCGATATCGAGCCGGACCGTCGAGGGATTCGCCCGGCATCTCCGACGAGATGATGTTCACCGTGAGACGGCCTCCGAGCATGTGGTCGAGGGTCGCGATCTGGCGCGCCAATTGCGGGGTCCACATCTCGCCGCAGCGAACCGCCACCAGAAGACGAATGCTCGACGTGCAAGCGGCCATTCCGCCGGCGAAGGCCACCGCGTCGATGCCGAGGGCATACCCCGAGGGCAGGAGCACGTTGTCGAAACCGCTGCGCTCGGCCTGCTCGACGATCGCTCGGCAGTGCTCCCACGAACTCCGCAGATCGGACCGTACGACTCCGAGTTGTTCGTAGTCGTCGTCGCACAGTGCCGCGAACCAGCTGATTTCGCACCGACCCGGTGCCGTCACGGCAAGGGCCGCCCGTCACTCGCTTCGATGATTCGGTACACCTGGGCGCGCGTCAATTCCACCGACGTGGCCGCGGACAATTCGGCCAGTCGACGCACGTTCTGACTTCCGACGATGGCGATCGGTGCACTCGGATGGGCCAGCACGAAGGCCACCGCCACCGCGGCGCGCGACACGTCGTGCGCCGCCGCGATCGAATCGAGGGCCGCGGTCAACTCGAGTCGCAGCCCGTCTCCGCTCGCCAGTCGACCGCCGCCCAATGGGCTCCAGGCCAGCGGGGCGATTCCTGTCTCGGTGCACAGATCGAGCGTTCCGTCACGCAGCGGATCGAGCGCGACAGCGGAGAACTCGGGCTGAGTCGACGTCAGGCGCACATCGAGATGGGCCTGCAACGCCCGGGTCTGCGCCACGGTGTGATTCGAGACTCCGACCGCTTTCACCACACCGCGATCGATGAGCGCCATCAAGGTCTCGGCCACCTCGGCCGGATGCGTGTACGGATCGGGTCGGTGGATCTGATACAGGTCGATCACGTCGACGCCAAGTCGTCGCAGTGATGCCTCGCACGCCGTCGTGAGGTAGTCGCGATTGCTCACGTACGGCACTCCGGGAACGATGCCACCCTTGGTGGCCAGCACGATGCGGTCGCGCAATCCCGGACGCCGACGGAGAACTTCGCCCAGCATCTCCTCGCACGTTCCGAACCCACGGCCACCCCAGTCGAGGCCGTACACGTCGGCGTTGTCGACCAGGTTCATTCCGAGTTCGACCGCGGCCTCGACCAGATCGGCGCAACGACCGGCGTCGGCGTCGGTGAGTCGCCAACATCCGAAGCCGAGTGCCCCCACGTCGCGACCAGCGATGGTCCGAGGACCGGACGGGAGAGGTGCGTCGACGGACATCGAGGCGAATGTAGTGGAGCAGGTCGCTCGACAAGGTCGGACAACCTCGGTGGGGCGGGCAGGGATCGAACCCGCGACCCAGGGATTATGAGTCCCCTGCTCTGACCAACTGAGCTACCGCCCCGAATGACACAGGGTCCGCACGAGGCGGACCCTGCTTGTGCTCCGAGAGCAGGGCTCGAACCTGCGACCCGCTGATTAACAGTCAGCTGCTCTGCCAACTGAGCTATCTCGGAAGGCGACTCCGAGGTTATCAGCGGGCCCCGGTCGGCCCACGGGCTGGTCAGTCGAGTTCGATGGGCTGTTCGTCGGTGGCCGGGAAGCCCTCGCCCGAACCCGTGAGACCCGAGGCCGCACGCACCTTCTCGGTGATGTCGACCATGAGTTCGGGATTCTCGGTCAGGAATGTCTTGGCGTTCTCGCGACCCTGACCCATCTGCTCACCGTCGTAGGTGAACCAGGCACCGGACTTCTTCACGATGCCCAGATCGACGGCCATGTCGAGGAGAGTGCCTTCACGACTGATGCCCTTGCCGTACATGATGTCGAATTCGGCCTGACGGAAGGGCGGAGCCACCTTGTTCTTGACGACCTTCACGCGAGTGCGGTTGCCCACGACCTCGGCACCGTCCTTGATGGATTCGATTCGGCGGATGTCGAGACGGACCGACGAATAGAACTTGAGCGCACGACCACCGGGCGTGGTTTCGGGCGAGCCGAACATGACGCCGATCTTCTCGCGCAACTGGTTGATGAAGATGGCGATGGTGTTGGTCTTGTTGAGGTTGGCCGTGAGTTTGCGCAGAGCCTGGCTCATGAGTCGGGCCTGCAGACCCACGTGAGTGTCGCCCATTTCGCCCTCGATTTCGGCCTTGGGCGTGAGGGCCGCGACCGAGTCGATGACCACCACGTCGAGTGCACCCGAGCGCACGAGCATGTCGGCGATCTCGAGGGCCTGTTCGCCGGTATCGGGCTGCGAGATGAGGAGCTGGTCGATGTCGACGCCGATGGAACGGGCGTACACCGGGTCCATGGCGTGCTCGGCGTCGATGTAGGCGCACACGCCGCCGTTGCGCTGAGCCTCGGCCACCACGTGCATGGCGAGGGTGGACTTACCCGACGACTCCGGGCCGTAGATCTCGACGACGCGGCCGCGGGGCAGTCCGCCCACTCCGAGGGCCACGTCGAGGGCCAGGGCGCCCGTGGAGACGGTTTCGATGCCCTTGAAGGACTGTTCGCCCATCCGCATGATGGACCCCTTGCCGAACTGCTTGTCGATCTGGGCGAGGGCCATATCGAGGGCCTTGGCGCGGTCTGTGCTCATGTCTCTGCCTTTCTAGAGGTTGTTGGTGTCTGTGTCGGGGACCGTACGAGACGGGTGTGGCACAGAAGCCGGGATCACGCTGGACGAATGACAGGAGCGTAACTACGAACACCCGTTCGGTCAAGCATTCGATCGATCAAATGTTCGATCAGGCACCCGTCCAGCCGGTCGGGCTGGTCCGTCAGGCCTGACGGCTGTGGCTGGCCAACCAAGCGACCGCTTCGGCCGCCTCGTCGTCACCCACCGGTCGGACCCGCAGGTCGATGGCGATCCAGATGGTGTGGGTGAGCGGCCACGTGACCACCGGGATCACGATCGCAGCCGACGCCAGGATCACATAGAGCGTCACCACCGGAACGTCGGGAACTGTGAGCGCGACCCCGATGCCCACGGCGGCGATCACGAGACCGATGTTCAGAACGAGTCCGATGGTGAGCGCACCCAACTCGTGGCCGTCGACGCCACGCGTGCGCCGCAGACCGCATCCGACACAGCGCTCGCCTTGGGCGAACCACGAGCGGAACCACGCTCGCCCACTGCCACACCGCGGGCACCGGCGAACGATCGCGCGCAGAAGTAGCCGCGGCAAGGGAAGTACGGGAAAGACTCCCGCGGAAACGTCAGCGGAACCGGCGTCGGTCACGCGAGCAGTTCGTCGACGAAATCAGCGAACACGTCGGCGTACGCGAGCGCGTCGGCCTCGGTGTGCATGATCGAGATGAGCCACTGCTCGTCGAGACCGGGCGGCAACAGGATTCCGCGGTTGATTCCGTGGATCCACTGCGCGAACGCGAGATCGAAGTTGGTGGCCTTGTAATCGCGGTAGTTGCGAATGGGTTCGGGCGTCCACGTGACGCAGCCCTTGGCGCCGAACTGGATGGTGTGGGCCGGCACACCGCTCGAGTCGATGATCTCGTTGCACGCGTCGACCAACTTGGTGTTGCGCAGAATCGTGTCGTTCGTGGCGTCGGGAGTGCACACTTCGGAGAGCACGGCCTTGGCCGCCGCCATGCACAACGGATTTCCGTTGTAGGTGCCGAGGTGGATCACACGACCCAGGGTGATCTGGTCCATGTATTCGCGCTTGCCGCCGAACGCGCCGAGCGGCAATCCGCCGCCGATCGACTTGGCGAGCGACACGAGATCGGGCGTGACACCGAGAGCGCCGGTTGCGCCACCCCATCCAGCGGTGATGCCGGTCTTGACTTCGTCGAAGATGAGGAGGGTCCCGTACCGCTCGGTGATCTCGCGCACGGCCTGCAGATAACCCGGCTGGGGCAGACAGATCCCGATGTTCTCCATCACGGGCTCGACGATGAAGCAGGCCACCTCGCCACTGCGCAGAACGCGCTCGAGGGCCTCGGGATCGTTGTACGGGATGACGATCGTGTCGCCCAGAACCGCTTTGGTGACTCCAGCCGTCGACGGCACCGCGATCGGCGCGTGGGCCGGGCCGGCCTGATCGAGGGGCGGCTTCATCGAGATCATGACTTCGTCGTGGTGGCCGTGGTATCCGCCTTCGACCTTGACGATCTTGTCGCGCCCGGTCACACCGCGCGCCACGCGGATGGCGTCCATGGTGGCCTCGGTCCCCGAATTGGTGAACCGCCACATGGGCAAGCCGTAGCGCTGGCCGAGCATCTCGGCGACTTCGGCGTTCGCCTCGCACGGCGTCACGAACAACGTGCCGTTGTCGAGTTGCGCCTCGACCGCACGGCGAACCGCGGGGTGTACGTGACCGCTGAAGAGCGCGCCGAATCCCATGTCGTAGTCGATGTAGCGGTTGCCATCGACGTCGACCATGTAGGCATCCTTGGCCGATCGCACGACGATCGGGTGCGGGTCGTAGGCCTGGAAACTCGACGGGACGCCGAGAGGCAGGACGAGACGTGCACGTTCGGTGGCCTTCTGCGAGCCTTTCGTGCGCTCGGCGTACCGGGCGATCTCGCGGGCCGTGATTTCCTTCGCCCGTTCTCCCAGCGAACGGACGCTGCTGACTGACGAGTCCGTGGTCGACACGGATATCAACTCCTTCAGAGTTCCCAGAACCCTAGCAAGGCTTTTCGACGACCGCTCACGGCGTCGCGACGAGAAAGTGTCGCCCCAGCACAGTCGCGGGATTTCCGGACGGATGTCCACCGGTGGTCGTGGGAATCACGGGGATTGCTGGCAGACTCTGCGGGTTCATGGTGGACGTAGCTCAGTCGGTTAGAGCGTCAGGTTGTGGCCCTGAAGGCCGGGGGTTCGATTCCCCTCGTTCACCCCAGTCGGCGCCTACACTCGTCTTTCGCGTCGCGCACCTCTAGCTCAACGGCAGAGCAGTGGACTCTTAATCCATTGGTTCAGGGTTCGAATCCCTGGGGGTGCACCATGATCCGCGTCCTCGCGCGATCCGCGTCATGAACGCCCTGGTGGTGTTCGCCCACCCCGATCCCGAGTCGTACAACCGCGCACTGGCCGATGCCGTCGTGCGCGGATTGGCCTCGGCCGGCCATCAGGTGACACTGCTCGATCTGTACGCCCTCGATTACCCCGGGGCGCTCTCCCCCGCCGAATGGGCCGCCTACACGACCGATCAGCCGATCGTCGACCCGCTGGTGGCCGAACACGCTCGACTCGTGAAGGAGGCCGAGCTCCTCGTGTTCGTCTACCCCACGTGGTGGAGCAGCGTCCCGGCGATCCTCAAGGCCTGGTTCGAACGGACGCTCGTGATGGGCACGGCCTTCAGCCTCGATCCGCGCACGCAGCGCGTCCGCCCCGGCCTCACGCACGTTCGCCGCGTCGTGGGCGTGACCACGTACGGATCTCCTTGGTGGTACATCAAGGCCGTCAACGACAACGGAAGGCGCACGATCGCGCGCACGTTGCGCGTCGCCTGCGGACGCGGCACCAAGGTCTCGTGGCACGCGCTCTACGCACTCGATGGGCGAACCGAGCAACGACGACGCGAGTTCGTGACGGCGGTCGAATCCTCGATGGCGGCGATCCGATGAGGTCGAGATCATGACGCGAGTTCTCGTGGTGTTCGCGCACCCCGGAGCCGACTCGCTCAACCGCGAGGTCCTGCGGCGCGTCACGACGGCCCTCGAACTCGGTCGTCACGATGTGCGAGTCCGCGATTTGTACGCCGAAGGTTTCGATTCGCGCCTCAGCCGCGTCGAGAAGCGGGCACACTTCGACGCACCCGAGGCCAAACCGCACCTCGCATCGCACTTCGCCGATCTCACGTGGTGCGAAGCGTTGGTGCTGATCCACCCCACGTGGTGGGGTCAGCAGCCGGCCATCCTCAAGGGCTGGATCGACCGCGTGTGGGCGCACGGAGTCGCCTGGGACTTCCCCGAAGGCGCCACCCGCCTGCATCCGCGCCTGAAGAACATCCGCCGGTTGATCACCGTCACCACGCACGGATCGCCCTGGTACGTGAACGCCGTGCAGGGCATGCCCGGCAAGCGACTCGTGAACCGCGGCCTGCGCGTGCTGTGCCACCCGCTGTGCCGCACCACCTGGATCGCCCGGTGGGGACTCGATCGCGAGGATCCGCGGGCGACCGCCCGGTTCTTCCGACGCATCGACCGCTGCGTCAGGCGTTTGTAGCCGCGACGGCGCGCGCGATCTCGGCCGCCACCCGCGCGTTGTTCTCGGCCAGGGCGAGATTGGCGGGCACACTGCGACCGTCCGTGGCCTCGGCGATCCGCGCCAGTACAAAGGGTGTCACACCCGGACCCGTGATGCCGGCGTCATCGCACTCCTTCACCGCACGAGCGACCACGTCGTCCATGAAGACCTGATCGAGTTGATCGGCGTCGGGAATCGGCGCCGTCACGAGAACTCCGGTCGAGAGTCGCGTGCGGCAGTCGAACACCGCGGCCACTTCGTTCGCCGACTCGACTCGATGCGGGACGCGCAGACCCGACGAACGCGTGTAGAACGCCGGGAACCAGTCGTGTCGCCAGCCGAGCACCGCCACACCGCGTGTCTCGAGGTATTCCAAGGTTCGCGGCAGATCGAGGAACGCCTTGGCCCCCGCGCACACCGTGATCACGGGATGACTCGCGATGGCGTCGAGATCGGCCGACACGTCGCCCGTGATCTCCGAGCCGCGGTGGACTCCGCCGATCCCACCGGTGGCGAACACCGAGACTCCCCCCGCGGCGGCGATCGCCACCGATGCCGACACGGTCGTGGCGCCGACCGGCCACCTCTGCGCGATGGCGACGCCGATGTCGCGTTCGGCCATCTTCTGCGCCGCTCCGAGGATCCGCTCGTGTTCGTCGACGTGCAGACCGAGACGCGCGACACCATCGATGACCGCGGTGATGGCTGGCGTCGCACCCGCTTCGCGGATCGCGGTCGTACAACGCTCGAGTGCCTCGCGATTGGCCGGCGACGGCAGACCGAGGTTCGAGAAGATCGTCGATTCGAGTGCGACCACGGGCCGCCCCGACGAGAGTGCGGCGGCAACTTCAGCGGTGGTTTCGAAACGCATCGCTCACAGCCTCTCACGTCGCACGAATCGACTCACGGCTTCCACATGATGGGTCTGCGGGAACAGGTCGAGGACTTCGCACCGCTCGAACGCGTAACCGGCGGCGTCGAGCAGTCGAGCATCGCGGCCGAGCGACGCCGGATCGCACGACACCAGCACGATCACCGCCGCTCCGGTGTTGGCGAGCACTTCCACGCCCGAAGCACGCAAGCCGTCGCGAGCCGGATCGGCGATGACGACGGCGGCATCGCGTGGTTGCCAGTCGTCGACGCGCGACTCGACGATCGTCGCCGATCGGTCGGACAGGTTCTCGCGGGCGTCGGCGCAGGCCCACGGATTGCTCTCGATGGCCCACACGTGACGATCGGTCGGCACCGCCAGCGCGGCGAAGAGTCCGATTCCGGAGTACGCGTCGACCACGTCGCCGTCCGACCACGAGCCCGGATCACCGAGCGCCCGGCGCACCGACTCGACGAGCACTGCGGCCGCGGCGGGTGACGATTGGAAGAACGACCCGGCCGACACCACGAAGTCGCGTCCGAGCACCCGTTCGACGAGCCGCGAGCTCGGACCGCCACGATCGGGCAGGCCGGTCACATCGTGGGCATCGGGTTCGGCCCACCACGTGACAGAGTCGTCGACGTTCGAGGCCCTGATCGCGATCTCGTCGACCTCCGAGCCGACCCGGATGTTCTCGAGGATCTCGTTCAACGCCGGGTGGGCGATCGGACACTCGGTCACCGCAACGACGTCGTGCGACGAGCGACGTCGGAACCCGACCCGTCCGTGCACGGCTCGAGCCACGCGAATGGTCGCCCGGTATCCGAACGGATCGCTGTGCGACGGCCCCAGCCCCACATCGGGATCGGCCAGTCGACCGATTCGGACGAGTGACTCGCGCACGATGTCGACCTTGATGCGTCGTTGCAACTCGATGGTCGCGTGCTGGAGATCGCAACCGCCGCAGCCGCGACTCACGTGAGGGCAAGGAGGTTCGATTCGCTCGACGTTGGCCTCGATGACGTCGACGGCCACGGCGCGCGCGTAATCGCGCGATTGCTTCACGATCCGGATCGTCACGAGTTCTCCGGGCAGTCCACCCTCGACGAACACCACTCGCCCGTCGGCCAGTCGACCCAGCCCGTCGCCCTCGGCGACGACCTTCTCGATGCGCACCACGGGCTCGGTCATGACGAGCCGAGACTACGGGCGCTCTCACTCGGGCCGGAGCCGGACGGGTAGCGTTCATGGCGTGGCGCTTCCGATCCAGATCGTTCCGTCGGTGCTTCCGTGCGACTTCGCGCGCCTGGGCGCCGAGATCGAGGCCCTCGATGCCGCGGGCGTCGACCACTTCCAGTGGGACGTCATGGACGGCCAGTTCGTGCCCAACCTCACGTTCGGTCCCGACGTGATCGCCGCCGCTCGCCGGCACACCGACAAGCCCTTCGAAGCGCACTTGATGACGCTCACCCCCGATGTGCTCGCCGCGCGCTACGTCGAAGCGGGCTGCAATCGACTCATCGTGCACGTCGAGGCCTGTCCCCACCTGCACCGTACGCTCGGCAACATCGCGTCGCTCGGCGCGACGGCCGCGGTCGCGCTCAACCCGCACACGCCCATCAGCTCGGTCGCGAACGTTCTCGATCTCGTCGACATGGTGCTCGTGATGACCGTGAACCCGGGCTTCGGCGGCCAGTCGTACATCGCGACGATGGAACCCAAGATCCGCGAACTCCGCGATCTCTTGACATCCCGCGGTCTGCAGGATCGGGTCAACATCGAAGTCGACGGCGGCATCGGCCCCTCCACCATCGCTGGAGCCGTGAACGCCGGCGCCAACGTGCTGATCGCCGGGACGGCGCTGTTCCGCTACGCCGAAGGTCTCGACTTCGCCGTGGCCGACTTGCGGGCCCGCGCCGAGGCCGCCCGGGCGGCCTGACGACGCCGACTCCGCCCCGCCAGGGCTCGAACACCGTTGGCGATCGCCGCCAGACCCACCAATCCGCCGAACACCCACGCGAAGGGAAGCACCACCGCGCGCAGCAGACCGCGCGAGTCGTCGGCGAGAGGGGCCAACACACCGCTCTCCACGCTGCGGCCGTCGACGGTGAGCGTGCGTACCGCGTCCTCCAGGTCGGGGCAGTCGAGGTTGCGCTCCTCGATCCCGATCACCTGATTGCCTCCGAACAGCGGCTCGGGATCGCGCACCTTCGAGAACAATCGATTCGTTTCGACGTCGAGAGCGGCCGCGACGATGTATTCGACGCCGACTTCGAGGAAGCGGACGTCGTCCCCGAAGTCGACGTCGACGAGTCCGTCGGCGGTGTAGCCATCGAGGATTCCTCCCCGCACCTGGCGCACCTCGAAACGCGCGGTGCGCCGGTCGGCCGCCACCAACGCCCCGACGAACGTGGCCCGCGGTGCCGTCGGAAGCGGACAATCGGACGGAATCGTGGTGTTCGCGACCGGTCCCGTAGGCGGAACCGACGGCGGAACCGAGGCGGCGACTCCGGACCCGAGCGACACGGCGACTCCGGCCGCGACGAAGATCAGAGCACGAGCGATCGCGCGACGAGCCATCGACCCCACGCTAGTGAGGGACGACGAGACGAACGTGTCAGCGACCCTTGAAGACCGGGGCGCGCTTCTCGAGGAACGCCGCGATTGCCTCGGGCGTGTCCTTGGTTCCGAAATTGACGGTCTGCGCGGTGCCTTCGTCGTCGAGGGCCTCTTCGAGCGTCACGTTCATGGCGTTGTTGAGCATGCGCTTCGACTGCGCCAGTGCGATGGGCGGCATGGCGAGCAGTCGCTGCGTCCAGTCGGCCACGAACGCGTCGAGTTCGGCATCGGGAACGACGCGATTGACCAGACCGATGCGGTCGGCCTCGGCCGCCGAGATGATGTCGGCGAAGAAGGTCAACTCCTTGGCACGGTGCAGACCGACTCGCCGCGGCAGGATCCACGACCCGCCGCCATCGAGCGAGAGGCCGCGCTTGGCGAAGATCTCCGAGAAGCGCGCGTTGTCGGACGCCACGACGAGATCGCAGCCGAGCGCCATGTTGGCGCCCACTCCGACGGCCACACCGCGCACCTTGGCGATGGTTGGCTGGGGCAGACGCGCGAGAGCGAGGATCACCGAGGTGACTTCGCGCATCGAATAGTAGGTGTGCGAGTGCTCGCGACCACTCGACTTGCCCACCGTGTTGAGGTCGGCGCCGCTGCAGAACTCGTTGTTCGCTCCGGTGAGCACCACCACGCGGTCGGACCCGTTGTTGTAGATCTCGGTGAGCGCGTCGTGGAGTTCGATCCACATCTGACCGTTGACGGCGTTCTTCCGTTCGGGCCGATTGAACGTGAGGGTGACCACACCCTCGGACCGCTCGACGATGATGGTCTCGTACTGCTTGGAATTCGCGCTGTTGCTCACCCGACGGACGATAATGACGGCATGGGTTTCAACCCGTATCGGAAGTTCCGGGCCCGTCGCGCCGACTACGTCTTCGTGGCCGCCGCCATCGTCGCGGCGGTCGCTCTCGTCGCCTGGGCCTTCCTTGGCTGATCGGGCCAAACCCACCATCTGGACCGGTCTGTACGGACCGATCGAGGTGCGCCGGGTTCAGCCGTACCAAGCCACGAAACGCTACGTATGCCCGGGTTGCCATCGCGACATCCCTGTCGGCCTCGGACACGTTGTGGCGGTTCCGCGCGATGCGCCCGATTTGCGTCGGCACTGGCACCACGCGTGCTGGCGATCGCGGGCCAAGCGCTCGTCCTGACCGGCCGGCTAGAACGCGTTCTCGATCACGTCGACCCGCGCGCCCGACACCGCCGCCACGTCGAAGCGAACGGTGACTCGGCCCGGTCGGTGTTCGGCCAACCAGGCCGCGGCCAGTCGTCGGAGCCTCGACTGCTTGCGCTGGTCGACCGCCAGAGCCGGATGCCCGAAGTAATCGTTGGCCCGAGCCTTGACTTCGCACACCACCACCACGTCGTCGCGACGGGCGATGAGGTCGATCTCGCCGTGGCGGCCGTGGCGCCAGTTGCGCGCGACGATGAGGTATCCGCGAGCGCGATACCACTCGGCCGCTCGGTCCTCGCCCCAGCGGCCACGCGCGTTGTTGGCGCCGCGACGGGACACGCCGACTTGCGGTGGACCGTCTACGGACGGTCGAGGTCGTTGAGTTCCTCGCGCGGCAACTCTTCGACGTTCACGTCCTTGAAAGTGAGGATCTTCACCTTCGAGACGAAACGGCTCTTGCGGTACATGTCCCAGACCCACGCGTCGGTCAACTCCACTTGAACGAGCGGCCGCGCCGATTCCCCGGTGACGGAGACCTCGACGTTGTTGGCCAGATAGAAACGGCGCTCGGTTTCGACGGCGTAGCGGAACATGGCCGCGACGTCCTGATACTCGTGCGCCAACTGGAGCTCGCGCTCGGCCTCGAACTCTTCGAGGTCGTCAGTGCCCAATGGAGGAGCCTTTCGTTCGACGAAAGACGATCAGAATTCGCGCTTCTCGCGCACCTTGGCGGCCTTGCCGCTGCGGTCGCGGAGGTAGTACAGCTTGGCGCGACGCACGTCGCCCTTCTTGACGACCTCGATCTTGGCGACGCTCGGGCTGTGCACCGGGAAGGTGCGCTCGACACCGACGCCGTAGCTCACCTTGCGCACCGTGTAGGTCTCCTGAACACCCGAGCCCGAACGAGCCGTGACGTTGCCCTGGAACACCTGAACGCGCTCCTTGCCGCTCTCGACCACGCGGACATGGACCTTGAGTTCGTCGCCGGGCCCGAACTCGGGGATGTCGGTGCGAAGGTTCTGCAGGTCAACGATGTCGGTGGTCTTCATGATGCGTCCTCAGGTCGGGTAGCCGGTCAAGGATACGGGACGGCCGGGAACTCTTCCAACAGGCGTTTCTCCTGGTCGGAGAGGCCGCCGCGGGCGTCGATGAGGTCGGGACGTACGCGCAGGGTGCGATGCAGGGCCTGGGCCAGGCGCCAGCGTTCGATACGCGCGTGATCGCCGCTGCGCAGCACGTCGGGAACCGGCCAGCCACGGAAGTCGGCCGGTCGTGTGTAGTGCGGTTCCTCCAGCAGACCCGAGTCGCCGAAACTCTCGGTGACCGGGCTCACGTCGTTGCCCATGGCTCCCGGAATCAACCGGGTGACGGCTTCGATCACGAGACAGGCCGCGACCTCGCCGCCCGACAGGACCACGTCGCCGACGCTGATCTCGCCGTCGACGAGATGTTCGACGACTCGATGATCGACGCCTTCGTACCGTCCGCACAGGAGGCTGAAACCCCCGCTCTCGTGCGTGGCCGCGAGTTCGCGCGCCAACGCCTGGTCGAATCGACGCCCGCCCGGACTGAGCAGGTAGAGCGGTCGCGGCGGATCGGCCGCTTCCACCGACGCGAAGATCGGCTCGGCGCGCATGACCATTCCGGCCCCGCCGCCGAACGGCGAATCGTCGACCGAACGGTGCACGTCGGTGGTGTGCTCGCGCAGATCGTGGCAGCGCAGATCGAGCAATCCGTTCTCGCGTGCCTTGCCGAGGAGGCTCTCGGAGCAGAACCCGTCGACGAGGGCGGGAAAGATGGTGAAGACGTCGACTCTCACGACTCGTCCAGATCGAAGAGACCGTCGGGAACGTCGACGTGCACCACGACACGATCGGTCGCGTGTTCGACATGGTCGACGAAACGACCGGGCACGAGTGCACCCGAGTCGAGTTCGAGGAGATCGTCAGCTGGATTGGCCACCACCGCGACACAGCGACCGCGCGCCGTGCCGTGCTGATCGATCACGTCGGCACCGATGACCTCGTGGACCCACACGGCCTCCGGATCGACGAGCGGCTCGGCCCAGATGGTCCGATTCACGAGACGTTCGACGGTGTTGCGGTCGTCGACACCCGCCAACCCGACGACCGGGCGCCCGGAGGCTTCGAACGATTCGACGATCTCGAGCCAACCGCCGGGCCAACCCTCGCACCACAGCCGAGCACCGACCGCGACGCGTTCGGTGCGATCGGTGGAGAGGTTCACGTGAACACGGCCACGAACACCGTGAGGACGGCCGAGACGACCGACTTCGAGCAGATGGGCGGGGCGCAACTCGGTCATCGCCGAGCCGATCGAATCAGTCGACGAAGTCGACGTCGACCTCGCTGCCGTCCTTGGCGGCGGCGGCGCGCACGAGCGTGCGGATGCTCTGGGCGGTGCGACCACGACGGCCGATGACGCGACCGAGATCTCCGGGGCCGACCTTCACTTCGAGCTTGGCCCGGTGACGGCCCTCGACCTCGTTGACGACCACGGCGTCGGGGTCGTCGACGATGGAGCGCACCACGTGGGTGAGGACGGCGACGGCCGTCGGCGAGGCGTACTGGTTGGGATCGCTCACGATGGGAGGATCACTTGCCGCGGGCGGCGGTGAACTGCGCCCACGCACCCGAGATCTCGAGGAGCTTGCGGACGCGCTCGGTGGGCTGCGCACCCTTCATCAACCAGGCCACGGCCTTGTCGTTGTCGATGTTGAGGACCGAGGGCTCGAGGCGCGGGTTGTACTGGCCGAGGATCTCGAGGAAAGCGCCGTCACGCGCGGTGCGGCTGTCGCTCGCAATGACGCGGTAGTACGGCTGCTTGGTCTTTCCGATTCGAGTGAGACGCAACTTGACGGCCATGTAAGAAGAACTCCTGGGGTCACGGATCCGCGGATGGGCCCGTGGACGGGGACCAGGAGAGGCTAGCGGTGGCCGTCGGACGTCCCCAACGCCCCCGCGCCCCGAGGTCAGCGGGACGGCGGGAAGGGAAATCCACCCGGCGCCGGACCAGCGCCCGGGAGTCCGGGCAGACCGCCGCCGAGTCCGGCCAGGGCCCCCAAACCGCCGCGCTTGCCCTTCTTGCCGCCGCCCATGCCACCCATGCGCTTCATCATCTTCTGCATCTCGGAGAACTGCTTCACGAGGCGATTGACCTCGGCGATCGACCGACCACTCCCCTGCGCGATGCGCTGGCGACGACTGCCGTTGATGATCTCGGGCTTGCGCCGCTCGTCGGGGGTCATCGAACGGATGATGGCCTCGATCGGCTTCAGGTCGTCGTCGCCGATCTGCGCGTTCTTCAACTCCTTGGGCATACCGGGCAACATTCCGAGCACGCCACCGAGCGGACCCATCTTCTTGAGCGACTGCATCTGCTCGAGGAAGTCGTCGAGCGTGAATTCGCCCTCCAGGAGTCGGGCCGCGGCCTGCTCGGCCTGATCCTTCTCGAATGCCTTCTCGGCCTGTTCGATGAGCGTGAGTACGTCGCCCATGCCGAGGATGCGGCTGGCCATGCGGTCGGGATGGAACTGATCGAACGCGTCGAGCTTCTCGCCCGTGCTGGCGAACGCGATCGGACGGCCGATCACTTCCTTCACCGACAGTGCCGCGCCGCCGCGCGCGTCGCCGTCGAGTTTCGACAGGATGACGCCGTCGATCTGCAGCGCGGTGTGGAACGCCTCGGCGACGTTGACTGCGTCCTGGCCGGTCATCGCGTCGATCACGAGGAACGTGTAGTCGGGCGCGATCTGGTCGGAGATCCGGCGGATCTGCGCCATCATCTCGTCGTCGATGGCCAGGCGACCGGCGGTGTCGACGATGAGGACGTCCTTGCCCAGTCGGCGCGCTTCGGCCAGACCACGCGTGGCGGTGGCGACCGGGTCACCGGGTTCGCTGAACACCGGCACGTCGATCTGCGAGCCCAAGGTGCGCAACTGCTCGACGGCGGCCGGGCGTTGCAGGTCGGCGCCCACGAGAAGCGGATGGCGGCCCTGCGACTTGAACCAACGGGCCAACTTGGCCGAGTTGGTGGTCTTTCCCGAACCCTGCAGACCCGCCATGAGGACGACGGTGGGCGGCTTGCTCGCGTACGAGATCTTGAGTGTCTCGCCGCCGAGGATCGCGGTGAGTTCGGCGTTGACGAGTTTGATGATCTGCTGGCTGGGGTCGAGCGCTTTCGACTGCTCGATGCCGATGGCACCTTCGCGGATGCGCGCCACGACGTTGCGGACGACTCCGACGTTGACGTCGGCTTCGAGCAGCGCGGTGCGGATCTCCTTCAGCACCTCGTCGACATCGGCCTCGGAGAGACGGCCTTTGCCGCGAATGCGCTTGAAGATTCCCTCGAAGCGGCCGGACAGATTGTCGAACATGGTCGGGTCAGGCTAGCGATCGGGACTCCGCGGCCGTCCGGCCGTTCGTTCGGTCGTTCGTCCGGCTTCGGCGACTCAGCCGACGTACACCTCGGTCACGACGCCATCGACCACGGTGAGATTCACACGCGCCGTCGAATAGTCCATCGTGATCGGAAATTCCTCGCCGTCACGGGCCACCACGCGAACGACCCAACCCTGCGATTCGGCCGCTTCCACCGCGGCCTTCTCGGCGAGTCCGACCAGATCCTTCTCGGCACCCTTCGGAACATCGACTCCGGAGTGCGCGTCGTCGGGACCGGGCACCGCGGTATCGACCGTCACGTCACCCGGCGTCTCGGCCTGCTGTACGTACTCGTCGGGCATGGCCGAGACGAGATAACGCGACTCGTAGCCGTCCTGCGTGGCCAAGAACGCGTATCCCGGCACGAGGTACACCGAGCCGTCCTCGCTCCAGACGTACACGAGCTCTTCTTCCACGGCTTCGATGGTCACCGTGATCGTCTCGGGTTCGATCGGCACGGTGTCGATCGCCGGCATCGAATCGACCGGCAACGAGTCGACCGGCATCGGTTCGATGGCCGGTTCGATGGCGATGCCGCCACCGCGGGCCATCGGACCACCGGTTCCGGTCCACATGCCGTTGTATTCGTTCGTCATGCGCTCGAGCGCGGCGGTGGTGCCGACGCGCGGATACTCGGCGAACTTCTCGGGCTCGGCCAGCACGCCGCTGGCCCAGGTGAGTTCGCCGTTCTCGCCGTACGACGCGCTCATCGACAACGGCGAGCGCACACCGTCGAGACGCACCCAGCCGGTCACGCTCGCGCTCCAGTCGTCGGCCCACGCGTCGATCGCGAGATCGTCGGCGGAGTATCCGAACGCCACCGCCATCTCGCGGAACTTGGCGATCGCCTCGTCCTTCGACGGCACACCGACCGGCGGTTCGATGGCCGGTGGTTCGACGGGTGAACCGCACGGCATGGTGAGATCGCTGGAAGCGATCGTCGAATCACCCGCGGCCGGATCGACTGCGGCCGGATCGACAGCGATCTCGGGCGGCACGACGCAACCCGGCGCCGAGACGACCGGTCCGTAGCCCTTCGAGTACCACCACGACAACATCGCGTCGCTCGACACGTTGATCGACGCTTCAGAACCGTCGGCCGATCCGGCCATCCACGTCGTGTACTCCCACGGCTCGCCCACGCCTTCGGTGCGCTCGGCGAAGTCGCCGGCGATGTCGAAGTAATCGACCAGGAAACGCAACTTCTCATCGGTCGGCCGCGGATCAGCTGCTAGTACCCACGCCCAGGCCGGCGAATCGAGCGCCGGCAGATCGCCGCCGAACACGAAATTCCAATCGACCGGTCGGTACATCATCTTGTCGCCGACCATCGGCGAGTTACCCGCCATCTCGGTTCCGGCCATCGCGGCGCCGCCGGTGGCGCGAATGATCGGTGGATTGGCACCATCGGGATCGTCTCCGCACGCCGCGACGAGCGCGAGAACCGAGACGATGGGGAGCACGTGGCGAACCATGTCCGTTACGGTACGGCTGGAACTGAGTCGAGTCATGGCACTCTGACGTTCGGTGACGGGTGTCCGGTTCCCGTTTTCACGCGAATTCTCGGGAGACGTCACGCGACGTCGAGCAGGGCCCCCACGAATTCGTTCGGGTCGAACTGCACCAGATCGGCGATGGTTTCGCCCAGACCCACCAACTTCACCGGCAGACCCAATTCGGTCTCGATCGCGAAGACGATCCCGCCCTTGGCCGAGCCGTCGAGTTTGGTGAGCACGACACCGGTGACACCGGCGGCTTCGGTGAACTCGCGGGCCTGCGCGAGTCCGTTCTGACCCGTCGTCGCGTCGATCACGAGGAGCACCTCGGTGACCTCGCCGGGGTCCTTCGATGCGACACGACGAACCTTGCGCAGCTCTTCAATCAAGTTGCTCTTGTTCTGCAATCGTCCGGCGGTGTCGCCGAGCACCAGCGCCACCCCCTTGGCGTTGGCCCGCTGCACACCGTCGTAGATGACCGAACTCGGATCGCCACCTTCGGCCCCGCGCACCAGTTCGGCACCCGAGCGGTCGGCCCACGTTCCGAGTTGCTCGGCCGCCGCGGCGCGGAAGGTGTCGCCGGCGGCCAGGATCACCGATCGGCCGCCCGCCATCTGCTGTGCCGCCACCTTGCCGATGGTGGTGGTCTTGCCGACTCCGTTCACTCCGACGAACAACCAGACGTTCACCCGGCCGGCCGACGCGAGCGACTCGTCGAAGCGCAACGAGCGATCGGCTCCGTGCAGACGAGCCGTCATGTCGGCCGCCAGGGCCGCGATGAGCTCGTCGGGAGTCTGGATGGCCTTCGACTTCACGCGCTCGCGAAGTCCGTCGAGCAGAGCGGTGGTCACACCGATGCCCACGTCGGCGCGCAGCAGGGCCTCTTCGAGATCGTCCCACGTGTCGTTGCCGATGCCCTGACGCGAACGAACACCGCCGAGAACGCCGGCCATGGCCGCGGCCGCCTTGCCCATGCGCTCACGGAAGGATGGCGTCCGTTCTTCGACGAGAGGCTCGACAACGATCTGTTCCGGCGCGGGCTCGACGACAGGCTCGACGACGATCGGTTCCGGCACGGGTGCGAGGACCGGTGGTTCGATCCGCGGCGGAGCCGTGCGAATCTCGGGCATCGCGGTCCCGACGGACGACGATGACGACGATGACGACGACATCGAGCGACGCCGGCTGACGACCACCACGCCGAGGCCGAACACCACGGCCACCACGAGCAAGATGATGATCAGCGTCTGAGCGTTCATTCCACCGACGTGTCTATCAGGACGATGCGCTGCTCTTCTCGGTCACGACCTTCGACGAACCGCCGGGCTGCATCGTGACGCCGAGCAGGCAGTCACCGGCCTCCATGGTGCGCTTCTGGTGGCTCACGATGATGAGCTGAGCATCCTTGCGGAACTCGTTCACGAGGCCGAGGAATCGATGCAGGTTCACGTCGTCGAGCGCGGCCTCGACCTCGTCCATCACGTAGAAGGGCGACGGACGGCTGCGGAACACCGCGAACAGGAAACCCAGGGCCGTGAGGCTGCGCTCGCCACCGGAGAGCAGGCTCAACTTCTTCACGTTCTTGCCGCTCGGTTTGGCCTCGACCTCGATACCCGTGTTGAGGAGGTCGTCCGGGTTGGTGAGGACGAGCCGACCGGTTCCGCCCGGGAACAACATGGCGAACAGTTGAGTGAAGTTCGCGCTCACGTCGGCGTACGCGGCCGCGAACACCTGCTGGATCTCGGTGTCGATGGCCTGGATCACGCGCATCAACTCGCGGCGGGTGTTGCGCACGTCCTCGAGTTGAGCCTCGAGGAAGGTGTGGCGTTCCTGGAGTTCGGTGAACTCCTGGAGGGCAAGAGGATTGATGGGGCCCATGAGACGCAGTTCGCGTTCGAGTTCGCGCACGCGAGCCAGCGGATTGGTTCCCTCCGGCAACGGCGGCAACTCGGCCGCTTCGGCCACGCTCGGTTCGACTTCGAGGTCGCGACGAAGCGTCTCGACCGTGGTCTCGAGACGCAGCTTCGTCTCGGCTTCCTCGAGTTCGCCGCGACGCGACAATTCGCGCACTTCTTCGAGTTCGCGTTCGGCGGCCGAACGGGCCTTGCGCATCGAATCGAGCCGCGTGGCCAACTCGCGCACTTCGTCGCTCTGACGACGGCGACGCTCGTGCAGATCGGCCAGACGCACCTCGATGCGCTGACGATGGCCTTCGACGATCGCGCCGAGTCGATCGGTGGCCCGGATGATGCGCTCGATGCGCTCGCGATGCGACGCCACTTCGCTGCGGGCGGCGGCGTCGGCTTCGAGACGGCGTTCGGCGTCGGCCAGACGGGACTCGAGGAACTGGCGACGTTCGAGGAGACCAGCCGACCGCACTTCGAGGTCACGGCGACGACCCGACAGCAGAGCCGCCTTGGCGTCGAGCGACGCGCGCGCCTCACCACGAACACGAGCCGCCTCGACTTCGGCCGCCTCGTCGCGTTCGAGAGTGGGGAGCACGCGTTCGAGTTCGGCCACACGCGAACGCTGGCCGCCGAGACGCTCCTCGAGCTCGTGGCGGGTGACGTCGAGGCCTTCCACCTCGGACGAGTGTTCGCGACGCTCGCTCTGCACTCGGGCCAACGCCTCGGAGGCCGCGGTGAAGGACGCGTCGTTGGCATCGAGTTTCTTCTTGCCGTCGGCTTCTTGCTGACGAGCCACCTGTTGCTCGACTGCGGCGGCCCGAACCTCGTCGTCGCGACGGGCCAGATTCACCGTCGCCGATTCGGCGCGGGCGACCGCTTCGTCGAGGGCGGCGGCGGTGGCTCCGCCTCCACCCGTTCCGATTCGCCAGCCCGACGACGTGAAGCGATCACCTTCGGCGGTCACGGCGACGAGACCGGGGTCGGCGATCACCGCGTCGACGGCGGCGGTCCAGTCGGCGACGCGCACCGCTCGCGCGAGCAACACGTCGAGCAGGCCGTCCACACCGGGACGCCGTCCGCGCACGTGCGGCCGCACGGCCTGCGCCCCGGTCGGCACCGCGGTCGGTGTCGCGGCTCGCGCGCCCAGGGCGAGCACCGCACCACTCGCGGTCGACGTGCGCAGCCGTTCGATCGCGCGGCGAGCCGCCGCCGGATCGTCGACGACGACGGCCGACACCGCTTCACCGAGAGCGGCCTCGACCGCTTCGCCCCAGCCATCGTCGATTTCGATCACGTCGAGCAGTGCACCGACCACTCCGGTCACGTCGCGCAGAACTTCGGCGCCGGCGCGGGCGCGCGCACCGTCGAGCGCCAACTGCAGGGCTTCGGCGCGGGCCTGCCAGCGCGACAGATCGGCCTGGGCGTCGGAACGGGCGTTCACCGCCGCTTCGTACGTGGCATCGGCCGTCATGCGTCGCGACTCGGCCGTGGTCATCTCGTTGACGAGCGGGGCCTCCACCGCCTGGGCCTGCTCGAGTTCGCCGCGCAACCGTTGGATCTCACCGGCCAGGCGGCCGTCGCGTTCGGTCAGACTCTCGAGACGCGTCGTGAGACGGCGGTACTCGGATTCGGCTGCTTCGAGCGCGGCGCGCAAGGTGCGCAACTCGCCTCGAACCTCGGCCGCCGCGCTGGATGCCGACTGCGACGACGACAACTCGTCGAACAGTGTGGCGGCCGCGGCCTTCTCACCTTCGAACACGGCTTCGTCGGTGGCGAGTTCGCGACCCTCGGGTTCGAGTCGAGCGATACCGGCCTCGACGTCGCCGAGTTCGGCGCGCAGAGCGGCGGCGTCCGCTTCGAGACTCGCGACCAGGCCCGAATCCATGAGTTGTCCGCGATCGCGCTCGTACGAGCGGCGGCGTTCGACGAGAAGCATCGAGATGCCGCGCGCGCGTTCGCGCAATTGCTCGACTCGCAGCAATTCGTCCGACAGTCCGCTCTCGCCGCGGGCCGACAGTTCGGATTCGGCGGCCATGACACCGGTGTCGAGTTCGGCCAGTTGCTTGCGCAACTCGCCCTCACGACGCGTCGCCTCGGCCCGGTCGCCCGCCAATGCTTCGAGACGACGGCGGAATCCGGCGATCTCACGACCGGCCAGGAAGATCTGCAGTGCGCTCAATTCGGCCACGAGATCTCCGTGGCGACGCGCAGCCTCGGCCTGTCGCTCGAGCGGGCGCAATTGACGGCGGACCTCGCGCAAGAGATCCTGCACGCGCAAGAGACTGGCTTCGGTGGCTTCGAGCCGCCGTTCGGACTTCTCCTTGCGCTTGCGGAACTTCAGGACTCCCGCGGCTTCTTCGATGATCGCGCGACGATCCTCGGGACGTGCGTTGAGCACCGCGTCGATCTGTCCCTGGCTGACGATCACGTGCTGCTGGCGGCCGACTCCCGCATCCGAGAGGAGTTCTTGCACGTCGAGCAAGCGGCATTGGACGCCATTGATCGCGTACTCGCTCTCGCCGGTTCGGAACAGCGTGCGACTGACGCTCACTTCGCTGAACTCGACGGGAAGGAGGCCGGCCGAGTTGTCGAGAGTGAGAGTTACCTCGGCGCGACCGAGGGCCGGACGCTTGGCGGTGCCGGCGAAGATGACGTCGTCCATCTTCTGACTGCGCACGGCGCTGGGTGCCTGGGCGCCGAGGACCCAGGCGATGGCATCGACGACGTTCGACTTGCCCGAACCGTTGGGTCCGACCACCACCGTGACCCCCGGTTCGAGGTCCATGACGGTGGTGTCGGCGAAGGACTTGAAGCCCTTGAGGGTCAGCGTCTTCAGGAACACGGCACGAGCGACCCTAGTGGACGGACCCGCAGGTGGGCCGGAAGTTCGGACCGGTCTCAGCGCTGGCAGACCCGGCACCACGACGTGGTCCGGCCGGCCACCACCGCACTGGTCACCACACCCCGGCGACACGTGATGCACCGCTCGCCGGCGCGGCCGTACACGCGGTGATTCTCCTGGAACGAGCCGCCTTCACCCGCCACGTCGACGTATTGCGCGTCGCCGAGAGTCGAACCACCCATCGCGACGGCGTCACCGAGCACCGACAGCACGGCGTCGCGAAGACGAGCGACCTTCCCACCGGTGACCCGATTGGCCGGGCGCAGCGGACTGATGCCGGCCCGATGAAGGATCTCGTCGCCGTAGATGTTGCCGATCCCGGCGATCACGTGCTGATCGAGGAGCAACGCCTTCATCCCGCGACGCGTCGAGCGCAGCATCGAGCGCAATTCGTTCGTCGTCAACTCGTCGACCAACGGGTCGACACCGAGCGCCGCGACGTCGGGCACCACTCGCTCGGCTTCGCGCGGGTCGTAGGCGACCACTTCGCCGAACGTCCGCGGATCGACGAATCGGAATTCCTCGCCGGCCCCGATGCCGAGCACCACATGGGTGTGCAACGGCCGCGGAGAGTCATCACGGTCGATCAGCACCTGTCCGCTCATGCGGAGGTGGATCATCAGCACGTCCCCGGTGTCGAGCGGGCACAACAAGTACTTGCCGCGCCGCTGAGCGTCGATCGGCGTGGCTCCGGAGAGTCGAGCGATCAACTCCTCGCGACTCGTGCGGCGAACCGATCGTTCGCGGCCGACCCACACGTGCTCGACGCGTCGACCCACGAATCGTTCGGCCAGCCCTCGTCGGACCGTTTCGACTTCGGGCAGCTCAGGCACGCGAGATGTCGACGCCGCGCGACGTGAGCACGTCGAGAGCGCGCGCCGAGGCGTCCTGGATCGCGGCCTTCTTCGAACGGCCGTGACCGGAAGCCATGACTTCGCCTTCGACGACGATGGTGGCCCCGAACGTCGGCTCGTGGGCCGCGCCCGCACTGGTGGTCTCGACGATGGGCGGACGCCCGAACTCACGCGTGCACACTCGAATCAGCAGACTGCGCGAATCGAGCAGGTGCAGTCGCTTGACGACCTCGCGCATGCGCTTGCTCACCAACCTGCGGACGAAGGAACGCGATTTGACCACACCCCCATCGAGGTAAAGGGCTCCGATCACGGCTTCGAGCGCGTCGGCCAGAATCGACGTCTTGCCTCGTCCACCGGCGTTCTCCTCGCCGGCGCCGAGCAGGAGCCACCGTCCAAGATCGAGATCGGCCGCGATCGACGCCAGCGTCTCGGCGTTCACGAGCGCCTTGCGCAGATCGGTGAGGGCACCTTCGGGGAGGTCGGGATACTTCGCGACGACGAGGTCGGCCACGACCCAACCGAGCACGGCGTCACCGAGGAATTCGAGACGTTCGTTCGACGGCGCACCGTCGTTCTCGGCGCACCACGACCGATGGGCCAGGGCCTGCTCGAGCAGGGCCGGGTTCTTGAAGCGATATCCGGTGTGCTCGGCCAGCCAGTCGTGAACCGTGGCCGCCTCGCCCACGGTCAGCTCCGGCGCGCCTGGACCTGCGCGTACACGAAGTCGACCGCGTCGCGAACCGTCTTCAGGTCGGCGAGATCCTCGTCCTCGATGCGGAACCCAACCGTGCGCTCGCTCAGTTCTTCTTCGAGCGCTTCGACCAGTTCGACCAAGGCGAGCGAATCGGCGCCGAGGTCGTCCTTGAAGGACTGACCTTCGGAGATCGACTCGGGGTCGACTTCGAGGATGTCGACGAGCTGATCGCGAACGATCGCGAAGATCTCGTCACGACCGAGCGGTCCGGGAACGACATGGGTTTCAGCGGGCACGATGCCTCCGTAGGGAACGAACACTCACAGAGTAGTCGGGGTCACGCGGCGATGGCCGAGCGAATCTCGTCGACGATGCGCCGCTCGACCATGTCGGCGGCCACCTTGATGCCGTTGACCATGGCCCGCGCCGACGACGATCCGTGCGAGATGATGCACACCCCGTCGACCCCGAGAAGGATGGCTCCGCCCGTCGTGTCGGGATCGACCGATTCGTAGAGCGGCAGCAGGGCCGGCAGCAACACGTCGGCGTGCTCCTTGTATTCGGGCCTCGAACCGAATGCGGCGATGAGCGCCTTGACCAAGGTCTTCATGCCGCCTTCGAGAGTCTTCAGCACCACGTTCCCGGTGAACCCGTCGGTCACCACCACGTCGACGTCGTCGGTCATGACGTCGCGGCCCTCGACGTTGCCGATGAAGTTGATGCCCGGGGCGACGCTCAGGAGTTCGTAGGCCTCCTTGCGAAGCGTGTCGCCCTTGCCCGGCTCCTCGCCGATCGACAGCAAACCGACACGCGGTGACGGCACGTCGAAACGGTGACGCGAATAGATCGAGCCCATCTGAGCGAATTGCACGAGCCAGTCGGCCTGCACTTCGGCGTTGGCTCCGGCATCGAGAAGAACAGTGGGCGAACCACCCGGAACTGGAATGGGGGTGGCGATGGCCGGACGATTCACACCCTTGATTCGTCCCATGCGCAGCAACGCCGACGCCATGGTGGCTCCGGTGTTGCCGGCCGAGATCATGGCCGAGGCCTTGCCGTCGCGCACGGCTTCGGCGGCGCGAACCAGAGTGGAGTCCTTCTTGGTGCGCACCGACTTGCCCGGATCGTCGTCCATGGCGATCACTTCGGAGGCTTCGATCAGCGGCAGGCCACCGGTGTTCAGCGAGGGCGGACCGACGAGCACGATCGGGAAACCCTGGCGGGCCGCTTCGTGGGCTCCGGCGAGGATCTCATCGGGAGCGCGGTCGCCCCCCATGGCATCGACCGCGATGGGTAGCACGACGATTCGAGAGAACGAAGGTCAGACTTCGACGGCGACGCGGTTCTTGTACCAACCGCAAGCGCCACAGACCGTGTGGGGAAGCTTGGCGGCTCCGCAACGCGGGCACAGGCTGCGCGAGGGCGATCCGAGCTTCCAGGCGCCGGCGCGATGGCTCCGGGTCTTCGACTTCGACTTCTTCTTCTTGGGAACGGCCACGGCTATCTCCTCAGGACGGCTTGGAGAGGATAGCGGTGAGTCGGCCGAAGTCCCCCGGCCCCGATCGATCGGCCTACCGACGAGCGGGGTTCGGCCTGGTCATTCGGGCAACTGTTCGCGGAGGGCGTCGAGGGCCGACCAGCGGGGGTCGCGGGCATCGGTACGACAGGAGCACGGCGTCGCATTGCGATCAAGCCCGCACACCGGGCACAGTCCGCGGCAGTCGGCCGAGCACAGCGGCGCATCGGGCAGCTCGAGCAGAACCGTCTCGCGCACGAGCGGACGCAGGTCGATCTGATCGTTCTCGATCGGAAAGGCGTCGGGGTCGGTGACCGTCTCCTGATAGAGCTCGCGCACCCGAGCGTCGATCCGTCCGTCGACCGGGGCGAGACAACGACGGCACTCGCCGTGGAAACGGGCCGAGATGCTCCCCTCGATCACGATTCCGGTGGAGAGGCTCGAGCACACGAGTTCCACGTCGACATTCGAATGGGGCGCCAGGCGATCGTCCTGGAGTCCGACGAGATCGGGCTCGACATCGCAGACGACGTCCTTCAGCGAGCCGGGGCGCCGCAGCAGTTCGAGGGCGTTGACGACGAGCGGGTTCTTCACCGGTGACGGTCAGCGATTGGTGGTGGAGTCCTGATCGAAGAACCCGTTGGACGGATCGGGGTCGCGCTGCACGACCTGTCCGCTGTCGTCCGAGTACATCTCGGGGAGGTTCTCTTCGCTGGCTCGCTCGGCGCCGATGGCCAGACGACGGCGACCGGTGTCGACGGTGCGGGCCAACTTGTCGAGCAGGATTTCAAAGCTGGCGAGACGGCGATCGAGGAAGTCCTCCATCTCGTTCTTGCGGCGGCTGGCGTCGTCCTCGGCGGCTTCGATGATCTGTCGGGCCCGCTGTTCGGCGGCCCGCACGACTTCGGCCCGCTGGACGAAACGCTCGGCCTGCACCTTGGCGGCCTCAACGATCTCGTCGGCTTCACGACGCATACGCGCGTAGAACTCGTCGCGTTCCTTCATCATCCAGCGAGCCTGGCGGAGCTCGTCGGGCAGACGGTCGAGCGCACCTTCCAGGATGTCGATGATCTCGTCGCGGTCGATGCGCGGCGTGGACGACAACGGCATGTTGGGTGCGGTCGCGATGATGTCGATGGCCCGCCGCAGGAGCACGCCCGAATCGCCGAGTTGGTCGTCGGCCACGCGGTCGTACGATCCGGTGTCGTCGTCGAAATCGTCGAAATCGGTGTTCATGGCGTTGGCCTCCGTCCGGTCAGGACCGGCCCCCAAAGATACTCGTCAGCGTGCGGGCCACCGGGGCAGGCACCAAGTGGCCGACATCGCCTCCGTGCTGGGCGATTTCGCGGATGAATCGGCTGCTGATGAACACGAGATCGGGACGGGCCGGGAGGAACACCGTTCGAACTCCGGACACGGAGTGATTGGTGTGGGCCATCTGCTGTTCGATTTCGAAATCGCCCGCGGTCCGCAACCCCTTGACGATGAAGTCGGCGCCCGCGTTTCGAGCCGCATCGACGGCGAGACCGGGATGGGCCTCCACGCGAACAGTCGGCAGGTGGGCGACCGACTCGCGGATGAGGGCGACTCGCGTGTCGAGATCGATCGCTCCACTCGGTTTACCCGGGTTGTGCATCGCGGCAACGATCACGTTGCCGAACAACTCGACCGACTGTTCGACCACGTCGAGATGACCGAGATGGAACGGGTCGAAACTCCCCGGGTACAGAGCGGTGAGCGAACGGGCCATGCGACCTCCACGGTACCGGTTCAGGCCGGGCGGTTGGGGCGGAGAAAGGTGACCCAGGCCCGGCCGTAGCGCTTCGAGCGGACGACTTCCCAGCCGTCGCGCTCGACCGGTTCGCGATCGCTCTCCACGACAACCACGGCGTCATCGACGACGACGGGTTCGATCGCGGTGAAGAAGCGATCCCAGTCGGAGAAACCGTAGGGAGGATCGGCCAGAAGCAGGTCGATGTTGCGTTGACCGACGACCGAGGTGAGGGTGTCGCCCGCCACGACTCGCGTGCGATCGACCAGCCCCAACTTCGAAACGTTGGCGCGAATCGCTTCGAGGGCCCGCTTGTCGCGCTCGATGAAGGTGCAGTGTCGGGCCCCACGAGAGAGCGCCTCGATTCCGAGCGCACCACTTCCGGCGTACACATCGAGCACCGCCGCGTCGTCGAGAACACCGAGACTGTCGAGGGCGTTGAACATGGCCTCGCGGGCCCGATCGGTGGTGGGCCGAGTGGCGTCGCCTTCGGGGGCGATGATGGCCCGACCGCGCAACGAACCGGCCACGACGCGCATGAACGACACTCTAGGGAGGCCAGACTTGGACCGTGCCGCGTTCACCCGAGAAGGAAATCGTGTGCGTCGACTGCGGTGGACGTTGCTTCCTCATTTCCTACGCGCGAGAAGACGGCACCTGGCTGCCGGGTGACGTCGTCGCCTACCGATGCCAGGACTGCCTCGATCGCTGGGATCTCGTCCTGCCGGACGACTGGAGCGAGACGGACGACGAATCGTGACGGACGTCCGAACGCCGCGGCGCGACCTGTCACGTGCGGTGTTCGCCGTCTTCGTGGCGGCGTTCTTGTTGCGCACACTCGGCCCGGTGTGGCGCTCGGGCCTTCGGCCGGAGTACCCCGATTCGTTCTCGTTCCTCGATCACGCTGGAATCGGACCGTGGTGGCCTTCGTTCTGGTTCGGTGAACGGCCGGTCGGAACACCGCTGGTCGCCTGGTTCCTCGGCCGGAACACCGGTGCGATCGTGCTCGTACAGTCGGCGGCCTACGCGCTCGCTGTCGCGGTGCTCGGAGCGACCCTCTTGCGCATCGTCGCCAATCGCGTGATCGCCTGGATGGCGGTCGTGGGTGTCGCCTTGCTGGCGGTGCAGCCGCGCTTCGCGCTGTGGTCGCTCGAAGTGCTGAGCGAGTCGCTCGGGCTCACGCTGTCACTCCTCGCGTTGGCCGCCTGGCTCGTGCAGGCCCACTCCCCTTCGCGCCGCCGTCTGGTGCTCGCGTTCGCCGTCACGCTGGCCTGGCTCATGGTGCGCGACGCCCACGCGGTGACGGTCGGCGTCGTCGCCCTGGCCTGCCTGGTCGCCAGTCGATCGACGAGCGATTCGGCGCGACGACGCCTGCTTCGCGTCGGAGCCGTCGTTCTGGTGCTCGGAGTCGCCTACGTCGCCATCGCGCAGAACGTGAGCGAGCGCAATCGCTATCCGCTCATCAACACCGTCGGACTGCGAGTCCTCCCCGACGAGGACCTCGCGAACGATTGGGTCGAGCGGGGCATGCCCATGAGCGATGCCCTCCGCGAGCGCGCCGGTTCGGATTCGTGGTCGGATGGAGACGCTTTTCTGCGCGATCCGCGTCTGGCCGACTTCCGCCACTGGGCCGACGGCGAGGGCCAGCGCGATCAGGTGATGTCGCTCGTGCTCGACGCCCCGCACTGGCTCGGCGAAATGCGCCGCGACCTTCCCGCTCTGCTCACGTATCGATTCGGCGATTACGACCGCTACGACGCGGGTGACCGGCTCCCCGAGGGTTCGTCGTGGTTCGATCTTCCACGCACCAACGCTTCGCTCGCTCTCTGGCTGGCCGTCGGCTTCCTGGCGGCCGTCGTCGTCGCACGCAAACGGCGAGCTCTCGGAGCGGTGCTCGGAGTCGCGCTGACCGCGACGATCGTCGAGGCGTACACCTCGTACGCGCTCGACGCCGTGGAGGTCCAGCGACACATGGTCGGCGTGCTGCTGCGCGTCGGAGTGATCGTCGTGATCGCAGTGGCGTTGGCGCTCGGCGACGCATTCCCGAGAGCGGCGTCGAGAGCGGCGCCGATCACGAGGACCACGGCGGCGCTCGTGGGCGCGGGAACGACGCTCGTGTTCATGGCGTGGACGGCCATCGAGTTCCGCTCACAGGATTACGACCCGCAGTTCGCGCGCACGGTCGTCGAGCGAGCGGCCAGATTCGGCGGCTCGTACTACGAGAACGGCATCCACAACAAGGGACCGTTCGAGATGGTCGTGTACGACGCCGCGCACCGGGTCGCGTCGTACGACTCGTATTGGTTCGCGATCGCGGCCTTCGTGATCGCCATCGCACTGGTCGTGGCCGCCGCGAGCGCGACGGTTTCGCGGACGCTCGGAGCGGGTCGGGCCGCCGCCGTCTCGGCGGGTGTCATCGCGTTCATCCACCTCACGTTCTCGTCGAGCGACTACGCGGGAGTTCTCTACAGCCGCAACATCACGACCGGACTCCTCGCGTCGGCGGTCGTCGTCGTCCTCACCGAATGGTTCTGGACGTCGGTTCGCCGCGCGCGCCTCTCGTGGGTCGCCCTGGCCTTACTCGTCGGACTGGCCGTACAGACGCTCCTCACGAGCGCCTTCGCGGCGGTCGCGGTCGTGTCGCTCGCACTCGTCGTTCGCCGACACGACACGCCGTTCGCTCGTCCGGGTGTCGTCTTCGCTTCGACGGGCATCGCCACCGTGGCGAGCGCACCCGTGTGGTACGCGCTGCGCGGTACTTTCGATGAATTCTGGTCGGGCTGGTGGACCTACGCGAGTTACATGAATTCGGGTCTGGGTCGCGCGCTGCGCGATCAATTCGGACTCGGCTGGCAGACGTTCCTCGGGTACCACCAGGACCGGCCGATGCTCGTCGTTCTCTACGCCGTGTTCGCGGTGATCGTTCGCCGACGCTGGCACTCGCTCACGAGCACGCAGCGAGCCCTCGGCGCGACCATCGCCGTGTGGTGGTTCGCCGCCTGGATCGAACTGATACTGAGCCAGCGCTATTCGAGCCACTACTTCTCGGTGCTCGCGGTGCCCACTCTCCTCGCCATCGCCTTCGTCATCGGAGCGATCGCTCCGCTCCTCCCGCTCCGACGTGCGCTTCCCCTTTTCGTCCTCGTCGGATCGCTGGCCGCCCAGGGCACCGACATGTTCTGGGCTGGCGCCGAATCGGCCGGGCGATTCACCGGCTTCGCCGATCACACCGTCGAACGCGCTCGAAATCGCAGTGGCGAATCGCGAACGGTCCATGCGGTGCTCGACCTGGTGGGACGGGACGGCGACCCCCTCCTGTCGTGGACGATGTATCCCTGGACGTACCTCGAAAACCATCGCGTGCCGGCCACCCGCTTCGCCTGGAAATCGTTCCTGATCGGCGAGATCTACCTCGGCCGAACCTCATCCGACTACGTACTGCCCGAGACCCGAACCTGGTTCGCCGAGGACCTCGCGGAATCACGACCGCGCGCGTACGTGCACCCGGTCAGCGTGTCGCTCGGCGGGAGCGACTGGTTCCAGCGGATCGTCGATCGCGACTTCCAGCCGGTGCTGACCACCGAGCAGAACGAATTGAGCATCGAACGAGGCGCCTGGTCGGAGTTGACCCGGAATCCGACCGGAGCGGCGCGTGATGTCGTCGTCGCGGCGGATCCGGTCGTCATCGCCGACGACGACTGCCGATCCACGGGTGGACGACTCCCCTCGCTCGGTGCCGACACGAGCGTGACGTTCTGGTTCCGCGATGCCGACGGATCGAACGAGACGGTCGCGCTGTCGCTGTCGTCCACTCGCGCATGGTCGAGCAGCGAATCGGTCGAATTCGCCTCGATTCCGGTGGCTCTCGAGGAGCCGGAACCGTTCCGCCTCCTGATCGGGGCGCGAGCCGCGGTGCTCGTGATCGGAGATCGGATCGTCGGAGCGGTCGAGATCGACGGCGACACGACGGTGAGCGCGACCGCGACCGGCGACGTTCGGTTGAGCGAGGTCCGTTCGGGCGGGATGCCGGCTTTCGCCGGCTGCTGATCGAACCGCCCGCGGCATCGACCGACGGGTCAACTCTTGAAGAGGAACTCCTCGTCTTCGGGACGCAGGAAGAGTTCGAGCTCGTCCCGGAGCGCGGCATGCGACGCGAGCGTTGGGTCGTCGTCGACCACCGCGAACGCCGCCTCGCGCGCCATCGCCACCAGCTCCCGATCGCGTCGTAGCGAGGCGAGCTTCAGATCGCTGCGACCCTTCTGCTCCTTGTTCATGAGGGTTCCCTCGCCACGCAACTCGAGGTCGACCTCGGCGAGGTGGAAGCCGTCGTCGGATTCGACGAGGGCCTCGACCCGCGGCGAGACCTCGGCGACCAGAGTCGACTCGTCGCCGGCCGCGCTCGTGACGAGCCAACAGGTGGACTCGTGCGATCCGCGACCGACTCGCCCGCGCAACTGGTGGAGCTGGGCGATGCCGAAACGATCGGCATCGAGGATCACCATCGCCGTCGCGTTCGGAACGTCGACGCCGACTTCGATCACGGTGGTGGCCACCAGCACGTCGAGCCGACCCGTTCGGAACGAATCCATGACGGCTTCCTTCTCGGCCGACGACATCCGGCCGTGCAGCAATCCGACGCGCAACCCTGCGAGTTCGCCGGTCTCGAGGCGAATTCGGGTCTCCTCGGCCGAGGCCACCTCGAGCTTCTCGCTCTCCTCGATGAGGGGGCAGACCACGTAGGCCTGTCGGCCCCGACTCACTTGATCGCGAACATCGGCCCACACGTCGTTCGCCTCCACCCCACGCGCGTGACGCGTGACGATCGGAGTCCGCCCCGGCGGCTTCTCGTCGAGGATGCTGACGTCGAGATCGCCGTAGACCGTCATGGCCGCCGTGCGCGGAATCGGGGTGGCCGTCATGACCAGCACATCGGGCGACCGTCCGTCGGCTTGGCCCTTGTCGCGCAGAGCCGCTCGCTGCTCGACGCCGAATCGATGCTGTTCGTCGACGACGACCACACCGAGACTGGCGAATTCGACCCCCTCCTGGATGAGCGCGTGGGTACCGATGACGATGTCGACCGAACCATCGGCCAGACCGGCCAGGACGTCCCGCCGCTTCTCGCCGGTGACGCTGTTGGTGAGGAGTTCGACCCGAACTTCGCGTTCACCGAACAAGTTCTCGTCGGACGGAATGCGCAGACCGTCGAGAAGTCGACGAATACCCGACGCGTGCTGTTCGGCCAGCACTTCGGTGGGTGCCATGAGTGCCGACTGATGACCGCCGTCGACGCCCACGAGCATGGCCACGACCGCGACGAGCGTCTTGCCCGCACCCACGTCGCCTTGGAGCAGTCGATGCATCGGTCGCGGATCGGCCAGATCGCGTTCGATCTCGCGGATCACTCGTTCCTGCGCCCCGGTGAGTCGATAGGGCAGATCGGCGAGGAAGCGTCGCACGAGCGGACCGTCCACACGATGGACGATGCCGACCGAGTCGCGCTCCATGGCTCGCTTGCGCATGACGAGGACCAGCTGCACGCGGAGCAACTCGTCGAACGCGAGTCGACGGCGAGCTGCTTCCTTGACGGCGAAGGTGTCGGGCAGGTGGATGCCGAAGAGCGCATCCTGTCGGCTCGCGAGCGTGAAGCGTTCGAGGATCGACGCGGGCACCGGGTCGTCGAGTCCGCGGGCGCGGCATCGCGACAGTGCCTCGTCGACGGCGCGACGAACGACCCACGACGGCAGATCAACCTTCTCGCTCTGCGGATACACCGACACGATCGGTCGCGGGCGCTCACCCGGATCGCCGAGCACGTCGACGGTCGGATTGGCCATCTGTCGCTGGCCGCGGAAAGCAGTCACCTTGCCGTGCACGGCGACGAGCGAACCCGGAGCGAGTTGCCGCTCGCGCCATGGCTGGTTGAAGAACACCACGGTGAGTCGGCCGGTGTCGTCTCCGATCGTCGCGGTGACGCGCGACGGACCACGGCCCCGCGGCGGCGACGACACCGCGCGAACCTCGGCCACGACCAGTGCGTCGAGACCTTCGACCAGATCCTCGATTCGCGCCTCACGAGTCCGGTCGATCCACCGTCTCGGATAATGAGTGAGCAGATCGGCCAGGTTCTCGATGCCGAATTTGCCGAAGTTCTCGCGCCGCTTTCCGGCCCCCACCGCCTTCAGTCGAGCCAGATCGATGTCGGCGAGATCACGAAACGTGATCGGAGCGGACTGTTCGCTCACTCGACGCCGAAGAGATACGGATACAGAGGCTGGCCGCCGCGATGGCATTCGACCTGAACGCCCGGTCGTTCGGATGCGACCCAGGTTCGCAACGCGTCGGTGACGGCAGCGACCGCCTCGGAGCCCTCGATGATCGTCACGATCTCGCGCTCTTCGGTGACGAGGTGTTCGAGCAGCGCGACCGCCGCACCGTCGAGCGAGCCGGCCACCGCGACGATGCCGTCGCCGCGCACGAGTCCGATCCAGTCGCCCGCGGTCACGGGCCCGCTGTCGCTGTGCGAGTCGCGCACGGCCTGAGTCACCTCGCCAGTCACCATCGCATCGATGGCCGAGGACATCGACGACGAGTTGTCGTCGACACCGGCTTCGGGGTCGTAGACCACGAGAGCGGCCAGTGCTTCGGGCATCGAGCGGGTCGGTACGACCCTGACCGACTTGGAGGTGAGCGCATCGAGCTGTTCGGCGACCGGGATGATGTTCTTGTTGTTCGGCAGCACGATCACCTCGCGCGCATTCACGTGCTCGACCGCCTCGAGGAGCTCGGCCGTGGACGGGTTGAGCGTCTGTCCGCCGGTGACGATTCCTTGCACGCCGAGTTGCGCGAACAACTCCTCGAGTCCGCTTCCGCTGCACACGGCCACCACCGCGGTCGTGACCGCGGGAAGTCCCGAGACGCCGAGGCGCCGTTCGTGCTCGGCGTGCCGCTCGGCGACTTCCTCGAACAAGTCGGTCACCCGGATCTGCTTGGGTCGACCACCCAGATCGATCGCCACTTCGATGGCGGCGCCGATGTCGTTGGTGTGCACATGGCAGTTCCAGAGGCCGTCGCCGCCCACCACCACGATCGAATCGCCGATCTCGGCCCAGTCGGACTTGAACGATTCGATCTTGTCGTCGTCGAGATGCAGGAAGTACATGACCTCGTAGCGCAGATCGGCCACCGTGAGGTCGCCGTGCTCGTCGGGGGCGGCCACGAGCGACGGAAGATCGTCGGCGTCACCGCCGATCGAGTCGGCCGGCGTCGGGATCGGCTCACCGTCGACGACGTTCAAGGCCGCGTCGAGCAACAACAAGAACCCGGCACCGCCGGCGTCGACGACACCGGCGTCCTTCAGGACGGGCAGCATGTCGGGCGTGCGGTCGAGCGCCGAGCGACCGGCGTCGCGCGCGGCCCGCAGCACCACCGCGAGTCCGGCCCCGCTCGCCGCGGTCGACTTGGCCGCCTCGCTCGCTTCGCGAACGACCGTGAGGATGGTCCCCTCGATCGGCTTCACCACGGCCTTGTACGCGGCCGACGACGCCTCCGACAGGGCTTCGGCCAGACCCGAGGCGGTGTGCGACGCGGCCGACGACAATCGACCGGCCAACCCGCGCAGGATCTGCGACAGGATCACACCCGAATTGCCGCGCGCCCCCATGAGCGACCCGTGGGAAATGGCCTGGCAGGTGGTCTCGATGGCCGGGTCGGCCCGGTCGAGTTCGGCCACCACCGCGTCGAGAGTCCGGGCCATGTTGGTTCCGGTGTCGCCGTCGGGGACCGGATAGACGTTCAGCCGGTTGATGCGCGGAGCGTGCTCGCGCACCGCGTCGCGGAAGGTCACCACGGTGCGCCGCAGGCGCTCGGCGTCGAAACGCTCCCCCTCGGGCGACATCACGGGCGCAGCCACGGTGGAATGGTACCCCTGACCCCCTGACGGGTCGCTGACCCAGCCCGTCTCGGTCGACGTCGCCGACGACCGGGCTGGTGAAGCGTGTCTCAGCCGGGACGGCCCGGCCAGCCTTGGGGTCACCGGGGTCCGCTGGTAGCGTTTCGTCCGCTGATCCCCCGGAGGGGACGGTTCGAAGGAAGATCCATCATGGCCTCAGTTTGCGAAGTTTGCGGGAAGCGCCCCTCGTGGGGAATGTCGGTCTCGCACTCCCATGTGCGCACCAAGCGTCGCTGGAACCCGAACATTCAGCGCATCCGGGCCCTCGTGAACGGATCGCCGCGCCGCCTGAACGTGTGCACCGGATGCATCCGCGCCGGCAAGGTCACCAAGGCCGGCTCCTCGGCCACCCGCTGAACCGACGATGCAGGGAGTCATCAAGGCCTACGACCCGGGAACCGGGACCGGTCTCATCCTGCGCGACACCGATCTGACCGAACACGAACTCGCTGCCGATGCCCTCGTGGGGAGCATCTTCCGGATGCTGAGGCCCGGCCAGCGCGTGGTGTTCGATCTGAATGACGACGGACTCGCCACTCGCGTGCGCATGGGCTCCGAAGTCGACATGGGAACGCCCGGCTTCTGACCGGACGGGCTCCATCTAGTACAACAACACAAGGTTCTTTCCGACCCCCAGGAGAACACCATGAGCGGCACCACTGGCAACGAGCGTCTGAAGAAGTGGGTGGCCGACTGGGCCGCGATCATGCAGCCGTCCGACATCTATTGGTGCGACGGTTCGGCCGACGAATACGACCGTCTCTGCAACGCTCTGGTCGACGCCGGAACCTTCACCAAACTCGACGAGGCCAAGCGTCCCAACAGCTACTGGGCCCACTCCGATCCGGGTGACGTCGCCCGCGTCGAGGACCGCACCTTCATCTGCTCGGCCAAGGCCGACGATGCGGGTCCCAACAACAACTGGCGCGACCCGGCCGAGATGCGCGCCGAATTGACCGCCCTCTACGCCGGCTCGATGAAGGGCCGCACCATGTACGTGGTGCCCTTCAGCATGGGACCGCTCGGCTCCCCCATCGCCCACATCGGCGTGCAGCTCACCGACTCGGCCTACGTGGCCGTGAGCATGCGCATCATGACCCGCATGGGCCAGGGTGCACTCGACGTCCTCGGCAACGGCGAGTGGGTTCCGTGCCTCCATTCGGTCGGCGCTCCGCTCGCCCCCGGCCAATCCGATGTCGCCTGGCCGTGCAACCCCGACAACAAGTACATCGTGCACTTCCCCGAGACCCGCGAGATCTGGTCGTACGGTTCGGGTTACGGCGGCAACGCGCTGCTCGGCAAGAAGTGCTTCGCCCTGCGCATCGCTTCGGTGATGGCGCGAGACGACGGTTGGCTCGCCGAGCACATGCTCATCCTGAAGCTCACCAATCCCGCGGGGGAATCGAAGTACATCGCGGCCGCTTTCCCGTCGGCCTGCGGCAAGACCAATCTGGCGATGCTCGTGCCCACCATTCCGGGCTGGAAGGCCGAGACGATCGGCGACGACATCTGCTGGATGAAGTTCGGAGCCGACGGCCGCCTCTATGCGATCAACCCCGAAGCGGGCTTCTTCGGTGTCGCCCCCGGAACCGGCTACGACACCAACGCGAACGCGATGCACACGTTGTGGGGCAACTGCATCTTCACCAACACCGCCCTGACATCCGACGGCGATGTGTGGTGGGAAGGCATGTCCGATGACGCGCCGGCGCGCGCCACCGACTGGAAGGGCAACGCCTGGACGCCCGAGAGCGATTCCCCGGCCGCCCACCCCAACGCGCGCTTCACGGCTCCGGCCTCGCAGTGCCCGTCGGCCGCACCCGAGTGGCAGGACCCGGCCGGCGTGCCGATCTCGGCCATCTTGTTCGGCGGACGTCGACGCACCACGGTTCCGCTCGTGACACAGGCTTTCGACTGGGAGCACGGTGTGTTCCTCGGATCGATCATGGCGTCGGAGACGACGGCCGCCCAGGCCGGCGCGGTCGGCAAGTTGCGCTTCGACCCCATGGCCATGCTCCCCTTCTGCGGCTACAACATGGCCGATTACTTCGCCCACTGGCTGCGCATCGGTTCGAAGACCGACGAGTCGAAGCTTCCGAAGATCTTCTTCGTGAACTGGTTCCGACGCGACGAGAACGGCCGCTTCCTGTGGCCCGGCTTCGGCGAGAACAGCCGTGTCCTGAAGTGGGTGTTCGATCGCGTGGAGGGCAAGGCCGACGCCGTGGAGACGCCCATCGGCTTGTTGCCCACTGCCGGCGCGCTCGACCTCGGCGGCCTCCAAATCGCCCACGACGATCTCCACGAGATCCTCTCGGTCGACATCGACGGATGGAAGTCGGCGATTCCGCAGATCCAGGATCACTTCGCACAGTTCGGGCCGAAGTTGCCGGCTCAGCTGAGCTCGCAACTCGAGTCGCTGTCGGCCTCGCTCTGACCTCTCGACATCGCACCAGGCCGGCTCATCCGGCCCGGGATCACGTCTGACCGACGAGAAGGGCTCGGATGCCGAGGCCCATCAGGAACAACCCGCCCAGCCCGTAGAGCAGGTACAGCTTGTGCCGCATCTGGTTGCGGTAGCTGTAGATGATCGCGACGGCCATGATGCCCACGAAGCCGTAGAACGCGTGGAACGCCGGAAACTCGAGTTTCTCGCGATTCACGAGAGCGACGCCCAGCACCACCTGCACGAAGACCGTCAGCTGCGCGAGTCCGGTGTACCACCACAGAGCACGCGAACGCAGCCCGGGAAACCTGTGCGCCAGGAGTGCCCACGCACCGGCGAGCCCGTTGGCGAAGATCACGAACCACGAGAACGACTCGTGGAGGTCGAGCAGCATCAATGCGGTCATCGTCGGTCGACGCTATCCGGGCTATTCGCCGCAGGCGGTGCCGCCGTAGAGAGCCAGCACCAAACCGCTCGGGGCGTCGTCGCTGAGCGTCCCGGTGAGCGTGGCCTCGATCTCGAATCCGGGGCCGAACAACTCGTCGTTGTAGAGCTCGACATCGGGATACACCTTCACGATGTCGCGAACAGTCGAACCCACGGTGATGCCGCCGTCGGTGGCCGGACCGAGCGGAGCGATCTCGGAGTCGATGGGTGGGCCGTATTGCCAACCGTAGAAGTGCCGGCGACCGCTGTTGAAGTTGCTCTCGTCCCCGAAGAGAAGACGGAGGTTGGCCCACTCGACGGCGCGGACCTCGGTTCCCGGACACGATCCGAACTCGCTGAGCGAATCGATCCAACCGGTGTCGCGATCGGGGGCGCCGAGGATCGCCTTCACGTACTCGACGACACCGTTGGGTTCGACGCCGAACCGTGCGTCGCCGATTCCGTCGGAACGCAGGATCAGTTCGAGCCCGGGCACGACGGTGGTCGTGGTCGACGCGATCGAGGTTGTCGTGGTGGCCTCGGGGACGGTCGTGGTGGACACCAAGGGCGCGAGACTCGACGACGATCCGGGGGCGGTGGGCAACGGCGCGAGCGTGTCGTCGCCTCCCGCATTGCCGCCACAGGCGGCGCCGGCGAGAACGATGCCGAGAGCGGCGGCGATTCCGACGAGTCGGGTGGATCCACGCATGCGACCAGTCTGCCCGATCGGGCCTCGCCGCATCGGCGAATCAGCGAATCAACGTGTCGGCTTGTCGTCCGCGTTCGACCAGGCGCAGTGAGGTCGGATCGGCGGTGTCGACGATGGTCACCGAGGCGTTGTCGAGACTGTCGATCACGAGTCGATCGTCGTCCAGGCACGAGCCGACGACGGCGTTGATGGCGATGAAGTGGCTGAAGATGACGGTGTCGACCGGACGAGTGGCCACGAACGAGACGACCGAGTCGCGGAATTCGACGTACGGGGATCCGAGCTCGCGCCACGAACCCGCCATCGCACGCCGCAGCCATTCGACACGCTCGTTCATCGGAATGCCCGGCGGCGAGGGGATCTCGCGCACTTCATCGGCGATGGGGAGGTCGACGAGCCCCCAGTGCGTCATGAGGAACGACGCTGTTTCGCGACAACGGCGCAATGGACTCGACACCACCGCCATCGGCGGCAGTTGCGAGAGTCGTCGCGCGGTGTCGGCGGCCTGACTGCGACCGAGCTCGTCGAGGCCCGGATCGGGATCGGTGTCCCAACCCGCGGCTGCTCGTCCATGGCGGACGAGATACACGCGGCTCACAGCAGCCAGCCCTCGCGCGCCCCACCGGGTTGGCCGGGTTCGATGAACCATTCGGTTCCGAACGCCAGCGCGAAGATCTCGGGTGGCATCTGCAGGAAGAAGCTGCCGTCGGTGATCTGACTGGCGTGGCACGCCATCGACTCGCGCTTCTGAGCGACGTAACGAGTCACGTCGACGGCCATCGTGATCTCGTCCTCGGTCGATCCGAAAGGGTTGCCGTCGTCAGCGGGCGCCTCCGGGTCGAAAGCTTCGGCGTCGGGATTCGTCTCGGCGTTCATGGCCCGCAGACGCGCGATACGCGTGCGGTTCATGGTGGATTCGAGTAGTCGGATCGGCCGACCGCTGTCACGCAGGAGTTCGGCGGCACGATGGCCCACCCGATGCACCTGGATGTGATCGGGGTGCCCGTATCCGCCGTGCCAGTCGTAGCACGTGAGCACGTCGCCCTCGACACGCCGGACGATCGCGGCCAATCGCTCGCTCGCCTCGTCGAGATCGGCGCTCATGAACGCGCCCGGCTCGTGGTTCTGCGACCAGCCGTTCATGCCGCTGTCGGCGTACCCGAGCCACACCACCTCGCTCACACCGAGCACACTGGCCGACTTCTCCGTCTCGTGCCGGCGTCGATCGGCGAGCGTCTCGTCGGGTCGCAGATCGGCCGGTATCTCACCATGACGACCGTCGGTCGCCACGACGAGAACCACGCGATGACCCTCGGCGACCGCCCGAGCGATGGTTCCGCCCGTCGCGATCGACTCGTCGTCGGGATGGGCGTGGAGGCAGACGAGCGTGCTCACGCGTCGACGACGGCGCCCGACGACACGAGACGATCGACGTCGGCGGACGAGAAGCCCCAGGATTCGAGGATCTCGCGAGAATGCTGGCCCGGATGGGCCGGCGGCGAGGTCACTTCGGCCACGGTGCGCGAGAAACGAGGGGCCGGTGCGGGCTGCTTCATTCCGGCGATCTCGATGATCATGTTGCGCTCGACGTTGTGACGATGCTTGGCCGCTTCGCTCATGGTGAGCACCGGCGCGAAGCACACGTCGGTGGCTTCCATGATCGAGCACCACTCGTCGCGCGTCTTCGTGCGGAACACCTCGGCCAAGCGCTCCTTGAGGTGCGGCCACATCGAGCGGTCCATCTGCTTGGCGAATTCGGCGTCGCCGTCGAGCCCGGTGAGGCGCATCAGTTCGGCGTAGAACTGCGGCTCGATCGAACCGAGCGACACGTACTTGCCGTCCTTGCACTCGTACACGTCGTAGAAGTGGGCTCCGGTGTCGAGCAGGTTGGTTCCGCGGTTGTTCTCGTCGTGGGCGCCCATCTGCGAGAAGGCCCAGAACATCGTCATGAGAATCGCGGTGCCGTCGACCATCGCGGCATCGACCACTTGACCGCGTCCGCTCTTGGAGGCTTCGAGGAGTGCGCACACCACACCGAACGCGAGGAACATGCCGCCGCCTCCGAAGTCGCCCACCATGTTCATGGGCGGCACCGGCGCCTCACCGGCGCGACCGAAGTGGGCCAGGGCGCCCGCCAGAGCGATGTAGTTGATGTCGTGCCCGGCCGCCTGCGCGTACATGCCCGTCTGACCCCACCCGGTCATGCGACCGAAGACCAGTTTCGGATTGCGCGCGTGGCACACCTCGGGACCGACGCCGAGACGCTCCATGACGCCGGGGCGGAAGCCTTCGATCAGAGCATCGGCCGATTCGACGAGGCGCAACAACGTCTCGACACCCTCCGGATTCTTGAGATCGATCGCGATGTTGCGGCGTCCGCGCTGGAGGATGTCGGCACCGGGCTTGTCGGGTGCCGGGCCGCGCACCGCCTGGCTCCGTTCGACGCGGATGACCTCGGCACCCATGTCGGAGAGCAGCATGGCCGCGAAAGGTCCGGGGCCGATGCCGGCGATTTCGATGATGCGGAAACCAGAAAGTGGGCCGGGCATACCCGCATCGTATTCAGCGCGACGGAGCAACCAACCAGTCGGAGTGGCGAGCGTGGGCGGCGATGGCGCCCGTGATCAACGGCTGCAGAGGTGCCGGAAGATCGTGCCCCATGTCGGCGACCATCAGAAGAGTGGAGTTGGGAACCAGTTGGGCGGTTCGCTCTCCTCCGGAGGGAGGAAGCAAGGTGTCGTCGCGACCGTGGATCACGAGAGTCGGGACTCGCAGATTCGACAGACCGTCGTTGCGACGACCGCTCGCGTAGATGGCGGCCAGCTGCCGATCGGAACCCTCCGGATAGAACGCGCGGTCGTACGCGCGGGCGGCGTCGATCTTCACCTGATCGGCGTCGAAGAAGCGCTTCGACTGCCAGACCGCGTAGTTGGCGGAGTGCTCGATGTACGCGGCGCGTTCGGCGGGAGGAGGAGCGAGCAGAACCGCCGCCGCTTCGGGCAACGGCGAGCCGTACTCGGGTTCGCCCGTCATCGACATGACCGACGTGAGCGAACGTACCCGACTGGGGTGCTCGATCGCGACGTGTTGCGCGATCATTCCGCCCATCGACGCTCCGACCACATGGGCGCGATCGATGCCGAGGTGATCGAGCAGGCCGACGGCGTCGAGGGCCATGTCGGACAACGTGTACGGGACGGGCGGCGGCGGCTGATCGGCGAAGGCGGCCGCCATCACCGCACCCACGTCCACCGCGACCCCGTCGAACTTGGTGGAGAGTCCGCAGTCGCGATTGTCGAAGCGCACGACGTGGAATCCGTGCTCGACGAGGGCGTGGCAGAACGATTCGGGCCAGGCGATCATCTGCGCCGTGAACCCCATGATGAGAAGAATCGCGGGGTCGTCGGGCGAACCGAAGGTCTCGTACTCGAGTTCGACGGTTCCGGAGGCGGCGGGGACGATGGCGCGCGGCATGGTCGGAGACTAGACCGGCTCGCCGGAGCGACTCCGTTACGGGTCGCCGCGTTCCAGGGTGCTGTACCGTGACCGCATGTTCCCGAGGACCAAGTTCGGAGTCCACACCGGCCTCCAGCACACCACGTATGAATCGCTGAAACCGCTCTGGATCCTCATCGAGCGTCTCGGTTTCCACTGGATCTCGATCTGGGACCACTTCTACGGCGCCACCGGGCAACCCGACGACGCGGCCTGCTACGAGGCGGTGGCCATGCATTCGGCTCTGGCGGCCACGACGTCGCGCGTTCGCGTGGGTTCGCTCGTGTACTCCATCGGCTATCGCCATCCGGCCGTGCTGGCCAAGATGATCACCGCGATCGACCATGTGTCGGGCGGTCGCGCCGACCTCGGTCTCGGGGCCGGCTGGGCGCAAGTCGAATACGACGCCTACGGGATCCCCTTTCCTCCGATCAAGACCCGCATGGATCAACTCGAAGAGGCGGTGCAGTGCGTGCGCGGCCTGCTGCACGACGACATCACCAGTTTCACCGGCCAGTGGTTCTCACTGGTCGATGCGCGTAACGAACCGCGTCCCGTGCAGAAGAAGATCCCCATCTGGATCGGTGGCGGCGGCGAGAAGCGCACCTTGTCGATCACGGCCCGCTACGCCGACGGATGGAACGTCCCGTTCGTCGCACCCGAAGCGTTCCGACACAAGAGCAACGTCTTGACCGAGCACTGCGAGAAGGCCGGTCGCGATCCGGGAGCGATCAGTCGCACCGTGAATCTCGGCATCGCCTGGACCGACGAGAGCCTCCGTGCGCAATTCGGCCATCTCGCCGACTATGTGCGGCCCGGAGTCCTCACCGGAAGCGAGCAACAGGTCATCGACCGCATCGGCGAATACGTCGAGGCCGGCGCCGATCAGATCAACCTGGCTCTGCGCGCCCCGTTCGACACCGACGCTCTCGAGAGATTCGCGCACGTACTCGGCCTCTCGGCCTGACGTCGATGCCGGTGATCGTCTCCGCACCCGGCCGCGTCAACCTGATCGGCGATCACACCGATTACACGCAGGGCCTCGTGCTCCCCATGGTTCTCGACGTGGCGACCACGATCACGGGAGATTTCACCGACGATCGCTCGTGGCATCTCGTGTCCGACGACGAACCACTTCCCGTCGTCCTCGCACTGCCGATCGAACGACCCGATCTGGTCGAGCCCCGGTGGGGTCGTTACGTGGCCGGAGTTCTGCACGAACTCGAGCGAGCGGGCCGCACCGTTCGCGGCTTTTCGGGTCGAGTGTCCACCACGATCCCGATCGGCTCCGGGTTGTCCTCCAGTGCGGCCCTCGAGATCGCGGTCGCTCGTGTGGCCACCGCTGACGATTCGATGTCCGACACCGAGATGGCGCTGTTGTGCCAGCGAGCCGAACACCTGGCCTCCGGAGTTCCGTGCGGGATCATGGATCAACTCTGCATCGCGTCCGGTCGAGCGGGTCACGCCACCCTCATCGACTGCCGCGATCTGACGATCGAACACGTGTCGATTCCGTCGGCGGTCGCGGTCGACGTCGAGTTCGTCGCACCCCGGACTCTCGCCGGCAGCGAGTACGCCGATCGAGTGGCCGAGACCGCCGCCGTCGAACGAATCATCGGTCCTCTCCGCGACGCCTCGCCCGAGTCGCTGGCATCGATCGCGGACGACACGCTCCGTCGACGGGCTCGGCACGTGATCTCGGAGAATCAACGTGTTCGAGATTTCGTGGCGGCACTCGGCGCGAAGGATTGGGTCGAGGCCGGGCGACTCATGACCGAGAGCCACCGGAGTCTCAGTCGTGACTTCGAGACGTCGAACGCGACGATGGACGCGGCCGTCGAAAGAACCCTGAGACGACCGGGCGTGCTCGGAGCCCGCATGACCGGCGGCGGATTCGGCGGCTGCGTGGTCGCGTTGAGTTCAGTCGAGTAGACGTGTTGAGTTCAGTCGAGTAGACGACGCTTCTGCGATTCGAACTCGGCCTCGGTGATCGTGCCGCGGTCGCGCAGCGCCTCGAGCTTCTCCAACTGCCCGGCCACATCGATCGGCTGGGCGGCCGGAGCGAAGGTTCGACGTTGGTTCTCTTCCATCTGGAGATGGATCAGATTTTGGACCTCGTCGGGCCGCAGGATGTCGGTGAACCGCTGCTGGCCGTCCTCGCCGCCCGATTCGATGAGCAGGTCGCCGGCCTTGATGACCCTCTCGAAGATGCTCTGGTTGAAGCTCACGTTGTTGACGCGCTCGAGGGGAATCTCGATGCCGCTCTTGGCGATGATCCCCTTGCGGGCGATGAGGCGATCGGACGTGATGACGAAGTGGGTCGTACGCCACGCCAACCACCGAACGGCGAGCCACAGCAACGACACGATCGCCGCCGCTCCGAGCACCCACTTCAGGCCCCTCTCCCACGACTCGTCTCCCAACGCCACCGCCGACCACAAGAAGAGGACCGACGAGAACACGGTGGCAGCGGCCGACTTGGCGAAGAACCACCAGTGGGGATGGATGTCGAGTGCGACCTCTTCACCGTCGTTGAGCAGGCGTTGCGGGTAGGGCATGGGGGGACATTACCGCCCACGACCGATGCCGCACCGACCGCCTACTCTCGAGGCGTGCCCACCACGACCGATGATCTCCTGCTCGGACTCGACGAGCAGCAACGATCGGCCGTGTTGTCGACGGCACCCCTCCTCGCCGTCATCGCCGGCGCGGGCTCGGGAAAGACCGCCGTGCTCACTCGTCGCCTGGCCCATCGGGCTCTGAGCGAATCGATCGACCCGCAACACACCGTGGTGCTCACGTTCACACGACAAGCAGCCGACGAGTTGCGCCGACGCGTCGCCGGTTTCGGCCTGAGCGACAAGCCGATCGCCGGCACGTTCCACTCGGTCGCCCTGTTGCTGTTGCGCCAGTTCTGGGACGATCGCGGGCGACGCCACCCCACCGTCGTGTCCGATCGCGGTCGCCTGGTGGCCGAACTCCTCGGCGCCGACGCGCGGGGCCGCGTGTTCGACACCGTCGCCGATATCGACTGGATCCGTGCTCGCAATCTGTCGATCGAGCACATCGAGAAGGCCGAACTCACGCGCTCGTTGCGCCGCCCGATCGGCGAGCTCGCCCAGGTGATCGCCGATTACGAGGCCCTCAAGCGCAAGCGCGGCGTACTCGACCTCGACGACCTCCTTCTGCAGTCGTTGCGCCTCGTGAACGAAGACGGCAAGTTCTCCGCCGCCGTGCAGTGGCGGTTGCGTCACTTCTTCGTCGACGAAGCCCAGGATCTCAACCCGCTGCAGTTGGCCGTCCTCCAGGCCTGGCGCGGCGACCGCGACGATGCGACCATCGTTGGCGATCCGGCGCAGGCCATCTACGGCTTCAACGGATCCGACCCGGGCATTCTCCTCGAACTCGAAAAGCACTTCGCCGGCGTCGAGGTCGTTCGACTCGACACGAACTATCGCTGCACACCCGAGATCGTCTTCGCCGGTCTCCGAGTTCTCCAACGCCTCGATGCGCCGCTTCCCGCGCTGCGCTCGGCGCGTTCGTCGGGCCGTCAACCGCTCGTCATCGAATACGCCGACGAATCGGCCGAGGCCGGTGGCGTGGCCGCATTCGTCGAACGCATGCGGGTCGAGCAGTGGCGCGACACCGCCATCCTGGCGCGTACCAACGCGCAACTTCCGGCGTTCCGAGCCGCGCTCGAAGCGGCCGGCGTGCCGTCGAGCCTGAACGCAAGCGCGTCGGCCGACCCGGTGCAGCGCGCCGTTCGCGAAGCCGCCGAACGCACCAACCGGCACCAACTCGCGGCCTGGAGCCGCGATGCCCGTGAACCGAGCGATGAGTCGGACGACGACATCATGGCGCGTCGTCAGGTGGCCGATGCGGTCGACGAATTCCTGCGCGAGGGCGGCAAGGACGGGCTCGGGTTCTCCGCCTGGGCCCGCATCAACCGGCCCTTCCGCCGCGAGGACGACGGTGTCGAGTTGCTCACGTTCCACGCCGCCAAGGGCCGCGAGTGGTCGACCGTCATCGTGGTGGGAGCCGAGGACGGACTCGTTCCCCACTCGTCGGCGCGCACCGGGGCCGAAGTCGCCGAGGAGATGCGCCTGTCGTACGTCGCGATCACGCGGGCATCCGATCGCCTCGTCGTCACTCGAGCCGAATCCCGTCGGGGCCGACGAACCTCGCCGAGTCCGTATCTCGACGCGTTTCCACCCGACCCAGATCGCGAGGCGCCATCTCCCGAGTTCCTCGCCGGGCAGGTGGCCCGTCGAATCGAGCCGACACCGTCCGATCCGATCGCCGCTCGGTTGTTCGAGTGGCGCGATCAGGCGGCTCGATCGTCGCGCGTCGACCCGCGGCTCATCTGCAGCGATGCGACCATCGAACTCATCGCCCGAACCAAGCCTTCCACGATCGACGAACTGGCCGAGATCCCAGGAGTGGGCCGGCCGCTCGCCCACCGCGCGGGAACGCGAATTCTCGACGCGATCAGTCGGCGCTGAACGCGCGTCCGCCGGCTTGGCCCAACTTCGCGAAGTCGATCGTGATGAAGAGCCCGACGGCCTCGGCGCACAGACGATCCCCGGCCATCACTTCGCCCGATGTGTAGATCTTGCGACCCTCCACCCGATCGAATCGACCGACCACCCGAAGTGGTGTGTGCAGCGGAGTCGGCGAGCGATACGAGATCTCCAGTCGACCGGTCATACCCGGGTTTCCCGACAACGCTTGAGCCAACCCGAGCACCTCGTCGAACAACGCGGCGATCACTCCGCCGTGCACATGTCCGGGAGGCCCTTCATAGGCGTCGCCGTAGGTGACCTCGGCGATCACTTCGCGTTCACTCGCCGTGAGGCGCACCGGCCCGGCCAACGGGTTCAACGGACCGGTCACCGGACTGTGGCTCTGGAACCCGGAGGGAACGCCACCCAGCGAACCTTCGGCCGTCCCGTGATAGGCGCGCCCGTGCGGACCGGCGGCGAGTTCACGGGCCGCGCGCTCCACGAGTTCGGCGATCGACGACACCGTCGCGTCGTCGGCCGTGGACGTGGCGATGTTCTGCATGACCGCTCGCACCGAATGCGCCAGGCGTACTCGCGGATGCTCGGACGGATACAGCTCGTCACGATTGGCCGGAAGACCCAGGACACGGGCCGCCGACGAATCGTCGAAGTTCGACTTGTCGCGATCAGTCATCGATGTCCACCAGAACCGGAGCGTGGTCGCTCGGTTGCTGACCCTTCCGGGCGTTGCGGTCGACGATCGTCCAACGGGTGCGATCGGCGATCGACGCCGTGACCATCAGGAGATCGATGCGCAGACCACGGCCCTGATGGAAGTCGCCCGAGCGGTAATCCCACCACGAAAACAGTCGATCCTGATCGTGCAAACGACGAAACACGTCGACGAGACCCCAGTTCTCGAGGGCGGCCAGCGCGTCGCGCTCGGCCGGGCTGACGTGGGTGGCACCCACGAACTTCTTCGGGTCGTACACATCGCGGTCGTCGGGGGCAATGTTGAAGTCCCCGGCCACCACCACCGCATCGGTGGGTTTCTGGTTCCGCTCGAGGTGGGCCAGCAGACGCTTCAGCCAGGCCAACTTGTAGGTGTAATGATCGTTGTCGAGCGCACGACCGTTGGGGACGTACACCGAACTCACACGCACTCCCCCGCACGTTGCCGTCACCAAGCGGGCCTCGGGATCGGCCGCGGCGCCATCGGCGAATCCACGGACCTCATCGGTCAAGCCGACCCGCGACGCGATGGCGACTCCGTTCCACTGACCTTGGCCGTGGTGCACGGTGTCGTAGCCGAGTTCGGCGAACGCCATGTGCGGAAAGGCGTCCTCGGCGAGTTTGGTCTCCTGCATGCAGAGGACGTCGGGGCGGACGTCGGCCAGCCATTCCTGGACACGCGGAAGCCTCGCGCGCAGCGAGTTCACGTTCCAGGTCGCGATGCGCACGACTACTTCTTCGCGCCGGCGGCCTTGGTTGCCGACTTCTTCGTCGGCGGGTTCTTCTTGGCGGCCGTCTTCTTGGGCGTCGTCACCTTCTTGACGGCGGCTTTTTTGGCGACCGCCTTCTTGGGTGTCGCAACCTTCTTGGGCGCCGCCGTCTTCTTCGCGTCGGTCTTCTTCACAGCCGGCTTCTTCTCTGGTGCCTTCTTCGCCGGTGTCTTCTTCGCCGGCGCCTTCTTCTGAGCCGCACTCTTCGCCGGTGCCTTCTTCGTGCTCGGCTTCAGGTCGATGCTGCGTCGCGAAGCCACCACGGAGACCACCTCGAGCGTGACCTCCTGGCCGAGCCCCATGACTTCCCGTGCCGAGCGCGGCGGCGGTTCGCCCATCAGCCTCAGCGGGACGTAACCCCGCACCGATCCGAGGTCGACGTACGCACCGTGCGACGAGTAGCTCTCGACCTTGCCCACCACCACTGCACCCACGGGATGGTGTTCGACGAACTGGAGGAAGGGAAGGATCTCGTTCACCGTGCGACCCGACCCCGCGGACTCCGCGACCTGCTTCTTCGCGACCGGAGCCGACTCCTTCTTCTTCGGCATGACCGCGCCAGGCGGGGGCGCCTTCGGAACCGGCATGGGCTTCAGGGCCGCCGCCGACGGCTTGGGCGACTTCTTCTTCGTGTCACCCTTGGCCGCACTGGTGGCGCGCCGACTCTTCTCGCCGCGAACCGGCGTGCGAGTGACGAAGACCCACCCGACGTGGGGAACAGGCTTGCCGCCGATCAGGCGACCATCGTCGAAGAGCCACGGGTAGTCGGCGTGGAACTCCTGGTAGCTGTCATTGGAGAGGATGCAGCCCTTCACTTTCTGAGCGATGCTCAGAACGAAGGCGTCACCGCGACCCACCGTGCCGGCTGGTGGAGCGACCAACTCGTTGTTGTTGACCGCTTCGTCGAACTCGGCCACTTCCTTCTTGTCGATCCGGTGTCCGAAGGTGGCGTCGACGATGACCGTGATCAGGTCCTTGGGGTTCTCGGCCATGTATGCGGTCACGGCCTCGCTGAGTTGCTTGAGGCTCGGCTTCGACCGCCCTTCGGTGGCGATGTTCGAACCGTCGACGATCACGTGGCGAGCCATGGACCTCCTAGTCAACCATCCAGGGGGTGCCGGCGGCCGGTTCCCTCTACGATCGGGCCGTGACCCTTTCCGCGCAACCCGAAGCCCAGGTCAGAGCCGTCTTCTGGGATTTCGGCGGAGTGGTGCTCACCAGCCCGTTCGAGGCCTTCAACCGGTTCGAACGCGAGCGGGGCCTGCCCCCCGACACCATCCGAACGATCAACGCCACCAACCCCGACGACAACGCCTGGGCTCGCTTCGAGCGATCCGACATCGATGCCGCCGGATTCGACGCGGCCTTCGCGGCGGACGCCCAGCGGGCGGGGCACAGCATCCGCGGCGCCGAGGTTCTGGCCCTCCTTCGCGGCGACATCCGGCCCGAGATGGTGCGTGCGCTCGACCAGGTGCGCGCCGCCGGCTACCTCATGGCCTGCCTCACGAACAACATGTCGGGCGGCGACGGTCGCACCGACTCGACGGTCGATCCGCGGCAGAACGAGATCAATGCGGTGATGGCTCGATTCCACGCGGTGATCGAGAGTTCGAAGGTGGGCGTCCGCAAACCCGAGACCCGCTTCTACGAGATCGCGTGCGAATCGGTGGGGGTCGCGCCGAACGAGTGCGTGTTCCTCGACGACCTCGGCATCAATCTCAAGCCGGCCGCCGCAATGGGAATGCGAACGATCAAGGTCGTTTCGGCGCGTCAGGCTCTCGACGAACTCTCGTCGATTCTCGGTCTGACTCTCGGTTGATCGGGGAACGACGACCGATCAGAGACCGTCGAAGGTCTCGTCCATCAGATCGGCGAGTTCCTGATCGTGAACGGTCTTCGAGCCGGTGGCCGGGCTACCGCTGGCCACTCGGGCCACGTGGCGCAGGTCGTAGCCCTGCTCCTTCACGCGCCACGTGCGGTGTTCGACGAAGTGCCACGGACCCATGTTGCTCGGCTCTTCCTGCAACCAGACCACTTCGCGCGCGTTCGGGTAGCGCGACAGCAGATTGAACATCTGCTCGATCGGGAACGGGTAGAGCTGCTCGACGCGGATCACGGCGACCGGGGCCTTCCGCTTGTCGCGTTCGGCCATGGCGTCCCACGCCACCTTGCCCGAGCAGAACACCAAACGGCGCACTGACGACGGATCGGCGACGTTCGGATCGTCGAGGACCTCCTGGAACGAGCCCTTCTCGAGTTCGGACACCGGTGAGCGGCTCTCCTTCATGCGCAACGGCTGCTTGGGCGTGAAGATCACGAGCGGCTTGCGCACTTCGCGGTGCATCTGTCGACGCAGCACGTGGAAGTACTGCGACGCCGTCGTCGCGTTGACGACCTGGATGTTGTCCTCGGCGCACAAGGTGAGGAATCGTTCGATGCGGGCCGACGAGTGTTCGGGACCCTGGCCCTCGTAGCCGTGCGGCAGCAGCATGACGAGACCGTTGCGCTGACCCCACTTGTCCTCGGCGGCCACCAGATACTGGTCGATGATGATCTGCGCACCGTTCACGAAGTCGCCGAACTGGGCTTCCCACAGAACCAGCGCTTCGGAATTGGCGTGGGCATAGCCGTACTCGAATCCGAGTGCGGCGTACTCGCTCAGCAACGAGTCGTACACCCAGAACTTCTCGGCACCGGGAAGTTCGGAGAGCGGAATCCAGACCCGTTCGGTCTCGTAGTCGATGAGCGCCGCGTGGCGATGGCTGAACGTGCCGCGTCGCGAATCCTCGCCGGCCAGACGAACCGGCACACCTTCGAGCACCAATGATCCGAAGGCAAGGGATTCGGCGGTGGCCCACTCGACCTCGCCGCTTTCGTAGAGCTTGGTTCGCTGCTCGAACTGACGTCCGAGCTTTGGGTGCACGGTGAAGCCGCTCGGATAGTTGGTGAGTTGTGCGAACACCTTGTCGAGGACCGGGCGAGCGACGCCCGTTTCGACGTGCGGCAGAACGCCGACCGGTCGTGGCGGTTTGGCCACCTTGGTGGGTGCCGGCGCGTGGGCCCGTGTGTCGTCGAGGGCTTGCTGCAACTTCGACTGGAAGTCGTCGAGAGCGCTTTCGGCCTCCTCGACCGTGATGTCGCCACGACCGACGAGTGCCTCGACGTACAACTTGCGAACGCTGCGCTTCTCGGCGATGGCCTTGTACATGAGCGGCTGCGTGTAGCTCGGGTCGTCGCCTTCGTTGTGACCGTGGCGGCGGTAGCACACCATGTCGATGACGACGTCCTTGTGGAACCGCTGGCGGTACTCGAACGCGAGACGTGCGACGCGCAGACACGCCTCGGGGTCGTCTCCGTTCACGTGGAAGATCGGGGCCTGGATGGTCTTGGCCACGTCCGAGCAGTACAGCGACGACCGCGCGAACTGGGGTGCCGTCGTGAATCCGATCTGGTTGTTGATGATCAGGTGGATGGTTCCGCCGACCCGGTAGCCCATGATGTCGCTCATCGCGAGGCACTCGGGCACCACTCCCTGACCGGCGAAGGCCGCGTCGCCGTGGATGAGGATCGGCAACGCCGGGAACGAACCGGGCGGATCGATCTGATCCTGCTGCGCGCGAATCATGCCCAGAACGATGGGGTCGACGGTCTCGAGGTGACTCGGGTTGGACGCCAACTCGATCTTGATGGAGTTGCCGCTCGGGCTGGTGTGCGTTCCCGACGCACCGAGGTGGTACTTCACGTCGCCCGAACCCTGCACGGTGTCGGGATCGACGTGGCCTTCGAATTGCTTGAACAGCGATTCGAGGCTCTTGCCCATCACGTTGGCGAGAACGTTGAGACGCCCGCGGTGGGCCATTCCGATGACCGACGACACCTGTCCCGAGTTGGCGGCCAGCGACAGGATCTCATCGAGGATGGGCACCGCACTCTCGGCGCCTTCGAGACCGAACCGCTTGGTTCCGACGTACTTCGTGGCCAGGAACTTCTCGAAGGCCTCGGCGGCATTGAGCCGCTCGACGAGATGACGCTTCTCCTCCTTGGAGAGTTGGAACTCGACACCCTCGAAATGCGACTGGATCCAACGCTGTTCGTCGGTGTCCTGGATGTGCATGTACTCGACGCCGATCGTGCGGCAGTACGCGTCGCGCAGAACACCGAGCAAGTCGCCGAGCGACATGCGATCGCGGCCGGCCACACTGCCCGTTCCGGACACGGCACCGGTGAGGAACTCGCGGTCGAGATCCCAGATGGTGAAGCCGTACGTGGCCGGGTCGAGTTCGACCGGCATCTTCGGCTCCTTCCAGCGCAGCGGATCGATGTCGGCGATGAGGTGGCCGCGGACGCGGTGCACGCGGATGAGGGTGGCGATCTGCATCTGCTTCTGCAGGCGGGCCTCGTCGCTGTCGAGCGGGTTGACGTCGGAGCGCCACTTGACCGCTTCGTACGGGACACCGAGGCTTCGGAAGACGTCTTCGTAGAAGCCGTGATCGCCGATCAGCAACTCGTGGACGCGCTTCAGGAACAGGCCGCTCTCGGCGCCCTGGATGACGCGATGGTCGTACGTGCTCGTGACCGTGACGACCTTCGACACACCGAGCGTTCCGAGCGCGCGCTCGTCGGCGCCCTGGAACTCGGCTGGATAGTCGATGCTGCCCACCCCGACGATGACGCCCTGGCCCGGCATCAGGCGCGGAACGCTCTGAACGGTTCCGATGGTGCCCGGATTGGTGATGCTGACCGTCGCGCCTTGGAAATCGGACACTTGCAGTTTGTTCTGCTTGACCTTGCGGACGAGTTCGTCGTACGCGACCACGAACTCGGCGAAGTTGAGGGTGCCGGCGTCGCGCAGGACCGGCACGACCAGCGTCCGGCTGCCGTCGGACTTGGCGACGTCGACCGCCAGACCCACGTTCACGTGAGCGTGGCGTACGACGCGGGGCTTGCCGTCGGGTCCCTCGACGAACGACGAGTTCATGACCGGCACCGCGTCGGCGATGGCGCGAACGATGGCGTAGCCGATCACATGGGTGAACGAGACCTTGTTCTGGCCCGAACGGGTGCGGTAGCCGTTGATGACCTTGCGATTGACCTCGAGCAACTTGGCCGGAACGTTGCGGAAACTCGTGGCGGTGGGAACCGTCAGACTGCGTTCCATGTTGGCGACGATGGCCACACCCGCACCCTTGATCGGTTCGCCGAGCGCGTCGGTGGGGGCGAGCACGGAGGCGGGCGGCGCGGCCGGAGTGGCGGCGCCATTCGACGATGATCCGTTGCCCGCGGCGGCCGCCGCAACGGGGGCGGCTGTCGCCGCAGCCACGACAGGCCGGGGCGGTGCGGCCGCGACTTCGGCGCGGGACTTGTAATCGGAGAAGAACTCACGCCAGGACTCGCCGACCGAGGCGGGGTCGAGCCGGTACTGCTCGAACATCTCCTCGACGAGCCAGCTGTTGGCTCCGAAGTCGGCCGAGCCGTTGGCAGCGCTGGCAACGGTGTCGGTCACATCGGAAACTGTACCCCTGCTGACCTGCGACGGGAGAACGGCTTGTAGATTTTCGGCCATGCGCCGCACCCCCCTGGCCCTCGTGTCATTCGCCGTTCTCGCTTCCTGCGGAGGCGGCGAATCGGCCCCCGAAACCACCGTCCCCGCCGGTGTCGACCTGGTCGTGAAGGCCGTCCCCACCATCCGTTGGGACGCCTCGTCGTACACGGCTCCGGCCGGCGAGATCGACGTGTTCCTCGCCAACGACGACAACGTGAAGCACGACCTCGTGATCCTGAAGGACGACAAGGCCGTGGGCGACTTCGAATTGAAGGTCCAGAAGCGTGGTGACACGGATCAGGGGACCATCACCCTCGAACCGGGTGAGTACCGCATCTACTGCATCGTGCCCGGCCACGGTTCGATGGACTCGACCCTCACCGTGTCCTGACCGACGAATACGTCGAGATAAAGAAACTGGCCGCCCCGAGGGGCGAGAAAAAGAAACTGGCCGCCCCGAGGGGCGGCCAGTTCACTTCGCGTGACGAGAGGGCCGATCAGGCCTTCAAGAAGATCTCACCGAGGATGTAGAGCACGACCCACAGCGCGACGGCCGAAATGATCGCGTTCTTGTGGCTCTCGTAGGGCCACAGCAACTTGTTCGTGTTGGCGGTGCCGCCGAGCTTGCCGAGGCAGTTGAGCTCGAGGATCGCACCGATCACCACGGCAATGATCACGAAGGTCCACGCCTTGCCAGCCGAATCGCCGTTGTACAACGGGCCGAAGAAGTGCGAAGCACCGACCATGTAGAACAGCATCGAGATCGAGAAGATCAAGTTCTGGCGGCTGGCCAGCAACGCGCGGCGACCGGCACCGGCGGCGTTGGGGTCGGCCTCGCCGCCCGACAACACATTGGCCGCGTTGGCCAGGACGACCTTCTGGTTCTTCCAGATGACCATCCACACGTTGGCGGCCATCAGGATGCCCATGAGCATGCCGACGAAGATCGCCGAGTTGTGGGGCAGACCGAACGCCGAGTCCTCCGACATGAAGTTCTGCATGTAGTTCTCGGTCACACCGATGATCAGCAGTCCGAGCACGAGGGTCACGACGGCCGCCCAGCGGAACCACCACAGCGCGCGGCGAGCCAACTTGTCGATCGAGATGTTGCGGGCCTTGCCCTCGTCGCCGTAGGCGGCGAAAGCCGGAACCTGCACGAGGTTGAAGTAATAGAGCAAGCCGATCCAGGCGATGCCAGCCAGCACGTGGAGCCAGCGCAACGCGAACGACAGACCCTCTTGATTGAAGAGTTCCATGAGTTTCCTCCTTCGGGGGGCGTCCGTAACCGGACGCACACCTGGTCAAGGTACCAAGCACCGAGTGTTCAGTCAGCGATCGTGCCCGGACCCGCCACGCTCCCCCGCCACTAACCTGAAGAAGCCCGAACCCCTGGAGAACGTCGACCTCTCATGGCCCACGAGTTCATTTACACCTGTTACAAACTGGCGCGGCACTACCCGCCCGACCGGACGGTCCTCGAGAACATCTCGCTGTCGTTCTACCCCGGCGCCAAGATCGGCGTGATCGGCTCCAACGGCGCCGGCAAGTCGAGCCTTCTGCGCATCATGGCCGGCCTCGACGACGGCTACTCGGGTGAAGCGCGGCTCACACCGGGCTTCACCGTCGGCTACTTGGCGCAGGAGCCGCAACTCGATCCGGCCAAGGACGTGCTCGGAAACGTCATGGACGGCGTCGCCCCGGTGAAGGCCATCCTCGATCGCTACAACGAAGTGATGGCCATGTGGGGCGACCCCGACGCCGACTTCGAGAAGGTCGGCGCTCTGCAGGCCGAGCTCGAGGACAAGATCGCGGCCACCGATGCCTGGAGTCTCGAGCGCAACGTCGAAATCGCCATGGATGCGTTGCGCTGCCCGCCCAACGACTCCGAAGTCACCAAGCTGTCGGGTGGTGAACGACGCCGCGTCGCGCTCTGCCGACTTCTCCTCAGTCGACCCGACTTGCTGCTGCTCGACGAGCCCACCAACCACCTCGACGCCGAGAGCGTCGACTGGCTCGAACGATTCCTGCAGGAGTACCACGGAACGGTGGTCGCCATCACCCACGACCGGTACTTCCTCGACAACGTGGCCAAGTGGATCCTCGAACTCGATCGCGGTCGTGGCTTCCCCTTCGAGGGCAACTACTCCAGCTGGCTCGATCAGAAGCGCGAGCGTCTCGAACGCGAGGAGAAGAGCAACGAGAACCGGCGCCGCACCCTCGAACGCGAACTCGAGTGGGTGCGCATGTCCCCCAAGGCCCGCCAGGCCAAGGGCAAGGCCCGTCTCTCGGCGTACGAAAAGTTGCAGGCCGAGGCCGAAGCCGCCGATCGTGGCCCGTCGAAACTCGAGATCATGATTCCGGCCGGCGCGCGTCTGGGCGACAGCGTCATCGAAGTGAAGGGACTCACCAAGGGCTTCGGCGATCGACTCCTCATCGAAGATCTGACGTTCTCGCTTCCGCGGGCCGGCATCGTCGGCATCATCGGCCCGAACGGCGCCGGCAAGACCACCTTGTTCCGCATGCTCACCGGTCACGAGAAAGCCGACGCCGGCTCTATCACCGTGGGCGACACCGTGCAGATGGCCTACGTCGATCAGAGCCGCGACTCGCTCGACGCCGACAAGACCGTCTACGAGGAGATCACCGGCGGTGTCGAACACCTCAAGGTGGGCAACCGCGAGATCAACGGCCGCGCGTACGTCGCATCGTTCAACTTCAAGGGCAGCGACCAACAGAAGAAGGTCGGCGACCTGTCGGGTGGCGAACGCAACCGCGTGCATCTTGCCAAACTGCTGAGGACCGGTGGCAACGTCCTGCTCCTCGACGAACCCACCAACGACCTCGACGTCGACACTCTTCGAGCACTCGAGGACGCGCTCGAGGCGTTCCCGGGTTGTGCCGTCGTGATCAGCCACGACCGCTGGTTCCTCGACCGCATCGCCACTCACGTGCTCGCCTTCGAGGGCGAGAGCCAGGTGAGGTGGTTCGAGGGCAACTTCAGCGAATACGAGACCTGGCGCAAGAAGGAACTCGGTTCGGCGGCCGATCAGCCGCACCGCATCAAGTACAAGCCGCTCGCCCGCTGATGCAGTCGCCGCTCTTCACCCGCATCCGGATCGTCACCGGCGTCATGTTCGTCGCCTCGATCGCCGGCCTGATCATCTCGTCGATCGCCGGTAACAACGAGGGTTGGGTCGTCACGATCGGCGTCGTGAGCGCGATCACCGCCGTCGTGTTGATCGTCGGTTCGGCAGTGGCGTCATCCAAGCGCATTCCGGCGTTCTCCGAGGTCGAGGCCGAACGCATCGAGGAGCAGGTCCGGCGGCTCGTCTCCGCCGGAGCCGACGAGAACGACGTTCGCGAATTGGTCAAGACTTCCATCCGCCTCGGCCGAGGACTCTGACCATGACCGTTGCCGAGTCCGATCAGGACCTCGCGACGCGGGTGGCAACCGAAGCCGGGGTCATGCTCAACGATCTGCGGCGCGAACTCGACGACGTCGGCACCACGTACTGGGAGATGAAGGACGAGGGCGATGTCGCCGGACACCGTTTCCTGGTGAATGCTCTCCTGGCTGCGCGTCCCGACGACGTCATCCTCTCCGAGGAAGCGGCCGACAACCGCCGACGACTTTCCGCCGATCGCGTCTGGATCATCGATCCGATCGACGGCACGAGCGAGTTCGCCGACCCGCCCCGTTGGGACTGGGCGGTTCACGTCGCGCTCTGGGAACGCGGCCATCTGACCGCGGCCGCGGTGGCCATGCCCGCGATCGGTCGCACCTTCACGATGGGTCCGGCCGAGACGGTGCCAGCACAGAAGAATGACAAACCCGTTCTCGTGACGTCCCGCAATCGCAACACGTATTCGGCGGTCGCCATCGCCCACGGTCTCGATTGCCTCGTCGGCCGACTCGGATCGGCTGGTGCGAAGACCATGGCGGTGGTCATGGGCGAGGCCGACATCTACGTCCACGACGGCGGCATGTACCAGTGGGACACCGCGGCCCCGGCCGCCGTGGCCGCCGCGGCCGGACTGCACGTGAGTCGTATCGACGGCTCGCCACTCGTCTACAACGCGCCCGATCTCTGGCTCCCCGACTTCCTCGTGTGTCGCCTCGAACTCGCCGAGCCGTGCCTTCGCGCTCTGGGCGCTCTCTGAGCCGAAGTCGACTTCCGCCCTCGGGTAGTTTCCACTCCATGCACAAGCCGTCGGGACACCTTTTGGCGGGGTTCTCCGCCCTCGGCGCCGGTGCGCTGCACGCCAGCGCCATCGGACTCCACGCCGAGACTCCGCAGCTCGCTCGCGTCTTCGTCGTCCTGGCGCTCCTGCAGTTGGGCGTCGGCGTGGCCCTGGTTCTTCGTCCCCGGGCCACGTTCCTGGTCGCCAGCCTCGTGGTGAACTCCGCCGCGGTGGGTGGATGGCTTCTCACTCGCCTCGTGGGCATCTCCTGGATCGACGGACTCGAGGTGCGCGAGGGACCCCAGATCGCCGACACGGTGTGCGCCGGCCTCGGCGCGTTGTCGGCCGCACTCGCCTTGGGTCTTCTCGTCGTCGGCTCCACTCCCCTCGCGTCGCCCCGTTCACTGCATGCCGCTCTTCCACTCATCGGAGTCGGCTTCGCCGTCGTGATCGGCATGTGGAACGGCGCGACGCACGTGCACGATCACGGAGGCGATCACGCGGCCGGCGCCGATCATCATGCGGGCTCGGAAACCGCGAGCGATGGCCACGATCATTCGTCATCCGGAGTCGCCCTCGCCGGCGGCGAGAACGCCGATGCCGCCGCGCATGACCACTCCACTGATTGGCCGCGGCCGTACGATCCGGCCGTCGGCATCGACATCAGCGGTGTTGACGGCGTGTCGGCCGAACAGGAGGCGCGGGCCCGCGAACTCATCCTCGCGACGCAGCGCGAACTCCCGCGGTGGGCCGATTACGACGAGGCAGTCGCCCAGGGATGGATCTCGATCGGTGACGAATCGACGGGCCACGAGCACCTCGTGAACCGACGACTGATCGTCGACGGCAAGTTCCTCGACCCCACCGCCCCCGAGTCGCTCGTCTACGAGGTGAAGGGTTCGACCAAGACGCTCGTCTCGGCGATGTTCATGGCCAATCTCGGCGTGGGCGTCGACGATCCGACGCTCACCGATTACGCCGGTCCGCTGATGCAGTGGCACGTGCACGACAACCTGTGCTTCCGCAACAACGCCGAAGGACGCTCAGTCGTGGCCGGAGTGCTCGACGCCCAGGGCAACTGCCCGCCCGGATCGATTCTGGGTGGCATCGGTATCGCCATGGTGCACGTCTGGATCTCCGCGCATCCGTGCGGTCCGTTCGCCGCACTCGAGGGCGAAGGTGCCGGTCGCGCGGCGGTCTCGGAAGATGAGCGCGTCGACATGTGCGCCCACGACCACGGCACCGAGACCGCTTCGCTGTCGATCGCCGCGTCGGCCAAGGACACGGGTGCCGCCCGCATCGATCTGTCGGGCATGCCGGGCGTGGCGGCCGACGAGCGTCGTCGCGCCGAGGACCTGCTGTACAACACCCGCACGGTGCTGCCGAAGTTCGCCGACCCGGCCACCGCCGAGGCCGCCGGCTTTTCCACCATCGGCGACGGCGCCACCGGCTACGAGCACTACATCAATTGGAAGTACATCAACGACGAGTACGAACTCGATCCCCGGTACCCCGAGAGCCTCGTGTATCAGATCGACGCGGCCACCCGTCAGAAGAAGCTCGTGTCAGCCATGTTCATGATGGGCGACGAATACACCCTCGACAATGTTCCCAACGTCGGCGGCCCGCTCACGCAATGGCACATCCACAACAATCTGTGCTTCAGTCGCGATCCGGCGATCTTCGGTTCGACCCGCGTGGTCGGCGTGACCTCCGAGAACGGTCCGTGCCAATTCGGTGTCAAGTTGCGCGAGAACCCGATGATCCACGTGTGGATCGTGCCGCACAAGTGCGGACCCTTCGCCGCGCTCGAAGGCGTGGGTGCCGGACAGGTGCGTGCTGGCGAAGAGCAACACTGCGATCACGCGCACGCCGGAACCTGACCGCGTTCACCCGCCGAGTCAGGGCAACGACACCACCGTGACGGTGCCGGTGGTTCCATCCACCGTGATGGTCGCGCCGTCGGGAATCCGCTCGGTCGCATCGGTGACGCTCACGACGCACGGGATCCCCAATTCGCGGCTGACGATGATCGCGTGGCTCACGAGTGCGCCCACGTTCACCACGACCGCGCCAGCCGGAACGAACAAGGGCGTCCAAGCCGGATCGGTGAGCGGTGCGATCAGCACCTCACCCGGCTCGAGTGCGAGCGGATCGGCCGGGTCGAGGATCACCCGTGCCTTGCCCGTGTAGGTGCCCGGCGCCCCCGACATACCGGTGAGCACCTCGCCCTTCGTGACGACCGCCGCGCGCGATTCGCCTTTGCGCGACCACTCGGACAACGGCGGCACGGAGCGGTGGACGATGAACGGCGGATCGAGTTTGAACAACTCCAGGTACTGGCGCTCGCGTTGAGCCAGACGGGCGCGGAACTCGTCGGGGTCGTTGGCGAACGCGTCCAGTTCGTCGTTCAGCAGCATGCAGATCTGCGAGTTCGTGTATCCGGTGCGGGCCGCGAGAGCGAACGCGGCCATGCGCACCTCGTGCAGAACCTTGATGATGTTGGTCTTGGCCCGCTCGCGTCCGGCCAGGAAGACATGGGACGAGCGCAACGCCATCTCGAACTGCCCCAACACTTCGGGCTGACCGGCCAGCGCTTCGCGCACCTTGGCTTCGGCGGCGCGGCGAGTGGCGGCATTTCGCTCGTTGCGGATCTCGGGGCTCTCCGAATCGGGGGCGGCGCGCATGGCGTCGATCAGGGCGGTGGCGAGAGCGGGCTTGGTCTCCCACACATCGGAGCGAATGTCCCACTCGTTGGGTCCGCGGCTGCCGAACTCGTCGATGAACGCGGCGAATCCGGCCTGATACTCGGCCGAGCCGGCCGGCAGTCGCGACAACTTCCACATCGCATTGCTCGGCGCCGCGGAATCGACATCGCCGATCGACGTGATGAGAGTGAGTGCGAGACTCGGATCTCCGAGTGCGGCCGCGATCTGACCGAGCGCACCCGGTCCGATCGAGGTGCCGGCGGTCGTGTCGAGATGGTGCTTGAACATCCGCCGCATCGCGGGAATGAACGAGCGCATGCGAGCGATCAAGGCTGCTTCGTCGGTCGACGCGAGGTCGGGGCGCGATGCCCGGGCCGCCTTCGACTCGGCCTGGTCGGCCATGAGGTGGGGCAACGAGTCGGCTGTCATCACGCCGACCATCCACTCGCCCAGTTTGGCGGTGTTGGACGGGCTGTCGTGCCACGGCTCGGCAACGTAGGGCGGCACATCGGGATGCGTGCCGAAGTAGACGGCGTCGATCATCTCGGGTGAGAGGCCCGGCCCGCGCGCACCGAACAAACGGGCCATCGAACCGTTGATGTAGAGGTATCCGCCGAACGAACCGACCACCTCGGGATGCACCACGTCGACTTCATGCTCGTCGCACGTGCCGGCTCCCACCTGCGAGTCGCGCCAACCGAGAATCACTCCGGGCTCCCAGCACACGGTCCACCCGAGCGGACTGCAGGGGTCGGGCAGGACCTCGCCCGCATTGGCCCGCGTGTACACCGGGAAGCGATCGCTCGTCTCCCAGTCGGTGATCCAGCGGTCGCTGATCCGAGAATCGGTCATGTCATCCCCCATGCGGTGATCGAATGCTGCGAGGGACAATAGTCACCCCACCTCGGCCGACTCCGAAGCGACATCACCGACTGTCGCGGGCAAACTCGTCCCGTGACGAAGCAGGATCGCGAATGGGGTGCATTCACCGAATCGGCCCCCTGGAACATCGAGCGCGCGGCCGTCACCTGGCTCCCACTTGCCCCCGAACTTCGGTCCCGCGCCCGCGCCGAGGTTCCGCGTCTCACCACTCCCTCCAAGGTCCCGCCCGGATCACGAGTCGTCACGGTTGCGCGTCATCTCGGCGGTGCTCTCGGCCCGTGGTTCTGGCGCAAGAAGCGCAACCGACACGCCGACCCCGCCGAGAGCCGCGGCGATCTGTCGCTGCGTCTGCGTCGGGCCGTCGAGACTCTCGGCCCGACCTACATCAAGTTGGGTCAGATCATTTCCTCGGGCGAAGGCCTCTTCCCCGCCGAACTCGTGGCGCAGTTCAAGATGTGTCGCGACCAGGTTCCGGCCGAACCCTTCGACACCGTTCGCCTCACCGTCGAACAAGACCTCGGCGCCCGCCTCGAAGACGTGTTCGAATGGTTCGACACCCGCGCACTCGCCGCCGCCTCGATCGCCCAGGTGCACGCGGCTCGTCTGCGAACCGGCGAGGACGTGGTGGTGAAAGTGCAGCGACCCCGGGTCGCCGAACTCGTCCGCAAGGACCTCCGCGTCATGTCGTGGATCGCCCCGCACCTCATCGGACGTATTCCCATCGCCGCGCTCGCCAATCCGCCGGCACTGGTCGAGTTGTTCGCCGAGACCATCGTGGAAGAACTCGACTTCCGTCTCGAAGCCGCCAACATGCTCGACGTCGCAGCCATGCTCAAGGAACTCGGCCAGGACGGCTACGTGGTTCCTCGTCCGCATCCCACGCTCGTGACACCGCGTGTTCTGGTGATGGAGCGCGTCTCGGGTTTCAACTTCGACGACGTCGCCGGCATGAAGAACGCCGGAATCGACACCGAGTCGGTGATCCGCACCGGAATGATCGCGTTCATGGAAGGCGCCATGATCCACGGCATCTTCCACGGCGACCTGCACGGTGGCAACCTGTTCGTTCTCGCCGATGGACGCACCGCTCTCCTCGACTTCGGGATCGTGGCCCGCTTGTCACAGGAACGGAGACTCGCCTTCCTGCGCCTCATGCTGTCGGCCACCACCAACGACGTGAAGGGTCAGATCGCGGCCTTGCGCGATCTCGGTGCACTTCCGCGTGACACCGATCTCGATGCGGTGATTCGCGACCTACGACTCGATCAACCTCCGCTCGACCCGACCAAGCTGTCGGGTGAGCAGATGGTCGCCGAGGTGCAGCGGGTGGTCAAAGCATTGCTCGGGTACGGGGCCCGCCTGCCCAAGGAACTCATGCTCTACGTCAAGAACATGGTGTTCGTCGACGGGGCGATCGCCCGTCTCGCTCCCGATCTCGACATCCTCGCCGAGATCGCCAACATCTCGATGCTCTTCGCCGAGCGCCACGGAGAACGACTCGGACGCGAACTCGGCATCGACCCGACCGCCGTCGAGTTCGATATGACCGGCGTGAAGGCGCAGTTGGGCCTGGAAGCCGATGTCGACCAACTCACCTACAAGGATCTCCAGGCTCGCCGCGATCTGATCCAGAAGCGCATGCGCGAGCACATCGGCCGCTGAGTCGCCGATTCGGTCAATTCGCGAAGATCTCGTCGAGCAGCCGGTGCGTGCGCCGTTCGTGGCCTGATTCGTCGTCACGGAGCGACTCCCACATGCCTCGCCACGCACTGTCGTCGACGCCGAAGGCACGCGCGAGGCGTTCGACGATGTCGCTCGTGAACTCGACGTGGGGCTGAACACCCCACGCCCGACCGACCCGGAAAGCGGCATCGGCGTGAGGCAGCGCGGCGACGATTCGTCCGGGTGCCGAGATCGCGTCCTCGTGCCACAGCGCCCAACGACCGCCGAGACTCGACTGCTGTGTCGTCACTTCGGTGTAGGCGCGGAACGTCTCGTCCATACGTCGCACCGATCCGCCGGCCGCGCAGGCCAGGGCCTGGGCCCCGAAGCACACGCCCAGATACGGACGATCGTCGGCGATCCACGATGCGACCAGTTCGATTTCTCGTCGAGCCGGCGCCTGGCAGTGGCCCTCGGCCACCGACGTGGGTGAACCGAGAACGATGAGGGCGTCCGCATCGGGAAGTTCGAGGGAGTCCTCGCGGAAGACGCGGGTCACCCGCGCGTCGCGCGATTCGAGCCAGGTGCCGATGTGGCCGAGCTCGGCCGCGACGTCACGATGCGAGAGAACAGCGAACGACGTCATCGCCGAATCAGATTCCGAACGAGACCCCGGTGGCGCGTTCGCTCAGCGACCACAGATCGACCGCGAGCCGCGTGTCGCGGGCGCGACCCGACGGAGTCTCGACGACCGTGGAGCCGAAGGCCATGAAACGAGGGCCGAGATACTCGCCGCCCCGCAACGCGCCATCGGTCGCTCCGCGCACCAGCGGATCCGATCCGCTCTCCGACGAACGGAACGTCAGCCATCCCATCCGGCGGGTGACCGAATTGATGAACGACGAACCGTCGCGCCCGAGAGCGGTGGACGCGATTCCGGGGTGCGCCCCGACGGAGATCTGGCTGCGTCCCGCCGACTTCAGTCTCCGATCGAGTTCGAGTGCGAACAGCAAGTTGGCCAACTTGCTCTGCGAATACGCGTCCCACCGGTTGTACTTGCGTCGCTCGAAGTGCGGATCGTCGAGATCGACGCGACCCTGCCGGTGGGCGATCGACGAAACGGTGACCACTCTCCCTCCGTCGGCCAACAGAGGAAGGAGACGGGCCGTGAGGGCGAAGTGTCCGAGATGATTGGTGCCGAACTGCCCCTCGTATCCGTCGCTCGTTCTGGTCTCGTCGAGACCCATGACACCGGCGTTGTTCACGAGGGCATCGATCGGACGTCCGCTCGTCTTCATCTCGTCGGCGAACCGCGCGATCGACGACTGATCGGCCAGATCGAGTCGTGCGACCGACACACGAGCCGATCCGAGTTGCTCCTGCGCGGCGGTCGCTTTCGCCTCGTTGCGACAGGCCATGAGCACGTCGGCTCCGCGCTCGGCGAGTCGACGCGTCGCCTCCAGACCGATACCGCTGTTGGCACCGGTGATCACGATGAAGCGTCCGGCTTGGTCGGTCACGACTCGATCTCCTTCCAGAACGCCACCAGAGCGGCGGCGGCGGCTTCGGGTGCTTCGATCATCCACCAATGGCCGCGGTCGGCCAACTCGATCGTGGTCGCTCCGAGGCGGGAGGCCACCTCGCGAGCCATGGCCGGTGTTCCCGGATACGGATCGGCGGTGGGCACGATGACCGCGCCCCGACCGGGCGGCCGGCTCGCGAGTCGGTCACCCAACTCCCGCATCGCCGGTTGAGCAGCCGATCGATAGAGCGCGAGGATGCAGCGGCCCATCGTGTCGTCGACCCACGACGCGACCTCGGCCGCGATGGATTCGGTCATACCGAGCGCGGCGAAGGCCGCGGTCTTGTCGGCGACGGGCAACGACACCAGACCAGCCACCATCTCCTCGCCGACATCGGGCGTCTGCCAACCCTGGGCCGCGTCGTGCCACTCGTAGTCGGGGTGGATCAAGCCGCCGCAATCGGCCGCCCACGACGCGAACAATTCGGGGCGCACCGAGATGGCGCCGTACACATGACCGGCACCCCAATCGTGTCCGACGATGTGCACCGGCCGCCCGATCGACTCGATCTCCGCCACGAGCCACGACCGGTAGTCGACCTGCGATGCGCTCCAGCCTTCGGGGCAACGCGATCCGAACCCCGGCGGTGTCAGTCGAATCACATCCGACGCTCCCCGGGCGGAGAGCGCCTCGACCAACGGCGTCCAGATCGCCGACGTCTCGGGATTGCCGTGGACCAGAACGACGGACTTCATGCCTTCACGTTGTCACGATCATCACAAGCGGGCCGAATCGGCTGCCCCGAACGCCGCAGGCGCGGTCGGTAATCTGACCATCCGATGCTCGCCCCTCGTCATCGATCCGCCGTGATCGTCTCCATCGTCGTGATCGCCGCGATCTGCCTCGGAATCGGTGTGGTGTCCTCCGGGTCCGGCTCCGAGTCGAAGGCCATCTCCGACGCGGTGGCGACTTCGGAGACAACAGCGAATTCCGAACCAGTCGACACCCTGCCGATCATCGGTCAGCCCGGCGAATCGTCGACGGTTCCCGGCTCCGACAGTTCTCTTCCCCAGGCCGCCGCCGAAGACGTGGTGGGAGCCGACCCGGCCGCGACCGAGGAGTGCACCATCAACGAGCGCTCGCTGGGCGGAGGGTCGAGCGGCCCCGACGTGGTGTGTCTGCAAGAAGCACTCCGCGAAGCCGGCCTGTACTCGGGGACCATCTCGGGCGTGTATGACAACGCCACCGCCGCGTCGGTGGAGAAGTTGCAGACCGAGCGCGACCTCTTCGTCGACGGCAAGGTCGGACGCGAGACGGCTCTGTCGCTCGGTATCTGGCCCGACGAGCAATCGATGATCGTGCGCACTCCTCCCCCGCCGCCTGGTGCGGTCGACATCTACGGCTACCCGTTGTCGACGGTCGCCACGAGCGGACCCGATGCTCCTCCTATTCCGATCAACTCCGGTTCGGGCCGTCGTGTCGTGTACGACCGAATGGGCCAGCGGGTGTGGGCGGTCGACGAGAACGACGTCGTGATCCGCTCATGGTTGATCTCGGGCAGCAAGTACGACAACGAGACGCCCGGCACCCACGTGGTGTACAGCCGATCCGACGTGTCGACGGCATGGAACGGCAAGGCCTTCCTGCCGAAGATGGTGCGCTGGCTGAAGACCGACATCGGGAACATCGGCTTCCACGCGATTCCGATTCGCCGCAGCGACAATCAGCCGTACCAGACCGAAGCGGAACTCGGCCAGCGACTGAGCGGAGGTTGCCAACGGCAGGCCAATGCCGACGCCGACTTCCTGTGGGATTTCGCCCAGGTGGGCACCAAAGTCGTCGTGATCTGAACGTCGCTCAGCGGTCGAAGAGTCGCTCGAGGTGCTTCTCGGCCATCTCCATGTCGAGACGCGGTTCGTGAGCGAGTGCCGAGAGGTAGCTGACCGACACGTAATCGGACTCGACCAGACCACCGTCGGTGTCGGCCGGCAAAGACACCGCGTCACCCCATTGCATCCGTACGTAGTACGAACCGGCGTGACCTTCCTTGGGTTCGAGAACGGCCGTGCTCATGCGGCGCGGCGGTTCATGGCCGACGCGAGCGACGCGCCAACCCTTCATCTCGGCGACGTCTTTGTTGGGGACGTTGATGTTGACGACGACCGGCTGGGCCGGCATGGCCGACACCAGACCTTCGACGAACGACGCCGCGACTTCAGCGGCCGATTCCCACTTCTGGCCCACGAGCATCTCGTCCCAACCCTGGCCTTCGACGCCGAAGCCGGTGACGGCCTGACTCACGGCCACACCGGAGATGAGGCCGTTGCGACCGGACAGCGCCGCACCCACGGTTCCGGAGTGATACACCGAGCGACCCACGTTGACTCCCGGGTTGATACCCGACACCACCAGATCGAACGGCGCACCGAACGCGCCGAGCCGCGCGAACATCACGCACAGCGCGGGCGGGCCGGTGATGGCCCAGGCCTCGTCGATCCCGTCGACGTGCGCCTTGTGCACCTCGGGTTGGATGAGGTGAAGAGCACCGAGGGCGGCGCCGGCTCCGGAGAACTCGCGATCGGGTGCCGCGATCACCACCTCGCCGAACGGCTTCATCGCCCGGGCGAGGATGTGCAGGCCGACCGAGTCGATGCCGTCGTCGTTGGTCAGGAGGATGCGCACGGGAACATCTTCCCTCATCGACGGTCCGGGGTTCGCATCACCCCGTGGAAGCCGGGATGAAATCGTGGTCAACGTCCGGTGAACCGCGCCGGACGACGTTCGAGGAAGGCCGCCACGCCCTCGCGGTGGTCCTCGCTGCGGAAACTCGCCGACATCGCAGCCGTGTGGCGAGCCATGTGTTCGGGAACCGATGCCGTGAGGCCCTCGTACGCGAGGGATTTGATGAGGCGATGCGAGTGCGGTGAACCCGCGGCCACCGCGTCGGCCAACTCGTGCACACGACCGGCCAACTGATCGGGTTCGACGACATCGAGGACGTACCCGAGACGCAGGGCCTCCGGCGCGTCGATCATCGATCCGGTGTAGAGGAGACGCAACGCGTTCTGGAGACCGATGATGCGAGGAAGGAGCCAGGTGCCCGCCCCGGTGTCGGGCACGAGTCCGCGGTGCACGAAGTTCCACGCGAAGCGCGCGTTCGTGGTGGCGATGCGCAGGTCGCACTGCGACGTGAACTCGGCTCCCATGCCCACCGCCGGGCCGTCGATCGCGCAAATCGTCGGCTTCGAGCACTGCACGAGCGGCCACCACTTCTCGGTCTCCTCCGCCGAGCCGCGCAGTCCGCGCTGTTCGCCCGGAATCGTCGAGAGATCGGCCAGGTCGGTGCCGGCGCAGAACGCACCCGGCACGCCGGTGACGATGAGGACCGCGGTCGATTCGTCGCGACCGGCCTCGTGAACGGCCTGGATGAAGTCACCCAACATCGCGAAAGTCATGGCGTTCTTCTTGGCCGGACGATCGATCGTGATCGTGCCGATTCGGCCGTCGCGCGTGTATCGGATGTACTCACCCATGGTCGTCCTCGTCGGTGTCGGGCCGGCCGTGGGGCCGGGCCATCGCATCGATGGGGAGCGTATTCGTCGAGCCGGGCTACCGTGGCAGCGAAACCGACACAGGAGTCGTCATGCGCATCGGAGCCCTGATCTTCCCGACCGATCTCTCGATCCGAGTCGATCGTCTGGCCCGCGAACTCGAGGACCGGGGCTTCGAATCGCTCTGGGTCACCGAGCACACGCACATCCCCACCAGCCGGCGGACACCGTGGCCCGGTGGACGCGAGTTGCCCGAGGAGTACAAGCGCACGCTCGATCCGTACGTCGCGTTGGCGGCGGCCGGGGCGGTCACGAAGAACCTCGTCCTCGGCACCGGTGTCTCGCTCGTGGCGCAGCACCATGCGATCACGCTCGCCAAACAAGTCGCCTCGGTCGACTACTTGTCGAACGGCCGTTTCGCGTTCGGCATCGGCGTCGGCTGGAACGAGGACGAAATGGAACACCACGGCGTCGACCCCGCCACTCGCCGCGGTCGGGTCCGCGAGACGATCCTCGCGATGAAGGAGCTCTGGACCAAGGAAGCCGGTGAGTTCTCCGGCCAGCACGTCTCGTTCTCTCCGAGTTGGAGTTGGCCCAAGCCGGCGCACAAGCCCCACCCGCCGATCCTCATGGGTGGCGCTGGCGGCCCGGTCACGTTCCGCCACGTGGCCGAGTACTGCGACGGCTGGATGCCCATTCACGGCCGTCGCGACATCGCCGAGAAACTGCCCCTTCTGCACGAAGCCTGGGACGCGGCCGGTCGCGCCCGCTCCGATCTCGATCTCGGTGTGTTCGGCTGCCCCGGCGACGCGGCCACGATCGACGCGTACGCCGAACTGGGTTTCGACCGTTGCGTCCTCGGCTTGCCACCCACGTCGGAGGCAGCGGCGCTCAAGGCGCTCGACTCCTACGCCGCCATCATCGAGCGGTACTGACGCCGTCGATTACGGGGCGACGACGGTGGTCGTCGACTCGAGTGGCGGAACCGTCGTCGACGTCGTGGTGGTCGGCATCTCCGGCTTCTCGTTCTCGGCCTCGACATCGTCACCGTAGACCCACACCGTAGTTCCCTTCGGAAGGATGCCGGTCTCCCAGATCATGTCCATGGCCGCCGTGCTCACACGGACGCAACCATGCGACGCGGGATAGTTGGGAATGCTGCGCGATCCGTGGATCGCGATGCCGCCGTTGAAGTACTTCGGGCGATAGATCTCGCCGAGGTCGCCGGCCCACCAACCGTTGGAGCGCTCGCGATTGATCTTGAACCGACCCGAATCGGTGATCGAGCGCCCCAATTCCCACTTGGTGAGGTCCTTCTGGTTCTGCTCGAGGTACCACTGGCCGCTTCCCGTCGACGTGTTGAACACCCACAGCACGCGACCATTGACGACCACCATCAGGATCTGGCGATCCTTGTCGACTTCGACGATTGTCCCCGCGTCGGTCGAGCGGGCCTGCGGCCACGTGGACACCTGCGTCAACGCGAGTGCGGTCGTGTCGTCGACCTTTCCGGTGGCCTTCAGCCCGTAGTACTTCTGGAAAGCCATGACCGCCTGCTTGGTGGTGTGGCCGTAGTCGCCGTCGACCGCCACCAACCAGAACCCGGCTTCGAGCAGCCGCTGCTGGACGCGGGCCGTCTCCTCGCCGTCGCGCGTGCCCACCGCCGCGATGGCCCGATCGAGAAGCGGGACGGCCAACGTCGTGCTGGTCGTGGTGGATGTCGTGGTCGGAGGCACGGTGGTGGTCGTCGTGGTCGGAGGCACGGTCGTGCTCGTCGTCGAGGAGATCGTCGATGGCGCCGTCGACAAGGTCGTGCTGGCCGTCGATGACGGCGTCTCGGCCTCGGCGGCCGAACAAGCGACCAGAAGCAACGCCGCACCAGCGACGAGAACGTTTCGGTCGGGCATCAGTCGTCTGAACATGAGCAACGATCAAGGTACCGATTCGCCGCGACGCGGTGTCATCGCCCCAAAGCCTGGTCTCGGGCGATCGGAATTCATAGCGTGATCGTCGTCACCACGAAGCGAGGACGATCCCATGACCCAGGCACTATTCACCGTCGAGTACACCGCCGAACGGAGCCGGTTGACCAACCTGTTCCGCGCGATCCTCGTGATCCCGCACATGATCCTGGTTCAGGCCTGGCAGTACCTGATCCAATTCGTCACGCTCTTCCAGTGGTTCATCATCCTCTTCACCGGCAAGCGCAATCAGGCCATCTGGAAACTCCAGAACGACTGGCTCGCCTACGCATCGCGGGCCTGGAGCTATTACAGCGTGATGTTCGACAAATGGCCCAACTTCGGGGCCGAGCCGAACGGCGAACCCACGTCGTACTCGTTCGAGTACTCCGAGACCGCGAATCGGCTCACCAACTTCTTCCGGATCCTCTGGCTCATTCCGTCGATCATCGTCGGCTTCTTCGTGCTCATCGGGGCGGTCGTCTGCACCGTTCTCGCGTGGTTCGCCATCGTGATCACCGGTCGTCATCCGCGGGGACTGTTCGACTTCGTGATGAAGACTCACCTGTTCGTGATCCGCGTGCAGAGCTGCGCCCTCTTGATGACCGACACCCGACCCAAGTTCGGCGCCTGAACCGGGTCGGCCGCACCAGTCGGCGACGGAATTCGCACCGCGGGAGGGTGAATTCAGTCCGGTCGCTGGCACGATAGGGACGTGAGTTCGACCCAGGTTTCGGAGATCTTCGACCCGTCCCAGTGGACCTCGGTTCCGGGCTTCTCGTTCACCGACATCACGTACCACCGGGCCAAGGCGCACGGAACCGTGCGGGTGGCGTTCAACCGACCCGAGGTCCGCAACGCGTTCCGTCCGCACACCGTCGACGAACTGTTCACCGCCCTCGAACACGCTCGCCAGAGCACCGATGTGGGCTGCGTCCTCCTCACCGGCAACGGCCCGTCGCCGCGGGACGGGGGCTGGGCGTTCTGCAGCGGCGGCGATCAGCGAATCCGCGGTCGCGACGGGTACAAGTACGCCGAGGGCGAGACCGCGGAGACGATCGACGCCGGCAAGAGCGGACGCCTCCACATCCTCGAGGTGCAGCGTCTCATCCGCTTCATGCCCAAGGTGGTCATCTGCGTGGTTCCCGGCTGGGCGGCCGGCGGCGGCCACAGTCTCCACGTCGTTTCCGACCTCACGCTCGCGAGTCGCGAACACGCGCGGTTCAAGCAGACCGACGCCGACGTCGCCAGTTTCGACGGCGGCTTCGGTTCGGCTTATCTCGCGCGCCAGGTCGGGCAGAAGTTCGCGCGCGAGATCTTCTTCCTCGGTCGCGAGTACTCGGCCGACGACGCGCACCGCATGGGAATGGTGAACGCGGTGGTGCCTCACGCCGAACTCGAGGCGACGGCTCTGCAGTGGGCCGCCGAGATCAACGGCAAGAGTCCCACCGCGCAACGCATGCTGAAGTTCTCGTTCAATCTCATCGACGACGGACTGGTGGGTCAGCAGGTGTTCGCGGGCGAGGCCACTCGCCTCGCGTACATGACCGACGAGGCCCAGGAGGGCCGGCTGTCGTTCCTCGAGAAGCGCGACCCCGACTGGTCGCCCTTCCCCTGGTACTACTGATCCGGCGACCGAATCGGCATGAGCGATCGCTACGTCGTCGTCGATTCACCCGACGACCCGCGACTCGACCAGTTCCGTCTGCGCGAACGCGAACTCCGGCCGAAACGCGTTCCGGCGCGAGTCACGAAGAATATGCCGTTCCACGAGGTCGAGCGGGTCGCGTCCGGCTCCTTCGTGGCCGAAGGCGATCTGGTGGTCGAACGAGCACTGGCGGCAGGCTGCCAAGTGCAGGCCGTCCTCACCGATGCCGACGAACCGGCGAGCGTGTGCGATCTGGTCGGCGACGACGTGCCCATGTACGCGGCCACCAGTGAGGCCCGGCGCATGCTGACCGGTCTCGGGGTCGCGCTCGACGTGATCGCACTGTTCGAAAGGCCGTCTTCCCGTGCACTCCCCGACGTCGTGCGCGCCGCTCGTCATGTCCTCGTGCTCGAGGACGTCGACAATCCAACCAACGTTGGAGCCATCGTCCGCAGTGCGGTCGCCCTCGGCGCACACGGTCTGATCCTCGATCGCAACTCGGCCGACCCGCTGTCGCGGCGCGCGCTGCGGGTCTCGATGGGAACCGCGTTGTCGCTTCCGACCGCGCGGGTCGACGACCTCGGTGACGCTCTGGCCGCGTTGAAGTCCGACGGCTTCACCTCGTTCGGCCTGACTCCCGCTCCGGATTCGCTCGATCTCGACGAGGCGGCCCTCGCCGCCCGCGGGCGACTGGCACTCGTCATGGGATCGGAACGCGACGGTCTGAGCGGCCGGCTGATGGCCGCCGTCGATCATCGCGTGCGGATTCCAATGAGCGAGGGAGTCGACTCGCTCAACGTCGCCGCGGCCGCCGCCGTGGCCTGTTACGCGTTGCTTGGGCGATCACGCACCGAACTCGACGACTGAACGCAACGCATCCGGATCCACGTCGACACCGAGCCAGCCGCGCTCGCTCCCGTCGTCACCGTCGACGGTGAACGCGAACACCAGACATCCGGTGTCGGCGGCCAGCCGCAACAAGTCGGTGTAAGCCGGCAGATGGAGAACGACCGTCCACGAAATCTCCGCGGGTTCCGTCATCGACACGCGCAACCTCACGACGCGACGCCCATCGGCGAGCAATGCCACGTCGGCCGCGGTGCTCAGATCGCCGACGCCCTGGAGCGCCACGATCTCGGGAAGAACCGCCACGTCGGGGCGATCGGTCGCGTCGACCTTGAGCGTCGGGAAAATCACGGCCCGATCGTCGAGCAGCGTGCCGGCCGACCTGATCACGAGCGGCGGTTCGTCCTGGAGCACGGCACGAGTTTCGGCGAGGTGTGATCCGGGCACAAATCCAGCAGACTCTCGGGGTGTCCGCGACAGGCGTTCTGCTTCTCTCGTGCCCCGACCAGCGGGGCGTGGTCGCGGCCGTGGCCGACTTCATCGCCTCCCACAACGGCAACATCGTCCATGCCGAGCAGCACACCGACGACGTCGAGAAAGTCTTCTTCCAGCGCGTCGAATTCGAGATCGACGGCTTCGATCTCCCCCGCGAGCGCATTCGGTCCGCGTTCGACGCGGTGGCCGTTCGTTTCGGCATGACGGCCGACCTGAAGTTCACCGATGTGCGCCCGCGGGTCGCGATCATGGCGAGCAAGCAGCCCCACTGCCTTTTCGATCTGCTGACGCGGTGGCGTTCGGGAGAACTTCCGGCCGACGTGGTCGCGGTCATCGACAATCATCCCGACCACGCCGACCTCGTCGAGCACATGGGTGTTCCGTACGTCCACATCCCGGTCACGCCCGAGACCAAGGCCGCTCAGGAGGCCAAGGTCCTCGACACGTTGCGTGCGCACGACGTCGACCTGGTCGTGCTCGCCCGCTACATGCAGATCCTCTCCCCCATGCTGGTGACGGCGTTCCCGTCGCGGATCATCAACATCCATCACTCCTTCCTTCCGGCGTTCATCGGCGCCAACCCGTATCGCCAGGCGCACGATCGCGGCGTGAAGATCATCGGTGCCACGGCGCACTACGTGACCGAAGAACTCGACGAGGGGCCCATCCTCGATCAGGAAGTCACGCGCGTGACGCACCGCGATTCGGTCGCCGAACTCACGCGCAAGGGCCGCGATCTCGAGACGATCGTGCTCGCGCGCGCGGTGCGGGCGCACCTCGAGAACCGCGTTTTGGTCTACGGGCGCAAGACCGTCGTCTTCGGCTGATCGATTCAGCGCGGACCGCTGATGGGCAGGCCGGTGTCGTTGCGTAAGTGTTCGGCCGCCTTCACGAAGTAGGCGGTCATCTCGGCCCGAGCGTCGTCGTCGGTGCACACCCGGTCGATGGCCGCTGCCATGTGCACCAACCACCGGTCGCGTTCACGCGGTCCGACCCCGAACCCCATGTGCCGCATGCGCAGTCGCGGGTGTCCGCGTTCCTCGAGGTACGTCGTGAGTCCGCCCCAGTAATGCGCCAAGAAGAGGGCCAACCGGCGCTTGGCCCCGACCAGATCGGATTGGTCGGGGTACAGGGGCCACAGCACTTCGTCGGTGACCACACCGGCATAGAACTCGTCGACCAGCCGTTCGAAGAAGGGCAGACCGCCCACGCGGTCGTACAGGGACTCGTCGCTCACGAGAACGAAGGGTTCTCCCAATCGGGGAAGACGTCGGGAAGACCATCGCTGACCTTGACCGGGAAATCGGCCGGACGCTTCTCGAGGAAACTCAGGACACCCTCGCGAGCGTCGTCGCTCGCGCCGCGCGAATTGATGGCGCGCGAGTCGACGCGATGCGCTTCCATCGGATGGTCGGCACCGAGCATGCGCCACAGCATCTGACGCGTGAGGGCCACCGACACCGGTGCCGTACCGCTGGCGATCTCCAGGGCGATGGCCCGGGCGGCCGGCAGGAGTTCGTCGGCGGCGTGGACGCTGCGGACGAGACGACCGTCGAGTGCCTCGCGTGCGGTGAGGATGCGGCCGGTGTAGCACCACTCGGCGGCCTGCGAGATTCCGACGATGCGCGGCAGGAACCAGCTGCTCGCCGCCTCGGGAACGATTCCCCGCTTGGCGAAGACGAAACCGAACTTTGCGTGTTCGCTCGCCAGGCGGATGTCCATGGGCAGAGTCATCGTGACACCGACACCGACCGCCGCTCCGTTGATGGCTCCGATGACGGGCTTCTTGCTCTCGAAGATGCGAAGAGTGACGAGTCCGCCGCCGTCGCGCACGACCCCCGAGCGGGCGGCGACGTCGCTGCCGCCCTTGGCGAACGTTTCTCCACCACCCGACAAGTCGGCCCCGGCACAGAACGCCTTGCCCGAACCGGTCACGATCACCGCGCGCACCGAGTCGTCGGCGTCCGTGAGATCGAAGGCGGCGATGATCTCCTTCAACATCGTGTTGGTGAAGGCGTTCATCTTGTCGGGACGATGGAGCGTGATGGTGGCCACCGGCCCGTCGACGGAGTACTGGATCTCGCTGAAGTTCACGACTCGACCCTAATCAGCACCCGCGAAGGGCCGCCGATCGTGCGTCAGACGTCGAGGAATCGAGAAGCCGCGATGCCCGAACCCACCGCACCGGCCAGCGCACCGATCCCCAGCAGAAGCACCATGACCCAGCTGGCATAACCATCGGTCACGACCAGAGCCGCCAATTCGGTGTCGTTGAAGTCGGTGACCGCATTGGTCCAGGCGGTGTTGAGGCCCCACAGGCCCAGACACGACAGGACACCGCCGACGAGACCCTGCACGAGACCCTCGAGCATGAACGGGATGCGGATGAACCAGTTGGTGGCGCCGACCAGTTTCATGACCTCGATCTCTCGTCGGCGTGCGAACATGGCCGTTCGAATTGTGTTCCAGATGAGGCCCACTGCGACCACGAGAAGGATGATGGACATGGCGGTGGTGGCCACGCGGATGAACTGCGACACTCGCGACACGACGTCGAACACGTCCTGCGCGTACGCCACTTCCTTCACACCCGCCAGTTGTCGGAACTGCTCACCTAGTTCGCGTACCAACGCGGAATCCTCGGCGATCGGCACCACCTTGAACTGCGACGGGATGTTCTCGGGAGTGAGGAGTCGGAGCGTTCCGGGGTCGCCGGCGAAGAGGCGCTCGGCTTCGGCGTAGCTCTCGGCCTGGTTGAGGTAGCGCAGGCGGTCGACGTCGATGATCGATGGTTGTGACTTCAAGGCGCCTTCGATGAGCTGGACCTGCTCGAGCGTCGCATCGGACCGGACGTAGACGATGAGTTCGACGTCCCCCTTCCAACGGGTGAGGAGGTTGTCGAAGGCGCGCTGGATGAGGAACGTGGTACCCACCAGGAGCAACGAGACGGCCGAGGTGATGATGGCCGCGGCGGTGAGGGTGACGTTGCGGCGGAAGCCGGCGGCCGTTTCGCGGAGGGCATAACTGATTTTGGACAGCATCAGTCGTACACCCCACGTTCCTGGTCGCGGACGATCACGCCGCGGTCGAGCTGGACCACGCGACGACGCATCATGTTGACGACACGCGTGTCGTGGGTGGCCATCACCACGGTCGTGCCCGTGGAGTTGATGCGGTCGAGCAGTCGCATGATGCCCTCGCCCGTTCCGGGATCGAGGTTTCCGGTGGGCTCGTCGGCCAACAGGATGAGCGGTCGATTCACGAACGCCCGCGCGATGGAAACGCGCTGCTGCTCGCCACCCGACAACTGGTGCGGAAAGCGGTCCTCCTTGTCGGCCAGACCCACCAATTCGAGCACGGCCGGGACCTGCTGCCGGATGACGTGGCGGGGCCGGCCGATCACTTCGAGTGCGAAGGCCACGTTCTCGAAGACCGTCTTGTTGGGCAGGAGCTTGTAGTCCTGGAAGATGTTGCCGATGGTGCGACGGAGATACGGCACCTTCGACTCGGGCATGTCGTTGATGTCCTTGCCGGCCACCCACACGGTGCCGCGCTCGGGCTGTTCCTGGCGGTTCATGAGGCGCAGCAAGGTGGACTTGCCCGAACCAGACGGGCCCACGAGGAAGACGAACTCGCCCTTGGCGATTTCGAAGGATGCGTCGCGCACGGCGATGACATCGCTGCTGTACGACTTGGTGACGGTCTCGAGCCTGATCATGGTTGTCCCCGCAGGATCGCCAGGCTACCAGTGGGCCGAATTCAGTTGCCGTCACCCGCGCGCCGCCAGCGCAGGTAACCCTCCATGAAACGATCGAGATCTCCGTCGAGTACGGCTTCCACACTGCTCGTTTCGACTTCGGTGCGCAGATCCTTCACCATCTGATAAGGCTGCAACACGTAGCTGCGGATCTGGCTTCCCCAACCCACCGTGGCCTGTTTGCCGGCGATGCGATCGAGTTCGGCCTGATGCTCTTCTTCGATCTTCGCCGCGACCATCGCGCGCAGACGGTTCATCGCCTTCTCGCGGTTCTGCAGCTGACTGCGCTCCTCTTGCGACGACGCGACGAGGCCGGTCGGTTCGTGAATGAGTCGCACGGCCGACGACGTCTTGTTGACGTGCTGTCCACCGGCGCCCGACGCGCGGAACACCTCCATGCGGATGTCGCTCTCGTTGATCTCCACATCGGGGTCGTCCATCACCGGCCACACCTGAACGGCCGAGAAACTGGTCTGGCGACGCCCCTGGTTGTCGAACGGGCTGATGCGCACCAAGCGATGGGTGCCGCGCTCGGAGGTCATGAGTCCGTAGGCGTAGCGACCTTTGATGGTGAACTCGGCCGACATGATGCCGGCCTCGGTTCCGGGCGACACGTCGTCGACTTCGATCTCGAAGCCGCGGCGCTCGGCCCAGCGCGAATACATGCGCAGCAGGACCTCGCTCCAGTCCTGGGCGTCGACACCGCCGTCCTTGGTGTTGATGTGGACGATGCAGTCGGCCTCGTCGTGCTCTCCCGTGAAGAGGCTCCGCAATTCGAGGCCGTCGAGGCGCAACGAGATCGACTCGATGGCCGACTGGATGTCGGGCTCCTGGCTCGCGTCATCCACTTCGCGGGCCAACTCGTGCAGGACATCGGCGTCCTCGAGGTCGCCCGAAAGCTTGTCGTACTGATCGAGGTCGCCCTTGCCGTTGGCGTACTCGGCGTTCAGGCGCTTGGCGCGATCCTGGTCGTCCCACAGATCGGGGCGCGAGATCTCGATCTCGAGTTCGGCAACTCGGGCGCGCAACTCGTCGACGCGAAGATAGCCGCGCGCCTCGTCGAGGCGACGCGAGAGATCACGAAGGTCGTCGGTGAAGTCGCGCATGCCGGGCCGTCAATTGGCGCCGTGACACATCTTGAACTTCTTGCCCGAACCGCACGGACACGGCGCGTTGCGCGGCGTCTTCGAGAACTCGTCCTTCACGACGGTCTGCTGCTTGGTGGGCGCCGGAGCGGCCGGAGCCGCCGGAAGATCGGACGGCATCGGAGCCGGAGCCTCCGACTTGGTCTGCTGGACGTTCTTGACCGCGAGATCGGGAGCATCGTTGCGCACGACCTGTACATGCATGACATAGCGCACGAAGTCCTGGGCGATTCCCTTCATCATCGCGCCGAACATCTCGTAGCCCTCGCGCTGCCACTCGGAGAGCGGGTCCTTCTGGCCCATGGCGCGCAGGTTGATGCCCTCCTGGAGGTAGTCCATCTCCTCGAGGTGCTCGCGCCAGCGTTGATCGATGATTCGCAGCATCACCTGACGTTCGACGTCGCGCATGACGGTGGGCGTGAGCTCGGCCTCGCGACGCTCGTAGTACGCCGATGCGTCGGCCATGACGATGTCGTACATGTCGTCGGTGTCGCGGCAGTTCGACAGTGACGCCGATTCGACCTGAGCGGGCCAGAACGTCTTGAGTTCCTTGGCCAGACCCTCGAGATCCCATTCGTCGTCGGCTTCGCTCACACAGTGCGTCTCGATGAGCGAATCGACGGCTTCGGCAAGATATTCCATGGCCGCGGCCTTGAGGTCGAGTCCTTCGAGGATCTGATCGCGACGCTGATAGATCACCTTGCGCTGCTCGTTCATGACCTCGTCGTACTTGAGCACGTTCTTGCGGATTTCACCATTGCGCTGCTCGACCGTGCTCTGCGCGCGCTCGATGGCCTTGGTGACCATCTTGTGCTCGATCGCCTCGTCGTCGGGAAGGGCCCGCCCCATCACCCAACTGAGCGCACCGGTGGCGAACAGGCGCATGAGTTCGTCCTCGAGCGACAAGTAGAAGCGACTCTCGCCCGGATCGCCCTGACGACCCGAACGGCCTCGCAACTGGTTGTCGATTCGACGGCTCTCGTGGCGCTCGGAACCGATGACGTAGAGGCCGCCGAGATCACGAACCTTGTCGCCCTCGGCGCGGCATTCGGCCGTGATGGAGCCGAGCAGTTCGGCGTAACGCGCCTGGGCCACCCGTCGCGCCGCCTGGTAGTCGGCTGGCATCTGATCGAGCGGCATCGGCAATGCGAATTCGTCGGTGAGCGTCTCGGGCGAATGGCCTTCGGCGAGCAGAGCGCGGCGAGCCAGACCTTCGGGGTTGCCACCGAGGAGAATGTCGACGCCGCGGCCGGCCATGTTGGTGGCCACCGTGACCGAACCCAGGCGACCTGCCTGCGCCACGACCTCGGCTTCGCGCGTGTGCTGCTTCGCGTTCAGCACCTCGTGGGTGATTCCGCGCCTCGTCAACGCCTTCGACAGCGCTTCGCTCTTCTCGACGCTCACCGTTCCGATGAGGATCGGCTGGCCCTTCGCGTTGCGCTCCTCGACGTCGTCGACGATGGAATCGAACTTGGCGGCTTCCGACTTGTAGATGAGATCGGCTTGATCGACGCGCTGGTTGGTGCGGTTGGTCGGGATCGGCACGACCTGCAAGCCGTACGTGTTCATGAGTTCGGCGGCTTCGGTCTGAGCCGTACCGGTCATGCCGGCCAACTTCTCGTACATGCGGAAGTAGTTCTGGAGGGTGATCGTGGCGAGGGTCTGGTTCTCCTCTTTGATCTTCACGCCCTCCTTGGCTTCGACAGCCTGGTGGATGCCTTCGCTCCACCGACGACCTTCGAGGATGCGTCCGGTGAACTCGTCGACGATCTTCACCTCACCGGCCTGGACGATGTAATCCTTGTCGCGGCGGTAGAGCTCCTTGGCCTTGAGGGCCACCTGCAACTGGTGTACGAGATTGCGCTGAACTTCGTCGTACAAGTTGTCGAGGCCGAGTTCCTGTTCGACGCGTTCGATGCCCGCTTCGGTGGGCATGACGACCCGCTTGTCCTCTTCGACTTCGTAGTGCTCGTCGCGCTTGAGCCCGCGCACGATGGACGCGAAGCGGTAGTAGAGCTGCGCGGCGTCGGCCACGCGGCCCGAGATGATGAGCGGGGTTCGCGCCTCGTCGATGAGGATCGAGTCGACTTCGTCGACGATGGCGAACACGTGGCCGCGCTGCACCTTGGTTTCCTTGGTGCCGGCCATGTTGTCGCGCAAGTAGTCGAAGCCGAATTCGTTGTTGGTGCCGTACGTGACGTCGGCGGCGTAGTTGGCCCGCTTCTGTTCGGGTCGATCCTGGACGCCCGGGATCACGAGACCCACGTTGAGACCGAGCCAGCGATGGATCTGGCCCATCCATTCGGAGTCGCGTCGGGCCAGATAGTCGTTGGTGGTGATCTGGTGGACCCCGCGACCCGAGAGCCCGTTGAGATACACCGGGAGCGTGGAGACCAAGGTCTTTCCTTCACCGGTCTTCATTTCGGCGATCCAGCCGAAGTGCAGCGCGGCGCCGCCCATCATCTGCACGTCGTAGTGGCGCTGTCCGATGGTGCGTCGACCCGCTTCGCGAACCACGGCGAAGGCCTCGATCAGGAGGTCGTCGAGCGACTCGCCGCGCTCGAGCCGCTGCCGGAACTCGGCCGTCTTGGCGCGCAGGGCGTCGTCGCTAAGCGCCGTGAGGGCAGCTTCTTCGGCGTTGATGTCGGGAACCAGACCTTCGAGGGCCTTGAGCTTCTTGCCTTCACCGGCCCGGAGAATGCGGTCGAGGATCGCCATGCGGAGGTCGAGCCTACCTTTCGAGCTGGTCGGACCGGGGTCCGCCCATGTGGCGCCCGGCCGCGCCGACACACCAAACTGCCCTGGTGGGACGCATCGACACCGTCATCTTCGACTTGGGCGGCGTGCTGTCGTTGTCGGGTCGGGCCATCGACATGGCCCGCCGATTCCCGAGTCATCCGCCCGAGGTCGTGATGAACGTCCTGATGGGCGATTACGCGAGCGACCACGACCACCCGTGGCACCGACTCGAGCGCGGCGAGATCTCGATGAACGAATACCGCGAGGCTGTGGCACCCCTCATCGCCGAGGCCGGACTGGTGGCGGCCGAGCCTCCGCCCGAAATCAAGAAGGGCTCCGGTGTGAACTTCGCCTTCGTGCGCAGCGAGCCGATGTTCGCCCTCGTCGACGATTTGCGTGCGAATGGGCTGCGCGTCGGGGTGCTCACCAACAACGTGCGCGAGCTGCGGTCGCGTTGGTGGGATCTCGTGGACTTCCCGAGTTTGTTCGACGACATCGTCGACAGCCACGAAGTCGGATTGCGCAAACCCAATGCGGCCATTTACCACTTGGCCCTGGATCGTCTAGGAGCCGCAGCCGAGCGAACCGCGTTCCTGGACGACATGGTGGTGAACGTGGACGCCGCCCGCGCGGTGGGCATGCACGGCGTGCTGGTGGAGGACGATCAGTCGGGAGCGATCGCCACGGTGCGCGACCTCGCCGGCGTCTGACGACGATCGGGTGTGGCGGCCGCGGCGAGCGTCGCGACGTCGGCCCAACCGGCCGAACCGAGTGCGTGAGCGGCCGCGCGCAGCGTGGCACCGGTGGTGACCACGTCGTCGATGACGAGAACGTTGAGAGGCGCGCGGGTGGGTCGGGCGCGGAACGTCGGGCCGCTCAGGCGAGCATGACGCGTGCGCCCGGTTTGGGCCGGACCCGACTCGCGCACGAGCAGGCACCGACACGGGATCCGCAGGTCGCGCGCGACCAGCCGAGCTATCAACTCGGATTGATCGAAACCGCGACGACGGCGGCGGGATGTCGAGGTGGGCGCCCACGTGACCACTTCGAACATTCGCCCATCGGCGCGAACCGAACGAGCGAGTTCGGCAGCGAGGGCGCGGGCCGCCGACTGACGTCCGCGGAACTTGAGATCGGACACGAGTCGACGCGTGGAGCCCTCGTACACCAGGGCGGCGTTGTCGACCGAAACGACGGCGGCGGGAAGTCCGCGGCAGTCGGGGCACAGGCGCGTGAGCGAACCCGACCAGGTATCGCGGTCGCGGTGGGGTTGAACCCGGAACATGTGGTGGCAGTGCGGGCAGCGCAGGGCGGTGAACATGCCTTCACCCGACCACAGGGGTGTGGCACGGAAGCCGACGACGAATTCTCAGTTGCTCCAGAGGGTGCGGAGGCGGGGTTCGGGGTCGGCGATCTCGCTGCACTCGACATCGAACCGCCACGTACTGCGGCGATCGAGGTCGTACGGCGACCACGCCAGCGACCCGTCCGTCGCGAACGACAGCACCTGAGCGGCCACTTGATCGGCCACGACCGCGCGGTCGGCTCCGTCACCGGTGAACAAACCCACGCCGGGCTGATCGAGGTTGTGGAACGTGAACGGAATGTCGATCGCGTGGCACGACCCGAGCACTCCGCCGAAGGCCGGACTGGCCCACGTGAACCAATACATGTGCGTGGGCGTACCGGAATTCGCGCGCTTCTCGGCCAGGCGAATCGCCCGCTGTCGGAATCCCTCATCGGTTTGTGCCGCCATCACCAACTGCGCGTCGCTCTCGCCCGGCCGATGTTCGCGATACAACGCGATCGCCTCGTCGACGCGGTCGGGCAGCATCCCGGCGAAGAACGTGCGCATCTTGTCGTCGTCCATCGACGCCGCTTCGGGTGAGAACGCCCCGAAGAGACGATTCTCGTCGCGCGTGGTCCCGACCACGAGATGAGCCGAATGGTCGGCCGCCGCACCCACGATCTCGTGCGGAAGACCGGAGCCGGGCCAGGTGGGAGCGAAGTAGTCGAAGGCTCGGCCGTTCTCGGCCAACAACACTCCTTGCGCGGCGAGCAATTGATCGCTCGACAAAGCGAGCAGTTCATCGTCGGTCGACACTCCGGCCGCCTTCAGGAACTTGTCGGCGAGTTCGTGGCCGCGTTCCGCGTTCCGATACTGGCCGATCGACGGACTCATCGACCACACCTTGTGGAAGAGCCCGGCCGACAACGGTGACGCCATCAACGCGACGACGCTGGATCCGCCGGCCGACTCGCCGAAGATCGTGACGTTGTTCGGATCGCCTCCGAACGACGCGATGTGCGACTGGACCCAGCGCAACGCCTCGATCTGATCGAGCAGACCGAGGTTGTTGTCGCGGAAGAAACCGAAGACCCCGAGCCGATAGTTGATCGACACCACGATCACGTCGCCGCGACGGGCCAGCGACGATCCGTCGTACCAAGGAGTCGATCCTGACCCGTTCACGTAGGCCCCGCCGTGGATCCACACCAGAACCGGACGTGGCGTCGCCGAACCGGCAACGACCGACGGCGGAACGAACACGCCGAGGCTGAGGCAGTCCTCGCTCATGGGCGGAAGTGCGGCGCCCATCGTGGATTCGAGGAGGCCGGGCGCCTGCGGGCAGATGGGGCCGTGGTTCGTCGCGTCCCGCTCGCCGGACCACGGTGCTTCGGGAACTGCGGGGGCGAACCGGTCGGCCCGAGCGTAGCGAAGTCCCAGGAAGGCACCGGTTCCGTCGGGTCGGGCCAGACCTTTCACCTTCCCGGAGGGGGTGTCGATCAGGAGGGTCGCGGGCATTTCCACATCAGTCGTCGAAATCTGGGTCACCGGCGAACAGTAACGCGATCGAAAAGTGCCAGGTTCGCCCGGCCGGTTGCAGTCGAATCCCAGGAACCAGGGAATCCGCTACGACAAGATTTTAATCGAATGTAGTTCAATTCTTTGCTACATTCGCCCCGTCGGCCTCTCGGGATGAACCCCGGGCCACGAGGAAAGCGAGGAGACCATGCGTCGCATCTGGTCGGCCACCGTCATGGCTGGAGTTCTGTTGATCGGCGCCGCGTGCAGCGGTGGTGACAAGGACAGCGAGAGTTCGAGCGGGGACGGACGCAAGTTGTTCCAGCCCGCCGGCGTGGTGGGCCCCGACTCGTTCGCCCCCACCTTCGAGCTCACCCAGTACGACGTCGATCTGTCGGCGTTGTCGGAGGGTTCGGTCGACGGTTCGGCTCCCGGACTGTACGCCGGTCGCACGTACGGCGGTACCGGTACGAACATCTGCGACGTCGAGGCGATGATTCGCTTCCTCACCTACTACGAAGAGCGCGGGCGTGCCTGGGCCGATGTCCAGGGCATCCCGTTCGAACAACTCCCCGACTATCTCCGCAGCCTCACGCCGGTCTACGCGCTGCAGAACCTGAACGTGCAGATGTTCGGGTTCAAGAACGACCAGGCCTACGGCTACGACGCCGTGATTGCGGCCGGCACGGCGATCCTGATCGACGATCAGGGCATGCCGCGCGCTCGCTGTGCCTGCGGCAACCCTTTGCTGGCGCCGAGCGAGGAACCGCCCACCGAAGATTCGACTCCCTCCGGCGACTCGAGGCCCGATATCACCACCGGTGAAGAGCCCCTGGGTTCCGACCAGCCCGGCGGTGGCGACCAGCCCGGCGGCGGCGACCAACCCGGCGGCGGCGACCAACCCGGCGGCGGCGACCAACCCGGCGGCGGCGACCAACCCGGCGGCGGCGACCAACCCGGCGGCGGCGACCAACCCGGCGGCGGCGACCAACCCGGCGATCCTCAGCAGCCAGCCTGCCCCGAGCTTTTGGTTGCCGGCTGGACCGATTACGGCGCACCCAACGGCGATGTGTGGCATTACGACCAGGCCGTGGGCGCCTGGATCAATCTCTCCGATCCGGCCGCTGATCCTGTTCCGAACGTCGTCGACCTTCCCGGGTGGCGCGACAACTGCGACGACGGCCGTCAGCGGCAGGTCGATCCGATCTGCCCGCAATTGCTGATCGGTGGCGGTTGGACGCCGTACATCGACACCAACGGCGACGAGTGGCAGTTCGACCCCGCCAACAACTGGTGGAAGAACGTCACCGCGGTCCCGACTCCCGATCCCGTCACCGACATGAACGACATGCCGGGCTGGACCGAACTGTGCGGCGACGATCAGCCTCGCCAGCCCAACAGCGAGTGCCCGCCCAACAAGGCGAACGTCGGCGACATCTGGAACGCACCTGACGGTCGTCAGTGGCAGCTCTGGCTCGACGGTCTCGCCCTCGTGTGGGACGAGATCACGACCCCCGACATCCAAGAAGGCGTTCCGTACGCCGATCTGGTGATCCTCTACGACTGCGCACCGCCGTTCGACGAAGGCCAACCCGAGTGCCCGCCGTCGAAGCCGATCGCCGGTCAGACCTGGATCGACACCCTCGGCAACCTGTGGCTGTTCGACAACCACACGGGTGGCGCGTACGCCTGGGACAACCAGGCCACCGCCGACGTCGAGATGGTGAAGACGGAAGCACTCCCCAACCAACCCGAAGGTTGCCAACCCGAACTCTGGCAGGACCCGTGCCCCGAACTGCAGCCCCGCCCGGGTGCCGTGTGGGTGAACCCCAACAACGGCGACCTGTGGGTGTGGTTGTTCGATCAGGGTCACTGGTTCAACGACTCCGATCCCACGCAGCCGACGATCTCCAACACGGCGCTGTTGCCCGGATACCGCGAACTGTGCATGCCTCCTTGTCCGCCCATCAACATCGGGCCAAACGAGACCGCGCACTGGATCGATCCCGTCACCGGAAACGTGTGGGTCTGGTTCGAGGGCCAGTGGGTCAATTCCGACGACAAGTCGCAGACGGTCGCGCAAACCTCCGATCTGCCCGGCTGGCTCGAACTCTGCGCCCCGCCGTGTCTGCCCGGACTCATCGAGCCGCTGAACAGCTTCATCCTCGATGACAACGGTCAGCCCGAGTCGAACCCCGAAACCGACGACCAGGTCGGCGACTCGGGCGACAAGGCCGTGACGGTGGAGCCGGCCAAGGGTGACATCGAGATCGTTCCCATCAACGAAGATCAGGTGAACGGCACCATCGCACCTCTCGACCTCTGCAATCCCGTCGGCTGCGTCGAGTTGGGAGCCGCACCCGAGATCGGTCACGTGTACACCGACAACCGCGGAGTTCGCTGGACCTACGTGGCCGAAGGGTCATGGCAGTCGGCACTCGGCGAGAGCGTCGCTGATGCTCTGCTGATCCCCGGCTACCGCGAGAACTGCCTGCCCGAGGACGACCCGTCGGACGATCCGTGCCCACCGGAGTTCGAAGGAGCGGTCTACGTCGACTCCAACGGAATCCAGTGGACCTGGGTCGGCGCTAACTCCGACGCAGCGGAATCCGATCACGGCCGCCGTTGGTACTCCGAGGCGAGTGGGTCACCGGAATACCGGGCAACCATCGAACTCGAAACATGGTTCGACGACTGTCCGCCTCCGACCGATCCCGAGATCGTTCCGTTGGCATCGAGCATCGACGTCGATGTTCGGGTCCAGGGCCCGGTGTGCGTCGGCGACACGGTGCAGATCGTGATGTTCGCGACTCCCTCCGACGGTGAACGCATCACCGAGTACAAGATCACCATCAACGGCAATGGCGACGGAACCGAACAGGAGAACGCAACCACCTTCACCGAGACGTTCGTGCCCGAGCAGACGGGCGAATACGAGATCCTCGGACAGGCTTCCGACTCGAGCGGCAAATCGGGCCAGGACACCGAATTCGTGAAGGCGATCGATTGCGCCGACCCGCAGGATCAGGGCCAGCCGTCCGAACCGGGTGTCACGACCACCGTGGTGGCGACTCCCAATCAGTCGAGCACGTCAACGGCTCCGAAGAAGAACACTCCCCCGACAATCACGCTCAGCACCAAGCAGTTGTGCGTGGAGGCCATGTCGGAGGCGCCGACCAAGGTGTCGGTGACGGTGAGCGTCAGCGATGCCGACAACGACGCGCTCAGCGTCACCGTCAAGGGTGGTTCGTCGACCCGGACGATTCCTTCCCAGACCGCGCAGGTCCAAGGATCCGGAACGTCGACCTACAACTTCACCGTCGACTACAAGGATCGTGGAACCACCATCACGATCGATGGACAAGTCGACGACGGGCAAGCCCGCGCCAACGCGAGCGTGAGCATCAGGGTGGTCAACCCCGGTGGCTGTGGTCAGAGCACCACGACCACCGCGGCACAGCCGACCACGACCGCACCGCCGAAGACCACGACGACGTTGAAGCCGACGCAAACGACGACAACGTTGAAGCCGGCCCAGACGACAACGACGTTGAAGCCGACCCAAACGACGACGACGTCGAAGCCGGCTCAGACCCCGACCACCGTGGCGGCCAACACTCCGGGTCGTCTGGACCTGACGACCAAGTGCGTCCAGCTCAATGCCCAAGGCACCGGAGTCGTCACCTTCACGGTGGTCGATGCGGATGGCTTGAAGAAGGTCACTGCATCGCCGACGACACTGACCCTGAAGGGCGATCTGCAAAGCGGCAGGTTCGAAGTCGGCCCGATCACGAAGGCCGACGCTGGCAAGACCATCACCATCGACGTGCTGGACGGCAAGGGCGTCGCCGGCTCGTACAGGTTGATCGTGCCGGCGATCTGCAAATGATCGCTCCGACCGAGCAATCATTTGCTGAGGGCCCGGGCAACCGGGCCCTCAGTGCTTTTTCACTTCGATCGTCACGCTCGACCTCTTGTCGAACAATGGCAGGAATCGCTGCACCAGCGGCCCGATCCCGAACGTGAACGCGATGGTGCCGAGGCCCACCGGTCCGCCCAGTGCGACACCCGCGATCAACACCGTGATCTCCACGCAGGTGCGCGCGAGTCGGATACTGATCCCCCGCTCCGACAGGCCGAGCATCAGCCCGTCGCGCGGACCCGGACCGAGACCGGCGCCGATGTAGAGCGCCGAACCCAACGCGACGATCAACAAGCCGGCAAACATCAGACCGAGTCGGGCGACGATGTCGTCGGGCTCACCGATGATCGGCTTGGTCAGGTTCACCACCAGGCCGATCTCGATGGCGTTGAGGATCGTGCCCAGGCCGGGTCGCTGACGCAACGGGATCCAGAGGAGAAGCAACAGCACTCCGACACCGATGATCACGTTGCCGATCGGAACATCGAGCTTCTCGGACAATCCCTTGTGGAAGACGTCCCACGGTGCCAGACCCAACTGCGCCCGGATGAAGAACGTGATCCCGAGCCCGAACAGGAACAGTCCGGCGATGCACCGGACGATCCGTTCGGGGAACGACACGCGCATCAGTAGCGGTAGTGATCGGGCTTGAACGGGCCCGACGGACTCACACCGAGGTAGTCGGCCTGCTCGTCGGTGAGCTTGGTCAACTTCACGCCCAGAGCGTCGAGGTGCAGCGATGCGACCTTCTCGTCGAGATGCTTCGGAAGCACGTACACACCAAGCGGATACTTGGCCAGGTTGTTGAACAACTCGATCTGCGCGATCACCTGATTGGAGAACGAGCACGACATCACGAAACTCGGATGACCCGTCGCGCATCCGAGGTTCACCAGTCGGCCCTCGGCCAGGACGATGACCGAGTGACCGTCGGGGAACGACCACAGGTCGGTGCCCGGCTTGAGTTCGTCGCGGGTCGCCCCGCTGCGGGCCAGACCGGCCATGTCGATTTCCGAGTCGAAGTGGCCGATGTTGCACACGATCGCGTTGTGCTTCATCTTCCCCATGTGCTCGACCGTGATGATGTGGTCGTTGCCGGTGGCCGAGACGAAGATGTCGGCGGTGCGGCACACGTCGTCGAGCGTCGTGACCTGGTAGCCCTCCATCGCCGCCTGGAGTGCGTTGATCGGATCGATCTCGGTGACGATGACACGTGCACCCTGGCCGCTCAGCGCCTGCGCGCAACCCTTGCCCACGTCGCCGTATCCGCACACCACGGCGACCTTGCCGGCCAGCATCACGTCGGTCGCGCGGCAGATGGCGTCGACGAGCGAGTGGCGGCAGCCGTAGAGGTTGTCGAACTTCGACTTGGTGACCGAATCGTTCACGTTGATGGCCGGGAACAGCAATTCGCCGCGCTCGTGCATCTTGTAGAGGCGCATCACGCCGGTGGTGGTCTCCTCGGTGACGCCACGAATGCCCTTGGCCATGCGCGTCCACTTGGTCGGATCCTGCTTCAAGCCACGCTGAAGAAGTCCGAGCACGATCGCCAACTCGGCGTTCGAGGCGGTGGTCGGGTCGGGAACCTCGCCCGACTTCTCGTACTCCACGCCCTTGTGCAGGAGGAGGGTGGCGTCGCCACCGTCGTCGAGGATCATGTTGGGGCCGTCGCCGTCGGGCCACGTCATCATCTGGTCGGTGCACCACCAGTACTCCTCGAGCGTCTCGCCCTTCCACGCGAACACCGGGACGCCTTGCGGGTCGTCGGGTGTTCCATTCGGACCCACCACCACGGCCGCGGCCGCGTGGTCCTGGGTGGAGAAGATGTTGCACGACGCCCAGCGCACCTCGGCGCCGAGTTCGACGAGGGTCTCGATGAGCACGGCCGTCTGGATCGTCATGTGCAGCGATCCGGAGATGCGCGCACCCTTCAGCGGCTTGGAAGCACCGAACTCCTTGCGCAGGGCGCGCAGGCCGGGCATCTCGTGCTCGGCCAAGTGGATCTCCTTGCGGCCGAATGATGCCATCGACACGTCGGCGACGCGGTAGTCCTTGCGGGCGGCGAGAGACATGGGTGAACCTCTTTCAGGGGAATGCGGTTGATGGAGTCGTTCGGGGACGCGAAAAATCCGCGTCACCTCGGGCCGGGGCCTGCTGGCACCGCTCACATCAGCCCGATGGGACGAGCCGAGTGTAATCGCCGGCCTCGAGCCGGCGCTCGATCTCGAGCTCGACGGTCAGGCGGCGGCCGAACCGGTCGGCCGGGCCTCGCCACGCGCGATGCGGCCGGCCAGACGCTCGTGTTCGGAGTCGGATACCACGTCCGACTCGTCGACGAGCATGACCGCGATGCCTTCGCGGATGGCGTAGCGCCGCTTGAGACGGGGGTTGTAGATGCAGTTCTCGTCGTCGAACACGAACAACTGGCCGTGGTCGATCGGGCAGGCCAGGACGCTCACGAGATCCGGGTCGAGTGACATGGTGATTCCCTTCGGGTGGTGCCGGTCGGTTCAGACGGCGGTGATCAGGGCCAGGACTTCGGCGACATGATCGTCGCATTCGTTCCGGGTGGGGGCTTCGAGATTGAGACGCAGGAGCGGCTCGGTGTTGGAGGGACGCAGATTGAACCACCACGGCCCGCAATCGACGGTGAGCCCGTCGAGCCGATCCTGTTGATGGCCCTGGTAGTGGGCGGCGATGGCCTCGATCACCGCCGAGGTGTCCGCCACTTGGGTGTTGATCTCACCGCTCGACGAGTAGCGCTCGAACGGCTTGCGGAGATCGGACAATACGTCGTTCGATTCGGACAGCGCCTCGAGAACGAGCATCGTTGCGATGAGACCGCTGTCGGCGCGATAGTTGTCGGCGAAGTAGTAGTGCGCGGAATGCTCGCCACCGAACACCGCACCGGTCTCGGCCATCTGCTGCTTGATGAACGAGTGGCCGACCTTGGTGCGCACCGGAGTTCCGCCGCTCTCGCGCACCACTTCGGGCACCGAGCGACTGCAGATGAGGTTGTGCAGGATCGTCGCACCGGGATGCTTGGCCAGCATGCGCGAAGCCAGGATCGCGGTGGTGGTGGAGCCCGACAGGCCTCTCCCCTGCTCGTCGACGACGAACACGCGGTCGGCGTCGCCGTCGAACGCGAGGCCGATGTCGAATCCACCGGCCACGACCCGGGCCTGCAGGTCGCGCTGGTTGGCCGACTGCAGAGGGTCGGCGGGGTGATTGGGGAACGTCCCGTCGAGTTCGGGGTACATCACCTCGAGTTCGAGGCGCGGAAGCCGCTCGAAGACGGCCGGCACCACGAGCCCGCCCATGCCGTTGGCCGTGTCGGCGACGACCCGCATCGGGCGCAGCGAGGCCGGGTCGACGAACGACACGACGTGATCGGCGAAGGCGGACAGCAAGTCGCGCTCGGTGGTTCGACCGACCCGTCCCGCGGGCGTCGGCCCGCGGCCGTCGAGAACGTTCCGAGCCGTCTCCTTGACGTCGAGAAGTCCGGTGTCGACCCCGACCGGTCGAGCACCCGAGAGGCACAACTTGACGCCGTTGTACTGCGCCGGGTTGTGCGACGCCGTGAACATGGCACCGGGTGCATCGAGCTTCCCGGCCGCGAAGTACATCAGGTCGGTGGAGGCCAGACCGATGTCGATGACATCGACCCCATGTTCCATGAGACCGCGAGCGAACGCATCGGCGAGTTCGGGTCCGGACGGCCGCATGTCGCGCGCGACGATCGCCACCGACGATCGGGTGAAGCGGGCGAACCCGACTCCGAGCGCGTACGCGACGTCGGAGTCCAGTTGATCGGGAACCGTGCCACGGATGTCGTAGGCCTTGACGATGGCATCGAGAGCGTCAGAAGCCGACATAGCGCCTCACCACGCTAGCGGTGGTCGGTCTCGCCCTCCTGCGGAATTCGCCGTCGAATGCGATTCTGTCGGGCGATCACGAACACGAGCACGATGCCTACCAGTGTGAGGAAATACGCGAAGCGGTCGATCCAACCGGCGCGGAAATCCATGCTCACCTGGTTCTCGGTCGGAATCACGACCATCATGTTCGGCGCAACGCGATACGGACCGTCACCTCCCGACACCTTCCAGTTGGGGAAGTAGCTCACCCGGACCAGCACCGGCACCCCGGTTCGGTCGACGTGGAAGTCGACCGAATCCTCGCCGATCACCACATTCGTCACGGCAACGGAGGGCAAGGCGATTGCTTCGATCGATTCGGTCGGGGTGACGATGTCGACCTTGCGCGAATCGGAGCCGGGTTCGCCGTCGCGTCTCGGCAAGTCGATCTCGACGTCGGTGCGTTGCCACGAAGCGGGTCCGTCGTCGACGGGGACCGTCGGCCACTCGGATCGGTTCTGCAGCCAACTGGTGCCGATTTCGAGCCAGCGCTCGCGCTGATCGCCGTCCCGTCCGTTCACGACCACCGGCTCGGCCTCCAGAGGGACGACGACATCGGACTTCGACACCTCGTACATCTTCCACGGACCCGAGGACGCGATCTCGGTGAGTCCGCCGTCGTTCACCACGAGCTCGGCTGCTTCGCGCTGGGCCTCGGGCGTGACCGCGAGGTAGTAGCGGATTCCCAACGCGCGCAGGTAATCGATGCCGATCGATGCGTCGTTGTTGATGTAGCGAAGTTCGCGCACGGGGTTCGAACTCTGCTTCGACATCGCGCCGGCCGCGAGGAAGTGATACGGCGTCGTGCCGGCCGCTTCGAAGAACAGTCCTTCGCTCGAACCGATGCAGCCGTCGGTCCAGAACGGAAGGAGCATCAACGCCATGGTCGTGCCGTACTTGTCGTTGTCGCCGTAGTTCTCCCAGAGTGCGCGGCCGCAACCGCGCTCCTCGCCGATCGACTTCATGGTCTGAACGACGCCGTAGTACTCGCCGTAAGCCGAGCGACCTTCGTAACCCGAGAAGTTCCAGCGGGCCCAACCATCGACGAAACCCTTGTCGCTCGCCTGTGTCTCGAAGGGCCCCCACGCGTACTCGGCACCATCACCCTCGTCGACGATGTTCCCGCCGGGGAGCACTTGGAACCGGAAGCCCAGGACGATCAACGCGGCCAGAGCGCACCCCACGGCGGTGAGCGAGCGGGCCTTGAACAACGCCCGCTGCGACCTCGCGTCCTCGTCGATCCGGATGGCGGAGAACCGTCGATCGAGCCGCTCGTGCTGGGCCAGACGAACGATCGCGTGAACCGTCTCGACGATGCCGATCGCGGCCAGCAGGTACCGGCACATGTTGAGCATCGGCAACAGGCGAGGATTCCAGAGCAATCCGATCACGGGCAGGCTGTCGTTGAAGAGGTAGACGAACGCGGTGAACACCAGACCCGTCACACCCAGCCAGGCTCCGGTCGTGTGTCGGCGCACGAGCATCGCCACGAAGCCGATCGCCGCGAAGGCGGCGAAGAACACGTTCCAGAACGGCGGCAGGGCGAAGAACATCCCCCAGTACGAAGTGAACGAACCGTTGCCCGGTTCGCCCTTGTACTTCATGTCCGTCATGTAGGCGTGATTCAGAAGGAACGGCACGATCCAGAACGCCGACAGCAGTGAACCCAGGCCGACCGTGGTGGCGAACCAGCGCAGGCGTTGGCGATCGAGCCAGAGCAGAGCCATGAGAAGAAGGCCGACCGCCACGTAGATGGCGACGATGCCGTGGCAGAGAATCGCCAGGGCCATGAAGATGGCCGCCTTGAGTCGATGACGCCCGGTCTGCAAGCCGTTGGCGAAGTATCCGAACGCGAGCATGGCGAAGGAGAGCGAGATCGAGAACGAGAACTCACCGGCCATCGTCGAGGCGACGTTGCCGCCGTAGATCGTGTAGCTCTCGTCGAGAAGGAACACCAGACCGACCACCGCGAACAATTCGGGGATCGGGTAGGCGAAACGGGCCAGACGGCCAAAGGCCCAACAACACACGGGCAGCGTGACGATCCCGAGCACCGCGACGATCTTGAACGCGATTCCATACGGAAGCAGCACGTCGAGCAGCACGATCATGAGCGCCGGAACCACCATGTAGAAGCGGTAGATCGGGAAACCCGAGTACCAGTCCATGCTCCAGCCGTTGAGTTTGAAGGGAAGGAGATGATCGCGGAGGTAGGCCGGACCCCACACGTGGGCCCCCATGTCACCGCCGGTGGGTGTGGAGTTGCGGAAGATCAGCGACGGTTGGACGACCTTGACCGCGACGGCGGTGGAGACCCCGACGAGGGCGACACGCACCCAGAAGACGACCAGTCGTTCGCGGCTCCGGCCGCGGAACGGATTCCAACGAGTGCGCAGGACGTCGACGGCATCGACCGCTTCTCTGGGCTCGCCGGGCTCGCCGGGCTCGCCGGGCTCGACGGGCTCGAGATTCTGAGCGGCTTCGACTCCAGCCTCGTGCTCCGTCACGTCGTTCATTGTGCCACCGGGAGACGGTCAGCGACTGGCGATCAGGAGCCCGGCCGCGTTGAACCCGATGTGCGCCAGGATCGGCATGGCGATTCGACCGGTTCTCTGCCAGCACGAGCCGAACACGAGACCGACCAAGAACAATCCGGGCAACTCGACGGGTTGCAAGTGGATCGCGGCGAACCACGCCGCCGACAGCACCAGCGAGATGGCGTCGTTGAATCGCCCTTCGAGCGACTGGAGGATCAGGCCTCGGTACACGAACTCCTCGATGAGCGGAGCTCCGATCGCCACGATCAGCACGAGGACGAGGATCCACGCTCCTGAGGCCCGGTCCCAGAGCTCGTTCGCGCGACGCTCGACATCGTCCGGATCGAACGCGCCGGGGAACAGGTTCGACAGCGGCCAGTACAGAAGCGGCACGAGCACGAACTGGGCCGCCAGTCCGATCGGAAGACCGGCCAGGTCGATCGGACGGAACCCCACCCGGTAATCCCGAGCGAACGAGGTTCCCCCGCGCCGCCGGCTGATGATGATCAGTCCCGCCACGAACGGAATCCAGAGACAGAGAATCGACACCGCCGTGACCGATGTCGGCCACGTGTCGGGATCGTCACCATTCCGACCGAACGCCGCGATCACCGCGGCCTGCAAAGGAAGAGCCGCGACGTATGCCCCGACCCACACCGCCACGGCGGCGCCGACCGAGAAGCGGGCGTCGTTGGTGGCCGGACGCACGGAGTCGATCAGCCGGCCAGGCGGTGCACGAAAGGCAGCACGACCGTGCGGCGACGATCTTCGAGAGTCCAACCCGTCGGCGGGGCGAAACGATTCCAATGGATCTCGCAGAACTCGTACACCTGCGGGCGACGTTCGTCACTCAGGTGATCGACCCAGATCACCGAATTCGCATACTGAAAAGTGAGAGCGACTCGGGCCTCCTCACGACACCCGTTTCGCGTGCACAACCGCTGGTCCGAACGCATGGCGAACAAGGTACGGGACACATCCTGCGACAGGGTGGATAGTCGGGACCGGTCCTAGCATGACGCCATGAGCGAGCCGCCTCCGCCTCCCCCGCCTCCCCCCTCCGGAGACCGCCGGCCGCGTCCGTTCAAGTCGACCAACAAGTTGCGCGGCAGCAATGACGGCAAGAACGACGGCAAGAACGACGGCCGTTCGGGTCGTCCGGCCATGCCCAAGTGGTCGCCCTGGATCCTCCTTGCAATCGTCATGCTCCTCATCTTCGGACCACAACTCCTGCCCGGGCCCAACCGCGAGAAAATCGGTTTCGAGGAGTTCGTGACACAAGTGGAGGCCGGTCGCGTCGACGAGGTCAAACTCAACAACACGACTCTCGGCATCACCGGAACATTCGTCGACGGCAGCGAATTCTCCACGACCGCACCTCCGGGCTTCCCCAACGAGGTCGACCGCGAATTGCTGCGCACCAAGGGTGTCGACTTCCAGCCGAACACCCCGCAGTCCAACTGGTTCGTCAGCCTGATCCCGCTGCTGTTGCCCTTCTTCCTCATCATCGGGTTCCTCATGTGGATGAACCGCCGCGCGTCGGGGCAGATGGGCAACGTGATGTCCATTGGTCGCAGTCGCGCCAAGGCCTACACCACTGATCGTCCGTCCACCACGTTCGCCGACGTGGCCGGCTACGAAGGTGTGAAGACGGAGATCAAGGAAGTCGTCGACTTCCTGCGCATGCCCGAGCGATTCAAGGAAATCGGGGCTCGGGTTCCGAAGGGCATCCTTCTCGTGGGCCCTCCGGGCACCGGCAAGACGCTGTTCGCCCGCGCGGTGGCCGGTGAGGCCGGAGTCGGCTTCCTCTCGGTCACCGGATCCGACTTCATGGAGATGTTCGTCGGTGTCGGCGCGAGCCGAGTTCGCGACCTGTTCCAGCAGGCGCGCAAGATGGGGCGCGCCATCATCTTCATCGACGAGATCGACTCCATCGGCCGCAAGCGCGGCGCCGGACTCGGCGGCGGACACGACGAGCGCGAGCAGACGCTCAATCAGATGCTCGCCGAGATGGACGGGTTCGAGACGTCCGAGGGCATCGTGATCATGGCGGCCACCAACCGACCCGACATTCTCGACCCGGCGTTGCTGCGTCCTGGTCGATTCGACCGCCAGATCGTCGTGCCGCTCCCCGAATACGAGGAGCGTCTGGCGATCCTCAAGGTCCACAGCCGTGACAAGCGCATGGGACCCGATGTCGATCTCGAGGTGATGGCCAAGGGAACTCCCGGAATGAGCGGAGCCGATCTGGCCAATCTGGTCAACGAGTCCGCCCTCTTCGCGGTTCGCCGAGGTTCGTCGCAGATCGAACGCATCGACTTCGAGTCGGCACGCGATCGCATCATGATGGGCGCTCGTCGCGATTCGCTCGTGCTGTCGGTCGAAGAGAAGCGCACGACCGCGTACCACGAAGGCGGTCATGCCGTTCTCGCCGCGGTGCTCCCCAACGGGGATCCGCTCCACAAGGTCACGATCCTTCCGCGCGGAATGGCCCTCGGTGTCACGCAGACGCTTCCGGAAGAACGCCACAGTTACTCGCGCGAGTACATCCTCGATCGGATCTGCATGGCTCTCGGCGGTCGGGCCGCCGAGGAACTGGTGTTCAATCAGCAGACCACCGGCGCGGCCAACGACCTCGAAGTCGTGACCGGCCTGGCTCGCCGCATGGTGCGCGAGTGGGGCATGAGCGACAAGGTCGGTCCCATGGCGTGGGCCGGACAGCAGCAGGTGTTCCTGGGCGAGGACCTCATGTCGAGTGGACGCGAGTACTCCGACGACACCGCCCGCGTCGTCGACGAGGAGATCAATCGCATCCTGCGCAGTCAGGAGACGCGGGCGATGGAACTCCTCGCCAAGCACCGCACCGGGCTCGACCTAGTGGCCGAAGCGCTCCTCGAGCACGAGACGATCGATGGTGCCGAAGTCGCCAAGCTCGTGCAGCGGGGCCTCGATTCGTCGGCACCTCAGGCGCCGTCGCTCACCGACTAGAGCAGTCGTCGACCGAGTCGACCGCCGGGTCACGCGTTTGCGCGACCGCGGCCCACAGATCGGTGGCCGTGACCGGTCCGAGGAAGTGACGACGAACCACGCCCTCCGAATCGAGCACGACCAAAGTCGGCACGGCATCGATCCGATACTTGTCGTGCATCGCCCGATGTGCGCCGTACTCGAATTCGATCACTCTCACCTGTGAACTCTGGAGAACGCGCGCCTTGGCCACGACGTCGGAACAGACGTGGCAACTCGCCGACGTGAAAATCGCGATCGACCAGGACGACGACGTGGTGTACGAACCGCCGACGAGGTCGGTCGGATCGATCTGCGTCGGAACGGTCCATTCCTTCTGACTGGGAGCGTCCACCACCGCGCGACGACGCAGAACCACGGCCGCGGCGCCGACCACGACGATGATTCCGAGCGCGATGAGAAGGTTCGTCACGGCGGATCAGGGAATGCGAGGGCGGCCGAGGTTCCCGAACCGCGTTGGTTCCGCTCGATTCGGCGCTCGACAAGGATCGGCTGATCGGATCGCACCACGATGGGTCGCCCGAGGCTCACCGCGTCGACGAGATCGATCGCCCGCCATCCATTGGCCGGGATCGCGATGTCGGACAACTGCGGAATCGGATCTTCTCCACCGGGACCGACCGACAGCACGTCGACGTTGGCCGGGTTCGGCGACACATTGAGAACCACCAGTGCTCCCTCGAGAGCGACCGTCGGCGTGACGGAAGCCAACCAACGGGTCGACAAAGACGCGCCCTCGGCGCCGAGAAGAACCGACGTGGACACCGACTCGCCAGTGGGCCGAGTGATGACCCGTTCGACCACCAGCGCAGGTTCGGACAGCGTGGAGACGAGCAGACCGTGGCGACCGTCTGGCAGAGCCGCGATGGCAGACGTGTCGTACACCACCACCTCGCGCGACGGCACGGTGAGCGTGGTCGGCTCGATCACTCCCGCGGTTTCGTCGAGGCCGAGGACGATCACATCGGCTTCGACGTCGGCCTCCGTGGGGTTGAAGATCACCAAACGCTCGGTGACACCCTCCCCCTTCTCACCATCGGCGAACCACCACTCGTCTCCGAGCGCGGGCGCGCCCAGTGACGTCACATGACCGAGGCGTCCACTGCCGAGGAAATGCTGGTCCTTGGCGACGAGGATGCGCCCGCTCGTGGCAAGCACACTGGCCGCCACCACCGGCTCGTCGCGGAATCCGGCCTCTTCGAGGTTCAACACGCGCAACGAACGCGGCGGGATCACGTAGCCCTGCAACTCGCTCGGAGATCGTGGGCCCTGGGCGGTGGAGATCGTGATGTCGACGATGGCCGGCGAGAGGTACGGATTGGACATCAGCAAACGCAGATCGGAGTCGGACGCGGTGAAGCCGTCGGCCAGGTACCACTCGGAGGACGTGGTGTTGGCGCACGGCGACAACACGTCGCCGGCTGGGTGGAGAGAGCGTTGCTCGACGGCCACCTCGACCCGGTCGACTTCGACGACCGCACTCACGTAGTTGGCGGTGACGATCTCGTCGAGATCGATGGTGGACTGTGAGCGAGGTTCGATCGAGAACGGAACGACCACCGGGTCACGATCGATCGTGAGAATCGTGACGGTGCCCGTGGCCGCCGTCTCGCCGGGATTGGTCGCGACCACGTCACCGCCGTACTCGCCGTTGTCGGCCGCGCCCAGAGCCGCGGTTCCACCGCAGAACCACGTCGCGCTGACGACATCGTCTCCCACGGCCAGGCGTGGCGTACCCGGCCGCGGCGACTCGGCGAAGGTCACCGTCGCCCTTTTGACGTCATTCGCCGAGGTGCCGACCACGACGAGTGCGGCCAGCACGAGGAGTGCGAGGGCGACGACTCGTCTGGTCACGAAACGATCTCCGAGGACGACAACGACATGACCGGCGAATCGACGTTCTCGGCACGGCCACGTCGGCGGCGCGCCGGTTGCAGAACTCCGACGAACACCGCGATCCAGAGCGCGATGTGAACGATGATCCAGAGAAGCCGCGTGATCGGGGAGGAGTAAGCGAGCGAAACGTTGCCTCCCGCCGATGCATCGAACGACATGACCGAGCCGAACGAACCTCTCCCCTCGACCGACTCGCCGTCGACCCGAAGCGTCCAGCGGTCGTCAAAGGGAACGCCCAGATGCACGACCCCGCCGGCGATCCGCTGAGTGCTCTCGCTCCAGGCCGAAGCGCCTTCGAGAATCGGTTGGGCGCCACCGACATCGGAGCGGACGAGCGCTCCGGCGCCGCCTTCCACGCTGTTCGCGGCCGCCTCCACGCCGAGCACCGCGGTCAGGGGAATCCATTGCGTGTTCTCGAACACGGTGAGGCTGGACGGGCTGTACACCGACGTGAAATCGAGCTGTTCGGCGAACGATGAAACGAGTCCATCGGCCACCGGCAACGGCGAGTCGGCCGTCGAGCGGACGCGATCGTATTTCGGAATCACCACGTACCGAATACCGAAGGGCGCCATGAGGCGGCCGACGCGCGTGGTCGTGCGTTGCGACAAGGCGTCGAGGAGGTCGGCCATGGTGCGTTCCTCGAGATCGGAGGGCGAGTACCACATCGAGCCGATGTCGAACGTACCGTTGCTCGTGACCGAGTACGCCACGCCATCCGAATAGGGAACCTCGGCGCCCGGAACCAGGTCGGGATCGCCGACGACGAGTACGCGGTAGTCGCCGCCACTCGACGGCTCGGCGAGGAGTTCGTCGAGTTGTTCGACGATGGACGCGGAGGGCTGATCCCACGATCCGTCGACAGCCACGCTCACGACGGGCAGAACGGCCGACGAGATCGCGAGCAGACCGAGAAGCGTGATGGGTTGACGCAGACCGAAACGGCCACCACGAACGTCGACCGAGAAGGACGCCACGAGCAACGTCGCTCCGAGTGCGAGCCCAACTGCCACCGGAGCAAGGAGAACTCCGATCTCGGGCAGATCGATCGGGCCGCTCGACGTGCTGGACGCACTGGCCAGAGCGAGGAAGACCGCGGACAGAAGAATGGCCCGAATCGCCCACACGTACCGCCATCGTCGGGCCACGAACACCACCACGACGAGTGGAATGAACGCGCCGATGATGAGGCCGCCGAGTGCCGAGGGACCCACGCCGAATCGGAGGATCTCCCACACGTCGAGTCCGACCGTTCCGCCACCGGGCCGCCCGACGATGCGCGCCCATCCATCACCACTCACGTACTGGAGGGACCACGGAACGTTGAGAACGAACGCACCCACCGCGCCCACCACGGCGGACGCCGCCGTCGAGCCCGCCGCCCGTAGATCTCCGCCTCCGACCACTCCCCCGAGGGCGAGAACGAGCAGCGCGAGCACGATGACCACAGCCGCCGACGGGCTGAAGGCGAACGCGATCGCCACGACCAGAGTGAGGCGAGCGACCAGCGACAGTCGCATCGCGGCGGACGGGTGATCGATCACCTCGTTGCGCCGCATGACCGGATCGCCCACGATCGAACCACCCAAGCCGGAGAGCCGTCGCGCGAAGTGCAACGCCCACGGAACGAGTGCGTAGGCGACGAGAACCGCCGAACGTCCGGATGCAACCGCTGCGTAGGGCAACGGCACCGCCGCGTACACGACCAGACCGGCGGCCCGCGCACGAGGATCGGCGCTGATCGCCACCAGGCGGGCAACGCCCAGCCAGCCGACGAGCACTGCGCCGACGACGGCGAACGTCTCGAGCCAGGCCATCTGAGCGAAGGCGATCAACCCGGCGACACCCACCGTGAAGAGGCCACTCGGCTGGGCCTTGGTGCCACCCAGCCCTCGCTCCCACCATCCGCTCGCGTACGAGCGCAACGCATCGATCGGGGACTCCGGCAACGGCAGGATCTCACCGATCGGCCGAACGCCCGACGACCAGAGTTGTCGCGACCCGACCAGAAGAAGGAGCACGAGCAACGACCACGCGACCACGATGACGGGCGAGCGAGTCTCGTTGCTGACGCGGCGACGGGCGCGCCGGGCCGTCGAGCGACGCCGCGTGAATCGTGCGACGCGGACGCTTCCGCTCGTCTGCATGGCCGCCACTTCGGCCGGGGGGACGAGCCGCAGTCGCGCGATCCGACGGCGACGACGACGTATCGAGGGCGCACTCGTCACCAAGGATGCGAGTGAGCCGAAGCGGGCCAACGCCATGGCGCCGCGCCCGCGGACGATCGATGTGATCGCAGCGGCGAGATTGACGAGGATGAGCACGGGCACGATCAGCCAACTCCGGCCACTGAGAGACGCCACAGTCATCACTCGTTGGCGTTCGATCTCGAAGTCGTCGACGAGATCGGGACGGCGCTCGTGGAACCGACCACGGTGTCGAGCGACCGCCGACGGAACGACGACGACTCGCCCACCGAGAAGGTGGGCTCGCCAGCACAGGTCGAGCCCTTCGCCGTGGAACCGGATCGACGGATCGAAACCTTTCAGTTGCCGGAAGACATCGGCGCGAATCAAGAGGCAGGCCGACGACAGTGCGAACACGTCGCGGATGGCATCGTGCTGCTCCTGATCGAGTTCGCGGGGTTCGAGTCCGTCGTCCAGTTCGCCGAATCGATCGACCGCGAAGCCGACCGACTGCAGGATCCGGGCGTCGTCCCAGTCGACGATCTTCGGGCCGACCATGGCCGCGTTCGAACGAAAGATCTCCTCGACCAGGCGCGACACCGCATCGGGCATCAAGGCCACGTCGTCGTGCATCAACAAGAAGAAGCCGCTGTCGCCTTCGACGAGACCCAGGACCTGATTGGCGGTGGGCCCGAACCCGAGATCGGCACCGGCGGCCCGGATATGGGCAGCGGGCAGGTGTGCACGAACCACCGCCGCGACCTCGTCGACCGCCGAACCCGGAGCGTCGGCGACCAGGACCAAAACCTGCAGGTTGGGGTAATCCTGGGCAGCCAACGAGGCGGCCAGCTCGGCCAGGTGGGGCTGCGGGGGGTGGACCACGATCGTGGCGACGACACCGGGGGCGCCAGAGGGGTTGGACCGCGACTCCACGATGGGCGAAGGCTACTCGTTACGGTCGGTTCGACCAGGGCGCCCGATCGCCGCTGCGGGGCGACAAAGACTCGTCACGCTGGGGTGATCGCTCGGCGCATCGACAGCGATGGGTAGCGTGATCAGTCTTGGCGACGACTGAACGAGACCCCCGCGCGCCCCTTCCGGAGGGCACCGTCGCCGTCGGCATCGGTCTGCTCATCGCCGGTCTGTCGAGTTACGCCTTCTTCAAGGTGGGCCAGGAGGCGCTCGGCAAGGACGACTTCAAACCGATCGTCGCGCTGTGGTTCGCCACCTTCGTTCTGGCCCCGGGCTTCTTCCTGCCACTCGAACAGGAAATGGGTCGCGCACTCGCCCACCGCCGGGCACTCGGCCGCGGCGGACGACCGATCGTCATGCGCATCGTGCCGTTGGGTTTGGTGATGGCGGCGGTCGTCATCGCCGTGATCGCCGGACTGAGTTCGATCGCGACACGCGAGTTCTTCGAGGGCTACGGGCTCGTCACCGCCGCGCTGATCATCGCCTTCATGTCGTACGCACCCACGCACCTGGCCCGCGGGATCTGCTCGGGCGAGGGCCGCTTCGCCGCGTACGGCATCGTCATGGGGGCCGACGGTTTCGTCCGGGTGGTCGGTTGCGTGATCCTGTGGCAACTCGACGTGACGAACGTGGGCGCGTACGCGCTGCTCGTGGCCTTGTCTCCGCTGTCGGGTGTGCTCATCGTGTGGGCCCGTCGACAACTCGTCACGAGCCCGGGCCCCGAAGCACCCTGGAGCGAGGTCACACCCAACCTGGGCTGGCTCCTCCTCGGTTCGGTGATGGGGGCCGGATTGGTCAACGCCGGACCGATCGCCATCGACGTTCTCGCGTCCAACGGTGAAGCCGAGAAGGTCACGCGGTTCGGCAACGGCGTTCTCCTGGCGCGCGTCCCGCTCTTCTTGTTCCAAGCCGTGCAGGCCGCACTCCTGCCACGACTGGCCCGACTCGCGGCGCAGAACGATCTCGACGAGTTCCGCGACGGGTTCCGTCGACTGATGCTCGTGGTGGTCGCCGTCGGCTCGTTCGGCACCATCGCGTCGTTCGCGTTCGGACCGGCGGTGCTCGACGTGGTCTACGACGGCGGACTCGATCGACGCACGCTCACTCTTCTGGCGTTGGGCAGCGCGCTCTACATGGTTGCGTTGGCCACGGCGCAGGCAGTGATCGCGCTCCACGGCCACGCGCGCGTCGGCATCGGCTGGCTCGCGTCGATGATCGTGTTTCTGCTCTGCGCATGGCTGTCGGCCGACGATCTGTATCTGCGCGTCGAGATCGGCTTGGTGGCGAGTTCGGTCGCGGCGCTTGTCTACTTCGCGTGGTCACTGCGCGAGCTGCTCAAGAAGGGGGCCCGACCCGACCGCGACTCGGCGCTCGAGGCGTTCATCGGCAACCCGATCGAGGGTTAGAGCGCCATGCCCGCGCGGGCCGCTTCGCGCTTGAGGTCGTGCGCCACCATCATCTTCACGAGTTCGGGGAACGAGACCTCGGGCTTCCAGCCCAGCTTCTCGCGGGCCTTGGTGGCGTCACCGATGAGGAGGTCGACTTCGGCCGGACGGAAGAACTTGGGATCCTGGCGGACGAACTTCTTCCAGTCGGAGATTCCGACCTCGGCGAAGGATCGCTCGACGAGTTCTTCGATGGTGTGGGTCTCGCCAGTTGCGATCACGTAGTCGTCGGGCTCGTCCTGCTGGAGCATGAGCCACATCGCCTTGACGTAATCGCCGGCGTATCCCCAGTCGCGCTTGGCGTCGAGATTGCCCATGACGACTTCGTTCTGGAGGCCCAACTTGATGCGAGCGGCGGCGTTGGTGACCTTGCGCGTGACGAACTCGACTCCGCGCCGCGGACCCTCGTGATTGAAGAGGATGCCCGAGCACGCGTACAAGCCGTAGCTCTCGCGGTAGTTCACGGTGATGTGATGCCCGAAGACCTTCGCGCATCCGTATGGGGAGCGCGGATGGAATGGCGTCTTCTCCGATTGCGGGATCTCGCGCACCTTCCCGAACATTTCGGACGACGAGGCTTGGTAAAAGCGAATGGTGTTGTTCTCGGCCCCACCCACCATGCGGACGGCTTCGAGCATGCGCAGAACGCCCGTTCCGGTGAGGTTGGAGGTGAGCTCGGCCTGGTTCCACGACAGCGCCACGAACGAGATGGCGGCCAGGTTGTAGACCTCGTGGGGCTGAGCGACTTCGAGGGCCTTGACGAGTGACGGCAGGTCGGCCAGGTCGCCGGGGACCACTTCGACGAAGGGGAACTCGTCGCGGAGCATCTCGAGTTTCGGATTGTTCTGTCCCTTGACGACCCCGAAGACTTGGTAGCCCTTCTCGTGCAGGAACTGAGCCAAGTGCTGACCATCCTGGCCAGTGACTCCGGTGATGAGGGCGCGACGCATGGTACTCCTTGGGCGCCCACGAGATGAGCGTGCCGACAGTCTAGGGAGAACGACGCTCTGACCCCGGTCCTTCTCGCGCCCGTACACTCGCTGCGTGCTGACCGTTGCCTGCGACACCGGGCCCCTGCACGGACCGGCCACCGGCATCGCCCGCGCCACCGCCGGACTCGTCGATGGGTTGGCCGAGCACGACGTCGCGGTCATTCCGTACGTGGTGAGCTACCGAGCACAATTGAGCGCCGGAACTCGTCGTCTGGCTCTCCCCGCTTCGCTGGCGCTGCGGGCGTGGGGGCGCTTCGATCGTCCGCGCGCCGATCGGTTCGTGTGCGGCGCCGATCTCGTGCACGGCACCAACTACGTGGTTCCGCCGTCGTCGCTGCCGCGTGTCGTGAGCGTCTATGACTGCTGGGCGCTCGATCATCCCGATCTCGTCCACTCCGATGTGCGATTGGCCATGCGTGTCCTTCGACGCAGCATCGCCACGGGAGCCGTTGTGCACACTTCGTCGCAAGCGACCGCCGAACGATTGCGAGCCCACTTTCCCCACGCCGACGTGGAAGTGATCCACCTCGGATCCACGCCTCTGGCCGCTCCCCCGGCCGCACCCAGCCGCCGACTCGCCGACCTCGTCGGCTCGCGCCCATTCGTCCTGGCGATGGGAACGATCGAAGTCCGCAAGAACCTTCCCCGGTTCGTCCGGGCGTTCGCCTCCGCGAACCTGCCCGACACGTCGCTCGTGATCGCCGGTGGTGACGGCAACGATCGTCCCGCGCTCGACGCCGCGTTGGCCGAACTCGCGCCCGACATCCGTTCTCGCGTCGTGCTCACGGGTCGGGTCGACGACGGTGATGCATCGTGGCTCGTCCACCGCGCGCGCGTTCTCGCCTATCCATCGCTGGACGAAGGCTTCGGCTTTCCGATCCTCGAGGCCTTCGCGGCCGGCGTCCCGGTCGTCGCGAGCACCGAGGGCTCGATCCCCGAAGTGGCCGGCGACGGTGCACTGCTCGTCGATGCGCTCGACACCGACCGACTCGCGGCCGCCCTCACTCGGGCCGTCGTCGACGACTCCGAGCGAACCCGTCTCGTCGCGGCCGGTCGGGTTCGCGTCGGGGCATTCGATTGGGCGAACACGGCCGAGCGAATGGTCGCGCTCTACCGCCGAGTCGTCGCCGACTCGGCTCGATCGTGAGAATGGCGTCGTGACGTCGAAGTACACCGTGATCGCCGGCGGGGTCGGTGCGGCCCGATTCCTGCGCGGCTTGGCGGCCGCGGTCGATCCGAGCGGCATCACCGCCGTGGTCAACACCGGCGACGACGGTTGGATCAACGGCCTCTGGGTGTCACCCGATCTCGACACCGTCACGTACACCGTCTCGGGTGCGATCGACGGCGAGCGCGGCTGGGGACTCGGCGACGAATCGTGGCGCGTGATGGAGTCGGTGGGTCGCTACGCGACGGTGCGACCCGAGGGATCGAGCGCGGCCAACACGTGGTTCAATCTGGGCGACCGCGATCTGGCCACTCACCTCTACCGCACGGCCCGTCTCCGCGAGGGTGCGTCGCTCACCGCGCTCACCGACGAGATCCGGCGGGCCTGGAATCTCTCGCTGCGCATCGTTCCGATGTGCGACGAACCCGTCGCAACACTCGTCGACATCGTCGACACCGACGGGTCGCAACGCCGAGTGTCGTTCCAGGAGTACTTCGTCCAACGCCGTCACGCGGTTCCGGTTCGCGCCGTGCACTTCGACGGTGCCACCGAGGCCGTTCCCGCGTTCCTTGCCGAAGTCGCCGCGGCCGACTGCGTCGTGATCGCCCCGTCGAATCCGATCGTGTCCATCGGACCCATCCGCGCGTTGGCCGGAGTGGACGCGGCCCTGGCGGCTCGTCGCGACTCGGTCGTCGCAATCTCGCCCATCATCGCGGGAGCCGCCCTCAAGGGCCCGGCCGACCGAATGCTCGTCGAACTCGGACACGAAGCGTCCGTGGTGGGCGTGGCCCGTTTGTACGCGCCGATCTGCTCAACCCTGGTGATCGACCGACGCGACGCCGACTCGGTCGCGCGTGTGGAGGCCGAAGGGATGCGGTGCGTCGTGGCCGACACGATCATGTCGTCGCCCGACGTGGCGCGCGCGCTCGCCCTGACGACCATCGGAGCGGTGGCATGATGGATGCGATGAGCAATACGGGCCAACTCCGCCTCACCGCGTGGGGTGTCACGGGCATCGGCGAGATCAAGCCGGGCGATCAACTCGGCGACGTGATCGTCGACGCATGTTGCGACGAACCCAACGGCCCGCTGGCCGACGGCGACGTCCTCGTCGTCACGCAGAAGATCGTCTCGAAGGCCGAGGGCCGCATGGTCGAGATCGATCCGACCGACCCGCTCTCGCACAAGGTCCTCGTTGAGCAAGAGGGTGTCCGGGTCGTGCGGCGACGCGGCGACCTGATCATCACCGAGACCACGCACGGATTCATTTGCGCCAACAGCGGCATCGATCTGTCGAACGTCGAACGCGGATGGGCCGCGTTGCTGCCCATCGACAGCGACCGTTCGGCGCGACGCATCCGCGACATCGTTCGCGCGAAACTGGGCGTGAACGTGGGCGTCATCGTGTCCGACACGTTCGGCCGCCCCTGGCGCAAGGGCCTCACCGACGTCGCCATCGGCGTGGCTGGCATCGCCGCCGTCGTCGACCTGCGCGGAACGCCCGATGCGCTCGGTCGCGTGATGCAGGTGACCGAGGTGTGCGTCGCCGACGAGATCGCCTCCGCCGGCGAACTGGTGATGGGCAAGTCGAACGGAGTACCGGTGGCCGTGGTGCGCGGATGCGATCCGGAGTGGTTCCGCGAGTCGTCGATCGGCGAAATCGTGCGGCCGGCCAACGAAGACCTGTTCCGCTGACCACGGGTCAGCCGAGGAGTCGAGCCAGGCCCTCGTCGACGCTGGTGAACGACGACCAGCCCAGATGGAGACGGGCTCGAGCGGCCGACAACGCAACCCGAGACACGTGGTGCGTGCGCTTGGGTGCATCGGTGGCCGGGACTCCCGCACCGATCGCCCGCCAGATGTCGCGCACCGAGGTCTGCACGCCGGTTCCGATGTTGAGAGCGAGTCCGCCGCCCTTCCCGGCTGCTCGAACCAACGCGTCGACGGCATCGTCGATCCAGAGAAGGTCGCGCGTCTGACGTCCATCGCCGTGGAGCATGAATCCGGAGCCGGTGTCGCGGGCGGCGAGAGCCGCCGCCACCACGTTGCTCTCGGGGCGCATGCGCGTTCCGTACACGGTGGGCATGACCAGTGCGGTGTACTCGACCGCGTGACGATCGCGATATCCGGCCAACACGTCGAGCATCGAGTTGGCGATGATTCCGCTCACGGTGACCGGCGTGCGTTCGTGATCCTCCCGCACCGGAAGGTCGCGCAACGGAATCTCGCCGTAGACCTGGCTGGCCGGTAGGACGGCCACGACCTTCGACTTGGGCGACACCGAGCGAACCGCTTCGAGACACGCCACGAGAACGGCCAGGGCTTCGACGGCGAGCAAAGGTTGTCGGGCGTCGGATCCGAGGCCGCGGGAGAGGTACAGCACTTCGGGCGTTCGTCGTTCGAGCAGGGTCGACAGTTCGGGTGCGGCGGCGTCGAGCTGTTGAATCGAAAGCCGTGCGCCCCGTGCGCGGGCCTCGGCCAAGTTGGCCAGCGATCCGGTGGTGAAGTCGTCGATCACATCGACCGCGACGTCGTTGTCGAGCAATCGGTCGACGAGATGCGAACCGATGAATCCGGCACCGCCGATCACGACAGCCGACGACGGGGCGGCGACGGACGGTTTGCGGGGCACGTCAGGCCGCCGACGGATCGGGAACGAGGGCGTCACTCACGGAAACACCGCCCGCGACCGTGCCGCTCGCACCGATGACGCATCCGCGCAGAACGGCGCGCTCCCCGATGTCGCCCATCACGATGCTGTCGACGACCTCGGCACCACGATGCACCACCGCACCGGGCAGGATCACCGAACCGACGACCTTCGCGTCGGCTTCGACTCTGGCCCCTTTGGCCACGAGGGAATGCTCGATACGTGCGGAACCATCGACGCTCGCCCCCGGTTCGACGGCGACACACACCAGCGAACGACGACGTCCGTCGAGCATGTCGAGATTGGCCTGTCGATACAGCGAAGGGCGGCCGGTGTCGACCCAATAGTCGTCGGTGGCCATGGCGTACAGCCGGCCGTCGGCCACGATCTGCGGGAACGTCTCGCGCTCGATCGACACCTTGCGGCCACTCGGAATCCGCGCCAATACCGAGGGCTCGAACACGTACGTGCCGGCGTTGATGAGATTGCTCGGAGCCGTTCCTGGCGCGGGTTTCTCGACGAAGCGCGACACGTGCCCGGACTCGTCGACGTCGACGACGCCGAACGATGACGGGTCATCGACCGGCGTGAGGTGCAGCGTGGCCTCGGCTCCGCTGCGGCGATGGAATGCGAGCAACGCCGAGACATCGAGATCGGTGAGGACGTCGCCGTTGACCACCACGAACGTGTCGTCGACACCGGCGTGCTCGGCGGCGAAACGAATGGCTCCCCCGGTGTCGAGTGGTTCGGGCTCGACGGCGTAATGCAAACGAACTCCCGCGCACGTTCCGTCGGGAAAGGCGGCCATGAACGGCTCGGGTTTGAAACCGAGCGCCAACACGACTTCGTCGACACCGGCGGGTGCGAGCATGCGCACCAGGTTTTCGATGATCGGCCGATGGCCGACCGGAAGCATCGGCTTGGGCGTGGTGAACGTGAGTGGTCGCAGACGGGTTCCGAACCCGCCGACCAACACGACTGCGCGCATCAGCCGCCGGTGGTGGTGGGAGCCGGAGCCGCTGTCGTCGACGAGGCAGCCGTCGTGGTGGACGGCGCCGCCGGACCGACGACAGTGGTCGTGACATCGACCGCCGAGTCGCCCGGGATCACATCGGTGCCGGTGGGTGCCGACGACGGAGGCGCTGCGCCGGTGTCGGCCGCGCCCAGTTCGGGCAGCTGCGCCGCCGAGGGCGGGAGTCCGGGCACGGTGCCCGCCGGAACGAAAGCGATGGTGAACGCCATGCCGTCTTGCGTCAGGCGAACGTCACCGAAGTTGGTGATGAAGGTGGAGAAGTCGTTGGCGTTGTCGTACGACTCGTACGCGTAGACCACGACTTCACCGTCGACCGACTTGCCGTCCTTGTCGATGCACTTCGTTTCGCCCTCTTCGTAGACCGCTCCGCCTTGGTCGTCGGGGAACTCGATCTTGGTGTCGGAGACCTTCACGCCGTAGACGTCGAGGAAGACGCCCAACTTGGCGTTGCGACCCGTTGCAGCCGAGGTGTACGGGTGCCAGTGCATCACGCCGTCGTCGTGGCTGTGGATGCCGGTCCGACGGAACTTGTCGTTGGCCAACTGGCCGGCGGTGTCGAGTTCTTCCTTGTTGCCCTGCAGATCGGGCAACCAGGTGTCGCAGGCGTAGAAGCCGTACGACGCATGCCAGTGGTCGTTGACCGTGGGCGGCGTGTTGCGATCGGGGATCGACGCGCGCGAATAGATGATGAGGGCCGTACCGACGATGGCCAAGCCGACGACGACGGCCGGGAACAGTGTGCCGCCCTTGAAGCGGACCTTCTTTCCCTTGCCCTTGGCGGCGAGACGCGCGACGCGCGACGCCGAATTGCGACCGGATGACTTGGCGTTCGGACCCACGAGGAGACGAGGCTACCTGGGCGAACCCGTGTTCAGGGGGTCATCGGGACGGTCGTGACGGTCACGGGAGTGGCCCGCGAGAACCTCGGCATAGGCCTCGCCCACCGCGCGCGGCGACACGTTGCCCAGCACGTGAGCCCGCGCCTTGTGACCCATGTCGATCAGACGTGCGGGGTCGCCCAGAAGTTCGCTCAAGGCGGCACAAAAAGCGTCCACATCGTCAGGGTCGACACTCACACCACCACCCGACCGGGCCAGCAGTCGAGGGACCTCGGTGTCGGGATCGATCGCGGCCAGAGCCGGACGACCGGCCGCCATGATCGAGTACGTCTTCGAGGGCACGCTCACCCGACCGAGGCCGCGCTTGAGCGGGATCACGTGGAGATCGGCGGTGGCGAGAACCTCGGGAAGGCGGGCCACGGGTTGGTAATCGGCGAACCGCACGTTCGCGAGATCGCGGGCCGAATCCTCGAGCGAGTAGCGCGCCGAACCCTCGCCATTGACCACGAACCACACGTCGGAGTTGCGGCGCGCGGCGGCGAGCAGCAATTCGAGCGACTGCGAGAAGCCGACGTTGCCCGCGTACATCACCACCGGTCGATCGTCGAGGCCCAACTCGCGCCGATACTCGGTGCGGCGATCGAGTGGCGTGATCGCGTCGGTGTCGACGAAGTTCGGAATGACCACGATCCGGTCGCGATGCCCGGACGGGACCTTCGCGCGCAGGTTGTCGGCCAGATCGTCGGAGAGAACCGTGACGGCCGACGCGCGCCGATACACCCACTTCTCGAGGACTCGTGCGGCGGCGATGACGGCGCGATTTCGAATCGCCCCCGTCTCCACCGCCGCGTCGGGGAACACGTCCTGGATGTTGACCACCAGACGAACGCGACGGACCTTGGCGATGACCCACCCGGTGACGCCGAGCGTGAGGGGCGGTGACATCGCGAACACCGCGTCGATCTTCTGTCGGCGAGCGACTCGACACCCGGCCACGGCGGCCGTCACCGAGAAGCCGATGAAACCCAGTGCGCGGCGCACGAGATTGCGCTTGTCGGATCCCGCGAACGGATCGAGTCGCGTGATGCTCCCCCACTCGCACTGCTGCGTGCGCGTGCGCCACGTGGTGGCCGCCCATGACTCCTCGACGCGATGCTTCGCGTACCACGGCAACGTGGACACCACGTGCACCTGGTGCCCGAGCGCGGCCAACTCGTCCACGATGCGCGTCATCACGACACCGGTGGGCGCGGTGTCGGGCTCGAAGTGCGGGCACACCACGACGATGCGCAACGGTTCGAGTGCGCCGCTCATCGGACTCCGAGCCGCCCGTACGCGTCGGCCAGAGCGGCACCCGAAGCGCTCGTGCTGAATCGCGCGACACGCTCGATGCCGCGCTGAACGAGTTCGGTTCGCCGCAGGCGCACGACGTCGGGAACGCTCGCCCACAGATCCTCTTGCAGCGACAGGACGACTCCGGCTTCGCCGACCACTTCGGGAAGGCAGGCCCGATTGCTGGTGACCACTGGGATGCCGATCTGCATCGCCTCGATCACCGGCGCGCCGAAGCCCTCGTATTCGCTGGGGAAGACGAGGGCATGGGCCATTCGGATGAGGCCGTTGCGGTCGCTCTCGGACACACGCCCCACGTGCGTGACGGCCCGAGCCACCCGCGAGTCGGCCAGTTGCTTGCGCACGGCCTCCTCGGCGTTGCCGGCACCGCCCATCAGGACGAGTCGGTACCCGAGGTGCGACCAGTGGCGATCGGCCACGTCGATGAGGAAGCGATGTCCCTTGTGGGGGAACGTTGCGGCCGGGTACACGAGGATCGGAGCCACACCCAGATCGAACTTCGTTCGCAGTTCGGCCTCGGGAGTGAAGTCGCGTGACAGCGTCTCGTCGACCCCGTGGGGAACGACAGCGATGCGGTCGGGGTCGATTCCGTAGGCGTCGCTCACCGTGCGCTTCACGAAGTCGGTGGGAACCGTGACCAAGTCGGCCGACCGAGCCGAGCGTGGCATGACCGTGCGCAGATATGCGAGCCGCTTCGGAGCGAAGTACTCGGGGAACTGCCGGTACTGCAGATCGTGAATCGTGAGCACCGTCGGACGTCGATAGCGACCGGGCAGTGTTCCCCCACCGTGATGCACGAGCGACGCACCGCGGGTCTTGCGCCGCAGCCACGTTGACTCGGTGAGCATCCGACGCGGGCGCGAGCGGCAATCGTGCGACGCTTCGACGACGTCGTGCACCGCCGCGACCTCCGGATGGGCGCCGGCGAACCCTTTCGGTGCGAACACGGTGGCTCGAACGTCGTGGGCGGCGAGGCCGACCAGCTGACGACACAGGTACTGCTCGCTTCCGCCCACGTCACCCGGGACGCACCACAACAAGTTGACCGCAACCGTCACGTGAGCACCTCGCGATACGCAGCCGCGGTGAGCCGCGCGGTCTCCGACCACTGACGGCGGGCCGCCTGACGATGTCCCCAGATGATCAGTTCGTTCCGGCGCGCGAGGGCTTCGTCGATGCCCCGGCGGATGTCTTCGACACTGAACGGATCGACCAGAACCGCCGCGCCGCCGGCGACTTCTTCGGTGGACGTTCCCTGGCTCGTGACGACCGGAGTTCCCTGCGACATGGCTTCGAGAACCGGCATTCCGAAACCCTCGCGTTCGCTCGGATAGCAGAACACACGAGCCGACGAATACAGGGCGGGCAGATCGCCGTCGGCCACGAATCCGATGAACTGAACGTTGGCCGCGTTCTCGATGCCGGATTCGCCCCAGCCCATCGCACCGGCCACCACGAGGGGCAACGGTGATCTCATCGTGTCGATCGCTTCCACCAGCCGCTTCAGGTTCTTGCGCGGCTCGACGGTTCCGACGAACAACAGGAACTCCGATGGCAACGAATACTTGGTGCGCACCGCACGCTTGTCGTCCTCGGTGACCGCGATGCGTTCGACGCCCCACGGCACGAGGCGCAGTCGTTCGACTCCGATGCCGGCCCGCTCGGCGTCGAGCATGGTGGCCATCGACGGGCAGAGAACCAAGTCGGCGCGACGACGGATCTCGGCCAGACTCCGCTCGAACACACGCACGCCGTGGCGCGTGAACTGATCGGGGCGGTGTCGCCACGCGACGTCGTGCAGAGTCGCCACCATCGGCGCCTTGCTCGGCGGCGGGATGAGGCCGGTGCAGTGGACCACGTCGACCGGGCCGGTGGCCCGTTCGACCGACGGCCAACCGAGCCGCAACCACAGCTCGTAGAGCCACGGCGCGCGGTAACCGAGCTGGGTGACCGGGATCGACGGTACGTACGCCGGCTTCGGTGGACGGCGATGTCGGCCGGCGACTCCGATCAGTTCGACGCCCGGGATGTCGTCGAGGGCGACGGCGGTGCGCAGAGCCGAGGTCGCGGTGCCTCCGGGAACCCGGTGCCAGCACTGTTCGAGCGTGTAGGCGACTCGAACGGGGGCTTGCACGCTCCTATCTTGCCCGGCTCACCGCCCGGTTCGGGGGCACGACCGATTCGCCGACGTCACCTGGCGACCAGCAGACTCGTCACCCATGCCCCGTTCCGTTCTCGCCATCTCCGGCAGCCTGCGCCACAACTCGTCGAACACTGGCCTGGTGCGCATGGCGATCCGCCTCGCACCCGCCGATCTCGTGATCGAGCACTGGACCCGTTTGGGTGAACTCCCCTTCTACAACGAAGATCTGGAGAGCGATCCGCCGGCGATCGTGCGCGAGTGGCGCGACGCGGTGTCGGCCCGCGATGCACTCTTCGTGGCCGCGCCCGAATACAACTTCGGGCCCACCGGGGTGCTGAAAAATGCGATCGACTGGGTCACGCGGCCCTTGGGTCAGCACGCGCTGCGTGGCAAGGTCGTAAGCATCGTGAGCAGTGCCGGCGGAACCGGTGGTTCGCACATGATCGAGCAGTTGTCGGGAAGTCTCGGCCTGCTCGGCAACACGATGGTCGCCGAACCGGTCGTGCAGATCGCCAAGGGTGCCGAACGGATCAATGCCGACGGGACGACCACCGATCCGCAGATCGAGGATCTGATCAGTCAGCGACTGGCGGCGCTGCTGGCCGTCGTCTGAACGTCACTCACGCGCCGTCCAGTCGATACATCCGCACTTCGCCTCGACTGACGAGGCCAGCAATGGTGCCGATAGAGGCGTAGCCCGCCCTCGGAGCACCGGCCACCAACGTGGATCCATCGGCACTGATGTCGACCGACCATCCCAACTGTGAGCGACTCCCTCCCAAGATCGACTGACCGACTGGAGTCCACGTCGAGCCGGACCAGGATCGGACGAGGACCTGACCCGCCTCCATGCAGTCACGATTGCCGTTCCGGTCGAAGACGGCGTCGCCGGCCAGGCAATCGTCGTAGCTTCGACCGACGAACGGCGCGCCGATCGCCACGGTGCCACCGTCGGAGCTCACGGCGACCGCATGACCCGCGCGCCCACGAGCCAGCTCGCCACCGATGTCGCCACCTCTCTGCGCCCACGCGCCATTCGAGAAGGTGAACACCCGCACGCTGCCGGCATCGACACCATTGCCGTCATTGAACGGAGCTCCGACCACGACGGTGGAGCCGTCCGCGCTCACGGCGACCGACGAACCGAATCGGTCGCCCGCCCGTTGACCGTCGATGTCGACACCCTTTTGCACCCACCCACCATTCGAGAACGAGAACACCCGCACGCTGCCGGCATCGACACCATTGCCGTCGTTCAACGGCGACCCGACCACGATGGTCGAGCCATCCCCGCTCATGGAGATCGACGAACCGAATTGGTCACCTTCAGACTCACCTGAGATGGTGCGGAGACTGCTTCCATCGAACACCGACACCTGTCCCAGGCCGTCACTGAACAGGTAGCGAAGCCCTGTCGAGTCGGTTGCGAACTTGCGCCCGGATCCCTCCAACGTCGCCGGTTGACCCCACCCGGACCACGACCATTGGCCACTCTGCGAACTCGCCAGGCGAATGTCGTGGTTCATCCGGAAGGCTCCGAAATCTTGGAACAAGAGATACCCGTAGCCCAGGAAGGCCGACCGGCCATTGCCGGACATCGCCAGTGACGAAGAAAAACTGACGAACGGGGGATTCGCCGGACCGGTCCACATGACCGACCACTGCGAACTCGTGTCGTTGCGAGCCAAGATCTGCGGCACCGTCAAGAAACCACCAGCGGCCACGGTGTTGCCATCGTCGCTCATCGTCACCGTCTCGCCGAAAGCGCCAAGGAGAGGGAACAACCCCCGATGGGTCCCGTCCGCCACCCATCGGGGCGCTACCGCCCACATGGCGACGTAGTCGCAGCCGACTCCCGTCCCGCAGTTGCTGCCCACGAAGTGTCGCCACACGGGCGTTTGTCCCTCGACCTCGTGACGAAGGAGCGGCAAACCCGCCGACACCGTGGGTGACGTGGCCAGCGCCCAGCCGGCGAACACCGACTCTGCTTTGGTGCACTCGGCAGCGCCGGGTGCATACACATACAGGGGCGACACCGAGTGATACGCCCATGCCGACATGCGCCCGTTGGCGGGAACGCTGCTGGTGACCGTGTCGCGCACACCAGCCGCCAAGAAGCAGGTTCCACCGTTGGCATCGAAGGTGCCCTTCAACGATTTGGTGCCGCCCGTCCCGGTCGCGACTGCAGCGACCGTCAGCGTTCCGACCGTCGTCGTTCCGCTGCCATTCAGGAATCGACGCACCGTCAGAGTCCCGGCGGACACGACCGCGAAAACTCCTTGATTCGACGGATCCGACCCCGTTTCGTCGAAAACCCGGCAACTGGCATCCGCCGCACACGCCACACCGTTCAGTGTGACCGAACCCGTTCCATTGACGATCGACACATAAGAAACCCCGTTGTCATTGTTCCGGCGATTCTCGAGAACGAATGTGTCTTCGACGGCCGCATCGATGGTCGAGTGTGACAGAACGTTTCCGGTCGGATTGACATAGTCGACCCAGATCAGAGCCGGATTCGCGGCCGCCGAAACGGGAATCGCCGCCGCGAGGGCGATGGCACTCGCGATCAGTGCCCACGTCAAGAACAATCGGCTCGATGAGGATCGTCGCTTCATGAGATGAACCTAATCCAGGAACTCGCGAGTCACCCGAACGACTCGGAACCCACGGCGAGCGACGTGGGTGGCCGTCGCGGTGCGATCCACAACGCCTCACCGCGTGGCTCGGTCGTCGACCACGACGAGTCGACTCCGCTGCGAAGTCGCAGGCCCGGCGGGCCGTCGACCTCCCACAACACGGCCGGCCGTTCGCCGTGCCACCGGATGGCCCACGACACGCGATGGTGGTCGGTCACGGGAACTCCGTGCGCTTCGCACGACGACCCGAGCCACGAGTCGGGCAGTCCGTCGGCGAGCAACGTCGCTTCGCCGTCACCGGTCCAGCGCACGAGACGATCGGACACGTGGGCCGGCAACGAGAGCGACGACCAATCGGGAAGCACGACCGACTGAATCGGGGCCCACATCTCGGGCAGCGCCGACGCGCGGACTCGGCGCGCCCGTGCGACCGCCGCGACCAAGTCGGATTGCGCGCGTTCCTGATCGGACAGCATCCGCCACGCGGCCGACAACGCCAACCGCGCCAAGGTGACGTCGACGCGAGTGCGCCGAACATCGCCGATCACCGACTCGGCGCATTCGGTCGCGGCCACATCATCGAAAGTCTCGAGGCCCATCGCTGCACGTTCACCGGCCGCGACGAGTCGAGTCGCCGCATCCAACGAAGGATCGTCGCCGAGAAGAGCGATCTGGCAACGTGCCGCGACCACCGCGTCGACGAGCGAGAGCCCACCGCTCAGTTCGGGCACGTCGATCCGACCGGCCCTTTCGGTCGTCGACACCCAGCCCCGTGCGACCGCGGCGAAGTCCGCCACGTCGTCGGGCCAGCCGCCTTCGAACCGCGGGTCGTGCGGAAGCGCCAAACGAACACTCGAACGATGGCCGATCGGCACCACCACCGGGGCGTCTTCGTCGAGACCACGGGCCGGCTGAGCGACCAGAGCGCGCATGGAAATCAGGCGCGGATTCGACAACGCCACGACCACCGGCATCGGCGAGTCGTTCTCGAACTCGAGCAGCGTGAAGTCACGACCGCGCTCCCCCGACGCCGACCACACGCGCTGGACGACGTCGCCACCCGGAACGCGCACGCGGGTCTCGAACACCGGCGCTCCGTCGATCATTCGTTGGCGCACCGCGACTTCGCGTTCAGGGTGATACCAGCGATCGTCGGCGGCCACGTACCAGCGCACAGTCGACGCATCGTCGGCGCCGACGACGTCACCCCACGGCGTGACCGTGGCGCGCCACGACGAACCGAGCACACCGGTCAGTCGTCCCGTGATCTGAGCGCTCGACGAGCGCCGCCACCACCTAGCCAATTTCGCTCCGACGGCGACGACCCATCAGATGACCGAGCGCTTCACGGGCCGAACGACCCTCGTGACACACCGCCACCACCTGTTCGGTGATCGGCATCTCCACCTGATGGCGTCGCGCGAGGTCGAGCAACGACGGCGAACTCTTCACGCCTTCGGCCACCATCGTCATCGAAGCGATGATGTCGTCGATCGACTCGCCTTGACCGAGGCGCAGACCCACTTGATTGTTACGGCTCTGGGTCGACGAGCACGTGGCGATGAGGTCGCCCATACCCGCCAGTCCGGCGAAGGTGAGACCTTCACCACCCATCGCCATGCCCAGGCGGGTCATCTCGGCCAGACCGCGCGTGATGAGCGTGGCTCGCGTGTTGTCGCCGAATCCCATGCCGGCGGCCATCCCCGAGGCGATGGCGATGACGTTCTTGGCCACACCGGCCACCTCGCAACCCACCACGTCGGGGTTCGTGTACACGCGCAGCGACGGGCGCGTGAAGATGCGCTGCAGTTCTTCGGCGATCACCTTGTCGTCGATCGCAACGACCGCGGCGGCCGGTTGGCCGGCCATGATCTCCTTGGCCAGGTTCGGTCCGGTGAGAACCGCCACCGGATGACCCGGCAACTCGTCGGCCACCACCTCGCTCATGCGTTTGAGCGAACTGCGCTCGAGGCCCTTCGACAGACTCACGACCGGCACCCAGGGGCGGACGTGTCGCGCTGCTTCCGACAGAACATCGCGGAAGCCGTGCGACGGAACCGCCATCACCACCACGTCGGCCCGAGTCAACGACTCACCGAGCGAGTCGGAGAACTCGAGTTCGGACGGCAACTCGAAGTCGGCGAGATACGACGGATTGCGTCGTGTCGAACGCATCGAGTCGACCAGATCGGAGCGCCGGGCCCACAGGACCGTCGGCGTGTTGGGTGCCACGATGCTGGCGACCGTGGTTCCCCACGAGCCGGCGCCGATCACCGCGACCCGAATGGCTCGACTGCCGTTGGCCGACATGGCACCTCCCGGCAACCAGCGTAACCCTGGCCCATAGGCTCACCGACGTGCCCGACCGCATCGCCCTCGTGATTCCGGTGCGCTCGTTCGAGCACGGCAAGACCCGCTTGGCCGACGACTTCACACCCGAGCAACGAGCTCGCCTGGCCCGGGCCATGGCCGAGGTCGTGGTCGCTCCGCGCGGTGATGCGGACACGATCGTCGTGTGCAACGACGAATCGATCGAACGTTGGGCGCGCTCACGTGGTGCGAAAGTGGCGCTGACCGACGCCCGGGGTCTCAACCCGTCGCTGACGGCCAGCCGCGAGTCGGTCCTGCGATCCACCAACGCCGACTGGATCGTGATCGCCCACGCCGACCTGCCACTCGCCACCGACATCGTGGGGACGGTCGCCGAAGCCATCGCCACGCGACCGCAGGGTGGCGACTGCGTGATCGTCGCCACCGATCGCCGTCGCGACGGCACCAACGTTCTCGCACTGTCGCGAGCGACCTTCGCGCGGTGGGAGTTCGCCTACGGCCCCAACTCTCTCGCTGCCCACTGCGCACAGGCGTCGCGGCTCGGCCTGCCGGTGATCGAGATCGACGACTCATCCCTGGCCGTCGACATCGACACACACGACGACCTCCATGCGGTGCGAGACTTCGTCTCGGCCGTTCTCCCCGACTGGACTCCGCGATGACCTCCACGCCGCCCTCCGCCAACGATCCCGGCCAGCCGCCGTCACCGGCCCTTGCTCCGATCACGAGCGTCGATCTGCCGACACCCGGAGTCGCCCTCGCGATCGGAGCCCATCCCGACGACGTCGAGTTCGGATGCGGAGGCACGCTCGCCAAGTGGGCGGCCACCGGATGCACGATCCACCACCTCGTCCTCACCGACGGTTCGAAGGGAACCTGGAATCCCGACGCCGACAAAGCGGCCCTCGTGGCGGCCCGACGCGACGAGCAGCGCGAGGCCGCGCGTCGTCTCGGCTCACGCGGCGAGGTCGTCTTCCTCGATCAGATCGACGGCGAGCTGGAGAGTTCTCTCGCCTTGCGCAGCGAGGTCGCCCGACAGATCCGCCGGCTCAAGCCCGATGTCGTCCTCGGCCACGATCCCTGGAAGCGCTACCGCCTCCACCCCGACCATCGGCACGCCGGATTGCTCGCCTGCGACGCGATCGTCGCGGCCCGCGATCCGCACTTCTTCCGCGAACACGGCCTGCCCCACCACCGACCGAGCACGTTGCTCCTGTGGGAGGCCGACGAGCCCGATCACGGCGAGGACGTCTCGTCGACCGTCGACGTGAAACTGCACGCCCTCATGGCCCACGAATCGCAGTTCGAGAGCACCATGAAGGCGGTCGATCAGGCGACGCTCGACCGGTTCTCCGCGCGCATCCGGGGTCGGCTGGCCGACCTCGGCCGGCGCATCGATCGACCGGCCGCCGAGATCTTCAAGAAGATCGCCGACCTCTGAGCGGATCGCGACCCGGCCCAGCCGGCCCGGCAAAGGCCTGAACCACCGACATCCACTGGGTCGCCGCGTCTCCGTCCACGCGCAGGGCCGTGTCGAGCAGGTGACGACGCTGAATGGCCACCAGACAGAACTCGAGCGCCGCACCGCGAACCGACCCGCCCTCGGCGTCGGGCGATCCCCACGTCAACGTGTCGCCGGTGGGAGACGACAACTCCACGAACACCGGTCGATCGTCGGGCGTCATCCGGTTGACCATCAGCGCGTACGCCCGCGCTCCGACCGCGATGTGGGCGACGTGACGCAAGCGCGCCGTTCCCGCCCGATCGATGCCCAGAACGTCGACCACGTCCTGGCCGTGCGCCCACGTCTCCATGAGGCGGGCGGTCACGCACGAGCGGAGCGACATCGCCGGTCCGTACCAGGGCACCCGAGCCGTCGGGTCGGCGGCTCGAGCCGCGTCGATGAGAGTTGATCGCGCTGTCCGCCACGCGGCCAAGAGTTCCGCCGGGGTGAGTGAACGGGCCCGGTCGACCGAGGCGTCACGACCGGCCGCGACCATCTGCTCGAAGTCACGTGCGAAGCCGTCGGGATCGGTCATCGCCATGGCGGCCCGCTCGTCGAAGAACGCGAGGTGGCTGATCTGGTCGGCGATCGACCAATTCTCCGCCCACGTCGGCGTCGCCCAGGCCGATGCGGAGAGGGTGGCCACCACCGCATCCAGGTCGCGGTGTTCGTGGGCCAGATCGGACAGGAGGTCGTCGAGGCTCGGAGCCATCGACCCATCCTGGCCTGAAAAAGCAGTCGAGCGGGGTTTCCCCCGCTCGACCAGTTCCTTTCCCGATTGTGATCGGGGCGAATTACTTCTTGGCTGCTGCCTTGCGCTTGCGACGCTTGGCCGGGGCCTTCTTGGCGGGAGCCTTCTTGGCTGCTGCCTTGCGCTTGGCGGGAGCCTTCTTGGCTGCCTTGCGCTTGGCGGGAGCCTTCTTGGCTGCCTTCTTCTTCGCAGGAGCCTTCTTGGCTGCCTTCTTCTTTGCCGGTGCCTTCTTGGCTGCCTTCTTCTTGGCCGGAGCCTTCTTGGCTGCCTTCTTCTTTGCTGCCATGGGGATATCCCTTTCTTGTTTGGACTTGCTTCAGTGATGACAGTTCATGGGGGCCGCGGCCCTCAGTGAAACTGTTGAGCGGGAACCAGTGACTCGGTCAGCTGTGCTCCTCGACTCGTTGGTGATCATTCGCTTCCTTGCACAGTTCTCGGGTGGAACTTCCTGTCATTCGATTCGGTCTGGCGGGCATTTACAAGCCTTCTGATTGTTGCAACTGCAACGACTGCTCAATCTCCGGCCGGGACGGACCGGGCGACCCGCCGTTCGACCGTGACCGCCACCACTTCCGCCCGACCCATCCACCACTGTGGCCCGACTCTCCGACACACTTGAAGCGTCGGGGTCGCCCCCTGCTCCGGCCGGTGTTGAGCACTGCAGTTGTCCACCTCGAGACAAGGGAGATTCGGTGACCGAAGACGTGCGGATCGAGTCAACGAAGAGAACTCGGAGCACAGGCTCCCGCCGCCGACCGGACACCAGACCAGAAGCACCCAGTGCGACGCGTGTCGTCCTCGACACGTCGGTTCTCATCGCCGACTCGAACTGTCTGCACGCGTATCCCGGATGCGACATCGTCGTGCCGCTCACCGTGATCGAAGAACTCGACGGACTCAAGAGCCGCCCCGACGACGTGGGGCGCGCCGCCCGTGCGGCGCTGCGCCAATTCGAGGAAATCCGCCTGCAAGCAGGGGGTTCTCTGGCCTCTCCGGCACCCGTGGGCGATGGCTCCACCGTGCACATCGAGATCAACGGAATCCAGCGTCACCTGCTGGTCGAACACGGCCTCGATCCGGCGAAGCCCGACAATCGGATCATCGGCGCCGCCTTGGGGCAGGCGCTCACGACGCCCACGCGCATGGTGTCCAACGACGCGGCATTGCGTCTGAAGGCGGCGCACCTCGGTCTCACGGCCCACGAGCATCAACTCGCCGGTCGCGCGATGTCGTCGCGTCCGCTCGGCTACGTGACCGTCGACTGCGCGACCGATCTCGTCGACCGGCTGTACGACGGCGAGTGCTTGTCTCCCGACGACATCGCGGCGCCCGGAACTCTCGTCGACAACTCCTTCGCCATTCTCCGGGCCGGCAGCCAATCGGCGTTGGCTCGCTGCCTCGATGGTGACGTCCGCCTCATCGCCCCGTCGTCGCCCGAGGCCTGGGGGCTCCGCGCCCGGTCGAAGGAGCAGAGGTTCGCGCTCGAACTTCTGCTCGACCCCGAGGTGAGCGTCATCGCCCTCGACGGCCGCGCCGGCACGGGCAAGACGGTGTTGGCGATCGCAGCCGGACTCGAACAGGTCGTCGAGGATCGCCGCTACGAGAAGTTGGCGGTGTACCGCCCGCTCGTGCCGGTGGGCCGCGCCGATGTCGGATACCTACCTGGCGGACTCGACGAGAAACTCGACCCGTGGATGTCGGCCATTCACGACGCGATCGTCGCGCTGTCCGACCAACGTTCGAACCGCGAAGCGCGCTCGATGATCGACGAGTTGACCGCACGCAATCAGCTCACCCTCGAGTCGGTGACGTTCCTGCGCGGTCGTTCGCTGCATCGCCAGATCGTGGTCGTCGACGAGGCCCAGAACCTCGAACCGACGACGCTCAAGACGATCCTCACCCGCATCGGCGAAGGCACCAAGGTGGTGTTCACCGGGGACACCAGTCAGATCGACGCCCCCTACCTGGGCGAATCGAACAATGCGCTGGCGGTCTTGATCGGGGCCTTCCGCGGCCAGCGCTGTTTCGGGCACGTCACGCTGTCGTCCTGTGAGCGCTCAGAGGTGGCCTCCCTGGCCGCCGAACTGCTCTGACCTGGACCTTTCTCCGGCCCAGCAACCGCACCGAGAATTTTCAAGAAGTTCTTGACGTCTGCTGTTTTCAGTTTTAGTGTTAAATGCGTGCGGCGGGGTCCTCCCCCTCCGGCCCCCGCCGCCCCTTTCTTAACACCAATCCCCAGCCCCCCAAACCACCCCCGTGAGGACGGCCACCATGTCGGCACTCGAGTCCCTGATCCTGGAGATCGCTCCGTCCATCAACTGGATGGACGATGCGGTGTGCAAGGGCCGTACCCATCTGTTCTTTCCGCCCAAGGCAGAGCGCCCGCAGGCACGCGTTCGTCGCGAAGCGCAGGCTCGTCTGTTGTGCCGTACGTGCCCGGTGAGCGCCGACTGCCAGAACTTCGCGCGTGACAATCGCGAATACGGGTTCTGGGGCGGCGAGTCGGAAGAAGAGCGTCATCTGGCTGGCTTCACCGTGGCCGCTCCGATCGGAGTGCGCGCCCGGGGCCAGCGCGCCGTGGTCTGAACCACTCCCCCGAGTCACGTGCCGTGACTCCCATCGCCGTCCTCGATCTCGAGACGAGCGGCCTCGACGTCGAACACGACGCGATCCTCCAAGTGGCCATCATCCTCCTCTACGGTCCATCGGCTCCCGTCTCGTCGGCCCGAGAGTGGTCGTCGTACGTTCGCCCGCGCCGGCGATTCACCGACTCCCTCGGCCCCATCCACATCCACGGGATCACTCGCCGTCGGGTCGTCTTCGCGCATTCCGAGAAGTGGGCGGTGCGCCGCGTGGCCGAACTCACCTCGGGTCGCGTGGTCGTGGCCCACAACGCGGCGTTCGACATGGGCTTCCTGCGCGCCGCCGCCCGGCGGCACGGCGTGGAATATTCGTGGGCCGGCTCGCTCTGCACACTCGCGCTGTCGCGTCGTCGAGCCAACAGCGCCCAGCGCAGTCACAAGTTGACCAGTCTGTGCGGGGAGTTCGCCGTGCCGTTCCCGAAGGCCCACCACGCGTTGCACGACGCCCGCGCGGCTGCCGGCGTGCTGCCTCATCTGCTCGCGGCTCTCGAGGTGACGACCGAAGCCGACCTGATGCGCTACGTCATCCGGTAGCGGATCAGCATCACTTCGGCGATGTCCTTGCCCACGGCCCGCCGATCGAGGGGCGTCTCGACCCGGCCGTGAGTACCCAGCCGGACCAGGAGCCGTTCGAGCCACCGCCGATTGGTGACGACGAGGCGCACGCGCAGTGATCCGTCGGGTTGCTCTTCGGCCGACCGTACGGGGTAGGGCTCGACGACCCAGCGCCAACCGGGAGCGATCACGAGGGTCACGTCGGGCAACTCGGGAGCGTCGGCGAACCAGTCGCGTCGCGGAGTGAATGGGGCCGAGTGCTGCTCGCCGCTGCGCGACCATTCGGCGATTCGATCGACGCGGAACGTGCGCTCGGCCTTCTGATCGCGATCGATCCCGCGGAGGTACCAATGCGGGCCATCGCTGAACACTTCGATCGGTTCGACCACTCGCCGCGCGGTTCGACCCGAATCGGGAGTCCAGTACTCGAGCACGACGACGGCCCGATCGGCCACGGCATCGCGCAACGGCGGAATGGTCTCGGGCAGATCGATCTGGACGTCGACGGTGTTGACGGCATCGGCACCGAGAACCGCTTCGATCTTGCGGATGGCCCGCGACAGCGCACCGGATTCGTCGGCGCCCGGGAGAGCCGACGCCGCCTTGGCTGCCACCACGAGCGACGCCACCTCGGGCTGACTGAGGCGAAGCGGACGCTCGAAGTACTTGGTGATGCCGAAGTGCACCATGCCTTCGTCGATGTAGAGATCGATGAGATGGCGCGGATCCTGCGAGATTCCGCACATCGAGGCCAGGGTGAGATCGGCCACGAGATCGTCGACCGGGATGTCGAAGTGCGCGGCCATCTCCTCGGTGGACACCACCTGGCGCTCGGCCAGCCACGGCAACATGACAAGAAGACCGCGCAGACGCTCGTTGACCGGACGCGGGCCGCGGCGGCTCACAGCGGCGCCTTCACGAGATCTTCGAGCCACTCGACGACGAGTGCGCGCAACGCGGGCGGAGACACCACTTCGGCCCGTTCGAGGAACCCGAACAACCAGTGCGTGAAGGCCTGGACGTTGCTGCACGGAATGCCGAAGTCGAACGACCCATCGGGGTTCTCGGCCACGACCGCCTCGCGGCCGTATTGCCCGAGCACCACGCCGACATCCGACGGGTCGATACGAACCACCGCGACGTCGGTTCCGACGTCGACGTTGTCGGGCAGGAGCTTCGGGTCGGACGGGAACGAGTCGCGCACGCGGAAACCGGCCGGAATCGTGTACGAATCGGCGTCGCCGATGGCGACCTCAGCTTCGATGCGATCGACTCGATAGGTCCGTTGCGCCTCGACCTCGAGATCGTGGCCCACGACGTACCACCAGCCGTCGCGGGCCAGCAGACCATGAGGCTGCAGACGTCGAGCCTTGCCCCGGTACGAGAACGACACGGTGGCCCGCTGCGCCATCGCTCGGTGCAGAGCCGGAAGACGCGGGTCGACGGGAATCGACGCCGCGACCGGCATGTCGTCGCCGACCGCGTCGCCCGCCAGATCGACCTTCCACAACGCGTCGCGCGACCACGTGGTTCCGAGCCGAACGGCTCCGACCGCCAGCCGCAAGGCCCGGGCCTCGTCCTCGTCGAGGCCGAAGTCGACCGCCTCGTACGCGCTGCGCGGAACGCGGTACGCCATCTGCCCGGCCTGGTCGCCACCCAGGGTGCTCTGCTCGATCGGCACTCCCTCTTGACGCAGGATCGCCTTGTCGCGTTCGAAGGCGGCGCGGGCCGCCGACAGGTTGTCGGGATACTGCCCTCGCAACTCGTTGCGGATCTCCTCGAACGTGACCGGTCGTCGCGCCGAGATGAGGAGTGTCAGGAGGTTGGTGACGCGTTCGAGTTGTTGCACGGCCTCAGGATTATTCCACGGACCTGTGACGGTGGGAGCGGTACCACTCGATCAAGCGACGAGTGGCGGGATCGCTCACGTGATGACGACCATCGACGAGTTCCTGGCCGATTCCGTGAGCGACGTCCTTGCCCAACTCGACGCCCCACTGATCGAAACTGTTGATGCCCCACACCGCACCCTGGAAGAAGACCGAGTGCTCGTAGAAGGCCACCAACTGTCCGAGGACCGACGGCGTGAGGGCCGGGGCCATGATCACGGTGCTCGGGCGGTTGCCGGGGAACACGCGATGACGAGCATTCGGAAGCGCTTCGTCGAGCGGTCGACCGAACGCCAGCGCTTGCGACTGTGCGAACAGATTGGCCATGAGCGCGTCGTGGCGTTCCTGATCGCCGTCGACCGGCCGGGCGAATCCGATGAAGTCGACCGGCACGAGATGCGTGCCCTGATGGAGAAGTTGGAAATAGGCGTGCTGGCCATCGGTGCCGGCGCCACCCCACACGATCGGCCCGGTCGACAGCGCGACCAGCCGACCGTCTCGGTCGACCGATTTGCCGTTCGACTCCATGTCGAGTTGCTGGAGGTAGGCCGGGAAGCGACGCAGGTCGTGCGCGTACGGCACGACCGCGCGCGTCTCGGCACCGAGGAAATTCGAGTACCACACCGACAACAAGGCATGAACGAGCGGCGCGTTGGCGAGTGGCTCGTCGATCGATCGATTCACGTGCTCGTCGACGAGGTGCATTCCCGCCAGCATCTCGCCGAACGCAACCGGTCCGACGGCAATCGCCAGGGACAGTCCGATGGCCGACGCGAGCGAATACCGCCCGCCCACCCAATCCCAGAATCCGAAGACGGCGTCCGGGTCGACACCGAATGCTCCGGCCGCGCGGGTGTTGGTCGTGACCGCGACGAAGTGGGCGCCGACGGCGTCGGCACCGAGACCTTCGACCAGCCATTCGCGCACCGCGACCGCGTTGGCCATCGTCTCGGCAGTGGTGAAGGTCTTCGACGACACGATCACGAGGGTTCGAGCCGGATCGAGACCGTCCAGAACCGCCCGCGTGTTGGCCGGGTCGACATTGGAGACGAAGTGGCAGTGCGGACCGTCCCGGAAGGCGCGCAGGGCGTCGTACGCCATGGCCGGGCCGAGATCGCTCCCACCGATCCCGATGTTGACCACGTCGCTGAACCGCTGACCAGTCGCACTGGTTCGACGGCCCGAACGAACGTCGTCGGCGAACCTCGCCAACGAACCGAGGGCCGAATGGACATCACCGGAAACGTCACGACCGGCGACGATCGCGGGCGTTCCCGTCGGCGATCGCAACGCCCAGTGCGCAACCGCGCGATTCTCGGATTCGTTGACGGCGTCGCCATCCCGCATTCGACGCCACGCCGAGGCCACATCGGCCCGCCGCGCGACTTCAGCGAGGGCCGCACGAACCTCGCGAGTCCAGAGGTTCTTCGACGTGTCGACGAGAAGATCGCCCACCTGAAGCGTGAAATCCTCGGCGCGCCGCGAATCGGACTCGAACAAGGCCGGGAGATCGATCGACCCGACGAGCGAACGCACGGCCGCCCACTCGGGAGTGGATTCGATGCGTTCGTTCACGCTTCCGACGCTACTCGCACCGGGAGAACCCGATCCGGCGAGGACGGGCTGCTAGGAAGATCGGGTGACTTCCGCGGCAACCGAACCCTCGGCGAGCACCACGACCATCGATCGGCGTGGTGCGGCATCGGGAATGACCGCGTACATCGTGTGGGGGCTTCTCACCGTCTACTGGAAGGCCCTGAAGGAATACTCCCCGATCGAATTGATCGGCTACCGAGTGGTGTTGTCGGTGACCTTCCTGGCCGTGATCATGACGTGGCGCGGACGTTTGATCGCCCTCATCGCCGACATTCGCGAACGCCGGTTGACGAAGCCGGTCGCCCTGGCTTCGATCGTTCTGCTCGTCAACTGGACCTCGTACGTGATCGTCGTCAGCGAAGGCCACGTGATCGAGGCCGCTCTCGGCTACTTCATCTCGCCCCTCGGAGCCATGCTGGTCGGAGTCAAGGTGCTCGGCGAGCAGTTGCAACCAGTCCAACGACTCACCGCTCTGCTCGGCTTCTCGTCGGTGGTCGTGCTCACCTTCAGCTATGGACGCGTGCCGGTGTACGCGCTCCTCATCGCCGCCAGCTGGACCACCTACGGGTATCTGAAGCGGCAGATTCCGCTCTCGCCGATCGAAGGCCTGACGGTCGAAACGATGTTCATCACGATCCCGGCCGTCGTGCTGATCGTGTGGCACCTGCAGTACGCCGACAGTGTGGTTCGAACCGCGAACGCGGTCGACTGGGTCCTGATCGCGTTTCTCGGAGTGATGACCGCGATCCCGCTCATGATGTTCGCCTACGCCGCCCAGCGGATTCCGATGACGGTGATCGGCCCGATGCAGTACTCGGTCCCCGTCATCAACTTCCTGCTGGGTTGGCTCGCGTACGACGAGACCCTCACTCCGAGTCGTGTCGTAGGTTTCTCGCTCGTATGGATCGCCCTCGTCGCCCTGACCATCGACACGATCCGTCGGGCCCGCCGTCCAATCGCGACCAACGAGGAGTTGTACTGACCATGACGCGACGACTGTTCGCGATCGCGGGCGGAGTGCTGTTGCTCACGGCCTGCTCGGCCAGTCCGGCCGACTACCGCAAGGAGACCGAGAAGTACTTGGAGAGCGACTCGCTCGCCGATGAGGCCGGATACAGATTCTCGGAAGCGGTGTGCGAGCAGCCGTCGTCCGAGAAGGAGGGAACGCAGTTCTCGTGCTCGGCGATCGACAACGACGGTGACGAATGGGAGTTCATCGTCGAGATCACCGGCGATCGCGAGATCACCGTGGTCGACGGACAGGTCACCGGCTGACGGAACGCAAAAGAGCCCGCCCTCACGGGCGGACGGAACGCAAAAGAGCCCGCCCTCACGGGCGGGCTCTCTCACGAAAGTGCTGAAACTCAGCTCTCGAAGTCGGTGATGAGTTCTCCGATGTCGGTGAACAACTTGGTCTCGGCGTTGTACTGGATGACCTGCAGCGACTCGGACATGTACTGGTCCTCCGCGCCGCTCATCTTCAACGTGACGCCCGGACGGGTGAACGTCGTGGCCTGGTTGAAGGCACGAGCGGCGTTGATGATCGAGGCGCGGGTCAGACCGGCCTCCGACTCCAAAGCCGCCTTGATCGCTAGCACGGTCACTTCGGCAGCGTGCCAACCGGCGGCCGCGGTGGTGATGATGTCACCCTTGCCGAGGCCTTCCATGTAGGCGATGTACTCGGCCACGGCCGGCTGCGCGGCAACTTCCGGATCGAGGATGTCGACCAGGTTGTTGGCGGTGAAGATTCCGTTGGCGGCCGGACCGGCCAGACCCAGAATCAACGGCGAGGAGCAGGTGGCGGTGATGAAGATGCCCGGTTCCCAACCGGCGTTGGCAGCCTTGGCGTTGGCGACTTCACCGAGGAAGGTCGCGCAACCGGCACCCAGCGGCACGGCGAGAATCGCGTCGGGAGCGTTGCTCGCGATCGAGTTCACCTGAGCCGTCGGCGGAGCGGCATCGGTCGCCTCGATGGTCTGCTCGTCGACCAGAGTGATGTTGAACTCGGGAGCGATCTCCTTGAACGCCTCGGCGTACACCTGACCGAACTCGTTGTTCACGTAGAACAGCGCGACCTTGGCGCCGGCCGGGTACTGCTCGGCAACAAGAGCCGCATAAGCCTTGGCCTCGACGGTGTACGGAATCAGCAAGCCGGTGGTCCACGGGTAGTTCTCGGCGTCACCGAACGAAGGCGAACCAGAAAGAGCGTTCAACTGCGGGTAGCACTCCTCGTTGAGCAGGTCCTTCACCGCGGTGTTGTTCGGGGTGCCGATGATCGCCGAGAAGACGTTCGTTCCGGCGTCGAGCAACTTCTCGATGGCACCGGGCGTGAGGTCCTTGTTGTACTGGTCGTCCTCGATCTGGACTTCGAGAGTGATGTCACCGAGGATCTTGTTCTCATTGGCCCACTGGATATACGCCTCGAAGCCGTCCTTCACCGGGGCGAAGGCGGTGGCGGCGGGTCCACCCGACAGCGGCATGGCGCTGCCGATCTTGAGAGTTCCCTCGATGGGCGCGTTGGCCGCTTCGGGGTCGACGCAGTCGTCGGTGTTGACGGCCCAGCCGGCGGCCGGAGCTTCCGTTGACGGAGCATCCGTCGACGGGGCTTCGCTGGACGGAGCCTCGGAGGCGGCGGGGGCTTCGGTCGACGAGGAGCCCTCGTCGTCGCCACCGCACGCCGCGATGGTGAGCGCACTGGCCATGGCCAATGCGAACACCCGGGTTGATGTGCGCTTCATGTTCCTCCCCAGGGGTGCACCGTGTGGTGCGGGTCTGTGAATGCCGACGGGACGTCGGCGGTCACAAAGTGTAGGGAGAGTCGCTCGTCACTTTCCGGTCGTGGAGAGTGACGTTCCAGCCGGTTTTGGCACGACGAGAACGACCTTGGCCCACAAACGCTTGATGAGACCAACCAATCCGTAGGGAGCCACGAACATGATGATCACGAGCGCCAGACCGAGGATCAACGTCGCCGGCGACTGATCGGACCAACCGAAGAGGAAGCCGATCACGCCGTCGCTCTCCGAACCGAACCCGCGCGTGGTGTTGTCGAGCCACACGTACACCAGGCCACCCACGATGGGGCCCCACAGGGTTCCGGCGCCGCCCACGACCATGATCAGCAGGAAAACGATGGAGCCCAACAGTGTGACGTACTGGCCTTCCGGCGTGATCACGCCGGTGCGCAGCGTCGACAACACGCCAGCCAGCGCACAAAGAGCAGCCGAAGCGCCGAACACGAGCACCTTGGTTGCCGTCAGGTTCACGCCCATCACCGCGGCGGCGGTTTCATTGTCGCGGATCGCCACCAGTGATCGGCCGAATCGACTCTTCACCAGACCACGGCAGACGAGATACGTGATCACGAGAACGAGGAATGCGAGCCAATACGCGAAGACAGCACGTCCATCGCGACCTTTCAATTCTCCGAGGACAGGCCATTCGGGAAGTTCGTCGTAGCGAACGCTGTCGATTCCCTTGGCTCCATCGGTGAGCCACGCAAGTTTCTTCCACTTGACGAGGGTCGGGAACAAGACGGCAACCGCCAATGTCACGAGGGCCAGGTAGATGCCCTTGATTCGAAGCGCGGGCAGCGCGATGAGGCAACCCACGACGAAGGCCACCACCGCGGCGGCGTAGAACGTGTAGCCCGGACTCCAACCATGGTCCTTGATGAGGATCGCCGCTGTGTAGCCACCGATTCCGAAGAATGCCGAATGGCCGATCGAGATCTGACCGGTGAACCCGAGGACCAGATTGAGCGACATGGCCGCGATGATCAGAACGAAAGCATCGGAGAATTGGCCGATCCGCGAGGTCGACATCTGTGTCGGCACCCAGACGACCACCAAGGCGATGATCGCGATTCCGAGCGTCCGCAGGGCCCAGTGCTGGGGGGAACCTTGATTGATCTTCAACATGACGGCACCTACACCCGCTCGACCTTGGCGGATCCGAAGAGACCCGACGGCTTGAACAACAGAACGACGAAGATCGTCACCAACGCGACTCCGAGTCGAAGCTCCTGTCCGATCCACCCAGGGGCGTAACCGGCCGCGAGTTGTTCACCGACACCGATCGCGAGACCGGCGATGACCGCACCACCCGGGCTGTCGAACCCGCCGAGCGTGGCCGAGGCCGACGCGTAGATGAACGGAGTGAACATGAGGAGCGAGGTGAGTTCTCCGGCCAATCCTCCGACCATCGCCCCCGACAACGCGCCCATCGCCGCGGCGATACCCCATGACGAGGCCAGAACCAATCCGGTCGGAATGCCGACGAGACGCGCCGATTCGGGGTTGCTCGCGACCGCACGCATCGCCAGACCGAACTTGGTCCTGGCGAAAAGCAGGAACAACAAGCCCATGAGCAGGAGCGCGACGACCATGATTCCGATGTACTCGTACCGCCAGACGGCCCCGAAGATCTTCACGAAGTCGTCGGGTTCGTCGGGAAAGAGGCTCGGCATCTCCTCGGGCGGCAGATTGCCCCAGATCATTCCGGCCAACGAGTTGAACCCGAGGAACATCGCGATCGAGACGACGAAGACTCCCGCTTCCGACTTCTTGGCGACCCTGCGAATGAGCGAGACCTCGACCCCGGCTCCGAGAGCGAAACCAGCGACCATGCCGAGCAGCACCGAGACCACCAGGGGCAGACCCCACGCATGGAACTGCCACGTGAAGAAGGTGCAGATCATGGCCATCTCGCCCTGCGCGAAATTCAGGTGACCGGTTCCTCGGAAGACGACCACCAGGCCCAGGGCCAGAAGCGCGTAGATCGATCCGAGCGACAGGCCGTCGAAGATGTATTGAAGAAGTCGTTCCATGTCAGGACCCCAGGTAGGCCTTTCGAATGCTGTCGTCGGCCGCCAGCTCGGCCGCCGAACCGGTGGACACGACGTTGCCGGTCTCCAGCAGATACACGCGGTGGGCGACCTTCAGAGCGAGGTTCGCGTTCTGTTCGACCAGAAGGATCGACAACCCTTCCTCGGCGTTGAGTTTCTGGAGGACTCCGAACAGTTCCTGAGTGATCAAGGGCGCGAGACCCAGGCTCGGCTCGTCGCACAGCAGGAGTCGCGGACGGCTCATGAGTGCGCGCGCGATCGCCAGCATCTGCTGTTCGCCACCCGACAGGGAACCAGCGCGCTGAGTACGCCGCTCACGAAGCCGGGGAAAGACTTCGAACCAACGCTCGAGGTCGGCCTGGACGTCGTCCCGGCGAACGTAGGCGCCCGCCATCATGTTGTCCTCGACCGTGAGGTCGGCGAACGTTCCGCGCCCCTGGGGCACCTGTGCGATACCGAGGCGCACGATCGAGTCGGGACTCGCGGTCGAGATGTCCTGTCCGTCGAACTCGACGCGCCCGCGCCGTGGAATCATCCCGGACACAGCACGCATCGTCGTGGTCTTGCCGGCGCCGTTGGCTCCGAGAATCACGACGATTTCGCCCTGGTTCACTTCGAGGTCGAAACCGTGCAACACCTCGAGCGGCCCGTACCCGGCAGCCAGACCGGTGATCGACAACAGACTCACGCGTCCACCCCCAAGTAGGCCTGGATCACCTTCGGGTCGTTCTGCACGAAGGCGGGAGTGCCTTCGGAGATCTTGCGGCCGAACTCCATGGCGACCACATGATCGGAGATCTTCATGACCATCGACATGTGGTGCTCGACGAGCAGCACGGTCAGATCGAACTGCTTCCGGATCGCCACCACGGTGTCGCCGAGCTCGTCGACCTCGGCATGCGTGAGACCGGCGGCCGGCTCGTCCATCAACAAGAAGCGCGGTCGAGCGGCGAGGGCGCGTGCGATCTCGAGCCGCTTGAGAGTTCCGAACGGAAGCCCCATCGCCGGACGGAACATGAGAGGGCCCAAGCCCAACTGAGTGAGAAGATCACCCGACCAATCGCGAAGTTCGCGGTTCTCGCGCGCCGCACCGATGCGCAGGATCGAGCGCACGAATCCGACCTTCCCCTGGCTGTGCGCTCCCACCATCACGTTCTCGAGCAACGACATGGTGGGGAACAACGCGAGGTTCTGGAACGTACGCGCGATTCCGAGGTGGGCGATCTCGTGGGCCGGCACGGCGAGAAGATCGTTGCCGTCGAACATCACCGAGCCACTCGACGGTTGATAGATGCGACTCACGACGTTGAACATGGTGGTCTTGCCGGCGCCGTTCGGGCCGATCAGACCGCAGATCTGACCGGGCTTGATGGCGAAAGACAAGCCGTCGAGAGCGACGATTCCGCCGAACGTCACCGTGACACCGGAGACGTCGAGCAGATTCTCCCGACTTGAGAGCGAGGCGGTTTCGGACACGATGCTGCGAATCTCCCACTGCGACGGACGTCACGACGACGAAGTGGAGAAAAAGTACCACCCGCACGGTGACCAATGCCTTACCGACACCTCGCCCCACCGCGTCGGTTGTGACACGCTTGAGGTATGGAACGTGCAGAGGTCAACGATCTCGAAGACGAAGTCGTCTTGCCCTGGTGGCAGAACCCACTCAACTTCATCGCCCTCGGTCTCGCCGCCCTCATCCTCGGAGTTGGGATTGGCTACTTCGTGGGCGATCGCAACGCGTCACCGTCGTACAACCGGGCCGACGTGGGATTTCTCCAGGACATGCGCTACCACCACGAGCAAGCGGTCGACATGGCGTTCTTCTATCTCACATCGGGAGACGAGACGCATCCGCGACTGCGACTCTTCGCGCAGGAGATCCTCTACTCGCAGCAGATGGAAGTCGGCCGGATGATCGAGCTTCTCCGCTCGTTCAACGAGACCGAAGCCAACGACACGGGTACCGCGATGGCCTGGATGGGCATGCCGGTTCCGATCGACCAGATGCCGGGCCTCGCGTCCCAGGACGAACTCGACGCCTTCGCGGCCGCCGAGGGTGTCGACGCTTCGATCGCATTCGCCACACTGATGATCGAGCATCACCGCGCGGGTATCGCGATGGCCGACTACGTGATCGACAACGGACGCAACGGTGACGTCGCCGCCATGGCGCAATCGATGGTCAATGGCCAATCCACCGAGATCGACGCCATGAACGGGGTGCTGGCCGAACTGACCGGGTCGTGAAGCGGCTTCGACTCATCGGGGCGTCGGCCGCGCTCGCGTCGCTCATTGGTTGGTCGGCGGCTTGCGGTGAGGTCGGCTCCGATCTCACCCTGGTGTCGTCCATCGACAAGGTCGTTCCGTCCGACAAGCCGGCACGTAACTACGACCAGTTCCTCAGCGACTCGATCGCGAGCATCGAGACCTTCTGGGCCGATCGGTTTCCCGAGCACTACGGAAGCGAGTACACGCCGCTTCGCGGCGGTGTGCACGCCCACTTCCCGGGACGCGAGGCACCGCTGCCTGAAGGGTGCGACTTCGCGGGCGATTACGCCGACGTCGAGGACAACGCCTTCTATTGCGACGAAGGCGACTTCATCGTCTACGACGACGAACTCCTTTTTCCCTCGTTCGTCGACGAGTTCGGCATCGCGGTGGCCGGCGTGATCATGGCTCACGAATGGGGGCACGCGATCCAAGGTCCGTCCCGCAACGACGTGCTCGATCTGCTTCCCACTTCGACTCTCGAACTGCAAGCCGACTGCTTCACCGGAGCGTGGTTCGCCCACGCACAAACGACCGGAGTCGGCGAGTACGAACTGTCCGACGAGGACATCACGGGCGCACTGCTCGGTTTGGTGCAACTGGGTGACGCACCGGGCGACGTCGCGTCCGATCCGGCCGCGCACGGCTCGGCATTCGACCGTGTGTCGGCATTCCAGGACGGCTACTCGGGCGGTGTCGCCCCGTGCGTCGACTACGAATTCGATGAGCCGGTTCCGCTTCAATTCGGATTCACGGCCGAGGAATTGTCGCGACCGAACCCGAGTGACTTCCCCTTCGACGATGAGATGTTCGATTCCCTGTCGACCGACCTCACTCTCTTCTGGACGACGTTGCTGAGCGATGAGTTCCCGACGTGGCGCGAGCCGGAGTTGATCCTCGTCGAGAGCGATCGAGTGCCACCCGTCTGTTCGGTGGGCCTGCCCGTCGACCCCACCGTCGGCGTCTGGGTGTGTCCGGACGACTTCACGGTCACCATCGACCTGTCGATCGCGGCCGCCGCCTACGACGAGATTCCGGGCGACTTCGCGGTCGGCTATCTGCTCGCGGTCGGTTGGGGCGAACTCGTGCAATCGGCCACCGCCGTCGAACTCACCGGTGAGGACCGTCAACTCCTCAATGACTGCCTGGCCGGAATGTGGGCCGGCGACATCCTTCCGTTCAACGACGAGCCGGTGGCACCGTCGACCGAGGAGAACCCGCGAGTCGGCCTCTCGCCCGGCGATCTCGACGAGGCGATTCGTATGGTGATCCTGCTTGGTGATCGTTCACGTGATGACGACGTGATGGGCAGCGCCTTCGAGAAGGTCGACGCCTTCCGACAAGGTGTGCTCTACGGATCGTCGGGCTGCTTCGGCTGACGATCGAGCGAGCACGCCGCCCGGCTCGCTCAGGGTGCGACGGTCGTCGGAACGGCGGGTGCCGGGGTGGTGGGAACCGCCGAGGAGGCGGGCACGGTGGACGGGGGACGAGTGGTGGTCGGGGCCGCGGTCGTGGCCGGGACGAGTGTGGTCGATGTGCTCGTTGTGGTCGTGTAATTGGGGTCGCGCCAGTTGAAACGCGGCGGCGGCGAACCGTATTCCTCCGGTTCCTTCACTCCGTCCCAGACGAAGACCTGATCGCCCTTGGCGACGAGCGTCTGGAAGTAATCGGAGATGTGCATCGGGATCCGGATGCACCCGTGCGACGCCGGATAGTTGGGGACTTCCTGCGCTCCGTGAACCGCGATGCCGTAATTGAAGTAGACGGGGTTGTACATGCCCCCGAGTTGGCTCTCGCGGCGGCCGGCCACCATGCGGTTGTACTTGTAGACGCCGCCCGGAGTCCACGACAGGCCGCACCAACCCTCCTTGATGGGTTCGAGTCCCTCTTCGTTTCCGGTCTCACCCGGGTCGATCGTGACCTCCTCGCACCACTCCTGGTCGTCGCCCGACGAGATGTGTGTGACGAGAACGGGGTCTTCACCATGGAAGATCACCATCACTTGCTCGGGCAGGTAGATCTCGGTGTGGTTCGGCGTCGAATCCGGTCGGCGGGGTTTGATCACCAGCGGATCCTGCATGCGGCTCCACATCTCGGCCGTGACTTTCCCGGTCACCTGATCGCGCGGAACGCCCATGACGAGTTTCTCGAAGGCCCACACGGCCTGTTGGGTGCGCTCGCCGAAGGCTCCATCGGCGACTCCCGGGTCGAAGTTCAACTCGATGAGCCGATCCTGGATGAGTTTGATCTCGGGTCCGGCGGCGCCCCGACCGAACGTCTGCGACAGGGGAAGCTTCTGAACGGGCGGCGCGGTGTCGTCGACGACCACTTGCGGCAGCGTCGACACGACGGTTTCGGGCGACGACGAAGACTCGTCGGATGACATGACACCGACGAGTACGACCACGGCGAGAACCGCGCCCGCACCCATGGCCGGCATCCACCGGTTGAGCTCGGTGTCCGGGCGGGTGCGACGGCGGCTCGGAGCCGGGCGACGGCCTCTCGAACCTCCTTGCACGGAGACGAGGCTACCGGCGGGTCAGGCGTCGACGAAGGCGCGACCGTGTGGCGTTCAACGCCGAACGGCGGGGGTGATCGACTGGAGTTCGCGTCGGAGCTGCCACATCTCGCGCAGGATCTTGACGATGACGGCAGGAGAGGACAGCGTGGACACGCCGCGGGTGCGCGGGAAGTAGTCGACCCCGAACTGGACGATGTTGTACCCGTATTTGCTGGCCCGAATCACGAGTTCGGCGTCGATGAACGACCCTTCCGACACGAGGGTCACGTGGTCGAAGATCCGCCGACGGCACAACTTGAAGGCGAAGTTCACGTCTCTCATCTTCAGGCCGAAGAAGACCCGCACGAGAGCGTTGTAGAAGAACGAGTACACCGTGCGGACGTATCCCTCACCGGTTCGGTCGAGGCGATAGGCGCTCACCACGTCGGCTTCGTAATGACGCATGATCCGACAGGCCTTCTGCAGTTCGTCCATGTCGAAGGGAAGGTCGGCGTCGGTGTACAGCACCAGATCACCGGAGGCGGCGGCGAAGCCCGTCTTGATGGAGCCCCCCAACTTCCGATTCTTCGGGTGGTGCACGACCTTCACGCGCGGATCGGCGGCGGCGGCCGCGTCGGCGAGTTGCGGTGTGGAATCGCTGGATGCGTCGTCGACCACGATGATCTCGTAATCGGCGATCTCACCCGACGCCAACAAGGCGTTGCCGGCCTCGCGCGCGGCGTCGAGGGTCCGTCCGATGTACTCCTCCTCGTTCCACATCGGGAAGAAGAGAGACAACTTCTTGAAATGGGGTCCGCCGCCCGTGGAGTCAGTCGCCACGCTGGCAAGTTATCGGCGTGCGCCGACCACCTTTGTCTCGATTTCAGTAAGTTGGCCGTATGACGCGAAGCCGTTTGACGATCGGCTGGTCACGCACCGTTGCCGCCGGATGGGCTCTCATGGCCATCTGCCTGGCATGCGTAGGCGCGTCGTCTCAGATCATCGGTCGCCCCACGTGGTGGGCCGACGACGAGCGCTGGTCGACGCCGATCGTGTCCGTCTTCGTCGTGGTCGTGTTCGGCGCGGCGACCGCCATCGCGGTGTGGTCGTTCTTCCGACGTCCGTTCACCCCGTTCGTCTCGACCAGCGGCGCACTTCTCCTCGGAGCCAGCGCTCTGGCCGACGCCGATTCGTCGCCCGGATCGGCCGTCGTCACCGCTGCTCTCGCGACGGCCGCACTGTTGCTGTCGATCGGATCGTTCTCAGGACTCGATCGAACGCGGCCGATCGCCGCGGAGTGACCGCGCAAACTCTTCGATCACGTCGCGCTGCGATCCGACTTCGGGGCCGGCACCCGGACGATGGAGTCGAACATGCGCGAGTGCTTCGTCGAGATGCATGCCGGCCAGGACGCACACCGCCACCGCGAGCGTTCCGGCGCGGCCCATGCCGGCCGCACAATGAGCAACGACCACTTCACCCCCGCGAACACGCGACCACACGTCGACGTACAAACCTCGCACGGTCGACAGCGCGGGTGACGAGAGGTCGTGGATCGGGAACCACGTCGAGTTCTCGGTCGAGTCGAGCCATCGCACGTATTCGGGATAGCGATCGGCGATCTCGTGCCGCTCGACGAGACACACGACGTGCACGCGGCGATCGGTCGCACCGATCCGACCGATGAGACCCGGCCGATCGGGTGCGATCGCGTGCTTCCCGCAGATCCAGAGCTCGCCCGGGGCCGCGAGCGGAATGCGATGCGCTCCCCCGTCGAGATTCACGCTTCGCGACGCTAGCGAGACGAATCCGCTTCATCAGGGAGACGTCGACCGATAGCGTCTCCGCCATGTCGTCACCGTCGAGTTCGTCGAGCACCTCGGGGAGCCCGCGCTCGCAGCGCGTCCTCACGTCTCTCCCCGTCGGCGAACGCGTGGGCATCGCCTTCTCCGGTGGGCTCGACACCTCGGCCGCGGTCGCCTGGATGCGCTCGAAGGGAGCGGTCCCCTACGCCTACACCGCCGATCTCGGGCAGCCCGACGAACCCGACCTGAGCGGAGTGCCCGATCGCGCCCGGCAATACGGCGCCGAAGAGGCCCGTCTGGTCGACTGCCGCACCGAATTGGTGCGCGAAGGATTGATGGCCCTGCAGTGCGGCGCCTTCCACATCACGACCGCCGGCAAGACGTACTTCAACACGACCCCGTTGGGCCGCGCCGTCACCGGGACCTTGTTGGTCCGCGCGATGCAATCGGACGGCGTCGACATCTGGGGCGACGGCTCCACCTACAAGGGCAACGACATCGAGCGTTTCTATCGTTACGGTCTGCTCGTCAACCCGAAGCTGCGGATCTACAAGCCGTGGCTCGATCCGACTTTCGTGTCCGAACTCGGCGGCCGTTCGGAGATGAGCGAGTTCCTGCAGTCGCGCAAGCTTCCCTACCGCGACAGCAAGGAGAAGGCGTACAGCACCGACGCCAACATCTGGGGCGCGACCCACGAGGCCAAGTTGCTCGAAGAATTGTCGACGCCGATGGACATCGTCGAACCGATCATGGGCGTCGCCCACTGGAACGACTCGGTGGTCATCGCCCCCGAAGTCGTCTCCGTTCGCTTCCACGAGGGTTGGCCAGTGGCCATCAACGGCCACGAGTTCCCCGATCAAGTCGCCCTCGTCAACGAGGCCAACACGATCGGCGGCCGCCACGGCCTGGGCATGAGCGATCAGATCGAGAACCGCATCATCGAAGCCAAGAGCCGCGGCATCTACGAGTCACCCGGCCTCGCCCTGCTGCACATCGCCTACGAGCGTCTGGTCACCGCGATTCACAACGAGGGGACCATCGAGAACTACCGGACCATGGGGCGTCGTCTCGGTCGTCTCCTGTACGAGGGTCGCTGGTTCGACCCCCAGAGCCTGATGCTCCGCGAGCCGATCATGCGTTGGGTCGGATCGGCGGTCACCGGCGAAGTGACCGTTCGTCTGCGTCGCGGCGACGACTACACGATCCTCGACACGACCGGCCCGCACCTCACGTACGCACCCGAGCGTCTCAGCATGGAACGCGTCGAGGACCAGGCGTTCGGTCCGCTCGATCGGATCGGACAACTCACGATGCGCAATCTCGACATCGAGGACAGCCGCGAGAAGTTGAACGTCTACAAGTCGGCCGGAACACTCGGACCCGGCTCGTCCGGCCTGCTCGAACTCGAGTGATCAGCGCGCCTGCAGGCGCTCGACCAGACCGGCGATGAGCAAGGCCCGCACGGGCATCGCATCGACATCGATCCACTCGTGGTCGGCGTGCGCTCCCCCACCCACGGCTCCGAGGCCATCGAGGGTCGCGACTCCGGCGGCCGCGGTGAAGTTGCCGTCAGACCCGCCGCCCACGGCGACTCCGGCCACCGGCGGCAGACCGAGATCGCGTGCGACTTCCTCGGCCAGCGGATAGAGCCACGCCGACGCACTCGACGGCATGGGTGGTCGATTGAAACCGCCGAGCACTTCGAGCGACGCACCGGGAAGCACCGGCTGCAACGCGCGAAACAGAGCGTCGACCCGATCGAACTCGGAGATCTTCTCGACTCGGCAATCGACGAGGACGCGCGCCTCGGCCGGCACGACGTTGTCGGCGGTTCCGACCGACGAGACCGTGGGCGTGACCGTCGTCCCGATGGACGCGTCGCCGAACTCGGCGATGCGCAACACCTGATGCGACGCCTCGATCAAGGCGTTGATGCCCTTCTCGGGTTCGAGTCCGGCGTGCGCCGCGCGACCGCGAATGATCAATTCGTAGGTTCCGGTTCCCTTGCGCGCGGTCTTCAGCGCTCCGCCGTCGGCACTCGGTTCGAGCACGAGCACCGCACCGCATTCCTTGGCGCGTTCGATGATGAGGTCACGCGACGAACCCGACCCGATTTCCTCGTCGGCCGAGATCAGGATCTCCACACCGCTTCGATCGGAGAGGGCTGCGACTCCGTGGATGGCCTGGACGATTCCGCCCTTCATGTCGAACACACCCGGGCCGGTCGCCTTGCCGTTCGCCACCGTGAACGGGCGGGCCGACAGTGCACCGAGGGGAAACACGGTGTCGTGGTGTCCGACGATCAGGACGCGGGGCCGCCCACCACCGGTCCAGTGGACGTGGGGCCCGTTGCTCCCACCGATGATGGACGGGGCCGAACCGAGCCGTTCGACGAGAAGTTCGGACAACGTGCGGGCGCTCGTGTCCAGCGCCTCGAGATCGCGCGACGGGGATTCGACGTTCACCAGTCGCCCGACGTCACCGATCATCACGTCACGATCGGGTGAGTCCAGTCGGGCCACGTCCCCATTGTGACCGATCCGGAGCCCTAAGGTCGGGCCGATATGAAGTCTTCTCGCACCTCGTCCATCGCATTGTCGTTCGTTCTGCTGGTGACAGCGGCCTGTGGAGGCGGCGACTCGGCGACGCCGACGACCGCGCCCGAGTCGACCACGACGACCGCGACCAAGGCCGCCGTCGACTTCGCGGTGGCGCCCGGTACGCATCAGATCACGATCACCGGCGGACGCGCCGGCACCGAGGTCGTCGTCGTCGATTCGAGTGGCACCGAAGTGGCGCGAGGAGCCATCGACGAGCTCGGATCGCTCTTGTTCCGTCGCATCACCGAAGGCGACTACACGGTCGAATTGGCCGACGGCTCGGCCGCCAGCGATGTCGTGTCGGTGTACGGGCCCGACGCGGTACCCGAGCAGTCGTTCTATTCCGGTCAGAAGATCGGCTCCGGATTCGGATACCTGCTCACCCGGGACGGAACGACTCTCTCGATCAACGTGATGTTGCCCGGCCCGGCCGAGAACGGCCCCTACCCCACCGTCGTCGAATATTCGGGTTACGCGCCGAGCGATCCGAGCAACACCACTTTCGGCCTGCTGTTCAACACCCTGGGTTACGCGTACGTCGGCGTGAACATGCGCGGCACCGGCTGCTCGGGCGGCAGCTACCGCTTCTTCGAAGAAGCCCAATTGCTCGACGGCTACGACGCGATCGAGGCGATCGCCGCGCAGGGTTGGGTGCTCGACAACGAGGTCGGCATGGTCGGCATCTCGTACCCCGGAATCAGCCAGCTCTTCGTCGCGTCGACACAACCGCCTTCACTCGTCGCGATCACGCCGTTGTCGGTCCTCGACGACAGTTATCGGTCGACGCTCTACCCCGGCGGAATCCTCAACACCGGATTCGCGGTCGAATGGACGCGCGAGCGCGTGAAGGAAGCCGCACCCTACGGCCAGGAGTGGACCAAGAAGCGCGCCGACGAGGGTGACGCCCTGTGCGCGGCCAACCAGAATCTCCGGCTCCAGAATCCGGACCTCGAAGCCGAAATCGACGCCAATCCCTTCTACTCGGCCGACATCGGCGACGAGATCAATCCGAGCCTGATCGTCGGCGACATCGACGTTCCGGTCTTCGTGGCCGGCGCGTGGCAGGACGAGCAGACCGGCGGACGCTTCCCGCGACTCCTCGACAAGTTCACCTCGTCTCCGCACGTGTACGCGACGCTGCTCAACGGACTGCACACCGAATCGCTGAGTCCGTCGGTGTTCCCGCGGTTGGCCGAATTCCTCAGCTTCTACGTGGCGAAGAAGATTCCCGACTTGTCGGCCCTGCCGGTGATCGCCGGTCCGCTGGCGGGTGGAATCTTCGGAGCCGAGGCCGCGATCGACTCCACCAATCGTTTCGCCGGCCTCGCCTTCGCCGACGCACTGGCCGAGTTCGAAGCCGAGGATCCGATCGTGGTCCTGTTCGAACAAGGTGCCGCCGACGGCACGACTCCGCGTTCACCACAGGCTCGTTGGTCGGCTTCGTTCGACGCCTGGCCCATCCCCGAAGCCCGGATGACTCCGTTCGCCCTCGGCTCCGACGGACTGATCGGCGGTGACGCCGCGACGGTGACGGGATCGACCGACTACGTCGCCGATCCGAAAGCGGTACCTCCGACCTTCTACACCGGTTCGGGTTCGGGCATCTGGCGCGCCGACGTCGCGTTCGATTGGGTCGCCAATCCGGCCGGAACCGCGGCGGTGTTCACAACCGCACCGTTGCCGAACGACCTCGTGGTGGTGGGTGCCGGAACCGCGGCACTCTGGATCGAAGTCACCGGCGCCGACGACACCGACATCGAAGTCACGATCAGTGAGGTCCGGCCCGACGGCAGCGAGACCTACGTGCAGAGCGGCTGGCTCCGGGCCAGCCACCTGAGTTCGAACGATGCCGAGGGCCTCGATCGACTTCCCGAGCACAGTCACCTCGAATCCGACCGCTCGCCGTTCGTCGCGGGTGAGTCGCGTCTCGTCCGAGTCGAACTCTTCCCCGTGGCCCATCCGTTCCGCAAGGGTTCGCGTTTGCGGATGACCGTGGATGCGCCGGGCGGCAACCGCGGAGTCTGGTCGTTCCGCACCATCAGTTCGGGCGAGAAGGTCACCATCCGCCACGATGCCGACCACCCCTCGACTCTCTACCTCCCGATCGTGGACGGGCTGGCGGTTCCGGCCGGAGTGGCGGCGTGCAATTCGCTGCGCGGTCAGCCCTGCCGACCGGCCTGACGATCACTCGGGCGCGACGGAGAGCGTGAGGACGAGTTCGCCGGTGTCGTGGGTCTCGAGTTCGAACTCGCCGGCACGATCGGCGACGAACTCGAACGAGACCTCGGTCCCGGTGAGTTCGATGTCGTAACCGTGCAGGTGGAACTCGTGCTCCTCGTCGGCGGTCACGACGATGGTGACGTCCTGACCGAGCACCACTGACGCCGTCGCGGGGGCGCCGTCCTCGAGGTCGACCTCGATGAAAGCGGTCTCGGAGGACGGCGTGCCACTTTCGGGAACGTCGACTTCGATCGAACTGGTGGGAGGTGCGGTGGCGGCCGGGTCGGTGGGTGATGCGATCGAACCCTCGGTGGTGACGGGCGACGAATCGACGGTCGACGACGAATCGTCGCCTCCACAGGATGCGAGCACGAACCCGGCTGTCACGAAAGAAACGATCAGGCGACGCATGCCCTCAGGCTAGGCGGTGCGATAATCGATCCGCATGCACGTCGACGACGCCATCCGATTCCGCCGCACCACGATGGTCGTCGACGCCGATCGCATTCTCGAGCGTTCGCTCATCGAGGAGTTGTGCGAGTTGGCGACCTGGGCGCCCAACCACAAGCGCACATGGCCTTGGCGGTTCGCGTCGATCACGGCCGGGGCACGACTGCGACTCGGCGCGGTGATCGCCGATGCGATGGACGCTCACGGCGACGACTCGACGAAAGTCGCAAAGGCGCGCACGAAATATGCGCGAACGCCGAACATCCTCGTGATCGGAAGCGTCCCGGGCGACACGTCCGAGCGCTCGGCCGAGAATCGGGACGCCGTGGCCGCGGCGGCGCAGAACCTGATGCTCGCGGCCACCGCTCGCGGTATCGCGACGTACTGGGGGTCGTGCCCGAAGGGGGCTCACGAGGCCGTGGCCCGCTTCGTCGGTTTCGAACCCGGCACCCACATCGCCGGCATCTTCTACTTGGGGTGGGCCCGCGACACTCCCGACGCGCCGGCGCGGCCGCCGGCTCGCGTGATCCACATCGACTGACGAGTTGATTCAGGGCCCTGACGGCCAGGGCTATGCTCCGGCCATGCTCACAGGACGTTGTTTGTGCGAATCGGTGACCTTCGAACTGACCGGTGACATCATCGCCACCGCGGTGTGCCATTGCGATCGGTGCCAGCGACAGGGTGGAAGCGCGTTCTCGGTGAACCTCGTCGCCCACGAATCGCAACTGAAGGTGAATGGCACCCTCGGCTGCTACGAGGAGCGCGGCGAGAACAACGACGACGTCTACGTGCGTCGCAAGTTCTGCGCGAAGTGCGGCTCGCCGATCGTGTCCGAACTGTCGAAGTCGGCCGGCATCATCGCCGTGAAGGCCGGGGTCCTCGACGACAAGTCGTCGGTGAAGCCCACGGTCGAAGCCTGGTGCGCCCACAAGCAATCGTGGGTCGACCTGCCCGGTATGGCGATCTCGATGGAGCGCGAATAACTCAGCGGTTGTACGTGTAGAAGCCGCGGCCGCTCTTGCGTCCGAGCAGACCGGCATCGACCATGCGAAGCAGCAGTGGCGGTGCCGAGTAGAGCGGTTCCTTGAACTCCTCGTACATCGACTGCGCCACCGCCGCCGTGGTGTCGAGGCCGATGAGGTCGGCCAGAGCCAACGGGCCCATCGGATGCGCGCATCCGTGCACCATTCCGAGGTCGATGTCTTCGGCTGACGCGAAACCCGATTCGAACATGCGGATGGCCGACAGAATGTAGGGAATCAGAAGGGCGTTGACGATGAAGCCGGCGCGATCCTGCGACTGGATGAGGTTCTTCGACAGCTGACCGCCGGCGAATGCTCCGACCCGATCGGCGGTGTCGTCACTCGTGAGCAGCGAGCGAACCACTTCGACCAGCGGAAGAACGGGCACCGGGTTGAAGAAGTGAAGACCCACGACCTGCTCGGGCCGGTTGGTGGCCATGGCCAACTTCATGATCGGGATCGACGAGGTGTTGGTGGCGAGGATCGCGTCCGACGCCTCGACGGTCCGACTCAGCCGCTTGAACACGTCGACCTTCAATTCGTCGATTTCGGGCACGGCTTCGATCACGAGTTCGCGATCGGCGAGCGCTTCGAAATCGTGGGTGACGAACAATCGCTTGGAGATCGCGTCGACATCGGCGTCGGAGAGCTTCCCGCGCTGGGCCGCCCGCTCGAGCGACTTCTCGATCCGGTCGAGCCCGGATTTGGCCGCCACGTCGGTGACCTCCACGACGACGACGTCGCAACCCGATCGCGCCGACACCTCGGCGATTCCCGCGCCCATGAGGCCGCATCCGACGACGCCGATCTTCTGGAGAGTCATGTCGTCAGTGTAGGACGCGCTCGAGCGCTCACCCGTCGAGCCGGTTCACCCACTGCCTAGGATCGTTCCGTGGCTCCGCTGTGGACACCGACCGCCGATCGGATCGTCAGCAGCAACATCGAAGCATTCCGTCGAGCAATCGCGGCGACCGACGCCTCCGTGACCGACACCGTTCAGTTGCATCGTTGGTCTGTCGAGCAACCCGGCGCCTTCTGGCGAGAGGTCTGGGATCGGTGCGGAGTGATCGGAGATCGCGGCGACGTCGACCTCCGCGCGGATGACGATCTTCGCCGTGCACGTTTCTTTCCGAACGCTTCGATCTCGTTCGCCGAGAACGCCCTCGCCGATCGTCCCGGATGCAACGAGGATGCGATCGTTGCCGTCGACGAGAACGGCGATCGCCGCGCCTTGTCGTGGACCGACCTTCGCCGCGAGGTCGCCTCGATGGCGGCGGCTCTCCGGGCACTCGGAGTGAAGTCGGGCGACCGGGTGGGCGCCTACATGCCCAACGTGATCGAGACTGTCGTCGCCTTCTACGCCGCCAATGCGATCGGCGCGGTGTTCACGTCGACGTCGAGCGATTTCGGAACGGAAGGTGTGGTCGATCGCTTCGAGCAGACCGCTCCCGTGGTGCTGATCGCCGCCGACGGCTACCGATACGGAGGCAAGTCGTTCGACTGCCGCGCCCGTGTCGCCGAGATCGCGTCGCGTCTCGAATCGGTGAAGGCGGTCGTCGTGGTCGGCGTCCTCGACGATCGACCCGACCTGACCGCGATCCCGAACGCACGACTCTGGACGGACGTTGTCGCTCAACATCGAGAAGCTCCTCTGACGTTCGAGCGTGTCGATGCCGATCACCCGATCTACATCCTCTACTCGTCGGGGACCACCGGGAAGCCGAAGTGCATCACCCACCGCGCCCTCGGCGCATTGCTCATGCACCTCAAGGAACAGCAGTTGCACTGCGACGTGCGGGCCGGAGATCGCGTCTTCTACTTCACGACCTGCGGATGGATGATGTGGAACTGGCTCGTGAGCGCGCCGGCGTCGGGTGCGTCGATCGTCCTGTTCGACGGCAACCCGTTCCACCCGTCGCCGAGCGTTCTGTTCGATCTGGCCCAACGTGAACGCGTCTCACTGTTCGGAGTCTCGGCCAAGTACATCGATTCGGTGCGCAAGGCCGGCCTGAACCCGAGGACATCACACGATCTTTCGTCGGTTCGCACGGTGTGCAGCACCGGGTCGCCGCTGAACGAGGAAGGTTTCGCCTGGGTGTACTCCGACCTGAAGTCGGACGTCCACCTCGCCTCGATCAGCGGTGGCACCGACATCGTCGGCTGTTTCGTGGGCGGCGACCCGACTCGTCCGGTGCACGCCGGCGAGATCCAGGGTCCGGCCCTCGGATTGAACGTCGCGGTGTACGACTCGGAGGGCCGTCCGGTGACGAGTCCCGACGTGAAGGGCGAACTCGTGTGCACCAACCCGTTCCCCACCGTGCCGGTGGGATTCTGGGGCGACACCGACGGCTCGAAGTTCTCCCGCGCCTACTTCGAACGCTTTCCCGGCGTGTGGGCCCACGGCGACTTCGCATCCTGGACCGCGAACGGCGGCATGGTGATCCACGGTCGCAGCGACGCCACGCTGAACGCCGGCGGCGTCCGCATCGGAACCGCCGAGATCTACGCGCAAGTCGAGAAGTTGCCCGAGGTCGCCGAGTCGGTCGCGGTCGGCCAGGACTTCGATGGCGACACGCGCATCGTCCTCTTCGTGCGTCTGACCGACGGCTGCGTTCTCGACGAGGGACTGCAGAACCGCATCAAGCAGGTCCTCCGCGACAACGCCTCACCGCGCCACGTCCCGGCCCGCATCATCGCCGTCGCCGACATTCCCCGCACCCGCAGCAACAAGATCAGCGAATTGGCCGTCACCGATGTGGTGAACGGACGCGAGGTCCGCAACACCGAGGCCCTGGCCAACCCCGACGCACTCGACCTGTTCCGCGATCGGCCAGAATTGCGCTCATGACTCGTCGCCGTCTCACCGTCGCCGATCTGGCCGCTCTGAAGGGCAAGCGGCAGCTCACGATGTTGCGCATCTTCACCATCGACGAAGCCGCCGCCGCCGAGGCCGCCGGCATCGACCTGGCGTCGGCTCCACCCGAACTCGTGACGCACCCGCGGTATCGCGAGGTCGCGCCATCGCTCTTCACTCTCACCGGCCGCAGTCATCAACAAGCGGGTTCGGCCGACGACCATCTCCGCTGGGCCGGCGAGATGCTCGAGGCCGGCGCCGACTGCATCTACTGCTCCGGAAGTCTCGATCGAGTCGAGCATCTGGCCAAGGAGTTCGTGCCGGTGGTCGGTCACGTGGGCCTGGTGCCATCGAAGGTCACCTGGACCGGAGGTTTCCGTGCGGTGGGCAAGTCAGCCGACGAAGCGCTCAGCGTGTACCAACAGAGCGTTGCACTCGAGAACGCCGGCGCCATCGCGGCCGAAATCGAAGTGGTTCCGGCCGAGGTCGCCACCGAGATCAGTCGACGTTTGAAGAGGCTCTCGTTGTGGTCGATGGGTTCGGGCGCCGGTTGCGATGCGCAGTACCTGTTCGCGATGGACATCCTGGGCGATCCGACCAATCAATCGATGTCGGGAATCGCCCACCTGCCGCGCCACGCCAAGGTGTACCGCGACTTCGCCGCCGAGCACGCTCGCCTGCAGCGCGAACGCATCGCAGCGTTCTCGGAATTCCGGGCCGACGTGGAATCGGGGGCCTTCCCTGAACCCCAGCACCTGGTGCCGATCGAGCCCGACGAACTGGTCCGATTCCGGGCTTTCTTGCCTCCGGCCTGACCCGTAGGTTCGGTCTTTTGCCACTCCCACCAGGACTTGTTTGGCACGCCTAACACATCCTGGCAAGATGTCCCGATGTTCGATCTGCGCCGCGCCACCCGGCTCGCCATCGCGACCCTGGCCCTGCCGACCGTCGCCGTCGCCTGCGGAGGCCAAACCGACTCCAACGGCGAGAGCGTCACGGTCTACACCGGTCGCCACTACGGAATCGAGGCGGTGTTCGACGAGTTCACCGAAGCCACCGGTATCGAAGTGCGCTTCACGACGGGCTCCGACCCCGAACTGCGCGAGCGGTTGCTGGCCGAGGGCGACAACACACCCGCCGATCTGGTGATGACCGCCGATGCGGCGAACATCGAACTGGCATCGCAAGCCGGACTTTTCGCGGCCGTCGACAGCAACACATTGACCTCGGCGATACCCGCCGAACTTCGTTCTCCCGACAACACGTGGTTCGCCCTGAGTCGTCGCCTGCGCGTGATCATGTACTCGACCGAACGAGTGAGCGAACCACCGACTTCATATGCGGCGCTCGGTGATTCCGAGTGGTCGGGCAAGTTGTGCCTGCGGCCGAGCACCCATCCCTACACGCAGTCGCTGGTCGCCTCGCTCATTCTTCATCTCGGTGACGACGAAGCGCTGAAGGTGGTCGAGTCATGGGTGGCCAACGATCCGCTCTACATCAATTCCGACACCGACATTCTCGAGGCGATCGCGGCCGGTGATTGCGATGTCGCGCTCGCCAACACGTACTACCTGCCCCGACTGCTCGCCGACGATCCCGCGTTTCCGGTCGCGATCAGTTGGCCCGATCAGGATTCCAATGGTGCTCACGTCAATGTGAGCGCGGCCGGCGTCACCAAATCGGCACCGAACCGCGCCGGAGCAATTCGCCTCCTCGAATGGCTCGCCACCAAGGGTCAATCGACCTTCAGCGACGCCAACTTCGAATACCCGGCCGACCCCTCGGTCGCGCCCGCGTCGGCACTCTCGTCGTTCGGGGACTTCGTCGCCGATCTCGCCGCCGTTCGCGAACTCGGTCGCCTCAACCCCCGTGCCGTCGAGGTCCTGTCGGCCGCGGGCTACGAGTGACCACGGCTCTTGCGTCCTTCGCGACCCGACGGTCGCTACCGGGTTGGGCGGCGATCGTCGCGATCACCGCATCGGTCGCCGCACCGGTGGTCGTCGTCATCTCCTCCATTCTCGATCCCACCCGATCGATGTGGTCGGAACTGTGGGCCACCCGCCTGCCCGGAATGATCCGTGACACCCTCACTCTGGTCGTCACCGTGGTGAGTGGATCGCTGGTTCTCGGCGCCGGGCTGGCGTGGCTCGTGACCGCATACGAATTCCCCGCGCGTCGTGTGCTCACGTGGCTCCTCGTGGCTCCGCTCGCCATACCCGGATACGTCGCGGGCTTCGTGTGGCTCGACACGTTGTCGGGACCACTCGGCGCGCGTGGCGTTCGGAGCATCTGGTTGTGCGCCGCCGCACTGATCGTCACTCTGTATCCGTACGTCTTCTTGTTCGCACGGGCGTCGTTCAAGGCGCAGGGCATCGACGCGCGCGATGCGGCGAGAACTCTCGGGGTCGGACCCGTCGGCGCGTTCTTCCGAGTCGCACTCCCCATGGCCCGACCGGCGTTGGCCGCCGGAAGCGCGCTCGTCCTGATGGAAGTGCTCACGGACATCGGCACGGTCAGGCTCTTCAATGTGAGCACCATCGCCGACGGCGTGATGCGCGTCTGGTTCGGAACCGGTGATCGGGGCGCCGCCGCCGAACTCGCGTGTCTCTTGGTCGTGTCGGCCGCGACGCTCATCGCTCTCGAAAGAGGCCTGCGCCGGGGCGCTCGATACTCGGCTCGACCCAGCGAGCGGCCGCACTCCCCGATCACGCCGCGGATCGGCGCTCGAGTCGGAGCACTCGTCGTCTGCGCAACGGTCGTCGGCGTCGCGGTCGCGATTCCGGTCGCACGCCTGGCAGCCTGGGCACTCGCAGCACGACGCTCGGGCAACGCCGTCACGGTGACCGGTGGAGTGTGGCATCACCTGTCGAGCAGTCTCGTCATCGTTCTCGCCACGTGCGTCGCCTGCATGGGTTGCGGCATCGCGATCGCTCTCCTGGCCCGCCGACGCGGTTCGATCGGTCGTCTGCTGTCGCGTCTCGCCTCTTTGGGCTACGCCATGCCCGGGCCGGTGGTCGCGGTGGGTGCTCTCATCACATTGGCGGCCTTCGACCGCACGGGTCTGCTCCCCGACGGCACGGTGCTGATCGGATCGCTCGTCGGCCTGGTGTTCGCACTCACCACTCGCTTCATGGCGGTCGCGTTCCAAGGCATCGAGGCGGGCCTCGACCGAGTTCCGCAGTCGGCGGTCGCGAGCGCTCGTACCCTCGGCGCTGGTTCCAGCCGGGTCGCCTGGTCGGTCGAACTCCCCGTCGCGCGCACATCGATCGTGGCGGCCACGGCACTGCTCACCGTCGATCTCACGAAGGAGTTACCGATCACCCTCCTGCTGCGCCCGTTCGGTTTCGACACCCTCTCGGTGTGGGTCTGGCAAGCCACCTCGGAAAGCCTGTGGGAGCAGGCCGCCGTGCCGTCGCTCGTCATGGTGGCGGTGGGAATAGTGGCGGTGGGCGCACTTCTCGTCGCCCTCGATCGTGGCGCGGAGGTTGCGTCATGAACGCCTCGGTGGCGTTGCACGTCGACGGCCTTTCGCGATCACTCGGAGGCAAGCGCATCGTCGACGGCGTGACGCTCACGCTCTCCCGCGGCGAGCTGCTCACGCTGGTCGGGCCGAGTGGCTGCGGCAAGTCGACACTGTTGCGAATGATCGCCGGACTCGAACCGAGCGACGGCGGCCGCGTGATCATCGACGACCATGACATGTCGTCGACGCCTCCCGAACAACGCCACATCGGTTTCGTGTTCCAGGACGGTTCGCTTTTCGGTCACCTTCGGGTCGACCAGAACGTCGCGTTCGGCCTCAAACACCTTTCCCGCTCAGAGCGCACCGCGCGCGTCGAAGCGATGCTCGAACTCGTGCAACTGAGTGGGGTCGCCAGGCGTTATCCGCACCAACTGTCGGGCGGAGAACAGCAGCGCGTCGCCCTCGCTCGTGCCCTGGCGACCGAACCGCGGTTGATGCTGCTCGACGAACCGTTCGCGAGTCTCGACGAGGTGTTGCGCGAGGAACTTCGCCGGCAGGTGGCCGAAGTGTTGCGGGCCACCCGGACGCCTTCGATTCTCGTGACTCACGATCGCCACGAAGCGCTGACCCTCGGTGACCGTGTGGCGGTGATGCGCGATGGGCGCATCCAGCAGGTTGACTCTCCCGAGGCCGTCCACGACCGACCGAGCAATCGCTTCGTGGCCGGTTTCATGGGAGTGGCGTCATTTCTCCCCGACAGCGAGGGAATGCTCATCGTCGTGCGACCTCACCAGGTCGCCATGACCCCCGGCGGTGACGACGTGGTGCTCTCGTGCGAATTCGCCGGCGCCACGCGTCGTTACACGGTGCGGCGGCACGACGGCACCGTGGTTGTGGCCGACGGTGCGTCCTCGGTCAAACTCGCAACGGGCGACGCCTGCACGCTCCAGTTCACGACCGAGCGGCTCCACCGCGTGGTCGCCGAATCGTGAGGTCGATCGAGATTCGCCACACGGACCCGTGTCGGTGCGAGTGCCCGGGGTGGGTTTCGAACCCACACGACTCGTGAGAGTCAGGGGGGTTTAAGACTTCACTCCCACGTCCGTTGCGTCCGGCACCGTCCGTCTGGCCGGGTCACGTCCGTTGTCGCTGTCCGTCTCGTGCGGTTTTGTCCGTCCAGGTCCGGTCCGTGCGGCCCGGTCTTGTGCAGGAATTGTGCAGGAATTGTGCAGGGCCTCACTGGTCTCCTGAAGCGACCACCATCATTGGCAGCCACCGCTGCATGATTCTCCCGAGGACTGCGCTAGCACCCGGCGAGCAGAGCGAACCACCGCCTCGTCCACCATCGAACCGTCTTCGTCGGTGATCACACCTTGGCCACCCTTCAGGGCTTCCTCGTAGCGGTCCAGAACTCGCCGAGCGTCGGCGATCTCTGAACGGGTCGGAGTGAACACTCGATGGATCCTCGGCAACTGCTTCGGATGGATGGCAAGCTGCCCGCTGAAGCCAGCGTCTCGAAGCTGGAGTCCTTCAGTTTCGAAACGCTCCAGGTCATTGAGGTCCACACTCGCGGGTCCGATCGGCCCACGGAGTCCCGATCGGGCTGAAGCGGCCACAACCTGCATTCGAAGCGGCCAGAGGGCGTGCATCGTTCCAGCGCGTACGCCGAGGTCGGCGCACAGGTCAACCTCGCCAAGCGCAAGTTGGACAACGCCCGGTGTCGAACACACAGGATCTAAGTCGCGGAGCCCTGCGGCCGACTCGATCAGTGCCCACAACCGAACGGAGCCGCCGCGCGACTCGATTGCTTCGGCGACCATCGAGATCGAGCGGTGATCGGCCTTCGGAACGCACGTGATCGGACCTCCTACCGAGTGGATTGCAGCGAGGTCCTCTGCTCCAGCCTGGCCGGCGTTGATTCGGACTGCGAGGTCGCCGTGCCAAAGGTCATTCGCGATGGCCGCCGCAACAGCCGCCCTAGCAGCCGACTTTCCCGAGGGAGCCACGCTGTCCTCAAGGTCCAGTATCAGGAGATCAGGGCGATCCTCGATTCGAAGTCTGCGGAGCTTGTCAACGAGTTCCAGCTGGTCACCAGGGACGAACAGCGCGGATCTGATCATGGTCGAACCGCGCCTCTGCCCGCACCCTCGCGACGCTTCGGAGCCACGTCGCCGCCAAAGGTGGCCATCTTCATCACGTCCTCTGCTCCCGTCGATCCTCCCCGACGGCAGGTACCCACGACCGCTCCAATCTCGCACCGTCGATGTCGAAGGGATGATGCAGCGTCTCGACGAGGTGGCCACCGGGCAACTCTGTCGGAACAAACCGCTTCCTCGTCCGAAGCTGCTCGTGGTGCCAAACATCATTCAGTGAGTTCAGACGAGCGTTCGCTATTGACGCCGCTGACAACGCTTTCCTCACTTCGCCGGCTCCACGACTCAGCAGTAGGCCCTGTACAAGTTCCTCGAGCTCGTCGACCCTCGCGATGCGATCGGCGTTCGAACGAAATCGAGCGTCGTCTGCCAACCGAGCATCCTCGAGCACCTCGGCGCAGAAGCGTCGCCATTCCGCATCGTTCTGAACCGCGATCAGCACCTCGCTGGAATCGGCCAGCCGGAACGTTCCGTATGGACTGATCGCGAAATGCCTCCGTGCACTTCGCGCCGATGTTGAACCAACTGCCTGCGCTTGCAGCAGCGGTGCTGACATCCACTCGGCGAGTGCATCGAGCATCGAAACCGACACGACCGCACCTTCCCCCGTTCGATGACGGCGGGCCAGACACGCAAGGACAGAACTGAGGGCATACATGCCCGCCGCGATGTCCGCAACCGAGAAGCCGACCTTGCACCTCAGGTCGCCGTCGCCGCACACGTCGAACACACCAGCCTCCGCCTGAACGGCTAAGTCATAGGCGGTGTCATCGGAACGCGGTCCTCCACGGCCGTAGCCGGACACCTCACACGCAACGATCTTGGGGTGACGTGCGTGAACGGACTCAGCGTCAAGGCCCAGACGGCGCGCAGCCGTCGGGGACAGGTTGTGGAGGTACACGTCCGCCTCCGAAATGAGTTCCTCAAGACGGTCGCGCTGGCCCTTGATGTCGAGCTCGATCGAGTGCTTTCCGCGATTGGCCCAGACGAAGAAGGCAGACTGGCCACCTACATTGCGGTCGTAGCTTCGCGCGAAGTCGCCGGTCAACGGACGCTCCACCTTCAGCACCGTCGCGCCAAGGTCGGCAAGCTGTCGCGAAGCGAAAGGAATCGCGATCGCCTGTTCGACACTTACCACCGTGGTTCCCTCAAGCGGAGGAAGGCCGGGCGCGGCTGCACTGGCACGAGGAACGACTCCGGAGACATCCGCCGTGTCTGCTGACGTGACGGACTCGGTCCAACCGCCGGTCATCATGTGAACTCGAGGCAGCCGTCATCGAGGTCGGCGTTCGGTAGCGCAGTTCGCTCAGCAACGTAGTCCTGTGTGTGTCGCCACTCGGGGGTATCGAGACGCTTGGGCATCAGGTGCATCGATCGCTTCAGGTAACCGGGGCTGAAATCAGCGGGATCGATCCAATCAAGCCGAGAGAGCCCCTCATCTGCCGGCCGAAGTCGCGGGATCACTCGCGCCGCGCCCTTCTCTCGCATATGCATCAGGAGTCGGCAGACGAGATCGGCTACGAGGTCAGCGCGGAGAGTCCAGCTCGAGCGGAAGTACCCGAACACCCAGGCGAGATTTGGAACATCGGTGAACATCATCCCGCGGTACGAGACAGTCTCAGCAAAGTCGACGGGCTGGCCATCGACTACGAAGCGAACGCCGCCCAGCACCGACAGGTCGAATCCGGTTGCCGTGATCACAACATCGGCGTCCAGGTCTCTTCCTGATCTGGTTCGAACCCCCGTGGCCGTGAACGTTTCCACTTCGTCCGTCACGACCTCGACCTTCCCCGAAGAGATGGCCTTGAACAGGTCGCCGTCAGGCACGAAGGCGACGCGTTGACGCCAGGGCATGTACTTCGGTGTGAAGTGGGTCTCGACGTCGTAACCCTCGGGGAGCAGAGATCGAACGTTCTCAATCAAGCTGCGAGCCGTACCCTCAGGGTCAGCGAACGCCTTCCGCGTGAACGTGTCCGCGTCGGCGATGATCTTTCGGCGAACGATCTCGTGAATCCACTCCGGCGGGACATCGAGGCTGACGAGGAGCTCGGCCAGGTCATTGCCGTTTCGATCGGACACGAAGTACGTGGGTGACCGCTGCAGCATCACCACATGAGCAGAGTCCGCCGCAATCGCCGGTATCACCGTTGCCGCCGTGGCCCCCGAGCCGATGACGATGATGCGCTTGTCAGTCCACGACATCCCGTCCGGCCAGTGCTGTGGATGCACGATCTGCCCCTCGAAGTCGCTCGTCCCACTCCATTCCGGGGTGTAACCGACGTCGTGGTGGTAGTAGCCCTGACACATCCAGAGGAAGCGGGCGGTGAAGTGGAGCGGCGTCTCGGAGCCCTCCCGGGTTGCTCGGACGTGCCAGAGGTTGTCGTTGGACTCCCAGCGAGCGTCCGAAACGTGATGGCTGTATCGAATGTGGGGGGCGAGGTCCCGCTCTTCGACGACTTCCTCGAGATACCGAAGGATCTCCTGCCCCGACGCGATTGGGGCTCCGACCCACGGCTTGAATCGATAGCCGAACGTGAACAGATCACTGTCTGACCGCACGCCTGGGTACCGGTGCAAATGCCAGGTGCCGCCAAAGGTGTCGTAGCGCTCAAGAATCACGAACGACAGGTCTGGCAGTTGCTCGGTGAGATGAGCTGCCGCACCGATTCCGGAGATGCCTGCGCCGACAATCAGAACATCCACGTGTTCAATCAGCGCCTGGCCATCGTCTTCCACTTGACTCATCTGTCTCTTGTTCCTCCGTACCGGTCAGCCACGCGAGTGTCCGCGTAGGCAGCGAATCACTCGTCGAGGAGCCGGCTCAGCCCGCTGACCGCGTCGACGAACTCATCCACCATCTCGAACACGACCTGGGCCGCAGGCTTCGCCAGATTCATCGAGCCGACCACCTGCCCCACCCAGTAGTTGGCGAGGGCCTCGGCGCCCGAGCCCGGCTGATGAGCGGCTCTGTCAATGGCTTTGAGAGCCTGATCGACGAGCAGTGGCTGCAACGGCATCGGCAACGGTTCGGGCGCGTCGGGCGCGGCCCACGCATCGGTCCACGCCGAGCGAAGCTGCCGGCTGTACTTGCCGGTTCTCGACTTCGATCGGACCGTGTCAGAGGAGGACGCCTCGAGCATCTTCTTCTTCACAGTCGGATGAGTCTCGGCCTCGTGCGTCGTCAGCCAGACGGAACCGCACCACACACCCGACGCCCCGAGCGCCATCGCGGCTGCCATCTGTCGCCCTCGCCCGATGCCGCCGGCGCCGAGCACCGGTACGTCACCCGCCGCGTCGACGATCTCGGGGATCAGCACCATTGATCCGATCTCCCCAGTGTGTCCACCAGCCTCGCTGCCCTGGGCGATGAGTACGTCAACGCCCGCCGCGACATGGCGGGCGGCGTGCTCGGCTTTGCCTGCTAACGCCCCCACTCGCGCACCGACAGCCTTGGCTCGCTCAATCATCCATTCTGGAGGCGGCCCGAGCGCGTTCACCACCAGAACCGGTCGATGGTCGAGGGCGATGTCCAGCAGCGCCCCGGCGGCGCGCGACGATGCCGCCATCGGACTGTCCAGGTTCAGGGCGGCTTGCTCAGGCGCGGGGTCGAGCGGTGGAACTCCGAATCGGTCAAGCAGCTCGCTGACGAACCGGTGGTGGCCGTCCGGAATTCGCGCGAGGAGCTCCCCGACCGTTGCACCCCCTTTGCTGTCCCCGTCGTAGCGCATCGGAACGATGAGGTCGATCCCGTACGGACGGCCGGCCAGCTGATCATCGATCCATGCCAGATCGATCTCCAACTGGCGACGGCTATGGGCCGCTGCTCCGAGCACACCGAGGCCGCCGGCCTTCGTGACCGCAACCACAACGTCACGACAATGGCTGAAAGCCATGATCGGAACGTCGATTTCGAACATGTCGGTGACCTGGGTCCTCATGGTTCTCCTTGTTCGTCTTGAGTCATGGATTGGTCATGGAGTCGGCGTCGCTCGATGTCGTGCGCAATGCCGGCCGCATTCGACGCGATCGCCACTACCCGAGGTAGTACTGCCGAAGCGATGCAGGGTCGGCACGAAGTTCGGCTATCGGCGGCTCGGCGACGAGCTCGCCCCGCCGGAGCACGTAGGCCCGATCGAGAATCCCCAAAGCAAGATTGACGTGCTGCTCGACGAGCAGCACTCCGAGTCCAAGTTCTGTCGCCATGGACCTCACCGTGGCCATCAGTCGCGCCGTGAGAATCGGAGCGAGTCCCAGACTGAGTTCGTCGATCAGCAGAACGGACGGCCCACTCACAAGTGCCTTCGCGAGCGAAAGCATCTGCTGTTCACCACCCGACAAGAGCATGGCCCTGCGTGATCGCAAGGGCTCGAGTGCGGGGAGCATGGCGAGGACGGCGTCGATCGACATCGGACTCTGATCGCGCGCGCAGACGCGGAGGTTCTCGGCAACGGACAGACGTCCGAACACACCCCGCCCTTCGCGGACAAGGCCGAGGCCTGCCTTCACTCGCGCGGCCACTGTGGCCCCACTGATCTCGACGGTGCCTAGTCGGACCTCGCCGCTGGCCACTGGCGCGATTCCCATGATGCCCTTGAGCGTCGACGACTTGCCAGCACCATTCGGGCCAAGCAGTCCGACGACCTCGCCCGGACTCACCGACAGCGATACGCCCCGCACCGCAGCCGCAGCGCCGTACCGCACCGACAATGCGTCAACCGCGAGGCTGGCCCCACCGCTATGCATCGGACGTCCCCACCTGACCCGTGCCGCGGCTGAGCCGAGTCTTGATTCGCGAGGCCAGTAGACGATTTTGAGCACTCATACCCTCAGGATTCGCGAGCACGCTGACCACAAGAGCCAGTCCTGCGACCAGCTGGTAGTTCTCGCCGAGGTGAAGGAATCGGCTTGCTGCGAAATAGGCGAGCCCGAGCGGCGCGAGCACCCCAGCGAACACGGCTCCTTCGATGCTGGTGATTCCACCGAGAAAGGTGAACGTCAGGACCGACAGGCCAGCGAAGACTGTGAAGGAGTCCGCCGAGAGCTGACCTCGGCTGTATCCGATCAGAACTCCGGCCAATCCTGCGAGAGCAGCCGAGATCGTGAACGCCGCCATCTTCGTGCGGGCCACATGAATTCCGACGGACGCCGCAGCGCGCTCGTCAGAGCGAATGGCCAGCAGCGTCGCACCGAACGACGATCGAATGAGGAACCGCACTCCGAGCAGCGAGGCCACCAAGAGCACCAGGACCAGCAGGCCGAACTGAATGCGAGCGAGGCTCGAGCCTGACCGAATGCCGAGATCGATCCCGAAGAGCCTGGGGTTCGAAATGAGGTTGCCGGCCGGAGGCGAGAGCTGCGGATTTCGGAACACGAACTGCTCGGCGGTGACGGCGCCCGCGAGTGTGACGATCGCGAGTTGGGTCCCTCGGATCCGCAACGCCGGCAGTGAGACCAGGAAACCCACCGCTGCCGCGGCAGCAATCGCCACGATCGGGGAGACGGGAAACCTGAGGGCAGTGCGCCGCTCGACGGCAGACAGCACGAAGCCTGCGACGCCAGCGAGTGCCACGGGCGCAAGAGAGATCTGCCCTACGAAGCCGGTGATCACAACCAGCGAGAGCGACATGATCGCCATGATCATCGTGGTGATGACGGCGAAGCGGAGTGACCCGCCCGACACCATGAGAGCCACGAGGAACATCATCGTGAGAAGCGCGGTGGCGCGACCGCCGAGCGAGTCCCGCGAGACCGGAGGCATGGCGCTTGATGCCCCCTCGCCACGGCCAGGAAGGTGACGGCCGTTGATCGCGAGTGCGACCACGACGAGTATGAACGGAGCCGCATCGACCATTCCAGCAGCAGCCCATTTCGGCCACCAGGTTTGGGTTGACGTGTACGTCAGCAACGACTGGACGACTCCGAGGGCCAGCCCACCCAAGCAGGCAACGGTGATCGATCGGAACCGTGCCAGCAGTGCTACCGCCATCGCGGGGACGATCATCAGGGTGTACGAGGTTGGAGTGAGGCTTCTCGTCGGAGCGGCGAGGATCAGGATCAGCCCACCTGCGAACCCGGCAATCACCCATACAAGGGCGTTGAGTCGAGAGGGAGACAATCCGGCGAGCTGAACTCCGACCTCGTCCTGGCTCGCTGCGCGAGTTGCGAGGCCGGCTTTCGTGAAGTGGAAGTAGGCCGCCACAAGCATCCCGAGAACCACAACCGCCAAAGCCAGAAATAGACGGTCGCGAGGAACAACGACACTGCCGATCGCGAGGGGCTCGTTCGGCAGGACGTTGCCCACGACCCTCGGGTCGGTCCCGAATCGCAGGGCTACCCAGGCCTGCATGCACAGCAGCACACCAATTGAGGCAACCGTCTGCGCGAGTACGGACGTTCGGCGGAGTGGTCGGAAGACCAACCAGTAGGTCGCGAGAGAGACAACAACGGCCACGGCGACTCCAAGCACCAGTGCGGTCATCACGGAGGTCGGTCCGATGTCGATCGTTCCCACTGGAAGGACGAGGCGTCCCGTCTTGGTGAGCTCGTCGAAGACAAACGGCGCCCACATGACCATTGCGGCGTAGCCGAAGTTGACTGCCCCGGTGCTGCCGGCTGTTGTGACGATTCCGATGGCAAGCCCGGCAGCGATCGCACCCGAGCCGAGACCGAGAATGGCGAATGCAAGAATCTGGTTCATTCGTCAGCTCGGCTCGGGACGCGATCGGGCAACACGGGTGGGGGCCCGCACTAGCCCTGGGGGGAGACGACGATGAACTTGTCGGTGACTGCGTTCCGTACGCCCGACTCTGTGGTCTTGAACAGCAGCAACTGGTTTCCGCAGGCCGTCTCTCCCTTCCAGGCGGAACCGTCGCAGCTGATCACTGGGCCGAGGAAGCCCTCAAAGTTCTTGGTGGACTTCAGCGTCTTCAGAATGGCCGATCCAGACAGATCGCCGCCACCGTCCTCCGTAAGGATTCGAGCGAAGTTCATCGTGTCTGCGAACCAGCCGAGGGCGAAGCTGTCCTTCTCCGCAAACTGAGACTGATCGATGGCCTTCATCGCATCCTTGTACATGGCGACCTCTGCTTGCCGGTCCGCAGGGGTGTTCGGATCGGTCGGCGACCACAGATCGGAGTAGGTGAGCACTCCTACGGCAGCTGGACCAAGGATGGTGCTGAAGAGCGAACACGCTGCGGCGAAGATCGGTCCTTTGTGCCCGGCCGTCTGCACGGCGGGGATCATGCTCAGGCAGTCGACCTCGCTCGCCGACGGGCTGCCGATCACGTCGGGGTTTTCCGACATCGCTGTCGCGGCCAACACACTCCAATCCGCCGCGGTAGCGCTGTAGTAGATGACCTTGAACTTGAGACCGAGCGACTTTGCCGACGGGTCCAGCACGGAATCTGTGAAGTCACGAGACGACGGCGTGTCGGCGAGGAAGTAGACGACTGACTTCGCACCCTGCTCGGCAAAGTACTGGAGCGGCCCGAGGCCGGCAGCCGGCGCGGAGACTCCGAAGAGAACAACGTTGGGATCTTGCCGCTGTTGCGGACCAAATGCGGCGTGCCCGAAGACTGGGATACCCGCATCGCTGAGAATCGGGAGCATTGCATCCGCTGAAGGATCGACGCCCAGTTCGACGGCCTGAACGCCGGCCTCGACGAACTTGTTGGCGCAGTCGACCGAGCTCTCGGGCGATGCATCGACCGCGCACGGGACGAGTTCGATCGGGCGCCCACCCACGCCGTTCCTCTTCTCGTTGATCAGCTTCACCGCGGCCTCCGCTCCGTAGCGGACCTCAGGCAGCGAAATGGCGCCACCTTCGAGGTTCGAGAACCCGATCTTCAGCGGCTCGCCCGTTGCGGCGCCGGTCTTCACTGGGTCGTCCCAGGCGCGTGCCGCTGCCGGAGTCGTCGACTCCGCAGGTGAGGAGGTCTCGACGACAGTCGTTGACGAATCAACGGTCGAACCGGCCGTCGATGTGGAGCCCTTATCGACCGAAGTCGTCGACGACTGTCCGTCGTCGGAACATCCCGCTAGTGCGATCAGGGCCGCCACCGCCGCCACAAGTACACGCTGACTTCTCATCCCCGGAACCCCCATCCAGTACGACTTGGTGAATTGGTTCCCGGATGATCATTGAACCCTTCCGGCCAAACCAGTGGGGAGTGCCCTAGACCTCAACGCACCACCGTCGAGGTCCGGGGCTCGATCTCCTCGGACGTAAAGGCGCAGCGTCCCATGTCACCCATGCGAGGCACGCGAGCCTCGTTCGGATTCCTCCTGGCCACAGCTGCAGGCGCGCTCGAATCCGAGTCGTTCGCGTGACTCGCAGCAGCCCGATCTCGTGAGCGCCTCACGACGTGATGTGCGTTCAGCGGCCGCCGGCTTCGACGAGGCCAAGTCGCTGTCGCATCGCAGGAAGGAACTCGCGATGCGTCAGGGCGTACATCGAGTCGGCGTCGAGGGCCGCAATCAGCCGCTCGGCAGCTGTCGTGGGAGAGATGCCGTTACGAAGCGACTGTGCCAGCGCTCGTGTCGTGCTCTCCTGCTGCTCGGCGTCCCACTCTACGCCCGGCGGTCGGCTGCGATAGCCCTTGGAGATGTCGGTGAGGACCTCACCGGGGGCGAACACCACGACCCGGATTGCGCTTCCAACCGCCACCAACTCCTGCTGGAGCGCCTCCGAGTAGCCGACAACCGCGTGCTTGCTAGCTGTGTAGATGCTGGTGAACGGGGTCGCAATCAGTCCTGCAACCGATGCTGTGTTCACGATCAGTCCCGAGGATCCATGCCGAAGCATCATGGGGACGAAAGATCTGACTCCGTTCGCCACGCCCAGAAGATTGACGCCGAGCACCCAGTTCCAGTCGGGTACGGACATCTCCCACGCAAGCCCAACGGGGCCGACCACTCCGGCGTTGTTGAAAAGAGCATCAACTCGACCAAACCGCTCTTCGACCGAAAGAGCGCACTCTCGCATCGCGGTCGAGTCGGCCACGTCCACTCGGAGTTGCAGGCTTTCGACCCCGGGCGGCAGAGCCGCGGTAGTCGCAGCGAGAGACGAATCATCGATGTCGACCAAGGCGAGCCGGCATCCCCGTTCGGCGAGAAGAACCGCGAGCGCCTGACCGAGACCGCTTCCGGCCCCGGTGACGACGACGACACTGTCGGTGCTCGGAGCGATCGACAGACTACCGAGCGACTCCACTTCCCTAGCGCCCTTCAAAGTTCGGCGGACGCCCCTCGACAAACGCAACGATCCCCTCATGGAAGTCGCGAGTCTGCATCAGACGCTCGCTCTGCATGACCATGTGGTGGGTGTGGCTCGCGAAGTCCTCGGTGAGGCCATGCCGGAAGAGCCGCTTGATGGCACGCACGGCGAGCGGTGCATTCGCGGCGATCTCTGCGGCCATCGCCTGAACGGTTGTCATCAACTCACCGTCAGGTACGACAAGACTCAACAGGCCGAGCCGGAGCGATTCCTCGGCGCTCAGCTCTCGACCCAGGAAGGCGATCTCCGTCGCGCGAGACCAACCGACAAGGCGGGGCAGGTACCAGGTCCCTCCACTTTCGGGGATAGCACCTCGCTTTGCGAACACCGGCAGAAGACGAGTCGAATCGCTGCCGACACGCATGTCGCAACCCAAGGCGAGATCGAAGCCGTAGCCCGCGACGGCTCCGTTCAGAGCCGCAAGGATCGGCGTATCGAGCTCGAACAGAATCGAGGTGGGGAGTTCTCGCGTGTCGCTGGTGTACGACGTGAGGCCGTCACCCCACTCGGAGGCGCCCCCCTTCGTCATCGATGCCTTGAGATCCAGCCCTGCGCAGAAGCCCTTCCCGGCTCCGGTCAGCACGATGCACCGAATCCCTGGGTCTCGGTCAGCGCGCTTCAGGGCGTCCGCCAACTCCTCGAGCATCAGGCGTGAGATCGCGTTCCTCCGCTCCGGCCGGTTGAGTGTGACCGTGCAGACCATGTCCTGCGTTGAGTAGAGGATGTGTTGATAGTCGGTCATGGTCGGTCCCTTCAGATCGCTTTGACAAGGTCTGCCGACCACTGTTCGTAGGTCCGCGCGTAGGGCGCGTACACCGCCACCCTGTCGAACTGCCCGTCGAAGCGATCACGGAGTCGCTCAGCGATTGAATCCCGCGGGCCGACGATGGCGAATGCGTCGAGCATCTCATCGGTGATCAACTCGCCCATCTCTCGCCAGCGTCCCTGCTTCGACATTGCGTTGAGTTCGGGCTGAACATCGCCCCATCCGTGGACATCGAGCACCGCTCGATACGCGGGGGTCGATCCGTAGAAGGCAATCTGGCGCCGAACGGCTGTCGCAGCGGCCACCATCTCCTGTTCGTTGTCCCCCGTGACCATGAAGACCGGGCAAGCCACCGTGAAGTCGCTTCGGGCGCGACCACCTCGAGCCAGCTCCCGTTCGATCACAGGTTGTGTCACCGACTCGAAGTAGAGCTTTGTGGTGAAACCGTGCACCAGGATCCCATCCGCCACCTCCGCTGCGACTGCAGTCATCCGCTCCCCGACCGCAGCGAGCACGATCTTCGGCGGACCGTACTCACAAGGGCCAGGGTTGAAGAACGGGGTCATGAGCGTGTGGGTGTAGAACTCGCCCCGGAAGTCCAACGGCTCGCGTTCGTTCCAGCAACGCCAGATCGACTTCGTCGCAAGGATGAGTTCGCGCATCCGGTCTGCCGGCCGAAACCATGGCGTGCTGAAGCGCGCCTCGTTGTGTGCTCGAATCTGCGAGCCGAGTCCGAGCACGAATCGTCCGCCCGAGCTGAGTTGAAGGTCGTGGCCAACGTTGGCGAGGTGCATCGGGGATCGCGGAAATGCCACGGCGATGCCGGTCATCAGGTCGACTCGGTTCGTCGAGGTGGCCGCCACCGCCAGTGGCATGAACGGGTCGTGCGATGTCTCCGCGGCAATCAGCCCGTCAAAGCCGAGCGCCTCCAGGTGCTCCGCCTCGGTTCGTACGTCCCGCCCCATCGCCGTGGTGAGACTCACATCGATCTTCACATCTTCCTCCCGGTCGTCTCGGAGGGACCATAGAGATCAGTTGAATTCGACAGATGTGGGGTTCTCCCTAGACCTGACCGGATCGTCGTTGCACACCTTCCTCTCGTGACGAGGCACGGTCATACTCATCGCACTCGGGCGGCGCCGGGGCACGACTGAGACAGTCATTCAGGATTGGTTCTCTGACCGCCAACAAATGCGCTAGTGATCCAGGAGGGGACATCCATGATTCTGCCGATCGTGCTCGTGGGCGATCCCGTGCTCCGCCGTCCTGCCGAGGAGGTGCCTGAGAGCGTCATCGGCTCCCCGTACCTCATCGAGGTGGCGCATTCGATGGTGCAGACCATGCGCGCTGCGCCTGGCGCTGGGCTCGCGGCCCCTCAGGTCGGGCTGGCGCTTCGCATGTTCGTGGTGGCCGACGACGACGACCGGGTGATCGGCTCGTACAGCGAGGCATTCCTCGACGTGCTTGGCCGCAGGAGGGTCGAGCCAATGACCGTCGTGAATCCGATCGTCGAAGTGATCGATCCCACGCTCGTCGAACTGATGGAGAACTGTCTCAGCATGCCCGACCACTGGGTGGCCGTGCGCCGGCATCGCTCGGTTCGACTGCAGGGCACGAACCCGCTCGGTGAGCCCGTGAGTTTCGAAGCACACGGCTACGCCGCAAGGTTGATCCAGCACGAGTTGGACCACCTCAACGGAGTGTTGTGCATCGACAGAGGGGATACCCGGACGCTGATGACAACTGACAACCGTCTGCGCCACTGGCACGCACGGCTGCCATCCGACGTTCGGGCCGCAATGACCAACATCTCAACCACTGCAATGGAGGAAGCGTGAGGCAAGTAGGTACGGCCACATCAGGTGCGATCACGATCTGGTTCGAACGCTTCGGAAGCGATGACAAGCCGACGGTCCTGCTGATCCAGGGAGCCGGCGGTCAGGCGATCGGCTGGACGGATGAGTTCTGCGAGCTGCTGGTCGCTGCTGGCCTCTCGGCCGTGCGCTTCGACAACCGAGACTCCGGACTCTCCTCCACTTCGACGGACGACGACTTGTACAGCCTCTCCGACATGGCACGGGATGCGGTCGCCGTCCTCGACGAGTTGCACGCCGAGCGTTGCCATGTCGTAGGGGTGTCGCTGGGCGGAATGATCGCGCAGACCTTGGCCATCGAGCACACCACCCGAGTCGAGTCGCTGACATCCATCAGCACGACCCCACACGCATTTGACCCCATGTCCAGGACTCCCAGCGAAGAGCTCGTTGCGCTGACAGCCGACATGATGGATCCCCCCGAGGACGAGATTGGTCGCGTCGAAATGGGGGTACGGCTGGCTCGCGCGATGTCTGGATCCGCGTACGAGTTCGACGACACCTTCCAGCGTTCCCTGCAAACGGAACTGGTGCGCCGGGCTTGGAACCCGGATGGGATGATGCGGCAGGGAGGCGCCGCCATCAGCGCGGAGGATCGGCTGGAGGCACTTTGCTCGATCGATCTTCCTGTGCTCGTGATCCACGGGACCGAGGACCCGGTGATGCCCTACGACGAAGGCGCAATTCTTGCGTCGGCCCATCCACGCGGACGGCTGCTCACTTTGACCGGCGTCGGCCATGAGCTGCCCCCACAAACGTGGCCAGCAGTCATTGGCGCCATCGCCAACCTGGCGGGAGTCCAGCCATGAGAGAGAGCCCAGCGGCGTCCTTTGCAATCGAGACCGAATTCGTAGTGGGGGCCACCACCGTGTGGGACTACGTCGTGGACCCAAGGAACGATCCCGAGTGGCGTTCAGGAGTACGGGCCGTCACCGGCGTCACCATGGCGCCGGGCGTCGCTCCGCAACAGTACGAGTTGATCGGCTCGCCGATGGGCGCGGACGCCCGAACTGCGGTGACGTTGGAGGCCGCAGTCCGCCCAACGCACGCAGTGTGGTCGCAGAGGATCCCGAAGTTCGAAGTAGTCACGACACTCGAACTCACCACTGTCGACGGTGGAACCCACGGCCGCTTCACCGTCGACCTCCACGGATCAAAGGCCATGGCGGTGGTGGTCCGGAAGGCCATCCAGGCGGGCTTCAACAAGGACCTTCAGCGGCTGCAGAGCGCGTTGGCGTGATCCAACTCACAACACGATCTGCGGCATCCGCCCAACAACTCAACGTGCGGGCGGTCAACGTCGCCGAAGTGGGTCTCGGCATCCGCGTCGACGAGGTTCGGAACGGGACCGACGGCGAAGCGCGTGGTGTCGTCATCAGCAGCGAAGAGGTCCTTCTCATCGCAGGCGAACGCGGTCAAGCGAACGCCGCCTGGCGCAGTTCGGGCGCTCTCTTTGCGCGCTTCCGCCAGCGCACAACGTCACATGTCACACTCGACGTTCGCGAACTGGTCATCGACGATTCGTCCATGGTGGCGTTCGCCGAAGGCGTCCTCCTTCTGGGAACCGGAAGCCAGACGCGTCTCACCCGCGCCAGGTTGGAGGTCGAACCACCCATTGAGCTCCTGGTTTCGCCGAGCACCAGTGGCCTATGGGAGGCGGCTCTGGTGAAGGCGCAGAGGACGGTCGATGCAGTGTTCTTCGCCCGACGCCTGACCAACCTTCCTGCGTCGCACTTGAGCGCGGAGACCTTTGCCCGAACGATCGAAGACGGGGCGGCCACAACGTCTGCAAGCGTAGACATCGTCGGATCAGCGGGCCTGCGAGAGATGGGGTGCGGTGGGATCCTCGCCGTGAACGCCGGCTCCGACCAACCACCACGCCTGGTGCGGGTGGCTCACGTGCCCCCCGATGCCGGCCTCGTCATCGGCCTCGTCGGCAAAGGGGTGATGTACGACTCAGGCGGGATCAGCCTCAAGCCCACCGATGCGTCCCACGTCAAGATGAAGATGGACATGGCCGGAGCCGCCGTCGCCGCGGCTGTCGCCCTCTACATGGACACCGCCATGGAGAATCGCATTGGGGTGGCCGCGTATCTGCCATGCGTCGAGAACATGCCATCGGGTTCGGCCATGAGGCTCGGCGACGTAGTGACATGCCGTGACGGAACCACAGTCGAGATTCAGAACTGCGATGCTGAAGGACGCCTGATCCTTGCGGACGCGTTGGCGCTCGCCAGAGAGGACCGAGTCGACGTGCTCATCGACCTGGCAACGCTCACCGACGCGGCCTCGATCGCGATCGGACCAGATTTCGCCGCGATGATGTGCTCGGACGACGACCTCGCGGCCGACCTGCTTCGCAGCGCGACGAAGACCGGGGAATTGCTCTGCCGATTGCCGATTCACCGGCCGTACGAGCGGCTGCTCCGCTCAGCTATCGCCGACGTGCGCAATGTCGGGGGCCCTGCCGGCCGAGTCGTTACTGCTGGACTCTTCCTCGAGCGCTTTGCGCATCCGGTGCCATGGGCGCACATCGACATGACGTCAACCATGGCTTCCGACGAGGACGCCGACATCCATCGAATCGGTGCAACCGGCTATGGAGTGCGACTAGTTCTCGATCTCATCGCGAACATGGCCGCACGTGTGGGCCCCTCGGATAGGACCTCGTTCAGACGGTCGACGTGGCCAGTGACGGCGCCGTCGGAATGATTGCCTTCCGACGTACGTCTCGCGCGACTCCACGAATTGCCACGCGCAGGTCCGTCTCATTCCGCCGCGGCGGGAGAAGAGCTCCGTCGTGACGTCTCAACTCAACTTCTCTGGAGGAAGCGTGCCCTCATCGTTCCTACACCCGTTCTCCAACCCTCGCCGAGAGTCGTACATCTGCATTGCACGGGGCGAGGGAGCGACCGTCTGGGACTCAGAGGGGCGCGACTACGTCGATGCCATGGCCAGCCTTTGGTACTGCGCCATCGGTCACGGTCGCAGCGAAATGTCGGACTCGATCGCTTCCCAGGCTCGCTCCCTCGCTGCCTACAGTTGCTTCGAACCCTTCACCAACGGTCCGGCCGACCGGCTCGCGTCGGAGTTGTGCTCCATCGCGCCGAAGCCAGATAGCCGAGTGTTTCTCTGCAATTCTGGCTCGGAAGCAATCGACAGCGCCATCAAACTCGCCCGCATCGCTCATTCGAACAGCGGTAGCAAGCAACGGACGATGATCATCTCCCGAGGGCGCGGCTACCACGGCGCAGCGTACGGCGGGACCAGCGCCCAAGGCATCGAACTGAACAGGGACGGCTTCGGACCGTTTCTTCCTGACGTCGTGCAAGTCCCGGCCGACGATGTGGAGGCGCTCGAGTCCCTGATGGCTCAGCATGGCGAGACCGTTGCGGCGGTTCTGGTCGAGCCAGTCCAAGGTGCCGGAGGCGTGCACCCCTCGCCGCACGGCTATCTCGACGCCGTGCGCAGGCTCTGCGACCAGTACGGAGCCTTTCTGATCTTCGACGAGATCGTGACTGGGTTCGGCCGCCTGGGAAGTTGGTTCGCAGCTGAGCACTTCAAGGTGGAGCCCGATCTCGTTGCGTTTGCGAAGGCTGTCACGTCCGGCTACCAGCCGCTCGGAGGCGTGCTCGTCGGACCTGCGGTCCGGATGGGACTTGAGTTCAATGGTGACTTCGTACTCCGCCACGGCTTCACCTACTCCGGCCACCCGGTCGCGTGTGCAGCGGCGCTGACCAATCTTGAGATCATTCGCCGTGAGCAACTCCTCCAACGGGCTGACTACATCGGCACAAAGCTGACCTCCGGTTTGAGGGCCCTTGCCGATGAACACAAGATTGATCACGTCCGCGGAGCAGGCGCAGTCTGGGCGGCAGGACTCCGACCAGACCAAGACGCAGCCGAGATCCGCGACCGAATGCTGGCACGGGGTGTCATCTGCCGGGCATCCAACGCGAGCACCCTTGCGTTCTGCCCACCTCTGGTGATTTCCGACGCGCAGATCGAGCGGATCGTCGAAGTACTGACCGACGCCGTTGGCTAGGCCGGCGTCCGGCTGGCCATCAGGCCATCGCCGCGTCAACGCCCTTCTTCTCCACCGGGCCACCGTCACGGCCCGACCGAAACGAAGCGTCAGTCGATCTCAATCTCGAAGGTCGCCGCTCCGGTGATCGCGACATCACCGGTCTGACGCGTACAGGCAAGATCAACCTCAACGGTGAAGCCGCGGCCCGACTCAACCACCTTGGTGACGACTCCGGAGCAAGTGAGAACGTCCCCCGGCCAAACCTTCTCGCGGAACCTCACGGAGTATCGACGGATTGCGTCGGCCCCGAGCCAGTCCGTGGCATAGGTAGCGAGGAGTGAAGCCTGGTACATACCGATCGAGAACACCATGGGAAACCCGACCTGCTGCGCGTAGACCTCATCGTGGTGGATCGGATTGAAGTCACCCGAGGCGCCGGCGTATCGAACGATGTCGGTCCGCGTGATCGGCCCCCACGTTCTCGGGGCACCGTGGTCCCCCTCAGCGACAGGCGCAGCGGCGCCACCCGAACTCATGACTCCGCCTCGATCAGGGTCGAACGTTGCTCAGCGACCAGGTCGCCGTTGCCGTCCCTGAACTCGCTCACAACAGCAGCGAAACGCATGATCCCTCCGCGACGTCCCTCCCGCTCCCAGCGGTCCGCGATGTACGTGGTGACTTCCAACGAATCGCCGGCTCGAGGAGGCCGCCCGAAGAACACGTACTCCTCCTCGCCGTGGAGAAGGCGCGCGAAGTCGAAGCCGAGCTCACGGAAGTACGAGAGATCTGCCGGTGAAGCCCACAGGTTGCGGGCAGTCACCAGGAACGTTGGAGGCACTGGCGAGTCCTCTGAGCGATAGCGGTTGTCGGTCGCACCGACGGCGTTCGCGTACTCCCTGATCTTTCCGCTCTCGATATGAATGGTGAACGGCATGTCATTCGCCTCCCGATGTCGCGGCAACGAGATCCTTCAACGCGTGTTTGGCCAGCTTTCCCGATGGCATTCGCGGTAGCTCCGAAACGAAGTACACCGCCTCGGGACACTTGAACTTCGAGAGCCGCGTCGTGCAGTGAGTGATGAGTTCCTCCGCGAGCGGAGCGGACCCCTCAACCCCAGAGACCAACTCGACGACGGCGACGACCCGTTCGCCGAGATCGTCGTCAGGCACACCGAGTACGGCGCAGTCAGCCACGGCGGCATGCTGCACAAGAACGTCCTCAGCCTCCTGAGGGTAGACGTTCACGCCCCCACGAATGATCGTGAAGGCAGCGCGATCCGTCAGGTAGAGATAGCCATCTTCGTCGACGTAGCCGATGTCGCCGAGTGTGCTCCACCCGCGGTGATTGTGGGCCTTGGCGGTCTTCGCTTCGTCACCGTGGTACTCAAACGTCCCTCCACCGCTGAAGAAGACGGAGCCGACTGTCCCGGGGGCGAGCTCGTTGCCGTCCTCATCCGTGATGTGCACGCTGCCAACCAAGGGCTTTCCGACGGAGCCCGGGTGGGCAAGCCATTCGTCAGGACCTATGTAGGTGAAACCGTTGCCCTCGGAGCCGCCGTAGTACTCGTGGAGGATTGGCCCCCACCACTCCATCATCTCGTGTTTCACGTGGACTGGACACGGAGCGCCGGCATGCACTGCGAAGCGATGTGAGGAGAGATCGAGGCCGTCGCGAATGGAGGCGGGCAGCTTGAGCATTCGAACAAACATGGTCGGCACCCACTGCGAATGGGTGATCTTGTACTTCGCCAACCACTGCAAGGCATCCGTAGGGTCGAATCGCCTCATCAAGACGGTGGTACCTCCGATGGCAGACGTACCGATCAGGGCGCCGATGGGTGCGGCGTGGTACAGCGGACCAGCCGACAAGTACACCGTGGACTCGGAGAAGCCGAAGAGTCGGTAGAGCATGGTGAGCAATGGCGCCTCGTCGGCCCGCAGGCCGGAAGGAGGCCGACGAACACCCTTCGGCTTGCCGGTCGTACCTGAGCTGTACAACATGAGGTCGCCGAGGGACCCCACCACAGCGGCGGGGGCGATGTTGGCGACCTCAGCCTCGTATGGCAGGTAGCCGGCAACGTCGCCGCCCACCACGAGGCAGGTGGTCTGTGCGTCGAGCAGAGCTCGGACTCCAGGCAGATTTGCAACACGGGCACTCGCGATGACTGCCTTCGCGGCGCAGTCCTGAATGATGTAGGCAGCTTCCTCGGCCCGCAGATGCGAGTTCACTGGCGTGACCCGCAGGCCACTTCGAAGCCCCGCCCAGACAACCTCCAGGTAGTGGAGGTCGTTGTCCATCACGACGGCGAGGGAATCGCCTTCGGACAGGCCTTTGGAAGCCAGATACGCAGAAAGCTGTCGAGCGGCGTCGTCGACCTGGGCATAGGTCAGCCAAGCACCAGTCTCCGCATCCACAACCGCCGGCCGATCGGGGTGGGTACCCGCGTGCAGATGGAGCGTCACGGCTGATCGACAGCTCGGTAGATCGAGACGATCGCTGCGCCGCCGAGGCCGATGTTGTGCTGCATAGCAGCGCGAGACCGATCAGCTTGACGAGCACCTGCGAGTCCTCTCAGCTGCCAGGCGATCTCGGCGCACTGTGCAATTCCCGTGGCTCCGAGTGGGTGGCCCTTGGACAGCAACCCTCCGGATGGATTGACGACCCATGTTCCGCCGTACGTCGTCGCGCCGCTGGCAACGAGTTCGCCACCCTGACCTTCTGCACAGAGACCCAGGGCTTCGTAGGTGATGATCTCATTTGTGGAGAAGCAGTCATGGAGTTCGATGACGTCGAGATCTTCCGGTCCCAACCCCGACTGCTCATAGGCCTTGAGTCCCGCCGATCTGGTGAGCTCGGCTCCGACCACCCGAATGCAACTGCCACTCGTGAACGTCTCATCGGTGTCGGTTGCCATGGCAATTCCAGCCATCTCGACCGCGGTCCGATGCAGACCGTGCCGCTCGACGAAGCGCTGCGAACACACGACGGCGGCCGCCGCACCCTCGCTCGTGGGGCAGCACTGCAGCTTGGTCAACGGGTCGAACACCATCGGTGCGCCGAGAATCTCCTCGAGGCTGTACGCATCGGTGAACTGCGCATACGGATTGTTGACCGAGTGCCGGTGGTTCTTCTCCGCGACCATCGCGAACTGTTCGCGGGTCGTACCGAACCGCTCCATGTGTTCGACGCCGGCATTGCCGAACAGCTGAGCCGCAGGTGGAGCTTGGCCCCAGCCGCGCTGAGCCGCCATCGCCCGCAGGTGAGGTTCGATCGGGCTTGCCTGATTGGGGTACTTCTGCTGCAGCGACCCCCGCTCCATCTTCTCGAAGCCAACCGCGAGAACGCAGTCAGCCTGGCCCGACGAGACGAACGTGTGGGCAAGTAGGAGCGCTGAACTACCCGACGAACAGGCGTTGTTGACGTTGAAGATCGGGATGCCCGTTCTCCCGAGTGTGTAGAGAGCGCACTGGCCGCTGACCGTCTCCCCGTAGACGAAGCCGGCAACCGCTCGTTCCACGTCTGAGTAGGTCAGGAGGGCGTCGGCGAGCGCCAAACTGGCCGCCTCGTGCACCATGTCCGGATAGTCCCACTCCCTCGCGCCCGGCTTCTCGAATCGGGTCATGCCGACCCCTACGACGAATACCTTCGACAACTTGTCCTCCTTCTCATCGATTCCAAATTCGGGTCAACGCTCAAGCTCCGAGGTACGCGTCGAGCACTCGCTGATCTGCCTGTATCTCGAGCGGCGTTCCCTGCGCAATCACGGCGCCAGCGGACATCACCACGACCCGAGAGCACACGGACATCACCAGGCTCATGTCGTGCTCGACGAGCAAGAGCCCCGTGCCAGAGTGCGCGACCTGACGAAGCCGCAAGGCGAACTCGGCGGTCTCAGGTGGGTCAAGGCCAGCGGCGGGTTCATCAAGCAGGATGAACTTCGGATTGCACGCAAGAGCACGGGCGACTGAGGCGACCTTTCGCTGACCGAGCGGCAGCTCATCGGGCCACCGATCCTTCAGATGGTCGATCCCAAGCATTTCGAGAAGCTGGAGCAGCCGGGCGTCGTCTGACTGACTCCGTTCTCGTCGCGACTTCATGGAACTCCAGGCTCCGCTGCCACCAACCTTGGTTTGTGACGCTGCAACGCGTAGTCCGTCGATCAGAGTGAGGTCCCGAAAGAGGTCGGCACTCTGCCATGTTCGGACAAGCCCGAGACGAGCGCGACCGGCCGGACCGACACCGTCGAGAACTCCGCCGCCCAAGGTGACCGAGCCGGTGTGGGGCGCGAATCCTGAAAGAGCATCGATCATGCTGGTCTTGCCGGCGCCGTTCGGCCCGATCAACCCAACGATTTGGCCTGGCTGCACTGCCAGCGACACGTTCGTGACCGCCTTGACGCCACCGTAGGAGACGAAGAGGCCATCCGCTCGAAGCCCAGTTGCTTCTGCCGGCTCGGCATCGCTGGTGGCCGCCTCGGTCGAGGGCAACGCTTCGGCTTCGGTCGAGCGAGGAGTTCCACGCACGACGTCACCCGACACCTTGGTCGCACCCTTGAACCCGGGCTTGCGCAGCTCCCTTCCCACTGTCCCCCTGCCTTCTTGAAAGCAGCGGCGAGAATATGTCATTCCATGGCATTTGTCAATCAGTGGCATGTCGGAAATCCGCCGCAGAACTGGGCTCCGCCAAAGCCCGCGCGAGTTCTGCAATCGTGTCCACGCCGTAGGCCGGAACATGTGCGAGCAACACCGTCGAGCAATCTGCACCAAGCGTCCGAACAATCTGTTCCGAGACCGCCGCTACACAACCGATCACGATCGAGTCTTCAAGCAACGAGCGGGAGATGAACGTTGCTGACGTTCCTCGAAGACCCTCAGCCAGACCGACGGACACGGGAGTGACACCATCCAGGCCCAGCAGACGCATCACTCCTCGACTCGTGGAGTGTGCAGCTCGAGCAAGAAGGAGGCGCCTCGCGATGGTGATGCCGAGTTCGAGCTCCACCTCCGCGTCACCGATGATGGCGATCACCTCACAGCCGATGACTCGCTGGACATCGCATCCAGTCCGCTTCAGGGTTCGAAACACCTGAAGCGCCCATGGACCGACGAGAATCACGGGTCGCGAGCTCGAAGGCTCGAGGAGCTCCCGGCCGTCGAACGAAAGGATCGCGTTTCGCACCAGTACGCCCTGCTCGACCCCTTCGGCAGAGTCAGACAGCGGAAGGCGAAGACGCCGTTCGCGCAGATGCTGCATCGAGGAGTCGAAGTCGCTCAGCAGCGACTCGAAGTAGACCGCCGAGTCGCGGGACGTGGAGTCGGAAATGCCGAAGGTGACTCGTCCATGCGACTTCTCGTGCAGCTCCATCGCGTGGGCGGCGCTTCTCGCTGCCGACGCGGCCGAGTCAACGTGTAGCCGGCAGAGCACCTCGACCGACGAGGTACAACCGATAATCACTGACGATGCGATCACGTCGTCCCCGAAAGTCGCAACAGAGTGCACTCCAGGTACCCCCGAGGACTCGAATGCCCTCGCGTGCGCGAGCAGCGTCTCGATCGACTCGCAGGCAAGTGGGGCAAGCAACCTCACAACGGGTGGAGCAGCATCGGGTTGCGTGCGACTTCCAGCAGAGCTCGGGCTCCGAACAGCGACGTTGCATCCATCAAGAGATCTTCCGCTGCCGACCCCTCGAACGGACAGTGGGGATGTCCCTAGCGCAATCTCGGAGGACCTCGCGCTTGATCGCACCGGCGTGCACCGCGACGAACGTGGCGACCCTCAGTTCAGCGTCCTCGCAACTCCTGGACCGAGTACGGCACCGTGGTCAAGGCCGAAAATGGACTGGGTCTGCCCCATCGCGAGCACTCCTCGCAAACGCCTGGCAAACGGCGTGGTGCCCCCGTATCTGACTGCGATGTGGCGGGCCAACTTGCGCCCGGCAATGCCCAACTCGTCGGACGAGACCGAGAGAGTGACCAGTCCGAGGCGTCGAGCCTCCACGACATCGAGCTCCCCTGCGCAGAACGCCAGCTCCGCTGCACGGCCCCTGCCGACAAGTTGAGCAAGATGCCACGGAGTGCCGTGGCCAGGGAGGCTCCCACGCTCCACGAAGTCGACTTGAACGCGCGTCGACTCCGCAGCCACTCGAATGTCGCATGCGAGGGCCACGTCGAGCGCGAAGCCGGCGATCCGGCCGGCAAGCAGTCCCACGACGGGCTTGTCCATCTCCAACATCGATCGGATGATGGCGCGTCGAAGCGGTGAAAGGTCAGTGGCTCCGGACGCACTCCGCGGGATCGGGGGGCATTCCGTCTGCAACCCGTAGTCGTGAGGGCCTACAAATGCAAGTCCTTCTAGTGCGACGCAGTAGATGTCGGCGCTACCGCCCAAGTCCTCCAAGGCCGCGAGGAAGCGATCGAGGAGAGCTCCACGATCGATGCTCGAATCTCCCTGCTGCACTGAGACAAGTCCGACACCTCGTTCAAGAGATACAACGACGGACTCAGCCGACACAGCGGGCCCCGTCACAGCTCACGGGAGACCGCAACGTCCCTTGTGCGGTCGAGTCCGACGCGCGAGCCCAAGCAACATCATCGTCGGTCAAGCTGCCTTCGCACCAAGTCACGCTTCGCGCTCGATAGGTCATAGCCGCACGCCGAGACCCAGCCGCTCCGCCTTCCACGCCTGATGGTCGGGATCGTCGGCGGTGAACTCGGGCATGACCTCCGACGCGAACAACTCGAGGCTCTCGCAGATGTGCGGATGAAGAGTCCGCCCTGCCTGAACCAACAAGATGATCTGGTCGATGTGTGCCGCGCGGTAGTCGCGGAGACGAGCTCGGATCGTCGCAGGCGATCCAACGAGGCCATTCTCGAGGATGACCTGCGCCTGAGGGGACTCCCGCCAAGCCAGGTACTTCTCCCAGATATCCACTCCGGGCTCGATCGATCCGAAGCGCGCGTAGTAGCCGAGCATGTACGCGAAGAACGTCCATCCAGCCGCTCGCTCCCGCGCGATCTCGTCGGTCTCAGCGCACATGAATCCAGCCACCATCGCGACGTTCGGATTCGGTTCGTAGTCTGCCAGCGGCTCGAAGGCCGTGCAGTATGCGTCGTAGTACCGCTCGACCCACTCGCGAGCCTTCTCCGCCTCTACGAAGGCGAATCCGAGACTACCGAACCCCCACCGAGCGGCTTGCTCGGCGGTCTCGACCCTTGAGCATGCGAGCCAGAGGGGCGGGTGAGGCTTCTGAACGGGCTTTGGAAGTACGTTGCGCTCCGGGACATCGAAGTACTTCCCTCGGAACTCCGTCCGCCCGTCGGCGAACATCGGCATCACTGCCTTCACCGCTTCCTCGAAGACCTCTCGCTTCTCATCGACCGGCTGTCCAAAGGGCTCCAACTCGAGGAGCGTGGCTCCCTCCCCCATACCGAACTCGACTCGCCCACGGCTCAGTAGGTCGAGGGTCGAGACCTTCTCCGCGACACGCACCGGATGATTCGTCGGAAGCTGGATCACGCCGTGCCCGAGACGGATGCGACTAGTGCGCTGGCTCGCCGCGCCGAGGAAGACCTCCGGAGCAGAGCAGTGCGAGTACTCCTCCAGAAAGTGATGCTCTACCGCCCACACGTAGTCGTACCCGGCTCTGTCCGCGATCTCGATCTGCTCGAGGCACTGCTCGTAGAGATCCAGCTCCGATCGTTCGGTCCAAGGCCGCGGAAGCTGCAGTTCGTAGAAGACACCGAATTTCAAGAGAACCCCCCTCGTGACAAGTCCGCTCAAGGTATGACACTCATAGTAATTTGTCAATGACTGGCATTTTCTGGAAGGTGAGTCCACGATCGGGGAGACCGCGCCAAGAACCTGTCCGGACGGTGGCGGACCTATCGAAGTTCAGACCAGCGCGCGGCGCACGCATCCCGGGGTCGCAGCATGCCGCGACGGTCGGCGAAGGCAAGTCACTTGGCGGGCGCGTCGCCATCACGTCCGGCACGGTGGTCCACCTCGCCCACACGCGCCCATCTGGCGACGTACGGAAGTGGCCAGCAGAGCAGGAGGAGGTTGGGGAGCCACCACAGTGCGTTGAACTGGCCGCGAATCGCCCAGTAGGCGATGGCCATGGCGCCGGCGACTGAGGTGAGCAGGAGGCTGATCGCAGCGAGTCGTTCTGCCGACATCGATCGCTCCGGAGGCTGGCGAATCGCGATGAGGCCGGTGATGGATGCGGTGAGGTCGAGTGGGAGGAACGACCAGTTCCAGGCCGCCACGCTGGCGAGGTGGTAGTCGGCGAAGAGCACCCTCGGGGGCACGAGGTGCAGCGCCACGAGTGTCCAGTAGGCGACGAAGCCCCAGTCGGTGACACGCATCAGGCGACGAGTGCCGGGTGTGAGGAGTCGGGTTGGATCGGCTCGTGCGACGGTGGTCTGGCCTGCGTTCATCGGGCTGGCCCGGGGGTTCGGCCATCGACCAGGCCGAGGATCCCGCCGCCCATTGCGGTGGCGTCGTGGACGCCGCCCCCGAGCAGGTCGCGCAGCGGTCGTGGCGCGGCGCGGATTACCTCGAGTCCAAGGTTCGCCGCATGGTGCTCCACGGGTCGGAGCCATCCGGCACAGTACGACAGCGAGAGTGCTCGGCGGCGCTCCGCCGTGGTGTTGGCGCCGCCGCCGTGGACCAGATCACCCCGAAACAACAGCACGTCGCCGGCGTGCATGACGGCGCGACCGAGCTCGTCCGACTGGGCGGCGCGCCCGACGGGCCAGTGGTGGCTGCCGAGGGCGACGTGTGTTGCGCCGTTGTCGAGGGTGAAGTCGTCGAGGGCGATGATCGCGTTGACGATGACAGGGGCGGCGCCGAGCGGCAGCGTCGGCCACGAGTCCGAGTCGCGGTGCAGAAACTGCGTGCCTTCGTCCGGACCGATCTGGATGAGCTCACCGGCATTGAGCAGCACGCTCGCGCAGACGCCTGACATGGCCGCGGTGGCCCACCGCACGAGGCGATCGTCAGCGATGAGCTCGGGTCCGGTCGTCGGCAGCTTCGCGACCAAGCCGTGGAGGCGCAGGGTTCGGTGACCGAGGAACAGGTCGTACAGCTCCGAGCCACTCGCCGGACCACCCTCATCGGGGTTGGCACTGAGGTAGTGGTCGATCTCGCCGTTCACTCGGTCGACGGTCGCTGCATCGAGCCATCCGTTCACGATCACGCCACCTGGGTCGAGGGTGAGCGCCACCAGTTCGTCGAGCGGAGTGTCGACGGGTCGGACAGGAACGTCGGGTGTCGATCGGGTCGGGATGGTGCTCGTCGAGGTAGCGGGAATCGGGATCGGGTTCTCGCTGGTGACCAGCCACCACGTCCCGCCATCGGGTCCCGTGGTCTCGGGCCCGTACTCGTGGCCTGCACGGGTCCAGCGGACATCCCCGGCGCGGTAGACGCCTTCTCCTTCGATGCGGTGTTCACCCTGGACGTAGAAGTACGTGACGTCGCCGTGATGGCTGTGACGGGGGCGGGTGGTGTTCGGCGGGTCGCTGACCTTGATGATGAAGGGCACGCCCGCCTGGCCGAACGCGTCGGGGTGCACCCACAGCTGACCTCCGGTGTCGGGGTCGGCGACCGGTTCCACGCTGGTGGGGTCGAAGTGGAGGTGGGTGGTCATCGCGAGGTCTCCTTGTCGGGTTGGTACTGGGGCCACGTGGCAAGCAGGGCGCGGTTCGCCTTCGCCGCTCGAGCCAGACCGCGGAGGCCTTGGATCTCCGCGATGGCGGACTTCGAGGTGCGAGCGAGTGAGCCGCGGATCGAGGTTCGAGTGAGGACGCCGTCGCGGACCACGCCGCGCACGGCCAGCTGCCGCAGGTCCTTCATGTCCGCGTCCTCCTCGTGCACCAACAGCAGCGCTGCACCGTCGACGACGGACGCAGGCAGCGACACGTGATCGGCAACCAGATCACCGGGCCGCGGGACGTTCCACGTGCGCAGCAGCCCTCCTGTGTCGACGACCGTGACAGTGGCCTCGTCACCGCACCCCGACTCACCCACCTCCGCCGGTCGGATCCGGATCACGACCCGCCCGACGTACCACGGCAACAGCCGACGATGAAACGGAAGCGTCAGCAACGACCTGGCCGGCGGGTACTTGCGCAGCTCCTGAGCGCGGATGAAGGTGTCGAAGTACTGCGCCGTGCGGTCGACCTCGAACGTGGCGGTGCCGACGACCGACACTCCGCCTGCTGTCAACGTGACCCGAGGATCCCGACGGATCGCTGCGGCCTTCTGGACGAGCGCCAAGGTGGACGTGACGACGAGCTCGCCGTTCACGACGTAGGGAGTGACCGCAACCGCGTTCGGCTCCCCGTTGGCCTTCGCGTGGCCAAGCACACCCACTGCGGCACGGTCGATGCGGGACAACTGATCGGGTCGAAGCATGCGCCGACCATATTCGCGTATCATCTGTTACGCAACATCTGATACGTAACGTGTGACACGTATCACCTAGACTGTGACCATGCCGAAAGTGGTCGACCACGACGAACGTCGCCGCGAGATCGCGGCCGCCACATGGCGAGCAATCGACGAACTCGGCGTCGACGGCACCACCATGCGAGCCATCGCCGAACGCGCCGGATGCACCATCGGCCGGCTCAACCACTACTTCGACTCGCGCGAAGACATGCTGGTCGCAGCACTCCGGTACGCCCATGTGCGCGCCGGCGCCAGGATGCTCACCGCCATCGAGGGTCGATCCAGCTCGGACGCGCTCCGCGCCGTGCTGCTCGAAGCGCTCCCGTTGGACGATGAGCGATACACCGAGTGGAAGGTGTGGCTGACGTTCTGGGCGCAAGCGCTCAACACCGAGTCGCTCCGCAACGAACACCGCCAGCGCTACCTCGAATGGCACCTACTCGTCTCGACGCTCGTGGCCGACGCGGCACCGTCGCTCTCCAAGGTCGCCGTCCAACAGGCAGCCGACTCTCTGCTCGCGACCGTCGACGGCCTTGGCATCCACGTCCTCATGTCACCCGCAGCTGGAGCCAAGCGACAGGCGATCCGCACCATCGACACCGCACTCGCGACCGTGCTCGGCTGACGCGGACGAGCGCACTGCCGGAACGACGAAGGCCGCCCTCTCGGGCCGACGAGCACTTGGCTTCGTCGGCGGAATGCGAGGACGCTACGAAACATGTGAGTACCATCCGATCGCGTGACACAAGGTGGCCTCCGCGAGCGCAAGGCGCTGCAGACACGAGAGGCGCTGCTCCGAGCCGCCTTTCGAAGCTTCGACGAGGTGGGGTACGAAGCGACCACGCTGGAGGGAGTCTGCGCCGAGGCGCAGGTCTCTGTTCGAACGTTCTTCCGATACTTCGAGTCCAAGGCCGACTTGGTGCTCGAGCCGAATCGAGTAGCCGCAGCGCGACTGCTCGAGGCAGTGAACGCCTCAACAGCCAAGGATCTATTCGACACGCTGACCGAACAGTACGCCCGTGTCTCTCGAGATCTGGAGCACGACAGCACGGCACGTCGACGACTCGACCTGCTGCTCTCGGATCAGCAACTCCTGGCACGACTGCTGTCACTCGATCTCGACGTCGAAACATCCATCAGTCGGCGACTTCGATCCAGCGCTCCGCAGAAGAGCGATCCGCTCCCGTACGACCTCGCCGCAGCAACGATCGTTTCTGGAGTGCGGCACGTCATCGTCGGTCACCTCACCGGTCGCTCGAAGTGCTCGAATCTCGCTGCCGAAACCGGCAGAGTGGTGCGACTGGCCGAGTCGGCGCTGGCCGCCTGGACAAGCCAGTCACCACAGCCACGCGGCAAGCGCCAGTGATGAACTTCTGTCTATCACTGGCGTATTGTTCTGGCGATGCGTGCTCCGGTCGCCACTGATGCCAGAACCTCTGGAGTTGATCTTCCCCCACACCTGATCGACCACGTCGACGCCATCACCGGACTGTGGAGAGACGCGTGCCGAGGGCCCGGAAACGTCGTGATCGTCGTCGTGTGCGGCTGGGCCGGGTCGGGCAAGACATCGCTGCTTCGCGCATCAGGCGAACGAGTGAGGCGCGAGGCGGGCTCCGTCCTCATTGGGGCGAACCGGGCCGCCGAGACGCTCTCGAACTCGCAGTGTTGCGAGGCGGATGGCGAAGCGTTCTTCGCGGTCGTCGACGACCTCACAGCTGCCGATAGCCGACTGTTGAGTGATGCGCTGAACTGTCGCAGTGCAAGAGCTCAGGCCGTCATCCTCGTGTCAGCGAGCGGCGCTGACGGCGCCTCGGCAGTAGCTTCGCTCAAGTCGGACAGCCGAGTTCGCTTCGTCGAAGTGGCACTCACCTCGTGGCCAGCAGAGACGCTCCGCCAAGTCCTCGCCTCTGCTCACACCGGCCTCGATGACGACCATCTCGATGAGGTGCTGCGGTGTGGTCCACTCGTGCCTGCACTTGCGATCGAAGCGAGCCAGCAACTCAAGGAAGCAGCTGAGACCAGCGTCGCTGAGTCCGTCCACCTCGAACGCAGTCTGCGATCGCTTCGAGTGGCCGCAGGACTTCTCGGTGCTGAGCCGGCGACTATCGAAGTCGCTCGAATGATCGCGATTGACGAGTCCGGCGCGATCGACAATGCGGAGACGGTCGAACGTGTGCTCTCCCTGGGCTCTCCAACCGCCACCAGGGCGCTGGAGGACCTTCTGTACCGGGGCATCATCCATTCGGCGAGAGCGACGGGGCGGCGAGGGTACGAGTTCGTCTCTTCGGCCATGCGAACCGCAGTCATGCGGTCAATGACCGAGTGCAGAGTTGCTGCTGCGCACCGCTTGCTGGCCGAGGAGCTGGACCGGCGGCGGCTTGCGGGCCACCGAATCGACCCGAGCGCGCTCGCGCGCCATCTGCTCCGATCCGGTGAGTCCCATCCGGACGCGTGCCACATACTTCTCGACGCCGTTCAACACTCCTCCCGGCCGTGCTCTCCAGAGGTGGAGCGATGGCTTCAGGTTGCGATCGATGAATTGGGCCGACGCAAGCCTCAACCGCTCGAAACCTACGAGCGAATGGCTCGTTTGCTTCTGCGGCTGGGCAAGCCTCGTGAAGCGCTCGACGTGATCTCGAGAGTTGCGAGCAAGGGCTCACTGTCTGACACCAGCAGGTACCTGGCATCAGATGCCTTGATGCACCTTGGCCAGTTCGGCAACGCGTTGGACGCTCTGAACCAAGCAGACAACACGGTGTCCGCAGGGGTCGAAGACGGTGTTCGACGCTCTGTCCTGCTTTCGGCGCTCGGACGCGCGGCCGAGTCGGAGGCCTGTGCCAACGATCTTCTCGTGAGATGCGACGACACGTCGGTGCGGGCCGTCGCACTGGGCCAACTTGCGCAGTCTGCCGCCGACCGTGGCGATCTCGCACGGATGTATCGGCTTCTTCGCCAGCAGCAGAGCACGTTGGCCCTCGCAGCCTCGGAGCAGCGAGCCGTCACTGCGGCATTGTCGGCCAACCTTCTCCTCGCGAACGGACTCGTTGAGGAGGCTGAAAGTCTCGTTCACTCAGCAGGACTTCCCAACGGTTCGGCCCCCGGCTACGAACTCTGGACATCTGCACTCGTTCACCTCCAAGCCCTCAGAGGACGGTGGCCTGAGGCGCTCGAACTCGCTTCTGAGGCAATTCGAGAAACCGAACCGAGAGATCCGCGACCCGCAGTCGGCTTGACAAGGGTGATCGCCGCAGAGATCCAAGCGAACCAAGGACAGGTGGCCAACGCGCTCGAACTCCTTCCAACCTCGCCCGGCCTGCCGGTCTCGCTCGCTGCAGCGTGCGCCCTCGTTCGAACTGGCTGCGGGCTGGCCGGAGACCGGTCTGAGCTGCAGGACTTGGTCCCCTATCTGATGGAGCGAGATGGAATCCCGGCCATGATCCGCCTTCGGGTGCTCTCACTGCTCGCCGAACCGGGATCCGACTTCCAAGGGCTGACTGTCCAGTCCGGTTATCTCGAACGATGGCTTCGCTGCTCCTTTCCGTTACCGCGAGCGATCGCACTCCGAATCAGTGCGAGCCTCACCGGCGATGTTGACGCTGCCCGAGAGGCACTCGATCTCAGCTATTCGTCGCCGTTCGAGGCAGCACGCACCCACTGGATTCTCGGCCGGCTCGGCGATAGCCCGGATCTTCACCTCGGGACAGCGCTGGAGATGTTCGAGCGCCTCGGCGCGGAAGTACCCGCTCGACAAGTCGTCACCGAGATGCGGCGGCGTGACATTCGAACCAGCCAACGGCGCCGCGGAGACTCTGCGTTGAGCGCCGTCGAGCGGGATGTTGCCTCGATGGTGCAGCAAGGCTTCAGCAATCGCGAGATCGCAGAGCGTCTCTGCTACAGCCGCAAGACGATCGAGCTGTACTTGTCCCGCATCTACAGCAAGACAGGTTGCCGCACCCGACTCGACTTGGCGCGAATGCTGGACCGCGGCGAGTTGTAGGCCCCAATCGCTGCGCTGGGGCCTGCGGGCGCCGCTGTGAAGTCATCGGCGAGTCGCCGAGCGCTTACGAGCAACTGACGAACGGAACACGAAGCGACAACTGTCCGCAACTACTGCCCGCTGCCGAAGATCGACTCGACGGTGGGCAGTCCGGCCGCAGCGAGTGCCCAGTCGAGCCAACTGCCCTCCCGCCTGAACCAGTGCATCGGTCCGTCGTCGGCAGCGGGGCCATTGCGGAGCCGGACGACGAATGTCCGACGGCACCGCCCGCCTGGCAACCGACGACGCAATACCCTCGAGCCGGCCAGCCGTCCATCGTCGTCGGCGAGGATGGTGTCGTGGTCGTCCTCCCCTGCGTCGATACGAACGCCTGTGGATAGGAGCACGCCAGCGACGTGCCGCGCGTCACGCAGTGCGAACGAGACATTCTCGGCGAGTCGCCGAAGCTGCTCATGCTCGTCGACACCAGCCAGGTCCGTGAGCTGGAACAGCCCGGAGCGGTCCTGGACACAGATCCATGCTGCGCCTGCACCCTCGGTCTGGGCGGCCTTGGTACGCAATCGGTTCTTCAGCCTCGGCCACATGTCGCCGGTGAGCGGCGGGCCGTCGAATGATCCAAGGCCTGATCCGCCTGGGCGGATCGAGAGCTCGACGCCGTGTGCCGCCAACGTCCGCACCTCGCCACTGGCCGCAGACTCCGAAGCTGCGGCCTCGACCTCTCGAACAAGCCGGGCGAGATCATCCCCGTCCACCTCCGACGACGCCGCGCTGCCGGAGATCTCGACCTCGTGCTGCACTCCGATCATCATCAGAGCTGGCACGAGCGAGCCCGACAACGCTTCAGCGGCGAGACGTTGCCGATCAGGGCCCGAGCTCGTGACCTCCACCCGAATGTCGGAGTTTCCTAGAACGAGACGCAGATCGGGTCGGCGTCCGGTCGAGAGCGCGGCCTCGTAATCGATGCTCCAGCCATGGCGTACTGCAAGTCCAGCAACCTCGAGAACGTGGAGGTCGCTGGTCACTCGCCGGTTGACGTCGGCAGTGGTCGTCGAGCCGGCGATCGCCAAGCCCACGTCGCGCGGGATGACCCTCAGCGCGCACGCGCGAGACAGCAGCTCGACGATGGCGTGAACGCTCGACAGCGGCCAGCGCAGCGGGTCAACGAACGGGTGCGGCGGCCCGTCGTCGAGCATCCGCCCCAGGAGGCCGTCGCCGAAGAACTCCCGGTGGACGTCGATCGCCCATTCGACAGCGGCGGCGCCCGGCGTCGTGACAGGCCAACTCGACCGGTCGCCCGCCCAAGCCGTCCACGACCCTAGGCGTAACTGCATGAGTTCATCGGCCATCTCCACAGTCTTACTGCGGACCCGACGGGACCCCTTCTCGGTTCCCCTTCGGCGGGTGCAGCTACTGTGATTCCACCTCGAGAGAGGACGACGTGGACAAGAAGGCCCTAAGCGAATCGGACATCTGTGACCGGTACATCACGCCGGCGCTCGAGCGCGCCGGCTGGGCCACCGAGCACTGGCGACGTGAGTTCGGGTTCACCGACGGCAAGATGATCGTGCGCGGCCAACTCGTCGCACGAGGGAAGCCGCGCCGTGCCGACTACCTCCTGTTCCACAAGCCCAACCTCCCGATCGCGGTAGTCGAAGCGAAGGACAACAACCACTCGGTGAGGGCCGGGATGCAGCAGGCGCTGGACTACGCCGAGCGGCTCGACGTGCCGTTCGTGTTCTCGTCCAACGGAGACGGCTTCGTGCTCCACGACAAGACCGGCACCTATCCGGCGACTGAGACGAACCTCACGCTCGACGAGTTCCCCACCCGCTCCGAGCTGTGGCGCCGCTACAAGATCTGGCGCGGCATCACGGACGACGTCGAAGCGCTCGTGACTTCACCGAACCACAGCGAGATCGGCGGCAAGGCGCCTCGGTACTACCAGCAGTTGGCGATCAACCGAAGCGTCGAGGCCTTCGCCAAGGGACAGGACCGCATCCTCTTGGTGATGGCGACCGGAACCGGGAAGACGTACACCGCCTTCAACATCATCTGGCGACTGTGGAAGAGCGGACAGGCGAAGCGAATCCTCTTCCTTGCGGATCGCAACATCCTTGTCGACCAGACGATCGTCAACGACTTCAGACCGTTCGGCGAAGCGATGACCAAGCTCACCCGACGGCTCGTCGACCGGGATACCGGGCGTGTCGATCAGTCCTACGAGATCTACCTTTCGCTGTATCAGGCGATCATGGGTGACGAGGAACACGAAGCGATCTACGACAAGTTCCCACGCGACTTCTTCGACTTGATCGTGATCGACGAGTGCCATCGAGGGAGTGCCCGCGAGGACTCCGCCTGGCGCGACGTGCTCGGCTACTTCGATTCAGCCGTCCACCTCGGAATGACCGCCACGCCGAAAGAGACGAAGTACGTCTCGAACATCCACTACTTCGGCGAGCCCGTCTACACCTACTCGCTGAAGCAAGGCATCGACGACGGCTTCCTGGCGCCCTTCAAGGTCGTCCGCATCGATCTCGACAAGGACGTCCTGGGATGGCGACCGGAGCGCGGCGAAGTCGACGACCTGGGACTCGACATTCCAGACCGCATCTACAACCAGCTCGACTTCGATCGCGACATCACGTTCCCCGGCAGGACGAAACTCGTCGCCGAGCGCATCGCCGCGCACATGCATGCCGAGAACCCGATGCACAAGGCGATCGTGTTCTGCGAGGACATCGACCACGCGGAGCGCATGCGCGAGGCCCTGGTCAACATCCCCGAGAACCGCGCCCTCATCGCGCAGGATCATCGGTACGTGATGCGCATCACCGGCGACGAGATGGAGGGCAAGGCTCAGCTCGACAACTTCATCGACCCGAAGCAGAAGTACCCGGTGATCGCGACGACCTCCAAGCTGATGACAACCGGCGTCGATGCCCAGACGTGCCACCTGATCGTCCTCGACCAACGCATCCAGTCGCTCACTGAGTTCAAGCAGATCATCGGTCGCGGAACCCGGCTGCGCACCGACTACGAGAAGTTCTTCTTCACCATCCTCGACTTCCGCAAGGCGACCGAACTGTTCGCGGATCCCGACTGGGACGGACCACCAATCCAGGATGAGAACTTCGGGGTGCTGCCGCCAGCGCCTGTCGAGCCGGATGAGGATGAGGTGTTCGACCCGAACGCCATCGCCGTCGTCCTGGTCGACCCTGATCCGATCGTCGATCGCTTCTTCGGCGAGGACAAGCGGCGACGTCGGTACGTCGTCAGCGGCGTTGAGTTCAGCGTGCTGGCGGAGCGTGTCCAGTACTACGACAAGGACGGCAAGCTCGTCACGGAGTCGCTGCGCGACTACACCCGTCGCACCGTGCACGAGGAGTTCACCTCCCTCGACGACTTCGTCAAACGATGGACGGAGACCGACCGGAAGCAAGCGATCGTCGACGAGCTTCTCGAGAAGGGCGTTCTCATCGACGCGCTCGAGGACAACTTCAGTGGCGACATGGACGCCTTCGACCTGATCTGCCACGTTGCGTTCGACCAGCCGCCTCTCACGCGTCGCGAGCGCGCCGACAACGTTCGCAAGCGCGACGTGTTCACGAAGTACGGCGACACCGCACGAGCTGTTCTGAACGCCCTCCTCGACAAGTATGCCGATCAAGGCATCGATGCGATCGAAGACGTCACGGTGCTCAAGGTCGATCCTCTCGCTCGCCTCGGTACCACCGCTGAACTTGTGAAGAGCTTCGGCGGGCGCGGCGAGTACACCGAAGCCGTCCGCGAGCTCGAAGCCGAGCTCTACAAGAACGTCAACTGACAAGGAAGCACTCCGAGTGTCGCTCTCCACCACAATCAAGTCGCTGCAGGACATCATGCGCAAAGACGCCGGCGTCGATGGCGACGCGCAGCGCATCGGTCAGCTCGGCTGGTTGCTCTTCTTCAAGATCTACAGCGACCTCGAACTCGAGGCGGAGATCGAGGACGAGCGTTACGTCTCTCCGATCCCGAAGGGTCTGCACTGGTCCGAATGGGCAGATCAGGACGCGCTGGGCAAGGACGCACCGACGGGCGAGGCACTGATCGACCTCGTCGAGAACCAGCTGTTCCCGAAGCTCAAGAACCTCGACCTCGACTCGCTGAACGGCAGGACCCGCGAACGAGGCGCACTACTCCGCGGAGTGTTCGAGGATGCCTTCAACTACATGAAGAACGGCACCCTGCTTCGACAGGTGATCAACAAGCTCAACGCGGACATCGACTTCAACCAGTCGAAGACCCGACACCTCTTCGGCGACATCTACGAGCAGATTCTCCGCGACCTCCAGAGCGCCGGCAACGCAGGCGAGTTCTACACGCCCCGAGCTGCGACACAGTTCGCCGTGCAGATGATCGATCCGAAGCTCGGAGAGACGATTCTCGACCCAGCCTGTGGCACTGGCGGCTTCCTCACTCACGCATACGCGCATGTCCAGGAGAAGGTCCGAACGCCCGATGACCTTGAGCTGCTCAAGCAGAGCATCCATGGTGTCGAGAAGAAGTCGCTTCCCCATCTGTTGTGCGTGACCAACATGATGATTCACGGCATCGAAGTGCCGAGCAACATCCGCCACGACAACACCCTCGCACGGCCGCTGCGCGACTACGGCAAGGCCGACCAGGTCGACATCATCCTCACCAACCCGCCCTTCGGCGGCATGGAGGAGGACGGCATCGAGAGCAACTTCCCAACCGAGTTTCGCACTCGGGAGACTGCGGACCTGTTTCTGGTTCTCGTGATGGAGCTACTGAAGGACGGGGGTCGAGCCGCGATCGTGCTGCCGGACGGAACCCTGTTCGGCGAAGGCATCAAGACGCGCATCAAGCGGAAGCTGCTCGAAGAGTGCAACCTCCACACCATCGTCCGCCTGCCGAACGGCGTGTTCGCACCGTACACGAGCATCAAGACCAACATCCTGTTCTTCACGAAGGGCCAGCCGACCAAGGAGGTTTGGTACTACGAGCACCCCTACCCAGATGGCTACCGGAGCTACTCCAGGACGAAGCCAATGCGCATCGACGAGTTCGAGGCTGAACGGGCTTGGTGGACGCAACGAACCGAAACCAATCAAGCGTGGCGAGTCCCGATGGAGGACATCGCCGCGTCGGGCTTCAATCTCGACATCCGCAATCCGCACACCCTCGATGAGCAGCGTGTGGACCCTGACATGCTGTTGGCTCAGTTGAAGGAGGCGGAGGAGCAGGTTCGCACCGCCCAGCGGGCCCTACAGGCGCACCTCGCTGTAGCGCTTGGTTTGAGTCATGAATGAACGCCAGATACTCCAATACGTCGGAGAACTCGCATCCGCTCCACAAGGTGCTGACCGGATTCGAGATCTGGTACTCGATCTCGCCGTACGCGGGAAGCTGGTCGGACAGTTACCAACGGATGTGAACCCGAGCAAGGCCGTGGAGCGCTCCGGAGCCGAAGGAGGGCACCGGTCAAGTCGAAGCCATTTCGTCCAGGCAGGAACGGCCTCGGAAACCATCGCCGCTCCATTCCGAGTTCCGGACGGCTGGGTATGGTCCAGGATAGACGAATGCTTCGAGGTCACGGGCGGCATACAGAAGACCGGTAGGCGACGGCCGGCTGGAAACGCAACGCCTTACCTTCGAGTGGCGAACGTGCAGCGGGGCCGACTCAATCTGGATGTCTTGGAGGAGTTTGAGCTGTTCGACGGGGAACTGGATCGCTACGGGCTTCGAGCCGGCGACTTGCTCGTGGTCGAGGGCAACGGAAGCGAGTCAGAGATTGGGCGGTGTGCTCGCTGGGGCGGCGAGATTGAGGAGTGCGTCCATCAGAACCACCTCATCCGCTGCCGTCCTCTCGTTGCAGGCCTTGAAGAGTTCGTGCTGGTGTATCTCAACTCCCCACTCGGCGCGGCGACGATGAGGAGCCTTGCAGTAACGACGAGCGGCCTGTACAACCTCAGCGTCGGAAAGATCCGCTCGATCATGTTTCCGAGGCCACCTATCGAAGAACAACGGCGAATCGTCACTCGGGTTCGCGAGCTAGCTCAACTGAATGACACTCTCGCGCTACGGCAAGCTGAACTCGGCAGGGCCGCTGCGATCTCACGGTCCGCCTCATTCGACGCCCTGGCGAGGGCTGAAGAGCTCGATGGGACTTCGGCCGCCTGGAGTCGGCTCGGTTCCAAATGGGAGTTAATGACCGGGGCCGCACAAGGTGTCGCTGACTTGCGGAGCCTGCTGCTGCGACTTGCGGTTCGAGGCAAGCTTGCTCGTCAGTCCGTTGATGATGAGCCGGCATCCGTGCTGCTCGAACGCGTAGCGCGAACACGGCAAGATATGGCGAACGGTCGATCCCGGCCATTGCGGGACATCCCCGCCTTGGACCTCGGCGACGTCCCTCCGATGCGATTGCCACCAGGTTGGGCCTGGTGCCGACTGGGCCACGTTCTCAGCCTATGTCGCAATGGCATAGCGACAGCCACCAACAACCAAGGCAAGGGCTTCGCCCTGCTTCGGATCAGCGCCGGAACATCGCGGTCGGACCGAATGGTAAATCTCGACGATCACACGCATGCCGACGTCACCCCTGAGAAGGCGTTGGCCTACTGCATGGACCCCGGCGATCTACTGGCGTGCCGGTTCAACGGGAATCTCCGATTCGTCGGCGCCGTCGCGCAGGTCCCAGCTGCACTGGCCGGACCCATCCTTCATCCCGACAAGCTGATCCGCATGAAAGCGATTGAGGTGAGCCACGACTACCTCCGCTTGGCACTCAACTCTGACGTTGTGCGACTTCAGGTCGAGCGCTCCGCAGCTACCACGGCCGGGAACATCGGCATCAACGGTGCCCAGCTCCAGCGGCTCGTGGTCCCGGTTCCGCCTCTGGCCGAGCAAGCTCGAATTGCCGAAACATGCGATCGTCTCTTCGCATCGATCCAACATCTCCAGACAGTTTTGGATAGACGTGAAGCGGCCGCCAGGGCGTTCGCTCGCTCGAGTTCTGAATTGGCCTTTCTCGCCTGAAGAACGCGCATCAGAGCCGCCACTGCAATCGAGGTCGAGCACTTCGTCTGAGCGGTCCTGCGTCGGCATGAGAGGCGCACGAGGAGCCGCCCTACCTGACGTTGCCGCCCATCGGGCGGGTGCAGTGGTGCGTCGCCGCTCGCTTGCCGGTCAAGCCCCTCGTTCCTCGGGGCCGAGCCCTTCGGGTTGACCGGCGCTCGTCGTCGACGCCACCCGTGCGGGCGAAACCCGGCACGAGGAGACGTCGAGATGAAGGTAGAGGAACTGTTCGAGAAGGTGACCGTTGACCTGATTACAGCAATCAAGGATGGAGCGAAGGACTGGCGCATGCCGTGGCACGGTCTCGGCGGCGCCGGACTCCCACGGAGCGCAGACGGTCGGCCCTACCGTGGGTGGAATTCGCTGGTGCTGGCGATGGTCGCGGCGGATCGGAGCTGGAAGTCGTCGACGTGGGCGACCTACCACGCGTGGAAACGCCACGGCGCGCAGGTTCGCCGGGGCGAGCGTGGCATACAGGTCGTTCTCTGGAAGCCGACAGAGCGACACGAGACCAGCGAAGACGGCGGCAACTCCCTGCGGCGCTCGCTGTTTGCTCGAGCCTTCACAGTCTTCGCCGCCGAGCAGGTGGACGGGGCAGAAGGGTTTACGACGCCGTGGGCCGCCGAAGACGACGCCCGGCGGATCGAGGCCGCCGAGGCCTACTTCGCAGCCGTGGGCGCCGACGTGGTCCATGGCGGAGACCAAGCGTGCTACGTCCCGAGGCTGGACCGAATCCACCTTCCGCACCGCCACCAGTTCGAGCAGATCAGCGACTACTACTCGACCGCCGCACACGAACACACCCACTGGACCGGGCACACCGGTCGACTCGGTCGTGACCTTTCGGGCAGGTTCGGCGATCACGCATACGGCGCCGAAGAACTCGTCGCAGAGTTGGGCGCTGCCTTCTGGTGCGCTCAGTTCGAACTCGACCAGGCGACGCGCGAAGACCACGCCGCCTACCTCGGCGACTGGTTGGCGCTCCTGCAGAGCGACTCGCGGGCGCTCGTGGCCGCGTGTGGACATGCTCAGCGAGCGGTCGACCATCTGAACACCCTTGCTGGCTGGTCGCCCCCCGGCGGGTCCATCGACGAGCCGCTCGAGGTCGCGGCGTGAGCGTCGACGATGCGATGAAGGAGCTCCGCCGCTTCGCCTGGGCGGCGGAGCTCGATCACCGACAGATCATCGCCATCACAGTCGCATGTTCGGCGCTGGACGGTCGTCGGGGCACGAAGGCTCCAGGCCAGGGATCGGACCAGGTACCGACGACCGGGTGAGTGGTGCAGTGAGCGGTCGCGTGAGTGGTGACGCTCACCGTCGGCACGCCGGCCGCTCGTGCCGTTGCCGCCCTTCGGGCGGGTGCGGTGGGTGCGTCGCTGCTCCCACCCCGTCAAGCCCGCTCGCAAGCTCGGGGCCAAGCCCTTCGGGTTGACGGGGTGTTCGCGAGCGACGCCACCCGTACGAGCAAGCCCGCCCACTCAATGGGCGGGTCGCCGGTCGGAGCGGTCGAGTCTTGGGGAAGCACTCGGCCGCTCCGCTTGGACACCCGAATCCCCGAGGAGCCAACGATGAACGACACGACCCGACCGACGAGCGTGCGAGTGATCGCCGACCACAGCGACGGCCCGCACCGCACCGACAGCGACGACGTCTGGTGGTGGCTGCCCGTCCTGGGGCCGACCGCCACCGTGCTCGCCTACCTGCTTGCCCGTCATGCTGCCTACAGCGAGACCTGCTGGGACACCACGGTGCTCGCCCGATCGGTTGGCCTCGCAGGGAACCGGTGCAAGCTGTGGGCCAGCCTGGAGCGACTCAGCCAGTTCCACGTGGTCACGTTCGTCGCCACCGATGTAGTGACGGTCCGCCTGAACCTGCCGTCGCTCACGGAGCGGCAACTCGCCTGCCTCCCCGAGTGTCTGGCGATGATCTATCAGCCGACTGCCTGACCACTCGTGGCGAGCGGCACCCTCCGCCGCTCGCCACGCTCGGCGTAGCGGTGACGTTGCCGCCCTTCGGGCGGGTGCAGTGGGCGCGTCCCCGCTCACGGCCGGTCAAGCCCACTCGCAAGCTCGGGGCCGAGCCCTTCGGGTTGACCGGCCGTTCGTCGGCGACGCCACCCGTAACGACGAGCCCGGCATCCCAACGGGGCGAACGACAGGAGCAGCGATATGGACCCGACCGCGACCGTGCGCATCATGCGCGACACCGACAACGAGTTCGACGAACGGATCGACGCCGCGCGAGATCTGATCGCTTGGCTTCACGGCGGTGGCTTCACGCCCGCGGGCGAAGATCGAGTCGCACTCCTCGACGAGGCCGGCCGACTCGCTCGACCTGCATTCGACGTCGCTCCGGACGAACACCTCGAGGCCGCCTACGAGGACCGCTTCGCTGACGACGAGGTGTGGTCATGATCGTTGACCCGTCGACTGTGGTGATCACGGCGTACGTTGCCGATTGGGCCGACGACGACATCGAGCGGCAAGCGTGGCTGGCCGAATGCCTCGCCCGCCACGACAACGGCGACTGGGGCGACCTCGACCACGACGACCGCGCAGCAAACCAACTCGCAATCCGCCGTCACGAAGGTCGACTCCTCTCGCGCTTCGTGGTCCCGGAATCGCTGACCGCCGACACCGACGAGGACGCCGTGTGGATCATCACCGATGACCTCGATGATCCCGACACCGCAACGACCATCCTTTGGCCGAGCGACTACTGACCCATCCTCGACCTACACGGGCTGGAGCGCCTGATGAAGTAGCTGCGGAACTGCCACCATCGCTTCGTCCAGCGCGGCCTCCAACGCAACGGCGTCGTCGTTCTGATCGATGCGAAGCGCACGGAGCCAGGAGGCCGGCTCGTACCGGGCGAGCATCGAAGTGGCAAAGAGCACGGCCCACCACGTTACGAGCGGATGCAGTGGCCGGTCGTTTCCGGCGAGCGCCGGGGCGACCCAGGACTCGCCGTTCGGACGGACCTGACACATGCGCAGGATGCGCTCACGTCGGTGGTAGTCGAAGGTTCCATCGGCCTGCCACATGAGGCGCACACCCTTCGCGCCCGTCTCGTCGAATCCGATCGTCACCGGGCGATCGTCCGCGCCCGGGATCTCGAAGCCGACCATCGTCGGGTAGTTGGCGAGATCGGCAGAGAGAGCAGCTCGCTGCTCGGAGACGGAGAGCACGCTGTACTCGCGACGGAGCCCGTACACCATTGCGCCCGCCACGGACGTCGAGGTTGAGTCGACGACGGGACCACCGAAGGTCTCCGCGAGCTGATATCGCTCGCGCACGATTCGCAGCGCCGGTGCGCCGCCGGCGCTGACCGGCATCGAGTCGACGACGTCCGGAAGCGACGCACACAGGTCGCCGAGCCTCACCTCGGTCGGCAAGGAGGGCGACGCCAAGATGTCTGCGATCCTCCTGAAAGCCCCCTGCTTCTGGTTCTTCAGCTCGATGTCCCACGTCGCCCCATCCAGCCTGGCGGCGCCGATCCCGTGTCCGCGGAGCACCCAATCATCGAGCGCGATCGCTGCCGCCACGGCGCGACCACCCTGGCTGAGGGCGTAGAAGAGCGGGAGTGGACGAGCTTCGTAGCCCACACTCGCCGCAGCTTCAAAGAGCTGCTCGCACTGCTCGAGCGCGGCGCTGAACGTCTCGGAACGCTCCGCCAGACCACCAAGAGCCGGCGGACGGGCACGGAGAGCTCGAAGCTGTCGCCAAGTAGCGCGAGCAGTCGTCGAGTCGAACCGGAGCATGCGGAAAGCGTATGTGGAGCCGCGAGCACCTGCTCGCGCTGGCATGCCGGCCAGAGCGACGTCCGCACACCCGAATCCCTGGTGCCCGAGGGGCGGTCTTCTTGCACAGATAATCACCCAAGGGTGGACGGGCGTGTCCGTTGGGGTCGTGCTCTCGATCGCGAAGCTCCGCGTGGGGCAGGAGGCGTACCACCTGTCGGGCGTCGCTCAGTCGCTCGACGCCTACTACACGGGGGCTGGCGAGGCGAACGGTGTGTGGGTGGGCGGCGGAGCGAAACGACTGGGTCTCGACGGTGAGGTCGTCGCCGAGGATCTTCAGGCGGTACTCGCAGGCCTGGCTCCTGGAGTTGGCGGCCTGACACCCAACGGAGATCAGCAGCACCCGCACCCCCGCCGCGTTCCAGGCTTCGACCTCACCTTCAAGGCGCCGAAGTCTGCCTCAGTGCTCTACGCGGTGTCGGACGACCCGCGCGTTCAGGGAGCGATCATCGAGGCGGGCGAGGTGGCGATGACCGCGGCCATCGGCTGGATCGAGCGGGAGGCGATCCGCGTCCGGCGTGGCTCGCACAACCAGGCGTGGCTTGCGGCTCACGCCGACGAGCCAGGTGCTGGGCCTCGGCAGCTGCCCACATCGGGAGTCGTCGCAGCGTCGTTTCGCCACCGCACGTCCCGGGCGGGCGACCCGCTGCTCCATTGGCACACCCTCGTCGCCAACCTCGCCGAGGGCACCGACGGCAAGTGGTCGGCGTTCGCGCACCCCGACCTGTACCGGCACGTCCGGGCGGCCGGCGAGGTCTTCCAAGCGGTGTACCGCACCGAACTGTCGCACTCACTCGGCGTCGAGTGGCGACCCGGCCGGCATGTGCCGGAGATCGCCGGAGTACCGCAGCAGCTGATCGACACCTTCTCGAAGCGCACCACCGAGGTCGACGCGTGGCTCGCCGCTACGAGTACTCCCGACACGCCGGAGGGCCGACAGGCGGCGGTGCTCGCGACCAGGAGGCACAAGCGCGAGCTCGAAGGGAATCGCTTCGACGAGGCCTGGAAGATCGAGGCCCATGCTGCCGGATGGGGTCCAGCGGAAGCTGAACGGCTGGTCGGTTGGTACCAGGCGCGCACCGCGCCAACGTTCGACGAGGTCTGGCGGCTCGACAGCGTCGCGTTCGACGAACTCGGTAACCCCGAGCACATCGAGCGAGTCGTGGATCCCGAGGAGTGGATCGAGCACGTGCTCCGCGTGGACCTGACGAGCGATCGATCGACGTTCACCGAACCCGACCTCGTTCGCGCCATCGCTGCGCGTCAGGGGCACGGTGCGACCATGGAGACGCTGGAGCGGATCGCGGCTCGGGTGCTCGCTTCACCGCAAGTTGTCCCTGTCGAAAGTGGCCGTGAGGGCTTGCAGCGGTGGACGAGCCGAGCGCTGATGGACATCGAGTCGAAGTTCATCAGTGCCCTGGACGCGCGCGCCTCCGGGGTCGCCGTGCCGCCGGATCGAGTTGACTCGACCATCGCTGCCTTCGACTCGCTCGGGATCGACCAGGCGGCGGCCGTGCGGGCAATAGGAACCGCCGAGAGCCACGTGATCGTGCTCGTCGGGCCAGCCGGGACCGGCAAGACGTTCACCATCGACGCAGTACGCAGCGCGTTCGAGGGTGCCGGCTGGCTCGTGCACGGAGCGGCACCGTCGGCACGAGCAGCTCTTGAACTGGAAGGCGGCGCACACGTCCCTTCCCGCACTCTCCACTCGCTACTGCACGCATGGGACTCCCAACACGACACACCCACTCTTCACTCGCTCCTCGTCATCGACGAGGCAGGGATGGCCGACATCCGAACGCTTCAGGCCGCCGTTACCCGCCAAGTGGCGGCTGGCGGACGAGTGCTGCTGGTGGGCGACCACCACCAGCTGCCAGAGGTCGGGGCGGGTGGTGGCTTTGCGTACGCCGCGGCCCACTCATCCGCCGTCGCTGAACTCACGGTGAACCGGCGCCAACGGCACGAGTGGGAACAGGCGGCGCTGGAGCAGATTCGAACCGGCAGCGTGGCCCGAGCAGTCGAGGCCTACCTCGCGAACGAACGTGTGGTCGTAACGGAGACCCACGACGACATGATCAACAGTGCGGTCGATCGGTGGTTCGCAGCCCGAAGGGACGGCCTCAACCCCGTCCTGCTCTCCGGCACGAACCAGACCGTCGACCGATTGAACGCCGCCGTCATTGCACGACTCATCGAGAATGGTGAGCTGACCGACGACGCTGCAGGTTTCGGATCTCACTCGTTCCGTATCGGCGAGCGCGTGGTCGTCCGGCGGAACAGCACGGAACGAACGGTCGACGGCGACCTGCACGACATAGCCAACGGCCAGGCGGGCGTCGTCACGGCGGTCGAGGACACGCACATCACTGTCCGGCTCGACGCCGGCGGGGAGGTCACGCTGACGGATCGTTACCTCCGGCGCGGAGGTGCACTCACGCACGCTTATGCGCTGACCACTCACCGCGCCCAAGGAGGCACGTGGGACCTCGCCATCGCCGTCGGAGCGGACGGCCTGTACCGCGAAGGTGCGTACGTCGAGCTGTCACGTGGGAGCCACGAGAACTGGATCATTCTCACCGATCCCGAGGCGGCTGAGCTTCACCGCCAGGCCTCCACGGAGATTCGGCGGCACGACAGCGACCTGACGCCCGACTGGGACCGTACCAGCGATGTCGAGGAGGACCTTGTCGAACGAGTGAGCCGGTCCCACGCCAAGCAGCTCGCCCACAGCCTCGACCCCGACCTCGAGCGCGTCGATCACCTCGCGAGGCGCTGGTCCCTCAGTGAGCTCGAGGGACGGCGAGACGCGGCGCTCGCCGCCGAGCTGAGCGCGACCAGCCAACTCGGACACAACTCACTCGACCTTCTCGAACAGCTCACTCATGTGGAGACCATCGCCCGACACATGTCGATCGGCGCCACCTTCAGCCCCGGCGACCGCCACAACCTCGGCACCGTGGTCGCGTTCGACGACACCGCGGGGACCTCGACGCTCCACTTCGTCGCCGAGAGCGGACGCGAGGCCACCAGGGCGTTCGACTGGGCAGACCTTCGCATCGTCGAAGCACACACTCCCGATCCCCGACTACTCACTCAGGCAGCGGAGCAGCACCTCGCTGCCCGCCGTGCCGAGGCTGACCTGTTGATCGAACACTGGGACAACCACCTCCGATCTCACGGTGTCGAGCCGGGGGACGCACGGGTCTTCAGGCGGGCCGTGCAACAACACGTAGAGGCTGCGGCCAATGCACTTGCGGCGGATCAACCGACGTGGCTGACGAAGCTCGTCGGCCAGCGACCCCTCGACGTCGTTGGCGCCGTCACGTGGGACGACGCCGTCAAGGCAATCGCGCACTGGCGGTCGCGTCGTCAGCTACCCCCCGGCGTGGACGGACTCGGCCCTCGACCGGAAGTCGATCACGCCGCGACCCAATGGGAGCGACTGCAGGAGCACCTCGCCTTCACCCGAACGTGGCTCGCAACGACGGATCGACTGGAGGTTCAACCGCTTCAGGCTCCAGCTCCGGACGAACTCATTGGCCGCCGAGCCGAACTGCATGCGATCCTGGACGCTGCGCCAGCCGACTGGCGGCATGTCATCGCCGACCTCGCCGCCGGCCAACTCACGCTCGATGACACGGCCGAACTCCTTCGCGACGCCCTCAACGGCCAGGCCGAGCGCCGAGCGTGGATCCTCGAGCACTGGCCCCACGTCGTCGAGTTGCAGGAAATCGATCGGGAGCTGGCATCGATGCCACGGGATTGCGCCATCGATCCTGGGACATTCGATCTCGAATCCGGAGCAGACCTGGAGTTCTGACGAGAACCGGGCGAAGCCCGCGTCCGTCAGTCCTGGATTGCTGGTCGCTCCGGTCTATGGGAGAGGCGGCATCGCTTGAACTTCTGCCCTGAGCCACACCAGCAGGCGTCGTTGCGGCCCGGAGTCGGCCCGGTCCATCTGAGCGGGGGCCGGTAGTCCTTCGACGGGTGCAACAGGGGTCGAGGATTGGTGAGGTATCGGATGCGCGCACGATGTTCGCGCTCGTCCCAACTGAGCGTAACTACGACCGCAGTAGCCGTGAGGCAGATCGTTTCGAGCTCGGCGTCCAGGTTTGCCTGCGCTTCCTGCCGCAGCTGAGCGTCCGCGAGGTCGAGGTCTCCGACGCCCAGACCAAGCACGGTGAGAACGCCTGCGCTCATGTTCTCCGCAGCGACCCAGGTGACCGCCGCGCGGCCGGCGAAGACCATCCGGCTGTTGCGAATGAGCGGCTCCCCAACTTCATCCCAAACGCTTCGGAGCAGGAACTCAGCGTATGGATCGGACGCGCCAGTAGCTCGAAGGTCCTCGATGAGACGCTTCAGCCCGGCCGGGGTATTGGGACTCAGGCGCCTCGGCGCCTCGACGCCAAACGCGGCGAAGATGTTGCGCCATGCCAAGAAGGCGCTGACCGATCCGAAGCGGTCGGTGACCTTCCGAGACTTGTTCCGGTCGAGTAGGTCCTCCGGGGTCGCGCTTCCGTACCCCGTCTCGATCCATGAAGAGAGGAACACCTCCTCGTCCGATCGCGCCGCTAGTTCGTCCCGGCGATGCACATATCGCGCCACCAGGTACGCCATCGCGTCGTCGCGGTCGAGAGTCGACGCGATGAGGAACAGATCAGCGAGCGACAGAAACAGGGGCGCGTCCACGTCAGGCGGAACTGCGCCGAAACCGAGGAAGGGTGTCCGGGTAGTGAAATCTGACCCCAGCACGACGATACGAAGTTGATGAGGCGCTTTGATCAGGGTTTCGAAGCGCTCCCGGTGGGAAGTCTCCGCACCGACAATGGTAATTGGCTCATCACCAGCGAGCGCAGAATCCAGTCTCTCGAGTTGCTCGGCCGGACGTCTCGAGACGTCAGCGGGTCGGGCTGTGGGAAAGCGGTGGGACTTGCACTCAATGGCCGCGCCGAGCCGGCCAGCTGCGAACGACACGTCCACTTCGCCGCTTGCAGATCGGGTGTTCCACTTCACGTTTCGTACGACCTCTAGCCCCCAGGCCGTGCCGAGCCGCTGCGCGACAGACTCCTCGAGCCAGGTGCTTCGGGCTTCGTTGTAGGCGTCTCGATCCGCCGAGGCCATCCAGCTTCGTTCGACGTAGCTGATGAGGGCGCTTCCGATTTGGAAGGGCTCGGCTACGACGAGCCGGTCCCCCCGGTCCGCGACAAGCGGCGCCTCGGCGAACGGATGGTCCGATCGAAACGGATGGGCACGATCGAGCGGCGACACACTGGCCTTACCGGCGACCCGAGTCGTCAGCGGCGCTAGCAACGCTCGAGTCACGCCATCCGGCACATCGGCCTCCCGGGCGATCTCGGAGATGCTGAATCGCGTGGGCGCCGCAAGCTCGTCGTCCGTTCGAGGCACGCCGACCATCGCGAGTCCATCGTCGCTGGGTCTCCACGCACCCTGGAAGACCAGCCGGAACAGAGCGTCGTGGACGCGAAGAACTTCACCAGAGCTCACGCCCGGTGAGCACAACATGAGTCCAGGAAAGTGACTACCGAGACGGTCGCGCAACAGCGTCTCCAGCGTCGGGAGGGCGTCACGGAGCACGTCGATCGGGAAGTACCACCGTTCAATGCTTGAGGCGCCCTCTACTCCCCGACCGAATCCACCGTCAGCCGCTCGCTCACGTGCGCCGAGTTCCATCTGCGTCTGGGCAGCTTCTTGCCAGCGCCGAAGTGCAAGACCTGCGCCCACGAGATTGTCGACCACGCCTCGCGGCAGCCGTTCGTCGCGGTCGCCACCAGACAGCTCCAGGTCGAAGAGAAGTTCAGGTAAGCCAAAGGCACCCTGTGTCGCGGTGCGAGCGGTCAAGCCAGCGACTTGACCGATGGCCATTTCGGCAGAAGTCTGAGACGCGAGCTCTTGAATCAGCTCCATCAATCGCCGGCGCTCGCCCGCGTAGGCGGCCATAAACCGCTTGAGGGAGCCAGCCGCCTCCTCGATCCCGTCGAGCGCCTGGTCCGCCAACGGGTGTTGATTTCGCAGGAACGAGAGATCCAAGAACATGTCGCTACGCTCCGCCACCTCTTCACCCTAAGCCAGCTCCACGGTCCCACCTGGCCGGCCGCCGTCACCCTTCACGCGCCCGCCAACGACTGAACACGTGGCCGTCGTTGAACTGCTTGGCCATCTCCCACAGCCACGCGTCGAGGGCGTCGTTCAAAGCATCCGCGAGCGAATGGCCACCTATTGATCCGACCGGGCCGACGGTCACGAGAAACTCTCGCAGGGAGCTTCGCAGCGGATCCGGATCCGCCCACGGCATGTCAGTCGGCGACGGTCGAAACTCACCCAGCGGATCAAGCCGAGCGGCCATCCACCATCTGACGGCCTCGTCGAGCGCGCCCCAGACCGTGAGCCCGGGCCGGTAGGCGGCGGCGACGTACTCCACGGCTGCGACTACGTCGAGCCAGGTTTCGCCACAATCAGGGGTCTGCGGATCGCTGGTCACAGCTCAAGTCCTGAGTCCGGCCTCGAGACCGCGTCGACGAGTTCACTGGTAGGAGTGAGCGCAGCGAGTTCCACGATCGCAGGCTGCTCTCCTACCAACACATGGTGGATGAACTGCCCATCGGCGCCGAGCAGCGACAACGCCAGTTCGTAGGTGGCATCGACATCGTGGTCACAGCGGAGGTGGATTGTCTCGACCGCACGGTCGAGCGGAACTGCGGCCGAGGCAAGGACACGAGCGGTCTCGTTGGGGTCGAGCCCGTAGCGTTCGGAGAGGGCTGCGAGGTCCTCGGGACCGGCTCGGCGCGCCGACAGCGCGAATGCAGTCGGAGCATCATCCACCAGCGTCACGACCCCGGCAACGAACGTTTGGGGTGTTGGCGCGTGTGCAGCGATATGGGCCACCGCTTCCCCGACCGTGTAGCCGGCCTCGACGAGCGAAGGACCCACTCGCTCCCATGTGCCCTCACGCGAGTCGAGGCTGCGCAGAGTCTCTCTCGGAGCTGCGGCGAGCAGTTCGGTCGGCGTGCAGCCAGCTGCCCGCAGTTCCTCGACGGTTGCGCTCAGCGACGCCGCAACGTCCAGCCGATCTGCACCCCAACCGTCATGGATACTCGCAATCGCATCAGGAACACCAAGTCCGATCGCGGGAACAAGCCGAACGACCTCGTCCACGGGCACGTTCTCTGCTCGCAACACTTCGAGGATCGTGCGTGGCGCGAGCACGCCCGTAGCGACCAGTGCGTCGACCAGTTCGACAGGATCCTCCGTAGTGGAGAGCGACTGCCGGTCGTGGTCGGACAGGCGGTGACCCACGACTCCTACCACCTTTGAACGATCCCAACAGTCGCTCGCGGCCAGGTCGGCAACGAACCGGTCTGCGCGGTCCGGTGCGTAGGTGGCGAGGTCGGCCAGCGCTCCTGCGACCAGCGCATCGGCTGCCTCCTTGGCAGATTCGACGGAGGCACTTAGTGGGCCCTGTCGCAGCACCCCATCCACCGTCGCCCACGTCTGCCATCGACCGCCGGGACCCGGCGCAACGACTGCGGCGATTCGATCGTCGATCACCCGCTGCAACGTTCGCTCGTCACGCGCTCCCGGCATCGGCATCCACGCAAGCGACGCGCCCACCACCCGGGACTCGCCCGCCGCCTCGACGGCGTGGGCGAATTCGGGGAAGCGCTCACGAAGCGCTTGACGGGCGGACTCCTTCCCCTCGGGAAGTGAGTCCGCCGCGCCCTCGTATACGAGGCCGTGGTGTGCACCGCGTCCAGTTGTCTCGAGCCGCCACATCGCCCCTTGGCGGGTCTCGTAGACAGCGAGGTACGAGCGCTCATTGACCCGAAAAAACGAACCGACGCCGGTGGCACCAGCGACACCTCTCGACATCCACTCGGCTCGCGAATACGGACCCGCCTCGATCCACACGCCAATTGGCAGTGCTCGAAGGTCCGCCGGCGCGAGGTAGTTCCGCCGGCCGGGAGCCACCTCACGATCGTCAACGAGCTCGTGGCGTGGGATGGGCGACTGCGCGAGGTCGACGCCCAGTCCGTGCGACACGCCGTCCAGCACCACGCCCGTAGCGCGGCGCACATCCACAAGTGTTCGCCACTTCTCGCGAGCGGATAAGTTCGACGGATCGAAGGCGGGCATCGCGCCGGAGGCAAGACCGAGTCGGTCCGCAACGAGCCACCCGGCCTGCGCTGCCAGATCCTCCGGCAGCCGCACTCTGCCCGGGCCGTGCGTCACCCTCGCCGCCAGCGACGCCAACTGCACCTCAGGTTCATTCACCTTCCGAGGGGTCCGACCCAACACTCGCCCGGACGCCACCCGGATGACTTCGAGCCAGTCGGCCGACGACAACCTCGGCGCGACGACCGGGCTCATCGTCGACGGATGGGGCCGACGAGCAAGTTGTTCGAGCGCGAACACCGGTTCCCAGCGCAGCGAGCGAGCCATCGACTCCGTCGATGCGCCAGTACGGGAGCGCTCGCTGGCGATTGGGCCTTCGGACACAACGGGGACTCGAACCGGCAGTCCGTGCTCGCCTGCCCGCACCGCGCAGTTCCTCCCTGGCTCGATGGACGCCACCCGTTCCCAGGTCGACGCGCCAGCGACCGGACCAGCGACCCCGTACGAGGCGAGCAGTACCTGGTTCCTCGCCGAGTAGTCGACCCACTGGCTGCACCGCTCCAGCGCCGACGCCCACGCCTCCGGCGACCGGAGCGACTGCCGCGCCCACGAGTCGAGGTGCAGCAACATCGGGCGAGGATCTTCCTCGTCGAACGAGAAGGGCCGAGACACGACTACCACGGCGCCCACCGTGACGAGGACGACACACTCGACCGCTCACTCGACCACGCACAGTTGAGTTCAGGCCACCTTCTCGTGACCGATCGACCGCCGGAGGATCCGCCGGGCGTAGTTGAGCTGTTGACGCTCGCTCTCTGTTCGACCTTCGACGTCGATCAACTGTGCGGCCGTCTTCCATGCGCGGTCGACCGCAGCATCTGACCGGCGGAGCGCCGACATCTGGTCGTATGCCATGGCGAGGTCGACGCGCTCGGCGGCGAGATCGGCGGGATCTGGCTCGGCTGCGAGGAGCCTGCGATGCAGCCGCACTGGGTCCACGGCGATCGGTTGGTGCACTCGACGAGCCGGGAGACGCACACGGCCCCAGGCACGATCGAGCATCTGGTTCGCCACGCGACGGGTCGTCGACCGCAAGACGCCAGCGTGCCGCTCCTCCCCGATCACGATCGCCAGTTCGGCCAGGAACTCGTCGACCCGATCCGGCCTCCCGACACATCGTGCGAGCACGAACGGGACGAGGGCGGCCAGGATCACCTCACTGGCCGTCTCCTGTTGAGTGTCCGCGACGAGCAGCGCTCGCAGGATGTCGTCCGACTGCTGATCCAGCCCGCGGATAAGAGCGACCAGCTCCTCGATGGATGTGACATGGCCGAGCCGGCCGTCATTTGCCCACTCATCAGGGACATGGCGCCGGCGTAGATTTCGAAGGCAGCCATCGAGGGTTCCACAGTCGAACATGTCCGCGACGCTGAAGATCGCCGCACACCCGACCGCACACCCGACCATTCACGTCATCCCGAGGAGCCAGGGTTACTGTTCCGTGTTTGGTGTTGCTAATCTGCAACTGTGTTCATCCCGGCCGAGGCCCTCAGCACTGCGCGACGAGCCGCAGGCTTGTCCATTCGCGACCTAGCGCAGCTCGCCGATCGCTCTGTGTCGACAGTGAGTCGGATTGAGGCTGGCGTCGCTGATCCATCGACAACGCTCCTGGCTGATCTGCTCGAACAATGTGGCTGGCAGCTCACTGCATCGCCCAAGGATTCCAAGCCGCTCTCGCGAAAGAAGGACGACCCAATGCCGACCCCGCCCTCGACCTACCCCAATCCTCGCAACGACGATCCGTGGGACAACGACGCAGTCCACTGGCTGCTGGAGCAGCCGGGGGTGGCCGCGGCATGGAAGCGAGGCCCGTTGTTCGAGTGCCTTCGCCGCCAACCTGGCCGAGTCCGGAATGAGCCACATCGAGTCGAGCAGGCCGCTCGACTCGCAGCCAAATACGGCGTGGAGCAACGGGACGTGTACGACCCAACGATCGGCAAGCAGATCGTTCGCCTGATTCGCCACGATGCCAGGGCACCCAGGTACCCGTGGTAGCGGCGGCAGGCCGGGTCCGCCGGGCCTCGACCTGCTGCCGATCGCTCGTCGGTGCAGGCAACTCGGCCGAGAAGACGGCATCATTCGCAGATGGCCGTGACTGATCCGACGCAGGCTGTCACGGCAGATTGGGTCCGCTCATGGTTCGGACCCATCTCCCGTCTTGCGACAGTGAGCCAATCCGTTGAGGGCACGATCCAGACTGTGCGCTGCACCGTGCCGACCGCCGACGCCGAGTCGTTCGCCTGGCGCCTCGCAGTCGGTGTCGCTGCGCGAAAGCTGGCGCTGCGTCCCGATCTCTTCGCAACCTGGTTGGGCGTTGCCTCGGGGTGCCTCGACCCGGCCAGCGTGTCTCCGACGAGCTTTTCTCGGATGATCGATCGAGGGCTTCTCGTGAACGTAGGGGTTCCGGGGACGCCCGCATCTGACAGCCACTTCTTCGGCATGCTCGCTGAGGCGGTACTTCACGAGGTCCTTTGGGACGGCAACCACGGGCTCGGGGCACCCGTGATCGTCGAGGGCCACGACTGGAGCGTCACAGACACTGGCGGTGATCAGCTGGCGATCTACACGGCCGGTGGCGACTTCTGCTTTCGACTATGGGAATCGAAAGGACGGTACGGGGCGACGGACATCAGCTCAGTGGTCAAGGGAGCCGCCGAGCAACTCGGTTCGAACGCAGCCGGCTACCTCGCAAGGTTCGCCATCGCGACGTCACGAACGGCCACCGACGAAGAGCTCGCAGCTTTCGTCTCACAGATGCCTGACCTCTGGGTCGACAATGACTCCAGAGCAGGCGTTGGTGTCGGAGTAGCGACACACGACGTTCCGGCGGCCTCAACGCCGTTCGCTCAGTTGGCCACTCACTTCAACCTGCCGGACACCAGCAAAGGCGGTCAGCTGACGCTCTTGGGCCCTCTCGCCGGCTACCGAGTGACGGTATCCAAGACGCTCTGGAAGGGGGTCGACCTTTGGACCGGGCCCTAGACCCCCAGTTGCTTCTCGAGGCCCTCGGGCGGCATGAGCGCCTTCCCACTCCCGACGAGATCGGCGAGATGCTTGCGCGTGCCGAGATCAACCTTTTCTTCGGCACGAGCACGGAGCACGATCAACTGCTTGTCGCCGGGTGGTACTTGCATTCGATTGCAGGCGCCCGAGCTGGATTCGTTTCGCCAATACGCCGGCGACAGGCGGGCCAGGTGTCCGCCCACATCTTCGATGTCTTCCTCCAGGGTCCGGCCGCGGACGAGAGCGGGCGCGGGCAGAACCTTCGCTATCGGGTGGCGGCACAGTACGGCTACCTCGTCGGAGACCTGACGCCGAACGCAATTGCGCTTGCATCCCAGCTGCCGGTGGAGTCCCCTTCGCTCGCAACTGATCCGGGCCAGGCGGCATTGCACGTCGGCGCGCTACTGCTCGGTCTCAGTCGTCGACAGCTTCGTGCGTCACTCGACCGCCTGGCAGCGGAGACGCGCCAGCTAGCCAACAACTGGGACAACCTCGACGATTCGCCGTTCGGACCGGCAGTGGCGACCGTTGAGGGGATCCGCCACCTCAGCAACTACCTCACGTTCGGGGACGGCAACTCCGGCACGGCCGACGGCGGATCATCCTCGCTTCAGCGCGCCGCCAACTCGTTTCGGCGGGCACTCCAGGCCGAGGGCGGTGCGGAAGATACCGACTCGCGTTGGCTTGCGGCGCTCCTGACGGACCTCGGCGAGGATCTTGCCTCGTCTTCCGTCTGGGCTGTTCTGCCTCCCGACCTGCATCCCACAGTGCGAGCTCTCGTGATGGCGGAGCCGCCTGTTCTGATGTTTTGGCCTCCCCAGGCCACCTTCCTTCGGAGCACTCCCTCTCCGCTCGATCCTGCCACACGGCGCCAAGTGCTCGCCTTCCCGACAAGCGCCGGCAAGACACTGGTGTCCCAGGTGATCATCCTGAGCCACATCCAAACGAGCGACGGCGACGTCTGTGTGGTTGCCCCAACTCACAGCCTGTGCCGTGAGATCGAGGAATCGCTTCGGCCTCGGCTAGGCCTACTCCGAGCGAGTGTCACCAACGCTGGACCTCGGGCTTCAAGCGACCAATCCACTCCCGCCGGTCGCGTTCTCGTGATGACGCCCGAACGCTTCGCGAGTTTGCTGCGGAACTCCCCCGCGGAGTTCCTGTCACGGTTCAGCCTGTTCGTGATCGATGAGGCACACATGCTTGCTGAGCGCGAGCGAGGTTGGGGACTTGAGGAGGCCCTTACCCTTGTGCATCACAGGACCATGAGGACGGAGCATCGAATCGTGCTTGTCTCCGCCGCCATGGGCACCGACGCCCACATCGCGAGTTGGCTGACAGCTGATGCTCCGCCGCTCATCCGGTCGGACTCGTGGCGCGGACCGAGGCGTCTCTATGCGCTGTTCAATACCGAATGGGATACATCGAACATCGCCGAGCTGCCTCAGTCCGGGAAAGCCCTCCCTCGCAAGCAGGTTCCGATCCGCGGGGTGATTCGTCTACGCCGGTCGACGACCAGCATCACGGCAGGGTCCTTCTCCGAGCCCGTGGGAGTCAAGGTCCGCCGAAGGACGCGCGCGGGTGAGTGGGTGCCGGACGGAGGCACCCCGCAGCTTCAACTCGTGGTGCCCTTGATCCATCACTTGGTTGAGGCGCGAAGGACACCGACACTCGTCATCGTCGCAACCCGCGAGGAGGCCCGACAGCTGGCGTCGTGGGTAGCACAGCTGCTGCCTGACGCAGCCGAACTCGGCCTCCTCGCAGATCGCGTGCAAGCCCGCGTAGGCAACGCACACGCGCTACCGAGCTTGATTCGCCGCGGGGTGGCGTACCACCACGGAGCGCTACCTACCGACGTCCAGGCTGAGATCGAAGACGCAGCCCGCTCAGGGCAGATTCGATGTCTGATCGCGACTGCCACCCTGACCGAAGGGGTCAACCTCCCGTTCAAGGCGGTCGTCGTCGCCAGCCTCGGATATGGCGCTGGGCCAAGCTTCGTACCAATCATCGACGCCCGAAGACTGGTGAATGCGCTTGGACGCGCTGGACGTGCTTGCCGTGAAACCGAAGCGTGGCTCTTCCTCGTACGCCATGACCCGTTCAACGAAAGCATGTTTCGCGATCTCAGACAGGAAGGATCCGACCTCCCACTCAGGTCGTCACTTACTTCCGATGAGGCACTTCACGAGTTTGCCGCGTTCGAGGAAGTTCGGGCCATGTCCGTCGACGCCGTCCTCCGTGACAACGGTGAAGCTCCGAACGGCTTCTGCGCATTCGTCTGGCGCCTTTCAGAAACCTTCGACAGCGCCGGGAACCCTTTGGACCTCGACGGGGTAATGCGGGTAGTTCAGGCGACCCTTGCGTGGGAGCAGGCCGACGACCTTGTGCGAGCGCGCTGGACAAAACTCGTCGCTGCAGCCCGGGACGCCTACGAGCGAACCGACCCGGTGAAGCGATGGCGCTTCGCTCAGTCCGGCGCCTCGCTTCCGGGAGCGCTGGCCCTCGACGCCGTGCGTGAGACGGCCATGGCAGAGGTACTACGAACGCCAGCCGTCACCGTCTCGGATTGGCTCGATGTGCTTCTCGGTCACGGACGCCTTGAGCAGATCCTCGCGCTACCGGAGAATCGGCTTCGCACATTCCGGCCGTATCGGACCGCTCCCACCTCGAAGGCCCTCGATGTGGACATCCTGCAGTTGCTCCAACGCTGGGTCGCGGGGGATGAGCTGGAACAGATGGGATCTGCATTCCTGGCCGGCATACAGAACGATGACTACCGGGCCGAGGCGCTCAGCGAGTTCAGCTCCGGCGTCTTCGAGCACCATCTCCCGTGGGCTCTTGGATCCCTGATCGCATGGATCAATGCCGAGCTGGAGAGCCGCGGCGAGCTTCTCAGAATCCCCACGGCCCTTGCGTCATACGTTCACTTCGGTGTCGCGACTCCGACCGCAGTTGAGCTCATGTCTGGCGGCGTCCGATCGAGGCGCTTAGCACAGGCAGTGGCGGCGATCCTTGGGCCCGAGGTTGAGGAGCTCCGAGAGCAACTCAAGGCCATGGGTCTACAGGCATGGCGAACACAGTTCGCCGCACATCCGGCCGAACTCAGGGATCTGCTGACCTTCGTGCGAAGCACTCCCAAGCTCCTTACTGACCTGCTCGACGGCCAGACCGTGACAGTGCCAGTAACCAACCTGACCGCGGCGCAGTCGGGGACGTGTGCACTGCAGCTCGACGAGGACGGGACGGAACCCCATCCACTCGTCGTCGTAGCTGACGGGGCAGTCATTGGACACGTGGCTTCAGACGTCTACAACGAGGTGGCCCAACTGCTTGAACTCGGTCTGCCTCTAGAGGTCGTCCTCGATCACAAGAAGGAAGCGTTGTCCGTCGCCGTTCGTGCGGATTCCGAACCCTAGCGGCGCGAGCCGAAGGGCTCAGCCACTGCGAGCAGAACTCGGTGACCCACCGCGACGCCTCTCAATGCACGACGGCCAGCACCTGTTGATCGATCGACGACCTTGCTGGTCCCTTCGGCTGTCCGCGACCTTCACCAGCTGACCGCAGATGTCGCAGCGCACGTCTGTGGCCTGGACGTCTACTACCTGACGCCTCGGCGGTGGGTCTGGAGCGGTCATCGCGGGGGCCGGTGAGCGCTCGGCAACCGCGGCAGACGAGGAGGGACTCGGTCCCTTGCCTCCGCTCTCCGGCGGTGGCAACTGGGCGAGCGCAGCGGCGAGGGTCGCAGGATCGACCGGGCTCACGGGCTCGCTTGCCGGCAGGTCGGTCAAAGGGCACGTGCGAAGGTCGTCGGGAGGACGAGGGTTGCCGGTGTCGTCGAGCGGCACCAGCCCGGCCAACTGCTTCTCATTCCACCAGCGCACGGCATCGAGGTGTATGGGCGGCAGTGTGCCGTGCAACAAGACGGCCTCCCCTGGATACATCTGACGCAGCGCGTTCGCCGGAGCGAACTCCTCCCGCTGGACGCTCTGCGAAACGCTTCTCCGGCCCTGTCGCTCGCCGCCGAACAGCGACGGGATGTCGCGCGACGAACTCCATCGGGTCACGTACTCATGCCCGAGCAGACTGGACAGGTAGCGCACTGTCGACAGGTCGTCGACGCCGGCGAAGAAGCACTTTGTGCGATGCCCGGAGAGGACCGCGTCGGCGAGCGTGTTGTAGCGGTGCTGCACCTGCGACAGGTTCTGCCAGCAGGTCACGAAGAAGGCACCGAGTCCAGCGATCGTCGACACCTCGGCAGGCAGCCAACCGAGCTCGAGCTGCCCGGCCTCGTCGATCACGAACAGCAGCGGCTTGTCGAGCCGGCGGCCGGCGATGTCCCACGAGTGGATGGTGTCCTTCAGGTCCGCCAGCAGCCCGCCCAGCACTGGCGACAGCCGTTCGAACTCCGGCTGCGACGCCGTGAGATAGAGCGTGTTCCCCTGGTCCGCTTCACCGCCGAGAAGCCACTCCAAGTCGATGTAGCGAGGCTGGAACGGAAAGGCATCCTCCGACGAGTAGGACGGCCGCGGCGAGTCGGTCGCCGAGTGCGCGACGGACGGCTCCAGCCACGGGGCCAGCGCGAGTGCGGCGGTCGAGTAGATGCTCGACCGGATCTTGTGGTCCTCCTTCGCTACGCCGGCAAACGTCGTGGCTGCGTGGCGCGCCAGCAGCTTCACTTCGAGGGGCTGCTTCTGGTCGAGCCCCCGCCGGAGCAGCCCGTTGATCGTCGGCTCTGAAGCAACCGCCAGCACCGTGACCCAGGCCGCGAGCTGCTCCATCGACACCGGCCGGGCCGGCTTCCCCTCCGCCTCAGTCGTCAGCCTCGACAACCCGGCGACGCACATGAAGGCACCAAGCAGGTTCTCGCCATGCTTCGCCCAGTATTCGGCGTTGCTCACGCCACTGCGGGGTATCGCCTGCGCAAGTGCCCGGCCTGTCCGGAGAGCACCTGACGACGTGACTGCGGCATTGAGTGGCGTCCATCTCGCACTGGGCAGGTTCGTGGCAGCGCCTGGGTCGAAGACGGCGATCTCGCCCTTGCGCTCACGAACTGCGGCCGTGGAGTCGTAGAGGTCTCGCTTCACGGAGACGGCAACGACGGGACCGTCCCACGTGGCGATCGCCGACGTAGCGAGAGCAGTTTTGCCCGACCCGGTCGGGCCGATTAGTGCGACTGAGCCACGATTGCCCTGACGTCGCGCAGCCTTACCAGCGAGCGGATGACGAGTGCGGTCCTCGGTCGCGAGCAGCTGCCGGTGGCCGGCAAGTCGACCGAGCAGCATGCGTCCCGTCGGCGGCACGATGTCGTCCACGACGAGCGGGCCGATTTCGCCCGGAGTCGCTTGGCGGGCCTCCGTCTGTTGCCCGAATCGACGGCGTTCCCGGGCGGTGCCATCGAGGCGTCTCCAGCACCAGACGACACCCGCCCCCGCACCGCTGGCGACGAGCACTGCCACCACCGTGCACACCCAGTAGAGCCAGTCGGCGGGTAAGCCGACTGCGGCCGCGCCCCATGCATCGGCCGGGTGGGACCCAGATGCGAGCCGCCACCCGACGCGCATCCACAGGTCGAGCCCGCCGTGAACGCTGCCGCCGGTGAACAGCACCGAGAGCCAGGCACCGAGCCAAACCGAGAAGCCGCTGCCGATGACCGCGAGGCCGAGCCCGATCAGTGCCAGTTCTCCCCCGGCCCCTGGCTCTCGCTCGCTCGTCACCGAGGTTCTCCCCGCCGATCGGCTGCGGCCTGCATGAGCTCGACCAGCGCCTCGACCGGAGGGTCGAGCTGATCGAGGCGAAGCTCGTCGACGACCGCCTGGGCGTCGGCCACTGCATCGGCCGGATGCGGGTATGGACCGGCAATAATCAGCGCGAGATCGGTGGCGTGATCGAGCCACCCGTACCAACGATGAGTGCCTGCCTCAATCGGCGCGCCGGCCGGGTCGTGCGTGGTGATGCCGAACTCGATGACATCACCCACCGACAACGTCATCGGGATCCGCCAGCCACGCTCACCCTCCTCCCAATCGAGTGCGGAGAAGCCGTCGTAACACAGCGCATCGGGCCAGAGCGTGGCAACCCATCGCCACGCGATCCGGTTCGGCGGAATCGGAAGGTCCGGCCAATCGATGAGGCACCCGCCGGCATGGCGGAACACCCACTCCCCGACCGCGGTCACGGTGCCACCTCATCCATCTGGGCCCCCGGCGTCTCGTGCGTCGGCCGGTCGAGGAAGGTGACGGCCGTAGCCCGGCTGAACCAACGAGTCGCCCTTTCACCTGCCCGTGTCACGTACTCCTCGCAGAGCAGCTGACCGCTGACCGCCACATGTCGACCAGATGTGAGGTGCTGCGCACATCGACCGGCGAGCTGTCCCCAGGTCTGGACGACGATCCACAGCCGGGGCCTCGAGTCGACGGCGAGACGGAACTCGCAGACCACACCCTTGTTGGTGTCGCGCCGGACCGGATCGGCCGCGAGAACTCCTGTGAGGCTCAATACGTTCATGGCAGCCCCCTCCACATCTGTGAGTGCAGGATGGGGGGCGCTTGATCGGAGCACCTCGAACCGTTGGGCTTCACGCTACCGCGCAGGTGTCCAGGCATGTCGTCCATCCCCTTTCACAGGTCGACCCCGTCGAGCTCCGGACGATCGGCTGACGCTGTGAGCGATGCACGCCGGAGGCATTCGTCGATCGTCTGGTCCCAGGTCGAATCAGCGAGCGCCCAGGCGTTCAAGTCGAGGCCATCGGGCGGAGTGATCGAGCGAGCGTCCACCTGTTGCTGGTCGAGCAGCTCCGCGAGCGTGGCGGTCAAGCGGCGACCGGCTTCGTCGGGGTCGGCGGCGATTGCGATCGCGAGGCCATGGTTGGCGGCGTAGTTCGCCAGGCGAGCAGCTACTGACTCGTCAGGGGTCTGCGCACCGAGCAGAGCGACCGCACGGAAGCCGGCCTGGCTCGCAGTGAGCGCGTCGGGAAGCCCCTCGCACACCAGGAGCGTGCTGCAGCGCTCTCCGTTCGGCACTGGATACGCGAGGCGCGGGTGCGGCGCGATTGCCGCCGATGGGTTGTCGTACTTGCGTCCCGTGGAGTCGGGATCGAGATACCGGACCTGGACGTACGCGGCGCGACCTGTGGGATCGAGCGCGGGCATGACGGCGGCGAGCCCCGCCCCGTATGGCAGCCCACGATCTCGGCGCATCACCCGTCTCCCCGGATCGGCGCCGAGCCTGTTGGCGATGATCGTGTCGTCATTCAGCCCGCGGGCGTGTAGCCACTCACGAACCTCGCGGCCCTGGGGCCCACGAAGGACGCTCTCGCAGACCCTTACGTAGCGCTCGACCATCGGGCTCGGCTCGACCGCCGCCACCGTTGGCCGCGTGCGCTTGATCGGGATCGGCGGTAGCGGTCTGTCGGGGATGAGCCCGGCTCGCGTCGCCAGCCAGTCGATGGCGTCGAGCCGATCGCAATGTCGAACGCTGGCGACCAGGTCGACAGCGTCACCCCGATGGTCGGCCGACCAGCATCGCCAGCGCTCGTGCCCGTGTCGGTCGCGAAACATCGTCACGGAGGCGCGGTGGTCGTCGTGGTCGGCGACTGGGCAGTGCCACTTCCTGCCCGGACCTGAGCGGCCCGAGGGCTCCGCAAGCTCGTCGAGCAAGGCAGCGAGGTCGGTGCGATCGAGCACGTCGCCGATCGACCATCGGGAGCGAAGGTCACGCTGGCCCATCGCCTTGATCCACCATCGCCTGGTCGGTGTCGAACAGCCGCCGTTCGTTCGCGGTGAGCACCGTGTGCACGACGGCTGACCTCGAGCCCACACGCCAGATGCCGCGGCCCTGCACGAGCTGTCCGAGCCAGTCACGTTCGCGTTCGGTGAGATCGAACATCTCGGCTGCGAGCGCCACCTGTTCCGGCGGCTGGCGCAGCAGTACGCGCGTCTGGATGTCGGACAGCAGCCCCGCCGCGATCTTGGCTGCTGCCGTGCCGTCGTCGGCCTGAGCGGTCAGGTCGGACGGACGATGGCAGACGAGGACCGTTGCCACCCCGTAGGTGCGCGAGAGCTTCAGCGACGACTGGAAATAGCCGGCACCGTGGCGGACCGCCGCCCATGCTTCGTCGATCACTTGCACCGAGCGGCGCTCCGGCCGGCCACGCAGGGCACCCGTCAACCAGTGCGTCGCAGCCACCATCACCAATGGCAGCGCCTCGGCGTTCCCGTACACCGTGGACAGGTCGAGGACCATGCCGTTCCCGTTGTCCCAGTCGATCGAGACCGTGGTGGGACCATCGAACATGCCTCGCAATGTGCGACTGCAGAGCTTGTCGAGAGCGAAGGTCACCGGTGCCGTCGCCCGGGCGAGTTCGAGCGGCGAGTGTCGAGAGAGGCGTACGAGTTCGTCGGGAGGGTCGAGGATCTCGGCGCAGAGATCGCGAAGCGTGAAGGGCGCTGGGCTCTGCGAACGCCGTTCGATCGCCCATCCGAGGACGGCGTCCTCGAGTGGAGAGAGCTCGCGACCCAGCACGCCGACGACGAGTTGCGCAGCGAGGTTCTGACGGGCGATCACGCTGCCGTCCTGATCGCCGCCTCCAGCGTCCATCGGGTTGACTCGATCGGTGCCGCCGGGATGAAGGCGCACCACGGTGAGCCCGAGATCGTGAGCGAGAGCGGTGTACTCGCCCTTCGGGTCCACGATCGCCAGATAGCGCCCGGCGCCGTAGACCGCCTTCAGCCGGCGCACGAGTGCCTTGACCGTGGCCGACTTCCCGAAGCCGACGGAACCCATGACGATCATGTTTGGGTTCGTCAGGTGACCCTGGGCGTAGAACTCGAACGGGTCGAAGTAGAAGCCACCCATGCCGGCCGTGACGTTGGCGCCCATGAGCACTCCGCGCTCACCGAACGATGCATCGGCATGGAACGGATAGACGGAGCAGAGGTGCGCCATCGTCGAACGGGCCCAGTCACCGGGGATGCCACCGCGGCCGAGGAGCACTCCGGGAGGTCGCACGTCCGAATGGGGACGCGGATGGGGACGCTCACTGCGTTGGGCCAATGCGCGGGCATGCCGTTGGCGAGCCTGCTCGGATGGCAGGGGTCGCACGTCGTTGTGGCGCCTCATGACCGCGTCCCCGTAGTGAACGATCGTCCCAAGGGCAGCGAAGCGACCCACCCTTCTGCCTGACGTGCCGCGAGCGGTCGTAGGTCGAGCATCGACTGTGCAGCCGCTTGCTCGACACGAGCGCACGCATCGTCCAGCTCATCCATGCTGCTCGCCACCACAGTGACGAGCGCTACGTGTCGGAACTCGGGGTGACCCTCGGCAAGCTCACGCTCGCGCGTCTCGACGTCGGCCTGTCGCCGACGCTCGCGTGCAGTCAGTCTGAAGCCGTGACGTTCCTTCTGAGCATGGTCCGCCTCGATGGAGGTGAGTTGCCGGTTGGCGTCTGCAGCAGCACGCTGAAGGGGCACTGGCTCGAGCACCACCGTGACGATGCGAGTTGCACCATCACCGGCGAGCAGTGGTGCCAGCCAGTCCGCTCCAACAGGCAGCATGGGCCAGCCTGCGACCCGGAAGGAACGGTGCTTCGAGCCGTCGACGGACACGACGTCCCAGCGAGGTTCGACGGCCATCGGACCCCACTCGATCTGCCCTCTGCGGGCGGCCGCCGCCAACGATCGCCGGATGGTCGACAACTGCGCCGATCGAGACGGATCGGATCGAAGGCGTATCGCCGTCGACAGGTCGAGTGCATCCAGTGGACCGGGCACCTGGAGACCCGCCGATTCCAGTCTCGACGCCAGCAACCTGGCCTCGTCCGCGAGTGTCTCGATCGCGGCTTCCACCGGCTCACGCCTCCGGGTGCGGACTCGACGGATCTCGACCGTCAGTGTCAGCAGCACCTCGTGCGCAATCGTGAACGGGTCCTGGAGATCGAGCAGTTGTTGGTAGTCCTTGCTCGCCGCCGACGTCGTCGACTGTGCGAGGCCGTCCAGGAACTCCCGGTGGCCGCACACTCCGATCGGATGCGCCCACTCCTGCCACGTGATGCGGCTCACCGCACACTGCGCTCGGGCCAGCGGGCCGAGGGCGGCTCCCCAGCCGGCTATCAATCCGTCCTGCTCGCGCAGCGAGGCGACGGGAAAGCCGGCGCCGGTCGCCTGCAGCACCATCGAGACCGAGCCAGATCGTTGGTCGTGCACGACGGCGACACTCCGGCGCGCGGCCTGCCAGTCGACCGGTACGTCGAGCACCGCAAGCCCCGCCAGCGGCTGCGGCAAGTCGTCATCGAAGCCTGGGCCAGCGCCGAGGAGCGAGGCCTTCACCCACGGGCTGCGACCCCGTCTCCGGGTCCACCACAGGCGGAGGCCGGGAGCTGCGACATCGAATAGCGGAGCTCGACGCCAGCGACCGAACGCGAGGCCGAGGCCAACAACAGGACCGACGACGCCGACGACTGCGAGACCCGCCATCAAGGAGAGGGTGAGCCACAGCACGCCGATGACGAGCGGTATCGACTGTCGCAGTGACAACCCGAGAAGCAGCGACGCACGAGCCGGGTCGCCGAACCGATAGCGCTCTGGTGCTGCGCCGTTCACGACTGCACCTCCTCATCCTCACGCTGTGGTGGCGGCGCTGCGGTCGCCCTCGGAGCCACCGATGGCCGGGCCGGACGTGTCCGCGCCGAAGCACCTGGGCGGCTCGCTCCGCCTCCAGTCGAGGCCACGCTTCCCGTTGCCGGGGATGTGCCTTGCGAACTCGACACACCGCCGGTGCCCGCTGCCGAGCTGGTACCACCACCTACCGAACCTGCCGACGAGACGTGCTGCGGCAGCGCCCGGGTTGCGGCCGATGCAGCCGCGCTTGCACCAAGCGACTTCACCATCAGGCCTGCCTGAGCGGCGGTCAGGCCCGCCCGTCCCCAGCCGCCGACGATCCCGGAGGACACCGCCGCACCCTCCACCGAGGGCAAGAGTCGGTAGATCACCCAGGGAGAGAGGCCTGCGATCGCGAAGCAAGCGAATCCTGAGATGAGCGTGCCGAGTGCGGCCGCGCCGTCCGTCGTTCCGTCCGCGCCGGGGGCGCCAGCGTTGGCGAGGAGCTTCACACCGACCACAAGCGTCACGGCGATCGCCGGCTTGGCGAGTACGAGTGCCACGGTCACGTGCACGAGTCGCCGTCCCGAGCCGCGCATCATCGGCGACACCGAGGACGACCAGACGATCGGCGCGAATGCCGCCACGAGGTAGAGCAGCGACGACCGCATGAAGAGCACCACGGTGGTCACGAGCAGTCCGATCATCCCGAACAGCAGGGCGAGTGGGCCGAGAAACGTGGTCGCCAGTCCACCAGCACTGCTCATCGTTCGAGCGAGGCCATCGAGCACGGTCTGAGCATCGGTACGGCCTGCCTGCCAAGCCACGTCGGACAGCACGTCAGCACCACGGATCAGTACGTCCATGACGGTCAAGGTCAGCGCCGACGCCACGATCGCCTTTGGACCTTCCTTGAGCGCATCGACGATCAACTCCGGACGACCACCGAAGCCGGCTTGGACAGCTGACGCGAGCATCAGCGCGATCGTGATCCCGAGCGAGATGCCGGCGAGCGGACGTACCAGTCCCGTCTCGAACCAGGCTTCGCTGAGCCGAGGGGTGGTGGCCGTGTCCAGGACTCCCCACACCCACTCCATCAGCAGCAGGAGCCCGTTCGCGAACCAGGTGTAGATGCCTTGGATCACCTTGTCCCACGCCCAGCCGACAACGCCGCCGATGGCATCACCGAAGAGGTCCAGCGGGTTCGGGAAGGGCCACATCAGCGCACCACCGACGGTGTCGCCGGCGGCCAGCCGAGCGGCTCGACGAACGCCTTGGCGTCATCGAAGGCGGCCTCCGCTGCAGGCGATGGCGTTGGCCCGGGCTCTGACGACCAATGGTCGACCAGCCAACGGCCGCCGACCTTCACCATGTCGAGCGTGACGGTTCGCCACACCTGGCGGCCAGGTCCGGTGCCAGGAACCGCCACGATCAAGACCGACCACACACTCACGCGCACACCGTCAGCACTGGCCTCGGCGCGCGCAGAGATCGGCTGTTCGACAACGTGAAGGTCGGCTGGGTCGACATCGCGCTCGCCGAGGTCGAGCAGCATTGCCGTGACCGCCTCCGAGGTCTCGTTCGCCAGTGTGGGCCCGTACGAGGGCGTGGTGAAGGACTCGATCAGCTCGCGACGGGAGATGAAGCCGGCACGGGCGACATCGTCGGTGAGTGCGACGGCTGCCACGGCAGCGTCACGCGCGGCCTCAAGGTCATCCGCTGGTTGAGCAGAGGCCGACCGAGGCTCGCGCTGGTCGACCGTCGCGGTCGTGGTTTCGCCCGACTCGTGGGAGCCGGCGCGCGACACGACGACGCCGATCGCCGCTACGGCCGCGAGCACGGCGAGAAACACCGTGAGCCGACGCACGGTCAACCGCCGGTCGCTGCGTACAGGGTCGTTGCGATGGTCCAGGCGAGGCCGGAGAGGATCGCCGCACCCATCCCGCCGAGCAGCCACTTGCGGCCGGCGGACGATGCCCCGTAGTTCGAGCCGAAGTGGCCGATTCCGGTGGTGATTGCACCGATGAGGAGGCCGGCCAGTGCCGCCGTGAGCCCACCCCACTTCAGCCAGCCGAGCACCTGACCCACGAGTTCGGCACCGGGGGCCGTGCCGTCTGCAGGTGGGTTCGGAATCGCCGCACCTGCCCAGGCCACGTGCGGCAGCGTCATCACGCAGAGCAAGCACGTCGCCGGGGCAACGGCCAGCAATCGAGCCTTCCGGCCGATCGCCAGAGTTCGTACGTCCATCGAGTCCTCCTGATGTTCGATCCCGACCGACCTGGCAGGGTTTCGACCACCAACGGACAGGCCCAGACCGCCGTGGATGAATCGCTCACCGGATGGACGTCACGCATGTCCGTTGGAGGTGATGAAGTCCGCTGTAGCCCTCACCAGCTCCCTCCTCCTCGGCGTCGTCGTGATGCCGGTGCTCCTCGCCGGCGGAGACCCACCGCCCATCGCCATCTGCGGACAGCAGGCAGGTTCGACCGACACCGTGCTCGCGACGATTCGCACCCTCGAGTCGGGCGGCAACTACAGCGCTCAGGCAGCCGGATCGACGGCGTCGGGCGCGTATCAGTTCCTCGACAGCTCGTGGGCCGGGTACGGCGGCTACACCCACGCCAAGGACGCCCCGCCAGACGTGCAGGACGCAAAGGCTGCCGAGAACATCACGCTGATCCTCAACAAGCACGACGGCGACGTCACCGCCGTGCCCGTCGTCTGGTACATCGGCCACGTTCCAGGCCCGACGTCGACAGAGTGGGACAGCGTGCCGTTTCCCGGCGCAGGGAACCGGCTCACGCCGCGGCAGTACCAAGCCCGATGGATGGTCGTCTACAACCGGCTCGCCAGCGCGTCGACCACGGTCGGAACCTCGCCGAGCTCGTCGACCACACCTCCGCCGCTGCCCGCCTGTCTTGGCGGTGGCGTCGTGCCCCTCGACGGCGAGTGGTCACTGCCCGGCCCGCGCAGCTTGCTCGATGCCAACCCGTCCGCGATCGACCAGCCGCACCACGACTATCCCGCATGGGACTGGCTCATTCCTGTGGGCACGCCGATCTTCGCTGTGCGAGGAGGTCGCGTCGCGGTGGTGCGGACGTGGCCCTACAACTGGTGGAACCGAGGCTGCGGCTCAGAGGGTGGCCGCGGCTGCGACACCTGCGGGATCGGCGTGACGATCATCGACGACCGGGGCACCCACTGGACGTATTGCCATGGCAGCGCCCTGACCGTGCAGCTTGGCGAGACCGTCCGCGCGGGCCAGCAGATCATACGCAGCGGCAACTCCGGTCGATCCGGCACTCCGCACCTCCACCTCGAGATCCAGGTAGACGGAGTGCAGCGTTGTCCTCAGCCACTGGTCCGCAGGCTTTACCTCAGCGCGGACGGTGTGGATCCGACGTCACTGCCGAACGACGGATGCTCGTGGTGACACAAAGAAGCAGCGCCAACGCAGTCGCTGGGGTCCACCTGTCAGAGCGGACGAGTCGCCTCGGACAGGTCAACCGCCATGACCTCTGGATCAAGCGCTAAGGCTTGAAGCTCTTCGAAACCGACGGACGTGCCATACGTCCGACCAGCCTGACGCTCCCCCGAACCGGGCCTCGGCACAGTCCTGACCAAAACGCGGTAGTCGTGGTCGGGACCGTATCGGAGAACGGCGCACCGAAGCTTCGCAGTGAATTTCGTTGTGCTCACTGGGGGTCACCTGCCTCGCCCGGGCCTGCCTGGCCCAGGAAGGCTGACAGCCTAGCGGCGGATGGCTCGCCTGCCCCCCAGCCATCCGGTTCACGAAAGGCGTCTACGGGCATCTCAGCGGCCCAGCTCAGCAGTTCGCGTACCTCAATGGAATCCAGCGTGGGCCTGGCCTCCAGCATGCACGCCACGATACCAGTGACAATTGGAGCGGCGAAGGATGTGCCGGTGGCGGACATCACACTGAGGTCGCTGGGAGGCTCGAGCTGGCGAGATCGGACCGACACGATCTCGTAGCCCGGCGCCACGAGGTCAGGCTTGACCCTGCCATCTCGAGTTGGACCCCAGTTCGACAGTTCCCAGAGCCGAATCGGAGCGCCAGGACCATCCAGGGCACGGTCTTGAACGGCGCCCACTGCGATGACCGATCTGGCTGATGCAGGAGAACAGACCATCTGATGACGACTCACCCCGGTCGCCGTCGCAAATGTGCCCGTTGCATCCCGTGACCACAAGTGGAAGTCCACCGGATCATCGGCGTGACTCAGCAAGCTGATCGACCAGCTCTCCCACTTGAAGCCGTCCCATTCCGAGATCCACTCGATCGCAAAGCTGAAGTCGCCGTTAAGCGGATCCACCGTCGAGGCCATCACGAGGTGCATCCCCTCCAGCGCCAGGTGCATGTCGGCCCCCGGAGGGAGTCTGACGCCACCTGAAAGCTCAGGGCGGTTCGTCTCCAGAATCACGGACATCGGCGCCGATGAACTCGTATAGCCGACCACCCTGCAGCTGTCCCGGTCGAACGGTACCCCCCTGGGGATGTTGTCCGAGTCGGTCAGGACGAAGGGCACTTCAACAAGCTGACCTGGAAGGGCGGTACCGGCCACATGGAGTTTGAGCCAGTCTGCGCCCTCATTGCCTGCAGCCGCGCAAACTACGCGCCCCGCTCCGGCAAGCTCGTCCAGCCGCCGGCTGACCCCGTCGGCTCCGTCATGGCCGTCCGAGTGCTGCCCACCAAGGCTGAGATTCACGACCGCAGGCATTTGAAGCTGATCCGCGAGCTCGAAGATCGCCTCCACAGCAGCCACGATCCGATCATCGGTGCCAGCTTTAGCTACCACCAGCGACGCTTCCGGCGCGACACCCCGCACCGCCCCCCGACCCACGAGGGACGCAGCGATGTGGGTGCCGTGGCCCTTCGCATCGGAGATGAGGGAGGCAGGCAATGAGTCGAGCGGCAGAAGCTCACGGTCACGTTGCCAGACAACATTGGCATCGTCGTCAAGAACAGCCAGGACGGACTGCTCGATCGATGGGTGGAGACAGTCAACTCCATAGTCGACGATTCCCACGATCACTCCCCTGCCAGCGAGCTCCAGATCGCCCGCTCGAAGAGGAAGTCCGAGACGGAGGGATGCCAGTTCAGTCATTGTGCAACGCTCACTTCTTCTTTGGCCTTGGTGCGGGCCAAACCGCAAATGTCAACACAGTCAGTAGCCCAAGCACGCCCAGGAAGCCGGCGACTGCCTCGGGCGACTGCTCCCAGATTCGCCACGCCGGCGCTGCCGACTCGCTCTCGACCTTGGGGCAATCCAGCCCCTCCAACTCACGACCGGCAGCACAGAGCGCCTGCTCGTATAGCTGACGCTGATAGCCGTACACAATTGAGGCGTCGCCGGTTATCGCTGTGGTGGGCAAGGCCGGCGGCTCAGGCAGACCGGTCGAGGTGTTGCCGTCCGCACCCATGAACGGAGCTGCCATAAATGCAACGCCGATGCCGAGAGCGGCAATCGCAGCCCGAACACTTCTGCGGTTGTACTGACTCATGGAGTCCGCGATGGTCGTGATGTTGTCGGCGTGCTTGTCAAGTTCCTGCGCCGAGGTGCCTGTGACTATCGCAACGCGGACGGCCGCACTTCGTCGACGCAGCGGAGCAAGGTAGGCGGACGCAAAGGTCACGCAAATCCCGAGAAACACCGGTGCCCATATTCCTCTCGGCGGCAAAGGCCGATCAGTCACCGCAAAGACGGCCCCGAGCGCGCCTACGTAGAGGGTGACGATGATTGACGCGGCAGTGACGAGTTGCTTCGCACCGTCTCGTGCGTTGTCCAGAGCGGTAAGCGCGAGCGCAGATCTGTCCCGGACATACGCGGCCTCGAGCGAGCGCGCGTGCTTCAGTTCCTCAACCTCGAAGAGCGTTGCGGGGTCTGGTTCGCTCATGAGTCCATCGGCACTGGGCCGAGGGGGATGGGAGTGCGTCGACTGGAAATCCCCGTACACGCATCCCCGGTGTGGATGTTGTGACACACGTCGTCGACGGTGTGCGTCGTCTCACCCGCCGGGATGTCAACCATGGTTCCGCAACCTCTACACCAACGTCGCATCCCACCGACCTCCGTGGAACGAACGGTAACAGAACTCGATGAGCTGCCGGTCCGCACCGAACCGCGGCGTATCTGCTCCCAGCCGACTCCGCCCGACTTCCTTCCTCACGTCGCCGAAAGGGATTTGGAGAGGCGGACCGGAAAGAAGGTTTGACCGGAGGCCGGGTTTGCGTGTGCACCTCGTGCGCTTCGGTCCAACGAGTTGCTCCTCCGAGGTCAGGCCGACCGCTTCTCCGAACGAGCTCCTGAGCACCTGCGGAACATTGACGAGGTGAGCTCACTCGGTGATGCGTCTACGTCCAAATCTGACAGGCGTCCGCAGAGCTCGTCGAACGCGGCTCTGACTCCGCCGACGTTGCCCGCACTCGCTTCGGTTTGCATCCGCAATCGGTACAGCGGCTCATTCAGCGGCAGAGCTCTTAGTCCGCGATGGACAGCGATCCTGGCCACCGCGAAGTCATCGTCGTCAAGTGCAAGCTGAGCAAGTCGAACACAGACGCTCTCGATCGTCTCGCACGCCTCGGCGTTGAATTGGCGCTCGTAGGACCAGTCGTATCCCTGTGCATCGAACGGCGTGCCCTCGATCAGCGCCGTTGCCTCAAGGAGCAATTCAATGGCTTCGCCCGACGACACCCGCGTCGAGCGCGCGGCGAGAGCCTTCATCACGTGCAGATCGGTCTGGACGTCTTCCGCGAGACGGACGATGCTCGAACCCTGCTCTCGCGCTGGAAGAGCCGCGCCGAGCGAGACCCTCGCTTTCGAGATGCGATTCCAGAGGGTCGCCTTCTCGATCGCTCGACCTCCCCACACCGCGTTGACGACCTGGTCTTCGGTGGCCTGGCCTCCGTTGCACGCGAGGAAGGCGACGAGGCTCACGTCCAAGCGACCGAGGTTCGGGAAGCCATCGACACGTGGCGTCCCGAGCACCCGTACAAGCACCCTCGGCGAGGGCGGCTCCCGCTCGTCGTCCTCGCCGAGGTCGTCCTCGAGCGCCACCACGTCCGAGTGGTGAACGCATTCGTCATCGCCTGCCTCGTCGTTCTCGACTACATCGTCTGCGTCAAGCTCCTCGACCCCATTGAGGAGCGAGGCGACGGCCTCAGCCGGGGCCGCCTCAAGAGCGACCGCTTGGAACCGCAGGCCGATCGGCGACAGCAGCGCCGATCCATCCGCATCAAGTGTGAGAATTGCGTGCGCCGGCGCGTCGCCGGCCATGACGACGGCCACGCCTCGGTTTGGCGTCGCCACGCTCGACAGCATCTCCGGATCTTCGAGCTGATCGACATCCGCGACAACAACCGTCAGCTCGCGACCGTCAGCAGCGCCGTTCAGGCGGAGCCCGAAGGACGAGTCCAGCGACGCGGCGCGAAGGATCTCTTCGTGTTGATCCACCACGGAGACGATTCGCGTACTTGCATCACCCTCGCTGCTGCGAGCAATCCGGTCGGTGCCGGCAACGGCGTTGAGATCGGTCCCGACGAGGAACAGGTAACTGTTGGCGAGCTCGTCCGACAACGAGAGCTCGAGCACTAAGGACCGGATGAACGCCTCGACCGCAGTGGCATCTCCCGCTACTGCGAGCGAACCCAAGACTTCGAGATTGACCAAGAGCGTCCCGCCGTCTCTGGTGCCGAAGGTGACCAGGCCGGGAATCGGTGCGGTCTCTGGGTTCGCCGGCAAATGGAGGTCGGCGTCGTAGACCAGCCGCCACGACCATCCGCCGTCGGCAGCCTCCCACGGTCGCGGGGCGACAGGGTTCGGCACCTCCCACAGCAGTTCGAGGCCGTGTTCGGCCGACATCTCGACGGCGACGGGCGTTCCTTGTACGTCGGTCGGACCAAGTTCCCTCGCCAGTTCGGCCAGCTCATGATTCGCCCAGCGCACGAAAGACACGTCCCCAACACGCACCAATGCCCGCTCGGTCTCCAGATGGGCCGCAGCGACACGGCGGATCGTTCGCTCGCCTCGCGCTGCGCGGCGGCGCTGCTGACGTCGAAATGCCGCAAGCGCTCCGGCGCTGAGCACGGACGCCCCGGTCAAGCCCGCCAGCCAAGGCACCGCACTGTCCCCGCCACGTACTGCGCCGGCAGGGCCGAAGGATGGAGCGACTGCCGGCTCAGGTGCTTCCGTCGGCGGCGCGACCGAGGTCGCGGGCACAGCAGCTGTCGGCAGTGCAGTCGTTGGAACGGGCAAGGAGACCTGAGTGCCCTGTGCGACTGTCGTTGAAGTCGACGGTGACGGTGGGGACTCGGGCGGAGCCGGTTCCGGAGTTGGTGGAGTGCCCTCCTGCACTGGGTCGATCGGCACTGGTGGCTCACCGATTTCCGGGAAGACGAACTGCTCCCCGGGGAAGATCAGATTAGGGTTTTCGATCGTCTCGGGGTTCGCCGCGATCACCTCGTCGAGGTACTCCATCGTCTCCCGACCACTCGCAGGCGCATGTGTCGCTTCCTCGATCCGGTCCTCGGAGAGATCCCACAACGTGTCCCCCCGCACGACCGTGACGACCTCCGGGGCGAGGTATGTATCGCTCTCCTGCGATTGCGCAGGCGCAGCGTTCGAGGGCGCTCGATCGGCCGGCACCCTGGCATCTGCGGGGAGCCGGAGCACCTGTCCCGTTCGGACGTCGCGTGGAGACCGCAGCTGCCAGTTGAGGTCGATGATCTCCGACGACCTGGATCCGTCGCCGAGCGCAGCGACAGCGATGTCCCACAGATTGTCTCCGTCTGCGACACACCATGAGCGCACGTGATCGACCGCGGCTTCGTTCGCAGGTGCCCTCGCGCCAACGACGACGGTTGTGGGAGAAGCAGCTCGAAGCGCCGTACCTGCAGGCGCGACAGGTCGGGCGAGTGATGGTGTCGGCGTGGATGCGAGCGTGATGCCGATCGACAGGGCCAGCGCGACCAAGCGCCCGACACATCTGCTGACGCCAGACGGAACGAGGGGCGCAGGTTTGGCACGCTGCCCTCGATTGGAGCGCGGCACGTTGATCGACAGCTCCCACCCGATGGCCCACACGAGTTGAGCCCACGCAATCCACACCAGGACGGCCAGGACCTTGATGACCGTCTCGCCGGGTATGTCGCCCTGCTGGACGGCTGTCGAGATGCGGCTCCAGTCAGGCACGATTCGAGGAAGGGGCCATCCCGCCACGAGCGCGAGCAATGTGGGTACGCCAACGATGATCGCGACGAGGACCATCAGCGCTGCCAGCGATCGAAGACGATGAGTCAGTCGCGACACGTCAGCCTCCCTCCTCGCCAGTCACCCCGCGCTGAGCAACCGCCGTTGCGCTACCGCTCACACTCGCAGGGAAGCCGGGGGCGGGAAATGCGTAGCCAACTCCCGCCGACACCGTGACAGTGACCGTCTCACCGTCCACGGACACGTCGCCCGAGTAGCCCGCGGCGGCGATAATCGCCTCGGCACGTTCGACCGCGGCAGCCTCGTCGATCACACCGCCAGAGCGCAGTGCAGTCGGGTCACCCTGGGCTCCCGCACGAGCGGCCGCCGCGGCTATGGCATGAGCGTCGCGACGCGCTGACCACTGCTGTGTGGCCGACACGAGCGACCAACAGCCGAACATGAGAAACACGACGAGGATTGCGGTCATCGGCATGACCGAACCTCGGTCGCGCCCGTCGGCCGGGAAGCGACACCCGACGGGGCACTTCACCGCTGCCCTCCTCGAACGAGGTCGACCTGTTCCACCCCGCGGCCAGAGACCGTGCGACTGCCCGGGAAGCCAGCGAGCACGACGTCCGCAAGCGACACGTTGCACGTCACTTCGACCACGACCACACTGCCAGGTGACAGATCGCCATCCAACGTGACGCCGAGGTTCTGGCAAGCAACGCCTCGGGCGGCCAGCGTTTGTGCGGCGACGACCTCGGCCGCTGCCGAGGCCGAACCCTGGTCGTACTCCGCCGCCGCCGCACGAGCTGCGGAACGAGCAGCGGCATCGACGTCGCCGCCGCTGCCGACGACGCGGATCGCGCCGATGATGAAGAATCCGACGAGCAAGAGCGAGGTGACGGCGATGGCCGCCTCCACGCCAGCAGACCCACGGTCGTCGTGCTGCCTCGGACGTTCGGTCGCTTCCCTCATGGCGCGCCTTGCGGATCGAACGACTCGACCTTGGCGGTCGCCTGCGCCCTCACCGTGATCGTCCCGAAGAACGGCAGGAGTGAGACGACCTCGCCACTCGCCGAGACCGTGACCGTCTGGCCATCAGAGCTCCCCGACGCCGAGTACGAATCGAGCAACGAGCCACCGCCTTCGTCGATGAGGTCCTCTGCCAACGCGGCGCCGGACTCGGGCGACGAGTCCTGCCGAGCGGCGGCAGACGCTCCGTCCTGTGTCGCGCCGGCAAGGACCTGCCTGGCGTAGTAGGCCAACCCGTACTGCACGACGAACAGCATCGTCAGGAGCACGAGTGGGACCACGAGCACGGTGGCCGTGACCTCGCCTCGATCACGTCGCCTCAGGGTTCCGGCACGTTGTTGGCGTTGTTGGCGATCTTGATCGCAATCACCCCGCCGGCCGCGATGGCAGCGATCACCAGGATCACGATCAACGCAGTTGTCGCGGTCACTTCGCCACGATCTCGTTCGTCGCTGGCCTGGGCCAGTCGTTGCCGCGTCGCCGCCGCAGCGCGAAGCCACGCCGACCAGAGTTGTACCTGTAGTCCCAGCATGGCTGGTGCTCCTCTCCTTTGTGCCGGTCGACAATGGACGTGGCTCGTGATGGGCCGGAACATCACGACGGCTTCGGTTGAGCGACCTCATGGCGACGAGAGCGCGGCCAGCGCCGGGTAGCCGATGAGGACAAGGAACCCCGCGAACATCAGGGCGACAGGGAGGACCATGGTTTCGGAGCGCGACTGCGCTTCCGACTCGATCTGCGAGAGGTCCTTGATTCGGATGGCCGTTGCCTTGGCTGTCAGCGAGTCACGAACCTGGGCACCTCCACCAGCGAGGGTCATCGACGCCTCGAGTTCCTCCAGCTCGACGATGCCCAGCCGATCGCCGAGTTGGCCGAGAGCGCGCCATGGAGGTTCGCGTCGAGCTTGAGCCGCCGACAGCGCTGCGCGCAGATGGCGGAACGGACCGCCGCGTCCAACAGCCACCGCATCGAACATCGCTGTCTCGACGCCAGCTCCACCTGACATCAAGATGGTCACCAACTCCAGGTACCCAGCGAGGCCATGGCGGAAGGCGCGTCTCGCCTTGTCGGCATCGGAGGCCAGGTCGATACGTGCATAGAACCACCCGCCGATCGCACCGACGGCGGCGGCTCCGATTGCCACGAACGGTGAAACGAGGCCAGCGCCGCCGGCGGAGAGCAGCACGAATGCCATGCCGGGGGAGGCAAGAAGTAGCGACCAGACGAGTCGGTCCTGCACCCATCGAGCGACGTCGCGTTCGCAGACGGCCAGATCGCGATCGCGCGTCGGTGAGCTGGCGCCCGCCAGCCATCCAACCGCGCGTCCACGATGGTCGATCGGTGCTTCAAGGCGCCGTGGACGATGGAGCTCGGCAACGAGAGCTGAGAGGGGCGTGGTGGAACCGACGAAGCCCCTGACGACCAGGAGCAAACCCGCGCCGGCCAATCCACCTGCCAGTGCGACCATGAACACGTTCACGACTGACCCACTTGCTCGCCCTCGATGCCTGCGAGCATCCGTGGCGGGGTCACCGGTCGGCCAAGCTGCACCAATGACCAGAGCGCACCGGCGAACAACGCGCCGATCGCCATCAGCACGATCTGACCTGTGACACTGTCGTACGGCGACATGAATGTCGGGGAGAACACCAGCAGTACGACGGCGAGCCCGAAGGTGATCACGACGAGAGCCCGAGACGAGGCGTAGGTACGCGCCCGACCGGTCTCGACACGAAGACGCATCGCCGACTGCTCCCGCGCTGAGCCTGCGATCTGCGTCAACAGCTCAGCCAGCCTCTGCGCCTGCCGCTCCGCAGCGATGACGAGCGACGCCACGATGAGATCGGCGACAGGATCGGCAACCTCGACTGCGAACCGTCGCAATGCCGTCGTCAGGGGCTCCCGCTCGGCGCGCACGGCCAGCAGCTGGACCTCGCTCCGAATAGGCGCCGGCGCGACCCGCGCCGTCAGGGCGATCGCCTCTCGAAGCCCAGCGTGAGCGGCGATGGTGTCGCGCAGCATCTCGGCCCAGGAGGCCAGTGCTTCGCTCTTGGCGTTGAGTGCGTCCCGACGTCGACGAGTGCCGGACAAGAGCGGCGCAACCGCAGCGACGCCAGCTGCGATCACCCCAGCAGCGGGCCAACCAGTCAGCATCCACCCAGCCACGGCTGCACCGATGACCAGGGCACCACGCCACCACAGCTGGTCCCACGAGATCGATCGGCGCGGCGTGGAGCGTCGTTCGACACCTCGCCATCCGGCGATGGCAATCCACACACCAGCGGCAAACATCACACCGATGACGGCACCAGCGAGCGTCCTCACCGGAACCCTCCTCCCAGCAGGAGGTCATCGAAACCGGCCCGACGGAGACGCTCACGGTGATGTTGTTCGAGGCGGTTCAACGTCGTCGTCTCGCCGGTGACAGGGTCTCGAGTGACGATCGAGTTGGTCGTGCACCGGCGACCGTCGAAGCCGGCGATCTCGGTCACCTCGACGACCACGCGCCGACCGTCCGACCCTCTGTCGAGGTGGATGACGAAGTCGATCGCTTGGCGAAGTTGATTGTGGGCGACCTCGGGCGGGAGTCGGTCCTCGCCCGTACCAAGGTAGAGCGCCAGCTTGTCGAGCGCTCCGACAGCAGAGGCAGCGTGCACGGTCGTCAACGACGACTGTCCGTGCGTCATCGCCTTCAGCATCGGGACGGCACCGTCCGAGTCGCGTACCTCACCGAAGACCAACCAGTCCGGCCGGTAGCGGAGGGCATGCTTCACCTGGCTCCCCGAGGAGATCGATCCCTCTCCCTCGTTGTTCGCCAGTCGCTCCTCCCAGGACTCCACGTTCGGATGGAGCACAGGGTCGAAGAAGTCGAGCTCGGCGGTGTCCTCGATGACGACCACGCGGGCCATCGGTCCCAGCTCGGCCAGGCATGCTCGAACGAGGGTGGACTTCCCCGATCCGGTCGGCCCGGAGAACACCAGCCGGATCTCTGTCGAACGCATGCACGCGGCGAGCAGCTCCGCCGCCGGCGCCGGCATCATCCCGAGGCCAAGTAGGTCCGAAAGGGTCACCTTGCCCAACGTGTTCCGGCGGAGAGCAAACGAGACGTGCTGCGAGACGTCGCGCGTCGCTGCGAGGCGCAGACCTTCACCCAAGCGCATGACGAGCAGCGGCACCTGATTGTTGAACTGACGTTCCGTACGTCCAGCGGTGCGGGCCAAGTGCGAGAGCCATGCCTCAAGCTCCTGCTCGCTCGCCCACAGCCTCTCCTCGAGGTGCTCGACCGTGCCGTCCGACCGGTAGACGAAAACGAGGTCGAAGCGCGACGCCACGATCTCCTCGACCGTCTCGTCGGCAAGGAGCAACTCGACCGGCCCGAGGCCGACTGCCAATGCGAGGACTCGATCGACGACGGACTGCTCCATCTCCGGCGTGAGCCGAATGCCACCGCTACCCAGCCGATCCGCGTCGTGCCGTTGCAGCTCTGCACTCAGCACCTTGTACGCGAGCGCCTCCTGGCCAGAGCGCGTGAGGGGAGGCTTGCCGGTCCGTACGCGTTCTGTCGCATCGGCTTCGAGAGCGTCCTGAACGGCACGCGTCGTCGTGGTCACGAGCAACAGGTCGGGCGCCGTCACGCGAACCGCCTCTCGCCGACGGTCGAGGATGAGACCGCCGCGGCAGGCGCGGAGGCAACAGCCGCGCCTGCGATCTCCGCCGAGATCTCGACGGCCGACCGCCACAGCGGTGAACGACGGGCTCGACCAGGGGTGAGCGCTTGCCCCGCAAGATCCGGCAGAGCATCCGAGTCGGCCGCCGTCCACACGCTTGCCGTACCGAAGAACTCGGCCAGCTCGCGGCTGCCATATGGCGCCTTTCCGACGACGAGCACGCCGACCGCCGAGGCGTGTTGCTGCAGCCAGGCGACCCGGCGAGGCACCTGAAGCAGATCCTCAGACGCGGACCGAGAGACGACGACGGTGAGGTTCGACCACTCAGCGAGTGGGATCGTCGGCTTGGTCTGCGACAGGCGTCCACCATCGACCAACCAGACCCGATCGTCGCCGGCGAGCCGAGCAGCCACCTGTCCGGCAGTGCCTGACCAGACTGAGCCCGCCTGCTCGGCGGATTCGGGCCCAGGAACCAACCACAACCCCGGTGCCGCCATGCGTCCGTGTTCGCCGACAGCAACGGCGTCGCCGCTGCGACGCAACGAGGCGATGAACGACACGACGCCCGGCTCCACACCGAGGCCGTACCTCGCACCGAGGACACCGCCGTCGACGTCAGCCTCGAGCACCGCGCGCTCACGGCCCAGATCCTCTGGCCACGCAGCCGCGAGCAGAAGACACCAGGAGGTGACCCCCGGAGCGCCTCGCACGGAGCTCAAAGTGACGATCATCCGTCTGCCCCAACGAGCGTGAGCCTGAGCCGACCATCCGACGCTGCTTGGGCGACCGCTGCCTGGACGTCCGCGGGGACGAGTACGGACACCCAGAGCTTCGTCGACGTGGAACCCGAGCCGACGCGCTCGACCGACCACACCGTGCCGGAGCCGAGCACCGACGCGACGGCCGCGTCGGCCGGCGCCGCCGACGTTCCTTTCACGACTCCAAGGAGATCGACCTGATCGCCGGCCGAGAGCCCCGAGGTTGGTGCGGCGCCCGCCTCGACCGACGCCCCAACGACCACGAACCCTGGCGGGATCACCTTCCCCTTCTCACTGAAGAGATCGGTGTTCAGGACCGTGCCTGCGGGAATCGGACCGCGGGCGGCCCGCCCGATGATCAGATCCTGCTGGGACGGTTGAATCGCCCGAAGTCCGTCGGTTCGACCCATCTCCACCACGCGCAGGTCGGACGAATCGACCACCTCTCCAGGCGAGATGTCACGCGCAGCGACCATCACGCTCATGGTCTCGGACGTCGCGTTGAACACCCACGCAGCCATCAGCGCCGAGAGGCCGACGAGCAACATGCCGGCCAACACCCAGGAGGGCCTCTTGCGCTTCGGTGCCGAGAGCGAAACGACCGACGGTGTCGAGGACGGCTCGGCTACTTCACTCCGGGAGGCCTCGACACGGGCGCTCGGTCGTTGCATCGTGCGGGACATCAACACCCTCCCTGTTCGGGTCGTGGACCAGTGCACTCGACAAGGCCCTTCACCTCGGCGACAGCGAGCGGCGATGTCGTTGTCGTCGTGAACGGCTCAAGCGCGCCGCCGGCGCCGGTCGACGACGTCCAACTGATCCCCCACGTGATCGACAGCGATGTCGTGAAGTGGTAGCCGTCCACCTTCGACGTGGACGAGGCGTTGACGTAGGTGTACGAGCACGCACCCGGCGATGCAGCGTCGTACACGGCAACCGGATCCGTGCCGGAACAGATGACGACGCCCGGATTCGCCGGATCACCTGGATCAAACGACAACGACGTCGGTCTCGCCGTCACGGTTGCCCAGATCGGCCCGACCGACGCCGTGACCGACACGGGTTGCCAGGAGTTTCCTCCGGCACGGAAGTCGAGCGGAGTCTGCACATACGCCCAGCCGAACTCGGGGTCGAGCATCTCGAAGACGGGCACTGGCTTCGGCAGGGAGCGCTCTCGAAGCTGTTCGAGCAGCTGTGGAAGGATGTCGGCGGGCTGCACCTCCGGGACATCGACCCACGCGACCTCGCCATTGCAGGTCCTCTGCCAGAGATGGTGGGTGACGCCGTCCACGACCCGCGGCCAAGTGACCGAGCCCAGATCCGGGACACCGACAGTGATCCCGTCCTTCAACTCCCACGAGCAGCCGCCGCTCGAAGTGGTGCTGCCCGGCGTGCTGTACGAGACCTGAGCCTGGATCACGTCAGCGTCTTGCCCACCGCTCCCCTGGCCGGACCCATCGCCAGGCCCAGCAAGCGCAGAGGGCGCTGGCAGCAAGCAGGTCGCAGCCATGATCGCCACGATCAGCCGGCGGGACACACGTCGCTCGATTCAGTCGGTCCAACTGCCGGTGCGTCGTATGCGCGCCACCTCCCGTCTGGGTCGAGCCGCATGTCCCAAGCGGAGCGACCCGAGGTGTACGAGTCATCGATGATCACGTCAGCGCCGCCAGGGCCCGCACCGGGATTGACGAGGTCGCTGCCATCGGCGATGCACACGGTCGCCGAGGCCGTTCTGCCGTCAGGGTTCAGGGTCACCGCCTCGATCACGTACCTGAACTGATCCCTGTTACGAACGGTGTAGCCGGCTCCGTTCCATTCGCTCACGCGGGCAACGTTGCGTTCGAGGAGCGCGCCAGCTCGCGCGACATCGAGCGTGGATGGGTCGCACCGAGGCATGGCGACCAGACAGTCGGAGAAGGTCTGCTGCGCCAGTGCGATCGCAGCCCGTACGTCCGCCTCGGGAGACGCCGGAGGCTCGCTCGTCGTCGTGGACGTTGTCGACGTCGAGGTCGATGTGATCGACGATGTCGAATTCGACGTCGAACTGCTTGTCGTCGTGACGATGCTCGGTGCGGTGACGCTCGGGGTGCTCGGCGACGAATCGGAGCCGTCGGCGCACGCGACTACGCCGATGGCAAGGAGCAGGAGCGCCGTCGTGCCAATCACACGACGACCTACCGCACGGTCAACACCCCACATCGGACTGTCCTCGGCATAACTGCTCCGATCAACCCGCCCGTAGGACGAAACGCTAAACGAGCGCGTGCGCTCGCGCAATGGGTGCCGTCGGCGAGACATGGTCAACCTCCCGAGCACGTTTGGCTCGATGCAGCTCTGGCCGCGTCGAGATGTGTCACAGGAGAGACCGTCAGCGCCGCCAGGGATCTCTCGAACCATGCGCAGCGGCGCAATACGAATGATAGCCCTGCGTCCAGCCTCCGTGTCCACGACCTCCAACGGACAGGGATTGGCTGCGGAGGTTGAACGACCTGATCCTGTTGCCGGGCCAAGTCGGGCGGGACCTGTCGACGTGGAGTGGGTCAGTCTCCAGAGGTCAACGCAGCGAACACGTTCTGCACTTCAACCGCGACGGTGTCCGGCTCACGAAGACACCGCCATGCTGGCACTCTCAGCACCGTCCACCCGAGCGAGCTCAACACCCCGTCACGCGTGACGTCACGACGACGCTGACGGCCCCGTTCATCAAGGTGTTGCTCACCATCGACCTCGACGTTGAGTCGATGGCCGTCTCTCAAGAGAGCGAAGTCGAGCTCGAATCCCTCTTCGACGGGCTTCACCAACGGCGCCAAGCCCGCGTCGTGGAGAGCGTCGAGAAGCCTTCGCTCTGACTCGCTGTGTACCTTCCACGAAGCTGTCGCCGGCTCAAGGCCTTCCATGGCGGCCCGGCGAAGCGAGGTCAGTGTCGGCAGGTCGAACTCCGCCGCCGCGGAGGGATGCCCGAGAACGAGCAGGTGCTGGCGCGCTCGACTGGCCGCGACGTTGATCAGGTTGCGTTGGTCCTCCACCCACTTCGCACTTCTCGGGGCAATGCCGGGGGCGACAACCGAACTGAAGATGATGACGTCTCGCTCGCCCCCTTGGAAGCGGTGGGCGGTTGCGGCGGTGAAGTCGACTGACGCAAGCACCTCATCCGTGAATCGGCGGCGCGCAAGGTTTCGCACCAGCTCGGCCTGAGCGGCAAAGGGGGTCACCACTCCCACGCTGCGGCTCGAGCCGATCAGCGATTCCAGCTGATCGACCACTGTGGCAGCTTCCAACGGGTTACGGGTGCTGCCGCTCGGACCTCTCTCGGCAGCGCCGCGAATGTCGAGCCAGAACAGCCCTCTCTGCCCATCGAGCATCGATTCGATGTTGGTGAGCACCGTCAGGAGCCCGCCATAGAAGCTCGCATTGAACCAGCGAGCAATCAGTGGATGACACCTGTAGTGCTCGTCGAGCAGCCACAACCGTTCGGGACCCACGATGTGCTCGAATGCAAGAAACGCCGAGCCCGACCCGAAGTCGCGCCCCGTCTTGGCCAGCTCGTCCGGATCGTGGCCGCTCGAGAGTGCAACATCCCGCAGCGTCCTGCGGTCGATTCGGACGATCGGGGTGAGTTGGTTCGGGTCTCCAACCACGACCAGCCGTCGTGCTCGGTACGCGAGCGGCAACGCCTCGGCCAACGTGCATTGGGCGGCCTCATCGATGATGACTTGGTCGAACAAAGCAGGCTGCAGTGGGAAGTTCGGCTTCATCGAGAGTGCTGTGCACCCCCATCCCCGGGTTCCTCGCAACGCACTCGCCATCGCAGCCGCAACTCCACGACCACCCTGGCGACCGGCACCAAGACCCGAAACGGCGGCGCGCTGCGACGCGAGCGCCGATCGGACCGTTGCTGTGACAGCGGCAGAGCTGGCTTGCTGCCAACGAGAGTCAGCATCCTGAATTGCCTGCGGAACATCACCCAGCTTGAGCTCCAGGGCTTGTCGATCCGTCTGGACGACTTCGAACTGAACGGATGTCTCAGCCCAGGACAGGAGGTCGTCGAAGGATGCGCCCGCCACGGTCTGCAGCTGCTTCATGAGCTTGCGCTTCTTGCGTTTGCGGAACAGCAGGGCCCTCGCTGCCTTCCTCGCCAATGGATGAACGGCGGCGGCATCGGGCGGCGCACTGGGGGGAGGCACCCACAACCGGCGCCGCAGTTCACCCTCACGTGAAGCGAGATCGGCGAGCGCGCACTCAAGCTCTCGGTACGTCGACAGCTCCGCATGCAAGCGAGCCCTGTCGCGATAGGCGACCGACCAGTCGGCACGACAGGTAGCTTCGACGGTCGGCGAGGGTGTGTCTCGAGTGGCATCTTCGAGGAGCGACGACACCCTTGATGGGAGCTGAACCCGCTGGTTCTGGTTTCCGGTCCGCAAGAGGAGACCCGGATGGGTCTGATGCGCTCGCTCGACGGCAACGTCGACGGCAGCGTTGTTCGTGGAGGCCAGGAGTGAGGTCTCGCCGTTCATCCACGCGGTCGTCACCGCCGCTACAACGAACTGACTCTTTCCTGTACCTGGCGGGCCTGTCACGACCGTCACCGATGAGCCCTGCGCCGCTGCGAGTGCCTGTTCCTGCGTGTCGGACAAAGGCAGGGGGCTTGCAAGGGTGTTGGCTCCGGGGCCCGAGTGGACCACGAGCGTCGCGTCGACGAGTCCGGCTGCAGCCGTTGTTGGCCAGTCCGTGCGACCTTCCAGCTCGGTGAGCTCTTGCAGCAGCGACCGCGTGATCGCTGAGTTCTCCGCACGGACGACGACGGCGACGTTGTAGAGCCCCGGGGTGTTGCCAAGGTGCGTCGACAAGCTCCGAGGATTGAGCTCGTGCTGGCCCTCGCCGACCGCGGCCGCAGCCGCGTCCAGGACCGCGGCCAGCATGTCCGTTCGCTCGGCCTCCTGGGTCGATTCAAACGCGAACGCCAGTGCCTCAACGTCCTCCGGAGCGAAGCATTGGTCGCCCAAGACGGACGGGTTCAGCGTCGCACTCTCGGTCACCGCGAGCGACTGGTCATCGGTCTGCTCGAGCTCGGTCACGAGCAGCGGCGCCAGACGCGTGACACCATTGCGATCGACGACAACGACCGTTGGCCAGCCGTACTGGAGCACTTCGCCCGGCTGAAGGTGTTGAGCAATCTCCTGCAGGCGGGCGGACATCGGCAGCGACTCGCGAGTGCCAGCGACGATCTCCTCGACGGGGACGTCGAGCGGCATCCATCGCTTGGTGTCCGCAAAGTCAGCCAGCCCGTCGGCCGCCTGGAGGGCAACGCACCGTTTCAGGTAACGAACCAGACGGACCCACGCATCTTGATTTGACGGGGGTGGTGCGGCCGGTGACTGCACGCGAGCGCCCGGAACGGCGCGGCAGGATCCGCACACGAGCCCCTTCGTGGACGGCGACCACCACGCGGGCGCGCCGGCCAGAACCTGCCCCTGACACTGGAGGCAGCGGCCGCCCCACTTGGTCTGCGAGAGAGGCTTCAGATCGTTGGGGACGGCAACAATGAGGCCCAACCTACTTCGGCAGCAAGATTGGTCAGCTGACTTGTCTGCGACCTGGCGCTGGCCAATGGATTGACCGCCTGCTTCTAAGCGGGCACGGGAGGTCGCAGCACCACGAGCTCCCCGGTGGTCACCAAGTGGAGCAACGCGAAGCGAGGGACCCTCAGACAGGAGCCGACACGAAGCACTGGTAGTCCTGCCGTACCACCGCCCTCCAAGTAGAGCGTCGCTAGCTCGTACGCCGTGGATCGCGCGATCCGCAGGACCGCGGCCGCTTCCTCCACCTTGAGCATCATCGGCAAGCCGACCCACTCGTCGTCCATCGACTCGCTCACGGTGACCTCCTCTTGATGCCCGAAGCGCTGAACGTTCCGTACTCGACAACGGTCATGGATCGGAGTCTTTGGATGACTGCCGCCTCGCCCGTCGTCGTTCTCGTCGTTGCAGGCGTCGCTAGGTTGATCTGGTGGCGGCGACACTGTGGACTCGCGAGCTTGCTATGGAGCTTCTGTCCAACCGCGGGCAGGAGCCGTCTCTCCCAACTCTGTCGCTCGTCGATGCGCTTGACGAAATGAACGAGTGGATCGGCGACCCACGCCCCTTCACGCGGCAGCACCTCCAGCCATGGCGCACGGCGGCCGCTGATATCGAGGCTGCGAGGTCACGTTCCGGCGAGGCTGTTCGTCGTCTCGCCGAGCCGGAGGTGTCCAAGTTCGACGTCGAAGCCGCGATTCGTCGAGCACAAGCGAGCACCGATCGAACGACGGACCTTGACGTACTGCGGTGCCTTCGAGGCGTCGTTGTGTCGGACGATGGCATACGGGGCCTCTGGACCGATCTCGTTCGCGCAGCGAAGGACCTCGCATGGGCGAGCGTCGAGGTTCGTCAGCGGGACCTTGTCCGCGTTCTGCAGGCGCGGGGCTGCGACGCGCGAACGCGCTTCCGCGTCATCGGAGGAATCCTCCAAGATCATTTGCTCGACGTCGACCATGCCCGACAGCTGCTTGGCAGGGCGACGTTCCTGAACAACATCGACCTTCCAAGCGCGATCGAGGCCGCGGCTGGATTGAACGAGGACGACCGCGTCGCTCTCGCGGCGGACTTCCTGTGCCTTCCGCTCCCTACATCGCACTACGTCGTGTGGCTGGCGATCGAACGAGCCTCTATGCCCCGAGTCGTGATGCCGATCGGGACTGGCTCTGTGACGCTGTACGACAGCCGCCTGATCGCCGAGGTACTGGGGGCAGAGCCCGACGCTCGTCGAAAGGATCTTCCGGCCGAACTTCTGTCGGCTGGTTCATACGCGGGCATGTTTCCAGCGGACCAGTTCACGCTCCTTGCTCGCGTCGACCTGGGCGTACGGCACGGATCATTCGTGGACCGCGACGCGAGGCTGCGACTGCTCACCTTGCTGGCTCCATCGAGCCGCTTCTATCCAGCGGACTGGAGTGTCCTTCCAGGATCGGTTGTGTTTCGTGACGACATCGAGGCCAGCTACTCGGTGTTCGAAGATGTCGCTCAGACGAACTCCTCCCATCGGCTGGACGGCGTCGCAGACGGCTGGTTGACGCAAGGAGCGAGTGCTTTGGAGCCGCATCTCGCAGCGCAAGGCAGCGAGCAGCTAACGCGGCTCCTCAAGCTCGTCGAGTGGGACGCGGCTCATCGTTCGGGAGACGCCATCACGCGCGTCCTGCTCTCCGTCCGGACGATCGAGACGATCGCCGCCTCCCATGTCGGCGACATGACGTGGCAGGAGCTGCTCATGTCGTACCGGAGCGTGTTCACGTGGTCACAGCTGAAGTCAGAGCTCAGCTCGACGGCGTGGCACGCTCTCGTCGCCTACGACCGACATCCCGATGAGCGTTGCCGCACGCGGTTGCGGGAGATCCACCTCGAAGTGGTCAACTACAGGCGAAGCGAGATCGTCACGCGACTCGATGTTCTCGTGGATCGACTGCCGGAGATCTGCGAGCTGTGGGACACCGATGAAGAATGGAGCTCGGGTGTGTTGGTCGAGCGCGCCGTTCGACACGAGCAGCTCGTCACACTTCAGCATCTTTGGACCGATGCTGCTTCATTTCAAGCACGGATGGACGAGATTGAGGGCGACCTGGCACTCCGCGAGCGCAGGCTCGTGCGAGTGCGCAACGCGGCGCAACACGGCGGACCGATCCTTGATGAGTCAGTGCGGTCAATCGTCGACCTGGCTGACCGAGCGCGCCAGCAGATCATCGCCGACATGGTCGACGGCCTCGTGAAAGGCAGAGCGTGCTCGTCAACTCTCGACGGCGTCAGACGGCTCAGCGATCGCCGCCGGAGGATTCTCAGCACGACCAAGTCGCCAGTCTCGGCCTTGAGTGTGCCCGTTGAGTTCACGTAGCGGAACCGACGTTCGGCAACCTGACTCGTCCCTCCGCTGGCCATCTGAGGACCTATGTAGAACGGATTTTGGAGGCGACGACGCTTGCGGCGTCGCGGGCAATGGACGGCGTCACATGCGAGTAGAGGTCGAGCGTCACGCCAACCGTTGCGTGACCCAGTCGCTCGGAAACGACCTTCGGGTGGACGCCGGCCTTCAAGGCGACAGTCGCGTACGAGTGCCTGAGGTCGTGCAGCCGGATGCGCGGTAGGCCCGACCGATTCAACGCCTGCTGGAACTGACGTGACACGACATCAGGATGCAGTGAGTTGCCGACCTCGTCGGTGAACACATAGTCCTCGCTCGCGTTCCACGCGGGACCGAGGGCGAGACGCTCTGCAGCCTGCGCACGCCGGTGAGCGCGAAGGACGTCGAGCGTCCAGTCGTCGAGGAAGATCTGGCGTCGGCTTCGCGGCGTCTTCGGTGGGCCGGACACGACGGTCGACGACCCTGCAGTCGTCAGGGTGTTCGCCACCGCCAGGTCGCCTGCGTCGAAGTCGACGTCTCGCCATCGAAGTCCGAGGACCTCTCCTCGCCGCATGCCAGTGGTTGCGAGCAACACGAACGCGGCGTAGAGCCGATCGCTCTCGACGCTGTCGAGGAACTCCCGGAGCTCCTTGGAACTCCATGTTGTGCGATCCGAGCGGGTCGGGGCCGGCGGACGGGCCGATGCAGCAGGGTTGCGCGTTACGAGCTCCAGCCGCTCCGCATCAGAGAGCGCCTTACGGAGTACGACGTGAGTGTTCCGGATCGTCTTCGCCGCCAGGCCACCCTCGGCGTCAGCCGATCCGAGGGAGTGGTAGAAGCGCTCGATCTGCAACGGCGTCAACGACTGAAGCTTGGCCATGCCCAGGCCGGTCTTGATGCGACCGATCGCTACGCCGTAGCTGTAGTACGTCGATGGGCGCAGTCGATCGCGCTGAAGTACGAGCCACTCATCGAGAAATGCGCCGACGGTCCGCTGGCTCCGCTGCGGAACGTTTCCTTCGAGGTGCGACTTCACGATCGCCTGCATCGCCAACTCGGCTTCGCGCTTCGTCCGGAACCCCTGCTTCGACGCTTGGCGACGCTTGCCCGTGGCCGGGTCGGAGCCGAGGTCGATCCGATACCCCCAACCCCCGTCGTGACGTCTCACCGATCCACGAGCCATGACGTCACCGTAGCAACTCTGTGCAGGATCTGTGCAGGATTGGCCTCCAGGCGGGCCGAGGTGATTTCACCTCCGACACTATTCAACCTGCTCAGAGTATGTGCCCGGGGAGGGGCTCGAACCCTCACGGAGTCTCCTCCAGGGGGGTTTAAGCCCCCCGCGTCTGCCAATTCCGCCACCCGGGCGACGAAGGCAGGCTACGGACTCAGGCAACACGACGAGCCGACGTGCGCGGTGCCACCGAGACGACGATCGAGTGCACCACGTCCCACAACTCGCGTCGCAATCGATCGGCGATCGGCGGGGTGAGGCGATTGGCCACCACGACACCGTCGATCATGTCGGCCACCACCGCGACGAGCGGCCGACCCGAGAGGCGAACCGCGACCGTGACCGAGTCGCCGATACGGCGCAGCGAACGATCGACTCCGACCAGACGCGGCGGGCAGCGAAACCCAGGCACCACCAGCCCGCGAACCGCGGTGGCCTGCGCCAGAACCCGCGCGGCGTGTGCGAAATCGAGAGTGGTGGCCGGTGCGCTTTCCATGGAGAGTCGAGCCTGCCAAGGGGGTGTGGCACCCCACCGCTACGGTCGTGCCCATGACCGAATCGGGTCCGGCCTACACCCCCGCCCAGCAGCGGGTCATCGACGTCATCGGACGCAGCGCCGGCCGGGCCGACCTTCCCGACTCGCTGGCCACCGAACTTCGCGCCGAACTCGACGACGCGCTGAAGCCGGTGGTCGACCTGCTCCCCGATGGCAAGTCGTACGAGAACCGCTTCTTCCTCAACAAGAACGCGCTCTCCAACGTCCATTCGTGCGAGGCCTACTTCGTGGGCGGTCAAGGCGAATTCGAATGGAACATCGCCAACTCGCGCGGCACGATCGTGCACAAAGCGGTGGAGGTGTCGGCCCACACGCGCGGCGACATCTTCCCGAGCGATCTGATCGAAGAGACCATCGCTCGTCTGTCCAACGACTCGTCCAAGAGCATCTCCGAATTCCTGGTCACGCTCGACGAATTCGGCCGGGCCGAACTCGTCGCCGAATGCAGTTCGCTGCTCACCCGATTCTTCGAGGGTTTTCCCGCCATCAAGAAGCAGTGGCATCCGCAAACCGAATCGGCCATGACACTCAACCTGGCCAACAATCGGGTTCGCGTCCAGGGCAAGGTCGATCTCGCCCTCGGGAAGCCGCCCGACAAGGTCATCATCGATCTGAAGACGGGCAACGCGTTCGGCGCTCATCGCGACGATTTGCGCCTCTACGCGCTCATCGATCTGCTGGCCATCGGCAACGCGCCGCGCAAGGTGGCCAGCTACTACATCGACTCGGCCGAGATCCACGCCGAGGACATCACCGAAGGCACGCTGCGCGCGGCTTGCCGACGCCTGGCCGTCGGACTCGTTCGGGCGATCGAATTGAAACTGGGCAACGCCGAACCCGTGCGGCGACCGGGAAACAACTGTCGCTGGTGCACGTTGCTCGATTCGTGCGATGAGGGCCAGGCCCACATCGCCCAACGAAACGAAGAAGACGGCTGGTAGATCAGCGCGCGGTCGTGTGGGGCGACATGATCGCCACCGCGGTGCCGAGTCCGACATCGCTCTTCACCGTGGCGATGCGTCGTCCCGGCTGAACCGCGTCCCGCGAGGGTCCCACCACATCGGGACCCCACGACGCCACGGTGGCCTCGAGGTCGTTCACGATGAGAACGACACCCCATAGATCGGCCGGACGATCGGCGGGCAGATCGGGACGCTCGACGACCTCGATGATCGACGAGCCTGCCCGGTGGAAACCCTGCCGCACACCGCCGCCGGCATCGCGGATCCGCTTCAGCGGCAACCCGGTGGCCGCCGTGATGGCGCCGCAGGTTCGATCGAGCGACGGTGTCATCACCACCACCTGGTCGACGCCGATGACGCCACAGGGATGCGGATAACCGACGACCGAGTCGGCCTCGCCGGTGTGGATGCCGTCGATCGACGCGGACGACGACTGGAGGAACGACCATCCCACGAGACCGCGGCGATCGCCGTGTGCTTCCACAAACGACACGCGAACGTGGTCGATCAGAACCGAATCGGGTGACGAAGAGGAGAAACCCAGCCGCTGCCACGCGGCGAACGATGAAGCGAGTCGAAGTTCGGTGAGCAGGATCAGCCGCGACCCATGTTGGGACGCTTGCCGTGATTGGCCTTCGACCGACGGAGCCGTGCCTTGCGCTTCTTGGTCTTCTTCGACATAGGGACGAAACCCTACCGTGCGGATCGCTCGACGCCTCGCCGGCGACCCCGTCCGACGAGGACCCCGACCCCCACGGCCAGGACGACCAGGCCGCCGATGGCCGCGGCCTCGCCCCGCCCGGTGACCGGCATCACCGCAGGTGACAACGGCCGCTCGACCACCGCCGACACCACATCGGGTTCGGCCTGCGCATCGCACACCGCCGACGGACTCTCGGTGGAGAACACCACCCCCACCGAACCGACCGGCAGCATGATGGACACCCGGCCATCGTCGTCGGTGAGGAGAACCTCGGGCGGCGTGGCGGGTGCTCCTCCGGCCATGGTGAACGACGCGTACACCTGATGTCCGGCCAGCGGTTCGCTCCCGTCGTGGAGGAACGCCGTGGCCGACACTTCGAGACCCGACTCGGGACTCGCCGCAAGATCGGTGGAGAGCGAACCGTCGATCGAGTAGGGCACGCACACCGGAACCGCGGCGTGCGGCGCGCTGAGGTTTGAGTGCGAACCGAACATGGCTCGATGTGGGGCCGACCCCGTCGCAGGGGCGACGGATAGCCTCGGACACTTCATGGAACGTTTCGGTCTCGTCGGCCTCCCGAATGCGGGCAAGAGTTCTCTCTACAACGCTCTCACCGGCGGCGGTGCCCTGGCGGCGCCCTACGCGTTCGCGACCAAGGACCCCAACATCGGCGTGGCGAAGGTTCCCGACGATCGCCTCGATCGCCTCGCCGCCATGTCCAAGAGCAAGAACGTTGTGCACGCCGCGGTTCAAGTGGTCGATATCGGCGGCCTGGTGGAAGGCGCCAGCAAGGGCGAGGGCCTGGGCAACAAGTTCTTGGCCAACATCCGCGAAGTCGACGCGATCGTGCTCGTTCTGCGGGCGTTCGTCGACGACGACGTGCCCGGTCCGTCCGACCCGATCGAACACCTCCGCGTGGTGGAGATCGAACTCGCTCTGGCCGACCTCGAGACCGTCGAGAAGCGTCTCGGCCAGGCGCAGCGTCAGGCCAAACTCGATCGCAACCTGATCCCCGAAGTCGAGGCCCTCGAAGCCGCGCAGGCATCTCTCAGCGACGGCCGCCCTCTGTACCGAGCCGGCCTCAAGGCCGAGTACCGCGAGGCCCTCGCACCGCACTTCCTTCTCACCAACCGACGCGTCCTCGCGGTGGCCAACGTGGGCGAGAACGAACTCGACACCATTCCGGCCATCGAGGCTCGTCTGGCCGCCGAGTTCAACGACGCGGGCGACAACGTGGAAGTGATCGGCATGTGCGTGCAACTCGAAGCCGAAGCGGCCGCCATCGACGATCCGGTCGAGCGGGCCGGCGTGCTCGAAGGTTTCGGACTCGGCGAAGGCGCGTTGTTCCGCATGGTCCGCTCGGCGTATCACCTGCTCGGTCTGCGCACGTTCTTCACCACTGGTGAGAAGGAGTCGCGCGCCTGGACCTTCCGAGCCGGATCGAGCGCGCCGGAGTGCGCCGGCCGGATCCACTCCGACTTCCAGCGCGGATTCATCAAGGCCGAGGTCATCCACTGGGACGAACTGCTCGAACTCGGATCGTGGACCAAGGCCAAGGAAGTCGGCAAGATCAGGGTGGAAGGCAAGGAATACCATCCGACCGACGGCGACGTGATGGAGTTCCGGTTCAACGTGTGACCGGCTCGGGCTCGTCGTCGAATCGCCGATCATGACCGAACCTGCAACGACCGCCGAAGCCTGGCTGATGTGCGATGGCCGGGTGCTGGCCAGCGCCGAGATCGCCGCGACACGAAGCCGGCGGCGGCGCGGGCTCATCGGTCGACGCGGCTTGTCGGGTGCGCTCGTCCTCGCACCCTGTTCGTGGGTGCACACGGTCGGCATGTCGTTCGCACTCGATGTCGCGTACCTCGACCGCGATGGCGTGGTGATCAAGACGGTGCAGATGGATCGATTCCGCGTCGGTGCACCGGTCCCCCGAGCGCGTTCGGTCGTCGAGGCCGAACGCGGCGCGTTCGCGCGCTGGGGTCTGCGAGTCGGCGACCGTCTCGAGATCCGCGAGCCGTCGTGAGTCGACTCGTTCTCGTCGCCACTCCCCTCGGCAATCTCGGCGACCTCGCGCCCCGTGCCATCGAGGAACTGCGGGCGGTCGGACTCGTGTGCTGCGAGGACACCCGTCGCACCGGGTTGCTCCTCAACAACCTCGGCATCGATGCGACGCTCATGCGCCTCGACGAGCACACCGAAGTCGCATCCATTCGACGGGTGATCGATGCCCTCGACGAAGGCCGTGACGTCGCACTCGTCTCGGACGCCGGCACCCCGGCCATCAGCGATCCGGGTGAACGACTGGTCGCCGCGGTGGCCGAAACCGGGCACGCGATCACCGCGGTGCCCGGACCGTCGGCGGTGGTGATGGCCGTGACGCTGAGTGGGCTCCCCACGAGTCGTTTCGTGTTCGAGGGTTTCCTGCCCCGATCGGGTCGTGAACGCGATGCTCGCGTCGCCGACATCGCGCGCGAGAGTCGAACGTCGGTCGTCTACGAGGCTCCGCACCGCATCGCACGCACCCTCGACGACTTGGCGAAGGCGTGCGGCCACGACCGACGCGGCGCGATCTGCCGCGAACTCACCAAGGTGCACGAGGAGGTCCGTCGCGGGTCGCTGCGCGAACTGATCGATGGTCTCGGCGAGCCGAGGGGCGAGTACGTGATCGTGCTGGGCGGAGTCGCGGATTCGGCGGCTGCGACCGAGACCGACATCGATGAAGCACTTCGTGACGAACTCGCGGCCGGCTCCTCGGTGCGCGACGCGGCCGACGCGGTGTCGTCGCGACTCGGCGTGTCGCGCAAGGTGGCGTACGACCGCGCCCTCGCACTCCGAAACGCACCCCGCGACTGAACGACTCTGCAACACCCCCTCGATACGGTCGAGGTCATCTTCGATCGGTGGGCAACCACCCGAGTTTTCTCGAACCAGGAGTCGTTCCGATGACCGACGTCGCGATCAACATCGCCGTCGCGCGAATACTGAGCAAGTCACCCGACATCGGGTCGCTGACGCTCGCCGAGATCCGAGTCCGTCTCGACGAGATCAAACGGGTGAAGGCGGCCTGCGCATCCGAGGAGATCCGACTCACGGCGCGCATGCACGACATGATGCGCGACGAAAGACCGGTCCACGCCATCGCCGAAGTCGAACTCATGGAACACGCCGGCCTGTCCGGGCGCGAGGCGCGAACGGTTCTCGCCCGAACCAATACGGTTCGAACCGCGCCCGAATTCGGCGAACTCCTTGCCCAGGGTCACACCACGGTCGGACACCTCGACGCCCTGCAGACTGGTTTGCGGACAGCCGCGAGCAATCAACCCGAATTTCTCCATCATCTGCCCAAACTCTCCCAAGCGGCGTGCTCGCTACCAGTTGGTGAGTTCGCCGCACTCGTACGCAGCACGGCCCAATCGGTCGTTGCCGACGATGGTCTCTCAACTCTCGAACGTCAACGTCGATGCACCTACCTCAAGATCTGGAACGACTCCGACGGCATGACGCAGGTACGTGGAGCATTCGACCCCGAATCGGGCGCCGCTTTGCACGGAGCCATCTGTCGCCGGGTCGAGTCGATGTTCCATTCCGGCGAACCTGTCGACGTCATGCCCTGGGTCGAACCGAACGAGCATCGCCAGGCGCGCGCAGTCGTCGCCCTGGCAACTCGACTTCACGATGAGGCGGAGCGCACCACGACCCGCGAACCGAGAGCCGAAGTGGTGGTTCATGTCGACCTGGCGACCCTCACCCAGGGACTCCACTCGACGTCCATTCGCCACACCGAGTTCGGGGCCGACCTTCCAGTCGACACCATCAGGCGCCTGGCCTGTGAGGCCGAGATCGTTCCCGTGGTGTTGAACGGCGAATCCGTTCCGCTCGACGTGGGTCGAAGTAAACGGCTCGCCACTGTCCACCAGCGGCGAGCGCTCGAAGCCAGTCATCGAACCTGCGCGATACCCGAGTGCGAGGTGCCGTACCACCATTGCCAGATCCACCACATCGACTTCTGGGAGTCAGGCGGCTCGACCGACCTCCACAACATGATCCCCCTCTGCTCGAAGCATCACCATGCCGTGCACGAGGGCGGGTGGACGCTCCGACTCGTCGGTGACGCTCGCCAGTTGGTCGTGGATCGACAGTCGGGATGAGTCGACGCTGACAGTGACCCGTAGCAAATCGGGACGTCGCTTCAGGCGCGCGGGGCGAGTGCGAGTTGACGACTCTGGGCGACCAGCGTTCCGGCCGAATCCCAGATCACCCCATCCTCTTCGAGCAGACCGTTCTGCACGAACCGCGTGGAGAACTCGCACGCGACCGGTCCGGGCGCCGGCACGGCGCGAACGTGCACCGTCATCTCCACCGTCGGCACCCAAGCCGCCGGCAGATCGAGGTTGAACACCGCAGGCGGAAACGCATCGGCGGCGAGCATCACTGCGAGCGAATCGACGGGACGATCGTCCGCGAACTCGAACCAGCCGCGCATCACCGGCTCGCCGCTCTTGACGCCCTCGCGGAATCGCGCGGCGCGAGGGTCGAGACGGGTGCCGAGGAACTGATGCAGCCGGGCGAAGTCGTTGACTGTCGATCCTCTCGCTTCCACGCAGTCCTCGAAGCGCGGGAAGACCGCCGAAGTCGAACCGTCGAGCGCGGGCGAGCGGTCGAACATCAGCGTCGGCCCTCCGGGATCGTTGGCCAGATCGCCGAGCGTGGCCATCGTGCGCACGATGTCACGGCCGCTGTCGGCGAGTCGCATCGATGCGATGGCGGTGGCGAAACGCCGACCCGATCGAATGACCTCGACCTCGATCACCACGGGCTCGGCCGGGCAGGGCGACAAGTAGTGGGTAGTCGAGGTCACGCAGTCGGGACGACCGGTCGCCTCACTCAGCGCACGCCCGACGATGGCCAACAAGTAGCCGCCGTTCGCGTTTCCCACGATGTCCCAACCCGGATTCACCATCGCATCGAAGACGACGTGAGATCCATCGCCGTCGCGCCGCTCGACGGCGATGGCCCGGTCGAACGCGAAGTCACCCTGAAAAGTCATGCATCGGTCACGCTAGTGACCCCGTAACCTGGCCCCGTGGTCGCAGCCAACGCAAGCAATTCGTTCTACGCGACGACTCCCATCTATTACGTCAATGCCAAGCCGCACCTCGGTCATGCGTACACCACCATCGTGGGCGACGCGCTGTGCCGATGGCAGCGCCTGCTCGGCAAGGACGTCCACTTCCTCACCGGGACCGACGAGCACGGCCTGAAGATCCAGCAGGCCGCCGACGCGGCCGGAATGGCGCCCCGCGAATTCGTCGACTCCATCGCCCCGCTGTTCGCCGACGCGTGGCGCAAGCTCGACATCTCCAACGACGACTTCATCCGAACCACCGAAGACCGTCATCGAATCGGTGTCCAGCACCTCCTGCAGGCCTGCTACGACAGCGGCGACATCGAACTCGACACCTACCGTGGCCTCTACTGCGTGGCCTGCGAGGCGTACTACGTCGAGGACGATCTCGTGAGCGGCAACTGCCCCATTCACAAGCGGCCCGTGGAGCACGTGGAGGAGGAGAACTACTTCTTCCGCCTGTCGCGTTACGGCGATCGCCTGCTCGACTGGTACGCGAAGCACCCGGGCGCGATCGTGCCCGAGCACCGCATGAACGAAGTCATCGGATTCATCAAGCAGGGTCTGCTCGACTTCAGCATCAGCCGCACCAGCTTCTCGTGGGGAATTCCGCTCCCTTGGGACTCCAAGCACATCACCTACGTATGGTTCGACGCTCTCGCCAACTACATCACCGCCATCGGATACGGCGTCGACGACGCCGCGTTCTCGTCGCGTTGGCCGGTCGACTACCACCTCATCGGCAAGGACATCATCCGATTCCACTGCGTCTACTGGCCGGCCATGCTCATGTCGGCCGGTATCGAGCCTCCGCACGGTTGGGCCGTGGGTGGCTGGCTCCTGGTGGGCGGCGAGAAGATGTCGAAGACGACCGGCAACGTCGTCAACCCGCTCGATCTGATCGACGAGTCGCGCGAGGACGGCGTCGGCGTGGATGGTTTCCGCTACTACGTTCTCGCCGACACTCCGTACGGCGCCGACGGCGACTTCACCTATGAAGGATTGATCGGCCGCTACAACTCCGATCTCGCCAACAACCTCGGCAACCTGTTGAGCCGGGTGGCCACCGTGGTGGGAAAGAAGTGCGACGGTGTCGGTCCCGCACCACGCGCCGACAGTCCGCTGGCCGACGCGGCTCGCTCGGCCGTGGCCGAGACCATGGCCCGCTGGGCCGATGTCCAACCGAGTCGTGCCCTCGAAGCCACTTGGCAATTGATTCGCGCGACCAACGCCTATCTCGAAGCGAACGAACCGTGGAAGGCCGAACCCGGCGCCCATGTCGACAACGTCATGGGCGATGCGCTCGAAGCGCTCCGCATCGTCGCGATTCTCGCGTCACCCGCCATCCCCCGCACCGCGCAGATCGTGTGGGACCGCATCGGATTGTCGGGTTCGGTCGCCGATCGACGCGTGCCGGACGACGTTGCCTGGGGCGGCTATCCAGGTGGCACCACGGTCGTCAAGGGCGACCCGCTCTTCCCGCGCAAGAGTTGACGCCGTGACCTGGACCGACACTCATTGTCATCTTGATGCCCGTTACCGGGATGAGATCCAGCTCGGAGATCGAGAGAACGGCGGCGGCACGCTCGACGCGATCATCCACTCGGCTCGCGCCGCGGGAGTCGAGCGGTTCATCACCGTCGGATGCGATCTGACTTCGTCACGCGAATGCATCGACGTCGCCTCGCATTATGACGACGTGTGGGCCACCGTGGGAGTCCACCCCCACGAAGCCGAAGGCGGGCTGGATGGAATCGTCGAATTGCTCTCCTCGCCAAAGGTGGTGGCCGTCGGCGAAGCCGGACTCGACTTCTATTACGACCATTCGCCCCGCGACGCGCAACGCGAGGTTTTCGGGTCGCAGATCCAGATGGCCCATCAACACGACCTTCCACTGGTGATCCACACGCGCGACGCGTGGGACGACACGTTCGACGTCCTGGCGGCCGAGGGAGTTCCGAAGCGCACGATCTTCCATTGCTTCACCGGCGGACCGGACGAGGCGCGTCGATGCCTCGATATCGGTGCGTTCCTGAGTTTCTCCGGCATCGTCACGTTCAAGAACGCGACCGACGTCGCCGAGGCCGCTCGACTGTGTCCGGCCGATCGACTGCTGGTGGAGACCGACAGCCCGTACCTCGCACCGGTGCCGCATCGCGGCAAGAAGAACCAGCCGGCTTACGTGGCCGAGATCGGTCGATTCGTCGCCGACTTGCGCGGCGTTCCTGTCGTCGAACTGGCGGGGCAGACGTCGCACAACGCGAGTGCGGCGTTCCCTGGCATCGCGTGAGATCGAACGTCGCGCACCCCGGAACTGTCGATCCCCGGAACTCGTCACCGCGTCATAGCCTGATGACGTGACCAGTCCCCTCGGCCGTGACGCGATGTTCGCTCGACGTCGCCGCCTCGCCGTCGCGATCGCGGTCACCATCGTCGCCGTCATCGCGTTCGCCGTGCCGGGGAACGATTCTGGCAACGGTGCGTCGATGGCTGGGGCCGACCCGGACGACGTCACGGCGGTTGGCAACGGCACGAACGACGCGAGCCCGGCCGACCCGGCCTTCCTGCCCGATGTCGACCCGTCGATCGCGCCCGAGATCATCACCGTGAACGTTCCCGCCCCGCCGTCCGGAACCGTTCTGAACGGCACCGCGAGTTTCGTCCGCTGGCCGCAAACCCTCGGCCTGCGCCCGTGCGCGACACCCCACGCCCTCATCGGCGCGGTGATCACCGTGACCAACCTCAACAACGGCCGCCAGATCAAGTGCAACAACGTGTCGATCGAAGCACTGCGCGATGGCAGCGTGATCGTCGTGCACACCGACGTGTTCCTCGACCTGGCCGATCTCGTCGACGCACCGATCCCGGTCGAGATCAACTTCTGAGATCGCGGTCGTGACCCACTCCCGCCGCGACATCACCGCCCTGCTCGAAGAGCACGGACTCGCCCCCCGGCGGGCCTTCGGACAGAACTTCGTGGCCGACCCGAACACTGTGCGACGCATCGCCCGACTCGCCAACGTCGGCCCCGACGACCACGTGATCGAGATCGGTGCCGGACTCGGATCGCTCACATTGGCCCTGGCCGAGACCGGCGCCCGGATCACCGCCATCGAAGTCGATCACGGGGTCGCGCCCGTGTTGCGCCACGTGGTGCGCGAACTGCCCAACGTGACGGTGATCGAGGGCGACGCTCGCGAACTCGATTGGAGCCACCTCGCTCCGGATCACGAACGAGGAGCGGTCGTCGTGGCCAACCTTCCCTACAACGTCGCCACACCGCTCGTCGCCGATCTCCTCGACGATGTTCCCGGAGTTCGTCGCATCGTCGTGATGGTGCAGAAGGAAGTCGCCCAGCGACTGGCGGCCGACCCGGGATCGTCCGACTACGGCGCGGTCTCGGTGAAAGTCGCGTACTGGGGAACGGCGCGCATCCTGGGCGACGTTCCGCCCACGGTGTTCGTACCGCGCCCGAAGGTCACCTCGTCGATCATCGAAGTCGTCCGCCGCGATCGCCCCGCGGTCGAGGCCGACCGGCAGATTCTCTTCTCGTTGGTTCGTGCGGCGTTCCAGCAGCGCCGCAAGATGCTGCGGCGTTCGCTGGTCGACCGAGTGGAGCCCGCGATGTTCGCCGCCGCGGGAGTGTCGCCCGAAGCACGACCCGAAGAACTCGACGTGCACGCTTGGGGTCGACTCGCCACCGCCGTGTGCGCCGGAGCGAAATCGGTGTCGTCATGAACACGAGCACCCTCGTCGCCCCGGCCAAGTTGACTCTCGGTCTGCGCATCACGGGGGTTCGCCCGGATGGCTACCACCTCATCGATGCGGTCATGACCACGCTCGAACTGCACGACACACTCACCGTGACGACCGACGAAAACAATCTCGACGACTCGCCTTCGAAAACCGAGAGCGAAGTCACGTATCTCGGCCCGTTCGGCGACGGTCTCGTGGGCGATGGTCGCGATCTCGTGTCACGGGCTTTGGTGGCGTGCAACCGCTCGGCGCGCGTCCAGGTGCGCAAGGCCATCCCGCACGGTGGCGGGCTCGGGGGCGGTTCGGCCGATGCCGCCGCCATCTTCCGATGGGCCGGCGTGAGCGACCTCGATCTGGCCGCGACGATCGGAGCCGACGTTCCGTTCTGCATTCGCGGCGGCCGGGCCCGTGTTCGCGGAATCGGCGAGATCATCGAACCGATGACCGACGAACCCGGCACGGTCACGCTCGTGATTCCGCCGATCTCCGTCAGCACTCCCCTCGCCTACCGGGCGTGGGACGAATTGGGTGGGCCGTCGCATCCGACCAACGATCTCGAGCCGGCGGCACTGAAGGTCGAACCGGCACTGGCCACGTGGAAGGCGAAGATCGCCGAAACATCGGGAATCGAACCGACGCTGGCCGGAAGCGGAGCCACTTGGTTCCTGCTCGGCGATCACGGGCACCTCGCCCGCGATCTGCCCGACGCCCGCGTGATCGTCACGCGCCATCGCTGAATCGCGGCGCGCGGGGTGGACTACTTGCGACGCTGGTGACGCGTGCGGCGAAGCATCTTCTTGTGCTTCTTCTTCCGCATGCGCTTGCGACGCTTCTTGATGAGCGAACCCATGTCGACCTCGTGTCGTTCTCGTGTTGTGCTTGTCTCGTGCTTGCTTCGGCTCGGAGCCCAAGCCAACAGACGTCAAACGTCAGGTTCCTGACGCTAGCGACGAACGGGAGTGCGAGCCAACGCGGTCGGGGGTCGGCCCTCGGCTTCGCCAACGGACCGCCCGGTAGGGTGACGACGCCTTCCGGGGTCGTTCAATTGGTAGGACAGCGGATTTTGGTTCCGCGAATAGGGGTTCGATCCCTCTCCCCGGAGCTGTCACCCGGATCTGTCACCCGGAGCTGTCTCCCGGAGGAATCCCCCGGGAGAAAACACCCAGTCCGGTCATCGGCATCGTCGCGTCCCGGTCCCGCCGTGTTTTCGTTGCTATAACGGTTGCGTGCCGGTCTACGCCATCATCCTCGCCGCGGGCGAGGGATCACGGATGCGTTCCGATCGACCCAAGCCTCTGCACCTCATCTGCGGACGACCGATGGTCATGCACGTGATCCACTCCCTCGAATTGGTGACTCCCGATCGGTCGGTCGTGGTGGTGGGGCACGGTGCCGAACGCGTCACCAAGCGCGTCCAGGACGACGCTCCGGTCTGGGCCAACGTGTCGTTCGCCGAGCAATCGGTGCAACGAGGCACCGGAGACGCCGCGTCGGTCGGACTGCAGGCCCTCGACGTCGCCACGTTGGCCAACGCCTCCGACGACATCGACGACACCTCGACGGTGCTGGTGCTCACCGGCGACACCCCGCTCCTGCGCAAGGAAACCATCGACGAACTCGTCTCCCATCACGAATCGAACGGACTCGCCGCCACGGTGCTGGTCGCCTCGCTTCCCGATGCCACCGGATACGGGCGGATCATCCGCACGAAGGACGGCCGTGTCGAGCGCATCGTGGAGGAACGAGACGCGACGGCCGACGAGAAGGCGATCAAGGAGTTCAACACCGGCATCTACGCGTTCCGGCGCGACTTGCTCGGCCCGGCTCTCCGACGCGTGACGCCCAACAACGCGCAGAAGGAGTACTACCTCACCGACGTGATTTCGGTTCTGTCCGGCATGGGTCACCGGGTCGGCGCGGTCGTCGCCGATGCCGCCGAAACCCAAGGCGTCAACGACCGTTGGCAATTGGCGTTGGCCGAACGCGAACTCCGGGCCCGCACCAATCGCCGCTGGCTGCTCAACGGCGTCACCATGCTCGATCCGCGTCAGACGTTCATCGACGTCGACGTCACCTTCGGACGCGACGTCACCTTGTTCCCCGGAACGATTATTCAGGGACGCACGGCCATTGGTTCGGGTTGCGAGATCGGACCCCAGACCCGACTCGTCGACTGCGTCGTGGGCGACGGAGCCATCGTCGAGAACTCGGTCGCGCGCGACTCAGAGATCGGAATCGGTGCGCGCGTCGGCCCCTACGCCCATCTCGCTCCCGGCTCTCGGGTGGCTGACGGCCAGCGGACGGGCGCGTTCTATGATTCGAGCGAGTGACACGCGGGACGACAGTGGGAGACGGTGACTTCGTGGACAAGGTGACGACCAAGCGGATGGCCCTCTACTCGGGGCGCACCCACCTGGCCCTGGCCCACGAAGTGGCACAACACCTCGGCATCGAACTCGGAGACCCCAATCTCGTCGAATTCGCCAATGGCGAAGTGCGGCCCCGCTTCGGCGAGAGCGTTCGCGGTTGCGACGTCTTCATCATGCAGAGCCACTTCGGTTGCGACGGACGCAGCATCAACGACTCGATCATGGAGCAGCTCATCATGATCGACGCCGCGCAGCGCGCGTCGGCCAAGCGCATCACGGCTGTGTGCCCCTTCTACGGCTACGCGCGCCAGGACCGCAAGGCCGAGGGACGCGAACCGATCACCGCCCGATTGGTCGCCGACCTGTTCAAGGCGGCCGGCGCCAAGCGCATGGTGTCGATCGATCTCCACAGCGGGCAGATCCAGGGTTTCTTCGACGGCCCGGTCGACCACCTCACGGCCATGCCGGTGATCGAGCAGTACATCCGCGACAACGCAAAGGATCCGGTGATCGTGTCGCCCGATGCCGGTCGCATCAAGGTCGCCGAGCGCATGCAGCAGCACCTCGGCGCCGACCTGGCCTTCGTGTACAAGCGTCGCCCGAAGGGCACCACCAACACCGCCCAGGCCCTCGACGTGATCGGCGATGTCGAGGGTCGGCTGTGCATCCTCACCGACGACATGATCGACACCGGCGGAACCATCGTCTCGGCCGCGCACTTGCTGCTCGACAAGGGAGCGACCGAAGTCTGGGCCATGGCCAGCCACGGAGTCCTGTCCGGTCCGGCCGTCGAGCGGCTCGAGAAGTCGCGAATCGACCGCGTCATCCTCACCAACACCCTGCCGCTCGCTCCCGAGAAGCGGATCGGCAAGATCCAGGTGTTGTCAGTGGCGCCGATCATCGCCGACGCGTTGTCGGCCGTCTTCGACGACACCTCGGTCTCGGAGATCTTCGGCGGCGAGAACCAGGCCTGACCAGGCCGAACCGGCCCCACCGGGTCGGGTTCACATCGCGTCCGACGGGTAGGAACCGACCGATCCGGCCGTAGTATTCCAGGCTGTTTCTGTTCCACGGGCCGCACGTGTGCCCGCGGTACGCATCGAATCGAGAGGTCGTCCATGTCCACCACGCTGAATCTCAAGTCGGGCCGCGCGAACGGCACGGGTGCCTCCCGTCGTCTGCGTCGTGACGAGCAGATCCCCGGCGTCCTCTACGGACAGGGAATGGCTCCGGTCTCGGTCACCGTCGATCGCCGCGACCTTCGTGTCGCACTCTCGGGTGCCGCCGGCGTCAACACCATCCTCAATCTCGAGGTCGACGGCTCGTCGTACCCCGCGGTCATCAAGGAATTGCAGCGTCACCCGGTGCGTCGCACCGTGTCGCACGTCGACTTCCTCCGCATCAACCTCGACGAAGAACTCACCATCGCCGTGCCGGTTCGCCTCGTGGGCGAAGCCAAGGCGGTTCTCGCCGAGGGCGGACTGGTCGACCCGTCGCAGGACACGATCGACATCGTCACCACTCCGGCCAACATGCCGTCGGAAATCACCATCGACATCTCGGGCATGCATCCCGGTCAGGTCATCCGCTTGTCGCAGATCGCCCTCCCGGCCGGCACGCGTGCGCTGGGCGACCCCGATCTCCCGATCGTGACCGCCATCGCCGGCTCTCGCGCCGAGACCTCGGCCGCGGCCGCACCGGCGGCCGAAGGTGCACCGGCTGCTGAGGCGCCCAAGACCGAGGGCTGATCCGGATGGGCCTCTTCGGCCGTTCGGACAAGGAGTCGAGCACGAGGGGCATGTCGTCGGGCAACAACACCTTCGACTTTCTCGTCGTCGGTTTGGGCAATCCCGGCAAGCAGTACGCCCGCACTCGCCACAACGTCGGCGAAGAGGTCGTGGCTCTTCTCGCATCGCGCCACGGCGGTTCGTTGAAGACGTCGCGCGATCACGCGCTCGTCGACGACATCCGGATCGGATCGAAGCGAGTGGTGCTCGCCTTTCCGACCACCTTCATGAACGAGAGCGGTCGAGCCGTTCGCGCGCTGAGCCGACGGTACGGGTTCAATCGCGGACCGATCGCCGATCGCCTGGTCGTCGTGCACGACGAACTCGACCTGCCGCCCGGAACCGTTCGAGTGAAAGTTGGCGGCGGCCTCGGTGGACACAACGGACTTCGCAGCATCACAGCCGACCTCGGCACTCAGGACTACATCCGAGTTCGCATCGGAGTGGGCAAGCCGGTCAACAAGGAACAGGGCGCCAATCACGTACTGAGCAAGGTTCCGGCCGCCGAGCGCCAGACCCTCGACGTGGGCGTGCAGATCGCCGCCGATGCCGTCGAACGAATCGTGGCCGAGGGTGCTACCGCCGCGATGAACGCGTTCAACGGCCAGTGAGGTTCATCCAGTGAGCACCGTGGCACCCGCGATCGACGGCGTATCCGGCGATCGTTCGGTGGCGGGGGTTCTCGCGTCGTTGCCGAGCCGGCTGCGCGACGATCGTGCGCTCGTCTCCTTGCTCGGATCGACCGATGGGGTGCTCGCCGTTCCCGATCCGGCGCGAGCCATCGCCATCGCGGCCCTGGCCGAACTCTCGGGACGACGTCCGCTGGTGGTGGCCTGCCCCACCGGAACCATGGCCGGCCAGTTGTTCGACGATCTCGTGTCGTTCGTGCCCGCCGACGACGTGGCCCTGTTCCCGGCCTGGGAGACGCTTCCGTTCGAACGCGTGAGCCCGAGCGTCGAAACCATGGGACGGCGACTCGAAGTGATCTGGCGACTCGGCGATGCCGAGCGAGTTCCTCGCATCATCGTGTCGAGCATGCGCGCACTTCTGCAGCAACTCGCTCCGCGCTCGGCAGGAGCCGAACCAGTCGTCGTGAGCAAGGGTGCGATCCTCGACCCCACTGAAATCGTTCGCCGTCTGGTGAACATGGGTTATCGGCGGGAGGAGATCGTCGAACACCGCGGCGAGGTCGCCCAACGCGGCGCCATCGTCGACGTGTTCCCGTCGACGGCCGACCAGCCGATCCGCATCGACTTGTGGGGCGACGAGGTCGATCGCCTCACCACGTTCTCGGTGCACGACCAACGCAGCGATCGCGATCTCGACGAAGCGCTGATCTTCCCGGCCCGCGAACTCGTGCTCGACGACGATCTGCGCGAGCGTGCCGGTCGACTCGTGGCCACCGAACCATGGGGTCGCGAGCACTGGGAGCGCCTCGGCGAAGGTTCGTTGTTCGACGGCATGGAGAGCTGGCTTCCCTGGCTCGTCGACGAACCGACGCTCCTCACCGATCTCCTCGACGGTCGAGCCGGCGGAACGGACACGGGTTCGCGAGCCAAGGTCGTTCTCGTCGAGCCGCGCCGACTGCGCGACCGTGCCGACGACCTGCTGGCCGAGGAAGACGACCTGGCGCGCGCCTTGGCGTCCACCTGGGCTCGCGATCCCGACAAGGAATTCCCCCGCCTGCACACCGCACCCGATCGTCTGCTCGGCGAGCGGCGCGGATCGTGGAACCTCATTCCGGTGGCCGACGGTCCCGATGTTCCACTCGTCGAAGCCAGCGGTTGGGGCGCGACGGCCGGCATCGGAGAAGGGTTCAGCGAACGACTCCGACAACTCCTCTCCAACGATTACCGCGTGGTCGTCGCGGCCGATGGAGTCGGCTCGGCCGATCGCATGGCGAGCGTTCTCGCCGAGAACGGCGTCGACTTCTCGTTGGCGACGAACTTCGACGGAACGACGGGGCCGCTCGATCTCACGGGGCGCGGAGGCGTGATCGTGATCGCTCCGCTCCATCGCAGTTTCACGATTCCGTCGGCCAAGGTCGCGGTGATCGCCGAGGCCGACATCACCGGTCGACGCCGCGCCCACCGGCAGCCGAGGCGTCGACCGCGTTCGTCGGCGAGCGTCTTCGAGGATCTGAAGCCCGGCAACTACGTCGTGCACTACGTGCACGGTGTGGGCAAGTACGAGGGCATGGTGAAGCGCACCATCGGGGGCATCGAGCGCGATTACCTGCTCCTCGCGTACAAGGGCGGCGACAAGCTCTACGTCCCGTCCGACCAGATCGACACGGTTCGTCAATACGTCGGCGGCGAGACTCCGACGCTGCATCGCCTCGGGGGTGCCGACTTCGCGCGCTCGAAGTCGAAGGTGCGCAGCGCGGTTCGCGAGATCGCGCAGGAGCTCGTGGTGCTGTACCAGAAGCGCGTCACCGCCGAACGGCCTGCCTTTCCGATCGACACTCCATGGCAGCACGCGATGGAGGATGCCTTCCCGTACGTGGAGACACCCGATCAGAAGAAGGCCATCGACGAGATCAAGTCGGACATGGAGCGGACGTATCCGATGGATCGCCTGGTGTGCGGCGACGTCGGATTCGGCAAGACCGAGGTCGCGGTGCGCGCGGCGTTCAAGGCGATCCAGGACGGACGACAGGTGGCGGTTCTCGTACCCACCACTCTTCTCGCGGCCCAGCACGGCAACACGTTCGCCGAGCGGTTTGCCGGCTATCCGATCAGGGTCGAAGTGCTCTCGCGATTCCTCACGACAGCCGAGGCGAATCGTGTGATCGCCGGCATCGAGAGCGGCGATGTCGACTGCGTGATCGGCACGCATCGCCTCCTCGCGAGCGGAGTGAAGTTCAAGAATCTCGGCCTCCTGGTCGTCGACGAAGAGCAGCGGTTCGGCGTTCAACACAAAGAAGCCATGAAGCACCTCAAGACGAACGTCGACGTGCTCACGTTGTCGGCCACCCCGATCCCCCGAACGCTCGAGATGAGCCTGGTCGGAATCCGCGATCTGAGCCTGTTGCAGACTCCCCCCGCCGACCGCCAACCGATCCTCACGTTCGTGGGCCAATACGACGAACGCGTGGCGGTCGAGGCGATCCGGCGCGAACTCCTCCGCGAAGGCCAGGTGTTCTGGGTGCACAACCGCGTGCAATCGATCGACGAATGCGCGAGTCGACTGCGCGAATTGGTTCCGGAGGCTCGCATCGCCGTGGCCCATGGGCAAATGGACGAGGGCACCCTCGAACAAGTGGTGCTCGATTTCTGGGACGGCAACTACGACGTGCTCGTGTGCACCACCATCATCGAGAGCGGAATCGACATGCCGGCCGTCAACACGTTGGTGGTCGAACGCGCCGATCTCCTGGGCCTCGGGCAGATGCACCAGTTGCGTGGACGAGTGGGTCGCAGCGGTCAGCGCGCGTACGCCTATCTCTTCCACCCGCGCGACAAGTCGCTGTCGGAGGACGCGTACGAAAGGCTCCGGACGATCGGCGAGGCCACCGATCTCGGTTCGGGCTTCAAGATCGCCATGCGCGACCTCGAGATCCGCGGCGCCGGCAATCTCCTCGGCGAGGCCCAGAGCGGGCACATCGCCGCGGTCGGATACGACCTCTACTGCCAGATGGTCACCGAGGCGGTCGGCGAGATGAAGGGCGAGACGCCCGCCGCGCCATCCGAAATCAAGATCGACGTTCCGAGCAACGCGTTCCTCCCGAAGGACTACGTCGCGAAGGAGGAACTGCGCCTCGAGGCGTACCGCCGACTCGCGACCGTCACCACCTCGGCCGAGGTCGACGACATCCGCAACGAATGGATCGATCGCTACGGGCCCGTTCCCGAGCCGGCCGCGATGCTGCTCGACGTGGGCCGCTTGCGCGCCGAATGCCATCGACTCGGCATCAAGGAGATGGTCGTCACCGCTTCCGACGCGCGCATCGCGCCGTTGGTCCTGAAGGTGTCCGAGTCGATGCGGCTCAAGCGCCTGGCCAAGGACGCGATCGTGAAGGAGGCGCTCCAGCAGATCATCGTCCCCATCTCCCGCCGCGACGAGCCCGTGTCGTACGTCCTGCGACTCCTCGACGAGCTGGTTCCGCCCGACAAAGACGCCACGAACTAACTTCGCACCGTGATCCCGTTTCGCCGCCTCGTCCTCGCCGTCGCTCCCCTGGCCGTCCTCGCGCCTGCGTTGTCGTCGTGCTCGTCGGTTCGCAACGACGCGATCACCGTCAACGGCGAGTCGCTGTCACGCTCCGATTTCGACGAGATCGTCGTCGGCTACGCCGCCGGATTCCCCGGTTCGGTTCTCGAGACCGGTGCGGTCAACGCATCGATGGCCCGCGGCTTCCTCACCGACTGGGCCATCACGCAGATCTACGCCACCCGACTCGAAGCCGACGGAGTAGCGGTCACCGATCGACAACTCGCCGACGCGCGCGAAGGCCTGGCGCGTCAGACCGGTTTCGCCGAGGCCTCCGAGGCGGCGCAGAACTTCTACGTGTACGCCGCGGCGGTGCGAGCCGCGTTCGAGGAGCAATACGGTCTCACCGACGACGAAATCGGCGATCTGTACGACGCCGGCCCGTCGTCGTCGAAGGTGTACTGCCTGCGCGGCATCCTCACCGCCGACGAGCCGCGAATCGGCGAAGCGGCGCTTCGTCTGGCCACCGGCGAGGACTTCGCCGCGGTGGCCGCCGAGATCTCCACCGATCCCACCAAGGTGAACGGCGGCATCCTCCAGAATCCGCGCACCGGTGGCGCGTGCCTCGACGAGGAGACCCTGCTCGGTCAGGTGGCCCCGCAATTCGCCGAAGCCTTGGCCGGCGTGGGCATCGACGAACCCACCGCGCCGTTCGAGATCCCCAATGTGGGCTGGGTCATCCTGATCATGCGTCCCTTCGACGAGGTGGTCGACGGCGTGCGCGACGTCATCGCTCAACCCGGCTTGGCCGAACTGCGCGACGAGTTGCTGCGTGACGCCGACGTGTCGGTCGGATCGCAGTACGGCCGTTGGGACGCATCCAAGGGTGAAGTGATCCCGTTCTGAGTCGGCGTCCGCTGATCCACGTCGCCGGACTCGGTCCGGGTGGTGACGAGTTCGTCACCGACGAGACTCGACGACTGATCTCCGAACACGGGCGGCGTTTCCTGCGCACGGCCGTTCACCCGAGCGCCCACCTGGCCGGCGACGCCGCCTCGTTCGACTCGGTGTACCAATCGGCCGACACGTTCGACGACGTGTACCACGAGATCGCCGACCGGCTCGTGGATGCGGCCGCCGACGCCGCGGCGAGCGACGAGTCGATCCTCTACTTGGTGCCCGGTTCGCCTCTCGTGCTCGAACGAACCGTGCAGAGACTGCGCGCCGATTCGCGCGTCGACGTCGCATTGCACCCCGCGATCGGATTCCTCGACCTCGTGTGGGCCCGCTTGGCGATCGATCCGATCGAATCAGGTGTCGCATTGGTCGACGGACACGAGTTCGCTTCCGCCGCGGCCGGAGTGAGCGGGCCCATGCTCGTGGCCCACTGCCACGCCAACTGGGTGCTGTCCGACATCAAGTTGGCGGCCGACGAAACCGGAGCCGGCGAGAACGACGACGTCGAAGCGATCGTTCTGCATCATCTGGGCCTTCCCGACGAACGAATCGTGCGCACCAAGTGGGCGGACATCGACCGCGTGATCGAGGCCGACCACCTCACGTCGCTCTTCGTGCCGCGTCTGCGCGAACCAGTGGGCCGAGCGCTGGTGTCGTTCCACGAGTTGGCTCGCACCCTGCGTCGCGAGTGCCCGTGGGACAAGGAGCAGACGCACCGGTCGCTGGTGACGTATCTCCTCGAGGAGACGTACGAAGTGGTCGACGCGCTGCTCGCTCTCGACCCCGACGATCCGTCCACCGACGAGGCCCTCGTCGAGGAACTGGGCGACCTGCTGTATCAGATCGAGTTCCACGCGGCGATCGGCGAACAAGAGGGTCGCTTCACGATGGCCGATGTCGCCGCGGGCATCCGCGAAAAACTGATCCGTCGCCATCCCCACGTCTTCGGGAATTCGGCCGGAGGCGACACCACCATCGCCGAACTCACCACGTCGTGGGAGGAGATCAAGAAGGCGGAACGGGCCGCCAAGGCCGAGGCGAGCGGCGGATCCGCACCCACAGGCCCCTTCGCCGGAATCCCGATGGCCTCGGGCTCGCTGTCCTACGCCGGCGCGGTTCTCAAGAAAGCCGAACGAGTCGGGCATCCGGTGACGACCGACTCATCCGTCGACGTCTCCGCGATCGTCGATGTCGCCGAGCACCTGCTCGCGGTGGTCGCCGAGTGCCGCCGTCGCGACATCGATCCCGAGGTGGCATTGCGAGCCCTGGTCAACGACCGTCGCCGCGCCGTGGAGCGCGACCTCACCGGCGATTAGTTTGTCGCCATGTCCGAAGCCTCCACCGAGATCGTCGTCGTCCGGGGGCGCGAAGTACTCGACTCGCGTGGCAACCCGACCGTCGAGGCCGAGGTCGAACTCGCCAATGGCGCTCGTGGTCGTGCTCTCGTGCCGTCGGGTGCGAGCACGGGCGAACACGAAGCGGTCGAACTGCGCGACGGCGGTCGGCGATTCAACGGCAAGGGCGTGCTGACCGCGGTCGGGTTCGTCAACGGCGAGATCGCAACGAAGCTGCGCGGCATGGACGCCCTCGAACAGCGCGAGATCGACACCGCGCTTCTCGACATCGACGGCACTCCAAACAAGTCGCGCCTCGGAGCCAACGCCGTGCTCGGCGTGAGCCTGGCCACCGCGCGCGCCGCGGCCGATGCACTCGACCTGCCGCTGTGGCGATACGTGGGCGGACCGAACGCCCATGTTCTTCCCGTCCCGATGATGAACGTGATCAACGGCGGTGCCCACGCCGACAACACCATCGATCTCCAGGAGTTCATGATCATGCCCACCGGAGCGCCGTCGTTCCGCGAGGCGTTGCGCTGGGGTACCGAGACCTATCACCACCTCAGGAAGATCCTCCACGATCGCGGCCTGTCCACGGCGGTGGGTGACGAGGGCGGCTTCGCCCCCGATCTGGCCCAGAACGAGGACGCGATCAGAATCCTCATGGACGCCATCGCCGCCGCTGGCTTCGAACCGGGCAGCGACATCTGCATCGCACTCGACCCGGCCATGAGCGAGTTGTACAAGGACGGCCGCTACCACTTGAGCGGTGAGGGCAAGGTGCTCACTTCCGACGAACTCGTCGCCTACTGGTCGCGACTCGTCGCCACTTACCCCATCGTGTCGATCGAAGATGGCATGCACGAGAACGACTGGGACGGCTGGGCGGCACTGTCCAACGAACTCGGTCGCCGAATCCAGCTCGTGGGCGACGACTTGTTCGTGACCAACTCGCGACGCCTGTCGATGGGAATCGAACGCCACGTCGCCAACAGCGTGTTGGTGAAGGTCAATCAGATCGGCTCGCTCACCGAAACCCTCGAGACCGTCGAACTCGCGACGCGCCACAAGTACACGAGTGTCATGAGCCACCGAAGCGGTGAAACCGAGGACTCGACCATCGCCGACTTGGCGGTCGCCACCAATTGCGGCCAGATCAAGACCGGAGCCCCGGCACGAAGCGATCGCGTCGCGAAGTACAACCAACTCCTGCGCATCGAAGAGCAGTTGGGCGAAGCCGCGGCCTTCCGCGGCCGCGCGGCGCTCGCACCGCTCGGCTGAACGCCTGCCACCACCAAGAGACCCGGACCCGGCACAATGTCCGGGTGGTCCGGCGCACGACGACACCGAAACGAGGGGCGAGCAAGTCGTCGCGCCCAAAGTCGTCGCGTCACAAGAAACCGAAGAACTCGTCACGTTCGAAACCCGCCGCCGATCTGACCCGCCCCACGCCACGGGCCGAACGTCTCGTCCCGCGCACGATCGGCCGGATCGCCTTGCTCATCGGTGCCCTGGTGGTGATCGGGTCGTTCGCCAACTCGTTCCTGGTCCTTCCCGTCCAGTCGTGGTTCGGTCAGCGCACCGAGATCGAGGATCGCCAGGAAGAACTCGACGTGCTGCGCTCGGCCACCGACCGGCTCCAGCAGGAGGTCGACCGCCTGAACACGCCGGCCGGGGTGGAGGACGCCGCCCGCGACGAACTGGGGTTCGTGATGGTGGGCGAAGACCGCCGGACCGTGGTCGGAACGCCGCAGGCCCCCCTCGACCTCCCCCGCGGCTGGCCCTACGACGTGGTCGACCAGATCGTGACCGCCCGCCAGGCGCAGGCCGTCATTCCCGAGCCCTGACGCCGCCCCGCGTCACGTCGACCCGACCATGAAGAACCCGCGCGACCAGGAGTAAGGTCGCCTCGTCGGGAGTCGTTCCCGGCTGATCCAACGGGGGTCTCACATGGCTGGAAGCATCCTGGGCAACCGCGTTCTCCGCAAGGAGGACCCGAAGTTCCTGACCGTCGGCGGCGAGTACGTCGACGACATGAAGAACGAGCCGCTGCTCGCCAATGCCGCGCATGTCGTGTACGTGCGCTCGTCGGTCGCACACGGTCGCATCAACTCCATCGACATCAGTGATGCGGCATCCATGCCCGGTGTGATCGGCGTGCACACCTCCGCGTCGCTCGGACTACAGCCGGTTCCCGCCCAGTTCAATCCGATGGTGGGCCGCACGCTGCTCGCCAGCGACAAGGTGCGCTACGTGGGCGAACCAGTGGTCGCGGTGGTGGCCGAGACCCGCGAACAGGCCGCCGACGCCGCCGAAGCCGTGTACGTCGACATCGAGCCGCTCGAAGCTCTCATCGATCTCGAGCAGGCGATGGCCAGTTCGACATTGATCTACGACGGCGCCGGCAGCAACGTGGTGTTCGACACCACCGTGCTCGGCATGCCCGAGAACACCGGCGACGCGTTCTTCGCCGGTTGTGAAGTGGTCGTCAAGGGTCGCTTCCTCAACCAGCGCGTCGCACCCTGCCCGCTCGAAGTGCGCGGTGCTGCGGCGGCCTGGGGCTCCGACGGCCGTCTCAACCAGTGGCTCTCCACGCAGCACGCACAGGGTGCGGTCGCTCCCCTCGCGGCGGCCAACGGAGTCGAGCCCGACAAGGTTCGCGTCCGTACGCCCGACGTCGGCGGCGGATTCGGCGCCAAGATCGGCACGTACGCCGAAGAACTCCTCCTCGGTGTGTTCGCCAAGAAGCACGGTCGTGGCATGCGTTGGCGCGAGACCCGCAGCGAGAGCATGGTCGCTCTCGGCCACGGACGCGCGCAGTTGCAGTACGTCACGATCGGCGGCAAGAAGGACGGCACCGTCACCCACTACCAGTTGTGGGCCATCCAGGACTGCGGCGGTTTCGCCGACATGGGCACGATCCTCGCGCCGTTCATGACCCGTCCGATGTCGAGTGGCGTGTACGCCATTCCGAACATCGAGTGCCGCACCACTTCGGTCGTCACCAACACCACGCCGACCGTCGCCTATCGCGGCGCCGGCCGCCCCGAGGCCACCGCGGCCATCGAGCGCGCCATGGATCTCTACGCGGCCGAACTCGGTCTCGACCCGGCCGACGTTCGTCGCAAGAACTTGATCCCCAAGTTCCTCGAGCCGCACACCACGACCATCGGCCAGACGTACGACGTGGGCGACTACGAGACCGCCCTCGACAAGGCTCTCAAGGCCGCCGACTACAAGGCGTTGCGCGCCGAGCAGGCCAAGCGTCGCCAGAGCGGCGACGTGAAGCAGCTCGGAATCGGCGTCAGCGTGTACGTCGAGATCACCGGCGGTGTCGGCAACGGCGAGTCGGCCAAGGTCGAAGTGCTGCCCGATGGTCGCGCGGTCGTCTACACCGGCACCTCGCCGCACGGTCAGGGCCATGACACCGCGTGGTCGATGCTCGTGCAGGAGCAGACGGGCATCCCGATCGACAAGATCGAACTCGTCTGGGGCGACACCGATCTCGTTCCGATCGGAACCGGCACCATGGGTTCGCGTTCCCTGCAGCAGGGCGGAAACGCCGTGTTCCAGGTGGCCGGGACTCTCGCCGAGAAGGCCAAGGCCGTCGCGGCTCGCCTGCTCGAGGCGAACGAAGCCGATGTCGTGCTCGACAAGGACCGCGGCGTGTTCCACGTGGCCGGAACTCCGTCGGTCACCAAGTCGTGGGCCGATCTCTCCACCGCCGAGAAGGGCAACGGTGGGCTCGCTCACAACGACGTGATCGGCGTGTCCGGTGCGACGTTCCCGTTCGGCGCCCACGTGGCCGTCGTCGAAGTCGACACCGAGACCGGTCAGGTGAAGCACTTGCGTCAGGTCGCTTGCGACGACGCCGGCAAGGTTCTCAATCCGATGCTGCTCGACGGCCAGATCCACGGCGGCATCGCCCAGGGCGTTGCGCAGGCGCTGTACGAAGAAGTGATGTACGACGCCGACGGCAACCCCACCACGTCGAACCTCGCCGACTACGGATTCCCGTCGGCGGCCGAGTTGCCGAGTGTGGAAGTGGTCCACATGGAGACTCCCACTCCCATCAACGCGATCGGCGCCAAGGGCATCGGCGAGTCGGGCACGATCGGCTCCACTCCGGCCGTGCAGTCGGCCGTGGTCGATGCGGTCGCCCACTTGGGAGTTCGCCACATCGAAATGCCCTGCACCGCTCAGCGCGTGTGGGCCGCCATCAACGCCGCCAAGAAGTAACCAGCCGCCGGCGATGGCCGGGGACCAGGGTCGAACTTGTAGCGTGCAATGACATGTCGACTCCCCCCATCGTCGCCGAAGGTCTCGTTCGCCATTTCGGGTCGGGCGACAAGGTGGTCAAGGCCGTCGATGGCGTCGATCTGATCGTGAACGACGGCGAGATCTTCGGCTTCCTCGGTCCGAATGGTGCCGGCAAGAGCACGACCGTCCGTGTCCTCACCACGCTTCTCAAGCCGACGGCCGGTCGCGCCACCGTGGCCGGATACGACGTCGCGACCCAGGCCGACCAGGTGCGCCGATCGATCGGAGTGGCTCTTCAGGATGCGGCCATCGATCCGCTCATGACCGGACGCGAGCTCCTCGCACTGCAGAGCGTGTTGTATGGATTGCCCAAGGCGCGCGCGACGAACAGAAGCGATGAACTCCTCGAGCGGGTGGGCCTCACCGCAGCCGCCGATCGCCGAGTGGGCACGTATTCGGGCGGCATGCGCCGTCGTCTCGATCTGGCTCTGTCGCTGGTTCACGAACCGAGCGTTCTCTTCCTCGACGAACCGACCACTGGTCTCGATCCGATGAGTCGCCTCACGTTGTGGGAGGAAGTCCGCCGACTGAACCGCGAAGGCACGACCGTACTGCTCACCACGCAGTATCTGGAGGAGGCCGACCAGTTGGCCGATCGCGTGGCCATCATCGACCACGGCCACATCGTGCGCCAGGGCGTGCCCCGCGATCTCAAAGCCGCGGTCGGCGCCCCCACGTTGTTGATCGACGTCGCCGAGACGCAATCGTCGGCCGCTCGGAACGTGTTGACCCGCTTCGGAGATCTGCGACCCACGTCGGAGGGAACGCTCGGTGTCGGACTTCGCGACGGAGCTTCGGCGGTGGCCGCGGTCATCCGCGCCCTCGATGACGAGGGCATCCACGTGCGTCATCTCGAACTCAACGAACCAAGCCTCGACGACGTCTTCGCCGAGGCGACCGGTCACCGCCTGGAAGGCGCCGAGGCTCCAAAGCAATGACACTCGCTCTCGCGACCCGCCACACCGCGTGGCTCACGTACCGGAGCGTGCTCGGGCGATTGCGTCAACCGGCCGCCCTCACTCCTTCGTTCGTGTTCCCCCTCTTCTTCGCGGCCCTCGGAAGTGCGAGTTTCAGCCGAATCGCCGAGCGACCCGATTTCCAGGAGATTGCGTCGTCCTTCCTGAATTACGCGGTGGCCGGTGCGGTGGCCCAAGGGGTTCTGTTCGCATCCACCTCGGCGGCCGGTGACTTGGCCACCGACATCGAACAAGGATTCTTCGAGCGACTTCTCGCTTCACCCGTGTCACGAACGTCCATCCTCCTCGGCCGCCTCGGGAGCGCGATGGTGGTCGCCGTCGTCCAGGTGACGGTCTTCCTGGGAATCTTCATGGCATTCGGGGCACGCATCGAAAGCGGGCCCATCGGCTTCATCGGACTGGTCGGATCCGGAGCGCTCCTGTCGCTCGCCATCGGTGGTCTCATGTCGGGAATGGCCATCAGATCCGGAAGTCCCGAGGTGGTCCAGGGTTCGTTCCCGTTGGTGTTCGCGCTCATGTTCTTGTCGTCGGCGTTCTTCCCGCGCCGCTACATGACCGGCTGGTACCGCACCGTCGCCGACTGGAATCCGCTCTCGCACATCGTCGAGGGGATGCAGGGCTTCATGAATCAGCCCCTGGCCGCCGACATGTTCTGGCGGTCGTGGCTGATCCCGCTCGGTCTCGCCATCGTGAGCATCGCCTTCGGACTGCGCGCTCTGTCCAAGCGACTGGCGGCGCTGTGACGGCAACTCTCCACGAGCCGAAGACCACCATGGTCATCGCGGCCACCGTTCGGCGAACACTGCTCCGCGTTCGGCGAATGCCCGCGGCGTTCGTTCCATCGATGATCATGCCGGTGTTCCAACTGATCGCCTTCTCGGGGGCCTTCGGAGCAGCCGTGAAGTTCACGGGCATCAAGAACGCGATGGATTGGTACGTTCCGTTGAACGCCGTCCAGGGGGCCAGTTTCGGCGCGATGGGTGTGAGCTTCGGTCTCATCAACGACATGCAGACGGGGTTCTTCGATCGTCTGCTGATGGCCCCGACCAAGAGATGGTCGCTGGTCGTCGGGCCGATGGCGGGTGCGCTCGTGCGCGCGGTCCTGCCCGTCGCCCTGGTGTTCGTGGTCGGATTCATCGGCGGAATGAACCTTCCCGGCGGTCCGCTGGCCATCGTCACCATCCTGATCGCGGCGATCGGAGTCGCACTCGTTGCGTCGGCCTTCGCCCTGGGACTCACGTTCAGGATGCGGAACATGGGTGCGGCCACGCTGACCCAGTTCGCGGTCTTCTTCACGATCTTCTTGTCGACGTCGCAGGTTCCGCTGGCCGCGATGAGCGGCTGGCTCCATGCCGTCGCTCGCGTGAACCCGATGACCAATGTTCTTCGGCTTGCTCGTCAGGGACTGCTCGGCGAAGTCACGTGGTCGGGCACGTGGGGCGGACTGGTCGCACTGGGCGGAATGCTCATCGCGGCGACGTGGTTCGCGTTGTCGGGCCTCAAGTCGCTCGAGAAGTGACCGCCGCGCCCGGTGGCAGTTCGCTCAGCAACGCGTCGGACACCCAGCACGAGGTGAGGTGCAGCGTCGACTTGATGCGCACCACTCGCTTCGACTCGGTGACAGCTCGCCCGCACATCGACAGTGCCGCTTTGATGCACGCTTCGTCATCGGCGAGCACCATGGGCATACGGCTGCGCCGAACACCCGACGGACCGGCCGTGAAGCAATTGACGTAGGTCTTCTGCCAGTCGATCTTCTCGGCCAGCCGAACCGGGATGAAGTCGGCGAGTCCGATGCCGAGCAGATTGCCCGCCGACACGTCGGTGATGTCGAGGAGGACGATGGTCGCAATCCGCGGCTTTTCCGGATCGGCGAGGCCGTGCACCCAGAACCGTCCGGTGACGTTCGGGTCCATGCCGGTTCCGGAGATGTCCTTGCCCGCTCGCTCGACGATGAGCACGTCGATCTCGTCGAAAGGCAGCGGCGGCACGAGTGTGCGGGCCAGTTCGGCCAGTTCGGTTTCGCGCGCACCGCCCACGTCGGATGCGGTGAGTCCGGCGACGCGAACCACGTCGCCCGACGCCGACTCGACCGACGCCACACCACCGAGCAACCGGCCCGTGGCCCGCAGAGCGGTGATACCGGCGTACAAACGCTCGCGCATCTCCTCGGGTCCGCACGAGTGGATCTGGGCGGCGCCCGGCTGCTTTCCGAAACCGACCACGGCCATCTTCGTGCAGCCGCTCTCGATCGGACCCTTGAAGCACGTGTGCGGCTTCATCCGGTTGACCGGAAGGATTCGATCGGCCGCGGCCGCGTACTCGTCGAGAAAGATCGGCATCCCACCCGGAGTGCGCGCCACTTCGACGGTCTTCATCGTCGCGCGAATCTCTGCTCCGACCGCTTCCTCCGTCATTCCGAGCGAGCGGAGCATCGCGATCTGTCCCTCGGCGGTGGCGCCACCGTGACTTCCCATCGCGGGCACCACGAACGGCTCGGCACCGAGGGCACGCAGGCCGGTCACCGCACCGCGCAGCATCTCGACGCGCTGAGACAGTCCCCGACTACCTCCGCCGACCGCGACCGTCATTCCCTTGTGCACGTCGGCCGCCAAACGACTCACGACTTCGTCGTGCACCGCTCGCTCGACGTCGACGACCGTTTCGGGGTTCGGTATCGGAAGCCGAACCTGATGCATCGACGGAACCGTCAGCAACGGATCGAACGGCAGATCGACACCGGCGCTCAACTGCTGCCACGACGACTGCGATCCGGCCATGCCACATCGTGCCAGATGGCCTACGCTCCGCGCGTGCGCATCGTGTCGCTGCTCCCCTCCACCACCGAGATCGTGTTCGAACTCGGGCTGGCCGACGATCTGCTCGGCGTCACGTTCGAATGCAATTTCCCTCCCGAGGCGCGAGCCGGCCGGGAGATCGTGGTCGGCGGCATGGACACGAAGCACCTCACGCCGCTCGAGATCGACCAGTTGGTGCGCGTGCGACTCGCGCGCGGCGACGAGTTGTACCGCCTCGACGAAGATGCTCTCTCGCGCTGCGACCCCGATCTCATCTTGAGCCAGGACCTGTGTCGAGTGTGCGCGGTTCCGAGTGGCGACGTCGACGAGGCGGTCGCCCGTCTGAACTGCCGGGCGCAGGTTCTCCAGATCGATCCGCAGACCCTCGACGAGGTGATCGCATCGGTTCTCACCGTGGCCGAGGCGGCGGGAGTTCCCGAACGCGGTCGTGCGCTCGTCGATGCCCTCGACCAACGGCTCACGCGCCTGGCCGCCCAAGTCGCCGGTCGCCGACGTCCCCGGGTCTTCGTTCTGGAGTGGATCGACCCGGCGTTCCTCGGTGGCCACTGGGTACCCGATGTGATTGCCGCCGCCGGTGCCGAACCCGTTCTGACCCGTCCCGGCCAGAAGTCGATTCCCGTCTCGTGGGACGACATCGCGGCGGCCGCACCCGAGCACGTGGTCGTCTCACCGTGCGGCTACGGCCTGGACGGCGCGGCCGACCAGGCCCGGACCGTGCTCGACCTCCTGCCGGCCGATGCGTCCGTCTGGGCGATCGATGCCGATGCGGTCATGGTTCGGCCCGGTCCCCGTCTCGTCGACGGGGCCGAGGCCCTGGCGGCGGCGTTCCACGGGATCGGACCGCTGCCCGACCGGATCATTCGCCGACTGCGCTGACGGGTCGCGACCCGGGGGATCCGCCTCGTCCGTTGTGCCGCGCCCCAGGCCATGGGGCAGACTGGGGATTCACCCGCCACGGTCATCGCGGTGGGTCGCCAAAGGGGGTATCCGTGCAAATCCGTGTCACCGTGAACGGCGTCGAGCACGTGTCCGACGTCGAGCCCAGAACTCTCCTCGTGCAGTACGTGCGCGAGGCACTCGGCCTCACCGGCACCAACGTCGGTTGCGACACGTCGTCGTGCGGCGCGTGCAGTCTGCATGTCGACGGCGAAGCGGTGAAGAGTTGCACTCTTCTCGCCGTGCAGGCCGACGGCGCGAAGGTCACCACCATCGAGGGCCTCGCTGGCAAGGACGGCTCGCTGCATCCGATGCAGAAGGCGTTCATGGAGAACCACGGCTTGCAGTGCGGATACTGCACACCGGGCATGGTCATGGCCGCGACGTCGCTCCTGAAGGAAATCCCCAACCCCACCGAAGAAGACGTGCGCATCGGACTCGAGGGCAACCTCTGCCGGTGCACCGGCTACCACAACATCGTGAAGGCCGTTCTGGCCTGCGCAGGGAAGTGAGTCGACGATGATTCCCGCAGCTTTCGATTACGTCCGGGCCGGATCGGCCGCCGAAGCAATCTCGCTCATCGGTCAGCACGGATCCGACGCCAAGTTCCTCGCCGGCGGACACAGCCTGCTTCCGCTCATGAAGTTGCGCCTCGCCCAGCCGTCGGTCCTGGTCGACATCGGCCGCGTGAAGGACCTCTCTTACATCAAGGACGCCGGCGATCACATCGCGATCGGTGCGCTCACTCGCCACATGGATGTCGAGAAGTCGTCGGTGCTCGCTCAACATGCACCGCTGCTGGCCCACGCGGCCGGCCACGTGGGCGACCCGCAGGTCCGCCACCGCGGCACCATCGGCGGTTCGATCGCCCACGCCGATCCGGCGTCCGACCTCCCCGCCACCACCCTGGCCCTCGGCGCGACCTACGTCGTGCAAGGCCCCAAGGGGACGCGCGAGATCAAGGCCAGCGACTTCTACGTCGGTTTCCTCGAGTCGGCTCTCGCACCCGATGAGATGCTCACCGAGATCCGCGTGCCGAAGATGAACGGTGCCGGCTGGAGCTTCCAGAAGTTCAATCGTCGCGCTCAGGACTGGGCGATCGTCGGTGTCGCCGCATGGCGTCGCAACGGGGACTCCGGAGTCGCTCTCGTGAACATGGGCCAGACGCCCGTGCTCGCGTCGAGCGTGAGCGGCGCGCTCAAGAGCGGTGCATCGATTGCCGATGCCGCCGAACTGGCCGTCGCCGAGGCGTCGCCGAGCGCCGACAACAACGCGAGCGTCGAATACCGCACGCACCTGGCCAAGGTGCTCGTGCGTCGCGCGCTTGAACAAGCCAGCGCCTGACCCGGCGTCGCGCTTTCCACCGTTAGCCTCGCCAGTCGTGCGAGGTTGGCCCCTGCTCCGCAACGCCCTCCTGGTGGCGTACGTCGGCGCGTTCATCTGGTCGTTCAACCACAACGGTCTTCCCATCGCGCGCATGGCCGTCCTGGGGTGGGTCGCCGCCGCCTTCGTGATCGGCAACATGGGCAAGTCGTGGGGATCGCAGACGCGGATGGTGCGCGACCTCGCCCTCTACGGCGCGATGTGGATCTCGTACGACTACAGCCGCGGCATCGCCGACACGCTCGGCTTTCCGTTGCAGGTCCAGACGCCCTACAACCTCGATCGCATCCTGTTCTTCGGCAACGATCCGATCCGATGGATGCAGGATCAATTCCTGCGCTCCGACGTGCGCTGGTACGACGTGCTGTTCTCGATCGTTTACTTCACGCACTTCTTCCTGCCTGTCGCGGCGTCGGTCTACCTCTGGATCCGCTGGCGCGACGAGTGGCTCCGATACATCCGACGTTTCGCCACCGTGCTCTTCGTCGGGGTCGCCACGTTCGTGGTGCTGCCGACCGCTCCCCCGTGGATGGCCGCGAGCGAGAAGTACTCGTACCAGATCACCGAGCCGTACGCGCGCACGACCGGGCGCGGCTGGACCGAACTCGGACTCGAGACGGTGACGAACGTCCTCATTCGCGGTCGGCAGTGGGCCAATCCCACCGCGGCGTTTCCTTCGTTGCACGCGGCTTTCGCGCTGTTCGTGGTGATGTTCTTCTGGGATCGCTTCCCCCGCCGATGGATGCGCTGGGCCGCCGCGTCGTTCCCGATCCTCATGGCACTGAGCCTCGTCTACTTCGCCGAGCATTACGTGGTCGACGTGCTCGCCGGCTGGCTCCTCGTGGTCGGGTCGTTCTGGTTCTGGGGCCGTTGGGAGCGACGGCGAATGCCCGAAGCCGAACGGGAGCCCGTACTAACCTGACCACCGAGAGGTGAACCTGTGAGCAGCGTGGGCGACGAAGGCGAATTCGACCCACGGCACCTCGATGCGATCGCCGACGCCGATCCTTACCCGTATTGGTACGAGGATGCCGACGAGCCCGAGACGAACCCCATGCTCGTGCGCACCGAGACGTGCGATCTGTGCATCGTGGGCGGCGGCTACACCGGGCTCTGGACGGCCATCATCGCCAAGGAACGCGACCCTTCGCGCGACGTTGTCCTGATCGAGGCGCACGAGATCGGCTCGGCGGCCAGCGGACGCAACGGCGGCTTCATGGATGCGTCGCTCACGCACGGGGTCGCCAACGGTCAGGAACGCTTTCCCGACGAACTGCCGCTGCTCGAAGAACTCGGTCTCGACAATCTCAACCAGATCGAGGCCGCGATCAAGCGCTACGGCATCGATTGCGACTACGAACGCACCGGTGTCATCGACGTGGCCTACGACTCGCACGCGCCGAGTTACCTCGACGAACTGCGCGACGATTTCCAGCAACTTCGGTCGTTGGGCCAGAAGGTTTCGTGGCTCGACCGCGACCAGATGCGCGCCCAGGTCGACTCGCCCACCTACACGGGCGGCCTGTGGCACCACGATCGCGCCGCCATCGTCGATCCGGCCCGGCTGGCCTGGGGACTGAAAGCGGCCGCCGAGTCGCTCGGTGTGCGGATCTACGAGGACACCAAGGCCAACAGCATCGAACGCGACGGGGTGGGCATCATGGTGCACACGCCACTCGGCCGTGTTCGCGCCGGCAAGGTGGCCTTGGCCACCAATGCGTTCAAGCCTCTCCTGCGCCGCCTTCGCCACTACATCGTGCCGGTGTACGACTACTGCATGGTCACCGAACCGCTCACCGACGAGCAGTTGAGCCGCATCGGCTGGAAGAACCGCCAGGGTCTCTCCGACATCCCGAATCAGTTCCACTACTACCGACTCACCCAGGACAACCGCATCCTGTGGGGTGGCTACGACGCGGTGTACTTCTTCCGGGGCAAGATCAGTGTGGAGCAGGAGAGCCGACCCGAATCGTGGGCGCGACTCAGCACGCACTTCTTCCGGACGTTCCCGCAACTCGACGACGTGCGGTTCTCGCACGCATGGGGCGGGGCGATCGACACCTGTTCGCGTTTCTGCGTGTTCTGGGGCCGCGCCCTCGGCGGTCGCGCCGCCTACGCCCTCGGCTACACCGGCCTCGGCACGGCGTCATCGCGATTCGGCGGCGAAGTGATGCTCGATCTCCTCGACGGAAAGCGTTCGGTGGCCACCCAGACCGACTTCGTGAAGGACAAGCCGGTTCCGTTCCCGCCCGAGCCGTTCAAGTTCATCGGCATCCAAGCCACGCGCTGGAGTCTCGATCACGAGGACAAGACGGGAAAGCGCAACATGTGGCTGCGCACACTCGATCGTCTCGGACTCGGCTTCGACACCTGACGTCAGCCGGCCGCGAGCAGTTCGCGCAGAGCGGGGACCACCTCGGCCCGCACGATGGCCTGGAGATCCTCCGGCGCGAGATGGACTCCGTCGCCCCGCAGACTCCCGGGTCGATCCCCTTCGGCCGCGAGCACGAACGAGGCCCAGTCGACGACCGAGATCTCGGGCCAGGTTCCGATGTACGAGAACATGGCTTCGTTCCAGGCGTCGACGCGCGCGTCGGATGCGAACGGTGCGGCACCCAGGGCGCCGCCGAACACGCGCGGACTCGTCAGGAACGCGAACTTCGCGCCGACTGAACGCCCTGATTCGAGCAGGAGACCCAGCGCCTCGCGTTGACGACGATCGAACTCGGGGTCGCCGAGGGAGAACCACTCGCCATCCTTCTCGTATTGCTGTTCGGCCTGCTGCGGAACCGAATACACCATCAGCACGAGGCGGGGCGAGAAGTCGGGGACGATCATCGCCCACTCGCGATCGGCTCGCGGGCACGCACTGAGATCGAACGCGACATCGCCCCACCAACGGACGCGTTCGACCGCGGCCAGCGGACAATTGCGACCACCGGCCCACAGCACGTTGAACTGGTCTTCGGCCACGGCATCGAGCGCCTCGGCCAGACCGAACGACGTGCTGTCGCCGATCACCAGGACACGAACACGTTCATCGGGCGTGGCGGCGATCGCATCGACGAGGAGTGGTTCGAGTTCAGAGGCGAGTGACGGGCCATCGGCAACGGCGAGGAAGGTCGTGTTCTCCGAACGCGCGGCCCACTCGGCGAGTTCGCCACCGAGCGCGTCGGACGGACCCAGGTCGACCACGATCACCGATCGACTATCCAGGGCGGCGGCGACGCTCGTGACGTAATCGGCGGCCACGGCGAACGATCGATCACGCCACCACGGACGTTCGAGAAGGTCGTGCGCAGTCGGCGTTCCCTCCATTCGTTCGAGCAACTCACGCTCGGTCCGTCCGAAAACGAGAACCGTGGCCGCCACCGGCGACTCGAGCGATGCGTCGACGAGTGCGTCGGCCACCGAACCGCAACCGTCCGAGCCGAGGAGCCCGACCCGGAGCGGACAGCCGAGAGGATCGGGGCGAACGACTTCGATGATCGTTCCGTCCGGCAATGACGCGGGAAGTTCGACGTCGTCTCCGCCGACGATCGCCACGCGAGTCGATGGAACCGCCGCGACCGCCTCGGGTCCGCCGAACGACACGACCTCGTCGGGCGCGTCGAGTCCGGCCAGCACCGGCACGGCGAACGATGGAATGACCAGGATCGTCGCGAGGACCGCTGCGACCGATACCCCGGCCGCGGCCGCGGCGCGGCGGAAACCGAGCAGAACACGGCGGCGGCGCACCGGATTCTCGATGAGGAAGTACGACAGCATGGTGATCGCGACCGTCACGGCGATTCGAACGATCACGAGTCCGAGGCCGCCGAAACCCAGCCTGTCGTCGTCGAGCACGATGATCACCGGCCAATGGAAGACGTACAAGCCGTAACTCGCCCGGCCGATCGCGACGAGAGGACGCCGACTCATCAGCCAATTGACCGGACCGGGTACCAGCGATCCGAGAATCACCGCCACCGACACGAGCGAGAACGCCGCCAGGCCGCCCGAATACACGATGCCGTCGTCGATCGAGATGGTCGCCACCGCGGCACCGAGCAACACGACACCGATCGTGGCGATGGTGGCGAACGCGTTCGCCGTTCGCGAACTGATCGCCCGGCCGATCGGCATGATCGTCGCCAGCACGGCACCGGCCAGAAGTTCGGCGGCCCGCACATGGGTGCCGTAGTAGATGAGATTGCGCGAGTCGGCCAGCAAGCCGAACAGCACGCTCGCGACCATGAGTCCGGCGAGGACGAAGACGACCGAACGCCGGGCTCGCAAGAGCAGGCCCGCCATCAACAAGGGAAACACGACGTAGAACTGCTCTTCGATCGCCAGCGACCAGAAGTGCTGGACCGGCGAGGCGCCATTGGCGAACAGATCGGCGTAGGTCTGGGAACTCGACGCGAAGCGCCAGTTGGCGACGTAGCCGAGAGCCGCACCGAGATCACCCCGCAGACGTGGCGACCTGAGCGATTCGACGATGAGGGCCAGTCCCGCGATGAGGGCGATGCCGAGCAGGGCGGCCGGCATCAGACGACGGAATCGTCGCGACCAGAATTCGAGCAACGAGAACCGCCCGGTCGAGTCGAACTCGTCGAGGATCAACTGGGTGATCAGGTAGCCCGACAGGGTGAAGAACAGCGACACCGGCAGGAAGCCGCCGGTGAACCCGGCGATTTCCAAGTGGAACGCCATGACCAGCAGCACCGACAGCGCGCGGATGCCGTCGAGGGCGGGAACGTACGCCAGGCCTCGTGACTCCCCCACCTCGGAGAGATTACTTGCGGGTTCGGCGGCCACATAGGGTGAGAAGGTCCACATGAGCACTTCGTCGACATCGCCCGGAACCTCCACACCGTCGTTGCTCCCCACCATCGTGGTGGGCGTCGGTGCCGGTCTTCTCTCGGGTCTCTTCGGCGTGGGTGGCGGAATCCTCGTGGTTCCCGCTCTCGTGATGGTTCTCGGTTTCGATCAACGCCGCGCGAGCGGAACATCGCTCGGTGCCGTCCTCCCGATCTCGGTCGCCAGCCTCATCACCCACTGGTCGCAGGACAACGTCGACTGGAGCGTCGCTCTGTGGTTGTCGATCGGAGCGATCGGCGGCGCGATCTACGGAACGAAACTGATCCACGTTCTCCCGCGCAAGGTGCTCGGCTATCTGTTCGCCGCGATCCTCATCATCACCGCGATTCGTCTGTACATCCCCACCGAGGCCGATGGACGCGACGCCATTGGTTTCCTCACGGCCGTCGCCATGATCGCCGTCGGATTCGCCACCGGCGTGTTGGCCGGTCTGCTCGGTATCGGAGGCGGTGTCGTGATGGTGCCGGCCATGATCGTTCTGTTCTCCGAGATCCCGGTGATCGCCAAGGGGACGTCGGCGGCGGTGATCATCCCGACCTCCATCATGGGGACCATCCGCAACCGAAAGTCCAGCAACATCGATCTGCGGGTGGCTGCGATCGTGGGCGTGGCCGGCATACCCACCGCGATCCTCGGCGGCATCATCGCCGACGTGATGGACGACACGGTGTCGAATGCGTTGTTCGCCACGTTGGTTCTGATCGTGGCGGCGCGGATGATCAACGACGTCCGCAAGTCGTGAACGTCGTCGTCTAGAGACTTGGGATCATCGAGGCCAACTGGCGGAACTCGTCCATCGTGACCTTGGTCGGATCGGACGAGAGGACCTGCACGCACACGTGATCGGCGCCGCCGTCGAGATGAGCCTTGATGCGAGCGTGGATGTCATCGGGCGATCCCCAGGCGACGATGGCGTCGACGAGAGCGTCGGTCGGGCCGGCGATGTCGGCGTCGGTCCAGCCGAGGCGCTTCAGATTGTTGGTGTAGTTCGGAAGGCCGAGATAGGTCTTCATGAAGCCACGGGCGACGGCTCGCGCCTCGCTCGCATCACGCGAGAACACCACCGCTTGCTCCGGGGCCAACAAAGCGTCGGGACCCATGGCGGCGCGGGCGATGGGCGTGTGCTCCACCGGAACGAAATACGGGTGCGCACCCATGGTCCGCTCGGCGGCCAGCTTCAGCATCTTCGGACCGAGTGCGGCCAGGGCCCGGGCCGGTGGCGCCGAGGGCTGAGCCGCGAAGAAGAGGCCGCGGTCCATCGCATCGAGGTACTTCACCATCGTGGAATACGGCTTGTCGTAGTTGCCGCCGTGGAAACCCTCGACCGCGGGCTGATGGCTCACGCCGATGCCGAGGAGGAAGCGATCGGGGAACGCCTCGGTGATCGTCTTCCAACCGGCCTGCATCGTCATCGGAGAGCGCGCGTGCAGACTCGCGATACCGGTGGCGAGGATCAATCGCTCGGTCGCCGAGAGAAGAAGCGCCGTCGATGCGAACGGTTCGCGCCCCACGGCCTCCGGAACCCACACCGTCGGAAAACCGAGTTCCTCGATCTGAGCGGCGAACTTCTGCGCCTCACGCATGGGTTGGACGTCGAGTTGGAACGTCCAGAGTCCGAGTCGTCCGAGAGCTTCCTTCGTCAGTGCCATGCGGCGAAACTAGGCGACTTTCCGGCTTCCACCACGATCGGGACTACCTTCGACACATGGCCGAATCCCCCCATCGCTCGATCGTCACCAACCTTCTCGACGGAATGGTTCAGGCGGGGTCGCCAGTCGTTTCGCCCGATGGTCGCCTCGTCTCGTTCGTGACCACCCGCGTCGACCTCGAGAAGAACGCGTACAAGTCGCAGGTGTGGCTGGCGTCGACCACGGATGAATTCGCTCCCTATCCGCTCACGTCGGGAGATCCCGGCGAGTCGCAACCCACATGGTCGCCCGACTCGCGGCAACTGGCCTTCGTGTCGGGCCGCGAAGGTGCGCAGGGTGCGAAGAAGGGCGAGCGAACGCTCCATGTGATCCCGATCGCATCGCCCGGCGAAACGCGAACCATCGCGGTGCGCAAGGACGGACTCGACTCGCCACGTTGGTCGCCCGATGGCCGTTTCATCGCGTTCACGTCGCGCGTACCCGACGAGCGCTACTCGGCCGAGGACGAATCGTGGCAGTCCCCGCGTCGCATCACGTCGTTCTTCACCCGTCTCGACGGTGAAAACTTCGTGTTCGACCGGCCCAACCACCTGTGGGTGGTCGCGGCCGACGGAACCGGCGATCCGCGCGATCTCACTCCCGGCGACCACGACCATGGTTCGTTCTGCTGGACGGCCGACTCGCGTTCACTGGTCGTGGCGGCGGCCCGGCACGCCGATTGGGACCTCGATCTGGCGACCGACTTGCATCTGGTTCCACTCGACGGACCGATCGAGCCATTGACCAACCGCACCGGCGTGTACTCGTCGCCCGGTGCGAGCCCCGACGGCAAGCGAATCGCGTTCCTCGGCTACGACGATTCGAGCATCTATCCGCAGAACGTGCGCGTGGGGGTTCTCGATCTCGCCACCAAATCGCACACCTGGGTGTCGACCGGCTTCGATCGCACGTTCGAGACGACGGTCGGCAACGTGGCACCGGTCTGGGCCGACGACACGACGATCCTGGCCACTGCCGAGGACCGCGGACGGTGCCATCTGATGCGCATCGACGCCAGTGGCGCATCGTCGCCGATCGCGGTCACCGAGGGCGCCCGTTGCGTGAAGGGATTCGATCACCGTTCCGGCGTCACGGCCGCCGCCGTGTCGAGCCCGACTCGGCCCACCGAGATCCTCGTATGGCGCAATGGGCATGAATCGATCCTCACGAACGTGTCGGCCGACGTCGTGACGCGCGTGAGGCCGGTCGACTGGGAACGCTTCTCCGTTCCGGTGAAGAACCCGACGGCCGGAATCGATCCGGTCATCGACGCGTGGATCATGCGTCCGCACGGATTCGACCCGGCGAAGAAGTATCCGGTGATCCTCAACGTCCACGGCGGACCGCACACCCAGTACGGCGAGACGTATTTCGACGAGTTCCAGGCGCAGGCCGCCGCCGGCTTCGTCGTGATCGCGTGCAATCCGCGCGGCTCGTCGGGCCGGGAGGAGGCATGGGGTCAGGCCATCATGGGCCCGAAGCACCCCAAGCGACCGGGTACCGGATGGGGTGGAGCCGATCTCGAGGACGTGCTGAACGTCCTCGACACCGCGCTCGAGCGCTACGCGTTCTGCGATCGCGGTCGAGTGGGCATGCAAGGCGGCAGTTACGGCGGATACATGGCCACGTTGCTGGCCGCTCGGCACGCCGGACGACTCCGAACCGTCTGCACCGAACGATCGGTCAACAATCTGCTCACCGAGGAGTGGTCGAGCGACATCGGCACGATGTTCCGCGTCGAGCACGGCCCCGACCCGGTGAGCGACCCGGACGAATACACGCGGATGTCACCGAGCACCCTCGCACACGACATCGACGTTCCCGTCCTCATCGTTCACAGCGAGAACGACCTGCGCTGTCCGATCAGCCAGGCCGAAGAACTCTTCGTCACCCTGCGACTGATGAAGAAGGACGTCGTCTTCTACCGATTCCCGGCCGAGACGCATGAACTCTCCCGCAGCGGTTCGCCAGTGCACCGCCGCCAGCGGTTCGAGATCATCCTCGACTGGTTCGCCGAGAAACTCGCCTAATCGTTCCGGAGCCAGTGGTCGATCAACTTGCGGGCGATCGAGATACCGGGTGGAATCGGCGGCAGATCGTCCTTGCGGTACCAATTCGCATCCACGATCTCGTTCGGGTCGCACACGATGTCACCACTCACCCATTCGGCGCGGAATCCGAGCATGAGACTGTGCGGGAAGGGCCAGGGCTGACTACCGAGATAGCGAACGTTGCCCACCTCGACGCCGACCTCCTCGCGCACCTCGCGAACCACCGCACCTTCGAGCGTCTCGCCCGGCTCGACGAAGCCGGCGAGGCACGAATACATCGGCGCGCGGAACTGGACTCCGCGGGCCAGCAAGGCTTCCTGGTCGGGTCCGGGTTCGCCCCGCGTGACGAGGGTGATCATCGCCGGTGCGAGCCGAGGGAACGCCACCAAACCGCAGGCCGGGCATTTCATGGCGCGCTCGTTGCGCGCGAGTTCGGTGCCGGTGCCGCAGCGGCCGCAGAAGCGATGCGTCCGAGCCCAGTCGACCAATTGCACCGCGCGACCGGCCACGAGCCACTCGTCCTCCGAGGCGCGCCCGAAATAACTGAACAGGTCGAGGGCGGCGCCTTCCGACGGGTCGTCGCCGCGCGGAACGTCGACTCCCCACCAGGCGTGTCCATCGAGCGTTCCGAGGAAATGCACGGACCACTCGTCGTGGGCCGGTCGGTCGTCGACCCACACACGCGACTCGACCACGTGCACGTACCGATGTCCGGTGATCGAATCGGCCGGCGTCAAGCCTGGTTCGAATCGCGTGGGCCGGCTGATGACCCCCGGTCCATAGGGGTGGTCTGAGGGGCGGCTTCCGGACTGGGTCACGTCACGAGTGTGACCGTAGGATGCCCCTCATGTCGAACCCTTCATCTTCTGGTCGCTCCGTCGTGATCGTCGAGGCCGTCCGCACTCCGGTCGGCCGCAAGAACGGTGGTCTGTCCACCCTGCACCCGGCCGAGATCCTCGGACTCGTCCAGAAAGAAGTCGTCCGTCGCACCGGCATCGATCCGGCCGCCATCGAACAGGTGGTCGGCGGAAACGTCAGCCAGGTCGGCGCCCAGAGCTTCAACATCACGCGCACCGCGTGGCTCTCGGCCGGACTTCCGCTCACGACCGCGTGCACCACGGTCGACACGCAGTGCGGCTCGAGCCAACAGGCAACCGGTCTGGCCGCGTCGCTCGTCGCGTCCGGTGTCGTCGACATCGCCATGGCGTGCGGCGTCGAGTCGATGAGCCGGGTTCCGATCGGCTCGAACTCGGCCAAGTCGCTCGGTCTCGGAACTCCTGTCCCGAAGAGCTACTTCGAGCAGTACGAGTTCACGTCCCAATTCGAAGGCGCCGAGCGCATCGCCGACAAGTGGAACATCACGCGCGCCGACACCGATGCTTTCGGTCTCGCTTCGCAGCAGCGGGCCGCTCGTGCTTGGGCCGAGGGTCGCTTCGACGGCCAGTTCATCGAGGTCGACGCACCGGACGTCGACGCCGAGGGCAACCCCACCGGCACGACGCATCGCGTCACGCGCGATGAGGGCATCCGCGAGACGAGCCTCGAGAAGCTGGCCACTCTCAAGCCGGTTGCGCGCGAGAACGGCGTGCACACCGCCGGAAACTCGTCGCAGATCTCCGATGGCGCCGCCGCGATTCTCATGATGACCGAGGAGAAGGCCAAGCAGCTCGGCCTCAAGCCGCGCGCCCGCGTGGTCGACTCGTGCCTCGTCGGCGTCGACCCCATCCTCATGCTCACCGGCCCCATCGACGCCACGCAGCGCCTGCTCGAGCGCAACAACCTCACCATCGATCAGATCGACACCTTCGAGATCAACGAGGCCTTTGCGTCGGTCGTTCTCGCGTGGGCCAAAGAAGTGGGCGCCGACCTCGAGAAGACCAACCCCAACGGCGGAGCCATCGCCCTCGGCCACCCGCTCGGCGGCACCGGCGCGGTCCTCATGACCAAGGCGTTGTACGAACTCGAGCGCACCGGCGGCCGCTACGGCCTCGTCTCGATGTGCTGCGGTGGCGGTCTGGGCACCGGCACTCTCATCGAGCGCATCTGATCGCCCGCCGCGCGAGCGGCTCACCACATTCGGCCATGCCGAACCGCCGACGACTCGATCGACTGATGGCCTCGTGCGTCCTCGCTTGCGCGTTCGTCACGCTCGGCTGTTCCGGTTCGGACGCGTTCATCTCGTCGGAGGCCGACGGACGAATCGCCCGCGTGGTCGACGGCGACACGGTCGACATCGAGTTCGTCGTCGACGGTCGCTCGGTGACCGATCGCGTACGGCTGATCGGTATCGACACACCCGAGACCAAGAAGCCCGACACCCCGATCGAGTGCTTCGGCCCCGAGGCGTCCGCTCGAACCGAGCAACTCCTGCCCGCGGGTACCGAGGTGCGCGTCGTCCTCGATCGCGAGGAACGCGACGACTACGGACGAGTCCTGGCCTACGTGTATCGGGTCGACGACGACGTGTTCGTGAATCGACAATTGCTCGCCGAGGGGATGGCCCGCATTCTGTCGATCCGCCCCAACATCTCGATGGCGACCGATCTGCAGGCGGCCGAAGCCGAGGCCCGTCGCGCACTGCGCGGGCTCTGGGGCGCGTGCCCCCTCGGGTAGCGTGACGGCGTGAGCGAACTCGCCGAACGCCTCGGCTACGACAGCGACACTCGCTTGGTGATCCTGTCGTGCGACGACCTCGGGTCGTGCCACGCCGCCAACATGGGTGTGTATTCGGCCCTGCGCGATGGTGTGGCCACCTGCGCGTCGGTGATGATCCCGGCTCCGTGGTCGCGCCACGCCGCCCTCATGTACCGCGGCGAGGACGTGGGCGTCCACCTCACCCTCAACGCCGAGCATCCGGCGTACCGGTGGGGTCCCATCACCCACGCACCGTCGCTGCTGTCGGGTGACGGCGGATTCCCCCGCGAGATCGACGATCTGTGGGAGCACGCCGACCCGGCCGAGGTGCTACGCGAGTGCCGAGCCCAGATCGAGCGCGCCATCCTGTGGGGCTTCGACGTCACCCACCTCGCTCCCCACCTCACTGCCATCACGTTGCGGCCCGAGTTCTTCGACGTGTACCTCGAACTGGCCGTCGAATTCGACCTCCCGATCCGGCTTCCGTCCACCGTGAGCGCCGAGGATGCCGGCTTTCCTTTCCGCGATCTGGCCGCCGACGAGGGCGTGATCTTCCCCGATCACTTCGACCACGACTGGCGCGCCGGCAGTCGCGAGCGCGTCTACGCCGCCATCTCATCGCTGCCGGCTGGCGTGTCGGAGATCCATGTGCAGCCGGCCATCGACACCGCCGAGGTGCGGGCCCTCGCCGGCGACGTCGCCGACGGGTGGATCGACGATCTCGATCTCGTCGTGAACGACTCGGTGCTCCGAAATCTGCTTCGCGAGTCGGGTGCGGTGCTGATCGGCTACCGCGAACTCCGCGCCGCGATGCGCGCGGCCTGAACGTCAGCCGGCCTGCGCAACCAATCGCGCCAACGTCGCCGCGACTTCACCCGACGAGAGCGCGTCGAACAGCGGACCCGACGGCCCGGTGTTCTTCAACTTGCCGAGCATGAACGCCACCGACGGATCGAGCGCTGCGTCGGCCAGCGAGACGCTCACCACGACGTTGGCGTCGTCGGGACCTTCGACGATCTCGTCGTTCTTGCCGCGAGCGACGCGGTACTGAAGACGAGCACCAGTCACGACGTCGCCGTTCGCTCGAGTTCCACGAGTCGCCGCGGATGCTCGACTCCGACGGGCAAGGACATCACATCGGCGATGCCGTCGAACAAGCAGATCTCGACGGCGTCGTTGGCCGGCGAGCTCACGGCCGAACGCGCGAGCACCCAGTCCTCCCACGGATAGAGGGCCGACAACTCGTCGTCGTCGAGACCGAACCACCACGCTTCCTTCGGGTCGACCTGCGTGGCGTGGGCCAGGAGGGCCTGCGTCCGCGCGTGCATGTGCGACGCGATGTGCAAGCGGGTGGTGACGCGATCGTCGTGACTCGGGCGCGACAACCACTTCTCGTCGAACGGCGACTTGCCCGATTTGGCGATCATCGCGTCGTGCACCATGCGCATGCGTGTCTTGGTCCAGACCGTGTAATACATCTTCAGCGGTTGCCAGACCGGGCCGGCCCACGGATACCACGTCGGATCGCCGGCGCGCTCGAACGCCACCACCGACACGTCGTGGACCTTCACGTGGTCGGGATGCGGATAACCGCGCTGATCGTCGTTGTAGGTGATGATCACCTGTGGCCGGGTCCGACGAATCACCGCGACGAGCCGACCAACTGCTTCATCGAGCTCGGCCTGATGGAAGCAGGCCGGATTCTGATTGGCCGGCGAATCGACCATCCCCGAGTCCCGGTAGCCGAGCATCACGACCTCGTGGAAGCCGATGATCTCGGCCGACCGCGACAACTCGACCGGTCGGAGCCGCGCCATGACGGCCTTCTCGTCCTCGGGTTCGACTCCATGGAAGGGTCCACCCGGTTCGCGCAACGCGGGGTTCTGGAGATCACCCTCCTCGCCACCGGTGCAGCAGACGAGGACCGTGCGGACACCGAGGTCGGCGTACGCCGCGAGCGTCGGCGCACCCTTGGACGCCTCGTCGTCGGGGTGGGCATGAACGGTCAGGACGCAGAGCGGATTTCCGTTCGCATCGAGACGCATGTCCGAAACGCTAGTTCGCCGACGGCTCGACCCGTCGGGCGCCTAGCGTGGCGGGCGATGACCCGCGACACCACCTCCGCTCGCCGGATCTTCACCGGACTGCTCGGCTCGGTGGGTCTGCTTCTCGCGGCCTGCTCGACCGACGGTCGCGAGATGCGCCCGCCGCGCCCCGATCAGTCGCAGTCGATCATCGAGAGCACCCTCGCACCCGTACCCGAACTGGGAGGGTTCGACGCCTCGATCACGCCCGCCCCGACTTTCGCGCTCACACTGCCGTGGACCGAGGGCGGCCCGATTCCCGCCGACTACACGTGCGGTGGCTCCGACGTGTCGCCTCCCCTCGTGTGGTCCGGCGTCCCGGTCGACACGGCGTCCTTGGCCGTCATCGTAACCGATCTCGACGCCACCAACGCCGACGGTCAGCCGTTCGTGCACTGGATCGTGGCCAACATTCCCCCGTCGATCACGGCCATTCCCACCGGCGGCGCGATCGCCGGTTCGATCGAATCGCTCAACGACTTCTCGTCACCCGAGTCGCCGCGTTCGGGCTGGGGCGGTCCGTGCCCACCGGTCGGTGCGACGCACACGTACTCGTTCGAGGTGCGTGCCCTCGACCAGTTCGTCGAACTGGCCGATGAGAGCCCGGCGTCCGACCTGCTGGCCGTGATCGATGCCGCCACCGTGGCCACCGCCTCGGGCACGGGCACCGTGGCCGGCTGACCACGCTCCGCGTTCAGTCGACCACTCCGTGCCACAATGGCCCCATTGCGGCGACCCCTCCTCCCCCTGACCGGCCCGATCACCTGAGCATCCACGCCGCCACCTCGGCCGATCTGGTGCTGGCGGTCGATCGTGAAGGCCGCGTGCTCGACGCCAACCCGGCCGCGCGGCGTTTCGCCGACGGTGCGGTGGGACTGGCCGACCTGGTGGCGGCGATCCAGACCCAGATGCCGCGGTTCGTGCCCGAACGCTGGCGCGGCGAAATCTCCCTGCGCGACCCACGAGGAAACCCCGTGGTGCTCGACTGCGAAGTGATCGTGCACACCGGTCCGATCCATTGGTCGGCCTGGTGCCGTGACATCACCGAGTCGAGCCGAGTCCAGTCCGCTCTCGCCCATCAAGCGACGCATGATGCCCTCACCGGGTTGCCGAATCGAACGTTGTTCTCGCGTCGAGTGGCCGAGGCCATCGAACGCAGTCGACGCGACGATCGCGATCTCGCCGTGATGTACGTCGACATCGATCGGTTGAAGGACGTCAACGACACTCTTGGTCACGACTTCGGCGACGTTCTGATCACCACGATCGCGCGGCGTCTCGCCGTGAACACCCGACCGGGTGACGTGGTGGGTCGGGTCGGCGGCGACGAATTCGTCGTGCTGTGCGAACGGACCGACGACGAGGACACCGCCCTCGACGTGGCCCGCCGAATGTGCTCGGCGCTCGCCGCGCCCGTCGTTCTGCGCGGCATCGAAGTGGCCAGCGGCGCCAGTGTCGGCGTGGCGACTTCTCGCGGCCTCGGTGCGTCGACGTCATCCCTCGACGCCGCCCAGCAGTTGATCCAGAACGCCGACACCGCGATGTACCACGCGAAGGCGCGAGGCGGCGGAGCCTCGGCTCTCTTCGACGAGGTCATGCGCGACGAAGCCTTCCGGCGCGCGCGTCTCGCCGTCGATCTCGAACGTGCGGTGGCCGACCGCCGATTGCATCTCGAGTTCCAGCCCATCGTGCGGGCGCACGACTCGCGACTGGTCGCCTGTGAGGCTCTGCTGCGCTGGGAGCATCCGACCGAAGGATTGCTCGCACCGGCATCGTTCATCGATCTGGCCGAGCAATCGGGGCTCATCGTGCCGATCGGCGACTGGGTGCTCGACGACGCCGCCCGGACCTTGGCCCGCTGGATGGACGAGGGACGCGTCAACCGGAAGTTCCGCGTCCACGTGAACGTCTCGGCCCGTCAGGTGGCCGATCCGCACTTCGTCGAGAAGGTGTCGACGATCAGCGGCTTGCACGGCCTGTCGCCGGCCAACATCGCGCTCGAATTCGACGAGACCCTTCTCGGACGCGACGACACGCTGCGCACCCTGCAATCACTCCACCGAATCGGTGTGCAGTTGACAATCGACCATTTCGGTCGCGGCGGCTCGTCGCTCACGACCCTGCGCAATGGTCCGGCCGACCACGTGAAACTGGACGCCTCGCTCACCGGCACGGTCGGATTCGGCGACGATTCATTGTTCCGGAGCGTCGTCCAACTCGTCCACGCGCTGGCCGCCTCGGTGGTGGCCGAACACGTCACCAGCGCGAGCCAGCACGAACGGCTGCGAACCCTGGGTTGCGACTACTTGCAAGGACATCACATCGGACGACCCGCGCGGGCCGAGATGTTCTGGGCGGGCGTGAACTCAGTGGGCGACTGAGACGGCGTCGAGGTAGTCGGCGAACTTCTCCACCGCGGCCTCGCGTCGAGTCGGCACGTGTTCGCGCGACGGATCGCTCGCTCGGTAGTTCTTGAGGATCTGACGAGCAACCGTCACCTTGTGCACCTCGTCGGGGCCGTCGTAGATGCGCGCGGCCCGCGCCGCGCGGTACATGGCCTCGAGGGGCAGATCGGTGGTGTAACCGAGGCTCCCGTGGATCTGGATCGCGCGGTCGATCACGTTGTAGAGCACCTTGGCGCCCCAGAACTTGATGACTCCGATCTCGACGCGGGCGTCGCTGTAGTGCTTGCCGGCGGCGTGCAGTTGATCCATCTTCCAGGCGGCCTGCAGAGTGAGCAGACGCGCGGCCTGCATCTCGGCGTAGCTCTCGGCGACCCAGTCCTGGATCATCTGCTTGTCGGCGAGGATGCTGCCGTGGGTGTAGCGCGTGAGCGCTCGCTCGCACAGCATGTCGAACGCGCGTTGGCTCTGGCCGAGCCAGCGCATCGCGTGGTGGATGCGGCCGGGTCCGAGCCGCTTCTGCGCGAGAGCGAAGCCCTGGCCGATTCCGTCCTGGCCGCCCACGATGTTGTCGAACGGAACACGCACGTTGTCGTAGATGATCTCGGCGTGCCCACCCGGCTCGCCGGTCTTGTGGTCGGGCTCACCCATGGTGGGCACGTCGCGCACGATGTTGACGCCGGGCGTGCGAGTGGGGACGATGATCATCGAGAACGCCTTGTAGGCGCTCGTGTCGGCGTCGCCGGTGCGCGCCATCACGATCAGGAAGTCGCTGATCGAGGCGTTCGACGAGAACCACTTGTGACCGTTGATGACCCACTCGTCACCGTCGCGCACGGCCGTCGTCTTGAGCAGGGTCGGGTCGGCGCCCGCACTCGGCTCGGTCATGCTGAAGCACGAACGCAACTTGCCCTCGAGCAGGGGTTGCATCCAAGTGGTCCGCTGCTGCGCCGTGCCGCCCACCGCGATCAATTCGGCGTTGCCGCTGTCGGGAGCGTTGTTGCCGAAGATGCTCGGTGCGTAGACGCACTGACCGAGGATCTCGTGCATCAGCCCGAGCTTCACCTGACCGAAACCGAGGCCGCCCATGTCGGGCGGCAGGTGGGCGGCCCACAGTCCACGCTTCTTGACTTCTTCCTTGAGCGGAGCCGTGACCTTCGCGAACGTCTCGCGACCCTGCGGAGTGCGCCACACATCGGCCAACGTCTCGAGCGGAATGATCTCGTCGCGGACGAATCCGCGCATCCATTCGAGCTTTTCCTCGAATTCGGGCTCGGTCTGGAAATCCCAGGCCATGGCGTTCCCCCTGTCTCGTGGCGCTGTGCGCGCGGTGTGTCGGAATTTTCGGCGCCGCGACGCCCCCGCGCCCGGACCGACCCCGTCGACCGTAGCAAGACGGGGTACCGTGATCGTCACGCTGCTGTCGCGTTGCACTCACGACATGACCGAGTTCCCCCCGCCTCAACTCCCCGCGTGCACGCGTCATCCCGATCGGCTCACCGGCCGTTCGTGCACTCGTTGCGGACGGCCGGCGTGCAGCGACTGCCTCGTGTCGGTGACGGTCGGCAGCCACTGCACCGACTGCGTCAAAGCCAGTCGGCCGGCGACATCGGTTCGTGTACGCGACTGGAATGCGCGCCAACCCATCGCCGTCACTCTGGTCCTCATCGGCATCAATCTCGCCGTGTTCGCGTGGGTGCTGATGGGCGACGTCTCGTCGGCCGGCTTCACCGACCGTCCCAGTGACCGTGAAATCGATCTCGGTCTCAGCAAGTGGCTCCTTCAGGACGCGGCGGGCTGGTATCGCCTGGTGTCGGCCGGCTTTCTCCACTTCGGTCTGCTCCACCTCGCGATGAACATGATCCTCCTGTATCAACTCGGCCAGATGCTCGAACCGGCCCTCGGCCGCGTGCGCTTCGGCCTCCTGTACTTCGCGTCGCTGCTCGGCGGATCGCTCGGCGCACTCGTGATCCAGGGCAACGCCGGCGGACTGCACGGCGGTGCATCCGGTGCGGTGTTCGGCCTCATGGCCGCGGCGGCGGTGGGTCTGCAACGGCGCGGCGTCAACGTGTTCCAGACGGGTATCGGTGCCACGCTGGTGATCAACCTGCTGCTCACCTTCACGATCCCGGGCATCTCGATCGGTGGACACCTCGGTGGGGCGGCGGCCGGAGCGGTGTGCGGTGCGGTGATGCTGGCTCCCACCTGGAAGCGAACCCCGATCTGGAGTTCTTACGCGGTGCCGATCGTCGTCGCGGTGGTGTCGTTCGTGGCGAGCATCGCGGTGGCGGCTTGAACGCCGCTCCGTCTCACTCTCGGCGCGACCCGTAGACCGCTCGTCCGAAGTATCGACACGATCTGACGACTCGTCACTTCCACCGCACCGAGTTCGACCGCCATCACTCGGTATTCGTCGGGGAGGTCGTAATGATCGAGATGGAAGGCTCGGCGCGAGACCCCGAGGCCCGACGCGAACTCGTGCAGTTCGTCGAGATGCGAGTCGCTGACGAGGTGGCACCAATGCCGCTCGCGGAACCACCACGCGGCCGGGTCGACGTACAGAGTCAGCGGCGGCGGTTCTTGCGCACGCGAACCGGAACGGGCTTGGGCGACACGACGCGAATCCCGGTGGCACCGATGCCGACCGCGGCGCCGACGGCCGTGCCGACCACGACCAGGTTCACGATCCAGGAAGCCATGTCGACACCGTAGTCGTCGATCGTGCGGGAGCGCGGTCGGAAGTCAGTGCGCGCAGCCGCAACCCGAACCGCAGCCGCCACCGGACGACGGTGCGGGCGAAGCCGACCCCGACGACGATGATGACGCCGAACCGCCGCCGACCGATGCGAAGACCGACAGGAGCCGGACCGCACCCGGGTGACCAGCGGGGCACGTGGCCGGGTCGCTGGCCTCGGACATCGGACGGCGCACCTCGAAGGTCGATTCGCAGGTTCGACAGCGGAACTCGTACAGCGGCATCGGCCCCAGTGTAGGCGTCTGGTTGACTGGACGTCATGGCCGCGATCACCGAGACCGACGTCCGGACCGAGAACGTCCCGCAGACCGGCAAGCCCGATTGCGCCCACATCGTGAAGGTCGGCCCGGGCGAGACCGCGACGGCCAAGGTCCTGGAGGCCCGTGTGATGGGCACGCCACTCGAAGCATTGTGCGGCCACGTCTGGGTTCCGTCCCGCGATCCGAAGTCGCTTCCGCTCTGCAAGGAATGCAAGAACATCTACGAGATGTACAAGTCGTTCAACGACGGACTGAACGACACCCCGGGCGAATGAGCACGGGCTGATTCTCGTGTCCGCTCCCCTGCGCATCCGACCGGCCGCCCGTGCTCTCGTCATCACCCCGGCCGCTCGCGTGTTGCTCGTTCGGTTCGAGTTTCCGGCCGGTTCGCGATGGGCGTTGCCTGGCGGGGGACTCGAGCCGGGCGAGGATCACGTGACGGCGCTTCGTCGCGAGTTGCGGGAGGAGGTCGGACTCGTCGACTCCGCCATCGGTCCGCACATCTGGACCCGCGAGCACCACGTGACGTTCATCAACGGACTGTGGGACGGGCAACGCGAGCACATCCATGTCGTCGCCGTCGACGAGGAGTTCGAGCCCGCTCCGGCGCTGCCGTGGTCGACGCTCAACGAGGAGTACATGTTCGAGTTGCGCTGGTGGAGCATCGACGAGATGCGAACGCGCGACGACATCTGGTGGGTCCCGCGCGCGCTCCCCGATCTCGTCGACGAGATCGTGCGCGTCGGATTGCCTTCTTCCCCGGTCGACGTCGAGCCCTAGGATCGACCCGTGCCCGACCTGAGTTCGATCGTCACGTTCGCCATCGCCTCGGTCGCCCTCCTCCTCATTCCCGGTCCAGCCGTCATCTACGTGCTCAATCGCTCGGTGTCCGATGGACGCGAGGTCGGACTCGCCGCGGTGGCCGGCCTCGAACTCGGCAATTTCGTCCACGTGCTCGCCGCCACCGCCGGACTGTCGGCGGTGCTCGCCACCTCCGCCACCGCGTTCAACGCCGTGAAATGGCTCGGGGCCGCGTACTTGGTCTTCGTGGGCCTGCGAACCCTGGCCACCAAACCGCGCGTGGTGACGGGCGATTCGGCTTCGGTCAGTCGACGCCGTTCGTTCGGACAAGGAGTCGTCGTCAATACCTTGAATCCGAAGGTCGCCCTCTTCTTCCTGTCGTATCTCCCGCAGTTCATCGACACCGACAACGGCGCGGCCTGGTCGCAGGCCCTCGTTCTCGGTTCGATCTTCGTGGCCATCGGTTGCCTGACCGACGGCATGTACGCCCTCACCGCCAGCGCGTTGCGGACGGTTCTTCTACGCGGACGAACGCTTCCGTTCGTCCAGCGCTACGTGGCCGGAACGGTGTTCGTGGCTCTCGGCGTGGTGGCGGCAACCACCAAACCCTCGCACTAGAGCAGGTTCGTGATCGCGCCCTTTTCGGCGCCCTGTGCGAGCCGCGCGTACTTGCCGAGCACTCCGCTGGTGTACCGGGGTTCGTTGGGCTTCCAACCCTGACGGCGCCGCGTCATCTCGGCCTCGTCGACGAGCAGATCGAGCGACAACGACGAGACGTCGATGCGGATGCGATCTCCGTCGCGCACGAATGCGATGGGCCCGCCGTCGACCGCCTCGGGTGCGACGTGGCCGATGCAGAAGCCCCAGGTTCCGCCGCTGAATCGGCCGTCGGTGATGAGTGCGCAATCGGCGCCGCGTCCGGCGCCCTTCAGCGCACCGGTGATCGCCAGCATCTCGCGCATTCCCGGCCCACCCTTGGGTCCTTCGTAGCGAATGACGAGGACGGTGTTGGGCTGGATCTCGCCGGCCATGATCGCGGCCATCGCGCCGTCCTCACCATCGAACACGCGCGCGGCACCTTCGAACTTGCGCTGCTCGGGCGTGAGACCGGCCACTTTCACGACCGAACCCTTGGGCGCGAGCGAACCACTGAGCACAACGATGCCGCCTTCGGGACTGATCGGCGAGTCGATCGGATGCACCACGACTCCATCGGGTCCCGGCGGATCGATTTCGGCCAGGTTCTCGGCCATGGTGCGTCCCGTGCACGTGAGAACGTCGCCGTGCAGCAGACCCGCGTCGAGAAGATGCTTCAGCACGACCGGCACGCCGCCGATTCGGTGGAGGTCGGTCATGTGGAACTTGCCGCCCGGCTTCATGTCGGCGAAGTGGGGCACGCGAGCGGCGATGGTGTTGAATTCCTCGAGCTTCAGTTCGACACCGGCCTCCTTCGCGACGGCCAAGAGGTGCAGGACCGCGTTGGTGCTTCCACCGAGAGCATTGGTGAGGGCGATGGCGTTCTCGAACGCCTTCTTGGTGAGGATGTCGCGCGGACGGATGCCGAGACGCAGCATGTTGACCACGGCTTCGCCGGCGCGGCGCGCGTCGTCCTCACGGCTGCGGTCGACCGCGGGGGCCGACGCCGATCCGGGAAGCGACAGACCGAGGGCTTCGCCGATCGACGACATGGTGTTGGCCGTGAACATGCCGCCGCACGCGCCTTCGCCCGGACAGGCCGCTTTCTCGATGGCCGTCAACTCGTCCTGCGACATCGTGCCGGCGGCGCAGGCGCCGATGGCCTCGAACACCGTCGTGATGTCGATGTTCTTGCCGTTGTGCTGACCGGGGAGAGTTGACCCGTTGTAGACGAACACCGCCGGCAGATCGAGGCGCGCGATCGCCATCATCATTCCGGGCATGCTCTTGTCGCAGCCGCCGGTGGCCACCAATCCGTCGAACCGCTCGGCGTGCATCACGGCTTCCACCGAGTCGCAGATCACTTCGCGGCTCACGAGCGAGGCGCGCATGCCTTCGTGGCCCATCGAGATGCCATCGCTCACCGTGATGGTGCCGAACTCCATCGGTACCCCGCCGGCCGCGCGAACACCCAACTTGGCCGCCTCGGTGAGACGACGCAGCGACATGTTGCACGGCGTGATCTCGTTCCACGAGGAGGCCACTCCGATCTGCGGCTTGCTCCAGTCGTCGTCGGTCAACCCGACCGCGCGCAACATGGCACGGGAGGCCGCCTTCTGGATGCCGTCGGTGACATCGCGGCTACGGGGCTTGACGTCGACGGGAGTGACTCGCTCGGTACTCATGAGTCCACGGTAGCGGTCGACCAGGAAACGACGTCAGGTCACCCGACCGGGGCCGGTTCCTTGTCGTTGCTCGTGGGTCGCGAAGCCGATGACGTGTTCGCGACCTTCGCCGGACGGAGGAAGAGGTACATCACCGGCACCAAGTAAGCGATGTAAGCGATCAATCGGATCAATTCGGTGCGGGCGTGCCAGCCGAAGAAGCCCTTCATGAAGTCGTAGAACGTGCCCTTGGCCCACAGGCCCGACTCGACCGTCCAGACCGGGTCGATGAGCAGCCCGGTTTCGAGACCCATGGCTTCGCGGAACTCATGGAACGCCTTCCCCACCAGGCCGGCGGCGAAAAGGATCAGCAGGACGCCGGTGACCTGGAAGAAACGGCGCAGGTTGAGCCGATTTCCACCGCGGTAGATGGCGACACCGAGGATCGTGGCGACGACGAGTCCGAGAATTCCACCCAGCACCACCTGGCTGCCTGACGACGAACCTGTTTCAGCGCTGAGAAGGAAGAGAACGGTCTCCAAGCCTTCACGAACGGTGGCGACGAAGGCGATCACACCGAGGGCGGCCGCGCCCGTCGCCGCATCGACCTTCGATCGAAGTTCCGAGCCGAGGCTTCGGGCGTTGGCCCGCATCCAGAAGATCATCCACGTGAGAACACCAGCGGCCGCGACGGCAATCGAGCCCTCGACGATCTTGTTGGCGGTTCCGTGCAGTTCGCCGATCGCCGCATGAATGATCAGTCCGACGGCCAGACACAGCACCATGGCCAAACCGGTGCCTTTCCACACCGCCCCGGTCTCGGAACCTCGACCGGTCTTGACCAGGTAGGCGACGAGGATGGCCAGGACGAGGGAGACTTCCAGGCCTTCGCGGAGGGTGATGAGGAACGATGCGCCCATGGGACGCGATGTTAAGTACACCTAACAGAGGCCGTCAACCCCGACCGCCCCGACGAAGGTCACAGAGGGGCCGAATGGCTCACTTCTTGCGGCCGAAACCGAACAGGTGCTGACCCACCTTGCGCATCTGGATCTCCTCGCTGCCCTCGGTGATCCGGTAGCGGCGATGGTGTCGATAGATGTGCTCGAAGGGCATGTGCCGGCTGTAGCCCACTCCGCCGCAGGTCTGCATCGCACGGTCGGCCGCGTCGCACGCCAAGCGGTTGGCGCGGTAGTTGCACATCGCGACCAGGTGGGTGAACTCCATGAATCCCTCCACGTCGGGGCGGTCGTCCTTCACCGAGTCGTCCATGAGCCAGGCCGTGTAGCGGATGAGTTGGCGGAGCATGGCCGCCTCCGTGTGCATCTCGACGAGCGGGAACTGGATGCCTTGATTGCTCGAGAGCTTCTTGCCCCACGTGATGCGCGAGTTCGCGTAGGCCACCGCTTCGTTGATGCAGAACTGCGCCGCACCGAGTGATGACGCTGCTTGACGAATCCGATTCTCGTGCACGAAGTGCTGCGCCAGATCGAGGCCGTGGTCGAGTCGACCGAACAGCGCCGAGTTCGGAACGCGCACGTCCTTCATGCTGACTTCGGCATGGTCGGTGGGCATGTTGAAGGTCCACCAGAAGAAGTCGACGTTGAAGCCGGGCGAGTCGGTCGGGACCAGGAAGGCCGAGATGCCGATGGGGCTTCCCGGCTCACCGGAGGTGCGCGCGAAGATGATGTCGTGGGTCGCGTGGTGCAATCCGCTGTTCCAGCGCTTCATTCCGTTGATGACCCACTCGTCGCCGTCGCGCACCGCGGTGGTCTCGAGGTGGGTCGCGTCGCTTCCGTGATTCGGCTCGGTGAGACCGAACGCGAGGCGCTTCGTCCCGTCGAGGAACCCCGGCATCCACTCCTTCTTCTGCGCCTCGGTGCCGAAGTCGCGCATCATGAGCACGGTCGGGAAGTTGCCGACGATCGACGACTCGTTCTGCAGGTCGTTGTGGAGTCCGAGCCCCTTGGTCGCGAGGTGTTCGCGGATGATCGCCATCTCGAGATTGCTCGCACTGCGACCCCCGAACTCCTTGGGAAGAGCGAGTCGCAGCCACCCGGCGGCATCGGCCCGACGGCGCATCTCGCGCAACAGGTCCTCCCACTCGGCGCGAGGTACGCCACCGTTCTCGAAATCGGTTCGGGCCCACTCGCGTCGGTGATCGAAGAAGCGCTCGTTGTCGTCCTGGGCCTGCAGCGGCGCGATCTCGCGTTCGATGAACTCGTCGAGTTGGTCGAGCGTGCGCTGAATGTCGGCGGGAATGGCGAAATCCATGGGCCGACCGTAACCCAGGACCCGTGGCCGACTCCCGGTTGTAGCGTTCGGTTCGATGTCGGACGCTCCCGTTTCGCCCTCGCAATTCCCCATCGCCGTGTTCCTCGGGATGACCGTCGAGAAGACCGGTGTCGGCACCGCCCGAGCCGAGGTCGTGATCGACGAGCGACACCTCAACCCGAACGGCGTGGCCCACGGCTCGGTGGTGTTCACCCTGGCCGACACCTCCATGGGCGCCGCGACCATGAGCATCCTCGCCGACGGTCTGTACTGCTCGACCATCGAGATCCAGGTGCGCTACCTGCGCGCCGCCGGTCCGGGTCGATTGGTGGTCGAAACGACGGTGGTGAAGCCCGGCAAACGCATCGTGCATCTCGAGTCGCGGGCGGTCGACGAACAGGGTCGACTCGTCGCCACCGCCACCGGTTCGTACGCGGTCCTCGGCAACTGAGTCGTCCTCTCGTGGGATTTCCGCACCCGACTCTCGACGTTCCCGGCGAGTGGCCGGCCGTCGTCGCCGAACTCGATCGTCTTCAGGTACCCGATGAGCGATCGCAGCAATTGCGCGCGTTGCTCGCGTCGAGCGATCGACGGTCGAACGGTGCGGCCGATTCCACGATCGCGCACATCTGCGCCACCGCGTGGGTGCTGTCGAGCGACGGCGACCACGCGATCTTCGTCCGGCACAAGACGTTGGGCTGGAGCACCCCGGGCGGACACGTCGAGGTCGGCGAGAACACGATCGAAGCGGCCCGTCGCGAACTCGAGGAGGAAACCGGTCTCACCCGGTTCGACACGCGAATCATCGGCGACGGTCCGGCCGTGGTGCACGTCACCGACACCAACAACCCGAGCGAGCATCGACACTGGAACGTGGGCTGGTTGATGACGGCCGACATGGACGCACCGTTGTCGCCCGTCGAAGGCGCTCGCTGGTTCGCGTGTGACCGGGTTCCCGACGGACCGCCCGATCTCGCCGCCACCCTGCCGATTCTTCGCACTCTCCTCGCTCGCGCCGCGACCTGAACGGTGCGTCCTCGCCCCGACGCCCCTACGCTCTCAGTGATGCCCGACACCACCTTGTCCCCCGGCACGGTCGCGGCCGCCCTCGAGCAGCAGGGTTATCTCTGCGACACCGGTCTCGCCACCGCGGTGTTCCTGTCGTTGAGTCTCGAGCGCCCACTTCTTCTCGAAGGCGAAGCCGGAGTCGGCAAGACCGAGCTGGCCAAGGTGCTGGCCCGCTGGACCGGCGGCGAATTGATCCGCCTGCAGTGCTACGAGGGAATCGACGCCAATCAGGCCGTGTACGACTGGGACTACTCGCGTCAACTTCTTCACCTCCGTGCGGCCGAGGCCAGCGGTGAAGCCCGCAACTCGGGGGCCGAGGTTCTGGAGAACGAGTTGTACGCCGAGCGGTTCCTCGTCAAGCGCGCGGTGTTGCGCGCACTCGAACCGGCCGCCGCCCGCCCGGTTCTCCTCATCGACGAGATCGACCGTGCCGACGACGAGTTCGAGGCGTACTTGCTCGAGGTGCTCTCCGACTATCAGGTCACCATCCCCGAGATCGGCACGGTGCGTGCCGCGGTTCCGCCCATCGTGGTGCTCACATCGAACCGCACCCGCGACGTCCACGACGCGCTCAAGCGACGCTGCCTCTATCACTGGGTCGAGCACCCGTCGTTCGAGCGCGAAGTCGAGATCGTGCGCCGTCGCGTGACCGGAGTGTCCGATCAGTTGGCTCGTCAGGTCGCCGCCCTCACCGAGACAATGCGCGGACTGCATCTCTACAAGCCGCCCGGAATCGCCGAAACCATCGACTGGGCCACCGCGCTGGCCCGACTCGGCGCGTCGACGATCGACGAATCACTCGTTCGCGCGACGCTCGGCACCGTGCTGAAGTACCGCGAAGACCAGGAACGCGTCACGAACAACGGTCTCGATCAGGTCATCAAGCAGGCTCTGCAACGCAGCCTCGTCGCCTGAGATGACCGGCACCGCCACAGTCGCCATCGACTCACCGGCCGAACGTCTGGCCGTGGCCTTCAGTCGCATCCTGCGCGGAGCCGGCCTCACCACTCCCGTCGGAAGCGTTCTGCTCTTCGTCGAGGCCCTCGGAAAGACCGGCATCGATTCGCGCGAGTCGGTCTACTGGGCGGCTCGAACAACCCTCGTTCGGCGCCCCGAGGATCTCGGATTGTTCAACCGGGCGTTCGAGGCCTTCTGGCTCGGACGCACCGCCGATGGCTCGACGCAGATCACCGAGACGATGCGGCTCACCCTCCAACTCGACGCCGACGAGGATGGAAGCGACGAACGCGATTCGGCCGAGTCGTCCTCCGATGACGAGACGATCACATTGCGCTTCTCGGCGATCGAGACCCTGAAGCACAAGGACTTCGCCGACTACACGCCCACCGAGTTGGTCGAGGCCCAGCACATGATGAGCCGCTTGCGACTGGCCGGTTCGCCGCGCACGTCGTTCCGCCATGTTCGGGGTCGCGACGCGCGACTCGACCTGCGACGCACGGTCCGGTCGAGTCTGCAGACGGGCGGCGAGCCGATTCGCCGTCATCATCTCGATCCCGATCAGCGTCTGCGTCGCCTCGTTCTGCTCCTCGACGTGTCGGGTTCGATGGAGCCGTATTCGAGAGCGCTGGTCCGATTCGTCCAGGCCGCCGTGGCCGGCCGTCAGAAGGTGGAGGCGTTCGCCATCGGGACCCGTCTCACCCGGGTCACACGCGAACTGTCGAATCGCGATCCCGACCGCGCGTTGAAACGCGCGTCCGATCGGGTCCAGGACTGGAGCGGCGGCACTCGCCTCGGCGATTGCCTTCACCAATTCAACGATGAATGGGGTGTGCGCGGCATGGCCCGCGGCGCCATTGTCGTCGTGTTGTCCGATGGATGGGATCGCGGCGATCCCGAGCACCTTTCCGAACAGATGTCGCGACTGCGTCGGGTGAGCCACAAGCTCGTCTGGGTCAATCCGTTGAAGGTCACACCGGGCTACGCGCCCTTGGCCCGTGGAATGGCAGCCGCCCTTCCCCACGTCGACGCCTTCGTGGAAGGACATTCGCTGTCCGCGATGGAAGAACTGGCGCGGGTCATCGGCCAGCCGTGACGGCCCTTCGTCACGGCGAGGCGATCCGGCTCGACAACGGCAGACTGTGACCATGCGCGAGATCCTCGACGACATCGACCGCTGGCGGGCCAACGGCAAGAAGGTCGCGGTGGCACGCGTGGTCAAGATCGAAGGTTCCGGACCGCGCGATCCCGGTGCGGCCATGGCCGTCAACGAGGACGGTGAAGTGGCCGGTTCGGTGAGCGGTGGCTGCGTCGAAGGAGCCGTGGTGTCCGAGGCGTTGGCGATCCTGGCCGAGAGTTCGCCGGGTCGCATGGTGTCGTTCGGATACAGCGACGACGAGGCGTTCGCGGTGGGCCTCACGTGCGGCGGCACGATCCGACTGTTCATCGAACCGCTCGCCTGGTGACGTGACGCCTATGTCGCTCTACGAACGATTCCGCGATCTGGTGCGCGCCGAGACGCCCGTGGCCCTGGCCACCGTCATCGACGGACCGAACGTGGGCGCGAAGTTGATGGTGGTCCGCGAAGGAAACACCGAATCCGTCGAGGGTTCGCTCGGCAACGCCGATCTCGACCGCGTGGCTTCACGCGACGTCGCCGGCGAACTCGAAGCCGGCCGCACCGGCGTACGCCACTACGGCCCCGAGGGCCAGGCGACACCGGAGGATCTGGTCGACACTCCCACCGTGTCGGTGTTCATCGAGACGTTCGCTCCCCCGCCGCAGATGTGGATCTTCGGAGCAGTCGATTTCACCGCGGCACTCGGACGCGTGGCCAAGGTTCTCGGCTACCGCGTGACGGTGTGCGACGCGCGCGAGATCTTCGCCACCAAGCGCCGCTTCCCGATGGCCGACGAGGTCGTCGTGTCGTGGCCCGCGCCGATGTTCGAACGCCGTGGCCACACCCTTGGCCCGCGCGACGCGGTCTGCATCCTCACGCACGACCCGAAGTTCGACGTCCCCGCGATCCAGGGTGCGCTGGCGACGACGGTCGGATACATCGGTGTGATGGGCAGCCGCAAGACCCACAACAAGCGCCTCGAGCGCCTGGCCGAAGTGGGGGTGAACCAACCCCATGATCTCGAACGCATCATGTCGCCGATCGGACTCGATCTCGGCGGCCGCACCCCCGAGGAAACCGCGGTGGCCATCTGCGCGGAAATCATCGCGCGTCGCACCGGACATGGCGCGACGAGCCTGAAGAACACCTCGGGTTCGATCCACTCGTAGTCGGACCGTCGAGACGTCGCGCGACGCGTCGCGACTAGACGATCACGAGTTCGTGGTTCACCCGATTCATCGGATCAGGGCCGCGCTCGGATGCGACGACGATGTCCTCGAGGCGCATGCCCCACTTGCCGGGCACGTAGATCCCCGGTTCGATACTGAAGGCGTGCCCGGCGGCGAGCGGCAGTGTGTTGCCACTCACGATGTACGGGTCCTCGTGCGCGTCCATGCCGATGCCGTGGCCGGTCCGGTGCACGAAGTACTCGCCCCATCCGGCCGCCGCGATCACGTCGCGGGCCGCCGCGTCGATCGACTCGCACGGAGTTCCCACCACCGCGGACGCCACCGAGGCCTGCTGGGCCTCGAGGAGAACCGCGTACGCCGCGGCCAGATCGGCCGGCGGGGTTCCGATGTGCACGCAACGCGTGATGTCGCTGCAGTAGCCGTTCATGGTTCCGCCGAAGTCGCACAACACGATCTCACCGTCGCGAATCACCCGCGATCCGGGATGGTGATGGGGCGAAGCGGCGTTCTCGCCGGCGGCCACGATCGCGAAGTTCACCACGTCGTGCCCCTCGGCCAGGATGCGCGCCGACAGATCGGCCGACACCTGCGCTTCGGTGCGACCGACCAGCGGGATCTCGCCGGCCTGCAACTGAGCGGCGATGCGATCGACCGCTGCACCAGCAGCGCGCAAGGCCGCGATCTCGGCGTCGTCCTTGCGCATGCGCAACGGTCCGAGCACTTCGACCGAGCGAACCCATGACACAGCGGGCAGATGCGCCAGCAGATCGACGAGGAAGCGCGCCCACATCTGATCGCCCACCGCGACCGTGCGGGCGCCGACGCTCGTGACCAACCGAGCGGTGATCGCGATCGGATCGTCGGTCTCGTTCCACGGCAGCATGGAGAAGATCTCGGGTCGCTCGACCACTCGCGGCGCCTCGAGCCGCGGGATCACGAGAGTGGCCGGGGCCTCGCGCGGCACCACGAGCATCGTGAGTCGTTCGAGCGGCATGGCGTGATAACCCGCCAACCACGGGAGGTCGAGGCCCACCGACAACAGCAGCACGTCGATACCGCGCTCGGCCATCGCCTCGCGTGTGCGCTTCATTCTCCGTTCGAACACCTCGGTGGAGGTGACTCCCTGCGACACGATGGAATGCCCGCTCACGCTTCGAACACTAATTGCCTCCGGCTCGCCGACCGGAGTCAGCGCGAGACGCCCGAACCAGTGGCGACGATCCGCCCGAGTCGGCCCGCTTCGTAGTCGTCGAAGGCCTGGACGATCTCCTCACGGGTGTTCATGACGAACGGGCCGTACCGCGCGATGGGTTCGAGCAACGGCTCACCCGAGAGCAAGAGGACTTCGCAGCCGTTCGGCCCGGCGGTGATCGACATCGCACCCGACGACCGATCGCCCACGACCATGACACCTTCGTCGCCCTCGGTGCCGTTCACGGTGGCCGAACCGATGAACACGTGGACGAGTGCGGTGTGCCCGTCGGGAACGTCGAAGACGATGGATTCGCGCGAAAGCAACGACGCGTGCGCGTACGCCATCGGACTCGTCGTCTCGACGATTCCGCGCACACCCTCGACTTCGCCGGCGATCACCCGGATGACACCGCCACCAGGAAGGACGCGCGACGGAATCTCGTGCGCTTCGTATCCCTGATAACGCGGGGGAATCATCTTCTTGGCCGCCGGAAGATTGACCCACAACTGGAAACCATGCATGCGGCCACCCTCGCGCATGAGGCGATCGCTCGGCATCTCGCTGTGCACGATTCCGGCTCCGGCCGTCATCCACTGCACGGCTCCGGGTGTGATGACTCCGTGCCCACCGTTGGAGTCGCGATGCTCCATCTCGCCGTGCATCATGTACGTGACGGTCTCGAAGCCGCGGTGGGGATGATCGGGCGCGCCGATCGCCCGACCCGGCGCGTAATCGACCGGGCCCATCTCGTCGAGCAACAAAAACGGATCGAGGTTGTCGACTCGCGCGGTGGGAAACGGTCGGCGAACCACGAATCCGCCGCCTTCGGTCTGGCGCACGGCCTGGATGGTTCCGGCGATCGGACGGTTCGATGTCATGAACTCCCCTTTCCGGTGTTCGCTGTCAGCTCTTCACGGTGAGAGACACCGGAACTTCGGCGGCATCGGCCGACTGGCGAGCGTGATAACTCGATCGAGTGAGCGGGCTGGCCTCCACGTGGGCGATTCCGAACTCCTCGCCGATTCGCTTCCAACGGGCGAACTCGTCGGGATGGATCCACCGCGCGACCGGTAGGTGATGCGACGTGGGACGCAAGTACTGGCCCATCGTCACGATGCTCACCCCGACCGAGGCCAGATCGGCCAGACAGCCATCGACCTCCTCGACCGTCTCGCCCAGACCGAGCACGAGGCCCGATTTCGTTGTGAGACCGGCGGCACGGGCCGCCGACAGAACACCCAGACTGCGTGCGTAGCCCGCCGACGGCCGCACTGCTCGCTGCAGACGCGCCACCGTCTCGATGTTGTGGTTGAACACGTCGGGACGCGCCGCGAACAATGGCGCGAACGAGGCCGGGTCGCCCTTGGCGTCGGACACCAACGTCTCGACGCGAGTGTGGGGGCTGCGCTCGCGGATGGCTTCGATACAAGCGGCCACGTGGTTCATGCCGCCGTCGCCGAGATCGTCGCGCGCGACCATGGTGAGCACGGCGTGCGACAGATTCATCCGCACGACCGCTTCGGCCACTCGCTGCGGCTCATCGGCGTCGGGCGGCTGGGGCTTGCTCGTGTCGACCAGACAAAAGCCGCACGCGCGGGTGCACCGCTCGCCGAGCACCATGAAGGTCGCGGTGCCATCTCGCCAACATTCGGACAGATTGGGACAGCCGGCTTCTTCGCACACCGTCACCAGACCGAGATCGCGCAACGTGGACTTCACGGCCAGGACTTCGGGCCCGATCGACACCTTGGGCCGCAGCCATTCCGGTTTGCGTTCGGCCACGTCGAGACCGCCGGACACGCCAGCATCCCCGAGGCGCGCGCTCGAACGACTGCCGACTCGAACGGGCTCGCCTGGCCCATCACCGCGCGAGAACCGCGACAGATCTTCGGGGCGATGCACCCACGCGACGTCCTGTCGCTCGACCGTTCCGTTGGCCCATCGTTCGGCGGCCAAGCGCACGACGATGTCGACGACGGCCTGCATTTCGACATCGATACCTTCTTCACGGAGCGACGTGACCGGACGGTCGCCGATTCCGCACGGGACGATGTGCTCGCGCATGTAGGTCAGGTCGGTGGACACGTTCAGGGCGAACCCGTGCATCGTGCGTCCGTTGGCGAGGCGAACTCCGATCGCACAGATCTTGCGCGGGTCGGGGCCGTGGACATCGACCCACACGCCGGGAAAGTCGGGAAGCCGTCCGGCGTCGCGCACGCCGAGTTCGGTGAGCGTGTCGATGACGATCTGCTCGACCGCGCACACGTGCTGCGACGCTCCGATGCGGTTGTCGAGCGAGAGGATCGGATAACCGACCAGCTGCCCGGGGCCGTGGTAGGTGATGTCGCCGCCGCGTTTCACCGACACGAAGTCGGCGCCGACCGCGGCCGGATCACACTTCAGGTTCTTGTCGAGTTCGGCGCGGGGGCCGTAGGTGAAGACGTGCGGATGCTCGAGGAGCAGCAGATGGTCGTCGTGGCCGTGCTCGAACAGCGCGGTCTGGAGCGCCAGCGCCTCCGAGTACGGAACTCGGCCCAGCCAGCGCGCGCGGAACATCGATCAGATCTCGGGCAGCCAGTCGCGGGTTTCGAGGATGTCCTTCACACGCACGAGGAAGCCGGCCGCGTAGGCGCCGTCGAACGCGCGGTGATCCCAACTCATCGCCAGGTTGCCGGTGGGGTGGATGGCGATGCTCTCGCCTCCCGACGGCAACGTGACGACCACCGGCCGGCGCACGATGGCGTCGGTGGAGAGGATCGCCACCTGCGGCTGATTGATGATCGGCATCGTGAGGACCGAGCCGGCCGAACCGTTGTTCGAGATCGTGAATGTTCCACCCGCGATCTCGTCGGGCGACAACTTGCGGCTGCGCGCACGCGTGGCGAGATCGTTGATCTCGCGGGCGATCGCACGGAGACGCTTTCCTTCGGCACTGCGCACGACCGGAACCAGCAGACCCTGGAAGTCGAGGTCGACGGCGATGCCCAAGTCGACGTAGCGGTGCACCACCAGGTCGTCGCCGTTGATGCTCGCGTTCATGTGCGGGAAGTCGGCCAACGCGTCGACGACCGCGCGAGCGATGAAGGGCAGATACGTGAGGCTGAACCCCTCCTGCGTCTTGAACTCGGCCTTCACGCGATTGCGCGTGGAGTCGACGTTGGCGTAGTCGACCTCGACCACGCTGAACGCATGGGGGCTGACGTTCTTCGACATGACCATGTGCGAACCCGTGGCCTTGCGAATCTTCGACAGCGACACGACTTCGTCGCGATCGCCGACGCGCACGGTGGGCTTGGGCGCTGCCGCGGGTGCGGCCGCCGGAGCAGGCGCGGGAGCCGTCGCAACGGGCGCGGGAGTGGGTGCTGGCGACGCGGGAGCCGCAACGGGAGCGGGCGCCGAGCCGTGCTTGTCGATGTGATCGAGCACGTCCTCGCGTGTGATGCGACCACCGGGACCCGATCCGGTGATGCGGTCGACATCGAGACCGTGTTCGGCAACCAGTCGACGCACGACCGGGGACAGCAAACGGTTGTCACTTGCGACAGCCGCGGCCGGTGCGGGCGCCGCGGCCGGTGCGACAGCCGCGGCCGGTGCGGGTGCAGGTGCCGGAGCGGGCGCAGGTGCCGGAGCAGGTGCGGGTGCGGGCGCGGGCGCCGGAGCAGGCGCGGGAGCGGGTGCCGGCGCCGCAACAGGAGCGGGCGCCGCGACCGGAGCGGAACCGGCGGCACCCACCACGGCGATCACCGCGCCGACGGGAACCGTTTCGCCTTCCGGTACTCGGATCTCGATGAGCACACCGGCAACCGGTGAGGGCACTTCGGTGTCGACCTTGTCGGTGGACACTTCGAACAACGGCTCGTCGGCCGCCACGGTGTCGCCCACCTTCTTGAACCAGCGCGTGATGGTTCCTTCGGTGACCGTCTCACCCAACTGCGGGAGCGTGACCTCTGCCATCGTGATTCCTCTCGATTCTCAGGCGTTCAGGCTTCGTCCGGTGAGCGACAACACGGTCTCGCCGAACAACTCGGACAGACTCGGGTGCGGCTGCACGAACTCGGCGATTTCGTCGACGGTGGCTTCCCAGTTGACGGCGAGATAGCCGCCCGACAGCTGCTCGGTGACCCACGGGCCGACCATGTGCACGCCGAGAACCTGGCCGGCCGAACCATCGGCGTTGCGCTTGGCGACGATCTTCACCAGACCGTCGATCTCACCCAGGATCTGGGCGCGACTGTTGCCGCGGAACTGGTGCTTGGCCACGACCACGTCGAGGCCCTGCTCCTTGGCGGCATCTTCACCGGGTCCGGCCCACGCCACTTCGGGGTGGCAGTAGATGGCCCACGGCACGCGGTCGTACGCGATCGGTGCGGGTCCTTCGCCCAACATGTGCTTCACAGCGAGGATCGCCTCGGCGTATCCGACGTGCGCCAACTGCGGAGTGTTGACGAGGTCGCCGATGGCATACACGCCCGGCTCGCCCGTACGACACCACGCGTCCACTTCCACGAAGCCGCGCTCGGTGACCTTCACGGCGGTTCCCTGCAGACCGAGCAGATCGGCGAAGGGACGGCGACCCACCGACACCACCACGGCGTCCACTTCGAGCTGCTCACCGTCGCCGAACGACACCACGGTGCCGCCGGACGCGTTGGGTGTGTGGCCCTTCACCATCACGCCGGTGCGGATGTCGATGTTCTTCTTCTTGAACGACTTCACCACGACGTTGGCCACGTCGGTGTCGAGGCCGGGGAGGATCTTGGGAAGACCTTCGAGGATCGTGACCTTCGAGCCGAGGTCGGCGAAGGTGGACGCGAACTCGCAACCGATCGCGCCGCCGCCGATCACGACGACGCGCGCCGGCACGTGGTCGAGATCGAGCACTTCGTCACTCGTCATGATCGGACCACCGCGATCGAAACCGGGAATGGTGCGCGGCACCGAACCGGCGGCCAGGATCACGTTGGCGCCCTGGATCACGGCCGACGATCCGTCGTTCATGCTCACGGTGACGGTGCGGTTGGCGCCGAGCGACCCGGTGCCGTTGAACACGGTGACCTTGCGCGACTTGCAGAGTCCGCCGATGCCCTTGACGAGACCATCGACGATCTTGCGCTTGCGGGCCTGGGTCACGGCGAAGTCGACCGTGGGGGCCGACGCGTTGATGCCGAACTCGGCGGCGTGAGCCACGTGCCGGTGAACCGACGCGGTCTCGAGGAACGCCTTGGCCGGGATGCAGCCACGGTTGAGGCAGGTACCGCCGAGGGCGTCGCGCTCGACCAGGGCGACGTTGACGCCGGCCGACGCCGCGTACAGCGCGGCGCCGTATCCACCGGGACCGCCGCCGATCACGACGAGATCAAATTGCTCGGTCGTACAGACCACCTCCGCGAACCATGCGCCCGAGGCGCTGTGCAGGGGTTAAAGGTAGCGGGTGCGACGTGCTTCCGAAGGCCCTGATGACCCCTGTCATGCCCTCGATGTTCGCCTGTCGCGCTGGTTACCCGCCGGTCACCGGCACGTCGCCCCGACGACGGTCAGGGTTTCCACTGGCTCTGTTCGCCGGCCCGCGTGTAGGCCACCGCCTGCAGCACCTCGACGGCCACGAATCGGACCGTGCAGGTGATCGAACCCGTTGGCGGGACGACCGTTCGAGCGTCGCAGGCACCCGATGCCACGGCCCCGCTCGGCTCGGTGATGTCGCCGTCCCCGAACAGTCGCCAACCCTTCAGAACGCTCTCACCGGGCACTCCGGCCATCGTGACGACGGCGTCGGTTCCCTCGGCACCGACGGTCACTCGATCGACCGACACGGTCATGTCGCCGAGCCGCGTCGACTGTCCGACGGAGAGGAACCGGACTTCCTGCCGATCGCCCGCGAGCTGGAACGCGAACACCACACCCGCCAAGAGAATGAGCAACGCGCAACCCGCCGACAGAAGGAGCAATGTTCGGGTCTTCATGTGACGTTGAGCCTACGAATGAGCGATGGGATCTGCGCCCCTGATCAGGCGTCCCTTCGGACCCGGTCGTAGCCTGACTTCGTGACTCCTCGCACCATCGCCATCACCGGAGCCAGCGGCCTCATCGGCACCGCGCTCGCCGACCACCTGACCCGACGCGGTGATCGGGTCGTTCGATTCACTCGATCCGGATCGTCGAACAACGACACCATCGCGTGGAACCCGGCTTCCGGAAGCATCGATGCCGAACGACTCCGCGGTGTCGACGCCGTCGTTCACCTGGCCGGTGCCGGCATCGGCGACAAGCGCTGGACCGACTCGTACAAGCGCGAGATCCTCGAGAGTCGCACGAAGAGCACGTCACTGCTGGCATCGACTTTGGCCGGACTGAGCGATGGGCCCAAGGTGCTCCTGTCCGGATCGGCCATCGGCTACTACGGCGAATCCGAGACGGCAACGTTCACCGAGCAGTCGGCGGCCGGTTCGGGATTCCTCGCCGATGTGTGCATTCAGTGGGAAGCCGCCACCGAAGTCGCCGAGAAGGCCGGAATTCGGGTGGCTCATCTGCGCACCGGAATCGTGCTCAGTCCGCGTGGCGGCGCACTGAAGAAACTGCTTCCTCTCTTCAAGCTCGGAGCCGGTGGTCGCATGGGCTCGGGTCGTCAGTGGCAGAGCTGGATTTCCATCGACGACGAAGTGCTGGCCATCGATCACCTGTTGTCGTCGTCGGTTGCCGGAGCCGTGAATCTCACCGCCCCGCAACCCGTGACCCAGGCCGAGTTCACCAAGACGCTCGCGCGAGTGTTGAAGCGCCCGTCGTTCGTGCCCGTTCCGTCGTTCGGTCCGAAACTGTTGCTCGGCTCCGAGTTGGCCGACGCGTTGTTGTTCACCGGTCAGCGTGTCGAGCCGAAGGTCCTGCTCGCCGACGGCTACGCGTTCGCCCACCGCGATCTCGAATCGGCTCTGCGTTCGCTTCTCGGCCGCGCGGCCTGATCAAGGCTCACCTCGGTGTCGTCGATCGCTGGAACACCGCTTCCCGATACGGTCGACGTGGCGATCGTGGGTGCCGGTCTGGCCGGACTCGCCGCCGCCCGGGTGATCCACGAGGCCGGGCTTTCGGTGGTCGTCCTCGAAGCATCCGACGGCGTCGGCGGACGCGTGCGCACCGACGAGGTGGACGGTTTCCTTCTCGACCGCGGATTCCAGGTGCTGCTCACCGCCTACCCCGAACTGCACCGGCAGTTCGACGTCGAATCGCTCGATCTCCGTGCGTTCGACCCGGGTGCTCTCGTGTGGCGGAACGGTCGCGGCTACGAGGTGTCCGATCCGTTCCGCAAACCGACGAGCGTGTTGTCGACCGCCATCGCACCGGTGGGTTCGCCGTTCGACAAGGCGCGCATCGCGTTGCTGCGACGGCGTGTGCGCTCCGGCCACGCGTCGCAACTTCTTCGCGGCGACGACATGACCACGCGCTCGCTCCTCGAGTCGTCGGGGTTCTCGTCCACCATGATCGACCGCTTCTTCACTCCCCTCGTCGGCGGCATCCAACTCGATCCGCAACTATCGGCGTCGCGGCGGATGTTCGACGTGATCTTCCGCATGCTCGCCGACGGCGACGCCGCGGTCCCCGCGGGTGGCATGGGGCGGCTGTCGGCGCAACTGGCCTCACGGATTCCGACCGACACGATCCATCTCTCCACTCCGGTCGTCGCCGTCGGGTCGGGTGAGGTGCGTCTCGACGCCGACCGCTCGGTGAAGGCCCGTGCGGTCGTGGTTGCCACCGAAGGGCCGGTGGCTCGACGGCTGGTCGGCATCCCCGATGTCGCTTCGCGTTCGGTGTCGTGCGTCTACTTCGCCGCCGATCGCTCACCGACCGCGTCCAAGGCGATCGTCCTCGACGGAACCGGCCGCGGCCCGGTCCTCAACGTCGCGGTGATGAGCAACGTCAGCCCGTCGTATGCCCCGTCGGGCCAGCACCTGATCGCGGCCGCCATTCCCGGTCGCATCGACGGCGATCTGGAGGCCGATGCCCGTCGTCAACTCGCCGGGATGTTCGGTGCGGCGGTTGGTTCGTGGCGTCATCTGCGCACCTATTCCATCGCCCACGGCCAACCCGATCAGTCGCCGCCGTTCAGCCCGAAGAAGCGCGTGTCGCTCGGCGAGGGCCTGTTCGTGTGCGGCGACCACCGCGACACCGCCTCGATACAAGGAGCGTTGTACTCCGGACGACGCGCCGGGCAGGCGGTCGTGGAATCATTGAGCGCGTCCCACTGACGAGAATACGAAGGAGATCATGATGGCCGGAAGCGACCCCAAGAAGATCGTCTCGGTGAACAAGGTCGTGGCGGCGACGCCGCAGCAGATCTTCGACCTGCTCGCCGACCCCAAACGGCACGCCGACATCGACGGATCGGGCTCCGTGAAGGCCGCTCAGTCGGGCGCCCCCGAACGACTGTCGCTCGGCGCCAAGTTCGGAATGGACATGAAGATCGGCGCTCCGTACAAGATCACGAACGAAGTGGTCGAGTTCGAAGAAGGCAAGCGGATCGCCTGGCGCCACTTCGGCGGCCACGTGTGGCGCTACATCCTCGAACCGACCGACGGCGGCACGACGGTGACCGAGCAGTTCGACTGGAACGGCAGCAAGTCGCAACTCATGTTGCGCGCGATCAACGCGCCGGGCCGCAACAAGAAGTCGATGATCGCCACCCTCGAGCGGCTGGCGAAACTGTTCGCCTAGGCGGCGGTCAGGGCTGATACAGCCCGAACACTCCGCGCAACGCGTCGCTGATCTCGCCGAGGGTCGCGTCGGCCCGCAGCGCTTCCTTCATGGGGTGCAGCACGTTCTCCGTTCCGCGGGCGGCATCGGCCACTTTCTGCAGAGCCGCGTCCACCTTCGCGCGATCGCGCTTGGCCTTGTACTCGGCGAGGCGGGTCTTCTGGCCGCGCTCGAGCGACGGATCGATCGGGAACACCTCGGGTTCGGGGTCGTCGTCGACGGCGAACTTGTTGAGACCCACGATCACGCGCTCGTCGTCGTCGATCGACTTCGTGTACTCGTACGCCGCCTGCTCGATCTCGTCCATCTGGTAACCGGTCTCGATGGCCGCGACCGCGCCGCCCATCTCGTCGATCTTGGCGATGTACTCGAGGGCCAGGCGCTCGATCTCGTCGGTGAGCGTTTCGACGAAGTAGCTGCCGGCCAGCGGATCGGGCGTGTCGGCCACCCCGCTCTCGTAGCCGATGATCTGCTGCGTGCGCAGGGCGATGCGGGCCGCGCGCTCGGTAGGGAGGCTCAGCGCTTCGTCGAAACCGTTGGTGTGGAGGCTCTGAGTGCCGCCCATCACCGCGGCCATCGACTGCACTGCCACGCGAACGATGTTGTTCTCGGGCTGCTGAGCCGTGAGAGTGCTTCCGCCGGTCTGCGTGTGGAAGCGCAAGAGCTTGCTCGCTTCCTTCTTCGCCCCGAAGCGATCGGACATGATGCGATACCAGATGCGCCGGGACGCACGGAACTTGGCCACTTCCTCGAAGAAGTTGTTGTGCGCGTTCCAGAAGAACGAGAGGCGCGGCGCGAAGTCGTCGACGTCGAGCCCGGCCGCGACCGCGGCCTCCACGTAGGCGATGCCGTTGGCGATCGTGAACGCGATCTCCTGCACGGCCGTCGATCCGGCCTCGCGGATGTGGTAGCCCGAGATCGAGATCGTGTTCCACTTCGGAACGTTCTGGGCGCAGTACTCGAAGATATTGGTGATGATCCGCATCGACGGCTTGGGCGGATACACATAGGTGCCGCGCGCGATGTATTCCTTCAGCAGATCGTTCTGGATGGTGCCGCTGATGGCGCTCGACGGCACGCCCTGTTCTTCTGCGACCAATTCGTACATCAGGAGCAGGATCGCCGCCGTGGAGTTGATGGTCATCGACGTGGTGACCTTGTCGAGCGGCAGGTCCTTCAGGAGGAGACGCATGTCGGCCATCGAGTCGATGGCCACGCCCACCTTGCCGACTTCGCCTTCGGCGCGCGGGTGATCGGAGTCGTAACCCATCTGCGTCGGAAGGTCGAAGGCGCACGACAGTCCGGTCTGTCCGGCGGCCAACAAGAACTTGAAACGCTCGTTGGTCGATTCGGCGGTGCCGAAGCCCGCGTACTGGCGCATCGTCCACAACTTGCCGCGGTACATCGTCGGGTAGACGCCGCGTGTGTACGGCGGCTTGCCCGGGTCGCCGAGACGCTCGGCGGCACTCCAGCCCGCGAGATCGGCCTCGGTGTAGAGGGCCTTCACGGGGATACCCGAGTCGGTGCGCTTGTCGTCGCTCATCGGGCAAAGCGTACGAGCGGTTCGGCCGACTGGCCCCATCGGTGCCGGGTGACCGGCGCTCGCATCAGGCCGATGCGACGAGGGCGATTTCCATGAGCCATTCGGGTCTCGCCAGGGCCGGAACCGTGACCAGCGTGCTGGCGACGCGATGCCCACCGAGTGCGGTGTCACGGGCCGCCATCACCGGAGCGAGGGGCTGGCCGGCGACGACATAGGTCGTCACCGAGACGACGTCGGTGGCGGCCATATCGGCGTCGGCAAGGATCGCCATGAGATTGGCCCACACCGTCGCGGCCTGATCGGCGATCGACGCGGGAACCGACCAGTCGGGCGCGATCGGGACGATGCCCGAGGTGTGCAACCAACGCTTGGACGACTCCGACAGGACCGCGTGGGCGTAGTTGGCCGCGGTGGGCGCGATCGACGACGGAGCGATTTCGCGATTCACGTTGCGATTCTGGCACGGGATCAGGGCCGTCTAGCCTGCGGATCGTGACCGCCACCGAGAATCCATTGCTCCGCGCCGCCGCCCTGGGCAACGCCCAGTTGCTGGCAATGCCCTCCTTCGACAACGTCGAGGACGAACGCTTGTATCGAAAGCAGCGTCTGGCCGGCGCCTTGCGCATCTTCGGCCGCCTCGGATTCGGAGAGGGCGTGGCCGGACACATCACCGTTCGCGATCCCGAGAGGCCCGACCACTTCTGGGTGAACCCGTTCGGTTTGTCGTTCCGACACATGCGCGTGAGCGATCTGCTCCTCGTCAATCATCAGGGCGAAGTTGTACACGGCGACATGCCCGTCAATCGCGCGGCCTTCGTGATCCATTCGGCCATCCACCAAGCACGTCCCGACGTCATCGCCGCGGCCCACGCGCACTCGGTGCACGGCAAGGCGTTCAGCTCCCTCGGTATTCCGCTCGACCCGATCACACAGGACGCGTGCATCTTTTATGACGACCACCGCGTGATCTCCGAGCAGGGCGGTGCGGTCGTGTTCGACATCGACGCCGGCAAGGAATTGGCGGCGGCTTTCCCCTCGGGCAAGGCCGCGATCCACCAGAACCACGGCCTCTTCACCGTCGGCACCACCGTGGAGGAAGCCGCGTTCTGGTTCATCACCATGGAGCGTTCGTGCCAGGCGCAGTTGCTCGCCATGGCCGCCGGTACACCGAAGAAGATCAAGCACGAGTACGCGGCGTACACGCAGGAGCAAACCGGACACCATCTCGCCGGATGGTTCCAGTTCCAGCCGTTGTGGCAGGAGATCTGCCGCACCGACCCGGAACTCTTCGACTGAGCGGAGTCTCCACTCCCCCGTCCCGACCGATCGGGACGTTCCTCGCCTCGGCGCCGCCCGAAGCGCTCTTCGTGCTGAGCGCGATCTCGCAGTACGCGGGCGCGTCCATCGCCATCGGATTGTTCGACGAAGTCGCACCGGCGACGGTCGCCTGGTTTCGGATCATCGGTGCGTCGATCGCGCTCGTTCTGGTGTCGACGTCGCATCTGCGTCGTCGATTCACCCGCGCCGAATTGATCGCCATCGCCGTGTTCGGCATCGCGTCGTCGCTGATGAACACGTTCTTCTACTTGGCGATCGATCGCATCCCGCTCGGCAAGAGCGTCACGATCGAGTTCATCGGCCCGATCGCGGTGGCCGCCGCCCGGACGCGCTCTCGACGCAACGCACTGGCGTTGGTATCGGCGGTGATCGGAGTAGCGGTGCTGTCTGGTGTCGAGTTGGGCGGCGAGCCCCTCGGCCTCGTCTACTTGTTCGCCGCGTCGGCGATGTGGGCGGCGTACATCGTGCTGGGTTCGCGCGTCGCCCAGCAGAACCACGGCGTGGCCGGCTTGGGCGTCGGGTTGGCGATCGGGGCTCTCTTCGTGGCTCCGATCGGTGCTCCGGCGAGCGGGGATGTGTGGACTTCGCCGCGGCTTCTCGTTCTCTGCATGGTGGTCGGCGTGCTGTCGAACGCGATCGGCTACGGGATCGACCAATCGGTGCTGCGGCGGATTCCGATTCGCCGCTTCAGCGTTCTCCTCGCGTTGCTGCCCGTGGTCGCGGTGCTCGCGGGGTGGATCGCCCTCGATCAGGTGCCGGCCGGCGTCGATTATCTCGGAATGGTGCTGGTGCTGGCCGGTGTCATCGTGCAGGAACGCGACGAACTCCCCCAACCCCGAGGATCTGGTGACTGAAAGTCACCGCCCAGGTGACGAAGTCGCACCAGATTCGTGCTCAGCAGATTTTCTGGTGCGACTTTGGACCCCATGCGGTGACTTTCAGTCACCAGATCCTCAGTGGGTGGAGAGCCAGGGGGCGCAGAGGCCGTCGAGTTCGCGCACTTCGATCCGGTCGCGGTTCTCCCACGTCACCGGATTGGTCGGATCGGGTCGCAGGTTGAACACCCGGAACGACATCTCGGTCGTGTCGACGGCCAGGATCCGTCCGATCAACGGCTCGCCCAGACCGAGCAGGACCTTGATCGCCTCGAGCGCCTGGATCGAACCCACGATCCCGGGCAGCACGCCGAGCACACCGGCTTCGGCACAACTCGGCGCGAGCTCGGCCGGCGGCGGCTCGGGAACCATGTCGCGGTACGTCGGGCCCAACTTCGGATGGAACACCGACACCATGCCCTCGAACCGGAAGATCGAACCGTGCACCACCGGGATGCCCAGCTTCACGCTCGCGTCGTTGAGCAGATAGCGCGACGGGAAGTTGTCGGCGCCATCGACGATCACGTCATAACCCGTGATGATGTCGATGATGTTCTCGGCTGACAAGCGGGTGTCGTAGCAAACGACGTTGACATCCGGATTGAGCGCCGTGAGCGTCTTCTTGGCCGAGTCGACCTTGCGATCGCCCACACGATCGATGTTGTGCAGGATCTGCCGCTGCAGGTTGCTCGCATCGACTTCGTCCATGTCGACGATGCCGATGGTGCCCACTCCGGCCGCCGCGAGATAGAGCGCAGCCGGTGAGCCGAGTCCACCCGCACCGAGCAACAAGACCTTCGAGCCCAGCAACTTGGCCTGGCCCTCCACACCCACTTCGGGAAGGAGCAGGTGGCGCTTGTAGCGATTCGACTGCTCGGGTGTGAGCGAAGCGGGCGCCTTCCAAAGACGCCCCTCGTCCTTCCACTTCCCGAATCCGCCGGCCATCGACAGCACGTTGGTGTATCCGAGTTCGCCGAGCGTCTTGGCCGCGAACGCACTGCGCACACCGCCCGCGCAGTACACGATCACCGGCGCGTTCTTGTCGGTGAGCCGACCCTCCACTTGCGCCTCGAGGTGACCGCGCGGAATGTGCAACGCGCCGATCAACGCTCCCTCGGCATGCTCGTCGGGCTCGCGCACGTCGAGAACCGCCACGCCGCCGACGGCGATACGGGCTTCGGCACTCGCGGTGTCGATTTCGGTGATGGTCGCCTTGGCGGCGGCCAGGAGGTCCCGGAATGTGGCCATGCCAAAACCCTACCGGGTTGGTCGGGATTCACCACCGAGGAGGGCCGGCAGCATTTCCCCGATCGAGCCGATGACCAACGCGTCGGCGAACCGATCCATCGCCGTCGACTCGCCGTTCAGGATGACCACCCGTGCCCCGGCCTGGCGGGCCCGCGGCACGGTGTTGTTGACGGGCCCCACCGACAAGGTGGAGCCCACCGCGAGGAACAGATCGCAATCCTCGGCCGCCGCCATGGCCGCACCGATCACCTCGGGAACCAACGGCTCACCGAACAGGATCGTCGAACTCTTGAGGATGCCCCCGCACAGCAAACACGACGGATCGATGTCGCCGTCGACCACTCGTTGGATCGACTCGCCCATCGAACGACGATCGCCGCAATCCCAACACAGAGTGTCGCGCCACGAGCCATGAACCTCGATCACGCGCTCGCGCGGATGGCCGGCATCGAGATGCAGACCATCGACGTTCTGCGTGATGATCGCGCGCAACTTACCGCTCGTCTCGAGATCCAGCAAGGCGTGATGGCCCGAGTTCGGCCGCGGTCGTTCGCGACCGAGGTTCCGCACGCGGTTCTGCCACGCCACCCGACGCACTTCGGGATCACCGAGGTAGTGCTCGATCGTGGCGGCCTTCTCGGCGGCCGGGTTCTTCGTCCAGAGCCCGTTGGGCCCGCGGAAATCGGGAATCCCCGAATCGGTGGAGATGCCCGCCCCGGTGAGAACCGTGATGCGACGGGCCTCGCTGATCCATGACGCGACCGTCGCGACATCGGGATCATCGGCCGACGTGATCGTGAACACGGCGTCATTCTGCCCGTCGCGAGCCGCCTCGGCACGATCGTCGTCGTCCACACTCGCGCGCTTCCCCGCCATCGACTCGCGATTTCGCACCTCACCCTCGGAGCACCATGACCACCTTTCGAACAAAGCATCTCCTCGAGCACGATCCGCACACTCTGCACATCGTTCGCTGGGACGACCCGGTGGTCGAACGCCTCGGCCACGACGCACTCGGCGACTACGTCGAGACCTTCTGGCTCGGCACTCTCGGACCCACCGCCACCTGGCTCCTGCGCCGCTTCGCCGCCGCTCTCGCCGAATACCCCGACGGCTGCACCATCGATCTTCCGTCGACGGCGGGCGCCCTCGGACTCGGCTGGGAGGACGGTCGCGCCAATTCGTTCGTGCGCTCGCTCGAACGGTTGTTGATGTTCGGCCTCGCGCGCGCGAACGGCGACCGTCTTGACGTTCGCACCATCGTTCCGCCGCTCGCGTTCAAGCAGATCGCGCGTTTACCCGAGCACCTGCGTTACGAGCACGAAGCGTGGATGAACGGAACCCGCCGCGACGGCGTGGCCGTGGCGGCCTGCGGTCACGAGCCGACGATGACTACTTCGCCGGTCGCGCTGTCGGTCGGCTGAAGTCGAGGGCCAGGTTGGTGAGCAGCCGCGTGCCGTAACCCGTCGCACCGCGGCTCAGCCAGCCCTCGTCGCCGTCCACGTTCATCGGGCCGGCGATGTCGAGGTGGGCCCACGGCACGTCGCCCGTGAACTCGTTGAGGAACAGCGCGGCGGTGATGGCTCCGCCGTACGGTCCGCCGATGTTCTTCATGTCGGCCACGTTGGAGTCGAGCAGTCGGCGATACGAACGCTCGAGCGGCAACTGCCAGATGGGTTCGTCGGCCTCCTTCGCGGCCGACACCACCTGGTCGATGAAACCCTGGTGCGAACCGAGAACACCGGCGATCTTCGGACCGAGCGCAGCCATGCACGCTCCGGTGAGCGTGGCGATGTCGACGATGGCGTCGGGCTTCTGCTCGACCGCCAACGACAATCCGTCGGCCAGGACCAAGCGGCCCTCGGCGTCGGTGTTGTGGATCTCGGAGGTCTTGCCGTTGCGGAACTTCAGGACGTCGCCCATGGCCATCGCGCTGCCCGACGGGCGGTTGTCGGTGCACATGAGATAACCCGTCACTTTGGTGCGGCAGCCGAGCGCCTTCAACGCACTCATCGACGCCAGCACGGCGGCGGCTCCGCTCATGTCCATTTTCATGTTGGCGTGCATCGGATCGGACGGCTTGAGGCTGATGCCGCCCGAGTCGTACGTGATGCCCTTGCCCACCATCACGAGATGACCACGCGCGTTGCGCGGCGCGTAGGTGAGGCGCACCATGCGCGGAGGCTCGGTGGAACCGCGATTGACGCCGAGCAGACCGCCCAGCCCCATCACTTCGAGCTTGTCCTTGTCGAAAACTTCCACGTCGAGTCCCGACGCCTTTGCCACCGCCACCGCGCGATCGGCGAGCATGCGCGCGGTGAGATGCGCCGGTGGGGTGTTGGCGAGATCACGTGCGAGAACGACCGCGCCGGCGGTCGAACGCCCGCGAGCGACACCGGCGTCGGCGGCGCGTGCCTTGGCCGCGCTGGTGACGAGCGATAGTTCGCTGGTGATCGAGATCGGCGACGACTTGAGCTCCTGGAATCGGTAGCTCGCCATCACGAAACCTTCGGTGGCGGCCTGAGCCGCCGCACGGGCGTCGAGTCGAACCGCGTCGACGATCGACAGTGCGACGTGCTTGCGCTTGGAGGTGGCGCGGGCGCAGGCCGCGGCGGCGTTGCGAACATCGGCCGCCGTCGCCTTGCGCGGATCGCCGATGCCGACGGCCACGACCACGCCGCGAGTCGTCGGCACCACGAGGGTCTGGCCCGCGTTGCCCTCGAATCCATTCTCCTTGAGCGCGGCCCGGCTCAATCCGAGGCCGCGGGGAATTGCTCCGGTTGTGCCGACGGCGAACGCTTGCGCATCAGCCGAGCGCGGCGCGGAGCGGGTGGTGGAGACGTTCGGAGCGGTGATCGATGCCGTGTTCGGAGTCATGCACGCATCATGACACGCGGCGCACCGGAAGGCTCTGGCCCTCCTGCCAACGCGCCATGGTCCACAGCAGATCGGACAGGCGGTTGAGATACGGCACGACCTGAGAGGGCGAAGGAGCCGCCGAGATCGAGTGCCGTTCGGCGCGCCGCACGACGGTGCGCGCGATGTCGAGCCAGGCCGACACCGTGTTGCCGCCGGGAACCACGAACTCGGTGGGCGGATCGAAGCGAGCATCCAGACCGTCGATCGAGGTCTCGAGACGCGACACCATCTCGGATGTCACCGCCGACGAGCCGGGAGTGAGCTTCGAACGGTTCTCCGGGAGCGTGGCTAATTCGGCCATCAGGACCCACAGGTCGCGCATGATCGGAACGAGCATCGCTTCTACTTCGGAGCCCGCGCCGGCTTCGGCCCGGGCCATGCCAAGAATGGCCTGCGCTTCGTCGACCGAGCCGTAGGCCCGCGGAAGCACGCTGTCCTTGGGAACCCGGCCGCCGTAGAAGAGACCGGTGGAGCCGTCGTCTCCGTGGCGGGTGTAGATGCGTTCGCGCGGCATGGCGAGGGAGGACGGTAATGCCCGACAGCGGTCGGCGAGCGACCGTCCAGCACAAGTCACACCGATCACGCAACGCCACGGCTGCGAACACTCCCCGGACGAAGGAATGGCCAGAGGTAGCGTTCTCGTCGATGTCGCGCCAGCCCTACATGGATGCCGTCAACGAACGGGTCATCGTGTTCGACGGCGCCTTCGGCACGTTCGTGCAAGGCCTCGATCTCGGACCCGACGACTTCGGCGGAGCGTCCCTCGAGGGTTGCAACGAGATGCTGTGTCTCAGCCGTCCGGATGTGATCCGACGGATGCACGCCGCCTTCCTCGACGTTGGCGTCGACGCGCTCGAGACCGCCAGCTTCGGAAGTTTCAGCACGGTGCTCAACGAATATGCAATTCCCGAGAAGGCCTACGACCTCAACGTCGCCGCCGCGCGACTGGCCCGCGAAGTCGCCGCCGACTACGAGACCGACGGCCGCACGCGATTCGTCGCCGGCTCGATCGGCCCGGGAACCAAGTTGCCGAGTCTCGGCCACATCCGGTTCGCCGAGTTGCGCGACGCCTACCAGGAGCAGGCCCGCGGCCTTCTCGTCGGAGGCGTCGACTTGTTCCTCATCGAGACGTGCATGGACCTGCTGCAGATCAAGGCCGCGATGATCGGATGCCGTCACGCCATGAGCGCCGAGGGACGCGACGTTCCTATTCAGGTTCAGGTCACGATGGAGACAACGGGCCGCATGCTCGTGGGAAGCGAAATCGGTGCCGCGCTCACCGCCATCGGTGCGATGCGCCCCGACGTGCTCGGCATCAACTGCGCAACCGGACCGGCCGAGATGCAGGAGCATCTGCGCTTCCTCGCCCAGTCGTCCCCCTTCCCGATCAGCGTGCTCCCCAACGCCGGCCTGCCGAGCGTGGTCGATGGTCGCACCCACTACGACCTCACACCAGCCGAACTCGCGCAGTTCCATCGCCATCACGTCGACGATCTCGGCATCGGCATCGTGGGCGGATGCTGCGGGACCACACCCGAACATCTGCGGGCCGTCGTCGAGGCCGTTGGCGGCCGCGGCGCTCCCCGTCGCACGGCTTCGTTCGAACCGAGCGTGTCGTCGATCTACTCGTCGGTTCCCATCCAGCAGGACAACTCGTTCCTCATCATCGGCGAGCGCACCAACACCAACGGTTCGAAGGCCTTCCGTGAGGCGATGATCGCGTCTGATTGGGACAACTGCTCGAAGATGGCGACCGAACAGGTGCGCGAGGGTGCGCACGTGCTCGATGTGTGCGTCGACTATGTCGGACGCGACGGCACCGTCGACATGGACGAGGTCGCCAGCCGTTTCGCCACGCAAGCAAGTGCTCCCCTCGTGCTCGACTCCACCGAGCCTCCGGTGATGGAAGCCGGACTGCAGCACATCGGCGGCCGCGCCATTCTCAACTCGGCCAACCTCGAGGACGGGGAGGATCCGGGCAGCCGGCTCGACCGTGTGCTCTCGCTCGCCCGTGAGTACGGCGCGGCGGTCGTATGCCTCCTCATCGACGAACGGGGCCAGGCGCGCGACGTCGAATGGAAGATGGAGATTGCCCACCGTCTGCACCGCATCGCCGTCGATCGCTACGGCCTGAGCGCGAGCGACCTCATCTTCGACGCACTCACGTTCCCCCTCTCCACCGGCGACGACGACCTCCGCCTCGACGCCAAGCACACGATCGACGCGATCCGACGCATCAAGTCGGAGATTCCCGGGGCGTTCACCACGCTCGGTGTGTCGAACGTGAGCTTCGGCCTCAAGCCGGCCGCGCGGCAGGCTCTCAACAGCGTGTTCCTGCACGAGTGCGTGGCCGCCGGTCTCGACTCGGCCATCGTGCACGCCGGCAAGATCGTGCCGCTGGCCCGCATGCCCGAAGAACACAAGCAGGTGTGCCTCGACCTCGTGTACGACCGGCGTCGACCCGATTACGACCCGCTGAAGAAACTGCTCGAAACCTTCGAGGACGTCGCGTCGGTGGGCACCCAGAAGGAGGACCGCTCGGGTTGGCCGATCGAAGAGCGCCTCAAGCACCGCATCATCGACGGCGATCGCGACGGCCTCACCGACGATCTCGAGGTCGCTCTTGCTGCCGGCCACGCGCCGCTCGCGATCGTCAACGATATTCTCCTCGACGGCATGAAGGTGGTCGGCGAGTTGTTCGGCTCGGGCCAGATGCAGTTGCCGTTCGTCCTTCAATCGGCCGAGACCATGAAGACCGCGGTGGCCCACCTCGAACCGCTCATGGAGAAGGTCGGCGGATCGTCGTCGAAGGGCAAGTTGGTGCTGGCCACCGTCAAGGGCGACGTCCACGACATCGGCAAGAACCTCGTCGACATCATCTGCACCAACAACGGCTACGAGGTGCACAACCTCGGCATCAAGATCCCGATCTCCGAGATGATCACCAAGGTCAAGGAGGTCGGAGCCGACGCGCTCGGCATGAGCGGGCTCCTCGTGAAGTCCACGCTCATCATGCGCGAGAACCTCCTCGAGATGAACGATCTCGGCCTCGACGAGGTGCCGGTCCTGCTCGGTGGTGCCGCCCTCACCCGCAGCTACGTCGAGAACGATCTGCGCGAGGTCTACAACGGCCGCGTCTTCTACGGGCGCGACGCGTTCGAAGGCCTGCGCACCCTCGACCGCATCATGGAGATCAAGCGGACCGGTACCGACGATCCCGAATTCGGCCGAGTGCCGACCGGTCGCAACATCCCGAAGCGCAGCGACCGCGCCGCGACGTCGGTCGATCTTCCGACGCGCTCACCAGATGTCGCCGGCGACAATCCTGTGTTCGCTCCTCCGTTCATCGGGTCGCGAATCGTCAAAGGAATCTCTCTCGACGAGATCGCCGAGTACGTGAACGAAACCGCGCTCTTCCGCAACCAGTGGCAGTACCGGCCCGAAGGTCCCGAGTCGGACGACGATTTCAAGGACCGCATCCGCGCCGTGTTCCGCAGCGAACTCGCCGCCGCCAAGGCCGGCGGATACCTCGTACCGCAAGTGGTGTACGGGTACTACTGCGTGAACGCCGACGGCGACGACCTCGTGGTCTGGACCGACGAGTCGCGCACCGTCGAGGCCTGCCGGTTCCACTATCCGCGTCAGGGCCAGTCCCCGTTCATGTGCATCAGCGACTTCTTCCGACCGGTGGGCGCCGAACCCGATTACGCCGCGTTCCACATCGTCACGATGGGCGCCGCGGTGAGCGAGCGAGCGGCCGAATTGTTCGCGGCCAACGAGTACCAGAAGTACATGCTCGTTCACGGTCTGGGTGTCGAAATGGCCGAGGCGCTCGCCGAGTTGTGGCACAAGCGCATTCGCACCGAGTGGGGCTTCGTCGACGAGGATGGTCCGTCGATCGGCGGACTGTTCCGCCAGCAGTACCGCGGCGGCCGCTACTCGTGGGGATATCCGGCCTGTCCCGATCTCGAGGACAACGCCACCGTGGCCCGACTCCTCGAAGCCGGTCGCCTCGGAATCCAGGTGAGCGAGGAAACCGGTTGGCAGTACCAGCCCGAGCAGACCACCTCGGCGATCATCTGCCACCATCCTCAGGCGAAGTACTTCGTCGCTCGCTGAGAGGTTCGGGGAATCCATGAAGAAGTTGGTCGTTCGTCTCGCCGTACTCGCCGTCGTCCTCGTAGCGGTCGTCTACGGCGGGATCCTGCTCTGGACCAAGGTCATCAACAAGCCCGAGGATGAGTTGTCGACCGACGATCTGTCGGCCGCTCTCGTCGACACGACCGTCGCCGGCTCCACTGATGCGACGCAACCGTCGACCATCCCTCCGACGCCCGATTCCCTCGGAGTCACCGGCGTGTGGGTCGCGACGTCCGAATCGACGCTGGGCTATCGCGTCAAGGAAGTCCTCGGCGGTGTCGACACCGAAGGAGTCGGTCGCACGAGTGCCGTCGACGGTTCGATCACCATCGACGGAACCGTCGTCACCGAAGGTGGATTCTCGGTGGAGGTCGGTTCGATCAAGAGCGACAGCTCGCGTCGCGACGGCCAGTTCACCGGACGCATCATGGACGCGGCCAACTTCCCGACGGCCGCCTTCGTGATCACGCAGCCGATCGACTTCGGAGAGATCCCGGCCGACGGACGTCAGATCACGGTCGAAGCGACCGGCGACCTGACGCTGCGCGGCGCCACTCGCACAGTCACCTTCCCTCTGACCGCCGAGTATTCCAAGGGCCGAGTCGGAGTTTTCGGGAACATACCGATCGTCTTCGCCGATTACGGAATCCCGAATCCGTCGAATCAATTCGTGACGACCGGCGACGACGGCCTGCTCGAGTTCGTCCTCGTGTTCGAACGCGGCTGAGTCGACGCGGCCACCCGATTCAGACGGTCGGCTGGCTCCGTTCCCACGCCGCGGCCAATGCCGCATAGCGACCGCCCAATGCCACCAGTTCGTCGTGCGATCCGAGTTCGGCCAACCGACCCTGATCGACCACGGCGATGCGATCGGCGCGACGCACCGTTGACAGACGATGCGCGACCACCACCACTGTGCGACCGCGCATGAGCCTTTCGAGCGCGGCCTCCACTTCGGCTTCGGTGCCCGGGTCGAGATTGGACGTCGCCTCGTCGAGCACCAGTACGGCCGGATCGACGAGCGCGGCGCGCGCCAGTGCGACCAATTGGCGTTCTCCGGCCGACAGACGCGAACCGCGTTCGCGCACGTCGGTGTCGAGCCCTTCGGGGAATTGCTCGAAGCGCTCGAGGGCGCCGATCGACGCCAGGGCGTTCTCGACCTCGGCATCGGTCGCGTCGGCTCGAGCGATACGCACGTTGTTGCGGATCGAACCGCTGAAGCAGAACCCCTCCTGGGGTACCACCACGATGCGCTCGCGCAGTTCCTTGAGCGAGGCTTCGCGCAAGTCGATTCCGCCGAAGCGCACGACCCCGGTGAGACCCGACGCGGGTGAACGAGTCGGGTCGTAGAGGCGAGCCATCAACTTGGCCAGTGTCGACTTTCCAGCGCCCGTGGGGCCCACCAGCGCGAGTCGCTCACCATCGGCCACCGACATCGTGACCGATTCGAGGGCCGGCCGCTCGGCTCCTTGATACGCGAAGGTCACCTCGCGCACGTCGATCGCGCCGCGTCGGGGCAGTGGCGTGGGCGACTCGACCTCGTTGACGTCGGGAACCGCGTCGATGATCGCGAACAGCTTGTTGAGTGCCGCCGTGGACGACTGCACCGTGTTGTAGAGCTGGCTCAACTGCTGCACCGGATCGAACAGGTTGGCGAGCAGGAGGATGAACGCGGTGACGGTGCCGAGCGTGACTTCGTCGCGGTGCACGAGCCACCCGCCGATGCCGATGATCGCACCAGTCGCGGCGATGCCGGCGAACTCCACCAGGCCGAAGTACCACGTGCTCACGCGCACGCTGCGCATGTGCGAACCGAACAGTGCGCGGTTGGTGGTGCGGAACTTCGCGCTGTACGCGGCCTCCTGGCCGTAGGCCTGGATCACCCGAACGCCGGTGATGCCCTCCTGGAGAGTCGACAGGTTGTTGCCGACCCGCTCACGCACCTCGAGATACGCCTGATTCGAGAGACGCTGGAAACGGATCGACGCCACGACGATGAGCGGGAACACCGCGAAGGCCACGAGAGCCAGCTCCCACGACATGGCGAACAGCAGGACGGTCGACATCAAAAGGAGCAGGAACGACGAGACGAACTGCAGCAGACCGAACTGGATGAGTTCGCTCATCGACTCGATGTCGGCCGTCATGCGCGACACGAGGACACCGGCCTTCTCGCGATCGAAGAAGGCCATCGACTGGCGCTGCAGACGGCGGAACACGAGCAGACGGAGATCGCGGAGGAACCCCTCGCCGGCTCGATTGATCGCCACGTACTGCAGGCGACCGACCGCGTAGCCCACGATCACGACCACCACGTACAACCCGACCACCAGGTTGAGGGTGCTTCCGTTCCGATCCTTGATGCCGTGGTCGATGCCAAAGCGCACGAGGACCGGCCCGGCCAACGACACGAGCGTGCTCACGACCACCAGTCCGAAAGCGATGAGGATGAGGCGACGTTGATCGCGCGCCAACGAGTAGGTGCGTCGCAACACTCCGACCGTTTCGGTGCGATCGAGGCGATCCTCGTCGCTGATGGCCGACATGCCCCACATCTAGACCAGCCCCTCGTCGGGCGATGACGCCCGCGAACGCACGATCTCGCCGGTGGCGACGTCGTGGGCCGCCGCCGGAGCCGGCACCGGTGCGTCGTCGTCGCCGGCGTCGTCGCGCACGGCCCACGCTGCGAGCACCTGCCGATAGCGGCTGTCCGACGCGAGCAATTGGTCGTGGGTTCCGACGGCGGCCAAGCGCCCGCCGTCGAGGAGGACGACCGTGTCGGCCAATGCGATGGTTCCGGGACGGTGCGCGATGACGATCGTGGTGCGCCCCTTCATGACCGTCGCCATCGCATCGCGGATCTCGTGCTCCTTCGACGGATCGACCGCCGATGTCGCATCGTCGAGCACGAGAACGCGCGGATCGGACACGATCGCGCGCGCGATGGCGACGCGCTGGCGCTGGCCTCCCGACAGCGAATAACCGCGTTCTCCGAGAATCGTGTCGTAGCCGTCGGGCAACCGCAGGATGAAGTCGTGCGCGCCCGCGAGCACGGCGGCTCGTTCGACGTCGGCCATCGACGCATCCGGCCGCGCGAACGCGATGTTGGCCCGCACCGTGTCGTTGAAGAGGAACGTGTCTTCGAACACGATGCCGACCGCGTGACGGAGCTCATGCAGTTCGAGATCGCGCACGTCGACCCCGTCGATGCGAATGGCCCCGGCATCCACGTCGTGGAACCGGGTGAGCAGGCGAACGACGGTCGACTTGCCCGATCCGGTGCCGCCCACGAGAGCCACCGCGTGTCCGGCGGGTATCGACACGTGGAAGTCGTCGAGCACTCGTGTTCCGCTGTCGTATCCGAACCGAACGTGATCGAAGTCGACCGCTCCGACGGAACCGCCCGACGGGAGGTGACGTGGCGCCGCCGCGTCGGCCACCGCGCTCGGTGTGGAGAGGACCTGATTCACGCGTTCGAGCGCGACCGCCGCACGCTGGCCCAACGCGACCGTCATCCCGATGTTGCGCAGCGGCCAGATGAGCATCGTGATGTACGCGTTGAACTTCACGAGATCACCGATGGTCATCTCGCCGTCGATCACCCGGTGGCCGCCGACGCCGAGGACCGCCACCAACCCGATGGCGGGCAACAAATCGATGGCCGGCAGGAAGCGGCTGCGGATACGCGCCGCCGCCAACGACTCGCGTCGGATGTCGTCGGCCTCCACGCGCAGCTTGGCCGCCTGCACTCGTTCGGCTCCGAAACCCTTGATGACGCGCACGCCCGACACGGTCTCCTCGACCACCGATGCCAATTGGGCCTGTTCGGCCTGCACGGCCATGTTGGCCGGATGGATGCGTCGCGAGAAGCGATTGGCGAGAACGTTCACGAGTGGCAAGGGAGCCAGCGCCAACAGCGCGAGCAAGGGCTCGGATACCACGAGCAGGACGACGACGGTGATGATCATCGCGACGTTCGACAACACGAGCGGGATCATCACGACGAAGGCCTGCACCTGCTGCAGATCGGACGAAGCGCGGCTCATCAACTGCCCGGTCGACATCCGGTCGTGGTAGCCGACGTGCAGCGTGAGGAGATGCGCGAAGATCCTCTCGCGCAGACGCGTCTCGGTGAGGCGGCTCTCGCGGAACGCGATCCAACGGCGGAAGGCGGTGAAGATGCCGGCGATCACCCCGGCCGCCACGATGAGCAGCGCCCAGAACGCCAGTGAATCGTCGCCCTCGATCGCCCGGTCGATGCCGAGTTTGGTGAGTTGGGGAACGGCCACCTTGCCGACGGTCCAGGTGAGGCCGATCAGGACACCGATGGTGAGGCCCCACTTCTGCGCGGCCAAAGCGGCCCGCAGGACCGGCCATGCGGGGCGCCGCTCGTCGACCTCGTCGTCCCCCTGGCCTGCCGTCACGTTCCGAAACTACTGAACGGGGCCGATCGTCATCCGATCCCTGCCACACCCCGTCGGCAGGCTGACCACATGGCCAACACCATGCGTCCCGAACAACTCACCCTCGACGGCTTCGACCGCCACGACGTGACGGTTCCCGACGATCTCGCGCCGCTGTTCACTCTCGACGACGAAACCTGCCGGATCGGCCTCGAGCACGTGGCCGAGATGCGTCGCATCCTCGACGGGTTCGCCGACTCGGAGGCGGCCTGACCCGCCACCGTCACTTCGCGCTGGGCGACAACTCCTTCACCGCGTTCCAGAAGTTCAGGTCCGGATCGAGCGGCAAGATCGCCAACGAACTCGTGGTCACGCCGTTGGCGAAGTAACGATCGATCTGCGCCCGACATTGCGCCGGCGAGCCGTGCACCACCAGATCGTCCACCACCTCGTCCGGGATCGCCGCCAGGGCTGCCTTGCGGTCGCCCGCCTTCCACGCCTCCCACATGCCTGCCAATTGCGCGCCGCGACCGAGCCACTCGTGGAACGCCGCGTACACCGGCACGTTCAGGTAGGCCGCGATCGCGAACTTCGCCGCGTTCCGAACGACCTGGGTGTTCTCGCTCGGACACACGAAGATGCGCGCCACGATCTCGCGGTCGGCGCCACCCGCGGCATCGCGCACCACGTCCACGACCTTGCGCACGTCATCGGGCGAGAGCCAGTTGATGATCGCACCATCGGCTTCGCGGCCGGCCAGCCGCAGCATGCCTTCGCGCAACGCGGCCACGAGGATGCTCGGCTTCACCTCCGGACGCACACCGAGTTTGAAGCCATTCACTTCGAACGTGTCGTACGACTTGGCGATCTTCTCCCCCGCCAGCGCGTCGTTCAGGAAGCGGACGACGTCGCGGACCTTCTTGTAGGGCTCGACGAAGGGCACGCCGTTCCAGCGCTCGACGATCACGTTGCTGCTCGAACCGATGCCGATCGCGAACCGACCGGGCGCGGCGTCGGCCAGGCTCGCGACGCTCTGCGCGAAACACGCGGGTGAACGCGTGTAGGCCGGAACGATCGCGGTGCCGAGTCGCAGACGTGGCTCCCAGGCGGCTGCCAACGTGAGCGGAGTGAAGGCATCGGCCCCGTCCGATTCGGCCGACCAGATGTCGGAGTAACCGAGATCGGCCAATTCGACGAGTTTGTCGCGATGAGTGTGCAGATGACCGGGCAACGGAACGGTCATGCCATTGCGACGAGGTAGCGATGAAGTCATGTCGGCCATTGTGGCCGACCGCGGCTACTTCGCTTTACCCGAGGGGCCCGGACCGGGCATGTCGCGCCAGAAGCGCACGATGCAGCTCTGACTCGCCGTGGCCAGGAGCGTTCCGTCCTCGGCGAACATGTGCACCAGGCCGTGGCCGAATCCGCGCTGGACCATGTGGATGCGAATGTCGAGCAGGACCCATTCGGTGGGGACGAGTCGGCCGACGCGAATGGTGTTGTCGAGACTGTTGCCGCCGCCGCGGATGCCGAGCGACTGTCCCACTCCCATCGGCACGAAGTCACCGAGGATGGCGAGCGTCGCGGTGTCGACTCCCTCGATCACCTCGGGAATACGGGTCCAGAGCAGGACCTGCCCGTCGCCCGGAGTCCCGTCGAGGTCTTCGAGATGCTCGCGTCCCTTCACGATGCGTTGATCCATGCGACTCGAGATGGTTCCCGACCAGTCGAGGACATGCGGCCGCTCCGTGCATTCGTGCGGTGCGGGAATGTCGGTGGGCATGGTCTCCCACTGGCCGGCCTCGACGAGATCTCGGTCTCCCAGAGCGGCGTTGACGGTGAGGATCTCGCGATCGCCAACGTGGCACAACGCGCGGGCCTGCGTGATCTGGTGGCCGTGCACCGCGAGCACGACGTCGATGTCCATCGTCTCGCCCGGCTTGGCGTACGAGAGGTACTGCGCGGTGGCCCACACCGCCTTGCGGCCCGATGTTCCTTCCATCGCGGCCACGGCGGCGGCCAGACCGCAACCCCCGTACAGGAACCCGCCTCCGGTGGAGATGCCCGGAACCACGGGAAGAACCCAGCGGTACGGATTGTGGGTGGGCTGCAGACCGAGGAACTGTCGACTGTCCATCTCGTACGACTCTACGAGCGCACTAGCGTCCGAAGCATGTCGTCGAACACGTACTCGTCACAATCGTCAACATCTCCGTGGACCGGCGATGCGTGCTCGCTCATGGAAGCTTTTCGCCGCAAGGAGCGTCACCCGCTCGAGGAACTCGACGCATCGTTGGCGTCCATCGAAGCCAGTCGTCTCAACTCGTTCTCCTTCGTCGACCCCGAGCGTGCGCGGGACGCGGCGCGCCGAGCCGACGTGACACAACCCTTCGGCGGGCTGCCCATCGGAGTGAAGGAACTCGATCAAGTGGAGGGCTGGCCCGACACCGAAGCCTGCGTGGTCTTCGCCGACCGCAAGGCCACCTACTCGTCGGTGATGGTGCAACGTCTCGAACGCGCCGGAGCCGTTTTCGCGGGTCTCACGACCGCCAGCGAATTCGGCGGCGTGAACGTGACGCGCACGGTGTTGAACGGCGCGACGCACAATCCTTGGAAACACGGCCGCACACCAGGAGGATCGTCCGGTGGCAGTGCGGCCGCCGTGGCCGGCGGCCTCGTAACTCTCGCCACCGCGGGTGACGGCGGCGGATCGATTCGCATCCCGGCCGGATTCACGGGTCTGCTCGGACTCAAGGCGACCTACGGGCGCATTCCACGAGCTCCCCATGCTCAACTCGGCAACCTCACCGTGAACACCGGTTGCGTGTCGCGCAGCGTTCGCGACACCGCGCGTTGGTTCGACGTGTGCACAGGCCGTGATGCGCGCGATCCGTTCAGCCTTCCCGACCCCACCAACTGGGAAGCCGAGCTCGGAACTCTTCAGAACTCCCTGCGCGGCAAGCGAGTGGCCATCGCCGCAGATTGGGGCGGCGCCGTCGTGTCACCCGCGATGTGGACGGTGCTCTCCGAACGAATCGACTGGCTGGTGGGCTACTTCGGATGGAAGCGCGTCGACATCGACACGTCGCTTCCGAGCATGGGTGCCGCCTGGAGCATCAGCGGGATGATCGAGATCCACGCGGCGCTGGCCGATCACTGGCCCGATTGCGCCGATGTCCTCACGCCCGAGATGCGCTTCGGCATCGAAACGACGTTGGGTCGATACGGCACCGACGCACGGGCCCGCATCGAATCGCGCCGCGCCGCTCTCAATGATCGAATGGCCGGAATCTTCGATCCGCTCGACGGCGTCGACTTCGTCCTCACCGCTTCGAATCCCGACGTCGCGTTCGCGGCCGAAGGACCGTTGCCGAGCGAGTTCGGCGGCATCGTCGCCGGCGCCGGCAACAACGGCCGACTCACCTTCCCGGCCAACTTGCACGGCAACGCCGCGGTGTCGATACCGTCCGGATTCGTCGACGGTCTTCCGGTCGGATTGCAAGTGGTCGGCCGCCACTTCAGCGAGCAGTTGCTTCTGGACGTGGCACTGGCCTGCGAGCGCGAACACCCGTGGCCGCTCGTGGCACCCGCGTCTTGACCGAGTCAGTCGCTACGGAACACCGCGGTCCGCTCGCGATCGGACTCGTTCTCGCCACGACCCTCATCGCGTTCGAGGTGACCGCGGTGATCACCGCGCTCCCGACCGTGTCCGACGAACTCGGAGGCGACTCCCTGTACGGAGCGACCCTTGCCGCCTACACGCTGGCCAACATCGTGAGCCTCGTGGCGGTCGGCGGCCTCATCGACAGTCGGGGGCCGCGCCTCCCGTATGCGATCTCACTCGTGTTGTTCTCGATCGGGCTCGTGGTCGCCGCCCTCGCGCCGTCGATGTGGGTGGTTCTGCTTGGTCGTCTCGTACAAGGCATCGGGTCGGGTGGACTCATTCCCGTCGCCTACGCCGTGATCAATCGGATGTGGGCGTCGCACGAGCAGGCTCGCATCTTCGCCTGGGTGTCCGCTGGATGGGTGCTTCCCAGCCTCGTGGCTCCCGGACTCGCCGGATGGATGACCAACGCATTCGGCTGGCGTTCGGTTTTTCTCTCGGTGCTGCCACTCGTCGTGATCACCGCGACGCTCGCATTGCCCGCGATGCACGATCCGTCGTTGATCGGGACGGGCGACCGTTCGAGCGTCGACAATCGACGACGCATCATGCAAGCGGTGCGCCTCGCGGCAGGCATCGGTGCTCTTGCGATCGGATTGCAGGCATCCAACCCGGCGATCGGCGTTCCGGTCGCGGCTGTCGGCGGGATCCTGGGCGTGCGTGCGTGGCGACAACTCTCGCCACCTGGGGTCACGCGGGCCTCCCACGGACTGGCCGCGATCATCGCGTGTCGAATTCTCGCGACCGCGGCATTTCTCGGTGTCGATTCGTTCGTGCCGCTCGCTGCTGATCGAATCCACGGCGCATCCGCCACCGTTCAGGGATTCGTGATCATCGGAGCGGCGGTCACCTGGAGCATCGGGTCGGCGATCGTGTCGAAGATGCCTCGACTGCGTCCCGACCGCAGCGCCACCATCGGATTCGCGCTCATCGGCCTGGGTGTCATCACCACATCACTGGTCGTCGACTCGTCATGGCCCCTCCCCGTCGTGTTCGCCACGTGGTGCTTCGCCGGACTCGGCATGGGCCTGTTGTTCGTCCCCACTTCGGTGGCGGCGATGACGCACGCCGAGCCCGGGCGAGATGGAGTGATCGCGAGCCAAGTGAACCTCGCCGACAGCGTCGGCTTCAGCTTGATGGGCGGGCTGGGTGGAGCCACGGTGGCCATTGCCGACCGCGGGGCCTGGACGCTGCAATCCGCACTCGTCACCAACTTCGCGGCCGCGTTGCTGTTGACCATCGTCGGGGGACTTCTCGCTCATCGGATTCGAGCCAGATCAGGCTCGGTGGCGGGCGATTCCGCCGATCGTGGGAGCATGAGAACATGACGACCAGCAACGGCCCCCTCCACGGCATCAAGGTTCTCGATCTCTCGGTGATGATCTCCGGCCCGCTGGCCGCGATGACCCTCGCCGATCAGGGTGCCGACGTCATCAAGGTCGAGTCACCGGGCATCGGCGACTTCATGCGCTATCTCGGCACGGCCAAAGGCGGCATGACCGGAATCTTCCTCAACAACAATCGCGGCAAGCGGTCGCTCGTCGTCGATTTGAAGCGACCCGAGGGCGTCGAAGTCCTGAAGGCTCTCGCCAAGACGGCCGACGTCGTCATCCAGAACTTCCGACCCGGAGCCGTCGAGCGACTCGGTATTGGATTCGACGATCTGAAGGCCGTCAATCCGAACCTCGTCTACGTGAGCATCAGCGGCTACGGACCCGACGGCCCGGCCAGCGGCCATCGCGTGTACGACAACGTGATCCAGGGTGCATCGGGACTCGCCAGCGTTCAAGTCGATCCGCAGACCGGCACGCCGTCGCTTTTCCGCACTCTGTTGTGCGACAAGGTCACGTCGTTGAAGGCGGCGCAAGCCATCACGGCGGCTCTTCTCGCGCGCGAACGCGGTCAGGCCCAGGGTCAGCACATCGTGCTCGCCATGCTCGACGCCGCGATCGCCTTTCTGTGGCCCGACTCGGCCATGGACGCGGTGCTCCTCGACGACGACGCCAACCGCACCCCCACCATCGCGCAGAACTACGCAGTCACCCGTATGAAGGACGGCTTCGCATCCATCGGTGTGGTGAGCGATTCCGAATTCAAGGGATTGTGCGAGGCGTACGGTCGACCCGATCTGGCGACCGATGAGCGGTTCTCCACCATGTTCGCGCGCACCGCGAACGCGTCGCAGCTCGTACCGCTGATGATCGAACTCGCCTCCGAGCGCGGAGTCGACGAGTTCGTCGAGCGGGCGCACGAGTGCGACGTTCCCGCTTCGAAGATCGTCTCGATTCCCGAACTGCCCTCGCAACCGCAGGTGATCAACAACGCGGTGTTCGTCGAACGCGAACATCCGGTGGCCGGTCGCACCCGCGAACCGCGTCCGGCCGCGCGCTTCTCGGCCACCCCGGCCCGCGTCGGACGCCACGCCCCGATGCCCGGTGAGCACAGCGACGAAATCGTGACCGAGGTGGGCCTGGATGCGGCGGCGTTGCGAGCCGCCGGCGTGATCGGCTGATCAGCCGGCCAGCACGGCGCGGGCCACCAGATCGGTGCCGAACGCCGTCAGGATCGCGAGATACATGAGGCCGGTCGCGGCCATGACCGCGGAGTACGAGCGTTCACGCAAGGCGCGTTGCGTGACCACGCCGAGCACACCGGTGGTGACGGCACACGCCGCCCAGAACCACCCGAGTTGACCACCCCAGCCGTCGTCGACGGCACCCGAGAAGACGCTGAACATTCCGGTCGGGAGCAGCATGACCAGCACTTCGGCCGGCCACACGAACAGGAACGCCCGCACGATCTCGTTCACGTGGCGGCGCGGGAGCCCGGGCTGCACGAGGTACCAGTGGCCGAGGAGCATCGCGTCGGTCACGAAACCGAGGAACACAGCGCCCACGATGATTCGCGCGACGGCGAGTGCATCGTTACCGCCGGCATCGACACCGGCCGCCACCAGACCTACGGTTCCAAAGATCGGTGCGATGAGATCGAGGCGCGGATCGAACTCGCGACCCACTCGCTCGCTCGTCACTTCGTCGCGATCGATTCCCGTCATCTCGGCGATTCGTTGACTGCGTCGATCGTGATCGGCGAGTTGTCCGCGCACACCGGCCTTGCGTCGCAGGATGCTCGACACGAGCGCGCCAGTGATCGAAACGGCAACAACGACGCTGACGACGTCGCGAACGCGAGTGGCCGCTCCCCCGTCGGACGACCACCCGAGAGCGGCGGACGCGATCGCGAGGCACACGAACGTGATGCGCAGCATCCAGCCGTAGCCCAGTCCGACCTCACGACGTCGAGTGGTGAACCAGCAACCGATCATCCCGCCCACCGCCCACTGGAGCAGGAACGTCGCCGCGTCGAGTTCGATCACCCCGTCACGCTAACCAAGAAAATTTCTGGTGAGGGCGAAACTGTGCAACACCCCTTTTCTATGGTGGGAGCACTTCCCGATCGGGCTGGTGTCGCGTGTGTTGCGGCCGAGGCTCCTGTGTTCTGCGTGTTAGCCGAGTTGTTTCAGGGAGGTGTTGCGTGTTGGTGTCGGGCGTGGTTCCGCGGTTGGCCGATCTGCGGGTTCGGCTCGATCAGGTTCGTCGTGAACGGGCTCGTCTCGACGCGGTCGAAGCGGCGATCGTGCGCGACATGGATGCGATCACACGCGATCCCAGCCATCCTGATTTCGCGGTCGCTGACGCCGAACTGGTGCGAGCCGGCTGGTCGCATCGTGATGCGAACCGGGTGATCACCCGTTCGGCCACGTTGGACGAGGTGCCGGGTTTCGATGTCGCGTTGGCGGAGGGACGGTTGAGTGCCGGTCATGTCGACGCGTTGGCGTCCGGGCTCGGGCGACTGTCCGATGTCGACAAACCGGCCTTGATCGCCCGTCACGCGACATTGGTGCGTTCAGCCGAGTCGATGACGGTCGACGAGTTCACCAAACACATGAAGACGGCCGTTGCTCGCGCCCAGTCCGATGGAGGACTCGACCGGTTCGACAAGCAACGTCGTTCCACCTATCTGCGCACCTGGAACGACCCGGACGGGATGATCCATCTGCGCGGCGCGTTCGACCCCGAACGCGGCTCGATCCTGCTGTCACGCCTCGATCAGCGTGTCGAAGCGATGTTCCATGCTGGAGACCGCGACACCCCGGTCGAGGTGATGCCCGGCATCGAACCCAACGACCATCGTCGCGCCCTCGCCCTCATCGACCTCGCCTCCCAGCCGACAACCGTCAACGACAACAACTCGCCTGGTCGTTGCGTCGACGGCCGCATCGCTTCGTGTCTCGACAGCATGGAGCATCACCGTCGAGGGCGCCTGGACTGAATGGGGCTCCATGCAATCGTCTCGACCCGAACGATCCGTCCAGCGACGCAACGGGCAGCAGCCGACGATTCCGGACCGGAGACAATTGCAGGAGGCCCGCTCGACGATCGTGTGGCGGTCGATCATGCGGGCCGGATGCTGTCGACGGGCCGGAGATCCGTCGGCTGCTGCACTCCCGGCTGCGCCGTGAAATTCGCACACACCGAACCACACCACCTGACCCCCTGGGAACACGGCGGACCAACCAACCTCGACAACCTGGTCCCGCTCTGCAGCCGACACCACCACACCGTCCACGAAGGCGGCATACCAATCCGACTCGACCCCGTCACCCGACACGTCAAAATCCAGACCTAGGTGACTCCTTGGCCTCGACACCTAGGCTCTCCCCGTGACTCACGGCCGAACTCGACGACTGACGCGCCCTATGAGTGTCGCGTTGCTCACGCTGTCGATCGTGCTCGGCGGATGCATCACGGGTGAACGTCCTCGCCTCGTCACCGACGACACCATCCCTTCCATCGACGACACCGCGATCGGTGCGGTCGTCGATGTCCTGACGGCTGGTTTCGCTTTCGAGTCGGACCTCACATCGTTCCGGGTCGACTATTCCGTGACGACGAAGTTCGGCGGTCAGTCCACCACTGGCTCGATCTCGGTCGACCGCGCCCTGGGCACCAGTGTCCAGATCGCCGAGGTTCGCTTCGTGTTCGCGGCCGACGGTTCGACCGCCACCTGTTCGACCACCACGAGCGACTGCCGGCCCGGCATCGACGAGACGCGGGTGTCGGACCGTATGGTGAACTCACGCATTTTCCAAGGCGCGATCATCGACCGACTCGAACAGGACGCCGTGGTCGCCGTGGGCGACTCTCGAGCGTCCACGCGCACGGTCGCCGACCGACCCGCCACGTGCACCACGGTTCCCGTTGTCGATTCCACCGGCATCACCCGCGAGAAGTCGTACTGCGCGTTCGACGAACTCGGTGTGCTGGCCTACCTCGACACGGCCGACCTGCTGATCGAAGCCACGGCGGTCACCCCAACTGCTGATCCCGGCGCGTTCGCGACGTCATGAACATGCGTGAACGCGCGTGAACGCGCGCGGACGAACGTGATCGTTCAGCTCGGGTCGAAGAACTGACTCCGCGCGAACGAACGTTCCGACAGCATCTGCACTTCGACGAATTCACCCGACTGCGGTGAGTGAACGATGGCGCGACCCACGCCGAGCCACATCATCACGTGGCCGGGATAACGAAGGAGATCACCGGCTTGTGCGGTGTCGACGGTGCGCGGATCACCCGCACGCCACTGCTGCGTCGAGTTGCGCGGCAACGAATGCCCGGCCTGGGCCCAGGCCCAGGTGGTGAGGCCCGAGCAATCGAATCCGCGCTCCGGGTCGGACGTGCGACGGCGGTACGGCGTGCCGATTTGAGCGAGAGCCGCCATCAACGCGATTTGGTGCTCGGCATCGGCACGCGACCAGGCCGCTTCGAGAACGGCCGGGTCGATCTCGAGTCGAAGTCCGACTTCTTCGGCCACTTCACGGCGCCACGCCGCGAACGACGGCGTCGTGGTGCGCGCCAACACCAACGCACCCGATGCCATCTCGGCGATCGGATCGGCCAGGCGAGCCGGCGCGGCCTGGACCGCCGATCCACCGAGCACCGGATCTCCGAACGAGACGATGACCGCCGTCGAGGCGAAGAAGAGAGCCAGGAGTCGGCGGACGTGGGACATTCCACGACCACGCGACACGACACGAGAACTGAGATCGCTGGTGTTCACTGCTCACCTCCCGCCGTCGGGACTGGTTCACCGATCGACCCCGGGCCAACCGTCAGAAGACCGCAACGGTAATGCAATGAAAATGAAACATTCAAGGGCGGGGTCGAGAACGCCCCGACTCGGTCCGCTAAAACCTCCCCCGAACCCCACGAAAGCCCTGCTCATGGGGCAAAGTGGGGTTGTGACAACAGTCGCCATCGTCCTGGCCGCCGGAGCCGGCTCGCGGTTCTCCGGCCCGAGCCACAAGCTCCTGTCCCACATCGGAGGGGTCACGGTCGCGGGGCGGGCCATCGACGCCGCCCGCATGGCCGGCATCGGCGCCGTGGTCGTGGTCATCGGCGCGATCGACCTGCCCGCCGACGTCACCGCCGGCTGCCTGGTGGTGCGCAACCCGAAGTGGGCCGATGGCCAGGCCACATCGGTCCAGTGCGGGCTGGACGCCGCGCGCGAGAAGGGAGCTGAAGTGGCGGTGATCGGGCTGGCCGATCAACCATTCGTCACACCCGACGCGTGGCGTGCGGTCGCCGGATCGACATCGCCCATCGCGGTCGCCACGTACGACGGAGTCCGAGGCAATCCCGTTCGTCTGCACAAGTCGGTCTGGCCACTACTGCCGGCCGAGGGTGACAGTGGCGCGCGCGACCTCATTCGCCTGCGCCCCGATTTGGTTTCGGAAGTAGCCTGCGAAGGCTCGAGTGCCGACATCGACACGCAGGAGGATCTCGACTCATGGACCTGAATCATTCGTTCACCGTCAATCGATCGATCGCCGAGACCTGGATCGTCCTCACCAACCTCGAGCGCCTCGCTCCATGCCTCCCCGGCGCCGAACTCCAGGAGGTTCACGGCGATGTGTACAAGGGCGTCGTGAAGATCAAGGTCGGCCCCATTACCGCGCAGTTCAAGGGTGAAGCGCAGTTCGCCGAGATGGACGCCAGCGGCTATAAGGCCGTTCTCAAGGCGAGCGGTCGCGACACCGGCGGCAAGGGCAATGCTTCGGCCACCATCACGGCGACCCTCACCGAGATCTCGCCCACCGCCACCACCTGCAATGTGGTCACCGACCTGTCGATCACCGGCAAGGTCGCCCAGTTCGGTCGTGGCGCGCTCGCCGACGTGAGCGACAAGTTGCTCGGCCAGTTCTCCGACAACCTCAACGCGCTCATCGAGCGTGAGGGCACGGGTGCCCCCGCCCCGGCTGCTCCCGCCGCTGCGACCCCGAGCACCGACGCATCGGGTCAGCCGACCGTGCGGAAGATCGAAGGCCCCGCCGCCGAGCCGTTGAACCTCGGTGACGTTGCCGGTGGTGCAGTGATGAAGCGCTTCCTGCCGATCGCCGCCGGTGTGGCCGCCGCATTGCTCTTCTTGCGCGGACTCTTCCGCCGCCGCCGCCGCAAGAGTTGAGCAAAAAGACGAGCGACCACACGAGCGACCACGACCTCGCGCTGGTTCAGGAACTCCTGGGCCGCCCGCCGAGCGGGAAGTTCGCCGTGGTGGTTCGCGACGCCGAGGGTGGCCCCATCGTCATCCGCAATCATCCGTTGCTCGACGACGGAACTCCGATGCCCACGCTCTACTGGCTCTGTGGACGCCATGAAGTGGTGGCGGTGAGCCGTCTCGAAGCCGACGGCGGAGTCGACCGCGCCGAAGCCGAGGTCGACGCCGACGAGTTGGCCACCGCGCACGCGCGTTACGCCGCCGAACGCGACGCTCTCATCCCACCCGATCACAGCGGACCACGTCCGAGTGGCGGCGTGAGCGGTACGCGAACCGGCGTGAAGTGCCTGCACGGTCATTACGCCTACTTCCTCGCCGGCGGGGACGACCCGGTCGGCCGCTGGGTCGATGCTCGCCTTCGCTCGGCTGATCGCGATGGCGAGACACGAGTTCGGGGTCACGAGTCATGAGCCCGAGACGAGTCGCATCGATCGACATCGGCACCAACTCCACCAACCTTCTCGTGTGCGACGACGACGGGACCACGTTGCGCCGCATCGTGACGGTCACACGATTGGGCGCCGGCGTCGACCGAACCAAGCGGCTCGACGACGATGCGGTCGCCCGCACACTCACGTGCCTGAGCGGGTATCGGAGCGTCCTCGACGAGTTGGCGGTCGATCGCCTGCGGGTCACGGCAACCAGTGCCACTCGTGACGCATCGAACGGCCTCGCGTTCCTGGATTCGGTCGCGACGGCGACACGGAGTGTCCCCGAATTGCTGAGTGGAGACGACGAGGCCCGTCTGTCGCACCGCGGTGCCACGACCGGCCTGACGGTGCCGCCTGGTTTCCACCTCGTCGTCGACATCGGTGGCGGCTCCACCGAACTCATTCTCGGCGAACTGATGGGCGGTCGACCCACGGTGGTTGCCGCGCGCAGCATCGACGTCGGCGCGGTGCGCCTTACCGATCGCCACTTCACCGCCGACCCGCCACGCCCGGAAGAACTCACCAACGCGATCGGCGACACCTACGACTTGATCGACGACGTGATCCGCGAGATTCCCGACGTCGTCGGCGCGACCCACTTCATCGGGACGGCCGGCACCATCGTCACCACCGCCGCCGTGGAGATGGGTCAGCGCGTCTTCGATCCGGCGGCACTGCACGGATTCGCCCTCGAGCGCGCCGCCGTGGAGGACGTCTTTCGTACCCTCGCCACCGAGCCGCTGGCCGACCGCGTGCACAACCCAGGCCTGCCCCGCGACCGGGCCGACGTGATCGTCGGCGGCCTGTGCGTCCTGGTCGCCCTGATGCGCCGCTTCGACGCGCCTGCAATCACGGTGTCTGCGCACAACCTGATGGACGGCGTCTGTGCTGAACTGCGGGGTGCACCATGACCCGCACGTCACGCCACACCGATCACCCGGCCCGAACATCGGGTTCGTTGCGCCTCTACGGGCGCCGGGTCATGTTGCGTCCGCTCGTCGCTCCCGACTTTCCGGCCTGGTCGGAAGTCAGGCGTCGCAACCACGACTGGCTCACCGTCTGGGAACCGCAGCGCATTCCGCACGCACCCGACCCGAGCACCGATCGTGACGCGTTCACGTCGCGCTGCAATCTCCAGGAACGCGACCGTCAGACCGGTGTCTCGTACGCCTTCGGGTTGTTCGTCGACAACGCTTTCGCGGGTCAGGTGAACCTCAACAACGTCGTCCGCGGAGCCTTGCAGAGCGGAACCATCGGCTACTGGATCGACCAGGCCCGGGCCGGCCATGGCTATGTCGCCGAAGCGGTGGTGGTCGTTTTGCGTTACGCGTTCGAAGAACTCGACCTGCATCGCGTCGAGATCTGCATCGTCCCGCGCAATCACAACAGCCACCGCGTGATGGAGAAACTCGACATCCGCAACGAAGGTGTCGCCCTGCGCTTCCTCGAGATCAACGGCGTGTGGGAAGACCACGTGCGTTACGGAATCACCGCCGAGGAATGGGCCGAGCGGCGCGACGACTTCGCGAACGCGTGGCTCACTGTCACGCCGGGTTGATCAAGCAGATTCAGCGAGACGTCGCCAGGCGGCGTTCTTCTGCCGCCTGACCACGGTGCGCCGCTTCCAATCCTTGCGCTTCCAGTGCCTCAGCCGACGCGTCGAGTCGAGTTTCTTGATCGCTCGCTCGGCGTCGTGATGATGCGTGGGCTTCCACTCGGCGCCCGGATCGATCACGTCGTCGGGTTCGACTCCGTGCGACACCAGCCCGGCCAACTCGTGCAGTTCGCCCTTCACGCGATGGCGCTCGTTGTGCGCGTGGGCCCGCAATTCGGCCCGGGGCAGCGGTACCGCCTCGTCCGAACGATGGCGCTTGCTCATCGGTCCCCCTTTCACAGGTTCCGTTGAACTCCCTTGGCCGAACCGTACTCCTCGGCCGGAGAATTTCAAGGGCGGTCGTGGCCGCGCAACCGGTGGCGGGACGTCGCTACCTGTTCGTCCCGACCTACTTCTTGCTGGAGATCTGCGCCTGCAGGGCGGCGATGCGCTCGGCGAACCAGGGTTGGCGGGTGCTCCAGAGCTGGGGCGTGAGTTCGCGGGCCACCGCGTCCTCGTGAATCGACACATCGGCCATGGCCTTGATGGTCTTCTTCGTCTCGATCACCAGTTCTCGAGGAGCCGACGCGGCCCGAGCGGCCATCGCGTGGGCGACACTCGCCAACTGATCGTCATCGACGCAGCGGTGCACGATGCCGAGCCGCTCGGCCTCGGCGCCATCGACCACTTCACCGAAGATCACGGTGGCCATCGTGGCCTGGGGTCCGGCGATGCGGCGGAGCATCCACGTATGTCCTCCACCGGGGTGGATTCCGATCTGCAGGAAACGGGTGTCGAACTTGGCTCGCCGCGCGGCCAACCGGACGTCGCAGCCCAGGGCCAGATTCATCCCGGCGCCCACGGCCGCCCCGTTCACGGCCGCGATGGTCGGAAGTTCGCTGCGGGCGATGCGCAGGAAACCCTCGTAGATGTTGCCGAGGCTCTCGGCCGAACTCTGCTGGAGGTTGCCCAGGTTGGCCCCGGCGCAAAAGGCCGGCGCGGCTCCGGTGACCACGATGGCCCCGATGCCCGGGTCGGATTCGATGCGATCCATGGCCGCGGTGATCTGCTCGACCATCGGCGCCGTGAGAGTGTTGCGCTCGGTGGGGTTGTTGAGCGTGATGGTGGCCACGCCGTCTGCAATGTCGAGAAGTACGAGAGGGTCGGTGTTCGTCACGGGGCCAGTCTCGCACGAGCGATAGGTTCGAGCCGTGCTCGACCACGTGTTCACCGACGTCATCAGCGCTCTGCGCGACGCGTTCGAACGCGCCTTCCTCGAACGTCAGGCCTTCGAAGAACACTTCGAGGTCGACGTGTTGCTCGGAGATCTGTCGTGGGAGACCAGTTACGGATTGCCCGGCGAGGGACTGCCGCCGCGAGTGCTGGCGCACATCACATTCGACTGGCCGTCGTGGAGCCAGACCGCGTACCGACGTTGGTACGTGGAGGACTCGTCCGACGAGCGGCCGGCGATCGAGATGGAGATCGTGTTGCGCATCCAACGCATCGGCGCGCAGCCCGATGTCGGATTGGTGCGCGAACTGCTTCCGGCCACCAGTCCGCTCATCGGTGATGGCCGACTCGAACGAGCCGCCATCACCGTGGAAGCGACCTACGACAGCGATTCGATCGACTCGTCGGATGCTTCGACCGGATCACCCGAATGCGAGTACGCGGTCGAATGCACCTACGAGGGTCTCTACGAACTCTCCGAGCAATCGTTGGCCGATGGATCGAGCACCACTCTCGACGATCACTTCGGCGCCCTCGGCGGCTGGATCGCGGCGATGCTCGTGAAACTCGGGGACGTGAAGTACTCGTTCCTCCCGGCCGAGAACGAAGGAGCCTGAACGACATGTCGAGCACGAACACGGACCCGAACACGGACCCGAACACGGACCCGAACAAGAACGTCGTTCTGTTCGACGTGAGCGAGCGCATCGCGACCGTCACCCTCAATCGGCCCGACGCACGCAACGCCTTGTCGACCGACGTGCTGCGCGAACTCCCGCGCTGTCTGCGCGAGGCCAACGATCGCGACGACGTCGACGTGATCGTCCTCACCGGAACCGACCCCGCCTTCTGCGCCGGACTCGACCTGAAGGAACTCGGCTCGACCGGCGGCAATCTCGGTTCCGGGTCGGGTGCAGACGGTCGGCCGAACTCCGACGGTGTGCGCGGACCGTTTCCGATGGTCGACAAGCCGCTCATCGGAGCCGTCAATGGTGTGGCCATCACGGGAGGTTTCGAACTCGCGCTCAACTGCGATTTCCTCATCGCCTCCGAGCACGCCAAGTTCGGCGACACGCATTCACGCGTCGGCGTCATGCCGGGCTGGGGTCTCACCGTTCTCCTGCCGCAGGCCATCGGACTCCGCCGTGCCCGCGAGATGAGTTTCACCGGAAACTTCATGTCGGCCGACGAAGCGCTCGCGTTCGGACTCGTCAATCACGTGGTGCCGCACGCCGATCTCATCCCGTTCACGCGACGGATCGCGCGCGACATCATCGGCAACGATCAGCCTGGCGTGCGTCAGATCCGTCGGACCTACCGCGACATCCACGCCGAATCCGATGGCTGGACGATCGAAGCGCGCGACGGAGCCGAGTGGCGGCGCACCAGTTTCTCTCCCGAAAAAGTGGCCGAGCGCAGGGCCAAGATCCAGGAGCGTGGCCGAAACCAGTAGTTCGGCCCGGTGTAAGGTTGTCGCAACCAACCACGTCCGACGCCCCCGTCGGACGTCCAAGGGGAGGAATCCAAACACATGCTCAAGAAATCACGCTTGCTGCTCGCGCCGCTCGCTGCTCTGAGCCTCTTCGCCGTCGCCTGTGGTGGCGACGACGACGGCGGCTCGTCGGCAACCGAGGCACCCGCGGGCACCGAAGCCGCCTCGGGCGGTTGCGAACTCGTCGGCGGAATCGCCTTCGACACCGGCGGCCGTGGCGACGGAACATTCAACGACTCGGCCGCCGCTGGTGGCGAGCGCGCCGCTGCCGAACTCGGCATCGAAGTCAAGGAACTCGAGGCCACGGTCGATGAGGACCGCAAGGCCAACCTCGAACTCCTCGCCGGTGACGGCGCCGGAGTCATCGTCGGCGTGGGCTTCATGTTCACCGACCCGATGGGCGAAGTGGCCGCCGCCAACACAGGCGTCACCTTCGGCATCGTCGACTCGGTCGTCGAAGCGCCGAACGTGCGCAGCCTCGTGTTCGCCGAGCAGGAAGGTTCGTTCCTCGTCGGTGCGGCCGCTGCTCTGAAGAGCGAGTCGGGAATCGTCGGCTTCATCGGTGGCCAGGAGATCGACCTCATCAAGAAGTTCGAGGCCGGTTACGCCGCGGGTGCGCGCTACATCAACCCCGACATCGAAGTGAAGGTCGCTTACCTCGGACCAGCCGGTGACAACTCCGCATGGGGCAACGTCGCGGGCGCCAAGGAAATCGCCTCGGGCTGGTACGGCGAAGGCGCCGACATCATCTACACCGCCGCTGGCGGTTCGGGTGCGGGCACCATCGAGGCCGCCGTCGAGGCGGGCAAGTGGGCCATCGGCGTCGACAGCGACCAGTACCTCACGGCCGCCAATGACGATCAGCGTGCGCGCATCCTCACGTCGATGCTGAAGCGCGTCGACGTGGCGGTGTTCGAGACCATGAAGGCGGCCTGCGAGGGTGACACCGCGGGCGGCATCAAGGTGTTCGATCTGAGCAACGACGGCGTCGGCTACTCCACCTCGGGTGGATACGTCGACGACATCGCCGGCCAGCTCGACGAGATCAAGGCCAAGATCGTCGCCGGTGAGATCGAGGTGCCGACGGCACCCTGATCGTCAACGACGATCACGAGTCGTTCCGACTTCTCACGAGAAGCGGGAAACTCCAGAGAGCCCGGGTCATCGACCCGGGCTCTCTGCTTTCCGTCTCTGCTGTTTTCAGTCTCTGCTATAACGGAATCGTTCACGGCGCACCGGAGCGGTGCAACGATTCCGGGGGTGGCATGAGCGAGGCGGGAACACTGGCAGTCGAACTGTCGGGAATCACCAAACGCTTCCCGGGTGTGGTGGCCAACTACAACGTGTCGTTGCGCGTGCGACCCGGCACCATCCACGCCGTCGTCGGCGAGAACGGCGCGGGCAAGTCCACGCTCATGAAGACGCTGTACGGCATGCATCAGCCCGACGAGGGTTCGATCGCGGTCGGCGGCCGGACGGTCGCGTTCAAGTCCCCCACCGACGCCATCGCGGCCGGCATCGGAATGGTGCACCAGCACTTCAAACTGGCCGACAACCTCTCGATCCTCGAGAACATCATCCTCGGCAACGAGCCGGTCGGTCGTCGCGGTCGCATCGACGCGAGTTCGGCCAAGGCCCGCCTGGCGGAACTCGCGGCATCGCTCGGCGTGTCGTTCGACGTGGACGACCTGGTCGGAACGCTCGGTGTCGGCGAGCGCCAGCGCGTCGAGATCCTGAAGGTGCTCTACCGCGGCGCCCAGATCCTCATCCTCGACGAACCGACCGCCGTGCTCGTTCCGCAGGAGGTCGAAGAGCTCTTCGCCACGCTCAAGCGGCTGGTGGCCGAGGGTCGCACGGTCATCTTCATCTCGCACAAGCTCGACGAGGTGTTGCGGTACTGCGACGAGATCACCGTCATGCGACAGGGAACCACCGTTGCCACCACCACTCCGAGTCGGGTCGACCGTCGTGGTTTGGCCGAACTCATGGTCGGCAGCGATCTACCCGATCCATCCGGACGCGAAACACCCATCGGCTCCGACGTCGTGCTGTCTGTCCACGACCTGTCGGTGGCCGGCGCCTCCGCCGGGGCCAAACTAGCGCTCGAAGAGATCTCGCTGTCGGTGCACTCCGGCGAAGTGGTCGGCGTCGCCGGCGTCGAGGGCAACGGACAGTTCGAGTTGTGCGAGGCCATCCTCGGACTCATGCCGCTGGTGAGCGGTCGCGTCGAGATCGCCGGCCACGATCTCACCGATGTCGAAACTCGCGAACGAATCACGTCGGGTCTGTCGTACATACCGTTCGATCGACATCGCGAGGGACTCCTTCTCGATGCTCCCCTGTGGGAGAACACGATGCTCGGGCGCGAGGACGAACCGGGTCTCACGAGTGGTCCATTCATCGGCCGGCGCAAAGCCGAAGCCGACGCGCGGGAGATCATCCGCCGCTTCGGCGTGCGCACCCCGTCCGAGCAGGTTCCGGCGTTCGCTTTGTCGGGCGGCAACCAGCAGAAGTTGGTCGTCGGCCGAGAGATGGCGACCAACCCCAAGATCCTTCTGGCCGCGCATCCGACACGTGGCGTCGACGTCGGCGCACAGGCCGCCATTTGGGAGGAACTGCGCCACGCCCGCGACAAGGGCCTCGGAGTCCTCTTGATCTCGGCCGACCTCGAAGAACTCATCGGATTGTCCGATCGGATCGTGGTGATGTTCGACGGTCGCATCACGGCCGAACTCGACCCCCGCCGAGCGACCCCCGAGTTGCTCGGCACGTACATGACCGGCGAGATCCAGGATCGCGAGGCGGCCCGATGAAGAATCAACGCCTCCAACGCGCGATGGTCACGGCCGCCAGTTCGGTACTCGCCGTGATCGTCGCCCTGGCCATCTCGGCGATCATCCTCCTGATCACCGGCAAGGATCCCGTCAAGGCCTACAGCACGCTGTTCGGCGCGGCAGGTGAGTCGCGCGTTCTGCAGGGCATGGCGAATCGCGCCACGCCCCTCATGATTTCGGCCGCCGCGGTGGCGATCGGATTCAAGATGAATCTGTTCAACATCGGCGTCGAAGGTCAGATGCGAGTGGCCCTGCTCACCACCGCCGTCGTCGGTGCCGCGGTCGACCTGCCACCCGTTCTCCACGTTCTGTTCTGCCTCGTCGTGGCCATGACCGCCGGCGCGTTGTGGGCCGGCATCGCCGGTTGGCTCAAGGTGAAGCGCAATGTCAACGAGGTGATCTCCACGATCATGCTCAACTTCATCGCCCTGTCGCTGGTGGCCTGGGCGTTCGACGATTTCTTCCGCGTCGAGAGCGCAACCGAGAGCCTCCTCGTGAAGACCAAGGAGTTGCCGAAGTCGGCCTGGTTCCCCGACCTCGTCGACCGCCGTCTCAACGGCATGTTCATCATCGCGATCCTCGTGCTGGTCCTGTTCTGGGTGGTCGTCTGGAAGACGAAGTTCGGATTCCGTCTGCGCGCTTCGGGCGGCAACTCCGGAGCGGCCCGGGCAACCGGCGTGAACCCCAAGAAGATGATCCTCATCTCCATGCTCCTGTCGGGCGCGATCGCCGGCCTGGTGGGCATGCGCGCGTTGCTGGGCGACGTTCACGCCTACCAGAACAACCTGGCCGAGCAGCAGGGTTTCAACGGCATCGCGGTGGCCTTGCTCGGCCGCAACCATCCGCTCGGCATCTTCTTCTCGGCGCTGCTCTTCGGTTTCCTCGGCGAGGCGTCGGGCAAGTTGCAGCTCGAGGACATCCCCAAGGAGATCACCACGATCATGTCGGGCATCATCGTGCTCGCGGTCGTGATCATCAACGAGGCCGTCAAACGTTGGGACGACCGGAGAATTCAACGCAAGGCCGCGGCCGAGCTCGAGTCGGAGCCCAAGTCGGAGGTCGAGTCGTGACCGCCACACTCCAGCCGACCCCCGCAACACGCTCGTTGTCGTGGAAGAACCTCTCGCCGTTGCGCCGCGCATCCATCCTGTGGCTCGGCGGGCTCCTGATCTTCTCGATCGTGCGCATCATCGCCGACGCCGACGACATCACGAGTTCGGGCACCATCTCGTCGACGCTGCGCGTGGCCACGCCGATCCTGCTGGCCGGACTCGCCGGCCTATGGGCCGAACGCGCCGGCATCGTGAACATCGGCATCGAGGGCATGATGATCATCGGCTCGTGGTGCGGTGGCTACGGCGCCTGGAAGTGGGGCTCGTGGGGCGGCATCGCTCTGGCCTTGGTGGGCGGCATGCTCGTGGGTCTGCTGCACGCCCTGGCGACGGTTCGCTTCAACGTCGACCACGTGGTGTCGGGTATCGCCATCAACACGTTGGCCGCCGGTAGCACCGAGTACCTCTCGATCATCTTCTTCAAGGGTCAAAAGGGCGGTGGCGAGAGCCAGTCGCCTCCCGGCAAGGGTGGCTACGGCGAATTCGACATGCCGTTCCTCGCCGGGGGTCGAATCGGGAATTGGAAGAGCCCCGACATCCTGAAGTGGTTCGAGGACAAGCACGACTGGCCGCTCATTCCCGACATGGCCGGATTCGTACGCGGCCTCGTGAGCGACGTGTACCTGCCGACCATTCTGGCGATCGCGATCATTCCCCTGTCGGTGTACGTGCTGTGGCGTACGCGCTGGGGCCTGCGTCTGCGTTCGAGCGGCGAGTCGCCGCAAGCCGGTGAGTCGCTCGGCGTGTCGATCAACCGCCTGCGTTATCAGGCCATGGCGATCAGCGGTGCGCTGGCGGCCTTCGGTGGCGCCTACCTGTCGTGCGTCTTCACGAGCACGTATCGGCAGGGACAGACGGGCGGTCAGGGCTTCATCGGACTCGCCACGACGATCTTCGGGAACTGGCAGCCGTGGGGCGTGTTCCGCGGATCGTTGCTGTTCGGATTCCCGACGGCGCTCAAGTTCCGCGACGAGCGCAACGTTCCGGCGTTGTTGTTGGTGGCCGCGGTGGCGCTGGTGATCGTCGCCCTGGTGATGGTGCTACGTCGTCGTTCGGTGATCGCCACGAGTTGCCTGGCCGCCGCGGTATGTCTGGTGATCGCGTACAACGTGGTCGACAAGGTTCCGTCGGAGTTCGTCGCCGCGACGCCGTACATCGTGACGGTAATCGTGTTGGCCGGGGCGCGACAGCAGTTGCGTCCACCGGCGCACGCAGGCCTTCCCTATCGCCCCGGCGAGTCGCACTGACTCATCCGGCAGAAGGAGTGTTCGGGACTCTCCGGAAACTCAGGGATTGCCGAGACGTGCGACAGCCTCGACCTCGATGCCGCCACGCGGCTTCTGCGTGAGGGTCACCGTCACCGACAACGGCCGGGCCGTGTCCATGATCTCGCGCGCGATCTCCGCCGTGAGGGCTTCGGCGAACACCGCCCGATCGCGAAAGCCCCACAGGTAGAGCTTCAGGCTCTTCGACTCGACGCACCACTCGCCCGGGCGGTATTCGATCACGACACGCGACAGATCGGGCTGATTGGTCACCGGGCACATCGACGCCAGTTCGTCGGTCGTGAACCGCACGATCTCCACGTCGGCCGGCGCCGGAAACACCTCGACGTGCGGAATGGCCTCGCGAACCTCGCGACCGAGCACGGTCAAGCGGTCGAGCGTGGCCGCATCGTCCGGATCGAGTCGTGCCGGTGTGGCATTCATGACCCCCAGGGTACGGCGAAATCCCGAATCTGCGACCGAGCGTTACGCTTCAGTCATGGGACGCATGCTTTCCGACGAGCAGATCGAGCGATACGAGCGCGACGGCTTCCTGGTGGTCCCCGATTTCGTGAGCCGCGAGGTGTGCGCACGGGTGAAGGCGCGAGCCGAGCGAATTCTCGAGTCGTTCGACGCCGACGCCAACCGCAGCGTGTTCACCACCAACGAGCAGGAGCGTCACGCCGACGAGCAGTTCATGGCCTCGGCCAACGGGGTGCACTGCTTCTTCGAGGAGGAGGCCTTCGATGCCGACGGTCGGCTCGGACAACCCAAGGAACTGAGCGTCAACAAGATCGGTCACGCCCTGCACGATCTCGACGAAGTTTTCGAGGAGTTTTCGTATTCCCCCGCCCTCGCCGACGTGGCGGCCGACATCGGACTCGCCGATGCGCTCGCGTTGCAGAGCATGTACATCTGCAAGCAGCCCTTCATCGGTGGCGAGGTCGGTTGCCACCAGGACGCCACGTTCCTCTACACCGACCCCATCACGGTGACGGGTTTCTGGTTCGCACTCGAGGACGCGACTCTGGAGAACGGATGCCTCTGGGCGCAGCCGGGTGGACACCGCACCACGCTGCGCAAGACGTACCGCCGACTCGGAACGAACGATGGTCAGAGCAATGGTGACGGCGACGGTGCCGAGTTCGTCGAGCACGATCCGCGTCCGCTTCCAGCACCGGGTGACGGACTCGTGCCGCTCGAAGTCAGCGCCGGCACCCTCGTGATCCTGCACGGCCTCCTGCCCCACTGGAGCGACGTCAACCGCAGCGGCAAGAGCCGCCACGCCTATTCGCTGCACTGCATCGCCGAATCGGCCGACTATCCGGCCTGGAACTGGCTGCAGCGATCCCCCGATCTCCCCCTGCGTCGCCTCGACGGCCACGCGCGAACGAAGGCCCCCGCATGAGCAACAACGTCGCCGATTTCGTCAAGTACCCGAAGGTTCTCCTTCACGATCACCTCGATGGTGGAGTGCGTCCGCAGACCGTCGTCGAACTGGCCGCCGAGTACGGATACAAGGGTCTGCCCACCACCGATGTCAGCGATCTGGCCAAGTGGTTCCATCGCGGGGCCAAGCGCAACGACCTCGTGCTGTACCTCGAGACGTTCGCCCACACCGTGGGAGTGATGCAGGACCGTGACGCGATCGAACGCGTCTCGTACGAGTGCGCGCGCGATCTGGCCGACGACGGCGTGGTGTACGCCGAGGTACGCATGGCACCCGAACTGTGCACCGAGAAGGGTCTCACGCTCGACGAGGTGATGAAAGCGATCGTCGACGGTTTCCGACGCGGCTCGGCCGGAACCGACCTCACGATCTACGCGATCTGCTCGGCGATGCGCACGGCCGCCCGCAGTCTCGAGATCGCCGAGCTGGCGGTTCGCTGGCGCGACGAAGGCGTGGTGGGTTTCGACATCGCGGGTGCCGAGGCCGGCTATCCGCCCACGCGTCACCTCGAGGCGTTCAACCACGTGCAGCGGGAGAACTTCCACACCACGATCCACGCGGGCGAAGCGTTCGGTCTGCCGAGCATCTGGGAAGCGGTGCAGTTGTGCGGTGCCGAGCGGCTCGGCCACGGCGTGCGCATCGTCGACGACATCACCGGCGAGCCCGGCAACGAGCAACTCGGTCGCCTCGCCGCCTTCGTACGCGACCGCCGCATTCCGCTCGAACTGTGCCCCACCAGCAACGTGAACACCGGCGTGTGCCCGTCGATCGCCGAGCACCCCATCGGCATGCTCCGGCGCCTCCGCTTCCGCGTGACGGTCAACACCGACAACCGACTCATGAGCAACACGAGCATGTCGAAGGAATTCGCGCAGCTGTCGGAGGCCTTCGGCTGGGGAGTCGACGATTTCGAGTGGCTCACGGTGAACGCCATGAAGAGCGCGTTCGCCCCGTTCCCCGAGCGACTGCGGATCATCAGCGGGCTCATCAAGCCCCGGTACGCCCTGTCCCGAGCCGAGCAGACATTGGGAGCCACCACCCGCTGATCTGGAACAATGGGCGCATGCCCGTTGAAGTCCACGTCGTCGACCACCCGCTCATCGCCGATTCGCTCACGCGTATCCGTGATGCCAGTACCCCGAACGCACTGTTCCGCCAGGAGCTCGAGCGTGTGGGCATCCTGCTGCTGGCCGAGGCCACTCGCGACCTGGCCACCAAGGCCGTGCGCGTGCGCACTCCGCTCACCGAAACCGACGGACGCGCCCTGGCGAGCCAGCCGGTGGTCATTCCGGTGCTTCGGGCCGGCCTCGGTTTCGTGCACGCGGCCCAGGAACTCATGCCCAATGCCGACGTGGGATTCGTGGGCATCAGTCGTGACGAGCACACGTTCCAGCCCAAGCCGTACGTGAACAAGTTGCCCGAGTCGCTGGCCGGTCGAACCTGCATCGTGCTCGATCCGATGCTGGCCACCGGCGGATCGCTCGCTCATGCCGTCGAGCTTCTGCTCGAACGTCACGCGACCGGTCCGATCATCGTGGTGTGCGTGCTGGCGGCGCCGGAGGGAATCGAGTTCCTTCGCAAACAGGGTTCGAATCTCGTGATCTACACCGCGTCGGTCGACGAACGGCTGAATGAGAACGCGTTCATCGTGCCGGGACTGGGCGACGCCGGCGACCGCCAATTCGGCGCCCCCCACTGACCGTCTCCTCTCCCTGCCCTCATGGGCGCGAAACCGTGCCACTTCTGGCATGTTTCTCGCCCAACCACGCCGGACCCGGTGGTCATGGGCGTCAGACCTGCCACTTTTGGCACGGTTTCGCGCCCAATGTCGTACGGTTTCGGGGATGCGCGCCGTGGTCTGTCGTCAGTTCGGGCCCCTCGACGATCTCGTCATCGAGGATCGCCCCTCACCCGATCTGTTCCCCTCCTGCGTCCGGGTCGCCGTCAACGCCTGTGGCGTCAACTTCGTCGACGGACTCTTCGTGCAGGGCAAGTACCAGATCAAACCACCCACACCGTTCGTCCCGGGTATGGAAGTGGTCGGCCGCATCACCGAGATCGCGTCAGACGTCGCCGACCCCAACCTCTCGATCGGAACCCGCGTGTTCGCCAACGTGGGCCTGGGCGGATTTGCGAGCGAAGTCGTGGTGGCGGCCAAGCGCGTGATGGTGCTGCCCGACAACCTCTCCGATGGTCAGGCCGCCACGTTCATGCAGAGTTATCTCACCGCGTGGTTCGCGCTCGTCGAACGAGCGCGCGTGGAAGCCGGAAAGTGGCTCCTCGTGATCGGTGCCGGCAGCGGCGTGGGCCTCGGTGCCGTCGACGTGGGCCACGCCCTCGGTCTGCGCGTCATCGCCGTCGCGTCGTCCGACGAGAAGCGACGCCTGGCCACCGAACGCGGTGCCGACGCCGTGATCGATTCCCGACTCACCGCCGATCAGATCAAGGAGAAGGCCAAGGAGATCTCGGGCGGCGGAGTCGACTACATCTACGACCCGGTGGGCGGTGAACTCGGGGAAACCTCGCTGCGCGCCCTCACCGACGACGGCCAGTACCTCGTGATCGGATTCGTCGGCGGAATCCCCCGGCTTCCGGCCAATCAAGTGCTGCTGCGAAATCGCCGCGTCACCGGTGTCGATTGGGGCGGCTGGGCCGGCAAGAACCCGGGCCTGAACGATCGCATGCTCGCGCAGGTGCTCGATCTCATCGCGCAGGGTCGGCTCCGGCCGGTCGAACCCGTCACCTACGCGCTCGGCGACGCCGCCCGCGCACTGCACGATCTCGAGGATCGCAAGGTCGCCGGCAAGATCGCGTTGATTCCGTAGGACACCGAACCTCCATGCGCATGCTGTTCCCGTCGCCCCGCGAGGTGACGATTCCCGAGGCCTACGACGGATCGCACCGTCGCGCCCACACCGACCGTCCATGGATCGTGATGTCGATGATCTCCACGGCGGACGGCGCAATCGCACTCGAAGGTTCGTCGGCTTTGCTGGGTGGACCAGCCGATCGCGACGTCTTCCTCTTCATGCATCGCTCGGCCGACACCGTGTTCGTGGGAGCCGAGACGGTCCGGGCCGACAACTATTCACCACTGCCCCCGAATCAGCGCCTCGTCGTCATGTCATCGAGCGGCGACCTCGGTCGTAACTCCGAGGCCCTGCTGGCTGCTCCCAACACCCGAGTGGTCGCCGGCGACGTGCGCGACGTCGTCACCACGCTCGAGGGGAACGTGTGCGTGCTCGAGGGCGGGCCCACTCTCAACGGACAGATGCTCGCGGCCGACCTGGTGGACGAGGTGTGCCTCACGATCGCACCTCGATTCATCGCCGGACGCAGCGATCGCGCGGCCGAAGGAGCGTGGGCCATGCGCGAACCCTGGCACCTCGCGCACGTGTGCAAGGACGACGGCTTCGTGTTCCTCCGCTATCTGCGCACCGCCTGAGCGCGCCGCGTCACCGCGTCGACGACGACGTCGACGACGTGCCTACGGCGCCCCGAAACGGAGCAACGACTTCACCGGCGGCCGCACCATCACATTGAGTTCGACGTCGTCACCACTCTTGCGGCGCAGGGTCGGCACGGCCTCGGCGAAAGACGGAGCATCGGGAACGCGCGCGAGCAAGGTGGCCGCCACTTCGGCGGCCTGGATGGCGAGGGTCTCGAGTTTGTGGTGGCGATGCAGCCGCACGCCCAGATCGACTTGCCCGAGACTCTCGATCCCGAACTCGCGATACATGTCGATCAGCAGGCCGATCTCCACGCCCCATCCTGTCGCGAACGGCACCGCTTCGAGCATCGTGCGCCGACCCGCGTATTCGCCGGCCAAGGGTTGCTGCATTTCGGCGATTTCGGGGAAGAACAACGACAACAGCGGACGCGCGACGAGTTCGGTCGTGCGACCTCCCCCACCCAGGTGCGAGGGCCGGTCGTAGCTCGCCTTCACGAGTCCGAGGTGATCGTCGAGCAGCAGCGGGATCACGAGACGGATGATCCAGTCGGGCGTGAAACTCGTGATGTCCCCGTCGCACCACACCACGATGTCGCCCTTCGAGGCCACCAGGCTGGCCCACAGCGCGTTGCCCTTGCCGTGGGCGCTGCCGTGGAAGAAGTGCACGTAATCGACGGGCACGACCGTCGCCCCGGCCTCGCTGGCCACCACGGACGTACCGTCGGTCGAGCCGTCGTCGAGAACGATCAGTTCGTCGACGAGAGTTCCGACGAGCGCATCGTCGATCATGCGCACGAGGTCGCCGATCGTCTCGGCTTCGTTGCGACACGGGATGCACACCGACACCGAGACGCCATTCTTCAGAGCCATCGCGGTGGACAAGTCCCAACCGGTCGGATCGAAAGTCTTCATCGTCTCCTCACCGCCCTAGCCTGACGTCATGTTCTTGTACGGCGTCGTGAACGCGTCTCCCGACTCGCTCAACACCGATTCAATAGCCACCGACGCCGCTTCGGCTACCCGCCGCGGTGAATATCTGCTGAACCACGGGTGCCAGGGAATCGACTTGGGTGGCCAAGGATCAACCGACGCCGCCACCGTGGTGCCGTGGCAGGACGAATGGGAACGCCTGCGCGACATCGTGAAGGCGTTGGCGGCCTTCGGCGTGCCCCTCAGCATCGACTCGTGGAAGCCCGAGGTCACCCGACTGGCTCTCGAGCACGGCTGCAACGTCATCAACGCGGCCGATGGCATGCAGACCGACGAGATGTGGCGCGTGGCCGCCGACTTCCAGGTCCCGATCGTGCTTCCGTTCCTGTCGGGACCCAACCCGCGCCAGATGCAAATGGTGAAGGACGATCCGGTCGGGGTGATGATCTCGTTCTTCGACGAGCAGTTGCGCATCGCCGACCGCTACGGGCTTCGCGACCTGTGCATCCTCGATCCGGGCACCGGATTCGCACCGTCGAACTGGCCGTGGGAGGAGCGCTTCGTCTACCAGAAGCGCGTGTACTCGAGCCTGGGTGAACTGCGGCGCTTCGGCCTTCCGCTCTACATCGCGCTTCCCTGGAAGGAAACCGCTCAACACGACGAACTCCTCGAGATCGTCCTGCGCCAACGACCCGAATACGGGCGCGCGCACTACCCCGAGAAGATCCGGCGCGTCGAGCGCGAACTCGGACTCAGTTGAGCGGGCCGCGCGGGTAGACCGCATCGGGCGGAAGACTCGTCTCCCAGCCCTCGGGACACCGCTCGGGAGCGACCTCGCTCAACGGCGCCAGCACGAAACGTCGCTCGGCGTAACGCGGGTGCGGCACCGCCAGGTTTCCGCCCTTGATCACCACGTCGTCGAAGAACAGCAGGTCGAGGTCGAGCGTGCGCGGGCCCCAGTGAATGGTGCGAGCACGGCCGGCATCGGCTTCGATCCGGTGCAACCATCGCAGCACCGCGTACGGATCCATTTCTGTTTCGATCTCGACCACCATGTTGAGATACGCACCCTGGTTCTCGGGGCCTCCGACCGGATCGGTTTCGAACACCTGCGACATCTTGCGCACCGAGGCGCCCAGACGATCGATGGCGAAGCGCAGATACGACTCGCGGTCACCCAGGTTGGTTCCCAACGCGATGATCGCGCGGTGGGCGGTGAGCGGAGCCGAGGATGCGCGCGTGCGGTGGATGCGCACCGCCGACGACGACAGGTCCTCCGGAATCGGCGGACGCAACTTCGTGAGCGTCAGATCGACGGCGTTCACATGGGCGAACGACAACACCATGTCGGCCATGCGCTGAGCCAGCCGTTCGAGCAAGAGGTCGTTCGACTTGCGCGCCACTTCGGCGACTTGCATGCACACTTCGCCGTAGTGAACGGTCTCGGTGAGGTCGTCGCTCTGGCCCGCATCGGTGAGATCGGCGTGGATGTCGATGTCGACGCGGAGCGGTTGCGGTGCCTCGCGCTCGTGATCGAGAACACCGATGAGTGCCATCACTCGTAGGTCGTCGATGAGGATGTGATCCGTCACCGGGCACACGGTACCGTTGAGTCATGGCATCCGATACCTCCGTGTCGACGTTCGATCCGCTGCGAGTCATCGCCGATCTCGAAGGCCTGGCCGCACGCACCGGCGGCCCGGCCGGCTCGCGTCGCCTGGCCTGGACGCCCGAATGGGTCGAGGCGCGCAACCTCCTGCGTGAACATCTGGCCACGCTTCCCGTCGACATCGATGTCGACGAAGCCGGCAACTTGTGGGCCTACCTGCGCGGCGAGAGCAGCGACACCCTCGTCGTCGGCAGCCATCTCGACAGCGTCCCGAAGGGCGGCTGGCTCGACGGTGCGCTCGGCGTGATGTCCGGTCTCGAACTGCTGCGCTCGCTCGCGGCCGAGGGTACCCCGCCCGTCACCGTTGCGCTCGTCGACTGGGCCGACGAGGAAGGCGCCCGTTTCTCCCGTTCGCTTTTCGGCTCCGCCGCGTTCATGGGAACGGTCGACCCGAAGATCCTGGCCGGCCTGGTCGACAAGGAGGGCAACCGACTCGTCGACATCCTCCCCCAACACGGTGTCGACATCGACCGACTCGACGGAGCGCAACGGCGTCAGCAGAACGTGAAGGCCTACGTCGAGGTCCACATCGAACAAGGACCGGTTCTCGAGTCGATGGGCAAGGGAATCTGTACCGTCACCGGAACCAAGGGCATCGAGCGCGAGCGCCTCGTGTTCCGCGGACAGGCCGCGCACGCCGGCACCATGCCGATGCCGATGCGCCGCGATTCGTTCCGCGCCGCGTCGCGCTTCGCACTCGCGGTGGCAGAGATCGGCGATCGCCACGACGGTGTCACCACCGTCGGTGCCGTGGCGTGCAAACCCGGCGTGGTCACCGCGGTGGCCGGTGAAACCACGATCACGCTCGACATGCGCCACATCGACGCCGGAGAACTCGCCGCCATGTTCGCCGAGAGCAAGGCCGCCGCGGACGAAGCCGCCGCGGCCGAGGGGTGCACGGTCGAATGGGAGCACATCTTCCGCATTCCGCCGATGCCCTTCCATCCCCTGCTTCTCGACGCCGCGCGCGACAGCGTGCGCGAAGTGGAGGGTCACGACATCGAGTTGCCGAGTGGAGCTCTGCACGACGCGAGCGAAACCGCGCGATCGATCCCGACCGTGATGATCTTCTCGTCGTCCACCAACGGCCTCAGCCACACACCCGAAGAAGACACGCCCCGCGATCACCTCGTGATGGCGGCCGACGCGTTCCACCGCACGTGCCGACGCGCGATCGATCTGATCCGCATCGGAAGCCTGTAAGCGCGAGGGATCGTTTCGCGTGGAGCGACGGCTCAGCCGCGCTTCGACTGCAACAGTGCGGTGACGGCCTTGCCGTCGGCCTTGCCCTTGCTGGCCTTCATGATCGCGCCGACGAGGGCGCCCATGGCTTTCTCTTCGCCTGCGCAGTACTTGGCCCACGCATCGGCCTGCGCGGCGATGACCTCGTCGACCATCGCTTCGAGGGCACTGGTGTCCATGGCCTCGAAACCCTTGGCCGCGGCGATCTTCTCGGCGTCGCCGCCGCCGTTGGCCATGATCTCGGCCAACACGATCTTGGCCTGCGTGGACGTGAGCTTGCCGCTCGTTTCCAGAACGATCATCCGCGCCAGATCGGCCGCGGGCACCGACGGCACGGCGCCCTGTTCGGCGTAGGCCTCCTTCACGTGCACGAGAGCGCGTGACGCATCGGCTCCGGCCGACGCCACCGCGAGCACGTAGTCGTCCTGACCGCGCTCGACGACCACCATCACCGCTTCGCCATCGGCCGGTGCTCCGGTGGCCGACGACAATCGTGCGCGACGTTCGCGCGGAAGCATCGGCAGCGCGGCGCGCACCGCGTCGATCCAGACGGCTTCGGGGGCGAGGGGAACCAGATCGGGCTCGAGGAAGTAGCGGTAGTCGTCGGCGTCTTCCTTGGTACGAAGTGTGTGCGTGCGACCGTCGGTCTCGTCCCAGTGCCGAGTTTCCTGACGAACCTTCTCGCCGCCTTCGATGAGGGCGATCTGTCGACGAGCCTCGTATTCGATGGCGCGACCGAGCGAGCGCACCGAGTTCACGTTCTTGATCTCGCAGCGCGTACCGAGAGGCGCACCGGGCTTGCGCACACTCACATTGGCGTCGCAGCGCATCGAGCCTTCTTCCATCTTGGCGTCGGATGCGCCGATGGCCACGAGGATCTGACGCAGTTCGGTGACGTATTGCTTGGCTTCGTCGGGTGTGGCGATGTCGGGTCGGCCCACGATCTCGACGAGCGGAACGCCCGCGCGATTGAAGTCGATGAGCGAGTAGTCGGAGCCATGGATGCGTCCGCCGGTTCCGCCGATGTGCGTGCTCTTGCCCGTGTCCTCCTCGAGGTGGGCGCGTTCGATTCCGATACGCTTGCCACCGGGCAACTCGAGCCACCCGTCCACGTTGAGCGGGACGTCGTACTGCGAGATCTGATACGCCTTGGGCATGTCGGGATAGAAGTAGTTCTTGCGGTGGAAGGTGCACGCCTGCACCGTGCAGTTGAGGGCCAAGCCGATGCGCATCGCGAACTCGACGGCCTGGCGATTGAGAACCGGAAGGGCCCCGGGCAGTCCGAGCGTGACCGGGTCGATGTGCGTGTTCGGGTCGTCGCCGAAACGGTTGGCGCTGGCCGAGAACAACTTGGTCGCGGTGGCCAGTTCGACGTGGACCTCGAGGCCCACCACCAACTCGTAACCGTCGATCATGAACGTCTCGCTCATTTCGCACCACCCGGCGCGACGCGCTCGAGATGAGCCGCCACCTGGAACATGACCGACTCGCCCAGTGTGGGTGCCAGCACCTGCACACCCACCGGCAGACCGTGCGCGCCGGTTCCGAACGGCACCGACATGGCCGGGTGACCGGCGAGGTTGGTGGGAATCGTGAAGACGTCGCACAAGTACATCGACAAAGGGTCGTCGACCTTGGCGCCCACCGGAAACGCGACGATCGGCGACGTGGGCGTGAGGATGACGTCGGCCTTCTGATACGCGCGCGCGAAGTCGTCGGAAATCAGACGACGCACCTTGAGGGCCTTGCCGTAGTACGCGTCGTAGTAGCCGGCCGAGAGCGCGTAGGTGCCCAGCATGATGCGGCGCTTCACTTCGTCGCCGAAGCCGGCGGCCCGCGTGGCCATGTACATCGAGTTGGTGTCGGCGGCGTCGACGCGCAGGCCGTAGCGCACGCCGTCGTAGCGGGCCAGGTTGCTGCTCGCCTCGGCCGGGGCGATGAGGTAGTAGGCGGTGAGGCCGTACTTCATCGAGGGCAATTCGACGTCGACGATCGTCGCGCCGGCCGCCGCCAAGGCGTCGAACGATTCGGCCAGCCGCGCTTCGACTTCGGGGTCGCTTCCACCCGGCAAGTCGATGATGCGGCCGATGCGCAAACCCTTCACGTCGCGATCGAGCGAACCCTGCAACGACAAGGCGGGCTGTGGAATCGACGTGCTGTCGAGCGGATCGTGGCCGCTCATCGCCTCGAGCAGGACCGCGGCGTCGCGCACGTCGACCGTGAACGGGCCGATCTGATCGAGACTGCTCGCGAAAGCCACGAGGCCGTAACGACTGACGGTGCCGTAGGTGGGCTTCACGCCCACCACACCGCACAATGCCGCAGGTTGACGAATGGAACCGCCGGTGTCGCTGCCCAGACTCGCCGCGGCGAAGCCGGCGGCCACGGCGGCCGCGCTGCCACCACTCGAACCTCCCGACACACGCGAGGTGTCGTGCGGGTTGTAAGTGACGCCGAACGCCGAGTTCTCGGTGCTCGACCCCATCGCGAACTCGTCGAGGTTGGTCTTGCCCACGAACACAGCACCGGCCCCGGCCAAGCGAGTGACGACGGTGGCGTCGTACGGGGGCTTCCAGCCTTCGAGAATGCGCGACGAACACGTGGTGGGCACCCCGCGGGTGCACATGTTGTCCTTCAGCGCGATGGGGACTCCGGCCAGTGGACCCGGATCGCGACCGGCCTTCACGTCGGCGTCGACCTGGGCGGCCATGGTGCGGGCCTGTTCGCGCGTCACCAGATTGAAGGCGTGGATCGACGACTCGCGCGCGTCGATCCGGGCGAGGTATTCGTCGAGTACGGAGACGGCCGACACCGAGCCGTTGCGGACGGCGTTGGCGATGTCGACGGCGTTCGACAGCTCGGTCACGTCAGCCCTCGAGTCCGATGATCGGTGGCACTCGGAAACGACCGTCCTCGGCGGCCGGGGCCGCGGCCAGGACTTCGTCGCGGTCGAGGCTGGGCTTCACGACGTCGTCGCGCATCACGTTCACGAGCGGATACGGCTGCGTCATCGGTTCGGTCGCGGCCAGGTCGAGGGCGTCGATGTCGGCGAAGTGCTCGAGCATGCCGGCCAGTTGATTGGTGAGCCGATCGACTTCGGCCGACGACACGTCGAGGCGCGCGAGTCGGGCCACCTTGGCGACGGTGTCGGGAGAGATACGAGCCTGGGGAGTGTCGGGCACGAAGAGCGATTCTACGAGGCCGACAGGTGCACCAGCACGGCCGTTTCGGCCGCACCCGCCGGGAACACCAGGTCGCCATCCGGTCCGAGCCCGATTTCGGTCGGACCGTGTTGGGAGGCGAGAAGAACTCGGACGCGAAGGCCGTCGGCGACGAGTGGCACCCGCACCGAGAACGGCCGAACGTCGACGGCGATCCATGCGCACGCCACCACCGCCTCGCGACCATCCATCGACACGACGCCATGCACGATCGTGCCGTCGGGGGACTCGATCCGCAACGACCGCCCACCGTGCAACACGTGTCGCAACGACTTGTGGTGCCCGATCGCCGTCGCGAGGTCCGCGCGATCGGCTTCGGACATGGCGGTGAGATCGGCCTCGACTCCCATGTGCCCGAAGAAAGCGGTGATCGCGCGAAAGACCATCGACGTCTCGCGACCGGTGGTGTGCGCGGGCGAAGGCCCCACGTGCGTGCCCATGATCTCGGGCGGCAGGAAGAGCGAGGCCCCTCGCTGGATCCGTTGACGGGCGATGGGATCGTTGTTGTCGCTGGTCCAGAAGCGCTCGACGCGCGACACGATGCCGAAGTCGACGCGGCCGCCACCCGACGAGCACGATTCGAACTCGACCTTCGGATGCCGACGGCGGATCTCGTCGAAGAGCCGATACGTCGCCATGGTCTGATCGTGGGCCGCGGCCTTGCCATCGCGGTTGCTCGCTTGCACGAGCGGACGGTTCATGTCCCACTTCACGTACGAGACGTCGTTCTCCGACAACAACGCGTCGAGTCGGCCGAGAACGTGGGCGAACACGTCGGCACGAGTCAGATCGAGAACCACTTGCCGACGCCCCAGCACCGGCTCGTAACCGTCGGTCGCGAGCACCCAGTCGGGATGCGCGCGCAGCACATCGGAATCCGGGTTCGCCATCTCAGGTTCGACCCAGAGGCCGAATTCCATGCCGAGTCCGCGCACGTGTTCGATGAGCGGACGCAATCCGTCCGGATAGACGTCGGACGAGACGAACCAATCACCCAGTCCGGAACGATCGCTGCGCCGCGAGCCGAACCAGCCGTCGTCGAGGACGAAGCGTTCGATTCCCACGTGCGCGGCCAGATCGGCCAGGTGGAGGAGCTTCGCCTGATCGTGATCGAAGTACACCGCTTCCCACGTGTTCAGCAGTACCGGTCGCGGGCCGAGGGTTCGCGGCAGTCGGCGACGCGCCTCGGCGTGGAATCCCCAACTGGCCGGCCCGAATCCGTTCGACGAGTGGACGAGAACGACATCGGGAGCGGCGATCGATTCGCCGGGATACACGCACATCTCGCCGGGATGGAACAACTCTCCGAGTTGCACGTAGCGACGGCCGTCGACCAATCGCTCGGCGTAGGCGACGTGGTTTCCGCTCCAGGCGAGATGGAGCCCCCACACATCGCCGCTCCACTCGGACGCGTCGCGACTCGTCGCCCAGACGAACGGCGGATGCTCGTGGGACGTGCGGCCCAGTCGGTTCTCGGCGGTCCAGGCTCCGATCGGCCAGTCGAATCGATGGAAGCGGAACTCGCCGGCCCAGCGACCCGACAGAACTCCGAGTTCGACCGCCGACTCGTCGATCGGAATCGTCGGTCCGAAAGCGTCGAGCATGTAGGGAGAGTCGCCGTCGTTGCGAAGCGACACCGAAACGACGATGACACCATCGGGACGCATCATGAACGTCGAGGTGAGCGTCAGTTCGGCGATCGCGTCGACGGCGGTGATCGTGACGGTCGATTCGTCACGCGTCACCGAATGGGGAACGAATCGCGGCGACCACACGCGACCACCGCGACGATGACCGGCCAGTCCGGGTCGGCCCGGAAAGCCGTCGCCGTGCGTCGGGATCACGGAGATCGGCGGCGTGACGTCGACACTGCCGGGGCGGGCCGGCGCATCGGGCCACCGCTCGGCCGTGACCGGACCCTCGACGAGTCGACCCCAATGGCGGATCACCGGAACACCGAACGACGCGTCGATCACGAGGCTGGTCCCGCCTCCGCTCAGATGTTCGACCACACCGAATCGCTATCGGATCGCTTCGCTTCCGTCAACCAGGACCCGCAATCCCAGCCGTGCGCGCTTCCGGCCTTGGTGCTTCTGGTGGCAAATCTGCTCCCTATTTCGTGCATTACCGCCACCAGTTCCACAACGGCCTCGCGAACCGGTGGCATCTTCCTGCGTTTCACGAGACGAATCTGCCACCAGAAGCACCAAGGCAAGTCAGAATGAGGGGGATGGGCGACGTGCGCACGGATCCGTTCCTCGGAACAGTCGTCCATGTGGTCGGCCATCGTCAGACCCGGCCCAATCTGCCCACCAACACCGACGTGGCGGGTTGTCCGTTCTGTCCGGGTGGTTTGGAAGCGCCCGAACCGTACGACGTGCGGTGGTTCCCCAACCGCTGGCCGGCCATGCCCGACGATCGCTGCGAGGTCGTCCTCTACTCCCCTGATCACGATGCGACCATTCCGTCGCTCGGCGCCACCGGAATGCGCAAGGTCGTCGACCTGTGGGCCGAGCGCACCGCCGCGCTCGGGCGACGCGACGACGTCGCGTTCGTTCTGGTGTTCGAGAACCGCGGCGCATCGGTCGGCGCGACCATCTCGCATCCGCACGGCCAGATCTACGCGTACGACCACGTTCCCGATCGCCCGCGTCGTCTCTTCGCCTCCGAATGGAGACCCGATCCCCAAGCATCCGAACGGCGAGTCACCGACAACACCTCGTGGGTCTGCGACGTTCCCTTCGCCTCCGAATTTCCGCTCGCCCTGTCGATCGCACCCGTTGCCCATGTGGGTGATCTGCCCTCGCTCGACGATCGGCAACGCGACGATCTCGCGGCGATGCTGGTCGACGTCTTCGATCGTCTCGACCGGCTGTTCGACGAGCCGCTTCCCTACATGATGTGGATCAACCAGCGGCCGTTCGACGGAACCCTCCGAAGCACCTGGCTCAGCATCGACATCGTGTCGCCGTGGCGCCAGCGACAACTGCCTCGTTTCATCGCAGCCGCCGAGATCGGCGCCGGCGAGTACTTCAACCCGGTCGTGCCCGAGGACGTGGCCGCCCGGTTGCGCGATCTCAGCCGCTGAACGGCGCGAAGTTCGGCGCGCGCTTGTCGAGATACGACTGCACGCCTTCCTGGAAATCGGCTCGCTTCAACGAAGCGTCCATGAGCGGTAGCGAACGTGACGTGGCCTCGTCGGCCGACACCGCATGATCGCCGTACAGCTGCTTCTTCATGACCGCCCAACTGGTGGGGCTGCAGTTCTGGGCCAGGTCGGACGCGTACGCGAGGGTGTGGCTCATGAGCTGATCGGGTGCGACCACGGCGTTCACGAGTCCGATCTCGCCGGCTTCGTCGGACGTGAAAACACGCCCGGAGAGGAGAAGATCGAGAGCACGCGGCAACCCGACCAGTCGGGGCAACGCCCACGAGGCTCCGTATTCGGCGATGAGACCGCGACGGCTGAACGCGGTCGTGAACTTGGCGCCGGACGCGGCGAAGCGGATGTCGCAGAACATCGCCAGCACGAGGCCCACACCGGCCGCGGCGCCGTTGATGGCGGCGATCACGGGCTTCGGATAGTCGATCAGTTCGCTGTAGCGACGCGAACCGACGGCCGCGCCCGATCCACCCCCGGGATTGGAGCGAATCTGATTGAGCGTGTCCATGTCGGCGCCCGGGCAGAAGCCGCGACCGGCTCCGGTGACGACGACGACGCGGATGTCGTCACGATCACGCGCTTCGTCGATCCGCGCCCAGAATCGCTCGGCGATCCGGCCGCTCCAGGCGTTGAGACGATCGGGGTTGTTGAGCGTGATGACGCCCACTCCGGAGACGGGAACGTCGAGGAGGGCGAAGTCGTGATCGGTCATGGGGCCGACGGTACTTCACCGTCGACCGTCTCGATCGGGGCGGGCCGCAACCGGGCCCACACCAGGTACGCCACGCCCCCGACGATCAGCACGATCGACATCCACTGATTGAGGCGCAGGCCGCCGCCTTCCTTGGCCGGGTCGATGCGCAGACCCTCGATCCAGAAACGACCGATTCCGTATCCGATCACGTAGCACGCGAGCAGCCGCGCCGGACGCGATGACAGCATGCGGCGACCGAGGACGACGAGAACCACCGCCAGGGCGGCGTTCCACAACGACTCGTACAAGAACGTCGGATGGAAGAGCGTGCCCGGCGCGTAACCAGCCGATGCGACCTTGTCGGCGTCGATCTCCAGACCCCACGGAAGGTCGGTGGGACGTCCGAACAACTCCTGGTTGAACCAGTTGCCCCAACGACCGATCGACTGCGCGATCGCCAGCGTGGGTGCCACGGCCCACAACGCGAGCGGCACCGACACACCGTTCTTCTTGAAGTACCACACACCGACGAGGGTGCCGAGCAGGATGCCGCCCGGGATTCCGAGCCCGCCTTCCCAGATCTTCACGATGTCGCCCGGCGAATCGGAGAAGCGATCCCATTCGGTGGCCACGTGATACAGCCGTGATCCGATCACACCGGCCGGCACCGCCCACAACGCCATGCCCGAAGCGAGTTCGGCATCACCGATTCCCGCCGTTTCGAAGCGGCGGCCGGCCCAGCGCACCGCGACGATCACGCCGAGTGCGATCATCAACCCGTACGCACGAAGTTTGAGGGGGCCGATGTCGATCGAACCGCCGCCCGGGCTCGGGAGCGACGCGACGATCGATTCGATGGTGGCGAGCATCGCCGACTACGAGGCGGTGACCTTGGCGGCGAACGCCACGGCCGACTCGAAGATCAATTCCTTGTCGAAGTCCTGAGTGGCCACGTGATAGCTGCGATCGAGCAGGATCCGTTCGACCGGACCACCCCATTGCTCGGCCAACTGATCGCTCTGCACCGGATCGACCACGTGGTCGTTGCGCGACGTGATGAGGAGGAGCGGCACGGTGCAATTTCCGTACATGGGAACCATCGGCGTGATGCCGTCCTTCACGAGCGACACCAGCGGCCGCAGTGGCGTTTCGGGATACGCGGTCTCGGTCACGTTCGGATCGGCGATATCCGACCCGATTCCGGGGAACACCTCCGTGCCCTCGGCGATGAGACCCTCGACCATGTCGACCATCTCTTGTGCCTGCGGTTGGGCCGCCGGATTGACGCACACGATGCCGCTCACTTCGGGATGCTCGATCGCGGTCCAGAGGGTGAGTGATCCGCCCATCGAGAGACCCGCGACCACGACCTTGTCGACGCGCTGTGCGAGACGCTGATACGCCGCCTCGACCTCGCCCGACCAATGCGACCAGCGCGTCGCGAGCATGTCGCTCACCGCCGTTCCGTGCCCGGGCAGTCGCGGCAATTCCACGTGATAACCCGCGGCCGCGAAGGCCTGGGCGACACCCTTCATGGACGACGGGTTGCCGGTGAAACCATGGATGCACAGGGCACCCACCGACTGTGTTCCGTGATGACTCCAGGCCTCGGCGCCCGGGATCACCGGCGCATTGTCGATGTGATCGGTCATGACTCTGTTCTACCCCACGAACGGCAAGACTGACCCCATGGCCGACCGCCGCGGATCACGGAATTTCGACCGCGCCGCCCTGCTCGCCGCCATTCCGCTGATTTCCGTTCTGCCGCTGTGGGCCGTGGCCATGGTTCCGTTCTGGCTGGTCCTGAATCTGGTGATCGACGTCTCGTATCCGGCCGCGGCCGGCATCTACGTGCTGGCCGGCCTGACCCTCTTCGTGCCGGTGGTGCAACGTGTCGTCCTCACCCGTCTGATCGGCGCTCGACGCCCGACCGCAGAAGAGGCCCCTCGACTCCAACGCGCCTTCGACGAAGTCGCGCAGGCGCTCCACGTGCGCGACCGCGGATTCGCCCTGGGCGTGGTGGACGACGATGCCGTCAACGCGTTCGCCTCGGGAGGACACCTCGTGGTCGTCACGTCGTATGCCGCCCGCCACCTCGAGCACGACGCGTTGTGCGGCGTGCTCGCGCACGAGTTCTGTCATCACCTCGGATCGCACACCCTCGCGCTCACCATGCAGCAGTGGCTGATGCTCCCCGTCACCACACTCGCCCGCCTCGGCTCGTATCTGCGCAACGTCGCGCTCGCGGCATCCGACACGTTCGCTCGATCGTCCGGTCCGGCTCGGCGAACCGGGCGGGTGATCGCGTCGATCTTCAACGGGCTCTCATGGTTCTTCGAGATCGGCAGTGTGGCCAGCCATGCGCTCAGCAATCTGGTCGGACGATCGGCCGAGTTCCGGGCCGATCAGCGAGTGATCGCCATGGGGTACGGACGTCAGTTGGCCGAGGCGCTTCGACGCACGACGACACAACAATCCAGTCGGCCGACGAGGTGGTCACACCTTCTCGAGACGCATCCCCCGGCTCGAACGAGAATCGCCCGCATCGAAGCCACGCTGCGCCGCAAACGCCGCTGAGAATTCGACTGCGCGCCGACCGACGGCCCTGCGGATCACCTGCGAGACTCTTCCTCATGCGCACGAATTCCCGCGCCTCGCTTCTCATCACGGCCGCCCTCGCTCTTCCGATCACGGCCTGCGGCTCGGATGAGACCGCGCCTGAAACATCCTCCGCAGCAGTGACGACGACGACCGTGCCGGCGAGCACCACCACGACGATCGCAACGACCACCACGACCCTCTGGACCGGGCCGCCGACCCTGGCCCCCGGCGCCACGTTGCCGACGCCGATCGCCCCACCCGGCCCGGACGAAGTCGACCCCGAGGTGCTCATGGGCACGATGGAGATTCCGGCGCTCATGATGTCGTCGCCGATCTACGAAGGGATCACCGACCCGACGTTCGATCGCGGCGTCGGTTGGTGGCCCGGTACCGCTCGTCCCGGCGAACCCGGAAACGTCGTGCTCGGAGGCCACCGCACCAGTACCCCCCGACCCTTTCGCCATCTCGAACTCCTCGAACCGGGCGATGAAATCGTCTTCACCATCGACACGGGCGTGTTCGTCTATCGCGTGACCGGCACGCAGATCGTCGAACCCGAAGCCATGTGGATCGTCGACCAGACACCGTTGGCCACCGCGACTCTCTTCGCGTGCCATCCACCCGGATCGACCAAGGAGCGCATCGTCGTGTTCGCCGAGTTCGATCGTCGGGCGTAGCGTTCTCCTCTCATGACACGCGGCGACTCCTTCTCCCGACGTCGAGTCGGCTGGTCACTGGTTGCCGGCCTGCTCGTCGCGGCGTCGATGCCGCCGTGGGGCTGGTGGCCGCTGTCGTTCGTGGGTCTGGCGATGTTGGCGCGGCTCGAACTCACCACTCCGCGGGCCCGCGATCGATTCGTTATCGCAACCGTGGCCGGTCTCGGCTGGTTCGTGCCGGCCCTCTCGTGGATGTGGTTCCTGACCGCTCCGGGCTACCTCATCGCAGCGTTGATCTTCGCAGTGCTGCACGGAGTCGCGTCAGCCGCGGCCGGCGCGGTCGATCGCGACATGCGCGTGGTGGCTCTGCCCGCGGCTCACACCTTGGTCGAAGCGCTGCGCCTCTCGTTTCCCTTCGGCGGCGTCCCACTCGCCACACTTGGCATCGCGCAAGTGGCCGGTCCGCTCGACGACATCGCCCGTGTGGGCGGCGTCGTGCTGCTCACCTGGGTCACCTGGCAGATCGGCGCACTGCTCGTGCGACGTTCGGGCTCGGGGCCCGCGTTCCGAACCGCGCGGCGCGTCGCGATCATCACGGTGGTCGTGATCTTCTTCGTGGCCATCAACGCACCACGCGGATCCGACCTCGGCCGGGCAATCGACATCGCGGCCGTGCAAGGTGGCGGCCCGCAGGGCACACGGGCCATCGACACCGACCCGCGCGACGTCGTCGAACGTCACCTCGCCGCCACTCGGTTGCTGGTCGATGAAGGTCGATCCCCCGATCTGGTGGTGTGGCCCGAGAACGTGATCGACGTGCCCGATTTCGAGACGAGTGTCGAACTCACCGAAGTCGCCTCGTTCGCTACACGACTCGACGCGCCGTTCCTCGTGGGCATCACCGAGGACGTCGACTCCGAATCGTTCACCAACGCACAGGTGGTGGTCGAACCGTCGTCCGAACGCGTGATCGATCGCTACGACAAGGTTCGCCGGGTGCCGTTCGGTGAATACATGCCGTTGCGCGGTCTGCTCGACAGCGTGGGCGCTCCGGTCGACTTGGTGCCGAGGGATGCCGTGGCCGGCACCGGCCCCGCCGTGCTGTTGGCACCGAACGTGGCCGGCTCCGATCTCCGGGCTGCCGTCGTCATCTCGTGGGAAGTCTTCTTCGGCGGGCGCGCCCGGGAAGGCGTGAAGAACGGCGGCGAGCTCATCATCAATCCCACCAACGGCTCGAGTTACACCTGGACGGTTCTGCAGACCCAGCAGATCGCATCGTCGCGCCTGCGCGCGATCGAAACCGGTCGCTGGGTCGTGCAGGTGGCGCCCACCGGCTTCAGCGCGTTCGTCTCCCCGAGCGGCCACGTTTACGACCGCACCGCCGTCAGCGAGCAAGTCGTCATCTCCCGATCGATACCACTCCGCTCGGGAGACACGCTCTACACGTCGATCGGTGACGGCCCGTGGATCGCCGCGGTCGGTGCGGTGCTGGCAATGACCTTCGTTCGTCGGATCAGACTTCGATCACGACGGTGACCGGGCCGTCGTTCACGAGCGCGACCTTCATGTCGGTTCGGAATCGACCCGTCGCCACCGACGCACCCAGCCGCTCGAGTTCGGTCACCACTCGCTGAACGAGGGGTTCGGCGACTTCGGGCCGGGCGGCCGCGATCCAACTCGGCCGGCGACCCGCACTCGTGTCGCCGTACAACGTGAATTGACTGACGACGAGCACCGAGCGTGTCGTGTCGGCGATCGACTCGTTCATCACGCCGCGTTCGTCGTCCATCACGCGCAGATTCCAGATCTTGTCGGCCATCCTGGCCGCCGTTCGCTCGTCGTCGGAGTGCGTGACACCGAGCAGAACCATCAGGCCGGGGCCGATGGACCCGACGCGATCGGTCACGCCATCGACCGTCGAGTCGACCCAAGCCGACTCGACTCGCTGCACGACCGCCTTCACACCGCGATCGTGCCACACGATCGATCCTGACAAGATGATCGGGTGATCGAACTCGCCGCCGGCCCTCACACCGCTCGCGTCGACGACGAGTGCGGCGGACGGCTGGCGTCGTTGCGCTTCGATGGCCGAGAAGTCCTCGTCACCCACGATGTCGAGACGACCACTTCTCCGCTCGGCTGGGGGTCGTATCCGATGGTGCCGTTCGCCGGTCGCATCCGACACGGACGGTTCACGTTCGACGGACGCGTTCACTCCCTCCCGCTCAACATGCCACCTCACGCCATCCACGGCACGGTGTTCGAATCGCGTTGGGACGTCGTCGACACGGACGACCTGACGTGTCGGCTCCGGTGCGATCTCGGAGAACAGTGGCCGTTTCGAGGTCGTGTCGAGCACGTCATCGCGCTGCGCCATGACTCGACCGGCCGCGGAGGCGTCGACCACCGACTCACGGTGTTCGCCGAAGAACCGATGCCGGCTCAGGTCGGTTGGCATCCTTGGTTCGTCCGACCCGTGTCGAGCCGCCTGCGTTTCAGAGCGATGCATCGGCGCGATGCCGAAGGAATCGCGCGACCAGTCGAGTCGCCGATTCCGGATCTCGTTCCCGGCGCGATCGACGACAGTTTCGTCGATCCTCAAGAGATCTTGACGCTCCACTACGACACCTTCGATCTCGAACTCACGAGCACGTGCCGCGACTGGGTCGTCTACGACGAGCCGACGCATGCGACCTGCGTGGAACCCCAATCCGGCCCACCCGATGCGCTCAATCACGCCCCTTCCGTGGTGACACCTTCCCAGCCGATGACCCACCGATTCGCCATCGAGTGGGTCGCCCGCGCGGCCCGAGCGTGACGTACGTCCCGCCGACGGGGTGATCGTCGGGCAGACTTTCTGCGAGATCTCCGGACGCCGCGTCTCTTGCTCGACGTGGAGACGACGAAACATGACCACCACGACCGACGCCCAACTCGTCTCCGCCTACTTGAGCGGCGATCGCACGGCTCTGGCGACGATCTACGACCGCTACGCACCGGGGCTGTACGACACGGCGCGAGCGATGTTGTCCGATCGCCACGACGCGTCCGACATGGTGCAGGACGTCTTCGTGATCGCGGCCGAACGCCTCGATCAATTGCGCGAACCCGACCGACTCAAGCCGTGGCTCTACGCGGTGCTGCGCAACGAGGTGTACCGCCGCACCAAGAAGCGCAAGCGCGCGGTGCCCACCGACTTCCAGAGCGAGACGGTGCCTGACGTGCCGGCCGCCTACGACCCGCGACAGGCGGGAGAGGCGATCGCCTACGAGGAGTTGGCGTCGATGGTGCGTTCGGCCTCGGCCGGCCTCGACGAACGCGACCGTCTCGTGCTCGAACTGTCGGTGCGCCAAGGATTGTCGGGGTCCGATCTCGCCGATGCTCTCGGCGTGTCGGCCGAGCAGAGCTACTCGCTCGTTCACCGCATGCGTGAACGCGTGGAGAAGAGCCTCGGTGCCTACGCCGTCGCCAAGGCCGGCCGACGTGACTGCGCCGATCTCGATCGGTTGCTCGCCGCATGGGACGGCGAATTCACCGTGCTCATCCGCAAGCGCGTGAATCGGCACATCGAGGAATGCGAGACCTGCGATCGCAGCCGCAAGACCCTCGCCCCGCTGGCGCTCTTCGGTGCCGCACCGGCGTTCGTCCTGCCCTTCGGCCTCCGCGATCGTGTTCTCGCGGCCACCGCCAACGTCGGACCCGGTGCCGGTTCGGGCTCGGGCAGCACATCGACGAGCAGTTCTTCGTCGACACCGTCGACTTCGTCGACATCGACGCCATCGTCGTCGCGACTGTCGTTCGATGCGCGCACGGGCTTCCCTCGTGCGGCCCGTCTCGGTCGGCGCGCTCTGTTCGCGCTCTTCGGTTCGTCGATCGCCGTGATCGCGGTGGTGGGTGCCGTCCTGGTGGCGCAAACCGATGGCGACGAGCAAGCCGGCGATTCTTCGAGCGCCGTCACCGAGGTGAGTACGACGACACCTGACGAGACGACCGTCGGGTCCGACACCGGCGGGTCCGACACCGGCGTCGGTGTGGTGTCGCCGATGGTGCCGACACCTCCCCCACCCCCACCGGGCGGCTCGGGCAACTCCGGCAACTCGGGCAACTCGGGCAACACGGGCAACACGGGTGCGGGGGGCCCGCCGGCGGCTCCCACCGACACGAATGCTCCACTCGCACCGGCCGGATCCACCGTCACCACGACCACGATGGTCGCGACGACCACCGCGCCTGTCGCGCCCGTGGCACCTACGTCCACCGCGGCACGCTCGTCGGCGACGACATCACCACCCAAGACGACAACCACCACGACAACGACATCGCCGCCGAAGACCACGACCACGACATCAACACCCAAGACGACGACCACGACGACTACGACGACTGCCGCACCTCAGCGCACACTCGTGCTCAGCAAGGTGGCCGGAACGTTCCCGTCGTGCAGCACGTTCGGCGTTCAAGGAGTCGTCACCACCACCGAAACTGGCATCCAGGTCTTCGGCGAGGTCGAATTCTTCAACATCGACAAGAAGACGCTCGGCGTTCGTCAGGTGAAGGTGGCGCTCGCCACCGCGTCCACGTGGCGTGGCACCGTTGCCACCACGCCCACCGGAGCGGTGAGCGCTCGGATCCGCCTCACGGCCCGGTCGATGTCGGGTTTGACCAGCACCGGAACCGGATCGGCCACCCAGACCAACACGTGCTGAAAGTGACCCGCCGGTAGCCTCGGCTCTCATGCCCGCAGCGCCGGACCCCAATGGTCCCCTTCGCCTCGCGTACCTCACGTACCGCGGCAAGCCGCATGTGGGCGGCCAGGGCGTGTACACCCGTCACCTCACCAAGGCCCTGGTCGACCTGGGCCACTCGGTCGAGGTGTTCGGCGGACAGCCCTATCCGATCCTCGACGACCGCATCACGCTCACCAAACTCCCGAGCCTCGATCTGATCAACGACCACTACCCGTTCCGGTTCCCGGCCATCTGGGAACTCAAGACCCGCGAGGACTGGCTCGAGGTCGGCTTGTTCCTCACCGGGCAGTTCGCCGAACCGGCCGCGTTCAGCGCGCGCGTGAAGCGCCACCTCGCGCAGCGCGTGTCCGAGTTCGACCTGATCCACGACAACCAATGCCTCGGCTACGGGATCCTCGGCCTCGAGAAACTCATCCCCACGATCGTCACGTTGCACCACCCCATCACCCGCGACCGCGCGCTCGAGATGGATCACGCGCCGAACTGGCGCAAGAAGTTCGGAGTCAGCCGCTTCTACTCGTTCGTCAAGATGCAAGGTCGTGTGGCCAGCCGTATGCCGCGCATCGTCGTGGTGAGCGAGAACAGCATCAAGGACATCCACGGCGACATGGGCGTGTCGTTCGATCGCATGCGCCTCGTTCCGGTGGGCGTCGATCCCGATCTGTTCAAGCCGCTTCCCGGCGTCGCGCGGGTTCCGGGCCGCCTCATCACCACCGCATCGGCCGACGTGGCCCTGAAGGGTCTGGCCTATCTGCTCGAGGCGATGGCCAAGTTGCGTACCGAACGCGATGTCACGCTCACCATCATCGGCAAGCCCAAGCCCGGTAAGAGCATGGACCTCATCGACAAACTGGGTCTGCGCCCGCACATCCAGTTCGTGTCGGGAGTTCCCGACGAGCGCATCGTCGAGTTGTACGCCGAAGCCGAATTGGCCGTCGTACCGTCGCTCTACGAGGGCTTCAGCCTCCCGGCCATCGAAGCCATGTGCACCGGCATCTGCCTGGTTGCCACCGACGGCGGGGCACTCCCCGAAGTCACCGGTCGCGATGGCGACACGGTGTTGCAGTGCCGGGCCGGTGACTCCGAGGCACTGGCCAGCGCGCTGCGTCGCGGACTCGACGATGCCGAACTCCGGACTCGCGTCGGCGCCAACGGCCGCCAGCGCGTGGTCGACCGCTGGACCTGGCGTCGTTGCGCCGAAATGACCGTCGATCAGTACCGCGAGGTCCTCGCGATGCCGGCCAACATCGAGAAGTTGCGTCGCAACGGACGGCTGAAGGGCTGACGACGTGCTCACCGTTCGCTTCGAACGTCTCGGACTCACGCCGGGCGATCTCGTTCTCGATGCCGGAGCCGGTTTCGGACGTCACGCGTACGAAGTCGCGCGGCGAGGCGGCCGGATCGTGGCTCTCGACTACGCCGACGACGAAGTCCGGACCACCCGGGCCACTTTCGCCGCCATGATGCAGGCCGGCGAGATCGAACGCGACTCGTACGTGGGCGTCATGCGCGGCGACGCCACGAGACTCCCCTTCGACGACGCCACGTTCGACCGCGTGATCACCTCCGAAGTCCTCGAGCACATCCAGGACGATGTGTCGGCCATCGCCGAATTGGCCCGGGTGCTGCGCCCGGGCGGAACCTTCGCCTGCACCGTCCCCTCGTGGTGGCCCGAGAAGATCAACTGGAAATTGTCCGACGAGTACCACGCCCCCAAGTCGGTGGGCGGACACGTGCGCATCTACAGCCGCACCGAACTCGAGGCCAAGCTGCGCGCCGCCGGACTCGACGTTCGCGGTCACCATCACGCCCACGCGTTGCATTCGCCGTACTGGTGGCTCAAGTGCGCGGTCGGCCCGCGCCGCGACGATCATCCGCTCGTCAACGGCTACAAGAAGTTCCTCGAATGGGACATCGTCAAGCAACCCCGTTCGATCCGCGCCGTCGAGCGTGCACTGTCGCCCGTCATGGGCAAGAGCCTCATCGTCTACGCCGTCAAGCGTCCGGCCCCGGCTCGCCGCTCCGCCCCCGTTCGAGAGCTGGTGAACGCATGACCCTCATTCGTCATCTCGGCGTCCCGCACATCGAAGGCGTCCTCAGCGCCGACGAAGTGGTCCAGACCGCCGAGTCGATCGCTCGCCTGCAACTCGACTCCGGGATGATCCCGTGGTTCGAGGGCGGACACTGCGACCCGTGGAACCACGTCGAGACCGCCATGGCGCTCGACATCGCCGGCATGCATTCTCACGCGGAGCGGGCATACGAATGGCTCAAGAACACCCAGCACCGTGACGGCTGGTGGTTCAACTACTACCTGCCGGGCGGATTCGTCGAGGAGCCCAAACTCGACACCAACGTGTGCGCGTACGTCGCCGCTGGTGTGTGGCACCACTGGCTGTGCACATGGGATCGCGGTTTCGTCGATCACATGTGGCCCACCGTCGAGCGGGCCATCGAATGGGTGCTCTCGATGCGTCGTCACGACGGAACCATCCTGTGGGCCCGTGAAGAGCATGCCTCTCCGTGGGACTACGCGCTCCTCACCGGATCATCGTCCATCTGGCACGCACTTACGTGCGCGGTCGAACTGGCCGATCTGGTCGGTGACGAACGTCCGCACTGGCGCGAGGCCGCCGACACGTTGCGCAACGTCATCTGCACGCGCCCCGACGCGTTCGAACCCAAGACCCGCTGGGCCATGGACTGGTATTACCCGGTGCTCACCAATGCCATGGAGGGCGAGGCCGCGCGGGCACGTCTGGCGCACGGTTGGGGCACCTTCGCCATGGAGGGTCGCGGCATCCGTTGTGTCAGCGACGAACCGTGGGTCACCGCGGCCGAGACCGCCGAGTGCTCGCTCGCCCACACCGCGGCCGGCGACATCGACACCGCCACCGATCTGCTTCTCTGGACCCGCGCCCATCGTCACGACGACGGCTCGTACTGGACGGGTGTGGTCTATCCGAGTCGCGAGAACTTCCCGGCCGGCGAGCGCACGGCGTACACCGGAGCGGCGGTGATCCTGGCCGCCGACGCGATCGACTCCGGATCCCCGGCGTCGCGCATCTTCGTCCCCTCGCTCGTCGTCGACTGACTCGAAGGAGTTCCGCCCATGGCCCGCGCGTCGTTCACCGCGTCATCCGCCGCCGACATTCGGCGTCTCGCCGCCGAGGCATTCGACGCACTCGGCGCCGGCGACGTACTGGGCGGTTCGGGTGCGATCGCCCGCTCTCCCATCAACGGCCTCGACTACGACCGGGTGGCCGGCACGCACGTGGCGTCGAGTGTCGAGCACGCCCTCGCCACCGCATCGGAGGTGTTCGTGTCGTGGCGCGACGTTCCGGCCCCGCGTCGCGGCGAAGTGATCCGCCTCCTGGGTGAAGAACTGCGACGTCACAAGGATCACCTCGCCACCCTCGTCCAGATCGAGGCGGGCAAGATTCGCTCCGAAGCCCTCGGCGAGGTCCAGGAGATGATCGACATCTGCGATTTCGCCGTCGGACTCTCACGCCAGTTGCACGGACTTTCGATCGCGACCGAACGTCCCGGTCATCGCCTCACCGAAACCTGGCACCCGTACGGGCCGATCGCGGTCGTCACCGCGTTCAACTTCCCGGTCGCGGTGTGGTCGTGGAACGCCGCACTCGCCATCATCTGCGGCGACCCGGTGGTGTGGAAGCCCTCCGATGCGTCGACCGTGACGGCGGTGGCCACCAACGTTCTCGCCCGTCGCGCCGCGCGCGCTGCCGGTGCGCCGGCCGAGTTGTTCCAGATCGTGTCGGGGGACGCCGAAGTGGGCAAGGCGCTCGTCGCCGATCGGCGCGCACCACTCGTGTCGGCCACCGGCTCGACCCGCATGGGCCGTGAAGTGGCGCCGGTCGTCGCGGCCCGCTTCGGACGCTCGATCCTCGAACTCGGAGGCAACAACGCCGCCATCGTCACGCCGAGTGCCGACCTCGATCTCGCAGTGCGCGGCATCACCTTCGCGGCCGCCGGTACCGCCGGCCAACGATGCACGACGTTGCGACGACTGCTCGTCCACCGCTCGCGCGTCGACGAAGTGGCCGACCGTGTCTCACGCGCCTTCGTCTCGCTGCGCATCGGTAACCCGCTCGTCGACGAACCATTGGTCGGTCCGCTCATCTCGATGAGGTCGCTGCAGACCATGCGATCCGCGCTCGACCAGGCGCGCGGCGACGGCGGCGTAATCGTCGGTGGCGAGCGTGTGCACGCCGACGCCTCCCCCGAGGCCGCGTACGTATCACCGGCCGTGGTTCGGATGCCCGCTCAAACCGACATCGTGCGCACCGAGACCTTCGCGCCGATCCTCTACGTGATGGCGTACGACGACTTCGACGAGGCCATCACGATCCAGAACGACGTTCCACAAGGACTCGCATCGAGCATCTTCACCACCGACCTGCGCGAGGCCGAGCGCTTCACCGGCCCGTCGGGTAGCGATTGCGGTATCGCCAACGTGAACATCGGCCCATCGGGGGCCGAGATCGGTGGCGCGTTCGGCGGCGAGAAGGAAACCGGTGGCGGACGCGAGAGCGGAAGCGATTCGTGGAAGGCGTACATGCGGCGCTCCACCGCGACGGTCAACTACTCGAACGATCTTCCCCTGGCCCAGGGCGTCAAGTTCGAATGATCTGACCTCGATTAGAGGTCGGCCGACGGGATGGTGACGGCGACCCGATTCGACCGCGCACCGTCGAGCAGCGCGTCCACCATGCCCTCGAGGACTTCGTCGAGCGCGACGACCGCTTCGTCGGCCGTTCGTTCGGTCCCTTGCAAGTACACGCTGAGTGCAACACCGTTCTCGCGGTCGACGAAGTCGGCGCCGCAGCCGCTCACTTCCTCACCGCGATAGCAGTAACCGAACACGTCGCCGTCGAGTCCGGCGATCCCCTGGCGCGTCTGCACGTCGACGGAGACGTCGACGTCCTCGGTGTAGGCGTCGAACGTGAGGAATGATCGGTACGAACCCGACGGGAGTTCGGACACCGACACACCGAACGCAGTGGGTCCGACGCCGTCGTTCATGTCGCTCGTCACGAAGCACTGGACCAACGCGGGATAGTCGGCTGCCCGCTCGTACGCCTCGCTGTACTCCTCGCCGTCGGCCACCTCACCGGACAAGTCGACCGAATCGCTCGCCTCGCGGGCCCACTCCGACGGCGATCCGATCGGGCACTCGGTGAGTTCGGCGAAGCCGTCGCTCTGGAACTCGATGCCGTCGATGTACGACTGGAACGCCCGACTGATCTCCGATTGATCGGGATCGTCGTCGCCAAGGAACGCCGCCGCCACGATCACGACCACCGCCGCGACCACCGCCACCAGCAACGTCGAGACCACGAGAGGGCGCCACGACCGTCGGGGCGGATCGACCCAGGCGGGCGGAGGCGGCAACCACTGGTCATCGGCCACGTCGCCACAGTAGAGCCGTCGCGGACCCACGACTAGCCTCGGCATCGTGATCCCGTCGTCCGACCGTCACCCCGCCTTCGAGGAGTACTGCGAGTGCATCTTCGAACTGGGCGAGGATGAATTCGATGTGATTCGTGCGCGCATCGCCGAGCGAATCGGTGTGAGTCGCGCCTCGGTGTCGCAGATGATCGAGAAGATGCGCAAGGCCGGGCTCGTGGCCGCCGACGGCCAAGTGATCTCCCTCACCGCCGCCGGTCTCGAGCTCGCCCAGAAGGTCGTGCGCCGTCACCGATTGGCCGAGCGTTTCCTCACCGATGTCCTCGGACTCAGTTGGGCCGAAGCCCACCAGGAAGCCGGCAAGTGGGAGCACGTCATGAGTGACTCGGTCGAAACCGCCATGAATCGACTGCTCGGATCACCCACCACCTGCCCGCACGGGAACCCCATCCCGGGCTCGAGTTACATCCTCCCCGATCTCTTCCCGCTCGGAAGCCTGACCGCTGGTTCGTCGTTCACGGTCGCGCGCATTCCGGAAGAGCTCGAGTTCACCCCCGGTCTCCTCGACTACTTGCAGAGCTCGAGCATGTTGCCCGGCCGCTCCGGCCAGATCGCGCGTATCAACACCGACGGATCGGTCGCGGTCGAAATCGAAGGTCGCTCGATCGACGTCGATTCGTTCGCCTCGGCACGAATCCTCGTCACCGCCTGATTTCCGATGCCCGACCGTCGCCTGCTCGCAAGCTGCGCTCTCATCGCATGTCTCCCCGTCGTCGTCGCTTGCGGCGCCACCACCTTCGACGACTCGCGGATCGCTCCGTCCACCACCGTCGCCGTCGTGGTGACGATTCCGCAGGGTTCGGCGGCCGAACTGCTTCCGCGACTGGCCGACGAAATGGCGATCCTGTCGTCTCGCATCGGCCCGCGTCCCGACAACGTGGCCAAACCCGACGGAACGAAGATCGATCAACTCACCGTGATCGAGGCGATCTGGACCGCGGCGGTGAACGAGGTGGAAGCCAACGATCCGGATGCCGCCGAGACACTGGCTCGCATGGTCGCGCAGGCCCGGACGGCGGTCGAGCGCAATCGCCCGGCCGATGCCGACAAAGCGGCCAAGTTCGCGCGCATCGTGATCGACGAGTACCTCGCCGACTTCTGAGCGTTTACTCCACGCGCAGAGGCGCCGGCAGCGGGTCGGCGTGGACGATCGTCAGACGTTGCGTCGATCGGGTGAGGGCCACGTAGAGCGACCGCATGCCTTCTCGCTCGTCGGTGACGATGCGACCGGGCTCGACCACCACTACACCGTCGAGTTCGAGACCTTTCACCAGGCCCACTGGCACCACCGTGACTCCGGTGTCGAGACCGGTGCGCGACGCGCGACCGTGCTCGATCCGGGCCGCTGACAACGCGAGCGACACGTTCTCGGCCAGACCGTTGGGCGTCACGACCGCGACGTTCCCTCCACCGACCACTTCGACCATCCGAGCCGTCGTGGCGACGACCGTCTCGAGCAGATCGCCGTGGGTCGCCGCCACGAACGACGGCGCCTCGGGCCCGAGTCGCACGGCCGTGGGTGCGCGCAATCCGGGCGTGGCCGCCTCCATCACTCGGTTGGCCAACTCCATGATCTGGCCGGGAATGCGATACCCCACCGAGAGTCCGATGACCCGATTCACGTCGTCGCGGCCGCGACGCGGCGCCGAGAGATGCTGCAGCACGTCGTCCCACGACTCGGGTGCGTGCGGACCGGTCGCCTGCGCGATGTCACCGACGATCGTCATCGAACCCGACAGCGAACGACGCGCGACCATGAGCAGCTGCATCGGCGTGAGGTCCTGGACCTCGTCGACCACGATGTGTCCGTAGGTGCGAATTTCGTCGGCCTCGTCGATCTTGCCGTTCTTGCCCGGTTTGGGTCCGAGCACCACGAACGCCTCGTCGAGCAACGCCACATCGGCTTCGGTCCAGCGGACATCGTTGACATCGGCCGAACGCGGGCGGTACAGCGAGTCGACCTCGGCCTCGGAGAGAAATCGCTGGCCCGCCGACTTGAGCAACGCCTTCGATCCGAACAGGTCGTGCAGCAATTGGGCCGGCGTGAGCAGCGGCCACATGCGTTCGAACGCCGCGCGCATCTCGTCGGTGCCGCGCAGCGCGTCGCGCATCTCGGTGGCCGACACGTTGCCCTCGCGCCACGACGCCGCGACCGCCGTCCAGACCTCGGTCTCGACCCACTTGCGCCCGGAGTTGTGGCGTCGGAACCGGCGGCGAGCCGCCTTGATGATGCGGTCGGAGTCGCTGGCCCGCAACCGCACGTAACCGGTGCGGAACGGCAACACGATGTCGTCGCGCAATGGACGCTCGCGGTCGAGCACCGCCTTGTCGATGACGTCGACCATGCGCACGTCGCCCTTGGTGCGCGCACCGATTGCCGAATCGCGGTACGCGTCGACGTCGGCCGGCGACGCGACGAGCACGTCGGGCACCAGATCGGCCAGGACGACCTGCTCGATACCGGCCTCACCGAGCGACGGAAGGACGCGTTCGATGTAGCGCAGGAACACGCGGTTTGGCCCGATGACGAGAACGCCCTGATCTTCGAGCGGGAACCGATTGGTGTACAAGAGGTACGCGGCGCGGTGCAGCGCGACCACGGTCTTGCCCGTACCGGGTCCGCCCTGAACGACGAGCACTCCGGCTTGCGGCGAGCGAATGATCTCGTCCTGTTCGGCCTGAATGGTGGCGACGATGTCGCCGAGTTGACCGGTGCGCCCGCGTTCGATGGAAGCCATGAGCGTGGAGTAACCGCGCAAGCCGCTCGAGTGGACGACGGCGCCGTCGGCGAGTCCATCGTCGTGCCCGATGCCGAGGTGACCCTCGCCGAACAACTCGTCCTCGATCCCGAGCAACTTCGGACCCTCGACCACGAAGTGTCGACGACGGGCGAGGCCCATCGGCTGACGGCCGGTGGCCCGGTAGAACGGCTCGGCGACCGGTGCACGCCAATCGACCACGACCGGGTCGCGATTCTCATCGGCCACGGCCAATCGCCCGATGTGGAAACTCTCGGTACCCGGAGCGTCATCGCTCACCCGATCGATCCGCCCGAACACCAGGGCCGCGTCACCGAGTTCGAGTTCGGTGAGGCGGCGAACCAGCTGCTCGTCGATCGCATTGCGCTCGAAGCGGTTCTGGAAGGTGCCGCCGGTTCCGGCCTCGGTGAGGCCCCGGACCTTCCAGGCGTCCTGCCGACTCCGTTCGAGGCAGTCGTAGGCCCGATCGATGTGCGCCTGCTCGAGGTCGAAATCGGGGTGTTGAGCGGTCATACGGGTCCGTCGGGGGGTTGAGGAACTCTAACGAGTCGGCCCGCGGGTGGGTCGTACCGGAGCGGGACGGACGTAACAAACGCTTGCTGACTAGGGTCGACACCGATTCACCATGGCCGGCGGAACACCAGCAATCGTGGCCCTCGACGCCGCCGGCGTCGACTACTCGGTGCACGAGTTCGACAACGCCATCGCCCCGGGTGAACTCGGATACGGCAAGGCGGCCGCCGCCGCGTTGGGGGTCGACGAGGACCGCGTCTTCAAGACGCTGTTGGTGACGCTGCACGGTTCGAGCACCCATCACGCCGTCGGCATCGTGCCGGTGTCAACGCAGTTGTCGCTCAAGGGCATCGCGCACGCGCTCGGCGCCAAGAAAGCCGAAATGCTCGAACGTCACGACGCCGAACGGCTCACGGGTTACGTGGTCGGCGGCATCAGCCCGTTCGGACAACGCAAAAAACTGCCGACGGTGATCGACGAGACGTGCGAGTTGACCGACACCATCTTCGTGTCGGGAGGACGACGCGGACTCGACATCGAGATCGAGCCGAGTGTTCTGATCGCGCTCTTGAGCGCGGTGGTGGCGCCGATCGGCGCGTGATCGTCAGTCGATCGAGCGGACGTCGCGGGCTTCGTCGCCCTTGCGGCCGGGTCCGACTTCGAACTCGACCTTCTGACCCTCTTGCAGGGTCTTGAAGCCCTTCGCCTGGATCTGAGAGAAGTGGACGAACACGTCGGGGCCGTCCTCGCGGGAGATGAACCCGTAACCCTTCTCTGCATTGAAGAACTTCACTGTGCCGATTGCCACGGCGGTACTCGTTTCTGTCTGGACCGGGCGACCTGCCCGTCTCCCCCACTTTATGCCAAGAAAACTCCCAATACTCCGGGAAGGTACGGTCATCTCGTGTCACCGCGTTCGCCTGAGCCGACTTCGATTCCTGACCGTGCCTCCGACGCCGATCCCGGCACCTACGCCTTCCGCCACGACATCAGGGTCCGATTCGCCGAAACCGACGCGATGGGCATCGTGCACCACAGCCGCTACCTGCCCTACCTGGAAGAGGCCCGTGTGGAGTACCTGCGGTCGATCGGCCATCCGTACGACGCCGAGCGCCGCGACGGCGTCGACTTCGCCGTGCTCGAGGCCCACGTCGCCTACCGCCAACCCCTGCGGTTCGACGATGTGGTGACCGTTCACCTGCGCGTCACCTCGGCGACCCGGGCGTCGTTCACCATCCAGTACCTGCTCGCGGTCGGTGACACGGTCACGTCGCTCGCGACCACTGTTCACGCCTGTGTCAACGACAAGGGTCGTCCGGTCCGACTGCCCGGCTGGCTGAGCGAACTCGTCGCGCCGTTACGCTGACCCCATGCCCTGGGGTGACGATTCACTCGACCCTCGTCTGCACGGAACGCACATTGCCGACTCTGTGATCGACCTCATCGGCGCCACTCCGCTCGTTCGGCTCCGGAAGATCTCCGAGAAGTACGAGATCCCGTCGGTGCTCACCATGAAAATGGAGACCACCAATCCCGGCGGCTCGGCCAAGGATCGGCCGGCCCTCGAGATGATCCTGGCCGCCGAACGCGAAGGGCTCCTGCAACCCGGTGGCACCATCGTCGAACCGACGAGCGGCAACACCGGTGTCGGCCTGGCCATCGTCGCCGCCCAACGCGGTTATCAATGCGTCTTCGTCATGACCGACAAGGTGGCACCGGAGAAGGTGTCGCTCCTGCGCGCGTATGGGGCCGAGGTGGTCGTGTGTCCGGTGGCGGTTCCACCCGAGGATCCGGCGAGCTATTACAAGGTGGCCGAACGCCTCACGTACGAACGCAACGCGTTTCGTCCCAACCAGTACGCCAACCCCAACAACCCGCTCGCACATGTGAAGACGACCGGCCCCGAGATCTGGCAACAGACCGGCGGCCGCATCACCCACTTCGTGGCCGGCGCGGGCACCTGCGGCACCATCACCGGCACCGCGCGTTACCTCAAGCAGCAGAACCCGAACGTGCGCATCGTGGCTGCCGATCCGGACGCGTCGGTGTTCTCCGGCGGCTCGGGTCGCCCGTATCTCGTGGAGGGTGTCGGAGAAGACTTCTACCCGGCCGCGTGGGATCCCGATCTGTACGACGAGGTGATCGCCGTCAGCGACGAGGAAGCGTTCCTCATGGCGCGCGACGTCAGTCGCACCGAGGGAATCCTCATCGGCGGATCGGGTGGGCTGGCGGTGGCCGCCGCCATTCAGGTCGCCCGGAACGCCAACCCGAACGACATTGTCGTCGTGCTCAATCCCGACTCCGGACGCGGTTATCTGTCGCGCGTGTTCGACGACGACTGGATGGCCAACTTCGGCTTCCTGCGCGAATGCGACCAGTGCGTCGGCGCCGTGCTCGATACGCGTGGCGACACACCGTCATTGCTCTACGTCAACCCGTCGAGCACCGTGCGCCAGGCCATCGACGTGATGCGCGCCAACGGCGTCAGCCAGTTGCCGGTGTGCAAAAACACACCGCCATTCGCCAACGCCGAGGTGTCGGGATCGGTCGACGAACTCGAGTTGATGGAAGCGATCTACGCCGATCCATCGGTCATGGACACCGAAGTCGAAAAGGTCATGGGGCCCAAACTGCCCACCATCGGTGTGGGCCAGAAGGTCTCGAAGGCGGTCGAGATGCTCGATCGCGCACCCGCGCTTTTGGTGCTGTCGGGTGGACGGCCGCTGAGCGTTCTCACGCGCACCGACCTCCTGCAGTACTTCGAAGTGGTGGCCAACGAGAACGAGGCGCGCCGTGGGTGACCTCGAAGCCGAGACCGGCTGGGGTTTCGAAACTCGCGCGATCCACGTCGGCCAGGATCCCGACCCGACCACCGGCGCCGTCGTCACCCCCATCACGCTCAGCACGACGTTCGCGCAGTCGAGCGTGGGCGAGCACAAGGGCTTCGAGTACTCACGAAGCGGAAATCCCACTCGCTCGGCTCTCGAAGCGTGCGTGGCATCGCTCGAGAACGCCAAACACGGCTTGGCCTTCGCCAGCGGACTGGCCGCCGAGGACAACGTCCTGCGTCTGCTTCCGCTCGGCGGTCGCGTTCTCCTCGGCAACGACGCGTACGGCGGAACCTTCCGCCTCATCGCCAAGGTGTGGTCACCCCTCGGGTTTCCGTGGAGCGCGGTCGATCTCACCGACGTCGCGGCGTTGCAGGCGAACTGGCCGACCGACACCAGGATCGTGTGGCTCGAAACGCCCACCAATCCATTACTCACGTGCATCGACATCGCGGCGGTGGCCGAGATCGCCCATGCCAACGGCGCGATCGTCGTGGTCGACAACACGTTCGCCACTCCGTACCTGCAGCAACCGCTCGACCATGGGGCCGACATCGTGGTGCACTCGGCCACGAAGTACCTCGGTGGTCACAGCGACGTCGTGGGCGGATTCCTCGCGCTCGACGACGACTCGCTCGCCGAGCGCCTGCGCTACACCCAGAACGCCGCCGGTGGAGTGCCGGCACCCTTCGACTGCTACCTCGTCCTGCGCGGGGTGAAGACACTCGCGCTGCGCATGGAGCGCCACTGCTCGAACGCCCGCGCCGTGGTCGACCTTCTCCTCGGTCATCCGGCCGTCGAGCGAGTCCTGTATCCGCAACTCCCCGATCATCCGGGTCACGCCGCGGCGGCCAAGCAGATGAGCGACTTCGGAGGCATGGTCAGCTTCACCCTGAAGGGCGGTGTAGACGCCGCTCTCACCGTGGCCAAGAGCACGCGCATCTTCACCCTGGCCGAGTCGCTCGGTGCCGTCGAGAGCCTCATCGAGCACCCCGGTCGCATGACCCACGCCTCGGCGGCCGGTTCGCCGTTGCAGGTTCCCGACTCGCTCGTGCGACTGAGCGTGGGTGTCGAGTCGGCCCACGATTTGTGCGAAGACCTGCGCTCGGCACTGGACCGCATCTCATGAGTTCAGCCGCCCCGTCTCCCATCCACGACAGTCCGACGCCTTTCGTTCGCGAACACATCGAGCGATACGTCGCGACCAACGGCGAGGACGGGCATCTGTGGCGCGGCCTCCCCTGTCTGCTCGTGACGGTGAAGGGCAAATCATCGGGCAAGTGGACGCGCAGCGCGCTCATCTACGGGCGCGATGGCGATGACTTCCTTCTCATCGCATCGAAGGGTGGCGCACCCGACAATCCGCTGTGGCTCGACAACATGCTCGCCAACCCCGACGTGTGGCTGCAGGTCGCGGCCGACCAGTTCTGGGCCACCGCACACGTCGTCGACGAACCGATCGAGCGTGCGCGTCTGTGGTCGATCATGGCGGAAATCTTCCCGCAGTACGGCGAGTACGAAGCCAAGGCGGCGCCGCGTGTGATCCCGGTGGTGCGCCTCGTTCGGCGCGCCTGATCAGAGAACCGCTTCGATCAAGCGCGGGCCACGCTGGTTCATGGCCGATCGGAACGCACTCGAGAATTCGGCCACGTCGTGGACTCGGACCGCCGACACGCCCATGCCTCCGGCCAACTGGACCCAGTCGAGATCGGGGTTCGAGAGATCGAACATCGACAGCGCCTTGTCGTCGCCCTCACCCAGGAGATCGCGGGCACCGGTGCGCGACAGTTCGATCTGGAGGATGGAATAGGCGCGATTGGAGAAGATGATCGTGGTGACGTCGAGGTTCTCGCGGGCCTGCGTCCAGAGCGACTGCACCGTGTACATCGCACCACCGTCGCCGTGCAGACACACCACTTTGCGATCGGGACACGCGACCGCGGCACCACCCGCGAGCGGCAGACCCTGACCGATCGAGCCGCCCGTGAGCGACAGGTGATCGTGCGGGCGAGCCGTCGCGAGAGCCAACCCCGGTCCGAGCGAGTTGGTGGCACCTTCATCGGACACGATCGCGTTCTCGGGCAGATGGCGCGCCACCACCTGGCCGATCGTGAATTGATTGAGCGGCCCCTCTGGTTCGTCGGGCAACACCAGTTCGACCGGAGCGGGTTTGGCCGAGAATTCGGCGGCCACTGCTTCGAGGCCGGCTACACCGTCCTCGTGCGCATGGGCCAGATAGGTGATGGCCGCGCCCTCGGGTGTGCACCAACCCGGCTTGCCTGGATACGCGAAGAACGACACCGGAGGTTTCGAGCCGACGATGATCAAGTGCTCGATCGTCGACAGCGATTCGACGAGTTGCTCGGCGAAGTAAGGCAGACGCTCGACCGCGACCCGACCCGCTCCGCGCGCCAGACGCGGTGCGAAGGTGTCGCACAGCAGTCGGGCACCGGTGGCGGCCGCGATACGGCCGGCGGCGCGAAGGCCGCGATCCTGCAGAGCCTGACCGCGCATCAAGATGGCGGCGCGTGAGCCAGCCGATCTGACCGCGGCGACGGCGGCCGCGACCGCGTCTGCCGACACATCGGCCGGACCCACCGGCGCGAGGGCCGCTGCGGGCGATGCCCCCTCGTTCCACGCCACGTCGGCCGGAAGAATCAGTGTGGCGATCTGCCCCGGGTACTGACGGGCCGCTTGGACGGCGCGCGCGGTGTCGGCGCCCACGGTGCGGGCGCTCACGGCCGAGTGGACCCAGGCCGAAACCGGTCGCGCGAATCCGACCACATCGGATGCCAACGGCGCGTCGTACTGAGCGTGCGTGACGGCGTGGTCGCCCACCACGTTCACGATCGGCGAGGCAGCCCGCCGCGCGTTGTGCAGATTGGCCAGACCGTTGGCGAGCCCGGGTCCGAGGTGCAACAAGGTGACGGGAGGCTTTCCGGCCATGCGGGCGTAACCGTCGGCCATACCGGTGACGACACCTTCGAACAGACCGAGCACGGCCCGCATGCCGGGCACCCGGTCGAGGGCGGCCACGAAATGCATCTCGGAGGTACCCGGGTTGGCGAAGCACACGTCGACGTCCGCGGCGACCAGGGTGCGCAGCAGGGCTTCGGCGCCGTTCACGAAAAAGAACCTAGTTCCCCCCATGTCGGTCCCTCCTCGGCAACGAGGGACATCCGTTGGGTGACGTGTCCTCCTGATCGTTCCTACGGTGACGACCAGGAGGACATGCGATGTCGATCACTGCTCGAACTGCCATGGCGATCGTGGCGATCACCCGCGACGAAGCACGGGTCTGGAACGCCGGGTTGGAGAAGGGATCGTCGCCGGAGCGCCTGCATGCGCCGAGTGACCTCGGTCAGCACCACCACGTCCGTCAGGCCCAGCACAACCGGGGCCACGACACCGATCACGACAACCGGCGGTTCTACGAGTCGATCGCCCAGTCGATCGCCGGCGCGAATGAGGTCCTGATCGTCGGGCACGGGAAGGGCAAAGCCGACCACATCCTGCGTTTCACGCAGTTCCTCGAGCGCAAGCATCCCGCGACGGCCGCCAAGGTGGTGGGCGCGATGGACAGCAACCTGAACGCCATGACCGAGGCGCAGATCCTGGCCACCGCGCGCGAGTGGTTCGACCACTTCCACACCTGGGGCTTCTGAATCCCCCGGATTTCCTTGCAATGGGCTAATTTTCCACCGGTGAAGGTTCGTCAGCGCGCCCCTCGACACGTTCCCGACCTCGAGCAAGTCGTGGCCGCGACGATCACGATTCTCGAGGAATCGGGCGAGTCGGGCTTCCGGATCGAGACGCTCATGGAGCGCACCGGGATCTCCAAGAGTTCGCTGTACATGGCCTTCGGGTCGCGCGACGGACTCATCGCCGCGGCTCGCGCCCGCCAGTTCGAGGCCATGATCCTGGAGAGCATCGGCCCCATTCGCCAGATCACCGAACAGGCCACGTCGCGCGAGGAATTGCGCGCCAATCTCCAGCTGATCACCGCGTTCGTGGCCGATTTGTCCCGGACCGCCCAGCGGGTCGAGCGGTGCGCCGTCATCGCCGGCACCAAGGGGCGGCCGGAGTTCTCGCAGTGGCTGGCCGAGACCCAGACCCGCCTGTCGACCGAGTTCGCCCGGATCATCGAGGACGCTCAGCTTCGCGGTTTCATCACCCGCAAGCACTCCGCCCGGATGATCGGCAACTTCATCCAAGCCGTGGTCCTCGGTCGGGTGATCGTCGGCTTCGACCTCGACGCCGGGCCCGACGAACTGGCCCAGTGGACCGAAATGGTCAACGACATCTACGACCGGATGCTCTTCGTCGACTGAGAATCGGGCGGATGTACCCGATCCCGAAAAAGTCCGAAAAAACCGTGTGAATCGGCCCGGGTATCCACCATCGGCCAGAGAGCCCGAACTAGGTTTTCGCCCATGAAGAAACGTGACCTCATCCAGGCAGTAGCACTCCATACCGATGTCGACAACAAGACAGCGGGCAAGCTCGTCGAAGGAACCATCGACGTGATCTTGGCCACTGTTGCGAAGGGCGAGATCGTCAACATCTCCGGATTCGCCAAGTTCGCGAAGATCAAGCGCCCCGCGCGTATGGCTCGCAACCCAGCGACTGGAGAGCAGATCAAGGTGAAGGCCAAGACCGTCGCCAAGATCACGGCGCTCAAGGGCTTCAAGGACATCGCGCTCGGAGCTGCTCCTGCACCCAAGTTGAACACCAAGCGTTCGGCTCCGGCTCCGACGAAGGCTGCTCCGAAGAAGACGGCCAAGAAGGCCGCGCCGAAGAAGGCAGCCCCCAAGAAGACGGCCAAGAAGGCCGCTCCTCGTAAGGCCGCCAAGAAGCGCCGCTAGTCATCGACTCCGCTCTCGGGCGGACTGATTCGTCAGAAGACCCCACCGGTTTCCGGTGGGGTCTTCTGCATTTCCTGGCGAAGTATGTCCAATGAGCGCGACACGATCGCCCGCGTCGCCACATCGCTCTTTCCCAGGCGCTCGGCGATCTCACGGGTCGGCAGTCCTTCGACGTAGCGCATCTCGATGATCGCTCGCCGTTCGTCGTCGAGAACGGCGAGGAGCTCGACGACATCATCACTCATCGAGCCGTCGAAGTTCTCGACCGACGTCGCGACATCGTCAAGGTAGTCGATCGGAGTGAAACGACCACCTCGTCGCCACGCATCCACGACACGCGCATGGGCGACCACGAACACGAACGACCACAGGTCGCGAGCACCGCCGTCGAATCGGTGAATGGTTCGCACCACCGCTTCCAGAGTTGCACCAACCACGTCGTCGGGATCGGGATGACCGCGATGACGGGCGTAGTGCGACACGCGTGTGTTGACCGAGCGAACGAACTGCGACCATGCCGAACCATCCCCATTTCGCAGACGTTCGACCTGGTCGAGTGGTTCGGTCATACGGCGAGCGAAATGGCAATGGCGGAGCCCAGAACGAGAAATGGTCCGTACGGGATGGTCGACCTTCGGGCGATTCGTCGCGAGCCGAGCAGAAGTGCCGACACCAAACCGCCGACCAGAAGCGTGAAGAACCACGCGATGAGAACGTTCCACGGGTCGAACCACCCGATGACCAAGCCGAGCAGGGGCGCCACGTGAACGTCTCCACGGCCGAGTCCGGTTCGGAAACGACTCAGCAACCAGGCGATGGCGAACATGCTCGTGGCACCTGTCGCCGCAGACCCGATCCCGCTCCAGGTGCTTCGCCAGCTCATTGCGAGAAGTACCGACGCCAAAGCGAGCGACCCGTAGCTGATCACGAGCGGGAGCCTTTTCACCGCCACATCGATCGCCACCAGACAGCCGACAGCCGCCGCAACGACTCCGAAGGCGATCCACTCGAGACGATCGAGGTGACGTTCATTGTGCGTCGAACTCACGATGGCCGACCATGCGGCGACGGCAATCGACCAGACGGCCCAGAACACGAAGCCGCGACGCGGCACGTAGCGATCGACTGAAAGCACGAGAGGAACTGTCGCGACGACGAGAGAAACGATGAACCAGGCGATGGAGCAAGTTTCGACTCACCCGGGTGAGTTGTCAGCCCACAGGCGTCACTTAGGCAACGAATCGACGAGCCGGATCACAGCCGGACCAACGATCACCACCATCAGCACCGGAAGAATGCAGAAGATGGTGGGGAACACCATCTTGAGCGAGATCTTGGCCGCATTCTCCTCCACCGCCTGACGTCGTTGACGACGCGCGGTCTCGGCCTGCCGTCGCAACGTCGCCGCGAGCGGTGCGCCGAGTTTGCTGTTCTGCTGAACCGCCGAGACGAAGAGTCGAACGGCCGGAGTCGGGTTGCGTGACTCGAAGCCCTGAATCGCGCGCAGGCGACTCATTCCGAGTCGAACATCATCGAGAAACGTGCGGAACTCGACTCCGAGCACCGACGGTCGCCTTTCGGAATACGCATCGAGAACCGCTTCGAACGAGAGGCCGGCCTCGAGGCCCATGACCATCTCCCCGAGAGTGTCGATCAACTCGAGATCGAGTCGACGAAGGCGTTGGAGTTCGCGCTGGTGTCTCAACAATGACGGGAACTGCCATTGACTCAGGCGCTCGGCGACCGCGTCACTCACGTGCAGGATCCGCGTCCGCCATGTCGATGACAGCAGTGCCGCGGCGGTGGCGAAGAGAAAGCAGGCGAGAATTCGGGTCACCCCATCACCTCCGGTCGACTCAGCGTGCGGAGCCAGCGCCAGCCGACCAGACCGAGAACGATCGCCGTGACCGACATGGATCGACCCAAAGGTTCGGTCACCAATGGCTCGGCATAACGCGGGTTGAACAGGCTCACGAAGGCCAAGGCGAAGGGTGGCATGAGCATCAGCACGAGAGCACTCAGGCGACCATCGGCCGTGAGGCTTTTGATGTCGCGCTTCAGCCGGTCCTCCTCCCGAATCGTCTCGATGACGCCTTCGAGAATCTCCACCAGAGAACCACCGTGCCGGGCGTGCAGCCCGATGGCCGATGCGACGACTCCGAGGTGTCGATCATTCTCTCGCTCGGCGAGTCTGCGGAAGCACTCGTCGATCGACTCGCCGAGCCGTGCCTGAGAGACCACGTCGGCCAGCATCGATCGCAACGGCTCGCCCGCCGCCTCGACGACTTCGGCGATGGCGGCCGGGAGGTTGCGTCCGATCCGCAGGTTCCCCACCACCAGTTGGAGAGTTGGAGCGAGTTCGGACGCCAGCAGTTCGGAACGACGCCGTTGCTCAGCCCTCACCTGGGCGCGGCGCACGATCACCGGTACGGTGCCGAGCCCAAGTCCAACCGGTCCAGCCCAGGCAAAACCGGTCATCGCCGCCGCCGCGCTCCACGCCGTGGTCATCGTCAACCATTCGGGCCGACGCGATGGTGATCCGGTGGCGAGACCGACCTGAATGCGAACGCGCCGACGCCACCGACTCGACCGAATGAACGTCGCGAGTTCAGCCGTGACGAGGGCGACCGCGACGGCGATCAGAACGATCGCAATTCCCGTTCTCATGCTTCCCCTGAACGTCTGGCCATCCGATGCGACGAGACTGCCGTTCGCTTCAAGGGCCCGAGATCTCCATTCGATCGGGTACGAGTGAAGAGATCGGCCATCGCCACCACATCGCTCTCCATTCCCTCGACCTCGGCGATCGTCCCGACGAACCGCCGACCACGAGCGTCACGCGCCAAGTGCACGATGATGTCGATCGACGAGGCGATCTGCTCGCGGATCGCCCGCAGCGGGAGATCGACTCCGCCCAGGAGCGTCATCGTCTCGAGGCGTCGCAGAGCATCACGAGGCGTGTTGGCGTGCACCGTCGACAGCGAACCCTCGTGGCCGGTGTTCATGGCCTGGAGCATGTCGATGGTTTCCCAGCCACGGACCTCGCCGACCACGATGCGATTGGGTCGCATACGAAGCGAGTTGCGAACGAGATCGCGGATCGTCACTTCGCCGGAACCTTCCGTGTTGGCCGGTCGCGCCTCGAGCCGCACCAGGTTGGGTAGGTCGAGCGTGAGCTCGACCGCATCCTCGACGGTCACGACACGTTCGTCCCGGTCGATATACGACGACAGCACGTTGAGCATGGTCGTCTTGCCGGTGCCGGTTCCTCCGCTCACGAGAACGTTCATCCGGCTCCTCACCGCGGATTCGAGGAACTGGGCCGCCTCCGCGTCGAGCGAGTCCTGGCGAACGAGATCATCCATGGTGAGACCGGCCGAGGTGAACTTCCGGATCGTCACGGCCGGACCGTCCACCGACAATGGCGGAAGGATGACGTTGAGACGAGAACCATCGGGAAGGCGGGCGTCCACCATCGGTGAGGCCTGATCGACGCGCCGACCCGCCGAATGAACCATGCGGTCGACAACGCGCAACAACTGTTCCATGGTCAAGAACGACCGGGTCGTGCGATGGAGGACTCCATCCGATTCGACCCAGATCCCCTGCAGACCATTCACCATGACTTCCGAAATCGACTGGTCGTCGAGGAGGTCCTGCAACACTCCGAATCCCAGCAATTCGTCGAGGACGGCGTTGCGGAGCCCGACGAGGGATTCGGTGCCATCGACGTTCGATTCGTCGGCCAACAACAGGGCGGTTTCACCCTCGACCGCGCTTCGAAGTCGCTCGTCGTTCATCGATGCACGATCGGGCAACTCGGCCAAACGGGAACGAACCGCATCGGCGAGTCGTACGACCCGTGCCGAATCGACGGATGGCCTAAGGGTCGGGCCATCGGGCGGCGCCCCGGGAGACGCGACACCCCGGCTGCGCCGATCGAGTCGCTCGGCCAGGCTCATGACCCTCGCCCCCATCGTTTGCGTTCGTCACCGTTCCCGGACGAGCGCCCCAGCACCCGATCGGCGAACTCTTCGAACGGTCGAGCCAGATCGCTCGACCCGTCGAATTCGGAGATCGACGTGCCCACGTTGATGGCTCGGGCGAATCGACGATCGTCGGGCACACGGAGCGACGCCTCGAGCCCGAGCACGTCCTCGACATCGGCCACCGTGAGACCGGTTCCCGCCGTCGCGCGATTGATGACGAGCCGCAACCGAGTCGCGTCCATGCCGAGCGCTTCCAAGGTGTCGAGGAACTTGCGGCCGGCCTGGACCGAAGCGACATCGGTGCACGTGACGAGCACCGGATGGGTCGAGCGCTCGAACGCCCCGATCGTCACCTCGTCGATACCGGTGGCGGTGTCGACGACGAGCGGCTTTTCGTCACGAAGCAGCCGATCGACCACTCGGAGCAGGTCGGGCGCCTGCAACCGGTCGGCATCGATCGGCGACGCCGGAGCGCACAGCACGCGGAGTCCCGAAGGATGCGGAGTCATGATGCCGCTCACGTCGAAGTGCGGATCTCCGTCGAGCCGGCGGATCGCATCGTCGAGCCGCTGAATCGGATGGAGGCGCAGCGCGTACTCGAGATCACCACCATGTGCATCGAGATCCACCAGTCCGGTGTCGCCGTGACGGGCGAGGGCGACGGCAACGTTGAGGGCGATGGTGGTCTTCCCCGTTCCACCCTTTGGCGACAGGACCGCGACCACCGGTGGCAGTGTTGCAACGGGTGCGCTCACGATCCCACCAGCCAGATCGCGTTGTTGCTGGCGGCCAGAACCACCGCGCCGAGAGCATCCTTCCTGACACCCAGCACCACGACTGCGTCGTCCTTCGCTCCGAGGTTCTCAGGGTCGGGTGCGTCGACGATCACCGCGTCGGTCGTGATGAGGCGCACCTCCTCCGCGTCCACCTCGTACAAGTCCACGATGCGCCCAGTGATGACCAATGGACCGACCCATCGCGGCGAGTCGACTCGTATGGATACCGCGACGAAGTCGTCACCGAGAGCGGCAATTCGATCGGCGGCGAACGAACTCGTCAGGATCTGTTGACCGGACTCGTGCGAGTACGCAAGAACTCCATCGGGGATTTCCTCGGCGGCGGAAAGCACGCCGCTCGCGCGGGCCTCGGGCGGCAGCATTCGCACTTCCACCCGACTTCTGACCCGGGCCGCATCGGTTCCGTCGGCGATGTCGCTGGCCGCGACGAGGGTCGGCAGACGCTGATCGTTGGACTCATCCCTGGGAAGGAGGAGCAAACCCCCCACCCCCACGCAGACGAAGGCGACCATCGGTGCGGTCGCTCGTTTGACGATCGATTTGAGGTTCATGTGCAACTTCCTGTTCCATCGAGTGAGCACACGCCCACCCCCACCAATCCGAAATTCGTTCCTCCGAGAGAAGACGACGATCCAGTGATCGTCCCCGTCTGCAGAGTGATCCTGATGCTTCGACTCGAGGCGCCACCGGTGAACTGGACCGCGTCCACGCGCGCCTTCGCGAAACCGACAATTCGGTACTCGACGTTCGAACCGCTCAATTGCGGCGAGCTGTACATCGGCATGATGACGCTCTTACCCACGATCGACTGGATGTCGAGTGAACTCGATGGTGCACCCGGACTACCGATGATCCAGTCGCCGACCTTCACGACTCCGAGGTATCCGTTGTCGACCCAGTCCTTGGTTTCTGCATTCGACGACGAGCCCCCGTTGAAGTCGAGAACTCCCCAGTTGCCCGACACCGATCCGCTGCATGTCTGGGTCTGATCTTCGAATCGAATCACGGTGCTGGCGGTGGTCTTCATTCCCGACGCGATCCAGTCGGACACCGCCTTCACCTGCGAGCACAACCCGAAGGGCCAGACGCCGACGGCAGATCCCGCCGCACCGATACGAACACCCGTGGTGGCAGTGACCGAGCTCGACGATCGTCCGACCAGACTGGCGAACGTCAATCCGATCTTCTCGGTCGCGGTCACCCATGTGACCCCCGACGTGTTCGAGCCAGTGACCGAGCATTGGACCGAAGCGGGTGCTGAGCCGTCGGTGGTCATCACCCCCAATGCCGTCGGTGAGCACGCTTGACCCCTGGTCATCCAGTTCTGCGCCGCCGAGATCGCGGCTGCTTCCACCGAGTTCTGCAGACGCGTCCGTCCGACCCAGACGCGTCCGCCGTCCACCACGATCGCCACCATCAGACAGAGCGGCAGGAATGCCACCGCGGCGATCACTGCGATCGCGCCGTCGTCGCGCCGTCTCATGCGGTGCACGAGAAAGTCGATGTGGCCGTGATGTTCACATCGCGATCGCCCAGGAGCGGAATCGTGACGATTCGGTCGGCCTTCAATTCGACACGGAACCCACCGGTCGCACACGTTCCGAGAACGGTGCACTGCAGATTGCCGACCGACTGGGCCGCCAACTCGGCCTGGGCCGTGGTGCATGCGGAGGTCGACGAAATGGAACCGGCCCGGGCGGCGTTACGGGCCGCCGATTGAAGATTCAACTGGTCGAGATACACCGAGCCGGCGATCACCAGCCCGAAGAGCAGGAGAACGAGCAGAGGGACGACGAGTGCGAATTCCACACTCGCGACTCCCCCGTCGTTCGGCCCCCGGCGCCCGGGGGCCGAACGACGAAGCCTCACGGCAGGATGGTGTCGAACAGGTCGCTGATGCGACCACCGAGAGCGGCCGCCGCCACCGCAACCACGGCCACGATTCCGGCCAGCAGCACGCCGTACTCGGCGGCCACCCCGCCCTCGTCGTCCATGTCGCGGATCGACCGCAACTTGTTCATGATGATCACGTAGGTCCGAGTCATCGTCTCTCTCCTTTGTTGACGGCACGTCTGGTGACATGCCACCACTGTGATCTCAGAGAGAGCTCATGTGTGACTCAACTGCACCGCATCGGTACGAATGCGGAGCAGGTGGCTGACGGATTCAGCCGAAGCGGCCCTGCACGTAATCAGCCGTGCGCGGATCGACCGGATTGGTGAAGATGGTCGACGTGAGACCGGCTTCGACGACTCGGCCGGGGCCACCTTCCGAGAGGAAGAACGCGCAGTAATCGGACACCCGGGCCGCCTGCTGCATGTTGTGCGTGACGATGATGATGGTCATCGCCTCCGACAACTGAACGATCGTCTCCTCGACGCGCAGCGTCGAACCAGGATCGAGAGCCGAGCAGGGTTCGTCCATCAACAGCACCTCGGGCTTCACCGCCAGGGCCCGAGCGATGCACAGACGCTGCTGCTGGCCGCCCGACAGCGATCCGGCACTGGCCTTCAGGCGGTCCTTGACTTCCTTCCAGAGGCCAGCACGAACGAGGCAATCCTCCAGGAGCATGTACTTGTCGGCCGTCTTGATTCGCGCAAGGCGCAGGCCGGCCAGGACGTTGTCGGCGATCGACATCGACGGGAACGGATTCGGCTTCTGGAACACCATGCCGACCTTCAAGCGAATCTCGGTGGCGTTCACCTCGGGTGCGTAGATGTCGCGGCCGTCCAGGAGGACCTGACCGGCGAAGGCCGTGCCGGGAATGAACTCATGCATCCGGTTGAGCAGGCGAAGGAAGGTGCTCTTGCCGCAACCGGAGGGTCCGATCAAACCGGTGACCGAGCTCTTCGGAAACCGCAGCGACACGTCTTCGATCGCGTGATGCTTGCCGAACCAAGCGTGGGCTCCGATGGTCTCGAGTCCGGACGCACCCGACGGAAGCAGATTGCGCGAGTCGCGACCGGTCTCGACCTCGCGCATCGTGCTGCCCACGCCGGACGCGGTGATTTCCGCGCCCTCGAGAGGTGATTCGCTGAACATGATTCTCCCTTCGGAGGATTCATCCTCCCGAAATGACCGGAGTCGGCACCGATCCGAACCCGAGGATTCGAACCGGCACCGACTCGGTCGATTGATCGATTACCTGGTGACCGTGATCTTGAGGGTGACGTTGGTGGTTCCGACCGTCACGCGGACATCACACGTGCCAGCGCGGGTGCCGCGGATGTCGGTCTTGTTGACCACGCGGCAAACGTTGCCTCCCTTGGTCACGCGAAGCGTCGGCGTACCGGCCAGACCGGCCGCCGCCACGAGGTTGGCGCCGGTGATGGTCTGGTTGCGCTTCACGGTGGTGAGCGCCGGGTTGCCGACCACCGAGATGGTGTTGGCCCGGGCCTGAGCGAAGCGCAGCGAGTTGCCGGTGAGGGCCGCGTAGCCCAACGACGGAGCCTGCGCCTTGGCGCAGGTGTTGAGGATGTAGTTGAAGAAGTCGCGGACCGAGTCGTTCTTGGCCGAGTAAGTCTTGCGAGCGATACCCATGGCCAAGGCCGTGATCGGGTAGGCGTTCGGCACGGTGGTCAAGAAGTCCGGGCTCACCCAACCGGTGGCCTGGTCGTAGTTGGCGGCCGGGAGCGCAGCCACGGCCGCCGCGGCAGCGACGGGCGACGGAGCGACGTAGGTGCCGGCGGCGTTGCGAACGCTGGCAGCCTTCACGCCGTCACCGAGGTTCTCCTTCTGGAAGGACAACTCGACGTAGGTGATCGAACCCTCGGTTGAAGCGACCTTGTTGATCACACCATCGGAACCGGGGGCGGCGATCGAGCCGGCCGGGGCGCCCGACGGCATGGCGTTCACGAACGTTCCGCTCGGGGCCTTGGTCCAGATCGAAGCGGCCGCGGCGGTGAGGTACTGGGCGAACACCGTCGAGGTTCCCGAGCTGTCGGCGCGGTACACCACGACGATGTTGTTGGAGGGCAAGGTGATGCCCGCGTTCTCGGCCGCGATGTCGGCGTGGTTCCAGGTGGTGATCTGGCCGGCGAAGATCTTGGCGATGGTGGCCGGGCTCAGTTGGAGGGTTCCGGTCAGGTTCGAGTTCTTGTACGCGATGGCCACCGGACCGGCGATGAGGGGGACGTAGGTGAAGTCTGCCGGCGGCTTCTCGGCCGAGCCGAACCGGGCCTCGGACGCCGCGTAATCGGCGGTGCCGTTGATGAAGGCCGTTCGACCGGCTCCCGAACCGCCACCGCCGTACGACACGGTGTCATTGGAAATGTCGTTGTACTCCGGGATGCAGGCGTCGAACAGGTTCTTGATGAACGTCGAACCCGCTCCGGTGAGCGTCTGCTGATTGGCGCTCACGACGGTTCCGCCGGTTCCGGCGATGGTGACGGCTGCGAACAACGCGGCCACCGACTTCTTGCTCAATCTCACTGGAATCTCCTTTGTCCGTGATTGTTTGAATGTTCTGACGGGACGCACCGAAAGTACGCATGCGACATGACTGACACGTTTTGTTCATGAGTCGGCGAAACGACTTCTCGGTGAACTCCGAGCGAACTCATCGCCGACTCCGACGGCGATCGGCCGACACGGCTCTCGCCAGTGCGAACAGGAACGTGATGAGGATCATCAGAACCATGGATGCGCCCCAGGCTCGCGTCACCGCGTTGTCGGCGCCGTTCTGGAAGAAGCTGAAGATCACGACCGGGAGGGACCCCAATGGACCATCGAGTGGATTTCCCTTGGTCGCCAAGAAGACCTGGGCGGTCATGAGGAGCGGCGCCGTCTCACCGGCCACACGCGCCACACCGAGGATGCCCGACGTGACGAGGCCGCTGCGGACGGTCGGCAGAACGATGCGGAAGACGTTGCTCGCCTGTGACGACCCGAGCGCGTAGCCGGCGAAGCGCAGGTCCTCGGGCACCAACTTCAGGACTTCCTCCGACGTTCGCGCGACCGTCGGAACCATGAGCACGGCGAGCGCGAGCGCTCCGGCCAGACCGGAGTACGACTTGTTGTAGAGCACGAGCGTCGAATAGATGAACAGGCCGGCCACAATGGAAGGAACGCCACTCATCGCCTGCACGATGAAGCGGACGACCTTCGTGAACCGACCGCGAATCTCGGTGATGTAGATGCCACTCAGGATTCCGAGGGGTACCGACACGATCGATGCGATCGCAACCATGATCAGCGTGCCCACGATGGCGTGGGCGATTCCACCCGAGGCGAGATCGGCGTCGGGCGCGGTGATGCGCATGTCGTCGGTGAAGAAGTTCACCGAGATCGCCTGGTAGCCACGTCTGACGACCGTGAAGATGATCGACATCCACGGAACGAGCAAAACGAGAAACGCCGACCAGATCAGACTGGTGGCGACGTCGTTGCGGGCCGCCACCGATCCGTGTCGTGACGAGCGCGCGACCGACACCGCCATCTGAAGGGGGATCGCCACCAGCGCGATACCCGCCAAACCGGCCAGAGGGCTCACCAGCACGACGACCGCGGCGGCGGCGACCACGAGTACGACGGTCACGAAGCGAGCGAATTGCTGCGAAAACGTGGGCCTCCAAGGCCGAAGCGGCTGGACCACGGTCGTCTGATTCGTCGCCGCGGTCACTTGGCCGCCTTTCGCGCGGAGTTGTTCACGATGGCTGTTGCGATGAGATTCACGATCAGGGTGACGACGAACAACACGAATCCACTCGCGAGTAGCGCTTTCACCTCGTACGGCGATGCTTCGCCGAACTTGAGGGCGATCATCGACGCGATGTTTCCGGTACCGGTGAAGAGAATCTGCAAGTTGATCTTGAAGACGATGCTCACGACAAGATAGATGGCCACGGTCTCGCCGAGCGCGCGCCCGAGGCCGAGCATCGCGCCACCGATGACTCCACTGCGTCCGAACGGCAGAACGATGTGTCGGATCGCCGACCACCGCTCGCCGCCGAGTGCACGTGCGCCGTCGATCAACTCGGGAGGAGTCTGCGAGAAGACCTCACGAGCGACCGAGGTGATGATGGGCGAGATCATCACCGCCAGAACGAGTCCTCCGATGAAGGGGCTGCCGTCGAAGAAAGTGGCTTCGACCCGGAAGAGCGGGAACCATCCGAGGTGGTCGTTCAAGGCTTCGGCCCATCCGATGGCCAAGGGGCGAAGGACGAAGAGCCCCCACAATCCGTAGATGACGGACGGGATCGCCGCCGCGAGATCGAGAATCGAGATGAGCACGCGCCGCAACCCGGGCGGTGCGTAGAACTCGACGAACAACGCGGTTCCGACCGACAACGGCAGGGCGACGAACACCGCGATCAGAGAGAGCACGATGCTGCCCACCAGCATCGGCGCGATCCCGTATTTGGTGAACTCTCCCTCGCCACCCGTCCCTTCCCACGTGGATCCGGTGATGAACCCGAAACCCATGTCGGAGAAGATCTGGAAACCGCGGTACAGAAGGAATCCCGCGATGGACCCGAGAATCACCAAGGAGGCCAAAGCCCCGGAGGTGACCACAGCGTGCAGGACCTTGTCGACCGGCGGCTTCTTGGTGACGACTTCACGCTGCTCGATGTCATGCTGTTCGACTGCCACGGCCACGCCGCGATCGTTGCCCGGCCAAATTGACGCGAACCTGACCAGAGGTAGCCAGGAAATGAACAGTGACTGGAGATTCGGCGATGCGTCCCTGGTCGGGACGCCACCGGCCGACGCGCACGCCATGCCGATAACGGATTACATTCGGTTCGTAGATCAAGGGAGCCGATGAGCAAGCGCCGGAACAAGACGTCGACCACCCCAGGGTACGGTGCGGCCTCCGATCTGATCCTTGCTGCCGTCGGCGAGGCCTTGGCGATGCAGGGCCCGGCCGCGGTCAACGTGGGCGAGATCTGCAGTCGTCTCGGAGTCTCCCCGAGCCTCGTCAATTACCACTTCGAAAGTCGCGAGCGCCTCATGGCGTTGGCCGTCGTTCGCGAAGCGGAGAAGTTGGTCGAGGACATGGCGACACTCACCTATGCCAAGTGGAGCGACCCCGAGGAGCAACTGATCGCTCGCATCAGGTTCCGAATGGAATGGACGCAGAACCATCCCGGCATCGACTCGATGATGAACTACTCGCACATCATCGACCCGGTGGGCGAGATCCTTCAGGGCGAACTCGAAGCGCGCATCGCGGCCTTCACACTTGCCGACGCGACCGGTCTGCACACGTCGGTCTACGGCATGTACTTGGGGCGCGCACTCGAGCGGCCCGCGCACGAACTCGGCCTCGAAGACGTCCCCGAATTGGTGGCGATCACCGGCTTTCTTTCGCTCGGTTGCATCGGACTCGCCACCTGGATGACCGGTCAACATCCGGCCAGTCGCGCGCTCGGTTTCGAGCGGCCCGAAACCATGTTGTTCCTCGCCGATTCGGCGATCGAGCGACTGGTGCGCACGGTGCGCACCGAGGTCGAGGAGATTCGTGAACGTCGAGCCGGTCAGTACGGCAAGGTGTAGGAGTTCTCGAACTCGTCCTGCAGAACCGTGGCCATCGTCGACGTGGTGTCGACCACGAGCTCTTCGTCGAGCAAGCGCGTTCGGTACGACCAGCCCTCGGGTACGGCCAACCGTGAACCGAGCGATGGAAGCACGGCTTCACTGATTTTGGGGTCGACACCGATGCACAAGGCTTGCATCACGTAGGCCTTCCCGGTCGAATCGACCAATTCGTACACCCGTTTGCCGGCGTCCCAGAAGAACACGGCTCCACGGTCGACCTTGCGCTCGGTGTACGGCATCGCCTGCGGAGAGTTTCCGAGCTCGACCAAAGCGATGCGGCGCATCGTGAGTCCGTTGAAGTCGCGCAGAACAGGCTCGACCGGAGCCACTTTGGTGCCGAGGCCGTCGAGCACCCAATGGCGCGGGCCGTTGAGCTTCACGAACAGCGCGCCCATGTCGCGCGCGATGTCGTCGGCCACGAGGGTCTGCCACAGGTGTTGCGGGCAGTCGTTGAGCATCTGTGTCCCATAGACCTCGGCCTGCAATCTGCCGTCGCGGGCGAACACGGCCAGGACCTCGCCGTAGCGCACCCCGCGCATGTTGTCGATGAGCCGAACCGGCTTGGTGGTCATGCCGGAACACTAATTGCGCAGGACCAGTACCCCGGCAAGGATGAGGGAATGGACGTCTCCGGAAAGCATGTTCTCGTCACCGGTGCCTCACGCGGCATCGGGGCCGCGATCGCCCGCGCGTTCGCCGGCGCCGGCGCCCGCGTGACCGTGGTGGCCCGCACCGCCGGGCCCCTCGAAGCGGTCGCAAAGGAGATCGGTGGCCGAGCGCTTGTCGCCGATCTGTTCGACGCATCCCAAGTGGACGGATTGATCGAGCGCGTCGAGCGCGAGGTCGGACCCATCGACGTGCTGGTGAACAACGCCGGCATGGAGACCACGAAGAGCATCTTCGACACCACACGAACCGACGTGGACGAATTGCTCGCGCTCAATCTGAGCGTGCCCATTCATCTGTCGCGAGTCGCATTGGCTCGGATGCGGGAGCGCGGTCGCGGCCACATCGTCAACATCTCATCGATGGCGGCCAACGGCGGCTTCGGCGGAATGAGCGTGTACTCGGCGAGCAAGGCCGGACTCAGCCACTTCACGCGCATCGTGCGTCAGGATCTGAAGGGCCTCGACGTCCGCGTCACGAACCTCGAAGTCGGACCGGTGCCCACCGATCTTCTCGCCAACCTCACGCATCCGCCGGCCGTGAAGTCGTTCGCCCGCTTCCGGCGGATGGGATTGATGCCCAACGTTCCCGCCGAACGAGTCGGGTCGGAAGCGGTTCGGGCGGTACGGCGCGGAAAGCGTGCGGTATGGCTACCCAAGCGCGCGTTCCTGTTCGGCTTCCTGGCCGGCGCGCCCCAGCGCATCGCCGAACCGTTGATCCGCGACATCCGGTGATTCTCCAGTACTGGGGAGCGACGAGAGGCGAGATCGCGAGTGCTGTTGTCGGCGACGATCTCGTTCCCGACGCCCGACTCGTCGCCACGCGGTCGATCACTCTTCACGCGCCACCAGCCGACGTGTTCCCTTGGCTGCGGCAAATGGGATTCGGAAGAGCCGGTTGGTACAGCTACGACTTGATCGACAATCTCGGACGACGCAGCGCACGAGCCATCGAGTCCGAGTGGCAGAACCTCCAACAAGGTGACGCCGTTCCCGCCGGACCCCTCGACTTCGAAGCCGTGATCGTCGATCCGCCGCAGGCTTTCGCTCTGCGTCTTCGAGAAGCACCCGGTGAACGCAGACGGACGCAGTTCTCTCTGGCGTACGAACTGCGTCCCGACACGGCTGGCACCCGTCTCGTCACCCGGGTGAGGGCTCGGGTGGATCTCGCGGGCGGACGACTGGTCGAGAAACTCATCCTCGGCCCCGGTGACGGCATCATGCTGCGCAAGCAATTGCTGTCCCTGGCTCGCCGGACCGGCCCGACCCGTTGACCTAGGCTCGCGACGTGCTCGGGTCGGCCCTTCAGCGTGCTCGCCAGGACTTCGCCGACCGGAATCCGAACAGCCGCCGGCACTACGACGACGCCCGCCGGTTCCTCCCGGGCGGCCACACCCGAACGGTTCTCACCCACGCCCCGTTTCCGTTGACCTTCGTGGCCGGTCGCGGCGCGACACTCACCGATGCCGACGGTCACGAGTACATCGACTTCCTCGGCGACTACACCGCCGGACTCCTGGGTCACAGCGAACGACGCGTGATCGACGCCGTCACGGCCGCACTCGGGAACAACGCGAGCGTCGGCGGCATCCACCCGGCCGAGGCGCGGCTCGCTCGCCTGATGTGCGAACGATTCGATCTCGATCGCGTGCGGTTCACGAACTCGGGTACCGAGGCGAATCTGATGGCCATCACCACCGCCATTGCGGCAACCGGACGGAATCGCATCATCGCTTTCGTGGGCGGATACCACGGTGGCGTGCTGTACTTCGCGAGCGGGGCCGCACCATGGAACGCTCCGTACGACTTCGTCCTCGCGCCGTACAACGATCCGACCCGCAGCGAAGCGGTCATCGATGCGAATGCGTCGACTATGGCGGCGGTGATCATGGAGCCCATGCTCGGTTCGGGTGGCTGCGTGCCCGCCTCCCCCGATTTCGCACGGAGCGTGGCCAAAGCCGCGAAGAAGGCCGGCGCGGTGTTGATCGCCGATGAAGTCATGACATCGCGTCACGGAACCCGTGGGATGATGGATCTGCTCGGAGTACGAGCCGACATCACGACTTTCGGCAAGTACATCGGCGGAGGCTTCTCGTTCGGCGCCTTCGGCGGATCGGCCGAACTGCTCGATGTCTTCGACACCAGCCCCGAATCGGCTCGAACGAACGTGGTGAGCCACGCCGGCACTTTCAACAACAACATCGCGAGCATGACCGCCGGATGCACGGTGCTCGGCGAAGTGTTCACAGCCGATGTGGCCTCGTCCCACACCGCTCGCGGCGACGAATTCCGCTCGCAAGTCGCCGAGGTGCTGGCTCGACACCGGGCGCCGTTGAGCGTGAGCGGATTCGGATCGATGATGTCGCTGCACGGAATCCGTCCGACACCGACCGTGCCCGGTGACGTCGCCGGTCGTGACAACGAACTCAACGAAATCGTGTACCTCGGACTCCTGCAACGCGGCGTCTACACCGCGGCCCGGGGCATGGTGAACCTGGGCCTGGCTCACACCGACGATCACATGGTCGCGTTGCTCGATCGCCTCGACGATCTGCTCGACGAACTCGATCCACACTGGTCGTGAGCCCCTTCGTCGGGCCGTGACCTATCGTGGACCCATGTCCACTCCGGTCACCGCTCTCATGGCCGAGCTCTCCGGCCACCTCTATATCGATGGCGAGTACCGCCCGAGCAGCGGCCAGAAGCGTTCGGTGATCGACCCGGCCACCGAACTCGTGACCGGCGAATTCGCCCTGGCAACGACGGGCGAAGTGGAAGCCGCCGTCGCCGCCGCACGGCGAGCCCAGCGCGAATGGTGGCGACTGAGTTCGCTCGAGCGCGCCGATGCGCTGCACCGCGTGGCCGACTCCCTCGTGGAACTGGCACCCGTGATCGGCGAGTGTCTCACTCGCGAGATGGGCAAGCCCTACCGCGAGTCGAACTGGGAGGGCGGCGCGTCGGCGTCGTCGTTCCGCTATTACGCCGAACTGGCCCGTCACGAACAGGGCCGCCTCGCGGGTTCGGCCATCGCCGGCCAGATGCAGATGGTTCTCAAGGAACCCTTGGGTGTGATCGTGTCGATCGTCCCGTTCAACTTCCCCGTTCTGCTCTTCGGGTGGCAGGCCGCGGCGTCGCTCGCCGCCGGAAACGCGATCATCGTCAAACCATCCGATCTCACTCCGCTCACTCTTCTCGTGACCATGAAGGCCTTCGCCCATCTGCCACCCGGGCTCGTACAGGTGATCACGGGCGACGCTGAAGCCGGACAGGCGTTGGTGGCGCACGAGCACACGCACGGAATCGCCTTCACCGGCAGCGTTCCGGCGGCTCGAGCCGTCGCACGCACCGCGGCCGAGCGCTTCAAACCCGTGCTCGTGGAAGCGTCGGGGAACGACCCGTTCATCGTGATGCCGTCGGCCCCGATCGACGTCGTCGCGCGCGGAGCCGCCTTCGCCTCGTTCCTCAATTGCGGCCAGGTGTGCACCTCGGCCGAACGGTTCTACGTGCACACCGACGTGTACGACGAATTCGTGTCGGCGTTCGCCGAACAGGCCCGCTCGTTGCGGGTGGGCGCTGGTCTCGAACCGGTCGACATGGGCCCGCTCGCCGCCGCGCGTGAACGCGACCGGGTGGAGCGCATCGTGAACCGGGCCGTCGAACAAGGCGCCCGTGTGGTGTACGGCGCGAAACGACCGACCGAACGACCCAAGGGATGGTTCTACGAGCCGACGGTGCTCGAAGTGTCGGCCGATTCCGAGATCATGCACGGCGAGACCTTCGGGCCCATCGCACCGATCTGCCGGGTGCGCGACCTCGACGAAGCCATCGAACGAGCCAACGACTCCGACGTGGGATTGGGCGCCAACATCTACACGTCCGATCTGCGCGAGGCGTTCCGCGCGGTGCACGAGATCGAGACCGGGATCGTCTGGGTGAACACTCCACTCAACGACAACGACGCGGTTCCCTTCGGAGGACGCAAACTCACCGGCTCGGGCCGCGAACTCGGCGCCGAGGGGCTCGAGCAGTTCCGCCGCTCGAAGATGGTGATGATCTCGCCGACCGCCGAATCGGATCCGGAATGGTTTCCGTATCCCGACGAGGACGCGTTCGGGTCGGGTTGATTCGTTCGGTCGAGTCAGCCGTTCAGCCGGCCAGGAAATCGATCATCGCCGGCGTCGCCGAACGGTCCTGCAGCATGAACATGTGCCCGCCCGTGAATTCGCGGTAGGTCGCAGCGGGCAGCCGTTCGGCGAGGCGGCGACAGTTCTCCGGCGGCGCGATGCCGTCGGTGGCCCCCGCGGCGACCATGACCGGACACGTGATCGACGGCAGCAGATCGAACGCGTCGTGATGGCGACGCGCGTTCATCTGCAGATCGAGTCCGCGTTTGGTTTCACCAGCGAGCGTGGGCCGCGGAGCCGACAGCAGGAGACGAGCCATCTCGTCGTTCGCCACGAACTCCGGCGTGAACCGGGTGTCGAGAATGGCCGGGAACCGCTCGGCTCGCACATCATCGGGCAGCGCGTACAACTCGTGCAATGGATACGACGATCCGCCCGCTCCTCCACTCGACGTGCAGGCCAGAACCATGCGATCGATCCGATCGGGAACCCTTGCTCCGACGTGCTGAGCGACCATGCCACCGAAACTGATGCCGAACACCCGGAATCGAGTCCAGCCCACCTCGTCGACCAGCGCGATCGCATCGTCGGCGAGATTGCTCATGGAATAGGCGGCGTCTGGAACATCGCTTTCGCCCATCCCGCGGTGGTCGAAAGCCAGCACCCTGAACCTCTTGGCGAACGGGCCGAGCATCGGCACGACGTCGGCGAGCCGCGAACCCGAACCATTGACGTAGAGAAGCCGCGGCGAACCCTCGTCGCCCAGCAACTCGTAGTGGAGCGATCCCCAAGGGCGAGTCGACGTCGGCACGAGGGCACCTTAGACGGTCACCCCACTTGGTTGACCGTGAGGATGGTGCTCGGGGTTTCGGGGCGGGCCGGGTTGGTCTGCGGTCCGACGGCTCGAATGACCATCTGATCGCTGGTCGTCGATGTCATCACCAACTGGAAGAAGTCGCCGACGGCCGCGGTGACGAAGTAATTCAGCGCGACGAAGTGGCGGCTGTTCGATCCACTCGACGTGATCACCACGTCGGTGTTGGTCCAGGAGATGTTCTGTCCGTTCTTGCTCAACCACACGCTCACGAGATCGGTGCCCGCGTCACCCTTCTCCAATTGCGAGGAGAACAGGATGTTGAATCTCCCCGCGACCGCGAACGTCACCTTGGTGCCGTCGACCACTGACACGCCGCTAGCGAAATCGGTCGTGTTCAGAGGGACCGGCGTTGCCGCATTTTGCGGAAGTGGCACCGACGTCGTGTCGAAGAATGAACCGTATGCACCGAACCCTCCGGGCGCCCCGGCCGGACCCGTTGCACCCGCGACTCCCGGTGGACCCGCGGCACCATCGGCACCCGTCGCACCACGCGGACCGGGTTCACCCGCCACACCGGCTGGTCCGGATTCGCCCGACGGCCCGGCCGGTCCGGCGACACCTTGCGCACCCGTCGCACCAACCGGACCTTGCGGACCGCGCAATCCTGTCGGCCCGATAACAGTCGCGATACGATCGTCGCGCGTCGCCACGAAACAGAGCGTCGTCACGAGTAGCGCGACCGACACCAATTCAGCGGTCGCGACGAGGACGACCCCGACCAATTTCCCCTGCCGCCACGCGAGCACGGCGAAGTCTGCCCCTCATCCACCAACGGGGTGGCGGTACGGACGTCCGTTTCTCAGTGACTCGTGGTGCGGCCGATACCCAGCGAGAGCGGTTGGGCGGCCTTGGTGAAACGCAACTTCACATTCAACGTTCCGAGCATGATGCCCGGCTGGTGCAACCAGTCGTTGCCATCGTCGTACTCGATGCTCTCGAGACGATCGAGCAGGACTCCCCAGGCGACCTGCTGCTCGATCCGCGACAAGTTGGCTCCCGGACACACCCGCGGTCCGGCCGAGAACGCGAGATGTCGAGTGAGGCCGTCGCGTTCGAGATCGAGGTCGAAGGGGCAGGCGAATTCGTCCTCGTCCACATTGGCCGCCGCGAATCGCAGATGCAGCAACGATCCGGCGGGCACCGGAACGCCCTGGAACACCTCGTCACGCGAGGTCATGCGTGTCGAGAGTCCGTGCGTCGGCGAGCGCAGGCGCATCGCCTCTTCGGTGAAGGCCTTCAATTTCGAGCGATCCTGGCGCAGGGCCGCGAAGAGTCCCGGCACCTCGCAGAGCAGTTGAGCCTGCTCCTCGAGCGCGTACTGCGTGGTTTCGAGCGCACCGATGATCATGGCGTGCACGATGCCGGCGATCTCGAGGTCGGTGAGCTTGCGATCGAGCGCGTCGTAATGCACGTCGCACAGGAAGCTCACCATGTCGTCCTGCGGATCGCTCCGCTTCTTGCGCACGTGCTCGTAGATGTACTCCTGGAAACCCTCCAACCGGGCGAACATGTCCTTGGCCTGCTCAGGGGTGATCTCGTGCTTCAATCCGGTGCCGTGCACGAACGGCACGACGATCGCGTTGCCCCATTCGGCCAAGCGCGGAATGTCCTCGAGAGGAAAGCCGAGGATCGTCGCGAACACTCGTTGCGGCAGAGGCCGAGCGAATCGCTGCACGAACTCCACCGAACCGTCGTCGATCCATTCGTCGAGCAGGTCGTTGGCCAGCCGGGTGATCATCTCACGGTGACGCGGCGCTCCGGTTCCGACCCATGGATCGGTGAGCTCCTTGCGGTGCTTGATGTACATCTCTTGAGTGGGCCGCAGCGACACCATCGATGCGGTCATCAAGTTTCGCGACACTTCGTAGGCCCGCTCGGCGGTCAACCCTTCGTCGGCCCACTCATTGACGCGCCGCTGACCCATCACGATGAACCGATCGGGATCCTTGACCACCGCGGCGATGTCAGCGTGTTTCGTGAGAACGTAGGCGTCGGTGCCCGGCTTGAGCCCGCCACCGGGAATGCGCAGCACGGGAGCCTCGCGGTGGAGGATCTCGTACATCTCGTACCAGTGCTCCTGCGCACCGGCACCGAACAAATCGACCGACGCCAAATCAACCGGGCACCGCATCGGACCCAGGTCGTGGTTGACGTGGTGCGACCGCGTCGACATGATGCGGTTCAGAGCACGCGGTAGACGTCGTAATGCACTTCGTTGGCACCCGGTGCGCCGATGGCCACGGCCTGAACGCCGTTGAGCCACGTGTAGCGCTCGTCGCCGGCTTCGAACAGCGGGGCCGTGATGATGCGCGGTCCGGCCTCGCCCGGTGCCATCACACCGAGGTAGTGCATGTGAATCGACGCGCCGTCGTCGGTGGTGATGAGAGCCCGCACGTCCAACTGCGCGGTTCCGTCGGCACGAATGGTGAGCCAGTCGGCGCCGAGGTGGGCCACGGTGCCGTTGACCTTGGGGCCCTTCGCCGTGCCGCCGTTGATGCCGACGATGACCCGCGTGCCGTGCGGGCCGTTCGGGATCACGACCGGCGCGTCGAGGGTTGCGTGGAGGTGGAACAGGAACTCGACCGGGAGGGATGTGATGTCGCTCATGCCCGAACCCTAGTCCTGCTCAGAACCACCCGGATCCCCGGGGCCGCTGATTGCGATGCGATAACGCATTGGAGATCGAAGGCATCCGGCACTTCCGTCGAATCCGGGAAGCACGTCGACCTTTGCCGCAACTGCGGGCTGATCCTGACAATGCGGTGGAACCCCGCGCCAGTGGCACTAGGGGAGCAAAGGGGAGCACCACTTCCGGAGTACGGTTGGTCAAGGAACAATCTCCCAAAATGCAAATTTGAATGACATGAACACGTCAAGTCGACTCGACTGGTTCCGACACAGGCTCCTCTCCGCCTGGCGCATGTTCGGCTTTTCGCGCGCTCCGCTGGAGCTGTCGGTCATCCTTGCTTCCTTGTTGCTTCTGATGATGAGGCTCTGGCAGGTGGGGAAGATCCCCGCAGGATTTCACTCCGACGAGACGATGATGTTCGCGAATTCGATGTGCCTGCGCCACACCGGCCACGACATGTGGGGCGAGTCCTGGGGATTCTTCTCCGGGGGTCCCGTCAATTCCTACGGCTTTTTCATCGCCGCGCCCTTTCACTTGTCGCTGACCTACGGCGCCTGGCTGTACCTGGCCGGTGACACGATCGCCGCCGCTCGCTCCTTTTCAGTGTTGATCTCCCTGGTCGTCGTCGCGTGCATTGTGGCGGTCGCCTACAACCTGCTGGGACGACGGGGGGCCGTGTGGACGCTCGCTCTGTCAGCAGTCTCCCCGTGGACGTGGACAATATCCCGGGTGGCCTGGGTTCACACCGAATTCATCACGATGCATCTATTCATCGCTTTGGTGGTCCTCACCCGCCATTTTCGGCGCGACAGACCTCCGTCGAACACCGAGCTCTTCTGGGGCGGACTCTTCATCGGAGTTGCTCTGTCTCAGTTCTACTCGACGTTGTCCGCGGCAATCATCGCCGTTCTTGCCATGGTTTACGTATATCGACCGACGAGAAATCGCGCCAAACCCGCGATTCTCATCGCGGGACTCGTCACGTCCCTTGTCCCCTTTCAAATGGGTTTCGGCCAATACGCAGGTAACCGCGCACTGCAGATGGCGAGTTTCCAAGAACTCGAGACGAAAAAGGGAATCATCGACAAGACTTGGACCCTCGCTCGTATCACTCTCGAACATTTTTGGCAGCACGTCGGCCCCGACTTCATGATCTTCGAGGGCGACCCGAATCTTCGCCATCACTCCGGGTGGGGTGGAGAACTGAGTTGGCCGCAGATCCTCCTCCTCGCATTGTTGCCGATTGCCGCATACGTCATCTACAAGAACTTCACGGTGAATCGTCGCTACGCCATCCCCATCGTTTTGTCGATGGGCGGAGCCCTCGGCGGCCTTCTCACATCGTCGGCCACCGGCGAACAGGTCAACGCCAATCGAGCCCTTGTCTCGGCGCACTTCCTTGTGTTGGGCTGCGCGGTGATCGGTTTGGTCGTGTCGCCAGTCCTGAAGAAATTGCCCGTTGTGTGCGTGGTACTCGGACTGGTGTTCAGCGCGTTGTTCCTTCACGACTACTTCACCGGATACGGCGATCGATCCCGGGGGTGGTTTCAATACGAAGTCCGTGTCGCCGGCGAACAGGCCCAGCTGACCGGGGATTTCGAGGGCTTCTACCGTCAAATCCCCGATTTCACTCGGAAATACGGCTTGTTGTCCGAGAGAGGGCTGCTCTTCTACGAAGCGGCCGGGTCTGGGCGGGGCTGCCCCGGATACGGGCGTTGAACCCGATCACAACCGAGTGAACGGACACTTCGGGTCGGCCACTGGCGCCCCCGGCAGGGATCGAACCTGCGGCCTGCGGTTTAGGAAACCGTTGCTCTATCCACTGAGCTACGGAGGCGAGGATGGTGCGATAAACGGTGCGAAATTCTCCGACACACACCACGATGTCGAAGCGCAGGCTACTCAGGGTCGGCGGCATCCCAGGGAACAGATCCCGACAACCAATGGGTCACCTTCTCTTCCTGATCATTGCGGTGGAGATGGCGCGGTGGCGTGGCGAACGTGGCGTACGGGGTGCAGCGCAGGACGACTCGACCCTCCTCCTTGGCCATGGCTTCGACGAACGGCCGTGCGTCATCCCCAAGCGGCTCACCCGACATGCGGCCGGCGACGGCCATCATCACGTCGACGACTGTGTCGGGGTCACGATCGATGACTGCGGTGCAATAGACCTGCAGGTAGCCCATCGGCCATTTCTCGTCGAGAACCAGGATGCTGACCTTCCCGAGCCGCTCGACGGCTTTCGCCTTTGCTCGAGCCCCCATGGTTGCAACAAGAAGATCACCGTCATCGGTGGGGATGTAATACACGACCGATTGCGCAGGACCATCCTTCTTCCTCGCATAACCAAGGACACAGGTGCGATGCGTGTGCACGAACGCCCGACGCTCTGACGGCAACATGTCCCGATCCGTCGGGAGAACGAATGGGTCCTTCGAAATCGGCAACAGAGCCATGTGGCCTCCTCGCTAGTGGCTTGACCATCAACATAATCACAACCAGGGCGCGACCGAGGTCTGACCACGAGGGCGTCGAGCGTGCGACCTGCGATTATGGAAACAATTGGTCCATCCACTGAGCTACGGAGGCGCGGCGGTGAGGCTACCGACCTCGTCAACCGGCCTGATCGACCTCGCTGTCCAGGAAACTCCTGCAACTGCGCCCACCTTCGGCCATCTCGAAATACTGCTGTGCCAATGGGCTGTTCGGACGGGACCATCCTCCCCCGTCACGCCATACGTCGATCGTGTATTGATCGAACCATCCTTGTGACTCCATCGCGTACTGCGAGAAGTAGTTGTTTGCAAAGGGGACGAAGAACAACAAAGAAAGCCCGCACACAGCCAGAGAACCGCTGCCTCTGGCGCGAAACCGTCGGGAAATCGATTCACCTCCGAGCAGCACCAGCACAAGCAGCGGGACACTCGCCCCGATCGAACGCAGATAATGCGGAAGCGACCCGCTCGCGCCGCCCTCCCAGGTGAGAGCGGCTGGCAGGAACCCGATAGGTACCAGTAGTAAGAGGCGGCTCGGAACACTCTTCGAGCGCCTCAGAACAACCAAGGCGACGGCTAGGAGGGCAAGAGCCTCCACCGGGGAGAGAACTCCGCCAAACCCACTGTTGTGCCTCAGATTGGCGTCACCATCGATGAAAAGAGACATCGGGTTCAGGTGCCGTAGAAGATTTTCGATGACGACACTCGGGAGATCCGACAGCGACCAGCCCATGCGTTGGCGGTTCTCGCTCCCCCACACGGCCAGTTCGTCACGACGAGCTCCGAAGGATGAATCTCCGATGGTCACGATCAACGGGGACAGGCCAGCAGCGAGACCTCCCACCACCCACTTCAGGGACCGACGTGTCTCGGTCATCCGTTGCGCTCCGGCGAACAAGACGAGCAGCGACAAAGGAACCGAAACATAATGTGGCGGGTACGTGGTCATGGCAAGACCACCGAAGAGACCAGCAAGAAATGCCAACCGGGGACGATGAACCTCCCGCCAAGTGGCCCAAGCCGCGATCATTCCGGCCACGAGTGCGAACGCGAAGATCGGGTCCCAGTACACACGCGACAAGTGGAAGATCCACGGCGTCGTGAGGAGCAATATGGCCGCCACGATCCAGTTCAAACGACGACCGAGAATCAGGTAGGCGGCCCAGGCCACCGCACCCAAGCCGACAAGACCCACCAATCCCGCCAGTGCCCGGAAGACCGAGATGGAGTCGCCAGCAATCCGAACCCACAGGGCGGACGCACCGAGAGTCAACGGGGTGGTGTAGCCGGCGTCAAGAGGGGCGAACAGGCCAATTTTGCCCTCCGCAGTGCGACCGGTTTCCGCCACGCACATCGATTGACTCGCCACCGCCGCCTCGTCGACCCAGAACCCGGCAGGTGAAGTAGCGAGACCCCAGAACCGGATCACGACGAGAAGGACTACGAGTGTAATACCGACGACGCGGCCAATGTTACGGACCGACGCGAGATCGAGCGCTGTCCGCAACGCAGGCATTACCAACGACCGACCTGAATAACGAACCAGATGAACGAACTGCAGATTGACAAGAAGATGCCGATGTCGAGGGTCATCCGCTTGATGGCCGGCTCGATCGCATTCGATGCCATCAGCGAGGCCAGTCCGAAGACCGAACCGACGATCAAGAACGGGTAGAAGTCACCGAGGTACCGCACGACGTGGGCGTAACTCAGCAGAACAGGAACGGTGGCCAGCAGCGCCGAGACCACGAGTGCGAGATCGACCCCGACGCACCGTTGTCTCAAGGCCTTCTTGACTGCGCTTGTGAGGAAGGCGGCCGAGAGTCCCACTTGGACGAACATTGTGTTCGTAGCACTCACGGCACCGTCGGTCCAGATCCCCTGTTGAACGACTGGGGGAACGACGAAGACATCCGATGGTCGGTTAACGGCAATCCGAAACCATGGATACGCAGACGAGAGCGAAATCGAATCGGGCCTCAGATACTGAACGATGTTCGTCGCAAGGAATCGAATACCGGTGAGATGTCCATCGTTTGACCTCTCGATTCCTCTACCTGTGGCATCCCCGAAGTAATTCAATTTGTCGATCGGGGGCGTCACTTGGCCAAATTTCGCGAACATGACTCCCCCATACGCCAAGCCAGGAACGATCATCAGCGCGGCTTCGAGAGTCCTCGCTCGCAGATCGGCTCGTCGAGACCGGTTCCGGAGGCTCCGGTAGACGAGAAAGCCGCCTAGGAAGAACGTGACCGGAACCGCCGAGGGACGCGACGAACTGGCGGCGATACCCGCGGCGAGGGCAAGGACCAGATGAGTGACATTCTGCTCGTGCACCCATCGCCAGACCATGTTGACGGTGACCATCGTCATCGCAGCGGCCCACAGGATTGCCTCCTCGTACACTGCTGGCTCACTGAGGAAGGTCAGAACGGTGGCCGGCCCGACGATCAAAATGCCCAACATCAAGACACGGTTGGCGATTGCATCGGAGGCACCCGTGGCACTCGAAGTCGCCGTGACGACCCGCCGCAGAAGATCGAACGACGCCCAAAAACACAGACCGACCGCAAGGGCGACGTAGATCGGGATGTGATTGACGGAACTCCGACCGGTGATGATGAATTCCGGAAACCGAACAAGGCTGGGGAAGACTCCGAAGTAACCGAAGCACTTTCCGTCGACCACCATGCATTCCGTCCACGGGTAACCCTTCGCGGGCACGTTGAGACGTCCATCGAGGATCGCCAGCGCTTGATTGCGAAAGAAGTCGGCTCCGAAAGGATTCGGCTGCTTGACTTGGTTGACCGTGGTCGGGTCCCACGTTCTGCCCGTCGCCAGGAAGAACGAGTACACGCTCATCGCAAGCGTCGCCATGGCCAGGACGACCTTCTGGGTCCGCGAGTTGGCGGGATCGTAGAAGTCCTCGCCGAGGGTGAAACCCCACTTGTGCGTCTTCATCTCCGCATAGTACCGAGCGACCAGAGCGGGATTCCGGTCCCGCCTAAATCGGGGTGTATCCTAATAACTCGGCTGTCGCTTTTCACTATGGAACCATCGTCGAAGTCAGTTGTCCTCACTCTCATCATGAAAGATGAGGCCGAGGTCATCGCTCACTGCCTCAATTCGGCCCTCCCTTTCGTGGATGCAGTCGCGATCGTCGACACCGGATCTTCCGACGCCTCGATCGAGATCGCCGAACACGTCCTCAAGTTCACGCGCGGGGCAATTGCCCGATTGCCCTGGAAAGGTTTCGCCGAAAGTCGTAACGACGCGCTCGAACTCGCCAAGGACTTCGGTGACTACGCTCTCATGATCGATGCCGACTGCGAATTCGTCGCCGAGGAGGGGTCGAACCCGCAAGCCCTCCGTGACCAGCTGGTCGGCCACGCTCATCAATTGACGATCCGGTCCGGAACCGTGTCGTACCTGCGACCCGCGATCACCCATCGCGATTCGGGTGCCCGCTATCACGGTGTGCTCCACGAGTTCGTCCGATTTCCCGAAGGCTCGCCCTACCCGACCGAGATCTCGGGATTTCACATCATCAACAACGTCGGCCAGAGTGCCCGCAACAAGAATCCCCACAAGTACTTCGATGATGCCGCCGTTCTGCTCCGTGCCCTCGAGTCATGCGAACCCGAGTTACTGCCCCGCTACAACTTCTACTTGGCGCAGTCGTATCGCGACGCCGGCGCGCTCGGACTCGCCCTTGCCGCGTATGAGCGTCGCATCGCGCTGGGCGGCTGGCACGACGAGGTTTACTTCAGCCAGTGCGTGCGTGGCGACATCAAGCGAACCATCGGTCGGCCCAAGGAGGAAATAGTCTCCGCCTTCCTCGAAGCCCACGAAACCAACCCGAAGCGCGGTGAGGCTCTCCACCTCCTCGCCGTCTACGCACGATCGATCGAGGCCTGGAATCTTGCCCACATGGCGGCCTCGCGCGGGGTCGGCCTGGTCGAACCGGCTGGCGCTCTGTTCTCCGACTCGACCGTCTATCGGACTGGCCTCAAGTTCGAGTTGTCGATCAGTTGTTGGTACGTCGGCGATTTCGAACTGGGCGAGCGTCTTTGCGAGGAACTCCTCCAGGACGAGGCACTTCGGGAGAACGACCGAAACGCGACCATGTCCAATCTCGAGTTGTACCGCAATCGCCGTCTTGGACCGACCCCAACCTGATCGTGCGGTTTCCGGAGTCGTTCTCATGGGTCGACACCCCCGACTTGATGTCCTGGTAGGGTTTCGTTCGTCATGACCGAGTGGTCTCGTCGATCACACAACCAGTGACCCGGAGGTGACCGGATCATGTCCGACCAAGTCGAGTTGCCCTTGCAGCCTGCAAACCCTCAGCCAAATCCCGACCCGTCCCCGGCTCAGGAACCACGCAAGAAAAAGGGGACGCGGCTTGTCATCGGAATCGTTGCGGCCATTGTGGTGGTGGCCGGAGCCGTCCGTCTGTCGGGAACCGACTCGTCGACGACGCAGTCAGGTGACTCGGTCGACTCGGCTGAGGCGTCGGTGCTCGATCTGATCAATCTCGGGAACTACGACGAGGCGATCGGCATCCTGCAGTCTCTTCTGGCCGAAAACCCCGACGATCCGGTCGCGCTGTACAACCTCGGGGTCGCTCACCAGTTCTCCGGAAACCTGACCGAGGCCGAATCAGCGTACTCCCGGGCGCTCACCATCGACCCCTCGAACCCCAATTCCCTCTACAACCGGGGTCTCGCGCGCCGCGATCTCGGCGACCTCGAAGGTGCTCGTGACGACCTTCGGGCCGCGTCCGACCTGGCACCCGAATGGGCAGCCGCCAAACTCAACCTTGCGGGCGTGCTTCGATCCCTCGGGGCCACCGAGGAAGCCGACACCATCCAGGCCGAAGCCGAAGCTCTCGGCGGCTGATCCGCCGGCGGCAGCTCTTCGTGAACGTTGTCATCGTCGTCCCGTGTTACAACGAAGCCGAGCGCCTCGACCATGATGAGTTCAGGGGCCTGGTCGAGCGCAACGAGTCCATCTCCCTCCTCTTCGTGGACGATGGATCCAGCGATGCGACGGCGGCACTTCTTGCATCGCTCTCCGATCATCCGCGCATGTCGGCCCTCTTTCTCCCGGTCAACGGCGGAAAGGCGGAGGCTGTCCGCCAAGGGCTGATTGCCGCTGGTGGTCATGACGTCGATTGGGTCGGCTACGTGGACGCCGACCTGGCCACTCCGCCGGCCGAGATCGAACGCTTGATCGACATCGCCACCAGTTCGCCCGGGCTCGATTGTGTCTTCGGATCGCGGATCAGGTTGTGCGGAAGCGACGTCTCGCGTCATCTGTCGCGACATCTGGCGGGCCGGATCTTCGCAACCCTCGCCGACTTCGTCCTGGGCGCACACGTCTACGACACACAGGCAGGAGCGAAGTTCCTCCGAAATACGCCGGAGTTGCACCTCTGTCTCCGAACACCATTCGCCGACCGCTGGTCGTTCGACGTGGAGTTGCTCGGTCGGCTGGGTCGAGTCGGCGTGTTTCCACAGCGGGCTTCCGAGATCCCCATGCGGGTGTGGGTGGACAGAGACGGCTCGAAAGTGAGCCTCCTGGCCGGTATTCGCTCCATGTGGTCACTCGCCAAAGTGCGGCGACGCCTCCAACGGTTCCCGGCGGAAATCTGACTCTTAGCGACAGTCGTAAGCGGAGCCGAGACTGATCCGCTCCGGCCAGAGCATGGTTGTCACCCGATCGACTTCGCGACACTCGTTCAACGGACCCAGAAACAGACTGGCGACCTTCGGTGGCCAGTAGTACATCCAGGACGCCCCCACCGCAGCGGGGCTGATGCCGTCAGTCGGAAACTGATCGGCTACGAGAAAGGGCGACACGGTGTCGAAGGAAGGCACGAACCGGCCCGAGCCGTCGGGCGATTCCCCACCCCCCATGTAGATCGCCCCGGGACCGAGGTCGCCGAGAGATCGCGCGACTTGCCGACCAGAGATCTGCCAATAGTCGTACTCGAATCGGTCGGGGTAATCGGGAATGAAACGGAAAGCCTCGTTCCGATAGACGTATTGAAAGGGATACAACGTGATGTGATCGAACAGAAGAGTCACACTCGAGATTGCCAGCGCGATACGAATCACCGAACCCGCGCGACCCCGAACTCGTTCGAGTGCGAGCCAGATACCGATCGCGCTCACCACGATCAGTCCTGGGACGATGAAGAGGTACTGCCGCCCCGCGTTGTAGTTGTTCCGAACGAGACCGAAAACGATGGCGGGAACGATCAGAGCGTGATACCCGAGGGCGAGCACCGCCAAGGGTGCGCGACGACGCACCACGATCAGCGCGACCACGGCAATCGCGATGCCGAAGCAGACCACGAGAGGGTTCTGGAAGAAGTAGTCCGTGGTCAATTCCGGTGCACCGAAGTCGGTTCCGTTGACGAAGCGACCGAAGAAGAAGACCTGACCGCTCCAGCCCTCGAAATCTCGACCGGCCCGCACCGCTGACAGCACCCACGCGACAGGATTGGGAACGGAAGCCGGGTTGGTCGCCAAGACGACTCCGGTGCCGAGAACCAAGCCGACGAGATGCGGGCGTGACACCCTCAAGCGACGGCCGGGACCAAGGGCCACCGTGGCCAACAATGGCACCGCCAAAACCGCGACCCCGGGCCGGACACCAAAGGTGAGAACGATGCCCAACGCCACGAAACACGCCTCCGCCGTGGAGGTGAGCGAGAAGGTCGGCTCGCCCTCCCGCGGGCGCCAGCGGTCGAGAGCCGACACCGCGACCAGGGTGCACGCCAAGAAGCCGGCAGCGAACGGGATGTCTTTCTGGTTCATCCAACTGTGTCCCACCCACACGGGCGTGACCGCCAGCAGGACGAATCCGATCAGTTCCGCGACACGAGAGCGGGTGATGATGCGGACGATGCGGCCCACCATGACGCATGACGCGAACCCGAGAGCGGCCACCAGGAGGTTCTGGACCACGATGCGAGTCGGCGAGAACACCCCGTAGTCGTTCCCGATCAGACCGGTGACGAGTCGTGTGACCAGATGCGAGGCGTAACTGAAGGAGTAGCCGTACGAGTCGACGACCGCCTGAGGGTGGAACTGTGTGTAGTAGTTGCCCGGCGCGTCGAACCCGTTGACGGGCAACCACCCAACGAAAGCCCGCTGCAGGAGGCGTACATCGGCCTGGTGATCGATCCCGACGCCTCCGAAGAACACGATCGTGACGACCCACGTCAGGGCGACGACCCCGTAGACAGCCCGGCGAGCCGTCCGAATTCGTCCCTCGTCGCCGTCCCCCGCCGTCACGAAACCGAGTCTAGGCGCATCATGCAATCGAAGCCCTCGTTACCTGAAAGTCACCTCTCGTCGTGTGTGCAGGTCGAGGGCGGCACGGATTCCCGGCCCACACAACATCGGATCACGCATGATCTCCAAATGCGCCGCATCGGTCCACAACATCTCAGGATCATCCAACCAACGCGCCACCTGCCCAACCACCTCACCCTTGCTGCGGCGCATCACCAACAACGAACGCCCCCCGTAACACTCCGGCTCATAATGACGCAACCCATGAACCTGCAACGTCAACACCTCGACATCGAACTCGATCGTCCCCAACAGCGGCAACTCACCCTCACGAGCCAACATCAACTTCACCGGATCCAGATCACCCGGCGCTTCCCGCAACCCATCCAACGACGGCGGATCGATCATCACCAACAACCGCGGATCGATCCCCGCCGCCCGCATCAACACCGCCAAACGATGAGCGATCCAACCAGCCGACGAAAAACCGATCACCGCCACATTCGTCTCACACACCAAACGCAAATACTCACCGAACAAATCCTTCGCGATCGCATCAGTCCCCACCAACGGAGCCTCCAACGAATCCGCCCCCCGATTCACCATCACCAACGACGTATACCCATCGAAACTCGACGCCAACGGCGTACACGCAATCACATTGATCCCCGGAGTCACCCACAACAAGGTCGTCGGATTCGACCCCGACACCACCCGCACCACCCGTGGCCGAACCACCGAACGATCACTCAACACCCAATCACGCAACGACGACAACGACCACTCACCCGCCAACAACGACAACGGAACCGGCGTCCCCACCGCCTGCGACACCATCTCCACGAACTCCACCGCATCCAACGAATCCAACCCGCAGAACTGCAAATTCTCCGTCGGCGACAACCCATCCACATCGACGAACCGCACCAAACAACTCACAATCCGCCACAACACCGGATCACCCAGATCCGACGACAACGTCGCCGCCAACGGACCCGAAAACATCTCCACCACACGCAAACGATCCGTCTTGCCACGCAACGACACCGGAACCGACTCACCCACCACCATCCGAGCCGGAATCATGTAACCCGCCAACTCACCAGCCAAAAACCGCCGCAACTCCCGACTCGACAACCCCACACCCGAACGCACCTGAACCACCGCACCCAACCGCGTCCGACCACCCACACCCTCGAAAGGAACAACCACCGCATCAACAACATCCACATGACGCAACAACGCCACCTGAACAGCCCCCACACTCACCAACTGCCCATTCACCTTCACCACATCATCACGACGCCCCACCACGAACAACACACCACCACCATCGAAGAAACCCAGGTCTCCGACGGGCGTCACCCTTCGACCACTGGAATCGGATGTCTCCTCCAAGGGGACGATGCCTTGCGGGGTGATGTACCCGGAGGCTCGCGGGTCGTCCACCACGACTATCGAGCCGACTTCGCCACTCGGCAGGCTGCGTCCCCGCTCGTCCAGGATCCGTACTTCACAGCCGAAGGGCCGGCCGACCGGAACCGGGTCTTCAGGAAGTTGCTGATCGGTCCCGATACTGAGTTGGGCGACGGTGCCGAGCTCGGACGAACCGTACGAATTGTGGATCCGGGCGTTCGGGAAGAGTCGTCGGAGAATTCGGAGGTCGTCGGCGAGACACCGCTCACCAGTCACATGGACTTCGCGTACCTTCGAGTTCGATGCAAGGTGGGTGGCCCCAGCGGCCGAGCGCAGGAACGACGTCGGCAGTGTCACATGGGTGATGAGGTGCGACCGCAGGGAGTCGAGAAACCTCTCGGAATCGAGGCCCTCCATGTCGATGAGCAAGCAGCGGCCGCCGCATCCGACCGTCACGAGCGCAGCGTTTCCGCCGGCCGTGAACGACAGGGGGCGGGCCACGGCGACCAGACTCGAGGCATCCACGGATCCGCCCATCAGGTTCGCGGCGGTCCGACGTCTCAGGGCGGCGAATGCCCCACGCGGTTCGCCCGTGCTTCCTGAGGTGAAATACACCCACGCCGCCTCGTCGGCGTGCCACGCGTGCCAGACCGACGCGAGCCCACCGGAGCGAACCGCCTCACCCACCTCGACGATCGTGGGTGAACCCGCGTGATCCATCGCGGCTGTCGCCAGAATCGTGTCGCAATCGAGCATCGACGCCACTTCGAGGAGACGACCCGCTGGTTCACGATAGTCGAGGGGGACGAGAACCTTGCCGGCGCGTAGCGCTCCGACGTGTGCGACGATGTCATCCGCCGAATGACTGCACACGAGAACCACGAAGTTGCCGCGAACATTCGCCGTCAGCCAGCCCGACAGCCTCGCCGAACTCTCGTCGAGTTCGGCATAGGTGAGCGAACGGTCGCGGGCCACGACCGCGCTGCTGTCTCCGCCCCGAGGGAGCGAACGAGCCAGCATCTCGGGTAGATACGCACTCATTGTCGTGTGTGCAGGTCGAGGGCGGCACGGATTCCCGGCCCACACAACATCGGATCACGCATGATCTCCAAATGCGCCGCATCGGTCCACAACATCTCAGGATCATCCAACCAACGCGCCACCTGCCCAACCACCTCACCCTTGCTGCGGCGCATCACCAACAACGAACGCCCCCCGTAACACTCCGGCTCATAATGACGCAACCCATGAACCTGCAACGTCAACACCTCGACATCGAACTCGATCGTCCCCAACAGCGGCAACTCACCCTCACGAGCCAACATCAACTTCACCGGATCCAGATCACCCGGCGCTTCCCGCAACCCATCCAACGACGGCGGATCGATCATCACCAACAACCGCGGATCGATCCCCGCCGCCCGCATCAACACCGCCAAACGATGAGCGATCCAACCAGCCGACGAAAAACCGATCACCGCCACATTCGTCTCACACACCAAACGCAAATACTCACCGAACAAATCCTTCGCGATCGCATCAGTCCCCACCAACGGAGCCTCCAACGAATCCGCCCCCCGATTCACCATCACCAACGACGTATACCCATCGAAACTCGACGCCAACGGCGTACACGCAATCACATTGATCCCCGGAGTCACCCACAACAAGGTCGTCGGATTCGACCCCGACACCACCCGCACCACCCGTGGCCGAACCACCGAACGATCACTCAACACCCAATCACGCAACGACGACAACGACCACTCACCCGCCAACAACGACAACGGAACCGGCGTCCCCACCGCCTGCGACACCATCTCCACGAACTCCACCGCATCCAACGAATCCAACCCGCAGAACTGCAAATTCTCCGTCGGCGACAACCCATCCACATCGACGAACCGCACCAAACAACTCACAATCCGCCACAACACCGGATCACCCAGATCCGACGACAACGTCGCCGCCAACGGACCCGAAAACATCTCCACCACACGCAAACGATCCGTCTTGCCACGCAACGACACCGGAACCGACTCACCCACCACCATCCGAGCCGGAATCATGTAACCCGCCAACTCACCAGCCAAAAACCGCCGCAACTCCCGACTCGACAACCCCACACCCGAACGCACCTGAACCACCGCACCCAACCGCGTCCGACCACCCACACCCTCGAAAGGAACAACCACCGCATCAACAACATCCACATGACGCAACAACGCCACCTGAACAGCCCCCACACTCACCAACTGCCCATTCACCTTCACCACATCATCACGACGCCCCACCACGAACAACACACCACCACCATCGAAGAAACC
>NBNI01000006.1 GCA_004379135.1 Acidimicrobiales bacterium mtb01
CAACAACATCCACATGACGCAACAACGCCACCTGAACAGCCCCCACACTCACCAACTGCCCATTCACCTTCACCACATCATCACGACGCCCCACCACGAACAACACACCACCACCATCGAAGAAACCGGCATCGTTGCTCACTACCGCGTGTGTTCCGGGTCGGGTTTCGATGGTCTCGAGAGGGACGAGTCCCGTGGGCTCGAGGTAGCCGTCCGACGGGTGAGGACTCACGACCACCAGGCGACCGATCTCGCCGGGAGGCACTTCGGCGAAGTCGTCGTCGACGACCATGACTTGGTGAAAAGGCCGGCCGACCGGAACCGGGTCTTCAGGAATGGGATCGCTGGGATCGATCACCAGGCGAGACACCGTACCGAACTCGGATGAGCCGTATGAGTTCCCCAGTCTCGCGTTGGGGAACAGGCGCCGCGCGATGCTCAGATCACTCGCCAGACAACGTTCGCCGATGAAGCGAACCTCGATCACCGAGCCGGCCGGCTCGATGTCCGTCGTGCTCTCGTCGCTTCGGAACAGGCTGGTTGGCAGGTCGAGCCGGTCGAGTGCGAGAGTGCTGGCCGTTTCGGCGAGTTCACGGGGTGTTGTGTTGGAGACGTCGAGGAGATGGGCGACTCCACCGTGGGCGACCGTGGCCATGACCGCCGTCCCGCCGGCCATGAAACTGAGCGGCCGTGTCGCGCCGACTCGATCACCGGCGGAAACGGTGGTGGACATGAACTGGTCGGGAACTCGTCGACCGAGGGGTAACGGTGTCCCTTTGGGTTCACCGGTGCTCCCGGACGTGAAGTAGAGCCAGGCCGTGTCGAGAGGCTGCCACTCGTGCCAGCCTCGATCGGGTTCACCACCCCTCACCGCATCGTCCACCACGACACACCCATCCAGGTGTTCAATCGACCCCGGCGACGCCATCATCACGACGTCAGACCTCACCAGTTCCACCACGTCACGTACGCGTCGCGCCGGCTCTCGAACATCCACCGGCACCAACACCTTGCCCGCCCGCAGCGCCGCGACATGTGCGACCACGTCATCCACGGTGCGGCTGCAGGACAGCACAACGAACCGACCGGGAACGTTCGCCTTCAACCACCCCGCCAACCGAGCCGACCGATCGTCCAACTCGGCGAACGACATGGACCGAGAGTCGGCAACCACCGCGTCCCGATCACTTCCAGCCGCCAGCGAACCGACGAGCAATTCAGGCAGGTACTGGACGGTCAAGCGCCCGCGTTCTGTTCGAGGTTCTGGGCGCGAATGCGCAGCGCCTCGGCTGTCTTCGTATCACCTTGCTGCTCGACGAGGTCGGCCAGGTTGTAGAGACCGCCGATGTGATTGGGGTAGTTGGCGATGAGCGTCCGCAAGGTGTCGGTGGCGAGTTCGGGCTGGCCCACGTCACGGTAGGCCAACGCGATGTTGTAGAGGGCGTTCTGGAACAGCGGATCGACTTTGAGCACCATGATGTAGTAGTTGATCGCCCCACCGTTGTCTCCGGCGAACTGCGAGATCACACCGAGGTTGTAGTTGGCGAGCAGATTCTCGGGCTCGTCGGCGATGACACCTTCGAGAATGGACCGCGCCTCGTCGGTCCGACCGGAATCGATGAGCGCGAGGACCTGGGCGTAGTCGACGGGTGCGGACGAAGAGTCAGCGGAGTCGGTCCGACCGATCCACCCCTGTTCCCTGGCCACGGAGATGCCCGCGACTACGACCGCGACGACACCAAGGATCAGGAGCCACCGTCGGCCCCGCGAACGACGACGTCGGGCGGTGGGGGTCGACGACTGATTGCCGCCGTTGTCAGGCGACGGCGGCGCGCTGTTCGTTACGTCGGTATTCGACATTCAGTGGTTCTCCTTCGAATCCGTCACGATCGGAGCCGAGGATCTCCTGAGCTCGACGCCGAATGGCCTCAGCATAACGGATGGAAAAGAGGTGAACCTGCCGTTGGATCTCGGCGTTGCGGAGGATGTGCGTGTTCGAGCGGCTCGGCGCGCGATGTTGGATGTAGCCGAAGTGCCTCACGTGGATCATCCGAGTTTCGAGAAACGTTCGCACGAGGAGTTCGTAGTCGTCGGCCACGTACATGTCGGAACTGTGTCCGCCGCATTGCTCGTACGCCTCGCGACGCCAGACTCGCGCGTGGTTCGGAACACCGACGATGTGGCTCATGGTCACGGTGTTGATGGCCGGGCTGTCGGCCACCTGGAAGGAACGTCCGTGATAGGTGGCGGAGTAGTACGAACCGAATCCGAATCCGAAGGTGTCGCCGTACTTCACGGCCGATCCGTCGGGGTTCACCTCGGCGAAGTCGGTGTAGGCGAATCCGCAATCGGGATTCGCCTCGAACGCTTCGGCCACCACCTCCAGACAGTCCGCCGTGAGTTCGTCGTCATGGTCGAGTTCGAGCAGCAGTTGGCCTTCGGCCGCTCGGAACGCCCGCCGTTTCACCTCGCCGATCCAGCCCGAGTGCCGTCCGGAGCGCACCACCGTGATCCGCGGATCGGAGGTCGCCAGATGGTTCACCAAGTCGAGCGTGTCGGGGTTGGTGGAGTCGTCGTAGACGACCCACTCCCACTCGCGATACGACTGCTGACAAAGTGAGTCGTACGCGCGCAGGATGACTGGTCCGGTGTTGTACGTGGGCGTGACCACCGAGATGGACGGCCGATGGGGCCTACGGCGGCTCGACACGACGTCGCGATAGAGGTCGATGACGAGGTTCCCGGCTTGCTGCGAACTTTCCACGCCCATCGGGAGGTTGACCCAGCGCCGACGAACGGAGAACGGAAGGCTGTCGAGCCGGCACCTCACGCCGTCAGCCAAGAAGGTGATGATGACGTGAGGCCTGAAATCGGCCACCACGGATTCCACTCCGTGGTCGGAGTCCAGGACACGTCGATCGAACCGAACGGCCTCGCCGCCCGGCACCCCGTACCCGAGGTTCTCGAAGAACTCGGGCCGGGGTGGGGCGATCAGGAGGAGACGGATCAAGGGAATGTGATAGCCGGACCCGTGCCGCCGATTCGAATGTTCATCACACCTATGGGGATATAAGTGACGTCACCGGGACCAGAAGCGGTGGTATTACATTGCAGATTCGCGGTTTGACCAGCAACAACAGTTCCGAGAACCGTCACGGTATTAGCAGCATCATAAGTGCCTGTAATGCCCTGCTGCAGAACAACTTTGGAAATCTCACCGGTGACATTTGACCCTGTGCCATCCCACCGGCAGCCCACCTCCGTGTTATCACCGTCATCGAGAGCAGTGGCTTGAACAAAAACCGTCCCAATCAGCATGGAGCCGCCGGTCGCACCCGACGTCATGGCAATAGTGACATAGGACCCACCATTACTATTCTTAAGGCCGGTACTCGTTGCGAAACGGGACTCTGATCCACCACTTCCAGCCGCACCCTGCGGACCTGTCGCACCGGTGGCACCCGTGGGTCCAGCGCTGCCAGCGGCACCCTGCGGGCCTGTCACACCCGTTGCACCTTGGAGTCCCTGCGGGCCCGTCGCACCGGTGGCGCCCGTGGGCCCATCAATGCCAGTGGCACCCTGCGGGCCCGTGTTGCCCTTCGCCGCAATCACGGTCCAGGCAACATCAGAGGTGGGAATCGAGGGCTCCTGCGGGCCGCTCGTGGCCAGGTATGTCGAACCGTCATAGGTGACGACATCACCCGTGACGTACCAACCCGAAGGTCCGGAGTACCCACTCGTCCAGCCACCCCGATAGGTGGTACCGAGTGCACCCGTGGCACCCTGCGGGCCGGTCGCGCCATCCGCACCCGTCGCACCTTGGAGTCCCTGCGGGCCCTGGGGGCCGGTGCCGCCGCGACCAGCGAAGATCTGCCAATTCGCGCCACCATCGGTGCCGGGTTCAGATCCGGCATTCGCCTGAAGAGCGACCCAGGTCGAGCCGTTCCACGTGACCAAGTCATTCTTGGTGTACGACGAACCCGTCAACCAAATAGCCTTGTAGCGATTTTCCATCGACCCGGTTTCACCTTGCGGACCGGTCGGACCCGTGGCACCGGTCGCACCGGTCGCACCGGTCGCACCGGTCGCACCCGTGGCACCCGTGGCACCCGTGGCACCGGTCGCACCGGTCGCACCCGTAGCACCCGTGGCACCCGTGGCACCCGTGGCACCGGTCGCACCCGTGGCACCCGTGGCACCCGTGGCACCGGTCGCACCGGTCGCACCCGTGGCACCCGTGGCACCGGTCGCACCCGTGGCACCGGTCGCACCCGTGGCACCGGTCGCACCCGTGGAACCCGTGGAACCCGTGGCACCGGTCGCACCGGTCGCACCCGTGGATCCAGTCGCACCCGTCGCACCGCGCTGGGCGATCATGTCCCAGCCAGCGCCGCCAGGCGGGGTGGAAGACGCGGGGGCGGTGATACCTGTCGTGGCGATGTAGGACGAGCCGTCGTAGGTCACGATGTCGCCCTGCGAGTAAGCGGTCGCCCCGTTGAAAGCACCGCGATACGAGGTGATGTAGCTCCCTCGGGCCGCGATCAACTGCCAGTAGGTCGTCAGGTTGGCCGGATCGCTCGGGTCGCGGTTGAGATTGGCTGACGCACCACTGAGCGCCAGATAAGACGATCCCTGGTGGGTGATGATGTCACCCGCGAAGTACGTGGTGGCGCTGGTCCAGACCTGGCGGTAACGGTTGTCGAAGTCACCGGTCGCACCGGTCGCACCCGTGGCACCCGTGGCACCCGTGGCACCGGTCGCACCCGTGGCACCCGTGGCACCGGTCGCACCGGTCGCACCGGTCGCACCGGTCGCACCCGTGGCACCCGTGGCACCCGTGGCACCGGTCGCACCCGTGGCACCCGTGGCACCGGTCGCACCGGTCGCACCCGTGGCACCGGTCGCACCCGTGGCACCCGTGGCACCCGTGGCACCCGTGGCACCCGTGGCACCCGTGGCACCCGTGGCACCCGTCGCACCCGTCGCACCCGTCGCACCCGTCGCACCGGTCGCACCCGTGGCACCCGTGGCACCCGTGGCACCCGTGGCACCCGTGGCACCCGTCGCACCCGTCGCACCCGTCGCACCCGTCGCACCCGTCGCACCCGTCGCACCGGTGGCACCAGTGGCACCAGTGGCACCAGTGGCACCAGTCCCACCAGTCGCACCAGTCGCACCAGTCGCACCCGTGGCACCCGTCGCACCGGTGGCACCAGTGGCACCAGTCGCACCAGTCGCACCAGTCGCACCCGTGGCACCCGTGGCACCCGTGGCACCCGTGGCACCCGTGGCACCCGTGGCACCGCGCTGAGCGATCAGGGTCCAGGCACCGTCAATATCAGGGCTTGATGCATACACAGGGGTTCCCGTCGCCACGTACGAAGAACCCTCATAGGTGACGATGTCACCCGTGCTGTACCAACCCGAAGATCCGGAGAACCCGGCATTCCAGGCACCCTGGTAACGATTGTAGAAATCGCCGGTCGCACCCGTGGCACCCGTGGCACCGGTCGCACCCGTGGCACCCGTGGCACCCGTGGCACCCGTGGCACCGGTCGCACCCGTGGCACCGGTCGCACCGGTCGCACCGGTCGCACCGGTCGCACCCGTGGCACCGGTCGCACCGGTCGCACCCGTGGCACCCGTGGCACCCGTGGCACCCGTCGCACCGCGCTCGGCGATCAGGTCCCAGCCAGTGCTGCCAGGCGCGCCAGTGGGACCATTGGTCGTCGCGATGTAGGACGACCCCTCGTAAGTGACGATGTCGCCCTGCGAGTAACCCGTGGCACCCGTGTAACCTCCGCGGTACGAGGTGATGTAGCTCCCTCGGGCCGCGATCAACTGCCAGTAGGTCGTCAGGTTGGCCGGATCGCTCGGGTCGCGGTTGAGATTGGCTGACGCACCACTGAGCGCCAGATATGAGGATCCCTGGTGGGTGATGATGTCACCCGCGAAGTACGTGGTGGCGCTGGTCCAGACCTGGCGGTAACGGTTGTCGAAGTCACCGGTCGCACCCGTGGCACCCGTGGCACCCGTGGCACCGGTCGCACCCGTGGCACCCGTGGCACCCGTGGCACCGGTCGCACCGGTCGCACCCGTGGCACCGGTCGCACCCGTGGCACCGGTCGCACCCGTGGCACCCGTGGCACCCGTGGCACCCGTGGCACCCGTGGCACCCGTGGCACCCGTGGCACCCGTGGCACCCGTGGCACCCGTGGCACCCGTGGCACCCGTGGCACCCGTGGCACCCGTGGCACCCGTGGCACCGGTCGCACCCGTGGCACCCGTGGCACCCGTCGCACCGGTATCTCCGGTCGCACCCGTCGCACCCGTCGCACCCGTCGCACCCGTCGCACCCGTCGCACCGGTCGCACCCGTCGCACCGGTCGCACCCGTGGCACCCGTGTCGCCTTGCGGGCCGGTCGCACCCGTCGCACCCGTGGCACCCGTGTCGCCTTGCGGGCCGGTCGCACCCGTCGCACCCGTGGCACCCCGCTCAGCGATTAGGGCCCAACCGGTGCCGCCCTCTCCGGGAGCGGAATCGGGCGGCGACGCCACGGCAATGTACGAGGAGCCGTTATACGTGACGATGTCGCCCATCGAATAGCCAGCGGGCGAACCCGTATACCCGCCGGAGTAGGAGTTCGAGAACGAACCGGTCGCACCCGTGGCACCGGTCGCACCGGTCGCACCGGTGGGACCCGCGGGACCGGTCGAACCCTGGGCACCAGGTGCACCTGGTACACCTGGTACACCAACTCCCGCCACACCTGCGGCGCCGGCCGGACCCTGCGGTCCGGTCGCACCCTGGCTGGCACCAACGGTTGCTGGCAAGAAGTACCCGAGCATGTCGACGATGACATGCGGTGTGCCCGCCGAGGAGTACAACGCAAACGAGTTATTGGCTACCGGAATCACGAATGTTCGATTCGGCGTCGTGCGGTTGTAGTCGAGACGCAGCTTGATTGGCACCTGACCCACGCCGTTCCACGGGGTCACGAATCCAGCAGCGGTGCTCGAGACGACGAACACCTCAGCCAAGATGGAAGTCGCATTGGCTGGCACACCCGCGAGGGACAACTGCGACGCAGTGATCGAACGACCACGCGGAATTCGACCCTTTGGCGATCCCGGCAAGTCGGTTACCGCGTTATCGCGAGTATCGACGAGACGCTGAACCCAATCGACGAACACGCCACCCGACACCGTCTGAGCAATCGCACGTTGACCGGTGGAGTTCGGCTGGGGTTCGGCCAGAACCGACGGCGACCACGGAACAACTTGGTTGATGACCGTGGCGACCAACGAGCCGAGCACGACCTTGCGACCCACATTCCGATGGATGAGCAAGTGCCTTTGCCCAACCACGTTCTCGAAATCGTGCGACTTAGCCATGGTCTCCCCACTTACGGTTGACGGTCAATACCAAAGACGGCGCAAAACGCCGAGGACGAAACTACCGGGCCAGGACTAATAACGGCAAGCATCCCCACCAAGAAAATTGATTACGCGGAGCGAATGATTACCAGTATTGACATGGGGTTTCACGACTGGTGAGGCCCCGCAAGCACCCAGCGGACCCCCGCCAAGCCCTGGGTCCCGGCCTGGAATTTCTGGGTCGGTCCCGGGCGTCTTTCGGGCGGGTTCGATCGGACCCGACCCCGACCGAACCCTCACCATGCGGCCGCATTCCATGCCCAGACATGTCCGGGTCTCCTCGGGGTCCAGAAGTCCACTGAAATCCGCGTCGAGCCTGTTCAGAGGCACTTTCGGGTTCTCCGCCGGATGTCCGGGCTCCTGCCTCGCCCATACTTCGGCCGCGCCCAGGCTCCACCTGGGAGGGCTTCGGGTCGCCGTGAACTCGGGCGATGACGCCAGGACATCCTTCGAGAATGGTCCGGACGGCCACCATCACGGACGGGCGACTCGACAAACCGAGGTGGTTCAGTCCTCCGATGCCGGGACAACAGCAGTCAGCGGTCTCCGAGCGACTGAACCTGGGCGAACAAGAATCGCGAGCGTTCCACCGAGTCGACAAAAGCCTCGCGGAGAAATCGTGAACGCACCTCGAACGACAGCGGCACCGCTGGTACTGCGGCGAGCAACCCTTCGATTGGCAATGCACCCTCACCCGGCAACAGGCGTCCGTTGAGTGCCTCGTCGAGAAGCGGGGCGAACTCGACCGGAGCAACCGAGGGAGCATCGGCGATCTGCAGATACGGAAACCTCTCGACGTCGATCGAACGGATGTCGTCGATCGTTCCCCCGGACCGGGACAAGTGAAGGTTGTCCACGAGGATCCCAGCCACATCAGAACGGTGTCGAATCACCACGTCGTGTGCCATCGATAGCGACCGCAACGGGAAGATCGGAAGGAACTCGCACACCAACGCGACGCCGTGTTCGCGGGCAACTTCGCAGAGCGACGCGAAACGATCGACGGTGGCCGACAACTCGGGCAGGCGACTCGTGAACAGAACGTGTCGGGCTCCGATTTCCGCCGCGGTCTCGATGATGCGTTCACCGTTGTCGAGGTGATCGGGTGCCGGGATCACGGGCTCGAGATCGAGGGCGACCAAACCGGTATCGAGGAGACGTCGGCGAACCTCGCGAGTCGTCGTGGCCGACCAAGTCTGCGGGTCGAACCAGACACCACAGGCGGGCCAGCCCCCGAGTGCTGCGACTTCGACCATTCGTTCGGGAGCGAGATCGGGATGTACGCCCGCTGCTATCGACAACAACCGCGCCACGTCACGAACGTAGCCTGCTGGACGTGACGAGACGACGACCCGAGTTGGCAGGCGTGTCGCTTCTGCTCGGCTGGACCGTGAGCGAAGCACCGCTCTTGTGCGCGGTCGGGCAGACCATTCTGCACATCCGTGGCCTTCGTCGCCTCGGGCCCTTGGGTCGGGCGGCTCTGTGGTTACTCACGCCAGCGCTGTGGATCTTCTACGCCTTCATGTATCGCGAAGGTCGGAAGGCCGGCGGTATCGCCGCCGGTGCGCTGAGCAACGAGATACCCGATCACGAGGGGCCGGTCTTGTCCGGGGTTGCTCCACGTCGCGTGGCGCCGTACCGGCCGCTACCGCTGCTTCATCGCGACTACACGACCTCCGACACCCGCGATATCGCATACGGCCCGGATCCGAAGTTCAACCGGCTCGACATCTGGCGTCGACCCGACATCCCCACATCACAGCACACACCGGTTCTCGTGCAGATCCATGGCGGCGGATGGATGATCGGCGACAACAAGACGCAGGCGTTGCCGTTGTTGGCGGCAGCGGCCGAGGCGGGCTGGACCTGTGTGGTTCCTCGCTACCGACTCAGTCCGCGAGCCCCCTGGCCCGATCACATCATCGACGTCAACAGCGTGATCGCCTGGACGAAGGCCAACATCGCGACTTTCGGCGGAGACGCGTCATTCGTCGCCATCACCGGCGGATCGGCCGGCGGCCATCTCACGTCGCTCGCGGCCCTCGCATCCAGTCACCCCGACTTCAAACCCGGATTCGAGGATGCCGACACATCCGTGCAGGCGGCGGTTCCGTTCTACGGTGCGTACGACTGGACCGACCGCGACGGCACGCAGGGACCGACCCTGGCCGAGTTCATCGCACGTTGGGTGGTGAAGCGTTCGAAAACCGAGGCCCCCGACGTGTACGAACGAGCCTCACCGCGCTCGTGGATCCGACCCGACGCTCCGCCGTTCTTCGTGCTGCACGGGGTGATCGACTCGCTCCTCACGGTGGAGCAGGCCCGCGCGTTCGTGAACGAACTACGAGCCACGTCGACCTCGCCGGTTGTGTACGCCGAGTTGCCGTGGGCCGAGCATGCATTCGATCTCACCCAGAGCGTGCGCACGCGGGGCGTGATCCCGCCGATTTTGTCGTTCTTGAAGACGGCGTACGAAGCGACTCGCGACTGACCAGGACCGGCTTGAGGTCCGCCGGACCCCTCGGGTGACATTCATACCGAATTGGTGGAGATCTCACCCTGTCGCGGGACTCGTCCGTACGGTGGAATTCGTACCGAACAGGAGAACTTCTTGTTGATCATCGATCTCACAACGAGCCTGGCCACCGCACTGGTCTGCGTAGTGATCGTCGCCCATTCCACCAAGGAACGAAGGACTTCGGCGATGCGCTGGATCCGCGCGGGCGTCCTGGTGCTGGGCCTGGGAGCGCTGGGCGACTTCTTCGCCCTGCTCGCCCATGAATCACGTCTTTCTTTCCCGGCATCCATGTCCGAATCGATCCTGTGGTCGATTCTTTCCACCATCGGAGTGACCCAGTTTCTTCGTGGTCGTCGCGGCCCATCTCGCACCGAAAGAATCACGACGTTGTTCGCTGCTCTGTCGAGCTCGTTCGGCCTCGTCTGGCTCATCGGATTGGGGACGATCGTTCGAAAGGACGGTGTCGGATCTGCGGATCGAGTTCTGTCGACGATCGTGCTTTTCGGCATCGCATTGCAGATCGCTATCATCGTCGTTACTTTGAAGCGTACCGAGCACGCTTCACTGCCTGGTTTTTCGACGTTCGCCGGCGGTTCGCTCACGATCAGTGTCGCTCACGCCATGAGCGCTTTCGATCACATCGGCATCGTTTCGATTTCACGTGCACTCACCGGTCTCTTCAGTGTGGCGGGAACGATCGGACTCGGCGTGTCCCTGTGGATCACCAACTCGAAACGGCCCGTTCGCTCCAGGTCATTTCTTGTGACACCACTCTTCTATGCGCCGGCCACGATCGCGGTGGTGATTTCCATCTTGAAGTACGCCGATACGGTCGACGAGTACGTCTTCGGACTCACCTCCATGGTCCAGTTCGCGATGCTCATCGGACAAACCACGAGCCACCGTTCAGCCGCTCGCCGCACCCAGGTCGCTCTCGAACGGCGCGTTACACAGAGGACTCACGAACTCCAACAAGCCAACCAACTGGTCAACCGGGCCTTCGAATTCACCGCTGATGGAATCATCGCTCTCGATCCGGAGAAGTCGATCCTGTTCATGAATCCGGCTTCCCGCCGGATGCTCGGGGACACCGGGCACGTCCTCGAGATGATCAGAACGAAACTCCTCATAGGCGAAACCTGTTTCGATCTGATCGACGAGATGACCAGTCCGCCGGGCACGATCCGTGTCATCGGGGCCCGCCTCGACTCCCCCACTGTGTCGTGGGTCCTCACTCTGCGCGACGTCACCGAGGAAATGGGTCTGCTCAGGATGAAGACCCGGATGCTGACCGCGGTGAGTCACGAGATTCGCACACCCCTCACCTCACTTCATGGTTCCCTGGCGTTGCTCGACTCCGGAACGTTCGCGGTTCTGCCTCCAGAAGCGGAGAAATTGGTGTCGATCGCCCGGACGAGTTCGGACCGTTTGCTCCGACTCGTCAACGAGTACCTTGATTTCGAACGCCTGAACTCTCGCAAGCCCGAAACCCTGACCCTGCGCATCGACGATCTGGCCGCTGTCGTGGAGGAAGTCGGGCGGCTGATGGGTCCGCTCGCAGCCAACCGAATGATTCGCCTCGTTCTCGACGCGGACCGGGTGGAGGTCCCGATGGCCCGCGACCAGATCGTGCAGGTACTCAGCAATCTGGTGCACAACGCCATCAAATTTTCCTCCCCTGACTGCATCATCAGCGTCGAAGCCCGACGTTCCGAGGAGGGCGTGACGGTGTCTGTTCTTGATCGGGGTCGAGGTCTTCGCCCAACAGAGTTGGAGCGAATCTTCGAGCCATTCTTCCAGTCGAGCGTGACCGAGAATCTGGGCGGAACCGGAATGGGCTTGTCCATCTGTCACTCGATCGTGAGCAAGCACGGAGGAAGGATCTGGGCCGAGGTACGCGAGGGCGGCGGCGCTGCCTTCCGCTTCTCTCTTCCGGCCGTAGGCAAGACACTCATCGATCGGTTGGCGTCATGAATCAAACTGTTCGAAGCGTCTTGGTCGTGGATGACGACGAGAGCATTCGTGCGATCGTCAATCTTTCGATCCGAACCTACGGAAAGTGCGCAGTGACTCTTGCTGCGTCGGGACGGGAAGCTCTGGAACTCCTTCAGAGGCGGCACTTCGATCTGATCGTTCTCGACGTGATGATACCCGAAATGGATGGCCCCGCGACGCTCCGTGAGATCCGACGTCAACACCCCAACTTTCGAACACCGGTCGCTTTTCTGACCGCCAAGGCTCAGACCTCCGACTCCGCCTCTCTGCTCGAACTCGGAGCATCCGAAGTGATCTCCAAACCGTTCGACCCGAGGGCGCTCGTCGACACCCTCTGCCGAATCGTGAAGGCCGACCATGCCGAATCATGAACGAGTCGAACAAGAACTCGCGGCACTTCTACGCGCAAGCCGGACGACTCTGATCGTCCAGGTCGACATCATCCGCGGTTATCGACGGGGGGTCGTCGACCGCGACCGTGCTCGTGAAGCGGCCCACCGCTTGGCCGGGACTCTCGGTCTCTTCGGATTCGGTGAGCTCGGACTTTCGGCATCACGAATCGAACGCGATCTCGAGTCGGGAGCGGTGTCATCCGGTGGATCGTTCGATGAATTCATCGAACGGGCCACCGATCTGCTCAGTGACTGAACCGATGGTTCAGGTCGTCGTACTCGGCCACCATCAGCGCCAACTGCGTGCGGTTTTCGCGTCCGAGGTTGGTGAGCAGGCGGCTCACCCGGTTTCGAACCGTCTGGGGGCTCAGGTACACCTTGGAGGCGATTTCGCGATCGGAAAGACCTTGAGCGATGAGCCCCATGATGTCTCGATCGACATCCCCGAGATTCGCCAACCGGGCGAATCCTCTCGCTTCGAGACGTGATTGCGCGGCGCGAACCACGTCACGAGTGAGGAAGTTGCGCCCGGCCGACACCTCGCGCACGATCCGCGAGAGCTCGAACACACCGGCCGACTTGTCGACCACCGCTGCTACTCCGAGAGCTGCGGCTTCCACGAGCAACTCGTCGCTCACCCGAACGGAGATCAAAACGACCTTCGTCGACGGACGGTGATCACGAATCCAATCGGCGATCGAGAGTCCGCTCTCTTCCGGCAGCCGAACGTCGATCACTGCGACGTCGACACCATCGGCATCCAAGGCCAGAACGGCATCCGAAACCCCCGATGCCGCCTGGCGAATCTCGATCTGCTCGTCTTCCGACAACACGACTCGAAGAGCATCACGAACCAACTCTTGATCGTCGCACACCAGAACCGAAACCATGTTTCCTCCTCCTCCGAGTTATTGACTCACGAATCGAAGAATGATTCGCGAGAGTCGTTGTCTACCGACTCTTGAATGCGTCGTTCTTTCGAACGAACGCATTTCGTCACTTTAGGTATTGCTGTACTCCGCGCGCGCGATCACTGATAGCCAACACTGAAAGCCCCCACCCCCCCCCGAAGTTTTCTTTCAAGTACTCGTCTCACTCACTTCGACGACGCATCGATGCGGTACTGATTCATCGCGTCGAGCGACAACAACGCTCTTACATTCGCCCGCACCACAACTCGAACGAGGAGATGAAGCGGGATGCAATCGGTCGATCAGTCGAGAAAGTCAGGGAGCAATCCGGCCAAAGGAGCGAGGCTGCGAATCAGCACTGTCGTGATCGTCGCGACCGTGGGTTTGTTCGGATTCGCCTTGTCGCAACGCGACGCATCCGGACAGCCGAAAGCGTCCGTGTCGATCGAGCAGTGCGCCAACGCCAATTCAACCTGCGATTCGGCGAGCCCTTCGAACTGGGTGACCGGCAATCTCAACCGGAACAACTCGTCGTATCCCGAGGGCAATTCGGTTCCGTATCGCGCGATCATTTCTGGCCTGGTGAGCGGCGAGACCTACGCCGTGCGAATCGAGTGGGATTCCACCGAGTCGATACACCACGCTCTCGACTTCCTGACCGACTTCGACCGCACCGAATCAGGCGCCGATCCGTGCGCCGGGGTCACGTGCGGCACGGGTCCGGCGACTCTCGGTATTCCGTCGGATCCGAACGTGGTCGCAGGAGGAGTGACACCGATCGGCGGTCAAGCGTTCCACTTATGGGGAGGATCATTCGCTGGTTCGGGCTCGACGGTGAGCAACCTCGGCAATCTCTGCGCGGGCGCAACGTGCACGATCGGTTCGAACCCCTCGGCCTACCTTCTCACCGGCGACTACACGGGGTCGAGCAAGACATCGCTCGAGCTCTACTTCACCGCGTCGTCGCCGACAGTCGTGCTCGCGTGGGGCGGTCATGTGGCGACGCAGACCGACTGGGGTCTCGGCAAGTCGGCCTCGGCGCTCCAAGGTTCTCCCTACCACATGCGTGTCGTCGACTTCCGGTGCTCGGATGCCGCGAACTGCAGTGCCGGCAACCAGGACCTGTCGATGAGAGCGACCGCGGTCGATCCGCCGGCGAGCACCACGACCACGACTCCCGGTACGACGACCACGACAACTGCTCCGGGCACCACCACGACCACAACGGTTGGCACGACCACCACGACGCCCGGCACCACCACGACCACCGCTCCAGGCACCACCACGACGACGCTCGGCACGACGACAACCACCACGCGGCCGACGAGCACCACCGCGCCGGCGACGACCAATCCCGGTGTGATCTTTTTCCCCACCCAGATCCCCGAAATCACCCAGGGTTCCGACACCACCCGAACACTTCCGCCCAACGAAGACAGTGACGGGCCCGATGGCGTGACTGCGGAACAGAACACCGATGTTCTTCCGGCCACCGGTTCGAGCCAATCGTCTCTCACCCTGCTCGGACTCGCCCTGGTGTTCTTCGCCGTCGGCGGCCTCGTCATCCTCGCCATCCGACCCGAAGATCGTCCGAGCAAGCGATGACATCCACAGCGAACGACTCTCGTTTCCATCCCTCGGCGGGTCGACTGCCCAGCGTCGGTATCGTCAGCACGTTTCCGCCCACGGCCTGCGGGCTCGCGACCTTCGCCGCCGCGCTCGCCCAGGGCCTGGAAACCGTTGGAGTGAGCGATATTGGAGTCGTGAGATGCGACTCCGAGGGAACGTCGACCTCCGATCACCGAGTGGTGGGGAGCATCACCAACGGCGACCACGAATCGATCGCAGAGGCCGCGGCAGTTCTCAACACTTTCGACTGCGTCGTCCTCCAACACGAGTACGGCATCTTCGGTGGACACGATGGTGACGACGTCCTTCGGCTCTTGGATCGCATCGATGTTCCGGTCATCACCACCCTGCACACGATCCCGCTGCAGCCATCGTCCCACCAGAGGAAAGTGCTCGAAGGAGTGACCGCGCGCTCCGATCGATCGGTCACCATGACGATGGCGGCCCGCGAGCGGCTTCTTTCCCACTACTCGGTCCACCCGCACGGTGTGACCACGATTCCCCACGGCGCAACTCTCCCCCCGCCAGTTGCGCCTCCGTCACCACGGAATCCCACCGTGCTGACCTGGGGACTTCTGGGACCCGGCAAGGGCATCGAGTGGGTGATCGACGCTCTTGCCGCGGTCTCGGATGTCGTTCCGCCGATTCGCTACGTCATCGCCGGGCGCACACATCCCAAAGTCGCGGCCCGGGACGGCGAGGCGTACCGCGAGTCATTGATGGAGAGAGCCCGTCGCCACGGCGTGGCCGACCGCGTGATCTTCGATGAGACGTACCGGTCGGTGCCCGAACTTCTCGAACTCGTCTGTTCGAGCCACGCGGTGGTTCTTCCCTACGACTCGTCCGATCAGATCACGTCGGGGGTCCTGGTCGATGCGGTGGCCGCTGGTGTCCCGGTGATCTCCACGATGTTTCCTCATTCGGTCGAATTGCTCCGGTCGGGCGCGGGTGTTCTGGTCCCCCACAAGGATCCCACCGCCATCGCCGACGCGCTCCGGATGGTGATCACTCGGCCGAATGTCGCGGCTGCGATGAGATCCGTCGCCGCCGAACTCGCGCCTCTCCACAGTTGGCCGAGTGTCGCCAAGCGCTACACCGAACTCGCCCTCGATCTCACCCAGTCGTCACCGGTGTCGATCGGGCGATCGGCATGAGCGAGTACTCGTTCCGGCACCTCATCAACATGTCCGACGACTGGGGCCTTCTCGAACACGCCAAGGGTCCCCGACCTCGGTTCTCCCACGGATATTGCACCGACGACAACGCTCGATTGGTGGTGGTGGCCACACGCGATCCCAACGGAACGAGCGGTGCCTCGATCCTCGCCCGTCTGGGCATGCGCTTCGTGCTGTCGGCCCAGACACCCGAGGGTCGTACCCACAACCGATTGAGTTTCGCCCGAATATGGCTGGACGAACCCACCGTCGAAGACGCATGGGGTCGCTCGTTGTGGGCCTTCGGAACGGTGATCGCCCGAAGTCGCGACGGCCTCCTGCACCAGCGTGCGCTCGGAGCCTTCGAATCGGGCATACGGCACCGATCCGAATCGATGCGCACCATGGCCTTCGCCGCACTCGGTGCCGCCGAAGTGCTCGATGTGGCTCCGGCGCACGCGGGAGCCCTCGAGTTGATCGCCGATGCGGCCGACCTCATCCTGTCGACCGAACGGTCACCCGCATGGCCGTGGCCAGAGCCGCGTCTCGCCTACGCCAACGCCGCTCTCGCCGAGGTGGTGATCGCCGCCGGAATGGCCCACCACGACGATTCGGTCGTGCATGACGGATTGGAAATGTTGCGCTGGCTCATCACCACCGAGACGCACCACGACCACTTCTCGGTCACGCCGACCAACGGGCGAGGACCCGGTGACCCGAAGCCGGCTTTCGATCAACAGCCCATCGAAGTGGCGGCGATCGCCGATGCGGCGAACCGCGCTCTCTCGGCCACCGGCGACCACGATTGGATCCGCATCATCGACATGGCCGCGCGCTGGTTCCACGGCGACAACGACGCCGGCGTCCCGATGATCGACGACATCACCGGTGGAGGATTCGACGGGCTCCACCCCCACGGACGGAATCTCAACCAGGGGGCCGAATCGACCTTGGCCATGATCTCCACGCTCCAGATCCACCAGAAGATGGCCCATCTCGTTCGATGACGACCATTCCCCGACCCGATCCGAACGTGTTGGCGGTTCGGACCGGCATTCACATGAAAGCCGACCCGAGTCGTGTGTTCGCACGACTCTTCATTCCCGGCCAGGAGGACTTCGGGGTCACTCAGTCGCGCGCCACCGCGGTGCTCGAACGAGTCCTCGAACTCGACGAAACCGAAGTGGAAGCCGCGCTGAACGACGTACTCCTGAGGTTCGCCAATCGGCACGACGACATCCACTATTGGCTCGACCTCCACGCCCACCGAGTGACCAACCGCCTCGATGCACCGGTACGGCTGAGCGATAACCGATGGCGGCTCATCGGCGCCTACTTCACCCACGAATTCTCGGTAGAGGGCGCCGCCCTCACCAATCCATCGGTCGTTCGACATCCCGACCAATCGGACGTCGAACGGGGATGGTGTCGTTTTGCCATGAGCGCCCGCTGCATCGGCGAGGGCCACCGATCGTCCATCGGATTCCGTACCGGTGTGGTGAACGATCTCGGCGACGTCGTGATGGATCCGGTCGCCGGCGACATCGACGTGGGCCTGCACTCCGAGGGTCATCTGCGCCACGTCGCGTTTCGAGGTCTACTCGAATCGATGGGCGATCTCGGCGAGAACGCCCAACAGGTTCTCCATCAACTCGGTGACGTGTTCCATCCGTCCGACCTCGAGGAGCAGCTCAACCGGCTGATCCACGACCGCGACACCTATCGCAACGCCGAGGTGACGGCGCATCATTTCCGTCAGATCGCCGATCGCTCGTACTCGGTGTCGTTCTCGGCCGACTCGCATCTCAGCGAGCGGGTCATCTGGCCGAGGGCCCAGGCGGAATGGCGTGGCATGGAGGACGCACGTTTCGTCGAATTCGACGATCCCGAGATGGGCCACATCTACTTCGCCACCTACACCGCCTTCGACGGCGTGGATGTAGCCCAGCAGTTGCTCTCCACCCGGGACTTCCTCACGTTCGAGATCACCCCGGTCTCGGGTACGGCCGCGCGGGGCAAGGGGTTGGCGATCTTCCCGCGCAAGGTCGGCGGCCGCTTCGCCGCGCTGTCACGGGCCGATCGCGAGAGCAACTCGATCGCGTTCTCCGACCACCTCGAGTACTGGAACGAGTCGACCGCCATTCAACTCCCCCGTCGCTCGTGGGAGGTCGTCCAATTGGGGAATTGCGGATCGCCGATCGAGACGTCGGCGGGCTGGCTCGTCATGACCCATGCGGTCGGACCCATGCGCACTTACTGCATCAGTGCACTGTTGCTCGACCGGCACGATCCCGAGCGAGTGATCGGAAGCCTGGGCACGCCGCTCCTCGTCCCGAGCGAACTCGAACAGGATGGATACGTCCCGAATGTCGTGTATTCGTGCGGATCGATGCGCTTCGAGAACACCTTGCTGATCCCGTTCGGGATCGCCGACCAATCGATCGGCATTGCGACAGCCGAACTCGATCAGGTACTCGATCGTTTGGTCGGCTGATACGACTCAGTCGTCGATCACTCGACGTGCAAGCCGGCCATCTCGCCGGTGGCCCGCCACTGCTCGAGAACCTTCACGAACGCAACTGGTCCCGCGCCGAAGCTGCCGTTCTGCAGGCTCCGAGCGGCCGGCTTGCCTTCGTTGTTGTAGTAACCGGGAGTGCAGGCTTCGAGGAACTTCACGTTGTTCTGCGACAGATCGACGATCGTTCGTACCCACGCGTCCTCAGCGGCGCGAGTGGCTTCTACGAGGGTGGCCCCCATGTCCTGGGCCTGCCGCAGAACGTAGGCGATGTGCTTGCTCTGCTCATTGAGCATGTGGGGGAAGTTCACTGTGAATCCCGACTGGATGTTGCTCACGATGAAGCAGTTGGGAAACCCGACCGAGTGGAAGCCATGAAGCGTGCGCGCGCCGTCCGACCACTTCTGCGTGAGCGACACGCCATCACGACCGTAGATCTCGTAGCCGGCCCGACGCGTGTACTCGGTGCCCACTTCGAACCCGGTGGCGTAGATCAGGCAGTCGATCTCGTACTCCACACCATTGGCCACGACTCCCCGTTCGGTGATGCGGTCGATGCCTTTCCCGTCGGTGTCGATGAGCGACACGTTCGGACGATTGAAGGTCTGGAGATACTCGTCGTGGAAGCACGGACGCTTGCAGAACTGGCGATACCAGGGCTTGAGCGCTTCGGCGACCCGCGGATCGGTGATCACCGAATCGACGCGCGCCCTGATCTGATTCATCTTTTCGAAATCGGCCAACTCGAGGTTGCGAGCCAAGCCATCGGGCGACAGATCGGGCGATGCCTCCTTGCGCAGTCGGATGAGCAGATTGCCGATGATGTCGGTCCAGCCGTCGTTCACGAGATCCTCGGCCGCGAAGCCTCCCGACACGAGCGCGTTGAAATTGTCCATGCGCTCCTTTTGCCAACCTGGCTGGAGCGATTGCGCCCATGCCGGATCGGTGGGCTGGTTGTTGCGCACGTCGATGGACGACGGCGTCCGCTGGAACACGTAGAGCTGATCGGCATGCTCCCCGAGGTGCGGGACGCACTGCACGGCCGTGGCCCCGGTCCCGATGATTCCGATCCGCTTGCCCTTCAACCCCACCAGTCCGCCTTCGGACGATCCGCCGGTGTAGGCGTAGTCCCAGCGACTGGTGTGGAACGAGTGGCCGCGGAACGATTCGACTCCGGGGATCCCCGGAAGTTTGGGTCGATGCAGCGGGCCGTTGGCCATGACGACGAAGCGTGCGCGCATCCTGTCGCCGCGATTGGTGGAGATGATCCACCGCCGGATCGCGTCGTCCCAGCGCACTTCGGTGACCTCGGTCTGGAAGCACGAGTTGCGGTAGAGATCGAAGTGGCGGCCGATCGCCTGGCTGTGAGCCAGGATTTCCGGTGCCTTCGAGTACTTCTCCTTCGGGATGTACCCGACCTCTTCGAGAAGCGGCAGATAGATGTACGACTCGACGTCGCACGCGGCACCGGGATAGCGATTCCAGTACCAGGTGCCGCCGAAGTCGCCGCCCTTCTCGATCACGCGGAGATCGTCGATACCCGCCTCACGCAGACGGGCCCCGGCCAGCAGCCCACCGAAACCTCCGCCGATGATCGCCACCTGAACCTCGTCGAACAGCGGTTCGCGATCGACGGGCGCCACGTAGGGATCGTCGAGGTAGTGGGCGAAGTCGCCCGCGATCATCTGGTACTGATCGTTGCCGTCGGTGCGCAGTCGCTTGTCGCGTTCGGCGCGGTATTTGTCGCGCAGCTGATCGGGATCGAAGTCGGTGGTGGTCATGTGCGGAGCAGCTCCAGTGAGTCGAGTTCGAGACTTTGGTATCCGTATTGCGAAGCCATGCGAACGAAGAGCTCGTCGCCGCGTTCGGTCTGGGCGGCCATCGAGGTGGCCAACACCGTGATGATGAGGCCCCACAGCGCGCCGAATCGGTAGTCGCGCCAGCAGTCGTCGAACGAATACGACACACCGGTCGCCGACAGCCGCTGGTGGTATTCGGCCACCAGGTCGCGTTCGCGCGGCCGATCGCCGGGCGAGTAACTGCTGGCGATCACGTAGGCGACATCGACCATTCCGAGACCCTGATTGACGGTCTGCCAATCGACCACCACCAACGGAGGAGCCGTGGGCGTGCGGGCGAACAGGAAGTTGTCGGGACGGAAGTCGTAGTGGGCGACGGTGAGGGGCGTTCCGGTTCCACGCGCCCAACGACCCACCAACGGAGCGAAGTCGTTGACGACACCGACGATGGCCGCATCGAGACGGGAGCCGAGTCGGTCGAGGAACGCCGGCAGCAGGAATCCGTACAACATCGCCAACCGTTCGGAACGCTCGTCCTCGGTGGAGGGTTGCGGCCACGAAACGTCGAGCGTGGCATCACCCCAACGCGGACCATGCAGCAACACCGCCTGTTCGATGGCCAAAGCCAGTTCGTCGTCGTTCAGCCCGATGAAATGGTCGCCCTGCTCGGAACCGGCGAGGTCTTCCATGATGAGGCAGAACTCCTGCGCGTCACCATCGAACGCGGAGAGGTAGCAGTGCGGCGCGCGCACTCGCAGCGTGGGTGCGATGTTGCGGTAGAAGTTCCATTCGGTGATGTACGCCGAACCGCCGAATCCGGTGGCCCGCGCAGTGGCGTCACGAGACGGGAACTTGCCCATCACGGTGGCGGGCCGCTCGCCCGACCGACCCGCGGGCTCGTCCCAGGTGAGATGGAAGCGGGCGTTACAACCGGTCTGGCCGGTGCCCACGTAACCGCCGAACCGGCATTCGGTGAGTCGTGCCCCGTGCGCGAATCCGGCGGCGTCGAGTACGCGCGCCATCCACTCGGTCTCGACGCGCTCCGGATCGCTGCGGATCCCCAAATCGTCCACTGACACTCCCCCGACTGATTCCCGACGGTAGTCGTCACCTCGTCGGCCGGGCGAGAGCAGCCCGACCAGTCGGCTGACAGACTTGCGGGATGACCGGCCCGCGCATCGGAATCCAACTCCCGGAAGTCGAACGAGTGGTCTCGTGGGACGAGTACTTGCGGATGGCGCGGTTGGCCGAGTCGGCCGGGTTCGCATCGTTGTGGCTCGGCGACCATCTGCTGTACCGGGGTGACGGCCAACCCGAACGCGGGCCTTGGGAGGCCTGGACCCTCCTCGGCGCGATTGCCGCGTCGACCGAGCGAATCGAGATCGGCCCCCTGGTGGCCTGCCTCGCGTTCCATCCTCCGGCGGTCATCGCCAAGATGGCGTCCACGGTCAACGAGATCGCTGCCGGGCGTCTCGTGCTCGGAGTCGGAGCCGGCTGGAACGAACCCGAGTTCGAGGCGTTCGGGCTGCCGTTCGACCATCGAGCCGCACGGTTCGAGGAATCTTTCACCATCGTGCGTTCGCTCGTGAACGGCGAACGCGTGAGTCTCGACGGTCGTTTTCATCGGTTCGACGACGTTGTGCTTCTGCCTCGGCCCCGGTTCCACCAATCGCTCATGGTCGGCTCGGTCGGACCCCGCGTGCTTCTTGCCGCGTTGCCTCACGTCGACTGGTGGAACACGTGGTTCGACTGGTTCGACAACGACGCGACCGGTTTCGCGACATTGAACGACTCGATCTCTCAGCAGTGCCGCGACGTGGGCCGCGATCCGGAGACTCTCAAGCGGAGTGCGTGCCTTCTCGTGAACGTCGACCCCTCCGCAAGCGAACGTCCGATGCCGACGAAGTACTCGGCTGCCACCACCACCGATGTGGTCGAGCGTGTGCGCGAACTTCGAGATGCCGGTGCCGACGAGGTGATTCTGGTTGCCAATCCCATCGACGAGCGCTCCATCGGTCGACTGGCCGAACTCGTCCTCTGACATCGTCAAGAGTTGGTCAACGAACCCCAGTTGACGAGCCTGCCGGTAGATCCGTATCGACCAGGATCTACCATGTGGCCCAAGACTCATGACGCGACAAATCAAACACCGGACTCGACCTTCGAAGTCGACTATCAGCACCTTGACGGTGTTGTGCATCATCCTTGCTTCGGCTCCGGTCCACACACTTGCTGGCAAAGCAGCGGATCAGGAATCTTCGCAACTCATCGATGAGATCGTCATCGATCGGATCGACGGTCGGGCACCGTCGACCGCCGAAGCCCTCAAGCTTCTGCACATCCAAGATGTCGAGGTTTCCTCGATCGGCGGCGGGTTCGACGTGGTCGGTTTCGACGAGCCAATCTCGTCCGCCGAAGCCCACGAAGTGATCGATCGGCTCGAATCGAGCGGATACTTCGAGTCGGTGACCATTTCTACAACCCGCAGGCGACTGGCCGCGCCGAACGACCCTCGCTACCCCGATCAGTGGTACCTGCAGTCGACCGGGTTGGGAATCGGCATCGAACAAGCGTGGGAGATCACCACCGGCTCACCCGACCTCGTGATCGCGGTCCTCGACACCGGGCGACTCGATCATCCCGACGTGTCGAGTCGAACGGTCCCCGGCTACGACTTCGTGTATCGAACACGCGACAGCAAGGACGGCGACGGATGGGACGCCGACGAGACCGACCTCGGTGATTGGGCCGATCCGAACGATGCGGAATTCGCCTGCATCTCGACTCCCAGCACCTCGCAGAGTTCGTGGCACGGCACCTACATCGCCGGGATGATCGCAGCCGATACCAACAACGGCAAGGGGATCGCAGGGATCAACCAACGCTCCCGGATTCAGCATGTGCGAGTGCTCGGCACGTGCGGCGGACGCACCGTCGATGAGGCGACGGCCATTCGATGGGCTGCCGGCCTTCCCGTCCCAGGTGTTCCAACCAACCCGACGCCCGCTCGAGTGATCAACATGAGCCTGGGTTCGGCCGTGGCGTGCGAATCCGTCGAGCAGAGTGCCATCGACGCCGCCGTCGCAGCCGGAGCGGTGATCGTGGCCTCCGCAGGAAACTCCAACTTCAACCTCAGCATCACCGACTTCGCACCTGCCGGCTGCAACAACGTGATCGCCGTCTCCTCCGTGGGGAACACCGGGTTGCGCGCGTCCTACTCGAACTATGGAGGGCCGGTCGACATCGCCGCCCCCGGTGGCCCGAGCGGAATCCTGTCCGCGTCCAACGCAGGAACCCGGTCGGCCGACCTCGGTTCGAACGGCTGGATATACAGCTACAAACAGGGAACCAGCATGGCAGCCGCCGTGGTCAGCGGCATCGTCTCTCTCATGCTTTCAGCGAACCCGTCGCTCAACGCGGAGCAGGTCCAAGCAATCCTCCGTCAAACGGCTCGTCCCTTTCCCACCGGTTCGGGCGCTTGTTCGAGCGACCCGACCCAGACGTACTACTGCGGAGCCGGAATCGTGAGCGCGAGTGCGGCGGTCGCTCTCGCCGCGCAATCGAGTTCCGGAGCAACCGTGACCCGACTCGAGCAGAGCGAGAACGACGACATCTTCGCGACCAACCTGGCCGTTGAACACGCGGCCGAGCGCTCCGACATCATTCTCACGAGTGGCAGCGTCTACCCCGATGGGTTGGCCGCAGCCGCGCTGGCCAAACAGGAAGACGCCGACATCATCCTCGTGCCGCCCTCCGGCCTGACCCCGAACCAGGTCACCTCGATCCTCAACGAGAATCCTCAAGAGGTCTGGATCATGGGAGGGCCCGAGGCGCTGCCGACTTCCCTCGAGATCCAACTCCAATCTCCGAGTTGGCTCGGCGGAGCCGGAGTCGACGCGTCTCGTGTGAGACGCGTCTTCGGTGCCACACGTTATGAGACAGCCACCGCGGTGGCCGGTCGAATCGGCACGATCGGGACCATCAACGGCAAGCGCACCGCATTCGTCGTTCGCGGCGACAGCTTCGCCGATGCCGTAATCGCCGGACCGGCGACGTTCGGCCCCGCCGATTCGGCGGGCGCCTTCCCGATCCTTCTCGTTCAACGCGATCGACTGCCCGATTCGGTGAAGACGTCGCTGCAGGGTCTCGGGATCACCAACGTCGTCATCGTCGGCGGAACGAGCGTCGTTTCCGATTCCACCAAGAGGCAGATCGAAGCCCTCGGCATCACCACGTACCGGGTGGCCGGCGCCGACCGCTACGGGACCGCGACGGCCCTCGCCAACTTCCTCACCGCGCCGACAACGATCGGGGGGTTCGGCTGGAGCGCCTCGAACGTGGGCATCGTCAATATTTCCGACGAATCGAAGGGTTTCGACGCCATTTCCGCAACAGGGATACTCGGTCCGACCCGTCGCGCTCTCATCGGTGCCACCTCGTCACAGGTTCCGGTCGCTACCGGAGCATGGCTCTCACAACTCAACGGAACCATTCAAGCGGTCACCGTCATCGGCAGTCGGGCGGCGCTTCCTTCGACCGTGATCGATCAGGCCACGATTCTCCTTCGTCGTTGATCAAGCCGGGCGGTGCAGAACCGCCCGTCCGACGACGATCGACAGACCCTCGCCATTCACAGTGGCTCGACCGTCGGCGATCAACGAGTACTCGGACGTCTCGGAGGGAGGCCAGACGACGGTGACGAAGGGGTTGGCTTCGACGTCACGACGACTCGTTTTCCCGGTGGATACGAACCGAAGAACGGCGCCATCGACCTCGGGCACCAGTGCCACCACGTGACTGCGGCCGTCGCAGACGGTGATCAGGTACGAGAAAGGACGATCGTGGAGTTGTTGCCCGATGTCGTGCGGTTCGACCGGAATGCTCAACGGTGCGATCCCCACGAGTCCCAGTGCGTCATGGTCGACGACGGGAGTCGGTGGGCCGGCTTGAAGTCGTCGCCGGTGTAGTACGCGACCGGGAACAACACGGTCTGGGTCCACTCGGGCGGAATGCCGAGGAGTTGGCTGATCTCCTGCTCCTTGAAGAGGTGGATGGTGGTCCAGGCCGTGCCCAGACCGCGCGAGCGCAAGGCCAGCATGAAACTCCACGCGGCCGGAAGGATCGATCCGTAGGTGGACGCCTGCGCGACGACCATCGGCACCTGCTCGACTCGACCCTGCACGCACGCGATCACGTGTACGGAAACCCGGTCGAGCACCTCACCGAGATACTGCGCCGACTCCATGACCTTGGGCATCACGTGCTCGCGCGGGTCGCCGGGCGGGAGCGGCGGCGGGTAACCCGAACCAGCCATGATCTCGCCGGCTCCTCGGTAGGTGTCGGCGATCACTTTGCGCTTGGCCGCGTCGGTGACCACGACGAACGCCCAGTTCTGCGCGTTGGTGCCGGTGGGTGCCTGCAGGGCGATGTCGATGCATTCCTGGATGACCGACTGCTCGACCGGACGGTCGAGATCGAGTCGCTTGCGCACCGAGCGCGTGGTGGTGAGCAGTTTGTCGGCCGAGGCGCGATCGATTCCGGGAACTGATGACGATGACATGATCGAACCCTAGACCGTCAGGGTCGGGTCAGGTCACCGAGACGGAGTTCGCCCTCGAGGGTCTGCCCGCCGTTGGCGAGGAAGATTTCCATCGCTTCACGAGTGCCGGCGCCACCGAGCGTGCGATTGAACGCGTTGCCCTCGGCCAGAAGATCGGCCGGGAATCCCTTCTCGGCCAGTAGGACCGCCGCCTTGGCCTCGGCCACCGCGTGAGCAGGGTACGACGCGATGCGCGCGGCGAGATCTTCGACGTGCTTCCACAACTTCTTGCGGGGCAAGGTTCGATTGACCCAACCCCACTGCTCGGCCGTCTCGGCGTCGACGTCGTCGCAACCGAGGATCACTTCGAGGCTGCGCGAACGGCCGATCAATCGACTCAGTCGTTGCGTTCCGCTGCCACCCGGAAGAATGCCCAGGGCGACTTCGGGTTGGTTGAACACCGCGCCCGGATGCTTCTTGGACGCGCGCAATGCGAAGCGCATGTCGCAACTCAGGGCGAGTTCGCTGCCACCGCCGCCCACACGACCCTCGATCACCGCGATGGTTGCCTTTGGCATCGTGCGCAGGTTCTCGCACATCACGTGGTACGCGTTGAGTTCGGTGGCCGGCGGCGAGTCGGTGGGGAACGTGAGAATGGCCGCCACGTCGAAGTGGGCGATGAAGAACTGCGGGTTGTTCGACGAGAGGATCACGACGCGCACCTCGTCGTCGACGCTCAGGTCTCCAACGATCCGGGCGGTGGTGAGGAACTCCTCGATGGTGAAGAGATTGATCGGCGGATTGTCGAAGACGATCCGAGCGATTCCGTTCGCCTTGGTGACCGATACTCCTGCTGCCACGATGCCCCCTCTAGACGAGTAGTTCCTTCACGGCCGCGCGCGTGTCGGCGATTTCATCCGGAGTTCCCCCGAATTCGACCGCGGCGAAATCGGTGACTCCGATGTCGGCCAGGGCGGCCAGTCGGTCGACGACCTCGGAACGGCTTCCGATGACGGCGATATCGGCCGGGCCGGCCGCGCCTTCCTTGTCGAGCATCGCGCGGTAACTGGGGAGTTGCCCGTAGATCACGAACACCTTGGCCGCCCGTTCGAGTGCGGCGGCACGATCGTTGGTGACGCAAACCGGCAGGGCCGCGATCACGCGCGTGGAGTCGCGGCCGGCCTTCTCGGCGGCCGCCTTCAAGGTGGGCACGGTGTGCGACGACAACGTCTGCGGCCCGGTGCACCACGTGAGGGTTCCGTCGGCGAGCGCGGCCGTGACCTTGAGCATCTGCTCGCCGAGAGCAGCGATCACCACCGACGGACGGGTGCCACCCGGCACCGAGATCGCGCCGTTCACGCGGAACTCGTCGCCCGCGTATCCGACCGGCTTGCCTTCGAGCAGCGGCATCATCACTTCCAGGTACTCGCGCATGTGGCGCACGGGCTTGTCGAAGCTCATTCCCCACATCGACTCGACCACGACCTTGTGGCTGAGGCCGATGCCCAGGCACAAGCGGCCGTTCGTCACCGCGTTCACGGTGAGCGCCTGCTGCGCCATCATCATCGGATGGCGCGGATAGGTGGGGACCACGCTCGTGCCGAGTTCGATGCGCGGCACTTCGCGACCGACCACTGCCAACGCGGTGAGCGCGTCGTGGCCGAAGATCTGCGGCGCCCAGTAACTGTGGAAGCCATCGGCTTCGGCCCGTTTGGCTTCGGCCACCATGGCGTCGATCGAGCCGTCATTGGCGGCTCCGCCGAAGATTCCGACTTTCATGGAAGTTCCCATTCGGGGCACCGTAGTCGCAGGACGACTGGGCCCGAGCACCGAACGTCAGGCCAGGCTCACCACGTCGAGCCAGTCGGCTCCGAAGTAGTCGACCTGGCCGTCGGGCATCAGGAGGACCTTGGTGGGGTCGAGGCGCTCGACGAACTCGACGTCGTGGCTCACGAAGACGATCGAGCCCTTCCAGGACGCGAGTGAATCGGCCACGGCTTCGCGGCTGGGGGGATCGAGGTTGTTGGTGGGTTCGTCGAGGAGGAGAACGTTGTTGCGACCGACCATGAGCATGGCCAGCGCCAACTTGGTCTTCTCCCCACCCGAGAGTGTCCCCGAGCGCTGGAACACCTTCTCGCCCGACAGCCCGAACATCCCGAGCAACCCACGCAACTGCGTCTCGGTCAACTGCACTCCGGGCGGCACCTCGCGGCGGATGTTGTCGAGCAGCGACGCATTGGTGTCGAGATTGTCGTGCTCCTGCGCGTAGTAGCCGACGTGCACGTTGTGTCCGAATCGGAAGTCGCCGAGATCGGCCGTGCTCTCGCCGGCCAGGATTCGCAACAAGCTCGTCTTGCCCGCGCCATTGAGGCCGAGAACGAGCAGTCGCTCGCCGCGGCCGAGATCGAACGACACGTCTTCGAACACCGGCGGTCCGCCGTACGCCTTGCACAGGTGCTCGGCGACGACGACGGTTTCGCCGCTCGGCGGCGGATCGGGGAATCGCACGGTGATCGTCTTGGCGGACGACGGACCAACCACGCGGTCGGCTTCGAGTCGATCGATGCGCTTCTCGATGGAATGAGCCATCGCGGCCTTGGTGGCCTTGGCTCCGAAGCGGTCGACGACGGTCTGCAGTCGCTGGATCTCCTTGGCTTGCAGCGCAGCCTTCTTGACGAGGCGTTCCTCGTCGTCGGCCCGCGCCTTGCGGTACTGCGAGTAGGTGCCGCGATAGTCCACCAGATGACCGGTCGAATCCTCGTGCGGACGATCGAGATGGAGGACGCGGGTGATCGCCTCGTCGAGCAAGTCGAGGTCGTGGCTGATGACGAGCAGTGCTCCCCGATACGTGCGCAGGAATTCGAGCAGCCAGGTCTTGGCGTCGACGTCGAGGTGGTTGGTGGGCTCGTCGAGGAGCAAGGCGTCGCTGCCGGCGAAGAGAATCCGCGAGAGTTCGACCCGTCGACGTTCGCCACCCGACAGAACACCCACCGGCAGATCGAGTCGCGACTGCGTGAGTCCGAGGCCGGCAGCGATGGCCCGCGCCTCGCTCTCGGCCGCGTAACCGCCCTTCAACGCGAACTCGTCCTCGGCCCGGCTGTAGCGCGACACGTTGCGCTCGCTCGCATCGGCTTCCATCGCCACCCGCAACTTCTCGAGGCGCGCGAGATCGTCGTCGATGTTCCGGCCGGACAGAACGTGCGAAATGGCGGTACGGCCGTCGAACACGCCGGCGATTCGCGGATCCTGGGGCAGGTATCCGAAACCGCCCTTGCGGACGATCTTTCCCCGCGTGGGCTCGTTCTCGCCGCCCAACACTTTGAAGAGGCTCGTCTTGCCGGCGCCGTTACGACCCACCAGGCCCACCTTGTCCTTGGCCATCACCGTGAAGGTGGCGTCCTCCACCACGAGACGACCGCCGATCTCGACGTGGAGGGACTGGACCTGGAGCACGGAGCCAGTGTGTGGGTTCGACGACGAAGCGACAACTCGCTACGGCGTCGAATCTCCCGGGGTTCGCGGCGTCGTCGACGAGGAATCGGGCACACTCGTATCGTCGGTGTCATCGCCGGTCGCACCGTCGTCGACGATGTCGCTGATCGCCTCGGGAGCCTCCATATCGGTGTCGAAGTCGGAGGGCAGACAGGCCCCCTTTCCGTCTCCGGGGGCACGACCCAAGACCTGCGAGATCTTCTCCACCAGGAAGTCGTTGCCATCCGCGGACGGATGGATGCCGTCACCCGCGAGAACGCCCGGAGCCTTCGAAATGGCCCGCCAGTCGACGAACCACACGTTGTCTCGCGAGATCACCTCGTTCTCGATGGCCGAGTTCACGTCGCGCTGACTTTGCCGGAACTCGCTGGTGGTGAACAAGACCACCGGACGCGGCGACATCTCATCGAGAACCTGACCGAGAACGCGCTTGTACTCGGGACGATTGCCCCAGTAATTGGTGCCGAGGAACAGCACGAAGGCGTCCCACTCGTCGGGGTCCTTCGCATCGAGAACGGTGGATGCGAACGTGATGCCGCGCCCGATCTCGGCCTCGATCGACATCTGCCAGCCGAGGGGAACGATCGACTTGCAGGCGATGTTGGTGAACCGGCGCGACACCATCGCCAGGATCGAGTCGCCGATCATGAGGACGCGCGGACCGGTCGCCGCCTCACCGACGGTCGATTGCTGAACCGGAATTCTTCGACCGTCGGTGAAGGTCGAGGGAACTGCACCGGGCACTTCGAGGTACAAGCCGATGGGCGGCAACGATCCGACGCCGGCAACCGTGGCCGGGACGGTGGACGACTCGGTCGGACCGGAAGCGTCGTTGGAGCAACCCGCGAGCGAGATGGCCAGAAAGATGGCCAGCGAGGCGGCGACGGTCGTCGCGGCGAACGAAGGGCGCGGACGCGACGACTTCATTCGTTGGTCGGGCGATGCGAACGCAACTCGTCGCGGATCTCGGTGAGCAGGCCGATCTCCGAAGGCGGGGCCACGGCTTCGTCACCGGTCGCCCGGTTGTAGATCTTGAGGATGGTGAAGAGGACGAATGCGATCGAGAGAAACGTCACGGCCACGGTCAGGAACGCGCCGAAGCGGATCTCGGCGTCGTTGACGGTGAGAATGAGCACGTCGTCGAAATTGGGCTTGCCGAACGGGATGGCCACCGTGGGCATGATCACGTTCTCGACGAGCGCGGTGACCAGGCCCGTGAACGCCGAACCCATCACGAATCCGATCGCGATGGCGACCAGGTTCCCCTTGTTGATGAAATCCCGGAATTCGGCGAAGAACTTCTTGACGAACTGACCTTTCACTCCCCCTACGGTAACGACCCGCCCGCGAATCCGCCCGACACCGAGTATTTTCCGGAGCGTGAGCGGTTCACCGAATCAACGACCGGGAGAGTTGCCCGTCGAGTCAGCCGCCGAACTCCTGCTCGATCGTCTCGACGCGTTGCGCGTGCTGCGAGCCGATACCGACGAGGAGAAGGACGCTCTGCTCACTCAGATCGGTGGCAAGGGAAAGGTCGAACAGGAGATGGTCGCGGAGATGTCGGCCGTGCGGCCGCTGCACCATCCCGACCGCTTCGAGGAGGCGCACCGCATGATGGTCCGCGGCCTCGAGGTGCTCGATCGCAACGGCGCCCGACCCGCCGAGATCCGCCGACTCGGCCCTCTGAAGCCCATCGCCCAATGGCTCGTTCAGCAAGTGACTCGTTGGATCGTGCGCAGCCACATCAACCGCCTGGCCGGTCGCGTGGCCGGACTCTACGAACGTCGTGAGGCGAACTCGGCCTGGGGAACGACCGAGCACTCGATGCTTCGGCGTTCGCGGCTCGACATGCGGCGCGTGCAAGCCGGAATGAACGCCAAGGCGCTCGGACTCCCGACCTTCCTCCTCGGTGGCGCCGTTCTCACGTCCATCGTGAGCGGTCTGCAGAGCGCGGCGCGGGCCGCGCTCGACACGACCGCGGGCGTGATCGTGCTCGGTGTGATCCTGTTCGTGGTGCTCGGTTCGCTGTCGTGGGTCGCGCTCTTTAGCGCGAGCGTCGCCCGACGCCGCATCAAGTTGTCCACCCACCAGCCGACGCGAGCCTTGTGGGAAACCATCGGCGCCGCCGGCAAGCCGCCGCGCGACGAGAGCTACAACTTCGCGGCGTACGCGATCGTGCTGCTCGTGCTGTCGTGGATCGTGATCCCGCTGATCGTGTGGCTCGCCGTCACGGCGTAGCGTTCGGGTCGAGTTCCTCGAACCGATTCACGCGCCGCAGCGCGGGGAACGCCACCGAATACGCGGCCACGACGCCGATGGTCGCCACTCCGCCTCCAATGACGGCGGCCTGGGTGCCGAACGCCTGGGCCGCGACGCCGCTCTCGAAGGCGCCGAGTTCGTTGCTCGCACCGATGAACACGTTCTCGACGGCCATCACGCGTCCGCGCTTGTCGTCGGGGGTCACGAGCGGGACGAGTGTGCTGCGGATGAACACGCTCACCATGTCGGCACCGGCGAGGATCACCAGACAGGCGAAGGCAACCACGTAACTGGTGGTGATTCCGAGGAAGACGGTGGCGACACCGAACACACCCACCGCCACCAGCAGCAAATGTCCGACTCGACGAGTGACCGGTCGCGACGCCAAGAGGATCGCCATGATCGCCGCGCCGATTCCGGGGGCCGCGCGCAGCCAGCCGTAGGCCACGTCGCCCACCCCGAGACGATCTTCTGCGATGGCCGGCAGCAGCGCCACCGCGCCGCCGAAGAGAACCGCGAAGAGATCGAGCGAGATCGCCGCCAACAAGATGGGCGTGCGGCGGATGAATCGAAGACCCTCGAAGGCCGAACTCAACGTGACTTTCGAATCGGGTGCCGGCGGATCGGGTTGGCGCAGGAACGTGACGCGCACCAGTTGCCAGATGCCGAGCACGATCAATAGGGCCGACGCCCAATACGACAAGGACGGATCGACCGCGTAGAGGAATCCGCTCGCGGCCGGGCCGACGATGGCCGCACCTGTCCAGGTGGCGGAGTAGAGCGCGATCACACGCGGCAAGGTTCCATCCGGCGCGACCATGGGCGGAATCGAACGAATCGACGGCGCGGCGAAGGCGCGGCAGGCACCGAACCCGACAGCGATGACGAAGAGCGGCCACACGGCGGTCGGTTCGGACATCGCGTAGAGAGCCAGGGCGATCGAACAGATCAACTCGCCGGAAACGGCGAGCGCGCCGACGATCTTGCGGTTGAAGCGATCGGCCACCGAGCCGGTGACGAGAACCAACAGTGCGGCCGGCAGGAACTCGGCCAGTCCGAGCAGACCGATGTCGAGTTCGCGGCCGGTGATGTCGTACACCTGCTTGCCCAAAGCAGTGGCCTGCAACATCACGCCCGCGTTCACGCAGACGCTCGACCCGAGCACGCGCCGAACCGAAGCGTGCCGCAACAAGGCACGATTGCTCCGGGCCGGATCGTCGAATGAAGTTGCCTCGGGCACGGATGATCACCCTAGTGAGAACGAACCCGTTGTTGCCGCAAGCACGAGACCCTGCTAAGACAGGCCCATGACTTCGTTGTCGGACGACACCCGCTGGCTCGACGCCACCGCTCAGGCCGAGATGGTCGCACGAGGCGACGTATCGCCACTCGAGCTCGTGGAAGCCGCGGCCGAACGCATCGAGCGTCACGACGGCGCACTCAACGCGGTCACGTATCGCTGGTACGACCACGCCCGGCGCACCGCGAGCGACCCGTCATTGCCGGCCGGCGTCTTCCGTGGCGTTCCCTATCTGATCAAGGATCTCCACGCCACCGAGGCCGGTCTGCCGATCAGCCACGGCAACAAGGCGTTCAAAGCGGCCGACTACATCGCTCCCTCCGACACGACACTCGTGAGCCGTTTCAAGTCGGCCGGGCTCGTGTCGCTCGGTCGCTCGAACAGTCCCGAGCTCGGCAGCGTTCCGGTCACCGAACCGGAGGCGTGGGGACCCACGCGCAACCCATGGGACACCACGCGCACATCGGGTGGTTCGAGCGGCGGTGCGGCGGCGGCCGTCGCCGCCGGCATGGTGCCCATCGCTCACGCGAGTGACGGCGGTGGATCCATTCGCATCCCAGCCGCGTGTTGCGGACTGGTCGGTCTCAAGCCGTCGCAAGGACGCATCACGATGGCGCCGTTCCGCGACGAGAGCGGTCTCGGTGTCGAACTCTGCGTGAGCCGAACCGTGCGCGACACCGCGCGCTTGCTCGACGCCGTTCACGGACCAGGCGTGGGCGACACCGTCATCGCTCCGGCCCCCGCTCGGCCCTACGTCGACGAAATCGGCGCACCGGTCGGTCGACTGCGCATCGGCATCCTCGATCACAGTCCGCGCGGATTCGCCGTGCACCAGGAGTGTGCCAACGGCGTGAACACGGTCGGTCGACTCCTCGAGTCACTCGGACATCACGTGGAGGCGGCCTGGCCCGAGGTCTTGGCCGATGCACCGCAGACGAGCACGTTCGCCGCGATCTGGAGCACCAACATGGGCATGTCGCTGCGACGGTTCGCCGACACCCTCGGTCGCGAGATCACCGTCGACGACGTCGAACTCATGAATTGGGCCCAGGCGAAGTACGCCGAGAAGGTGTCGGGCGTCGATTACGCGGCGGCGCTGGCGGCCACGTCGACGTTCCGCCGGCGGATGCAGCAGTGGTGGGCCGACGGCTGGGACATCCTCGTCACGCCCACGCTGTCCGAGCCCGCACTGAAGGTCGGCACGATCGCCAACGACGCGAATCGCCCGATGGCTCCGCTCGCTCGCGCCGGCGAGTGGGTGACCTTCACCGGCCAGTTCAACCAGAGCGGCCAGCCGGCCATCAGCCTTCCGCTGCATCGCACCCCGGACGGCCTGCCGGTGGGCATTCAATTGGTCGCGGGTTACGGACGCGAAGACATCCTCATCCGGTTGGCGTCGCAACTGGAAGCGGCCGCGCCGTGGGCGCACCTCACTCCATCCATCTGATCGCGATCAGTCGCGGGTGACCGCGCGCACTTCGACCACTGCGCTGATTTCCAGCGGACCGTAGATGTGCGGAAAGGCGTCGGGGGCGCCACCGAGCTGTTCGACGACGACCGGAGACGACAACTTGGTTTCGTCGACGACGAGCAGAACGAGTTGGTCGTCGCTCAAGTCGGCGTAGAAGCGATCACGCACACCGCGCCACTGATGCTCGTGACTGCAGTGCACGTAACCCTCCTGCTCGGCGGTGCGACCACGAGTGGACCACGGGTACGAACCACTCGCGCGGGCCGCCTCCCAGTCGGAGCGAACCGCCAGGTGGAGGATCAACGCGCGGTCCAGCCGCCGTCGACCACCACGGTCTGGCCGACCATGAACGACGCGGCGTCGGATGCGAGAAGGAGGAGTGCCCCGTTCAATTCGTCGAGTTCGCCCAGGCGCGGCAGCGGCGACATCTGGCGCACGTAGGCCATGCTCGCCTCCTCCTCCATGGCGACGGTCATCTCGGTGGGGAACCAACCCGGGCACAGCGCGTTCACGCGGATGCCCTTGCGCGCCCACTGGAGGGCGAGTTCGCGCGTGAGATTGATGACGGCACCCTTCGAGGCGCAGTAGTGCGCCTGCTTCACCGGGGCGGCGCCCACGATTCCGTACATCGACGCGATGTTGACGATGTTGCCGCCGCCTTGGGCGATCATGTGCGGTGCCGCCAGCTTCGACAGATGCCAGAGCGCGGTGACGTTCACTTCCATCGTTTCGCGGAACGTCTCGAGATCCTCGTCCTCGATCGCGACCTTGTGGCCGATGCCGGCGTTGTTGATGAGGATCCGCGGCGGCCCGAGTCGCTCGGTCGTCTCGGCGACCAACCGCTCGCGGTCGGCCGGCGAACTCACGTCGGCACCGATGGCGACGGCCCCCGGGAGTTCGGCCACGAGCGATTCGAGGCGTTCGACCCGACGCGCGGCGACCGACACCTTGGCCCCGGCCGCGTGCAGCACGCGCGCGAAGTGCGCCCCGAGACCGGCCGACGCGCCGGTCACGATCGCCACCCGGCCGTCGAGTCGGAAGACGTCCGCGGGGTTGTTGGTGGTGCTGTGCGACGCGTTCATGACGCGCAGGTTACGAGGGGCCGACCTGATTGTTCCGATTGTGTGACGACGACTCCAATTCGATGACAACCCGTACGACGAGTCACACGGTGCTGGCATCATCGGTTGAACCAGGCGATTGACATGCTGACTCTTCACCCCATCGACCGCAACCGAGAGGTTCGCCCCCTGCGCCTCGGCCTCGTGCATCGCGTGCACACCCGCGTCCTCGCACTCGTCCTGAGCGCCCTGGCCGCCGTCGCCGCCATGTTGTTGTCGGCCACCACCGACGTCTCCGACGGTTCGCTCGTCCTTGGCACCCTGGCCGTCGGCTTCGCCGCCAGCTGGGTGAACACCTCGCTGCCGGCCCGCCGCTGACGCGATCCGATTCCGCCGACACCACCTGATTCGGCCGCACCCCGCGCGGGGTGACACCATCGCTCCATGACGGTTCGTCACGTGATCCTCGTTCACGGCGCCTGGCACGGTGCGTGGTGCTGGGCCTCACTGCAGGCCGAACTCGAGCGGCGCGGCGTTCCGAGTCTGGCCATCGACCTCCCCGGGCACGGCGCGTCCACCGCGCCGTTGTCCGACTTGTACGGCGACGCCGCCGAAGTGTCGAGTGTCCTCACGATGCTGCGCGACCGCGGCGTGACCGATCCCGTGCTGGTGGGCCACAGCTACGGCGGGGCCGTGATCACCGAAGCCAGTCATCGCACTCCCCTCGCGAGCCATCTGGTGTACGTGGCGGCCTTCGCGCTGAACACCGGCGAGTCGGTGATGGGTGCTCTCGGTTCGTTCCCGCGCCACGACGTCGGGCTCGGACCCGCGATGGTGGCCCGGCCCGACGGCACGTCGGTCCTCGATCCGGCTCTGGCCGGACCCGCGCTCTACAACTGCTGCGACGAAGCGACCATCGCCTCGTCGCTCGCGCGCCTCTCGCCCCAACCAATGTCGACGGTCACGCAGGCGGTCACCGGGAACGGCCGCGATCGCATCGCGTCCACGTACGTGCTGTGCTCACGCGACGATTCGGTGCATCCCGAACATCAGCGCATCATGGCGACGCGCTGCACTCGCACGATCGAACTCGACACCGATCACTCACCGTTCGCATCCATGACGCGCGAAACCGCCGACCTGCTCGAAGCACTCGCCCTCCGATCATGAAGATCCGCGTCGGCTACGGATTCGGGGTGCGGACCTCGTTGAACGACTCCGGATTCGCGACCGTGGTCGACGCCCTCGAGTCGTTGCGCTTCGACAGCCTGTGACTCAGCGAACGAATCGGCGGCGAGGCGCCCGATCCGCTGGTGGCCATGTCGTTCGCCGCCGGCCGAACCACTCGCTTGAAGTTCGGCATGAGCGTCATGGTCCTGCCGGGTCGCAACCCGGTGGTGCTGGCCAAGGAGTTGGCCACGCTCGATCGACTGTCGAACGGCCGACTCCTGCCGGCCTTCGGGTTGGGGGTGGCCGATCCGCACGAACAACAAGCGTTCGGTGTCGCACGCGAGGAGCGCGCCAAGCGCTTCGACGAGGCCCTGGCCGTGATGCGCAAGTGCTGGCTCGAGGACAAGGTCACCCACCACGGCGCGTTCTTCGATTACGACGATCTGCGCGTGCTGCCCAAGCCCGTGCAGACTCCACCCGACGTGTGGCTGGGCGGCATCGCACCGAGCGAACTCAAACGAGTCGGTCGGCTCGCCGACGGCTGGCTGCCCAGTTTCGTGACACCCGACGACGTGGCCGAGGGCCGCAAGGTGGTCGAGGAGGTCGCGGCCCAACACGACCGCACGATCGACCCCGAGCACTTCGGCGCGCTCATTCCGTACACGCTTGGTCCACTTCCCGACGCCCTTCGTGCCGGACTGTTGGCTCGTCGACCCGACCTCGACGACGTGAGCACATTGGTTCCGCAGGGTTGGTCGGCGTTGCGCGACACCATCGGCCGATTCGTCGACGCCGGGTTCTCGAAGTTCGTGGCGATCCCGATCGTCGAGCCGCCGTCGCCGAACGCGTGGGTCGATCACCTCGGCGAGGCCGCCGGGCAGTTGCTACCCCTGCAGACCTGACAACCAGGCGTGCACGTTGCGGCCGATGGCCTCGATGTCGTAGCCGCCCTCTTGCAACACGACGGTCGGAATACCGAGCGACTTCACCACTTCGCCGCAACGGCGGTAACCGTCAGTGGTGAGTGCGAGGTCGGAGATCGGATCGTTCCAGTACGTGTCGACACCGAGCGACACCACGACCACCGCTGGTTTGAACGCCGCGACACGGGACGCCACATCGGCGAGTCGCGTGACGTACACGTCGTCGGCCGTCTCGGCCGGTAGCGGAACGTTGATGGTGGATCCACGACCCGCACCGGCTCCGGTCTCGTCCTCGTAACCGATGTACCACGGGTACGCCCGCTCGGGGTCGCCGTGCAGCGACACGAACTGCACGTCGTCGCGTTCGTAGAAGATCTGCTGGGTGCCGTTGCCGTGGTGATAGTCGACGTCGAGGACGGTGACCTTCGACCCCGTGGTGGATGCGATGTGGTCGGCGACGATCGCCGCGTTGTTGAAGAAGCAGAATCCGCCGAACACGTCGGCCGCCGCGTGGTGACCGGGGGGACGGCAGAGTCCGTACGACGACGACGCCCCGTCGAGGACGATCTGCGCCGCGGTGAGAGCGACGTCGACGGACGCCCGAGCCGCCGTGTACGTGCCTTCGGCGAGCGGCGTGGCCGTCTCGTAGCACCAGTAGCCGAGACCCGACACCGCGTTGGTGGGAAGCGGCGGATCGCCCATGCCGGCGCGCAAACCTGGATGGAGCATCGCTTCGGGGAAGAACTCGGTGCGGCCCGTGCGGGCGTTGAGTTCGGCCCACGCCGTTTCGAGGAACGCGATGAGACCGGCGTGATGCACGGCTTCGATGGGTTCGATGCCGAACTCGCGACGATCGACGAAACGGAACGTCGGATCGGTGGCCAACTGCTCGCGGATCGTCTCGGCGCGGCTCGGCTTCTCGTACGTGGGAATCGGCTGCCCCATGTTGATCTCGTGCTGCGGGCTGTGCAGTCGGTGCAGATCGGTCCAGACGACGTCCATGGACCGAGGTTAGACCGACGACCCGTCCCCCAGCCGAGGACGTCCGCGGACGTCACCACTCAGGAGTCGTCCGCTCGGGTGTCGGGGCGACACAATCTTTGGATGTCCACCCCCGAAGGACTCGATCCCGAGTATGACGCCGCCCGCGTGCGGCTCGGTCGCGCCACGCGCCACCTCTCGCATGCGGTGATCGGCCGCGAGGCCAGCCGGGCCGACATGGACGCGGTGACGGCGGAGATCGAGAGCGTGATCGCCCGCCTCGAATCGGCGCCCCGTCGTGTGCGCGACTTGTCGCAGTACGGACAGACGCTCAAACTCGAGATCCCCGAGGGTGGAGAACTTCCGAGCCACATCGGACGGCCCGGATCGGGTCCGGGGAGTCCGCTCGGTCTCGACATGGTGGTCACCCGCGTCGGCCACGGCATCGAGGCCCGTTTCCGTTTCGATTCGGCGCACGAAGGTCCGCCGCAGCGCGGCCACGGCGGCGTGATCGCGCTGGCCTTCGACGACGCGCTCGGGTTCGTCATCAACCTGCATCAGGTCGTGGCGTACACCGGCCAGCTCTCCATCCGTTACTCGGCGGGTGCTCCGATGCACACACCTCTCGTGATCGCGGCCCGTCTCGATCGACAGGAAGGCCGCAAACTCTTCGTCGAGTCGGAACTACGCGAGGACCGACCCGACGCGCCGATCATCGCCACCTGCTCGGCGATCTTCATCGAGATGAGCGGCCATCCGGGCATCGCTGCATCGTCGCAGTGAACGATCGGGCATGATGGCCTCATGCCCGTGATCTCCATCTCCCAGGCGCTGGCCGCCAACTCCGAGGCCGATCCCGATCGTCCGTGCGTCACGTGCGGCGACGTCACCGTCACGCGACGCGAGTTCGACAGTCTCTCCAATCGTTTGGCCCGCGCCTACGCCGATCTCGGCGTCGCGCACGGCCGCTACGTCACGGTGGCCCTTCCCAATTCGGTCGAGTTCTATCTCGCGTGCGCGGCGGTGTGGAAACTCGGTGCGATCCCGCAACCCGTGAGCTATCGCTTGCCCGATCGCGAACGTCAGGCGATCGTCGAATTGGCCGACGCGGCGTTGGTCGTGGGCGTCGAGCCGTCGGCTCATCCGACCAGACGCACCGTGCCGAGCGGATTCTCGCCGGCCGCCGACACGAGCGACGCACCGCTGCCCGATGCGATCTCGCCGTCATGGAAGGCGCCGACATCGGGTGGATCCACCGGTCGACCGAAACTCATCGTGTCGGGTGACCCGGGCACCGTGATCACGGAAGCGCCCTCGCTCGGGCAACGACGCGACGGTGTGGTGTGCATTCCGGGTCCGCTCTACCACAACGCACCGTTCTCGTTCGGCGCGCAGGCGATCTTCCACGGCAACCATGTGGTGCTGCTCGAGCACTTCGACGCCGAGACGACCCTCGCCGCGATCGAGTCGTACGGCGTCGACTGGATCCTGATGGTGCCGACCATGATGTCGCGCATCTCGCGCCTGCCCGACGACGTTCGCAACCGATACGACCTGTCCACGCTGCAGGTGCTCTGGCACATGGCGGCCCCGTGTCCGGCCTGGCTCAAAGAAGAGTGGTGCAACTGGCTCGGCGGCGAGAAGATCTTCGAGTTGTACGCCGGCACCGAGGCGCAGGCGGTCACGGTGATTCGCGGCGACGAGTGGCTCGCCCACCGCGGATCGGTCGGCCGATGCATCGGCGGCGAGATGAGGGTGTTCGACCCGGACACGATGCAGGAGTTGCCGCCGGGCACCGAAGGCGAGATCTTCATGCGCAACACCCGCACGACGTACCAGTACCTAGGAGCCGAGGCGCGGCGGACCCCCGACGGCTGGGAGAGCCTGGGCGACATGGGCTGGATCGACGCCGAGGGTTACGTGTATCTCACCGATCGGCGCAAGGACATGATTCTGTCCGGAGGCGCCAACATCTATCCGGCCGAGGTCGAGAACGCGTTGTCGGAGCATCCGAGCGTGGTGTCGTCGGCCGTCATCGGAATTCCGGATGAAGATCTCGGCAATCGGCTGCACGCCGTGGTGCAGGTGTCGACCGACGTGAGCGGCGACGACATGCGAACGTTCCTGACCGACCGTCTGGTGCGCTACAAGATTCCGCGCACGTTCGAGTTCACCCGCGAACCGGTGCGCGACGACGCCGGCAAAGTACGGCGCTCGGCTCTGCGCGACGAACGTTCGTGATCAGCCGACCCGCTCGACCTGCACGAGCGTGTCGTAGAAGGCCACACCGCCACCCCAGTCGGCTGGCGCGTCACTCGTGAGGACGTTGACGGTGTTCTTGTCGCGGGTTCGCGACCACGTCCAGCCGAACGGAACGATCGCCATGCCCTCCCGCGTGCGGGGACGGTCGCTCACACGGGCCACGACGTCGATCGACCCCCGGTCGTTGAACACTCGCACCCGGTCGCCGTCGCTGATCGCACGGGCGGCAGCATCGGCTTGGGTGAGTTCGCAATACATCTCGCCCTCGGGGCCGGCGTGGTCGGCGAGATGCGAGTACGACGAATTCAAGAACCGCTGGTGGGTCTTGGGCGACATCAGGACCAACGGGTACTTCGTGCTGGTCGGCCCGCCGGGACCCTCGACCGGCTGACGGTATTCGGGCAGACGCCCGTGGCCCAGCGACTCGAGGCCGGAGTTGGCGAATTCGAATGTCCCCGACGGAGTGGCGAACCCTCCGTCGGCGTACGGCCGCAGGTCGTCGGGCAGCGGTAGGTGAACGACGGCGTCGCGCCGCAATACGTCGGCGTCGATCTTGGCGAGGTATTTCGCGAGCAGCGCTTCGTCCGACTCGAACAACTCGGGTTCGGTGAATCCCATCGCGCGGGCCAGGCGGCGCCACAGTTCGGTGTTCGGCACGCTCTCGCCCAGCGGCTCGATGGCCTTGTGGTTGAAGCCCAGGTAGAGGTGGCCCCACGCGGTGACCACGTCGTTCTGCTCGATCTGGGTGGTGGCCGGGAAGATCACGTCGGCGAACCGTGCGGTGTCGGTCATGAACTGTTCGGACACGACCGTGAACAGATCGTCGCGCCGGAGACCGCGCATGATGGTCGCGGCCTCGGGTGCGGTGGCGACTGGATTGCCGTTGTAGACGAAGAGAGCCTTGACGGGCGGGTCGAGATTCGCGTCGGTCAGCGCCCGACCGATCCGGTTCATGCTGATGGGGCGACGGGGTTTGCCCGCCGCGAGATGCGGTGCACTGAACGAGTCGTCGTCGAGGAACGCGTTGTTGTACGAGCCGACGCTGCGCGAGAAACCGCCGCCCTTGTACTTCCATGCTCCGGTGAGAGCGGGTAGGCACACGAGCGTGCGGAAGAATTGGGCGCCGTGCTCGCGGTGCTCGGCCCCGATCAGGGTGCGAATGAAGGATTTCGTGGTGGTGCCGTAAACACGAGCAAGCTGCTCGATGACGCTGGCATCGACCCCGGTGATGGCCGCCGCACGTTGGGGTGTCCAGTCGGCGACGTGGCGAGTCAGTTCATCGAAGCCGGACGTGTGACGCTGCACGTAGTCGTGGTCGACCAGATCGTCGCGAACGAGCACGTGCATCATCGCCAACATGAGCGCGACGTCGGTACCCGGCAGGGGCTGGATGAATTCGTCGGCGGCGTCGGCCGTGATGGTGCGCACCGGATCGATCACCACGACCCGCGCGCCCTGATTGCGGCGGGCCTCCTCGATGAACGGCCAGAGGTGTCGATTGGTGAGGCGCGTGTTGGTCCCCCACAGAAGGATGAGGTCGGCGTGGCGGACGTCGAGCGGATCGCAGGTGAGCGGTGAACCGAGAGCCGCTGCGGTTCCGCTCAGCGCGGTGGCACCACACAGGGAATCGACCTGCACCGATGATCCGAGTCGGGCGAAGAAGCGACGGTCGAGGGAGTTCATCATGAGCGAGCCCTGGGTTCCGGCGTCGCCCCACGGCACGACGGCCTGCCCGCCCCATGTGCGTACGATCTCGCCGACGCGATCGGCCACGTGAGCGAGCGCTTCGTCCCACGTCGCCGCGCGGAACTGCGCGTCGCCCTTGGCGCCCGTACGAATGAGCGGGGTGAGAATGCGGTCGGGGCTGTACACGCGATCGAGGAAGCGGTTGACCTTCGGACACAGTTCGCCTTGCGAATACGGGTGGTCGGGATTGCCGCGCATCGACACCGCGCGACCGTCTTCCACCGTCACTTGCCAACCGCAGGAATCGGGGCAATCGTGGTGACACGTGCCGAGGACGATTCGCGTGGTCACCACGACATTCTGACAGAGCACTCCATCGGCGAGGAAGGCACTTTGGGTGGTCCGCCGACAACTACGGTGTGATCCGTGGCCGACACGCCTTCCAATCCCCCGAGTCCGCTCGATCCCACTCCCCTCGGCATTCCGTTGGTGGGCGAAGAGACGAGCGAGATGATGCGCGCGGCGTTTCCCCTCCGGCTCGGATTGGTGGAGGGCAAGGTCGTGATCGTCACCGGTGCGGCGCGCGGTATCGGCGAGGCGGCCGCGCGGCTGTTCGCTTCCGAGGGCGCTGCCGTGATGGTGGTCGACAAGGACGTTGCCGCCGCCGAAGCAGTGGTGAAGGAGATCCGTACGCGCGGTGGCGAGGCCACGGCGTTCGATGCCGATCTCACGACCGAAGCCGACGTCGAGGCGATGGTTCTGTCGACGGTGCACGCGTACGGCCGCGTCGATTGCGCGTTCAACAACGCCGGAATCAGCGGGCGCTTCGGGTCGTTCCTCGACCTGACGTTGAACGAGTGGCAGCAGATGATCTCGATCAACCTCACGAGCGTGTTCCTGTGCATGAAGTACGAGCTCGCGGTGATGGCGGTGCAGGGGTACGGGGTGATCGTGAATGCGTCGTCGAGTGCCGGCATCGTGGGCGCGCCGGGTCTGCCGCATTACACGGCGGCCAAGCACGGTGTGCTCGGGCTCACGAAGTGCGCGGCCCAGGAGTTCGCGGCCAAAGGGGTGCGAGTGAACGCGGTCCTGCCCGGCACCACGCGCACACCGACGATCGAGGCCTACATCAATGGCGATCCGGCGGTCGAGCAGACCTTGGGGCGCAGTGTGGGACGCGGGTTCCTGGGCGAGGCCAGTGAGGTGGCCGAGGCTGCCGTGTGGTTGTGCAGCGATCGCGCGAGCTTCGTGAGCGGCGCGACGCTGGCCGTGGACGGCGCCACCACCAACCGCTGACCTCTCCCCATTGGGCGCGAAACCATGCCACTTCTGGCATGTCTGACGCCCAAGCGAGTTACCGGGCGCGGTAGGTGCCGCCGGATGTCGAACTCGCGTCCTTATTCAGACGCTTCGACAGGTGCAGGCCCTCCAGCACGAACTCGACCGCGGCCGCCGTGGCCGCCGCACTCGTGTCGCCGTTCAACAGATCGTCGAGGACCGGCTTGAGCGCCGGAATCTGCTCGGCCAGTGCCGCCTGGGTGACCGACGGGACGTCCTCCCCCGTCGTGACGATCGCACCTTCTTCGAAGGCCGTCACGACGTCGCGTGCCAATTCGGGTCGAACGACGTCGCGGTACACCGTGAGCACGGCCGCCTTCACGAGTTCGCGGAGGACCTGGCCTTCGCGTCCGTCCTCGAGAGCTTCCACTTCGATCTTGCCGCCGGAAGCGGCCGCGAACGCGTCGAGATCGCACACCCGGGGCACGACGTAGGTCTCGCCCAGGCGCAGACCGCGGCGCAGTGCGTTGGCCGCCATGACTTCGTAATTGCTCACGCTCAGACGCACGCTCACACCGCTGCGCTGATTGACCTGGCTGCTGCTGCGCGCCAACTGGCTGAACGTGGCCACCACAGACTCGAGGTACGGCGGAACGGAGACCGTGATGTCGCCCACCGACGGCGGACGCGCCTCCTGGCGAACGATCTCCACTTCGGTCACGGCGTCGAGGGGATAGTGCGTGCGAATCTGGCTGCCGAAGCGATCCTTGAGCGGCGTGATGATGCGTCCGCGGTTGGTGTAGTCCTCGGGGTTCGCCGATGCGACGAGCAGAACGTCGAGAGGCAGTCGGATCTTGTAGCCGCGGATTTGGACGTCGCGCTCCTCGAGCACGTTGAGGAGACCCACCTGGATTCGCTCCGACAAGTCGGGCAGTTCGTTGATGGCGAAGATTCCCCGGTTCGTGCGGGGCACGAGTCCGTAGTGCAGCGTGAGTTCGTCGCTGAGATAGCGGCCCTCGGCGACCTTGATGGGGTCGACCTCGCCGATGAGATCGGCGATGGACGTGTCGGGCGTGGCCAACTTCTCACCGAAACGGAGATCGCGATGCACCCACTCGATCGGCGCGTCGTCACCGTGCTGGGCAACGAGATCGCGCGCGTGGCGCGACACCGGGTTGTACGGATCGTCGTTGATCTCGCTGCCAGCGACGACGGGCATCCATTCGTCGAGCAGGTTGGTGAGGCTGCGGATCATGCGGGTCTTGGCCTGGCCGCGTTCACCCAGAAAGATGACGTCGTGTCCGGCGAGCAGCGCGTTCTCGAGCTGCGGCATGACGGTTTCTTCGTAACCGAGCACACCGGTGAACAACGGCTCACCGGCCGAGATGCGCTTGACGGCGTTGAGACGGATCTCCTCCTTGACGGGACGCGACACCCATCCGGAGGCCCGCAGTTCGCGAATCGTCGTGGGGAGTCCGGAAGGTTGAGCCATGCCTCGACAGTAACGCCCCGCCGAGCCGGCCTCGGAGCCGGGACCGATGTCCACCCCGTCAGCGGACGATCCGACGTGAACTCAACTACTTTGGTGCCATGACCGCGGCCGAAACACCCGCATCGGCCGCTTCACGATCGCACGCGTGGTCCCTCCACGATCTCGACGGCGAGTGGCGCGTGATCGCCGCATCCGACGACGTCTTGCGAACGGGAGTCGGTCTCGAAACCGATGACGACGACTGGCCCACCCTCTCGGTGCCGTCGCATTGGCAGTCGAGTCCGACGTTCACCGCATCGGACGGACCGCTCCTCTACCGACGCACGTTCAGTTCCGACAAGCCGGTCACCGGCGAACGACGCTTCGTGGTGCTCGACGGAATCTTCTACCAAGCCGACATCTGGCTGGACGGCGCCTATCTCGGCGATCCCGAGGGCTACTTCATGCCCCACGCCTACGACGTGACTGCGTTGTCGCAGCTCGACACCGAGCACGCGCTCGCGATCGCGGTCACCTGCTCGCCTCAGCGCGACAAGCGTTCGAAGCGCAACATCACGGGAGTCTTCCAGCACTGGGACTGCATCTCTCCGACGTTCAATCCGGGCGGGCTCTGGCGTGGTGTGCGTATCGAACGCACGGGTCCGGTGCGCATCGACGCGTGGAACGTCCTGTGTCGCGACGCCAACGAGTCGCGAGCCCACCTGCGCCTGCACGCTCGCCTCGACAGCGACGTCGAACGCCCGGTGAGGATCGTCACCCTCGTCGACGGCGAGACGGTGGACGAACAAGAACGCACTCTTGCCTCGGGCTCGAACGAGATCGACTGGAACTTCGATCTCGACGACCCGAGATTGTGGTGGCCGTGGTCGATGGGGCCGCAACCGCTGGTCGACGTCACCATGCGCGTGGTCGTCGATCAGATCGTGAGCCACGATCGCACGCTCCGCACCGGACTGCGCGAAGTCGCCATGCAGGACTGGGTGTTCTCCGTCAATGGCGAGCGACTCTTCGTAAAGGGGGCCAACCTCGCCCCCACGCGTGCCGCACTCGGCGAAGCGAGCGCCGACGACCTCCGGCGCGACATCGAACTCGCGCGCGAAGCCGGCCTCGACCTCGTGCGAGTGCACGGGCACGTGTCGCGGCCCGAGTTGTACGACGCGGCCGACGAGTTGGGAATGCTCGTCTGGCAGGACTTCCCTCTGCAGTGGGGCTACGCCCGCCAGATTCGCCGGCAGGCGGTGCGTCAAGCCGAGGAGACCGTCAACGTTCTCGGTCATCACCCGTCAATCGCTCTGTGGTGCGCGCACAACGAACCCTTCACTCTCAGCGTCGGCGATGGCGACACGTTCGACCTGAAGAAATTGGCTCTGCCGTTCCTCGTCGGACAACAACTCCCCAGTTGGAACAAGAGCATCCTCGATCGCTGGGTGAAGCGCGCCTTCGAGCGCAGTGACGAAACACGGCCGGTCATCGCGCACAGCGGCGTGCTCCCCCACCTGCCGCAACTCGACGGCACCGACAGCCACCTTTATTTCGGCTGGTACCACGGCAACGAGCGCGACCTGCCCGATTTCGCCGCGCGATTGCCCCGGCTCGTCCGCTTCGTGAGCGAGTTCGGTGCCCAAGCCGTTCCGGACGCCGCCGATTTCATCGACGCATCGAATTGGCCGAATCTGGATTGGGACCACCTGAGGCGCGAACACGGGTTGCAGAAGGAATTGTTCGATCTTCACGTTCCTCCGCGCGCGTTCGCCACCTTCGACGAATGGCGCTTGGCCACGCAGGTGTACCAAGCCGAGGTTCTGAAGCATCACATCGAAACCCTGCGGCGCCTCAAGTACTCCCCGACCGGCGGCTTCTGCTTCTTCGCATTCAACGATGCGATGCCGATGGTGTCGTGGAGCGTGCTCGACCACCGTCGCAATCCGAAGCTCGGCTTCACCGCCGTGGCCGACGCCTGCCGGCCGGTGATCGTCGTCGCCGATCGACTACCTGTCTCCTTGGAACCCGGCCAGCGAATCACGATCGACATCCACGCGGTGAGCGATCTTCATCGCACCCTCGAGGACGCCCAGGTGATGGCCGTCGTCTCGGCTGGAGGCGAGTCGAAACAGTGGATCTGGGAAGGCGACATCGGCGCCGACGAGTGCTGCCGGATCGGCTCGATCGACGTGGTCGCCCCCTACTCGGAGGGACCGATCACTCTCGATCTCACTCTGCAGAGCGGCGATGTCGTCGCGACCAACCGGTACACGACCGACGTTCGCACGCGCTGAGGCCCATGGGGAACCAGACCGGCGAATTCGCCGGGTTTCCGCGCCCAATCAGTTGCGGCTGAGTTCCTTGCGGTTCTTGAACTTGGCGGCGCGGTAGTCCTTGTTCATCAAAGCGATCACGTCGACGGAGATCTCCTTCGGACAAGCCGCTTCGCACTCACCGTGGTTGGTGCACGATCCGAAGTACTCGTCCATCGTCTCCACCATCGCCTCGACGCGCTTGTAGCGCTCGGCCTGACCCTGCGGCAGCAGGTTGAGGTGACTGATCTTGGCCGCCGTGAAGAGGTTGGCCGCTCCGTTCGGACACGCCGCCACACAAGCACCGCAACCGATGCACTGGGCCGAATCCATCGCCGCGTCGGCTACCGGCTTCGGGATGGGGATGAGGTTCGCATCGGGGGCACCACCGGTGGGAGCGGTGATGAAACCACCCGACTCGATGATGCGGTCGAACGCCGACCGATCGACCATGAGGTCCTTCACGATCGGGAACGCCTGGGCGCGCCACGGTTCGATCACGATCTCGTCGCCGCTCTTGAACTTGCGCATGTGCAACTGGCAGGTAGCGGTGGCCCGCTCGGGACCGTGGGCCTGTCCGTTGATCATGAGCGAGCACGTGCCGCAGATTCCTTCGCGGCAGTCGTGGTCGAACGTGACCGGTTCCTTGTTCTCGCCGATGAGCTTCTCGTTGAGGACGTCGAGCATCTCGAGGAACGAGGCCTCGTCGCTGATCGAGTCGATCTTGTACGACTCGAAATGGCCCGCATTGTCGGGACCCGACTGACGCCAGACCTTGAGGGTGAGGTTCGAAAGATGGTGGCTCACTTGTAGCTCCGGGTCGCGAGGTGGACGGTGTTGAACTCGAGGGCTTCGGTGTGGCGCGTGGACTTGGTGGGATCACCCGTCCATTCCCACGCCGCGACGTGCGCGAAGTTCTCGTCGTCGCGCAACGCCTCGCCGTCGTCGGTCTGGTATTCGGCACGGAAGTGGCCGCCGCAGCTCTCGTTGCGCTCGAGCGCATCGCGGCACATGAGCATGCCGAGCTGGAAGAAGTCGTCGACACGGCCGGCCTTCTCGAGGGTCTGGTTGAGACTCTCGCCGTTTCCGGTGACGCGCAGATCCTTCTGGAACTCCTCGTACAACGCCGGCAATTCGGACAACGCCTTCTCGAGGCCCTGCTGCGTGCGCTCCATACCGCAGTAGTCCCAGATGATCTTGCCGAGTTCGCGGTGGAACCAATCGGGTGAACGCGTGCCCTTGATCCCGAGGTAGCCATCGAAGCGCTGACGCGCGGCGTTCTCGGCTTCCTTGAACGCGGGGTGATCGGCGCCGGGGATCGGCTTGTTGAGCATCGGCGCCAAGTAGTTGCCGATGGTGTACGGCAGGACGAAGTAGCCGTCGGCCAGACCCTGCATGAGGGCCGAAGCCCCGAGACGGTTGGCGCCGTGGTCGGAGAAGTTGGCCTCACCGGCGGCGTACAGACCGGGCACGGTGGTCATGAGTTCGTAGTCGACCCACACGCCGCCCATCGTGTAGTGCGAAGCCGGATAGATGCGCATCGGTACGTCGTACGGATTCTCGCCGGCGATGCGCTCGTACATCTCGAACAAGTTGCCGTAGCGCTCTTCGACGACCGGCTTGCCCAGACGCTTGATGGCGTCGGAGAAGTCGAGGTACACGCCGTTCTTGAGCGGTCCCACACCGCGACCGGAGTCGACCGAGCGCTTGGCCGCGCGCGACGAGATGTCGCGCGGCGCCAGGTTGCCGTAACTCGGGTACAGCCGCTCGAGGATGTAGTCGCGCTCGTTCTCGGGGATCTGGTCGGCCGGGCGACGATCATCCGGGTTCTGCGGAACCCACACGCGACCGTCGTTGCGCAGCGACTCGGACATGAGCGTGAGCTTCGACTGGGTCTCGTCGCTCTGCGGGATGCAGGTGGGGTGGATCTGCGTGTAGCACGGGTTGGCGAAGTACGCGCCCTTGCGGTGCGCGCGCCACGCGGCCGTCACGTTGCAGGCCATCGCGTTGGTGGAGAGGAAGAACACGTTGCCGTAACCGCCAGTGGCGAGCACCACCGCGTGAGCGGCGTGCGAAGCGACCTGCCCGGTCATGAGATCGCGCGTGACGATTCCGGCGCAGCGGCCCTCGATCGTGACGACGTCGACCAGTTCGGTGCGGTTGAACAGACGAACGTTGCCCAGACCGATCTGGCGGGCGAGCTGCTGGTACGCGCCGAGCAGCAACTGCTGGCCGGTCTGGCCGCGCGCGTAGAACGTACGGCTCACCTGGGCGCCACCGAACGAACGGTTGTCGAGCAATCCGCCGTACTCGCGGGCGAACGGCACGCCCTGAGCAACCATCTGGTCGATGATGTTCACCGACACTTCGGCGAGGCGGTGCACGTTTCCTTCGCGGGCGCGGAAGTCACCGCCCTTGATGGTGTCGTAGAACAGGCGATGAACGCTGTCGCCGTCACCCTGGTAGTTCTTGGCCGCGTTGATACCGCCCTGCGCGGCGATCGAGTGCGCGCGGCGCGGCGAATCGTGGAACGTGAACGCGTCGACTTGATAGCCGAGTTCGGCCAGCGAAGCGGCCGCCGAAGCGCCGGCCAGACCGGTGCCGACCACGATCACCTTGAACTTGCGCTTGTTGTTGGGCGCCACCAACTTCACGTCGGCCTTGTACGTCTCCCACGCATCGGAAACGGGTCCGCTGGGAACCTTTGACTTGAGTTCGACTGCCATCCGAGTATCTCCTTTTGACGAGCCGACTGATCAGCCGACGATCCCGGCCATGACGGCCACGGGGAACGAAACGTTTCCGACGACGACGACGACCGCGAAGCCGGTTGCCATCGCCTGACGCCACTTGTTGAAGCGCGGGTTGTTCCAGCCGAGCGACTGGAAGAGGCTCCAGACGCCGTGGAACAGGTGCACACCGAGCGCGATGTTCGCGATGATGTAGAAGATCGCGACCGGAACGCGATCGAAGGTGTACACGACCGCGCCGTACACGTCCTTCAGGCCCTCGGCGTCCTTGGTGCCGGTGTACGAGTTGACGGTTCCGAACGTGAGGTCGAGCAGGTGCCACACCACGAAGGCCAGGACGATGACACCGGTGTAGCGCATCGAACGGCTGGCGAAGCTGGCCACCTGGTAATCGCGCGCGCTCTGGTACTTGACCGGGCGCGCCTTGCGGTTGAGAACCGTGAGGGTGTACGCGGCGTGGATGTGCACCAGGACCATCGCGATGAGGCCGAAGCGCAGGATCCAGAGCATCACCTTCTCGGGGAGGATCGGGTACAGCAGCTTCTCGAGGAAGTGCGCGTAATGGTTGAGGTCGGACGCGCCCAAGTACATCTTGAGGTTGCCGATCATGTGGAAGAGGACGAATCCGAGCAGCGCGATGCCCGAGATGGCCATGGCGTACTTCTTGCCGACGGCCGTTCCGTAGAGGTCGACGAGGAAGGGCTTGCGACGGCGGCCCTCCCGAGACTTGGCAGTACCCGAGACGGGACCGCGTGCCGCACCTGGTTTCATCACTGCCTGCGCCATGTACCTGCGCCTTTCACCTGGGCCATGAGGGGCCGAAAGGGTCGAGACCAGGAGGTCCGACCCACTCGGACGCTACCCGTCGGCCCTGGCCGGGCTGGAAATCGAAGCCGGGTCGACCCTGTGAAAGCCGTTGCAGCGGACCCTGGCCAAAGTCGCTCTCACCAGTGCCGGTTACCTACACTCTCGGAAGCCCCGAACGGGCAGCAACGGAGCTGCCCCCGAACTCCCGAGGAGATTCCTGGTGTCTTCACTCATTGCCGCCGAAGGTGGATGGCAGGACTTCACCCTGAAGGGCGGTGAGTGGGCCGTTCTGCTGTTGTCGGTGGCGGCCGCGCTCCTGGCCCTTGGTGTGGGGTTCTTCCTCGTCAAGAAGGTCATGGCGGAGGACGAAGGTTCGCCCAAGATGCGCGAGATCGCCGCGGCGATCCAGGAAGGCGCCCTGGCCTACCTCAAGCGCCAGTTCAAGACCATCGGCATCATCCTGATCCCGCTGGCCGCGATCGTCTTCGCCACGTCCACCGCCATCGAGAAGTCCGACGGGTCGTCGGCATTGTCGTTCGGCGAAGCCGGTCTGTGGCGCACGCTGGCGTTCGTGCTCGGCTGCGCGGCCTCGGGTCTCACCGGCTACATCGGTATGACGCTCGCCACGCGCGGAAACGTCCGCACCGCGGCCGCCGCACTTAGCGGCTCGATGCCCCGCGCGCTCACCGTCGCGTTCCGCACCGGCGGTGTCGCCGGCATGTTCACCGTCGGTCTCGGCCTCCTCGGCGCGACCGTCATCATCATGCTGTTCCAGAACACGTCGTCGGTGATCCTCGTCGGCTTCGGTTTCGGTGGCTCGCTGCTCGCTCTGTTCCTCCGCGTCGGCGGCGGAATCTTCACCAAGGCCGCCGACGTCGGCGCCGACCTGGTGGGCAAGGTCGAAGCCGGCATCCCCGAGGACGACCCGCGCAACCCGGCCACCATCGCCGACAACGTGGGCGACAACGTGGGCGACTGCGCCGGCATGGCCGCCGACCTCTTCGAGTCGTACGAGGTCACCCTGGTCGCGTCGATCATCCTCGGTGTGGCCGCGTTCAACTCGATCGGCGCCAACCCGGCTCTCGGTCTGGTGTTCCCGCTCGCGGCCCGCGCCATCGGCGTGGTCGCCTCCATCGCCGGTGTGTTCGCCGTGAAGGCGCGCGCGAACGAAACAGATCCGCTGAAGCCGATCAACCGCGGCTTCCTCGTGGCGGGTGTGCTCACTCTCATCGGAACCCTGATCGTGTCTCTCGGCTACGTGGGCAACGAGTACTCGAACGCCGGCTGGAAGTGCTTCGGCGCCGTCGCCATCGGCCTCGTGCTCGCGCAACTCGTGAGCCGCCTCACCGAGTACTACACGGGCACCCACTACGCGCCGGTGAAGGAGATCGCCGAATCGGCCGAGACCGGCCCGGCCACCGTGGTTCTCTCGGGCACCTCGGCTGGTCTCGAGAGCTCGGTGTACGCAGTGGTCGCCATCGCGATCGCCATCGGAGTCGCCCTCGCTCTCGGCGACGGCAACCTCACCTTCTCGCTCTACCTCGTGGCCCTCTGCGGCATGGGAATGCTCGCCACCACCGGTGTGATCGTCTCTGAAGACACGTTCGGCCCGGTGTCCGACAACGCGGCCGGTATCGCCGAGATGTCGGGCGAATTCCACGGTGAACCGCAGAAGATCATGGTGAGCCTGGACGCGGTGGGCAACACCACCAAGGCCGTCACCAAGGGCTTCGCGATCGGGTCGGCCGTGATCGCGGCCGTCGCACTCTTCGCGTCGTACATCGAGATCGCCGGCGCCGAACTCGGCGTGGTCGCCGAGAACCTGAAGGACGGCGTGTTCAAGGAGCTCGACCTCCAGATCAACGTGGCCGATCCGAAGGTGTTCATCGGATTGCTCATCGGTGGTGCGGTGCCGTTCTTGTTCTCGGCGCTCGCCATCCGCGCGGTGGGCCGCACCGCCGGCGTGGTCGTACAGGAAGTGCGCAACCAGTTCGCCGACGGCGGAATCATGGCCGGAACCAAGCAGCCCGACTACGGCCCGGTCATCGACATCTGCACCAAGGCGTCGCTGCGCGAGCTCACCACCCCGGCTCTGCTGGCCGTGCTCACCCCGGTGATCATCGGCTTCGGTGTGGGTTGGCAGGCGCTCGGCGCGTTCCTCGCCGCGGTCATCCTCGTCGGTCAGCTGATGGCCAACTACCTCAGCAACGCCGGTGGCGCGTGGGACAACTCGAAGAAGTACATCGAGGACGGTCACCACGGCGGCAAGGGCAGCGATGCCCACAAGGCGGCCGTCATCGGCGACACCGTCGGCGACCCGTTCAAGGACACCGCCGGTCCGGCGCTCAACCCGCTCATCAAGGTGATGAACCTCGTGTCGCTGCTCGTGCTGCCGGCCATCATCAACCTGAAGGACGACGACGGTCCGCGTCTGCTCATCGCCGCCGTGGCGCTGGTGGTGCTGATCGGCTCGATCGCGTTCTCGAACCGCAAGACCGAGAGTCTCGGCGCTCAGGCGGCCGCAGCCGCCGCCGCCAACCGCTGACTCCCCCATCTCTTCGGCGGCGATGTCGTCACGATCTTCGTGATGGCATCGCCGCCGAAGCTTTTTCAGGACCGCGAAACCCAGCCGCTCGGATCGAGCACGAGGTCGATCACGACATCGTTCGGGAACGCGAACGCGATGTTCGGGCCCAAATGCGCCACGCCAGCGGTCCGGAACGCGGGTGACAACGCGTCGCCCCATCGGTGGGTGCGACGTGACACGACCTCTGGGATCGCCACCACACCGTTCACGGTTTCCACGTCGCCGAGCAGCACACCGCGTTGCTCGTAGCCGCCGAGCGTCGCGACCGACGGTTCGGTCGCGTACCACTCGAGATCGCTCGCAACCGGAACCGCCGTGCCGCGGGCACCACTCAACGCATCACGCGGGTGGTCGAGTTCGACCGCGTACGTCTCGTTCCCGATCGTCCACTGCTCGAACGCGTGCTCGCAGGTGAACTCGGCCCAGAACGCGTCGGCCTTGGCGATCATCGGATCGTTTCGCCGGCGAATCCCGTCGACGACCACGTGCAGCAGCGGTTCGCCCGGACGCCACGACGCCCACCCGTACCAGGCTTCGGCCCGCTCGACGAGTCGATAGAGAGCCACCCCGGCGAAGTCGGGCGACCACCACTCGAAGGTCCACTCCTCCACGCGGGCGTGAGGGTGCGCGAACTCGTCCGATGCGGAGAATCCGGTCGGTGGAGTCGTGATGGCCGATGTGTTGGCTGAGGGTTCGATCTCGGTGCCGATGCGGGCAGACTAGGCGGGTGTCCAACGTTCGCTACCTGAGTCTCGAGTGGATCGACGCGCTGTCGGTCGAAGTGTCGACCAGTGATGCGATGCGTTCGGCCGCCGCCGACCACACGATCGGTGTGACCCAGGTGGTGAACGGCGGACCCGAGGGAACCGTGGTGTATCACCTGCAAGTGGGTGACGGTCGGGCATCGTTCGGCCCCGGCGCCGCCGACCCCGAGGACGTCCGTTTCGAACAGGACTGGGACACCGCGGTCGCCGTGGCCACCGACGCTCTCAACGCCCAGCAGGCGTTCATCACCGGACGCATTCGCCTCTTCGGCGATCAGCAGAAGTTGCAGGCGAGCACTCCGGTGTTCGCCGCGCTCGACGCCGTGTTCACCACGGTGCGCGCTCGCACCGATTACCGCTGACGTCAGCGGCGAACCGACGTACCCGACTTCGTCGTCTCGACGATCCAGCCGGCGCCCTGCAATTCGGCGCGCAGCGCGTCGGCGGTGGCGAAGTCCTTGGCCGCGCGAGCCGCATCGAGCGCCGCCGCCTTGGCCGCCACATCGGCCGGCACATCGGCCGCACCCTTGAGTTCGAGCCCGAACGCCGAGCAGATCTCGCGCGCGGCCTGAACGAGGCCCGCCGCCGCAGCGTCACCGGCATCGATCGCCGCATTTGCTCGCCGCACGGTGTCGAACAGCAACGCCGTGGCCGACGGAGTGTCGAGATCGTCGTCCATGCGCTCGCGGAACTGCGTCATGACGGCCGAGTCGGCCGAACCACTGACCGAAGCGGTGCGCGCGGCGAAGGCGTCGAGGCCGGCCAGCGCGCTCACGGCAGCGTCGATGTTGTCCTGCCCCACTCGCACCGGACTGCGGTAATGCGTCTGCAGCAGCACCATGCGATAGGCCCGCGGGTCGTACAGGTCCATGAGGTCGAGCAGATTGGCCACGTTGCCGAGGCTCTTCGACATCTTCTCGCCCTCGGCGTCGACCACGAATCCGTTGTGCATCCAGTGGTTGGCGAACTCTTTTCCGAGCGCCACCGCCTGCGCGCGTTCGTTCTCGTGATGCGGGAACTTGAGGTCCATGCCGCCGCAATGCAGATCGAATCCTTCACCCAGCAGCTCGAGGCTCATCACCACGCACTCGCTGTGCCAACCCGGACGGCCATCGCCCCACGGCGACGGCCACGACGGCTCGCCCGGCTTCGAGAACTTCCACAACGCGAAGTCGGCCGGGTGCTTCTTGTTGCTCGCACCGAACACCTCGCGATCGCCGCCACCGGCGAGCAGATCGTCGAGGCTCTGGTTGGCCAGCAACCCGTAATCGGCAACCGACTGGACGCTCAGGTACACGCCGTCCTCGGTGACGTAGGCGCGATCGAGGTCGATGAGGTCGCCGATCATGCGGACCATGTGATCGACGTATTCGGTCGCGTGCGGCACGTCGGTGGGCCGCGACACGTTCAACTTCTCCATCGCCTGGAACCACACCGACTCGCACTTGTGGGTGATCTCCTGCCATGGACGACTTTCACGATTGGCGCGATCGATGATCTTGTCGTCGATGTCGGTGATGTTCGAGACCAGTCGAACCTTCAGACCCGACCACTCGAGATAACGACGCAGGATGTCGTACACCAACGTGGCGCGGCCATGGCCGAGATGCGGCGGCCCGTACACCGTGGGTCCGCACAGATAGATGCCGACTTCGCCCGGCTTGCGCAGACGCAGTTCGCGCACCTCGGCGGCGGCGCTGTCGTAGAGCCGGAACATGGAGTCCCAGCCTACGCGGGCCTAGCCTGGTGACTCATGGCCGATATCCCCGAGAAGCCCTCCCTCGACGGCATCGAAGCCACCTGGATCTCGACGTGGGACGCCGAAGGCATCTACCACTTCGACCGAACGGCCACTCGCGATCGCGTCTACGCGATCGACACTCCCCCGCCCACCGTGAGCGGTTCGCTGCACATGGGCCACGTGTTCTCCTACACGCACACCGACACCATCGCGCGCTTCCACCGCATGCGCGGCAAGTCGGTCTTCTACCCCATGGGTTGGGACGACAATGGACTTCCCACCGAGCGCCGCGTGCAGAACTTCTTCGGTGTGCGCTGCGATCCGAATGTCGCGTATCAGCCCGGTTTCCAGCCGCCGTTCCGTGGCGATCCTCCCAAGGATCACCAGGCGATCTCGATTTCGCGCCCCAACTTCATCGAGCTGTGCGAAGAACTCACGCACGAGGACGAGAAGGTGTTCGAGGATCTCTTCCGCCGCCTCGGCCTCTCGGTCGACTGGAGCTTCCTCTACGCGACCATCGACGAGAACAGCCGGCGCGCGAGCCAACGCGCGTTCCTGCGCAACCTCGCGCGCGGCGAGGCGTACACGCAGGAGGCCCCCACGTTGTGGGACGTCGACTTCAAGACCGCGGTCGCCCAGGCCGAACTCGAGGATCGCGAACGACCCGGCGCGTATCACCAGGTCGCGTTCGAGCGCACCGACGGCGGCGGCTCGATCGTCATCGACACCACCCGCCCCGTCCTGATTGCGGCCTGCGTCGCGCTCGTCGCGCATCCCGACGACGAGCGCTATCAACCGCTGTTCGGCAAGACCGTGCGCACGCCGCTGTACGGCGTCGAGGTTCCGGTGGTCGCCCACCCGCTCGCGCAGATCGACAAGGGCACCGGCATCGCCATGATCTGCACCTTCGGCGACGTCACCGACGTGACGTGGTGGCGCGAGCTGAACCTGCCCACGCGCGCGATCATCGGCCGCGACGGCCGCATCATCGCCACGCCCCCGGCTGGCCTCGACTCGACCGACGGCCAGCGGGCCTACGCCGAGATCGCCGGCCTGTACGTCAATCAGGCGCAGAACAAAGTGGTGGAGATGTTGCGCGCCACCGGCGCGATGCTCGGCGAGCCCCGCCCCATCACTCACCCGGTCAAGTTCTTCGAGAAGGGTGACCGCCCGCTCGAGATCGTCACCAGCCGCCAGTGGTACATCCGCAACGGCGGCCGTGGAGCCGAACTGCGCACCGCTCTGCTCGGCCGCGGCGATCGACTCGTGTGGCATCCCGATCACATGCGCCACCGCTATGCGAATTGGGTCGAGGGCCTCAACGGCGACTGGCTCATCAGTCGACAGCGCTACTTCGGCGTGCCGATTCCGGTGTGGTACCCCGTCGATGCCGACGGCGAGACCGACTACGACCACCCGATCATTCCCGACGAGTCGTCGCTCCCCATCGATCCGTCCACCGACGTGCCGCCCGGATACACCGCGACCCAACGCGACGTGCCGGGTGGTTTCACGGGCGACCCCGACGTGATGGACACCTGGGCCACGTCGTCGTTGTCGCCGCAGATCGCCGCGAAGTGGGAAACCGACGCCGACTTGTTCGCGCGTGTGTTCCCCATGGATCTGCGCCCCCAGGGCCACGACATCATCCGCACCTGGCTGTTCAGCACCGTGGTGCGCGCGCACTTCGAGCACGATTCGCTTCCGTGGTCGAACACCGCACTGTCGGGATGGATCCTCGACCCCGATCGCAAGAAGATGTCGAAGTCGAAGGGCAACGTGGTCACTCCGCTCGACCTCTTCGACAAGTTCGGCTCCGACGCCGTTCGCTACTGGGCCGCGTCGGCGCGTCCCGGCGTCGACACCGCGTTCAGCGAGGAGCAGATGAAGGTCGGCCGCAAACTGGCCACCAAATTGCTCAACGCGAGCAAGTTCGTCCTGTCGTTCGGCCAACCACCGGCCGGTGCTGCCCCCACGGCCGTCCTCGATCGCGCGATGCTGGCCCTCTTGGCCGACACTGTGCAGGAAGCCACCGATGCGTTCGAGTCGTACGACTACGCGCGGGCCCTCGAGCGCACCGAGGCGTTGTTCTGGTGGTTCTGCGACGACTACGTCGAACTCGTGAAGGGTCGCGCGTACGGAGTGCAGGGACCCGAGGCCGCCGCGTCGGCGCTGGCAGCGCTGCGCATCGCGCTGTCGGCTCTGCAGCGCCTGCTCGCTCCGTTCATCCCGTTCGCCACCGAAGAAGTGTGGCGTTGGTGGCAGACCGACTCGGTGCACCGCGCGTCGTGGCCCACACGCGACGAATCGGTCGGTGCCGGCGATGCCGCCGTGCTCGACGCGATCAGCGAAACGCTCGCGCAGATCCGCCGTGCCAAGACCGAAGCCAAGTCATCGCAGAAGACACCCGTGGCATCGGCCGTGGTCACCGCATCCGCGTCCGATCTCGATGCGATTCGCTCGGCGCAAGCCGATCTCACCGAGGCCGGCAGCGTGCAGGCGTGGTCGTACATCACCGATGACTCGGCAGTGACTCCGCAGGTCACCGTCGAACTCGCGGCCGACACGCCCTCGTGATCGGTCTTGCTTCGCGCGGCCGGGTAGGTTGACATTTCTGTGAACGACCAGCCGCGCCCACGCCGTCGTACGTGGCCTCAGCGCATCGTCCTGGTGGTCAACATCGTCGTGATCATCGCCTGCTTCGGCACGGCCGCGATCGTCTACTACGGCAACGAGAAGGCCAACGACCGCAAGGTCGTGAGCCTCGTCGGATCGACCACCAAGCTCACCATTCCGCCGTCCACCGCGGTCGATGGAACTCCCGGCACCGATCCCGACGTGACGCTGGTGGCCGGGCCGGTCGACATGTCGGCCCGCAACTTCCTCATCACGGGTAGCGACAACGGCGCCTGCGTCGACCCCGATTCGCCCTACGCATCGGCGTTCGGAAACCGAAACGGTCTGGGCGAACGGGCCGACACGATCATGATCCTGCGGCTCGACCCCACCACCAACGCCGGTGCGGTGCTGTCGTTCCCGCGCGACCTCTGGGTGAAGATCGCCGGCAAGAAGTCGCGCTCGCGGATCAACAGCGCCTTCAACCGCGACGACCCGAACACCCTCGTGCTGACGATCTGGGAGAACTTCGGCATCCCGGTCGACCACTACGTCAACGTCGACTTCTGCGCGTTCAAGAAGATCGTCGACGCCGTGGGCGGCGTGCGCGTTCCGTTCGCGACCCCAATCCGCGATCGCAACACGGGCCTCAACATCGAGAACGCCGGGTGCCACCGCTTCGACGGCGAAGAGGGACTCGCCTACGTGCGTTCGCGCAAGTTGTTCTATTACGACAACGACTCGCAGTCGTGGAAGCAGGACCCCGCCGCCGACCGCGGCCGCATTTCGCGCCAACAGGACTTCCTGCGCCGCGCGTTGCAAAAGGCCCTCGACGTGGGTGCCGGCAGCCCCACCGTGGCCAAGGATCTCATCGACGCCGCGCTCGAGTTCGTGATCCTCGACGATCAGCTCACCCCGGGCAAACTTCTCGAACTGGCGCAGGCCATGCGCAATCTCGATCCGGCGACGTTGAAGACGTACCAAGTGGAAGGTCTCGGAAAGTTGATCAACGGGCAGTCGGTGATCGAGCCCAAACTCGAGACCGACACGATGCAGAGCGTTCTCGCCGTGTTCCAGGGCGAGGCCCGACTCGTGGACGCGCCCGAACAATTGGTGGAAGTACCGGCCCCCGAGACATCGGCACCGACCACCACCACGCGTTCGACCGGGTCGTCCACCACCGCGGTCTCGGGAACCACCACCACGCTGCCGCCGGTGTTCGTGGAATCGAACTCGGTGGGCGTGCTGCCTACCGACGATCCGGCCTGCCGCTAGTCGCCGAGCACCGTCTGCAGCGCGGCCGGCACGTCGCTCGGTCCATCGATCACCGCGATGCGCGCGCCGATGCGGGCCGCCAGGACGCGCGCCTCGGCATCGTCGTCGGCTGGCGCGAGGATCACCACTTCGTCGAGTGAACGCGCCGCGGCCTCCACGTCGCCTTCCACCGTGGCCCGACAGTCGCTGAGCACGACGGTGATGCGACGACCCGCGCGCGACCGCGCCAACTGCTCGCTCGCCGTGCGCAGAGCCCCGGCCAGATCGGTGGTGCCGAAACCGCGCAGAGCCAACACGTCGTTGACGACCGCTTCACCCCCCTTGGTGGACTCCTGGCTCTTGGGGACCACCACGTCCTTGCCGAAGGCGACGACGCTGTAGTCGGCCGGGCTGCGCCAGGCCACCGCGGCCGCCGCCATGGCCGATGTGGCGAGCGGTTTACCGCCCATCGAACCGCTGCGATCGACCAGCAGGCTGATGGCGGTACCCGGCTTCACCCACGATCGCACCTTCAACTGCTCGGGATCGATCGCCTCCTCGGCCGCGCGCGCTTCGACGATCGCACTCATCGACGCGTCGAGATCGATGTCGCCGGCATCGGGTCGATACGGCAGGGTGGCCATCTTGCCGATACCGCGCGGACGGACCGGGCCGCGGCGCGACACGTCGAGGAACAATCGCCCGGCCAGTCGCTTGGCCAAGTCACGCAACTTCTGATCGGTGGCTCCGGTGAGATCGGCCAGCAACGCGAGCATCGCGTCGGGGTCGTCCTGCAAACCCTCCTCCACCGCCGCCTCGTCGAGTTCGCCCACCTCGGGCGACACCTGTTCGAACTGCGGATTGCGCGCCAACTCGCGACGCGACAGCGTTCGCTTCGACGCATCGGCCACCGCTTGATCGGCGGCCGCACCTTCCTGCGCTAGTGAGTCGCCCCCGTCGGGGCGCTCGCTTTTCCCCCGAGCCCGTTCAGGCTGGGCGCGAACACCTCTCCCCACAGTTCGGTGATGATGTCGTCGGCGGTGCGCTGTGTTCCTTCGCGCACGCGGACGCGGCCCGAGAGCGCCACCAGAGCGGCGTCGAGCGACACCGACTGGTCGTCGACCGTCGACCCGCGCACGTCGGCCAGCGATGACGCGACGGCGGCCATGTCGATGGCACCGCGAACCGACGAGCCCACGCGAAGTTCGGGGTGCGAACGCGTGCGGCGAACGAGTTCGACGACCTTGGCGAGCCAGGCGTCGGACACCGAGACCGACCGCGATGCGATGTTGCGCTCGTCGTCGGCCGATTGGTATCCCATCGACACCCGGCACACGCGGTCGTACACCGCGCCCGAGATGCGCGCGGTTCCCACGGCGTCGAAGGGGTTCATGGCGGCCACGAGTCGGAAACCGCGCGCCGCCTCCACGCGGCCGTAACGCGGCACGGTGATCTCGCCTTCGCTCATCACGGTGATGAGGACGTTGAGCGTCTCCTCTGGAATGCGGTTGATCTCCTCGACGTACAGCAGCGATCCGTCGCGCAGCGCGGTGACGAGCGGACCGTCGACGAACACGTCGGGCTCGTACCCCTCGTTGAGCACCCGGGCCGGATCGAAGTGACCCACCAGACGCGCCGGCGTGAGTTCGGCGTTGCCTTCCACGAACACGAAACCGATGCCGAGCCCCTCGGCCACCGCGCGCAGCAGCGTGCTCTTGCCGGTGCCGGGCGGGCCTTCGAGCAGGACGTGCCGATCGGCGTCGAGCGCCGCAACCACGAGCTCGACCTCGCGACGACGGCCGACGACCGACTTGTCGAGGGATTGAAGGAGCGCCTGGCGCGACGAGGGCATGAGTTGGTCAGGCGTTGACGACGACGCCGCGAATGTTGGTGCCGACGCGCATCGCCTCGTACCCCTCGTTGATCTCGTCGAGGGAGTACGTCTTGGTGATGAGTTCGTCGAGCTTCAACTGGCCCGCGCGGTACATGTCGAGCAACGCCGGGATGTCGGCGCGCGGATTGAGCGAACCGAAGATGGTTCCCTTGATCTCCTTGTTCCACATGGCCAACTGGAAGAGGTTGACCGAGGCGGTTTCGGAGGTCATGGGCGAGATGGCGGTGACCACGCAGGTGCCGCCCTTGCCGGTGAGCTGCATGGCTTCGCCGAGCATCTCGCCGTAGAGGACGCCGGGCGTCATGATGACGCGATCGGCCATCTGGCCGTAGGTCATCTCCATGACCGGCATGATGGCTTCGGCCATCGACGCGTAGGTGTGCGTGGCGCCGAACTCCATGGCCTTCTCGCGCTTGAACTCGAGCGGGTCGACCGCGATGATGCGCTTGGCGCCGGCCATGCGCGCACCCTGCACCGCGTTCATGCCGATGCCGCCGCAACCCACCACGATGACCGTGTCGCCCGCCTGGGTGCCGGCGCGATTGGCGGCCGATCCCCAACCAGTGGCCACACCGCACGACACGAGCGCGACGCACTCGAGCGGGATGTCCTTCTCGACCTTGATGATGGAGTTCTCGGCCACGCAGGCGTATTCGCTGAACGTTCCGAGCTTGGCCATCAGCGTGACGGGCTGACCCTTCACGAAGTGACGGTGGGTGCCGTCGGTGATCATGCCGCCGATGAACGTGCCCGCACCGTTGTCGCACAGGTTCTGACGACCGGTCGAGCAGTAGCGGCAGCGGCCACACGACGGAACGAACGACGCCGACACGTGATCACCGGGCTGGACCGTGGTGACACCGGGACCGACTTCCACCACGACACCAGCACCCTCGTGGCCGCCGATCACCGGGAAGAAGTCGGAGATGCCCATCATCTCGAGCATTTCCTTGGGCGGAACCATGTCGCCCGTGACGAGGTGTTCGTCGGAGTGGCACAAACCGGCGGCGCGCCAGTGCACGAGCACCTCGCCGGCCTTGGGCGGATGGACCTCGATCTCCTCGATCGACCACGGCTGATTGAGCCCCCACAGAACGGCGGCTCGAGACTTGCGGACCTGCGACATGGAACACCCCCGAACTCGGCGCCCCGGGTTGGGGCGACGCGCCCGACGCTACTCCTCTGTCTTGTGGTCTCCGAAAGCCGAGATACCGGCCGGCCCGAAGGCGTTCGGATCAGGAATAGACGAGCACTCCGCGGATGTTCTCGCCCTTGCGCATGGCCTCGTAGCCGTCGTTGATGCCCTCGAGCGGGTACGTCCGGGTGACGAGTCCGTCGAGGTCGAGCTGACCTTCGCGGTACAGGCCGGCCAGCTTCGGAATGTCGGCGCGCGGATTGCCCGAACCGAACAGCGAACCGACGACCTGCTTCTCCATGAGCGTCACGTCGAGCAGGTTGATGTTGGCCGACATCTCGAGGGCCGGGTGGATGTTGGTGACGACTACTCGGCCGCGCTTGCTGGCCAACGCCATCGCCTCGGCGAGGACCTTGCCGTCGCCCACACCCATGGTCATGATGACCTTGTTGGCCATCGTGCCCCAGGTGATCTCCTGCAGGAGACCGACCGCTTCGGTCATCGACGACGCGGTGTGGGTCGCACCGAACTCCATGGCCTTCTCGCGCTTGAACTCGATCGGGTCGATCGCGACGATGCGCTTCGCACCGGCGAGACGCGCACCCTGGATCGCGTTGGCACCGATGCCACCGACACCGACCACGACCACGGTGTCACCGGGCTTCGACTGCGCGGCGTACACCGCCGATCCCCAGCCGGTGACCACACCGCAGCCGAGGAGGCACATCTTGTCGAGCGGAAGATCCTGATCGACCTTGATGCAACTCGCTTCGTTCACCACGGTGTGATGCGCGAAGGTGCCGAGCAGGCACATGAGGCTCAGGTCCTGGCCGCGCGCGTGGTGGCGCGACGTGCCGTCGGTGATCTGACGGCCGATGCCCATGAGCGCTCCGAGGTCGCACAGGTTCTGGTGTCCGGTCGAACAACTGGGGCAACGACCGCACGACGGAATGAATCCGAACACAACGTGATCGCCGGGTGCGAGCCAGCTCACACCGGGGCCGACTTCCTTCACGATGCCGGCGCCCTCGTGGCCGCCGATGATCGGCGGAGCGAACGGAAGATCACCGGTCACGAGGTGCTCGTCGGAATGGCACATACCCGACGCCTTCAACTCGACCAGCACTTCTCCGGCCTTGGGTGCGTCGAGTTCGATCTCTTCGACGCTCCAGGGCTTGCCCACTTCCCACAACACGGCGGCCTTGGTCTTCATGACTCCCCATTCGCTCGGGTGGCCGACCCCCGGCCACGCACTCCGAAAGGTACTCCTCGCCGAGGTCGGGGTACGCTTCGGACATGGACAGCACCACCGCCCCCACGTCCCCGATCGCGACCTCGGCCCCGATCGATGCGACCACCAGCGAGTCCGCCCCCGACACCCCCGTCGCCCCCGCCGTCACCGACGAACTCCTCATCGAAGAGATCTCGATCGACGGGATGTGCGGCGTCTACTGATCGTTCGATCGACCGAACGACTGAACGGCTGATCGGCACCCATGGCCGTCGCCCTCGACACCGCACTCGAGTTGCACCCGCAGGTCGCGGTTCGCCCCGAACCGTTCGGCGCCCTCGCCTACCACTACGGCAACCGTCGGCTCATCTTCTTGAAGCACCCCGACGTTGTGTCGGTGGTCAACAACCTGGCCGCGCACGATTCGCTGCAGTCAACTCTCGACGCCTGCGGCGTGGCGCCCGAACGCTGGCCGTCGTTCGTGACCGCATTGTCGTCCCTCGAGTCATCGGAGATCGTTCGTGAGCGCGCTCGTTGATCAGTTGAAGGGTGGGCTCGACGCGCCCATCTGCCTCACGTGGGAGCTCACGTACGCGTGCAACCTGCAGTGCGTGCACTGCTTGTCGTCGAGCGGTCAGCGCGATCCTCGTGAACTCTCCACCGCCGAAGCCAAGCGCGTGCTAGACGAATTGCGTGACCTGCAGGTGTTCTACATCAACATCGGCGGCGGCGAGCCGATGGTGCGCCGTGACTTCTTCGAGTTGGTCGAGTACTCGGTGAACAGCGGCATCGGCGTGAAGTTCTCCACCAACGGTGCGTTCATCGACACCGAGAAGGCTCGCCGTCTGGCCGCGATGGATTATCTCGACATCCAAATCAGCCTCGACGGCGTCGACGAAGCAACCAACGACGCGGTGCGCGGAGCCGGCTCGTATCGCATGGCCCGCACCGCCATGGACAATCTGGCCGCGGCCGGTTTCGGCCCGTTCAAGATCTCGGTCGTCGTCACGCGCCACAACGTTCCGCAACTCGATCGATTCAAGGAGTTGGCCGATTCGTACGGTGCCCAGTTGCGCATCACGCGCTTGCGCCCGGCCGGTCGCGGTGCCGATTCGTGGCCCGAACTGCATCCGACCCTCGGTCAGCAGCGCGAGATCTACGACTGGTTGATGAAGCACGGAGACAACGTGCTCACCGGCGACTCGTTCTTCCACCTCAACGCCCTCGGCGATCCGTTGCCGGGGCTCAACATGTGCGGTGCGGGCCGGGTGGTGTGCCTCATCGATCCGGTCGGCGACGTGTACGCGTGCCCGTTCGTGATCCACGACGAGTTCCGAGCCGGCAATGTGCGCGACGAGGGCGGTTTCGCCCGGGTCTGGAAGCAGAGCGACTTGTTCAGTTCCCTGCGCGAACCGCAATCGGCCGGGGCCTGCGCATCGTGTGGTGCGTACGACGCCTGCCAGGGCGGGTGCATGGCGGCCAAGTTCTTCACCGGTCTCCCGCTCGACGGCCCCGACCCCGAATGCGTCGGCGGTGAGGGCGAGCACGCGTTGGCCGGTGTGGCCGTCGGTTCCGCCCCCAAGCCGAGCCAGGACCACTCGCAACCGGTGCGACTCACGCGCAAGCCGATCTCCGTCTCCTGATGCGCCTCGCCGAGTCGTTGCCCATCGGCGCTCGCACCGCGCCCAGTCGGGTGATGTTCGGTCCGCATGTCACCAACCTGGGCGACGACGACCGCTCGTTCACCGATCGGCACGTCGCGTATTACGAACGGCGCGCGCGCGGCGGTGCCGGCATCATCGTCACCGAGGGTGCGGGCGTCCACGCCAGCGACTGGCCCTACGAACGCGCGCCGCTCGCCGAACGTTGCGCCGAGGGATGGCACAACATCGCCACCGCGTGTCACGCCCACGGTGCGCTCGTGATCGCGTCGCTCGATCACGCCGGCGGGCAAGGTTCGTCGGCCTACTCGCAGTCGCCGTTGTGGGCGCCCTCGCGCGTCCCCGAAGTGAACACGCGCGAAGTTCCGAAGTGGATGGAGGACGCCGACATCGCCGCCGTGATCGACGGTTTCGGCCGAGCCGCGCGTCTGGCCGTCGAGTCGGGGCTCGACGGCGTGGAGATCAACGCCGGTCAGCACTCGTTGGTGCGGCAGTTCATGTCGGGACTCACCAACCACCGCGGTGATCGCTGGGGCGCCGATCGACTCGAGTTCGCGCGCGCGGTGATCCGCGCGGTGCGCGACGCCGCGGGCTCGGCGATCGTGGGTCTGCGTCTGTCGTGCGACGAACTCGCACCGTGGGCCGGCATCACACCCGAGATGGCACCCGGCATCGCGGCCGATATGTGCTCGCTCGGCGTCGACTACGTCGTCGTCGTTCGCGGCGCGATCTTCTCGGCCGAGAAGACCCGGCCCGACTTCCACGAACCCACCGGATTCAACATCGACGTGTGCCGGGCCGTGCGCGCGGCCGTTGGCGCCAGTACCGCGGTGTTCCTGCAGGGTTCGGTGGTCGACGTCGGCCAGGCCGAGTGGGCCGTCGAAGACGGAGTGTGCGACGGCGTGGAGATGACGCGCGCGCAGATCGCCGACGCCGAGTTGATCGCCAAGGTTCGGCGAGGTGACGCCGACCGCGTTAGGCCGTGCATCCGCTGCAATCAGACGTGCCAGGTTCGCGACGCCCGCAATCCGATCGTGTCGTGCGTGGGCGATCCGTCGTCGGGCCACGAGACGCGCGACCCGCGATGGGAGGCACCAGCCCCGACGTCGCGACGAGTGCTCGTGGTGGGCGCCGGTCCGGCCGGCCTCGAAGCCTCCCGCGTGGCCGCCGCGCGCGGACACGACGTCACCGTCGTCGACACCGATTCACCCGGAGGGCTCGCAAGTGTGGCCGGGCCCGGAGGTCCGCTCGTCGACTGGCTCGTGCGCGAATGCGAAGCGCTCGGCGTGTCGATTCGCGCCGGCGTCGAACCCGACGAGTGGTCGCGCCTCGCACCGTCGCATGACGTGGTGATCCAGGCCACTGGTTCGCGCCGCGGTATTGCCGACTACACGATCGGCGACGGCGCCATCGTGTACGACGTCGCCGATATTCGTCGCGGACGCGTCGCTCTCCCCGACTCGGGTGACGTCGCGGTGCTCGACCCCATCGGCGGGCCGATCGGTGTGGCCTTCGCCGAAGAACTCGGCGCGCGAGCCGTGCTCGTCACGCCCGACAACATCGCCGGCAACGAGTTGTCGCGCACCGGAGATCTGGCACCGGCGAATGTGCGCCTCGCGCAGAAAGGCGTGCACATCGAACGGCGCAGCGTCGTGCGCGCCGTCGAGAAGAACGGCGATGGCCTCATCGTCCGACTCCAGGATCGATTCTCGGGCGAAGTTCGAACCATCACCGTCAGCGCCGTGGTGGACGCCGGTTTCCGCCTTCCCACCGAACCGCTGCCGGTCGATCGTGCACTGAGCGCCGGTGATTGCGTGGCGCCGCGCACGTTGTACGAAGCGGTGCTCGAAGGCCGCCGCGCCGCCGTCAAAATCTCGTAACACGGCATCCCCGAGCGAAAACCACCCGACACGGCGCGTGGTGCGACATGATGGTTCCGTGGTCGCCACGCTGATCCTGCTCCCGTTCGCGTACCTGCTCGGAACGTTTCCGAGTGCGGTGCTCGTGGCGCGGGCCCGCGGCATCGACATCACCTCGGAAGGCTCGGGCAATCCCGGCGCGTCGAACGTCAGCCGACTGCTCGGACGCAAGCTCGGCATCCTCGTGTTCGTCCTCGACGGATTGAAGGGCGCCATCTCGGTGGGTGTGGGTTTCCTCGCGTTCGAATACGCGGGTGCACTCGCTCTCGCGTGCGCCGCCGTGGTGGGTCACGTCTTCCCCATCACGCGTCGCTTCAAAGGCGGTCGCGGAGTCGCCACCGCGGGTGGGGCCGCCCTCGCGCTCTACCCGATCCCCAATCTCGTGCTGCTCGCTCTCTGGATCGCCGTCGTGAAACTCACGAAGAAGGCGTCGCTCGCGTCGCTCGCCATCTGCGTGGGTTTACCCATCGGCGTGGCCATCCAGGGGCGGCCGGCCGGTGAAGTGATCACCACCGCTTGTTTGTCGGCGTTCGTGATCTCGCGCCACTGGGGCAACGTCAAGCGCCTGCTGCGCGGCACCGAATTGTCGTCGCGCTGAGCGCGAACTAGCCCAGACTCGGGTTCTCCTGCGCCGCCGCGCGCTGCATGCGCTCGACCGGAGCCGACCGGAAATCGGGGTGCGTGAGAATCCAGAAGCGGTCGTTCACGATCGCGTCGTGCACCTGATCGGCCACGTCGGTGGCCGGAATGCCCGTCTCCACACCCACGTGCAGGGCCTCGTTCATCATCGCGCTGATCGGATCGACGATCTCGGCCGGCTTGGCCCCGAGGCGATCGGTCCAGTGGATGTTGGTCATCAAGTTGGTCTTCACGAAACCCGGACAGAGGCAGCTGCAGCTGACGTTCGAGCCCTTGGCCTTCAACTCGAGGAACAGTCCTTCGCTGATGGCCACCACCGCGTGCTTCGTGGCGTTGTACGGGCCGAAGCCCGGCATGGCCACCAAGCCGGCCATCGACGCGGTGTTCACGATGTGGCCCTCGTTCTGATCGAGCATGATCGGCAGGAACGCGCGAACGCCGTTGACGACGCCGTACAAGTTGATGTTGACGACCCATTCCCACACGCTCATCGGCCCGGTCCACTGATCACCCACGCCGGCCACTCCGGCGTTGTTGCACATCACGTGCGCCGCCCCGTACTTCTCGAGCGTCTTGCGCGCCAGTTCCTCCATGCTCTCGGGCAGCGACACGTCGACCACCACCGGCCACACGTCGGCTCCGCCCTCGCGAAGTTCGGCCTCGGTGGCCCGCAACCGCACCTCGTCGACGTCGCCGAGCACCACCTTCATGCCGGCCGCCACGAACCGATCGGTGAGGGCCCGCCCGATTCCGCTGGCGGCACCGGTGACCACTGCGACTTTCCCCTGAAGTTCCCGCATGGTCAGCCACCCTAGGCGTCCCGTAGCGTTCGGGGCGATGGCCTACAAGTACCTGTGGACGCCCCTCCAGTTGGGGCCGGTCGCCACCCGCAACCGCATCGTCTTCTCGGCGCACCTCACCAACTTCGCGCGCGAGGGGCTCCCCACCGAACAGCACGCGGCCTACTACGCCGCCCGCGCGGCCGGCGGCGCCGGGCTCATCATCACCGAAGAGCACTCCACCCATCCCACCGACTGGCCGTACGAGAAACTCATCCACGGCTTCCACCGCGACGTGATCCCGGGTTACAAGCGGATCACCGACGCCGTGCACCGCCACCGTGTGCCGATCTTCGCCCAGATCAACCACAATGGCGGTCAGGCGTCGTCGATGTTCAGCCGACTGCCGGTGTGGGCGCCGTCACCCGTGGCCGACCCGTTGTTCCGCGAAGTGCCCAAGGCCGTCACCCACGCCGAGATCGACGAGATCGTGGCCGGATACGCCACTGTCGCCGAACATTGCGCCGAGGGCGGCTTCGACGGCATCGAACTGCAGTGCTCGCACTCTTCCATCGTGCGCGGCTTCTTGTCGCCGGCCACCAACAAGCGCACCGACGAGTACGGCGGGTCGCTCGCCAATCGCGCGCGACTCCTGCTCGAGATCGTCGCGGCGGTGCGTGGCGTCATTGGCAATCGTCTCGCTCTCGGCGTTCGACTCTGTGGCGACGAGCTCATCGAGAACGGCAGCACCATCGAGGAGGCCGTCGAAGTGTCGCGCCTCGTCGAAGCGAGCGGCCACGTCGACTACATCAATACGTCGATCGGTGTCGCCACGGCCAGTCTCTTCATGATCGAAGCGAGCATGCACATCCCGCCCGGATATGCGCTGTTCATCCCGAGCGCCATCCGCAAAGCCGTCGACCTGCCCGTGGTCGGCGTGGGCCGCTTCAAGGATCCGTTGCAAGCCGAGCGCGCGCTCGCCGAGGGCCACTGCGATCTCGTGGGTGTGGTGCGCGGTCAGATCGCCGACCCCGACTTCGCCGCCAAGGCTCGCGCCGGCGCCACCGACGAGATTCGTCTGTGCCTGTCGTGCAACCAGGAGTGCGTGGGCCGCATGGGCCTCAATCGCTGGCTCGGCTGCATCGAGAATCCGCGCACCGGCCGCGAACACGAATGGGCCGTCACCGATCACGTCGCTCTCACCGCCAAACCGAAGGACGTGATGGTCGTCGGAGCCGGGCCGGCCGGACTGCAGGCCGCCATCGCGGCCGCGCGTCGCGGACACCGCGTGACGGTGTACGAGAAGGAGAACGTGGCCGGCGGACAGGTTCGCTGGGCGGCAAGTGTTCCGAATCGCGCCGAGTTCGGCGACATGATCCGCAATCAGTTGAACGAATGCCGTCGTCTCGGTGTCGCCATCGAATTCGGAACCGGTGTGTGGCCCGGTCTGGTGGAAGAGAAGCGACCCGATCACGTGATCGTCGCGACCGGCGCCGAACCCCAACGTCCATGGTGGGTCTCAGATCCCGACGCCGACGAGAGCGCGCGTCGCGTGGTCGATGTTCGCGCGATCCTCGACGGATCGGCCCCGCTCGGCGGCCCGCAGTCGGGCGACTCGGTCGTGGTCGTCGACGAAATCGGCTTCCATCACGCCACATCGGTGGCCGAACTGCTCGCCGACCGAGGCTGCGCGGTCGAGATCGCCACTCCGGGCATGGTCGTGGGCCAGGATCTCGGCATCACCCTCGACATGGAGAACTGGTGGATCCGCGCTTCGGCCAAGGGAATCGTGCAGAGCACCGACTTGGTCCCCATGGGTTTCGCCAACGGCGAACTCACGCTGCTCCACCATCCCACCGGTGCGAATCAAACGCGCCGACCCGATTGGGTCGTGCTCGCCGTTCCGCCCAGCCCGGTCGAGTGGCTGTACAACGATCTCAAGAGTTTGGGTGTGAGCGTCGAACGAGTGGGCGACTGCGTGGCACCGCGCCGCGCGCACGCCGCCGTGGTCGACGGCGAACGGGCCGGCTCGTCGATCTGACGAACCGTTCCGCGACGGCCAGCCAACTAACCTCTCGTCATGCTCGCGGCCGGCGGAATCATCGGTGATCTCACCGAATGGTTGAAGGACATCTCCGGCCACTGGTGGTTCCTCGCGGTGATCCTCGTGATCGCACTCCTCGACTCGGTGATCCCGGTGGTGCCGAGCGAGACCTGCGTGATCATCGGCGGCGTGGCGGCCAGCGCCGCCGGCGACGGGCCGTACCCGGTGATCCTTGTGATCGTCGCGGGAGCGGTGGGAGCGTTCCTCGGCGACAACCTCTCGTACGTGATCGGCCACAGTTTCAGCGACAACGTGAAACGCCGCGCGGCGCGCAAACCCAAGACGGCCGAACGACTGCAGTGGGCCCACGAACAAATCGAAGAGCGCGGTGGACTGCTCCTCATCACGGCCCGCTTCATCCCGGGTGGACGCACGGTTCTCACGCTGTCGTGCGGACTCACCGGTCAGTCACGCCGCTGGTTCTCCACCTGGATCGGCATCGCCGTCGCGATCTGGGCCACGTACGCCGCGGTTCTGGGTTACGCCTTCGGCGAGCGTTTCGAGGACGACCACACCCTCGCGTTCATCCTGGCGTTCTCGGCGGCGTTGTCGATCACGGTGCTGATCGAACTGGTGCGCTGGGTGCGCAAGCGCCGTACGCAGGAGGCCGTCGACCGCACCGCGGTCTGACAGCGAAATCACGACCGCACAGCGGTCTGACAGCGAAATCACGACCGGCTTCACATCGCCTCATCAGCCCCACCACGCCTAGCCTGTCGGCGTGTCCGCACTCGTCGCCGTCGTTCCCGTGCGGGCCGGAGTCGTCCCGGCCGGCGGACTCGAAGCCATCGCCGAAGCCGGTGGTCGCGCCATCCTGATCGGCTCGGGTGCGTCCACCGCGACGACCGATCTCGGCGCCGCGCGCGACGTCACGGTGGTCGATATCAACGTGTCCGATCCGCAGGCCTGGGGTCGCGCCGCTGCCGATGTCCTCTCGCGTCTCGGCCTCGCCGATTCGGTGGTCGTGCCCGCCTCCCCCGACGGCCGCGACCTCGCGCCGCATCTCGCGCTCGCCCTGGGCGTCGAACTGTTCAGTGGTGCCACCGAAGTGACACCGACACGAGTGCGCGTCGCGCGTCGCGGCGGTCTCGCCATCGCCGAACACCGACCTGCCGGGCGGTTCGTGGCCACGTTGCAACCCGGTGTTCGCGGAGTCGACCCGGCGTCGATGGCTCCCACCGTGAACAACGTGGACATCGGCGCACCCGAATCCTCGACGGCCGTGATGTCGCAAGAAGTCCTTCCTCCCGACGTGTCCACCATGGATCTCGCCGAGGCTCCGCGGATCGTCGGCGGCGGCGCCGGACTCACCGACGCCGAACGCTTCGCCCAACTCGCCGAGTTCGCCAAGTCGATCGACGCGTCGATGGGCGTCACGCGCGTGATCACCGATCGCGGCTGGGCTCCGCATCAGCGCCAGATCGGAACCACCGGCATCGTGGTCGATCCGAAGCTTTATCTCGCGTTCGGAGTCAGCGGCGCGGTGCAGCACACCAGTGGTCTCGGTCAACCCGACCACATCATCAGCGTCAACACCGATGCGCACTGCCCCATGATGCAGATGGCCGATCTGGCGATCGTCTCCGACGCCAACGCCGTCCTCGACGAATTGGCCGCGCTTCTCAGCAAGGACTCCGCCTCGTGAACCGTCCCGATGCGAACGACGCCGATGTGATCGTGGTCGGTGCCGGTCCGGCCGGATCGTGCGCTGCCATCGCCGCCGCGCGCGCCGGCCGTCGCGTGATCCTCATCGAACGCGGCCCCTTCCCCGGTTCGAAGAACATGTACGGCGGCGTCGTGTATCCGCGCATCCTCGACGAACTCGTGCCGCGCTGGTGGGAGACCGCGCCGGTGCAACGATGGGTGGTGCGTCGCTCCACCATGATTCTCTCCGAAACCGGAGCACTCTCCGTCGACTATCGCAGCAACGCCTGGGGTCAGCCGCCCTACAACGGCGCCACCGCCTACCGCCCCGACTTCGACGAATGGTTGTCGCGTCAGGCCGTGGCGGCCGGTGCACAGCTCGTCACTTCCACCACCGTCACCGGGTTGCTCCGCGACGCATCGGGTCGTGTCGTCGGCGTACGCACCGATCGCCCCGACGGCGACCTCACCGCGTCGGTCGTCATCGCCTGCGACGGCGTCAACTCGTTCCTGGCCAAGGAGGCCGGCCTCTACTCCGCGACCGATCCGTCCAACTTCACGCTCGGCGTCAAGGAGACGCTCGCTCTCCCCAAGCACGTGATCGACGAACGATTCGGAGTGCGCGACGATCAGGGTGTCGACATCGAGATCCTCGGCGGCACATCGGGTGTGAACGGCGGCGGATTCGTGTACACCAACCTCGACACGATCGCTCTCGGTGTGGTGCTCAAACTCCCCAAGTTGGCCGCGCAAAAGAAGCGTCCCGAGGAGATCATCGCGACGCTGAAGGCCCACCCGGCCATCGCCCCGCTCATCGAAGGGGCCGAGGTGAAGGAATACTCGGCGCACGTGATCCCGGAAGCCGGTTACTCGATGATGCCCACCATGGTCACCGACGGCATGGTGGTGGCCGGTGACGCCGCGGCGCTGTGTCTGGCCGCGGGCATCTGGCTCGAAGGCGTGAACTTCGCGATGGCCAGTGGCATGTGCGCCGGCGAGGCGGCGGCCGCCGCGGTGGCGCGCAACGACGTGTCGGCCAAGGGTCTCGCTCCCTACACCGACAAGTTGAACGCCACGTTCGTGCTGCGCGACCACAAGAAGTTGCGCAAGGTGCCCGGTCTGGTCCTCTCCGACCGCGTTCAGCAGAGGTACCCGGCGTTCGTGACATCCGTCGTCGAGCGCGTGTTCCGGGTGGACAATCCGCAACCCAAGCCGGGCCTGCGGCGCATCGTTCGTCAGGAGCGCAAGCGCGCGGGCATCAAACTCTCCGAGCTGATCCGCGACGGCTGGACCGGTCTGCGAGGATTCGGCTGATGACTGCGATCGACCGCGACACCAACTGGCCGGAGATCTCGTTCGAGGAGCGCATCGGCACCGCCGAGTTCCGTATCCACGAGCGCGCGCACATCGTCGTCGACGGCGACACCTGCCGCGGCTGCTCCACACGCGAATGCGTCGTCGCCTGCCCGGCCAATCTGTTCGTTCCCACGAGCGACGGCGGCATCCTGTTCAACTACGAGAACTGCTTCGAGTGCGGCACCTGCTACCTGGTGTGCAACAAGGAAGGTGCCATCTCGTGGTCGTACCCCGAAGGCGGTTTCGGCATCGTCTTCCACCGCACGTGACGCCATGACCGTCGTCGCCTGTCTCAAGTGGGTCATCCCGCGCGTCGACGATGACGATCGCTTCGCCGGTATCTCGGCGGCCGACCAGTCGGCTCTCGAGTTCGCATTGCTCAGTGCCCGTCCCGGCGAGGACGTCGTGGCCGTGAGCGCCGGACCGCTGGGCGCCGAACGTGCACTCCGCGATGCCGTCGCGTGCGGCCTCTCCCGGGCCATCCGAATCGATCTCGATCCCCGCGCATCGAGCAGTGCCGTCGCCTCTTCCATTGCGTCGGCGGTCGCTGGCGCCCGTCTGGTGTGGTGCGGCGACTATTCGCTCGATCGAGGCACCGGTTCGATGCCGGGCTTCCTGGCCGCTCGGCTGGGCATCGGTCAAGCGCTCGGCCTCATCGACGTGACGATCGGCGACGACTCGATGTCCGTGGTCCGCCGTCTCGACGGTGCGCGCCGCGAGATCATGCGCGTGACGGGCCCAGCCGTGTTATCGGTGGAAGGCTCCACCGCACGATTGCGCCGCGCGTCGCTGCGCGGCGTCCTGGCGGCCGACAACGCCATCATCGACGTCATCGCCGGCATGTCGTCCCCCATCGACGCCGTCGACGAGAAGCCGTACCGCCCGCGGGCGCGAGCGCTCGCCGCGCCGTCCGGCACGTCGGCCCTCGATCGCGTTCGTTCGCTCACCGACGCGGGCACCGCCACTCAGCGTTCCGAGACCGTCGTGCTCGATCCGCCCGAAGCGGCGGCCCGGATCGTCGGCGCGCTGCGCGACTGGGGTTATCTCGGATGACCTGGACCGAGGTCGCCGATCTGTCGGCGCCCGTCGTCCTGGTGCCGGTCGGATCGTTCGAGCAGCACGGCCCGCACCTTCCGCTCGACACCGACACGCGCATCGCTGAGGCGTTGTGCGACGAATTGCAGTCGCTGCTCGCCATCGACAGTGTGATCGCGCCGTCGATCGGCGTATCGGCCAGCGGCGAGCACCAGGGATTCCCGGGAACGCTCTCCATCGGAACCCACACGACCGTCGCCGTGCTGGTGGAGCTCGCCCGCTCGGCCGATTGGGCGCGCGGTGTGGTCTTCGTGAACGGACACGGCGGCAACGCCGATGCACTGGCCGCCGCGTCCCGCACGTTGCGCGACGAAGGGTGCGCGGTGTTCTTCTGGTCGCCGAAGTCAGAAGCCACCGACGATGCCCACGCCGGATTCACCGAGACGTCGGTGATGCTCTATCTCGCGCCCGAACTCGTGAACATGGACGCGGCCGAGCGCGGCAACGTGCACGCGGTGTCGGCCCTGGCCGAGCGACTACGGCGCGAGGGTGTGCGAGCCGTATCGGACAATGGAGTTCTGGGCGATCCGCGCCGAGCCGATGCGGCCGAGGGAGAGCGCATCTTCCAGCGCTGGCTCGGCGATCTCGTGGCCGCGTGCAAACGCATCTGGCCGGAGCAGCCGTGACTCGTTACCGACCCGATTCGTCGTGGTGGCGAACGCGCAGACGCAGTACTGACGGATCCGCCAACGACACCGTCGTGGCCGGTTCTCCTCTGCGTCTGTTCCGACTCGGACCGGCCGGCTCGAAACTGGCTGACGCCCTCGAAGCCACCGGCGACGCACCCGACGGGTCGCAGCAACTCGTGAACCGCTTCGTCGATGCCGGCGCGATCCATCCGATACCCGACCAGGCGATCGATCTTGCGGCGGTCACCGTCGTGATCCCGGCCCGCAACGAACGGCACGTCGATCTCCAGATGTTGGTGTCGTCGGTGAGCAGCGCCGCCAAGGTGATCGTGGTCGACGACGGTTCGCCGCTCGAACTGGCACCCATCGACGGAGCTCTGGTGGTGCGCCGCGAACACTCCGGCGGCCCCGCCGCCGCTCGCAACACCGGGGCCGCCCTCGCCGACACCGACTTCGTCCTGTTCATCGACGCCGACACGTGCTGGAACGACGACGCGGTCGTGCTCTTCGCGCACTTCACGGACAGCCGGGTGGCCGCCGTCGCGCCGCGGGTTCGCAGCATCGACGGCCCGTCGTTGCTCGAGCGCTACGAGACGGCCGAGTCGCCGCTCGATCTGGGTCCCGAGGCGGCACGAGTGAGACCCAACAGCCGCGTGTCGTACGTGCCCGCCGCGGCACTCGCCGTGCGGCGTTCGACCTTCGAGCAACTGGGTGGCTTCGACGAATCGTTCCGGTACGGGGAGGACGTCGACTTCGTGTGGCGAGCCGTCGCGGCCGGACACGTGGTGCGTTACGAACCTCTCGCCGAGGTGCAGCATCGCCCGCGCGGTTCGTTCGAGGCCTGGATTCGTCAGCGAGTCGGTTACGGCTCGGCGGCGGCGTCGTTGGCGGCACGACATCGCGGTGCGGTCACACCGCTCAAGATCAACCGCTGGAGTGCAGGCGCCTGGGCGCTCACCGGATGGGGGCGACCCGATGCCGGCGTACTCGTCGCCACCAGCTCATGGGCTCTGCTCCTGCGCAAGTTGGGCGACGCTCCCGACCGCCGCGGTATCGCGTTGCGTCTGGCTGGTCGCGGAAACCTCCATGCCGGACGTTTGGTCGCATCGGCGGTCACACGGGCCTGGTTGCCGATCGCCATCGTGCTCGCGCTCTTCTTTCCGCGTGCGCGACGCGCGTTGGCGGTGGCGCTCACGGTTCCGAGCGCCGTGCACTGGATCTCGACGAAACCGAACGTCGACCTGTCTCGTTACGTGCTGCTGAAGGCGCTCGACGATGCGAGCTACTGCACGGGTGTGTGGCGGGGACTAGTGAAGTCGCGTGCAAGCGGCCGCTGGGGCGCGATCACGCCGCGTTTCGACTGAGCCGACCGGTGATGTCGGCGCATTCTTCGCAGATGCTCTCGGGCACCAGGCCGGCGCGGATGAGCAGATTGAAGATCTTGCAGCCGAGGCAGTAACCCGCGAACGCCTCGAGGCTGGCGGCACCGAGCAGACCGGCGATCACCACGACGGCGAGCGTGTCGGCACCGGCAAGCGACGCGACGAGCGCCGTCACCGAGAAGGCCACACCGATTCCTTGCGCGAAACGCTTGGGCGGACCGGGCACGAACGAGTGCTCGATCGACAAGCGAGGCGTGATGACCTTGGTGACCAGAGTGCCGAGCGGGCTGAGCGTCGGGCCGGTGAGCACACGCGCCACGAAGCCGTACGCCAGCGGCAACAGCACCCACCACTCGCGGATCACGAGGAACAGGACCGACTGCAGAACCACACCGGCGGCGACCAGACGGGCCGAGGTCTCATTGACCGGGTTGGGGAAGGCGAAGAAGCGACCGGCGGAATTCACGGGGGACGACATGGTTCCCAGGCTAAGAGCGAATTCCCGACTTACCAAGTCGGATTTAGAGGGTCGGTAGCGTCGCAGTGTGACCCTGTCGCTCGAGGTCGACCGCACCGCCTGGAACCGCCACGTCGAGGGCGTGGCTGGCCGCGTGACGGGCCTGGTCCCGGTCGTGAAGGGCAACGGCTACGGCCTGGGGCGCCGCTGGCTGGCCGACCGCGCCAGCCACCTGGCCGGCACGATCGCCGTGGGCACGGTGCACGAACTGGCCGACGTCCCCCAGGGGGTCACTCCGGTCGTTCTCACCCCGACCCTCGACGCGACCGTGGTGGCCCGCCCCGACGCGATCCTCACGGTCGGGTCCCTGGCCCATCTGGCCGCGCTCGGAGGCAGTCGACAACGCATGGTGGTGAAGGTCCGGTCGTCGATGAACCGCTACGGGACGGCCGTCGCCGACGTTGCCTCGTTGATCGACGAGTGCGAACGAGCCGGGCACACCGTCGAAGGCGTGTCGATCCACCCTCCGCTCGCCGGTTCGAGTGCCGAACACGCGGACGAGATCGCCACTCTCCTCCGCGACATCGACGCGCGACACACCGCCTGGGTGAGTCACGTCTCGATCGACGATTACGAGTCTCTGCGCGCGGCCGACGCGAAACGCCAATGGCGACTGCGGCTCGGCACGTCGCTGTGGCACGGCGACAAGTCGATGTTCAATCTTCGCGCCGATGTGCTCGATGCGCGGCCGATCGACGCGGGTGCGGTGGTCGGTTACCACGCATCGACCGTTCCCGCATCCGGCACTTTGCTCGTCATCGGCTGCGGATCGGCCCACGGAGTCGCACCACTCCCCGATGGCCGCAGCCCCTTCCACTTCGGTCGTCAACGCCTGGTGCTGTTGGAGGCACCCCACATGCACACCACTCTCGTGCTGGCACCGCATGGTCAGCCGACTCCGCAGGTGGGCCAGTTCGTCGACGTGCAGCGCCCGCTCATCTCGTCGCAGCCCGATCACGTCGACTGGCGATGACGCGGTTCGATCGGCCGGCGGCCGGCACCACCAGCGCGGGTCCACCGCGCCTCATCGGCCTCGACGTCACACGGGCCATCGCACTCATCGGCGTGGTGGTCATGAATTACGTGGGCACGATGTACGAGATCGAGTTCGATCCGTCGTTCCTCGAACGCGTCCTCGACCCGTACACCGGGGTTCTCTCCACCCGCTTCGCCGCCACCTTCGTCGTGGTGGCCGGAATCTCCATCACGTTGCTCACCGAGCGCGCTCGCCGCGGTGATGCCTCCGACCGCCGGGACGCACGATTGCGGCTGGCCCGCCGCGGACTCCTGCTCTTGCTGATCGGTTACTTCCTCGACTTCCACTGGCCCGGCACGATTCTCTTCTTCTACGGCGCCTATTTCCTGTTGGCCACGCTTCTCTTCACGCTGTCGGATCGCTGGCTCGCGGTCATCGGCGTGGGGTCAGCCGTGATCGCCACGACCGTGCGAACGGTTCTGAATTGGCGGCTCGACAACGGTCAATACGACGACTGGATCAACTCCGCACCCATCGAGTCCCTCCAGGATCTCCTCGTGCGAACGTTCCTCGACTACACGCATCCGGTGTTTCCCTGGCTCGCTTATCTGTGCGCCGGAATCGTGATGGGGCGGCACCTACCGACCTTCGCGCAGTGGCGCGGCCGCGTTGCCGCACTGTGCGTGGGCGTGGTGGTGGGTGTCTACGTCGCCTCGACGGTCCTCGACGCCGGCGACGCGCGGGAGAACTCGGTGGTGTGGTCGCTCACGTCGATGCAAACCTTCGAGCGCAGCCTCCCCTTCACGGCGACCACGCTGGCCGTCGCGGTCCTGGCCACCATCTTGATCGTGAGCCTGGCCGAACGCTTCGCCGCGTCACCGATCGTCGTTGCGTTCCAACGAGCCGGGCAACTCACGTTGTCGCTCTATCTGATGCACGTTCTCGTGTACTACGTGTTCGTGGAGTGGACGGGTTGGGTGTCTCTGTCGAGTGTCATCGCCGCACTGGTCTTCGCCCTCGTCTTCTGGGTCGTGGCGATCGCTATCGGATCGTGGTGGCACCACCGTGTCGGACGAGGACCGGCCGAAGTCGTCTACCGCGCGTTCGGCGGCTGACTCGCTCCGCGATTGAGTCCGCGCCAGGCAACGGCGGCGGCGCCAACGAGCGGACCCCGATCACCGAGACGCGCCGGAACGACGCGGGCGCCCCGCGAGAAGTCGAGTCGACACTGCTGGTCGAGCACTTCTTGTGCGCTGGCGAAGAACGTGGGGCCGAAACCGAGCGCGACCCCGCCACCAATCACGGCCAACTTCAGATCGAAGAAGTTGCACACGCTCGCCACCGCCAAACCGACCATGCGCCCGGTGCGCTGCATGATCTCGTACGTCGGCTGAGTGGGCGGACGCCCCGTGATCGACTCGATCGCGATCCCCGACGCCTCGGCCTCGAGGCACCCGCGCGCACCGCAGCCGCAACGGTGCCCATCGGGGTTCACGATCACGTGACCCACGTGGCCCGCGTTGCCGGAACCGCCGTCGAGCAGCTTGCCGTCGAGCACGATGCCGCCACCCACCCCGGTGCTCACCACCATTCCGATGAAATTGGTTTCACCTTGTGCCGCGCCGAGCCAGCCTTCGGCGAGCGCGAAGGCCTTGGCATCGAGATCGCCGAACACGGGAACATCGATTCCTGAATCATGAAGGGTCTCCACCAAGGCTTCGCGCAAAGGAAACCGACGCCACGCTGGGATGTTCAGGGGTGACACCGTGACGCAATCGGGGTCGATGGGGCCGGCCGATCCGATACCGGTCGCGACGATGCGACCGTTGTGCGTGTCGATTGCGCGTTGGGCCTGACGCCGAACCAACGACGCGAGCGAGTCGTACAGATCGTTGGCCCGCTTGTCGAGATCGGTACGCACCATGTCGCGATCGATGAGGTTGCCGCGACGGTCGACGAGGCCAACAGCGATCTTGGTTCCGCCGATGTCGATCGCGAGTGCCAAGTCGGTATTCGCCACCTCGCGCAGGCTAGCGATTACGGTGCTTGCGACGATCGAGCATGACGGTCGTCAGGACGAATGAATGGACGACATGATGACGAAACCGCGGATCGTTGCGCTGGCCTGTTCCATACTCGTGCTCGCAGCCGCGGCCTGCGGGGGTGATGGCGATGCGAATGATGCTGGCGCCAGCGGAGGCGGCTCGAACGCCGACATCGTCGCCCAATCGGTGATCGATTCGGCCGCCGAACAAGGTGTCGAACTCGACGACGGCTGCATTCGAGACGCCGTTTCGGAGATCCCCGAAGCCGACCTGCAGATCATGGTCGACAACCTGGAGGCCCTCGACTCGGGCGACGCCGACGTCGACACGATCGGTATCAGCGAAGAGGGCATGAACGGGCTCAACGCGATCTTCGAATGCGTGACCGGCGGCGCAGGCGGCTGACGACGTTCAGTCGTCGACGCGTCGCGCGTCCTCGATGAGGTTGATCTGATACAGGACCTCGTCGAGGGCGTCGGCGGCGCTGATGGCCGAGAATCGCTGCGGCGTGTCGGGACCGCAGCACGACGACACGGGCGAGAGGATCGTCCACGGCCGCGGATGCAGGAACTGCACCACGCTGTATCGCTCGCCCTCGAAACCGGGTGACGCCACCACTCGATGCCAGCCGACGGGAATGACTCCGTTGGTGAGACGCTCGAGCATGATGCCCGTGTTGATGATCACCTTGTCGTCGGGCGGAATCGCGTCGATCCACGTGCCATCGACCTCCACCTGAAGACCGGGTGCGGTGGCCCGCGGCAAAGCGGTGATGAGATTGATGTCGCCGTGAGCACCCGCCCATACGTGACCGCCGGCCGGTGCGTCCCTCATGGACGGATACCGGATCGCTCGGGTGAGCGTGGGGCCGTCCTGCACCATGTCGTCGAAGAACGTCTCGCCGCAACCGATACCGAGCGCGATGACCCGTAGGAAACGCCGCTGCAAGTCGGCGATCGCGTCGTGGAACGCGTACAGCACCTTCGAGATACCGGGCACCACCGCATCGGGCAGGAGCTGATCGGGATACGAACCGGGGAACTTGCGACGCAGCGGATGGCCGGACGGAATCGGTGACGCCCAGTTGAGCATCTCCTTCCAGTCGGGCTTGTCGCTCGACGCCGCTGTTTCCACCAGGAGACCGGTGTAGCCGGTCTGACCGTGGGCACCGGGCGCCACGAACTTCTGCTTCACCTCGGGCGCCATCGAGAAGAACTCGCGCAGCATTCCGTAGGCGGTGTCGAGCAGGTCGTCCGACAGATCGGAACTCGTGTAGACGAAGCCGGTCTCGAGACTCCGACGGACTCCGTCGACCACCGCGCGGCGGGTCGACTCCGATCCATTCTCGAAAGCGAGCAGATCGACGTCGAGGATCTGACTGGTCATGGAACGAACGCTAACGGTTCAGGGCCTGATCGAGATCGCGCCAGAGATCGTCGACGTCTTCGATGCCCACCGACATGCGCACGAGGCCCGGTTCGACGTGTGCGTCGCCGGGATACTTCTGGCGGCGCTCCATGGTGGTTTCGACACCACCGAGGCTGGTGGCTTCGACGATCACCCGTGTGGACGCGCAGACGCGATCGGCCGCCGCCGCGCCACCGCGCACCACGAAACTGACCATCGGGCCGACACGGCGCACCGACTCGACGGCGCGGTGCGACGACAGGCGTTCGGCCAGGACACCCGCCGTCTCGGACGCCGCCGCGTAGCGCAGCGGAAGCGTGCGCAGTCCACGCAGGGCGAGGAAGGCTTCGAGCGCCCCCGGGGTGGCACCCTGCACCACGCGCGCCCGCGCCAACGCATCGAACACCGCGTCGTCGTTGGTGCACGCGAGGCCGATGAGCAGATCGCTGTGGCCACCGATGAATTTGGTGCCCGAGTGCATGACCACGGTGGCTCCGCTCGCCAGCGGCTGCACGCCGATGGGCGTGGCGAAGGTGGAATCGACCACCGTGCGAACGCCGCGCGCACCGGCCTCGCGACACAGACGCGTGAGATCGGCTTCGTCGAGAGTGGGATTGGTGGGCGTCTCGATCCAGAGCAGAACGCCGTCGGCTCCGCGTGACGCCTCGCGTTCGGCCCGTTCGATGGCGGCAACCACGTCGAGCGTGTTCTGAATGGCGACCGGAACGGTGGTGAGAGTCCCGCGATCGGCCAGATCGCCGAGCAAGGCGCGTACTCCGAGATAGCTCACCGACGGCACCACCACGATCTGCGGACGCAGTGCAAAGAGGATGGCCGAGGCGACCGCCATACCCGACGAGTACGACAGACAACGTCCGCCTTCGAGCCGACCCACCGCGTCTTCGAGCGACGCCCACGTGTCGGTTCCGTGCGTGCGCGAATACTCGGGGCCGCTGCGAAAGTTCGACGCCAGTGTGATGGGTGTGTTGAGCGGATCGCCCGGTTGGTCGGGTCGGCCGGCCGTGACCGCGATCGTGCGTGGTTTGGGTTGCTCAATCATGGTGTACGAACACTTCTGGCTGACCTCCGGTGTGGATCCAGACGACATTGTCGCCGCTCGCCCACCGACCAGCCGACGCGTTGCCCAGCAATCCGGCCATGCCCTTGGCCGTGTACACCGCGTCGAGCACCCACGCGCCGGTACGTGCCGCCCAATCGGCGGCGGCGGTCGATTCAGGAGTGGGAATCGCGTAGTCGGCGCCCAGCCAGCGCGCATCCACCTCGACGTCGGCGGCCTCGACTCGTCCGGGCAGTCCGGCCGCTTGCAGCGCGTCGTTGGCGAGTTGCTCGACACTCGGGAATCCGGCCACGACTCCTTTGGCCACACCGATCGCGATCACCGGCGGATGAGCCGAGCCGAGAGCACGCCGCCACGCGCGGCCGGCCACCAGACCGGCGTGAGTACCGCCGCTCGACGACGTGAAGACGATCGCAGTCGGAGCGAAGCCCGCACTCGTGCATTGCTCGACCAATTCGTCGTAAGCGAGCACGTATCCGAGCGCACCCACATGAGTGGATCCGCCGATCGGAATCGAGTAAGGCGCGAGCCCTTGTGCAGCCAACTCGTCGGTGAGCGACTCGCGCGAGATCTCGAGGATTCCCCACTCGGACGGCCCGGCTCCGGTGAAGTGCATGTGCGCTCCGAAACGGTCGGACAACAACTGATTGCCCTCGAGCCGTTCGGGGCGATCGCCCGCCAGCACGAGGTGTGTCTCGAGGCCGAGGAGCGATCCGGCCGCCGCGGTCATGCGACAGTGGTTCGACTGACCGGCACCGACGGTGACGAGGGAACGCGCGCCGCTGCGAACGGCGTCACCGCACAAGAACTCGAGTTTGCGCGCCTTGTTGCCGCCCATCCCGAGACCACTCAGATCGTCGCGCTTGACCCACGGTCGCACCCCGTTTCCCACCAACGGTCCTTGCTCGAGCGGTGTAGGAAGGGTGGCGAGTCGGACGCGCGGCACGCCGTGCCATTCGGTGAGGCGTTCACGGGCGGGATCCGACGTCACGCTTCGAGGCTACGAGACGATGTCGAGCGGAACATGTCCGACTGCCAAGATGACCCCGTGCCCACGACCGATTGGAACCCGATCCTGCGGGCCGAGTTCGACGAGCCGTACTGGGCCGAACTCCAGTCGTTCGTGACCGACGAACGGGCACGCGGCGCGGTGTATCCGCCGGCGGCCGATGTGTTCGCCGCGCTGCACCTCACGTCGTACGCCGACACCAAGGTGGTGATCCTCGGTCAGGATCCGTACCACGGCGCCGGTCAGGCACATGGTCTGTGCTTCTCGGTGCGTCCCGGGGTGGCGGTGCCGCCGTCGCTGCGCAACATCCACAAGGAACTCGCCGACGACCTCGGCTGTGCGATTCCGAAACACGGCAATCTCGAGGCGTGGGCCCGGCAGGGGGTCCTTCTCCTCAACACAACGCTCACTGTTCGCGCCGGCCACGCCGCCTCGCATCAGGGCAAGGGCTGGGAGCGGTTCACCGATCGGGTGATCGCCGCGGTCAACGACAAGACCGAACGCGTGGTGTTCATGCTGTGGGGTTCGCCATCGCGCAAGAAGAAGTCGCTCATCGACGCAACTCGTCACACGATCATCGAGTCGGCCCACCCGTCGCCGCTGTCGGCCCACAACGGGTTCTTCGGGTCCCGACCCTTCTCGCGCGCGAACGCCGCGTTGCGAGAGGCGGGCCGGGACCCGATCGATTGGCGGATCAGCTAGCCGGACTCGGGAAGTCGCGCGGCTCCTCGCCGGCCGGTGGCGTGTCGTAGATGGTCACCGAACCGTCGACGACGAACAACTTGTCCTCGCTCGGCCAGGCGCCGGGCAAGTAGCGCTTGCCGCCGTCGACGTAGCGAGCCATTCCCGTGCCGTCCTTGCGGATCTCGTCCGGGCCGGTGGCGGTGACGTCCCACCAGAACAGCGTCGCGTCGTCGATTCCGGCGTAGTCGGCCTTGTCCCAGATCCCGTGGTCTCCCCACGTCAACCATGGCTGACTGATGGCTTGCACCGTCTCGAAACTCCGGATGGCGTCGGCCAACGACTCGTGCGTGAGATCGGGACCCGCGCTCTGCAGCGCCGACATCAGGAGGAAGAACGGCGGCATGTACACGCCGATCGAATCCTCGGCCGCCGGTGCCTGACCCGTGAACCACTTGTACAACGCGTAGTAGCCGCTCGTCACCGGATCGAGACGCGCCGCCAGGCTCGTCACGCCGAAAGCGTGGGCCCACTGCGCCTGATCGTACGAACGACCGAACGCGGTCGTGTCGGTGAGCGTCGCCGCCGCCACGATCCACTCGGGGAAGTACTCCTGAGCGGTCGCCTCGCGGGTGAAGTCGCGCGGAGCCACCGGATCGGTCGCCAGGATCACCGATGTCACGCCGGCCGCCTTCAACTTGGCGATGGCCTGCGACGCGGTCTGCTGCAGCGTGCCCGGATCGAGGACGTACGGGATCACCTCGGCCGGTTCGGCGCCGACTTCGGCCAGACGCGACACCATGAGATCGGCGAGCACCTTCGACTCGGAACTGCCCTCGACGTACATGAGGCCGAACTTGCGCGTGGTGTCCTTGAACTCGTCACCGGCGTGCGAGGCCGGCTTGCCGGCCAGCTGCTTGCCGATGAACTCGACGACGTGGACCTGCTTCTGCTCGGCCGCGCCGTCGATGCCCCACACGTACGGGTCGCGCTCGGCGTACCACTCGGGCGAACCCCCGCCGCACGAAATGCAGAGGATCTCGCGCGCCGCCAACTCGTCGCCGAAGGCGTTGGTGAGGCTCGGTCCGCCGATCACGGCGAACGGCTTGAACTCGTCGGCGATGCGCTGCGCGTCGGCGCGAGCAGTCACTTCGTCGGTGGCGATGCCTGTGCTCTCGTACTTGACGTAGTTGATCTTGCGTCCGTAGAACTCGTAGTACGTCTGGAAGTACTCGATGAAGCCGCGGACCACTTCTTCTTCCTGCGCGTTGGTGTCGTCCACCTTGATGGCGTCGGTGATGTAGTTGATCACGGGGTCGCTATCCGGACCCATGTAGTGGACGATCGTGATCTCGTCGGCCGTGACGCCCACATCGGTGGCTCCACCGTTGTCTCCGGTGAACGGAGCCATGCAGAACGGGGCGAAGTAGTCGATCACGGCGATGCGTCCGACGCTGGTGTCGCAACGCGCACCCCAGTCGATGTCGCCCTCGATGCCGAGTTCTTGCGCCTGCGGATACGAGAGCGGATACGTCCAGCCGCCATCGGTGGGCGCCTCCGATCCGGCCGGTGCTTCGGTGGCCGCCGGAGCGGCCGTGGTGTCGGTGGATTCGCCGTCGTCACCACCACCGCCGGCCAGTGCCACGATCGCCACGACGATCACGGCCACCACGGCGATGCCGATGAGCGGACCCCACTTCTTGAGAGAACGCGACCCCCCGGCCGGTCCACTGCTGGCTGGTTGCATGGTTATCCCCCTTGCCCGGAACGGGCGATCGCGGCACTCGACGTGCCGAGGTATGACTCGACGACCGTTGGATCCACGAGAACTTCGGGCGGTGGTCCACTGGTGACCACTCGCCCTTGGTCCATCGCGACCAATCGATCGGCGACCGATGAGATGAACGGAATGTCGTGTTCGACGATGAGGAGAGCCGCACCCATTTCATCGCGAAGACGGCGAACGACCGGCGCCAACGCTTCCACCTCGCGTTGCGCGAGTCCGGACGTTGGTTCGTCGAGGAGGATGACCGCGGGTCGGTGCGCCACCAAGCAGGCCAAGTCGACGATGCGCCGTGTTCCGGTGGACAACTCCCGCACGGCCTTGCGTTGGAAGTCGCCGAGACCGAGCACGTCGATCAATTCGTCGACGCGCCGTCGCACGGCGTCCTCCGATTCGAACACCGGTGGCAGGTGGAGTGCCGCGGCCAGCGCACTGCGGACACCGACCCACCGTTCGAGCGACACCGCGAGCGTTTCGCGCACCGTGAGTTCGGGGAACAGTCGCGCGTCCTGGAAGGAACGGCCCAAGCCGGCGTTGGCACGGCCGTTGGGCGACGCGCTCGTGACGTCGCGGCCTCCCACCTCGATGGTGCCGCTGATGAGCGGCGTGTAGCCGGAAATGAGATCGAAGAGGGTGGTCTTGCCGGCGCCATTGGGACCGATCACGCCCACGATCTCGCGCTCGTGCACCTCGATCGACACACCGTCGACCGCGCGAATGCCTCCGAACCCGGCCGACACGGCGGTGGTGCGGAGGACGACTCCGTCGCCGACGGACGAGGGTTCGCGATCGCCCGTTGGCGTGTCGTCGGCCATGCCCGACAGGAAAACCGACCGCAGAACGTCGGGCCGTTGGAGGAGTTCGGCGGTGGGGCCCGAGAATCGGATCTCGCCGCGTTCGAGGAAGTAAGCCCGCTCGGCCACGGTGAGCGCGACGTTCACGCTCTGCTCGACCAGCACGACGGTCACACCGTCGTTCGACATGCGCTGCACGATCGGGAGCATCTGGCCCACCACCACGGGCGCGAGACCGAGCGACAGTTCGTCGATGAGCAGCACCTTGGGCCGCATCACGAAACTCATGGCCAGTGCGAGCATCTGCTGCTGACCGCCCGACAAGTTGACGGCCGGTTCATTGAGGCGGGCCGCCAGCATCGGGAAGATCTCGAGCACTTCGGCCTTGGCTCGTTCGACTCCGGCCGCGTCGCGGCGGTTGGTCCAACCCGAGAGGTCGAGGTTCTCGCGCACGGTGAGCGAACCGAACACGCCGGCCCCACCGGGCATCTGCACGATCCCGAGGTGCGCGATCTCGTGCGGTGGCGCGTGCGTGATGTCGCGTCCGTCGAAGATCACGGCACCGCGGTCGGCCTCCACCACTCCGCTGATGGTCTTGAGCAACGTGCTCTTGCCCGCCCCGTTGGTACCGAGGAGCGCGACGATCTCCCCTTCCTCGAGATCCATGTCGATGCCGTGCAGGACCGGACGCGCGTCGTAGCCCGAACGAACTCCGCGGAGGATGAGCAACTTGGCGCGACCCTGGCGGCGCTCGTAGAGAACTTCCGAGCGGGCCGCGGCCGACTGCCATACCTGACCGATGTCGTCCATGATCACGTTGCCGATGGTGCGCTGGATGAGCCCGCCGATGATGAAGAGCGGAATCATCACGAGCATCCCGACGCGAATGGAGAACTGATCGGCCAGCCAACCGATCATGGGCAGGACGAACAGACCCGGAATGACCCACAGCGACGCGACCGAGAAACCGGTGGCGCGAGCGCGCGGCGGAATCGCGAGCGAGAGTCCGGAGAAGACCGCCGGTGCGAGGATGGCCAGCGCCGCCGAGATCACACAGTTGACGGCCACCGCCACCACGATGTTGGGTGCGAGCGCGAAAGCCGCCGCGAGGATCGCCGCGGCGATCGACACGTTGGCGCCGACCTTGGTGAGACCGGCCACGTTGTTGGCGTAGCGCTTGGCGATGTAGCGGCTTCCGAGCACGAGGCCCACCAACTGGAACGGCTCGGAGATCGCGGCGGCGACTCCGCGGGCCCGCTCGTCGAGGCCGAACTCCTGGTCGTACATCAACGAGGCCAGCGACACGAAGCCGATGAGACCGGTGGCGAGGAACGGCAGGCTGTACCAGATGCGCTTGAGCGACTCGACCTTGTGCACGGTTCGCCAGCTCTCGCTGAACGATGGAGCCACTTCTTCGGTGGCGGCCACCTCGTCGGACACACCCATGGCCTTGCGCTCCCATTGACCGCGCACCGGTTCGACGAGCCGCAGGGCGAGGATCGCGAAAATGACAGTGGGCACGATGAACACGAAGAACGGCGTGCGCCAGCCGAAGTAGTACGCCAGCAGACCCGCACTGAGCGGTCCGACGAACGCACCCACCGCGTTGGCGGCACGGTGCACCGAGAACACCTTCGTGCGGACTTCGATCGGGTAGTAGTCGGAGATCAGCGAGTTGTGCGTGGGATCGATGACCGCCTTGCCGAGGGCCGAACCGCTGCGCGCGATCGTGAGGACGATCAATCCGGTGGCGAGTCCGGTGAGACCCGAGAACATCGCCCACACCAGCGCGCCGATGAGCGCGAGCCGGGTTCGCTTCGAGCGATCGGCGATCTGGGCGATGGGAACCTGCAGGGCCAGCGCCGCGACGCTGGCCAGGCCGACCAGTCCGAGCGTGGTGCCGAGATCGAGGTCGAAGTGCTCGCGGATCTCGGGCAGGAGGATTCCGAAGGCCGCTCGATCGAGTTCGTCGACGGCGTTGAGGCCGAAGAGCACCACCAAGGGGTACACGGCCTGGCCGCCGCACACGTCGCGCAACCACGAACTCGGATGGCGGAACCCGTACCAGAAGCGCCGCCACAGCGACTTGTTCTCGCTCACTTCGACTCCTCCCTTCGTTCGGCGCGTCGGGCGATGAGCATCGCCAACTGGTCGCGGATCCTGATGACGAGGGCGCCGAGGCCGCCCGGGACGATCAGCAGGACCAACAGCACTCCGGCCGCCGACGACAAAAAGCGCCATTCCTCGGCCGTGACGAACCACTCGGTGCCGCGCAGGTACACCGCACCGAGCACCGCGCCGAACATCGAGCCGAGGCCGCCCACCACCGACGCGGTGAACACGTCGAGGCTCTTGCCCACGCCGTAACTGCTGAGGTCGAAGCTGTGGTTGAGATGGGCGAACAATCCGCCGGCGACTCCGGCCAACGTGCCCGAGATCGTGAAGGCGGTGAGCTTGATCTTCGTGGCCGAGAGCGAATACGCCTGGGCGCCCTTCTCGTTGTCGCGCAGCGCGAGGATCGCGCGACCCGTGCGGCTGCGACGAATGCCGCGCACCGCGAACATCGAGATCGCAAGCACGACGAGCGTGTACACGTAGAAGCGGGTGGGCGTCTCCACGTCGATTCGTCCGAACAGCGGCGGACGCTCGATGCGCTTGTTGCCCGGAACCCACGAGAAGAAGCGATCGTTGAGGAGCCACGAGATCACCGACATGGCGAATACGAGCGTGGTGACCGCGAGATACAGGCCGCGCAGGCGCAGAGCCGGCAGGCCCACGAGGAACGCGGCCGCCGCGCCCGCCACTCCCCCGGCCAGCACGGCGAGCGTGAGGTCGACGTTCCATTCGAGCGTCAACTTGGCGCTCACCGCTGCACCGATTGCCACCAACGCGACCTGACCGAGCGAGATCTGCCCGGCCCACCCGGTGAGCACCACCAGCGACAAGCCGATGATGGCGAAGATGGCGATCGCCGTGATCTTGATGACCTGATCAGATCGCAGCACGAGGGGGATGATCACGACACCGACGGCGGCCAGCGCGAACGTGCCCCAGCGGAGCAACCGAACCAGGGGCAGGCGTGCGACGGCCGGATCGAGATCGCGCACTTCGTCGGCGAGACGCCACGACGCCGTGGTGTCCTGGTCGAGTCGTGTGCTGCCGCGGCGTTGCATGAGGAGTGCGGCCATCACCGCGGCACCCACGAACGGGGCCACCAGCAGCGGGCTCTCGGCGTTCCAGGCCACGCCGTACTCGAGGATGCCGAGGGCGACCGCGGCCACGGCGATGGTGCCGAGATTGCGCAGACGTCCGATCACGAGCGCGGCCAACGCTTGCACGAGAGTGGAGATGCTCAGCGCGTTGCCGAGCGGAACACCGAGGATGCCCGCGCGCAGGAACAGCGCGAGGAACGACAGGAACGCCGCGAGCATCCAGACGATGGTGGAGAGGCCGCCCACCGGGATACCGAGCAGCGACGCCCGCTCGCTGCGTTCGGCGGCCGCGCGCACCGCGGTTCCCACGCGGGTACGGGTGAGGAAGAGAACGACCACGAGCATCGCGAGCGGCGCCACGACCATCGCGATGAAGTCGTTGGCGTTGAGGATGAACGAGCCGATCGTCAACTTCCAATCGAACGGCGGAGGAATGCGCTGAGACGCCGCGTTCTCGTCCCACAGGCGCGGAATGAGAATGGCGAACACCGCGAGCAGCTGCGTGATGCCGATGGTGGCGACCGTGAGCACCAATCGAGGCGATCGGGCGAACCGTCGGACGATGGCCAACTCGACCAAAGCGCCGAGCACGACCGAAGCACCGAGTCCGGCCGCCAAGCCGAGCAGATACGGCAAGCCCGAGAACACGATGATGCCCACTGACAACGCGGCCGGGATGAATCCGAGATCGGCCTGGGCGAAATTGAGAACACGATTGGCGCGGTACACGAGCGCCATGCCCACGGCGAGGAGAGCCGTGAGCAGACCGATCACGACACCGCGGATCCACGCGCCGAGCGGCACTCCGAAGAACACCAACTGCACGATGACGAGAACAAGGGCAGGCGTGAGCGGTGCGACCACGCGCCGTGTCGACATCACTCGGTTGGCCAAACCACTCACTGGCGCACCGACCCCCTCGGTTCCCCTCGACTGGTTGTCTATCACACCTGGTCATGGCCCTGATACGGTCGACTGGGTGGGAACCGTCAGGCGGCACGTGTTCATCGATCGGCCGGCCGATCGCGTGTGGTCGCTGGTCGGCGATCCGGGCCGTCTGCACGAATGGTTCCCCACCAGCGGCACTGACGTTGTCGGCAACAAGCGTTGGGTATCGCTGGCGTCGGGCCTGAAGTTCGAGGAGGACATCGTCACGCTCGACCACGACCTGCGTCGCTTCCAGTACACGATCGTCAACAACCCGATCGTGAAGTCGCACCTCGGCACGGTCGACGTGATTCCCGATGGTGATAAGCGTTGCGTCGTGGTCTATTCCACCGATGCCGACCCCGAGGTGATGGCCCTCATGATCGCCGGGGCCGCCGGCGACGGCCTCGAACGGCTGAAGACAATGATGGAGGCGTCCTGATGGGTCGCAAGATCCTGTTCATCACGACCGACCAGCAGCGTTTCGACTCGCTCGGCTGCAACGGGGGCAAGGTGGCGCGCACGCCCACCATCGATCGGGTGGCGGCCGATGGCATCAACTACACGCGCGCGCATCCGCAGAGCGTGGTGTGCATGCCGTCGCGTTCGACCATGATCACCGGGCAGCACGTGGCCACGCACGGTGTGTGGATGAACGGCGTGCCGCTCCCCGACGAGGCCCCGAGCATCGCGAGCACCTTGCACGACGCGGGCTACCGCACCGCGCTCATCGGCAAGGCCCACTTCGAACCGTTCCTCGATCCGTTCCTGCGTTTCGTCGAGAATCAACTCGGGACGTCGGGTGACTACTCACGCGAGGTGAACGGACACCTGCACCGCGGTTTCGATCACATGGAATCGGCGTCTCACGGCGGCATGGGCAACTTCCACTACGCGCGGTGGCTCATGCAGAACCACCCCGAGGCGATCGGTATGTACTACCGGGTGCTCGACATGACGTTGCAGGTGAATTCGAGCGGCGGGGGCGACACGTCGGGCCCGCAGGTGCATCACAACGCGATTCCGCGCGAGTGGTATCACACCGAGTGGGTGGCCGATCGCACGATCGCCTGGCTCGATTCGCTGAACGCGAACGACGACTGGTTCTGCTGGATGAGTTTCCCCGATCCGCACCACCCGTGGGATCCGCCGCAGTCCGAACTGCATCGCGTGAGTTGGCGCGATCTCGATCTGCCCGAGAACTACCCGGTCGATCGGGCCGAACGCGAGGCGATCCTCGACGCCAAGCCGCGCCACTGGCGACTGTGGTACGAGGGCGAATTCGTCTCGAACTACGAGGCGCCGGCCAGTTGGGTTCCGAAGACGCTCACCGACGATCAGGTGCGCGAGATCAACGCGCTCACGCACATCGAGAACGAGCTCATCGACGAGGCGATCGCCCGCGTGCTGCGCACGGTCGCGGCTCGCGGCTGGGCCGACGACGTCGACATCGTGTTCACCACCGATCACGGCGAACTGCAGGGCGACTACGGCTTGTTGTTCAAGGGTCCCCAGCACGTCGACTCGCTGATGCGCCTGCCCCTCATCTGGCGCCCGGCTCCGTCGGCCGGAGTCGCGCCGTCGGTGGTTCGGTCGCCCGTCGGACTCGTGTCGCTCGCTTCCACATTCGCGCACATCGCGGGTGTGCCCGAACCGTCGTACGTCGAGTCGCACCGTCTGCCCACCAGCGACGCCGAGGCGCCTGCACTCGGGCACGAGCGTGTGCTCACCGAATGGGACTCGGTGCTGTTCGGCAAGATCGTGCGCCTGCGCACCATCTGTCGCGATGGTTGGGTGGCCACGGCCTGCTTGCCGGGCACGGTGCACGACGGCAGCGAGGGCGAGCTCTACGACCTGGCGAACGATCCGCTGCAGCGCGAGAACTTGTGGAGCGATCCGCGGGTGGAGGGCATGAAGGGCGATTTGTTGGCGGATATGTGGGACTCGCTGCCGAGGGCGGCTTCTCCCCGCCGCGAGTGCGACGCCCCCGTCTAACCCCCCACGAATCTGGTTTCCCTGAGGATCTGGTGACTGAAAGTCACCGTATAGGTGACGAAGTCGCACCAGATTCCGTGCTTGTCAGGTCTCTCTTGGGGTCACTCGCTGCCGTCGAGGCGAATCAGCGGCCCGTACAACTCGGGGCGACGATCACGGAAGACTCCCCAGCCGCGACGAAGTGCCGCCACAGCGTCGAGATCGAAGTCAGCCGTCAGCACGGCTTCACCGTCACGGCCCGCTTCGGCCACGACCTCGCCCGTCGGATCGGCGATGAACGACGTTCCGTAGAAGGTGAGCGTGTGTTGGCGCCCCTTCTCGATGCCGTATCGATTAGCGGCGATCACCGGAACGAGATTGGCGCCGGCGTGACCTTGCATCACGCGTTGCCAGTGGCGGCTCGAATCCCACGACGGATCGAGCGGCTCGCTTCCGATCGCGGTCGGATACACGATCACTTCGGCACCGCGCAGCGCGAGAACGCGCGCGCACTCGGGGAACCACTGATCCCAGCAGATGCCGACGCCGATCCGGCCCACCTTGGTGTCCCACACCGTGAAGCCGGTGTCACCGGGATTGAAGAAGTACTTCTCCGAATACCCCGGACCGTCGGGAATATGGCTCTTGCGATATACGCCGAGCACTGAACCGTCGGCGTCGATCATCGCGACCGAGTTGTACGCCGCCGCGTTGGCTCGCTCGAAGAAACTGATCGGAAGCACGACTCCGAGTTCGGCGGCCAGGCGTGAGAAAAGCGCGATTGTCGGATGACCGTCGAGCGGCCGGGCACGGTCGAAGTGCTCGGCCAATTGGTCCTGGCAGAAGTAGCGGCCCTCGAACAACTCGGGGATGAGGACGAGGCGCGCACCTCGCGACGCCGCATCACGAACAAGTCGCTCGGCGGTATCGACGTTCGCGGCCACGTCATCGGCCATCGCCATCTGGACGGCGGCGACGACGAGGCGGCGCATCGATCAGGCCGAGGCGAGAGCGCCGAGAAGCCGCGCCGCGAACTCCTCGGTGTGGCCGGCGAGTTTGCTGCGATGCAGTGCCATTCCACCGATCACATCGGCACCGAGACCGGTGACCGCCTTGTCCATCGCGCCGAGCGTGCGACCCGGGTTGAGGGCGAAGGTGCAGAACGTGACGGCCTTCTTGCCGGCGAGCGACGGCAGCGCAGTGATCGCACCGATACCCCACGGGGCCTGGCCGATGATGAACGCGCCGTGCACCCACGTTCCGATCAGCACGACATCGGCCGACTGGATCGAGGCGTGGTCGGGACGGCGCATCGGCGAGAGGCCGGTGATCTGCCAACCCTCTTGTTGAACGTTGCCGGCGATCATCTCGGCGGCCCGCCAGGTGTTGCCGGTGAGGCTTTCGACCAGAAGCGCTGCTTTCATGCACTCGATTCAACCACACGGCTCCCGACCGCGACCAGAATCTGGTGCGAGTTCGTCACCTATGCGGTGACTTTCAGTCACCAGATCCTCAGGGTCAGATCGTCGGAGGGGGGTCAGAGTTTTTTGAGGGGGGCCCAGGCGAGGAGGAGGTGCTTCTTGCCCTTCCCGCCGAAGTTCACCACGGCCTCGGTCTTGTCGCCCGACCCGGTGATGTCGATGATGATCCCCTCGCCGAACGCCGAATGCTCGACGCGATCGCCGATCCGCAAACCGAGCGTGTGCGAGTTGGTGGCCGGAATCGGCGCCGAATCGCGCCCGGCAGCCAGCGCCTGATCGACCATGCGCTCGCGCTTGGCCCACTTCGCCTCACGATCGTCGTCGTCGATGTCGAACGAGCTGACGGCCCGTCGCGAACCGCCAAATGCATCGCGCGACGAGCGGTGAGTGGGCACGTTGCCCTCATTCTCCACGAGTTCGGCCGGGATCTCCTCGAGGAAGCGTGACGGCGGGTTGTACTGCGTGGTTCCGAACTGCTGACGCGACCAGGCGTGGCACAAGAAGAGCTTTTCCTGCGCGCGCGTGATGCCCACGTACGCCAACCGCCGTTCCTCCTCGAGCTCGTCGGGGTCGGTGAGCGCGCGCACATGCGGGAACAGCCCCTCCTCCACCCCGACGATGAACACCACCGGGAACTCGAGGCCCTTGGCCGAGTGGATGGTCATCAACACGACTTTGTCGTCGTCGTTGAGTTGATCGGTGTCGGCCACGAGTGCGACCTGTTCGAGGAACTCGTCGACGCGTGCGAACTCGCGAGCCGAGCCAACCAATTCGGCCAGGTTGTCGAGACGCCCGTCGGATTCGACCGACGACTCGGCTTCGAGTTCGGCGAGATAGCCCGACTTGTCGACGAGGAACTGCAGCAGATCGCCCGGGCCGCTCTCGTAGTGGCCGCTCGCTTCGTCGATGACCGCGAGGAACTCGGCGATTCCCTTGCGAGCGGCCCCGGTGACACCGGCCTCGACCGACTGCCGCAACGCATCGATGAACGGCACGCCGAGTTCGGCCGCCAGCGCATCGATCCGAGCCACCGAGGTGTCGCCGATACCGCGCTTGGGAACGTTGAGCACCCGCTTCACGTTCACTTCGTCGAGAGGATTGTGCACGACGCGCAGATACGCAATCGCGTCCTTCACCTCGCGGCGATCGTAGAAGCGCGTGCCGCCGAGCACCTTGTACGGAACGCCGAAACGCATGAGCGCCTCTTCCACCGCGCGGCTCTGCGGATTGGTGCGGTAGAACACCGCCATCGATCGCCACGACCGCCCGTTGTTGTGCAGACGTTCGATGGAGCGAGCGACGTAGTTGGCTTCGTCGCCCTCGTCGTCAGCGTGGAAGCGGACGATCTTGTCGCCCGCTCCGGCGTCGGTCCAGAGATCCTTCGGCTTGCGCGCCACGTTCTGCGCGATCACGGCGTTGGCCGCGTCGAGGATGTTCTGAGTGCTCCGGTAGTTCTGATTGAGGACGACCACCGCGACGTCGGGGAACGCGTCCTGGAACTGGAGGATGTTGCGGTAGTCGGCACCGCGGAACTTGTAGATCGACTGATCGGTGTCGCCCACCACGCACACGTTGTGGTGCTGGGCGCCGAGCATGAGCACCATCTCGTTCTGGGCCACGTTCGTGTCCTGGAACTCGTCGACGAGGATGTACTTGAACTTGCGTTGGTACTCGGCCAGCACGTCGGGGTGGTTGCGCAACAGATGGACGGTGTTCACGAGCAAGTCGTCGAAGTCCATCGCCCCGGCCTTGAGCAGGCGGTTCTGGTACTCGGCGTAGATGTCGGCGTGCTTGCGGTCGATCATGCTCCCGGAGCGTTCGGCCGCTTGCGCGGGCGAGAGCAATTCGTTCTTCCAGTTTGAGATGGCGGCGTGGACTCCGCGTGGCGTGAAACGCTTCTGGTCGAATCCCATGTCGCGGATCACATAGCCGGTGAGACGCTGGGCGTCGGCCTGGTCGTAGATGCTGAAGTTCTTCGGGTACCCGATGCGTTCGGCGTGGACACGCAACATGCGCACGCACGCCGAGTGGAAAGTGGAAATCCACATCGAGTTGGCCACCGGACCGACGAGCGCCTCGATGCGATGCTTCATCTCGCCGGCGGCCTTGTTGGTGAAGGTGATGGCGAGGATGGCCGAGGGGTGAACGCCGTGGTGCTCGATCAGGTGGGCGATGCGATTGGTGAGCACACGCGTCTTGCCCGAACCCGCACCGGCGACCACCAGCAGCGGGCCGTCGACGTGCTCGACGGCGTCGCGTTGCATGGGATTGAGACCGGTGGACTCGAGCGACGACATGAGGACGCCATGTTAGGGACGGGATGCGGCTCGGGCCGGACCACTAGCCTCTCAGCCAATGATCCGGCCCGGCGGGCGGAAACCGTATGAATGAGGGGGAATCAGTTACCGGTGGGTGCGCTCGGCGCTGTGGGCCGAACGCCGTTCACCAGATCGGTGATGCGCTGACGCAGATTCGCCGTCGCATCGGCCACCATGGCGTCGATCACGCTGCTCACCGACACGCCGTTGGCCGTGGCCACCTGAGCGATGGTCTGACCGCTCTGAAGCGCGGTCTTCAGTTCGTCGACGCTCACACCGATCACCTCGGCGGCCTTGGCGAGGCCCTCGGCTCGCGGTCCGCGCTGATGCGTGGAGCCACTGTGATCGTCGTGGTCACCGGCACCATCGGCACCCTCAGCCGGACGAGCTGCCTGCAGTGCTGCTGCCACGGCGTCGGCCTTGGCCTGGGTGATGGTTCCGGCGGTCACGAGCGCCGACAGCTTGGCCTGCGGGCCACGCGGTGCACCTTCCGCAGGACGCGTGGTCGGACGGGTGGTGAGCGCCGTGATGATGGCGGTGCGATCGGCCGCGGTGATCGTGCCGGCGTCGACGAGAGGCTGGAGCACCTCGTTCAACTTGGCGGTGATCTCGGCCACGTGATCGGCGCGGTTGCCGTGATGCTGCGGTGTGATTGTTCCCGAATCGCCACTCGCGTCTTCCGCGGTCACGATCATCGGGCGGCTCGGCGATGCACCGGCGCCACCGGGGATGTTGAGGACGAAACCAGCACCGGCTCCGGCGAGGAGTCCGGCGGTCACGCCCGCTACTGCCCACTTCTTCTGCTTCATGTCATCTCCTGTCGTTCGGGCGTTTGACGCCTCTGGGGTTGTGGTCCCGATCGGCGGGGGGTTCCGATCGGGACACTCTCAGATTGCGCCACCCAGGTGAGAGGCCAACCGGGTGGGGGTGAGAACCAGGTGAGAACTTTTGTCATCCGCCGAGCGGCAGCGTGAACCCCACCTCGGCGCCACCGCCCACACGATCGCGCGCGAACGCCTTGCCGCCGTGGGCTTCGGCCACATCGGAGACGATCGACAGACCGAGTCCCGAACCCGGAAGTGTGCGGGCGTTGACGGCGCGATGGAACCGTTCGAACACCTTCGATTGTTCGTCGGCGGGAATTCCCGGACCGCGATCGCTCACGACCACGGTGCCGCGCATGACGTCGACGCCGATCTCGCCGCCGCTCGTGTCGAACTTGAGCGCGTTGTCGATGAGGTTCGACACCGCACGCTCGAACATATGGCGGCGCACCACGCAGATCGAGTCGTCGGTCGATAGGGACACCATGCGACCACTCCGACGGCGCGCGCGATCGACGAGCGGTGCGACCGAATCGGAGAGACGGACCGGTTCGGGAAGTTCGTCAGCGTGACGATCGGCAGCGAGCGCCACCACTTCTTCGACCAGCGACTCGAGGTCGGACACGTCGCGGTCGATGTCGGAGAGGATCTGCCGACGAGTCGAGTCGTCGAGATCTCCGTGCTTGCGGATCACATCGAGGTTCGTGCGCAGGCTCGTGAGCGGAGTTCGCAATTCGTGACCGGCATCCTCCACCAATCGCTGCTGTTGCTCGCGCGATTGCGACAACGCTCCGAGCATGTCGCGGAACGTTCGACCGAGCCGGCCCGCCTCGTCGCGACCGCTCACGGGGGCCTCCACGTCGAGTCGACCGGTGGTGGCGACGGTTTCGACCGCCTGTGAGAGCCGCCGCAAGCGCGACGTGACACCGAGCGCGATGAGCCAGCCGATCACGGCGACGATCACCACGATCGAGAGCGTGGTGACGACCAGTCGGCGCCGAAGGTCGGCCAGCACGTTGTTGGTCTCGGTGAGATCGCGTCCGAACTGCACCACTCCCACCGACACGGCCACGCTGCGAACGCGGTAGTCGACGCCTTCGGCCGTCTCCACCGTGTCGAATCCGGGGACGACCTGACCCCGGGAGTCGACGCGCGGCGAGGTGATCGGCAGCGTCACACCATCGGTCGCCGCCAACACGTTGCCCCGCGAATCGAGGACCTGGACCACGAACAGCTCGACGCCCAACGGCCGCTCGGGGACGTCGATGACGGCTCGGCCCCGACCGATCTCCGGCCGTCGGAGGAATCGCTCGGTGGCGTTGACGAGCGAGCGATCGACTTCGTCGTTGAGACGCGAATCGGTGGTGCGGTAGGTGAGGATGCTCGATGTTCCGACGCCGAGCGTGACGACGACGGCCAGCAACAGCGCGATCTTCCAACGCAGGCTCATCAGTTGACCCGTGCCGTGTAGCCGATGCCGCGCACCGTGTGAATGAGCGGGGTCTCCCCCGCCGTGTCGATCTTGCGGCGGATGTACCCGATGTAGACCGCGAGGTTCTTCGAGTCGGGGCCGAAGTCGTAGCCCCAGATCCGGTCGTAGATCGTGGAGTGTTCGAGGACGATGCCCGAATTGGTCACGAGCAACTCGAGCAGATCGAACTCGGTCTTCGACATCTCGATCTCGTTGTCGGAGCGCCACACACGACGAGCCGCCGAGTCGATTCGCAGCGTGTCGAGGTTGAGAGTCGCCGCTGCCCCGTCATCATCGGGAAGGGTGCGCCGCAGCAGCGCACGCAGTCGCGCCAGCAACTCCTCCAGCGCGAATGGCTTGGGTAGATAATCGTCGGCGCCGGCATCGAGGCCAGCCACCCGGTCGCTTGTCTCGGTGCGCGCCGTGAGCATGAGAATGGGAAGGCGGTTCTTCTCGGCGCGAAGGACCCGGCACACCGTGAGTCCGTCGATGGCCGGCATCATCACGTCGAGCACCAGAACGTCGGGACGTTCGCTCTTCACGAGGTCGAGCGCCTTGGCGCCATCGTTGGCCGCCACCACCGTGTATCCCTCGAGCGTGAGGGCGCGCACCAGCGACTCGCGCACCGACTTGTCGTCGTCGGCCACCATGATGCGTGCGGACGACTCGGCTCGGTTCACGATCACAGTCTGCCCCTCGCGGGTAAGAAGTCGTTGAGAATGCCGATTCAGTAGCGTGACGCGAATGCCGCCGGCCCTCCGCGCTTCCCTTCACCTGATCGGCATCACGGCTCTGGCCGTGGTCGTGGGCGCCGTTTCCGGCCTTGGTTCATGGGCGCTCTTCGAGGCGCTCGACTCCGCCACCACCAGCCGGCTCGATGCCGATTGGCTCGTGTGGCTGCTCCCCGTCGCCGCCTTCGCCCTTGGGGCGGCCTACCACTACTTCGGAGCCGACGCGAACAAGGGAACGTCGCTCGTGATCACCGAGTCACTCGCACCAACAGGCGACTCGGACAGCGATTCAATGGAGCGCGCCCCGCATGTTCCGGCTCGCATGGCACCGATGATCTTCGGCGCCACGTACATCGCCCAACTCACCGGCGCTTCGGTGGGTCGCGAAGGCGCCGCGCTGCAGATCGCAGGGTCGGCCGTGTCGACCCTGTTGAAGCCGTTGCGCCTGCCCGCGCACGAACTGCGGCTCATGCTCATCGCCGCCATGGCCGGCGCGTTCGGAGGTGCGTTCGGCGTGCCGGTGGCCGGGGCGATCTTCGCGCTGGAAGTGCAGCGCACGGGACGCATCCGTTACGAGGCGCTCGCTCCGGCACTGGCCGCTTCGGTGACCGCCGACTACGTGGTGGAAGGACTCGGTCGATCGACTCCGATGCTCGCACTTCCCGTCGATCTCGACGTGTCGATCGTGCTACGACTCGCACTTGTCGGTGTGGCGGCCGGCCTGGCCGCTCGCGTGTTCATCGTGTCGCTCCACGCGATGAAGAGCGCGACGCGCAAGCTCATCGCCTGGGCTCCGGCCCGTCCCGTCGTCGGTGCCGTCGCCACGCTCGCGCTGATGGGCTTGTTCGGTCGCGACTATCTCGGTCTGTCTTTGCCACTGGTGGAGAGTGCGCTCGACGGCATCGCCGCCGATTGGTGGGAGCCATTGCTCAAGATCGTGTTCACCGTTGTGGCCCTCGGTTCGGGGATTCCCGGCGGCGAGGTCACGCCGCTCTTCGTGGTGGGGGCCACTCTCGGTTCGACGCTGGCCGAACCGTTGTCGCTCGACCCGCGCTTGGCCGCCGCCGCCGCGCTCGCCGCGGTGTTCGGCGCCGCATCCAACACGCCCATCGCCTGTGCGATCCTCGCCGTCGAACTCTTCGGCGGCGGACTCGCGGTTCCCGCGGCCGTCGTGTGCATCGTCGCCTACGCGGTCTCGCCCGAACGCGGCATCTACGACGGTCAACGCGAGGGCGCTACGAAAGACCTCCGGGCCAGCGCACCACGACGACTTCGCTCATGAACGCGGGCGGATGATCGCGGATCCATTCCTCGATCTCCGGTAAACGCGACTCGGGCAGGCACAAACGGCGGCGCGCCGATTGCGCGAGCAGAGCCGGATCGTCGGCGTGCCTGCTCATGGGCGGACGCGGAACCTCCACGACTTCGGGTTCGATGCCGAGTGCGCGCACCACGGCGACGAATTCGTCGGACGTGGGGCCGTCGGGGCGCTTCAGATCCCAGAACCGGCGCCAACCCTCGTTCCAGGCCGACTGCGGATGGTGCTTGGGCAGGACCACCACCACTCCGAGCGTGGCCGCCGCGGTGAGTGCCACCACGAACGCTTCGATGTTCTGCACGTTGTACACGACGTGATGGCACACCACCACGTCGCGTGCCGCGAGCGGAGAACCGAGTAGTTCGGCTTCGATGGCGGCGTCGGGCCACTTGCCCTGAATTTCACTGTGCGCGACGCGGATTTCGTCGCAAGCGGCCGCGAACTTGGCCAGCATCGCCGGATTCTCGTCGACACCGGTGATGTGCGTGGCTCGCGGCGCGAGCGGAATCGAACTGCGTCCGCCGCCGCAGCCGACATCCATCACCGAACCGCCTTCCACCGGCAGCAATTCGCGCGCCATCTCGAAGATGGGGCTGCCCGGGTCGACGGTGTCGTCCATCGCGAAGGTGGCCGGGTCGTGCGCCCAGGGTGGAACTTCAGCCTGCGCAAGGATGTGCTCGGGAACGGCCCAACCGCGCAGCTGTTCCGCCCAATGCCGACCGGCCTCGGTGAGGAATCCGTCGTCGGCCGACGGTGTCGCGCCCGAGTCGTGCGTCATCTACGCGACGCGGACGGGAAGCTGACGCGGACCGCGGATCTGACCCACGCTCCACACGACTCCCTCTTCACCGTGCGCCAACTCGAAGTCGGGGAAGCGCTTGATGAATTCTTCGACCGCCACGCGCAGTTCGAGACGAGCGAGATTGGAGCCGAGGCAGCGGTGGATGCCGAGGCCGAAAGCGGCGTGGCGATTCTCGGCGCGATCGATGAGCACCTTGTCGGCGTCGGGGAACTCGGCCGGATCGAGATTGGCGGCCGGGAACGGCAGGAGCACCCACTCGTCCTTCTTCATCGGACAGCCGTGGAAATCGTGGTCCTTGGCGACCAAGCGGGCCATGGTGACCGGCGCGTAGGCGCGCAGGAATTCTTCGATTGCGGTGTTCATGAGCGATGGGTCGTTCACGAGTCGGCGGCGGTCGTCGGCGTGTGTGGCGAGGTGCCACAGACTCGACCCGATGGCACTCCACGTGGTGTCGATGCCGGCCACGAGCAGCAGCAGGATGAAACCGCCCACCAATTCGTGCGGAATCTTCTCGCCGAACAACTCGACATCGAGAAGGTAACCGGTGAGATCGTCGCGTGGGTTGGCGATGTGATCGTCGATCTGGGCCTTGAGGTAGGCGTCGATGCGCTCGAATGCGGCTATTCGGTCCTGCGGATCGAGGTTGATGTTCTCGAGGATGTCGTGCACGAACTCGCGGAACAAATCCTGATCCTCGAGCGGGAAGCCGAGCATGCGGGCGATCACGTTGACCGGGATGTGCTGCGCGTACTGGATGGCCGCGTCGATGGTGAGACCGTTCTTGGCCTCTGCTTCCATCGTGTCGAGGAGTTCGTTGCACATCCGGCGGATCTCGGGCTCCCATTCGGCGATCTTCTTGGGCGAGAACGGTGGCAGGACGATGCGACGCGCCTCGTGGTGGAACGGCGGATCGCTCGTGATGGGCGGTGCGCCGCCGATGGGCGCCGGATCGAGCGGAACCTCGGTGCTCACGACGACGGCGCGGCTCGTGAAGTTCTCGGTGTCGTACGCGATTTCGCGCACGTGCTCGTGCGTGACGGGCAGCCATGTCCCGCCGTAGCGGTCGGAGTGGGCGACCGGGCACTTGTCGCGCAGTTCGGCCCAGATGGCGTGCGCGTGCCGGTTGTACTCGGGGTCGCCGTGATCGAAATCGGTCGTCCAATCGGAGACCGGACCGTAGATCGACTTGGGGGCGTCGTATCCGGTCATGTCAGTCCGACAGGGTGATGGCGAACTCAGGGCAGTTGGCCACGGCGAGTCGGGCGCGCTCGACCAGCTCGGGCGGAACGTTCCCGTCGCCGATGACCACGGCCTGGCCGTAATCATCGACATCGAAGAGTTCGGGGGCCAGGGCGTAGCAACGGTTGTGACCCTGGCACTTCTCGGCGTCCACATGAATGCGCATGAGATGAGGGTAGTGGGACAAACTCTCGGACATGGCCTCGCGTCGCACTCCCCCGTTGGCGATCCTGCTCCCGCCGTCGGAAGGCAAGGCCGAGGGCGGAAAGTCCCCGGCGTGGAAGGCCACCGCGGGCACGTTCGGCAAGGCACTGGGCGCGCAACGGGCCGAAGTGATCGCGGCGATCGCCAAGGCCAAGGGTGGCGACGCCAAATTGCTCGGCGTGAACGGCCAGCACCTGGCCCGCGCTCAGCAGTCGAACCGCGCGTTGGTGGGGGCGCCCACGTTGCCGGCCCACGCCCGTTACACCGGTGTGGTGTGGGAGCACTTGTCGCCGTCCACGTTGTCGGCCGCGACATCGAAGAAGGCCGCCGATTCGATCGTGGTGGTGAGCGGCCTGTTGGGATTGGCGGGATTCGCCGACCCGGTGCCCGACTATCGACTCAAGATGGGTGCGTCGCTCGCTCCGCTCGGCAAGTTGTCCACCTGGTGGCGTCCGTCGTTGTCGGATGCCCTCAACGCGTGGGCTGACGGACGATTCGTGATCGATCTCCTACCCGGCGAACACCGCGCGGCGTGGGTTCCGGACGCGAGCGGTTTCGCGGGGGTGGTGTCGGTGTCGTTCGTGGAGAAGTCAGGCAAGGTGGCCGGACACGATGCGAAGGCGGCCAAAGGGATGCTGGCGCGGCATCTACTGGAGTCGAGCGGTGATGTGGAGAAGGCACTGAAGGCGTGGAAGCACCCCCGCTTCACCCTCACCTGGTGATCCCGACCTTGATGTTCTGGGTCGCGAAAACGGCCATAAACAGCCGTTTTCGCGACCCAGAACACCGATGACCCAGAGTTTCTCAGAGCAACTTGTCGCGGAAGAACTGCAGGACGCGCTGGACGCTCGCTTCGTCGCGCTGTTCGGTGAGCACCGAGTGATCCGACTTCTTCGCGGACGGCAATTCGATGGCCACGAACTTGTCACCGATCAATTCGCGCAAGGTCGAGAACCGATCGCCCACGAGTCGATCGCCGGTGTAACGGAGTCCGAGCACTTCGCAGCCGGCGGCCGCGCGCCGTTGCACCGCGCGCTCGTCGTCGGTTGACAGATGCAGGTTGGCCGCACGCTTCTTGCCGGCCGCGAACGGCAACGACGGTTGGCTGAGAACCGGTGCGACCATGTGGTCGTCGATCATCATGCCGAGCGCGAAGCCGCCCGAGAAGCACATGCCTAGCGCGCCGATGCCCTTGCCGCCGACCTCGGAGTGCAGTTGCCGTCCGAGCGCGCGCAGGAACGCGATGATCGGCGACGTCTTGTTCATGGCCAAGGCCGAGAACTCCTTGGAGACGCACACCTTGGTGAGCGACGACATGGCGTAGCCGTTGGAGAATTCCTTGCCCGGCGTACCCACCAGACTCGGCATCACCACGGTGAAACCGGCGTCGACCACTTCGTTCGCGAACTTGGTGACGTTGGGCGTGATACCCGGGACCTCGTGCACCACGATGACTCCCGGGCCCGAACCGCGGCGATACGTGTCGCGCGTGAAACCCGCGGCCGTGAACGAACCCTTCTCCCAACCGGCCAGTACGTCGGTGCTCATGACAATCTCCTCACTGATTCGAGCGCGCGTTCGGCGAGCCCCTCCGGACCGAGCTTCAACGCGGCCAGGTCGACGCCTTCTTGCTTGCCCATCGCCCCGTGAAGGTAGCGGGCGTAGACACCCTCGCTGATCACGGCCAGCCGCCAGCACGAAAACGCGACGTAGTAATCGATCCCGGACACGTCGCGACCTGTGCGCGCCGCGTAGCGGTCGACGAGCGATCGATAGGTGGGGAATCCGCCGGCCGGAGTGGGATCGTTGGCGCGGAATTGCGGATTGGATGGATCGGCCCAATACACGCCGAGATAACCGAGATCGGCCAACGGATCGCCGAGCGTGCAGAGCTCCCAGTCGAGGACCGCGGCGATGCGTCCGGTCTTCACATCGGTAAGGCAGTTGCCGAAGCGGTAGTCGCCGTGCGCGATCACGGTGCCCTGCTGAACCGGAACGCGCTCGCTGAGGCGACGTGCCACTTCGTCGATAGCAGCCAGCTCGCGCGTCTTGGAGTTCTCCCACTGACTCTTCCAACGCTTCAACTGACGTTCGATGTAGCCGTCGCGACGGGCGAGATCGCCCAGACCCACCGCGTCGACGTCGACCGCGTGCAGATCGGCCATCACGTCGATGAGGTGATGCGATGCGGTCTCACGCAACGACGGATCGAGCAGGGCGGCCTTGTCGGCACTGTCGAGCACGACACCGTTGACGAACCCCATCACGTAGAACGGTGCACCGTTCACCGAGTCGTCGGTGCACACACCAAGCGCGGGCGGAACCGGCACGTTGGTGCGGCCCACCGCGGCGATGATCTTGTATTCGCGCGCCATGTCGTGCGCGGTGGCCAGCACGTGGCCCAGGGGCGGGCGGCGCAGCACGTAGTGGGTGCCGTTGGCGTCGGTGACGCGGAACGTGAGATTGGAACGCCCGCCGGCGATGAGATCGAACACGAAAGGCGCACGCGCGCCGCCGATGTTCTCGACCAGCCACGCACTCACCTTGTCGACATCGATCCCCTGCACCGAAACCCCCGGCGTCACCGTAGTGGCGTCATTCCCATTCGATCGTGCCGGGCGGCTTCGATGTGATGTCGTACGCCACCCGGTTGACACCCTTCACCTCGTTGATGATGCGACTGGCCATCCGCTCGAGGAGGTCGTAGGGCAGGCGGGCCCAGTCGGCGGTCATGGCGTCGTCGCTCGTGACGGCGCGGATGATGATGGGATGCGCGTACGTGCGCTCGTCGCCCATCACGCCGACCGAGCGGATGTCGGGAAGCACCGCGAAGGCCTGCCAGATCTCGCGTTCGAGGCCGGCGTCCTTGATTTCGGCGCGCACGATCGCGTCGGCTTCCTGCAGGATCGCCACCTTGTCAGGCGTGACCTCGCCGATGATGCGCACACCGAGACCGGGCCCCGGAAACGGCTGGCGCCACACGATCTCGTCGGGCAGGCCCAACTCGTGGCCGAGTCGGCGCACCTCGTCCTTGAACAGCGAACGGAGCGGCTCGACGAGTTTCAGCGTCATGTCGTCGGGGAGGCCGCCCACGTTGTGGTGGCTCTTGATCACCGACGCGGTTCCGTCGGCACCGCCGCTTTCGATGACGTCGGGATACAACGTGCCCTGGACCAGGAATTCGGCGTCGGACACTCCGCCGGTGTGTTTCTCGAAGATGCGCACGAAAAGTTCGCCGATGATCTTGCGCTTGGCCTCGGGTTCGGTGACACCAGCCAACTTTTCGAAGTACTGCGGTCCGGCATCGACATGGATGAGTTCGATCCCCATGTTGCGGCGGAACGTCTCCACCACTTGTTCGCTCTCACCCTTGCGCATCAGCCCAGTGTCGACGTACACGCACGTGAGTTGCGAGCCGATCGCGCGGTGCACGAGCGCGGCCGCCACCGACGAGTCGACACCGCCCGACAACCCGCAGATGACGCGCTTGTCGCCCACTTGCGCGCGCACGGCTGCGATCTGCTCGTCGATGATCGACCCCATCGTCCAGGTCGCTTCGCAACCGGCGAGTTCGTGCAGGAATCGCTTCATCACGTCGGCGCCGAAGGGCGAGTGCACCACTTCGGGGTGGTACTGCACGCCCCAGATGCGCCCGTCGTCGTTTTCGAGCACCGCCACCGGCGCCTCGGGTGTGGAGGCGACGGCGGTGAACCCGGCGGGCACCCGCGTGATGGCGTCGAAGTGGCTCATCCACACGTCCTGCTCGGAGGGCAGATCCTTCAGCAAAGTGGAGCCGGACGAAACGGTGAGGCGCGTGCGTCCGTATTCGCCGCGCGAACCGCGACCGACTTCGCCGCCCAACTGCTGGGCGATGAGCTGCGCGCCGTAGCAGATACCGAGAATCGGCACGCCCGCGTCGTAGACGGCCGGGTCGAGACTCGGTGCGCCGTCGACGTGAACGCTCTTCGGACCGCCCGACAAGATGATGGCCGCCGGCTGGCGTCGAGTGACCTCGGCGGCCGAGATGGTGTGCGGCACGATCTCGGAGTACACGTTGTGCTCGCGCACACGACGAGCGATGAGCTGCGCGTATTGGGCGCCGAAATCGACCACGAGCACGGTTTGCCGGGGGCTCACGGGACGATCGTAGTGGCCCATGCCACGCCGCTTCCGATCCACTGGGCGCGCGTCTTCGGCGCGTGTCACGATGGAAGGGTGACGCGACCGAGGCGACTCCTGTTCTGCGCGATCGTGTCGATCGCTCCGCTCGCCGGATTCGGTTCGAGCGCCTCCGCCACGACACCGCCGCCACCGGCTCCCCCGGTCACGAACGACTTCTTGGATCTCGACCGCGACGTGAGCGAGTGCATCAGCGCGATGCCCAAGCCCGGATGCGGTCGTGAGCCCACGTCCTCGGGTGACCGCGGTGGTGCGATGCAGCTCGCGCTGTTCGGCATCATCCTCGTGGCCATGGCCGGCATCGGGACGCGTATCGCCTTCGCAGTGCGGGCGCGCGACCGCGAGAACGTCTCCGTCGACTGATCAGACGACCGAACGGCCCACGATCGTCCGGTGGGGCGCCCACGTCCGCCACAGCACGAGGAACATCATGTAGAGCGGGGCGAAGAGAATCACCGATCGGAGCACCCCGGGGCCATTGGGGTAGGTGACGGACAGCCAGCCGAAGCAGAAGAAATAGAAGACCGCCACCGTGACGGTGAGTCGGCGCATGGCACGGGCCCTCACGATGTGAGGGAACTCGACATTCGTCAACTGCAGAACGCAGAAACCGAGGGTGACGAGAAGAACAGTCGTCTCCGAGGCACGAAGAATCAGGAACGAAGGAATCACGATGTTCCACATCGCCGGAAAGCCCCGGAACCAGTGGTCTTCGGTCTCGGCGTCGGAGCGAGCGAACCACAGAACCGACGAGAGCAGCATCGATCCGGCCACGAGCATCGTGAACTCGGAAGCCACCAGGTGCATCTTGACCAGCAACACGGTCGGAACCACCACGCACGTGACGTAGTCGACTAGTAGATCGAGAATGCGGCCGTCGATCCGGCTCGATTGCGAGTCGATCTCGTAGTAGCGAGCAATGGGTCCGTCTATCCCGTCGAGAATCTGGCAGACGATCAACCAGATGAGCCCGGACCGAATGTCGCCTTCAACGATCCGCTGCAACGCGATGAGACCGGTGCACGCACCGAGTGCGGTGAGCAGGTGCACCCCATTCGCGATGCGACGTTGAGTCGACAGGGCCTCGGTCACCGGATCACCGTACTCCGCGAGGACATCTATCCTCGTTCACGTGACGATTCACCGGCCCCTCCTGGCTCGGGGCTGGATCGTCGCTTCCGTTCTCTACGGGTTCGTGCGAATCCTTCTCGTCTGGCGCTTTCTCTCCGACTACGGGATCGACCCGTTCGTGTTCGCAGCAATTGAATTGACATCTTCGGCTCTCTTCGGATGGGCCAGTGGACGTCTCGTGGTTGCAGTGATCGACCGCGACCGTCGTTCGCGTGGGGTGATGGCGCTTGTCTCGCTCGCCGGATACCTCGCGCCCGACGTCTACGTCTTCGCGTCGGCCGGCCGTTTCCCCGACGGACTACTCGCCACCGTGGTGACGATCGCGGTGGTCTCGGCTCTGTTGACCTCGATCGGAATCGTACGGTCGATCAGAAGACTTCGCTGAAGAAGTCGAGCATCGCGCGCCACGAACGTTCGTCGGAGGGCGCGTGATACCTGATTCCGGGACGACCGATAAGATCGGCGTTCCTGTTGGTGAACGAGTGCTCGGCGCCGCCGAACACGTACAGGCGCCAGTCGCATCCCGCCACCATCATCTCGGCTTCGAACGCGTTGCGTTGTTCGACCGCGATCATCGGGTCGTCGGCACCGATGCAAACAAGAACCTTCGCGCTGATCTGCCCCGGCGCGGCGGGTTTCGACGTGCCGAGTCCGGAATGGAACCCGACCACGGCGGCCAGGTCGACACCATCGCGCGCCAACTCGAGCGACATCGTCCCACCGAAGCAATAACCGATCGATGCCACACGTTTGGCGTCGACCCTCGGGTGAGCGAGCAATTGCTCGAGGCCGGCCTTGGCTCGCTTGCGCGTTTCATCCGGCGACTGGATGAGAGCGACGAGCTTGGGCATCATCTCGTCGAACGGCACCGGCTTGCCCCCACCGTGATAGTCGAGGGCGAACGCGACATAGCCGAGGTCCGCGAGACGGTCGGCCCTCATTTTCGCATGGTCATCGAGTCCTGGGCCTTCGTGGCACACGAGAACCCCCGGTGCACTGCCGGATCCGGTCGGTTCGGCCAAGTAGCCGATGTACTCGGCCCCGTCGATCGCGTACGAGACATTGCGTCCCATGTTCGCTCCCCCTCCGTTGGTTTCCTGGGCGTCAGACATGCCAGAAATGGCATGGTTCCGCGCCCAAGGGTTATTCGCCGACGAGTTCCTTGCGGAGTTCGCGCTTCAGGAACTTGCCGCTCGCGTTGCGCGGAATCGGCTCGCTCCGGAACCACAGCTTCGACGGAATCTTGTAGCTCGCCAACGACTGCTTCAGGAACGCGCGCAGTTCGTCCTCGCCCACCGACTTGCCCGGCTGCAGCACGATGCACGCCGCGACTTCTTCACCGAGACGCTCGTCGGGAATTCCGAACACGGCCGCCTCGGCGATCGCGTCGTGACGGTAGATCGCGGTCTCGACTTCCGAGCAGTACACGTTCTCGCCGCCGCGGATGACCATGTCCTTGGCGCGGTCGACGATGTAGATGAATCCGTCGGCGTCGATGCGCGCGATGTCACCGGTGTTGAGCCAGCCGTCCTTGATGGTCTCGGCGGTGGCCTCCGGACGATTGAGGTAGCCCTTGATGGTGATCGCACCCTTCACGCACAAGATGCCGGTGATGGCCGGATCGCGCGGAAGGTCGCGACCCTCTTCGTCGACCAACTTGACCTCGAGAGTGGGAACGGCCGGGCCGCACGACTCGGGCTTGCTCGTGTACCAGAGCGACGTGTTGGCGGTGATGATGCCGTGAGTCTCGGTCATGCCATAGCCCGTGGTGGGCGTGCCGTGCTCGAGTTCCTTGTCGATCTTCTCCACCAGGTCGGGCTGCACCGCTGCACCGCCACCCGAGATGGCGGCGAGCGACGACGTGTCGCGCTTCTTCCAATCGGGGTGCAGGAGCAACTCACGGCCCATGGTGGGCACACCCGAGAAGTTGGTGCACTTCTCGCGCTCGATGAGTTCGAGGGCGCGACCCGGATCCCACTTGTACATGAGGACGAGCGTGCCGCCCACGAGGGTGGCCGGATGCAGGATGCAGTTGCACGCCGTCACGTGGAAGAGCGGAGTGGGCGCCATGAAGACCGGCGGCAGGGCCGGCGGAGCCGGCGGCGCCTGCTTGAGCGCGCCTGCCGCCACGGCCTTGGAGATGCCAGCGGTGGCCGCGCCGGTCATGGACGCGATGTTCATGACGTTGATGACCGAGCCGCGGTGATGCAACTGCGCACCCTTCGGGAAACCAGTGGTTCCCGATGTGTAGAAGATGGTGGCGTCGTCATCGGGGTCGATGTCGGCCGGCGGGAGCGAACCCGGATCGGCCGCGGCCATGATGTCGGTCCAGCGGGCGCCACCGGCGGGCAGCGCGCGATCGGTGCGCACCGACACCACGTGCATGGCCGGCGGGTTGGCGATCTGACTCAACCGATCGAGACGCTCGTCGTCGACGACGAGCACCTTGGGCTTGCTGTCGTTGAGCGCGTACTCCATCTCGGTGGGCGTCCACCACGCGTTCATGCCGACGGCCGCGGCGCCGAGCGAGACGGTGGCCCAGTAGCCCACGACCCACTCGGGATAGTTGCGCATGGAGAGGGCGACGCGATCGCCGCGTTGCACACCCTGGCTCACGAGGTAGTGCGCGAGCTTGCGCACCTGCGCGTGGATCTCGTTGTAGGTGTACGACTCGTCCTCGTAGACCAAGTACTTCTTGTCGCCGTGGGCCGCAGTGAGCTCCCAGATGAAGCGCATATTGGGCGGTGCGGCGGCAAAGGTCTTGACCTCCACTCCACGGACTGTGACGGTCGTGACCTCGAAAGGAGATCCGGGACCCTCGATTTCTTTACGGGCGGCGATGTAGTGCTCGATCACGGGATACATCGTGGCCGTTCGACCTCACCCCTGGCAACGTGAGGCCCCCGATTGTCCGCATATTGGGCGCGAAACCATGCCAAAAATGGCATGTTCCTCGCCCAGTCAGCCCCGAGGCACAGGAATCCGGAGCAACTGATCGGCGATCGTCTCGAAAATCAGTTTCGAACCCCGGCTATACACGTGGACGCCGTCGTAGCGGTAAGAGAGATCGGTCGCGATCGGCGAGTCGGAGCACCACTCGTCGGGTCCGTCCACGAAGTGCACTCCCGACGGGTACGTCGCGACGATCCGTCGCATCAGGTCGTTGAGGTGCGCTCCCCCGGCATCGTTGGCGCGTTCGGCCATCGGGTCGTCCCAACTTTCCACCGGACGGAAGCAAGGAATCTCGAGCAGTGCCACCGCCACACCCCTGAACAGCAACGTGTCGATCGCCAACCGCAACTGCCGTTCGAAGATTCGGTCGGCGGTCACCGTGCCCACCGGGAGGAGCATCCCATCGATCTTCAGATCGAGGAGTTCCCACGCCCCCAGCACCACGAGTGCGATCTGGGCATCGTTCTTGTCGATCGCTCGTATCCATCGTTTGGTGAATCCGGCGCATCCGTCGAACGGGCGTCGGAATTTGCCGTCATTGGCCCAGCCCACACCTTCCTCGTACACGCCGCAACCCTGGATCGATCCGTTGGTCAGATCGAAGAAGGCTTCGATGCCGTCGGGTCGATTCACCCACAACGCGTAGGCCTGCGAGTCGCCCACGATCGCCACCCGTCGCGGCAGCGGCGGCAGAGGAGCCACGGTCGTGGTGGTGGACGAAACGACGATGCTCGACGCCGGCGCAACGGTCGAAGGAGCCGACGGCGACGCGGGTAATTCGAACACCTCGTCACCGCTGGTATCGACGACGACGTTTCGCGCCTCGGTACGCATGACCGCGACCGACGAGGCGATGAGCAGAGCAGTCACGCCCAATGACACTCCCGCAACCACCCGCCGATCGAGTCGTCGCCATGCACTCCACCAATCGGCTTTGCGCGCTGGTGTTTCGACGAATCGATAGACGGTTTCGTTCACCACCACGGTGACCAACGAAGCGAGCAGCAACCGCGGCAACGAATCGCGAGCATCGAAGAACACGAACAGCGGCCAATGCCAGAGGTACAGCCCGTACGAACGCCGACCGATCTCGGCCAGCGGCCGCCACGCGAAGACTCGGGCCACTCGCCCCTCGGCCATGCCGGCGGCGATGAGCGCCGCGCTGGCCAACGTGGCTGCGACCAACCCGCCGCGATACAGACCGATCGAGTTGACCTGCTGCGTTGCGAAGAGCCCCACGAGAGTTGCCGCACCCACCACGCCGACGGCATCCGACCAACGACCCAACAGAGATGGCCGGCGATGCCACCACCACGCGAGCGCCGCCCCCACGAGCAGACCCGACGAGCGCGACAACGTGCCCAGGTACAGCCAGTTGATACGGAACCCGTCGCCTTCACGAACCCACAGGGCCGTGAACACCATCACCGCAGCCGCAGCCACACTGCACGCGACTCCGATCGACACCCGACGTCGCAGCAACCATGCGGCAACGATCGGCCACACCAGATACCACTGCTCTTCGACGGCGAGCGACCACAGGTGGCGCAACACCGGCAGCACCGAGGCCGCGAAGTAGGGCTGGTCGATTCCGTACACCTGCCACCAGTTCGACACGTAGAACAACGACGGCAACACGTCGCGTCGGAAGTCGGGGCCCGACTCGGTGCGCACGAACGCCGACACCACGAGCACCGCCGACAACATCACGAACAAAGCCGGCAGCAATCGCCGTGCCCGTCGCAACCAGAACTGGCGCAGGTCCACCGCACCGGTGCCCACGTGTTCGGCGAGCAGCAAGGCAGTGATGAGGAATCCGCTGACCACGAAGAACACCTCGACACCGAGGAAGCCACCCGGAATCCAGGTGAGGCCGGCGTGATACAAGATGACGGCGATCACGCTCAGCGCGCGAAGACCGTCGAGGGACGGCCGATAGCCGAGGCGCCCGGTCATCGGACGGCGATCGATCAGTTGACGGCGGCCTTGGCCAGGTTGTCGAGAGTGACTTCCATGTTGGCGCGATTGTGCGATGCACGATCAGCCACTCCGCTCACGACCTTGCCGAGGCGCGACATGAACTTGCTCCGGCGATCGATCCAGGAGTGGGTCACGCGCGAACCGGTGGCCGTGGGTTCGACTTCGTACACCCAGTCGCACCAACTGCGACTTCCGACCATCAACGCGAAGGCGAACTTGCGCGGCGCATCGAACTCGATGACCTTCACCTTGGTGGACCACGACCGCTTGCCGTTGGAGTTACGACCCTTGAACTCGACGCCCACGGCCGGACCGGCGGCGCCGTTCAGCCACTCGCCACCCTGATTCTCGGGCGACCACTCGCCCATGCGCGGCAAGTCGGTCACGAGCGACCACACCTTGTCGACTGGTGCGGTGATGTCACGGACGACGGAAACGGGCTGTGTCATGTCGTCAGTCTGGCACATGCGCCCAGGCGCTCAGCCCGTGAGCGTTTCGACCGACTCGAGGTTCCAGCCGCGTCCGTGCACGCCATCGTGCAGCCATCGACGCAGATCGCGCGTGGCCAGAACGTCGTCAGCGTTGTAGCGCAGCAATTTGGCTCCCATCACCCCACGATCAGGATTGGTGGGATCGCAGGCCGCGCGATACCAGATGATGGAGTTCGCGCCGCTCGCGTCGTCGGCGTCCCACGCGAATCCAGACATCGGCGCCAACGCCTTGAGCCCCAACGTGCGCGAGGGCCAGTGCAACTGCTTGGCGATCTCGTGCATGTCGACCCACCAGTCGTGCGACGGAAGAGCACCGATCTCGTCGACCGACGGAACGCCGGCAACGTGAGCATTGCGCGCGGAGGCTTCCTTCATGCGTGGGATCTCGGCGAAACCACCCGAGTAGCAGTACACCGCGACCGTGCGACCGGCGGCGTGGGCGCCAGCAACGGTGGCATGCAGCCAGCCCCAGAAGCCGGCCAGCAACCTCCCCTCGGCCGCGGCGTCGGAACGGTCGTACGTGTGGAACGACAGGTACTCGCCGTCGGTCCAGGTGTGTTCGTCGATGCGCTCGGACACATGCAGCCCATACATGTAGACGATGTCGTCGTTCTCGATGTCGAAGTCGATCTCGATGTCGGCCCGCGGAACCACGAAACCCGCGGCACCGCGCTTGAAGTACGGACGACCATCGTCGCGCAGATAGACGCGCGCGGCGTCGATGTTGGCGCCTAGAGCCGCGTACTTGGGAACCGGGTTGGCGTCGACGTTCACCGGGTCGAGCGCCGCCAATTGCGGAATGGTCTCGATGCCGCCTTCGGCCAACTTGCGCACCTGGATGACACCCACACCCGACACGAGCGACACGTGGCCCTCGGCGATGAGTTCGCTCTCGCATACGTCGTGCCAGCGGCACTTCTTGCATTCGTCGCGATACACCGGACGCGTGTGGCGCTCTTCGCCATTGCGCATCGCGTCGATGGCGGCCCAGCGTTCGTCCCAGGCCGCCTGCGCCTCGGCGATGAAACTGTTCTTGCCGTCGTCGAGAAGACGCCACACCACTCGCTTGTCGGAGGCGATGGTGGCACCGATCGGGTCGATGGTCGGCGCGTGGCCCAGATCGCGGAGGATGAGCCAGTAGTGCGCGAGTTGCAGCGAGTGATCGGTCTTGGCCTTGCCGTTGCCGAGATCGGTGGCCGTGGCATCGTCGAGCCACGGCGCGTCGATCGCCCCCACCATCCAGACCTTGGCCTTCGAGTCGCCCTCGAGCGGTTTGGAGTTCTTCACGTCGACCGGCAGATACGCCCACTTGCCGTTGCTCATGGGCGCGTCGCCGTGGCGCACCAGCACATCGGGACGCCCGCCTCGGTGATCGACGATCGGCAGCGACGCACCGATGATCACCTTGTCGCCGCGCGCCATCGCCTGCAAGGTGGCCGCTTCGGGGTCGTCGGAGAGCCGCATGGACGACACCTTGTGCAGCCGAGCCAACTCGAGGAAGACCTCGTCCTCGAATTCGAGACCTTCGTCGAACATTCTCTGCTGCTGATCGTCGACGGGCAGCAGCGCCAAACCGTCGTAGCGGGGGTTGCGATCGTTCACTTCGCGATGCGAGCAGCCCACGATGAACCGCGAGCCGCCCACGTCGCCGACGCGCGGGGAGGATTCAGACAACGAGATCACGCTCCTCGTGATACTTCCAGAACGCGGTGTGCTGGGCGTGACCCCGGCCGACGATGTCGTGGCATCCGAGCGCCTGGTCGGCGGCCGGCAGATGCGAATCGAGCGTGCGACCCACGTTGTCGCGCGTGACGAAGAAGCAGGCCGAACGGTGGCGCGACGCCATCACGCACAGGCGGCCGGTCTCGAGATCGAAGGACGACGGCGTGGCGATCCCCGACAGCGGATGCACCGCGATCATGACCGGACGCTGCAGACCCTGCCAACGCTCGGGTGTGGTGACCCGAACGCCACGGCGTCCGCGCAACTCGGCCGGAAGCGCGTTCTCGATGGCTGTGTTCATGAGGTTGTGCGTCGACACGATGCCGATGTCGGACGCCTGTAGCACTGGCGGATCGGCGGGATGCTGTTCGTCAGCGGAGTAGACGCAACCGAGTTCGAGCAGCCGAACCGCCAGTGCCGCCACGATCTCGGCCAGTTCGGAATCGGGTTCGGCCACCGACTCGGCGGACACCGACGGATGCGTGAGCACGACGGTGGACGACTCGGACAGCCGTGCGATGGCGCGGTCGGAGGGCCGCGACGCATCGAGCGCACCGACCGGACGCAGGAAGCGCTCCCCCGGCCGGGCGTGCGCCGTGAACGTGAAGTCGTAGAACGTGCGCACCAACGACACCGAATCGTGCGGCAGACGCCAGCAAGTGTCGAGTTCGAGAACGGTGGTGATGTCGCGCAGTTCGGCGTTGCGCAAAATCACGTCGGGAGCCGGCCGGTGCGGCGCAACCGGCGAAACCTCCCAGCGATCGACGTCGATCGCGACCACCGGCGGGATCTGACCCGGATCGCCGATGAGCACGTAGCGTGGCGACACGTCGCGCATGGTGAGCAGATCGGCCCACGTCATCTGCCAGGCCTCGTCGACGAACAGCACGTGGTACGGCAGTTCGAACTTGCTGATTGCCAACTTGGCGACGGTGGCCACCACGATCGACGGGCCACTCGGCAGTTGGTCGGTCTTGTTGACGATCTCGACGTTGGCCGCGATCGTTCCGTCGTAGGTGCCCGACGAGAAGCGCACCACATGGGTCGTGGGGTATTCGCGCGCGATCTCGGCGCACAGATCGTCGACCTGGTTGTTGGTCTGGGCCGCGACCATCACGCGGTACTGCGAGCCGACCACCGCGGCGAGCGTTTTGACGAGGTTGTACGACTTGCCCGAACCGGGTGGCGCCTTCACGACGCACAGCCGATCGTCGCCGCGCAGAAACTCCTGGAGCTTGGTGACGACACTCACGATTCGGCCTCCACCGATTCGAACACGGCACCGTCGTCGTCGAAAGCGGCGTGACGCGGCCGCGGCGCGACGAGCAGTGACGTGATGTCGCCGTCGATCGCCTTGTTCGCCATGGCGACGCGATTGCGCATGATCCCGGTGGGCGGATCGAACAGCAGCACCAGTTGGGCGCCTCGCCACTTCGAGTCGTCGGGCTCCCAGGTGAATGCACCACCGCCCTTCTTCGGGCGCTTCCAACCGGGCGCCAGAGTCATGGTGCGCTCGTCGAGGTCGACATCGGTGACGCGCAACGACATGGTGGGACGACCCGCGATGGCCAGCACCCGACCCGGTTCGATCGTGGTGAGTTCGGGGTACGTGTACGCGATCATCCATTCGTCTTCGGAGTTGGCCGTCACACGCGCAACGACTCCGCGACCCCGCGCGAGTTCTTCTCGCTGCAGCTCGCGATCTCCGTGCATGAGCGCCACTTGCGAGATCTCGTGATCGGCGACCCTCGACTGATACGAACCGCTCGCGCCGCGCGCGTTGTGATCGGTGAAGACGTTCGGCCAGAACTGATCGATGCCGGCCGCCTCGTTGACGACCCGATTGCCCCAGGCATGGAAGAACCCCTTCGCGCTGCCGGTGACCAGATCGGCCAGACCCGGATTCGCGCCCCGAGGGTCGCGGCGCAATTCGGCCACCGCTGTCGCCGTGAGCTTCCATCGGCGCGTCAACTCGGTGTGCAACGCCGCGTCGATGCGCCGAGCGGTGTCGTCCGAACGCGACTCGCCCCACTCGGCCACCAACGACGCCAGTTCGCGCCGTTCGACTTCGGGGTCGAGCACCGTCGACACCGAGTTGCGTTCGGCTTCGTGCGCCGCGCGCAGACGGTCGTCACGTGTGCGACCACCACGCATCCACCCGAGCAAGTGCCCGAGGTGGGCTTGACGGATGGGCGCCGTCGGGAAGACGTAGGCCGAGCGCAGGGCATCGACCGCCGACATCACCACCTGCTGACCCGGACGCTGCGCTTCGATGAAGAGCGCGTTGCACAGATTGCCGAGGGCGTTGAGCGTGTCGACATTCGGATGGTTCCACTTCGTGCGCGCGTACGCGGCGGCGATGAAGTGGAGCATCTCGAGATGCGACGGCCCGGGCAGCCAGATCTGGCGGAGCGACTGCGACTGATAACCGGCCGGCCCGTCGTCGTCGAACGCCGGATGGCGAAAGTGGGCCAGCAGGTGCGGTGCGACCACGACCATCATGTCGGCCACCAGTTGGCGATTGCGGGCTTCGGGGACGGTGAACACCGTGGGCCCGTTGGCCAGGGTTCCGATGGCCACGCCCCACGGCCGCGACTCGCCGCCCATGCGAAGGAACGCCGCCACCAGCACGTCGTCGTCGGCACCCACGTGCACGTTGACGACCGATCCGCGCGGCGTCGGTGCACCTTCGTGCCAGGCGCGGATGCGGCGGATGGTCTCGAGGTCGTTGCTCATGGCAGCACCGGCAAACCGTCGGACAGGCGAACGAGCAGATCGTGTTCGGCGCGATTGGCCGGCCGCCCGCCGTCGAGCAGTTGAACGACGCGATCGAGAGTGACGCCGCCGAGGAATCGGCCGACGTCGTCGCCCAACGCGACACCGTGACCCTTGGCGAGGGCGTTCGCATGGCAGAAGTCGGCCCGCTCGCAGAACGACAGGCACGAATCCTGGAAGAAGGTGTCGGCGTGGCGGACCAGATCGAACAGCGACTCGGGATCGTCGTCGTCGCCGGCTCCGTAGGCACCGTTCATGAGTTGCGCCGAGTCCTCCATGAGTTCGAAGCCGCGACGCGCGCGTTCGAGTTGGTAGCGGAGATCTTCGCCGCTGCGCACGCTCGGCTGATTGGAACCCGGGTACGTGAGGACCAGAAATCCCTCGACCGACACGTCGACGGCCCGCGCGATTCCGAGACCGTCGAGCGTGACCTCGAGCGCGTGCACGTACAAACCCATCTGCGCGCGCGCCGCGGCCAGATCGGAGCGCGATGTATGGCCCCCCTGATCGGCGTAGGTCTTGATCTCGCCCACGGCGATGACGGGGCGTTCGCCGTGCGTCTGCACCGCGAGGACGTCGATGATGAGCAGCGCCTCGGGCAGCATGATGCCGCGCGGAATGCGCACCGTGAGGCTCGACACCGCGCCGTTGAACACGCGGCCCTCGGCCAACGATTTCAGGAACGCGTGACCAGCCTCGACGGCGGCGTCGAGATCGGCGAGAGTGCCGCCGTTGGCGGCGATGCGGTGATCGGCGAAGTCGGCCGACAGCGAGTCGATCACGTCGGCGCGTTGCAGTGCGGTGATGAGCAGGTCGCCCCCATCGCGCACCAGGCCGGCCTCGAACGAGTTGCCGCGGGCCAGCGCGAACACCGACTGCCCCTCGCGCGGGGCCTGGGGGTTCTCGCGCCGGGCGACCGCCCCCATCTTCACGTTGTGGACGGCCGAGATGACGTTGGCGTGGCACTGGGGGTTGCGGGCCCATTGCTCGAAGCGGCGGCGGGTCTCGCGTTTGGCTCTCTCGTTCTTCATCGCCACCTGAACGAAAGTACTACCGGGGTGTGTGCGCGCTCCCGGGGCCGCTAGGGCGTCAGTTCGGCCACCAGGGCCTCCACCCGCCCGCGGATCTCGTCGCGGATGCGCCGGGCCACGTCGGCCGACTGACCCTTCGGATCGTCGAGCGGCCAATCGATGTAACGCTTGCCCGGGACGTACGGGCAAGAGTCGCCACAACCCATCGTGACCACCACGTCGACGCGATGGAGCAGTTCGTCGGTGAACTTCTGCGGTGTGAAGCCGGCGATGTCGATTCCGACTTCGCGCATCACTTCCACCGCCGCCGGATTCACTTGATCAGCCGGTTCGGATCCACCGGAGAAAATGTCGACCCGGCCATCGCCGATCGCCCGCGCGAATCCGGCCGCCATCTGCGAGCGACCGGCATTGTGGATGCAGAGGAAGAGGATGCCGGGCATCAGTCGCGGTGAGTGAAGAGAATCCGGCACAGACCGAACGCCACGACGCCGCCGATCAATTGCATGACCGCGAACATCGGCCACGACTCCGGCGCGATGCCGGCGAACGAATCGGAGAATATGCGCCCGAAGCCGACGGCCGGGTTGGCGATGCTGGTGGATGACGTGAACCAGTAGGCACCGGTGATCCAGGCCGCCACGAGCGCGGCCACGTTGGCCTTGGCCGCGATACCACCGCGGATGATGAGCAGCAGACCCACCACCGCGACCGCTTCGGCGAACCACTTCGGTCCGCCGTCGCGAATCTTCGACGAGGTCTCGAACACCGGATGCTCGAACATCGCGTTGGCCATGAAACAACCCACCGCCGCTCCGGCGAATTGCGCGACGATGTCAACGAGCAAGCGAACCGGATTCGAGTCGCGATCGAGAAAATGGCCGACGAGGGTGACGACCGGGTTGAACGACGCGCCGGAGATCGGGGCGAAGATCGTGATGAGGCCGAACAAGGCCCCGCCCGTCGCGATGGCGTTGGCAAGAAGCTGCACACCCACGTCGTCGGTGAGGTTGGTGGCCATGATGCCCGAACCGACCACGGCAATCACGAGAAGAGCCGTGCCGAGGAATTCGCTCAGAACGCGGCGCGCGGACAGGTTCAGCAGCACGTGTCGGGACCGCAGACGCTGCCGTTGGCTTCGACCATCAGGAGCGGCTTCTTGCGGAGGTTGATGGTCGTCGCGGCGAGCGACGTGTCGGCGGGTGCGTCCTCGAGGACCGTGTACCACTCCCACGGAACTTCGCCGGAGTTGATCCAGACCTTGTCTTGAACGGCGAAGCAGCAGGTCTCGCTCTCGTGCACCGAGATGTCGAAGCCCTGGGCGCGTGCGTCGTCGATCTTGGCCGCCACCTCGTCGGTGGATTCGAGTTCGACGCCCACGTGGTTCATCGTGCCGGGCTGGCCGTGGCCGGCGATGAGCACCAGCTTGAGGGGCGGGTTCGCGATCGCGAAGTTGGCGTAGCCGTCGCGCACCTTGGCCGGGCCGACCCCGAACATCCTGGTGTAGTGCTCGATCGCGGCGTCGAGGTCGCCCACGTTCAGGGCCAGTTGCACGCGTGCCATGTCGATTCCTCCTGGCCTTTCAGCATAGGAGTCCTCGTCCGGCGCCGAGCCGAGCCGTGGGTGAACTTTGGGTGACGACCAGCCAACCAATTCGCCTAACCTGGCATCCAGGGGGTTGCCATGACCTACGGAAGCGAGCGAGTCGACTCGGAGCCGGTCAAGAGTTGGATCACCGACTGGGACTGGCTCGACGACGGTTGGGGCGAGAACGCCATCGACATCTGGAACGACGTGCGCGAGCAGTGTCCGGTGGCCAGCACCGAGCGGTACGGCCGCGCGTTCATGCCGGTGACCATGGAAGCCGTTCGACAGATCGCGAACGACACCGACAACTTCTCGTCCATCTGGGTCGGCGTGGCTCGACCCGACGCTCCACGACATCCCGCCCCGCCGATCACCAGCGACCCGCCCAATCATCACGGACATCGCCGACTCATCCTCCCGGCGTTCAATCCGAAGGCCGTCGCCTCCATCGAGCCCGAGATGCGCGCGTTCTGCCGCAAACTCATCGCCGACATCGGTGACTCGCCCACCGCCGACGCTGCCGAGCAGTACAGCCAGCACATTCCGGTGCACGGCATCTGCATCATCACGGGTCTGCCCGAAGAGGACGCCGACTTGTTCCGCGACTGGATCTATCGAAGCTTCCAACTCGCACCCAAGGACAATGCGGTCCGGCATCAGGTTGCCGTCGAGATGACCGAGTACATCGACGCGCTGCTGAAGGATCGTCTGAAGAATCCGAAGGACGACTTGTTGACGGTGGTGGCCAACGCCCAGATCGACGGCCAGGACGTCGACTGGATGGTGAAGGTCGGATACATCCGCCTGCAGATCGTGGCCGGCATCGACACCACCTGGAGCGCGATCGGTTCGGGTCTGTGGCACTTCGCCCAACACAACGACGAGGTGCAGCGACTGATCGCGGTTCCCAACGATCACGACCTGTGGTCGGAGGCGACCGAGGAAGTCCTTCGCTATTACGCACCGGTCACGATGGCGCGCAAGGTCGTGAAGGACGTGACGGTTTCGGGTTGCCCGATGCACGCCGGCGATCAGACGCTCGTGACGTTCCCGGCCGCCAATCACGACCCGAACGAGTTCGAGCGCGCCGACGAGTTCATCCTCGACCGCAAGAACAATCGGCACGTCGCGTTCGGTTTGGGAATCCACCGGTGCGCGGGGTCGAATCTGGCGCGACTGGAGATGATCGTCGCGTTCCAGGAATGGTTGCGCGCCTTCCCGAACTACTCGCTCGACCCGAGCACCAAGGTCACGTGGGCGAATGGTCAGGTCCGCGGCCCCCGCATCCTCCCCGTCCTCACGAACCCCTAACCCTTGGGCGCGAAACCATGCCATTTCTGGCATGTCTGACGCCCATGAATCAGCCCGCGACGGTGTTGAAGCGGACTCCGCCGATCGTGACGGCCTGATCGTCGATCGGAAGGCCGCGTTCGCGCGCCCGTCGCAGCACCTCGGCCGAGTCGCGTACCACGATGTCGACCGCGTCGAGGCCTTCGCCCCGCGGACCGGCCGGTACGAAGCGCACGCAGAAGTCGACTGGGCGCACCTTGTGCATGCCGCAGTTGCGTCCGATGGTGACCGGCAGATCCATGAGCCGCCCCCACCGCGCCGACACCGCCTCGGGATCGACGCAGCCCACGTCGGCCTGACCCAGTCGCATCGCGACCGACGTGTCGACGGCAGCGCGCCACGTGGGGCCGGCCGGATGCCAATCGCCCGGAGGCGTCTGCTCGTCGATCTCGACGAACGTGCCGCCGGTGTCGGCGGGATGCAGTTGCATGTCGATGAAACCAGGTGCTCCGTAGTCAGCGACGATGCGAATGCCCATCTCGTCGACACGCGCTCGGTGTGCTCCGAAATCGTCGGTCTGGAAGATGAGCATGTATCCGCCGTCGCCGTCACGCTTGGCGAGGTAGCGCTCGGCGGTCGTGTTGTCGGTGATGGGCGCAACCACCTCGAGGAACTGATCGCCCACCGGGATGACCGCGTTGTGCAAGCCGAGCCGGTGGATGTGCGGGTCGTTGTACCCCACGCGCAGCCCGAACACCGCGCACAGATCGTCGACCACCGCATCGCGGTCGCGAGCCACGAGGCAGATCTGACGCAAGCGGATCACCCGCCCAGTATGGCCCGGTTCACGCGCCCACTGGGAGGCCTGACGACCCACCGACATACGCTCGCGGCATGCCGATGATTCCCGAGCAGATCGCCAACATCACCACCGAGTGGCTGAACGAGGTCCTCGCCACCAACCCCGCGGTGGGACGCATCGCAAACTTCCGTGCCGAACGACTCGGCGAAGGCGTCGGCATCCTCGGCGAACTCGCGCGGCTCCACCTCACCTACGCCCCCGGCGAATCGGGCCCGGCGACGATGATCGCCAAGTGCCAATCGCCGGCACCCGAGAATCGCTTCCTCGGTGAGGTGATGGGGTTCTACTTGCGCGAGGTCAACTTCTACAAAGAAGTCGCCACGTCACTCGACATCCGCGTGCCGCTTCCGTACCACGCCGACTCCGGCGCCAACGGTCTGCCGTTCATCCTTCTCATCGAGGAGATCGTCGGCGCGCGCTGCCCCGACCAGATCACCGGCATCACCATCGATGAGACGCGGCGGATCATCGACGTCATCGCGCAATTGCATGTGCGTTTCTGGGATTCGCCCGACCTCGAGACCATGACGTGGCTCCCGCCCATGAACAACCCGCTCTACAAGTCGGGCCGCGACATGGCCCTGGCGCGCCTCCCCGAGTTCAAACAGAAGTTCGCCGATCGCGTATCACCGGAGTTCATGGACGTGATCGAACGCGCGTGCAACGAGTATCCGAACCTGCTCGATCATCTGGCCGCGCTCGACCACCTCACGTTCACACACACCGACTGCCGCGCCGAGAACTACCTGTTCGGCGGATCGGCCGGCACCGACACCGTCACCATGATCGACTTCCAACTCTCCACTCGGCACATGGGTCCGTGGGACGTGGCCAATCTCGTGACCGGGTCGCTATCGCCCGAGGTGCGCCGCACCTGTGAGATGGACCTGCTGCGCCACTACTACGACCGCGTGGTCGCACTCGGCGTGAAGAACTACTCGTTCGAACGCTGCTACCTCGATTACAAGCGCAGCCTGCTGCAGTTGTGCACGGCTCAGGTGATCACGAGCGATCTGCAAGGCGGAAACGAGCGCGGAACGATTCTGTTGGAAAACCTGCATATTCGGCCCGTTCTCGCCGCCGAGGAGCACGGCGTGGGCGAGCTTCTCGACGAATTCTGCTGACACCGGTCACAGCGCGAACACCCGACCGACTTTCGTCATTGAAACTCGTTACCGTTTGATCCCATCTCGTACTCGACTCGACCCTTCTCGCCGAAAGCGCTCGTCCTCGTCGTTGCTCTGACTCTCGGCATCTCCGTGGCGGGCTTGGGGGCTGACGTCGCTCTGGCCCACAATTCGTACGACTCGAGCTCGCCCGCGGATGGCGAGGTGCTCACCGCGCCACCGGCCGAGTGGGTCGTCACCTTCGCCAAAGACGTGCCGCTCGAGTCGGCCTCGGCCGAGATCATCACGGCCGATGGAGTGCGCGCCGATCTCCCGCCCGCGGTGGCCGGCCCGCAGGCCAACATCATCCGGTTCGCGCTTCCCGCCGCGCTGTCCGGTCCGGTGGGTTTGCGCTGGAAGTTGGTGAGCGAAGACGGTCACGTGGTGTCTGGGCGCGTGGCGTTCACCATCGATGCGGCGGCGGCCGCGACTCCCGGTGTCGCCGTCACCACACCCGTTGCTGTCGAACCCGTCGCCACACCGCCCAGCTTCGACGACACCAACCCGGCTCCCGAACCCGTGCGCTGGTTCGTTCGCCTCGCGGTCTACGCGGCATTGCTGCTCGCGGGTGGACTCGTGATGAGCGAATTGCTGGTGGCCCAAGGAACTCTGCGCAGCGCCCGTGGCGGCCTCCTCCTCCGCGTCGCCGGCGGAACACTCGCCGTCGGTTCATTGATCCAACTGCTCGTACTACTGGGTGACATTCACGGCACCTCGATCTTCGGAGCGATAGGCAAACTCGGTGATGCGTTCGATTCCACCGCACTCGGCATGACGACTCTTCGTATGCTCGCCAGCCTCGCGATTCTGTGGGCCGCCTTCACACGCGTCGATGAAGCCGACGAGGAACGCGTCTCGAAGTTGCTGATCGGCCTGCTCGGAATCTTCGCACTCGGTCTCGCGTACACCAGCCACTCGCGTTCGCGCGCCTGGCCGGTGCTCGGCGTTCCGGCCGACTTGGCCCACACGGCTGCGGTGGCCGTCTGGTTGGGTGGACTCGCCGTGCTCGTGTCCGTGGTCGTACCGTTGGTCGACGACCGCGATGCGCTCGAATCGTTCCGACGCTTCGGCCGCGCCGCCACGGTTGCGGTGCCAGTGATCGTCGGCACCGGCGTGGTGCAGACTCTCCGCCTCCACGGCGGCATCACCACTCTCTTCTCGCAGAGCCACGGCCGACTGCTGCTCGTGAAGTTGCTGGTGGTCGTCGCGATGCTCGCGGTGGCCAACAAGAGTCGTCAACTCAATCTGCGTCGACTCGCCGACGAACCGGCACGCATCGCATCGCGTCGCCGTCAATTGACGCAAGCCGGCCTCACCGAATGCGCCATCGGCGGAGTGATCGTTGCCCTCACCGCCGCACTCGTCACGTCGAATTTCGGATGAACACGGAAAGTATGCTCATGCGCACGCGACTCACTCCCCTCATCGGAATCACACTCGCCCTCGCCGCCTGCGGCGGGTCCGGCGACAGCGTCGATGCCGACGTGATGTTCGCCCAGATGATGATTCCGCATCACGAACAGGCCATCGAGTTGGCCGACATCGCCCTCGACCCGACGGTCGGCGCTGGGCCAGAAGTACTCGAACTGGCCGCCCAGATCAAGGCCGCGCAGGATCCCGAGGTCGAGATGATGACATCGATGCTTCAGGCGTGGGGTGAACCCACATACCTCGACGAGGGCATGGACCACAGTTCGATGATGAGCGGCATGGTGCCGGCTGACGACATGGCCGAACTCGAGTCGCTGCGCGGCGCCGACTTCGACGCCGCCTGGTTGAAGGCGATGATCGGCCACCACGAAGGTGCGATCGACATGGCGAACGATGTGATCGAAAAGGGTGACGACAAGGCCACGACCGACCTGGCCCGGAAGATCATCGACGGTCAGAGCGCCGAAATCGAGCGGATGAAAGCGCTCCTCGGCGAATAGCCGACCTCCCCTGGATACCGCGCGGAGGCGGTAGTACTTTCGGCATCGCACAGGGGGGTGCCACATGAATCAGCGCTATTACGTCACCGACACCGATCTCTCCACGCGGTTCCCGATCTACACCCGCGCCAACGTGGGCGAGGTGTTCCCCGATCCGGTCACGCCGCTCACGAGCGACACCGCGCTCTATCTCGCCGAGATGGGTTGGCGTGACGCGTGGGTACGCATGGGCGCGTTCGAATACTCCGAGTTCCCCGACGACACGTTCTGCCAGTTGGGTGTGGTCGGCGGCTACTGCTACCTCAATGCCTCGATCATCCGACTCTTCGGCGAACGCGCGCCGGGTCTCTCGTGGGAAGCGATGGATCAGCAGTTCTTCGGAGCACAACCCGGCATTCCGCCCTACGAGAAGATGGCCGGCGACGAACGACCCGATCTCACAGTCAAGATCGGCGAGACCTTCGGCTGGGTTCTCTCCAAGACCTCGCTCGATCAACTCGACGAACTCACGGCCGATCGCAACGAATCGATCCGAATCGCGTCCGAGCGTCCCGACCTCTCGGCGATGAGCGACCTCGATCTGTGGCGGCGCTACGAGCAGTTGACGGTTCTGCACCGCCGGTACTTCGCTCAGCACCTCTTCACCACCTACATGGCCACCGTGCCGCTCGGCATCATCTCGGCCGTTGCCACCGCGGTGGGCCGTCCCGACCTGATCATGCCGATCATCTCGGGCATCGGCGAGGTCGATTCGGCCGCGCCGAGCCAGGCGATGTGGGACATGGGCCGCCAGGTGGCCGATTCGAAGACTCTCACCAAGCAGTTCGACAAGGGTGTGAGCGGCTTGCTCGACCGTCTGCAGAAGAAGTCGAAGAAGCGCAAGGTGCGCGCTTTCCTGTCGGCGTTCGACGACTTCATCACCGACTTCGGTTCGCGCGGCCCCAACGAGTGGGAGGCGCGGTCACCAACGTGGGAGACGCGCCCCGAACTCGCGCTCTCGGCCATCGAGCGCATGCGCCTGGCTTCCGACGACCTCAACCCGCGCGATCAGAACGCCAAGCGGGCGCGCGATCGCGAGATCGCCAGCAAGACCCTTCTCGACATGGTGGCCGCCGATCCCGAGGCCCACGGCCAGTTGTCGGCCGGCATCGGCGCCTCGCGGGCCTGGCTGCCGGCGCGCGAGCGCACCAAGACCAACAACATCCGCATCATCCACGAGATGCGCATGCCGATGCGCGAGTTGGGTCGACGCATGGTCGAGCGTGGTGCGTTCGACGAGATCGAGGATTTCGGATTCGTGCGCGCGAGCGAGATCGATCAACTGCTCGACGACCCGCACTCCCTCACCGACACCATCCGTGTGCGTCGGGTGGAGTACGAGGCGTTGGAGAAGAAGGACCCGCAGTTCGTGTTCGTTGGTGAGGCATCCGATCCCGGAACGTGGCCATCGCGCGATGGCGGCGAAGTCACCAAGCTGGCGAGCGGAGAATCTCTGCAGGGTATGCCCGGCTGTCCGGGTTCGGCCACCGGTCGGGCGCGGGTAATTCTCGACAGCAACGATCCCACGGCACTCGAGCCGGGTGACATCCTGGTGGCGCCGATCACCGACCCGTCGTGGACGCCGTTGTTCGTGCCGGCGGCCGCGGTGGTGGTGGACGTGGGTGCTCCGCTCAGTCACGCGATCATCGTGAGCCGCGAGTTGGGCATTCCGTGCGTGATCTCGGCGACGGGTGGAACGCGGCGGATTCCGGACGGTGCGATGGTGCGCGTCGACGGCGACACCGGCCTCGTCACCATCCTCTGACCCCTTGGGCGCGAAACCATGCCAATTCTGGCATGTCTGACGCCCATTAACTCAGTTCGCGGGAACAGGCTTCTCGAACAGAGGACGTAACGCCGCAGCCCCCGCGAGCAGACACGCGAGCACGAGCGCGAACGTCGACAACACGTGATAGCCGACAGCCTTGCGGATGAAACCGCTGGAGAAGCCGGCCAATCCACCCAACAGACTCATCGACATGTCGGCCGCACCTTGCACCGACACGCGCACGCGATCGCTCACTGAATCGATGAGAAGACTCGATCCGCCGATGAGACCGAAGCTCCAGCCGATGCCGAGCAACCACAGCGCCGGGAACAGGAGCAAGTAGTCGTCGCCGGCGAGTGCCGACAATGCGGTGGCGGCGGCCAGAAGCACTCCGCCCACCTGGATCGTGCGGATGCGGCCGTGTTCATCGCTGAATCGCCCAACCCATGGGCTGAACGCGTACATCCCGGCGATGTGCAGCGAGATGACGTACGAACTCACGGTCTCGTGACCGTGAGCCTTGAGATGGACCGGTGTCATGGTCATCACGGCCACCATGGTCATCTGCGAGATGATCATCGACGCCACCGCCAGCGTTCCCTGCCGCGTGGCGAACACCGCCGCGAGCGCCTCGCGCAGATTGATGGGCGCCACCTGGCCGATCGGTTGTCCCGACAGTTCGCGCGCCAACACGAGCGGGTCGGGTTTGAGGCGCACCCACGCATTGCCGAGCGACACCAGGAAGAACACCGCCGAGAAGAACCACGGCCCGGTGTACTTGTTCCAGTCGAACCACGCTTCGCCGGCGGCCTGCGCCGGCAACACGAGGATCGGGCCGAACACCGCCCCGAACGTGGAAGCGAAGAGGATGCGACTCATCGCGGCACCGCGTTGATCGGGCGGCGCCAGGTCGGTGGCGGCGTAGCGCGACAGCAGGTTCGAGGCCTGACCGCTTCCGTAAACGAACAGGCCGACGAGGAAGATGGCGAGGGTCTTCGTCTCGGCGCCTATTGCAGCCACGAATCCGCCAACGATCGCCAGTGCGTAGCCGAGGCGCAGGCCGTCGCGCCGTCCGCGCTTGGCCATCAGACGCGAGAGGTACTGCGACATGAACGCGGTACCGATGGTGACGGTCGCGGTGGCGATCCCGCCCCACGGCGTGTCCTGGCCGAGGATGCGCTGGATGACGAAGGCGCCCACGGTGATCGCAGACGCCAACGCAGCGGCCGCGGCCAGTTGGCCGAGGATCAGGACCCGGACTGTCCGACGTTGAATCGCAACGATGTCGATACCGACCAGCCTGCCAGACCTGGGCTTCTTGGGCGTCAGACATGCCAGAAATGGCACGGTTTCGCGCCCAACAGGGTCAGTTCAGGGCGGAGGCGGCGATCGAGGCAACGGCGCTCGGGTCGTCCCACTCGGCCAGGTGACCGGCTCCGTTCACCACGTGTCGCCCGCGCACATCTCGTAAGCACGCGGCGAACGAATCGGCGTAACTCGGATCGATGATCTGATCATCGCTCCCCCACACCAACGTGACCGGACACGACACGCGATGAATTCGTTGCGACAGACCGAACTCGGGAAGCGGCCACACCAAACTCGCGGTCGCGGTGCGCGCGGTGTAGCGCTGGATGGTCGCGTCCACCAATGCGTCTCCCGACTCGTGATCCTCGAAGAACAGCGCGGTCGTCGTGGGATCCTTCGTAAGCAACGCGCGTTGACCGCTCAATGTGGTGGAGAACGGATCGGCCACCGGAAGGTCGTCGCGCCACAACCCAAGCGGCGCCACCAACACGAGTGACGAGAACGCTTCGGGCCTCACCGCCGCGAGTTCGAGCGCGAGCATCGCACCCGTGGACGACGCGACCATCGGCGCACCGGCCAGACCCGCAACGTCGATGATCTCCGACAGCGCGAACACCCAGTCGTGGATGTTGCGAATGTCGTCCGACGGCGCGGTGCGCGAGTAACCCGGCAGCGACGGCGCAACCACCTCGAACCCGCGACTCGCCAACTCGGTCACGAAGGGCTGACGCCCTGGCGCGCACACCATGCCGTGCAAGTAGCCGACGGTGCGTCCCTCACCCTCGCGCCAGATCTCGAGCGACCCGGCCTTCCACTGCGCGAGATCGATCATCGAGACACGGTGGGGCGCGGCGACGGCATGACGCGGTCGGAGGCCGGCAACGGCTGGGGCCACCACTCGTCCTCCCACTCGTCGTCCCACAAGTGACGAATCTGCGGCAACACCTTGGTGGCCATCAATTCGGTGTTGTGCATCGCGAGATCGCGGCTCATGTTGCCGAAGTGGCAGAGCGACATCACGTGGCCGATGCGCAGCTGCTTGGCCATCTCGACGGTCTTCTCGGCCACCTGGTCGGGATTGCCCACGATCACGTAGCCCTTCTCCACCATCTGCTCGAACGACATGTGCGAGGCCGCGCTGAACGACTGCTGCGCCGCCTTGCGCTCGGCCTTCTTCGCGGCCTGCGCCGCTCGCTCGTTGGCTTCGCGCGCGGCACGCTCGACCATGCCCTCGGCACCGTTGCGCACCGTGTTGAGCGTCTTGTAACCGGGCGGATCGGCGAAGCCTGGATACACGTGGAGGCAGCGATTGAAGAAGTACTCGGCGGGCTCGCGATACAACTCGATCGCCTCGGCCTCACTGTCAGCCACGCCGAAGAACTGCGCGAAACCAGCCTGGAACGGATTGGCCGGACGACCCGCGTCTTCCACACACTTCCAGAACCCCTGCATGGTCTTGAGCGCGGCTTTGTATCCGAAGTAGCTCAGGTAGAGATACGAGTAGCCGACGCGCGCACACCATTCCCAGGTGTCGACCGAACCGCCACCGGGAATCCAAATCGGTGGATGCGGCTTCTGCGCCGGCCGCGGCCAGCAGTTGACGTAGCGCAACTTCGAGTACTTGCCGTTGAACGAGAACACGTCGTCGGCGGTCCACGCCTTCAAGATGAGTTCGATGCCCTCGTGGTAGCGCTCGCGCAATGTGGCCGGATTGTTGCCGTACGCGTAGAGCGTGTCCATGGGCGTACCCACGGGGAAACCTGCCACGAGACGGCCGCCGCTGATGCAATCGAGCATCGCGAACTCCTCGGCCACGCGGATGGGCGGGTTGTAGAGCGCGACCGAATCGCCCAGAACCACGAGCGCGGCATCGGGGCAGGTACGGGCGAGTGCGGCGGCGATGAGGTTGGGACTCGGCATGAGCCCGTACGCGTTGGAGTGGTGCTCGTTGATGCCGACGCCGTCGAAACCGACCGACGCCGCGAACTCGAGTTCGTCGATGTACTCGTTGTACATGCGATGGCCGACGCGCGCATCGAAGAGAGCCGGATCGATGTCGACCCACACGGAACGGTGCTCATCGGTGAAGTCGTCGGGCAACTCCGGATATGGCATGAGATGGAACCAGATGGTCTTCACGCGCACCTCCCCCCGGTCGTGCCTGCGCCCCCAACCTTAGACCCACCCCACTTGGGCGCGAAACCATGCCACTTCTGGCATGCCTGACGCCCAAGCCGCTCAGGCCGGAGCGAGGCAGTCGTGGATGGCGAGGTGATGTACCTGGCCGGGAAACTCAGCCTCGAGCGACTTGCGCGCACGAGCGACCGCGCCCTCACGAGACTCAGCAGAAACCGAGAGTCGGACCTCTGGAATCTGAGCCGACCACACGGACTCAGCGCCTACCAATTCGTTCCACACGTAGAGATTCAGCGTATTCACGTCGTGCCTCATAGTAATCCTCGAGCATCTTCTTCCGACAGACCGATGTCCTTGATGAGAAGTCACCATGGGGAACCAGACCGGCAAAAATGCCGGTGTTTCGCACCCAACAGGGCTAGTGGAGGAAGCGGCGGAGGGCGGCGGCCATCTGCGCGCGCGGCGGCTTGCCCGACGGCAACGCGTCCACCATCGTGATCGACGTGTGGATGTGGCCACGCGCCTGCAGGTGCTCCACCGGAACACCCGCGCCCATGAGCGCTCGCGCGTACGCGTCGCCTTCGTCACGCAACGGATCGAACTGCGCCGTCACCACCATCGCCGGCGGCAGACCCGCGAGGCTCGACGCCAACAGCGGCGAGGCCTTCGGATGCGAACGATCCGACGCATCGGCGTAGTGGTTCCAGAACCACTCCATGAGCGACTTGGTGAGGATGTAACCGTCGGCGTTCTCGTGATGCGAACCGTGCTGACGCGAACCATCGGTGACCGGCGTGAGCAGCAACTGCCCCTTCAACGCCGGGCCGCCGTTGTCGCGCGCCAATTGCGCGGCCACCGCGGCTACGTTCCCACCGGCGCTCCAGCCGGCCACCGCGATGCGCGACGGATCGCCGCCGAGCGACGCGGCGTTGGCCGCCACCCACTGCAACGCGGCGTAACCGTCGTCAGCCGCCGCGGGGAAACGATCCTCGGGCGCGTGGCGGTAGTTGACCGAGATGATGAGCACGTCGGCGTTGTTGCACAACTCACGGCACAAAGGATCGTCCGACACATGGCTGCCGAACACCCAACCACCGCCGTGGAAGTACACGACGACCGGATGCGGCCCCTTGGTGCTGGGCCGATACAACCGGTACTCGAGCGGACCAGCGGCGCCCGGCAGGGTGCCATCGATCATCTCGCCCACGTTCGGTCCGGGTGGACGCATGGCCGACGACGCTTCCGAGAACGCGCGTGCCTCGACGGGCGACATCGACTCGATGGGCGGCAGACCCATCTGCCCCATCATCTCGAGCACCATGTCGACGTCGGGCTGCACCTGGCGCACGATGCCATCGTTGCGCTGATTCGACCCCGAGCCGCTCAGTTCGAAACCGAGATAGCCCTTGGCGCGAACCTCGTCGCACGTCTGGCGATACCGGCCGACGCCGCCGATGTACGGGAAGAGAACGCGCGGCTTGCCCGGCACGTTGGCTCCCATGTACCACGAGTTGGTGTCCTGGAAGAGCGTGATGTCGGCGCAATCGGTGCAGTGCACACGCCAACCCTCTTCGGCCACCGGCGTGGGTTCGATCGTGTCGAAACCGGCCTCGCGCAGATCGACGAGCGTGTCGCGGATCCACTCCACGTGCTGTTCGATCGACACCATCATGTTGGAGAGCACCGACGGACTGCCCGGGCCGGTGATCATGTAGAGGTTCGGGAATCCGACGCTGGTGAGACCCAGGTACGTGAGCGGTCCGTATTCCCACTTCTTCTTGAGCGTGACGCCATCCTTGCCCGTGATGTCGACGTTGACGATCGCGCCGGTCATGGCGTCGAAACCCGTGGCGTACACGATCGCGTCGAAATCCTTGATCTCGTTGCCGAACTTCACGCCGGTCTTGGTGACAGCGATCGGGTTCTTGCGGATGTCGACCAGCCGAACGTGCGGCAGGTTGAACGTCTGGAAGTAGTTGGTGTCCATGCACGGACGCTTCGTGCCGTACGCGTGGCCGCGCGGGCTCAGCAACTCGGCGGTCTCGGGATCCTTCACCACTTCGTGGATCTTCGAGCGCATGAACTCGCAGATCACTTCGTTCGCGTCGCGGTTGGTGCCCACGTCCATGAACGTGGCGCCGATGGCCAGGAGCTCGCCCTTGCGCCACGACTGCTCGAGCATCGCGAACGCTTCGTCGCGCGACACACCGAGCGCCGACACCGTGGGCAACTCCATCGGAACACCGGCCGCCGACAAGCGCGCCTCGGCTTCATACGCCTTGCGGTCGGCCTTGAGACGCGCCACGCGATCGGCCGGCTGCGGGCCGTTGTACGCGGGCATCGAGTAGTTGGGCGTGCGCTGGAACACAACGAGTTCGGCGGCCTGCTCGGCGATGTGCGGAATCGACTGGATGGCCGACGAACCGGTGCCGATGACGGCCACGCGCTTGCCCGTGAAGTCGACACCCTCGTGAGGCCAGCGGCCAGTCACGTAAACCGGACCGGCGTACGACTCGGTGCCGGCGATATCGGGATCCTTCGGCACCGACAAACACCCGGTGGCCATCACATAGTGACGACAGGTGATGGTCTCGCCGGTCGAGGTGCTGACCTTCCAACGCTTGGCGCCGTCGTCCCACACAGCCTTCTCGACGCGGACCTCGAAGTCGATACCCGAATAGAGGTCGTGCTTCTTGGCCACGAATTGCGCGTACTTCAGGATCTCGGGCTGGGCGGCGTGCTTCTCGGACCATGTCCACTGGTCGTGCAGTTCGGGGTCCCAGGTGTAGGAGTAGTCGGTGGTGGAGATGTCGCAGCGCGCGCCCGGGTAACGGTTCCAATACCACGTGCCGCCCACGTCGTCGCCCGCTTCGAGGACGCGCGACGAAAAGCCGTTGGCGCGCAGTTCGTGCAGCAAATACATGCCGGCGAACCCGGCCCCCACGACGACGACATCGACATCGGATTTCGACATCCTGAACCCCCCGGTCGGATCGTTTTCCCTGAGTCACACTCTCCCAGATCGGGCCCGAGCCTCTCAACCCCAACCCCCTTGGGCGCGAAACCCTGCCACTTTTGGCATGTCTGACGCCCAGGCCCTTCTGTACGGTGGCCAAGTCGCTTCCACGCACCCCATCATGAGAGTTCGCCGACCCCACTACGCCTGGATCACCTTCGCGGTCGCCTTCCTGACCCTCCTCGGCGCGGCCGGATTCCGAAGCGCTCCAGGAGTTCTCATCGATCCGCTGCGCGACGAGTTCGGCTGGAGTCGCTCGACGGTCGGAGCCGCCGTGAGCGTGAACGTTCTGCTCTACGGATTGATCGGGCCCTTCGCCGCCGCGTTGCAGATTCGATACGGACTCCGTCGTGTGACGATGACCGCCCTGGCCACAATCTCGCTCGGAGCCCTCCTCACCACGAAGATGACCGCGGCCTGGCACCTGTTCGCGCTGTGGGGCGTGATCGTGGGTGTCGGCACCGGAAGCCTCGCCACGGTCTTCGCATCCACCGTCGTGTCGCGTTGGTTCGTCGCCCATCGCGGATTGGCCACCGGAGCACTCACCGCGGCGAGCGCCAGCGGGCAACTCGTGTTCCTCCCCGTTCTCACTCGCTTGGCCGAACGTCATGGTTGGCAGGCCGTCGGCTTCACCATCGCGATGTGTGCGGCAGCGGTGATTCCGATCGTCGGGATGTTCCTCCGCAACTCACCAGCCGAGATGGGATTGAAGCCGCTCGGTGCTCCGGCCGACTACGAACCGCCCGCTCCCCTCGCGCATCCGATTCGCTCGGCCCTCAGCACGTTGAAGGACGCACGGCGCGATCACATCTTCTGGCTCCTGTGGGGTTCGTTCATGGTGTGCGGATTGTCCACCAACGGCCTCATCCAAACGCACTTCTTGTCGGCCGCGCATGATCACCACTTCGATTCCGGCACGGCGGCCGGCTATCTCGCGCTCATCGGCGGCTTCGACGTGATCGGCACGATCTTCTCCGGATACCTGACCGACCGCTACGACCCGGCGAAGCTGCTCGTCGCGTATTACGCGTTCCGCGGCGCGAGCCTCATCCTTCTCGAACCGGCACTGTCGGCCGGCGGATTCGGACTCGTGGGGTTCATGGTGTTCTACGGGCTCGACTGGGTGGCCACCGTGCCTCCAACGGTCGCACTGTGTGTGAATCGTTTCGGAGTGCAACGCGGGCCGCTGGTGTACGGCTGGGTGTTCGCGGGTCATCAGGTAGGTGCGGCTCTCGCGGCGTGGGGCGCTGGAGCCATCCGTGACTCGACCGGCAGCTACACGATCGCGTTCATCGTCGCCGGTATCGCCTGTTTCGTCGCCGCGTACGGCGCGAGCCAACTCACGCGTTCCCGCGTGAAACCGGTCGAGGTGCCTGTGCCAACCCCTTGACGAAGTTGATCGACTCGCTCAGGAAAGAATCACGGAACGATGGCGAGGAAGAGGAACGCCGCGAACACCGCGAGGTGCTGAGTGCCCTGGAGGATGGTGGCCCGACCCGACCCGAACGTGAGGATGCTGATCACGGCGGTGAGCGCGAGGAACACGATCTCCTTGCCGCCGAGCCCGAAGGTGATCGGGCCGTCGAGCCAGATGGAGGCGACGGCGATGGCCGGGATGGTGAGGCCGATGCTCGCCAGCGCCGACCCGAGCGACAAGTTGAGACTCGTCTGCATCTCGCCGCGCGAAGCCGCGCGCAGAGCCGAAACCGACTCGGGTAGGAGCACCATGAGAGCGATGATCACGCCGACGAACGACTGGGGCGCGCCGATTTCGGTGACCACGTCCTCGATACTCGGCGCGAGCGTCTTGGCGAGACCGACTACGCCGGCCAGGCTCACGAGCAGAAGTGCGACCCGCGCTCCGAGGCCTTCGACACGACCCGAACGCGGAGCATGCGGCTCGACGTGCGCGAAGGTCTCGTGCGACTCGACTTCGAGCGCCTCGGGCGACAAGAACATCCACCGATGGCGAATGGTCTGGACGAAGACGAACACGAGGTAGACCGCGGCAGCGGCGATCGCCGCGAACGCGAGTTGCGAGCCGGTGTAGGTTCCGCCCTCGCTGCTCGACGTGAACGACGGCATGACGAGGGACAGCGTGGCGATGGTCATCACCGTTCCCATGAGCGCATTCGCCCCTTGTTCGTTGAATCGCACGATGTGGTCATGGCGCGCGTCGACGAGAATCGATGCCCCGAGCACGCCGTTGCAGACGATCATGATCGCGGCGAACACCGAATCACGCGCGAGTGTTTCGTTCTTTGGCCCGTCGATCGACATGAGCGTGACGATGAGCGATACTTCGATCACCGTGACCGCAACGGCGAGAACGAGTGTGCCGTACGGCTCGCCCACGCGGTGCGCGATTGCTTCTGCGTGCGCAACGGCGACCATCACCAACGTGACGTGAACCAACGCCAATGCGATTGCGGCAACGGGGCTCGGATCGCTCCCCCAAGTGAGTGCAACGAGTGCAATCCCGATGAGCGGAACGATCACAGAGAATCGGGTGGCGATTCGCGAGCGCTCCATGACCAGATTCTACGAGCGTCACACCCGTGATCAACGCAGTGACAGGTAGCGTTTCGTTGCGTGCACGCACACCAACTCGATACATCAGTAGTGGCACGCGGGCTCGTGAAGAAGTACGGCGCGGTCACGGCGCTCGACGGCCTCGACCTCGACGTGCCGGGCGGGACCGTCCTCGGCCTCCTCGGCCCGAACGGTGCCGGAAAGACCACTGCGGTGTCGATCCTCACCACGCTCACTCAGCCCGACGCCGGTTCGGCCACCGTGGCCGGGGTGGATGTGATGTCCGATCCGCGCCAGGTGCGATCGCGCATCGGTCTGTCGGGCCAGTACGCCGCGGTCGACGAACACCTCACCGCCACCGAGAACCTCGAGATGATTGGGCGTCTCTACGGCATGCCCCGACGCGAGGCCCGCCGACGCGGACTCGAACTGCTCGAGCAGTTCCGCCTCACCGAGGCCGCCGACCGTCCATTGAAGACTTTCTCCGGCGGAATGCGTCGCCGCATCGACCTGGCCGGTGCACTCGTGGCCGATCCGCCGGTGCTCTTCCTCGACGAACCCACTACCGGTCTCGATCCGCGCAGCCGCGGCGAATTGTGGGAAACCATCCGCGATCGCGTGCGCGGCGGCACCACCGTTCTGCTCACCACTCAATACCTCGAGGAAGCCGATCAACTGGCCGACGAGATCGTGGTGATCGATCATGGCCGTGCGATCGCCAAGGGTACGGCCGAAGAGCTCAAGCGTCGCGTGGGTGGCGAACACCTCGACGTGCACGTGAGCGGAGTCGACAACGTGCGCAAGGCCGAGTCGATCCTCGCCGCGGTGGCCATCGGCCCGTTGCGCGTTCACGCCGATGATGGCGAAGTCTCGGCACCGGTCTCCAACGGCGTGGAGGCGCTCTCCACCGTGCTACGCGCGCTCGAGGCCGAGCACATTCTCATCAAGGACATCGGATTGCGGCGACCCACGCTCGACGATGTGTTCATGGAACTCACCGGTCACGAAGCTTCGACAGGGGCCGCGTCATGAGCCTGCTCCGCGATGCGACCACCATCGCCCACCGCAACATGATCCGCATCCGGCGCGTACCGGATGTGATGGTGTTCGTGGTCGTCCAGCCGTTGATGTTCGTGCTTCTGTTCGCCTACGTGTTCGGCGGATCGATCGACATCCCCGGTGGCAACTATCGCGAGTTCCTGATCGCCGGCATCTTCACGCAGACCGTCGTGTTCGGCGCCACGTTCACCGGTTCGGGTCTGGCCGAAGACATGCAGAAGGGTCTCATCAACCGTTTCCGGTCGCTGCCCATGGCGCGCTCGGCGGTGGTGGCCGGCCGCACCATCAGCGACGTGGTGTACAACGCGCTGTCGATCGTGGTCATGTCGGTGGCCGGTCTGGCCGTGGGCTGGCGCATTCGCGGTTCGATCCTCGACGCGATCGTCGCCTACGGGCTGCTGCTGTTCTTCTCGTACGCCTTCTCGTGGGTGATGGCGTGCATCGGATTGATGGTGCCCACTCCCGAGGTGGTCAACAACGCGACCTTCGTGATCCTCTTCCCCATGACCTTCATCGCCAACACGTTCGTGCCGTCCGACAGCCTGCCTGGTGTGCTGAAGACCATCGCCGAGTGGAATCCGGTGTCGACGCTCACTCACGCGGTGCGCGTGCGCTTCGGCAACATTCCCGCCGGAACGCCCGAGCCCACGGCCTGGCCGTTGCAGAACGCGATGCTCTACTCGCTCGGGTTCGCGGTGGTTCTCATCGTGGTATTCGCTCCGATCGCCACACGCCTCTACCAACGCACCTCCAAGTAACCCCACCACCCCCTTGAGGATCTGGTGACTGAAAGTCACCGCCGGGGTGACTAACTCGCACCAGAAAACTGCGAGCCCGGGAATCTGGTTGGACTTCGTCACCTATGCGGTGACTTTCAGTCACCAGATCCTCAAGGGGGTCAGCCGAAGAGGAGGCGGAGTCCGTTGCCTGAGTAGAACGCGTCGCGGGCATCGTCCCCCACGTTCGGCATGCTCGCCTCGAAACGCCGAATCGGATCGTCGGTCCCCTCGTGGTGCGGATAGTCGGACGAAAACGCCACGAGATCGGCGCCCACCTGCTCGATGATCCAGCCGACATCCTCCCCCGCGAAGGGGCTCACCGTCACCTGGCGTCGCAAGTACTCCGACGGGCGCATCGACAGATGCGACAGATCCTGGATGTTTCGGAACGATCGGTACCCGGTGTCGATGAAGTGCAGGAACGATGGCAGCCACGTCGCACCCAACTCGGTGATCCCGATCCGCAACTGCGGAAACTTCTCGAGCACTCCGTCGTACACCAACGAGGCCAAGAACAACTCGCCCGGATAGCCAATCGCCATGAAAGACAGCGGATCGCCCGGCGCATCCGACCGGACATGTTCCATGTCCCGACCGTTGTCGAAGAACGCCGCGGGCACCGGCCGATACTGCTGGTCGGCTCCGACGTGCAGGAACACCGGAAGATTCGCGTCGACGATCGCCCGCCACACGCAGTCGAAGTCGGGATGCGTGAAGCTCCTCTGTTTCGACGACGGAATCGAGTCCACGAGAACTCCGACCGCTTCCGCCCGCGCGGCCTCGGCCACGAATTCGACCGCCGTGTGCGGCCCGAATTCGAACGGCACGTACGACGTGGCGAGCAGTCGCGGATCGTGGCAGAAATCGAGCAGACCGCGATTCATCGCGCGTGCCGCTTCGGGACGATCCCTCGCCGGAGTACTCATCACCTGCACGAACGACCCGGTCGGGAAGATCACCTGCTTCTCGAACCCGAGCAGGTCGAGAGCCTGCGAGCGCTCCCCCGTGTTCCAGCCACCGAGCGACATCCAGCCCTTGCGCGGCATCGACATGAACTCGCGCGCCGTCAGGTCGCGGGCGGCGGAATCAGTCGTGCGTTCGTCGTGCGCTCGCTCGGAGTGGTCGAGCAGTTCCGCGAAGGCCGCATCATCGGCACCGAGTTCGGGAATCGAATCCCGGGCGTCCGCCGCCGCGTACTGACGCAGCCAACCTCGCGGCTCCATGATGTGGGCGTCCACATCGATGATCGTCCGTCCCCCCGAGTACGACACGGGAGAAACTGTAGCGGTTGGTGCAATCCGGTTTTCTTGGGCGTCAGACATGCCAAAAGTGGCAGGGTTCCGCGCCCAAGGGGTTATTCGATGCGGAGGCCGGAGATCGCGCGGGCGATCACCAACTGCTGGATCTCCGAGGTGCCCTCGAAGATCGTGTGGATCTTCGCGTCACGGTGCATGCGCTCCACGTGGTACTCGCGGGTGTAGCCATAACCACCGAGGATCTGAATGGCCTCTTCGGTCACGCGCACCGCGGTCTCCGACGCGTAGTACTTGCTCATCGAGCCTTCACCGTTCTTGAAGCCGCCATTGCGACCCAACCACGCCGCGCGCCAAATGAGCAGACGAGCCGCGTCGATCTGCGTGGCCATGTTGGCCAACTTGAACGCGATCGCCTGATTCATGATGATCGGCTTGCCGAACGCCACGCGCTCCTTCGCGTACTCGAGCGCGATCTCATACGCACCGCGCGCGATGCCGAGCGCCTGCGCACCCACCGACGGGCGCGTCGCCTCGAACGTCTTCATGGCCGGCTGCGCCTCACCGGTACGACCGGCCTCGCGAGCACGCGCCAACTTCGCGTCGAGCTTCTCCTTGCCGCCGAGCAAGCAGCGACCCGGAACACGCACGTCGTCGAGCACCACTTCGGCCGTGTGCGACGCCTTGATGCCGTGCTTCTTGTACTTCTGGCCCTGCGACAGACCCTTGGTCCCGGGCGGCACGATGAACGACGCCTGACCGCGGCCCTTCAGCGTCGGATCGACGGCCGCCACCACCACGTGCACGTCGGCGATGCCACCGTTGGTGATCCAGGCCTTGGTGCCGTTGAGCACCCACTCGTCATTCGCCTCGTCGTACACCGCGCGCGTGCGCAGCGACGACACGTCGGAACCCGCGTCGGGCTCGCTCACGCAGAACGCGCCGAGCTTCACGTCGTCGGCGGTCCCGTAGCACTGCGGCACCCACTCGATCACCTGCTCGGGTGTTCCGTTGCCGCTGATGCCCGCGGCCGCGAGACCCGATCCCATGATCGCCATGCCGAGGCCGGCGTCGCCCCAGAACAACTCTTCGATCGCCACCGGCAACGTGAGACCACTCGGGTCGCTCATCGCGTTCATCATGAAGTCGATGCCGTACAAGCCGATCTTGGCGGCCTCTTGCACTATGGGCCACGGGAACTCCTCGCGGTCGTCCCACTCCTCCGCGTTGGGGCGCATGACGTCCTTCGCGAACTCGTGCACCCAGTCCTTCAATTCGATTTGATCTGCGTTGAGCGTGAGGTTGAACTCGGCCATGGGGCGATGTTACCCGTCGGTAACCCAGGCCTCCACCCGAGCCGACAACGTCCCGCACACCCCTGCCAAACTGGGGTGATGTCCGAGCGCACGCCCGTCTTCAGCCTGCGCGGGCTCATCGTCGGGCTCGTGGCCGCCTCGGCCTCCCTACACCTACTCATTGCACCGGGCCGCGCCCACGGCTGGGCCCTCGAGGGCGCCGGGCTGGCCGCGGTGGGCGTGGTCCAGATGGTGCTCGCGGTGGTGATGGTGTTCACGGCGCGACGGTCGGTGTCGATCGCGTCGATGGTCATCCTCGCCGCACCGATCGTGGCGCTCGTGATCACGCGCACGGCCGGATATCCCTTCGGGCCGTACGACGGATACACGCCCTCGGTGTCGAGTTACGACGGCGTGGCGATCGCGCTCGCGTTGGTGGCGTTGTCACTCATAGGCGGATCGCTGCTCGCCGGCCCGCACCTGCTCGGCCGTGCCGCGCCGCGATTCGACACCCTCGCTCCCCTCGCGATTGTCCTCGCCGCCGTGCCTGGTCTCACCGTGACCTCTTGGGTCGACAACGCGTCGTACGTGGAAGGCCAGGCGCACACGCATGGTGCGGCGATGATGTCGACCGGAGTCGGCGTGGCCGCGCAGCAACTCACGATCGGGCAGCGCGACGAGTTGGCCGGGCAAGTGAACGCCGCGCGCGAGTTCGCGTTGTCGGTGCCCACGTTGGCCGACGCTCTCGCCGCCGGATGGGTGAAGGCTGGTGGGCCCGCCGTGGGTGGTGGACAGATGGTGGTCGATCCGACCGTCGATCATCGCGAGTTGACGTTCGATCCGTCGCGGCCGTTGGGTGTGTTGTACGCGTCGGGTGACGATGACGCGCCGGTGGTGGGCGTGCAGTACGGCGCGTGGTCGGAGACGATGTCGCCGCCGCCGGCGTTCGTTGGTCAGGACCTCATGTGGCACCTGCACACGGGCACGTGCGTGATCGACGGGCCGAACGGTGAGTACGCGCTACCGATCGATGAACCACTCACCGGCGTGGGCTGCGCCGGAGTTGACGGTGAGCGCATCGACACCGTGTCGTTCATGATGCGCGCGTGGGTGGTGCCGGGTTGGGAGAACCCCTTCGGCACGTTCGCCCACGACCACCCCGCCCTGCAATAGTCACGGCGGTCGCCACGGTCACTCGAAGTCGGGGCGGAAGCGACGGATGACTTCACGGATCTTCCCGCCGCGAAGTCGTTCGCCGTACCAGCCGCATTCGATGCACTGCACCGGCCGATCGGGTTCGTCGCCGAACAGCACGCAGCCGGCCAGGATGATCTCGCCGCGGGCTTCGCGTTCGAAATCGTCGTCGATAGGGAATCCGATGATCACGGGCACCACCGCATCGAGCCCGCACCCCGGACACGTCCACCGGTCCACCCGTTTGGCACTCGCTCGTTTCATGTCGACCTCCTGAGCGGACCATAAGCACGGGGTGTTGCACGGAGGGCCGGAGTACCCTGACAACTGCGCGGAGGTGACCCAATGAACGCAACCAGACCCAAACGAAATCGGCCCTTCGACCCCAATTGACCACCGCTATTCAAAGTCTGATCTCACAATGCAGCAATCGTCCCAAACTGCTCGGGGGTATCGTGCAAATGTCAACTCATACGGGAGTCAGTCGATGAGTATCGAAAACCGAACGTCCTCGACCGGCCACAAACCTCGCGTCAAACATCCGGTCGACCCCGAAGTGGCCGCCCTCTTCATTGAGGGTGTGATCGAGAACGCAGAGGAGTCGCTCGAGTGGGCCGAGCTCGGTGACGAAGCCTCGTGGGAAGCCCTCCAAATCGTCGATCCCGAACCATTCGATCTCGACTGGCTCGTGTGGCCCACCAAGAAATAGACACCTTGTCGACGCCCTCGCGTCCCACAGTCTCGCCAACCCAATCCAAACTGGAGGCGTCAGTGAATATCGAAGTGGGCGAACCTAAACCGACGGAATTCCGTTCTGAGAATGACGATCTGGCTCGACTCATCGGAGAGGGCGCCGCCGAGCAAGGCGACGAAGCACTCGAACTTGCCGAATTGGCCGCGATGGCCTCGTTTGAAGTCATTCAAGGCCTCGACGACTGATCTCAGTGACCTTTCCCCAACGAGGGGAGGTCTACTTGACCTCGTTCGATCCAGTACGCGGGAGCGAACAGGGTGGTCGACGCCCCGCAGTGATTGTTTCTACGAATCTCTCAAATGGACATGACCCCGTAGTCACGGTTGTGCCGATAACGAGTGCAATGAAAAAGCGCTCATTCCCACAGGATGTTCGACTGGCCCCTGGGGACATCGGCCCTCAGCCGGGTCGGGTCCTGTGCGGACAAATCCGAACCGTGTCCACGCAACGCCTCGGCCGACGGCTCGGCGCACTACCCGACCAGCTCATGAACCAGGTCGACGACGCGTTACGCCTGGTGCTCGACCTGTAGCGCTACGACGCGCGACGCGAGCGACCGCCGCGCGACACGCGCTTCTTGTGCTCGAGGAAATCCACCAGCAGGTAATCGCCCAGGTTGTCGCTGCTCGTCAAGAACGCGCGACCGCCGTTCAACGACGACATCTGCTCCACGAAATGCCGCAGATACGCATCGGCGTCGAGCATGAACGTATTGATCGTCACGCCTTCCTTCGCGCACCGCACGGCCTCGCGCAGCGTGGCCTCCACCGTCAGCTGCTGCGCCTCGTATCCGTCGAAATACGTGAACCAGGCCTCGCCGTACGGCGTGATGTGAGCCGTGGGCTCGCCGTCGGTGATCATGATGATCTGCTTGTTGCCGCTCTGCCGCGCGAGCATCTTGCGCGCCAAACCCAACGCGTGGTGCATGTTGGTGCCCTGCATGCCCGGAATGGCCGCCTCCACCAACTCGTCGGCCTTGATCTCCCAAGCCACGTGGCCGAACATCAGGATTCCGAGGTAGTCGCGCGGATACTGCGACGAGATCAATGACTGCAGCGCGACGGCCACCTTCTTGGCCGGCCCCCACCGATCGTCGCGATACATCGAGTACGACGCGTCGAGCATGAGCACCGTGGCCGAGCGGGTGAGGTGCTCGGTGCGCTCGATCTCGAAATCCTCCGGCGACAACCGCACGGGCGTGCCCTTACCTCCGCGATTGAGCGCGTTGCGAATGGTGCGCTGCAGGTCGAGGTTGAACGGATCGCCGTACTCGTACGGCTTGGTGTCGTACGTGCGCTCGTGTCCCTGGCCGATGGGGCTGATGGCGTGCTGGCCCAACTTGTCCTTGGCCAACTTCGAGAACAGGTCGCGCAACGCCTTCGACCCGATCTGGCGCATCCCCTTGGGCGTCACCTCCACCTTGCCGTCCTTCTGGCGGATGAGACCCTCGCGCTCCATCTCCTGCACGAGCTTCGACAACTTGTCCATGGCGTTGGCCACGTCGTCACCCATGAGGTCGCGCACACGATCCATGTCGGCCTCGGCCAACTGCTGCGGCGTGGACGGATTGCGCAGCAACTGCTCGAGCTGATCGAGATCGCCGAGATCGCGCATGGTCTCCATGGCCTGCTCGAACCCCATCGGGTCCTGGCCCTGCATGTCGTACCCCTGCTCCCACGGGAGCCCCGGGAACATCTGCTGCATGTTGGCGCTCAACTGCGCCATCTGCTGCTGCAGCCCCATGTCCTGCATGAGCTGCTGCGACAACTGCTCGAGCTGCGCGCGCTGCTCGGGCGTCATCGAGTTGAGCATCGCCTGGGCCGCGGCCATCCGCTGGGCGATGTTCTCGAGCAACTCCTCGAGCGACTGCGGGTTCTCGGGGAAGAAGTCGCCGTACTCCTTCATGAACTGCTCGAAGCCCGGATCTTCGCCGCGCGCGTTCTTGTCGATCATCTCATTGAGCGCGGTGAGCATGTCCTTCATGCGCTGCATGTCCTGCGGGGTCATGTTCTGCATGGCCGACGACATCTGGTCGACCATCTGCTGGGCCAGCTGCTGGCGCAACTTGTCCATCAACTGCTCGAATCGCTGCTGGGCCTCGTTCGACTCGAAGTCGTACGCCTGCAATTCGCTCACCTTGCCGGCCAGATCGTCGGGCAGCATGTCGAGCCGGAACTGGCGATCCATCGCGGCGTTCTGCGCGTTCTCCTGACGGCGATCGTCGCCCGACTTCGACGCGTCGAGCACCGACTGGTCGATCGCGTGGCGCTCCTCGTCGACGATGTCGTTCAGTTCGTCGGCGATCTCCTTGTAGACGCCGCCGAGGTCGCCGCGCTCGAGCAACTCCTGGCGCCGCTCGCGCAACCGCTGACGCATCTCCTGCAATCCCATGAGGCGCTCGCCGTTCGGTCCATCGATGCCGCGATTCATGAGACGCCGCATGGCCCCGCGCAGGTCGCCGTACGCCAATAGGTCGTCGGCCATCTCGTCGAACAGGCTGGACGAGTCGGGATCGAACCCGGTTTGGCTTCCGTCCCAGCGTGAGTAGGTGAAACGGCCGGCCATGCCCGAACGCTAGTCCTCACCCATGCGACCCCTGGTAGCGGGGTCGCCGGTAGCCTGCCAGGGACCATGAAAGTCGAGCGCTCGTTCGTTTTCGTCGACCTCTCGGGGTTCACGAAATTCACCGCCTCCCACGGTGATACGAGCGCGGGCAAACTTCTCACCCGGTTCCGCGCCGAGGTGCGCGACGTGGCCGCCAAGAACGGCGTGCGCGTCGACAAGTGGCTGGGCGACGGCTGCATGATCGTCGCGGTCAAGCAGGAAGAAGCCATCCGCTTCACGCTCGCCCTGCAGCGCCAGTGCGAAGACGTGTGCGCGCCGCTCAAGGTGCGCGCCGGGCTCTCCACCGGCGAAGTGCTCATGTTCGAGGGCGAGGACTACATCGGCACCTCGGTCAACTTGGCCTCGCGCCTGTGCGACGCCGCCGACGTGGACGAAGTCCTCATCGCCCGCGCCGACCTGAAGAAGGACTACGTCGGCATCCGCCAGCACAACCACGAGTCGGTCAACCTCCGCGGTCTCGGCGACGTGGATGTGGTGGCACTCACCGCCGAGCGTTCGATGGGCGGTGCGTTCGACACGGGCGAACTCTGGACCCGCGTCCCGTACGCCTGATCTGCGCGTCTCTTGATCAACCCGGCCGCTTCGCTGCCCACGCTCGTGGCCCTCGGCCCGGCACCCACCTGCGATCAGCCCGACGCGTCGCGCACCGGTAACGGATTCCACACGCGCTTCGCCGAAGACCTGGTTGCCCTGCGCGCGGCTGGCATCACCGATCTGCGCCTTGGTGTCGATTGGGCCCGCCTTCAACCGCGCAGTGGCATGGGCGCCGATCTGTCGGGTGACTGGCTCGAGTTCTATTTCGATGTTCTCACCGCCGCCGATCGCGCCGGTGTGAAGGTGTGGGCCACGTTGCTCGAGCGCACCACGCCGCAGTGGTTCGACGACGAGCGCGGATTCACCGATCCGAAGACCGCCGATCGTCACTGGCCGCGTTTCGTGGAAGCGGTGGCCGAAGCACTCGGCGACCGATTGGCCGGCTGGTTCCCCATCGACGACCCGATCGGATTCGCCGCGCGACGCGAACCGAACGATGCGGTGCGTCACGGCGAACTCGTGCACACAATGCTCGTCGCGTGGCGCAACGCCTGGCGCGTGTTGGCCGGCGGTCCGCCGGTGGCGACGTCGCTCGGTATCCGCATGGTGCGGCCGGTGGATGGAACCGTGCCCGCGGCGCAGGCCGCGCGACGCGAGGAGCATCTCCGCTTCACCACCTTCTTGCGAGGTTTGCGCGACGGCACCGTGGTGATTCCGGGTCGCGCCGACACCATGCTCGCCGACTTGGCCGGTGCGGTGGACGTGATCGGCGTGAAGGTCCACAGCGATCTGGCCACCGACACCGCGATCGACGACGAGTCGTTGCGTCGCTGGCAGGAGCGCGCCACCACTCTTCTGCATCGGGTGGCCGAATTCGGTCACGACAAGCCGGTGGTGGTGAGTTCGTTCCGCGCCTCACGTTCGCAACGCGCCGAGAACGCGCGCGATGCCGAGGTGTTGGGTGAGGCGTTCATCCGAGCGGTGCAGGCGGCGTCGCACGACGGCATCGGCATCACGCACGCCTTTGCCGAACCGGCCGTGGCCGCCACCAAGGCCACACAAGAGGCCGCGCTGCTCGATTGGGATCGACATCCCACGCCGTTCGGCGAGGCCTGGCGCACGCTCGCCCGGTAGTCGGCTCGACCCGAGCCCGACGGGCCCTGATTCCTAGGATGACCTGGCGATGTACGACGACCCGATCCTCCCCGCCGACCCCGATCTGCCGCTGCTGCACACCCGCAACTACGAGGTGCGCGCCTACAAGGTGAACGACGGCGAAATCCTGCTGCGCGGGGCGGTGCGCGACCTCAAGCCGGCCGGCCTCTACATCGAGAACGACGACGAGCCCCTCGCCATTCACCACATGGTGATCGAGATGCGCATCTCGTATCCGATGCTCGAGATCACCTACGCCTCGGCCGAGTTGAAGGAGTTTCCACACCACGAGTGCCCGGGCATCGCGCCGAAGTACAAGCAGCTCGAGGGGTTGTCGATCGCGCGCGGTTTCACGCACAAGGTGCGCGAGTTGTTCGGCGGGCCGCGCGGCTGCACACACACCACGGCGTTGCTGCAGGCCATGGCGCCGGTGGCGATCCAGTGCGGTTGGAGCATGCAGATGCTGAAGGCGCAGGAGACCCTGGCGTCGGGCAATCCGCTACCCAGTGAGTCGAGCGAGGCCCGCAAGATGGCCTACAAGATGAACCTCAACACCTGCCACATCTGGGATGAGCACGGTGATCACGTGCGCAACATCGAAGCCGGCATTCCGATGGAGGCACCGGTGTGGGTGGAGAAGCGCATGGCCAGGCTCGGTCGTTCGACCGACGAGTGGCAGCGCAAGCGGATCTAGAACCGCGTCGAGGCGACCTCTGACGAGGACCGTCACCTACTGTGATCCGGATGAAGCGAACAGCGTTGCTCCTCGTCATGGGTCTCGCGGTCACGGCCTGCGGAGGCTCGCAAGACTCAACCGGAGACGACGCAGCCGCCCCCACCACCGACAGCCCGGCCGCAACCGAACCCGCCGCGGCAACCACCGAACCCGCCGCGACCACATCCACCACCGAGGTTCCCGAATCCATGCGCGGCAAGCGGTACTGCGAGGTCCTCCTCTTGTCGCCCGCCCCCACCGGCATCGAAGCCACCGTCTACAACTCGTACCCCCTGGGCGACTGCCCGGATGCCCAATGGAAAGAACTCGACGGCGTGGCGATCGCCGCCGAACAAGGTGCCGCCCTCGCCTTGTTGAACGGCCCGCGCTACTGGCTCATGGACTCCGTCGAACGCGACGCCAGCGATGTGATCTCGTCGATGTTCGGAAGCATCGAGATGAACCGCTACGCCACGGTCGCCATCACCGACACCACGTCGATCGGACGCAGTTACGCCCCGCAGTCGGTCGATCGAAAGTCGGTCTTCATCTTCCGGGCCGGCCAGACCATCTACCGCCTCACCGCCGACGATGGCCGACAGTTCGTGATGCAGTCGTGGAGCCAACAGAACGACGCCACCTTGAGCGAAGGCGACCTGGCCGGACTCGGCAGTCGGCTGCAGTTGCCGGCGGGATGGTCGTACGAAGCGGTCACGCTGACCGACGAGTTGAGAGTGGGCACACCGGATCGACCGGCCCAGGTTCTGCAGGACGAACTGCTGAACAGCTACTCGCTGATCGACTGATCGGGAAGCGCGGGCAACCCCTCGCCTACTTCATTCCGAGGAAACGGCCGAGCTTGCGCTGACGACCCGATCGTGTGAGCGGGATTCCAGTCGAGCGGGAAATCCGGCGCTTCATCACATCGATGCCAAGGGCGCGTCTCCACGAGAACGTCAATCCACGAGCGATCTTCATGGCGCCAACTTAGAACGCCAGGCGAAGCCCGAACAGCGCTCCTCATACTGTTTCCTAATTCGGGCGACAGCGGAACTCGCACTCGCTACTCTCATTCTTGGTCATCACGACCAATCCCTTATCCAGACGATCCGAGGGTCCCGGCCCGCTGACGATCACCAACCGGCCAAGAGGCACGGTGGCAATGCCGGGTTCGATGAGAGGAAATCATGAGTCAGTTGCATCCGATACCCGAACTTCGCGAACTCGCTCAGATCCCGGTTCCCGAGGAATACCAAGGCGCAGACCGAGCCCGGCTGCGCGACTACCTGACCGGCTTCCAGATGGCTTGGGAGATCGCCCTTCGCCACCAGGCCGGACAGGACGTCAATCGCCCGCGGGGCTAACAAAACTGGTACGACTCCAGAAACTCCGAGGTGGGGCTTCCCAGCCTGACGCAACTTGAGTCATAACAGCGGGGCCCCGAGAACGAGTTGAATCCCCGGAAATCACACCATTTACCGTGCGCACTCAAATCGACAAGCCCACGGACAAGAATTGGTCGAGACTTCGGCGTTGGAGGCAGCATGACCGACAATTCACGACCCGTGTGGGGATGGGGAGGGACTGTTGGGGAATACCTCAGCAATTCTGCTGACGTCTGGAAGTCAGCAATGACCCTTCACCATCAGGGACTACTTGGCGCCCTGCCCTCAGAGTCTCAGGTCAAAGCGTGGCTTCAGTCTGATCAAGTTCTTCGAGCCACCTTTCGCGACCTGGCGATTTCCGATCCCACGATCCAGGAATGGGGAATCGTCTTTGAGTACGAGTTGCCCCTCGAAGGTGGGCGACGGCCTGATGTCGTTGTTCTCGTTGGTGGCACCATCGTCGTTCTCGAGTTCAAACAGAATCCGATCTTGGACCGGGCCAGCATCGATCAGGTCAACGCGTATGCACGAGATCTCGCTGAGTACCACTCCGAATCCCATGACCACAGTGTCAGGCCCGTACTCGTGCTGCCAACGGCAGCCCGCCCGGCAATCGTCGATGACACCCCAATGGTCAACGCCGACTCACTGGCCAAAACGCTCCAAGATTTGCACTCTGACGGCCAAATTCCGATCACAAACTGGATGGACGGGAAGTACCAACCACTCCCCTTCCTCATCGCTGCCGCTCGGAAGATCTTCGAGAACGAGCCACTCCCCCATATCAAGCGGGCACTTGCAACCGACATACCCCAGGCTGTCGAACTACTCGGAACCCTTGCCGAAGAAGCTTCCGCCAAGGGCGAGCGTGTTCTTGCCTTCGTCGCCGGAGTCCCGGGTGCGGGCAAGACCTTGGCCGGTCTCAGCCTCGTCTACGAGCGGACCGCCAAAATGTCGGCCGCAACATTTCTCTCCGGAAACGGTCCGCTCGTTGAGGTTCTACGAGATGCTCTCAAGAGCAAGACCTTCGTTCGAGACCTTCACGCGTTCATCAAGACCTACGGGACTTCATCCAAAGTCCCCAACGAACACGTCATCGTTTTCGATGAGGCACAGCGAGCCTGGGACGCCGACTACATGAACTTCAAACACGGAATCGAGAAGTCCGAGCCAGATCTACTCGTTGATTTTGCTGAGCGCCTGCCCGGTTGGGCATGCCTAGTCGGCCTCGTGGGAGACGGCCAAGAAATCAACAAAGGCGAAGAATCAGGAATCTCCCAGTGGCACGACGCCGTTAATGCCGATCAAGGTCGGATGCCCTGGAAGGTCCACTGTCCACCACGACTTGCGAGTGCCTTCCCAACAACGGAGACCCATTCCCACGCGGTCCTCGACCTGACAACCAGTCTGAGATCGAAGCGGGCCGATTACCTGCACTCGTGGGTTGCGGCCGTTCTTGAGGGCCGACTCTCAGCGGCAGCCCGCCTTGCGACTGGTATCCACGCGTCCACGTTCCCGATGTACATCACTAGGAACCTGAACGACGCGAAGGCCTATGTCCGCAACATGTACGCGGGACAGCCGGAGAAGAGGTACGGCCTTCTTGCCTCCGCGCGGAGTCAGAACCACCTGCCAAAGTTCGGAGTCGACTCCTCGTTCCCAGCCACCAAACGTGTGAAACTGGCACGTTGGTACAACGAGCCATTCGGTCACACTCAATCGTGCTGCGCGCTTGAGGATGTAGTCACCGAATTCGGATGTCAAGGTCTAGAACTCGATATGCCGATTGTGTGTTGGTCGACAGACATGATGTGGTCATCAACTGCTTGGCAGATTCGCCAAGTCAGGTCCAAGTACCCGCTGAAGGACAATGACTCCATCCGGCGAAATGCCTACCGAGTTCTCCTGACCCGCGGGCGCGACGGCTTCATCATCTTCGTGCCACCCGACCCGGCACTCGATGAGACCGAAACGTGCCTGTTAGCTGCCGGGGTGCGGCCTCTCGAGCTCGATCTCACAAGTGAGATAGCTGTGTAATGGCCCGCAAGTGGGGTTCTTTTGATCCAATGATCAGACGCATACCTACTTGCCTAATTACTCATACACGCTTCATCGCGACGCGGTACACCCAGCGCTTCAGCCCACTCGGTAGCAACTTGCTCGCCACCACCAGCCCCTTGTAGAGCCCGCCCGGCACACTGATTGCCTTGCCCCTGGCGGTGTCGGCCAGTCCCACCTCGGCCACCATCTCGGGGGTGCACCAGGCGAAACTCGGAAACTGGGTCTGCAGTTCGCTCGTGTTGCTCACGCTCTGGAACTCGGTTCGGGTGAGCCCCGGGCACAGTGCCGTCACCTTCACACCCACAGCCTTGCCTTCTTCGTGAATGCTCTCGCTGAAGTTGGTCACGAATGCCTTGGTCGCCGCATACACCGCCAGGCTCGGCCCGGCCTGGAAACTGGCCACACTCGACACGTTCATGATCCAGCCGCGACGCCGCTCCCCCATCACCTGCATCGCCGCATGCGACAACTGCACCAAGGCGCGTACGTTCAACGAGATCTCGTTGTCGAGTCGAACCGGGTCGAGATCGCGGAAGTGACCGCTGGTGCCGAAGCCGGCGTTGTTCACCAACAAGTCGATAGGTCGATTCGGGTCGCGTAGACGCTCGGCCACCAACTTCACACCGTCGTCGGTGGTCAGGTCGGCGGCCAGCACTTCGAAACCCGGATACATCTCGGCCAGTTCGCGCAAGCGGTCTTCGCGGCGGGCCACTAACACCGTGGGCACGCCGGCTTTGCCCAGCAGATGCGCCATGGCCTCGCCGATACCGGCCGAGGCGCCCGTCAACAGCGCACTGCGAAACGGGTAGATAGTCGTCATGACCTAGAACCTGGTCTCGTTAATTGCCAGTTTCTTGCGAACTGCTTCGGCAACGTCCACACCCAGAACGTCCGCAAGCCGCAGCAAATAGATCTGAACATCCGCCATCTCCATCACCAGCGCTTCTCTCTTCTCCAGAGTCAAAGTATCGGGAGACGCCTCCCCCGGTGTGAGCCATTGAAGTTCAGCGACCAACTCTCCGGCCTCGCCGGCCAAAGCCATGGTGAGGTTTTTGGGTGTGTGGTACTGCTCCCAATCTCGAGCCTGAGCGAAGGTCCGGATTTCCTCGATGAGCTCGTCGAGGATGTTCTTCTCGTGACTCACGCCTGATCAATCCTTTCGGGGAGTTGAGCCTCCAAGAAGTCGGCAACCCGATCGTCGGTGCAGTAGACGTAGCAACCCTTCATCCCCCGGCTCATCAAGGTCCGATACGTGTTCCTGATCAACTCGTCCGCTTTGCGTTCAGCCGACACGGGGTCGATCTTGCGTTCCTTCTTGAAGCCGTGCATAGATCGGTCAGTCTTGGCTCGTTCTTCAGGAACGGTCACCAATTCACCACCCTCAACAGCGAGATCGGGCCCGACGATCACACCTACATAATCGAGTTCGAGACCTTGACAGGTGTGAATACAGCCAATCTGATCGAACGAGTCGGGCTCCACGATCCATCTCCCCTCTTGGGAAGCCAGATTCCATGTCGCCTGGAAGTCGAACTCAGGAATGACGATGTCCGACAGTTTCGGGTCCTTCTTGCTCTTCCAGTCCCAGCAATAGCCGGCCACGATCCGCGACTTGTTGTTGATCGAGTTCCTCTCAGCAACCAGATCTCGGAGTTCATTGGGGTTTCGAATCACCCGAAAATCGAAGCGATCGGAGGTGAACCCACCCCGATCGAGCTTGATCCCGAGAGTTCCGTCGAGCCAGTGCAAGTAGTCGTCGGATCCCCCGCAACGGAACTGTGAAGTCAGCTCCAAATGGTCGACATCAGCCTCATGCAAGGCTGCGAACTCCTCGATGGCGGCGATCTCCCCGATGTCCTGCCACGTCACTTTCTGGGCTTCGTCAATGAAGAAGACCACAGTTCTGGCCGACTCGATGATCTCCCGGACCTGGTTCTCGCCACCCTTCGAATACTGAGATCTCAACTTCAGGCGATGCGCCTCGTCAACGATCAAGACGTCGTAGGAGTCAGGTTCAATCCCCACATACGAAGCTGAACCACTGAATAGCGATCCGATCGTCACCCCCGGAAGGACCCCTTGAAGTTTCGCCTCGAACACGGTTCGTGGTGCAGCGTTTGGGGTCACGTACCGTACGTTCATGCGCAGGGCCGAGAGGCGCGACAAAGAGTTGATGGCGATGACCGATTTCCCGGTACCTGGACCACCTTTGATCACGAGCACCTGCTTGCGATCGACTATTCCCCGAGTCGCTCGATCGACGATGGTTTCGAGCACGGTCTTCTGCTCGTCGAGGAGCACGAATTCCTGGTTTCCCTCCAACATCGAACCGATCGCTTCGGCCAATTGACGGGAAGGACGGATGGGCGCCCGGTCGACCCGTTCCAAGAAGCCGGTACCGAGGCCATTGGCCACTCGCGAACGAATCAGCTCTCGAACGCCATCGATTTCGCCCTTGATGAAAACCGGTGCCTCCGCGAGGTCAGCCTGATACCTCTCAGCCCGCAGAACCGAGGCCTCTTGGCAGTTGTGCACGTAGGCGCAGGCAGCCACCTGAACCTCATTCTCGTACACGTACTCGTTGTATTGACGAAGATGGCTTGCATAACTCCACGCCTGATAGGAGGGGTGACGCTCCTCCCGCACTGCTCCACCCACGTAAGTGCGCACGTGACTCGGTAGTTCGGAGGCTTCGATCTCCTCCCACTGTTTGAGTTCGACCACCACTAGAGACTCACGATCTTCCACATCGGAACCGCCCACGAGGAAGTCGATACGGAACTTACGCCCGTTGAGTCGATACTCGACCGCCACTGCCACATCGTCGGGAATGGCTGGATCGTGCATCACGTGCGACATCGCATTGCCGAGAGAATTGCGCCATGCCCTGTACTCGGCATCGCCCACGCTGATACCGAGCGTCCGCTTCACTTCGGCTTTCACGACGTCCTCAATGCGAGGAGCATCCTCCAAGAACTTTCGCTTGGTTCCGACGTACGCAAGCACCCACTCAGGGTAACCGACCCCTGTTATACCGATTTGAGAGAAGAGTCGATCGGTTTAGTGCGCGCCGGCGGGCGTACCGGTGAGTCCACCGGATGCCGCCAGGCGGGCATGCGCCCGGCTGAGCGATGCCACTGCGTCGGCATCGTGCTCACCACGCATGCGCTCTTCGGCCGCTTCCTTGGCGCGCATCGCACGGGCGCGGTCGATCTCGGTGCCCAGTTCGGCCAGGTCGGTGAGCAGGCTCACCTTGTTGCCGCTCACTTCCACGAAGCCGCCGTGGATCGCCACGTCCACCACCTTGCCGTCGGCTTGGTAGATGCGCGTGTGGCACGCGTCGAGCGCACCGAGGAACGGCGCATGACCGGCGAGGAACGCGATCTCGCCACCACCCAATGTGCGGGTGATGACCTGGTTGGCCTCACCCGAGAACAACATGCGCTCGGGCGACACCACCTCCACGCGCATCGCAGCGGTCTCCGACATCAGACGTTCTCCTGCAGCGCCTTCGCCTTGGCGAGCACCTGCTCGATACCGCCCACGTTCAAGAAGGCCTGCTCGGGCACGTTGTCGAGTTCGCCGCGCAGAATCGCCTCGAACGACGACACCGTCTCGTCCACCGGAACGAATTCGCCTTCGATACCGGTGAACACCTTGGCCACGAAGAACGGCTGCGACAAGAAGCGCTGGATCTTGCGGGCGCGCGACACGGTGAGACGGTCCTCTTCGGAGAGTTCGTCGAGACCGAGAATCGCGATGATGTCCTGCAGTTCCTTGTAGCGCTGGAGGTTTTCCTGCACTGCACGGGCCACGTTGTAGTGGCGCTCGCCCACCACTTCGGGGGTGAGGATGGTGGAGGTGGAAGCCAGCGGGTCCACGGCCGGGTAGATACCGAGCGCGGCCACCTGACGCGACAGTTCGGTGGTGGCGTCGAGGTGGGTGAACGTGGTGAACGGGGCCGGGTCGGTGTAGTCGTCGGCCGGCACGTACACCGCCTGCAGCGACGTGATCGAACGACCACGCGTGGAGGTGATGCGCTCCTGCAGCTGACCCATCTCGTCGGCGAGCGTGGGCTGGTAACCCACGGCCGAGGGCATGCGGCCGAGCAGAGTCGACACTTCCGAACCCGCCTGCACGAAGCGGAAGATGTTGTCGACGAACAGCAGCACGTCCTGGTTCTGAACGTCGCGGAAGTACTCGGCCATGGTGAGTGCCGACAGCGCCACGCGCAGGCGCACGCCCGGCGGTTCGTCCATCTGGCCGAACACCAAGGCGGCCTTCTCGAACACGCCCGACTCTTCCATTTCTAGGCGCAGGTCGGTGCCTTCGCGGGTGCGCTCACCCACGCCGGCGAACACCGACACACCACCGTGCTGCGACGCCACGCGGTTGATCATCTCGGTGATGAGCACGGTCTTGCCCACGCCCGCGCCGCCGAAGAGGCCGATCTTGCCGCCGGCGAGATACGGGGTGAGGAGGTCGATCACCTTCACGCCGGTCACGAACATGCGCTTTTGCGGTTCGAGCGCGGCGAAATCGGGGGCCGGACGGTGGATCTCCCAGCGCTCCACGTCGGCGAACTTCGCGTTGTCGTCGTCGAGGACTTCGCCCCACACGTTCCACACGTGACCGAGCACGCGGTCGCCCACCGGCACGCTGATGCCGCGACCGGTGTTGCGCACGGCGGTGCCGCGACGCAGACCGTCGGTCGGCTTCAGGCACACGGCGCGCACACGGCCGTCACCCAGCTGCTGCGCCACTTCGGCAAGAACCTTGATGTCCTTGCCTTCGACGGTCACGGTGAACTCGAGCGCAGTGTTGAGCTCGGGCAGCGCGCCGCGCGGGAACTCGACGTCGATCACCGGTCCGGCGATACCGACGACTCGGCCGTCCTTCAGTTGGTTCTCTGTCATGGTCATGGCTGTGTGTCTCCTGGGTGAGATCTAGGAACCTGAAAGTGCTTCGGCACCGCCGACGATCTCCATGATCTCGGTGGTGATGGCGTCCTGACGGGCGCGGTTCATGATGCGCGAGAGGCTCTTGATGAGTTCTTCGGCGTTGTCGGTGGCGCTCTTCATGGCGCGCTGGCGGAACGCGTGCTCGCTGGCGGCCGCATTGAGCAGCGCCGCGTAGATGCGGGCCTCCACGTAGCGCGGAAGAAGCGTGTTGAGAATGGCGGTGGGATCGGGCTCGTACTCGTAGTCGGCACTCGCGTCGGCGGGCTTGCCGTCGCCGCCTTCCACCACCGAACGCTCGAGCGGCACCAGCGGACGCAGCACCACTTCTTGCGAACCGGCGCTGATGAAGCGTGTGTACACGAGCACGACCTTGTCGACCGCGCCGCTCGCGTACAACTCCACCACGTGCTGGCCGATCTCCTTGGCGTTGGCGTAGGCCGGCGCGTCGGAGAATCCGGCGAAACCCTTGTCGAGGGTGTAGCCGCGGAAGCGGAAGTACGACTCGGCCTTTCGGCCAACGGGCACGATCGTGTAGCCGCGGCCGGCCTGCACGTCGACCTTGATCTCGCCTTCGGCGGCGCGCAGAACGCTCGCGTTGTACCCGCCGCACAAACCGCGGTCGGCGGTGATGGCGACGTAGCAGACGTTCTGGATGGTCTCGCGTCCGGCGAGCAACGGGCTGTCGCTCGATGCGCCGGCGGCCGCGAGATCGCGCACCACTTCGGTGATCTGCTCGGAGTACGGAACGGCGGCCTGAACTCGCTGCTGCGCCTTGACGATCCGCGACGCAGCGATGAGCTCCATGGCACGCGTGATCTTCTTGGTCGCCTGGACGCTGCGAATGCGTCCACGCAGAATTCGTTCCTGTCCACCAGCCATTGCGAATTACTCCGTGGCCAGCGTCTTGTTCGACTGGGCTTCGCCCACCGGACCGGCGTCAGTGGCGGATTCGTTGGCCTTGCGGGCCGCGGCGGCCGAGGCCAGGAACTGATCCTTGAAGCCCTGCACCACGTTGCCGAGATCGTCGGGCAAACCCTTGGCGCGGATGTCGGCGAGCATCGCACCGTGGCGGCTGCGCATGAACTCGAGCAGTTCGCCCTCGAAGCGGCGCACGTCGGCCACCGGCAGATCGTCGAGATAGCCCTTGGTTCCGGCGAAGATCGACACCACTTGCTCTTCCACCGGCATCGGCGAGTTGAGCGGCTGCTTCAGCAGTTCGACCAAGCGGTAACCGCGCTCGAGCTGAGCCTTGGAGATCGCGTCGAGTTCGGAACCGAACGTCGCGAAGGCTTCGAGCTCGCGGAACTGCGCGAGGTCGAGCTTCAAGGTGCCGGCCACGCTCTTCATGGCCTTGATCTGCGCGGCGCCACCCACGCGCGACACCGAGATGCCCACGTCGACGGCCGGGCGCACACCCGACTTGAAGAGGTTGTCCTGCAGGTACACCTGACCGTCGGTGATGGAGATCACGTTGGTGGGGATGTACGCCGACACGTCGCCGGCCTTGGTCTCGATGATGGGGAGCGCGGTGAGCGAACCGGCGCCGTTCTCGTCGGAGAGCTTGGCGGCGCGCTCGAGCAAGCGGCTGTGCAAGTAGAAGACGTCGCCGGGGTACGCCTCGCGGCCCGGAGGACGACGGAGCAACAGCGACATCTGGCGGTAGGCCTCGGCCTGCTTCGACAAGTCGTCGTACACCACCAGCGCGTGCTGGCCGTTCTCCATCCAGTGCTGACCCATGGCACAACCGGCGTAGGGCGCCAAGTACTTGAACGGCGCCGAGTCGGAGGCCGGAGCCACCACGACCACCGTGTACTCGAGCGCGCCGGCCTGGCGCAGAACTTCCACGGTCTGCGCGACGGTGGAGCCCTTCAAGCCCACGGCCACGTAGATGCACTTCACACCCTGACCCTTCTGGTTCAGGATCGTGTCGATGGCGACGGTGGTCTTACCGGTCTTGCGGTCGCCGATGATGAGTTCGCGCTGGCCGCGGCCGATCGGGGTCATGGCGTCGATGGCCTTGATGCCGGTCTGCATGGGCTCGTGCACGGGCTTGCGGCCCATGATGCCGGGCGCCTGGATTTCCATACGGCGCGGCTGCGTGCCCACGAGCGGGCCCTTGCCGTCGATCGGCTGACCGAGCGCGTTCACCACGCGACCGAGCACACCGTCACCCACCGGCACCGAGAGAATCTGGCCAGTGGCCTTCACGGTCTGGCCTTCTTCGATCGCGTCGGAGTCACCGAGCACCACCGAACCGATCACTTCTTCTTCGAGGTTCAGCGCGAGACCCTTGGTGCCGTCCTCGAACTCGAGGAGTTCGTTCACGGCGCAGTCGGGCAGGCCCGACACGCGGGCGATGCCGTCACCGACTTCGACGATGCGGCCGACGGTGCGGGCCTCGAGCGAGGGCTGGAAACCTTCGAGGTTCTTCTTGATCGCCGACGCGATGTCGGCTGCGGAGAGTGTGAGTTCTGCCATGGGGTGTCTCTCTTTCAGAGCCTGCTCTTGACGTTGTCGAGGCGGGAACGAACGCTGCCGTCGATCACGGTGTCGCCCACGGTGGCCACGAGGCCTCCGAGAACGCTCGGGTCGACGACGACCTTCAGATTCAGTTGCTTGCCGGTCGCATTGGCGAGCGCGGCCTTCAGGCGGGCCTGCTGGTCGGCGCTCAACGCGACCGCGCTGCGCACTTCGGCGACTTCGAGCTGCTTGGCGCTCGAGGCGCGCTGCACCAACTTGTCGATGATGGCCGGCAAGTCGCGACCGCGACCCGAACCGACGACCATGCCGATGAGCTGGGTGGTGGTGGCCGTGGCCTTGCCGCCGAGCAGCGACTCGACGACCGCCTGGCGCTTCTCGGCCGGGATCAGTTCGTCGGTGAGCGTGTTGCGCAGCTGGTCGTTCGATTCGAACGAGCGCGCGAAGCGGAAGAGTTCGTCCTCCACCTCGTCGAGCGTGCCTTCGGCGTGGGCGATCTCGAAGAGAGCGCGGGCGTAACCGTCGATGCGTGCGTCGCTCATCGTCCTGCACCTACCTTTGCGATGAAGTTCTCGATGAGTTGCTGCTGCGTCGCATCGTCGAGTACCGACGCGAGCGCGCGATCGGTGGCGACGCCGGCGAGGCGTCCGATCTCGGTGCGCAGTTCGTCGGAACCACGAGCGGCCGCGGCGGCGATGTCGGCATCGGCCTTGGCTTCCATGTCGGCCACTTCGGAGGCCAGGCGAGCGCGGCCGTCCTTCAGCAACGCGTCGGCCTGCGCCTGCGCGTCGGCCATGAGGCGGGCCTTCTCGCTCGCGATGTCGCCGAGCGCGGTGCGGATCTTCGACGCGTCGGCCTGGGCCTGCGCGAGATCGTTGGCCGAGGCATCGAGTTCTTTCTGGATGCGCTCGGTGCGAGCGGCGAAGAACTTCTTGAACTGCGGCAGGGCGAACTTCGCGAGCGCGCCGATGACGATCACCGAGGCGATGCCGCCGTAGATGATTTCGGCGGTCTCGGGGAGCAGCCAGTGGTGGGTCTCGGCCGGATCGGCCGCGAGCAGGTTGAGGAAGTTCATCAGCGGACTCCTGCGCTCATCGTGTCGGCCACCGCACGCGACACCGCGGAGGCGTCGGGACGCTTGCCGGTGGCGGCTTCGACGGCGCTCGTCACCACATCGGTGACCGCGCTCTCGATCTGGCCGCGCACCGCACCACGCGCCGCCTCGGCGTCGCGCAGAGCAGCTTCGCGCTTGGCGTTGATGCGCGAGTTGGCCTCGGCGATCTTGGCCTGACGCTCCGACTCGAGAGTCGCACGCGCCGCGTCGACCACCTTGGCCGCGTCGGCCTTGGCCGATGCGACCGCGGCCTCGTACTGCGCGACCTCGGAGCGTGCCGAGGAGCGAGCAGCGTCGGCGTTCTCGTGGCCTTCGCGAATCGAGTTGTAACGGGCGTCCATGCCGCGCTTGAGGCGAGGGAACAGGAAGAAGCGCATCAACAGGGCAAACACCACGAAAGCGCCTGCGCCCCATGCGAGTTCCTTCATCTCGGGCATGATCGGGCTCGGTCCGGGTCCGCACTCTTCCGGCGAGATCTTCTCGGCGGTACGAGCTTCTTCGGTTTCCGGTTCGAAGAGGCACTTCGACGGCGAGATGAGCTCTTCTTCGCCGGATTCTCCTCCGCCGGCCAAGAGCTCGACTCGCACAGTGCCACCCGATTGGATGACGACGGCTGTCAGCACGTCAACTCCTTGTGGATTGGTTGATTGACGAACGTTGTTGATCAGAGACCGATGAGGATGAACACCACGAAGCCGATGAGGGCGAGCGCTTCGGTGAAGGCGATACCCAGGAACATCGTGGTGCGGACCATGCCGGCGGCTTCGGGCTGGCGAGCCATGGCCTCGACCGACTTACCGACGAGGTAGCCGATGCCGATGCCAGGTCCGATGGCCGCGAGACCGTAGGCGAAACCGGCCGAACCGGCAGCCGATGCGGCCTTGGCCTCGTCACCGGTGAGGGCGGCAAGTGCAGCAAGTGCTTCCATTTTCTTTTTCTCCTATGTGGTGTTTGTTAGAGGTTGGACTGGGAGATCGCTGAGCGCTTGATCAGTGCTCGGGGTGAGCCGCACCGCCGATGTACACCGCGGTGAGGATCGTGAAGATGTAGGCCTGCAGGAAGGCGACCAGCACTTCGAATGCCGTCAAGAAGATGAGCATGAAGAGCGGCAGGACGCCGACCGGGATGAGGCCCGGGTTGCCCTCGGCCTGGAACAGCGCTTCGGACAACAGCGCGAAGGTCACGAGAAGGATGTGACCGGCGAGCATGTTGGCGAAGAGTCGGACCGTGAGCGAGAACGGACGCACGAGGAACGTGGAGATGAACTCGATGGGCGTCACGAGGATGTAGAGCGCCTTGGGCACGCCGGGCGGGAAGAGCGAGCTCTTGAGGTAGCCGAGGCCCTGGTGCTTGAAGCCGGTGCCGATGAAGACGATCCAGACGAGCAGCGACAAGAACATGGGCAGTGCCATGCGCGCGGTGGCCGGCATCTGCAGGAACGGGATGATGCCCGGCACGTTGCAGAGGTAGATGAACGTGAAGATGCTCATCAGGAACGGCGTCCAGCCCAGGCCGTCGCGGCCCATGGTCTGCATGATGATGCCGTTCTCGATGAACTCGACGATCGACTCGGCGAAGTTGCGCACGCCCTTGGGCGCCTGCTTCGGATCTTTGTTGCCGGCGAGCAGGAAGATGATCGTGGCGATCAACGCGGCGGCGACCGCGATGATGGCGATCTTGTTGAAGCCGGGGAAGAGATCCTTCCAGCGGAGGATCTCGTTGATCGGCGGGAACTCGAGTGCGATCACGTCAGTTGGTGTCCTTCGGGCGTGGTATTTCGATCAGGTGTTTCGATCAGGGCTTGCGGGGTTTCAGAGCGGGGAATGCGAGTGAGGCTGCGACGTAGCGCATCTCCCACACGAGGAGTCCGAGATGCGTCACAATGATGGTGAATCCGAGGGCGGGAAGTGAAATCCACGAGGCATCTCGGACGAGAATCACAGCAAGAAAAATGAGGCCGAGGCGGGCCAGGTAGCCGAACAGGACGGCGCCCATCATGAGGCCGAGCGAGATGCGGGCCGTGAGGGCCACCAATCCGGCGGCGAAGAAGAAGTTGAGGAGCACCAGGGCCACCGCGTAGAGGGCCGACCACACGCCGTCGAGGCCGGCGAACACCGCGCACACGGCCACGATGACGGGGCTGGTGAAGGCCCCGCGCTTCAAGATGTCGAGCGAGACGGTGATCTCAGGGGCCTCACCCTCGAGACGGGTGGTCATCGGGTCGGGGGTGGTGGCCACGGCGGTCACGCTCCGGGGCTTTCGGGGGTGCCGGGGTTCTGGTGTTGCGTGCGGGCGGCGAGGCGCTCGGCTTCGAGGCGCTTCATGCGGGCGTCGTAGGTGATCCACATCTTCACGCCGGTGCCGATGGCGGCAAAGACCACGAGGGCGATGGTGAGGACGGGGAAAATGCCGATCCACGAGTCGAGCAACCAGCCCAGGCCGAGGAAAACGGCCAGCGTGAGGGCCAATTCCATGCCCTGGCCCAGGCCCTGGTCGGCCGAATTGGCGCCGTTGGGCAGCGGGGGGCGGGCGCCCAGGAGGCGGGCGACGCGTGCGGGGGCCTGGCGCGGGCGGGTAGCGGCGGACGCAGGCGAGTCGGTCATCGTCGAGGGGGTGTTTCCGGCAGGTCCGGGGGGTGCGGCCTGCTCGTGAAACTGCTCACAAACTAGTCGCCGGCCGTCGGACGGGGCAACTCCTCGGTGGGCTCGAGACTCCCCTGCGGCTGGTCGTTCGTCTCGCTCGCGTCGGCGGCTTCGCTGGCATCGCTCGCGTCGCGGGCTTCTTGGCGGCGGCGGCGCACCTCGGGGTGGAGCACGGTGAAGAGGCTGAGCGCGATGGCCGCGGTGCCGATCGGGATGAGCGCGGTGCGCGCCCGCGTGAAGATCGGGTACAGCACGAAGCCCGACAGGATCGTGGTCCAGAGCCAGAGGATGAGGACGCTGCGGCGCTGACCGTGGCCGAGGTTCATGAGGCGGTGGTGCAGGTGGCCCTTGTCGGCCGTGGCCACGCCCTGGCGTTTGGCGGCGCGGCGCGCGATGGCGAAGAGCGTGTCGATGATCGGCACGCCGAGGATGAAGAGCGGAATGAAGAGCGGCGCCAGGAAGAAGTAGGTCTGGCCGGGTGTGTAGGCGGTGGAGTCGGGATCGGCGCGACCGCCCACCACGCTCGTGCTCACGGCCATGAGCAATCCGAGGAAGAAGGCGCCGCTGTCGCCCATGAAGATCTTGGCCGGATTGAAGTTGTGCGGCAGGAAGCCCACGCACACGCCGCACGCGATGATCGCGATGAGCGGGCCGATGTTGGGCTGGATGAGCGAGCCGAGGTCGTCGAGGCGGCGGCTGTAGAGGAAGAACGCGAATGCGGCGATGGCCACGATGCCGGCGGCGAGTCCGTCGAGTCCGTCGATGAGGTTGATGGCCTGTGTCATCACGAGGAGCCACAGGATCGTGATGATCGGGATCCAGTCGTCCGACAACACGAACACGTCGAGGAACGGAACACGGAAGTAGAACATCGTGACGCCGAACCACACGAGCACCATGCCGGCGAGCGCGGTGGCGGTCACCTTGGCGGGCGGGCTCATGTCGCGCACGTCGTCGAAGAGGCCGGTGCCGAAGATGACGATGGCGGCCAGCAGAACGCCGAGCGGTTCGGAGTTGTTGTCGAAGACGAGCGAGAAGCGATCGAGTTGCCAGGCCGCGAGGAGCGCGGCGGCGAATCCGATGAACATGGCGATGCCGCCCACGTGCGGTGTGGGGCGGGTGTGCACGCGGCGTTCGTCGGGCAGGACGATCCAGCCGACACGAGTGGCGAAGCGGGCCACCATGGGGGTGGTGGCGAAGGTGACGACGGCTGCGATTGCCCCGATGATCAGGTAATCGAGCGTCTCAGGCACACGCCGAGATTACGACCCCCCACTTTCTTTGGTGATCTGGGTCGCGAAACCAGCCAGAAATGGTCGTTTCGACGACCCAGAACAACAAGGGGTGCTAGGCGCCGTGGGGGTAGGCGGGGAACTTCGCGCAGAGCGAGGCCACGTCGGCCTTGACCTGGGCGAGCGCTCCCTGATCGGCGCGGCCGCGCAGGGCCCGGGCGATGAGCGAGGCGATCTGGGTCATCTCGGCTTCCTTCATGCCCTGCGTGGTGACCGACGCGGTTCCGACGCGCACACCCGAGGTGACGAACGGGCTGCGCGGATCGTCGGGCACCGTGTTCTTGTTGAGCGTGATGCTGGCGAGATCGAGCACGGCCTGCGCTTCCTTGCCGGTGAGCTCGGCATCGAACGGACGCAGGTCGACGACCATGAGGTGGCAGTCGGTTCCGCCCGACACGAGACGGAAACCCTCGTTGGCGAGCGCGCTGGCGAGTGCCGACGCGTTGACCACGATCTGCTTCGAGTAATCCTTGAACGACTGCGCCATCGCCTCGCGGAACGCGATGGCCTTGCCGGCGATCACGTGCTCGAGCGGGCCGCCCTGCCAACCCGGGAACACCGACTTGTCGATGGCGGCGGCGTGCACGGCCTTGCTGAGGATGCAACCGCCGCGCGGGCCGCGCAGGGTCTTGTGCGTGGTGAAGGTGACGACGTCGGCGTACGGAACGGGATTGGGATACACGCCGCCAGCGATGAGGCCGGCGAGGTGCGCGGCGTCGTAAAGGAAATACGCGCCCACTTCGTCGGCGATGATCTTGAACGGCTCCGGATCGATGCGGCGCGGGTAGCTCGTGGTGCCGGTGACGATGAGACGCGGGCGATGCTCGTGCGCGAGATCGCGCACCTGTTCCATATCGATGCGCTCGTCGCCGGGCTTCACCTTGTACGGAATGAAGTTGTAGAGCATGCCGCTCGCGTTGACGGGCGAGCCGTGCGTGAGGTGGCCGCCGTGATCGAGGCTGAGGCCGAGCACCGTGTCGCCTTGCTTGATGAGCGCCTGATACGCGCACATGTTGGCGTTGGCACCCGAGTGCGGCTGCACGTTGGCGTGCTCGGCGCCGAACAACGTCTTCACCCGATCGATCGCGATGGCTTCGATGGAGTCGACCACCTGATTGCCGCCGTAGTAGCGCTTGCCCGGATAGCCCTCGGAGTACTTGTTGGTGAGCACGCTGCCCACCGCGCGCATGACCGCGGGCGACGTGAAGTTCTCGCTCGCGATCAGCTGCAGGCCGGTGACCTGGCGCGTGAACTCGTCGGCGATGAGCCGTTCGACTTCGAGATCGGGATCATTGTCGGAGGGGAAGGGCATGGGGTCTCTCTGCTCAGAACTCGTTTTCGAGTTCGGTCAACTGTGCCACTCGGCGGGCGTGGCGACCGCCTTCGAACGCGGTGGAGAGGAACGTTGTGACGATTTCCTCAGCGAGGCCCACGCCCACCACACGCGCGCCCATCGACAAAACGTTGGCGTCGTTGTGCGAACGGGCCATGCGCGCGGTGTAGAGGCAATTGCACAAGGCCGCGCGCACCCCGCGCACCTTGTTGGCGGCGAGCTGCTCGCCCTGGCCGCTTCCGCCGAGGACGATGCCGAAGTCGGCCTTGCCGTCGCGAACGGTGCGACCCACGCCGGCGCAGATGGGCGGATAGTCGACGCTCTCGGTGGAGTGCGTGCCCTGGTCGTCGACCGTGTGGCCCTGCGCGGCGAGGAAGGCGACGAGGTGTTGCTTCAGTTCGTAGCCCGCATGGTCGGATCCGATGGCGATGCGCAGCGACGAGGACATGGCTGAATCCTAGGGTCCGGACCATTCGTGGCCCGTCGGGATTGGGGCGTAGTTTGACTTTCGTGACTCTCGATCCGCGCACACCCGTGATCGTCGGCGTCGGCCAAGCCGAACAGCGCATCGACGACCAGTTGGCCGCCGCTCCCCCGGCCGAGTTCATCGCCTCGGCGGTTCGCCTGGCCGCATCCGATGCCGGCCTCTCGTCGCTCGCCGCGGTCGACTCGCTGCGCGTCGTGTCGTTCTTGTCGTGGCGGTATCGCGATCCGGCGCGATTCATCTCGCTCGAACTCGGCATCACTCCCAAGGAGCACGCGCTCACCACCAACGGCGGCAACAGCCCGCAGTCGCTCGTGAACCAGACCGCGCTCGACATCCAGGCCGGCCGCAACGACGTGGTGGTGCTGTGCGGTGGCGAGACGTCGCGTACACGCAAGCGCGCTCGTGCCGCCGGTGTGGAGCTGCCGTGGCCGGTGGTACCCGAGGACGTGGCGCCCGATCGCGTGATCGGCGAAGAACTGAAGATGAACCACGAGATCGAGACGTCGCGGCAGATCTGGGCGCCGATCCAGATCTATCCGATGTTCGAGACAGCGTTGCGGGCGCGCGCCGGCCGTTCGCCGCAGGAGCACATGGTGTTCCTGTCGGAGTTGTGGTCGCGGTTCTCGCAGGTGGCCGCCGGCAATCCGCACGCGTGGATCCGCAAGGCGCTGTCGCCCGAGGAGATCCGTGCCGTCGGGCCGCGCAACCGCATGATCGGGTTCCCGTATCCGAAGTTGATGAACTCGAACAACGACGTCGATCAGTCGGCGTCACTCATCATGTGCTCGGTCGAGGCGGCCGAGCGTCTCGGCATCGCGCGCGACCGCTGGGTGTTCCCGCTGTCGGGATCCGATTGCCACGAGCACATGTACGTGTCGGAGCGTTGGGACTTCACCGAGACGCCGGCCATCAAGTTGGCGGGCAAGCGCGTGCTCGAGCTGGCCGGTACGTCCATCGACGAGATCGACATCGTCGACCTGTATTCGTGCTTCCCGTCGGCGGTGCAGTTGGGCGCGGCCGCGCTCGGTCTGCCCATCACGCGTCAGCTCACGCGCACGGGTGGATTGCCGTTCGCCGGTGGCCCCTGGAACAACTACGTGATGCACGCGATCGCCACCGTGGTGAACGAGTTGCGCGAACGTCCCACCGAGAAGGGTCTGGTGTGGGCGAACGGCGGCTACGCCACCAAGCACGCGTTCGGCGTGTATTCGGCAACGCCCGGCGGCCGCTTTGCCCACGACTATCCGCAGGATCAGATCGACGCGATGCCCAAGCGCACACCCGTGGGTGTGGGCGATTCGGCCGGTGACGCCACGATCGAGGCGTACACGGTGATGCACGATCGCGACGGCGCACCCGAGCGCGCGATCGCGGCGTGCTTGTTGCCCGACGGCGGTCGCGCGTGGGGCGATTCCACGTCGTCCGAGTTGTGCGCGGCGATGTGCGAGGGCGAATGGGTCGGTCGACCCGCCCGCCTGAGCGATACTGGTGAACTCCTCGTCTGATCGGAGTCACCATGCCCACACCCTCGATCATCCTCGACTGCGATCCGGGGCACGACGACGCGCTCGCCATCGTGGTGGCCGCGCGCTACACGAACCTCGTGGGCATCACGACGGTGTCGGGCAACGCGCCGATCGAATCGACCACGCACAACGCGTTGGTGATGAAGGACCTGCTCGGCCTGAAGGTTCCCGTGCACAAGGGGGCGGTGCGGCCGCTCGTGGCGCCGCCGCAGTACGCGGCGTACGTGCATGGTGAGAGCGGGCTCGACGGCGCCGATCTTCCCGAGCCCACGTCGAAGCACGACAGCGACGATGCCGTCGGCTACCTCATCGACACGTGTCGCGCCACCGAGGGGCTGTGGCTCGTGCCCACCGGACCGCTCACCAACATCGCGATGGCATTGCGGTTGGCGCCCGATCTGGGTCGTCGCATCGCTGGCATCTCGCTGATGGGCGGCGGGACGTTCGGCAATCGCACCACCGCGGCCGAGTTCAACATCTGGGTCGATCCCGAGGCGGCCGACGTGGTGTTCAACTACGGCGGTCCGCTGGTGATGGCCGGCTTGCATCTCACGCATCAGTTCCGCGCCACGCAGGCTCGCATAGATCGAGTGAAGGCGCTGCCCGGGCAGCTGGCGAACGTGCTCGGCGATCTCATGCAGTTCTTCACCGACACCTACATGCGGCGCCATCACGGGATGGACGGCGGTGCGGTGCACGATCCGTGTTCGGTGCTCGTGCTGTCGCATCCCGATCTGTTCGTGAGTCGGCCCGCGCACGTGGTGGTCGAGCTCAACGGCACGCACACGCGCGGCATGACGCTGATCGATCAGCGCGACTTGAAGGAAGTGCTCGAGCCGAACTGCGACGTGCTGTGGGAGATCGAGGCCGAGCCGGCGTTCGATCTGATGATCGACGCGATCGCGCACTTCAGCCGCTGAGGTTCGGCAAATTCGGTCGCCTCGTGCGGGCCGGCGGCGTACACTTTGGGGCCTAAGCCCCGGAACCGTACCTGCGAAAGCAAACGGCCGGGGTTTGGGATTGTCGGACGTGCCGGGCCCGGTGCGCACGAGGCCTCGGCCCCGGAACCGTCACTGCTTCGGCACACGGCCGGGGCCAGCGCTCATTTATGGCCGAAGTTCGAGGAGACCCTCCACCCGCGAACGTTCTCGAACCCACCTCTCGATTTCCGGGTCAATCGCGCGAGCTACGAGGTACGCATCCAGAACCGCCAAGTCGATCCGACGAGAGAAAATCGGCTCATGATGAGCCACACGATTACGAATCAATTGGAGTCGGCGGACGCGGTTGAAAAGTTTGTCGAACGACGCTGGCTCAGCACGAGGGAATGCATGCCGAATGGCGAACGCCCACAGCGATGATCTGTATTTTCCTGAGAGCAGGTATCGCCAGAACCCAAAACCCAATTCAGTGATGTACTGCCCCGCAGTCGGCCCCGCTTCCGAGTTGGGAAAACGTAGCCTGACACGATCGACCTGGCTGACGAGGCGGTTGTCGAGGTAACCGTGGCCATTCAGAAACCAGTTCTCGTCGTGGCCATGAGCGCGACACCAGCCGACCATCTGTTGATGAATCGAGTTGCGCAGAACAACCTCGACATGACCAATCACTTCGAACAACGCTGCCGACACAGCCGCGTTCCACTCGTAGAGCCGAATGGCGCGGTCGAGATCACCCTCCTCGGCATCGAGGTAGGTGGCGAGACGCGCGGGGGACAGTCGGTGAAGGAGAAGATCGGAATTGATGTCGCCAAAGTGGGAGCAAGGGGTACACTTTAGGGCCTAAGCCCCGGAACCGTACCTGCGAAAGCACACGGCCGGGGTTATCGCCTTTCTGGAGCCAGTACGGCTGTCGAGACTGGATAGTCGGTGCCCTAAGGTCGCGGTATGCGCGCCGCCGTGATGAAGAACTGGTCCCTGCGAGTGGACGACATTCCCGAGCCCGTGCCCGGTGGCGGCCAGGTGCTCGCCAAGGTGCTCGCGTGCGGAATCTGCGGCAGCGACTTGCACTTGCTCGTTCACGGCGAGGAGAGCCGTCGACTGTCGCAGGAACTCGCCGGCGACGGCCCGCGCGACCCGGGCAGCCCGGTGGTCTTCGAACCCGATCGCGACACCGTGATGGGCCACGAATATTGCTGCGAGGTTCTCGACGTCGGCCCCGGCGTCAACAACCTCAAGGCCGGCGACATCATCGTGTCGTTCCCCGTCACCTTCGACGAGCAAGGCATCCACGGCGTCGGGTTCTCCAACAAATACCCCGGCGGCTACAGCGAGCGCATCATCGCCAACGAGATGATGGCGATCAAGGTTCCGAACGGCCTGTCGCACGAACTCGCCGCCATGACCGAGCCCCTCGCCGTCGGCGTGCACGCCGTCGCGAAGAGCAACATCAAACAGGGCGAGGCCGCGGTCATCCTCGGACTCGGGCCGGTGGGCCTCGCGTGCATCGCCGAGTTGAAGATGAAGGGCATCGGCCCGATCGTGGGGGCCGACTTCTCCCCCAAGCGCCGCGCGCTCGCCGAGAAGTTGGGCGCCGACGTGGTTGTCGACCCGCGTGAAACGCCGGCCATCGAAGCGTGGCGCAAGATCGACGGCAAGAAGCCGCTCGTGATCTTCGAAGCCGTGGGTGTGCCCGGCATGATCGAACAGGCCATGCGCATGGCACCGAAGGACGGGCGCGTGCTGGTGGTCGGCGCGTGCATGCAGCACGACTCGTTCCATCCGATGCTCGGCATCGGCAAGGAACTGCAGATCCAGTTCGCACTCGGCTATTCGCCCATCGAGTTCGGCAGTGCGCTCACCGCGATCGCCGAGGGCAAGGTCGATCTCGCTCCGCTCATCACCGGTCGCGTGCCGATCGACGGCGTTCCGCAGGCGTTCAAGGATCTCGGCGATCCCGAGACGCACGCCAAGATCCTCGTCACTCCGTAGTCGCGTGAGCCCGGCCGACTCGTTCCCGCAGCAGTACGCACGCACGCAGCGGCTCACGCTGGGCGAACCGCGCAATGTAATGGTGTCGCCCGACGGCGACCGCGTGGTGTTCTTGCGCAGTCGCGGCGGATCCGATCCGGTCAACTGCCTGTGGGTGATCGATGTCGCCACCGGTGTCGAACGACTCGTGGCCGATCCGAAGGTGATGCTCGTGGCCGGAGCGGACGACGCCGATCTTCCTCCCGAGGAGAAGGCGCGGCGCGAACGACTGCGCGAAGGCGCCGGCGGCATCACGTCGTACGCGACCAATCGCGACATGACGACGTTCTGCTGCGCACTCGCGGGCCGATTGTTCGTGGGTTCGCTCGCGGGAGACGTGCGCGAACTGAGCGTCGACGGCCCGGTGTTCGATCCGCGTCTCGACCCGACCGGCACGCGCATCGCGTACGTGAGCGGCCGCGCGCTGCGCATCGCCGAACTCGACGGTTCATCCCGCGAACTGGCCGGGCCCGCGGTGTTCGGTGAAGCCGACACGGTGTCGTGGGGATCGGCCGAGTTCATCGCCGCCGAGGAGATGGGTCGATACCGCGGCTACTGGTGGAACAAGGAAGGCACTCATCTCGCGGTGTGTCGCGCCGACGACGCGCGCGTGCCGCGTTGGTACATCGCCGATCCGGCCCATCCCGAACGCGCGGCCGCCGAACATCCGTATCCCGCCGCCGGAACGGTGAATGCCGATGTGACGCTGCACGTGTTCGCGGTTGATGATTCGTCGCGCGTCGACATCGACTGGGATCGACGATCGTTCGAGTATCTCGCCACTGTGGGCTGGGCGGGCGACGACGTGCTGTTCTCGGTCGAATCGCGCGATCAGAAGTCGATGGTGGTGCATCGCGCCACGCGTGACGGAGCGGTGCGCGAAGTGTGGCGCGACGAGAGCGAGACGTGGGTCGATCTCGTGCCGGGTTCGCCGGTCGTTCTCGAGGACGGCCGTCTGGCAGCTGTGGCCGATCGCGACGGCTGGAAGCGATTGCTGGTCGAAGGCGCGGCTGTCACGCCCGCTTCCATCAACGTGCGCTCGATCGTGAGCACCGACACCCGTGGCGTGGTGATCGCCGGAAATTCGCCCGACCATCCCGAGGGCATGGGCGCGTGGCGCTGGTCGCTCGACGGATCGATCACCGCACTGACTCCCGCCACCGGGATCAACACGGTGTCGGTGGGTGGCGACACCGTCGTGACGCGTCGCGCGTCGATCTCCCTCGAACGAGCCGAGACCACGATCGTCCATCCGAATCGAACGACGACGATCACGAGCCTGTCGGAGAAGCCCTTGGTTGCTCCGCGCGTCACGCTGTCGCGGCGCGGAACGCGTCGCGTTCCCACCGCGCTACTCCTCCCCCGCGATCACGAGCCGGGCACGAAATTGCCGGTGCTCATGGATCCGTACGGCGGGCCGCACGCGCAACGCGTGGTCGACTCGTATTCGGCGCACTGCACGTCGCAATGGTTCGCCGATCAAGGATTCGCCGTGATCGTGGCCGATGGTCGCGGCACACCCGCGCTCGGAACCGACTGGGAACGCAGCGTGCATCTCGATCTGGCGTCGGCGGTTCTCGACGATCAGGTGGACGCACTGCACGCGATCGCCGCCGACAATCCCGACATCGACCTCACGCGCGTGGGAATTCGCGGTTGGAGTTTCGGTGGCTATCTCGCCGCACTGGCCGTCATGCGCCGACCCGATGTGTTCCACGCCGCGGTGGCCGGTGCACCGGTCACCGAGTGGCGCCTCTACGACACGCACTACACCGAGCGCTATCTCGGAAATCCGTCGATCGATCCGGGGCCGTACGACCGCACGTCGTTGCTCACCGACGCGGCGCTTCTCACTCGCCCGCTACTGCTCGTGCACGGCCTGGCCGACGACAACGTGGTGGCCGCGCACACTCTGCAGTTGTCATCGGCGTTGCTCGCCGCCGGCAAACCGCACGAGGTTCTTCCGCTGAGCGGCGTCACCCACATGACCCCGCAACCCGTCGTCGCCGAGAACCTCCTCCTCCACCAGCTCCACTTCTTGGAGATCTGGGTCGCGAATCGGACAACCAGCGTCTAGTTAACGACCCAGAACGCCAAGGCGGGCGAGGAGGAGGCGGGGGCGGCCGGCCAGGTCACTTCGTACCTCGGCGTCCACCAACCCGTGCTCACGCGCCAACGCCAACACGGCATCACCTTGTCGATGACCGATCTCGATCACCAACCAGCCACTCGGCTTCAACCATTCGCGCGCACCAGCCATGATCGACCGAACGTCGTCGAGGCCATCGTCACCAGCGAACAACGCCGACGCGGGCTCCCACTCGCGCACCGACTCGGCGACCTCGACGTCGTCGACCGCGATGTACGGCGGGTTCGACACCACCACGTCGAACGAACCACGCAACTCGCTCGATAGCGCATCCCACCACGAGCCCTGCGCGAATCGAACATTGGCGGCGGCCCGACCCAGACCGGCCGCGTTGGCCCGCGCCACGTCGAGTGCGTCGGTGGACGCATCGGTGAGCCAGATCTCGGTGTTGTCGATGGGCAGTTCGCTCGCGAGCGCCAAACCGATCGCACCCGATCCGGTCCCGAGGTCGGCCACCCGTCGCGGCGACACGCGCCGCGCGAACTCGATCGCCACCTCGGCCACGAGTTCGGTCTCGGGCCGCGGGATCAACACACGACGGTCGACCATCAACTCGACGCGACGGAACGACCACCGTCCCATCGCGTACGCGAGCGGCTCACCACCGCGATAGCGACCCACCATCTCGTCGAGGTGCTTCACCATGCGTTCGGTGGCTGGTTCGTCGAGCGCGGCCGTGAACTCGTCGCCATCGAGACCGCAGGCCGTCTCGCACAACCAGCGCGCGGCCGGACGATCGTCGAGAACCTTCGCGGTGTCGGCCCACAACTGCCGCCACGTGAGGTGCTCGGACATTCAGTCTTCCTCGCCCGACAACTGGCGGGCGCGCTCGTCGTTGGCCAATGCGTCGATCACCGAGTCGAGATCGCCCGCGAGCACGTCGCCCAGGCTGTAGATGGTGAAACCGATACGGTGATCGGTGAGGCGGTTCTCCTTGAAGTTGTAGGTGCGAATCTTCTCGCTGCGACCACCGCCGCCCACCTGCGAGCGTCGCTCGGCCGACATCTTCGCGTCCTGCTCCTCCTGCGCGGCCTTGAGCAGGCGCGAACGCAACACCGTCATCGCGCGAGCGCGGTTCTGGATCTGGCTGCGTTCGTCCTGCATCGACACCACGATGCCGGTGGGGATGTGCGTGATGCGCACCGCCGAGTCGGTGGTGTTGACGCTCTGGCCGCCGGCACCACTCGAGCGGAACACGTCGACCTGCAGGTCCTTGTCGTCGATCTGCACGTCGACTTCCTCGGCTTCGGGCAGCACCATCACCGTGGCCGAGGACGTGTGGATGCGCCCCTGGCTCTCGGTGACCGGAACGCGCTGCACGCGGTGCGGCCCGCCTTCGTACTTCAGGCGCGACCAGGCGTCGTCGCCGCGAATCACGAACGTGGCTTGATTGACACCACCCAGGTCGGACGGATCGAACGCGAGCGTCTCGGTCTTCCAGCCCCGACGACCCGCGTACGCGACGTACATGTCGTAGAGATCGCGCGCGAAGAGGTTTGCCTCCTCGCCTCCTTCGGCGCCGCGGATCTCGATGATCACCGGTCGGCCGTCGTTCGGGTCCTTCGGGAGGAGCAGAAGCTTCAGTTCTTCCTCGAGGCGAGCCACGTCGGATTCGGCCGCGAGCTTCTCGTCCTTCAACGACTCGCGTTCGGCGACGTCGTCGGTGAGCCCGAGCAGATCGGTGGCGGCCTGCGCATCGCTCCGGCGCGACTGGATGGTGCGAATGCACTCGACCACCGGACCGAGTTCCTTGTAGCGGCGCGACACATCGCGCAGACGTCGTTGATCGCTCACCACGTCGGGGTCGGAGAGCAGAGCCTCCATGGTGGCGTGTTCGTTCAGCAGCGCATCCCAACGATCGGAAGTGGACTGCTCGGCCATGACGATCCCAGGTTAGGGATATCGAATGCCGACGATGCGCGCGGGATGAACGAGTCGCTCGGACAAACGCTGGGTGACCGGCGACGCGTCGCGTTCGGGAACGACGATCACCAGATCGGTGTCGGGACGATCGCCACCGCACGCGGCGAGGCGCGCGTCGGCCGCGAACGGCACCACGTCGAGGTCGATGCCCGTGGAGAACACCGCGATCACGTCGCGACCATCGGTGTGGTTGCCGCGGGCGACGCACGGAATGGAGTCCTTCAGGTTGGCGCGCGGAACGGGCGGAGGCGCGGCAGCGAGAGTCGCGACGCCGATGAGCGACGGATCGGCGAGGACCCGATCGCGCAACGCACGTTCGGCACCGAGGCGATTGAGCGGATGCGGATCGGCACCGGGCGAACGATGGGCGTCGACGACGCGCACGATGCGCCGCAGCGACTCGGCGGTGGGAGTGTCGCCGTGCAGCATGCCGAACGCCTCGCGATCGTGTTCGCCCACTCCGACTTCGAGACGATGCACGCCGGTGTGCTGGTCGGTGACCGCCCGGCACACTTCGAGGCCGCGCACTTCGCCGGCCAACACGCCGTGTTCGATCGACGCCCGCGCACCGGCTTCGACGATGATGCTCTCGAACGCCATGTGTTCGGGCGCGACGTCGCGCGGCTCGGGGAACGCTTCGGGAACCGCTTCGATGAGCGTGCGGTCGTCGCGATGCCACACCGTCACGCGCGTATGGAACTGCGTGGCCCGCCGTGCGAGCAGACCCGTGGCGCTCGACGCGATGAGGTGGACCGTGTCGACCTCGTGGCGAGTGGCCCAGGCCAACGCGGCACCGAGTCCGCGCGCGGGCTGATCATCGACCAGGACGAACGCTTGGTTGCCCGATGTTCCGGCCGCGCCGCGGCTGAGGCCGGTGGCGGCATCGAACGAGGAGACTCCGAAGTTGTCACGCGCCAACGCGGCGAGCGTGAGCGCGAGGAGTCGTTGGCGACGGTCGTCCGAGTCGGTCATCGCTCGAACTGGTGGCGTTTCAACGCGGGAGCCGCGACCAATGCGCGACCAGAGGCCCGAACTACTTCTTGGCCGCGGACTTCTTGGTGGTGCGGTCGCCGTAGCGCTTGTTGAAGCGCTCGACGCGTCCACCGGTGTCGACGAGCTTCTGCTTGCCCGTGAAGTACGGGTGGCACTCGTTGCACAGTTCGACGTTGAGAGAACCGGTGATGGTGGAACGGGTCTCGAAGTTGTTGCCGCACGAGCAACGAACCGTCACGGTCTCGTACTTCGGATGGATCTCGGCCTTCATGGTTCTTCCTTCGTGCACCCGGTTTTCGGGACTCGGTGAGTGTATCGGCGGGGGTCGGGCGGGCCACCGGGCGGACCGGGCCCCGCACCCTCCCCCACCAGGTCACATCGTGGGGGTCTTGCCGATCTCGGCCAGGAACTCGTCGTTGTTCTTGAACTGCTTCAGGCGGTCCATCAGCAGTTCGAGGCCCGGAGCCGGGTTGCCCTCGGCGGCCAGACCCGACAGCACGCGGCGCAGACGCCACACCATCTGGAGCTGCTTGCGATCGAACAGGAGCTCTTCGTGGCGGGTGCTCGACGCATCGACGTCGATGGCCGGGTAGATGCGCTTCTCGGCCAGACGGCGGTCGAGGCGCAACTCCATGTTGCCGGTTCCCTTGAACTCCTCGAAGATCGCCTCGTCCATGCGGCTGTTCGTTTCCACGAGCGCCGTCGCGAGGATCGTGAGCGAGCCCCCTTCTTCCACGTTGCGGGCCGCACCGAAGAACTTCTTGGGTGGATACAACGCGCCGGCGTCGATACCACCCGAGAGGATGCGTCCGCTGGCCGGTGCGGCGAGGTTGTACGCGCGGCTCAAACGAGTGATGCCGTCGAGGATGATCACGACGTCCTTGCCCACCTCGACGCGACGCTTGGCCTTCTCGAGCGCGAGTTCGGCCACGGCCGTGTGTTCGTCCGACGGACGGTCGAACGTGGACGAGATCACTTCGCCGCGAACGGTGCGCTTCATGTCGGTCACTTCTTCGGGACGCTCGTCGATGAGCAGCACGATGAGTTCGACTTCGGGGCTGTTGCGCTCGATCGCGGTGGCGATCGTCTTCATGATCGTGGTCTTGCCGGCCTTGGGCGGCGACACGATGATTCCGCGCTGACCCTTTCCGATCGGCGAGATGAGGTCGATGATGCGCGCCGTCATGTCGGTGGGATCGAGCGGATTCTCGAGACGCAGCTTCTGATCGGGGAACAGCGCCGTGAGATCTTCGAATCGCGGACGGTTCTTGACCTTGTCGGGATCGCCGCCATTGACGGTGTGGATCTCGAGCAGTGCCGGATTCTTCTCGTTGCGACCCGCGCTGCGAGCCGTGCCCGTGACGTGATCGCCCTTGCGCAATCCGTACTGACGCGTCTGCTTGACCGAGATGTAGGCGTCGTCACGGCTGGCGAGATATCCCTTCACGCGCAAGAAGCCGTAGCCCTCGTCACGCAGATCGAGATAACCCGCCACCTCGACGGTGGTGGGCTCGCCACCCTGACCGCCCTCGCTGCCGATGTCGCTCTGCAAGTAATCGCGATCGTCGCCCTGCGGGCCTTCATCGCGTCCACCGCGTCCGCGACGACGGCGACGACGACGGCCGTCGCCATCGAACTGGCGCTGATTGTCGAAGTTGCGCTGACCACCTTGGCCACCCTGGCCACCCTGGCCACCCTGGCCGCGGTCGTTGAACTGGCGCGGTCCGCGATCGCCGCGATCCTGACGGTCGCCACGGTCTCCACGGTCTTGGCGGTCGCCGCGGTCCTGGCGTGGGCCGCGATCTCCACGATCTCCACGATCTCCGCGCGGGGCGCGCTCGCCGCCGTCACCACTCACTTCTTCGGTGGAGGTGGAAATGCCCTGACGCACGAGTTCGGCTTCCCATTCGGCGAGCGGCTCGCCGTCGGGGCCGAGGATAACCTCGGGTTCGGACTTCGTGCCCGCCGACGAGGATGACGACTTGGCCGACGCGTCGCCGTTCGATTCGGCACGATCGGACTTGGGCGGACGACCAGGGCGACCAGCGGGCTTGGCCGGCTCGTCGGCCGGACCACCCGAAGCACCCACGGTGTCGAGGATCTTCTTGATGAGATCTTCCTTCTTGGCCCGAGCGACCGACTTCAGGCCGAGGGCCGTGGCGATGGCGACGAGTTGCTCTTTGTCCTTCGACTCGAGCACTGACTGTTCGAGGGCATCTGCTGCCACGTGAACCTGCTTTCGAACGAGGGGAAGAGGAGGGGGCGAATGAACAGCCCCCGGCGATCCCTCGGGGAGGCACTCGGCGCGACAAATCGGCAACCGGAGCGGTTCGGGATTCCGAACGACTCCGACCCTAGCCAGGGTCGGGACCTCCGACAACGCATCCGGCTCGAGAAAGGGCCGAAATAGCCCCTCTACCTGGGGTCAGCGACGAGCCACTGAGCGCACGTAGGCCTGAATGGCGGCCAGATCGTTGGGCAGTGGATGGGTGCGCTCGGGGCGGCTGAACAGATCGGCCAGGTGCTCGGGCAGCGTCGGACGCACGCCGGTGGCGCGCTCGACCGCGTCGGGGAACTTGGCCGGATGGGCGGTGGCGAGAGTGACCACCGGAACCCCGGGCGCCTTGCGCTGACGCGTGGCCGACACACCGACCGCTGTGTGCGGGTCGATGAGCATGCCCGTCTGCTCGTACACGTCGCGCATGGTGGCGAGGGTTACGTGGTCGTCGCAACGCGCGGCGCGGAACGACGGTGCGATCCAGCGCTCGTATTGATCGGGCTCGACACCCATGCGGCCAGACGAACGGAACTGCGACATCTGCTCGGCGGTGGCACCACCGTCGCGATCGTTCATCTCGAACAGCAACCGTTCGAAGTTGGACGACACCTGGATGTCCATCGACGGGCTGAGCGTGGGCACCACGCCCGACGCGACCATCGACTGCGAATCGAAGAAGCGCGTGAGGATGTCGTTGGTGTTGGAGCCGACGATCAACGAGTCGACCTCGGCGCCCATCTCGCCCGCGATCCAGCCGGCCAACACGTTGCCGAAGTTTCCGGTGGGGACGCTGAAGCACACAGGCTGTCCGCCCAGCGCATCGATGGCGGCCACGTAGTACACGACCTGGGCCATGACGCGCGCCCAGTTGATGCTGTTGACCGCCGACAGGTTGAGCTCGGTGCGGAAGGCCGTGTCGTTGAACATGGCCTTCACGAGGTCCTGGCAGTCGTCGAACGTGCCGTCGACGGCCACGGTGTGCACGTTGGGTGCGTCGACTGTGGTCATCTGCTTGCGCTGAACGTCGCTCACCCGGCCCTGCGGATAGAGGATGACGATGTCGACGTTGTCGCAACTCTTCACGCCGTCGATCGCGGCCGATCCGGTGTCGCCACTGGTGGCCCCCACGATCATGACCCGCTCGTTGCGCTGCTTGAGAACGTGATCGAACAATCGGCCGACCAATTGCAGAGCCACGTCCTTGAACGCGAGCGTCGGGCCATGGAACAACTCCATGATCCATTCGTCGGTGTCGATCTGAACGAGCGGAACCGTGGCCGGATGGCGGAAGGTTCCGTACGCCTCGCGACACATCGCGAGCAGAGCGGCCGAATCGATCTCGTTGCCGATGTACGGCTGCATCACGGCGTGCGCGAGTTCGGCGTAGCCACCGAGCGGAAGCTCGGGCAGCGGCGGGTACTCGGCGGGAACGTACAAGCCGCCGTCGGTCGCGAGACCGGCGAGCAGAACGTCGTTGAACCCGAGTTCGGGAGCCCGACCGCGCGTGGAGACGTATCGCATGGGCGCGCTCAGGATCCGATGACGCGCAGGATGGTTCCGACTTGCTGCACGACGTCGAGGTCGCGCAGTTCGCGCACGGTGGCCTGAACGTCGGACTCCTTGGCCACGTGCGTGATGAACACCAGACGGGCGCCGGCGCCGCTTCCCTCTTGCTCGGCCGCGCGGATGCTCACACCGTGGCGCGCGAACGCACCGGTGACGGCGTGCAGCACACCTGGCTTGTCGGCCACGTCGAGTGACAGCAGATACTCGGCGCTCGTTTCGTCGATCGGCTGGATGTGCGCCTTGGCGAACGATCCGATGGTGCCGTGCGTGCCCTTGCCGAGGTTGACCGCGGCGTCGATGACATCGCCCAACACGGCACTGGCCGTGGGGAATCCACCGGCGCCGCGTCCGTAGAACATGAGCGAGCCCACGGCGCCGCCCTCGACGAACACGGCGTTGTAACTCTCGCGCACGCTGGCGAGCGGATGGTTGTTGGGAACCATGGCCGGGTGCACGCGCACGGCGATGTCACCGTTGGCGTCGCGCTCGGCGATGCCGAGCAACTTGACGACGTAACCGAGACGCTTGGCGACCGCGATATCGGCGGCCGACACGCGACTGATGCCTTCGTGGTACACGTCGCCGGCGACGACCTTGGCGCCGAACGCGATCGATGCGATGATCGCGGCCTTGGCTCCGGCGTCGAACCCTTCGACGTCGGCCGTTGGGTCGCGCTCGGCGAAGCCGAGACGCTGCGCTTCGGCGAGAGCGGCTCCGTAGTCGGCGCCCTCTTCGGTCATCTTGGTGAGGATGAAGTTGGTGGTTCCGTTGATGATGCCCATCACCCGGGTCACCGGTTCGCCGCGGAGACTTTCGCGCAGGGCGCGGATGACGGGAATGCCACCGGCGACGGCGGCTTCGAACAGAAGATCGACACCGGCCGAATCGGCGGCGGCGAACAACTCGGTACCAACGTTGGCGAGCAGTTCCTTGTTGGCGGTGATCACGGGCTTGCCGTTTGCAAGGGCGGTGGAGATGAGTTCGCGCGCGGGCTCGATGCCGCCGATCACCTCGACGACGAGATCGACATTGGGATCGGCCACCACCGCGTGCGCATCACGGGTGAGGAGACCGTCGGGCAGAACGACGTCGCGCTCGCGCGAGATGTTGCGCACGGCCACCGCCACCACCTGCAGGCGCACACCGGTGCGCGCCTCGATGCTGGTGGACTGCTGTTCGATGAGCTTCACGAGGGCGGCGCCGACGTTGCCGCACCCGAGCACGCCCACGCGAACGACTCGACCCTTGTTCTCCACGGTTGTCACGGTGTAACAGGCTACGGGAGATCGAGGCGGACGAGGTCGTCCATTGTCTCGCGGCGCACCACCGCACGGGCTTTGCCATCGGTGGCGAACACCACCGCCGGTCGCGGCACCTTGTTGTAGTTGCTGGCCATCGAATGCCCGTAGGCGCCGGTGACCGCTGTTGCCACGAGGTCGCCCACCTTCACGCCGGACGGAAGGTCGGCGTCGAAGATGAGGACGTCACCGCTCTCGCAGTGCTTGCCCACGATGCGCGCCGACTCGGTTCGATCGGCCGCCACGTTGCTCACGTCGAACGCTTCGTAACCGCTTCCGTACAGAACCGGACGCGGGTTGTCGCTCATTCCGCCATCGACCGACACGTAACGCCGCACGCCGGGGATCTCCTTGACGGTGCCCACGCGATACACGGTGATCGCGGCGCTCGCCACGATCGAGCGACCGGGCTCGACGAACACCGCCGACTTGATACCGATCGAACGGCACGCATCGAGCAGCACATTGCCCCACGAGGCGATGGTCGGAGCTTCCTCGTCCTCGGTGTAGGCGACACCGAGTCCGCCGCCGAGCGTGAGTTCGGGGAAGTCGTACGGCGCGGCGAAGCGCGACATCACGTCGGCCGCCTTGGCGAACGAATCCACCGCGAACACGTTGGAGCCGATGTGGCAGTGCACACCCACCAGTTCGCCGCAACCGAGCCGTTGGATGAGTTCGATCGCGCGGGCGGCGTCGCCGTTGGCCAGGTTGAAACCGAACTTCGAATCGTTCTGACCGGTCGCGATGTATTCGTGCGTGTGCGCTTCGACTCCCGGGGTCACGCGTACCTGCAGACGCGGCAGCGGATGGCCGTCGCGGCGCAACGCATCGAGACGATGGATCTCGTCGAACGAATCGACGACGATGTGGCGCACACCGGGGCGCTTCTGCGAGTCGCGGCCCGCGTCGAGCGCCATCTCGAGTTCTTCCATGCTCTTGTTGTTGCCGTGCAGAACGCAGCGATCGGCCGGCACACCCGCGTTGAGCGCCACGAACAACTCGCCGCCGGTGGCGACGTCGATGAGAAGTCCTTCATCGTGGGCCAAGCGCGCCATGGCCGTGCACAAGAACGCCTTCGACGCGTAGATCACGCGATCGACTCCGAAGGCCGACACCGCCTCGCGGCAGCGAGCCCGCAAGTGCGCCTCGTCGTACACGAAGAGTGGCGTGCCGAACTGCGCGGCCAGGTCGTCGACGCGACAACCGGCGATCGACAACGACCCGTCGGCCTCCACCCGCGCGTTGTCGGGCAGCAACCGCATGGGTACCGGACGCGGACTCACATCTGCTCCGGGGAATCGATGCCGAGCAGGCCGAGACCGCGTTCCATCACGCGCGCCGTGAGGTCGCACAGCGCAAGGCGCGACCGACGCACTTCATCATCGGCCTTCAACACCGGACAATGCTCGTAGAACGATGTGAACGCGGTGGCCAAGTCGTACAAGTAGGTGCAGAGCCGATGCGGGCTGTACTTGTCGAGCGTGTCGGCCACCGCCGAGTCGAAGCCGAGCGCGGCGAGGGCGAGAACCTTCTCCTGTGGCTCGGCGATGACGGGCACGATCGACCGCAACGAAGTGCGGTCGACCTCGGCGCGCCGGAAGATGGAACAGATACGGGCGTGTGCGTACTGCAGATACGGCGCGGTGTTGCCGTCGAACGACAGCATGCGATCCCAGTCGAACACGTAGTCGCGCACGCGATCGGTCGACAGGTCGGCGTACTTGACCGCACCGATGCCGATCATGCGAGCGACCGCGAGGCGATCTTCCACCGCGAGGTCTGGGTTCTTCTCGGCGATCGCCGCTTCGGCACGGGTGAGCGATTCGTCGAGGAGATCGATGAATTTGAGTGGCTCGCCGCTGCGGCTCTTCAGCATCTTGCGGTCGGAGCCGAGCACCGAACCGAAGGCCACGTGAACAGCCTCGCTCGGTTCGCTCAGCCATCCGGCCATCCGCGCCACGTCGAACACCATCGAGAGGTGCTGGGCCTGAGGAGCACCGACGACATAGAGAAGGAGGTCGGCACCGAGGCGTTCGACGCGATCGATGACGCAAGCCAGGTCGCTGGTGGCGTAGTTGAATCCGCCCTTGCCCTTCTGCACGATCAGCGGCAGCGGGTCGCCGTCGCGATTGGTGTAGCCGGGCGGGAAGACGACATCGGCGCCATCGGATTCCTGAAGAAGACCGAGCTTGTCCAACCGCTCGATCACCTGCGGCAGCAAGTCGTTGTAGGCGCTCTCGCCCATGAGATCGTGGTCGGTGAGAAGCACGCCGAGCCGGTCGTACACGGCGTTGAAGTGACGCGTCGACAAGCCGACGAGGAGTTTCCACAGTCGACTGGTTTCGCCGTCGCCGCCCTGCAGCAGAACGACACGAGCGCGGGCGCGCTCCTTGAACTCGTCGGACGCATCGAACTTCGCGCGGGCCTGCTTGTAGAAGCCGTCGAGATCGCCGAGCGACAAGTGGTCGGCCGCTTCGGTCTCGCCGAGATCGAGGAGATGTTCGATGAGCATGCCGAACGGCGTGCCCCAGTCTCCGATGTGGTTCTCGCGGATCACCTCATGACCCACGAACTCGAGCATGCGCACCAGCGCATCGCCGATCACGGTGGTGCGCAGGTGGCCGACGTGCATCTCTTTGGCCACGTTGGGAGCCGAATAGTCGACGACGATCTTGCGCGTGCGCTGCGCGAGCGACACGCCCAGGCGATCATCGGCCGCGACCTTGGCCAATTCGCCACCGAGGAACGCGTTGTCGAAGACGATGTTGAGGAATCCCGGGCCGGCCACTTCGATCGATGCGCACACGCCCTGGAGACCATTGGCGGCGGCGACCACCGCATCGGCAACTTCGCGAGGCGACTTGCCGATTTCCTTGGCCACCGCCAACGCACCGTTGGCCTGAGCGTCGGCCCGATCGGACGGACGCACCACCGGATCGACTCCGGTTCGTCCGGCCACCGCCTCGAAAGCCGGCGCGAGACGCGCCGCGAGAGTCACGAGAGGGTCGGCCACGTGATTCATTGTGGCCGATGGGCGACGAAAGGCCCCGGAACATTGGGAGAGGCACCAGGGGTAGGCTCGGACGAGTTGCCCACGTAGCTCAGTGGATAGAGCGTCTGCCTCCGGAGCAGAAGGTCGTAGGTCCGATTCCTACCGTGGGCGCCAGTCGGATTCGAGAAAACCGCCCCTGAGCAGGGCGAAGACAGCGGTTCGGAAAATCTTCAAGATTTCCGGCAGAAAAGTGCGAGACCGCGGACGGACGTTCCTCTTGTCCGGTGTGAGGCCAACGGGGCCACACACCAACCGAAAGGAACCACCGCCATGAAGACCACCAAGATCAACAACCTCCGCAAGGCCGCTCTCGCCACTGTCGCGACCGCAGCACTCGTGGCAGGAACCGCCGCCTGCGGCGGAAAGAACGACAGCGCCAGCGAACTGTCGACCGACGAAGTCGTTGTCGCTCTCCTCGATGCCACTCGCAGCGGTGACACCGGAGCCGTCAACGAGATCCTGGCCAACACCGACCCGAGCGTGATCGCAGAGGTCGCCCCCGAGATCGCCGAGATCGTCGAGGCCCCCGCCGTCGATGCACCGATTGCCGAAGCCCCCGCTGCCGAAGCGGCCGAGGCGCCGGTCGTCGAAGAGGCACCTGCTGCTGAAGCACCGGCCGCCGAAGCACCGGTCGTCGAGGAGACGCCGGCCGAGGAAGCACCGGCGGGTTCGGACAGCAGCACCGCCCCCGGTCGCTTCGGAAGCGGCTCGCTCGCCGGCTCGCTCCCGAACTACTCGCTCGTGCCGACACCCAAGATCCTCATCTACACGTTCAGCCCGAGCGGCACGAAGATCAACGCCCGCATCCTCGTGGACGCCGTCGGATCCGGAACGCTCGCCGCGATCGACACCGTGAAGATCAGCTACTTCGCCCGCACCGAGTTGGGCATCACTCTCCCGATGAGCAAGACCGGTTCGCTGGTCTCCTCGTCAGGCACCGGCACCGTGTGGGGCGTGGATGGCATGGGCATCAAGAACGGCGACACCGTCACCATCACCGTCACCAACAAGGGCGGCCGCACCACCTCGGTGGTGGCCACGGTCGCGGTGATCGTCCTCTGATCCGACGACACATCACGAATCCTCCCCCAGAGGTAATGACGGCCCGGGCAACCGGGCCGTCATTCGCGTTCTCGGGTGTTTTCTGGTGCGACTTCGTCACCTATGCGGTGACTTTCAGTCACCAGATCCTCAGGAGAGGGCGGATTTGACGGTGGAGGCGATGAGGGCGCCATCGACGCCGGCACCCGCGCCCACGCGCTCCTTCACCGCCTTGATCACCGCACCCATCGCCTTCGGCCCGCTCTGCCCATTGGCCGCCGCCTTGGCCACTTCCTCGTCCACCACCGCGCGCAACTGCGCTTCGTCCATCGCCACCGGCAGGTACTTCTCGATGATCACGATCTCGTTGCGTTCCTTGACGGCCAACTCCGTGCGCCCCGCCTGCTCGTACAACTCGGCCGACTCGGCGCGCTTCTTCGACTCGGACCGCAACACGCCGATCACCTGATCGTCGGTGAGCGTGACGGCTTCCTTGCCCGCCACTTCGGCGTTCATGACCGCCGCCAACATCATGCGAATGGTCGACTTGGCGAGGTCATCACTGGCCTTCATCGCCTCGGTGAGGTCGTGCTGCAAGCGGCTCTTCAACGAATCGGGCTGGCTCATGTCCCCATTCTGACGCTCTTCGCACCGCTAGCCTCACTCCCTTGTGAATCAGGTCAAGAACCGCCTCGCCGCTCTCTCGCTCCTCGATCGGGCCGTACGCCTCCTCGATGACGCCACCATCACGGCGCGTTACAACGCCCTCGACGACGAGGCCAAGGACGGTTTCCAGCACGTCCTCGGCGTGAAGGGTCAGAATCCCGACGACGCCGGCATCGTGGCCGCCGCCCGCACGATGGCCGCCAAGGGACGCATCAACGGCGACCTCGAGCGCATCGCCCTCGTTCTCACCGACGCCGCTCTGGCCGACTGCATCGAAGCCCTCGGCAACGCCGCCGACGATCCGAGCGAAGGCCAGTTGCGCGACGCCCTGCCCGGCGTGATCGAGAAGCACGGTCTGCCCCTCACTCAGGTGATGCTCGCGTCGGTGGTGTGCGGCGAGGCCGTGGCCTCCCCCATCATCATCCGCTTCCTGAAGCACGACGACGCGTGGAAGTTGCCGCCGGCGCCCACCGTCACCACCGCACCGGTGGTGCTCGAAAAGGAATCGAGCCCCGAGCGCGACGCACTCAAGGCCGAGCGCAAGGCGCGCAAGGCGGCCGAACAGGAAGCGGCGCGTCGTCGTCGCGAGCAGTCGGCGCAAGCCCGCCGCCGCGGCTGATCAAATCGTCGGCCGCAGCCCCGGCTCGTCGGGCACGCCCTCGTCGAGCTGCACACCCGTGCTGTTCAAGAACATCGCCACCAGGTGGTAGTTGCCCACCGTGGCGATCACGTCGAGCACCTGCTCGGTCGAATACGCCTTGGTCAACGCGCTCCAGCTGTGCTCGCTCAGCGATTGGTGCTGATGCAGTTCGTCGGCCGCCAGCATGAGCATTCGGTCGTGCGACGACCATCCCTCGTGATCGACACCCGACTTCACGGCTTCGATCTCGGCGTCGCTCAGCCCGCACTCGCGGGCGATGGCCACGTGCTGACCCCACTCGTAGCGCGAACGGCAATTCCAGCCAGTGCGCAAGATCAACAACTCGCGATCACGCGGCGACAGAGAATTCTTCGACATCACGTGCGTCGCGAACACCAGCCAGCGCTTGAGCATGTCGGGGTGATTGCCGAGCACGCCGAAGATATTGAGCGGATCACCACCCGGACCGGTGAGACCCTTGGCGAACAACTCGCCGAGGCGCGGATCGTCGGCGGTGGTGCGAACCGGAAGCCGCTGGTTCATGAGTTCCTCTCGTGGTTCAAGAGCCACACCTTCTTCTCCATTCCGCCGGAGTAACCGGTGAGACTGCCGTCGGCGCCGATCACGCGGTGACACGGAATCACGATCGGCAGTGGATTTCGTCCGTTGGCCGAGCCCACGGCCCGCGACTTCTTGGCATCGCCCAGTCGTCGCGCCTCCTCGCCGTACGAGATCGTCTCGCCGTACGCAATGCCCTCGAGCACTCGCCACACATCGCGCTGGAACGGCGTCCCCTCGGGTTCGAGCGGCAGATCGAACTCGCGGCGCGAGCCGGCGAAGTACTCGGACAACTGGGTGACGGTCCGGTCGAGAATGGGCGAGTCGCCCGGGATCGCCGAGTCGTTCGCCGCCTCACCGACGAAGCGGATCTCGCGAAGTCCGGTGGGCGAGGCCACCAGCGTGAGGGGTCCGAGCGGGCTCGGAACCGTGCGGCCAGTCAGGGTCATGCCCCATCGTCGCACGGCCCCAAGACTCGCCTGACCCCGGGTTTGGTTGTAACTTACAAATACCCCTGGGAGGCCCATGAACATCGCGACCGCAACCGGACCCGGCACCTACACCAAACGCCAGATCACGATCATGTTCGCCGGCATCATGTCGGGCCTGTCGCTCTCGGCGCTCGACGGGACGATCATCAACACGGCCCTGGCCACCATCGTGGGCGACCTCGGCGGCGTGACCGCCTACGCCTGGGTCGGCACGGCCTACCTCCTCACTTCCACCATCGCCACGCCGCTCTTCGGCAAGTTGTCCGACCTCTACGGACGGCGCCTGCTGTTCCAGATCGCCATCATCTCGTTCGTGGCGGCCTCGTTGCTCTGCGGCGTCGCGCAGAACATGTGGCAACTGGTTCTCGCTCGCGGTCTGCAGGGCATCGGCGGCGGCGGTTTGTTCGCCATGGCGTTCACGATCGTGGGCGACATCGTGCCGCCACGCGAACGCGGCCGCTACGTCGGCGTGATCACGAGCGTGTTCACCATGGCGAGCGTGGTCGGCCCTCTCATCGGCGGATTCATCGTCGACAACATGTCGTGGCGCTGGATCTTCTTCATCAACCTGCCCATCGGTACCGCGGCGCTGCTCGTCGTCAACTTCAGCCTCAAACTGCCGTTCACGAAGCGGCCGAGCAAGGTCGACCTGCGTGGTGCGTTCCTTCTCACCACCTCGGTCACGTCTCTCATCCTCGGAACCAGTTGGTCGGGTGAGGAGTTCGGCTGGTTCAGCGCACCGACGATCGCATTGCTCACCGGGGCCGTGGTTCTCGGCTTCTCGTTCGTGTGGTGGGAACTCCGTGCCCCCGAGCCCATCATCCCGATGTCGCTCATGAACAACGACGTGATCCGCGCGGTCATCCCGCTGATGATCTGTGCCGGGGCGATCATGTACGGAGCAAATGCGTTCGTTCCGTTGTACATGCAGGCCGTCACCGGAGTGTCGGCCACCAACTCCGGACTCCTGCTCACGCCGCTCGCGGTGGCGGTCGCCATCTCGGCCACCTGGGTGGGACGTCGCACGTCGAAGATGGGCTCGTACAAGCCGTGGCCCTTCGTCGGCGGCATCGTGATGCTCGGCGCGATGATCGTCCTCAGCACTCTGGGCAAGGAGCACCACTTCCTTTACGTCGCGATGATCGGTTCGGCGCTCATGGGATTCGGTGTCGGCGGCGTGATGCCCACCGGTTCGCTCGCGGCCCAGAACGCCGTGCCGCAGAGCGAGATCGGTACGGCATCGTCCACGGTTCTCTTCATGCGCTCGCTCGGCGGTGTGGTGGGCCTCGGTGCTTACGGCGCGGTGTTCAGCGCCCAGATCACCGACAAGATCGACCCGCGACTCGTTCAGCGGCCGCGGGCCATCGCCGATCTGCCGGAAGAGCAGAAGCTTCAAGCCCTCGAAGTGATGTCGAACGCGATCAGCACCGTGTTCAAGGCCGCCATCCCGGTTGCCGCGCTGATCGTGATCACCGGCTGGGTGCTTCCGCACAAACCCTTGCGCGGCGGCGAGCCGTCACAGGGCGACAGCGCCGCGATTCACTGATCGGTTCCGGTACCAGATCAGGATCAGCAAGCCGGCGGCAGCGAACACCGCACCACCCACGAAGGTCGACCGCTTGCCGAACACTTCGCCCAGGACTCCGAGTGACAGACCGCCCACGGCCGAACCGATTTCGAAGAACGCGGTGAAACTCGCGACCACGGCCACGCGGCGCATGTCGTCCACGCGCTGAACGCTCATCGCGAGCAGCGACGGATACAGGAACGACATCCCGAATCCCATCAAGACGGTTCCGATCCAGATGCCCGCTTCATTCGCCATCACGGCCACCACACCCATGCCGAGGGTGAGGCAGGTCAGCGCGAACATCACCGTGCGCTTCAAGCCGATGCGTTCGGGCCAGCGCGCGCCAACCAAACGGATGAGCAGACACAAGATGCTGTAGAGCGTGAAGAACGCGGCGGATCCACCCAAACCAAGTTGTTTCGCGAATCCGGGCACGAAAGAACTGAAGGCGGTCCACGACACGATGCCGCCGGCGAGGATCATCCCCGGGATGACCGCTTCGCGCTGCATCCACGACACCTTGTGCTCGGCGATGGCGGGGCGTTCGCCCACCCAGCGCGGCGCCGAGAGCGACACGACCGCCGCCACGGCCGCGAAGATCGTCATCAACCAGAACACCGCGTCGAACCGTCCGGCGTCGAGGCCGCGGGCGTTGCTCGCCACGTCACCCATCACCAACTCGCCGATGATCGGCCCCACCGCCAAACCACCGAACACCGAGAGCGACAGGTAACTCGCGGCCTCGGCACGGCGATTGTCGGGACTCAGTTCCACCACCACCGTGGATGCGCCGACGAACAGTCCCGCTTCGCCGATCCCCATCACGGCGCGCAACGGCAGCAACTGCCACGCCTCGGTCACGAACAGGTGCCCGAGTCCGGCCACCACGCTCAGCGCCGAGCCCCACACCATCATCGATCGACGACCGAAGCGGTTGCCGATCCAGGTGATTCCGGGACGTGCGGCGACGGCGGCGACACTGAACGCGACCGCGGTGGCACCGACCATGGCCTCTCCCGAGCCCATGCCGTTCTCGACGAACACCGGCAGCACCGGAATGAGTACGCCGACGCACACGTAGTACGCCAGTGTCGCCCCCATCACCAGAAGGAATCGGGGCGTCACCATGCGGTTGGTCAACCTGCGGACGGCTCCTTCGGAAGACCGAGCACGCGCTCGCCCACGATGTTGCGCTGGATCTGGCTCGTGCCGCCCCAGATGGTTTCCGAGCGGCTGAAGAAGAACGACGACATCATCGGACTCACCGGGTAGCCGGGACGGCGCTTCTCGCGCGCGACACCGGGCCACGACGCGCCGGTCGGACCCGCATCGACGAGCATCGACTGCGCACCGAACACGTCGAGCGCGAGTTCCATGGCCGCCTTGTGCATCTCCGACCAATACATCTTGTTGGTGGCGCCGAGAGCGGCCACACCGAGGTCCTTGCTGCCGTTGAGCGTGGCGGTGAGCGAACGCAGGCCGTTGATCCGGAGGATCTGGATCTTCGTGTAGTACTGCATGAGGCGCTGGCGGATGTCGTCGCGCTCGATCGCACCGTTCTCGGTGGCCGCGCGTACGAGCATCTTGTATTCCTCTTCGAAACGGCGATAGCCGGTGGTGGCGCTCATGCCACGCTCGAACGCCAATGTCGAGTTGGCCACCTTCCAACCGTTGTTGATCCCGCCCACCACGTTGTCCTTGGGGCAGCGGGCGTTGGTGAAGAACACCTCGCAGAACTCGGCGGTGCCATCGGGCTGGACGATGCCGCGGACCTCGACACCCTCTTGGCGCATCGGCACAAGGAGGTACGAGATGCCCTTGTGCTTGGGCGCCTCGGCATCGGTGCGCGTCAGCAAGAAGCAGTAGTCGGCATGGTGACCGCCGGTGGTCCACACCTTCTGGCCGTTGATGATCCACTCGTCACCATCGAGGATCGCCGACGTCTTGAGCGACGCGAGGTCGGAACCCGAGTTGGGTTCGGAGAAGCCCTGGCACCAACGCGTCTTGCCGGACAGGATGTTGGGAAGGAATTCCTTCTTCTGCTCCTCGGTTCCCCACTGCAGCAAGGTCGGGCCCACGAGCGTGTCGCCGAAGAAGTCGGCCCGCAGCGGTGCCTTCACACGAGCGAACTCTTCGGACAGCACCACGCCTTGCATCGTGCTGAGTCCCTTGCCGCCGTACTCCTTGGGCCAGGTCGCGCAGATCCAGCCGCCCTCGTACAACTTGCGCGGCCAGTTCTCGTTGAAGTCCTTGCGCGCCTCGGGGCTCAGGTCGAATCCGGGTTCGCCCCAGCCCTTGGGGAGGTTGGTGACCAGCCACTCGCGGATCTCGGTGCGGAACGCCTCGGCTTCGGGGGAATAGCTCATGTCCATGGAGCCATTCTCACCGCCCGACCGCCCTCTCTCCGAACCCGCTCGGTGGTTTCCGTTCACAGACCATTCACACCGCCCGAACAGGCCCGTGACCGGGGATTCGTACCGTCCCGACCGTGAACGGTGTGGCAGCAGTTCCCTCGGGTCCTCTCGGGCCCCACGACCTGGCGGTGCTTCGCGTCCTCGTCGACAACCGGGGTCGGGTGATCGGAAGGTCGGAACTCGCGCGTCGGGCCGGCCTCACCGAACTCAACCACCGTCGATGCGACTCGATTCTGGTGACTCTGCGACGCAGTCTCGGCGCGACGGCCATTCGCACCGTGCGCGGCCGCGGATGGATGCTCGATCCCGACACGATCGCCGTGGCCATCGCCCTCCTGACGCACTGAAATCGACCGTGGCGACGCACGAACTGCTCACGAACTCGAAACAATCCTGAGCCGATCGGGAAACACCCGATCCCTACCTTCCTCCTCCAGAGACGCCAGCGCCGCCGCCTCTGACCCGTGCCCCGACTCGCCTCGTCGAGTCACCCGAAAGAGGAGGATCAATGACCACCCGATTCCGATCGGTTCGCGACTCCGTCGTGACCGACCACTTCCCCGATGTATCGCGTCGGCAATCGTCGTTCCTGAAGAGATTCCTCGTCGCGATGACGATCTCGTCAGGCGCGATGCTCGTCGTGGGCGGCGGTGCCGCCCTGGCCGCCGATGAATTCGATGCCGAAGCCGCTGTCACGTCGCTCGCGACGGCCACCAACCTGTTGTGGGTCGTTCTCGGCGCCGCACTGGTGATCTTCATGCAGGCCGGCTTCGCGCTCGTCGAGACCGGCTTCTGCCGCGCCAAGCACGCCAGCCACGTCGTTGCCACCAACTTCGCGATTTTCGGTCTCGGGTTCGTCGGCTTCTTCTTCGTCGGCTTCCCCTTGGCCTTCGGTGGCTTCAGCTACTCGGCGTTCGGTCTGAACGCGCCGATCGGCGGCTCGCTCATCGGCAGCGGCGAGTGGGTCTTCTTGTGGAAGGGCGGCTGGGCATTGAGCGGCGGCGGAATCACACCGGCACTCATCGGCTTCTTCTTGTACATGGTCGCCTTCATGGACACCGTCGCCACCATTCCCACTGGTTCGATGGCCGAGCGCTGGAAGTGGGGATCGTTCGTGATCTGGGGCTTCTTCTGCGGTGCGGTGTACTACCCGCTCATGGCCGCGTGGACATGGGGCGGCGGCTGGTTGTCGCAGACCTGGAGCAGCATGAATCTCGGCGCCGGTTACGTCGACTTCGCGGGTTCGGGCGTGGTTCACGCGGTCGGTGGTGTGGCCGCCTTCGCCGGAGCCAAAGTGCTCGGTGCGCGCATCGGCAAGTTCGACAAGGACGGCAATCCGCGCGCCATCCCGGGACACCACATCCCGATGGCGATGCTCGGAACGTTCATCCTGCTGTTCGGCTGGTTCGGCTTCAACGCCGCGTCGACCTTCGCCGCGACCGACGTTCAGTTCGCCGTGGTGGCCACCAACACCGCGATCGCCGGCGCGTTCGGTGCAGTGGTCGCGATGTTCTGGATCACCAAGCGGACCGGCAAGCCCGATCCCGGCATGATGGCCAACGGCATGTTGGCCGGTCTCGTGGCCATCACTGCACCCTGTGCGTTCGTTGCGCCGTGGGCGGCCGCAGTCATCGGTTCGATCGCCGCGATCCTCGTGATCGAGAGCGTCTTCTTCGTGGAGCGCAAGTTGAAGCTCGACGACCCGGTGGGTGCGATCAGCGTGCACGGCGTCGGCGGTCTCTTCGGTGTGCTGTGCGTCGGAATCTTCTCCAACGGCTCGTACGGAGCGGGTTGGAACCTCTCCGACAGCGAGGGCGTCGAGGGAATCATCAAGGGCAACTGGGGACAATTGGGCGCCCAGGCACTCGCCGTCGCCGTGATCATCGTCTTCAATGGCGGACTCGCCTACACCTTCTTCAAGGTGCAGGACATCGTGTCGAAGAGGATGGGCAAGGGCGGTATCCGCTCGAAGGCCGAGGACGAGATCTCCGGACTCGATCTGCCCGAGATGGGTGTGTACGCCTACCCCGAGTTCGTGAAGAGCTGACCGGGACCGATCGGAGGAATGACATGAAACTCATCACAGCAATCATCAAGCCCTTCAAGTTGGACGACGTGAAGGACGCGCTGAAGGCGGTCGGTGTCCAGGGCATCACCGTCAGCGAAGTGCGCGGCTTCGGTCGGCAAGGCGGACACAGCGAGACGTACCGCGGTGCGGAGTACAAGATCGACTTCGTGCCCAAGGTTCGACTCGAACTCGTGGTCGATGACGCCGCCGTCGGAACCGCCGTCGACGCCATCAAGGCCGCAGCATCCACCGGAAAGATCGGCGACGGCAAGATCTGGATCACGAGCGTCGATCGCATCGTCCGCATCCGCACCGGCGAAGAGGGCGTCGACGCCATCTGACCCGCCCGAGCACCAGAACTGGCGGCTGCCAGTACGGAGGGTTCCTCTCCGGTAGGGGCACGTTCCCGGATCCTTGGTCCACCCAGGGGTCCGGGAGCACCCTGATTCCTTTTCGCATCTCGGCACACGCAGGAAACAATCACGAAACATTGATCCAGGAAAGTCCTTTCGCCCTCTCACGAAAGGAATTCCCATGGAACCTGCATCCCTCACGTGGGTCCTGGTCTCGGCAGCACTCGTGCTGTTCATGACGCCGGGTCTCGCGTTCTTCTACGGCGGCATGGACCGCAGTCGAAACGTGCTCAACATGCTGATGATGAACTTCTACTGCGTGTTGATCATCCCCGTCGTCTGGATGGTCCTCGGCTACTCGCTATCGCAAGGTGGTAGCGGCAACTGGATCGGCAACTTCGACTGGTTCTTCCTGAAGGACATCGGAGTGCTCGAAGACAACGGCGGCCAACTGGCCGTCATCGCCTTCCTCGGCATGTTCGCCGCCATCACGCCGGCCCTCATCTCGGGTGCGGTCGCCGACCGCATGAAGTTCTCGGCCTGGGCCATCTTCGTCCCCGTGTGGTCATTGCTGGTCTACGTGCCCGTCTTCAAGTGGGTGTACGGAGGCTGGCTCGGCGATCGCGGTTCGCTCGACTTCGCCGGTGGCACCGCGATCCACGTGAACGCGGGTATCGCCGCTCTCGCCGCCGTGCTCGTTCTCGGCAAGCGCAAGGGCTGGCCGCAGGAAGGTCATCCGCCGCACTCGATGCCACTCGTCATGATCGGCACCGGCATCCTGTGGTTCGGTTGGTTCGGTTTCAACGCCGGGTCGTCGTTGGCCGCGAGCGGTCAGGCCGCCCAGGCCTTCATGAACACGTTCCTCGCCGCCGCTGCGGCCGGTCTCGTGTGGGTCATGACCGAATGGCTGCGCGACGGCAAACCCACCAACCTCGGAGCCGCATCGGGAATCGTCGCCGGCCTCGTCGCCATCACGCCCGCCGCCGGATACGTGTCGGGCGGAGCGCCCCTCGCCATCGGTGGAATCGCCGGACTCGTGTGCTGCTACGCGGTGAAGCTGAAGACCAAGGCGGGTTACGACGACGCGCTCGACGTGGTGGGCGTCCACCTCGTGGGCGGTCTCGTCGGATCGCTGCTCATCGGCTTCTTCGCCAACCCCGAGTTCTTCGACGGTTCGTTCGAAGAGGGAATCTTCTACGGCGGCGGTGCCGGTCTGCTCGGAGAGCAGGCGCTCGCCAACCTGGCCGCCATGGTGTGGTCGTTCATCATCACCTTTGGCATCATGTTGGTGCTGAAGAAGACCATCGGAGTCCGCGTCAGCCCGCAAGACGAAGCCGACGGACTCGACTACGCCCAGCACGCCGAGTCGGCGTACCACTGATCGATCACTGACAGGGAGAACCAACGATGAAACTCATCACAGCCATCATCAAGCCCTTCAAACTCGACGAAGTGAAGGAAGCGCTGAAGGCGGCCGGTGTCACCGGCATGACCGTCAGCGAGGTGCGTGGGTTCGGTCGCCAGGGCGGACACAGCGAGACCTACCGCGGTGCGGAGTACAAGATCGACTTCGTTCCGAAGGTTCGTTTTGAGATCGTGGTCGACGACAACGTCGTCGACTCAGTCATCGCGTCCATCAAGGCCGCCGCCTCCACCGGCAAGATCGGCGACGGGAAGATCTGGGTCACCAGCGTCGACCGCATCGTGCGCATCCGCACCGGTGAAGAGGGCTCCGACGCCGTATAAGTCAGCTCTTCACGAGCTCTTCGATTCGGCCGATCGTCTCGCGCATGTCGCGAGGTGATCGGCCGAATTCGCGTGCGGCCAGAAGTTCGGACGCCCCACCGAGACCGGCCTCCACCAGGAGTCGCTTCTCGTTGAGCACCCAGCGGCGCGCATCGCACATCCGACGGTGGGCCTCTTCAGTGATCGCTCGCGCGACGGTGCCGAGCGCCCCGGCCGCGTTGCCCCGATCGGCGTGGGCCCGCGCGTACTCGAACGAGAAGTCGCGCTGGAATCCCCACCGAAAGGTCGACACTTCGTGCAGCGAATCGGTGAAGGTCGTATCGATCGCAATTGATCCGCGAACCACCTTCGAGAGGGCGACTTCGGCGGTCAGCGTGTACGTGGGAAAGCCGGCGAGATGTCCGAGGAGCTGATCGACCTCGTAGCGACCGGCCGCCGCTTCGTTCGTCCAATGCTCGACCACGTCGACGTCGCGCAGGATCACGTCGACGGCCATTCCATCGATCGTCAACCACGCTCCCCCGTTCATGAGCCGACCCCACGAGCCAGGCGCGTGAACTTCTCCGCGAGCGGCGACCACCGACAGATCGACGGCGCCGCGGTAGAACACGCCGAGATCCCAATCGCTCGACGAGTCGTCGGCGCCAAGGGCACGAGAACCGCCCACGGCGACGGCGACGACTTCCGCCGACGCGGCGAGTTCTTCGACGAATTGTTCGAGCGCGGCCGGAAGACGCATGACGTCAACCAACCGCGCCGGAGATCGCTTCCCACACCCGCCGCGGCGAACACGGCAGATCGATGTGGCGGATTCCGAGATGCGAGAGCGCGTCGATCACGGCGCTCTGAACCGCCGGCGTGGCACCAATGGTGCCGCTCTCGCCGATGCCCTTGGCGCCGAGATCGTTCAGCGGAGTAGGCGACTCGAGGTGGACGGTGACGAACGACGGGAATTCGGCCGCCGACGGGAATCCGTAATCGGCGAAGTTGCCCGTGAGCGGATTGCCGTCGGGGTCGTAGACGACTTCTTCGAACAATGCCTGAGCAGCACCTTGCACCAGTCCTCCGTGCACCTGACCCTCGGCGAGCAGCGGGTTGAGGATTCGGCCAGCGTCGTCGACGGCCACGAGCGAACGCAACACGACCTTGCCCGTCTCGGTGTCGACCTCGACCACCGCGAGGTGCGCACCGCTCGGGAACGTGCCATCCGCTTGGGCGAAGTCGCCGATGGCGCTCAACTGATCGGGTTCGGCCGAGTCGATGATCTGCGACCAGTTGACCGACACCGCCGGAGTTCCGGCGACATGGAACACGCCATCAGCCACGATCACGTCGGCCACGTCGGCTTCAAGTAGTCGCGCGGCGATGTCACGCGCCCGATCGACCACGGTTCCGGCCGCCCGCCACACGTTGGTTCCGCCCAATTGGAGCGAACGCGACGCACCCGACACTTCGCTGTGCGGAACGATGTCGGTGTCACCGTGTAGCACGGTGATGTCCTCGACCCGCAGGCCCAGTCGATCGGCGGCAAGCATGGCCCAGGCGGTGCGATGACCCTGCCCGTAGGGCGTGGTCCCCGTGACCACTGTGGCCCGAACCGCGCCGTCGTCGCCTTCGTGCACCGTCACCGATCCGTATTCGCCTCCGGCCGACGCGGCCGTGATCTCGACGTACGAACACACCCCGATACCCAGCATGACCGTGTCGCCGGCGGCGCGGCGACGCGCCTGTTCGGCTCGCAGAGCCGGATAGTCGGCCGCATCGAGAACGAGATCGATCGCCTTGGCGTACTGGCCACTGTCGTACGTGGTGCCGAGCGTGTTCTTGAACGGGAAGCGTTCGGGTGCGATCACATTGATGCGACGCACGTCCACGGCGTCCATCCCGATCTCGGCGGCGAACAAGTCGACGGCGCGCTCGATCGCAGCCGCCGCCTCGGGCCGACCGGCCCCGCGGTACGCGATGGTGGGAACCGTATTGGTGAGTACCGACGACGCCGTGAACGACACGCTCGGTATGTCGTACGTGCCCGTGGCCATCCGTCGAGTGAGCACGGGTAGGAAGGCGCCGAAGCGCGGCCACGCACCCGAGTCCTGGACGACGTCGAGCGAATACGCGAGCAAACGACCATCGCGCGTGCCGCCCAACTTCACGTACTGCACTTGCGCGCGGCCGTGGCCGAGGCCGTTCATGCTCTCGGTGCGGGTCTCGGTGTAGCGAACGGGTCGGTCATGCTTCTTCGCCAACCACGGCAACAAGATGTCCTCGGGATAGTTGAAGGCCTTGGCGCCGAAACCGCCGCCGACGTCGGGAACGATCACGCGCACCTGCTCGGGCGGCAGGCCGTACATCTCGCAGATGGGTGCGCGCACCGAGTGAGCCCCCTGGCAAGCCTGCCAATGCGTGAAACGCCGAACACCGTTCGCATCGGGGGCTTCCCAACGACTCGCAGCAACGCGCGGTTCGAGCGGACTCGGGGCCAGACGTTGATTGACGATGCGCGCCTCGATCACCACGTCGCACGCGGAGAAGTCGGCCTCTCGACCGCTCGGAATCTTCACCACCGTGTTGGTGCCGAACTCGGGGAACAGAACGACGCCGTCGGACTTGGCCTCTTCCATGTCGACCAAAACCGGCAGGGGGTCGTAATCGACGATGACTCGCTCGACCGCATCGACCGCCTGCGCACGCGTCTCGGCCACCACCGCGACGACGGGCTCGCCGACGTAGCGCACGACATCGGATGCCAACACCGGACGGCGGATCTGCGCGGGCAGCATCGGATGGTCGTTCGGGACCAAGCCGTACCCGTCGGCATCGACATCGGCGAAGGTGTGCACCCCGAGGACGCCGGGCATGGTTCGCGCCTCGTCGGCATCGATCGACACGATCCGCGCGTGCGCCACCGTGGACCGCACGTAGACCACATGGGCCGCCCCGGGCAGATCGAGGTTGTCGATGTAGGTGCCCTTGCCCGTCAACAGGTCGGGATCCTCGGTTCGCAGCACCCTCTCGCCGATGATCCCCACGACTGGTCCGTCCCCTTCTGCGACCCGGGCCCCGGCTGGGCCGATGAGCCGGACCCAAGCGTAGATTGATCCTCATGACGATGACCGAGTCTTCTCCCAAGGCCGAACGTTGGACCGCACAGTGGAAGGAGCTCTATGAAGAGGTCATCACCACCGGGTTGTGCACCGGCTGCGCCGGTTGCGTGGTCACCTGTCCGCACGACGTGATCGGGTACGAACACGAAGAGGGCAAGTACAAGCCGTTCCATCTCGAGGAAGAACTCGGCGAATCCAACTGTCTGCACGGTGAGAAGGGCTGCACCACCTGCACCCGCGCCTGCCCGCGTTTCCGCTCGTGGGAGACGGCCGCCGACATGCACTTGTTCGGACGCATTCGCCAGCCCGATGAGATGGCCGGCATCTGGCGTCAACTCCTCCTCACCCGCGCCTCCGACAAGACCGCTCACGAGAAGGGCCAGGACGGCGGGTTCGTGTCGGCGATGCTCATCTGGCTGCTCGAGAACGATTACATCGAAGCCGCCCTCGTGAGCGGCGTCGAACCCTTCGATGCCTGGAAGGCCAAGCCCGCTCTCGCACGCACGAAGGAAGACGTGCTGGCGACCGCCGGCTCGCGCTACACCTACTGCGCGAACCCGCTCGCATTGCGCGACGCCAAGGAACAAGGCCTGAGCAAACTCGCGCTGGTGGGCATGGGCTGCCAGACCTCGTCGCCGCCGGTCATGTGGGATCGCAAGGCCGGCAAGGTGAGCAAGCCCTTCCTGTTCAACATCGGCCTGCTCTGCTCGAAGACATTCGACGACGCGATCTTCCCCGAGTTGTTCGAGGCCAAGTACGGCTTGAAGAAGCAGGACATGGTCAAGATGAACATCAAGGGCGTGTTCCAGATCTGGATGAAGGACGGCTCGTACCACGAGATCGACCTCAAGGAATGCCACCAGTGGACACGCGAGGGTTGCAAGAGCTGCCCCGACTTCGCGGCCGAGCACTCCGACATCGCTACCGGCGGCATCGGCAAGGACAACGACTGGACCCTCACGATCGTGCGCACCGAACTCGGTGAAGAAGTGATCAACCGCATGATCAAGGACGGCGTGATCGAGGCTCGTCCGGCGCAGGAGGACGAAGTGGCCATGAAGCTGTTGCGCACGCTCAGCATCGTGAGCCGTCGTCGCTGGCCCGAGTGGGCCGACAAGGCGCCGTCGGTCGGCGTACCGCCGCCGAAGAAGAAGGCGGACGGTTCGGCTCCGGCCGCTCACTGATCATGCCGCTGCATCCGCAGTCCGCTTCGCTGCTCGCCGCCATGGAGGCGCTTGGCGCACCACCACTCGAAACGCAGGAGGCCGCCCGGGCGCGGGCCGGTTTCGACGCCATGACGGTTCCGTCGAACGAGCCGATCCACGAGATGCGCGATCTCGACGCCGACGGCGTGCCGGTACGGCTGTACCGCCCGAACGATCGCACCGACCTCGGCTTGCTCGTCTACTACCACGGTGGCGGCTGGGTGTTCGGCAACATCGCGAGCCACGACGACGTGTGCCGCAAGTTGGCCAACCAGATGGGCCACGCCGTTCTGAGCGTCGACTACCGACTCGCACCCGAGCATCCGTTCCCGGCTCCGCTGATGGACTGCGTGAACGCGTTGCGGTGGGCCCACACCAACGCCACATCCCTCGGTGTCGACGCGTCGCGTCTCGCCGTGGGCGGCGATTCGGCCGGTGGCAACCTGGCCGCGGTGGTCGCCCAATTGCAGCCGGTGCCGCTCAAGTTCCAGATGCTCATCTATCCGGTCACCGATGCTCGACGCGGCTCGCAGAGCTACATCGACAACGCCACCGGCTATCGCCTCACCGCGGCCGGCATGAAGTGGTTCTGCGACCACTACCTCAGCGGCGGTCAGGGTTCACCCGACGATCCGCGCGTGTCGCCGTTGTGCGCACCCGACTCGTCGCTCGCGTCGTCGCCGCCGGCCATCGTGATCACCGCCGAGTACGACCCTCTGCGGGACGAAGGCGAGCAATACGCGTTGCGTCTCGTCGAGAACGGCGTCCACTGCTCGCTCACTCGCTACTACGGCCAGATCCACGGCTTCTTCTCGATGAGTGCCTTCGTCGACGACGGCGGCCACGCGATCGCCCACGCCGCCTTCGCGGTGAAGCAGGCGCTCGAACGTTAGAGACCGGCCAGTTCGACGGCGCCCGTGAACACCGCGTCGAACATGGGCTCGGTGAGTCGCCCGGTGAACGTGTTCTGCTGGCTCGGGTGGAACGAGCACACCAGCCATACGCCCGACGGCGACTGTGTGTCGATGCCGTGTCCGAACTTCGGACGCGGTCGAACTTCGAACTCCGCACAGGCGGCCTCGTAGGCGAAATTGCCGAGGCACACCACCACGCGGAGTTTCGACAACGCGTCGATCTCGCGCCGCAGGAACGTTCGGCAGGTGTCGCGCTCGCCGGGATCGGGTTTGTTGTCGGGTGGTGCGCACTTCACCGCCGAGGTGACCCAGGCCCCCTTCAACTTCAATCCGTCACCGCGATGCGTGGACGTGGGTTGATTGGCCAGGCCCACTCGGTGCATCGCGCGATACAACCAGTCGCCGCTGCGATCGCCGGTGAAGATGCGGCCGGTGCGATTGGCGCCGTGGGCGGCCGGCGCGAGGCCGAGAACCAGGATGCGCGCCAAGGGATCGCCGAAGCCCGGCACACCGCGACCCCAGTAGTCCTCGTCGCGGTACGAGGCGCGTTTCTCGGCGGCCGCCTGCTCGCGCCACGCGACCAACCGCGGGCAACGTCGACACGAACACACGTCATCGTGAAGTGCGGCCAGAACCTGGGACGGACGAGACGATGCGGGCATGCCACCACTAGGTTGGCACCCGCCATGGCCAGCCGGAAGTCCGCACGCACCGCTCCCCCGGCGTCGACGCTCGTGTTGTTCGTCCGCCACGGACAAACACCCACCACCGGCAAACTCCTTCCCGGCCGCGCGGCCGGACTCCACCTGGCCGACAGCGGCATCGAACAGGCGCGCACCGCGGCCGAGCGCATCGCCGCCATCAAGAAGATCGACGCGGTCTACGCCTCGCCACTCGAACGCGCGAAGGAAACCGCTGCTCCCATCTCCAAAGCCCTCGGTCTGCGCACGTCGGTCGAACGCGGCCTCCTCGAGTGCGACTTCGGCGACTGGACCGGCGCCGAACTCAAGAAGCTCATGAAGCTGCCCGAATGGGGGACGGTTCAGAAGTCGCCGTCGTCGTTCCGATTCCCCAACGGCGAAAGCTTCACCGAGATGCAGACGCGCATGGTCACGACCGTTCATGCGCTGTGTGCCAAGCACCCGGGCGGAACCATCGTGTGCGTGTCGCACGCCGACCCCATCAAGGCCGCGGTGGCGCACGCGATGGGAACCCACCTCGATCTGTTCCAGCGCATCGTCATCAGCACCTGCTCCGTATCGGCGGTGGCCTACACAGGCGGCGGACCCATCGTGCTCACCGTCAACTCCACTGGCGGCTCGCTGGCCGAACTCCGTCCGAGTTGAGCGCCGAGCCGACATGAGCGATTCCATCGAATTCGACCGCGTCGACGTGTTCACCACCGGCGCCCTCGGTGCTCCGGGCCGACGCGTCTTCTATCTGCAGGCTCGACTGGGCGATCGCATCGCGACCGTGCGCTGCGAGAAACAGCAGGCCGCCGCGATCGCGCAGTACTTGCGCCGGGCACTGGCGCATCTCCCCATCATCGAAGGCGGCCGCTTCCCCGAGTCGATGTCGCTCACTCCACCCGACGACGAACCGTTCGTGCTCGGCTCGGTGGGCCTCGAATTCCGCAAGGAGTCCGACCTGTTCACCCTCGTCCTGCGCGAGTTCGACACCGACGGCGACACCGACGAGGATGCCGGCGACAACGATGATGATGACGACGATCTGTTCGGCGACGACGACATCGACGAGGGCAGCAGTGTGCGCGTGTCGATCACGCGCAATCAAGCCCTGGCCTTCTGCGACCACACCGACAAGATCGTCGCCGCCGGTCGGCCCGACTGCGAATACTGCAAGCGTCCGGTCGATCCCGACGGACACTTCTGCCCGCGCATGAACTGATGGATGCCCTGCAGATCCTCGCCGAGGGCGACATCGAGGTCGAGGGCCGCATGCCCTACTCGAGCAACGCCACGTTCCTCGTGCACGTGCGCCAGGGCGACACCCACATCCGCGCCATCTACAAACCGCTGCGCGGAGAACGGCCACTGTGGGACTTCCCGCCCGGGCTGTATCGACGCGAAGTAGCGGCTTACCGGCTCTCGGTGGCCATGGGACTCCACCTCGTGCCGCCCACCATCGAACGCGAGGGTCCGTACGGCATCGGCTCGCTCCAGTTGTTCATCGACGCCGACTTCGCCGAGCACTACTTCACGCTGTTCGAGAAGCGACCCGAGTTGCACGACCAGTTCCGCGCCATGGCCGCGTTCGACGTGATCGCCAACAACACCGACCGAAAGAGCGGCCACTGCCTCATCGACGCGAACGACCACGTGTGGGGCATCGACAACGGTCTGTGCTTCGCGGCCGACTTCAAACTGCGCACCGTCATCTGGGAGTTCGGCGGCGAAATGCTGAGCGACGATCTCCGGGCACGCGTGCAAGCGGTCGTCGACAGCCCACCGCTCGACGTGACAACTCTCCTCTTCGACGACGAGGCCGAGGCCCTCGTCGAACGAGCCTCCCTGCTCGCGCAAGGTGGCGCCTTCCCCATCGACGCCAGCGGACACCGCTACCCCTGGCCGATGGTGTAGAGAAGTCGACGTGATCGTCGACGACGAACTCGATGGGCTCATCGCCCGGGCCGATCTCGACGGCCTCGTGCGCATGATCGACGCCCGGTGCGCCACACGCGATTGGGAAGGTGTCGTGCGCGTGCGCAATCGCTCTCGTGCGGCCCTCGAATCGGGTCGCCAGATCTGGCCGGCCGCCACTCTCGCCGAGCACCGACTGGCCTTGTTGGCCGACCCCGAGCACGCCGCGCTCGTCCTCGACGAGGACAGCGGCCGCTTCGCCATCGGCCCGCTCACCGAAGTGGTGGCGCAGAACCACACCTGGTCGCAGTTGGCTCCTCATCTTCCGGTCGGCCCGCGCCGATCATTCGTGGCGTACGAACGCGCACTGCGCGGCGACCCGATCACCGGGGACGTGTTCGCGGTCCTCGACATTCCGATCGCCCTGCGCGACTGGGAGACCGAGTACTCGCTCCCCACGTATCACGACGTCGGAGTCGAAGCGCCCTCGCCCGCCGACACCTGGACGCACGAGTGGTCGACCGTGTCGACTATCGCCACCGCCGACATCGTCGACGACTCGTGGGTGGCCGATGCGTTTCGCTCGCTCGTCGAGCCGTGGACGTCGTCGTCGAACGGTCGGGCCGAATCGATCGTGGTCGACGGCGGACCCGGGGCGGCCCTGGGTGCGCTCGGGCTCTCCACCGCACGACTCGCCCCGCTCGCCCCGGTGGAAGCGCTCGACTGGCTCGTGTGGTGCGGATCATCGGGCGGAGCGCACGGTCGACGCCGTGGCACCGCCTCGGGCCGCTTCTCGGCGTGGTGGATGCTGGCCGCACTCGGCGGACTGGTCGACGACTGGGACGAACTGCGCGACACCGGAGAACTGAGCGATCTCCTGGGCGAAACGCTCCACGGCGCGACGTGGTGGCGATTCCACGACGGTGTGCGGCCTCACGCCTACGAGATGAGCATCGTGGTGGAAGTGCCCGAAAACGACGAGAGCGCAACGCCTCTCAGCGTTGCGCTCCTCGCGCGCGATCACCCGGGGTGATCGGCTTCAACCGTTGATCAGCGGCCCTGCAGGGCCTCGATGAGCTTGGGCAGCACCTTGTGCACGTCGCCCACGATGCCGAGGTCGGCGATGCCGAAGATCGGAGCTTCCTTGTCCTTGTTGATGGCGATGATGTTCTTGGAACCCTTCATGCCCACCATGTGCTGCGTGGCGCCAGAGATGCCGGCGGCGATGTAGACGCTCGGCTTCACGACCTTGCCGGTCTGGCCCACCTGGTAGGAGTAGGGCACCCAACCCGCGTCGACGATCGCGCGCGACGCACCCGGAGCACCCTTCAGGATCTTGGCCAGGCTCTCGATGAGTTCGTACTTGGCGCTCTCGCCGAGACCACGACCGCCCGACACCACGATGTCGGCTTCGTCGAGCTTGGGTCCGCTCGTCTCCTCGACGTGCGTGGCGTTGACCTTCGCACCACCGGTGGCGCCCAGGTCGGGCACCGCCACCGCGACGACCGACGCCGCGCCGCCACCCGATGCTTCGGGAGCGAACGACTTCGGACGGAACGCGGCGAGATACGGAGCCGCGCCGGTGAAGGTGGACGTGACGAGCGTGTTGCCACCGAAGATCGGCGTGGTGACCGACACCGAATCACCCGACACCGAGATGTCGATGTTGTTGGTGAGCACCGTGCGATCGACCTTCACTGATAGACGGGCCATGACGTCGCGGCCTTCGTAGGTCTGCGGGAAGAGAACGAGGTCGGGAGCGTCGCCGCCGTCGATGGTGGCCTTCATGGCCGAGGCGACGGCCGCACCGGCCAGATTGCTGCCGTAGTCGACGCCGTACACCTTGGTGGCACCGTACGAACCGACGGCCGCGGCGATGGCGTTGCCGTCACCGGCCACCCACACGCTGATCGAACCGCCGAGGCTGCGCGCCTTGGTGATGAGTTCGAGCGAGCCCGAAGTGGGCGCGCCGTTGGAAACCTGAGCGAAGACCCAAATGTTGTTGATTGCCATGTCGAATCCCTTCCTGCGACTCAGATGACCTTGAGGCCCTCGAGGAAGGCCACGATCTTGCCGAACGACTCACCGTCGTCTTCGATGATCTCGCCGGCGGCGCGTGCTTCGGCCTGCGCGACGTTGCTGATGGTCTGGCCCGCACCGGCCCAACCGACCGGGGTGACGCCGAGATCGGAAGCCTTCACTTCGTCGACCGGCTTCGACTTGGCGGCCATGATTCCCTTGAACGACGGGTATCGCGGCTCCACCACACCAGCGGTCACCGAGATGAGTGCGGGCAAGGAGCAGGTGACTTCGTCGTAACCGGCTTCGGTCTGACGATCGGCCTTGAGCACACCGCCGTCGATCGCGACCTTCTTCGCGAACGTGACCGACGGCAGACCGAGAACCTCGGCCATCTGCTCGGGCACGGTGCCGGTGTAACCATCGCTCGACTCGGTGGCGGCGATCACGAGATCGGCTCCACCCAAGCGCTGAACGGCCGCGGCGAGAACCTTGGCGGTGGTGAGCGCGTCGGAGCCCTGCAACGCCGGATCGGACACGAGCACGGCTTTGGCCGCACCCATGGCGAGCGCGGTGCGCAGACCAGCGGTCTCGGAGTTGGGTGCCATGGAAACGAGATTCACTTCTCCGCCGCCGGCCGCATCGACCAGCTGCAGAGCCATCTCGACGCCGTACGCATCGGACTCGTCGAGGATGAGCTTGCCGTCGCGCTTCAACGTGTTGGAGGACGGATCGAGCGCACCGGGGGTGGCGGGGTCGGGGATCTGCTTCACACAGACGATCACTTTCATGTGGGGCATTCTGCTCGCTTGTGCTTGTGTTCACACAACCCTTCGGGGGTGCTCCGAGCAGGCGTGACGCACGACCGAGCCCTGGTAGCGGCTGGTACGGTCGAGGCCGATGCGGATCCTGCTGGTGGTCAATTCGTTCGCATCGTCGGTGACCGCCCGCAACACCGTGATCGTCCACCGCGAACTGTCCCGCGACCACGACGTGCAGGTGGTGGAGACCAACCGCCGGGGCCACGCCACCCGCTTCGCCCAGGACGCGGCCCACCGGGGTCTCGACCTCGTGATCTCCTTCGGCGGCGACGGCACCCTCAACGAGGTGGCCACCGGCGTGGCCGGAACCGACACCGCCCTCGGGGTCCTGCCCGGGGGCAGCACCAACGTGTTCGCCCGCACGATCGGGCTCCCCAACGACCCCGTGGCGGCGGCCCCCCTTCTCGTGGCCGGCCTGCGCGACCCCGAGCGGTCGCTCAGGCCCATCGGCCTCGGGCGCGTGAACGGTCGATTCTTCTGCTTCCACACCGGGGTGGGGTACGACGCCGCGGTCGTGCGCACCGTCGAACAACGGGCCTACCTGAAGCGCTGGGCCGGCCATCCGCTCTTCATCTACGCCGCGGTGCACACCTGGCTCACTCGCTACGACCGCAAGCATCCGCACTTCCGCGTGGCCGCCGACGGTTCGATCGGCGGATTCGGAACCGATGCCACACCCTCGGGAAGCGGCCGCATCGTGCACGACGGCTACTTCACGATCGTGATGAACACCAACCCGTATTCGTTCCTCGGCAATCGTCCGCTCGACCTGTCGCCCAACGCCGCCCTCGACAAGCCGTTGGTGGCCATCACCTTCCGAACGATGTCGGCGGTGGCGATCCTGTCGTCCTTGACCGGTGCACTGAAGGGTGGAGGCATCACGCCCAACGAGAACGTGTCGGTGTTCGACGGCGTGCACGAGTTGGTCGTCGAACACGAGACTCCGTTCCCGTATCAGGTGGACGGCGACTATCTGGGCGAGACGAACCTGCTCGACTTCCACCACGTGCCCGAGGCCGTGCGGTTGCTGTTTCCGCCGAGCGGCTGAATCAGAGTCGCGACAGGCCCACGTCGGGCACGTTGGTGCAGATCCCGTCGATCTCCCACACCATGAGTTCGCTCATGCGCTCGGCATCGTCGCACGTCCACGTGTTCACGTCGAGTCCAACCGCATGACAGCGCTGGATGAGATCGCGCGTCAGCGTGCCGTGCCACGGATGGAGCGCGGTGTGGCCGGCGGCAGCCAGATCATTCACGATGCCCGACATCGCATCGGCATCGATGGTGACGGTGAGCCACGCGGTACGGATGGTCGGACGCAACGCGCGACAGCGATCGATGGTCTCGCGACGGAACGACGAGATGAGCCAGGCGCGATCACCTTCGGCGCGACGAGCGAGCAGAGCGATGGTGTCGTCGGCGATCGTGTCGTTCGCGTCGAAGTCGGGTTCGGATGAATCGTTCTTGATCTCGACGTTCACCCACAACGGATTGCACGCATCGAGTGCTTCGTCGAGCGTGGGCACATGGTCGGGAAGATCGCGATGGTCGGATTGCGCGATCACGCGCCCGTCGGCGAGCGTCGGGTTGTGATGCACCACGAGCACGCCGTCACGCGTGCGACGAACGTCGAGTTCGACCGCGTGCGCACCCATCGTCACGGCGCGCCGGAAGGCCGCCAGGGTGTTCTCAAGTTCGACCTTCGACGCCCCCCGGTGCGCGATGATCGACGTCACGGAAGAAGATTCCCACACTCCCGTCGGCGGCGAAACCTGAACCAGTTTTCGGGCCTCCGACGACCCGGGCGAATCCCCCGGGTGTCATTCACAAGAGAACGACGCAGGTGAAAAACCTCCTGGTCACGGGGCTTTGTCCTGTTTCAAAAAAGTCCGAACTTCCTCTTGCCACCGCCCCACCCTTTTGCCACTCTTGACCGAGTGCCGGACTCCGGCCGACAGCCCCCGAAACCCCCTCTTACCGCCTGGAGCACAACGTGTCGATCCTCGCCTCATCCCTCGCCCTCGGTTCCGCCGACTATTCCTGGCGCAACGAAGCAGTGTGCAGGGACACCGATCCCGAGTTGTTCTTTCCGGTCGGGACCACGGGACAGGCGTTGCTGCAGATCGACAAGGCCAAAGAGGTGTGCGACGAGTGTCCGGTGAAGGTGCAGTGCCTCGACTTCGCCATCGAGACCAACCAGGACTCGGGTATCTGGGGTGGCACCTCCGAAGACGAGCGCCGCGACATCCGCCGTCAGATCGCCGCTCTGAAGAAGGCTCAGAACGCGGCCCGCGCCGCGGCATCCTGATTCGTTGCTGACCGCGCGTCAGCGCGGCAGGTGCAACTCGACCACGGTGCCGCGGCGATTGCCGTCGATGCCCACCGACATGAAGTCGTGATGCGACGCCGGCCGCATCGAAATCGAACCATTGAGTTCGGTGGTCACGAGCGTTCGCACGATCGACAGGCCGAGACCGGTCGCCGCATCGAGATCGAACGACGGGTCAAGTCCGATGCCGTCGTTCACGACGGTGATGTGCATCTCGTCGTCGTCACCGCCGAGAACCACGACCACGGTTCCGCCGTCGCTTCCTTCGGGGAAGCCGTGATCGACGGCGTTCTGCAGCAGTTCGGTGAGCACCACCGACAGCGGGGTGGCCACCGTCGCCGGCAGGCGACCGCCATCACCCTGCACCGTGAAGCGCACCGGTCGATCGGGTGACTGCAGGCCCTCTTCGGCCAGACGCAGCAACGGACGCACGATCTCGACGAAGGCGACGTCCTCGCCCGGCTCGCGCGACAGCGTCTCGTGCACGAGCGCGATGGTGCGAATACGGCGCACGCTCTCCTGCACCGCGGCCTTGGCCTCGGGCGACGTGAGACGGCGGGCCTGCAGGCGCAGCAGCGACGAGATGGTCTGCAGGTTGTTCTTCACCCGGTGGTGGATCTCGCGGATGGTCGCGTCCTTCGAGAGCAGGAGGCGATCGCGACGACGGAGCTCGGTCACGTCGCGCAGCAGCATCACTGCTCCCGTGACCACGCCGCTCGCGAGGATGGGAATGACGCGGACGAGCAGCGTAACGTCAGCGGTCTGATCGAACTCCTCGATGATCGGTTCGTGCCGTTCGTAGGCCTGTCGAATCGGGCTGTCGGCGAAACCGAGTTCGCTGAGCGTCTGGCCCACCGCGTTCGCGCTGATGCCCACACGGTGCAACGCCGACACTGCATTGGGCGACGCGTAGCGAACGACCGCGTTCTCGTCGAGAACCACCGCGCCGTCACCCACGCGCGGCGCCGCGCTCAGATCGGCCACGCGCCCGGAAAACGGGAACGCGCCCTCGGTGATCATCTCGGCGAAGCGCTGGAAGATGGAGAGATACGTGCGTTCGAGTTCGCCGGGCTGACGGCTCGTCTTCGACGACCATTCGCGCGTGAGCACCGCGATCGGTCCGTTCTCGCCGCGGACCGGAATGGCGAGCACGTGCACCGAGTCGTCGATTCCGGCCATGTCGAGTTCGTCCTGGATCATGGTGACCGACGCGACCGCGGCCGACAACAGGCGCGACTCGTCGGGGCCGGCCTCCTGCTCAACGAGGTCGGAGCGGTAGATCGTCTGTCCGGTGGCCGGACGCACCTGCGCGCCGATGATCCAACGGCCGTCGTGATCGCGAACGTAGAGGATCATGTCGGCGAAGCACAGGTCGGCGAGCATCCCCCACTCGCTGATCAATTGCTGGAGATGGGCCCCGTCCTCCTTGGAGAGGTCGGTGTGCTGCCGAACGATCTCGGCGAGGGTTGCCATACGACGAGTCTGCCCGATGGAAGGCCGACGGTCAGAGGATCAGGAGCCGAACCCCATGCGGCGGTCCTTGTCGGTGGAACCGATCTCGATGTACGCGATCTTGGCCGAGGACACGCCGACCTGGCGGCCCTTCTTGTCGGAGAGCCACAGGACGTCGACCGCTCCGGAGAGTGCGGCCTCGACCTTGGACTTGGTGGCATCGAGTTCGTCGTCGGCCATGTCGAGAGAGACCTCGCGGCCCACGTTGCTGACGACGATTCGAACTTCCACCATGACCTCCTGGACTCGACGAAGGCTAGCGGTCAGGATGGTTCAGAAGGTCGTCGAGCAGAACGAATCGCCCTGCGGGAGCGACGCGTCGATCGACACATCGGCGTCGCCGTACAGCGCGCCGAGCATTCCCTTGACCATGCCGCGGTCGACCGCGCACACCACCGGGTTCTCCATGGCCACGTCGCCGAACGGGCAGTGGTTGTTGATGATCCGCAACTGGTTGTTGCGCTTCTCGGCGTGTGCAGCGAAACCGTGCGCGGTGAGCGCATCGGCCACGGCCTGAATGGCCGAACGAAGACTGCGTTGGCCGGCGGCGAGATCGGTTCCCGTGAGGGCGGCCGCCATCGCACGGCCGTACTCCTGACCCACTTCCTCGGCGATTCGCTCGGCCTGTTCGTGCGGAAGGAGTGCGAGCGTCTTGCCGAGAAGACTCAGAACCAGATCGTCGCTGCGCACCGGAACATCACCCAGCGTGACGTCGGCCGACGCGGTGTAGCGCTTCGACGGGCGACCGGCGCCGCTGCCGGCCGTGCGCGGGACGCCGACTTCCACGTATCCACCCGCGGCCAGCTTGTCGAGGTGGTGACGAGCCACGTTGGGGTGCAGATCGAACTCGGACGCCACCTCGGCCGCGGTCACACCATGGTCGGTGCCGCGCACGAAGAGGTAGATGGCCCGCCGCGTGGGGTCGCCGAACGCGTTGGTGATCGCCGACACAGTGGCCGTGAACGACCCCGAGTTCGGACGAGTGGCGCTGGTGGACACGGGGGTATTCTACCTATGCGCATAGTGCAAATTCCGGCGCATCACCTTCACCAACTGGGAGCCCCCACCCATGTCAGTCACTCGCGAGCAGGTCGTCGACGCGTTGCGACCCGTCGAAGATCCCGAACTCCACCGCTCGATCGTCGACATCGGAATGCTGCGCGACGTCACCCTGTCGCCCGACGGCACCATCGGCATCCTCATCGCTCTCACCGTGGCCGGCTGCCCGCTGCGCAACGAGATCTCCAACCGCGTCAACAACGCCGTCGCTCCCCTTCCGGGTGTCGCCAAGGTGAACCTCGATTTCACCGTCATGACCGACGACGAGCGCGCCGAACTGCGCACCAAGTTGCACGGCGATCCGGCCGCCACCGCCGGGCAGGGCCAGGCCCACGGCCACGCCGAAGGTCGCGCCATCCCGTTCGCACAACCCGGATCGAAGACTCGACCGCTGCTCATCTCGTCGGGCAAGGGCGGCGTCGGCAAGTCGAGCGTCACCACCAACCTCGCGGTCGCACTGGCCGCACAGGGCCACAAGGTCGGTGTCGTCGACGCCGACATCTACGGCTTTTCCATTCCGCGCATGCTCGGCGCCGATCGCGACCCGGTCGTGATCGATCGCATGCTGCTGCCACCCGAGTCGTACGGAGTTCGCTGCATCTCCATCGGCTACTTCGTTCCCGATGGTCAGGCCGTCGTCTGGCGTGGACCCATGCTCCACAAGGCGCTCGAGCAGTTCCTCACCGACGTGTACTGGGACGAGCCCGACTTCCTGCTCATCGACATGCCGCCCGGAACCGGTGACATCGCGCTGTCACTCAGCCAATACCTGCCGCGCGGTGAAGTCTTCGTCGTCACCACACCGCAGGCCGCCGCGCAGAAGGTCGCCCGCTTGTCGGCCGCCATGGCCGCCAAGGTCAACCTGCCCGTCAAGGGCGTGATCGAGAACATGTCGTGGTTCACCGGCGACGACGGCAAGAAGTACGAGTTGTTCGGCAGCGGCGGGGGCAAGGAGTTGGCCGACGAACTCGGCGTACCGCTCCTCGGTCGACTGCCGCTCGTGCCGCAGTTGCGCGAGGGTGGGGACGACGGACGTCCCATCGCCGCGGTGGCTCCCGACAGCGAGGCGGGCAAGATCTTCCATCAGATCGCCGCGACCATCGCCAAGGACATGAAGCCGAAGAAGATCTTCAGCAAGTTCTTGAAGGTGAACTGACTCAGTCGTTCCAGAAACGCTGCTCGCGGAACGGATCGGCGTACATGTGGTAGCCGTTGCGCTCCCAGAATCCAGGGGCGTCCGACGAGCGCAGTTCGAGACCGCGCACCCACTTCGCACTCTTCCAGAAGTAGAGGTGCGGAATCACGATGCGCACCGGGCCGCCGTGCTCGGCGTCGATCTCCTCGCCCTCGTAGGCGTAGGCGACGATGGCTTCGTCGGTGGTGATGTCGGGCAGCGGCACGTTGGTGGTGTAGCCGAACTCGGCGTGTTCCATCACGTGGGTCGCCTCCGGCTTCGCACCCGCCAGGGCGAACAGATCGCGCACGCGCACACCTGTCCAGGTGGTGTCGAACTTGCTCCACTTGGTGACGCAATGGATGTCGAACGTGAGCGACACCGAGGGCAGCGCCTTGAGCTGATCGAGATCGAGCGTGATCGGCTCGTTCACCAAACCGAAGATCGTGAGGTTCCATTCGCCCGGTGCGTACGTGGGCACATCACCAACATGAAGAACAGGGAAACGATCGGTCAGGTACTGACCCGGAGGTAAACGGCGGGTGTCGTAACCCTTGGCCGCCGCCTCTTGACGATTGCGATCGAAGAAACCCATGTCGTCAGTCTGTCGGATGGGAAATGGTGGCGCGCGATCAAGCGCCGCTAAGTTCCTGGGCGTGGCGAGCGACACCCTGTATCTCGTGCGGCACGCCAAGGCGGGCGAGCGCGCGAAGTGGGACGGCGACGACACCTTGCGACCACTGTCGAAGAAGGGTTGGCGGCAAGCCGAAGCATTGGCCGTTCGTCTCGCCCCGCTCGTCTCTCCATCGTCTCTGCTCGTGTCGAGCCCGTACGTTCGCTGCCAACAGACACTCGAACCGCTCGATCGCATGGTCGAACTGGGTGTTCGCCATGAGTCGCGTCTGGCCGAGGGCTACGACCGCGACGGCGCCCTCGAACTCATCCAGTCGCTTCCGAACGGTTCGGTGATGTGCAGCCACGGCGACGTGATTCCCGATGTGATGGCGGCGCTGCAACATCGTGGAGCGGAATTCGTCACCGATCCCGATTGGCGCAAAGCCACGGTGTGGGTGCTGACACGAGTCGGCGATCTGGTGGAGACGGCCGCATGCTGGCCGCCGCCACCCGACGGCGACTAGTCGCTCACGGCTGCGACGTGGTGGTGCTGGCGAGCGCGGCGTCGATGTCGCCCGACAAGTTCTCTACCAGTGCGGCCACCTCGGCCGGAGGATTGGACGCCAAGCACTGATCGACTTCGCCTTTGGCCGCTTCGGCGTCCTGCAGGAAGCGGAAGAACGAGATGCCAAGGAAACAGTGCGCGTCGGGGTACTCGGGATCGGCGATGGTCGCCTGACGGAGGAGCACCAGACCCGACTGGAACCGATCGCGAACCTGTTCGTCGGACGACTCGGTGTCCTGGGTGGCCGAGATGATCGTGAGCCATCCGAAGTACGCGAGTGCTTCCACGTTGTCGGGTTCGATGGCGAGGACCTGCGAGTAGAGATCGAGAGCGGTCGGGATCTCCTGCATGCCGATCGATCGGGCCTGCACGAGAAGCGAACTCACACTGCCATCGCCGATCGATCCGGTCATCGTCTGACCGGGCAATCGCTCGCCCGCGTTGCGCGCCACCAGGACTCCGGCCGTGATCGCCACGGCCAGGACGACCAGCGAACCGATCACCGCTCGCCACGGCGACGAAGCGCGTCCGGCTTTCTTCGGAGCGTCGGTTTCGCGCAGTCGGCGGATCGCATCGGCGGCCCGAGCGGTGTAGGAATCCTTGAGTGCGGCGTAGTCAGCGTCGTCGACGTCTCCGGCCGCCCGCTCGCGTTCGAGATCGGCCAACGACGACAGTAGGAACGCGCGCTCCTCCTCGAGTGCGGCCCGTTCGTCAGGAGTCACGTTGGGCCTCGCGCAGTGCTTCGAACACGATGCGCTCGTCGTCGATCGACGCGTGCACGGCGCCATCACGACGCCAGCGGCGGAACGCGATCACCAGACCCACCACGGCAACCACTGCGACCGCGACCGGTAGCGCCCAGGCCACGGCATCGAGGCCGGTGGATCGTGGCACCAGCAGCACGTCCTCGCCGAAGCTCGACTCGATCGACTTCACGATCTCGTCGTCGGTGAGTTGGCCGGCCGAAACCAGGCGCGCGACTTCCTTCTTGATGGCCACCGACGCGCTGCCGCGCGACTCGAAGACGCTCTCACCGTCGCAGGTGGGGCAGGCCAGACGCTGCGACACCGCGTCGATTCGTTCCTGAGGAGTGGAGGGACCCGAGTCGCGTTGGATGCCGACGACGAGGAACACCACGAAGACGAAGAGGACCGCGAGCCAGCCCGGTGCCGACTTGATGCGCTTGGCGATCGTCGTGTTCGTCATGCCGCACCTCCCGACATCATCTGCAAGGTGGCGCCGAGGATCTCGGCGGTGACCTGGCCGGTGAAACGCTCGACCACGATGCCGGTGGGGCTGATGATCCAGGTTTCGGGGACCTTGGCCACTCCGAACGCCACCGAGATCTGGCTGTCGTCGTCGCGAACGATGGGCCAATCGCCACCGTTGTCGGCGAAGAACTTGCGTACGGCGTCCTCGTCGTCGTCGTTGACGATGGTGAAGAGTTCGACACCCAAGGTGCCGTCGGCGCGCTGGGCTTCGGCGAACTTCACCAACTCGGGATGCTCACGTTTGCACGGCACGCAGGTGGAGTTGAAGAAGTTGAGCACGACCCACGATCCGCGGCGACGTGCTAGATCGAACGTGTCGCCGTCGTACGTGGTGCTCACCACCGATGGGGCCGGCTTCATGATGAGCGGCGAATCGGCGGTCTCGGTAGAGCGGCCCGATGCCACCGCAAGCACGGCGATGAACGCGCCGAGCACCACCACGATGGCCACGGCGACGATCGGCCCGATGCGACGACGCTCAGACACGTGCTTCGAGTCCTTCCGACACCGGGGCCTCGGGGCGTCGACGCTTGCCGGGGAACGCCGAGAGAACCGTGCCCAAGCCGAGCAGGCCTCCACCGATCCAGAGCCACAGGATGAGCGGCTTCACGAACACCTTGATGCGCGCTTCGGTGTCGTCGGGCCGCACATTGCCTTCGAGAGTGAGATATAGGTCGTGTCGAAATCCGGACTTCACGCTCGGCGTGCCGATGTCCATGCCCTGCTTGACGTACTTGCTCCGCGCCGGTTCGTACACCGGGCCGCCGTCGATGCGGACCTGCGCCTTCAGCGACGACTTCACCGGATCGCTCTCGAGGACGAGACCTTCGAACGTGAAGGTGTGGCCCGAGAATTCGACGGTGTCGCCCACTTCCATCACGAACTCCTGGCTTCGCGTGTAGGCACCCGAGGCCGCCAGGGCCACTGAGATCACGATGACACCCAGGTGCACGATCATGCCGCCGTTCGCACGACCCACGAATCCGCGCCAACCCTGACGGCGCGTGGCCAAGGCCACCTGGCGCAACGCCGATCCGGCCGCGAATCCACCGAGGGCGAAGGCGAGCAACGGCGCCCAGCCGTCGTTGCCGATGATCACCGCGTACACCAGAGCCGCCACACCGAGACAGGCCGGCCAGAAGAGACGGTCGCGCAGGATCTCGCCACTGGCCTTGCGCCACGGCAGCACCGGAGCGATGGCCATCAAGAAGAGCATGGTGAGACCGATGGGTTTGGTCATCCGGTCGAAGAAAGGCTGGCCCACCACGAGTCGGCGATCCTGCAGAGCTTCGACGACGAGCGGAAACACCGTGCCGAGCAGGACGACGAACGCGAAGAGACTGAACAGGACGTTGTTGGCGAGGAACGCACCCTCACGACTGATCGGCGAGTCGATGGAACCAGGTGAACGCAGCCGGTCGCCCCGCCATCCGATGAGCAGAACCGCCACCACCACGATGATGGAGAAGAACACGAGCAGCCAGGGTCCCACTTGGCCCTCGCTGAACGCGTGCACGCTGTTGATGACGCCCGAGCGCGTGAGGAACGTGCCGAGGATCGTGAGGCTGAACGTGGCGATGACGAGGCTGAGGTTCCAGACGCGCAGCATTCCTCGGCGTTCCTGAACCAGCACCGAGTGGAGATACGCGGTGCCGGTGAGCCACGGGAGGAACGACGCGTTCTCGACCGGATCCCACGCCCACACACCGCTCCAGCCGAGCACTTCGTAGCTCCACCAGCCGCCGAGGATGATGCCCAGAGTGAGGAAACCCCACGAGTAGAGCGTCCAACGGCGCGTCTCGAGCAGCCAACCCTCGCCCAATCGGCCGGTGATGAGCGCGGCCACCGCGAAGGCGAACGGAACGGTGAAGCCGACGTAGCCCAGATACAGGATCGGCGGATGGAACATCACGAGGACGTGGTTCTGCAGGAGCGGGTTGGGTCCGGGCCCGTCGGTGACTCCGGACGGACCCAGTGCGAACGGATTCGCCGGACCGAACGTGAGCAGGAAGAAGAAGAGCGACACCACGAACATCACGACCATCGCCCAACCAAGGAGAACGTCGTCGCGCCGCGAACGGAACTTGCGGGCGACCGCGGCCGTGAATCCGGTGAGGATGAGCACCCACATGAGAAGCGAGCCTTCGAGCGCACTCCACAACGCCGCGAAGTTGTACAGCGCCGGGGTGTCACGCGAACCCACCTGCTGCACGTAGGCCAGCGAGAAGTCGCGGGTGATGATGGCCCGCTCCATGATCACGAAGGCGAGAAGGGCCGCTCCGAAAGCCGCGTACGCGTAATAGGCCGAAGAACGCAGCGCTTTCGTATTGTTCTGACGGATTCCGGCGATCGTGATGCCGATTCCGAACAGGCAGACGAGAAGACCGAGGAGAATCGCACCGCGCCCGACGGCCGCGTTCAGGCTGGCGCCGAGCATCCAGAGCCTTCGGGACTGTCGAGGTCGTTCTCGACACGGTCGGGATTGTCGGCCATGTACTCGTTGGAGTGCTTCACCTCGATGCGATCACCGGCGAAGGTGTCGCCCTGCAACGTGCCGTGCACGACGACCGGGATGCATTCCTTGAAGATGCCGCCCGGGTCGCCCTCGTACCGGACGTTCATCGACACGTCGTTGAAGGTGATGGAGAAAGCCGTGACCGTGCCGTCGTCGACGACCGACCCGCGGTCGACCGTACCCTGCACGCGCAGGCGACGACCGGCGTCGCAGCCGTCCTTGGCTCCGATTTCGTCGACGTTGCAGTAGTAGTCGATCGCCGACGTGAGGAATTGCGTGACGATCACACCGGCCGACGCGACGACCAGACCCAGCACGACGATGGGCAGCCACTTTCGCTTTCCTCGACGCGAAAAGGTCGGATCGACACCGCGGGGCGACAGGTCGAGGCCGGCGTCACCCGACGGCGCGCCGAGCGAATCGTCGTTCACGACCACGGGCGGTCCTCCGGGCGGATGTCGCGCCCGGCGGCACGCGAGCGGCGCAGGACGGCGAACGAGAAGAGACCGATGCTCGCGAACGTGACCACGTAACTGGCGATGATAAAGCCGGCGTCCTTCACGACACACCCGCCTCGGCCCGCCGGGCGGCCAGTGCGCGATCGAGACCGGAATCGTCGAGCATGTCTTCGAGCGTGAGCGCGCGTTGACGGTGCAGGAGCATCCACACATACATCAGCGTGAAGACGATGACGCCGAGGAACAGCGTGAACAGCATGAGACCGTCCATCGTGACGTCGGTGTTGCCGGCGACGCTGGCCTCCTGGTGCAGCGAGTTCCAGATCTCGACCGAGAAGTGCACGAGCGGAATCTCGAGCACCGCGAGCAGAGCAAGAACCGCACTGCGCCGAGCACGCTGATGGTGCGTGCCGCCGAGACCGCGCACGGCGAGATATCCGATGTATGTGACGAACAAGAACGCAGTGGTGGTGAGGCGCGCGTCCCAGGTCCAGAACGTGCCCCAGGTGAGACGGCCCCACAGGCTGCCCGTGACGAGCGAGATACCCATGAACAGCACGCCGATCTCGGCCGAGGCGCCGGCGATGCGGTCCCAGGTGAGCGAGCGGGTGCGCCGCCACAAGTACATGGCCGACGACAACGCGGTGACGATGAACGCGAGATACGCGAGCCAGGCCCCGGGCACATGCGCGTACATGATTCGAACGGTCTCGCCCTGATTGACGTCGGCGGGCGTGACGAACAGTCCGAAGATCACGAGCCAGACGATGCCGAGGATCGTGACGATGCCGAGGCCCCGGGTGAAGGGCGTGCCGGTGACACGGTCGCGTGCGACTCGTGTGCTCATCGGGGGCTCCTTTTCGGGGGTCAATCGTCGACCAGCGGCCCGAAGGCCACCGTGCCTACGACACTGAACAACACGGCGAACACGGCGAGCAAACCGAGCCAGGGCCAACCCTCGCTCACGTCGATGCCGTTGGTGCCGAAGGCCGACTCGGTCGCCCGCGTCGCTCCGATCAGCACCGGTGCCACCACCGGCAACAACAGCAACGGGAGCAGGGTTTCCCGGCCTTTGGCACCAGCAGCGAGACCTCCGTAGAGCGTACCCACGCTGGCCAAACCCACGGTGGCGAGGACCATGGTGGTGACCAACAGCACGCCTCCCGACGCCGACACATCGGCGCGATAGAGGACGACCGAGGCGCCGACGAGCACCGCCTCGAGAGCGATGAGTTGCGTGGCCAGAGCAAGTGTCTTGCCGAGGAAGATCCCCATCGGATCGACCCCGGCCGCGCGCAGTGCTTCGAGTGCACCATCGGCGGTCTCGAGAGCGAACGAACGAGCCACGATGAAGAGCACGCTGAAGATCGTGGCCAACCACACCAGACCCGGAGCCACGCGTTCGAGCAGCGCGTCGCTGTCGAGAGCGAACGCGAAGAGGATCATCACCAACGCGGCGAACGGGATGACCTGATTCGTGACGACTCGGCTGCGCAACTCGATGCGCAGATCCTTGGCGGCGATCGCCTTGGCCGTGCGAAGCATCGACTTCACGACGAACCTCCGACCACCGGAACGACTTGGCCAGCCACCACGCGAACATGTCGTGTGGCGAGCGAGCCGGCGCGCTCGAGTTCGTGGCTCGCGACCATGATCGTCGCACCGGCCGAGGCCGCCGCGCGCAACACCGCGTCGAGCTCGTCGCGACCATCGGCGTCGAGACCGGCGTGGGGTTCATCGAGCAACCACAGCGACGCCCGTCGCGCCACCAGTGCGGCGAGCGCGGTGCGTCGACGTTGACCCGCCGAGAGACGAGCGACCGGAAGATCGGACAGGCGGCCATCGAGCCCCATGCGCCGCATCGCCGAGTCGATCTCGGCGGAAGAGGCGCCGACGGTGGAACCCCAGAACCGCACGTTCTCCGACACCGACAAATCGGAGTACAGACCGTTGTGATGGCCGATCAATCCCACATGACGACGAACGGCATCGCGTTCGGTCGACACATCGAGTCCGAGCACGCGCGCGTGTCCGCGTTCGACGGGGACGAGTCCGGCGCAGGCGCGCAACAACGTGGTCTTGCCGGCACCGTTGGGTCCGCTCAGCAACAGGATCTCTCCGCGGTCGACCGTGAGCGACGCCCCGGCCAGAGCCGGGAACGCGCCCAGCACCACCACGACATCGCGAACGTCGACGACGTGGTCGTGATGGCCGCTGCGAAGATCGGCGTGGACATCGGTCATGACCGTGACGACGCTATCCGCCGACCCTCCTGAGCAGGAGTGGAGGGATAGCGTCGAACCGCAGTGGAGACCACCGAGACGAGCCGACGACGCACCCCGGTCCGCCGCGACTGGTACTGGTTCCTCGGTCGCCTCGGCCAGACGCTCATCACGATCGGCATCCTGATGTTCCTCTTCGTGGGCTACCAGCTCTGGGGGACCGGTATCGAGGAGTCGCAGGCCCAGGACCGACTCGCGTCGCAATTCGAACGACGCAACACGGAGGTCATCGTCACGGTTCCGAGTTCGAACGACGACGCGACGTCATCGACATCGACGTCGACATCACAAGATGCACCGAACAACGCATCACCGATCGTGGTCGACGAAGGAGACGCGATCGCGGCCATCGCGATTCCTCGCATCGGCGTCTCAAAATACGTCGTGGCCGGTGTTGCCCCCGATGATCTCAAGAAGGGTCCGGGGCACTTCCCATCCACTCCCCAACCCGGCCATCTCGGCAACATGGCCATCGCCGGCCACCGCACAACGTACGGCGAACCCTTCCGCAACATTGACGAACTCGAATTGGGCGACGAGATCATCGTCACCGACATCCAGGGACGCGAATTCAGGTACGTGGTCGATTCGCAGCAGATCGTCGGACCCAACGATTCGTACGTGGTGGCCACGACCGACCCGAACGTCGCCCGTCTCACGCTCACCACGTGCCACCCCGAGTTCTCGGCGAAGGAACGACTCATCGTCTCGGCTGTTCTCGACACGTCGACCAGCGAACCGGTGGACGACAAACCGTTCGTGTACGCATCGTTCGTCGAGGCCGACGAACGACGACCCCTTCCCGGTGATACGGCTGAGGGCACGAACAACGACACCGGCACCGTCGTCGATGTCACCGACGCCGCCGCGAACCCGAGCACGAGGGCGGCCGAGGAGTACGACACCTTCAGTCGGGGTTGGTTCTCCGATTCCGCCGCCTGGCCGCAGGTGATCGTGTGGGTCCTCGTGCAGAGCCTCGTGATCGCCCTCGGCTGGTACGTCGCCCGGCGCAGCCGTCGCTGGATCGGTATCGCGGCTGCCGCGGTGCCGTTCTTTGTTGTCCTGTACTTCGTCTTCCAGAACGTGAATCGGCTTCTACCGCCGAATCTCTGACGCCGTCAGCGTCCCTCGAAACGCGGTGGGCGCTTCTCCATGAACGCGCGACGACCTTCGTCGGCATCGCGACTGGCCCAGGCCGACAAACGAGCGGCTTCCACTTCGCCGACCGAGAACGACGCGGCGGCTCCGTCGCCGAGCATCGACTCGATGGCCATCTTGTGGGCGGCGATCGTAAGCGGAGCCAGCTGCGACAGTTCGCGAGCCCACTCGAACGCCGACGCGACGTCACCGAGTCGGTGCACGAAGCCTCCGGCGAGGTTCTCGGCCGACACGGCTTCACCGGTCAGCAGCATGAATCGCGCCGCGCTCCAACCAGCTTCGTGACCGACGCGAGCGACGGTCCAGCGATCGACGGCCAGCCCCAACTTCGCCGCCGGGACTCCGAACTTGCTCGACGGCGTGGCCACCCGAACGTCGCAGGCAGCCGCCAGTTGAGTTCCGGCTCCGAGCGCCGGGCCATCGACGGCCGCGATGGTGATACCGGAAAGGCGACCGAATCCGCGCAGGACTTCGAGCAACGTGTCGGTGAACTCACCCACTTCCACACCGGCGAGATCGGCACCGCTGCAGAACGCGGGCGGCGCGCCCGACAGCACGACCGCTCGCGCGCGTCGCGCTTCGTTCTGCGCTCGAACGATCTCGTTCAACGTGGCGAGATCGACCGCATTTCGCTTCTCGGGACGATCGATCACGATCGAACACACCGAGTCGAACCACTCCACGCGAACGGACACGTCCGTACGGTAGTCGCTAGGGTTCGAGCGTGACCTCGTCGCCCAACGATCCGGTTCGTGCACGCCGACAGCGCATCTCGTCGCTCGTTCTCATCGCGAACCGCATCGGGTATCTGCTGTACGCGTTGGCCATCGCCTTGTTCGTGATGGCGTTCGCGTTCGGATTCAACGGTGTCCTCGTCACGCTCGTCACGATCAGCCTGGTGGTGGGCTCTATCCTCCTGGCCCCCGCCATCGTTCTCGGCTACGCCGTGAAGGCGGCCGAGAGGGAAGACCGCGAGCGCGGACTCTGAGAGCCGATACCTTGGAGTCCGTATGGCGATGAGACTCCCGGCGGCCGAGCGGCGCGAGCAGTTGCTCGCGGTGGCCCTCGAAGTCTTCGCCCGCGAGGGATTCCACCTCACGTCGATGAACGACGTCGCCGAGGCGGCCGGCATCACGAAGCCGGTTCTCTACCAGCACTTCACCTCCAAGCGTGAGCTCTACATGGCGGTGATCGAGGAAGCCGGCTCACGTCTCATCAACGCCATCACCGACCCGCGAGTCGCATCGGCGACCGGACGTCAGCGCACCGAACTCGGCTTCCGCGCCTACTTCGACTGGATCGCCAACGACCACGACGCGTTCTCCTTGCTGTTCGGCGGCGGCTCGCGTCGCGATTCCGAATTCAGCGAAATGGTTCGCGGCTTCACTTCCAAGATCGCCGACGCGATCGAGCCGCTCATCACCGCCGACATCGACGCCGATCATCGCCGCAATCTCGCCTACGCGATCGTCGGCATGACCGAGGCGGTGTCGCGTCGACTCATCGACCGCGGCGAGGCCTTCGATCCGAACGTCGTGGCACGACAGGTGAGCGATCTGGCCTGGGCCGGACTGCGAGCCGCCCAGCGCCACACCTGACGCGAACTACGCGACGCGCTTCAGCACGCGCAGACTCCCGGTCGCCGAGTCGTCGACGAATCGGCCACTGGCCAGAGCCGGAAGATAGATCTGCTCGTACGGCGGTCGTCCGCCGTCCGCCGGGTCGGGGAACACGTCGTGAATGGCCAAGTAGCCGCCGATCGCGACGTGCGGAGTCCAGAGTTCGAAGTCGAGTCGAGCCGGCTCGACACCGTGCCCGCCGTCGATGAAGAGGAACGCCAAAGGGGTGGTCCAGTTCCGGGCCACCAACGGCGACGGACCCACCACGCCGATCACGACCTTCTCGAGATCGGCCCTCCAGATCGTGTGGCGGAAATGCGGAAGCGTGTCCATGAGGCCGACCACGGGATCGACCAGTGATTCGTCGTGCCACTCCCAACCGACCTGGTTCTCCTCCGATCCGCGATGGTGATCGACGGCGAAGAGAACGGTGTTCGACCGTTCGGCGGCATCGCCCAACCACACCGTGGAGCGCCCGCAATACGAACCGACTTCGAGGAACGGACGATTCGGAACTTCGGTACCGGCCCGAAGAGCGGCCGCATGGAGGGCATCGCCCTCCACGGCGGGCATGAAACCGTTGGTGGAGAGCGCGACCTCGCGCCTCGTCACCACTGATCCCAGTGGATGATCGAATCGGCCGACGGACGAGCCGCCGCCTTGAAGTCGGTGCCCTTGGTGAACGCGAGCGGCGACAAGCACACCTGCTGCACCGACTCGAACGGAATACCGAGAATGTCAGCCACCTGCTGCTCCATCATGAGGTGAACGGTGGTCCACGCGGTGCCCAGACCGCGGGCGCGAGCGGCCAGCATGAAGCTCCACATCGCCGGCAGCACGTTGCCCATGAGCGACGACGTCATCATGCCCGGAGTTCCGTCGGCGCGGACGCCCATGTTGCAAGCGATCACCAGTGCTGGAGCGTCGCCCATGTGCTCGCCGAGGTAGTCGGCCGAATCGGCCGACCGCTGCTGCTGCGCGTTGGCGTCGGCTTCACCCTTGTCGATGGAGCGGATGTACACGCCATCCATCGACTGATAGATGGAATAGCACTGCTTGTACACGTCGCCGATGGCCTTGCGCTTGGCCGGATCCTTCACGATGACGAATTGCATGGTCATGTTGTTGGAACCCGAGGGCGACTGCATGGCGACGGACACGCATTCGCGAATCAGGTCGTCGGGGACCGGACGGCTGAAGTCGAGGCGCTTGCGCACCGCGCGCGTGGTGGACAGGAGTTGATCGGGATCCAGAGGGAGAAGAGCCATGTGGCGACCCTATCCCTGGGTGCAGTGGGCGGTTTCTGTCGAACCCACACTTCGTCCGAGCCCTGGTCGTGCCAACATGGAGGCGTGTCCGATGCCCTCCAGAGTCTGATCGGCCTGCTCGACCTCGAACCCATCGAGGTCAACATCTTCCGCGGCCCCTCGGCCGACGAGGAACGCGTCCGGGTGTTCGGCGGCCAGGTGGCCGGCCAGGCACTGGTCGCGGCCACGCGCACGGTCGACGACAAGGACCGACGGGTCCATTCCCTCCACGCCTACTTCCTGCGACCGGGCGACCCCACCGCACCGATCCTCTACGAGGTCGACCGCATCCGCGACGGCCGCAGTTTCACGACGCGCCGCGTGGTCGCCATCCAGCACGGCCAGGCCATCTTCAATCTGCAGGCGAGTTTCCACTCGCTCGAAGAAGGTCTGTCGCACCAGGATCCAATGCCCGACGTCCCCGCACCCGACACGCTGCCCGACTTCAAGACGCGCATGGCCCCGTACAAGGAGAAGATGGGGACGTGGTACGACCGGCCGCGTCCGATCGACATCCGCTACGTCGACGGCGACCCGATGTCGCGTTCGCGTCAGAGCCGCGATCGTCAGAGCGTGTGGTTGCGTGCCGATGGTCATCTGCCCGACGATCCCACGTTGCACGCGTGCATCGTCACCTACGCGAGCGACATGACCCTGCTCGACACGACGCTCCTCCCCCATGGCCTCAACTGGACCGACAACGTGCAGATGGCCAGCCTCGACCATGCGATGTGGTTCCATCGGCCGTTCCGCGCCGATGACTGGCTGCTGTACGACCAGCACACCCCCACCACGTCGCACGCACGCGGGCTCGCCACCGGCTCGATCTTCACGAGCGATGGTCAACTCGCCGTGAGCGTGGTGCAAGAAGGGCTCATCCGACGCGAACGTTCGTGAGCGGGTCGTGAAGCGCGGCATCCTCGCAGTCGTCACGGGCACTTTGCTCACCGCCTGTTCGTCGGGTGGGATCGATGATGTGCGGGTCGACCCGTCGGTGGTCATTCCGGTCGACACCGCGGCATCGGTGACCGGCCCCGACGACACGACCGCCGTGTCGATACCTTCCACTCCGTCGCTGCTCGCCACGCTCGGCGAACCCGTGGATGGCTGGAATCAGCCGGTCGACCTCGTGGTGTGGCGGTCGAGCGAGACGCACATCGTCGAGCGACCGGGTGTGGTGCGTCGCCTGAACGACGACGGCACTCCGGGTGCGATCCTCCTCGACATCTCCGACCAGACGCGGGCCGAGGGCGAACGAGGGCTGCTCGGTCTGGCCTACTCGGTCGACGGCACACACGCCTTCGTCAACTACACCGACCTCGTCGGCAGCACGATCGTGGCTCGCTTCGACGTACGTGACGATGGCACCTTCGACGTCACCACTCAACGGCAACTCCTCGAGATCGCCCAGCCCTACCCCAACCACAACGGCGGCGATCTCCTCGTCACACCCGATGGCGCCGATCTGCTGGTGTTCACCGGCGACGGGGGCGCTGGCGGCGACCCCGATCGATACGCGCTCGACCCGGCGTCGCTTCTCGGCAAGATCGTCCGCCTCGATCCTGCGTCCGATTCACCCGCGCCCGAGATCTGGTCGGTCGGTTTGCGCAATCCGTGGCGGGTCTCGGTCGATCCGACCACCAACCGACTCTGGATCGCCGACGTGGGTCAGAACGACGTGGAGGAGATCAACATCGTGGAACTCACCGACTTGAGAGGATCGTCGTTCGGCTGGAGTGCGTTCGAGGGAAAGCGCCCCTACAACGACGACCAAATCGAACGCCACTCCGCGTACCGCGCGATCGATCCGGTTCTCGAGTACCGACACGAGAACGGCGACTGCTCGGTGTCGGGTGGAACCGTGGTGCGCGACCCCGACATCGCGGCGGTCGGCGACTGGTACCTGTTCTCCGACTTCTGCAGCGGTGTGGTGCGTGCGTTGTGCGTGAACGGCGCGGCCGAATGCGGACTGCTCGCGCTCGGCAAGGTCCCGTCGTCGGTGGGGGTCCTGAGCGACCACAGCGGACGCCCGTGGGTGCTCTCGCTCGACGGGTTCGTGGTGCCGGTGATCAGCGACCGGTGAACTTCGGCGGGCGCTTCTCGAGGAACGCCCGAACTCCTTCGCGATGATCGGCGGTGGCGAACAACTCGCCGAGCGTCGTCGACACCCAGGCTCCGAGTTCGCGCCAATCGGGATCGAGCGTGTTGCGCAACCCGGCCTTGAGCCTGCGTACGGCGAGCGGCGGATTGGCCGCGATGCGTCCGGCCAACGAAAGAGCAGCGGGAAGCAGGTCGTCGTGCGGCACGACCCGCGACACCAATCCGATGGCCCGGGCTTCCTCGGCGCCGATCACGTCGCCGGTGAAGAGCAATTCGGCCGCCTTCTCGCGTCCGACCAATTGCGCGAGGCGTCCGAGACCAGGCGCGTCGGACACCAGACCGCGCAACACGAAGAGTTCGCCGAACTTGGCCCGCTCGGACGCGATGCGGATGTCGGCCATGAGCGCGAGCTCCATGCCCCAACCCACCGCGGCCCCGTTCACGGCGGCGATCACCGGCACGTCGGTGTGGAGCAGGGCGTCGGCGGCGGGTGTGAGGCGCGGTGTCCGGTCGACCACGACCGGGGCCTTGCCCTCGGCTCCCCCGCCCATCACCTGGCGGACGTCGTCCCCGCTGCAGAAGGCCGGATCGGATCCGGTGACGACCAGGCACCGAATGTCGGAGTCGGAAGCCGCGCGAACGAGGCGCTCGAGTTCGGCGTACATCTCGAACGTGAGCGCGTTGCGGGCATCGGGCCGATCGAGAGTGATGATGCCGACGCGCTCGTCGGTGACGTCGTAGCGGATCGGCGCGCTCACGGCGGTCAGCGGCGCTGGCCCATGAACATGCGCTTCAACGCGTCGTAGTTCTCGATGCAGTGACCGGCACCGAGCACCACCGCTTCGAGCGGCATGTTCGACATGCGAACCGGAACCTGGGTCTCGCGTTCGATGCGATCGGCGAGACCGCGCAGGAGTCCGCCACCGCCCACGAGATACATACCGCGCACGAGGAAGTCCTGTGCGAGTTCGGGCGGCGCCTTGGCGAGACACCGCACGACCGACTGGACGATCTGCGTGACGACGTCGTCGATGGCGTAGCGGATCTCTTCGGGAGTGAGGATCACGGTCTTCGGCAAACCCTGCATGAGATCGCGACCACTCACTTCGGCTTCGACTTCGTCGGGAGTCTCGGCGGCCGATCCGATGGCGACCTTGATCTCTTCCGCGGTTCGTTCGCCGATGGCGATGCCGTGTTCGCGACGAACGTAATTCTGAATGGCGTTGTCGATGTCGAAACTTCCGACGCGCACCGCTTCGAGTGCGACGATGCCACCAAGACTGATGACGGCGGTCTCGCTCGTACCGCCGCCGATGTCGATCACCATGTTGCCGACCGGCTCGTCGATGGGCAGGTTGGCTCCAATGGCCGCCGCCATGGGCTGCTCGATGAGTTGGGCATCGGCGGCACCGGCCCGGCGAGCGGCGTCGGTCACGGCCCGGCGCTCGACCTCGGTGATGGCCGAGGGGACGCAAATGACCACCTTGGGACGGGTGAACCGGCTCACGCCCACCCGCTGCAGCAGAAGGCGGATCATCCGCTCGGTGACGTCGAAGTCGGTGATGGCACCCCCACGAAGGGGCCGGACGGCGACGATGTAGCCGGGGGTCCGGCCGATCATGTGCCAGGCCTCGTGGCCGGTGGCCAGAACCTCGCCGGTCTGGCGATTGAGGGCGATCACCGACGGCTCGTTCAGCACGATTCCGCGGCCCTTCATGTACACGAGGGTGTTCGCGGTGCCCAAGTCGATCGCAAGGTCACGCGCCATCGTCGTCCTCTTCTCGGTTTTGCACTCGATCGATCACTTGCTGACGCGATTCGGGAGACAGCGCGTCGAGATGACGACGGAAGTCGTCGACACCATCGTTGCTAGCGGGAGTGCGACGACTCGCGATGAGAACCACGAACACGAGCGCAATGACGACGATGATGACGACGAGAACGACGGTCACTCAGACACCCGCCTCATCGGACGACCGCACATGCGACGGTTCGACGACTTCGGTGGCGCCGGTCCCCCACGCCGAACCGCCGGCCCACTCTTCGCGCTTCCAGATGGGAGCGGCGGCCTTCAGAGCATCGATCGCGAAGCGGGCCGCCGCGAAGGCTTCCGGACGATGCGGAGCGGAGACGACGACGAGCACCGAACTCTCGCCGAGAGCCAGTCGGCCAACACGGTGGATGAGTGCGATGCGGCCCAGGCCGGCCCAACGAGCGCGGGTTTCGTCGGCGATGGCGCGGAAGCGCGGCACGACTTCTTCGTCGTACGCCTCGTACTCGAGGTGGGTGACACCGGTGCGGAGCTCGCCCGCCTCTTCGGCGTGATCGCGCACGGTTCCGGAGAACACGACGACGGCTCCGCAGTCGGATCGCACCGCCCAGTCGTACACCGCGCCGACCGACAGTGGTTCTTCGGTGACGGCGAACCAGTGATCGGTCGTCTGCTCGGAGAACACGAGGCGATGGTATCGGTTGGTACCTCGTGGTCGGGCGGGGGCGAGCCCACTCCGCGCCGAATGATCACTAACCTCACACGTTCGTGGGCATCGACGAGAACAATTCCGACCGAGAGTCGGCCTCGTCAACCGGCTCGTACCCGGTCGCACCGCTGCCTCCGCACGAACGCACATGGCGTCACCCGTCCGAAGTCGGGCTCACCCAACGGATCGTCGCGGAAAATCCTTACTCTCTCGCCGAGGTGGGTCGCGGCGTCGTCGGAATCTCGGTCCTCCTCGGAATGTGTCTCGTGATCGGACTCGTCATCCTGTCGCGTCCGTCCTCGGGCGAGACCGACACCGCCACCGTCGTGCGGCTCACGAGCGCCGACCTCGCGTACGCCCGCATCGACGCGAACCGCGACGCCGAGTCACCGATGGCCGTTCGCGTGGGCGACTCCGACGTGCTCGTCACGACTCAGCTGGCGGTGGGCGACGAACAACGAATCGACGCGCTCATGGCCGACGGCGGCAAGGCCTCGCTCGAAGTCGCCTACGTCGATCCGGTGTCGTCGATCGCGGTACTGGTGTCGGGCAGCGACACCGCCCGTCCCGGCACCGCGCTGCCTTCACGAGCCGTCGACCTCGGCCAGGAGGTGATCGTGCTGTCGGAGACTCCGCTGAGGTTGCGCGTCGACTCGATCAACGGCCACGTCGCAACGCTCGCGTCGAACTCGCCGTTCGATCCGGCGGCGGTCGCCGAAGGCGCACCAGTCGTCGATCAAGTCGGACAGTTGGTCGGAATCTGCACGCACATCGGCGAGCGTCTCGCGATCGTGATGACCGGAACCATCTCCGAAGTTCTCGCCGACCTCTTCGCGAACGACTGACACGTCACGGCGATCGCTCAGCGCCGACGACGAATCACGAACACAACTCCCGCGATCACGTTCAACAACACCAACACCATCGCGCCGAGGGCGATCTCCTGCTTGCGCTTCGGCGTGAGCATCGTCCACCACTTGATCTCGGTGCCCTCCACGAAAGCCTGCTCGTTGGTGACCGACGGGACCCAGCCCTCGGCCCGCAACTTGCCGTTCGACACCAGCCAGGGCGACCGCACATAGGGCCGCAGACCAGGGGGAATGGGGCCGCGTTGGAAGCGCCAGCGCAGGTCGGCCACGGTCTCGGCCACCCGATCGGGTAGCCGCAGACGCGGCGCCATACCCCACAACGAGCGCACCCGCGAACCAGGAACATGGCCGTCGGGCGCCACGTTGTAGATGCCCGAGAGACGCTTGTCGACGGCGAGCACCACAGCGGCGGCCAGGTCGTCGAGATGCAGGAACTGAGCGGGAACGTCGTCCTCGCCGAGCCGACCGCCCATACCGGCGGCGAGCGCACGCACGAGCGATGACGTTCCGTCGGATGCCATGGCCGGCACCGGACGAAGAACACAGGTGGTGCGCCGATCGTCGTCGGCGCTCCAGTCGTCGACCATCTGCTCGACCGTTGCCAACTGACGCGCGAACGCGAATCCGAAGTCGGGACGCACCGCAACGTCCTCGGTGAGTGGCACCGGATTGTTGGGCCACGCGCCGTACACCATCGCCGACGACAGGAGGACGATGTGCCTCACGTTGCGGGCCGAGGCTCCGGCCAACAACTCGGGTGTTCCGACCGCCGCGCTGCGACCGCGGGTGGCCAGGGCGTCGTGATCGCCGGGCGACAGGTGAACGACGACATCGATGTCGCCGTCGACGAGAGCAGCCAGGTCGTCGCCTCGACGCAATTCGAGAACGTCATACGCGTCGACGGTGCGGAGACGCTCGACGACTCGGCGGCCCAACGGCCACGACGCACCGGTGACCACGATCGTCATCGGGACCGGACTCGTCGATGGACGAGTTGCATCGTCGCTCAGCGGCGGGGTGTCGAGTGACATCGCCAAGACCGTACTCGCCTCGGCGACGGCCACCGATCGCCCGCCGGCCGTAGGCTCAGGCCATGTCCGGCGATCTCCCCCGACCCGGTGACGACGAGTCGCCCTTCGGCGGCCTGCCCTTCTTCGGCGACATCATGAAGATGTTCGCTGGTCAGGGTCCGATCCAGTGGGACACCGCTCGCCAGATCGCGCTCCTCACGGCAACGGAGGGCCGCTCCGAGAACAATCCCGACCCATCGGCGCGCGTGGCCTTCGTCGATCTGGCCCGCATCGTGTCGTTGCAGATCCAGTCGGTCACGGGCCGACCCGACGCGTCGCTCGACATCGAACCCAACGTCGTCACCCGCGCGATGTGGGTGCAGCGCACACTCGACGATTACAAACCTCTCTTCACCGATCTGGCCACCGCATTGCAGTCGGGTCAGGCCCCCAACGACCAGGACGAGCCGTCATCTGATCCGTTCGCGGCGATGTTCAGCCAACTGAGCGGAATGCTGGCGCCCGTGATGATGGGCATGACCGTGGGTTCGATGGTCGGACTCATCGCACGCCGAGCCTTCGGCCAGTACGACCTGCCTCTGCCCCGCGGTGCCGGTGCGCCCATGTTCGTGATCGACAACATCGACAAGTTCGCCGACGACTGGAGCCTGCCGCGCGACGACGTACGAATGTGGACGCTCATCAACGAGTACTCGCTCCACACCGTTCTCGGAATCGCCCACGTGCGCGAGCGACTCGATCGGCTCGTCCGCCGACACGCCGCGTCCTTCCGCCCCGATCCGTCGGCCATCTCCGACAAGTTGTCATCGCTCGAGTCGGACGATCCGATGGCGATGATGCAGTCGCTCCAGAAGGTGTTCGCCGATCCCGAGGTTCTTCTCGGCGCCGTTCGAACCTCCGAGCAGGATGCGTTGCAACCCGAACTCGACGTGGCACTCGCGCTCGTGGTGGGCTGGGCCGATCACATCGCCGATCAGGTTGGTGCGCGCATCCTCGGCAATCCTGGACGCCTCGCCGAGGCCGCCCGTCGTCGTCGCATCGAGTCGGGCGACGACACTGCCTTCGTGGAGAAGTTGCTCGGCCTGCGACTCAACCGCGCCCAGGTCGAGCGCGGCAAGTCGTTCATCACCGGAGTCATCGAGCGTGCCGGAGCCGAGGGTCTCGACCCACTTGTACGTTCGGCCGATGCTCTGCCCACGGTGGCCGAGTTCGACGCACCAGGCCTGTGGCTGGCGCGTCTCGACGTCAGTCCTCCGGAATGATCCGCCGACGCACGTAGTTGCGCAACTTCGGAACGTCCAACGAGCCCTTGTCCAACTGCGACAGGCCGAACCAGTAGGCCGCCGCACCGGCGAACCCGATCGCGCCCACCACGGCGAAGCCCACGATGCCAGGAAGATCGAGGGCCACCGGCACGAGGCCGGCTCCGACCCACATCAACTGGAATCGCGTCGCGAAGTTGGCGAGCGCGCGACCGCGGTTCGCGTCGGGAGCATCGCGCTGCACGATGGTTTCGAACGCCATGTTGCCGATCGCCGCCGCGAAGTTCACTAGTGCAGCGGCGAGCAATGCCACCAAGGTGGTGGGCACCACGGCAGCGAACACACCAGCCACACCGATGATCGTCAGACCGACGATCAGCAATGACTCGACCCGTGGGAATCGGCGGAGCGACTTCGCGCTCAGGTTGCCGAGCAGTGTTCCGACGGCGGCCAACGACACCGCCACACCGAACCAGAAGGTTCCGAACTGCGGTCCGAAGTGGTATTCGGTCTTGCGCCAGAGTCCGTTCTCCGACAGGCCGACCACTTGCGACCGCTGCGGATCGGCGAACCAGAAAGCGAGGTGGAAAAAGAGGAAGCCGACGCTGGCGCGAATGAGGCCCTGCGCGGTCGACGCCACGATCACGCCGGCTTGGCGCAGTTCGACGATTTCGAGTTCGGCCGGCTCGTCGCGGGCGACCGAGCGCTTGGGCAGACGCAACGCCTGCGTGGTCGCCAGCACGAAGATCGCGGCGCCGAAGATCAGGGTCACCTGCGCAGAGACGAGACTCAGGACACCGGCGGGCACGGCGGCGAGGAAACCCACGACCCCCGACGTCACGCCCAACTTGGCGTTGGCCTCCACGAGATCGGCCTCGCTACGGGTGAGCGACGGAAGCATGGCCGACTTCGATACGCCGTAGGTCTTGTTGAGGACCATCGCGAGGAAGGCCAGCGGGAACAAGAACAACGAGTCGAGTTGCCAGACCATCAGCACCATGACGACGGCCCGTAACGCGGCGATGAGCGTCACGAGCAACCGGCGGCCTCCCGGCATGCGATCGATCACCGGACCGATGAAGCGACCCAACACGACGAACGGTGCGAATGAGACGGCGAGGAAGAGGATCACCCGGCTACGGGCCTCGCCCGGAGTGATCGACAAGAAGAGCGAATCGGCCAGTGCCACCGCCATGGACGCCTCACCGGCCGCCATCAACGCATGGACTCGCACGAGGCGAGTGAACGGCGAGCCGACGACGCGGTGCTGATGCTTCGGTGGCACGTACGCCTTGCCGCGCCCGCGACCGGGAAGCAGAGGCTCGTCGCTCACGGCACGATGTTAGATTCCGGCCCCGAATCACCCGGGGACACGTCAGCGCGGCTTGTCGAATTTGTAGCCGAGTCCGCGGATGGTCACGATGCGGGTGGGATTCGACGGGTCGGGTTCGATCTTCGAGCGCAGCCGCTTGATGTGGACGTCGAGCGTCTTGGTGTCGCCGACGTAGTCCATGCCCCAGATGCGATCGATGATGTTCTCGCGCGACACCACGCGACCGGCGTTGGCCAGCAGCAGATGGAGAAGTTCGAATTCCTTCAGCGGCATGGTGACGATCTCGCCGTCGACGGTGACCTCGTGGACTTCGGGATCGAGGGTGAGGCCGTCGATCTCGATCGCCGACGGACCCAGACCCGCGACGGCGCCCGACGAATCGGTCGACGCCCGACGAAGCACGGCGCGCATGCGCGCGACCAGTTCGGTGAGGCGATACGGCTTGGTGATGTAGTCGTCGGCGCCGACTTCCAGACCGACCACGGTGTCGATCTCGCTCGACTTGGCGGTGACCATGATGATGGGGACCTGTGATTTCTTGCGGATCTGACGGCAAACGTCGATACCCGACGCCTTGGGGAGCATCACGTCGAGGAGAACGAGGTCGGGACGCACAACATCGAAGCGGGTGACCGCCTCGACGCCGTCCCGCGCCACCTCGACCCGAAAGCCTTCGCGGGCCAAACCCACGCGCAAAGCCTCGACGAAGCTCTCTTCGTCTTCGACGACGAGGACCACTTCCTTACTCATCGGGACCCCCATGATTTTCCGATCGGAATCGAGAAGGTGAAGGTGGACCCCTCACCCTCCACGCTCGAAACGCTCACATCACCACCGTGGTTCGACGCCACGTGACGGACGATGGCCAAGCCGAGCCCGGTGCCACCCGTGTCGCGCGATCGGGCTCGATCGACGCGATAGAACCGTTCGAAGATTCGATCGAGGTCCTGATTCGGAATCCCGGGACCGTGGTCGGCCACCGAGACGATGGCCCGATCGGACTCTCCGATGTAAGTGATTTCGACCCGGCCGTTGTCATCCGAGTACTTCACGGCGTTCTCGACCAGATTGCCCAGTGCCGAGACGAGTTCGCGTCGCTTGGCCATCACGTGCAGGGGCCGCTCGGGCGACTTCACGTCGATGTGGACGTCCTTCGCTTCGGCGAGAGGACGGGCGCGATCGATTGCTTCGGCGACCGCCGATCCGATCTCGACCCGCTCGCGGGTCTCGCTCGAACCCATCTCGATCCTCGACAACTCCAAGAGGTCCTCGACCGTCCGCGCCACGCGAGTCGACTCGGCGATCATCCGATCGGCCAGTCGCTTCACCGTCTCTGCATCGTCGGTGTGCGAAATCGCCTCGGCCAACACCGACAATGCACCTACCGGAGTCTTCAACTCGTGGCTGATGTTGGCCACGAAATCCGTCCGCACCGAGTCGATCCGATGGCGCTCGGTGACGTCTTCGACACGGGCCACCGCGCCGCCGGAAGGAAGCGTATTGGCCGTGATGGACAACATCTGGCGAGGGGGCCCGTGCAGTTCGAGCAACTGCCGCGTCGTCTCTCCTCCGAGGGCGGAACGCAGATTGTCCTCGACCGCTTCCTCGAGGAGGATCCCGCCCACACCCTTCTCGAGCGACTGATCGGCTTCGCGATTGCGATAGATGATGCCGCCATCGCGCGAGGCCACGTAGATGGCGGTTCGCGACTCGTCGACCAACTCGAAGATGGCGGTGACAGCCTCGGCCGGGAGGCGATCGCCCGAACTGCGTTCGGTCATGCCTCGTCGGCCTTCGGCAGTCCGATCGGAGTGGGGTCCTTCGACACGCGCTCGTGATGACGTGCCGCTCCCGTGTGCTCGGGCAGCCAGCCGGTGACGACGTAGCGGACCTTCTCGCCGACGTTCACCGCGTGGTCGCCGATTCGCTCGTAGAAGCGGGCCACCACCGCCATCTGGATGGCGACCTGCAGATCGATTCGAGCGGCCGCGTGCGACTCGAAGATGGCCTGGATGAACTGGCGCTGCAGGTCGTCGAGGAACGAGTCCATGTCGTCGATGGCCGCCGCCCGCGCGGCGTCGAGGTCGAGATAGGCGCTGGTGGCCTCGCTCATGAGGGCCCGCGCCTGCTCGCTCATCTTCAGCACGAGACCGCGCAACTTCGGATCGAGCTCGTGACCATAGATGCGACGGGCCGCCTTGCAGATGTTGACCACGAGGTCAGCCGTTCGTTCGAGTTCGGCCGAGATCTTCAGGGCCGCCACGATCTGGCGAAGATCGCCGGCGACCGGGGCCTGCAGAGCGAGGACGCGGATGCAGTTGTCCTCCACCTCGACCGATCGCGCGTCGATCTCGTCATCGGCCACGATCATCGCTTCGGCGGCGTTCAGGTCCTGATCGAGCAGGACGTTGGTCGCCTTCGGAATGCTCTCGGTGACTCGAGCCGAGATGCGAACGAGTTCCTGGCGGATCTCATCGAGGTGCTTGTGGTAGTTCTTGCGGATCTCGTCCATGGGGTTCCTCCTCAGCCGAAGCGTCCGGTGACATACAACTCGGTCCGTTCATCCGACGGCATCGAGAAGATCTTGCGAGTGGAATCGACCTCGACCAGTACCCCGGTGCGCCGGTCGCTCTCCGGGTTGATCTCGGTCGTGAAGAATGCGGTGCGGTCACTCACTCGGGCGGCCTGCTGCATGTTGTGAGTGACGATGATGATCGAGAAGTCCTTCTTGATCTCCTGCATCAGGTCCTCGATGCGCGCCGTCGCGATGGGGTCGAGGGCCGAGCACGGCTCGTCCATCAGGATCACGTCGGGCTTCACGGCGATGCAGCGCGCGATGCACAGACGTTGCTGCTGCCCACCCGACAGACCCAGAGCGGAGGCCTTCAGGCGATCCTTCACCTCGTCCCACAACGCGGCTTGACGCAACGCGTTCTCGACGACCTCATCGATCTCGGACTTGGAGAAGCGGCCGGACAACTTGGCGCCGTAGGCGACGTTGTCGAAGATGCTCTTGGGGAACGGGTTCGGCTTCTGGAACACCATCCCGATTCGGCGACGCACCTCGTTGGAGTTGACCTGCGGGTCGTACAGATCGACACCGTGGTACTCGATCTTCCCCTCCACGCGAGCCGTTTCGATGAAATCGTTCATGCGATTGAGACAGCGCAGAACCGTGGTCTTGCCACAACCGGATGGTCCGATGAAGGCGGTGATCTCGTTCTCGTTGATGTCGAACGACGCGTCGCGGACGGCTCGGAACTCGCCGTAGTAGACGTTGAGGTCGCGGACCGAGAACACCACCGACGACTCGGTCGTCTTCTCGGGCTGAACGGCTTGAACCTGGATCATCAGGTACCCACTCTCTTCTTCTCGAACTTCTGGCGCAATAGAACCCCGGTGAGGTTGAACGCGATCACCAACACGAGCAGCACGAGGCCAGCGGCGGCAGCCGAGTTCGACCAACCGATGGCACCACCGGCACTGTCGGGTCGACCCGACCAGTTGTAGATGAGCATCGGAATGGCGGTGAACTTGCCGGTGAGCGATGTCTCGGGCAGCAGCCCCGTAATGGCTCCGATCATGATGAGCGGGGCCGCCTCGCCGAGCGCACGGGACAGGGCCAACACGGTGCCGGTGAGAATTCCGGGCATGGCGTAGGGCAGAACGTGATCGCGGGTGACTTCCCAACGCGTTGCGCCAACGCCGTAGCCGGCCTCGCGAATGCCGGTGGGCACCGAGCGGATCGCCTCCATGCCGGTGATGATGATCACGGGAAGCACGAGGACCGACAGCGTGAGCGCGGCCGCGATGACGCTTCCGCCATTGGTGATCGGCTTCAGCCAACCCACGAAGATGATGAGTCCGAGCACGCCGTAGATGACCGCCGGAACACCAGCAAGGTTGCGGATGTTCACGATCACGAATCGGTTGAAGCGGGTCGGCTTGGCGTATTCCTCGAGATAGATGGCCGCTGCCAACCCCAGCGGAACCGCCAGCAGCAGGACTCCGACGCCGATTCCGAACGACCCGAACAACCCCGGCCAGATACCCGAGATACCCGGCTCGGAACCAATGGTGTCGGTGATGAAGTCGCTGCCGCGCTCACGGAAAGCCGGGATGGCCTGAGTGAAGATGCGAGCCAAGAGGACGAACAACGACAACAACGTGAACGTGACCGCGACGAGCAACCCGAACCCGAGCACGAGCGAACCCGTGCCCTTCTCGCGACTACGCAAATCGTTTGACGACAATTCGACGGCGGTCATGTCAGTACTTCTGCCGATACTTCCGGACCACCCGATCGGCGATCATGTTGAGACTCATGGTGAGAAGGAAGAGCAAGAGGCCGACGAAGAAGAGGACCTGGAACGGCGCTCCGGCCTTCACCTGATCGGTGCCACCGGCGGCGTTCGTCATCGCGGCGGTCATGGTGAGGCCCGGATCGAGAGGGCTCAGCACACGGGGCCCCGAGCCGTCGCGACCGCCCGCCATCGCGGCCACCATGGTCTCGCCGATCGCTCGCGACGTGGCGATGATGAACGCGGCGACGATCCCCGACACGGCGGCCGGAAGAACCACGCGAATGGTCGTGGTGCTCTTGCGCGCACCCACGCCGTAGCTCGCTTCGCGCAGCGACATGGGGACCGCTCGTAGCGCGTCTTCACAGATCGACGCCATGATCGGGACGACCAGCACGCCGATCGCCATGCCGGCCACGAGCATGTTGCGCGGCTGATCGGGCGAGAAGATCGGGTCGACGATGTTGGGAGCGATGAACTTCAGAGCGAAGTAACCGACGATCACCGACGGAATTCCGGCCAGAACCTCGACCGCGGGCTTCACGATCCGGCGGACTCGCGGGGGTGCGTATTCACTGAGGTACACCGCGGTGCCGAGGCCGAGGGGTACGGCGACGATCATGGCCACGAGGCCCATGACGATGCTGCCCAGCACGATCGTGAGCAGGTCGAACCGCTCCCGGCGCGGGAACCAGCCCGGAGCCGCACTGTCGTCGACGAGGATCCCGAAGTCCCAGCCGATCGATCGGAAGAAGTCGATCGCACCGCGGAAGAGAACGAAAAGAATCAGCGCACTGATCAACACCGTGAACATCGCCGCGCCGCCGAGGACGACCCTCATGCGACGATCGCGGGCACGTCGTCGCGGATCTCCTTGGAAATCCGCGACGACGACAGACCCGCTCATGTCGATCAGCCCCGGCTGCTCCACGCATCGCGGCTGGCCTGGATCTTGTCGGCACCGAGGGCGACGTATCCGGCGGCACTCACCTGCTCGACACCGGCGTCCGACAAGTACAGGTCGACGTATGCAACCACGGCCGGATTGCTGGCGGCCTTGGCCTTGTTCACATAAATGAACAACGTGCGGCTGAAGGGGTACGAGCCGTCGGCGATGGTCTCATCGGACGGTGCGACGCACGTACCTTCCTTGTCGGCGATCGCGATGCCCTTCATGCGGTCGCCTTCGGCCTTGAAGTAGGCGTAGCCCACCCAGCCGAGCGACGTGTCGCTGCTCTCGATGCCGTCGACGATCACGTTGTCGTTCGGGCTGGCGGTGTAGTCGGCGCGTGTGAAGTCGTCGGTGCCACGCTCTTCGGCGATCTTCTTGATGGCGAACTCGACGTACGAGTCGTAGGTTCCGCTCTCTTCACCCGGACCGTAGATCGACAGCGGCGCGTCGGGCAGGGTCGCGTAGGCCGAGCCGAGTTCGGCCGCCAATTCGTTGGCGTCGGCCCAACTGGCGAAACCCTCCGACTCGGGGCCGGTGAGCGCGTACAGCGCCGCCTTGTCGAGGCACTCGATGGCGGAGTTGTTGGGGCTGGTGGCGACGGTCAGACCGTCGATGGCCACCGCGAGCTCGACGAACTCGATGCCGTTGTCGGCACAGGCCTGCGCCTCTTCGTCCTTGATGGCACGCGAGGCACCAGTGATGTCGCCTTCGCCGGCGCAGAACTTCTTGAATCCGTCACCGGTACCCGGACCTTCGACGGTCACGGCGATGCCACCGTTCTCGGCCGCACCGGCCAACTCTCCGACCTTGATCGAGATGGGCTCGACGGTCGATGAGCCGGTCACGAAGACCGATCCGCCCGCACCGGACGAATCGCCACCCGCGGTGGTTTCGGTTGCCGCCGACGTATCGTTCGGACTCTCGGACGAGCCGCTGTCGTCGCCGCCGCACGCAGCGACGAACAGAAGAGCCACCGCGGACGCCCAGGGGGCCAAGCGCTTCAGGTTCATGAACAGTTCATCTCCTTGGTCGTCGGAGGCCTTGTGCACCCGAACCACGGGCAAGGTAAGACACCAACATGGACACTTTCCGATACCCAGGTGAACCATAGGTGAACAACCCGCGACGGTTCCCTGAACTCTTGTGCCCCCGTTTCCGGGCCCGGCGGGTCGGCCCGGTCAGCCGGGGCGACGGGTGCGGCGGGTCTGCTGGTGGGACGCCCACTCGTACATTCGTCGCTGGGGGTGCGGCTCGAAATCCTCCGGGCCGACCCGTTTCCAGCCACCGTCGGGCTGCAGGTCGAAGGCCGGGGCCTGCGGATCGAGGAGGACGTCGAGCGTGTGGTCGAGCCACTCCTGGTGACGCGGGTTGGTGAGGGGTGTCAGCACCTCCACCCGGCGGTCGAGGTTGCGGCCCATGAGGTCGGCCGACCCGATCAGGTGCAGGGGCCGGCCCTCGCCCTGCCCGTTCGCGAAACGGTAGATGCGCGAATGCTCGAGGTAACGGCCAAGCACCGAGCGCACGCGGATGTTCTCCGACAAGCCGGGCACACCCGCGCGCAAACAGCAGATGCCGCGGACCACGAGGTCGATGCGGGCGCCCTTGCGGCTGGCCGCGTACAACTCGTCGATGATCTCCGGGTCGGCGATCGAATTGGCCTTGATGGTGATGTGGCCGCGCTCACCCAGCTCCCCTTCGCCACGAATGAGGTCGACCAATCGAGGTCGCAGGTCGTCGGGCGCCACCACCAAACGGCGGTACTTCACGTCGCGGCTGTAACCCGTGAGGTGATTGAAGAGTTGCGCCGCGTCGGCCGTGATGTCGGGCTCGCACGTGATGTAGCCCAGGTCTTCGTACAGACGCGAGGTGCGCGAGTTGTAGTTTCCGGTTCCGAGGTGCACGTAACGACGCAGTCCGTCGGAATCCTCGCGAACGACCAGGACGCACTTGGCGTGCGTCTTCAGACCCACGAGTCCGTACACCACGTGCACTCCGGCGCGCTCGAACGCCTTGGCCCACGTGACGTTGACGGCTTCGTCGAAGCGGGCCTTCAATTCGACGAGCACCGCCACCTGCACACCGCGCTCGGCGGCACGGATGAGGTGACGCGCAATCGGACTGTCGCCGCTGGTGCGGTACAACGTCATCTTGATGCTCTGCACCCGCGGATCGTCGGCGGCCTGCGACAAGAACTCCTCGACCGAACTGGCGAAGCTCTCGTAGGGATGATGAACGAGCAAGGCCCGTTCGCGCACCACCGAGAAGATCGAGCGTTCGTCGTTCTCGGCCGCGGCCAGACGACCGGCGGTGACCGGAACCCACGGATCGTCCTTCAGTTCCGGGCGATCGAGGGCGTGCACCTGCCACAAACAGGTGAGATCGAGCGGCCCGCGCACCCACGTGACGTCGTCGCGATGCAATTCGAGTTCTTCGAGCAGGAGATCGACCATGGCGGGCGACGCGTTCTCCTCCACCTCGAGTCGAACGGCTCGACCGAATCGACGGCGTCGCAATTCGGTTTCGACCGCGGCCAGGAGATCGTCGGCGTCCTCGTCCTCGAGAGTGAGGTCGGTGTTGCGCGTGACTCGGAACGCGACGGCGTCGGCGATCTCCATCCCGGGGAACAACGAGGCGATGTGCGTCTCGATGATCACGTCGACCGGCACGAACCGCTCGCCACCGGGCAGAGCGAGCAGACGCGGAAAGACCGTCGGCACCTTCACGCGGGCGAAGCGCTCGTCACCGGTCTTCGGGTCGCGCACCATGACGGCGAGGCTGAGAGCCAGATTCGACACGTACGGGAACGGGTGCGCCGGGTCGACGGCGAGCGGTGTGAGCACCGGGAAGATGCGCTCGTCGTAGTACTCGCGGGCGAAGGCCCGCTCGGCCTCGGTGAGATCGGCCCATGCACACATGGCGATGCCGTGGGAGCGCAGCGCCGGCTCGACTCTTTCGAGGAAGATCGACTGCTGACGGGACGCCAACTCGGCCACGCGCAGCACCACCCGGTCGAGTTGACGCGACGGTGTGAGGCCATCGGGTAGCGGCGCCGACACGCCGGCGGCCTGCTGATCGCGCATGGCCGCGACCCGAACCTGGAAGAACTCGTCGAGGTTCGACGAGAAGATGGCGAGGAACTTGGCTCGCTCGAGCAACGGCACCCCGGGCTCGGTGGCCATGCTGAGGACGCGCTCGTTGAAGTCGAGCCAGCTCAGTTCGCGGTTGACGAAGCGATCGGGCGACCCCACGTCCATGGGTTCAGCGTACGGTCGTCGCGGAAATTGGAGACTCGGAAGGAGGACGGTTCACCGGAAATTCAGCGCGCGGGCGCGCCAGCGGGTCAGACGGCTTCTTCGTCGAAGCCGAGATCCCATTCGACCGTGATGTTCTCGCGCTCGGCGTCGCGCATGATGCGCTCGCGGTTGCGCTTGAACTGCGGGTCGTTGTAGGGCAGGAGCACCAGGCGGGCCAGAGCCCGGGTACGGAACTCCTCCACCAGGACGCGATCGCCGTAATCGCCCACCACGTCCCAGTGCGGCGACACCGGACCGAGGAACACCACGCGGACGTGGGCTCGGGGCGGTTCGTTGGTCACTTGGACGTCGGACATCGGATCTCCTTCGGGCCTTCACAAAAGTGCAGGTGACGACACGCTACCGGCGGGCCCGAGATGTGGAAACGGACACAAACGTCCTGTTCAGGGCGTCCTGACTGGAACCCGACACACCCGACTGCTTGACTGGCCGTGGTCGGGAACTCGGGGCCTAGGACGAGCGTCAAAGTCTTCGGAGCCGAGCAATCGGCTTCTCAGCGGGCGAAGCGGGCGGAAACCAACTTCGCACAAGGAGAAAAACCAATGACTCAGCCCAACGGCCTCGAACACCTCATCGACGAGGACTCCGCGACCGCCTGGATGGCGCGGGGAGCATGTCGCGCGTACCCGCCCAACATGTTCTTCCCGAGCGACGGCGTCGGTGTCGACCGAGCTCGAAAGATTTGCGCAACGTGTCCGGTCACCGCCCCGTGCCTCGAATACGCCCTCGAGAACCACATCGACCACGGCGTGTGGGGCGGCTGCTCCGAGCGCGAGCGTCGGCGCATCGCCAAGCGTCGACGACTCACATTGCACACGGCCTGAGGCCGCAACCAGTGGCCGTGCTGGTCGGCCGTGACAGTCAGCCGAACTACTTGTCGGCGGGCTGGTCGGAGTCGGGCTTCGAGCCGTCGGCCAAACCCTTCTTGAACTCCTTCTGGGCCTGACCCAGGTTGCGAGCCAACTTCGGGATCTGCGATCCGCCGAAGAGGACGAGGATCACCACGAGGACCACGATCACTTCGGGTCCGTCAAACAAGCCAGCGAACATGGGGTCAGGCTAGCACTCCCCCGGCGGAACGGTCGTCGGCGGAATGGGCCCCTCACCTGGCAAAGTGACTCCGTGCTCGAGTGTGTGGTGAACGTGAGCGAAGGTCGCGACCGCGAGATCCTGGCCCGCCTCGAGAACGCCTGCGGGGCCGATCTGCTCGACCGCCACTCCGATGCGCATCACCACCGCAGCGTGTTCACGCTCGTGGGCGAAGAGGCGCCGCGCCGTCTCACTCGTACGGCCGTCGAACTGCTCACCATGCACACGCACGTCGGAGTCCATCCACGACTCGGTGTGGTCGACGTCGTGCCGTTCGTTCCGCTCGATGGTTCGACGATCGATGACGCGCGGCGTGCCCGCGACGAGTTCGCGTACTGGGTCGCGCACGACTTGCACGTCCCGGTGTTCGTGTACGGGTCGGTCGATTCCGACGAGACGCAACTGCCCGACATTCGACGCAGTGCTTGGATCGAACGGAGACCCGATCTCGGCCCGACCACACCCCACGCCACCGCCGGTTCGGTGTGCGTGGGCGCGCGCGAAGTCCTCGTGGCCTACAACGTGTGGCTCGATCGATCGGTCGACCGCGACACGTTGAAGCGAATCGCCGACGACGTTCGCGGCGACGGAATCAGAACGCTTCCGCTCGTTCTCGACGGGCGACCGCAAGTGAGCATGAATCTCGTCGAACCGATGCGCGTGGGGCCCGACGTCGCGTTCGATCGCGTGGTGTCATCGTGTCGTGCGCACGACGCGCGCGTCGATTGCGGCGAACTGGTCGGTCTGCTGCCGCGGGCCCTCGTCGAACGCATCGACGCGCAGCGCTGGCAACGACTCGACGTGTCGCTGGACAGAACGATCGAAGCGCGACTCGAACGCGCGCGTTGATCAGGCGGTGGCGGTGCGGCGACCGGCCTGGGCGCGCTGACGACGCAGACGACGACGCTCACGCTCGGAGAGGCCGCCCCAGATACCGAACTTCTCGCCGTTGACGAGTGCGTACTCGAGGCATTCGTTACGAACGACGCAGCCACGGCAGACCTCCTTGGCCTCGCGGGTGGAAGCCCCCCGCTCGGGGAAGAAGAGGTCGGGGTCGACTCCGAGGCAGTTCGCCTCGTCCTGCCAGTTCTGCTCGTTCTCACTCATGCGGCTGCCTCGCCATCTCGGCCTGACGGCCGTCTTCACCGACGCCCCTCGACGCCGGAACTACATCCATGTCATTCTGGCTCGCCGTGTACGAAATGTGCAAGGGGAAACTTTATGAAAGCCCAGCCTGCGGGCCTGAGCGATCCGCGCCGACGGACCGGCGGCGTGTTACCGGGGATCGAAATACGGGTTGTGGGCGGGCTGTCCCGACCGCCAGCGGGCCACCGCGGCCGGCACCTCGTTGGCCGCCAGGCTCCGCCCACCCCGGCGCAGAGCCGCCAACGTGGCGTCGCGGTTGTTGCGGAGCACCGCTGAGGCATCCTGGGCCAGCGGATTCACCCAGACCGCCACGATGATGGCGTATTTCCCCAGGTCAGAGGGTGAAAATCGCTCGGCGGCAAAGGCCGCCACCCCTTCGGCCACCCCGGCCTGCGCCGCACCCCAGGTGAGTTCGCCGTGGTGGTCGCCGGCGATGGTGGCCTTGTTGACGAAGAGCGTGGGCGGTTCGCACGGCACACCGGGTTCGTAGACGCACAAGAAGGGCGTGTGGCCGGGCGACGGGGTGGCCAGAGCGCTCGCGAACGCCGAGCCCACCGGGCCATCGCGCTGGCCGAGAAGGGTGTTGATGTGCGCGGCATCGGCTCCCGATCCGCTGAAGCCCTCGCCGATCTCGACGGAACTCACGATGCCGCTCACGATGCCGCTACGGCGGGCAGACGGCCGTAGCGCGACAACTTGAGCGCTTCCGACGAGTCGGTGCCGGCCTTGGTGTCGTACGCGAGCAGCGCCACGTAGCGCGGCGTCGGTCCCTCGATCGTGGTGACGCGGTGCATGCTCCAGCGACCGCTGAACAGCATGAGTGTTCCGGGGGTCATGGGTTCGGTGCGCACGAGGTGCGGTGCTCGGTCGGCCAGTACAGCGGCCACCGCGTCGTAGTTCGGATCGTCGCCGGTGCGGAGCTGCTTCGCGTTGTCGAAATCACCGCCGCGGTCGGACGATTGCAGCGCGAGCGACACGACGAAATCGGCCATGTCGAAGTGCCAGCACAACGCGTCGCCGTCGCGCATGACCGACAGATTGAGCGCACCGAACGGATCGGCGTAGCGGTGCATCACCTCGAGCCCGAGACAGAGTCGGACGAATTCGAGCATCGGATCCCATTCGTAGAGGCGGCGCAGTGCGCTATGGGGCGGGAACTGGTCGTAGGCGACCACTTCGACCTGGCTGTGCACGAGGGTTCGCTCGGGGTGGCCTTCGGGATACTGCGCGTCGGGTTGCGTGAGATACGGGGTGGACGACGAATGCGAGCGGAAGGCGAGCGTTTCGAGCGCACGGGCCTCGTCGACCATCGCGTTCACGGCCGCCGCGGTGAGGAAGCCCGGGAGCACGCACACCCCTTCGTTCTCGAACTGGGTGCGGCACGCCGCGATGAGCGCGTCGTCGTCGAACGCGTACCGAGAACGGTCGATCATCTCGGCCGGGGTCATGGGCGAAGAGTAGCGGCCCGCGACGATGGCCTACTCTCGGAGCATGCCCATTCACTTGAGAGCCGAGAGCGGCGACTACGCATCCGCCGTGCTGTGTCCGGGTGACCCGCGACGCGCCAAGTACATCGCCGAGACGTTCTTCGATCCGGGCGCGCGTTGCGTCAACGAGGAGCGCGGCATGCTCGGGTACACCGGTACCTACAAGGGCAAGCCCATCAGCGTGCAGAGCACGGGCATGGGGACGCCGAGTGCGGGCATCGTGTTCGAAGAACTCGTGATGCTCGGGGCGACGCGCCTCATTCGCGTGGGTACGTGCGGCGGGTTGCAGACGCATCTGCGCATGGCCGACACGGTGATCGCGGTGGCGGCGTCGGCCGACGACCGCACGCCCATTCGATACGCCGGTATGGACGGCTACGCGCCCACCGCCACGTTCGCGTTGGTGGAGACGGCGGCTCGGCTCAGCCGCGCGGTGAGCGACCGCGTGTTCGTTGGTCCGATCGTGACGAGCGGATTGTTCTACGACCCGGATCCGACCTCGTTCGACCGGTGGCGTTCGCTCAAGCATCTCGGCGTCGAGATGGAAGCGTCGATGCTGTACACGATCGCGGCGATCAAGGGTGTGGAGGCGCTGGCGATGATGACGGTGAGCGACGTGCTGGCGCCGGATGCATCGCCGGTGCGGATCAGTGATGACGACCTGAAGAAGGGCGTCGATCAGATGATGCGCATCGCCTGCGACGTCGCCATCTCCTGAGGATCTGGTGACTGAAAGTCACCAGAACAACGGTTAGATGAGGCCGAGGTCGCGCACGGCCTGGCGCTCGTCGGCCAATTCGGCGTTCGAGGCGTCGATCTTGCCGCGGCTGAAATCGTCGATGTCGAGACCCTGGACGATCGAGTACTTGCCGTCCTTGCACACGCACGGGAACGACGAGATGAGCCCCTCGGGCACGCCGTAGCTGCCATCGCTCGGGATGGCCATGCTCACCCAATCGCCGGGTGCCGTACCGAGGTGCCACGAACGGATGTGATCGACCGCAGCGTTGGCGGCCGATGCCGCCGACGACAGGCCGCGCGCTTCAATGATGGCGGCGCCGCGCTTGGCGACGGTGGGGATGAACGTGCCTTCGACCCACGCGTGATCGTTGACGGCCTGATACGCGTTCTTGCCGCCGACCTCGCAGTGGAACAAGTCGGGGTATTGGGTCGCACTGTGGTTGCCCCAGATGGTCATCTTCTTCACCGCCGTGACCGGCTGGTTCAACTTCTGCGCGATCTGCGTGACGGCGCGGTTGTGATCGAGACGTGTCATCGCGGTGAAGCGGCCGGCGTCGAGCCCCTTCGCGTTCTGCTGTGCGATGAGTGCATTCGTGTTGGCCGGGTTGCCCACGACGAGCACCTTCACATCGCGCTTCGCGCCGCGGGCGAGGGCCTCACCCTGCGGCTTGAAGATGCCGCCGTTGGCGCTGAGGAGATCGCCGCGCTCCATACCGGCCTTGCGCGGCATGGCGCCCACGAGCAGAGCGACGTCGGCATCGCCGAACGCCTTGTCGGCGTCATCGGTGGCCACCACGCCGGCTAGCAACGGGAACGCGCAGTCGTCGAGTTCCATCTTCACGCCCTCGAGAGCCTTCAGCGCCGGAGTGATTTCGAGCAGCTGCAGGATCACCGGTGTGTCGGGGCCGAGCATGGCGCCCGAGGCGATACGGAAGAGGAGGCTGTAGCCGATCTGGCCAGCAGCTCCGGTGACGGCAACACGTACGGGGGAAGTCATGGGCGCAGATCGTACGCCCGGACGCGGGTGAACCCGAAAGTCAGCCGAGAGCCAGGCGAATCTGCTCGGTGTAGTACGTCACGCCGTCGCGGTCGAGATGGACCCCGTCCCCGGCAAAACACTCGCCCTGACACAGTTCGGACACCAACTGCCAGTCGAGAAGCACCACGTTGGGGTACTTCTCGGGCAGGGCGCGAATCTTGGTGTTGTTCGCGTTGGTCCAGCCGCGCTCGACCCGCGTGGTGAGCACCACGACGCGCGGAACCTCGGCAACCGCCTCCATGAGGACATCGAGTGTCTCCTGGCTGATGGGCCCGTTGGTACCGAGGTGCACCACGGCCTTGTCCATCGTGACGCCGAGATCCTTCAACTGTACGAAGATCTCGGCCCCGATCTTGCCCTGCCGATCCTCGATGGCATCGACCACCCAACCTTCTTCGGCCATCGCGCGCGCGGCGCCTTTCATGACCGAATCGCCGAGCGCGAACACTCCGTAGTGCGGCGGCACGAACGATGTGCTGGGTGAATCTCCGCCGCCATCACCGCCGACTTGCTCGAGAACATCGGTGACCGAACCGGCCGCCTGATCGAGCGATGCGCGCACCTCGTTCGGCTTCAGGTCGGCCGCGGCCAGGCTCACCACCGAAAAGGCCGGAATCGCGATCGCCGCCGCGACGATCGCACCGAAGGCACCGCGTCGACGCAAAGAGCCGGGGCCGCTTTCGAGCAAAGACGTGATCGACTCGCGGAAACGGCGCTCGCGGATGGGCAGTTCGATCACGCGATAGCTGAACTCGGTGATGAGCGCGGTGACCGCGAGGGCGCCCACGAACTCGTGCACCTTCAAGTGAACGCCCGTTTCGTGACGCAGGGCCTGGAACACCGGCCAGTGGTAGAGGTACAGACCGTACGACCGTTCGCCGATCGCGCGCAGCGCCGGATTGCCGAGTGCCCGACCGGTGAACGCGCGCTGATGCGCCACGGCCGAGATGAGCATCACCGTGAACAGTCCGGTGAGGAACAGACCACCCCAGAACAGGAGGCGATCGGCGTGCAGACCGTCCTCGCCGCGCAATGTGAGGATGTGCGTTCGCGTGACGAGGAGACCGAGACCGACGAAACCGAGAAGGGCGATCGGGTCCATCAACTTGCCCTTGTTGCGCATGGGCCCACGCAGGAGCGCGAAGGGTCGCCACACGAGTGCGAGTGCGGCCCCGAGCAACAGGCCGGTCGACCGACTGGGAGTGGAGAGATACAACGCGTCGACCTTGCTGATGCACCGGTCGCCGAGCATCCAGTAGGCGTCGGGGGTTTCGGTGCAGAGTCCGATCGGGCCGCGGGGCGCGAGCAGCCCGACGAGCAACGAGATGAAGATCGCGATGCCGACGAACCACAGCGCGACACGCGGCAGACGATCGCGTCCACGGCGCAGAATCGCTGCCATCACGAGGGGCCACAACAAGTAGAACTGCTCCTCGACCGCAAGCGACCAAAGGTGCCGCAAAGGCGCGAAGTCGTTCACCGCCGTGTAGCCCGCGCCGATCCAGACCTGGAACCAGTTCGAACCATACAGAGCGCCGGCGATCACGTCGCCACGCAGTGCGCCGAGCGCATCGCGTTCGAAGAAGGCCGTCCACACGACCAACAGGAACATCATGACCACGAGTGCCGGAAGCAATCGGCGGGCCCGTCGAGCCCAGAAGCCGCGCAGGCTCAGGGTGTCGGTGCGCTCGTGTTCGGCCACGATGAGCAACGTGATGAGATAACCGCTGATGACGAAGAAGACTTCGACGCCGAGGAATCCACCCGGGAGCCAGTCGGAATTCGCGTGGTACACGATCACCGCGAGCACCGCGAGAGCGCGCAAACCGTCGAGCCCGGGCAGGTACGGGACCCGACTGATCTGTTGCGAACGTGAGCCCGACGCGGTCATGCGTGTTTCAGTCTGCCGAACCGCGTGGTCGGCGAGCGGTCAACCCTTCACCGGAAGGTCGAGATTGGCGTAGATCTCGCGCGTGGCCGTGCTGCGATTGAGCGTGTAGAAGTGGAGACCTGGTGCACCCGCCTCGAGGAGACGCGCGCACAGATCGGTGGCCACGTCGACGCCCACACGGCGAACGTCGTCCGGGTCGTCGACTTCGTTCAGGCTTTCGGCGAGCCACGTGGGAAACGCCGTGCCCGAGAGTTGTGCCATGCGCACGATCTGCGACTTGTTGGTGACGGGCATGATGCCGGGGATCACCGGTTTGGTGACACCGAGCGCGGCGAGTTCGTCGACGAGACGAATGTAGGTCTCGGCTTCGAAGAAGAACTGCGTGATCGCGAAATCGGCCCGGTGCAACTTCTCGGCGAGGTGGTGGCGATCGGATTCGCGATTCGGCGAACGCGGGTGGATCTCGGGGTGGGCGGCCACGCCGACCGAGAAGCGACCGGATGCGAGAACGTCGTCGAGGAGATCGGACGCGTAGGTGTAATCGCTCGGCTCGGCCGATCCGTCGGCCGGCGCGTCGCCACCGAGCGCGAGGATGTTCTGCACATCGGACGTCGCGTACGTGTCGAGAATTTCCGCGATCTCCGAACGACGGTGCCCTTGGCACGTGAGATGCGCCATCGGATTGATACTCGTTTCCTGTCGGATCCACTGCACCAACTGCTGGGTGCGTAGACGCGTGCTGCCAGCCGCTCCGTAAGTGATGCTCACGAAGCTCGGTGACAGGGATTCGAGTTCGGCGATGGTGCGACCCAACGTGAGCTGGGCCATGTCGGTCTTCGGGGGGAAGAACTCGAACGAGAACGTGCGGCCAGCAGCGATGAGATCAGCGATACGAGCCACGATCGAATTCTACGCGTGGATCAGTGGCGGAAGTGGCGGTGGCCCGTGAAGATCATCGCGATGCCGTGTTCGTCGGCGGCCGCGATCACTTCATCGTCGCGAACACTGCCACCCGGCTGGATGACGCATGAGGCCCCGGCCGCGGCCACGGCGTCGAGTCCGTCGCGGAATGGGAAGAAGGCGTCGCTGGCGCACACCGAACCCTTCGCTCGTGCGGCCGCGCGTTCGACCGCGATGCGCGCCGAATCGAGACGGTTCTGCTGGCCCGCTCCGATTCCGACCGCGCATCCGCCGTTGACGAGCACGATGGCGTTCGAACTGACGGCCGACACGACTTGCCACGCCACGTCGATGTCGCTCCACTGAGACGGCGCTGGTTGCACTTTCGTGACCACTCGCCACGCACCGTGATCGATGGTCGCCTGATCGGGTGTCTGCACGAGGAGGCCGCCGTCGATGGAGCGCACGTCGAGACGCCGTCCGCGCGGAGCCGTTCCGCTGATGGTGCGCAGGTTCTTCTTCTCCGAGAGCACAGCCAGGGCGTCGGCATCGAACGAAGGCGCCACCACCACTTCGGTGAACACCGGGGCCAACGCGGTCGCCATTGCGAGCGAGACGGGGCGATTGACCGCAACGATTCCGCCGAATGCACTCACCGGATCGCACTCGTTCGCGGCGCGATACGCATCGACGATCGCCGCGTCGGGCCCGTCGACCACCGCGACACCGCACGGATTGGCGTGCTTGACGATCACACAAGCCGGCGAGGGGAAGCGATTGACGAGCGACCACGCCGCCTCGGTGTCGTAGACGTTGAGGTAGCTGAGTTCCTTGCCGCCGTGCTGAACCGCGTCATCCCACCAGCCGCGCTCGCCGGCCCATCGATACCGCGCACCCGCCTGATGCGGGTTCTCGCCGTAGCGCAGCGACTGCGCCTTCTCGGCCGCGAAGATCAACGAGTCGGGTAGGTCGGCACCGTCGCTCATCCACGTCGCGATTCCCGCGTCGTATTCGGCGGTGGCGCGGAACGCGTCCGCGGCCAATTCGCGACGGGTGGCCGCACTCACTCCACCGGTGTTCGCGATCTCAGCGGCAACTCGCGAGTAATCATCGGGTCGAACGACGACCGCGACATGCGCGTGATTCTTGGCCGCGCCGCGAACCATCGCCGGACCACCCACGTCGATGAGTTCGATCGACGGCTGCGACGCGAACGGATAGAGATTCACCACCACCAACGAGATCGGTTCGATGCCGAGGCGCTCGAGATCGGCGCGGTGCTCGGCATCGTCTAGATCGGCGAGGATTCCGCCGTGGATGGCTGGATGAAGCGTGACGACGCGGTGGCCGAGAATCGCCTCGAACCCCGTGATGGTGGCGACGTCGGTGACCTCGACGCCCGCCTCCGACAGCACACGCGCGGTTCCGCCGCTCGACAGGATCTTCCAACCCGCCCGATGCAACGACGATGCGAAGTCGACGACTCCGGTCTTGTCGTACACGCTGATCAGCGCCGTGGGCACGACGAAACCCTAACCAGACGTTTCGACGTTCTCACGAGGAGATACGAGGTCGACGCGACGAGCGACCCCGGGAACCTTCACGGAAGTGCGGGAATCTGGTGCGACTTCGTCACCTATGCGGTGACTTTCAGTCACCAGATTCTCAGTTGAGAGAGGCGATGATCTCGGCCATGAGGGTGCCGGCCTCGGTGGGGTTCTGACCCACCTTCACACCGGCGGCCCGCAACGCATCCATCTTGCCCTGCGCCGTCCCCTTGCCACCCGACACGATCGCCCCGGCGTGGCCCATCTTCTTGCCCGGAGGCGCGGTCACACCGGCGATGTACGCGCTCATCGGCTTCGTCACATTCGCCTTGATGAAGTCGGCCGCTTCCTCCTCGGCCGAACCACCGATTTCGCCGATCATGATGATCGCGTGCGTCTCGGGATCGGCCTGGAATTCGCGAAGGCAGTCGATGAAGTTGGTGCCCGGCACCGGGTCGCCACCGATGCCCACGCACGTGCTCACGCCGATGCCGCGCTGCTTCAACTCGTACAACGCCTGATACGTCAGGGTTCCGGAACGGCTCACGATGCCAACGTTCTTCTTGCTCGTGCTCGGCAACTCGGCGATCTCGCCGGCGGTGATGCCGATGTTGCACTTGCCTGGGCTGATGATGCCGGGGCAATTGGGTCCGAGCAGTCGCGTGTTGGGGTAGTCGCGCACGAGCGTGTTGTAGACCCGGGCTTCGTCTTGCGCCGGGATGCCTTCCGTGATGCACACGATGAAGCGGATGCCCACCGCGGCGGCTTCGAGAATGGCCGCGGAAGCCGCCTTGGGCGGCACGGCGATGAACGACGCGTCGGCGCCGGTGGCCTTCACGGCCTCGGCCACGGTGTTGAACACCGGGATGCCCTCGACATCGGTGCCGCCCTTGCCCGGCGTGACACCGCCCACGACTTGAGTGCCGTACGCCTTGTTGCGCAGACCGTGGTACTTGCCCTGGCCTCCGGTGAGGCCCTGCACGATGACCTTGGTGTTCTGGTTCACGAAGATGGCCATGACTTCACTTCCCGTTGGCGATGGCGACGGCGGCCTGAGCCGCTTCGAGCATGGTGGGCTTGGACTTGAGAATCGACTCGGGGATACCGGCGTTCTTCAGGATCTCGCGACCCTGTTCGGCGTTGGTTCCATCGAGACGGATGATCATCGGCGCGCGCAGTTTCACGCGACCGACCGCTTCGACGATTCCCTTGGCCACTTCTTCGCCGCGTGTAATGCCGCCGAAGATGTTGATGAAGATCGACTTCACGTTCTGGTCGAAGTTGATGACCTCGAGCGCGGCCGCCATCACGTCGGCGTTGGCACCGCCGCCGATGTCGAGGAAGTTGGCCGCCTGGCCACCCACCTGGTTGACCACGTCGAGCGTGCTCATGGCCAGACCGGCGCCATTGGCGATGATTCCGACCGAACCCTCGAGGCCGATGTACTGCAGATCGTGGGTTCTAGCGAGTTGCTCACGCGCGTCGAGTTCTTCGGTGGCGCGGTACTCCTCCCACTCGGGGTGGCGGAACGACGCGTTGTTGTCGAGGCTCACCTTGGCGTCGAGGGCGTGCACTTCGCCGGTGGGCTTCAGGATGAGCGGATTGATTTCAGCGAGGTCGCAGTCACCCTCGGTGAAGCAGCGGTACAGCTGAACGAGGATCTTGGCCACGCCATCGACCGCCTTGGCCGGAATGCGCGCGTCGACCGCGGCCTGGCGTGCGGTGGCCTCCGAGATGCCGTCGACCGGATCGATGTGCAACTTCACGATGGCCGTGGGGTCCTTGGCGGCCACGTCTTCGATATCGACACCACCCTGAGCCGAGAGCATCAGCAAATGCTTCTTGGCCGAACGGTCGAGCGTGTACGACGCGTAGTACTCCTCGGCGATGTCGCTCGCGTGCTCGACCCACAGCCGCTTCACCACGTGACCCTTGATGTCCATGCCGAGGATGTTCCCGGCGTGGAGACGCACCTCGTCGACGTTGTTGGCCAACTTGATGCCGCCGGCCTTGCCGCGTCCGCCCACTTGCACCTGCGCCTTCACGACGACCGGGAAGCCGGCCGCATTGGCAACTTCCACGGCTTCGTCGACCGTGTCGGCGGCGCCGCCGGGGCTGACGGGAATGTCGAAGCGGGCGAAGTACTGCTTGCCCTGGTATTCGAACAGGTCCATGTTGGAGGATCCTCTTTCTGATCGCGATCGATGACGGACGAAGGTGAGCGAGTTGGTGAGTCGGACCTACACGGCGACGGCGTCTTCACGCGCGTCGAGTTCGACTTCGAGCCATTGCGCGATGGCCTTGAGCGACGAGCCCGGACCGAAGATCTCGGCCACGCCCTGTTCGCGGAGCGTGCGGGCATCGGCGTCGGGAATCACACCGCCACCGAACACGAGCATGTCGGCGAGATCGCGCGAGCGCAGTTCTTCCATCACGCGGGGGAAGAGGGTGAGGTGCGCGCCGGAGAGAAGTGACAGGCCGACCGCATCGACATCTTCTTGGAGAGCGGTTTCGGCGATCTGCTCGGGCGTTTGGTGCAGACCGGTGTAGATGACCTCGAACCCGTGGTCGCGAAGCGCGCGGGTGATGGTCTTGGCCCCGCGGTCGTGGCCGTCGAGGCCGGGCTTGGCAACGACGATTCGGTAGGGCCGTATCACGGCGGTAGACCCTAGGTCCTGCCCGCTCGGGGCGCACATTTCGCCCCGAGCAGGCCGTCGACCTGCGCCCCACCGCGAACGCAGGTCGACGCGGTCAGTTGGCGCGCAGGATCGCGCCGCCGAACGAGCCGCCGTCCGAGTTGGCAGCCATCAAGCGGACGACCTGTCCACCCCGGATGATCGCGATCAGGCCATCCGAATCGGCGGCCGTGATCACCTCGAGGGCGTCGTCGGTCGGGATAGTTGCGGTCTCGTCAATCACGGTCTCAACGACGCCGAGCCCGGTCACCACCGGCTCGAAGCCGGAGTCCCGGCTGTCACGCTGGCCCGAGGTCTCATTGGTCGAGTTGCCCTCACCATTCGACGACGGCTGGTTCTTGCCGGTCTGGTCGTTGCCGGTCTGGTCGTTGCCGGTCTGGTCGCGGCCCGAGTCCTCGGATGAATCGCTCGCGTCATCACCCGCATCGTTCCCGGAATCGCTGGGCTCGCTCTGGTGGGTGTGGTCGCCGTGGCCGTAGCCATGGCCGTTGCCATGATCCTCGTGACCGCGGCCGCGGCCGGGGTTCTCGTCTTCGTCGTGGCCGCGAACCGCGTCGGGGTTCGGATGGCCCTTCTCCTCGTGGGCCTCCTGGCTGCGGTTCGATGACCTCTCGGCTCCGTTGCTCGCGGCGGCACCCGACATCCCGGCGCCGAGAACGACGGCGGTGGCAGCGGTGAGGGCGAGAGCCAGGCGGAGGGGGCGGCGGTTGATCTTCACGGTGGTTCCTTTCGTTGTGAGCGCCGGTTGCGCTCCCACCGGACAAGAGGCCCCTGGCACACGGTCCTCGCAAAAACTTCGGAAACTTCTTGGGCAGACTTGGAGGGTGCGCCGCCCCGAGTTCCGAACCCCCCTGGCCCGGGCCGTGGCCCCGGTGGCGGCCGGCCTCGGTTTCTTCGCCCTGCTCGGCCTCCTGCTCTGGGGAATCGCCTCCTTGATGGCCGGTGAACAGGCCCAGACCACCACGTTCACCCCCGATCGGCTGCAGGTCGGTTCGATCACCCGCTGGGCCGAATCGATCGACACCGACGGGCCCGTGCTCTTCCCGGGACTGGGCACCACGTCGGGCGAGCGGACCCTGGTGCTCGATCACAACGGCACCAACGTCGAGAAGGGCTGGGTCGTCTACTACGCCTATCCCGCCGACCGCGGCCCCGAGTGCGCGGTCGAACAGGTGGAGGGCACCGACGATTTCGTCGACTGCGACGGTCGCACACTCGACGTGACCGAGTTGTCACCGCCCACCAACGGCGAATACCCGATCGTCGAGGATCGCAAGACGGTCTTCATCGACCTCGGCGAACGGCCGGGCGATACGACTCCTTGAGTCAGGGCCGTCAGTCAGCGCGGAAACAACCGAGGGAACCACGGACCCGACAACGGTTCGCCCGGTGTCCGCGGATCTTCGTCACCGAACAACCGTGAGAAATCGGGCGAGCACGTCCACTCGCGAGGCGCGTACACCATGTCGTCGCCGAGAACCCGCAGACTGAACACGCGCCGGTGGCCGTCGCCCGACACACCCGGAGCCCCGTGCACCGTGAGCATGTGGAACGCGATCGCGTCACCGGGCTCGAGCGACCACGACTTGATGTCGAACATGTCGCGGTTGGCGTCGATGTCGGGAAGTTCGCCGAGCGAACCCTCGGGAAACCACTTCGCTTCCTTCGTGAGGAACGACCGCGGCATGAGCCACGGACCGTGGTGTGTTCCGGACACCAACTCGAGGCACGACGCCACGTTCACCGGGTCGACCGGAATCCAGAAACTCACGTTCTGGCGTCCTTCGACGTCGTAATACGGCTGGTCCTGGTGCCACGGTGTGCGCTGCCGTGTTCGCGCCTCCTTCACCAGGACGTGATCGTGATACATGCGAATCGTCTTGCTGTCGGTCAACTGCGCGGCCACGTCACCGAGGCTCGTCGTCCGCACGAACTCGGCGAAGGCCGCATGCTCGCGCCAGGTGCAGAAGTCCTCGATGAAGAATCCCGGGTCGTCGGGCGAACTCGCCACCTTGGCTCGCGGACTCGGCGTCGCGAGGACTTCGTCGATGCCCGTCGTGAGGAGTTCGATTTCGTGCGGCGACACCACACCACGCAGAACCACCGCACCGTCGCGCCGGTACGTCTCGACGTCGGAACGGCTCACGGCGACACGCGATTCCACCTGTTCATTCTGATACACGGCGTCTGATACAAGAGAACGCGTGCCCTATACGCCGATCATCGGAACTCTCGGCTACGTGATCGACCGCTCCAACGACTCGGTGCTGCTCGTCCACCGCAACAAGCGGGCCGGCGACGAACATCTCGGCAAGTGGAATGGCCTGGGCGGCAAACTCGAACCGGGTGAAGACCTCGCGGCCGGAATGCGCCGCGAACTTCTCGAAGAGGCGCACATCGAGGTTCATTCGATGGCTCTGCGCGGAACGATCTCGTGGCCGGGGTTCGGAGCCAACGGCGAGGATTGGTTCGGGCCGATCTTCCTGATCGACAAGTGGAAAGGGACGCCTCCGGAATCGAACGCCGAGGGCGACCTGGCCTGGATCGCCACCGACCGCATTCGACGCGCGTGCAGCGACGACCCGGCCGAGCGCGACGCGGCCGAGTTGCCGATGTGGGAGGGCGACCGGTTCTTCCTGCCATTGGTGTTCGACGCCGACCCGCGGCCCTTCCACGGTGTGATGCCGTACGCCCAGGGACGGCCGGTGTCGTGGACCTTCGAACGCTGGTGAACACCGCCGCTCACACTGATAACGAGCCGCGCGCACACTGACCTCTCTCGCATTCGTTCCCTCTCCATGCCCGAGAGGAATTCGTTTTGGCGCCGAACGTTCGACGCCGCCCGTTCGCACGGCGACTGGCACCGCGTCGACAAGCTCTACACACGCAACACGGCCGCACAGATCGCGAGCGACATCCGACGCGCGCATCTCGACGGACGACGTTCGATTCGGACACAGGGAATCCGACCGGGTGAGCAGTGGGAAGCACGCTGGGCCGACATCAGAACGGGTGCTCCGGGCGATTGCGAAGTCTGGATCAGGGTCGTGCGCTGAGCGCGCGCGTCACTTCTGATAGCCGACGAATTTGATCCAGATGGAGAAACTGCCCGGCGGGCACTTCTCGTCGGCACCCCATCGCGCGGTCCACAATTCGCCTGGAAGAATGCCCCGAACCCTCAACGTTTCGAGCGGCCGGCGGTGCGACGAGCGAATGTCGCTGGCGATCTGAGCGGCGGTGGACGCGGTGTAGAAACGCTGGACGCGAACCCAACGGTTCTGCTCGCGCGCATCGTCGAGAGCGAGAACCCAGAACGACTGGCGCTGCCAATGCCCGCCGTTGGGCGGCTCTTCGGCGACGACCCGTCGCGACCCTTTCGACTGGCCCCGCTCCGCCATGCATTCAGTGTCGTCAATCGAGGCACATCTGTCATCACAATCGGTGAGAACCGTCTACACCATTTTCTTAGACGATTAAGAAGGTCGCTCCAGGTGACGGCGACTTCAAGCGGCCGATGCACCTACACCGTTAGTCGCTAGTCGGTACACGACTAAGCGTGCCTTCTCCTGAGCGCGATGAACCCGACGCAACACCGTCGTGTGCGACTCGGCGTTGATGTCGGCCACTTCGGAGTAGTTGAGGCCGACCAGACGCGTGCGGCAGAAGTCGCGCTGTTCGTCGGAGGTCATCGTCGACAGAACGGCACCGAGGAGTTCGTGACTCTCGATCTCGCCGGTGGGATCGCAACCCGATGTGTGAGAGTCGAGCGACGCGTCGAGTGACGACACCTCTCGGCCACGACGAGCCCCTGCGCCGCGCTGGGCATCGTTGCTCCGAATGGCATCGACCAATACGGACCGGCGAACGGCCCGCGCGTAGGCGGCGCCATCGGGGTAACGATCGACTTCGTGCTTCACGGTCTTCACCAGACGCAGCGACAGCCGCGACACGGCTTCATCGGCCAAGCCGTACGGCAGTTGGCGCGACTCGAACATTACGCGCGCGGCGGCCAGCGCCTCGCTCACGAAGGCCTCCTCGCGGGCCGTGAACGCGATCCGCTGGGACGGATGGACTCGACGCTTCGACATGCTCACTCCTTCGCCGTCCCGGGTGGTCCGGCGAGCCCAGGGTGACCAAGGGGTGTGTCAGAGAACAGGTGTTCGATTCTCGAACATCACGCAGATCGTCACGACGAACTCTTGTCGCGCAGGTGCCGGCCTATGTACGCCACCACCACTTGCTGCGTCTCGTTGTCGAAGAACACGTGCACGCGATACAGGTTGGCGCCCTTTCCGTTGCGGATGTGGGCCACCGCGTACTCGGTGCGACCGCGCCAAGTGAACACGTAGTCCTCGGAGAACTTCCGCTCGGCGGTGTCGGAAATTCCACCGGCGTAATTCAGACCCAGGCTTCGGCAGGAGATGGTGAGCGACGCGTTGTTGATGCGACCGCTCTTCCAGTCCCCCGCCACCACGTCGAGGCGGACCAGATCCTCGAGCAGTCGATCGGCGTTGATGCCATCGAGAAGGGCGGCTGTCTCGATGGCGCGCTGGTGAAACGTGAGATGCGTGCACAGATCGCGCGCCTTGGCCACCGCGTCGGATGCAGACGATGCGCGAAGTTCGGTGCCCCGTTTGCCGAGACGGATCTCGAGGGCGACGTTGCGCTGCACCAGCTGATCGACGAGGCCTTCGCGGTTCTCGAGCAACTGATTGCGTTCGTCGATGGTGCGATCGGCCTCGGCCAACGCCTGCTCGAGTTCGTCGATGCGGTTGTACGCCTCCTGCCAGCCTTCGAGCGCTGCGCTGTACTCGTCCCACGGCACCGACTGCTCGGAGACCTCGTTGGTGGCGACGGTCGGGGTCGTTGGGACGACGATCGCCGCCGCGGTCGCGATCGGCTCGACCGTCTTCGGTTCGCGCGGGCGGCGAGTGAACGCGGGCGAACGCAACGGCGCCAGCGAGTTGAACGCGGCCTCGTTCACGAGCGCGAGACAATCGCGCAGTTCGTGTTCAGCTTCGATGGCCGTGACCTTGGAACCGCCCCACTGGCGAACGTCGCGACCGGGCCAGAAGAGAGTGAGACCGCGCGCGTTGAGTACATCGAGGCCGTAGAGGCCGTGGAACGCCGTACGGGCGGCATCGCCTTCGAGCCTGTACAGATGCGCTTGACCAGCCACACGAAGTCCGATCGACTCGACCTTGTAGAGCGGCGTACTGCGCGACGGTACGGTCTCCACCAATACGGGCAGCAGTCGACCCTTCGCATCGCAGAACGCCGCCACCTCCTGGGCCGCCATCGACTCGGATACGAGACGAACGCCCGCGAGCACGCGTTGATTGGCGTCGTACAGCCGAGCGATCTCGAGAACACGGGCCACCAATTTCTGTACCGACGCCGCCGGCACGTCGTTGGACGTCGGTGCGATTCGGCGCCCGCCCGGCACGAGGATGACGCGGGCTTCGAACGTGGTGGTCTTCTCGTCACTCGCAATGGTGATCGTGGTGGTGGCCACCGAATTCCCGGCGAGACCGCGGTCGACCGACATGCGCCACCAGCGTTCGGGCTGATCGTTGTCGACTCGAACCGAGACTCCGGCTTCGCGTTCCTCGAACGGATGCTCTGCCTCCACCCAATCGGTCACCACCCGACGCACGGCATCGGTCTGTCCGGGCGCCCAAGCCGGTCCATCGAGGCGCATCGCGTAGACCGGTCGCATCCCTCCAGTCTCGCCCCTCGTCCCGGCACCTCCTACCCTCGGAACATGTTCGATGCCTGGTCAGATGCAACGGCGGAGGCTCTGGTTCTGGCCAACGCCGCGGCCGCTCTCGTGATGACCGGGCTCATCTGGTTCGTGCAGATCGTCCACTATCCCCTGCTGGCCGGCACACCGGCCGATCGCAGTACGGATGTGGCCGCGGAACATCAACGACGCACCTCGTACGTCGTCGCGGTGCCGATGGCGGTCGAAGGCATCACGACTCTCGCGCTCCTCGTCGATCGTCCGGGCGACGTCGCACTGGTCTGGCCGTGGCTCGGAGCACTTCTCGTCGCGATCGCACTCGGGTCCACCATCTTGTTGTCGGTCCCGCTGCACGCACGCATGGCCCTCGCGTTCGATCCGAACACGGGCCCGAGGCTGGTTCTCACCAACTGGCCGCGAACCGTCGCTTGGACACTTCACGGTGTCGTCGGTCTGGTGATGCTCGCGCCGTAGGCTGACGTTCGATCGGGCAGGAGAACGCTCATGGACAATCAGACCGGCGTCGACAGCTCGGGATTCGAAGAACTCGGCCTACGGCCGCAACTGCTCGCGTCGTTGTCGGCGCTCGGCTATGAGGAGCCCACGCCGATCCAGCGCGAGGCGATCCCTCTCCTCCTACGCGGACACGACCTGCTCGGCCAGGCGGCTACCGGAACCGGAAAGACCGCCGCCTTCGCGTTGCCGATCCTCGAAAAGATCGACGTAGCGCGATCGAAGCCGGCCCCCTCGGCGCTCGTGCTCGTTCCCACTCGTGAACTCGCCATGCAGGTGAGCGAGGCCATCTACAAATACGGCCATCAACTCGGTGCCAAGTGCGTTCCCATCTACGGCGGTCAGCCCATCGGTCGCCAGATCGACGCATTGCGTCGCGGAACCCACGTGGTCGTCGCGACGCCCGGCCGTGCCCTCGACCACATCCGCAAGGAGACGCTCGAGTTGGGCGACGTCGAGATGGTCGTCCTCGACGAGGCCGACGAGATGCTCGACATGGGATTCGCCGAAGACCTCGACGCGATCCTCGAATCGCTGCCGGCCGCGCGTCAAACCGTTCTCTTCTCGGCCACCATGCCGCCGCGCATCGAGAAGATCGCGCGCGAGCATCTGAGCGAACCGGTGCGCGTCACGATCGAACGCAAGGCCAGCCAGCCCGGCTCCATTCCTCTGGTACGGCAGACCGCGTACATGGTGCCGCGCTTCCACAAGCCTGCCGCACTCGGTCGAATCCTCGATATCGAAGCCCCTGAAGCCGCAATCGTCTTCTGCCGCACACGCGGTGAAGTCGATCAACTCACCGAGACGCTGAACGGTCGCGGCTACCGAGCCGAGGCCCTCCACGGCGGCATGGACCAGGAACAGCGCGACCGTGTGATGGGACGCGTGCGTGCCGGCACCGCCGATCTCTTGATCGCCACCGATGTGGCCGCGCGCGGGCTCGACATCGAGCACCTCACGCACGTGGTCAACTTCGACGTACCGTCGGCACCCGAGTCGTACGTCCACCGCATCGGCCGCGTGGGTCGGGCCGGTCGCGAGGGCGTGGCCATCACCATCGCCGAGCCGCGCGAGCAGCGCATGCTCCACAACATCGAACGTCTCACCAAGCAGAAGATCTCGTTCGAGAAGGTTCCGTCGGTCGAGGCTCTTCGAGCCAAGCAGATGGAACTCACCACGGAGAACGTGCGCGAAGCCCTCGGTCTTCCCGATCTGGTCGCTTTCGACGAAGTGATCGACGAACTCTCCAAGGAATTCTCCATCACCGACATCGCGCGCGCGGCCATCAAATTGGCGCACGACGCCGAACAGTCGACACTCGAAGAAGTCGAGATCCCCGATCTGTCGGTCGAGCGGCCCGAACGCGGCGGCAAGCGCGAACGCGACTCGTTCCGTGACCGCGAACACGGCGGCAAGCGCGAGCGTGGCGAACGCTTCAGCGGAAAGACTTCGCGGCTCTGGGTGTCGGTCGGTCGCAAGTCGGGTGTTCGTCCGGCCGATCTGGTGGGTGCCATCGCCAACGAGAGCGGTGTGCCCGGTCGCGACATCGGTGTGCGCATCTTCGACTCGCACTCGGTCGTCGAGGTTCCAGCATCTCGCGCCGCGCACGTGATCGACTCGATGCGCAACACCATCATCCGCGGAAAGCGCGCGACGGTGCGCCACTTCAAGGAGGACTGATGAGCATCGCCGACGAGCGCTACGTGCTGCTCACCACGTTCCGCAAGGACGGCTCACCGGTGCGGACGCCGGTCTGGATCGCACCGTTGTCGGGTGGCGAGGCCTGTTTCACCACCAGCGGCGACGCCGGGAAGGTCAAGCGCATCAACCGCACACCCCGGGTTACGCTCCAACCCTGCGACATGCGCGGTCGAATCAAGGCCGGCGGCACCCCGAGCGAGGGCACGGCCCGCGTGGTCACCGGCCCCGACTTCGCCCCGGTGGAGAAGGCCGTGGCCAAGAAATACGGCATCCAGTACCGGCTGGTGGTGTGGTCGGGGACCCTGACCTCGTTCTTCAAGCGCACCAAAACCGCCGACGCAGGCATCGTCATCACTCTCGGCTGACCAGAACTAAGGTCGGTTCGAAGGCCGACCCCACGGCCAACTTGAGGGAGGAAATCCATGCTCAGCAAGACCCGCGGGTCGCTCGGGCTCGCCCTCGTCGCAGCGCTTGGCATCGGCCTCGTCGCATGCGGCGGTGATGACGAGTCGAGCGAACCGGCAGCAACAGAAGCCCCGGCCGCATCCGAGGCTCCGGCCGGCAGCGACGCTCCGGCTGGTACCGACGCACCGGCCCAGGGCGCAACGCTCGCCAACTTCACTCCGTGGAGTGCCGACGCACCCGTCATCGATTGCCGTCCCGAGGAAGGACCGCTGAAGGCGGCCTGGATCTACGTCGGCCCCACCAACGACGGTGGCTGGACCCAGCAACACGACGCCAGCCGTCAAGCCGTGCAGGATCACTTCGGTGACGCCGTCGAGACCACCTACAAGGAGAACGTGCCCGAAGGGCCGCAGGTTCTCCAGACCATCGAAGACTTGATCGCCGACGGCAACACCGTCATCTTCGGAACCTCGTTCGGATTCCAGGATGCGTTCGTCGAGGCCGCCGCCGCTCACCCCGACGTGTGCTTCGAGTTCGCCACCGGTTACAAGGGTGCCGACAACCTGTCGCAGTTCTATGGCGCCGCCGAGGACACCGACTTCCTCGCCGGGATGGCGGCTGGTGCCGCATCGCCCACCGGCAAGCTCGGCATGCTCGCCTCGTTCCCCATTGGTGAAGTGCTGCGCGGCGTGAACGCGTGGACCATGGGTGCGCGCATGATGAATCCGGACGCCACCGTCAATGTGGTGTGGGTCAACAGCTGGTTCGATCCGCCGAACGAGCGCAAGGCCGCCGAAGCCCTCATCGCCGAAGGCATCGACACATTGGGTCAGAAGGGCATCGACTCGCCGGCCACCGGCGACGCCGCCAAGGCTGCCGGTGTTCCGTGGGCGGGCTACAACGCCGACCAGAGCGCCAACTACGGCGACGTGTGGTTGACCGCAACCGAGTACGACTGGACCGTGTACCAGATCCCGCGTCTGCAGGCCATCCTCGACGGCGCCTGGGTTGCCGGCAACTACTACGGCAACCTGTCGGACGGCTTCGTCAAACTGGCCACGTTCGGTGACCTCGTGACCGAGGAGACGCGCGCCGCGATCCAGGCCGAACTCGAGAAGCTCACGGCCAAGCCGAACTCTCAGTTCACTGGTCCGATCAACGACAACAAGGGCAATGAAGTCCTCGCCGCTGGTGTGAGCCACACGTTCGAGGAACTCATGAGCATGGCCTACTTGATCGAAGGTGTCATCGGAGACATTCCGGCGGGCTGACGCTCAACGTCGCAAGAAGTGCGTAGGGACGGGCCCGCAAGGGCCCGTCCTTCGTTTTTACGGGGCGTGCCGTTCGGCCATCTAGGGTTGAAGCGGAAGGGGGCACCGCAATGAAGTCTGCTGTGCGCATGACGGGGATCGTGAAACGTTTTCCCGGGGTCGTGGCCAATGACGGTGTCGACGTCGACATCCGTGCCGGCGAGGTGCACGCGCTTCTCGGTGAGAACGGAGCGGGCAAGTCCACCCTCTCGAACATCCTCACCGGCTTGTACCGACCCGACGACGGCACGGTCGAGATCGATGGACACCCGATGCAGTTCTCGTCGCCGCGCGATGCCCTCGAAGCCGGAATCGGCATGGTGCATCAGCACTTCCGCCTCGTCTCCACGTTCACGGTTGCCGAGAACGTCGTGCTCGGCGAACCCGACTCGCCGTTCATGATGGACGCCGCCCGGGTGGCCCAGCAGGTGAAGGAGTTGAGCGACCGCTACGGACTCGCGGTCGATCCATCCGCACGCATCTGGCAGTTGAGCGTGGGCGAGCAGCAGCGCGTCGAGATCATCAAGGTCCTCTACCGCGGCGCCAAGGTTCTCATCCTCGACGAACCCACCGCGGTCCTCACCCCCATCGAGGCCGATGCACTCTTCAAGACCTTGCGGGCCATGGTCGCCGAAGGTCGAACGGTCATCTTCATCTCGCACAAACTCGACGAGGTCATAAAGGTGAGTGATCGCGTGACCGTGCTGCGCGGTGGCAAGACGGTCGGAACGGTCGAGACCGCCAGCACCAACACGCGCGAATTGGCCAGCCTCATGGTCGGACGCTCGGTCGAGTTCAATCGCATCGTGCGCTCCAACCCGGCCGACGTCGCCCACACGGTGCTCACGCTCGACGGTGTGTCGGCCCGCGACGATCGCGGTCGCGAAGCGCTCCACGACATTTCGCTCATGGTCGGTCGGGGCGAGATCGTCGGCGTGGCCGGCGTGGCCGGCAACGGCCAACGCGAGCTCGCCGAGGTGATTTCCGGAATGCGCCCGCTGTCGACGGGCCGCATCGACGTCGCCGGTGAATCCGTGCAGTCGGGGCGCGCGCGATCGGCCATCGCCAAGGGGATCGCCCACATCCCCGAGGACCGTCTGCACACCGGACTCGCGTCGTCGCATTCGGTCGAAGACAACCTGGCCCTCAAGAACTACCGATCGAGCAGTCTTTCGAAGTTCCGAGTACTTCGTCGCAAGGCCATTCGCGCCCAGGCCGCCGACCTCGTTCGGAGCTACGACGTGAAGACACCCGACACCGTGACACCGGTGCGTCTCTTGTCGGGCGGGAACGTCCAGAAGGTTCTTCTCGCGCGCGAGTTCTCCTCGCTGCCCAAGGTGCTCATCGCCGCCTCCCCCACGCGGGGTCTCGACGTCGGTGCCATCGAGACCGTTCGCGCACGTCTGGTCGAAGCGGCCGAACGCGGCGTCGGCATCCTCCTCATCAGCGAAGATCTCGACGAGATCATGTCGCTGGCCGATCGCATCGTGGTGATGTACGAAGGTCGGCTCGTCGACGAGGTCGCGGCCGAAGCAGCCGACCGCGAACGACTGGGCCTCACGATGGGCGGGAGCACCGTGAGCGGAGGTGCGCGGTGAGGTCGCCGATTCGGTTCGAGCGACGGCTCGAGCAGCCGAAGTGGCTCAACTGGGCCATTCCGGTCGTGTCCCTGATCGCGGCTCTCGTGCTCGGGGCCATCGTTCTTCTGGCTACCGGCAAGAACCCGCTCGATGTGTACGGCCGTATCTTCGAACGCGGCTTCGCCGGAACGCGCGCATTGTCCGGCTCCATCAAAACGGCCACCCCGCTCGCGTTCACCGGCTTGTGCGCCGCCATCGCGTTCCGCATGGGGCTCATCAACATCGGCGGTGAGGGCCAGTTCTACATGGGAGCCGTCGGGGCGACCTGGGCCGGCCTCGCATTCGGCGGCGACCTCCCCACCGGTGCCGTGGTGATCGTCATGGCCCTCAGTGGCATGGTCTGCGGCGGCCTCTACGCCGCGATCGTCGGCGTCCTGCGGGCCAAGTTCAACACCAACGAGATCATCACGTCGCTGATGATGAACTACCTCGCCGCCATCTTCCTCAACTACCTCATCTACAACTCCACGTCGTATTGGCGTGACCCCGAGTCGCGCAACTTCCCGGCCGGCAAACCCATCTCCGACCGCGCCGACTGGAACTTCTACGAGATCGGCGGAATCAAGATCCCACTCGCGTTCCTCATCGCCATCCTCGCCGCGGCCGCGATCTGGGTCCTCTACAAGCGCACGCGTTTCGGCTTCGAGGTCGGAGTGATCGCCGATTCACCGAAGGCCGCGCGTTACGCCGGTATCCGCACCACCTCCACCATCGTGATCGTCCTCGCCTTGTCGGGAGCCCTGGCCGGTCTCGGCGGCGCGGCCGACGTGGGCAACTTCCGCGGACTTCTCGACTCCAAGGGTCTGCAGATGTCGGGCTACGGCTACACCGGAATCGTGGTGGCCGCGCTGGCCCGACTGAACCCGATCTCCACACTCGTCGTGGCAGTTCTCATCGGCGGACTCACCAACGCCGGCTTCGCCCTCCAGGGCCCCGACTTTCCGAGCGGGCTCGTGGGAACCCTGCAGGGCCTCATTCTGTTCACGGCGGTCGCGGGCGAAGTGCTCGTGAAGTACCGAATCAGACGCAATCGTCGAATCGCGGCGGTGGCGGCATGAATAGCAACATCTTCGTCATCATCGCGTCGTCGGCGATCTTCTACGGGACGCCATTGTTCTTCGCGGCCCTGGGCGGCATCTTCACCGAACGCAGCGGAGTTCTCAACCTCGGTGTCGAGGGCACGATGCTCCTCGGCGGCGTCACCGGCGCCTGGGCGTCGCAGCACGTGCCGGGCTCGGCGTGGTTCACCGTGCTCGCCGCCATCATCATCGGCATGGCAGCCGGAGCGCTCACGTCCACTCTGCTCGCGTTCCTGTGCGTGACGCTGCGCACCAACCAGACGGTGGCCGGTCTGGCCATCACGATCTTCGCGGGTGGCGTTGGTCTGTCGAGTTACTTCGCCAACGTCTGGAAGGTGGCCGAAGCACCGGTCGACCGACAGGTACGACGGCTCGACGTGCTGGGTTGGGCCGATGTTCCCGTGCTCGGCCCGATCCTCTTCAACCAGACGATCCTCACGTATCTGTCGTGGGTCATGGTGGTGCTGGCGAGCATCTACTTGTTCCGCACGCGGTTCGGACTGCAATTGCGCGCCGTCGGCGAGTCGCCCCAGACCGCCGACGCGATGGGAATCAACGTCGTGAAGTACCGCTACCTGCACACGATCCTGGGCGGGGCCCTGGCCGGACTCGGCGGCGTGTACTACAGCCTGGCCATCGTTCCCACGTGGGTGGACGGCATGACCAAGGGAGCCGGCTGGATCGCCATCGCCCTCGTGATCTTCGGCTTCTGGCGACCGAGCATCACGTTGATCGGCGCGTACCTGTTCGGCGCGTTGCAGTCGCTGAGCTCCACTCTCAAGGCGCGCAACGTGCAGATCAGCGGCGACGTTCTGGATGCTCTTCCGTTCTTCATGACCATCGTGGTACTCGTCCTCGTGTCGACCCGCTTCGCCCACCGCCGCCTCGGCGCACCGGCGGCGCTCGGTGTCCCCTACGAGCGCGAAGAACGATGACGTCGATCAGCAACGTCTCACCCGCTCTTCGCCGCATCTGGCATCCGGTCGGACGCGTCGAGTCGTTCGGGCCCGAACCCACGCGAGTCGAGCTCGTCGGGGAGGGCTACGTGGTCGTGAGACTCGACGGTGAGTTGCGCGCGTTTCTCGACGTGTGCCCCCACCGCTTCGCCCGTCTGTCGGATGGCACGGTGGTCGACGACACGATTCGATGCCCCTATCACGGCTGGCAGTTCTCGTCCGAAGGGCGATGCACGCACGTTCCCGCGCTCGGTGACGACGCCACTCTTCCGCCCGCTCGACTCACCGCACCGCACATCAAGGAGGCGTACGGTCTCCTCTGGATCGCTCCCGACGAACCGATCACCGACATGCTCGCCATCCCTGAGTGGGACGATGCGTCGCTCGACAAGGTGTGGGTCCCACCGGTCGATGTCGCGGCCGGCGCCGCTCAGATCGTCGACAACTTCCTCGACTTCGCCCACTTCCCGTTCGTGCATGCCGGCACCTTCGGCTCCGACAAGGACCGGCTGGTGCGCGACTACTCGACCGAGCGCACACCCGACGGCTGGGGGTTCGTCGTCGAGTACCCGCACGTGATCGAGAACCACGAGGACCCTCTCGTCGCCAACGGCCAGCATCCCCTCGTCCAGCCGCGCGAAATGCGCTACGACTTCCGAGTTCCGTTCACCGCCAATCTGAGGCTGTTCCTCCCGCTCACCGGCATGGTGAACGCGATCGTGCTGTGGTGCCAGCCGATGAACGCGTCGACCACTCGCGTCCACATGGTCATGATCCGCAACGACACGAAGACCGACGTCGATCGCCAAGCGGCGATCGACTACGAACTCGCGATCTTCACCGAGGATCGCCGAATCATCGAACGTCTGCCGTCCACCGAAGTGCCGCTCGATCGGGGCCAGGTACATGTTCGATCCGACCGCCACACGGTGGAGTTCCGCCGCATCCTGCAGCGTCTGGTCGAGTCGGCGAACTAGTCGATTCGCACGAACTCGAGAGTGCACTCGGCACCCGACGAGTCGACCATGCGGAGGTGCAGCAGGCCGTCCACGAACGACCGGGTGTGGGTTTCGAGGCCCGCCGGTGTGTCGACTTCCATCACGAGGTCGGTGTCGTGGAACAACGTGACGATGGAGACCGGACCCGACGGTGAGTCGAGAATGACCGCCGTTTCGCCGTCGACGGGGAACTTCTGGACCGTCTTGCGATGGCGGATGTCGCCGATCGAACGCGACTTGACGGTGACGGTGAGTTCGCCATCCTTGAAGTCGATGTCGGTGGTGGTGCGGTTGAACTCGTCGCTAACCCGCTTCTCGATGTCGGCCGGGGCGACACCGTGCGCGGCCAGCCAATCGCGATAACCGGTGTGGCCGACGAACTTCCAGAGTCCGCGCCACGGGTAGATCGGGTCGTCGAGTTCGACCTTCTGGGCCTTCGGCTTGCGACGTCGACGGGGCGAGAAGGCGGTGTTGAGGGCCTCGGCGCGAGCGCGCTGGACCATCTTGCCGGCGATGGCCTCGGTCTTGGGCGGCTTGGCGAACTTGGCGAGCGACTTCATGACGAGCCGATCGTACACCGGGCCCGCCGGGCGCGATCAGGGCTCGGGGCCGAGTTGAACCAAACGCCCGAACAGTGGCGACGTCATCACGCGATAGTCGAGAGAGTCGAGGCCGTCGAGGTACATGTCGAGGACCGAGAGGCCGATCGGAATCGATTGTCCCGCCACCGCCACGGCCATCACGATGTCATCGGGCAGGGCGCTCTTCTCCAACAGGACTCGATAGCGAGTCAGATTGGTCTCATGCACCTCGTCGATGACCGCCGCGAGATCACGACGATGGCTCGCCGCCACGTACGCCTCGAGCCGGAAACGCAGCCACGGACGACGTCGACTGCCTGCCCCGCGCACGAGAAGACTGGCCGAAGCATCGGCCATCGTGGCTCGGTCGAGAGCACGATCGGTGAGCGAGCGATTGTCGTAGATGGCTTCGTTGAGCATCGTGCGCAACGCGTCGATGAGCAGATCGTCCTTCGTGTCGTAGCGCGTGTACACGGCACCCGCTGTCTGCCCGGCCCGACGGCCGATGCGACTCACGGTCGTCGACTGCAGACCCACCTGTCCGATCACGCTCATCGCACTGTTGATGAGCGCATCCCGCAGTTCCTCCCCGGTCGAGGACGACAACGATTCACCCGGGTTGGGGCTCCACGACGGATCGAGCGCGGGAGCCTCTGATCGGACCGCCATCGTGAACATGAAGAACGAGAAATCGACGATCTTGCGCGGCACTTCGGAGATCTGCTGGCGAAACACCAATCCGAGCGAATATCCGAGCACGTAGGCGATGCGGCCGCGCTCGACCTCGTCTCGACGATCCCAGTCGAGAACGGCGAGCAACTGGGGGCGCACGACCTCGTCGAGTTCGGGGAAGCGACGGGCCACCACAACAATTTCGAGACCCGCCAACAACTCGTTCGATGGCTCCACGATCCGGGACGCCAGATCGACGTCGTCACCTCGAGCGAACTTCACCGCATCGGCCACGAATCCCAAGGTCGATTCGCGCAGACGTTCGTCCCATACGGCGATGAGGAGTTCGCCCACGGTCTCGTGGCGCGAATACACGCTGCCAGCGGCCAGGCCGCATCGACGAGCGACCGCGAGCATGCCGAGGGCGTCGACGCCTTGTTCGACGATCTCGGCAGTTGTGGCATCGAGGATCTCGCCGTCGCGGCGGATCGCACTGGCCGAGCGAGCTCGGGCTTTGAGGGGCACGGCGTCAGAGTAATCGCCGTGGAACCAAAGTCCGGATTCGCCCCATGGCCTAGGGTCGAAACTCGTGACCAGGTTCGGGGCCGACTACTACCGGCGCTTCTACGGACGCGGCGGTGTCCACGACAAGAACTCCATCGCCCGACTCGCGTCAGCCGTGCACAGCATGAGCGCGTGGTGGGGCGTGGCTCCGCGCAGCGTCCTCGACGTGGGGGCAGGTCCCGGGCTGTGGCGCGACTGGTACCGCGATCAGCACCCGCGTGTACGCGTCGTCTCCACGGATGTGAGCGAGTACGCATGTGCCAAGTACGGACACGAACGACGCGACATCGCCGCCTGGCGTCCGGCCAAGCCTTTCGATCTCGTGATCTGCCACGGTGTTCTTCAGTACCCGAGCGACGCCGACGCCGAGTCGGCGATCGACAACTTGGCCCACGCGTGCCGACACGTGATGTACCTCGAGGTACCGACGCTCTCCGACTATCGAACGATCGTCGATCCGTCGGCCACCGACATGGACGTGCATCAACGAACCGGCGACTGGTATCGCACTCGCCTCGAACGTCATTTCATCCAAGCAGGTGCCGGCCTGTGGGCCCGCAAGGGCGGCAACGTCCTTCTCTACGAACTCGAACGCGCGCGCTGAATCAGGCGCGTACGGCTCGACGCACCGGGCGATCCCATCCCGGCTCGCCGGTGGGCCGCGGACCGGGCCACAAGCGATGCCCCATCTCGACCATGCCGTGATGCGATCCGTATTCGCCGAGCAAGTTCAGATACGGCTCGGCCTCGAATGCCTCGGCTCCGCGAACTCCGGTGCCCTTCCAGACACCGGTCGCGAGCAGTTCGATGGCGACGACCGGACAGATCGCGGTCTGCCACAGCACCGCCTGCGATCCCCATTCGCGCATCGTCGTCTCGTTGTCGGCCACGTGGTACAGGTACACCTCGCGCGGTTCGCCGTACGACATGCCCTTGACCCAGATGCCGGCGCACGTCTTGCCGTGCATCAGGTGACCGAGCTTGGCCGGGTTGGGTAGCACCGCGGCCAGAACGTCGCGCGGCGACACCTCCACGTCTCCGACCCGAATCGGCACGGTGGAGTCGAGACCGAGGTACGCGAACGTCTTCAGCCAGTCGATGAACTCGGCACCCAAGCCATACTTGAACGTCACGCGATTGCAGTCGACCTCGCGCGGAATGAGGATGACTTCCTCGTGCTCGACGTTGACGCACTCGATGCGCCCGATGCCGGCCGGGAAGTGGAAGATCTCCGGCTCGCTGAAGCAGTCGGTGGTGTAAAGGCCGCGTTCGCGCTCCCACACGATCGGCGGATTGAGGCACTCCTCGATCGTCGTCCAGATGGAGAATGTGGGGGCGAATTCGAAACCATCGATCGACAGATTGGAACCGTCGCGCACACCGATCTCGTCGATGGTGTCGAACAGGTTGTCGGCGGCATAGCGGGCGAACACGTCGGACAAACCGGGTTCGACGCCCATGCCCACCAGGGCCAGCAGACCCTTCTCGCGCCACGCGGTGTCGGCATCGAGCTGCGCCTGACCGAGCGGAACACCCACCTGGTTGTAGGGATCGGAGGGGTGCGGCCGACTCAGATTCATGGCCATGTCGAGGTAGTTCGTGCCGGCACGGAAGCAGGCACCGAAGATCTCCTCGTTGAGCCGCGGATCGCAGGCGTTGACCACGATGTCGGCCTTGGTTCGTGTGATGAGATCGACCAGATCGTCGACGGAGCGAGCATCGACTCGTTCGGCCGAGAAACGGCCGGGGTCATCGAGTTCGCTCACCGCCTTCTGCGCCGACGCCAACGAGATGTCGGCGATGATGAACCGGTCGAAGAACGCGCGAGTCTCGGCGATGGATGCCATCGAGGCTCCAACGCCGCCGGCGCCGATCACCAGGATGTTCATGAGGAATCAGTCCAATTCGGGGGAACGGTGTGAACCGTGACCTCATGTCTACCCGACGAAACCACGCATGCCAATGCATGCATTCGTCAAGATTCGTTCCTAACGACGAAACGAAGCGAAATGTGCGGCGATTCCGCTGATCACCGACGATTTCGATGGCGTGTCGTCGAATCTGGTTCGAACGACGGCTGGGAAGACCTCCGCACCGTTCCAACGGCCGATCGATCGGGTTTCGGGAACGACGGTGGGCAACGCGTTCGACCAATCGCGTTCGCGATCGATCAATTCGGTCACCTGCGGATGTGCCGACGCATCCGACACGCGGAACACTCCGTATGACAACGAATTCGCGATCGTGGTGACGAAACCCTTGTGACCCGCCAATCGCGATGCGACGAAGTCACCGGGGAGGACGAACGACGCAATCGTCGACCATGCGTCGGCTTCGCTGCGATGCATCCACGACATCTTCGTGACCGCCTGACGGGCCTCGGGCACGATCCCCACTTCGCTCTCCCACCATTCGGCGGGCATTTTCTTGCGGCACCAGCCGGCATCCGGTTCGGAGCGGTCGTCATCCCACACGCTTCGAACCGGATGACCCTTGCCATCGAGTACGACCAGACCCGACGCGAAGGCGGCGACGCCGATCGCTTCCACCGCCGGCGCACCGAGACGACTCCAGGCTTCGTCGATGGCACGCAGCCACTCGAGTGGCGACACCTCGCCGTCGACCATGTGATTGTCGACCGACACCGTGTCGACGACCGACCCACTTCCCCCGTCGACGGTGGCGACCGCGGTGGCGGCGAGGGAGACGTCGATGACAGCGAACACGCCGATCAGACTCCCACGGTCTCGCCGATGGCACGAATCGGACGCAGACGGTGATAGAGCCGGAACCGTTCGACCGAGTGCCGGGTGATGTGGGACTCGGCTTCGGCCAGATCGTCGGTCACGAGCAGCAGATCGAGGTCGCTCCGGTCGATCATCCCCTCCTCCACCATCTCGTCGAGCTGGGCGAGCAGCGGAGACCAGAACTCGCGACCCATGAGCACCACGGGGAAGTCGCTCACCTTGCCGGTTTGGATGAGGGTGAGCGCCTCGAACAACTCGTCGACGGTTCCGAATCCGCCCGGCATCACGACGAACGCGTACGAGTACTTCACGAGCATGACCTTGCGGACGAAGAAGTACGAGAACTCGACGCTCACGTCGACGTACGGATTGGCCGCCTGTTCGTGCGGCAGGACGATGTTGCAGCCGATCGAATGACCACCGGCCTCCTTGGCGCCGCGATTGGCCGCTTCCATGACGCCGGGGCCGCCGCCGGTCATCACCGAGAAGCCCAGTCGGCTCATGGCCGCACCGACTTCGCGCGCCATCTCGTATTCGGCGTCACCCTCACGCACTCGAGCCGATCCGAAAACGGTGACACACGGACCCACGAAGTGGAGTTGTCGGAAGCCGTGCAGCATTTCGCGGGTCACTCGTACGATCGTGCGCAGTTCGCGCCGGCGTAGTCGCGGTCCGCTGAGGAACGACCGATCGCGTCCGGCCGGCGACTTCGACTTCATCGATGACTTTGGTCCCTGTGAGCCCACATCCATACCCGCAAGAATGCCATCCATGGAACTGCACATTCACGGCACCGAAGTGATGAACGACCTCGTTCCGCTGGCCCGAGACTTCCGCCACGCCGCAACCGACGTGATGAAGGCCTTCGGCGAACTGCATCGGTCGGCCATGGCAGCCGGCGCCCTCGACACCAAGACCAAGGAACTCATCGCCTTGGCGATCTCCGTGAGCAAGCAGTGCGACGGCTGTATCGCGTCGCACGCCAAAGGGGCGGCCAAGGCCGGTGCGACCGAAGCCGAGGTGGCCGAGGCACTCGGAGTGACCGTGCTCATGAACGGCGGGCCGGCCACGGTGTACGGACCACGGGCCCTCTCCGCATTCCGCGACTTCGCCGGAGGTATGGCAACCTGAGGGCGATGCCCCGCCGCTCACGTCTCACCGTCGCCACCGTCAATGTCAATGGCCTGCGCGCCGCGGCCAACAACGGGATCAAGGGCTGGCTCGACGACCGCAGACCCGACATCGTCACGATGCAAGAGGTGCGCGCACCCGATGCACTCGTCCCCGAGTTGGTGAAGTCGGTGGCCGGACCCAAGTGGTCGGTTGCCCACGACGAATGCGAGCAGAAGGGTCGCGCCGGCGTCGCCGTGGCATCACACCGACCGATCGTCGCCCGTCGGGCCGGACTCCAGAAGTTCGCCGCCGACTCGACGCCGTTCAGTGACAGCGGCCGGTGGATCGAAGTCGACTTCGACACCGCCGACGGACGCGGCCTCACGGTCATCTCGTCGTACGTGCACACCGGCGACGCCGAGTCGCCGCAGCGCATGGCCGAGAAGTTGGCGTTCATGCGGGCCACCACCAAACGGCTGCAGGCGCTCAAGAAGACCAAGCGGCACGTTCTGCTCACGGGCGATCTGAACGTGGCCCACCGTGAGATCGATCTCAAGAACTGGAAGGGCAACCTGAAGAGCGCCGGCTTCCTCCCCGAGGAGCGGGCCTGGTTCGACGAACTGTTCGACCGCCACGGCTGGGTGGACGTTGCCCGCAAACTCAGCGGTGACGGCCCGGGCCCGTATTCATGGTGGTCGTGGCGCGGCAAGGCCTTCGACACCAACGCCGGTTGGCGCATCGATTACCACATCGCCTCACCCGATCTGGCCGACGCTGCGGTCGAGACGATCGTCGATCGCGCGCCGTCGTACGCAGAGCGCTGGTCGGATCACGCACCGGTGGTGGTGACGTACCTCTTGTGATGCCCGTTGCGACGCACCACCGCGACGGTGGTGCCGAGCACGAGAGCTCCGATCACCGACACGATCACCCCTTGCAAGATGTCGTTGTCGATCGTGTCGAACACGTAGGCGCCGATGCAGATCACGGTCAGGATGGCCCCTCCCACCACCTGCTCGATCCGCACGTATCTGACACCTGACCAGAACAGCAGCACCGCCACCGCGAGTGACGGCAGGAAACCGAGGACTCCCCCGACGTCGCTCAGCCACACCGGCGCCGACGACACGATGGTGACCACGCCGGCCACGCGCAACAGCACCGACAAGCCGACGTGCTGCTGACCGAGCCAGAGCACGAACGTGCCGCCTCCGACGAACAACGCCGAACTGGCCGCCCCTTGCCACGAGAAGTGCTCGACCAGACCGACTCCGATGGCCTGCAGGGAGGGCAGAAGCGCGATGGCCGCAGAGAACTTGGCCGACGGCAGCCGGATGAAGCTCCATGTCATACCGACCGCTCCGGCCACCACTGCGATCCATTCGCCATCCCAGTCGGCTTCGGTGAGGAGCAACGCACCGGCGGCCACGAACGAGCCGAGCGCGATCAACTCGAGGACTTCACCGGCGGTGGGCCGCCAGTCGCGTCCGCGAATGAACCGTTGCGCGAACCACGCGGCGACGATGAAGATGCCGTACAGAGCGACCGCGATGGAGACCTTCGATGCCTCTTCGAAGAGGGCGATGACGAGTCGCACGAGACCGAGCGACAAGATGGCGAGCCCGAGATACGTGAGCGCCGAGCGCCACTGGATTCGGAACCGCGGGGCCTGCAGCAGCTCATCGGCCTGATACGCGGTGATGCGGCGATCGACCACCAATTCGTGCAGAAGTTCGGGAAGTGTCTTGTCGGCCATGGCGACCTCCTCGACGGAATGGAACCACTGGCCCGCGGCGAACGGTGCGCGGTGCGATGCATACGGGACGAATGTTCGTCCCGAAGTCGATCAGACGGCGCCGTTGGCGGCGCGATATGCGCGGTACACCGAGACGAGCGAATCCTTCTGCTCGTCGGTGAGCGCCGCGTCGGCCTGGATCGCGTCCTCGGTGGACGACGACACCGGTTCGCTTGCCGCGTCGTCGTCGAGCATGCCAGCATCACCCAGTAGCTCTTCGGCCGACACGTTGAGAGCCTTGGCGATCGACCGCACCACGCGAACCGACGGTTCGTGCAGACCACGTTCGATCTGGCTGAGATACGGATTCGACACCTGCGCCAGTTCGGCCAACTGGCGCAGACTCATCTGCGCGAGCTGGCGTTGGCGGCGAATGGTGGCGCCGAGGACGCCCAGCCGATTGCTCCAGTCGTCGCTCATGACGAGGCGACGATCCGGATCAAGAAGCCGGGGCGACGGTCTTGGCGATCTTGTTGGCGAACTCGATCTGCGCCTGGGCGACCTTGACGGCGAAATCGATGTTGGCCGTGATGGCCTTGCGCACGTTGGCGACGACCGGACGAGCCTTGGCCGGGGCCACGCGATCGACGGTGGCGACGGCGCGACCGACGGCGGCGATGGTGCGCTCCTGACCCTTGGCGACACCCGTGGCCAGTGCGGCGCGGGCGACCTCGGGCTTGAGGTTGGCGGTCACCTTGCCCACGAGCACGCGCGGGTCGCGCGACGACGGGGCGGCCTCGGGGGCGGTGCCATTGGATTCGACGGTGAAGGTGGTCTTTTTCTGAGCCATGCTTGAAGAATACGACCTTCTGCTAGGTATGCCAAGCACAGCCCCGTGGCGCTCGTCACACCCGCTGCGGCCTCAACTGCGTCCGGTTCGCAGCCGATCGACTCTCGGCTCACGGTCGCCCACGATCCGAGCCAATCGATTCGACGCCACGGCACGGTCCAGACTCCCCGACTCGGCCATGGCGTCGATGTCGACCCAGTCCTTGGGGCGGTCGAACAGCGCCTTGAACACAGCCAGATCCTCGGCGCAGAGGATCGTCACCGACCGACCGGCGAACGGAACCTGACGACACCGCTCGCCCACGTCGTGGTGGAAGTCGCTGGCGACGAAGAACAGGTCGATCGGCGTGTCGTCCCACATCAACCGCACTTGATCGCTCGTCAGAACTTCGTGTCGACTCTCATGTCCGACCACCACACCTTCGGGAAGTGCGTTGAACACCACATCAACCGCCGAGGCTCGGACGAAGACGTTCACATCGATGTCGCGCGTACCGCGCGGCTCGGCCGTGGCGTAAGCCAACGCGAAGGCTCCACCGAATGCCCACGGCACGTCGGCACGATCGAATGCCTCGGCGACCGCCAGGATCTTGTCGACGAGAGTCGTCACCAACGAGCCTCGGCCAGCGGGCGTGGTTGATACGGCAGAGCTTCAGCCAGGTGGAGCACCTGCTCGAGTCGATGGCCCAGCAACCACGGGTCGCCCACCCGATCGAATCGGATCTCGTAGCCGATTGCCGACACGATTCGTCCCGCAACCTCCAACGAGGGTTGACGGCGTTCGCACTCATATGCGCTGACGACCGTCGACGGGATCCCGACCCGCCGGGCGACCTCGGCCTGCGTCAGACCGGCTCGCACCCGCAGATCCCGAAGAGTCCGACCTCGAAACATGACGTCAGGATACTGAATATGAGCGTTTCCGCTTAGTTCACGCTCCTCCCAAATCGCGAACCGTCCCAGAAATGTTTCGAGGGCCAGCCTCACGGCTGACCCTCGAAACATTTGGTGGCGGGGAGGGGAACCGTCGCTCCGTTCCTCCCAAATCCGCAGAGCCGCGATCAAAATGGAAATGCCGCCCCGAAGGGCGGCATTTCCATTTTGGTGGGGTATGCACCGAAGTCGGAAGCCCAGCGTGGGGGCGGGTTCCGGGTCGGTGTGGCGGGGATTTCTAACTGAAAATCGACAGATTTCTAACTGCGAGCCGGCGGAGCGTCTGACCGTCGGTTGGTCCCTTACTTGTATAGCCCCCGGGCACGGCTGATGGCTTCTCGCCGGATTCGGCTGCGCAGGGCGGGTTCCTCGAGTGCCTTCTGTCTCGTGGAGTTGATGTCGTCTTCACGCAGCCATTGCAGACAGCTGCCGGCTGCGACGGCCGAATTCCCGCCAGCCCCGATCGCGGTCTCGACCCAGTTCTCGATGATCTCGATCTCTGCGTCCGCGCTCTCGATGGTGGTCGCGAAGTCGAACACAGGAATGTTCGTACGCGTCAGGTAATGAGTGAGCCGCTGGAGTGTGAGAGCGATGCCGAAGAGCTCCATCGACGCGATGCGCTTCGCCGGGGCGAGAGATTCCGCATCGACTACCGCGAGCACGTCGAAGTCGGCTTCCCAGCATTCGACTCTTTCGTCGTCTGGGGTGCCTGTCGGTGGCTGGAGTTCCGGCAGGACCATTTTGTTGAAGTGCCGATCGGTCGGCCAGATGTTTCGCTTGCTCCCCTTGTTGACCACCGCGACCAGGATCCCGTTGCGCGTGTTGAGGCCGTCGGGGCGCATCGTGCAGGGATGTTGTAAAACGATGAAGGTTCGTTCCTCAGGGTTCTGCACCTTGGTGGTGACGTTGATCGCCGCCCGAAAGACGTCACCTGTGGTCACCGGACGATGCAACGGCGTTTCCTCACCTCGCCCACGCCAGATCTGCGCGGCCCAGCTGCTGGCCGGGCCCTCGGGGGCATCGAGGTCGACGGGCATCGTTGCGGGTCAGTCCCGGTCGTTGGTGTCTTTGGAGACGATGGACAGGACACCGTCCGACGCGCGGACAACTTTGAAGTCGCTCCGGTACTTCTCGCGCCAGTTCGGTTCGAACTCCGTGAGGGCATCCTCGGGTGAGATGTGCGTCGAGACCAGCTCGAGCGCGAGGTCCTCACGGTTGCCGGCAATCAGATCGATGCTCGTCAACGGGCATCCGGTGACGATCGGCATCTCCGCCCACGCTGCCGGGTCGACGGTCAGGTGGGTGTCGCTCATCTGTTCGAACAGCGCGTTCAACAACGCGAGGCGTTTGCGGTTCTCTCCCGTGGCCGGTTCGCCTTTGCGCCACTTTTGAACCGCCGGCACCGAGACCCGCGACATTCTCGCGATGTCTCGCCAAGAGAACCCGAGGTCACTCAGCCGCGAGAGAAGTTCGGTGACCGCCAATCCCTGCAGCGCCTGGGCGGCTTCGTCAAGGCTTCGTCGACCGAGAACACGATGAACCTCAGTGGCGTCGCTTGCAAGGAACGACACCTGACTGCGGATGAGCGCCGCTTTGCCGCTGAGCTCATAGTAAGAGGTCTGCGTCGTCGAGATCGACGGCGCCGGACTGACCTCGAGTGCGCCGGTCGGCTCGTCAACATCCGTGACAACCCCCGAACCAGCGGTCTTCACCATCGAGTACACACTCATTCGAACCTCCCCCGCATTGCTTCCCGCATCCGTGGCGTGACCAGTTTCTCGAACATCTCCGTCAACGGCCGGTGCAGCACGTCGACTTTCTCCAGGACCGCGCCAGCCGAGTACTCCGGAACGTGACCCTCGGCCACCCAGTAACTGTCGAAGTCCAGCAGGAAACACTCCGGGTTCGCCGGAAGGTTCACACGCCGCAAAGCCCCGTTCGGATCGACCGCAGGAGCCTCCCTCGGCCCGTAACGGAGAACCACCGAAGTGCCCTCAGGCGTCACGAACTGTGTCAAGCCTTGCCAGGCAGTCGCAGTGATGTCGTCGATCCCCAGACCCGACGGTCCGATCAGTTCCGGCACCACCCACTCCCGCCAATCCGTCGAACTGGACGTGACCGCCGGGCGGATCTCGTCGATGAAGCGCAAACCGACCCTCTCAACACCACCCGGCGCCAGAACCGTCTCGACCACCGCGACCGCCCGTTCGACCAGCGCCCGGAAACGCTCGTAGCCGGCGTAAGCCGTCGTCTCGACAATCGCCCTGTCCGGCCAGAAGCTCACACTCGTTGTCTTCTCCCGGTTCCTGAGACGCAGGATCTCGACCGGCTCGACGTGCTGCTGACCACCAGGACCGAGATCTAGACGCTGCAGCACCTCGGTCGACCCCAACGGCAGGACATCCTTGAGTTCCGTCCGGAGCCGCCGGAACCCCTCGGCACCCTGGTCAGCGAGCGGAAACCTGATCTCACACACAACCAGCGCCAACGGCGCGTTCGGGTAGACCTCGCTGCTCATACCGCCATCATAGGGCCCGGGAGCAACAACCAAAACAGCAACCACGACGGAAACTGTCCGGGTGCTGACCCAAGGGGCAAGCGACCGGTAGAAACCGGACCGGTTCAGCCTTTCGTTGCGGCGACCCTCCATCCCGGGACGATCCCGCGTATGACACCCCTGGAAAACCCGGTCGGCGTGAGTCAGTTCCTCGACAGCTTTGCGGCCGCATTGGAGGACGGTCTCGGCGTCCCCGCCGCTTTCGCCAACGCCGCCTCGGCCAACGGCTTCGACCACACCACGATCGAAGCGCATCTCACGCTCCGGTCGCTCGACGGAAAGCTCACCTGCTCCTCATTGCTCGACGGGCTGGTCAGCGACGAAATACTCACGGTCATCCGCACCGGAGAGAAGCAGGCAGACGTGATCGGTCACCTCCGTCTCGCCGCGGTCAACGCGCTCCCCGGCACCTGATCAACTCATCCGCGTCAAAACTCCGGTGCAACCCGGAACTCCGCAGTATCCCTCCGGTTCCTCGAGCATCCTGCCGATACACCTCTCGGTTCGGCATCCTCGATTGCCGCAGGACCGGACGTTGCAGCGAAACACGTGCCGAGAGTTGCACTCGGGGCACTTCTCGTCAGTCACCATCAGTTCAGATTACTGCGCCGTCGCGGTGAGCCAGATCAGGTCATCCTCAATCCCGACTACTGATCTAGTGGTGTAAGTGTCCCATGCCGGTCACGGTGCCAGGCCCGGTTGGCACTGTCGGTGAACCGGACAGCGAGGAGCAACCGGCTGACCGCCAGTTCTGACAGTTCGACTGCGGATACGTAGGAGAACAAGGTGTGGCCCGCCTGCTCCTCAGGCACGTCAGCGACGTCGAGCACTCGTTCAGGTTCGAGTTTGCAGACCGCAACCTCGCTCGGAGCGACGACCGGTCGCATCGTCGTAAGGATCAGCACGTCACCTTTGAACCACTCCAGCTGGACCTTGTAGATCGGCTGGCTGGAACGATTCGCGATCAAGCCGTTGACCGAGACGTTCGTGTACATCCACGCGGACCCGGCGCCGTCCTTACGTTCAGGTTTGACAACCGCCGGCTCTGCCCACGCAGCGACCTGTGATGCCTGGAGAGCGCGAGTCTCTGCTTCGTGGCGCTCGTCGCGTTTGCGTTCGATCTCGACGATGTCCCGGGCCCAGCGCCCCGCGAGAACTGCAGCGATGACAGCTGCGACTGTCGCGACGGCCGTGAGCCACGTCGCCACGTCCCCGTATTGAACACCGTCAAACGACATCACGATGGCGATCGTATTTCACGGGTGTGTATGCAATCTGGAGACACCTCGTCACAGTGGCGGGTCCCGTCCACCGACCGAAAGGCCCACCTGTTGCAACCACCCTCCCCGGACCCGTACCTCACGATGAAGGAAGTTCTCGCCGTGGTCGGAGTCTCACGTTCGACGTTCTCCAAGTGGCGCAGCGAAGGTCGAGCTCCCGAGATGATCCGCCTTCCCAATGGGGAGCTGCGAATCCGTCTGAGTGTGCTCGAGGCGTGGTTCGATTCTCTACCTGACGCCTGATCGGCCGGTTACGCCGCGTCGACGTAGAGCAGTTGCTGGAAACCGCAGAACACTTGGCGGACCTCTGACGCATCGGCGCCGAGCACGCCGAGCGCTTCCGCGACCCCTCCGTACTTGATCTCAAGTAGCGGAGGGAGTTTCTCGACCGCGAGCTCCTCGACTCCTTCGCTGACGTACTGGTCAAGCACGAACTCGATGAAGTCGCGTTGACGTTCCCCGAACTGTACCCCGATCCGCCGGCGAGCTTTTGTAGCGCGGGACTCGCGAGTTCGCGGTGCCGAGTTGAAACTGATGTAGGCGAGCACGTCGTAGAGGTCGCTGTCGCGTGCCGAGATCAGTTCCTGGACCTTCTCGAGGTTCTCGACTCCGAAGCCTTTCTCGCCGAGTTTTGATAACAGCTCGATCCGAGTCAGTGGGTCTCCCCAGATGCGGCGAAGGTCGTCCTCGTCCTTGTAGAACTGCGGAAGTTCCCCGAACAGCCACTTGAGGAACTCCTCGGCGCTCATCTGCTTGCCGTCAGGTCCCCAGAACGTTGTCTTCATCATAAAGTCGATCTCCCGGCTCGATCCTCCGAGCTCTATGCGGATCTTCTTCGGTCGTTCCGGTCCCGGTCCGACCGGCTTGCCCGGTGTCGGGTTGCCGTTCCCGTTGCCGGGTTTCGGTGTCGCCGGTACGGGTTCCTCCGGTGGACCATCCCATTCCGGGTCGTTGAACATCTCGTGGGCCTTCACGAAATCGTAGATCGTGAAGTAGTCCTTGCCGTCGAAGAGTCGCGTCCCTCGACCGATGATCTGCTTGAACTCCACCATCGAAGTGATCGGGCGGAGCAGCACGATGTTGCGCACGTTGAGCGCGTCGACACCGGTCGAGAGTTTCTGCGAGGTCGTCAGGATCGTCGGGATGCTCTTCTCGTTGTCCTGGAAGTTCCTCAGATGCTGGTCACCCAGGTCGCCATCGTCGGCGGTGACGCGCTGGCAGTAGTTCGGGTCCTTGCTCGTCTTGATCTGGTTGATCAGGTCCCGCACCAGCAGCGCGTGTTCCTGGGTCGCGCAGAACACCAGCGTCTTCTCGTCCTGGTTGATCAGGCCCATAAAGATCTCGACGCGTCGACGTTCGCGCGCCACGATCTCGATGCGCTTGTTGAAGTCCGGCTCCCCGTAGGTGCGGCCCTCCTCGATGTCACCGGCGAGCACCTGGTCGCCCGGAGTGAACGTGTACTCGTCGAGCGTTGTCGAGATCTGGCGCACCCGGAACGGGGTGAGGTACCCGTCGTTGATCCCTTCCTTCAGTGAGTACGTGTACACCGGCTCACCGAAGTACTTGTAGGTGTCGGCGTTCTCGGTGCGCTTCGGTGTCGCCGTCAAACCGACCTGTACCGCCGGTTCGAAGTACTCGAGGATCCCGCGCCACTCGCTCTCGTCGTTCGCGCCGCCGCGGTGGCACTCGTCGACGATGATCAGATCGAAGAAGTCCTTCGGGTACTGCCCGAAGTTCGGCGCCGGGTTCCCATCCGCATCGGTGCCGGACATAAATGTCTGGAAGATCGTGAAGAAGATGCTCCCGTTCGTCGGGACCGACCCTTTCTTACTCACGTCCCCGGGGCGGATCCGCACCAGTGCATCGTCGTCGAACGCCGAGAACGAGTTGTACGCCTGGTTCGCGAGGATGTTGCGGTCCGCGAGAAACAGGATGCGCGGCCGGCGCTGCTTGTCACCCTGGATGTTCCACTTCGACTGAAAGAGCTTCCACGCCGTCTGGAACGCGATGAACGTCTTGCCGGTTCCGGTCGCGAGCGTCAGAAGGACACGCTTGTCGCCTTTCGCGATCGCACCGAGGACTCGTTCGACCGCGATGTCCTGGTAGTAGCGACCGCCGAACGTGCCGTTGCGCGACTCGAACGGCACATCCGTCAGTTCGTGCTCAAGCGTGCTCCCCGCCTCGAACGTCCGCCGCCACAGGTCATCCGGCCCCGGGAACGACGCGATCTCGCCTTCGGTTCCCTCCTCCATATCGACCTCGTAGAAACCCAGACCGTTCGTCGCGTAGGTGAACCGCACCGAGAGTTTCTCCGCGTACTCCTTGGCCTGCCCAAGACCTTCCGTCAGCGGCTTGCTCTCCGCTTTCGCCTCGATCACTGCGAGCTTGCGGTTGCGGTAGTAGAGGACGTAGTCCGCGATCAGCTGCTTCTGCGGACGTCCCACTCCTTCGATGCGCCCCGGTGCGATCACGTACTCGCGGGTCACCCGCGAATGCTCGACCTTCCCCCAGCCGGCAGCGACCAGCGCCGGGTCGATCAGATCGCCCCGAGTGTCTGCTTCGTTGCGCGCCACTAGAGCTCACCTCGGAATGCCGCCTCAAGAACCGACTGGCGTAGTTCAGATAACAGCTTCAAACGTCTTGCAACGTTCATTCTGAGTCGATGGACCTGCTCCTCTAGCGTCCGTACCCGGGAAGCAAAGCGTTCCTGGACGTCCCTTGGTGGCACCGGGATTGACACGCCTGCCACCAATGCGGAATTCAGGTTCTGGACGGTAGAGCCTTGAGCTCGCAGGCTGAACTCCGAGTACATCGTTGTCGAACCCAGCAAGTAGTAGAGATAGTCCTGATCAAAACGAGAGTTCTTGTCTTGAAGAACGAGCCAACCGTCGTGAATGCATCCGTCTGTCTGCATTATGTAGGGGCGACCAAAGCTCATCGAGTTTGACAAGAGGAAGTCTCCCGGACCGACTTTCCGTGACCGTTTCACTCCCGCCGGCTTGATCTTCTCAGAAGTCTCATAGATGTACTTCCGGCTCGCGCTTGCGTCACCGATCTTCACCCAGTTGACGCCGTCCGCGTCGTCAGTAATGTACTCAGAGATGGGCCGAGGTGACCCTCCCCGAGCCACTTCCAGAACGTCTCCAATGAGTTTCTCCTCATAGCGCTCACTCAGATCACGGATGGCAGCTGACACTTCGCTATCAAGTGCCTCGCTCGCCCGGAGCTCTGCTGAACGGTAAGTGCGTTCAAGACAGTCGGCCCTTTCGAGGAGTTGATCAAGTTTCGCTGCAATGCGCTTCTGTTCGGTAAGAGACGGAACAGGGATCTCGAACTCACGAAGTGCTTGAGGGCTGATTCGCGGGAGAGTTGCGCCGGTGGATTTCTCGGTGGCCTCCGAGATAACCCTTGGGCTACGAAGCCAGTGGAAGAGGTAGTCACGGTCTAGTTCAGTGGACGGGGCAACGGTGATGATGTCGGTGCTACACACTCCAGGGTGAGTGGGCCGGGCGACCTTGGCGAGATATGGGCGGAGTTTGCCAAACAGAACGTGTGTCGTATCGAACCGATACTTGTTGCTTCGCAGATCTGTTGCAGCGACGGCCCCGAGATTGATCAGCGCGCCGTCACTTCCGATGTTCTCGAGACCGACGTAGACGTCTGATTCACGCAGTTGCTCAGGACGTACCGACTCACCGTCAATGTTCGCCACCTCGCCAAGCTTCTTGATTGGTGTACTGCTCACGACAGCAGACCCTTGATGTTCGCTATGAGTGCTGCTGCTTCTGCGTCGAGAGATTCGAGTTCGGCGAGGATCTCCGCAGGTGTGCCGAGCTGTTTGGGGCCTTCGGCGTTGGGGTTGCGCACAGTGAGGTCCCAGGTTTTCGGGTCGACGTCCTTGATGTCGACGGTCCAGGAGTTCGGTCCGTCGGTCTTGGTTTTCGAGAGCGAGACGAACTCCGCGAGGTCGTCGTCGTTGAGTGGGCTGGTCTTGCCGAAGTTCCGTCCCGGGTTGAGCTGGTAGTACCAGATCTTCTTGGTCGCGGTGCCTTTCTCGAAGAAGAGAACGATCGTGCGCACGCCGGCACCTTGGAAGGTGCCCCCGGGGAGGTCGAGGATGGTGTATAGGTTGCAGCTTGTCAGCAAGTGCTTTCGCAGTTCGACCGAAGCGTTGTCGGTGTTGGACAGGAAGGTGTTCTTGATGACCACGCCGGCGCGGCCCTTGACCTTCAAGATCTTGATGAAGTGTTGCAGGAACAGGTACGCGGTCTCGGATGACTTGATCGGGAAGTTCTGCTGCACTTCCCCGCGTTCCTTGCCGCCGAACGGCGGGTTCGCCAGGATGACGTTGTGGCGGTCTTTCTCTTGGATCTCGTCGATGTTCTGCGCGAGCGTGTTGGTGTGCAGGACGTTCGGTGCGTCGATGCCGTGCAGGATCATATTCATCACCGCGATGACGTACGCGAGTGACTTCTTCTCCCGGCCGTAGAACGTCTTCTCCTGCAGAGTCTTGAGGTTCGATGTAGTGAGCCCGGTCTTGGCCGAGAGATGTTCGAAGGCTTCGCAGAGAAAGCCTGCCGACCCGCACGCCCCGTCGTAGATCGTCTCGCCGATCTGGGGGTCGACGACGTCGATGATCGCGCGGATCAACGGGCGTGGTGTGTAGTACTCGCCGCCGTTGCGTCCGGCGTTGCCCATATTCTTGATCTTGACTTCGTAAAGGTCCGACAGTTCGTGCTTCTGGACCTGCGACTTGAAGGTGAGCTTGTCGAGCTCGTTGATGACGTCACGCAGGTTGTAGCCGGAGCTGATGCGGTTGCGGATCTCGTCGAAGATCTCGCCGATCTTGTACTCGATGGTGTTGCTCGCTGCGGCGCGCTGCTTGAAGCCGCGCAGGTATGGGAAGAGTTTGTCGTTGACGAAATCGAGTAAGTCAGGTCCGGTCTGCTGCTTGTGGTGGTCCGGGCTACCGTCGGTCTTGCGTGGTGCTGCCCAAGTCGTCCAGCGGTACGCCGGTTCGAGGATGTGTTCGTACTTCTTGCCGGTGAGTGCCGCTTCCTGCGCGCGTGATTCCTCGAGTGCGTCGAGGTACTTGAGAAAGAGCAGCCACGAGGACTGTTCGGTGTAGTCGAGTTCCGAGGTGCAGCCGGCGTCCTTGTGCAGGATGTCGTCGACGTTCTTGAAGACCTGCTGGTAGCCGTTCGTCGCTACCTTCGCGATGGTTGTCTTCGATGTCGTTGTCTTGGCCGCCATTGGTCTGCTCCTTTTGGGAGCACTGTTCCGCGGCCGCCGCTTGCGGCATTTGTCCCCGTCTCTGGCTCCGATCGGCGTTCGACAACCCGGCTCGTACCGGGACGTTTCTGCGCCTTGCGAAAGCCTATGACTCGGGTGAGACAGGGTGTGTTTCTCTTCTAAGACAGTGTGAGTTTCAGCTCGGCACCGTCATCAAACACCGGGATGATCTGGACGCCGAGTTCTACCGCCCATTTCATTGCGTCACCGATGTCGATCGGGGTCTGGCCGTGGAGTTTGCGGGTCAGCCAGGCCGGGTCCTCCCCGATCCGATCCGCCAGGTCGGCAGTGGTCTCGCCAGCGGCGCGGAGTTCGAGCATCACCGCCACCGCGGCCCGGTGCTGAAAGATCGCCCACGCGGTTTCGGTTGGGTCGAGCGGGCAGGGGTCTGCCCATTGTGGGGTTGGGATTCGCCCGAAATGGCGGGGGTTCGCACAGATTCGGGCGGGTTTGAACCTCGGCTTTCCCACCCATTGATAATGGCATACCAACAGGTGTATTTTACGCCTTTTCTTGCTATCTTCGAGTGCTCGTGAATGCCCTGTGGGCACCTTGACCGGAGTGACCGCCGCCGACACCACCTCGACGTTCTCAGCCTCGACCTCTCAGCCGACCGATCCCGGATGCTCGCCGGGATATGTCGGGATTGTCGCGACGTACGACCCGCGGAAGTCGAAGTTTGCGCTCTGCGCCCCAGCGGAGTGGGAGGTCGTCGCCCCGGTGGTCCGCGCCACGGTCGCCAGGTTGGAGGGTTTCGCGGATCGTGGGCTCCGGCCGTATCTCACCGCGATGACCCGGCTCTCGGTCTGGGCTCTCCGGGAGGGCCTCCCTCTCGTGCCGGCGTCTCTTCTCTCTGATCCGGTAATCGAGGCGCACGTCGCGACCCTTGATGCGAATGCCGGGACTTTCCGTTCGCAGTTGCGGCGTCTCGCGGCCGCGAACGGTGTGGCACTCGGGTCGACCGCTGTCGGTTACGCCCGGCCCGGTTACTCCGCTCCGTACACGCTCGACGAGGTGCGTGCGCTGCTGTTGTTCGCATCGTCACTCACAAATGAGATCCGTCGTCGGCAGCTCACCGGTCTGCTGCTTCTCGGCGCGGCGTGCGGTTTCTCCCGTGCTGATCTCCGGGGAGTATGCAATGGCGACGTGCATCATCACAGTGGTGTCCGTTATGTGCGGACCCGGAATCGTTGCACCCCGATCCTCGAGGATTTCTCCGCTGACTTCGATGCGTATCTGTCGTGGTGTGGGGATGAACCGTTTGTCGGGGTGAAGCCCGGCGCGAACATCACCGACCGGATGGTTTCCTGGGTCGGTGAGCGTGCCGGTCTGCCGCGACTCTCTGCCGACCGGCTGCGGGCGTTCTTCGTTGTCGAGCATCTGCGTCGCAACACGCCGCTTCCCTCGCTGCTCGCATACTGCGGTTTCGCAAGCCTTGAGGCGCTTGACCCTTATCTCGCGTTTCTTCCCGCGTCGACCCCACTTTGCGGGTCTTGTGAGGAAGGTTCGCTGTGAACACGGCTGACGTCAGGCGCGCAGAGCGCATCATCGACGCTTCCGGTCTCGTTGCGATGATCGAGACGCGGATTGCCGCGACTAGGCGGGTCTCTGGTCGTCCCCGCGAACTCTCGGTGCGAACGCTTCTGGTTGCGCTGCTGCTGTTGTCCCAGTCCGGTTCGATGCATCTGATTCGTGTCCCGGGGATACTCAACGCTCTCGATCTGCCGACGCGCAAGCGGCTCGGAGTCGTTCGTACAGGTGGTGTCACCCGCCGCCAGGTTGAGCGCCTCTTCAACTTGGTCGCGCACGCTCTCGAGGGTTCGGCTCACGCGCATTTCGATTCCTTCTGTGATCTCTTGCTGCAGGCCACGATCGATCCGGCGTGCGCGGAGACGAGTTCGATCGCTGTTGACGGAACGAGCGTCGATTCCTGGGGACGTCGCCGGCGGCGCGTCGACGTTGCGGGCCAGGTCTCTTGGGTGTCTTCGGATACCGATGCAGAGTGGCGTCGCAAGAGCAAAGACAACCCGTGGAAGCGTCCGGTGTTCGGCTACGACCTCACCGTCGCGGTGACCGTTCCTGAAATTGACGGCCCTGATGTGCCGCTTGCCGCGCGTTCGATGCGCTTCCGCGGCGCGAACCGTCAGAACGTCGCGATGGGGCGCGCGGTCGTGAAGGAAGTTGCCCGTCAGCAGGGTGTGCTCGGTGATGTGATCGCGGACCGCGAGTACACCTCGACGATCGATGGGCGTGACTTCGTGCTCCCGGTTCGTGCCCTCGGTGGTGAGCCGGTGTTCGAACTGACACAAGCCCAGCTCGGTGCGCGTGGCACCACGCACGGCGCGGTGATGATCGACGGTCATCCGTTCTCTCCGTCGGTGCCGCCGGCGCTGCAGCTGCTCACACCGCCGCCGCCGGGTGCGCCGTGGGCAGATGTTGCTGCGTACCAGCAGAAGGTCGCAACGCGCGAGAAGTACGCGCTCGTCCCGCACGGTGCTCGCAAAGCGAACGGCTCGCAGGTGTTCCAATGTCCGGCTTCGGCTGGGAAGCTCTCGTGTCCGTTGGTTGCCTCCTCAAAAGCCAGTGCGTTCCCGGCGGTGCTCGCCCCCGCGAGTGCAGCACCTGGCTCGGTGTGCGCCAAGAAGTTCACGACTTTCCAAGCAACCGATGCGCCGCTCTCGCAGCGCGACTTGTTCGGATCCGCGAAGTGGTATGCGTCGATGTCACGGCGCTCGCGTGTCGAAGGGTTCTTCGGGAACGTCAAGAACGAGGCGTGCGAGAACCTTCGTCGCGGCACGATTCGTGTGCGTGGTCTCGTGAAGACCGGGATGCTTGTTGCGTTCGCAGTCGCGAGCACCAACCTGCGTCTCGCGGACTCCTTCGCGAAGCGCACACCGAACACGCCGGCGAAGAAACGTGGCCGTCCGAAGAAGACCGGTGTCGTCAAATACGCCGACGTCTTCACCGCGGACGCTGCCGCGAACGCCCCGCCGTCTGCCGCCTGACTCGCACCGCACTCTGATGCGCGCTCGAGGTTCTCCTCGCACGCCCTGACACTGATCACACCGCACCTCGGCCGCCTTCGGGCGGCCGTTTCGCATCCACCGGACGGTCCGTTGCGACAAGGCGACCTCGAGAAAGCAGAAGTCCCGGTTGCTGTTTCCAGAAACCGGGACTTCGGTGCTCGATGCACACCCACTTGGGTGCACACCTCTTGGTGGCGGGGAGGGGATTTGAACCCCTGACCTTCGGGTTATGAGCCCGACGAGCTACCTGGCTGCTCCACCCCGCGTTGACCGGGTCAGCCTAGGGGTCGGTCGGGTTCTCTCCAACGCCCCGATCAGGACATGTCTCCGCGCTCGCGCGGAATCATCCAGTCGAGGACCTCGAGCAACTTCTCGGTCAGACGCTTGGACGCCATCGACAAGTTGGCGTTGAACTGGTCGGCCGTCGCGGTCGGATGATCGACCAGGTCGGTGATCGCCTTCAGCGCCATGAACGGCACCGACATCTGCTCGCACACGTACCCCACCGCGGCCGCCTCCATGTCCTTAACCGCTGCGCCCGACGCGGAAATCATGAGACGGTCGTCGTCGTTCTCGTCGAGAGAGTTGCTGGTGGTCACGATGCCCGTCTTCAATCCGAGCGTCGATGCCATCTGTCGTGCGGGCAGAACGGGGTACGCGCCGATTCCGTATTCACGGAATCCTTCGAGGGCGATCCTCCGATCGTGATGCACGACGCAGCCATCGCTCACGTACACGTCGCCGATCGCGCCGCCAGCGCGCTCCCATGCCCCGGCGGTTCCGGCCGAGATCACCACTTCGGGTCGGAATCGATCGATGGCCACGTACGTGCTCAGCGCCGCCGGCTCGGTCCCGATGGAATCGACACCGAAGCGGCGGTCGCGGCCGTTCAACGCGATCAGAATCTCGGCGCGATGTCGCGTGGCCGTGAACCAACGCACCACCAACGGTGCCACTCCGGTGGCGGCTTCGGCGGAGAGCGCGGTGAGCACCGGGGAGGCCTCGGCACTCATGGCCATCACGACCGCGATGCGCTTCATGAACGAATCGTAGAGCCCCGCTCGAGGTGCGATCGGCGACTACTTTTTGACGAGTGGGACTCTTCGGTCGATCAAAGAAAGCCAGGCAGGCCGAACTCGACGCGGTGCGCGCTCAGATCGCGGCCATCAGCGATCAAGTGAATGCTCTCGTCGGCAGCGAGACGGCTCACCGCGAACAACTCGAGGCTCTGCTCGCCCGCCTCAACGGTCTCGACGCTCGGATCGTCCAAGTCGGCCACGAAGTCACCCATCAACTCGGTGAATTGTCCGGCGACATCGACACCCTGTCGGCTCGGTCGAACCAACTGGCAACCGACATGGGCGAACTGACGGCGCTGCCCCAGATGGTCGACGGCGTGAAGAGCGATCAGGCCCGCCTGGCCAACGAGCAGGCCCGCTACGAGATCGCCTTCCGCCAAGATCTGGCCGAGATCGTCGAGATGCTCACCAAGCGCCGCTCGGCCTGACGCGCATCACGCACCCAGCAGGGTGAGGGCCCGCGTGATCCGCTTCTGCGCTTCGCCGACCTTCTGCTGGTACAAACCGAGATCGCCGTCACGGAGCGCCTCATCGGCTTCGTCGAACAGCGACTCGGCCTCTTCGAGCAGTACGACCGGATCATCGGAGGTGGACCCCGGAGTCGTGGGCGTGGTCGAACCACCGCTGGTTCCACCCGATGTCGATCCCGACGTCGAACCCGACGTGCCGGTTCCGGTGTCGGCGCCGTCATCGACGGGCGCCGACCCGTCGTCGAGCACTTCGCCGAGGTCGACGTCGGCTTGCGGGAACAAACGGTTGATCGCATCCGACAACGTGTCACCGATCACCGATCGACCGTCGTACCAGGCGAGTACTCGTCGGACGAACACCTGCTTCGAACCCGGATCGTCGGGGCGCACGTAGAGCGGGCGCACCCACACCAAACCCTCACCAACCGGGAAGAACTGCAATTGTCCGAATACCACTCGCGAACCGCGTTGGTCGAGCAACGTGATGGTCGGGGCGATTTCGGTGTCGCTCTGGAGTTCGGCAGCAACAGTGGCCGGCCCTTCGGGCAGCGAACCGTCGATGCGATACACGGTCAGCTGACCGTAGGTCTCGGGTTCGCTCGACACGACCATCACCGCACGGAGTTCCTTGCGCGTGTCGTCGGCCGAGAACGGCACGAACGGGCGCAACAACGAGAACTGCGAACTGTCGCGATCGGGGGCGTGGAAGAACGTGTAGTACGGCTCGAAGCGGCTGACGTTGGCATCGGCCACGTCGCCGGTGTTGGCCTGACTGGCTTCGTCGACCAGCGCGACTCCGGCCGCGGTGTTCGACACCTCGGGCTCGCGCGGAGAGGCCTGGGCCACACTCCACGCTGCGTCGCGGTTGAAGAACTGGTCGGCGTCGGCGAACTGGTAGCGGCCGTACAGATTGGTCTGGACGCGGAACAGGTCTTCGGGGTAGCGGAAGTGCTGACGCAGCTGGTCGGGCACCTGATCGCCAGCCGTGAACAGACCCGGGTACGCCTTCGACCAGGCCCTGATGATCGGGTCGGTCGGGTCGATCACGTAGAGCGTGACGTCGCCCGAGTACGCGTCGATCACGGCCTTCACGCTGTTGCGGACGTAGTTGAAGTTGTGATTGAGACCAGAACCCGGTGTGAGCTGGTCGGTGTTCGCCTTCTGCGCGTATGGGTAGCGCGACGTGGTGGTGAACGCGTCGATCACCCAGCTGACCTCGCCGTCGACGACCACCGGATACGGGTCGGCGTCGAGATGGAGGAACGGAGCCAATTTCGAAACACGATCGCGGACATCACGGACGTGGAGGAGCCTTGAACCGCCGTCGATGAGTCCCGATCCGAACAGGTTGAATTCCCCGAAGTGCACGGCCATCGCCACCCGGCGAATGGTGGAGTCGAGGGGGATCCCGCCGTCTCCGGAGTATTCGGATGCTTCGGTTCCGGGGCAGGCCTGCTCGACCTGATCGGTGTTGACGATCGCGTAACCCGGCTGCTGCGTGCCCACGTACAACTGCGGACGGTCGACTTCGAGCGGCGCGTAGATCGGACGTCCGTCGCTGGTGATGCGACTCGCCGAGGCGGCCACCACACCGCAGCCGTGTGTGTAGATGAGATGGCGTGACACCCACGTCTTGTTGGGGATGCCGGCCGAGTTGAGTTCGCGCGCGGCCACGAGCGTCTGCTGAACACGGCCGTCGATCTCGTAGCGGTCGACGTCGAGGTCGTTGATCGAATAGAAGGCGAGCTGGCCCTCGTCGAGCGAGAAGCGATCGCGCATCTCGGTGACGTCGAGCAGACGAGCGTCGGCGAGCGCCGCTGAATCGGCGACCACATCATCAGTCGATACGTCGCCGAACGACACGGCGACGGTTTGCACCTTGTCGAGCCCCATCGCCACCTGAGTGGCGTCGATGTTGCGCTCGATGTACGGGCGTTCGCGGGTGGTGACGTTCGGCTGCACCACGAAACGCTGGATGACGGCCGGGTACACCGCACCGGCGACGACCGCGACCAGCGCCCACAACGCCATCGACAACAGCGGGAGTCGCCAGCCACCCCAACGCAAACCGGCGAGGAAAAGAGCCGCCACGAGAAGGCTGACGAGGATCAGCAGGTTGATGGCCGGAAGTTGGGCCTTCACGTCGGTGTAGGTGGCACCCTGCACCACGCCTCGCGTGGACACCGTGAGTTCGAAGCGCTGCAGCCAGTAGTCGACGGCCTTGATGGCCGCCAACAACGCGAACATCACACTGAGTTGGATCCGCGCACCGCGCGCGACGCGCTCGCCGGGGCTCTGCACCCGAATGGAACCGTTCAGGAAATGGAGAATCGCCGACAGGATGACGATGAACACCAGAGCGGCGAAAGCCCAGTCGACCACATACGTGAGGAACGGAAGACGGAAGACGTAGAACCCCACGTCGACGCCGAACTGCGGATCGTCGATACCGAAACTCTGCGAGTTGCGGAACAGGAGCCACGACTGCCACTGGCCGGTCGCCGGCAAGCCGACGAGCAAGCCGAACACCATCGAGACGGCGATGCGCAGCAGGCGCGAGCGGCGACCGATGATCTGGCGGTAGCGCTCGACGACCTCGCGTTCGGGGCCGGTGGGGAGATCCTTGGGGGCGAGTCGTTCGGACAGCGTCAGGCTGAACAAACAGACGATCGCGAACGCGGCCGTGAACAACGCGCCGAGAAGAACCTTCGCCCACAGCGAATCCCAGAACACGCTGCTCTGATCGACTGAATCGAACCACAGCGCGTCGACGTAGAAACTGGCCAACTGTCGTGCCGAGAGCACGAGCAGCAACAGGATCGCCGCGACGACGATGAGGATGATCCGCCCGCGCGACACCCAACGGGGTCGGCCGGTTGACGACGATCGGCGGCGCGGACCACGGGGAAGGTCCGAGGGGATGCGCACACGCGCAGGCTAGTTGCGCAGGGGAACGAGTGCACAGCGGCAACCCGCATGCGCCGGCGCGTGGGTGTGACCTGTGGGGAACGCGTCGCCTCCACAAATTGCACCCGCCAACGAATTGTCTTCGGCGTCGGGACAACCCGGGCCGGCCGGATCGAACTTCCAACACACCTTCATGTCCGGATCGAGCGCCGACAACGCGCCACGGCCGAAAGCGGTGTAGGCGATGTCGTCGATGTGCTCGTCGACGATCTGGTTCTTCCACTCGCGGTACACCGAGCGGACGAGCGACGACAGTTCGGCGTTCGAACCACCCGCCTGTGAGATCGAACGACTCAGGCGTTCGCGCAACGGCTCGACGAACGCGGTGATGATCGCCTCGTCGACGGCCTTCAACTGCGGAGCGACCATTTCGGCCAATGCCTTGTCGGACGGAACCGAACCGGTGGTGTGGATCGAACGCGCACCCGCGATGGCCGCCGACTTCACCGAAGCCGACAACGCCGAGCAGAAGCGCTTGGTGTGATCGGACTTGGGTCCGACGATCGCGTCGAGCGTCTTGACCACGGCACGACCGCGGAGAATGTCGAGCACCTCGTTCTGCTCGTCGGCGAGAACCCGCTTGATCTTGCGGCCCATCGTCAGAACGAGGGGCACGAGGATTTCATCGCGCGACTCGAACGTGGTGACCGAATCGGCGACGTCATCGAGCTTGGGCGACGGAGTCACTGCCTTCGTCTTGCTGTTGGCTTCCTTGGCTACCGACTCGGCGCTGGCCCGGCGCAACTTGGCGAAGATGTCGTCGACCGGAACGGCCGTACGGGCCGCCGGCTTCGCCGGCTCGGTCGGGGCCGGTTCGCTCTTGCCGAACAACGGCACGACGTTCGACGGCTTGGGAGCCTCGACGACCGGTTCGACGACCGGCTCGGGTGTCTCGATCGCGACGGCTTCTTCGACGACTTCGATCTCTTCGACGACGACGGGTGTGTCGACGACGACCGCGTGCACTTCTTCCATCTCGGCGACCGTCATCGATGCCGTGGGGTTGTCGATGCTCGGGTGCCGCACGACGACCTGCTCGTGAACGACCGTCTCCGCCTCGTCGCGATCCTGGTCGTAGAACTGCGTGGGCATCGGACGGCGCATCGACTCGTGCATCTCGTCGGCCTGCACCACGATCGGAACCGGCCCGGTGGTGTTGGCCAGGTTCACGAACTCGGACGGCTCGTCGCCCGCGTCGGCGAGATCGCGCAACACGTCGTCGGTCGCGATACGGGCCCGCTCGAACGACTGCACAAGACGGTCGCGTCCGTGGATGAGATCTTCGATCTGCTCGCGCGCGAGTTCGCGGCGGCGGGCCACATCGGCCAACACGCGCTCACGGTAGGCCCGAGCCTCCTCCACCATGTCGCGACCTTGCTGCTTGGCCATGAGGACTTCGGCTTCGGCATCGGCGGTGGCGTCCTGACGACGGCGGGCCGCTTCGAGTTCAGCCTCTTCGCGGATGCGGGCCGCGTCCTCGGTGGCGTCGCGGAGCAGGCGCTGGGCCGTCTCCTCGGCTCGGGCCCGTATCTTGCCGGCGGCCTCGCGCGCGGCCTGGATGATGCGGGCGGTCTCCTCGCCGAGCATCTCGGTGATCGTGTCGTCGTCGAGATCGGCCGGGATGAACGGGGCCCCTTCCGGACGATTGGCCACTTCGCGCTCGAGGAATCGCTCGCGCTCCTGGAGGCGCGACAGCTCGGCGGCGACCATGCGCAGGAAATCGCGGACTTCGGTCGGCTCGAATCCGCGGCGGCTGGTCGGGAACGAGGCCCCGGCGACGGCAGCCGGGGACGACGGGTCAGGGCGCGAAAATGAGATAGCCACGGGTGAAGGGTACGGAATACCTGTGGACAAGGGGTGGCAATCGCCGAATCACCCCAGCGTCAGCCCCGTGTGACTGGTTCACCACCCCAGCGTTCGAGGGCCGCCAACGCCTCGGCGAGAGTCGACACGGTCTCGATTTCCACCGAGGCACCGACCGCACGTCGAGCCGCTTCCACATCGGCCGGGTCCTGGCCGGCCGGAACGATGAAGTGGCGCGCACCCGATCGCTTGACGGCGATGGCCTTCTGGACGAGCGCGCCGATCGGACCGACCGAGCCGTCTTCGGCGATGGTTCCGGTGAGAGCCACTCCCCCGGGCGGCGAGAGTTCGCCCGGCGACAACTCGTCGATGAGCGCGACGGTGAACGCCAAACCGGCCGACGGACCACCGATCTCGTCGGTGTCGATGCCGATCTCGAACGGCAACTTCACCGTGCGCGTGTCGCGGGCGTTGAAACCGATGATCGTGCGATTCGGATCGTCGGGGCTCGCCATCAATTCGACCTTCACGGTTCGCACCTCATCGGCCGGGGCGTCGAAGGGTCGGACCACGAGGCGGATCACGTCGCCGGGTTCGGCCTCGGCCAACGCCTTCGACAGATCGGTCACCACGTCGATGTCGATGGTGTCATCGGCCGATCCGGTGGCTTGTGGCGTGAGGTCGACCTTCAAGATCGTGTCGCCCACCGACAGCACGCGACAAGCCCGAAGCTCGGGCGCGTCGTCGGGGCACAGCGCCGGATCGAAGCCGCCGACCTGGGCGGGACCCATGTCGAACGACGCATCGAGTCCGAGATAGTCGAGTGCGACGAACGATGCGATCTCCTTCGCCGTCGACATAGCACCGAGCTGGATCGTGCGATTGGCGTCGGGATCGCAATCGCCGAACCGCTGTTCGCAGGTCTGCACGTCGACGTACGGGTCGATCCAACCCATGAACGACTGGAGCGGAGCCAACTCGCTGCCGAGAGCCGTCACGAAACGAACACTTCGATCGGGCTCGAAGATGCCCACGCCGTCGGTCGCACCCTCGATGGAGACGCGGGGGGCGACCAATTTGGCCCGTCCGGGTGCGGTTTCGAATCGCTGCATCGGCCAGACCATCGCTCCGAGCACCGCGACAATCACGAGAAAAGCAAGGGTCGCGAACGGAACGCCCCACACCGGACGCGTGGCCCCGGCTACTTTGTCTTCTCGAGTGTCACTCACTGATCTCACCGTTCGTGTCGCCGCGATTACCGCTTTCGCCTTGCTGGCGCTGATCGCGGTCGGCTGGAGACAGCCTGCCAGACATCGTGCGCAAAGCCACCGCACCGAGCAGTCGACGCCGAGCGGTGTCGACGAACCCTCGGTCGCATTCGGTGACGACGTGAAGAAGCGCGCGCTTCGAATCGCCGGGCTCGGAGGCATCGCTCTCGTCGCGAGCGCCGTGGTCGCCACCATCGTGTCGGTGGTGCTGGCCTCGCTCGTCACCAACATCATCGATCGGCTCTGACCGGTGACCGCGCCCGATCATCTCGAGAGACGCCGCGCCGTCGTGATCGCCGGGCACACCGGCGATGCCGCCATCGTTCAATCCGGACTCGACGACGCGGACGCCGGAGTGCGGGAGGCGGCACTCGGCGCCTTGGCCCGACTCGGATCGTTCGACGTCGACATCGCACGACGGTTCGCCTCCGATCCCGCGCCGCGCGTTCGTCGGCGAGTCGCCGAACTCGCGGCGGCACTGGGCGACTTCGATCTGCTTCCCCTCCTCGACGATGACGACTCTTCTGTTGTCGAGACCGCCGCCTGGGCCGGTGGCGAACAGGTGGAAGTCGCCGATGTAACCCTTCACCGAATCATCGAACTAGCAACGTCTCACGACGACGTCCTCGTGCGCGAAGCCGCAGTGGCCGCGCTCGGCGCCATCGGCGACGAGCGGGGACTCCCCGCGATCCTCCGCGGTTGTTCCGACAAACCGGCCATTCGTCGGCGCGCGGTTCTTGCTCTCGCACCGTTCGACGGACCCGAGGTCGAGGCCGCTCTGAAAGTCGCTCTCGAGGATCGCGATTGGCAGGTTCGGCAGGCCGCCGAAGATCTTCTCGGCTGATCAGAGTCCTTCGACGATCAGCAGCACTCCGAACACGACGAACGACAACGTCGCGCCGATGCGGATCGTCCGCTCGGGGAGGAGTGCGCCCAGTTGCTGGCCCACCACGATCGCCAGCGCATCGGCCGCGACCATGCCGAGTGTCGAGCCGATCCAGATTCCCCACGCGCTTTCCTTGGTCGCCAAGGTGATGGTGGCCAACATCGTCTTGTCACCCAGTTCGGCGAGGAAGAACGCCACGCTGGCCGCCACCACCGCGTTGCGAGTGGAACGTTCGGCCGCCTTCGACTCGTCCTCGTCGAGCGAATCGCCGCGCCAGGTCCACCCGGCGAACAACAAGAACGCGAAACCGGCGACCACGGCGATGGTGTCGGTCGGGAGTTGCGCACCAACCACCGCACCGATGCCCACGCTGATCGCGTGCGTGACGGCGGTGGCGATGGTGATTCCGATGAGAACCGGCCAGGCGCGGTAGCGAGCGGCGAAGGCCAGCGCCATGAGCTGGCTCTTGTCGCCGAGTTCGGCCACGAAGATGACGCCGAAGCTGAGAAGGATCGCGGACAACATGGGAGCGTGGCGACATTACAGTCAGCACGGTGGGGACCCAGGTATTCGCCCGGCACGTGAGCACACTGCCCGTCGACGACGACCATCCGTATCGCACGGGGTCCTGGCGCCCGCAGAACACCGAGTACACCGCCACCGAACTTCCGGTCGTCGGAACGATTCCGCACGACCTCCACGGTGTCTACCTCCGCAACACCGAGAACCCGCTGCATCCGAATTTCGAGCGGTACCACCCGTTCGACGGCGACGGAATGATCCACATGATGTCGTTCGCCAATGGCGAGGCCGAATATCGCAACCGCTTCGTGCGCACGGTCGGCCTCGAAGTCGAACGCGAAGCCGGTGGTGTCCAGTGGGCCGGTCTGGCCGAATCGCCGAAGAAGTCGCCGCGAACCGACGGCTGGGGTGCGCGCACGCGCATGAAGGATGCGTCGAGCACCGACGTGGTGGTGCACGCGGGCGTCGCGTACTCGAGCTTCTATCAATGCGGTGATCTGTACCAGCTCGATCCGCGAACACTCGACGATCGTGGACGTGCAACGTGGAACGGCAAGTTTCCATCGTGCGGCGTCTCGGCGCACACGAAGGTCGATGAAGTCGCCGGCGAGATGCTGTTCTTCAACTATGGGACCACGGCGCCGTTCATGCACTACGGCGTGGTCGACGCGAATCACGATCTCGTTCACTACGTTCCGATTCCTCTGGCCGGGGCGCGGCTTCCGCACGACATGGCGTTCACCGAGAACTTTGCGATCCTCAACGACTGTCCGTTGTTCTGGGACGCCGATCTCATCGCCAAGGGCATCTACGCCACCAAGTGGCACCCCGAGATGCCCACAAGGTTCGCGGTGATTCCGCGGCGCGGGCAGTCGAGCGACATCAAGTGGTTCGAGGCCGATCCCACGTACGTCCTGCACTGGATCAACGCGTTCGAAACGCACGACCACGAGGGCCATTGGGTCGTACTCGACGGGTTCTTCCAGCACTCGCCCTCGCCGTACATCCCGCCCGACGCCGACATCAACACCCGGCTCTTCCGGTTCCTCGATCTCTACGCGATGGATTCGCGCCCGTATCGCTGGCGCTTCAACCTCACGACGGGTGAGACGCGCGAGGGACCGTTGAGCGACGAAGTCACCGAGTTCGGGATGATCAACGGCCGCCACGGCGGTCGTCCGTATCGCTACTACTACTCGGTCGTCCCCACACCTGGTCGCTTCGAGTTCGACGGCATCACGCGCAACGATCTGCAGACCGGTCGCAAGGAGTCGTATCTGTTCGGGCCGGGAGTGTTCGGCAGCGAAACGGTGATGGCGCCTCGTGCAGGAGCCAAGTCGGAGGACGACGGCTACCTCGTCACGTTCACGATCGACGTGAACAACGACGTGTCGGAATGCCTTGTGTTCGACGCGGAGGGCGTGACCGACGGACCGCTGTGCCGCATTCGCCTACCGGAACGGATCAGCAGCGGCACCCACGCCTGCTGGGCCCCGGCCTGAGCGGTCAGCGGCGGCGCAGTCCGGCGAAGAAACCCTTCTTGGTCGCCGGTTGAGCCGACTTCGACGGCGCATCGTCACAGCGACACCGCTGGTCCTTCTGGACATGACCCAACACCTCTTCCACGTGGGCTCCGCAGCCGGCCCACGAGGGCTTTCCGCATTGGCGACAGGTCACTTGACGGCACATACCCCCAAGGGTATCTGGGTTCCACGGCTCGGTCAACTCTGGAACACTCGGGACATGAGCGACCTTCTCCTGCCCACTCCCCAAGTGGTCGCTGCCTACGAAGGTGTTCGTGCGCGAGTGATCGAACTGCTGCGCACGACGCCCGAGGCCGACGGCGATCGCACGGTGCCCCATTGCCCGTCGTGGACCGTGCGCGAACTCGCGGCCCATCTCGTCGGCCTACCCGAGGACGTCCTCGCCGGGCGCATGGAGGGTGTCACCACCGACGCCTGGACTCAGGCCCAGGTCGAGCGGCATCGCGGCGAGACGCTCGCGCAACTGGCCGACGCGTTCGAAGCGTCGATCGAGGCGTTCGCGGCGATCCTTCCGCACATTCCTGTTCCAGTGAATTCGCAGATGGTCATGGACGCGGTCACGCACGAGCACGATCTCCGACTCGCTCTGGGCCGATCCGGAGCCCGCGACTCCGACGCGGTGTCGGTGGCCGTCGGATGGTTGCTCGACATGGCCGAGAACCGCTCGAACGGACTCGGACACCAGCTCCAGTCATCCGGTCTGTCGCCGTTCGACCTGCTGCGCGTGATGAGCGGGCGACGCTCCCCCTCCCAGGTCGCCGCTTTGGGACTCGACGCCGACGCTCTGGTCGCGTTGCTGGCCGGAACTCCCCTCAAACCTCCGCCCCAGCCCATCGACGAGTGAGCCCAACAGGCGGTTGTCGATTTAGTCAATAGTTGACTAATCTGACCCGATGGGTCGCCGAGCGAGGTCTGCCATCGTCGTCATGTTGGCCCTCGTGGCCGCGTGCGGCGGTGACGACGGCGACGGCACGACCGAACTCAATGTTCTGGCGGCAACGTCACTCACCGACGCATTCGGGGCGATCGAGCAAGCCTTCGAGACGGCGAACCCCGGCGTGAACGTGACCATGAGCTTCGGCGGTTCGAGCACTCTCGCGACCCAGATCCAGAATGGTGCGCCGGCTGATGTCTTCGCGTCGGCCGACGAGAAGAACATGGACCTGATTACCGACCTGCTGTTCGGTGACTCGTCCGTTTTCACCACCAACGAGCTTCAGATCATGGTGGCGCCGGGAAATCCGAGGGACATTCGGTCGCTGGCCGACCTGACCCGAACCGACGTGATCGTGATCACCGCTCAACCAGGTGTGCCGATCCGTACCTATACCGACGACGTCCTGGCGAATGCCGGAGTCGTCGCGAACTTCCGCTCGTTCGAGGCCAACGTGGGCGGCATCGTCACCAAGATCACCGGTGGCGCGGCCGACGCCGGGATCGTGTACCGGACCGATGTGATCGCCGCCGGGTCGAAAGCCCAGGGGGTTCGTATTCCGCTCGATCAGAACCTCGTCGCCCAGTATCCCATCGGCGTCCTCGCGGCTTCCACGAATCGTCGAGCCGCCGATGCCTTCGTCGCGTTCGTGAACGGGCCCGGGCAGAGCCTGCTCGCGTCGTACGGCTTCGGTGACGGATGATCGACACGAATCGCCGTGCTCGCCGCTTGCGCGAGAGGCCACCCGCCGGTGTCGTCGCCCTCGCCCTGCTGGCCATCGTCTTCTTCGCGCTTCCGTTCCTCGGTCTCTTGTGGAAGGTCCCGTGGAGCGACGTGGGTCGGGTGCTCGGCAAGAGCGAAGTGCGTACCGCACTCTGGCTGTCGATTCGCACATCCGTCGCGTCCGCCTTGCTGGCCGGCTTCTTCGGAATACCGCTGGCCTGGTTGCTCGCCCGGACGAACTTCCCCGGCCGCAACTTCGTTCGCGCGCTCTGCACCATGTCGATGGTTCTTCCTCCGGTCGTCGGCGGCGTCGCTCTGTTCTTCTCGTTCGGACGACGCGGATTGTTCGGCCAGTACCTCGACCAGTGGTTCTCGTTCCAGCTCACGTTCACGGTGTGGGGAGTCATCGTCGCTCAGACGTTCGTCGCCATGCCGTTCCTCGTGCTCACGGTCGAGGCGGCCATTCGTCAAGCCGACGCGCGTTACGAGGATGCCGCCCGAACTCTCGGTGCGACCCGCTCGTACGTGTTCCGTCGCATCACTCTTCCGGCGATTCGACCCGCGCTCCTAGCCGGCTTCGTCCTCGCCTGGGCTCGCGCGCTGGGAGAATTCGGGGCCACCATCACATTCGCCGGCAACTTCCCCGGTACGACGCAGACCATCTCCATCGCGACCTTCCTCGCGCTCGAAACCGATCAGCGCGATGCTCTCGTTCTCAGCGTCGTCATGATCGCCACCTCGTTCGCCGTCCTGCTGGGCCTGCGCGACCGATGGATGGGACGAACCGACGGAGTCGGATACTGATGGTGCTGCACGGCCACGTCGTCGTCGAACGAAACCGCTTCACGCTCGACGCGTCCATTTCCGTCAGGGCCGGGGAAACCCTCGCCGTTCTCGGCCCGAACGGCGCGGGCAAGACCACTCTTCTGCGCGCGCTCGCCGGCCTCGTCCCCATCTCGGCTGGTTCGATCGAACTCGACGGCGCCTTGCTCGACGACCCCGACCACGACGTCTTCATCGTCCCCGAGCGGCGACCCATCGGCTTCGTCTTCCAGGACTATCTCTTGTTCCCCGACATGAGCGTCGTCGAGAACGTGGCGTTCGGACCACGCGCCCGTGGAACCAATCACGAACAGGCACTCGCTCGCGCCAGTGAACTGCTCGAGTGGGTCGGGCTCGGCGACCACGCGGAGAAGAGGCCCGATGCGATCAGCGGCGGACAAGCACAGCGCGTGGCACTGGCGCGCGCGATGGCCGTGTCACCTCGTTTGCTGCTGCTCGACGAACCGCTGGCCGCCCTCGACGTCACCACCCGTCGTTCCGTGCGCTCCGATCTGTCACGGCTCCTGGCAGGAGTCGATAGCGCACGCATCCTGGTGACGCACGATCCGCGCGACGCGCGCGCACTGGCCGACCGCTTGATGATCATCGAGAACGGCCGTGTGGTGCAGAGCGGGTCGTTCGACGACATCGCGGCGAATCCGGCCACTCCGTACGTCCACGAATTGCTCGGAGACTTCTCGTGAGTCGAGCATCTCGAACGGCGAACGAACTCCTCCTCGGCGAATGGGCCTGCCTCGGTGTCATCGCCCAGAAGCCGAGCCACGGATTCGCGGTCGCGACTCGCCTGGCGCCCACCGGCGATCTCGGCCGCATCTGGTCGCTGTCGCGTCCTCTCACGTATCGCGCGATCGATCAACTCGTCGGTCGCGGCTACATCGAAACCCGTGGCGAGGAACCCGGAATCGCCGGCGGGCCGCGCACCATGCTGCGCATCACTCGGTCGGGCCGCGCCGCCCTGAACGCCTGGCTCGCACTACCGGTGCCGCACCTGCGCGATCTGCGCGGCGAGTTGCTGCTGAAGCTGGAGATCGGCCGGCAGGTCGAGGTTCAGCAGACGGCGATGCTGAAGGAGCAAAGGCGGATCGTGGACGGGATCATCCGCGGTCTCGAGAAGACCGTCGGCGACGACGACATCGTCACCGCTTGGCGGCTCGAGTCGGCCGAAGCGGCCCGACGCTTTCTCGATCGACTCGACTGACGTCAGTTCTCGACGCCGGCCAGGATGGGCCGGAGCGTGAGTTCGGGTTCGTCGCTCATGAGGCGCTGCAGGCGATAGCGGTTCTCGAAGAGCGCAACCAGCTCGCCGTCTCCACGCTTGAGGATTCGGATTCCACCGATGCGCCGCAGACGTTCGACCGACTCTTCGTCGGTGAGGCGAATCGCTTGATACCCGGCCGGCTCGATCCGGCTCGGAGCGTTGAATTCGTGCTCGAGGCGATGCGCGAAGACTTCGAACTGCAACTGACCGACCGCGGCGAGGATCGGGTCGGCATCGCCCATGTCGGGATCGCGCAACACCTGCACGACTCCCTCTTCGTCGAGTTGCGACAAGCCCTTTCGGAATTGCTTGTACTTGCCGGTGTCGACCGGGCGCGCGGTGGCGAACACCTCGGGCTCGAAGCGCGGAACGCCGGGGAACTCGACACGGGGCCCGGCGTACAACGTGTCGCCGATCTGCAGGCCGGCGGCGTTGACGAGACCGATGATGTCGCCGGGGTATGCCCGCTCGATGGTCTCGCGTTCGGCACCGAACGCCGTGGTCGCGTACTTGGTCCCGACTGGCTTGCCGGTGCGGGTGTTGGTGACGTCCATCGAACGTTCGAATTCGCCCGAGCACACGCGCGCGAACGCCAGACGATCGCGGTGATTCGGGTCCATGTTGGCCTGCACCTTGAACACGAACGCCGCGAACGGAGAATCGATCGGACGACCTTCACCGTCGACGTCGAGGCGGGGTGAGGGCGGCGGGGCGTAATCGACAACCGCATCGAGCAGCATGCGCACTCCGAAGTTGGTGAGCGCCGATCCCACGTAGACGGGTGTCGATTCGCCGGCGAGGAACGACGGCTCATCGACATCCGCTCCGATCGCATCGAGCAGGCCGCAGCCGTCGAGCGCGACCTTCCAGGCGTCGCCTTCCTCGGCGGCCGCCTGCTCGCGACTCACGAACTCCTCGGGTGCGAGAGACGCGCCGCGAGCGGTGCGCGTGAACCGGATGTAATCGCCGTTGCGCCGATCGATCACGCCGCGGAAGTCGCCTGGGATGCCCACCGGCCAAGTGACCGGTGTAGGACGTAGACCGATCTGCTCCTCCACTTCGTCGAGAAGTTCGAGGGGGTCGCGGCCGGCGCGGTCGTACTTGTTGAAGAACGTCACCACCGGCAGACGCCGAGTGCGGCACACCTGGAACAACTTGAGGGTCTGCGACTCGATGCCCTTGGCGGTGTCGAGCACCATGATGACCGCGTCGACCGCCGCAAGAACTCGATACGTATCTTCGGAGAAGTCGCGGTGGCCCGGAGTATCGAGCAGATTGAAGACGTGATCGCGGTAGGGGAACTGCAGCACCGCCGACGAGATGGAGATTCCGCGCTGACGCTCGAGTTCCATCCAGTCGGATGTCGCACCGCGACGATCGCCTCGCGCGTGCACGGCACCGGCTTCCTGGATGGCGCCGGCATAGAGCAAGAACTTCTCGGTCAGCGTGGTCTTGCCGGCGTCAGGGTGGCTGATGATCGCGATGGTGCGGCGCCTGGCCGCCTCGGCTCGAACATCCACGACTTCCGACACAGGAGAAAGAATCTACCGACTGCCTTCGAGTGCTCACGGTCTACTCTCGTGACGTGACCGCAACCGAAGCAGCCGGCTCGCGTAATTCGTTGCGCCGCGAAGCCGGTCGACGCGAGTTCATGGCGCAGGTCACGGTGTTCATGGCGCTCATCGCGATCGCCATCGACTTGGTGCTGCCGGCGTTCCCCGAAGTTCGCCAAGCGTTCTCGATGCCATCGGACTCGACACGAGTCACCTGGGTCATCACCGTGTTCTTCTTGGGCATTTCGGTCGGTCCGTGGCTCTTCGGTCCGGCCTCCGATCGTTTCGGTCGCCGACCGATGCTCTTCGCCAGCCTCGGTCTCTACATCCTCGGCGGACTGCTCTCGGCCCTGGCGAGTTCGTGGCCGCTTCTCATCGCCGCCCGATTCGTGTGGGGAATCGGCGCCGCCGGTCCGCGCACACTCACCAACGCGATGGTGCGCGACCGCTTCGAGGGCGACGTGATGGCGCGGCTGATGTCGTTCATCATGGCCGTGTTCCTGATCGTCCCGATCATCGCTCCTGCCATCGGCGCCGGACTCATCGAGATCTTCCCGTGGCGATCGGTGTTCGTCGCCCCGGTCGTGATCGCGATTCTGATGGCCGTGTGGGCATTGCGTCTGCCCGAGACCCTGCCCATCGAGCGTCGTCGTCCGTTCACGTGGCGGGCCGTCGGCGAGGCCAGTCGCGAAGTCTTCCGCAACCGAACGACCCTGTCGTTCATGTTCGCCAACATGTTCACCTACGCGATCCTCACCGCGTACCTCGGCGCGTCCGAGGTGATCATGGAAGACGTGTACGAGCGCGGCGACCTGTTCCCCGTTTTCTTCGGGGTGCTCGGCGTCTTCTTCGCGTTGAACTCGCTCAACAACGCGCGGCGGGTGAAGAACGTGGGGCTGTATCACCACCTTCGCCGCTCGGTTCACTTCGGCTCGGTGTCGGCCATCGCGTTCGTCCTGGTGTCGTTTACCAACGGCGGCAAACCAAACTTCTGGATCTTCTCCTTCGCGCTCGCGTTGCTGATTCCGGTGGCTCAGGGCCTCGGGCCACTCGCCAACACCGCGGCCATGACTCCCCTCCCGCACATCGCCGGCACCGCATCGTCGGTCATCACCACCATCACCACGGCCGGTGGTGCACTTCTCGGTGGTGTCGCCAACTCCACGTTCGACGGAACGGTCCGTTCGTTCGCCGCGTGGTCGACTGGTTTCTTCGCGCTGGCGACACTGCTGATTCTCCGAGCCGCCCGCGAGGTCTCACCGACGTGATCCGCCAACCCGCCGTCTTCATCGGCCACGGCAGTCCTATGAACGCGCTCGAATCGAATCGATTCACCAATTGCTGGCGCGAGTTGGTGGCAATGCGTCCCGTGCCGCGGGCCATCGTCGCCGTTTCGGCTCATTGGTACATCAATGCGACCGCCGTCACCGCCATGGAGAAGCCGCGCACCATCCACGACTTCTACGGGTTCCCCGACGAACTGTTCGCATTCGAGTACCCGTGCCCGGGCTCCCGTGCAATCGCCCAAGAAGTCGTCGACGCGCTGGCTCCCGCCTGGGTCGGTTCGGACACCGATAGTTGGGGAATCGACCACGGCACCTGGTCGGTGCTCACCCACATGTTCCCGGCTGCCGACGTTCCGGTGCTGCAATTGTCCATCGACGCCACGAAGTCGTTCGCCGATCACGTGGGGATCGGCGCGGGTCTCTCGAGATTGCAGGACGAGGGAATCCTGGTGCTCGGCAGCGGCAACGTTGTGCACAATCTCGGCCGACTGGCCTGGGACCGGCCCGACGACGGCTACGACTGGGCCCGGTCGTTCGACGATGCGGCGCGCGCGATCATGACCGGCGATCCGTCATCGATCACGAACCTCGTGTCGCACGACGCATTCTCCCTGGCGGTTCCCACACCAGATCACTTCATTCCGCTGCTGTACATCGCCGGAGCCGCCGTTGCATCAGGGCGAAGCGCGTCAACCTTGGTCGAGGGATGCTCGATGGGTTCGCTGTCGATGACGAGTTACTTCGTCGATTGACGTAGCAGGATGATCTTCACGCGCGTCGGCGACGCTGACGCTCCATGAGGCTGCACCAGTCCCACTGTGCTCCACCCATGGCGGTCACCTCGGCGAGCATCTGGCCCACCATCGCCGTCACGGGCAACGGGATGTTCATGGCTTCGGCCTCTTCGAGCACGAGTCCGATGTCCTTGCGCATGAGAGTGGTGGAGAAGCCGTAGTCGTACTCGCCGGCGAGCATCTTCTCGGCACGATTGGCCATCTGCCACGATGCCGACGAGCCCTGGAGCATCACGTGGATCACCTTCGTCACGTCGAGACCGGCACTCTCGGCGAAGTCGAGTCCTTCGGCCAACGCCTGGCAGAGCCCCACCACGCAGATCTGGTTCGTCATCTTTGTGATCTGACCCGCTCCGGAATCGCCCATCAGCGTTATGCGGGCCGCGTACGACGCGACGACGCTTTCGACGTCATCGAACGCGCGCTGATCGCCACCGGCCATCACGGTGAGAGTTCCCTTGCGCGCCCCATCGACGCCACCTGACACCGGCGCGTCGAGGAACCGGCCGCCCGCATCGGCCACTCGCGACGCCACGGCCCGCGCGGCTTGCGCCGACGTGGTGGAGTGATCGACCCACACGCGGCCGGAACCGACTGCTGAAGCGATCTCTTCGGCCACCGCGAGCAGTTCGCGATCGGCCGGTAACGACGTGATGACGATGTCGGCATCGCGAGCCGCGTCGGCCGGTGAGTTGGCGGCTCGTCCACCCACTTCGCTCACGAATCGATCGGCCATTCCGGCGACCGCATCGCACACCGCCACTCGGTGGCCTTTGGCCACGAGATGCGCGGCCATGTGCCAGCCCATGCGACCGATGCCGATGACGGCGACGGCGCGGCTCACGCCGGTACTCCGGGCTTGCCGCGATCGGCCAGAGAGAAGCCTCCGGCCAGACGCGCGTGGACGCGGCCGCCGATCGCCATGGCGAGAATGACCACCATTTCGTCGGGCTTGGGTCCGTCGGGAACACCGACTTCGATCGCGTCGTAATGACTTCCGACGTAACTCCATTCGAGATGAGTGATGGGCACGTCGAGGCGGGCGCCGACTCCGGCCACCTTCTTGGTGGACGGCACGATCGCGGTTCCCTTGCCCAGTGCGGCACGCATGCCTCCGCCGCCGGGGATGTGCCACATCGCGCCGTGTTCGATCTCGCCGGCCGAACCGACGATGGTCCCCTTGCCGTAACCGTCGATCACCGACGGGTCACCGCCGAGATGGTCGATGAGAATGTTTCCGAGCCGTTCACCGAGCGCGCGCAGTTCATCGGCCGCCGGTGACAGATCGGACACGTACTGACCGACGTACGGATTGGTCACGACGGCCGCCACCGCACCTTTGACAGCCGGCCTTTCGGGTACCGGGCCGAGATCGTGGTGGATCTCCTCCACCACGGCGACGATCTTGCGAACGTTGAACAACATGAGAACCCCCCGCGCCGGAGTCGCCGACGACACGATCGATTCTGCCACTCGGTCGAAGGTCGTCGGTAAAGCACACGGCGACACCTCGCCGTAGCCTGACGTCATGACCACGGTCGAGCGTTCGCACTTCGCGTTCGACAACACGTACGCGCGCGAATTGACCGGGTTGTACGAACCGTGGCGGGCCAATGTCGTGGCCGATCCGCGGCTCCTCGCCTTCAATGACGAATTGGCCGACGAACTCGGGCTCGACTCCGCATTCCTCCGCTCTCCCGACGGCGTGGCCGTGCTCGTGGGCAACGTGGTGCCGGACGGCGCCGAGCCGATCGCCCAGGCCTACAGCGGTCATCAGTTCGGCGGCTTTTCGCCCCGCCTCGGCGACGGGCGAGCATTGCTACTCGGCGAATTGATCGACGTGCGCGGTCGACGACGCGACATCCACCTGAAGGGTTCGGGGCGCACACCCTTCGCGCGCGGTGGTGACGGCAAGGCGGCCATCGGTCCGATGCTGCGCGAGTTCATCATGGGCGAGGCAATGCACGCGCTCGGAGTACCGACCACGCGCGCACTCGCCGTGGTGGCCACCGGCGAATCGATCGCCCGCGAGTCGTTGTTGCCGGGCGCGGTTCTCGCCCGCGTGGCATCGAGCCACCTGCGCGTCGGCACGTTCCAGTTCGCGGCCACGACCCACGACAACGACCTGCTGAAGCGCCTCGCCGACTACGCGATCGCACGCCACTACCCCGAGGTCGCCGGAGCCGACAATCCTTATCTCTCGTTCTACGAGCGTGTCGTCGACGCGCAAGCAGCACTCATCGCGCGGTGGATGAACCTCGGATTCATTCACGGTGTGATGAACACCGACAACATGACCATCTCGGGCGAGACGATCGACTACGGCCCGTGTGCGTTCATGGACGCGTTCAACCCCGAGACCGTGTTCTCGTCCATCGATCATCAGGGACGGTACGCCTATGGCAACCAGCCGATGATCGGGCAGTGGAATCTGGCCCGTCTGGCCGAAGCGATCGTGACCTTGTTCGATGACGACACCGATACGGCCGTGAAGCTCGCCACCGATGTGCTCGTGTCGTTCACCGAGAGGTTCCACACATACTGGTTGGCCGGGATGCGCGCGAAGCTCGGATTCGACGGAGTTGCCGAGGGCGACGTCGAGATCGTCAACGACCTGCTGGCGCTGCTCCATTCCGAGCGCGTCGATTTCACGTCGTTCTTCCGCACGCTGTCGCGCTCACTGCGAGGCGACTCGTCGCGACTCGACGCTCTGTTCGCCAATCGCATGGGTCTATTGGCCTGGATGCCCCGTTGGCGATCACGGCTCGGCGCGGACGACGCAGCGGTGGCGGAGCGCATGGACGCGGTCAATCCGATGTATGTGCCGCGTAATCACCTCGTCGAAGAAGCCCTGGCGGCGGGCACGCACGGTGATCTCTCGGTGATGTCGAACCTGCTCGAGGTACTGAGCGACCCGTACTCCGAGCGCGCCGGCCTCGAGCGCTGGGCCGAACCGGCACCGATCGAATACACCGAGGGCTACGCCACTTTCTGCGGTACCTGAGGCGTCGCTTTCCTTCACGATCCCGATGACCCGGGACAGCCGTCGCTTCGTCGAGTCGGATCTCCGATCGGGACAAGTTCGGCACGCCAACCGCCGAAGTCGCCGTCATCGTGGTGCGCATGACCACCAAGAAGAAAGCCTTACTGCTCGGCCTCGTCGTCGGCGGGCTGCTCACGGCTCTCGCCACCGTGAGCAACAGTGCACTGGCCTCGGGTAATCAATCCGACACCACTCCCGGTTCTGGAAGTCGAGCGGGATCGACCATCGGCTCCGGATCAACGGGTGCGCCGACCGACACCAGCGGATCCATCGACACGTCGGTGATCGCCACCGGTCCGAGCGACACCACTCCGCCCACTTCGCAGGGGTCGGGGAATTCGTCCGATTACCCACCGGGCTTCGACGTCGTCGTCGAGCGCATCAACACCTCGGGCGCACCCGATGCGGTGAAGGAGCGAATCCTCGATCGCATCGAGATCCTGAAAGAGAACGCGATCGCTTCGCCGCTGAGCCTGGGTGCTCTCGGCGCTCTGCTCGGGCGCACGGTGTCGGAAAGCCCGTTGCGCGACCAGATCCGTGATCAGTTGCGTCTTCGAATCCAGGACTTCGACCGGCTGATGCAGTCGGGCGACGTCGACGGGGCACGCGAAGAGGTCCGTCAGATCGTCAGCCGATACCGCAACGAGATGATGATTCTCGTGCAGGAACGTGTGCACACCCGGCTCGACGGCATCATCGCCCGCCTTCCTGAACTGGCGGCCAAGATCGACACCGAGGCGTGGCGGGAGACGTTGTCAGGGCTCCGCAACGATGTGCTCGAAGCCACCGACCTGGCCGAGTTGCGGCAGGTCGTCGTCGAGGTTCGTGCGGCGCTGGGAGATCTGCGTCGCGAGATCAAGGGAAGTTGAGGAGAGGACATGAAAAGGAATTTCACCACTCGCTTGGCCGCTGGCACTCTGCTGATGCTCGGGGCGACCGCGTTGACGGCCTGCTCGGATGACGACTCGAAGACGTCGACCGACATCACCCATGATGTCGAGACGCTCGAGTCGGAGGTCGATTCACTCCTGGCCGAAATCGACGAGGTCGAGACCATCGACTCCGTCTCGGCCGGCATCCTCGCCGACTGAGGCGACTCAACCGATCTTGACGAACTGCCATCCCGTCGACTTCAGTCGGGCGATGATCGGTTCGAGCGCGGCGAGTTGCGCGGCACGCGAGCCGCTTCCGTCATGGAGCAGGATCACCAAACCTCGTCGATCGTCCTCGGCTGATCGAATCTGCCCGAGTATTCGACGGGAGATCTCCTTCGACTTCGTCTCCTCGATGGGAGCCGTGGAGTTCCACATCACCCTCGTCAGCCCCAGCGACGCCGCAACCCCGTCGACCCGCTCGTTGTGCGAGCCGTACGGCGGTCGATACGTCGTTGGCCTCCGACCCGTGACCATCTCGATGGTGGTGGAGCAGTCGGCCAACTCGCGAAGGACCTTGTCGCTCTTCTGACGGACGAGATACGGATGATTCACCGTGTGGTTCTGAACACTGTGACCGCGTAGAGCCATCCGCACGACGGTTCCTTGATCGGCTGGCACTCGTCGGCAGACCACGAAGAACGTCCCCGGAACCCCCTGGCGATCGAGGAGGTCGAGAACCTTCGGCGTGGTGGTCGGATGCGGGCCATCGTCGAAGGTGAGAGCCACCTGGCCCGGTCCGGGCCACGCCACGACCGGAGCATCGCGAATCGGATCGGGGAGCGGCACCGTCTCCGAGGAGGGAGGAACCGACGCTCGCGCCGGCGCGATCAGCAGGGTCGAAGGCACCAGGGCGATCGCCAGACCGAAGCGGCGCGCACGACACGACGCGAGTGACCTCATGATTCAGAGCGTGCAGCGATAAACATTCGTCTACTTTCCGGAGTTAGAAACGATCGTCGTCGACGGTGGGGGCGTCGCCCGTGAGCCGCAGGACGTCGGCGACGTCTTGGGGTCGACCGGTGGCCCTCTTGTTCACAATGAGGTCATCGCGGCCGATGAACGGCACGACCACGCCGCCCAGGACCACTTCGATGTGACGGGTCCAGGCAGCATCGAAGTCCACGCCGGAGATCTGAGTGAGCAGGTCGATGCGATACGGCGGGTATCCCAGCTGCACGACGCAATCGTCGGATGTCAGGTCGTCATGCTCGATGCCGACGTCTCCGAAGCCGAACTCGGCGAGTGCGGCCAGCAGCCGGTCGGCGTTGGCGGAGTCCGTCCAGATCCACGCGTCGAGGTCGCCGGTCGCTCTCGGAAGGCCGTGAGCCGCGAGCGCATAGCCGCCCACGATCATGTAGCGGACGTCATGCCGAGCGAGTAACGCGACAAACTCGCTGAAGTCCCGGTCGAACTCCATCGTCCCCCCCGTACATCCGGCGTCGCAACACCTCGACCGCCGAGATCCGCTCCTCGAGCGAGACTCCGGCCCAGTACACCACCTCGTCGACTTGATCGCGCACGGCCGACTTCCTCACGACCTTGGAGATCGAACCCGTTCCGGGCGAGGGGGCATCCACAGGCCGAATTCTACGGCACGCCATTCGAGATCGACGGCGGATCATGATCGCAGACCGTGCCGATCGTCCACCCGGGTCCCTTACCGAGAGCGCGCGGACCGGGCAATCGGCGCTACCCGGGACGCGGCGATCGACCTCACAGCTCGTAGCGATACACATTGGTGTCGCGCTGTTCGAAACCCATCCGCTTGTACAAGCGATTGGCTGCTTCACGCGACGGCCGCGACGTCAGGTCCACCGTGATCGCTCCGTGCGCCCGAGCATGATCGAGTGCCGCACGGTTGAGAGCCTCTCCCACGCCGTGTCCGCGCGCCGACTCGTCCACCACCACGTCCTCGATCCACGCGCGCACACCCGTGGGAATCCTGAACATCGCCAGCGTGAGCGATCCCGCGATCCGGCCGTTCACACGGGCCAGGAACAAGGTGGACGCCTCCGAGGCCACCAAGGCCTCCAACTCGGCCCGCGTCGGCGCCGGATTCGACCGCGACAACTGCGGAATCAGAACGCCGAACGCCTGCACGACCTCATCGGTCACTTCACGGCACACGGAGACATCAGAAGGCATCGATTGGTTCCTCGATCCGAAGTGTAGGTCGCGTGTCCCGTACCCTCGGCCCATGGATCAACAGGAGCTCTCGGCCAAGGGCCGCGCACTCGGCACCGCACTCGAACCCGTCATCGGCCAGGTGTACTTCTCGCCCGAATGCCACGCGAACTACGTCGCGCTCGGCTTCCAACCGAGTCCGGGCGACATGAACGGTGTCGCGCTCCCCGAAGGAGTCGCTTACTTCACGAGCCGCGGATCGCTGATGGGCCAGGTACCGGGCGAACTCGTCGCCGCCGCGTTCGCCGTCTTCAATCCGCTCGTCGTCGTTCCGTCCGTGCAGGCGGGTTGGAAGATCACCGACGCCGCGACCATTTGCGGAGCGCGTCGCGACGGAGCCATCGCCCAACTCGAGCGCATTCTCGGTGCCAAGCCCGGTGGTGTCGCCAAGGCGCGAGCGATCCTCCAGCGCGCGGTCGACGTCCTGCGCCCCGAAGGACGTCCGCTGTTCGCCGGCACGCTGAGCCAGGCTGTTCCGTCCACCGACCTCGGTGCGTGCTGGCACTTCGGCGACATGTTGCGCGAGTTCCGCGGAGACTCGCACACCGCTGCATGGATCGCGGCCGGTCTCGACGCCACCGAGATCGGACTCCTCACCGAGCTCTACTGGGGTCTGCCCCTCAAGTCGTACAGCCGCACGCGCGGATGGAGCGAGGACGACTACGCCAACGCGATCGCACGCCTCGAGTCCCGAGGCCTCCTCGCCAACGACGACTTCACCCCGGCCGGACGCGCTCTGCGCGAACAAGTCGAGGTGAACACCGACGACCAGATGCGCACGGCCCTCGTCGCCATCGGCGCCGACTTCGACCAGTTGATCGACATCCTCGGGCCGTGGAGCCGAGCCGTTCAGCAAATGAAGGGTTACCCGGCTTCGGGACCGCACGAACTGGCCGAAGCCGCGAAGCGACGCTGACCCGCCCCACCTGACAGACTGACCGCATGATCCTCACGTCGCTCACCACCAGTCGCGCCGCCTTCGCACGCGACACCGGTTGGGACCCCAAGCCCGAAGGCCTGTGCCGCGGTGAAGTGTGCGTTCCCGCACCTGGTGCACTCGACGGCGACACCGTCGACGTGACGATCGCCGCCGCGAAACTCGGAATGCCTCTCGTCCACGACGAGGCGCACGGCGTGTGGTCGCTCGGCCCCGCCACGCTCGGCGGTCGCGCGCTCACCACCGCAGTGGCCGCCGACCCCGACCTCATCGACTTCTCCGGCAACCAGTTCAAACTCTCGTCACTGCGCGGCAAGAAGATCGTCTTCGTCGCGTGGTCGAGTTATTGAGGCTGCCGCACCAGCCTGCCCGGGTGGCAGGCACTGCACGCCGAAATCGAAAGCAAGAACGCGGTGGTCGTCACCGTCGCACTCGACATCGAACCCGACCACGCGCGTCCGTGGTCGCAGGCCGGCAAGCCCACGCATCCGTGCGTCGTCGACACCACGCACTCCACCGGCTCTCTCTTCGGATTCACCAACATCCCGATGGCGGTCTGGATCGACGAGGAGGGCAATCTCGTTCGTCCAGCCGAATCGGCATCCATCGAGCGCAGCCCGTTGCGCGACATGGAGGTCCCGCCCGGGCTTCCCGAGCGTCTCGACGCGATGTATCGCGCGGTCAAGGCCATCCCCGACGATGCCGACGCATATCGCGCGGCCATTCTCGACTGGGTCGACAATGGCGCCGCCAGCCGGTACGCGCTCACACCCGACGAAGTAGTCGAGCGCAGCCAGCCGCACGGTGACGACGAGGCGCGCGCGGCCGCTTGCTTCCAACTCGGCGAACATCTGCGCCGTACCGTCGGCCACGACGCCGCCATTCCGTGGTGGCGCGAAGCACACCGTTTGCACCCGAAGAATCTCACCTACAAGCGCCAGGCCTGGACGCTCGTCACGACCGCGCAAGGTGCCGCCGAGAACGACCTGATGCAGGGTCCGAACGAGGTGTACGAGAGCAACTTGCTCGACGACGTCCTCGACGCCGGTGGATTCGGAGCCTTCCTCGTCCGTCCGCAACTCTGACGAGTAGCCTCGGGCCAATGGCCGAACTCGAGCACGTCCGGTGGATTCGTCGACCGGAACTGCGTCGCCCGTACATGGTCTCGGCGTTCACCGGCTGGAACGATGCCGCCGACGCCGCCAGTTCGGCCGTGAAACATCTCGTCGAAGCGATGAACGCCACGCCGCTGGCCGAGATCGATCCCGAAGAGTTCACCGACTTCGCCACGATCCGTCCGCACGTGCGCCTGAACGACGGCGGCAATCGCCAAATCGTCTGGCCCACCGTGAGCATGTGGACCGCCGACGCCGGCGATCGCGACCTCATCATCGTGCTCGGCCCCGAGCCGGCGCTTCAATGGAAGTTGTTCTGCAAGCAGATCGTGGGTGTCGCCCAGACCTACAAAGTGAGCACGATCGTCTCGCTCGGCGCACTCCTGGCCGACGTACCTCACCGTCGACCGACGCAGGTTCTCGGCACCGCCGCCGATCAGGCCGCGATCGATCGCCACGACCTCCGTCGCAGCCAGTACGAGGGACCCACCGGCATCGTGGGCGTTCTGAGCGACGCCTGTCATCGCGCGAGCATGTCGAGCATCTCGTTGTGGGGAGCCGTGCCGGCCTACGCCGCGCAGATCGCCTCGCCCAAGGCCGCCCTCGCTCTCGTCGAGCGCCTGAGCGAAATCCTCGATGTCGATCTGCCCACGGTGTCACTCGCCGAAACGGTCGAATCGTACGACGCGCAGGTCGATCAACTCATCGCCAACGACCCGTCGCTCACTCGCTACCTCGAGCGCATCGAGGCCATGGGCGACGACGATGACGACGACTACGAATTCGACGACGATGACGACGACATCGAACTCCTGATCGACGACGAGGACAGCGAGTCGGCGTTGCCGCCCGACGATCGTCCGCGCGACGACACACCACTGCCCGACGGACCGGTCGACAGCGATGCACTCATGGCCGAGGTCGAGCAGTTCTTGCGCAGCCAGCGCGACGACTGATTCGACGACAGCGTCAGTGCTCGCCGTTGCGCCACACCGGCGAGCGCGGCGGATCGAACGAGGCCGGGCCATTCGAGCCGGCGATGGCCGCGAACGCCATGGGACCCCACCACTGCGCACCGGCGGTCGGCTCGGGGAGAGAATCGCGGCCGAACCAGCCGATACCGCTCGTTTCGAGCGGATGACCCTGCAGGTCGCCACCCACGGCACGACAGTGGAACAAGAGCATGTACATGCCGAACCGACTGAAACCCATGCGCTGACCATCGACGACGCCGAGCAATTGCACCGGCTCGCATTCGATGCCGGTCTCCTCGTGCACTTCCTTGATGGCGACTTCGGAAGGCGAATAGCCGACGTCGGCCCAACCGGTCGGGTACAGCCACACACCCGAATCGGGACGGCGCACCAGCAGGATCTCGCCGTCGTCGTTCCCGACGATCGCACCGATGGCCACCTTCGGAGTGACGTATCCAGGGACGCCCTCCCCGATCGACTCCATCCACTCCTGCACGAAGTGGTCCTGTTCGCGTCGAACCTCGAGTGCCTCGTCGGCGGCGGCCTTGATGTCGGCGGCGACGTGCAGAACTTCTTCGTAACGCTCGCGCTCGTACAAGTTCTGGGTGAAGCCCATTCCCGTGCGCGCGATGCCAGCCAGCGTCTCGCTCCAGCGAACCAGATCGCGTGTGAAGTCGTTCGGCGTCGCGTCGGACATGCCGACACGGTACTACCGGTTCAGCGGGCAGGCGAGGGCGTCAGGATGTGCAGGATCGCCCGTTCGACCTCGGAGCGATGGAACGCATCGACGAGCTTCGTGCCCGACGCCGTCCGAACGTAGAACGAGTCGACAACCTCGTCGCCGATGGTCTGAACGGTCGCGTGGCGTATGTCGAGGCCCACCTCGGCCATCGCCTTCGTGATGCGGTGCAGAACTCCGAGTTCGTCCGGTGCCCGCACTTCGATCACCGTCGCGTTGGAAGACGCCTCGTCGAAGAAGGTGACGCGTGGCGACGCGAGTGCACCGGCCGAACGGCGCCGGCGCTTGTAGGTGAGCGCGCGCTCGGTCAGCCGCGCTTCGATAGCCAGTTCGCCGCGCAAGGCGCGTTCGAGATTCTTGACGATCGGATCCCACTCGATCGGCCCGTGCGCGGGAACCTGAACGGAGAACCGAGAGGCGGCCATCCCCTGTTCGTCGGAGTGAGCCTGCGCACCGAGCACACCCAGACCATGCAGAGCCATGACTCCGGCCACTCGACTGAAGGTTCCGGGCCGGTCGGGTGAGACGACGGTGACCGCTTCCGGCGATGTCGCGACGCGAATTTCTCCGGTGGCCATCATCGCCAGAACTTCGGCGTCAGGGAAGAGACGCCACTGGATCTCGTCGACATCGCCGCCGCCGAGAACGGAATGAGTACGAGTCACGAGTTCGGCGACCAGTTCGGCCTTCCACGAACCCCACGCCGAGGTTCCGGTGGCCAGGCTGTCGGCCTCCGTGAGCGCGTGCAGGAGATCGAGCACCAACGGCGACTTCACGGCGTCGGCCACGAACTTCGCCGTGGCCGGATCACCGAGGTCGCGACGCGTCGCGGCATCGGCGAGCGTGAGGTGGTGCTGCACCATCGTCTGCACGACGACCACGTCGTCGGGTGACAGGCCGATACGCGGGCCGATGCGTGCAACGAGTTCGACTCCCACATCCGTGTGATCGCCGGGATAGCCCTTGCCGATGTCGTGGAACAACGCGCCGAGAACGAGCAGATCGGGTCGCGCCACGCGGTGCGCGAGATCGCTCGCATTGGCGGTTGCCTCCCACAGGTGCCGATCGACAGTGAAACGGTGATACGCGTTGCGCTGCGGACGACTCCGATTGGGGGCCCATTCGGGCAGGATCTTCACCCAGAGCCCACGCTGATCGAGTGACTCGAGCACCGGAATCGCATCGTGTCCGGTGAGCAAGAGACCCACGAGATCGTCCACGGCACCGACTGGCCACGGAGTCGTCATGGCCGGACTCGATTGCGCCAGTCGATCGAGTGTCGGACGATCGATACGCGTCCGCTGACGGGCCGCCGAGGCCGCCACCCGAAGCAGCAACGACGGATCGGATGCCGGATCGACGTCGTCGTCCAGATGGACTTCGCCGTGCCTCAGAATCACACCCGGAGCGAGCAGGCGATCGGGCTCGGACTTGACTCCGGTTGCCGACACGCGCGCCCAGACCTCGTCACCCACCCACGACACCGACCGACCGGCATTCGACAAAGCGGCGGCCAAGGCATCGGCGTTCGGGTACCCACAGGCCGCGGCCACGGCGTCCTGGTCCTCCAGATGAAGGACCTCGACCGCCCGACCCGCATGACGATGCAGAGCGACGCGAAGCGACATCAACACATCGCGACCGGCGTCGAGCGACGCGCGATCGGATCGTGAGATCTCCACACCCGCCGCCTCGGCCCAGAGCAGGGCATGAATGTCGCGCAGACCTCCATAGCCCTCCTTCAGGTTGGGTTCGAGGAGAAAAGCCACTTCTCCGTGTTCGGCCTGCCGCGATCTGACCCGCTTCATCATCTCGGGAAGACGATCCTTCGACGTCTTCCACACGCGCGTGGCCGAATCGAGCAACTCCCTCGTCAAATCCTCGTCACCGGCAACGTGCCGCGACGACAACAACGCGGTGGCAGTGTCGAGTTCGGACTTGGCGATGTCGAGCAATTGCTTGACCGTGCCCACGGAATGTCCGAGCTTCACGCCCGCGTCCCAGATCGGGTACCAGATCTTCGATGCGATCTCGTCGATGTTCTTCACGCCGTCGTGCAACAACACGACATCGAGGTCGCTGAACGGTGCGAGTTCGCCACGGCCGTAACCCCCGAGAGCCACGAGGGCGCAACGCTTCGAAATCTTCTGCTCGCCGACCGCCGACGACCACAGGTCGGCCAGCCATGAATCGGTCGCGCGGCAGAGTTCGCGCGTGAAGCGAGTTCCTCGCAACGACGGGTCATCGAGAACGGCGCGACGGGCCATGAGATCATTCTCCCCGTCCACCACGACGGTCACGCCACGGGATCGTGGACGGCCGGCGTGATTTCACACCGGCGAAACACTTCAGGCGGTGACTCGATCGAGGAACGACTCGAGTTCGCGCAGATTGGCGCCGAAATCCGGGTCGTGCCGCCGGTAGCGGGCCGGTCCCGAGTCGACGATGTCGAGGCTGATCCGATCGAAGCCCACCGCATCGGCACGGGCTCGCGCGAGCCAAGCCTGTTCGACCAGCACCACGTCGTCGTCGCCTCCGTGGATCACGTACATCGACGGGTCGCGAGGATCGAGCCAGTCGAGCACCGAGCCCTGGCGCATCTGTGTGCTGGAGCACGTGAGAACGAACGGGTCGGATCCCTCGCAGCCGTACAGCAGATTCACGATCCAGCCCGACGCCCACCACGGATCGTCACTGAAGGCGACCACGTCGAGGATCGCGCCGATGGTCACGACCGCATTCGGACGCGACGACTGAGCCCGTAGGTCGGCCGGGAGGGTGGGATCGACGAGAAGGGGTCGCATGTCGCCGAGTGCGACCGCGGCGGCCAGATGACCACCGGCCGAGTGACCCGACATCACCAGACGATTCGGGTCGATGCCCAATGACGATGCCTGTGACCGAACGAACCGCACGGCCCGATCGACATCGCGAATCGGTTCGGGGAACCGGACGCCCGGAGTGAGTCGATAATCGACCGACACGAACACCCAACCACGACGGACCTGGGCCTGGGCCAAATAGGCGGCATCGCGTCGCGATCCGCCGTGCCAGCCACCACCGTGAACGTGAACGATCACCGGGCGACGATCACTGGGCGACCAACCGGCCGGCGTGTACACGTCGAGGACCTGCTCGTCGTCGGGGCCGTACGCGAGAGTCCGCGAAGGCGAGCCGACATCGACCATCGCCGTGTCCAGTCGGTCATTGGCCGACGGATTCGACGCCTCGCAAGCCGATGCGATCAACACCGCGCTCAGCGCGATGACCACTCGGGAGATGAGGCGCTGACGAGGCACTTCACAATCGAACTAGCAACGCTCGGAGTTCGGGATGTCGGGCCCGGCGTCATCCGTCACGATCGCTCGGCATCGGTCACATTCGTTCGTGCTGGCGTGCCCTTCAGAGATCCCGTCGGCGGCTGATCACGGCGGCCGCCTTCCAGGCCCCCCACTCGAGACCCACCTCGGCCAGGGATTCGTCGATGTCGATCCAGGCCGCCGGGCACAACCCGAAATCGTCATCGGGGAACGACCGTTGCTGGAACTCGTCGCGCTCGATGGGACGAGCACCAAGGCTGCGCAGTTCTGCGGTCACCGGCTCGGTGGCCGACCGAAGGATCTGCAGCGGGTTGTGGCGCTGTTCGAGAACGTCGGTGTCGAACAACCTCCGCAGGCGATCGAGAGCGTCACCGGCCGCGTCACCGATCATCGAGTCGCGTCGAACCTCGTCGACACGAGAAGCAAATTCCTGGTCGTGCACGACCCGATCGAACGAACGCCTAAGCCACGAGTCGACCGCACCGCTCAGTGCGTCGAACAACCGCTGCGAGTACTCGTCCACCCGATCAGGAAAGCAGGAAGTTGCCGAATTGCCACGGATCGGCGGGGTCGGCACCGTGCGGAGGCGTACGCCACCGGGCGAACACATCACGGCCATTCGACACCGGATCCCACGATGACGGACCCGACCACACCGTTCCGAGGTAGGGCCGAGCGACGTCGAGCACCTGACGCCAAGGCAATTGGTCGGGAACGCAAAGTCCGCGGGCGGGGTCGGAAACCATCCACTCGATCGCGCCCATGATGGATGCGGCCACCTGCAGCGTGGTCGCGTTCTGGCCCGATACGTGACGGCGCGCCTCGTCGATCGAGAGCTGTGTACCGGTCCACCAGGCACCGTAGGGGTGGCCCATGAGCAGCACACCCAACTCGTCTTCACCGTGCGTGATGTCGTCGTTCATCACGCGTCGCTCGTCCTGGACGTTCCACTGACGTCCGAGCAGTTCGTGAACGCTGGCGATGGCCGCGTCGGTCGGACAGTACGCGTAGTGGACGGTCGGGCGGTGGAGAAGCCGTCCGTCCTCGTCGAACGACGACAAGTGCTCCGACATCGTGAACGCCTCACCGTGGCGGATCACCATTCCGATGACGGGGCCGCCGTTCGGCACCCACGAGCGCACGCGCGTCTCGATACCGGATCGAGCGAGACAGATCTGATTGCGCGGTCCGTCGCCTTCGTGTTGGTACGCGTCGACGGGGAGAACGCGTTCGTGGGTTCCCCAACCGATCTCGGCGGGCGCGATTCCTTCTTCGTAGAGCCCTTCGATCGACCAGGTGTTGACGAACTCGTTCGGCTTCTTCGGTGTGATGCTCACCTGCGTGTCGCGCTCGGAGATGTGGATCACCTTGGTGGATGTGAGGCGGCACAAATCGGCGAACTTCTCGCCGGCGATCGCATCTTCGAGTGCACGTCGATCGCCGAGTCCGTCGGCGAGCATTCGATGCGCGATCTCCCACAGGGCCTGCTTGGCGAAGTGGCTCACGAGTCCGGGGTTCGCACCGTGTTCGACCACCCCGCTCGCACCGGGAGTCGACCAGCTCCTCTGCAACGCACGGATCTTCATGTGGCGGACGTACAACGTCCGGTCGCGCGGATCGACGACTTCGACGTTGTCGTACGGATCCCATTCCTCGACCGAAGTGTCGAGGTAGTGAACACCGCGTTGGTGGCACCAGTCGATGATGGTGCAGGCATCGATGTTCCAGGCCAGATTCAGCAGGATGTCGCCCGGGCCGAGACGACGAGAGAGCTCGGTGTCGAGGTTCTCACGGGTGATCCGGAGGTTCTCGTACGAAATCCCCGAGTCGATCAGCGCTCCGAGGCGCGACTCGTTGGGTTCGAATTCGAGCACCGAGACCTGCGAGGGCGTGAAGCCGCGATCTCGGATGAGAAGAGGGACGGTGCATTGGCCGACCGCCCCGAAACCTAGGACGACGACTCGCCGCAGTGGCACAGGATCCATCGATCAACTCCTTCGGTCGGCGGTCGCCCGCTCCGGACAAGGCTTCGAACCCTAGTCGCCCAGGACCGCGCGACCACTTTCGTCGCGGACCACCCGCACGGTGATGGGCGAGGTGGCCGGAGCACAGCGGTGCTCGCCGGTCCGCACGTCGAACTGCGCCCCGTGCACCGGGCAGGTGATGGTCGCCCCTCGCAGTCGGCCGTCCGACAGCCGGGCGTCGCGGTGCGAGCAGTTGTCGTCGAAGGCGTGCAGCCGCCCCTCGATGCGGCACACGACGACACCATGCGACCCGATATCGGCGAAGACCCGCATGGCACCGTCGCCAAGGTCGCTCAGATCACCGAGATCGACTTCGCTCATGACGGATCGTCGGTGAAGCCGCCCGCGCGCAGATGGTCGCGAACGCGCTGCTGAAGATGACGCGCGCGAACCTCTTGGTAGTTGCCGAGCGTCTGACCCCGCTTGACACTCGATCGGAATCCACGAGTCTGCGCCTTCATGTTCGACGTGTCCTGGTCGTACACCCGACCCAGTGGTCCGAGCCCGGTGGCCACGGTGTAGCTGTCGTCGACGTCGAGTTCGATCACTTCGGGTGGAGGAGGCGCCTCACCCTGAGCCGGACGAGGGCGCAGGATCAACAGATCGAACCAACTGACATCGATGTCGTCGGCATCGGGCCGGAACCGATACACCATCGGCAATGCAAGGCCCGGGAAGAAGAACGCGTTGGGGAACAAGAAGTACTCGATCGAGTCGAGGGTGATCGACTCGCTCAGATTGGTGAAGTCGTGACCGTAACGCGAACTCATGTCGCGTTGGACGATCTTCGCCCAAGCATCGCGAGCGCGCATTCCGTCCGGGAGTCTCGGCCGGGCCTCGGCCGGAACACCGCGCAACAAGTTGGCGAAGATCTCCTCTTCCGTTCGCGGCCGCGGACGCTGCGGGGAGTCGAGGGCGATCGTGTGGATGAATCGGCTGACATTGGGCGGGAACACGTCGTACTGCGTGGTCACCTCGTCACCGAGTTGACCCGACGCGTGGGTCTCGCGCACGTGGTAGGCCTCGAGGAACGCCTCGATCGCCGCCTTCCAGTTGCAGGGCAACTTCTTGCGCACGTGGGTCTCGATGTAACGGTCCTCGAATCCGAACTCGGTGAAGTGATCGACCAGAACTCCCGCGTACGACGAGAGCGACTCGGCTTCGGGGTCGAAGTTGACCCAGACGAAACCCGAGAACACCTCCACCGGGAGGCGCGGCAAGCGATGCGTGTCGTCGCCGACGTGCGGGAAATCCCAACGATCGGGTACCTCGATCAGTTCGCCGTCGAGCGACCATGTCCATCCATGGAACGGACACTTCAGCTGATTCGCGAAGCCGCAGGTACCCGGCGGACGCAGCTGCGTCCCACGGTGCATGCACGCGTTGTAGTACGCGTTGATCGCCCCGTTCTCGCCACGAACGATCAGCGCCGAGTGCGGGCCCACGTCGTAGACGTAGTAGTCGCCGGTCTCGGGAATGTGGTCGACGTGACATGCCCACTGCCACGTCTTCGACCACATGTGATCGAACTCGGCCCGGAACCTCTCCTCCGACGTGTACACCGAGTACGCGATGTCCTCGTCGCCGAGATACGCCGGCGCCTCCACGAGCAGCGGCCACGGCGGGCGCGTTGGATCGGCCAGCAGTTGCTGGTACAACGACGGGCCCGGAGCGCGCGCCGACCCATTTTCGTGGTTCGCTCCCCCGTTGGCCACACGCGAACCCTAGGTCAATCCGAACGGAGCGCGCGACCGCGCATCACGCATCGACGATCTCGACGCGCACCCGCTTGTTCCCCTTGCCCTTGTTCTCGACCTTCACGACCTTCACCCGGCCGACATCCTTCGTGGAGTGGACGTGGGTCCCGCCGTCGGCTTGTTTGTCGAGACCCACGATGTCGACCACTCTGATCTCGGACACCGATTCGGGGATGAGGCTCACCTTGGTCCGGATCAGATCGGTGTCCTGTAGCGCGGTGTCACGCGGCAGGAACTCCACGCGAATCGGTCGGTCAGACGCGATCTCCGCGTTGACCAGTTCTTCGATGCGCTGCGCGAAGCCGTCGGGCACCGGGTCGAACTCGAAGTCCATGCGGGCGCTGAGAGGTTCCATGTTGCCGCCGGTCACCGGAACCTTCCATTCGTTCCAGATCACGCCGCACAGGATGTGCATCGCGGTGTGAGTGCGCATGAGTTGAAAGCGTCGCTCGTGATCGACATGACCCGACACCGTGGCGCCGAGAGCCGGAACGTCTCCTTCGAGTTCGTGCCACACCCACGACAGCGAACCGTCCGACGACGGACCCTTGCGCACGTTCACCACGCGCGCACCCGCGAGAGTGCCGGTGTCATGCGGTTGTCCGCCACCGGTCGGGTAGAAGAACGTGCGATCGAGCGCAACCGATGAACCATCGACACCCACCACGACGGCTTCGAAATCCCGGATGTCCACATCACGCAGATAGACGAGGTCGGTGTCGTTCTCGAATCCAGCCATGCCACAGTGTCGCCGATCTCCACCAACCGATCCGACTCGGCTCGACGACAGCCGTCGTAGGCTGGGACGGATGCGTCGTTCGATGCGGTGTTCTCTCGTGGCGGCCGCGCTCGGCCTGGTCGTCGCCGCGTGCGGTGGGGGCACCACCACGGCCCCGGTCGACACCGAACCCCCGCGCACCACCACCATCGCTCCTCGCATCAGCGATGGGGCCCTGCGCCTCGGGCTGCTCGTGCCGCGATCGGGACCCGGAGCGACCATCGGTGAACCCCTCGTCGCGATCGTCGAGGCCGCGGTGCGGGCCATCAACGACAACGGTGGTGTCAACGGATCACCGATCGAACTCTTCGTCGAGGACGAGGGCGGTGATTCGGCAACCGCACTGGCTGCCATCGACACCCTCGTCACCACTCATGCGGTCGACGCTGTGGTCGGTCCGTTCTCATCGTCGGTGGCCCTGTCGACTCTTCCCACTCTCCTCGCCGCCAACGTGGGTGTGTGCTCACCGGCGGCCACCACCGCATCGCTCACCAACTTCCCAGATCGCGGAATGTTCGTACGCACCAGCCCGTCCGATTCGCTCGCCGCACTCGCCATGGCCCAGGAGGTTGCCCGCACGGGTATCCGTTCCACGGTGCTCGCCTACCCGGACGACCCGTTCGGCCGCGACTACGCCACCGATGTTCGCCGCGCCCTCGGACTCGAAGGAATCGCCATCGTGTCGGAGATCCAGTACGACCCCGGTGACGACGACTACTCCGAGGACGTCGCAACTCTCGCCGACGGATTAGTGGTCACCTTGATCGGTGACGAGGAGAGCGGCGCTCGATTCCTTTCCACCACTCTCACGACCTTCTCTGACACCGTCGTGATCGTGAACGATGCACTGGCCCGGGCCGACTTGTCGTCCGATCCGGTCATGGAGACGGACGGTCGAATGTCCATCACCGGGGTCGCGGTGGATTCGGCCGCCGGGTTCTCCGATCTCTACGCGACTCTGCAGCAGGCCGGCCTCGAACTTCCGCTGGCACCGCTCGGTCCGAACGACAATCCATTCGCCGAGACCCGAGTGGCGCCCGTTCCACTGGCCACGGCGAGCGTCGACTGCGTCAACCTCATCGCCCTTTCGGCACTCGCCACCAAGTCGGACGACGCGCTCGTCTTCATGGACGAGGCGATTCCCACCAGCCGCGGTGGTTCGGCCTGTTTGACGTTCGACGAATGCACCGCCCTCATCGCGTCCGGGCTGAACATCGATTACAACGGACCGACCCGACTGCTCGCCCTCAGTCCGAATGGAGATCCGTCGATCGCCACGTTCGTGACGTTCGGATTCGGCGACGACGGCAAAGCCGAGTACCGCACGGAAATCGGAGTCGTCAGTGCGCCGTGACGATCGGGACGCCCGGAATCGTCAGCCCGGGCTGTAGCGAACGGCCTGCGGTCCGCGTGCGAACCCGTACAGCACGAGTCCGGCCCGCTTGGCGGTCTGCACCGCCAGGGCGGTGGGAGCACTGACCGAGATCAGCGTGCCGAAGCCGGCCGCCCACGCCTTCTGAACCATCTCGAAACTCGCCCGACCCGACACGAAGAGGCCGAGATCACCGGCCGGCAACTTCTTCTCCAGGAGCAGATGGCCGACCACCTTGTCGACGGCGTTGTGGCGGCCGACGTCTTCACGCACGACGAGAACGTTGCCGGCGGCGTCGAAGGCGGCCGCCGCGTGGACCGCTCCGGTTTCGTTGAACAACGCCTGATCGCCCAGCACCATATCGGGGATCGAGAGGACCTTGTTCTGGTCGATGCGCACGACCGAACCCGGCTCGAGTGGAGCGAGGCGCACGCTCAATTCGTCGATCGACTGCGAGCCGCACACCCCGCAACTTGACGAGGTGTTGCCGAGCCGAGGTGTCGGGACCGGAGCACGACCGCCGGTCTCGACGGTGACCACGTTGAAGTTGCTGTCGACGGCCGAACCGTTCGCGCAATAGCGAACACCGGTGACCGGGAAGCCGGCGAGGAGTCCATCGCCGTGGCAAAAGCCGACGGCCAATTCGTAGTCGTGACCGGGAGTGCGCATCGTGGTGGCGACGACGTTCCCGTCGAGCTGAATGGTCATGGGTTCTTCGACCACGAGTTGATCGGGCACGCGTCGGTCGCGATCACCGTCGATCTTCACGACGAGAACCGTGTCGGTCCGCTTCCGAGCCATGTGCTCAAGGCTACGGTCGATCAGCTCTTGCTCGCTTTCATGGTTGTTCAACGCGCGCTGAGTGCCGCACCGATCGCGCGTGCGATGTTCGACGGCGCGTCGGGGTGCATGGCGAGGAACAGGCTCGGCTCGGTGAGTTCGAGTTCGACGATCACCGGACCGCGGTCGGTGGGCAGAAGATCGATGCGCGCGTAGAGCAAGGTTCCGAATCGCCGACCGAGCCATGCCATCGCCCGCTCGCCCACGGACAGTTCGGCTGCCGACGGTACGCGCGGGTCGATGCGCTCGCGCGCGAACAAGTCGCCGGCCACGTCCTTCGGTGCCGAGAGAAGAGGGCCCTTCGCGAACGCGTGGCTGAACGATCCGCCCATGAACACCAGCCCGGTCTCGTCGTCGGAGTCGACCCGCGACAGATACGGCTGGACCATCGCGGCGCGGCCCGTCGCGAGGAGCCCGCGCACCTGCTCGATCGCCGAAGCCGATTCGTCGTGCCGCTCGGTGTCGTTGCTGCCGGCGCTCACGCACGGCTTCACCACCACGTGCCCCGATTCGAGCAGATGGTCGACTCGGGCGATCCACGAATCGTCACCCGATGGCTCGACGAACACGGTGGGCACGATGGGAAGTCCGGCCACCTCCGCTTCCACCAAGTAGTGCTTGTCCGTGTTCCATCTCAAAACAGCGACCGAGTTGGCCAGCACGCTGAGGCGATCGACGCGGTCGATCCAAGCGAGGAAGTCGTCGAGGCGGCGGTGGTAGTCCCACGTCGAGCGCACCACGCTCAACGCGCACGATGCCCACGCCTCGTCGTCGAGATCGTCGTCCCACGCGAGTTCGCGCCATTCGATGGCAGCCGCGTCGAGCGCCGACTTCAACAAGGGCATGTCGTCGTCGATCCCCCACGCCGCGCGCGAGGTCACCAATGCAACAGGACCCCGGGTCGCCCCGGGGTCCTGCCGTACAACTCTGTGGGTCGACTGACTCAGAAGTCTTCCATGCCGCCGCCGGGCATGGCCGGGGCGTCCTTCTCGGGCTTGTCGGCGACCACGGCTTCGGTGGTGAGGAAGAGAGCGGCGATGGATGCCGCGTTCTGCAGAGCCGAACGCGTGACCTTCGCGGCGTCGATGACGCCGAGCTTCACGAGATCGGTGTACTCGCCGGTGGCTGCATTGAGGCCCTCGGCACCCTTCAGGTTGCGCACCTTCTCGACCACGACGCCACCCTCGAGACCGGCGTTCTCGGCGATCTGCTTGAGCGGAGCCTCGAGCGACTTGGCAACCAGGCGTGCACCCGTGGCCTCGTCACCGCTGAGCTTCTCGGCGGCGGCGAGAACCGCGGCCTGCGAACGGAGCAACGCGACTCCGCCACCGGGCACGACACCTTCTTCGATGGCGGCCTTGGTGGTGCTCACCGCGTCCTCGATGCGGTGCTTCTTCTCCTTGAGTTCGACCTCGGTGGCGGCGCCGACCTTGAGCACGGCCACGCCACCCGACAACTTGGCCAGACGCTCCTGGAGCTTCTCGCGGTCGTAGTCGGAATCGGTGTTGTCGATCTCGGTCTTGATCTGGGTGATGCGACCCTTGATGTCGTCGTCATCGCCCGCACCCTCGACCAGAGTGGTCTCGTCCTTGGTGATGATGATCTTCTTGGCGCGGCCGAGCAGATCGAGCGTGGCGTTCTCGAGCTTGAGACCGACTTCTTCGCTGATGACCTGGCCGCCGGTGAGGATGGCCATGTCCTGAAGCATCGCCTTGCGGCGCTCGCCGAAGCCGGGGGCCTTGACGGCGACCGACTTGAACGTTCCGCGGATCTTGTTGACGACGAGAGTGGCCAGAGCCTCGCCCTCGATGTCTTCGGCGATGATCACGAGCGGACGGCCGCCCTGCATGACCTTCTCGAGGACCGGCAGCATGTCGCGGACCGACGAGATCTTCGACGAGACGAGCAGGATGTACGGATCGTCGAGGACGGCCTCCATGCGCTCGGGGTCGGTCACGAAGTAGGGCGAGATGTAGCCCTTGTCGAAGCGCATTCCTTCGACGAGATCCATCTCCATGCCGAAGGTCTGGCTCTCCTCGACGGTGATGACTCCGTCCTTGCCCACCTTGTCGATGGCGTCGGAGATCATCGTGCCGATCTCGTTGTCGGCAGCCGAGATGGAAGCGACCTGGGCGATCTGCGCCTTGTTGTCGACTTCCTTGGCGAGGTCCTTGATCGACGCGACGGCGGCGGCGACGGCGGCCTCGATGCCCTTCTTCAGGCTCATCGGGTTGGCGCCAGCGGCGACGTTGCGGAGACCTTCGCGCACCATGCTCCAGGCGAGAACGGTGGCCGTGGTTGTTCCGTCACCGGCGACGTCGTCGGTCTTCTTGGCGACTTCCTTGACCAGTTCGGCGCCAATCTTCTCGTACGGATCCTCGAGATCGATCTCCTTGGCGATCGACACACCGTCATTGGTGATGGTGGGGGCGCCCCACTTCTTCTCGAGAACGACATTGCGGCCCTTGGGTCCAAGGGTGACGCGCACGGCGTCGGCCAGCTTGTTCATGCCGGCCTCGAGGCCACGGCGGGCCTGTTCATCGAACGCAATCATCTTCGGCATCGTGAATCCCTTTCGGTAACTGACTGCTGGGGAGGTGTTCGCACTCGGGCGAACTGAGTGCTAGCACTCTACTTTCGCGAGTGCTAAGACGACAACCGCCACTCGGGACCCGGACGCTCGACCCGATGAAGCGCCCGACCGGCCTCTACCCTCGCATTCATGCAGGTCATCGTGGTGGGAGGCGGAGTCTCCGGGTTGTCGTCGGCCCTCAAACTGAGCCGTCAGGGCCACGCCGTGACGGTCATCGAACGGGACGACACCCCCATGCCGGCCTCGGCCGACGAAGCCTTCGAATGGGACCGCCGGGGTGCCCCGCAGGTGCGCCACAGCCACGCCTTCCTCGCCCGCCTGGTGGGCCTCTTGAAGGCCAACGAACCCGACGTGGTCGAGGCGCTCATGGCCGCCGGTGCGGCCGAACTCCGGTTCGGCGACGACCTGCCACCCACCATGGAGGGATTCGAGCGCGAGGCCGCCGACGACGAACTCACGATGCTCACGTGCCGCCGCACGACGTTCGAGTGGGTGCTGCGGCGTGTCGTACTCGACGAAGGTCGCGTTCGCTTCGCGACGGGTGTGGGCGTGAACGGACTCACGCACGAGCGCGACGCCGACACCGACTTGGTGCGCGTCACCGGCGTGACTCTCGAGGACGGAACCGAGCGCGCGGCCGATCTGGTGGTGGTCGCGAGCGGACGCCGTTCGGCCCTTCCCGAATGGCTCGAAGCGATCGGCGTGGGTCCGGTGCGCGAGTTCGTCGAAGACACCGGCATCGTCTACGCGTCGCGTTTCTATCGTTTGAAGAAGGGCGAGAAGTATCCGCCACGCAACGGTCCGATCGGCGGCGACCTCGGTTACATCAAATACGGCGTGTTCGTTGGCGACAACGACACGTTCTCCATCACGTTGGCCGCTCCCACCGACGACGGCGAGTTGCGCACGCGCTTGGCCGACCCGGCGGTGTTCGATCACGCGTGCCGACAGTTGGTGGCCACCGAGCCGTATCTCGACGGCCGCGCCGAGCCGATTCACGACGGCGTCCACGTGATGGCCGGTCTGTTGAACCGTCATCGCGAGTACGTGGTGGATGGTGCGCCGCTGGTGCTCGGTATGTTGCCGGTGGGCGACGCCGTGATCTGCACGAACCCGTTGTACGGACGCGGATGCTCCACTGGTTACTGGGGTGCGCACCTCATGAGCCAGACGTTGGCCGGTCGCGAACCGCGCACGGGCCGTGAGTTGTTCGACGTCGCGGTCGAGTACGACGCGGCGATCAGCAACGAGATCAAACCGTGGTACGAGTCGGGTGTTCAGCAGGACGCCGAGGCGCGTCGCGTGGCGGCCGCGTTGCTGCGCGGCGACGACCCTGACGGCGATGCGAGCGATCCGAAGACGATGATGCGCTCGGTGCTGCGCGAGGGTTTGCTGCCGGCGCTGCGCAGCGATCCAGTGGTGCTGCGGGCGTTCATGCGGAACATGAATCTGCTGTCGTCACCGGATGCGTTGATGAAGGACTCCGAGGTGATGAACCGGGTGTTCATGGTGTGGCAGGACCGGGAGAATCGGCCGCAGGAGATCCCGATGGGCCCGAAGAAGCGAGCCCACTTCCTCGAACTCCTCCCCACCTGACCCATTGGGCGCGAAACCATGCCATTTCTGGCATGTCCTACGCCCAAGCGAACGCGTCAGCCGCCCGCGACGGCCGGAATGATGCTCACGGTTTCGCCAGCCGGCACCGGAGTGTCGAGACCCTGCAGATAGCGAGCGTCATCATCGGCCACGAACAGGTTGACGAAGCGGCGCTGATTGCCCTGCTCGTCGAACAAGCGATCCTTGAAGCCGGGATGCGCCGCGTCGAGTGCGGTGAGGACCTCACGCAACGTGCCGCCTTCCACCTGAACGGTCGCGTTGCCGCCCGACAGCGGACGAAGGGTCGTGGGAATGCGCACGGTGACGGCCATGGCGAAACCCTACCGACCGAGTCGGGATTTGCCACCAGTCGAGGTCGACCACAGCAGACTGGACCAATGCGCGTGCTGGCTGCCGTCGACAAGTTCAAGGGAACGGTCTCGGCACACGACGTGGCTCAGGCCATCGGCCACGCCTGCTGGGAACTCGGCATCGACTGCGACGAAGTGGCGCTCGCCGACGGCGGCGAGGGAACTCTCGACGTTCTAAGTGGACCCAACCGCACGAGCATCGTCACCGGACCACTTGGTGATCCGGTCGAAGCGTCGTGGCGTTTCCATCGCGGGACCGCGGTGATCGAGATGGCACGAGCCTCCGGACTCACTCTCGTCGGCGGACCCGAACACAACGACGCCATCGCCGCCTCCACGACCGGTACCGGCGAACTGATCGACAAGGCCCTCGATCTCGGAGCCGAACGGATCATCGTGTGCCTCGGCGGATCGGCCACCACCGACGGTGGACTCGGAGCGGTGCGCGCGATTCACGCGCCGGCGCGATTGCGCGGCATCGAGTTCGTGGTCGCGTGCGATGTCGACACCCTTTTCGTCGACGCCGCCGAGGTGTTCGCTCCGCAGAAGGGAGCGTCAACCACCCAGGTGCGCATGCTCACGAGCCGACTCGAACGTCTCGTGCAGCTCTACAAGGAGACTCACGGAGTCGACGTCTCGAACGTCGTCGGCGCTGGCGCGGCTGGAGGATTGGCCGGTGGACTCGTGGCCCTCGGAGCGACCATCGTTCCGGGTTTCGACATGGTCGCTGAGGAAGTCGATCTCGCCGAGCGCATCCGCGCCGCCAACCTCGTGATCACCGGCGAAGGTCGCCTCGACGCCACGAGTTTCGAGGGCAAGGTCGTCGGCGGAGTCGCCCAGTTGTGCCACGAAATCGGCCGACCGCTCGCTGCGATCGTCGGGTCGATTCATCCGAGCGCCGCCGACGAACCCGATTACGCGCTGATCGACCGCGGTGTCAGCGACCTGGTGTCGAAGTTCGGCGAGGACAAAGCCTTCGCCGAACCGAAGTGGTGCATCGAGCAGGCCGCGCTCGAACTTCTCCGCGCCTGAGCGCCGGGCTCAGCCGGCGGTCGTGGTGGTGATCGCCGCGATCGACGTGGGGCTCGCCGAGGGCAGTGCACCCGGGAGCAACTTGCCGGCCAGGTCGGTGCCGAGCAGAACCACCACGGTGGCCTCGCCCAGGTCTCCCGATTCCACCGGCGGCGGCGACGCGACCGGCTGCGTGGCCACGCCACCCAGCACTTCGGCCACAGCGGCCGCACCGGTCTCGAAGCCCGGCACGTAGAACACCACGGTCACGGTCTGCTTGCCCACGGTCTCGGCGGCATTGGTCGCCGGCTGCACCACCACGAAGCCTTCGGCCTGCAGGGCGGTGCTCATCTGACCAGCGCTTCCCGAGATTCCCGAGGCGTTGGCCACCAACACCTTATATCCGGTACGCGGAAGCGTGGTGGTGTCGATCGGCGGCAGGGTCACGTCGGTGCCGGTGACATCGGTTCCCACGGGCTGGGTTTCCACCGGCCCGGACACGTCGCCACCGTCGCGGTCGCGGTTGATGTCGCGGAGGATGAGGAAGCCGAGCAGAACGGCGATGGCGGCCACGATGATGCCGAGGGTGGTGGACACGCCGACGCCACCCGACGACGCGGGCCGAGCGGTGCGGGATCCGGTGGGCTGTTCGTCACTCATGCTTCCAAGCCTCCCGATTCCGAGGCGCCATCGAGGCGCATCTGCCGACGACGTTCGCGGGCCCGCTGCAGGCGACGAACCACGAGAGGATCGTACGCCAGGGCATCGGGGTGGTCGAGAAGACGGTTCAGGTCGGCGTAGTACTCGTCGGCCGAGCAGCTGAACCGCTCACGGAGCATGACGTCCTTGACGCCGTCCTCGGTCCACCAGCCCCGCTCGAAATCGAGGATCGCCTTCTCTCGTTCGGTCAGGGCCATTGGTACAGCCTGCCCGTTTTCGCCTCGGGTTTACAAGCACCCCCACCGAAACGGCCCTGCTCATCGGACACAACTACCCTCGTCGGCGTGACCAGGGTGAACCGTCCGTTCGTGATCGGCGTCGCCGGCGGAACCTGCTCGGGCAAGACCACGGTGGCCGAGCGGCTCGTCGACCTCGTCGGTACCGATCGATTGGCCCTCATCCGCCAGGACGCCTATTACATCGATCGCACCCACCAGGCGTTCGACGATCGGGCTCGCGCCAACTACGACCACCCCGACGCCTTCGACTGGAATCTGATGAACCGGCAACTCTCGGCGTTGCTGGCCGGCGAGACGATTCCGCTGCCGGTGTACGACTACGCCGACCACAATCGCTCGAAAGACGTGGTGATGGTGGCTCCGGCGCCGATCGTGGTGTTCGAGGGAATCCTCGCGCTGTACGACGAATCGCTGCGCGACTTGTTCGACCTCCGAGTGTTCGTCGACACCGACGCCGACGTTCGACTGATCCGACGGTTGCAGCGCGACGTCCGCGATCGCGGCCGCACAGCCGACAGCATCATGAATCAGTACATGACGACCGTCCGCCCGAGCCACATCCAGTTCATCGAACCGAGCAAGCGATACGCCGACGTGATCATTCCCGAGGGCGGTCACAACGACCGGGCGCTCGACGTTCTCCTGGCCCGCATCACCAGCGCGATCGGCTGACACTGGAGCCGGGTGTGGGGATTGAACCCACGACCTACCGCTTACAAGGCGGTTGCTCTACCACTGAGCTAACCCGGCGACCCGCCCGAGGCTAACGACGGTGACGGGCCACTTCGTACGTCGCCAGGGCCGCGGCCGTCGACACGTTCAGCGAACTCAGGCGGCCCTTCATCGGAATGCTCACGATCACGTCGCAACGCTCGCGAACGAGACGTGACAACCCGGCGCCTTCCGCGCCGAGCACGAGGCAGATCCCCTCGGTGGCGAGGTCGCCGAGATCGAACAGCGACTTGTCGGACGCATCGTCGAGACCCACCACCCAGATACCCAGGTCGCGCATCTTCGCCAACGCGGTCGGGAGTCCACCGACCAGCGCCATCGGAACGTGCTCGCACGCACCCACCGACGCCTTGGCCGTGGTGGGCGTGACGTGCACCGAGCGATGACGCGGGAGAACGACTCCGTCGACACCGGCGCCGTCGCAGCAACGAAGAATCGCGCCGAGGTTGCCCGGGTCGGTGACGCCATCGACCGCCACCAAGAACGGCGCTCGTCCCGGTCGGCGCTTCACGAGAACGTCGAAGTTCACGGGCATGAGCGCGTCGGCACGCGCCAACACACCCTGCGGTGCTTCGCTACGCGCGGCGTAGTCGAGTTTCTTGCGGCTCACTTCCACCACCGGCACGCGATTGGCCCGGGCCAACTGAACGATGTCCTCGACCACGTCGCTCGTGTCGCGCTCGTTGGCGACCCACACTTCGTGCACCCGCCGCTTGCCCGCGATCAGAAGTTCGCGAACCGCCTGACGTCCTTCGATCTGCGTGCCGCCGAGATCGTCGCGCTCGTCGGACTTCTTGTCGCGCGTCGAACCCAACGCGGTGGCGCGACCGCGCCTGTCACCGCGATCGGAGGACTTGGTCGGCTTCACCGCACCGGTACGCCCGGCACCGCGCGAACGCGGAGCACCCGACGATGCGCCACCGGTGCGACGTCCGCGGCCGGACGCGCCCTTGGGCTGGCCACCGCTCGGGCGACCGCCACCGGCGCGCGGAGCACCCGAACCTCCACGGGCAGGACGACGCGAAGCCATCAGAGAGCACCTTTCACGATCACCGCGACGGCCCAACAAGCGATTCCCTCACGGCGTCCGAGTGCGCCCAGACCCTCGGCCCGTCGCCCTTTCACCGTCACGGGCGCGCCCACCGTCGTCGACAACTTCGCCTGCATCGCATCGCGATGCGGCGCCAACTTCGGCTCTTCGCACACCACGCTGCAATCCACGTTTCCGATCTCCCAGCCTTGCGCGCGAACCTTCCCCACCACATCGGCGAGCAACGCGATCGAGTCGGCGCCCTTCCACGTCGGATCGGTGTCGGGATAGTGCTGGCCGATGTCGCCCAGTCCTGCCGCGCCCAACAGCGCGTCGGCCACCGCGTGCGCGATCGCGTCGGCGTCGCTGTGTCCGTCGAGTCCGCGGGCACCATCGAAAGCGACCCCGCCCAGAATCAGTCGACGATTCGGATCGTCGGAGAATCGGTGGACATCGAAGCCCTGACCCACGCGAACAGCGAATCCACTCATCCGCGCGATCCGTTCGACTTCAGGAACTCACGAGCCCACACGAGATCCTCGGGCACAGTGATCTTCCGATTGTCGAGTTCACCGGGCACCACCACGACGGTACCGCCGATCAACTCGACGAGCGATGCATCGTCGGTTCCGTCGATCTCGGGCACGTACGCGCGACGCAGCACATCGGCTCGAAAAGCCTGCGGAGTCTGCACGGCCACCAACGTGGCGCGGTCGGGCGTCGCGGTCACCTTCGGAACGACCACGGGCATCTCGGTGTCCGACAATCCGAGCGACGTCGATTCGACCACTTCGATCGACTTCACCGTGTCGGTCACGGGCAGACCCGGAACCGCACCATCGGCACCAGCCAGCACGGCTCCGATCACCGACTGATAGAGCGCGGGTGAAGCAAACGGGCGAGCCGCATCGTGAACAAGGATCACGGCCGCATCGGCAGGAACGGCCGCCAGACCGTTGCGCACGCTCGCGGTACGCGTCGGCCCGCCCGCGACACCGCCCTCACGCTCGGCATCCTCGGCCGGGACCACGACCACCACGCCGTCGCCGCACTGCCGAGCCACGTCGACGGTCAGGTCGAGGACTCGACGACCGCCCAACTCCTCGAACTGCTTCAGCGACCCGAAACGACGACCCGATCCGCCTGCGACGACGATGGTCCAGACCGGTCCGCGAGAAAAACCCGAGCCGGAGTTCGTCATATCGGTGGAGGGTAGTACCGTTCGGGCCGATGGCCTACGAAGACGTCCTCGCAAAGACCGACTTCTTCGGCGAAGCGCCGAGCGACGAAATCGCCCGCATCGCCGCGACGGGTCGCAAGCGCATCCTGTCGCGCGGCGACCACTTGTTCGAAGCCGGCGAAGAAGCCGAGTCGATGTACATCGTCCTGAACGGCCGCGTGGCCATCGCCATCGCGAACGAACTCGACAAGCGCGAGAGCATGGTCGCTCTCATGGAAGCGGGCGACCTCTTCGGCGAAATGGGTCTGCTCGACAGCGGCCCGCGCTCGGCCATGGCCCGCGCGATCGAACCGAGCGAAGTCCTCGAGATTCCCTACGACCCGGTCGAGCAACTGCTCGACGGCAACCCGCGTGTTCTCCGCGGAGTCGTCCGCATGCTCGCCGAGCGCCTGCGCGTCATGGACGGTGCGCTCGCCGACTCGGTGTTCCTCGACGTCACCGGCCGCACCGCCAAGCGCCTTCTCGAATTGGCCGGCCCGGCCGACGAGTTCGTCCTTCCCGTCACGCAAGAAGAACTCGCCGGAATGGTCGGCGCGTCGCGCGAGCGCGTCAACAAGGCCATCAGCAGTTTCATCCGCCTCGGCTGGATCGAACAGCACGAGCGTCGCTACAAGATCCTCCTGCGCGATCGTCTCGAACTCCGCGCGCGCTAGTCAGCCGCCGGCCAGCCAGTTCTTCGCGCGCGCGAACGCGTCGCGCGCATCCTCGGGTCGGTGCGTTGGTCGTGAGGCGTCGTGCGCGAACCCGTGCTCGGCCTGCGGGTAGAACGCGACCGTCACGCCGGTGGCTCGCAATTCCTCGACTTCGGGCGAGGGCGTCCACTGATCGGCGCCACCGATGACGGCCAGAACGTTGGATGCATAAGCGCGAGTTGTGCCCGTTCCGCCTCGTTTCAGGATGTCGAGCGGACTCTCGTGGGTCGCGCTCTTCCAGGCCTCGGGTGTGGTGATCATTCCGTAGAACGACGCGATGCGGTCGAAGAGCGGTCGGCCATCGCGCTCGAGCTGCGCGGCCTTGAAGCAGTACATGCCGCCCATGCAGAAACCGACGAGCCCCACCGACGAGCAACCGGTCGCTTCCGCGGCCTCGGCCAGATCGCGATACTTGTCGGTGTCGCGGAAATTCGGAACGGCGGCGAATCGCGTGTCGGGATTGGTCCCGAGATCGGGGAAGTCGCGGGCCGGGAACGGTTCGATCGCCACCGTGGTCACGCCCCACTCCGACGCGAACCGATGAACGAGATCGTCGAACAGGGGACGCATTCCCCAGATGTCCGGAATCACCACCAGCCCACGCGTCGCACCAGCGACGCGCTCGATCTCGGCTTCGGTACCGGAAGGAAGAGTGATGCGCATGCGCCGATCATGTCACGGAGCATCGAACGGTTCGATCATCTGCACCACATCGATCACTGTTCCCCGATCGACCCACACGCCTCGTCCCGCAGCATCGGCCACCATCGACTCGGGCACGCTGAAGAGGCCGAGTAAATCGGCGTCGTTGCGGGCGCTTCGTCCGAGCAGCAAGCCCGACCTGATACGTCGGATCACGCTCAGCCAGTGATCGGGTCGAGCACGCAACGTCGCCGGGTCGATACCGGCAACGATCAGCACCTCGCCGCGCAATGCCCGACCGATCACGGAAGCGTCCACATCGACCAAGTCGGCATCGTCGATGGCCATCACTTCGCGGCCCTGTTCACGACAGGCGTCGGCGATGCGGCGCAACGACCACGATCGTCCCGACCATCTCGGTCCGAGAACAGCGAACACACCGGCCGCCGCCATGGATTCAACGGGCACTTGCAGCGGTTCCAGTCGTCGTGACATCACTCCGACCACCGAGCGCGGTTGTTCGTCGGCCGCGATGAAGGTCGGCAGGGTTCTCAGACAACCGACTGACTTCCCCTCCGCGACCACGACCGGCATCCGAGCGAGTTGAACCGCTCGCGAGTGTCCGTCCACGACGACCAAGAAACGACCCGGACACTCACCGATCCCCCGCCAGGCCCCGGGAATTCGGCTCGCCACCGTCGCCGGCAGACCGGACTCCCTCGACACCGTCAGACACATCCGTATACGCGAACCCGACCCCCGATCGACCACTCGTTCGAGCCGCTCCCACAACGCGAGCAACTTCCGATCGGACATCGTCTGCGCCCGCCACACATCGGCGTCGTCGACGACGAGAAGAGTGCGATCACCGGCTTCGACCCCGTCGAGGATCCGCTCGACCATTTCGTATTCGTCGAACCGAGCGACTCCGAGCAGAGCACCGCCGGGAAGAAGCGAACGAATCGCCTCCGGGTCGGCCGCGATCACCGCGACGCGACCGCCCGGTTCGGAAATCAACCACGCCCGCGCGAACCCAGCCGCGGCATTCGTCTTGCCGCGACCACGCGACGCCTCGATCACCACGTCGGTCGATGTGTTCGGCACGAACTCTTCGCGGTACGCGGCGGATCCGGGAGCGACGTCCACCAGGCCGAACCGATTGGGCGAGTCGGTGTGGAAGTCGACGAGGGTGGGAAGCGGGGTCGACCACGGAGTCGGCGGCGTCTCGTGATCGATCCATGCCTCGCGCACGCTCTCCACCACCTGGCGCAGAGACAACGACGTGTCGGCACATTGGAAGACGACTGGATCGTCCTGCCCCACCCGAACGATGGATCGGCCCGGACTCCGGCGCGGAAGGAAGTGGGCGTCGGGCACTCCCACCACATCCATCGAGTCGGCTCGTGATTGCAGACGCAGAGCGATTCGAATCGACGAGTTCGCGAGAAGATCAGCCGACAACGTCTGACCGCCTCGCTGAGTGGCCACCACCAAGTGCACCCCCAGGCTGCGCCCTCGTTGCGCGATGTCGACGAGGGATGAAACGAAGGAGGGGACATCGGCCTGCAGCCGCGCCAACTCGTCGACCACGATCACGAGTCGCGGAAGGTCGGTGTCGTTCACGTCCGCGACGCCCGCTTCGCGCAGCACGTGCTCGCGACGACGGAGCTCGGCGCGCAGACCCACCACGACGCGATCTCCCAGATCATCGTCCAGATCGGTGAGGAGGCCGATCACGTGCGGTAGTCGAACGCATGCGTCGAACGCCGCACCTCCCTTGAAGTCGATCAACACGAACTGCACGTCGTTCGGCGAATGGGCCGCCGCCAGGCTCAGCACCAGCGACCGGAGCAGCTCGCTCTTCCCCGATCCGGTCGTCCCCACCACTACGGCGTGCGGACCGTCACCGACGAGATCGAGATCGAATCGACCGTCGGCGGCCCAACCCAGGCGAGCAGCCACCGCGTCGCGTGAACCACTCGATGCGCACCGTCTGATCCAGGACAACGGAACCGTGCCGTCGGCCGGCCATCCATCCCAGAGATCCGTCCAGCGCGTTCGACTCGGCAGTACGGCATCGTGCGCATCTGGGTCGGTCCACGACGCGAGACCCTGCACGAGTGGTGCGGCCGCCTCGAGTGACACCGAATCGACGATGGTTCCTGTCGAGTCGACGTCGATGATCGCCGTGCAATCCTCGGGAAGCGAACGGTGCTCCCGCGCGACCACCACCAAAGAGGCTCGCCCTTCGCGAACGAGTCGGCGCCAGGGCGAATGTCGTACGGCGACATCATCGGACGACGTGGCGACGAGAACGGTGTGGCGATCACCGGAGACTTCCAACGTCACGTGCGTCAGGTCCCGCACGTCGGAGAGTTCGTCCGGGCGCTCTCCGACGAACATCACTGACAGATCGGATGGACCGACGCGACACGCGGCCCGCAACACCATTGCGCGCACCGTGTCGATGCCCCGCATGGCTTCGCTCGACACCACGCCGACGATCGAGCCGGGGCCGACGTCGACCACTGCGGGTACCAGGAGCGATGAACCCTCGTCATCGCGGCGCTCATCGATCGTCGAGCCGATGGCGATCCGCCACGCATCGTCATCGCCGGGACGACCGGCCCAGAACCAGTCGTCCCCCGTCCCGATGATCGTGTGGAGTCGATCGAGACTCGGATGTCGTGCTCGAAGCCGGAGCACTTCGGCACGATGATGCGCGCTCACCGCTCGCGCGTTCGTTCGCTCCACCTCCTCCACCTCACCGTGCCAACGGTTCATGGCTCGACGGTGCGACAGCCGGGCCGACAGCCACGTGATCACGGCCACCAACAACGCGGTCAGGCCGAACAACGCGATGAGCGGTTGACCCGCGACGACCGACACCACCAGACCGACAACCACTCCGGCGACCATGGTCGACCACTGCGGCGGCCGCGGCGCGATGGGTCGAGCCGGTTGGTCGATGCGTAGCGGTGGTTCAAGAGCTACGAGCGGAGTGCGGGGCGGACGGTTGCGCACTCGTCCACTCGATGGCGTCGTCGCGGACACACACGGCCGCGCTCGTGTTTCCCTCTCGATCCTCAGAATCGAATTGGCCACCACGCACACCATCGACTCGCGATCGCGTGAGATCACACGAACGTCTCCCATGGCCGGGGTCGCGTCGAAACCATCGGGCCGCAACGTGAGGCTGGCGTGATAGGGAGCCATCCGCGGGTCGTCGAGCGACACCGCGGTGGTGGGCGATCGACCAACCATCCAGGTGCCGAGCGGCAGGGTGAGCGAGCGTCCGGCCGCCGGGCCACCGCACACGTGAATCGAGATCGTGTCGAGGGAAGTCATGGCCCGAGCCGACCTCACGACTCTCACCGCAGGTCTCACCGCTCTTCCTCGCTCCCCCCGTGGAGACCCCCGGTGAGGGCTCGGGTGTCGAGTGCGGCCATGAACACACACGACACCCATGCCCGCGCCCGCCTTCGTTCCCTCGGATACGAACCGGGCATCGATCCGACCTGCACTCGCCTGCCAACGGCGACCCGTCTCTGGCTCGAGTGGAACGATCTGTCCGGCCGTCGCCGCAGCGTTGCGCGGGCCAACACCTGGAACCTGCCGGGAGATCCCGTCCGCCACCTCGACGAGGTTCTCGACCGAGCCGGTTACGCCCAGGACGCGAAGAGTCTCGAGTGCGACGCCTATCTGTCGCAGTTGGCGGCGGTGGCCAAGATCGACGAACTGGCCTGCCGGATCATCATCCAACGAATCCTGCCCGGCATCATCGCCGTGGCCATCAGGCGCGGACGCATCGTCGACGGAGGCGCGCCGCAGGCACTGGACGACATGGTGTCGGCCGCCTGGGTCGTGATCCGCAACTACCCGATCGATCGTCGCCCCCGCTGCGTGGCCGCCAACCTGCTTCGCGACATCGAGTACCTCGCCTTCGTGCGCGACACCCGCTCGAAGCGCCACCGCACCGAAACGCCGAGCGACAACACGACGATCCTGTCGATCGGAACCTCGATGAACTCACGCAGCGGAGCCGCCGCCTTCGGGGTGATGGTGGCGCCCGATTCGAGCGATCCCACCGCCGACGAAGCGGAGTTCGGCTGCATCATGGACACGCTTCGCGAGCGCGGACTACGACCGATCGACGAGGGAGCGATTCTCGAGATGCTCACCGACTTGCAGAGCCCCGACTCGGCTCGCCTCGCCGGCATCTCACCGCGCGCGCTGCGCGACCGCCGCCACACCGCGATCAGTCGGGCCCGTGAACTGCTGGGGGTGGAGGTCAGCGCCTGAGGCGCAGGCTGTTCGACACGACGAACACGCTCGACAACGCCATCGCCAATCCGGCGAGGACCGGGTTCATGAGTCCGGCCACGGCGAGGGGAAGGGCGGCCACGTTGTAGGCGAAGGCCCAGAACAAGTTGCCGCGGATGGTGCGCAGCGTGCGACGACTGAGTCGCAAGGCGCTCGGTACCGCGCTCAGGTGACCGCTCACGATCGTGAGGTCACCCGCCTCCATCGCGGCATCGGTGCCCGTCCCCATCGCGATTCCGAGATCGGCGGCGACCAACGCGGCGGCGTCGTTCACCCCATCACCCACCATGGCGACCGAATGACCCTGCGACTCGAGCTGCTCGACCACGGCCAATTTGTCGGCGGGAAGAACGCCCGCCATGGTGTCGGCCGCATCGATACCAACCTTCGAAGCAACGTGGTGAACGGCTGCTTCGGCATCGCCCGACACGATCATCGGCTTCACGCCCAATTTGCGCAGAGCATCGATGGTCGCCTTGGCCTCGGCTCGCGGTTCGTCGCGCACAACGAAGCGAGCGATCGCCTCGTCGTCGATGAGTGCATCCACGACCGTGCCGGTCGAGCGACTCGACGACGCACGGCGCACCACCACGCGGCGAACCTCGTCGTCGATCGTGACGACGCCCGAAACTCCGACCCCAGGCTCGTTGGCAAAGTTGCTCACGGCCGTGGGATCGATGGCGATGTCGTAATTCTCCAGATGACGGCGGACACCGGCGACGATCGCGCGTGCGATGGGGTGCTCGCTGTTGGCTTCCACTGCCGCGATGGCGGCAAACTGCTCGCCCGACACGGCATCACCCAGTGCCTCGACGTGAGCCAGAGTCATGACGCCCGTGGTGAGCGTTCCGGTCTTGTCGAGAACCATCACGTCGATTGCGCGAGTGGCCTCGAGAACATGAGCCCCCTTGATGATGACGCCTTCTCGTGCGGCTCGGCCGGTGCCCACGAGCAGAGCCACGGGCGTGGCCAGACCGAGTGCACACGGGCACGCGATCACGAGCACCGAGACCGCGGCCTGGAACGAGCGTTCGCTGTCGCCGGTGACGATCAACCAGCCGACAAGGGTGCCGATGGCCAGAACCATCACGACCGGAACGAACACCGAACTGATGCGATCGGCCAAGCGCTGAACCGGAGCCTTGCCATCCTGCGCCCGTTCCACGAGTCGCGCCATCTGCGCGAGCACAGTGTCGCGGCCTACACGAGTGGCCCGGACGATAAGTCGACCCGACGTGTTGAGGGTGCCGCCGGTGACCGCGTCGCCCGGCTGCACGTCGATCGGTGCGCTCTCACCGGTGATCATGCTGCAGTCGACCCCGCTGCTGCCGTCGACGACGACTCCATCGGCGGCGACTCGCTCGCCCGGGCGCACGACGAACGTCTCGCCCACCCCGAGCGCGCCGATCGGAATCTCCGACTCGATGCCATCGCGCCACAAGGTCGCATGGCGGACACCGATGGTGGCCAAAGCGCGCAACGCGTCACCGGCTCGCCGACGCGAACGAAGTTCGAAGAAGCGGCCAGCGAGGATGAAAGCGGTGAGCGTGGTGGCGACTTCGAGGTAGATCTCGTGGTGCGCACCGCCCATCGAACCATGGGCATGTGTTTCGGTAGATCGCGGAAGGATGCTCATCGACATCCTCATGCCGATCTCGCCGGCGCCGCCCCACACCAGCGCCCACACGCTCCACGCGATCGACGCGATCACACCCAACGACACGAGCGTGTCCATGGTCGTCACGCCATGACGGGCGTTGCGCCAGGCGGCTTTGTGGAACGGCCAGGCCGAACAGGTGACCACCGGTGTGGCCAATCCGAGGCACACCCATTGCCAACCGTCGAACTGCGCGGATTCGATCATTGAGATCACCATCACCGGCAAGGCGCCGATGACCGCGACGATCAGGCGGCGCCGGATGTCGTCGAGGTGGGCCTGGGTGGCGATCTCGGTGGTCGACTGGCCTCGATCGGTCGACGTGGGTACCGCGCCGTAGCCGAGGTCTTCGACGGTGGTGACGAGTCGTTGGATCTCGGGTTCGATCGCAGTCGACCCTTCGACGTGAACGGTTGCCTTCGACGTGGCGTAGTTGACCGTCGCGGTCACGCCGTCGAGGCGGTTCAACTTCTTCTCGATCCGGGCCGCGCACGCGGCACAGGTCATTCCGGTGACGGCCAGGACGATCGGCTCGTCACGAGCCCCGTCCACCACTGTTGCCGCCTCAGTTGGCAACGGCTTCGAACCCGGCTTCGTCGACCGCCGACACGAGTTCGGACCACGACAGCGGTTCGGAACTGGTGACGGTCACCTTTTTGGTGTCGAGGTCGATGTCGACCGCTGATACACCGGAGATCTTGCCGACTTTGGTGGTGACCGCCTGCTTGCAGTGACCGCAGGTCATTCCCGGAACCGTGAACACGGTGGTCGTCATGATGCACCTCCGGGGCGCTGGGTGAAGTTGGGATGACGCTTGTTCAAGAAGGCGTCCATGCCTTCCTGGGCGTCGGGTGAAACGGCGGCTTCGGCCATCACGTCCACAGCGTATTGATAGGCCTCGTCCTGCGGCAGGTCGATCTGGGCGTAGAACGCCTGCTTGCCACGGGCCTTCGAATCGGCCGAGCCGCGGGTGGCCCGCGTGATGAGGTCGAGAACCGCCTCGTCGAGTTGCCCGTCGGGCACCACACGGTTGACGAGTCCCCAGTCGGCCGCGGTGCGGGCGTCGATCGGATCGCCGGTCATCGCCATTTCGAGAGCCCGCTTGCGCCCGACGTTTCGGGCCACCGCCACCAGCGGCGTGTGGCAGAACAATCCGCCCTTGCCCCCAGGGATCGCGAACGATGCCGACTCGGCCGCGACCGCGAGATCGCACGTGGCGATCAGTTGGCAGCCGGCCGCGGTGGCCAGCGCGTGAACCCGGGCGATCACCGGCTGAGGGATCGCCTGGATGACTTCCATCATCTCGGTGCACACCTCGAAGACATGGTGCGTTGCGTCGACGTCGGCGCCGGCCATATCGGCAAAGTTGTGACCAGCCGAGAACACCGGCCCTTCGGCAGCCAGGATCACGCCGTCGACATCTTCGAACGGCGACTCGAGCGAGCCGATGCGGCGGAACGCGTCGGTGACTTCGAGCATGGTGTCGACCGACAATGAGTTGCGCTTCTCGGGACGCGCGAGGGTGACCGTGGCGAATCGACCGTCGACCGAGACGGTGATGGCGCTGTAGCGATGATCCATGTGCCCCCTCAGGGGCTCGAACCCTGGACCAACGGATTAAAAGTCCGCTGCTCTACCGACTGAGCTAAAGGGGCAAATCTGCGCATCAGACTACGCCTCGACCTCCCTCTTCTGAACGCCCGGCACACATCTCCCTCGCAACCCACGACGAGGAGACCTACGATGGCGATCAGCGAAGCACAACGGTTCGAGTTGCACCTCGGACTCCAGAAAGTCCTCGGAGACGCCATGGCCAACACCCTCATGGAGCACCTGCCACCGAGCGGATGGAGCGATGTCGTCCGCATCGATCAACTCGCCGAAGTCGAACGACGCATCAACATCCGAATCGACATGCTCGAGCACCGGATGGAAGGGTTCGATCGCCGCATGGACGGATTCGACAGCCGATTGAAATTCGCCATCAGCGGGGGATTGGCGTTCGCTCTGGCGATGATCGCCATGCAAGTGCAGATCGTCATCAGCATCGCCAACCTCTGAGAGATCGGCGACCCTCATTCAGAGAGCCAGGCGCATCACCAACACGTAATGAATCGTGGCCGCACTGGCCACGAGCGCGTGGAACACCTCATGGAAGCCGAACGCCCGCGGCCACGGATTCGGACGCTTGGCCGCGTACACCACCGCACCCACGGAATAGAGGCCTCCCCCGGTCCACAGCAATGTCGTATCGATGGCATTGAGAGCCTCCGACAGTGCGCCGATTTCGATCAACGCGCTCCAGCCAACGATCAGATAGACGGCGATCACCACCGGACGAGGGGCGTGCAACCAGGCCATGCGGATGACGATGCCGATGATGGCCGCCGTCCACACGAACACGAGAAGCGTCACCTCCGATCGACCGCGAAGGCTCAGCGTGGTGACCGCCGTGTAACTCCCCGAGACGGCCAGGAGGATCGTCGCGTGATCGAACCGCTTGAACCGTCGCTCGGCCACGACACTCAGACGACCCGAGTGATACACAGCCGAGACGCCGAGCATGGTTGCGACACCGACGCCGTATATCGCCATCGTGATGCGCGCCGAAGCCGAATCGGCCAGCCTGATCAGGACGATGAAGGCCGGGATCGCGACGACCGTCGACCAGCGGTGGATCATCCCGCGCCAGGTGGGTCGGATCGGCGTCGAAAGTTGTGCTCCCAAGATTCCGACCCTAACCCCTCCGCACCTGGCGGCATTCTCAGGACTCGCCACCCGATCGTGGACTCACGATCCTTCGCGTCGACCTTCACTAGGGTCGAAACATGTGCTCGGAGCGGTTCTCGTGACTGATTCGGGCCATGCGTACCGGCCCGACATCGACGGCCTGCGCGCCATCGCCGTCGGATCGGTGGTTCTCTTCCACGCCTTTCCGTGGCTCGTCCCCGGCGGATACGTCGGGGTCGACGTCTTCTTCGTGATCTCGGGTTTCCTGATCACCACCAACATCCTCGGAGGCCTCTCCACCGGCTCGTTCACGATTCGGGGCTTCTACGACCGCCGTGTGCGGCGCATCTTCCCCGCGCTCGTCACGGTTCTCCTCGCCACCTACGTACTTGGGTGGGTTTCGCTATTCGACAGCGAATTCAAGTCGTTGGGCAAGCACATCACCGGCGGTGCGTTCTTCGTCTCGAACCTCTTCCTCTGGGCCGAGAGCGGATACTTCGACACCGCCTCCGAAGTGAAGCCACTCGTTCACCTGTGGTCGCTCGGCATCGAGGAGCAGTTCTACATCGTGTGGCCGCTAGCGCTCTGGGCCCTCTTCAAGTTCGGGCGTCGCACGATCGCGCCGACGATCGTTCTCATCGTCGCGTCGTTCGCACTCGGTTTGACATCCATCGACCGTGCTGGCGGCTACTACTCGCCGCTCAACCGTTTCTGGGAGCTCCTCATCGGCGCGCTGCTGGCGATGCTCACCGTCCGCGGTGTCGCCCTGCCGAATCACCTTCGCAACCTGGCATCGACGGTCGGCATGATCGCGATCGTCATGCCCATGTTCGCGCTCGACGGCAACAGCACGTTCCCGGGATGGAACGCCATCGCCCCGACCATCGGCGCCGCTCTGCTCATCGGAGCCGGCGCCGACAACTGGTGGGGTCGAAGGGTCCTCTCGCTCAAGGGGATGATCTGGATCGGGCTCATCTCGTATCCGCTGTATCTCTGGCACTGGCCGCTGCTCGTCTACGCCCGGATCATCGCGAGCGGAGTTCCCTCGGCCGGCATTCGCGTGGGTGCGGTCGTCCTCGCGGTGCTCCTCTCGTACCTCACCTATCGCCTCATCGAGCGCCCGTTGCGATTCCACCGCAATCGCAAGGCGGTGGTGACCGGTCTGGTCGCCGCCATGGCGTTGGTCGGTGGCATCGGCGCCTTCACCTGGGCCCGCGACGGAGTGCCCCGTCGCGAGTTCAACTCGCTCAACGTGGCCCTCGATCCGGGCGAGGTTCGCGGCATCAATGAGATCTCGGCGATCGGCTGTGGCCTCGACGTGACCACCCAGGAACTCTTCACCGACTGCCGCACCGACGTGCGCGGTGCACCCACCTACGCGTTGATCGGCGACAGCAAGGCATCCACGCTCATCGGCGGTTTCATGCGCACATCGCAGGAAGGACGCTGGTGGACCGTCATCGGCGGCACCAAGGGCATCCAGTCCGCGGTGCCACTCATCTCAGCCGACCCGGCGCACGAACGCTTCCTTCCGCTCATCGTTCCGGCCGTCGACGCAGTGAACGCCGACCCGAACATCCGCGTCGTGGTCCTCGAAGGTGCGGTGCGAGCGATGTTCGAATGGCCCGACTTCACCAATTTCGCCTGGCTTCCCGACAGTCCTCTTTACGACAAGGTCGAGGGCGCGTTGCGCGAGACCGTTCGACGACTCGTCGATGGCGGCAAACAGGTCGTTCTCTACGTCGACAACCCGGCCCTCGCCGCACCGGAGGACTGCACCGACCGTCGCACCACCGTCGGATTCCTGAATTCGCTCCTCATCGAATCGAATCCGGGCTGCCAGGTGCGTCTCGACGACTTCCTCGCTCACACCGAGCAATATCGCGCACTGCTCCAGCGAGTCGTCGACGAATTCGGTGGCCCGGTCTCGGTGTTCGATCCGACCCCGATCCTGTGCGATGAGAACGCCGGCGTGTGCGGCCACGTGCGCGACGGAGCAAGGCTCTATAGCTACACCGACCACCCGTCCGACGATGCCGCCGACCTGATCGGGACCGAACTCAACGCCTACCTGGCCCGACTCTGAACCGCTCGACGACCGGATTGCCCGACGCCACAGGCAGACTTCTTCCTCGTTTGGTCGGACCCCTCGGTCTTCCGTGAAGATGGGGTTCCTGGTCGACAGGACATCCCATGGCACGCCCCCTGCTCCGCACCCTCTTCGCCCTGGCGGCGACTACGTCCTCGTTGGCCTTCGCGACGGGCTCGGCCAACGGCCAGTCACCGCTCCCCACGAACGACCCGTTGCTCACCACCACCGACGGCACCCGCACCCTCACCGTGTCGAAGAGTCAGGACCTCGACGGCAACGGTGACACGGTGATCGTCGAAGGCAGTGGTTACGACGTCACCAAGGGCATCTACATCGGATTGTGCGTGAAGCCGACACCGGGTGGCGCACCCTCACCTTGCGGTGGCGGCGCTGACCGGGCCGGCACCGGTGGCGCGTCGGTCTGGATTTCGTCCAACCCGCCCGGCTACGGGACGAAGCTCGCCATCCCGTACGGACCCGGTGGAAGTTTCCGCGTCGAGTTCGGCGTTGGCCCGGCCATCAACGACGTGATCGATTGTCGGGCCGTCGAATGCGCGATCGTCTCCAAGAACGATCACACCATCTACGACGATCGGTCGCAGGATCTCGTCATTCCCGTGACCTTCACGGGTGACGCTCCCGCCACCACCATTCCCGCGAGCACAGAAGTTGCCGCAACCACCGAGGCGGTCACCGAGATCACCGTCGATGACAACATGGGCGAACTGACCGCAATCGCAACCGGCCGAGAAGATCGCTCGAACGTCGGTGTCATCGTCTTCTTCGGCGCGGTCGCGGTCGTGATCCTTGGCGGTGCCATTCTTCTCGCCCGGGCGCGAAAGAACCGCGGTTCATGAAGCGCCTGGTCTCGTCGATCGTCATCGCCGCGGCGCTGACCGCGGGCTGCTCGAGTTCCGACACCTCCCGAGAGACATCCGGTGAGCGCATCGTCACCCTCACCGCCGGGCTCACCGAAGCGGTGTTCGCTCTCGGTGCCGGCGACATGGTGGTGGCACGCGACATCTCGAGCACCATCACCGAAGCGGAATCTCTTCCGATCGTGACGACCGCTCACGACATCAACGTCGAAGCTTTGCTGGCCGTTCGACCCACGCTGATCCTCATCGACGAGGACACCGGTCCCGAAACGGCTCTGGATCAGATCGAAGCAACCGGTGTTCGCATCGAGTTGGTCGACAACGCCACCACCGTCGACGAGATCGTTCCGCGTCTCGAACGCGTGGCCGAGATTCTCGGTCTCGAGGATCGTGCTGCGCGTCTCGGCGAAGCGATCTCGGCCGACCTCGCTCGGATCCGCAGCGACGATTCACTCGCCGATGTCCGAGTCGCCTTCTTGTATCTGCGCGGACCGGCCGGCGTGTACTTGATCGGTGGTCCCGGTTCGGGCCCCGACTCGATCATCGCCGCTGCCGGCGCCGCCGACGCCGGATCAGCCGTCGGACTCGACCTGGCGTTCACACCGCTCACACCCGAAGCGATGGTGGAAGCGGCCCCCGATGTTCTCCTCGTCACCACGACCGGCCTCGATTCGGTGAACGGAATCAGCGGTCTCGTCGAGTTGGCTGGCGTCGCGCAGACGCCCGCCGGCAAAGCCCGTCGAGTGATCACCGCCGAAGACGGCCTCCTCTTCAGTTTCGGACCGCGCACCCCTAGCCTGATCGAGAGTCTTCGCCAGGAGATCGCCGCCGAAATGGAGAAGGCCGTTCCGTGAACAAGGAAGCCCGCACGACAGTCGATCCGAAGATCGTCGGGCTCATCCTCCTTCTGCTCCTCCTCACCACCATCGTCGTCTCCGCGATCGTGGGCGCGTACGACGTGTCTCCGTCCGAAGTGGTTCGCACGATTCTTCGGCGCACCAATCTGATGGGCGGCTCGGCCAGCGACCCGGTGGCCGACGAACTCATCTGGTACGTGCGTCTGCCGCGCATCATCCTCGGTGTTCTGGTTGGCGCTTCACTCGCCACCGCCGGTGCGGTGATGCAAGGAGCGTTCGCCAACCCGTTGTCCGAGCCCGGCATCGTCGGCGTGTCGTCGGGAGCCATGGCGGCGGCGGCCCTCCAGATCGTCACCGGCTTCGCGCCGTTCGGCATCTGGACACTCCCGATCGCCGCATTCATCGGCGGACTCATCTCCGTTGCCGTGGTGTATTCCACAGCGCGCTTCGACGGGCGTACCGAAGTGCTCACTCTCATCCTGATGGGCGTAGCCCTCAACGCCATCGCCGGCGCGTTCATCGGACTTCTCGCCTACGTGGCCGATGACTCGTCGTTGCGCTCGCTCACCTCGTGGACACTCGGTTCACTGTCGCAAAGCACGTGGGAGAAGGTCTGCATCGTCGCGCCCACCGCCACGATCGGAATCATCGGCGCAATCTGCCTGAGTCGCACGCTCGACTTGCTCTCGCTCGGCGATCGCGCGGCGCGGCACGTGGGCGTGAACGTCGAGCGTGCACGCATTCAGGTGCTCCTCGTCGTGGCCATCCTGGCCGGATCGGCAGTGGCGGTGTCGGGCATCGTTCTCTTCGTTGGTCTGTTGGTGCCGCACGTGGTTCGTCTCTTCGTGGGCCCGCGCCACAAGTACGTGCTGCCGTTGTCGGTTCTTTTCGGCTCGGTCGTGGTCGCGCTCGCGGATGTGCTCGCCCGCAACATCGTCGAACCTTCCGAACTGCCGCTCGGTGTTCTCACCTCGATCATCGGCGCCCCGGTGTTCATCTGGCAGTTGCGTCGACTGCGCTCGCGACAGGGTGGCTGGGCATGAGCACGATCACGGCTCAGAACGCCAGCCTCGAGCGCGAGGGTGCCGTGCTTTGCTCCGGAGTCACCTGCTCGTTCTCGAGTGGCGAACTGGTGGCGGTCGTGGGCCCCAACGGCGCCGGCAAATCGAGTCTCCTGGCACTGCTGGCCGGAGACGTCGAGCCCGCGAACGGTGCGGTCAATCTCGACGGTCGTTCGATGCGCGATTTCGCACCCGTCGAGCTCGCGCGTCAACGTGCGGTTCTCACGCAGACCAACGTCGTGGCATTCCCGTTCTCGGTTCGAGAAGTCGTGTCGATGGGCCGCTTCGCCTGGAAGTCACGCGAGAGTGCCGTCGACGACACCACGGTTGTCAACGCGGCGATGGAGGCCACCGACATCGCACACCTCGCGCAGCGACGCATCACCACGTTGTCGGGTGGCGAGATCGCCCGTGTCGCGCTGGCCCGCGTGCTGGCGCAGGACACCAAGATCATCCTTCTCGACGAACCAACCGCGTCGCTCGACATCAAGCACCAAGAGATGGTCCTCGAGTTGCTTCGCCAGAAGGCGTCCAACGGAACCCTCGTGATCATCGTCGTCCACGATCTCGAAGCCGCGGCGTCGATCGCCGATCGACTCCTGGTGATGGTCAATGGTCACATCGTCGCCGATGGATCGCCGCAACAGGTGCTCTCATCTGCTTTGTTGTCCGAGGTGTACGACTACCCCATCGACGTGGCGACAAGTTCTCTGACTGGACAGTTGGAGATCCGTCCGAAACGATCTGGTTCCCCCCGCCAGTCTTCGTGAACTCGTAAAGGACTTCGTGATGCTCCCCTCGGCTCGCCGTCTCATGCGCACCGCCGTCATCCCCGTCGTGATCTTCGCGCTCGCTTCGTGCGGTGGCTCGTCGGACGATTCGACATCGTCGGCAGCCCCCGAAACATCGGCGGTCGAAACAACCGCGGCTCCCACCACCGAGGCACCCACCACAACGGTGGCACCGGCTGGTGCATCGGTGGAAATCGTGGAGGGCAACTCGGTCTCCTCGGCGAATGGTCCGGTCGATGTCACCGTCGTCGGCAAGGGTTTCACCGATCTGTCGGTCGGCAATCGTCCGCCGCTCGATGGACTGCCCACTGGTGTGTATGTCGTGTTCGGATGGTTCGACGAGAACTGGAAGCCGTCGGCTGGAGTCGGAACCGATGCCCGCCGCTTCGTGTTCGAGACGCAGTCATGGGCGATGCCCGATGAATCGCGCGCGGTCCTCGACCCGACTAATCAACTCGAGAACGTGTACACGCTGAGTCCGGAAGGCGACTTCACCGTGACGATTCCGGTCGACTGCTCGCTCGCTGGCGAAGGCATCATGGCCATCGCGGTGTACCCGGCCAGCGGAGCCATCCAGGCCGACCACGAGTTCCTGCTGCCGATCACCTGCACCGCCTGACCGGGCGCGCAAGCGGTCAGAAGGCGTCCGGCCCGTCAAGGGCCAATTGGATCGCGGCTGCCATCTGCGGTGCTCGGTAACGGGAGAACTGATCCGACACGTGGTTGTAATCGCGGTAGACGATCCGACCGTTGATGAGCACCGGGCACACCTCGGCGGTGCAGAACCAGTCCACCGGGTTGACGAACGTCGCACCATGCTCGGAGGCGACGCGCTCGAACATCTCGATCTTCTTCGGGAACTCGGCGGCTGAACGCGCGTTCGAACACTTCGACACATCCGTCCGATTGGCGCGGATGCAGGGCGGGATGTCGGCACCGTTCGTCTTCGGTGTTTCCCCGATGATCAGCACCTTGGTTCCCGGTCCGGCCACGTTCTCGATCGAACGGCCCAGACCCGCGCGCCAACCTTCCAACCCACCGCCATTGGTCTGCTTGTAACGAGTGAGCATCGGATATATCACGAGGTCAGGGGCGAGTTCTCGAATGGCTTTCCAGCCGTTGCGTCGGAACTCGTTGCATTCGGGGTACGCGAGTTCGGCACCATCGCGCGCGCCGTCCTCGCGACGAAACGTCGTCACGTCGGCCGCCGGACACGACGTCTTCGTCATCGAGATCAACTTCCAGTGGTTGGTGCGGGCAGCAACTTCGAGGGCGCCGAACCACTGCGCGGCATGGCTGTCACCCGTGAAGACAATCACCGTGTCGCTCGTGAGATCACCGAACTCGCAGAAGACGGGAGTCACCGCGCCGACACCGGCATGACATCCCATGTCGTACAAAGCCGGCTCGGAGAAGGCCGCCCCGCCGAGGGGCACCCCGTCGGGAACGGGTCCGAGCAGAGCGGCTTCGGCGACATCGTCGAACAGGCCCGCGATCTGTACGGGCACGGTGGTGGTCGTCGGGGCCAGGGTCGTGGTGGGGGCTTGCGTCGTCGGCTCGGGCGCGGCCACTGTCGTCGGTGCACTGGTGGCCGGCTCGGTCAGCGCCACCGAGCGGCTGCTCTCTGGCGAACCGCAGGCCGCGATACCCACCAGGGTGAATACCACACTCACCGGGATCCAGCGCCTGACCACCCCCTCACGGTACCGACGTTCCGCCTGCTCAGGGGCTGTTTCCCGGCCCGATCGCAACACAATCGTCATACTCGTTAGCCTCGAACAGCGATGGCCCGCGCCACTTCCTCACTGCGCCGGCAGTTCCTGGTCGCCACCGTGGTGGCCGGACTCCTGACCGGACTTCCCGGAGTCCTCCTGCCGGCCGCCCAGGCCGGTTCGGTCGAGGACGCCCGGCGCAAGGTGCAGCGCATGGCCGACGCACTCGAGGCCGCCGAAGACGAAGTGGACGTTCTGGCCGAAGACCTCGTGACTGCCCTGAACGACCGCGACACCCTCGAGATCGAGATCGTCGCCACGGAAGGCGAAATCTCGGCGAAGCAATCCGAACTCGATGGGGTGCAGGCGCAGATGTCGGAAGTCGCCGTGCAGTCGTTCGTCGGCGGTGGCCGCGGTGGAAGCATCACCAATCTCTTGTCACCCGGGGTCGGACCGAACGAATCGGTGCAGAAGCAGACCCTCACCGAGATGGCGCTCAACGCCGGGTTCATCAGCACCGACGAACTCGATGCGCTGGTGACCGATCTCGAGAATCTGCAGAAGAAGCTCGGACGTCAGCGCGATCGCGCGGCCGAATTGGCCGAACAGATCGAGAAGAAGAAGACGGCCGCTGAGGACAAGATCGAGAAGTACACGGCGATGAAGGCGAAGGCCGAACGCGAACTCGGTCAAGCGCTTCGCGCCGAGCAACAGCGACGTGCCGACGCAGCGGCCCGGGCCGCGCGTAGTCAAGCCGGATCGTTCACGTCGCGGCGTGGCAACGGTTCGCTCGTCTTCGATCGATCGTCCATTCCGCCCGCGAGCTCGCGCGCTCAAATCGCGATCGCAGCCGCTCGCAGCCAGGTCGGCGTTCCGTACATCGCCTACAAGGCCATCGAAGGCGTGGGTTTCGACTGCTCCGGACTCACGATGTGGGCGTGGGCCCAAGCAGGCGTCTCACTTCCTCACCAGTCGCGACGCCAGGCCAACACAACCCCGCGCATCCCGATCGAATACATCGAGCCCGGTGACCTGGTGTACTTCCACAACCCGATCTCGCACGTCGGCATCTACATCGGCAACGGCATGATGATCGACGCACCGGCCACCGGCAAGGACGTGCGCATCGCGCCGGTTCGCTTCGAACGCGTCGTAGCCGTCACCCGTCCCGGCTGATTCGCTTCACGGGTCATCGGCCCATCGTCGGCGGCACCGGGAGGCCCACCACCGCGTAGGCATCGGCTTCATCGAGCGTCTCGTGAGCCAACAGTTGGTCGGCGAGACGATCCAACAGATCGCGGTGGGAGCGAAGGATTTCGGTGGCCCGCTGGTGGCAGTCGTCGACGATCGCCCTGATTTCCGAATCGACGAGTTGTCGCGTCGACTCCGAGGGCGCGAGACCATCGCCCGTCATGAAACCGAAGTCGAATTCGGGCTCGGGTAGAACACTCACCGGACCGATGGCATGCGACATGCCCCACCGGCCCACCATCTGTCGAGCGATCGACGTGACCTGCTCCAGGTCGACCTCGGCCCCCGAGGTGAGATCCCCGAACACGATCTCCTCGGCCGCACGTCCTCCCAATGCGCCGATGATCCGTCCGCGCAGGTACGCCTCGCTCAAGCCGTACCGATCGGTAGCCGGACTCTGGAACGTCACGCCGAGAGCGCGTCCGCGCGGAATGATCGACACTTTGCGCACAGGGTCCGCGCCTTCCTGCAGCATTCCCAACAACGCGTGACCGGATTCGTGATACGCGGTGCGACGCCGATCGTCCTCGGTCAACATGATCTTGCGTTCGGCACCGAGAACGATTCGCTCGAGAGCATCGGTGAAGTCGGCCGTGGTCACACGAGCATGCTGGCGACGAGCGGCCATCAACGCCGCTTCGTTCACCAGGTTGGCCAGATCGGCCCCCACCATTCCCGGTGTCGATGCAGCGATGTCGTCGAGGTGGACGTCGTCGGCGAGAGGCACCGTCTTGGTGTGCACCGCGATGATGGCGGAGCGGCCGGCCAGATCGGGGGGGTTGAGAACGATCCGCCGATCGAAGCGACCAGGACGCAAGAGAGCAGGATCGAGCACATCGGGGCGGTTCGTCGCCGCCAGAACGATCACGCCTTCGTTGGCCGAGAAACCATCCATCTCGGTGAGGACTTGATTCAATGTTTGTTCACGTTCGTCGACCCCTCCGAAACTGACACCCGCGCCTCTCGCCCGACCGATCGCATCGAGTTCGTCGATGAAGACGATCGACGGGGCCACCGCCTTGGCCTGATCGAACAGATCGCGCACACGGCTCGCGCCCACGCCGACGATCATTTCGATGAACTCGGCGGCCGACACCGAGAAGAAGGGAACATCGGCCTCACCGGCCACCGCCCGCGCCAGGAGTGTCTTTCCGGTTCCGGGTGGTCCCATGAGGAGCACGCCACGAGGAGCGCGCGCACCCACAGCGAGGTATCGCGCGGGCGAGCGTAGGAAGTCGACGATCTCCACGAGTTCACCCTTGGCCTCGTCGATCCCGGCCACATCGGCGAAGGTGACTCGCTTCGCGTGCGGATCGCCCCGGAGGGCACGGGATTTGCCCATCGATGCAATGCCGCCGATCGCCCCGGTTGCCCGTCTCATCAACCACAAATATCCGAACACGATCAGCAAGGCGGGACCGAAGTTCACCAGGATCACCAAGGGCCAACTCGTGCCTTTCGACGGAGCCTTGGCGTCGACGAGGACGCCCTTCTTCAGGAGATCACCGACCAAGTCGTCATCGGCGAACGCCGGACGTTCGGTTCGAAAGACCCGGACCGGATTGCTCCGTCCCGCAAGACCGTCCACCGCGACACGAAATGAGCCCTTGATCGTCTGCTCTTCGATCGACACGCTCGCGATGTTGTCGTCGGCCAATTGCTGGACGAATTCGGAGTAGGAAACATCCACCCATCCGTCTCGATCGGAGAAGAGCGACACGATCAACAGGTTCACCGCCAATGCTGCCAGGAGAACCCATAGAAATCGCCGCCAGCCGACCACCGACCGTCCGGCCCCCTCCTGCTTCGGCGGCGGAGCAGCCACGACTCAGTGATGGTGTTCGGCGGTCACCACGAGGTCGCGACTCATCGAGCCGATCTCCGACTCGGAGAGTCGGGACTCGAGAAGAGGAATGACGAGATCCTCCTCCTTCGCGAGGTGCTGGGAGATCGTGGACGACAGAGCCAACACGACCTGACGGACATCGTGAGTCGTCCGGCTCGTCATCAGTGGCTCCCACGACATCTCGGCGATCATCCGATCGAGTTGACGGGTCAGGCGGAGTATCTCCTCGTGATCACGCTTGAGGAGTGCGGTAGCGAGATTGGCCCGCTCGATTCGATCGACGACCGGGTACATGATCTCGCGTCGCGCCGAAAGGTACGGGCTGAGTTGCAGACGAATGAAGTCGGACACGTCGCGAAGGTTCTGAACGACCTCTACGTGCTCGGACGTATCGAGGGACTCGGCTACATGCCGCATGGCTTTCAGGTGGGGAAGCATTCCTCGCTGCTTCTCGTGAATCGGTTGGGCCAAGCTCTGCATCTTCCACTCCTCGGTTCGAACGAGAACCTAGAAAGGGCTCCGAGTCGGCGGATCCGGAAAATGTCCCGATCCGTTCGATCTAGGGTGGGCTCATGGCGAGGGATATGACCCGGTACATCGAGGCCGGCTGCCTCGATCCGAAGTCTCCCAACGCACAGGCGATCATCGACACGATCGAATACCTCGAACAACGGCAGTTGTCGACCGACATGATCATTACGGCCCTGCGAGATCCCTCCATGGGTCAACTCATCGAAACCTTCACTCGAACAGGTGTCGGTCGCCTGTCGTCCCGCGATATGGCGGCGAGGGTCGGAATGGATCTCGCCCGGGTCCTCGAGGTCCGACTCGCTTCCGGACTGCCACCGGCCGAGCCCGACGATCCGGTCTTCGAAGAGAGCGATGTCGAAACCTTCAAACTGCTGACCGCCGGTGATCAAATCTTCACGTCCGACGAACTACTCACTTTCGTGCGAGTGCTGGGCTCATCGGTCAGCCGAGTCGCCGAGGCCGCCAACACTCTCTTTCTGGAAGACGTCGAGCGTCCGATGATCGCCGCCGGCGTGAGCGGGGTCGACGTGCTCCGATCCGTCGTCGGTGCCCAGGGACTGGCGCTCGATCTCGCCTGGGTCTTTCGCATGCTCATTCGCGAACACCTCAGTTTGTCGATCGACCGTCACCGACAGTCGGTCGAGAAGGGCGGTTACGCCGACGGAATGGTTTCGATGGCGGTCGGCTTCGTCGATCTGGTGGGCTTCACCACACGCTCGGGTGCAATGTCGGCCAAAGAACTCAGTGCTCTCGTGTCGAAGTTCGAGACTCTCGCCCTCGACACGGTGTCGTTGCTCGGCGGTCGCCTCGTCAAGTTCATCGGTGACGAGTTGATGTTCGTCGCATCCGGCCCGAGCGAGGGATGCACCATCGCGACCGAACTTCTGACCGCATTCGGTGCCGACTCCTCGCTCACGCCCCGCGGCGGCATGGCATACGGCCCCGTTCTGGCTCGCGTCGGCGACTACTTCGGGTCCACCGTCAATCTCGCCTCGCGTCTGGTCGATCAAGCGGTACCCGGTGAGATCCTCGTGACTCGCGAACTCGCCGAGCAGTCGGGGCATTCGCTCGAACCAGCGGGACGACGAATGTTGAAGGGCTTCGCCGAGCCCGTGGCGGTGTACTCGCTCACCCAAGTACAAAAGTGAGGACTACGGTCCCGGCCGGTTGACACCGAGCCGAGGAGCCCGTTCTGAATCTCGATACTCGCGTCCTCACTGGACTGAGCGACACCGAAGCGATTCGTCGCCATCGTGATGACGGGCCGAACGAGATCCCTCGCTCACGGAGACGTCGATTCGACGATCACATCGTCGGCGTCATCCGACAACCGATGCTCGCACTCCTCCTGGTGGCAGCCGTGGTCAACTTCTTCCTCGCCGAGCCCATCGACGGGTTCATCATCTTTTCGTTCGTCGCGATCGTGATCGGCATCTCGATCACCCAATCGGTACGCGCGGAGAACGCTGTCATGGCCCTGCGCGATCTCACGGCACCTCCGGCCACGGTCGTGAGGTCGGGCCGGACCACGAGGATCCCGAGCACGGACGTGGTCGTGGGAGATCTCCTGCTACTGAACGAGGGGGATCGAGTGGCGGCCGATGGCACGATCGTCGAGTCCATCGGTCTGACTGTCGACGAATCGGTTCTCACCGGCGAATCCTTACCGATCGAAAAATCGCTGGGTCCGTCCGAACGTATCGACGATCGATCGTTGGTGTTCTCCGGAACGCTGGTGGGTCGGGGGCGGGCCGTCGTGCACGTGGATCAGATCGGCACGGCAACCCGACTGGGTCGAATCGGAGCCTCCATCGAATCGATCGAAGCCTCGAAGACGCCGCTTCAGCGCCAAATCGACCGGATCGTTGGGATCATCGGAATCGGAGCGGTCCTCGTGGCCATCTGCGCGACGACCCTGCACGGATGGCTCCGCGACGACTGGCTCGAAGGAACTCTGTCGGGAATCGCGGTGGGGATGTCGATGCTGCCAGAGGAGTTCCCGGTCGTCTTCACGATCTTCCTCACCGTGGGTGCGTGGCGAATGTCCCGCCACCAGGTGCTCACCCGGCGAACCCCCGTGATCGAATCGCTCGGCGCGATGTCGGTCGTCTGCGTCGACAAGACCGGGACTCTCACGATGAATCATCTGACCGTCGTCGAGGTCGCACCGACGGGTTCGCCACTCGGCTCCATCGATCGGAACGATGCGTCTCATCGGCGTCTCGCGCTGGTCGGCCGCCTGGCTTGCCCCGAGGTGAGCCACGATCCAGTCGATCGAGCGTTCGTCGAATTCTCCGATCACTGGACTTCCGACGATCACGACGTTTCGGCACGCCGACAACTGATCCGCGAGTACCCGCTCGGCGATCATCTCATGGCAGTCGTCGATGTCTGGAAATTCGACGGCCGATCGGGCCACGTGGTGGTCGCCAAGGGTGCCCCCGAGGCGATCGGTTCATTGACCCGTCTCACCGGATCCGACAGGGGCCGAATGGAAGCGACGGTCGCCCACGGTGCCTCGCGCGGATTGAAGATGCTGGCCGTGGCCCAAGCCCGATGGAGCGACGACGATGTTCCGGACGATCCGACGTCGTTCGACTTCGAATTCATCGGACTGGTCGGGTTGAAAGATCCGCTACGGCCCGGTGTCGTCGATGCGGTTCACCAACTCAGATCGGCCGGGATCCGAACGGTGATGATCACCGGTGATCACCCGGTGACCGCGACTGCGATCGCGCAGGAGGTCGGAATCGCTCGTCCCGATCGATGTCTCCTCGGCGACGACCTCGATGATCTGAACGACGAGCAACTCATCGCGGTGGCCGACGGCGTCGACGTGTTCGCACGAACCCGACCCGGCCACAAACTACGCCTCGTCCGCGCGCTGCAAACGGGCGGAGCGGTGGTCGGAATGACCGGAGACGGTGTCAACGATGCACCGGCCCTCAAGGCAGCCGACATCGGAATCGCCATGGGAGGGCGTGGCACCGATGTGGCACGTGAAGCCGCCTCGATCGTTCTGACCGATGACTCTCTGCCTTCGATCGTGGATGGAGTGCGCCGCGGACGCGGAATCTACGACAACATCAGAAAGGCCTTCGCCTACGTGGTGGCGATGCATGCTCCGATCATCGGGATGACGGCGATCCCCCTTTTCATCTCCGACTGGCCACTCGTGTTGCTCCCCATCCAGATCGGATTCCTCGAACTGATCATCGATCCCGCCTGTTCGGTCGTTTTCGAAGCCGAATCGGTGGACCCCGAAGTGATGAATCGCCCGCCGCGCGCGGCCCGACAGACCCTGTTCGGACGCCGCGAACTCACGACCGCGGTTCTCCAAGGATTGTCCGCTCTGGCTTCGTCCCTCATCGTCTATCTCTGGGCCATCGAAACGGACCACGGCGACGCCACGATTCGTTCGATCGTCTTCCTGTCATTGGTCACCTCGAACGTGGGCCTCATCCTGATCAACCGATCGTGGCGACTTGGCATCTTCCGCACGTTTCGACAACGACGGAATCCGGCCCTTCCTTGGCTGGTCGTCGCAGTCGTCGCGATCTCGGTGCTGATCTTCGTCCTCGAGCCGGTGAGGACGACACTCGACTTCGGGCCCATCACGATCGGCGATGCCGCTGTCGCGATGACGACCGCGATACTCGGACTCGCTTGGTTCGAAATCGCGAAAGTGACCGGCCGTGTCGGCTGAATGGTCGATCGGTCTCGACGAGCTCGCCGATCATCTTTCGACCACCGATCGTGGTTTGACGTCGACCGAGGCGGCTGCTCGCGTCGACGCGAGTCGATCGGTCCGACGAATTCGCCGCAACACGATGTTCGATCTTCTGGTTCGCCAGTTCCGCAATCCGACGATCCTCATCATGGTTGCCGTGGCCATCGTCGCGGCCGCGCTCGGCGAGGTCACCGAGTCGATGATCGTGATCGCCATCGTCGCGGCCAGTGGAATCCTCGGATTCATTCAGGAAACCGGCGCGGTGCGTGCCGTCGACGCCCTCTTGTCATCAGTCGAAGTGCACTCCGACGTCCTACGCGACGGGATGGAGACCGAAGTCCTGGTGGACGACGTCGTTCCGGGAGACGTGGTCGTGCTGCGAGCGGGTGATGTGATCCCAGGCGACGGCCGAGTCGTGGAATCCAACCTCCTCCACGTCGACGAGTCGGCCCTGACGGGCGAATCGGCGCCCCGCCACAAGGAACCCGGTGTCGCCGCAGTCGACCGGTCCCTCGCCGAGCGATCGAATTTCCTCCACTTCGGAACGTATGTGGCCAGCGGACAGGGGCGCATGATGGTCACGCGCATCGGCCTCGACACCGAGTTCGGTCGACTGGCCCGCCATGTGGTGGAGACCCATGTGCCAACGGCGTTCGAACGTGGAGTCGCCTCGTTCGGGCGCATGCTCGTTCGGGCGATGGCGATCCTCGTCATCGCCATCTTTGCGCTCAACATCTTCCTCGATCGGCCGGTGATCGAGTCGGTTCTCTATTCGCTCGCGCTGGCGATCGGTCTGACTCCGCAGATGCTGCCGGCCATCGTCACCTTCAGCCTGGCGCGCGGAGCCACCGTGCTTGCTCGTCGGCGGGTGATCGTGAAGCGTCTCGACGCCATCGAGGACATCGGCGGTCTCGACATCCTGTGCGTCGACAAGACCGGAACGCTGACCGAGGGAGGTCTGCGGTTCGACCGGGCGGTCGATTGGTCCGGCCGGCCCTCGCCATCCGTTCTCGCGCTGGCGCGTACCAACGCGCAACTACAACGCGGATTCGACAATCCGCTCGACCGTGCACTCGAAGCAGCGCCGGGAGACGATCCGCCGCGTCGCGTGGACGAGATTCCGTTCGACTTCGCTCGGAAGAGACTGAGCGTCGTCGTGGAGGATGACAGCCAGCATCTCCTCATCTGCAAAGGTGCCGTCGAGTCGGTGCTTTCCGCGTGCGGGCGTAGTGGTGGCGAAACGGAGCCGACGCATGAACTCATGCGCTCGACCTACACGAGTCTGACCGACGCCGGCCTCCGTGTCCTGGGAGTCGCAACGAAACGAATCAACGCAGTCGGTCGTCCTTCGGCCGACGATGAACACGATCTGGTATTCCAAGGCTTTGTCACCTTCATTGATCCGGTGAAGGCGGGAGTGATCGATTCAGTGCGGCGCCTCGACGCATTGGGCGTACGGACGAAGATCATCACCGGTGACAACCTGGGTTCGGCGATCCACACCGCACGAGCCATCGGACTCGATGGCTCCAAGAACCTCGAAGGACCTCGCATCGCCAACCTGAGCGACCGCGAACTCGCGGATCTCGTCGACGAAGTCGAGGTGTTCGCCGAAACCGACCCGATTCAGAAAGAACGAATCGTGCGGGCTCTCTCGACGGCCGGCCACTCGGTCGGATTCCTCGGCGATGGGATCAACGACTCACCGGCCCTGCATGCGGCCGACGTGGGCATCTCGGTCGACTCGGCCGTCGACATCGCCAAACAAGCCGCCGACCTCGTCCTACTGACGAAGGATCTCTCGGTGGTGGCGAATGGCATCGAGGAGGGGCGTCGCATCTTCGTCAACACCATGAAGTACGTGCACGTGACGACCAGTGCCAACTTCGGCAACATGCTCTCGCTGGCCGCCGCCACCGCGTTTCTACCGTTTCTTCCCCTTCTCCCCCTGCAGGTATTGCTTCTCAACTTCTTGTCCGATGTCCCCGGAATGTCGATCGCGACCGACACCGTGGACGCCGAGCAGATGGCGCGCCCGGTTCGCTGGAACATCGAACACATCCGCCGTTTCATGATCGTGTTCGGTCTGATGAGCACGGTGTTCGATCTGGTCACTTTCATGGTGTTGCGAATCGTCTTTTCGGCGAACGAGGTCGACCTGCGTAGTGGCTGGTTCGTCGAGTCGATGCTCAACGAGATCGCTGTGCTTCTGATGCTGCGAACATCGCGACGGTTCTGGAGAAGCCGACCTTCGCCGGCACTGCTCGGCTCCTCGATCGCCGTGGCGTTGGTGACGATCGTGATTCCGTATGCCCCTTTCGCAGAGCGATTGGGATTTCGGGGACCGAGCCCGATCGTTCTTTCGGCCCTCCTTCTCATCACACTCGTATCGATCGCCGTCACCGAGAACCTCAAGAAACACTGGCCGTCACTCGTAGGATCCGATCACTGATCTATGGTTCGGTGATGTCCACCAAGACGCTCGACCGCATCGCCGTCATCATGGGTTCCTTCGTCTTCTTCGCCGGTGTCATGCACTTCGCGTCTCCCGGCTTCTTCGACGACATCGTGCCACCGTGGCTTCCACCCTCCGAGCGCTTCTGGACCTACGCCAGCGGGGTCGCCGAGCTGATCGTCGGTCCGCTGCTCATCAAGAAGTCCACACGGCGTCTCGGAGCGTGGGCCGCCATCGCTCTCTTCATCGGGGTCTACCCGGCCAACATCTACATGACGTGGGACTGGCGCGACCGTTCGGTGTCGGATCAGATCGTGTCGTACGGCCGACTGCCTCTCCAGTTCGTGATGATCTGGCTCGCTTGGCGAGTGGCGCGTGCGTCAGGTGATCAACGCCAGGCGAACACCGGCTGCTCGAGTTGATCGACGCGTTCGCCGATTCGTCCATCGAGGCCGACCCAGCGCAACTGCAGCAGCACGGCTCCGGTGGGAGCGTGGATGAGGTCGCCGCCCAGCGGAAGCTGCACCACTGGTCGGTCGCTCTCTGGAATACTGACGAAACGCGGTGAGTCGTCCCGACACAACTGGTGCAGGCCGATGCGGTAGACGTGAGCCACCTCACCCGGATCGGGTTGGAGGTGAACGTCGTCGCCACCCCAGACGACCACGGGTGTGATCACGAATCCCGAACGAGTCGGGTAGTCGTCGAGAATTCCGAGCACCGACTCGATTCCCAGCCGCAGCCCCAACTCCTCGTCGAGTTCGCGCAGAGCAGCGTCGACCGGCGTCTCGTCGGCGTCGAGTCGTCCGCCGGGAAGAGCCCACTGCCCCGCGTGTCGATTCATGCGAGCGGCTCGTCGGCACAACAGAAAGGCCGCACCACCGGACACGCCGACCATCCGACCGTCGAGTCCGCTGATGTCGCCGGGTACCCCGACGAGCGGCTGTTCGGACACCGGGAACGGATCGTCGTGGTCGTCGGGTCGGCTGTCGACGAGAACGATGGCCACCGCCGCCGCTCTCAAGCCGTCATCGACGATCGACGTGCGGGGATGGGCTGCGAGGTTGGCGGCGATCCGCTCGCGCAGCCTGTCGTCGTACGGAATCACGAGTCGTTCGACCTGATGAGATCGTCAAGGGTCGCCAGTCCGTCCCACACGTCGGTGAATCGCGTCGTGAGCGGGCTGAGTCCGAGGCGGACGATGTCGGGCGGGCGAACGTCGGCAACGACCTTGCGTTCGGCGAGTCGGCGCAGCAGCACCGGGGCATCCGGGTGGTGCACCGCCACGTGATTGCCCCGACGTGCGGTGTCTCGAGGAGTCGACGTGGTGAGGCCGAGGTGATCGATCACTTCCATCGCGTAGGCGACGAGCGCGCGACCCTTGGCCGCGATCGCACCCATGCCCGCTCGCGCCGACAGAGCGATTCCCTCCTCGGCCGCGACCAGGCTCAGGATGTGCGGCGTGCCGAGCAATACCCGGCGAATGTCGTCGAAAGGTTCGAAGGGCCGCTCCATCGCGAACTGATCCTTCTGCGCGAACCATCCGCGAATCGGTTGCCGCACCATCGACTGGAGTTCGTGCGACACGAACGTGTAGGCCGGCGAACCCGGACCGCCGTTGAGGAATTTGTACGTGCAGCCCACCGCAAGTTCGACACCGAGCGCATGGACGTCGAATTCGACCGCTCCGGCGGTGTGGGACAGGTCCCAGAGGACCATCGCGCCGGCCCGGCGCGCTTCGTCCGTGAACGAGGCGACATCCACCATCTCGGCGGTGCGGTAGTCGATGACGCTCCGCACGATCACCGCCACGTCCGAGAGGTCGATACCGGGCCGCAACGATCGAACGGTCAGGCCGAGATCGTGCGCGATTCCTTCGACCACGTAGCGGTCGGTCGGGAACTCGTCGTCGGCCACCACGAGTACCCGGCGGTCAGGGCGAAGGTTGAGTGCGATGTGCACGCCTTGGAAGAGGTTGAGGGTGGTCGAGTCGTGGAGGACGACTTCGCCTGGCCGACTTCCGATGATGTCGGCGAACCGGTCGCCGATGCGTCGGGGCAAATCGAGCCAGTGATCCCAACTCAGGATGAGATCGCCGGCCCACTCCTTTTCGACGACCTGGTGGAGACGTTCGATCGTGCGCTTCGGAGTGCGGCCGAGCGAGTTGCCGTCGAGGTAGACGAGCGACTGGTCGGGAATGAAGAACTCGTCGCGAAACGACGCGAGCGGATCAGCTGCGTCGAGTTGGAGGGCGATCTCGCGTGAGGTCACCCCTTCATTCTGCCCGGGTGGGTGACGGGACCCGTCGCTTCGCTCCTCCCGATTGCACGACCCGAAGCGAGCGCCGGCGGTGCTGTGAGCGGGTGACGGGATCCGTCGCTTCGCTCCTCCCGATTCGAGTGACCGCGGAAGCGCCTTCGGCGCTGGAGCGGGTGACGGGACCCGTCGCTTCGCTCCTCCCGATTGCACGACCCGAAGTGAGCGCCTACGGCGCTGTGAGGTCTGTGCACAACCAGCCCCTAGCTGGGACCTTGAGACGCTTTCTGGGGTGGCTCCACAGCTCGAGGAGGTGAGGCTCCACAGTTGGGGAGGCGGGCCGAGGGGCCCGCCCAGGGTCTCACGTATGGACATCATGATTCCCTACATGGGCGACGAGTCGCCGAGAGTGGTTCTTCAAGCCACCATCGACCTCGACGCTCTTGCCGACGCCATCGTCCGCGCTCAAGGACGCCTCGAGGCTGCGCAGCAACGCGCCGCTGAAGAAGCCGAACGGGACGCGGAGTGCTTGGCTGAGATCGGCGAGGCTCTATCTCAGCGCCTCAATGACCCCATGCTCCAGCGCCGCTGGTGGAACAGGAGGAACAATCGCCTAGGCATGAGCCCCGGGTACTCCCTCCCGCACGCTGGCTTCGCTGACGCTCCACAGGCGCAAGAGGTGCTAGAGCTCGCTCGCTCAATCACTGACGAGGAGATCGCCAATCTTCGCCAGTCCAAGCTCCGCAGCTACTGAGCACGGTTTCGGGAGTCGGGGGCGTCAGCTCCCGACTCCACCACCCTTGCCGAGAACAGCACCCCAGGGCGGTTCGAAGGCTTCAGCACCGCTCCTGCAGCGCGGGGACACCGTCTCCGTCGATGTGGACCTCGTAGTCGTCGTGGTACCAGGTTCGCCACTCGGGCTCGAACTCATCGAGCAGTTGGTTCACGCTCTTGGGGTCGGCAGCGAAGCGGAGCGTCAGGTCAACACGACCAGCGATGTACATCTTCATCGGAGTGACCAGCATGTCGGGGAGTACGGGGGTCTCGAGCCATGCGGCTGGGTGTTCGATACCGAACTCTTGCTGGACGAGAGCGCACAACGCCACGATCCGTGCGAGGCCCTGCAGCTCTTGTTGCGATGGGGATTCTCCTCGCCGCCACCTCGCCACGGTCGGCGCGCCGACGCCGACCATGTGAGCCACGTTGACCCACGAGAAGCCAAGTTCCCACAACTCGTCCAGCAGCGCTTCGGCTGAGCCGGTCTGCGCGGCGGTCCACGTCTCGAGTTGCGCTGGCACCTCGATGCCACGGTCGTTCCTCGCCTCATACGCGGACAGCATCGCCTGCAGCCCGGAGATCTCGACATCGCGCTCGGCGACGCCGCGCCGCAGCTCGTGGTTCTGTGCCTCGAGGTTCTCGATCTCGGCCTGCTGCTTTTCGAGCACCCCTGCAGCGGCGTGGAACAAGATGTGAGTGGTCATCTCAATCTTCGGGCCGGCGTTGTCGAAGTCGGTTGTCCGCAGGGTCTGGATCAGGTCGGCAGTCGTCACGACAATGACGTCGTCGGTGTCCTCAGCCACGTCGCCCCTCCCCTCTCAAGAACCAGTCTCCGCACCCTGCGTGCATGGCGTTCCACTCCTCGTCGGTCCATTCCGTTGCCGCAGGAGCCCGCCGAGCGCGCCGGAAGTTTCGCCACCGCTTGCGGAACCGCTTGTCGGGCTGCCCGTCGCACTCCCCGCAAGCCTTGTGGCGCTCTGGACCGCCGAACATGTTGCGCTTAGCCACGACGAGCCTCCTCGTATGCCTGCCGGTACTCAGGATCAGTAGCGAGCCGGTGAGCGAAGTAGCGCTCGGCGCCAGTCTGTGTCGCTTCTCGGTCGACCAGGGGGCAGGCGTCTTGCCAATCCAGAACGAAACCACCCTCACCGATCAGAACCCACGTTCCGTCGCCGTAGTCCTTGAACACGTCGTCGGTGCGCGCAGCGTGCAGTTCAGCCTTGAGGCGCTTCACGGCTATCTTCAGCCGCTCGATCTCTGCGGCAGCCTCCATCGCTGCATGCTCCAACGGCGACCGCTCTGACGGGGCGGAGGTGGCTGCGACCAAGCGGCGAATGGTGGTCGCGATGTCGTCAGTCACGATTGAACTCCTTTGCGAGACACTTGTATCTTTGATGCCACTCATCCCGTTCGGAACGCAGCCGTTCGATCTCGGCCTGTTGGGTATCGACCTCGCGCAGACTGTCGAGGTCGATGCCGAAGGTGGCTGCGACCTCACCAAGTGATGTCCTGCGCCCGTTGTCGTTGGCTGCGCGTTCACGGATGCGTTCACCGATCACGATGTCCTCGAGTGCGGAACGAGCAGCAGCGACGCGCTCCTGGCGCTCGTTGAGGTCACGACCGTCGACGACGGACTCAAGGTCGCTGACGTAATCCTCTGCGTCGACAAACGCGGCAATGACGCTGCGCAGCCGTTCAATCTCGGCCTGCTGGGCACGGATGTATTCAACGGCGTCATCGCCTACGGCATAAGCGTTCTCTCTGTCGCATACAGAACACTTATGGGCGCAGGAGTTCCGCAGTCGGGACACGATGTCGTCAGTCACGGCGGGCTTCCTTCGGCGGTTGGACGGTGAGCGGCTTGGAGCCGACAGGGGAATGCTGCGGGGGCGGGTCCGGTAGAGCGGCTTCCAGTTCACGCACTTCGCCGCGTAGTGACGCGATGACGTCGTGCAGGTACTCGTTGTTCTCGCGCAGTCGTGCGATCTCGGCCTGCTGGGCTTCGATGGACCTATCTCGCTCGCCAATCTTCAGGTCACGAATGACCTTCGCGTCCTCTAGCCGCTTGATCTCGGCCTGAGCATCCTCCACCCACCACTGCCAGAAATGGCAGGTGCATGAACACCGCCCGTCGTGGGCGCCCTTGTCGTCACGGCAACCCCACTCGGAACAGGTGTGACAGGTCGCCGGCCCAAGTTCGGGCAGGTCGGCCATGATGTCGTCAGCCACGTTGCGCCTCCTTGAGTTCGTCCAGTGCCATGCGGTGCGCACACGGCCAGCTGCCGTCGCCGGCGCCACAGAATCGGCACCACAGAGGCTTCTTGCCCGCCGCCTTGGCCTCCTCGCTGACCCATTCAGGCTGGTGGTCGCCGTCGATCTCGCTCAACAGCGCGTCAATCGCTGCTTCCAACCGTCCGGTATCGGAGCCCATGAATGCTCGACGACCAGGGCGGTGAGCTCAGTCGGGCGCAAGACGCCGTCGCATCAGTGCCCACCACCCCGCCCTACGGCGGTGCGAACAAGCAGCACCGTGACCACCTACACCAAGGGCGTGACCAGCGGGTTCGCGTCCCAACTGTGGAGCTAGGGGCCTCCGAGCTGTGGAGCCTCTAGTTGTGCACCCGGCGCCAGAGTGGTTGTGCACTCACTTGTTGAGGTGTGTGCACAACCACTGCCTGGCTGGACTTTCCCGACAGCTTCCAAGGTGGCTCCACAGCTCAGAGGGGGGAGGCTCCACAGTTGGGGAAGCGGGCAAGGCCCCAGCCGCGTCACACCCCCTTGTCACGCTGGGGTTATGCGCATCAGATACGAAGGTCCCGCCCCGTTCGCCTCTCTCGTCGCCCAGCGGCTCGAAGAGCAAGGAGTGCCGGTCACCTACAGGCCGAAGATCGAGGCCCGCAGCGCCCAAGAGGTGGTCGAGGCCGTGGTGATCTACATGGGCGTCAAGATCGCAGACGGGCTCACCGGGAACATGATTGATGCCATCATCGAGCGCGTGAAGGCCGAACTCGGCGAGCGCATCAAGGCCATCAAGATAAGCCGGGAGGGCTGACGCTCAGCTCGTGTACGCCCCAGCGCCGTTCTTCAGGGCGTTCCAGTTCGCAGCCGAGGCGATGACTGACTCGCTCGCGAGGATGTAGCCCCACTTCTGGGCCACGTTTGCTGACGCGTTCACGGTTGCCACCCACGCTCGAGCGGCGTCTCGTTTCGCCTGCACCACCGGGCTGGCCATCTCGGCGTCTGACTTGCCCTCGACGATCCAGTGCACGCCCTGGTCGTCGATGACGATGAAGTCGGGCTCGTACTCGCGCTGGATGGCGCCCATCAGGTACGTGATGCGCAGCGGCACCGACTGGTCGATGCGTACCCAGGCCTTCACGCCCGGGCTCGAGTCGAACAGCGCCGCGAGTCGGAACTCGGTGGAGTAGGCGTCGAAGCAGTTCACCTCGTACACGCTGCGTTCCCAGCCCTTGTAGGGGTAGAGCTTGGTGAACTCCTTGGACGAGGTGATGAGCTGGCGGTCCGCAGGTGGGCGGGCTTCAACGCGCTCCACGGGTTCGGGCCACTTCACCTGGGTGACGTCGCGGACCTCGCGCGCCGGCTTGGAGCGCTGCTGGTTCGAGATCCACTCGACCAGTCGTGCCGTGGCCAAGCGTCCGTGTTCCGGGCGCCACGGCGTGTCTTCGCTGACCTCTGCGCCGGCGAGGAACGCTCGTGCCACAGCGGTCGCCGCGTTGGCTTCGCTCACTGTTGCTGCAACACCGTTGGTCTGCAGCAGCCGCGCTGCGAGGTCGGACTCGATGGTGTCGAAGGGTAGCCGTGGCTGGCTGGCAATGATGGCGTCGGCCTCGTCGCGGATGTTGAGCTCGACCTTGCCACTCGAGGTGCGGGTGACGTCGATGGCCTTGCGGTTCAGCGTTGCGCCTTCGTCGTCTGCGAACTGACGACCGAGTGCCTCGACGTCGACGAGGTTCAGGTCCGCGAGGCTGAAGGCCTCTCGTTCCCATCGAGTGGTGACCCGGGGCAGGAACAGCGGAATCTTCACGCCACCTGGAGCACGCGGTGTGAGCGTGGTGGTCAGGGTCTGCGTTGTCTCCGCAGCCTCTCCGAGGCGCCCTTCGACCGTCGAGAAGCCCATGCCGACGTGGGTTTCACCTTCGTCGCTGCCGCCGTCCTCATCGCCGCCGAACAGGCTGGGCTGGTCGCCGCGCTGCTCGGCCTGCGCCGGTGCGCTGCCGGGCAGCTCGATGACCACAGCACCCGTGGGAGCTGCGCCAGTAGACGTACCGACTGCGCCGACGTCGACGCCGGGCTTGGTGACACCGGGGACAGGGTTGGCTACCGCCTTGGCGTCCTTGGCGCGCTCACCAAGCGTCGCCTCGAGCAGCACCTCGGCTTCCTTGAGCAGGGTCGAGAACGCGTGGTGGCTGAGTACTTCAACGGTGTCGAGCATCGGCACACCAGTGCGCTCGCCGAAGGGCAGGCGCAGGCCGCGGCCAAGAATCTGCTCGGTCAGCAACTGGCTCTCCATCGCGCGCACGGCGGCGATGACGTAGATGTTCTTGACGTCCCAGCCTTCCTTGAGCATCGACACGCTCACCACTGCACGCACTGGCGACTTGGGGTCCTCGAGGGCGTCGAGCTTGGCCAGCGTCGAGTCGGGTTCTTCGCTGGTGACGAGCAGCACCTGCTCGTCGGAGCCCAACATGTCGGACCCGGCGAGCATGTCGCGGATTTCGTTCGCTTCGTCGATGGTCTGGGCGACCACGAAGAACACCGGCCGAACCGGGGCCTTCTTGGTCTGCTTGCAGTACGCCTCGATGGCCGCGGCCTTGGCATCAAGCAAGGCGAGCCCGTCGGACATCTGCGTGCGCAGGTCCTTCATGCCGTCTTGTCGCGCTACGAGCACAGGGATCTTCACGTACCCGTCCGCGATGGCCTCGGCCAGCGGGTAGCGGTACACGATCTTGCTCTCGCTGCTGGCGTCCGGGGTCGCCGTCAGCCCAATCATCGCCAGCGGGTGCAGCTCGTCGATGGCGGCTTGAAAACGCTTGGCGCTGCCGGAGTAGTACACGTGGTGCTCGTCAGCAATGACGACCAAGTCGTCCGCGCTCTGCAGGTACTCGTACAGCGCCTGGCCCAGGGTTTCGTGGGCCCGGTGCGCGCGTCGCGCGTCCTTGGTGTCAGGTCGCAGAAGCGACTGCACCGTGAACACGAACACCTTGAACCGGTTCTCGTCCTCGAGCGCCGCAGCGACGGTGCCGCGCTCCAAGTCATCCAGCGTGATGACCAGCGGGTTGCAGCGCCGGCCGCGCAGAAACTTGGGATGCCCGGGCGTGAGGTTGTCGATGGTCTTGCGCTGGATGGTCGAACCCGGCGTCACGATCACGACGTTGCGCACTCCGGACTCGGCCAGGTAGTCGAGCAGTCCGCCGGCGATGAAGGTCTTGCCCACGCCGGTCGCAAGGTCAGCCACCAACTCGGCGCCGTTGTCGGCGCGCTCGAGGTGCTGGGCGATGGTGTCGAGCGCAGCAAGGTTGGGCGCGCGCAGGTCCAAGAAGTGCCCAACGTTGGCGACTAGGTCTGCGTCGTAGATGATGCTCATGCCGGGGTGTCCTCCGCCTTACGTCGACGACGAGTCTTGCCCGCCAACAGGTCTCTAGGTGCCTTCTTCACTCGGGAACCACGCGAGTGCTCCGCGAGGTACTCCTCAACACCGGGCAGCACCACCTTGGCCACGATGGTGACTCGTTCCTTCTCGCCGAGCGCGGCCAGGACATCGCTGGCTTCTTCGACGCCGACGGCACCGTCGAACACGGCCAGGCGCATGCGACCTCGCACGCCGCAGAACGGGGCGTGCTTCTTGGACTGCCACTCGAACCCGAGCTGACCAGCCACCGCACGGGCGAAGCGACCGTTCGTTGCCCAGTCGGCGAGCATTACACCCACCGGGGTGACCTCATACATGCTCGGAGCGACGCTCACCTCGCGGAAGTCACCTCCGCCGGTCCAGCCAACCGACTCGGTGATGCCGCCCGGGTCCTCACCGGCAACGACCTTCTGAAGGCGCGGACTTGTGAACGTCGCGATGGTCTCGGGGAGGATCTCGGTCGTCACCCAGCGCCGGCCCATCTTGTGCGCCACAGCAGCGGTCGTACCTGAGCCGCCGAAGCAGTCGAGGACTATGTCGCCGGGGTTCGAGCCAATGTGGATCACGCGCTCAAGTAGCCGTTCAGGCTTCGGCGTGGAGAAGGCAGTGCCTGCGAGAATCGACTTGATCTCGCGGGCGCTGGTTCTTGTCGAACCAACTTCGGCGTGGTTCCAGATGGTCTCCGGTGGGCGACCTGTCTCGACGTCCCCAACGATTCGGAAATACGGCGCCCATCCTGAACGGCCTTCGACCCACTCGATCAAGTGCGCATCTCGAACGCACTTGTCTTTGCCCCAACGCCAGGCCCCGTCGCCGCCATCAGGCAGCTTCGGAAACACCTCTCGTCCATCCGGGGCAACTAGGCCGAAGTAGAGATTTGGCCGAGCCGCACGCGTCGAGCCCTGGCCACCCATCGCTCGTAGCGGCTTCAGGTAGTACGCGCGACCTTGCTCATCAACCTTGTTGTAGTGACTGCCGAGTTCAGCTGGGAGGCGCGTCACGGCGAACGCCTCGCTTCGTTGGAAGACAACGATGGTGTCGTGCCGGACGGAGAACGTCTTGGCATCCATGCGGGGACTATCGGTCTTCTCCCACACCACTGTCGCAACGAAGTTCTCCGCACCGAACACCTCGTCCATCAAGCAGCGCATGCGATGCACTTCCGCATCGTCGAGGTGCACCCATACCGAGCCGTCGGGGGAGAGCAGCTCCTTGATGGCGAGCAGTCGGTCACGCATGAAGCTCAGCCAGGTGCTGTGCTCCATCCAGTCGTCGTAGTGCGTGAAGGTCTGTCCCGTGTTGAACGGCGGGTCGATGTAGACGAGCTTGACCTTGCCGCGGTAGTGGCGTGCGTATTCGGGGACCTCGGCGAGGATGCGCAGCACGTCGAGCGAGTCGCCGCAGAACATCAAGTTGTCGCCGAACGGGTCGTCCTCGTTGACCTCGCCGTAGTTCGCTCCGAAGTCGCTGAGGCGCACCTCGCGCGCTGCGGGGTGGTCGGGGTCGACCCACACCGGCTTGCCCGTGTCGTCCTTGGGCACGAGCAAGAACTTGTCCTTGTTCGGCCAGGTGAGCTCAAGGCGGGTGTTGGCAGCGGTCATAAGGGGTCGAGTTTCTGTTGGGTCGGAATCAGGTCAGCAGGGTCCAGGGCTATGGAAAATCGGCCGCGAAACACCCCGATTGTCGCTGAGGGGTGTGACCGAGAGGTCAACTCCATCTCACCGCTCCGCCGGGCTCCACGAACCCCATCTGGTCACGGAAGGCCAGGTCCCACTCGGCCGGCGTCTCCCCAGCCTCGACGAACACCTTCACCCCGCGGAACTGCGTCACCCGCGCACGGGTGGCCTCGATGGCCGCGCACACGAATGCTCCGCCGGCCTGCCCGCCACCGCGTGCGTGCACCGAGGCCTTCCAGTCCTCTGGCACCCACAGGGTTCCGCCCATCACCCCGGGGGCGATGAACCCTTCTGCGCCGGCCTCGTGCGGCGATGGCGCGACGTACACCGTGAGCTCGGCGCTGAGGCGCCCGCGGTTGTTCGCTCTCGAAGGGTCAGCTGCCAGGTACTGGCGCACCAACTCGTCGGCGAGCACCGCCTTGGTGAAGGTGCGTCGAACCACAGCTGCGTCGGGGTGGGCTACAGGCACATCCCCTTGGTTGCCGGCGCCGCTGGGCTCAGTTGGGTCCCACTGCGCCCCTTCATCGCTGGTGGACGCGAAGCGCACGACCCGAGCCGCGCTGGCGGGCTTTGAGCGCGCCACCGCGTCGTTCATCGCCTTGGCGAGCGCAGCCTCGTCGAGCGGGTTCGTTCCAGCCGATGCGGCCAGCACGAGCGCCAAGGTCGCGTAGTCGGTGAGGCGGTGGCCGTTCACCATGTTGCGCAGGTGGTTCACGCTGGCCCCGTAGCGCCGCGCGAACCCTTCGGCACTCTTGGCGACCCGGGCGATCTCACCGCGCAGATACGCCGCCGAGCCCCACTGGCGAAGCAGTGCCGCGGTCGTCGTGGCATCGAGTCCGTCGAGGTCGAAGCGCGCAGTGGGACTATCCCATCGCGAGCCAGGGCGAAGCCGGTCTGCAGGTCGAAACGGTGCTCCCATGACGACCTACTTGGCGCTCCGGCGCTGGCTGGTCAGGTCGCTGCGACCTGATGTCGCGCCGTGGCGACCGGAACGACTGCTCGAAGCCTTGGTGCCGCCACGTTGACCGGCATGAACACCACACCACAGCGAAACCTCGAGGGCCTGCTCGAGCCGGAACACCGTGACGACGTCTCCCCAGGTGCGTCCGGTGAGCAAGTTCGACAGCGTCGCAACACTCACCCCTGCAGCGATTGCCACGCTGCGCATGGAGCGCTCTCCGATGGCGGCCTCGAGGCGCTTGGACATCTCGAGCACATGGCGGGCCTCGGCCGGTGCGTCCTTGGACAGCGTGGCCTTGGGCCATTGGCCCCGGGTCACGTACTCGTTCGGTGCTGTCGCAATGCCCCTCGCCGGCATGTGACGGTTCTAACAGACTGTTCAGCCTTTTTCTATACCTACCTGCCTATTGCTCCACGAGCGACACACGAAAGCAGGCTGGTTGGACACAACTCGAACATCTCCCGAGCGCAGAGCGCTGCGATGGGACGGAACTGACGTGGGCGCACGACACGAACTCGTGCGTGGCGCTGCCCTGCCCGCTGACATCCAGACCCTCCATGACACCTACGTGCCCCGAGTCATGCCCCGTGGCGACTGGGACGCTGTGGCCGACACCGCCCGGGCATGGTTCACCCTCGCCGCACCCCAGGAGCGCCAGCTCGCCTTGCAGTTGATGCTGATGTTCGGCCGCTTCGCCCACTGGGCGAGCTCGTTGCGGCTCAAGCTGAACGCCAACGTGTTGTTCACCCCATCGATGGTCGACCGCTACATCGAGCACGTCGAGACCACCCTGGGCGCCAAGACCGCCACCGAGTACCGGGCTCTTATGCGCCGGGTTGGGCCAGTGGTGGGCAAGGCCGACTCGTGGGCCAAGCCCGGTCGCCAGATTGGACGCAACTCGGTGCCTAAGCCGCTGAGTGTCGAGGTCGAGCACTCCTGCATGACCCAGGCCCGCCGGGCTGGCATCCATCACCAGGCGATGTGCCTGCTCGGCTTTGGTTGCGGGCTCGATGGCCGCTGGCTGCCCCATGTGCGTGGCATCGACGTTGTCGAGCTCGACGGCTGGCCGCATGTGCAAGTCGTCGACCCCGACGCTCGGGCCATCCCGGTGCTGGCGGCCCACGCCGACGAGCTCGTCGAGGTTGCTGGCCGAATCGGCGACGGGTTCTTGATTGGCGGCGAGAACCATGTGCAGAACCGCGTGTGGGTCCTCACACGCAAGGTGCTCATCACCGAGGGCCGCAAGTTGTTCGTGGGTGAAATGCGCTCGAGCTGGTTCGCCAAGCATCTGGCCAACAACACGCACCTCGTGTACCTGTCGCACATCACCGGGGTGAAGAGCTTCGCCCGGCTGCTCGCCGTGCTCGAACACGTCGAAGTGCCTGACCTTGGCGCCCTGGCCCTCCAGGCGAGGTCTGCGTGACCAAGCCGATGCGTGCTCGCACCGTCAAACGCAAGGTGCTTGCGGCCCACCGCCGCGCCGCCCGGCGCGGTCGTGGCCGCTCGATTCTCGACTTCGCTGGCGAGCACTCACTGCGACTCGACATGAGCCCTGCCGGCTACTCCGTGTCCGACACCAGGTTGCGTCACGTCATGGCCGCCGTCGAGCGCTCGGGCGTTGCTCCGTATCTCGAGCGGCGCCTGCGCCAGCACCCAGGCAAGCCCTGCAGCTATCGGCCCGACATCTTGGCCGTGGGCGTGATCTTGTCGGTGATGAACGGCTGGACCCTCGAGCTCACCGACGTCACCAAGGCCCTCGCCGGCATCCACCCGCTCACCCGCATGGAACTCGGCCTGCACGACGACGACGGGTTCTTCGTCGGCTACCGCTCGGTCGACCACCAGTTCAACCGACTCGCCGATGCGCTGACCGCCGGCTGGGTCGATGACGACGGCACCCGCTGCGACACGCAGTGGCTCATCGACGCCATCATCAACGCCTCGGTCCCCGACGACGCCGCTGCGCTCGAGGCCGTGTCGATGGACGGACTCGCTTTGCAGACCTGGGGAAAGATGCGCTGGCCCGGCAGCTTCGAAGACGACACGGTCGCTGCGGTAACTGCCGATGCCGACGACGAGGCCTACGACGACCGAGCCGAGTTCGCCGCCCCCGAGGCACTCGTGACCGACGAGGACGCTCCTGCCCCCAAGCCCGCCAAGTCCAAGAAGGGCAAGACGAAGGCGGCAGCGCCCAAGAAGTCCGAACCTGCGTGGCCACACTCACTCGACGACCGCCGGCCCGTTCCCACCGCTGACCCCGACGCACGCCTGGGCAAGCGCACTGTCACCGAGTCCCAGCCCACCAAGAACTACGCCGGCTACGAACTGCACCTCGCCTCACAGGTGCGCACCGCCCAGTGGGAAGGCGACCCCGAACACATCACGCTCGGAGACGCAGTCCCCAACTACGTGCGAGGGATGCGCCTGACTCGAGCCAGCGAGTACCGAGCAGCAGCAGGCGCCGAACTGGTCACCGCCCTCAAAGAGATGCACCCGAGCTTGAACGAAGCACTCGCCGACCGTGGCTACACCCAGCTCAAGGCCGAGAACTTCCACGACGTCGTGCGAGCGCTCGGCATCAAGCTCGTCATGGACTACAAGACCACCACGCTTCGCCACGCCAAGCCCTACGAAGTCGCCACCGGGCGACGCAACCTCAAGACCTCGACACGGCCCACCCAGCGCGTGTGGCGCACCGCTGGCGGTCTGTTCCACCAGTTCATGCCCGAGGAGTACCTCGACAACCCAGCGCTGCCGTGGAAGAGCGCCAGCGAGCGAGCCACCATCGAGGCCTACTACAACCGACGAGCCGCCTACGCCTACCGCATCCACAGCGCCGCTGGCGACCAACTCCGCCTGGTGTGCCCGGGCTGTGCTGGCCGCCTGCGCCCCATCGACCCGCTGGTGGCCGCCGCTACCGACAAGCTGGACATGCCAGCCCTGGACGTCCCCGACGGCGTGAGCACGTGCTGCGTACAAAAGGTCATCACCACCACACCGGCCGACCGTGGCAAGCACTGGCAGGAGATTCCCTACGGCACCACCGCCTGGGCCCGTTCCTACGGCCGCCGTGCACTGGTGGAGAACACCAACTCGGTCCTGCGCAACGGACTCGCCCGCCTGTCCCGCGGGTTCTTCCGTGTGTTCGGCAAGGACAAGGTCAGCTTGCTCGTTGGTCTGGCACTGGCTGCACTGAATCTGAAGATGGCCGAGAAGACCCGACGCCGTGACGAGGTCGACGTCGTCGACCACGACTGGGACGACGACAGCGACGAGGCTGACACCTCGGTAGGTGAGGCCGACGAGGACGTGGTCACGCCACCGCCTCGAGGACCCGCCCCGCCTGGCGAGATAGGCGACGAACCCACGACCGAGTGACCGGAGCGCAAGCCCCGGTCATTGGCGTGCTCGCACATCGAGGTTCGAACACCTAAGCAGTGGTCGAGCACCGCGACCAGCGCCCGTCGACACCTACGACAAGCCCCGAGGACCGGATTCGGCCTCGGGGCTTCTCATTTCAGACTTGGTTGTGCACACAAATCGCCATTACTTGTGCACTCACTTGTGAGCGGGTGACGGGAATCGAACCCGCGTTCTCAGCTTGGGAAGCTGATGTTCTGCCATTGAACTACACCCGCAGTGCGCACCCGAAGGTCGGCTCCTCCGAGATTATCCGTGCCCCCGCAGGTCGTCACCTGCTCCGGGTCGAGCCGATCCACTACGGTGACGGCGTGATCTTGTCGGACCGCAGCATCAAAGAGGCCCTGGCCGCGGGGCGCATCATCATCGAACCGCTCGACGAGAAGATGATCCAGCCCTCGTCCATCGACGTTCGGGTCTCCAACCTCTTTCGCGTCTTCCGCAACCACACCGCCGGAATCATCGACGTCAAACAGGACATGACCGGGCTCACCGAACTCGTCGAGATTTCCGAGGACGGCGTATTCGTCCTTCACCCCGGTGAATTCGTCCTCGGGTCGACTCTCGAACGCGTCGCGGTGCCCAACGATTTGGTGGCTCGCATCGAAGGCAAGAGCAGCCTCGGCCGACTCGGGCTCCTCATCCACTCCACCGCCGGTTTCATCGATGCCGGTTTCGACGGACACGTCACCCTCGAATTGGCCAATGTCGCCAGTCTGCCCATCACCATCTATCCCGGCATGAAGATCGGACAGGTGAGCTTCATGCAGATGACCACACCCGCCGACAATCCCTACGGCAAGGGTGCGCGTGGTTCGAAGTATCTCGGGCAGCGCGGACCCACGCCGAGTCGCTACTTCGAGAACTTCAACAACGACTGAGTCCGTACACTTGCAACGGTGAGTGGGCCGCTGCAGATCACCTTCGTGAAGTCGGCCACCGACGTTCGCGATCTGCCGGAGTCACCGGCCGAAGTCGCCTTCGTGGGCCGCTCGAACGTGGGCAAGTCGTCACTGATCAACGCACTCGCCAATCGACGACAACTCGCCCGGGTGTCGAACACACCGGGACGCACCCAACTCATCAACATCTTCGCGGTGCCGAATGGAGCCACGGTCGTCGACCTGCCCGGCTACGGGTACGCCGCCGTTCCCGGTCGGGTGAAGAAGACCTGGGGTCCGATGATCGAGGGCTACTTGCTCGACCGCGAGGAACTCGTGATGGTGTTCGTGCTCGTCGATGGAGAGATCGGCCCCACCAAACTCGATCTGCAGATGCTCGACTGGCTACGAGACAACAGCATCCCTCACACGGTTGTTGCCACCAAGGGCGACAAGGTGAAGTCGTCCAAACGTCCGACGCGCAAACGCGAGTTGGCCGAGGCCTGTCAGTTGGAGCCGGGTGATGTGGTGTGGGCGAGCAGTCAGAACGGCGCCAACATCGACACCCTTCGCTCATTGATCACCAGCCACCTCACCCACTAAACCCCTGGCGATCTGGGTCGTGAAAGTGACCAATCCTGGTTACTTTCGCGACCCAGATCACCGTCAAGCACGGCTCGTGCACACACGCAGGATGTGAAATTTCCTGAACTACAGCACATCGCTGAACAACATCACGGTCTCATCTCACGTACTCAATACTTCGAGTGCGGTGGTTCCTCTCGCTCATGGTCTCGTCTGCACGAACGAGGGTTCCTCCGCTTCGTCCATCCAGGTGTCGCCTCTCTCTTCGGGTACGAACCGACTCGCTTTCAGAAAATCGCTGCTGCGGGGATGTTTGCGGGGTCACGAGGAATCGTCTCCCACACTTCCGCCGCAGAGCTCTGGGGAGCGTGGACACCCAAATCGGATGAACCAGTTCACGTCCTGGTCGACAATCGGCGGGGAGGTGCCCATTTGGATGGCATCGTTCTCCATCGGCCGCGCGACATCCACGATTTGGCACCGCTTCGCAAGAGTGGAATCCGCGTCACGAGTGCGTCGCGAACGCTGCTCGACGTGGCCGCACTCGCACCCCATGCGCTGAGTTCAGTCGTCGAAAGAATGCTGCTCAGTGGGAATACCTCTCGCCATCGACTCAAGGCAGCCGTGGCGCTTCACTCCAAACAAGGACGAACCGGAATCGGAGCCATGCGTGAACTCCTCGCGGGTTGGCCTTACAGCGATCGCCCCGCTGACTCAGTGTTGGAACTCCGCATGGACAAATTGCTCGCGGAGCACCTTCTCCCCAGCCACCAGACGCAGATCCAGGAGGGTCCGTTCCGGATCGACTTCGGCTGGCCGGAGTGGAAGGTGGCCGGTGAGCTCGATGGCTGGGGGAAGTTCGACATGCTCGAGCAGTTCGAACGCCTCACCGCTCGCGATCGATATCTGCAACTCCACGGCTGGATCGTTCTGCACTTCACCTGGCGCGACGTGCAACATCGTCCGCGCTACGTGATTCGGGAACTTCGAAGCGCGCTGAACGCCCGCGGCTGGCGCTGAGCCTGGCCTTCTGGGTCGCGCAAAGCACCTAAATAGGTCGTTTTCGCGACCCAGAACGCCGAGTAGCCCCTATTCGCCGGCGACGGGAGTGTTCACGTTGACGTGGTTGTCCAGGTCGAGAAGGGGCGCGCCCGGATTGGCGAGCTCGCGCTCACCGTTCTCGATCGCCTCGAGCAAGTGAATCGCGATGTCTCCCACGCGCACCTGATCCTCGTCGACTCCCGCACCCTTCACGCCGTCGTCGAGCATGATGTAGCAGAACGGGCAAGCGGTCGCGACGCGCGTCGCTCCGGTCGACAAGGCCTCGCGAGCACGCTCGTCGTTCACCTTGGTGCCGATCGACTCTTCCATCCACATGCGCGCACCGCCGGCGCCGCAGCACATTCCCTTGGTGCCGTTGCGGCTCATCTCCACGACCTCGATGCCCTTGATCGAGGCCACCACCTTGCGCGGCGCGAGGTACACGTCGTTGTGACGACCCAAATAGCACGAGTCGTGGTACGTGATGCGCTCCTCGAGCGTCGCGTTGCTCACGTCGAGCTTGCCGCTGTCGATCAACTGCTCGAGCAACTGCGTGTGGTGGATCACTTCGTAGTTGCCGCCGAGCTGCGGGTACTCGTTGGCGAGCGTGTTGAAGCAATGCGGGCACTGCGTGATGATCTTCTTCACGCCCATGCCATTGAGCACTTCAACGTTCGGCATCGCGAGCATCTGGAACAAGTACTCGTTGCCCGAACGACGAGCCGAGTCACCGGTGCACATCTCGCTCGGGCCCAGGATCGCCACGTCGATGCCGGCTCGACGGAGCAACTTGGCCATCGACTGCGTGACCTTCTTGTTCTTGTCGTCGAACGAACCGGCGCAGCCGACCCAATAGAGGTACTCGTGCGACAAGGCCTCACCCGGATCGACCACATCGACGTCGAGGTCCTTGGCCCAATCGGCCCGCTCGCCCTGGTTCATTCCCCACGGATTGCCCTGGTTCTCCATGGCGCGATACGCATTGCCCAGCTCGGCGGGGAAGTTGCTCTCCATGAGCGACAGGTAGCGGCGCATGTCGAGGATCTTGTCGAGGATCTCGATGTTCACCGGGCAGATCTCGTCACAGGCCTTGCACGACGTGCACGACCAGATCTCCTCGGCGGTGATGCGCTCGAAGAGCGAGTTGGCGCCGATGGTGATCTCGGGATCGGTGCCGAGCGGTGGAGTCACGCGTCCACCAGGTGCGTGCGCCGCCGTGGCCGCCATCACTTCGCCGGTCTTCAGCACGATCTCGCGCGGATCGAGCGGCTTGCCCGTGGCATGGGCCGGGCACACGCTCGTGCACCGTCCGCACATCGTGCAGGCGTCGGTGTCGAGGAGTTGCTTCCACGTGAAGTCTTCGACCACCGATGCACCGAACGACTCGAGTGACGTCTCGGTGAGATTCGGCATCGCCTTCATGGCACCCTTCGGACGATCGCGATCCTTCAGATACATGTTGAGCGGCGACGTGAAGATATGGCGCAGCATCGTGATCGGGAGAATGGCCAGGAAAGCAATGAACGTGAGAACGTGTCCGATCCACCAACCCTGGTGCCACGTCTGCAGACTGTCCACCGACCAGCCGTCGACCAACTGGGCCAGCGGATATCCCACGACCGACCACTTCTCGTGGTCGACGTTCATCCCCGACGCCTGATTCTCCGCGATGCGGAACATCTCCGCGCCGAAGCCCGACACGCCGATGGCCAACAGCACACCGAGGATCACGGCGTGCTCGGGCTTGGTTTTGATGCGAATGCGATACGGACGCTGCACGTAGCGGCGAAGAATCGCCCAGAGCACACCGACGGTGAACACCACACCGGCCACGTCGCCCACCAACGCGTACCCGCGGTACACGTCGCCGTGCAGGAACTTGAGGTCCTCGGGCATCTGGTGGTCGATCTCGAGCACTGTGGTCACGCCCAGCAGCACGAGGAAACCGAAATAGATCATGGAGTGCATGAGGCCGGCGGCGGAATCGCGCAGCAGCGTCTTCATGTACACACCGGCTCGGAAGTCGGCCAAGCGGTTCTTGACGTTCTTCGTGGTGGTTCGACGGCGATCGGGCGCGCCACGCTCCCAGTTGCGAATGCGGTCGGCGAATCGGAACGAACCCCACAGGATCATCACCGGGATGACGGTGTAGAAAGCCACCTTGAGCGGACCGGGAATACCGCCGAACACCTTGCGGTGGATGGGGGAATCGCTCTCCCAGCCGGTGATCAGCGGCAGGAGGCCCGACACCACCGTGAAGGCGGCAACGAAGCTTCCGATGGCGATCGAGAGCTGGTACGGCTTGAGGCGACGGGGCCCGGAGGGCGCCGCGGGGGTGTCGACGTGCGTGGCCATGCAGGTCCGACGCTAGTGGGCAGGGCGTATCAGCCCGCACCCTGGACTCGGGAGATCAGCCGAAGTACTGGCGATCGAGTTCGCGGATGCGACCGGCCAACGTGGCCAGCAGCTTGTGCGAAAGCGCCGGAACCGCGTCGAGAACCCCGAGGAACTGACGCTGGCTGATGACGAGCAGGGTGCACTCGGTGTCGGTCACGACCGAGGCGGTGCGCGGACCGTGATCGAGGAGGGACAACTCGCCCACCACCGACCCGGCGCCGAGGGTGGCGACCTTCTTGCCGTTGCGCTTGACGGTGGCCGAGCCCTTGATGATCACGAACGCCTCACGGCCGGCCTGCCCCTGATCGACGATCAGCGAGCCCGCCTCCATGACGATTTCGTCTCCGGACTTGGCGATCTTCTCCAGGTCCTTGTTCGAGCACGACGAGAACAAGGCGACCTTGCGAAGGCTTTCGAGGTACGACTTCTTGGACATGGGCCTCACTATACGACGCTCGTGAACATGTGATGACCGGGGGCGGACGGGTCAGCGGTCACCGGGCTGAGCCGACGGCCACATCAGGTGCCGGCTTGTTTGGCCACCGCCGCCGCGGCGGCTTCGATGGCCGCGGCATCGCCCAGGTACGAGGCACTGCGCACCGCGAGCGACTCGGTGAACTCGTATCGACGCGGCACCCCGGTGGGGATGTTCAACTCGGCGATGTCGTCGACCGAGATGCCCTCGAGGTGCATCACGAGGGCGCGCAGCGAATTGCCGTGCGCGGTCACCAGGACGTCGAGCCCCTCACGCAACTGAGGGACGACGGCCTCGCTCCAGTACGGGAGGACTCGCGCCACGACGTCCTTCAGGCATTCGCTGGCCGGAAGAACACCCGGGTCGAGCAGCCGATACCGACGGTCGTTCACTGGATGCTCGGCGCTCGAAGTGTCGACCGGGGGCGGCGGCACGTCGAAACTGCGCCGCCACAACTTGGTCTGCTCGGCACCGTGACGCTCGGTGGTGGCCTTCTTGTCGAGACCCTGCAGCGCGCCGTAGTGCCGTTCGTTCAATCGCCACGAACGATTGAGCGGCAACCAGATCTGGCCCATCGCCTCGAGAGCAAGATTGCACGTGACCACCGCGCGCTCGAGAACCGACGTGTGGGCGAAGTCGAACCGCAGCCCGGCGTCCTTCATCGTCACACCCGCCTGCGCGGCCTCGGCACGACCCTTCTCCGTGAGGGGCACGTCGTGCCAGCCGGTGAAGAGGTTCTGCTCGTTCCAGGTGCTCTGACCGTGACGCAGGAGAACGAGCGTGCCGACCATCGACGTCACTTCACGAAGAGTTCGGCGATCTGCACCGCGTTGAGCGCCGCGCCCTTGCGCAGGTTGTCGTTGCTCACGAACAGCACGAGACCGCGACCTCCATCGACCGACGAGTCCTGACGAATGCGGCCGACGTAACTCGGATCGTTGCCGGCGGCCTCGAGAGGAGTCGGTACGTCGAGCACGACGACGCCAGGAGCCTTCGACAACAACTCGGTTGCCCGGGCCACGTCGATGGGCCGCGCGAATTCGGCGTTGATGCTCAACGAGTGACCCGTGTACACCGGAACTCGCACGCACGTGCCCGACACCTTGAGATCGGGAATGGCGAGAATCTTGCGGCTCTCGTTGCGGAGCTTCTGCTCCTCGTCGGTCTCGAACGAGCCGTCGTCCACGTACTTGCCGGCGTACGGAAGAACGTTGAACGCGATCGGCTTGGCGAACTTGGCCGGCGCGGGGAAGGAAACCGCGTCGCCGTCGAACGTGAGATCACGAGCCGCATCGGTGACTTCGCGAGCCTGCTTGTCGAGTTCGTCGACACCCGCGAGTCCACCACCCGACACGGCTTGGTAGGTGCTCACGACGATGCGCCGCAATTCGGCCTCGTCGTGCAGAACCTTCAGAACCGGCATGGCGGCCATGGTGGTGCAGTTGGGATTGGCGATGATTCCCTTCGGCGTGCGACGCGCCTCGGCCGGATTGACCTCCGACACCACGAGAGGAACCTCGGGGTCCATGCGCCAGGCCGACGAGTTGTCGATCACGGTCACACCGGCGGCCGCGAAGCGCGGAGCCAGTTCGCGCGACGACGATGCACCCGCCGAGAACAGCGCGATGTCGAGACCACTCGGATCGGCGGTTGCGGCGTCCTCGACGACGACCGAGCCGTTCTTCCACGGCAGCGACGAACCGGCCGAACGGGCCGAGGCGAAGAAACGAATCTCGTCGACCGGGAAGTTCCGTTCGGCGAGCAGGGTGCGCATGACCGCGCCCACCTGACCGGTTGCTCCAACGACACCTACGCGCATGGAACGCAGGCTAACTGTGGTGTCAGTCGGCCCGACGGGCGATTAACCACCAATGGCTGGGATCGATGCCCTGGAACGAGCGAACGTCCACGTCGGGGCCGAACGCTCGCGACCGGGGTGTCCGAAACCACAGACTCGCTCCGGCGAGAGGGACATCGTGATCGCGCAGGTGCCGCAGCACCACCGATGGCGCGAGGCGATTGGCCTGCCAGCCCAGGCGGGTCGACCAGCGACGACGGGCCAACATCGGTCCGACGATCGGGATCCGCCACATCACACGAACCAACACGCCGGCGGGGAACAGCACTCCGTCGAGCGGGATCCAGGTCCGGTAGTTGAGCATGATCAAGCCGCCGGGGCGAACGACTCGGAACGCCTCACGTGTGAGAGCCAGGGCGTCGTCGCGATTGCAGTGCTGCAACGTGATGTAGCTGAACACCACATCGGCACTGGCCTCGGGAAGGCTCAGAGCACGTCCGTCGGCAACGTGCGACGTGTCGAGGCGGTCGGCTTCACCGAACTCGGCCACCGTGCGGCCGCACTGAAGAAGGAACGACGCGTCGAGATCGCACGCGGTCACCCGGGCGAACCGCTTCGTGAACTCGGCCGTCATGCGACCGATGCCGGAGCCGATCTCCACGAAACTCGACCGACGCGCTTCGTCGGCATCGACTCCGAAGAAATGCAGATAGGCGCCGACTTCCTGTTCGCCCGAACGAACGAAGTCGGCCAGAGTGAGATGTCCTCCCACTTCGTTGTTGAACACCCAACCGGTGTCGCGAACGACGTCGTCGGAATGATCGAGACGGCGACTGGCGTCACCAGCCGCGTTCCAGGGGACGTGCTGACGGCGCCGCAGAGCGGCCATCGACTACTTCCGCTCGGGGAGCGGCGCGCTGTAGGCCTGACCGCTGTCGAGACCGAACTCGGTGTGGAGTGCGCGCGCGGCCTTCTCGAGATCGGCCACCGGAACGACGACCGAGATGCGGATGGTCGAGGTGGAGATCATTCCAATGTTCACGCCATGATCGGCCAGAGTGCGGAACATCCGGGCCGCGATGCCGGGGCTCGTCTTCATACCGGCGCCGACGAGAGAGATCTTGGCGATCGTGTCGTCGTGCGCGATACCGCTGGCGCCGATCTGCTTGGCCACCGACTCGACGATTCCTTGTGCCACCTTCATGTCGGCCTTGGGCACGGTGAAACTGATGTCGGTCGTGCCATCGACCGACGTGTTCTGCACGATCATGTCGACGTTGATGTTCGATTGGGCGAGCGGCTCGAACAACGACGCCGACACACCCGGACGATCGGGGACCTTGCGCACCGTGACCTTGGCTTCGCTGACGTCGGTGACGACACCGGAGATGATGGGATCTTCCATCGACGGCTCCTGACTCGTGACCCAGGTGCCCGGCTCCCATGTGAAGCTCGAGCGGACTTGGATGGGGACATTGTGGTTGCGTGCGAATTCGACCGACCGCAGAGCGAGCACCTTGCTGCCGGCACCGGCCATCTCGAGCATCTCGTCGAAGTTGACGTGCATGAGCTTGCGAGCCTGCGGAACGATGCGCGGGTCGGCCGAGAACACACCGGTCACATCGGTGTAGATCTCGCAACTGTCGGCATCGAGAGCGGCGGCCAGAGCGACCGCGGTGGTGTCGGATCCGCCGCGACCCAGTGTGGTGACTTCACGATCGGTGCTCACGCCCTGGAAACCGGCGACGACGGCCACCTTCCCGGCGGCCAAGGCCTCGCGCACGCGATCGCCCTTGACCTCGAGGATCTTGGCCTTGGTATGCACGGTGTCGGTGATGATGCCCACCTGACTGCCGGTGAAGCTCATGGCCTCGACTCCGATGTCGGCGAGGGCCATGCACAGCAGGGCCATGGAGATGCGCTCGCCGGTGGTGAGCAGCATGTCGAGTTCGCGACCGGGCTGAGTGGACGACACCTCGTTGGCCAACTTGATGAGGTTGTCGGTGGACTTGCCCATCGCCGACACCACGACCACGACATCGGCGCCGTGCCGCTTGGTGAAGGCCACGTGTTCGGCCACCGCGCGGATCCGCTCGGGATCGGCGACGGAAGTGCCTCCGAACTTCTGAACGATGAGGGTCACGGAGACCGCAGGCTACTAGCCTTTCCACTTCGTGGGCACCGCAAAACGTGAACGAAAGAAGCAGAACCGCGAGATGGGCCGGCAGATGCAGGCCCAGGCCGAGCGTCGTCGCCAAACCAAGCGCCGTTCGTTGCGCATCGCCGCCGCAATCGTCGGCGTTCTCGCGCTCGTGTTCTTGATCGCCTTCCTCACCGGCGGCGACGACGACTCCTCCACATCCGAACCTGCCGACACCGTTGCCGTCGGGGACAGTGTTCCGGTTGGCGACTCCACCGCTCCCATCGACGCGACAGAGGCACCTGACACGACCGTCGCTCCGACCGGCTTCGCGTACGGCACCGGCACTTGCGCACCCACCGACGGATCGGCCACCCAGACCCGCACGTTCGACGATGCTCCGCAGTCGTGCATCGACGCGACCAAGACGTACACCGCCAAGGTCGTCACCAACAAGGGTGAGTTCACCATCACCCTCGATCCGACCAAGGCTCCCGGCGCCGTCAACAACTTCGTCAACCTGGCTCGCTTCAAGTACTTCGACGGCACCGAGTGCCACCGCGCCATTCCCAACTTCGTGGTGCAGTGCGGCGATCCCACCGCTTCGGGCACCGGCGGACCCGGCTATCAGTTCGCCGACGAGTTGCCGGCCGACGGCGAGTACGAAATCGGATCGATCGCGATGGCCAACTCCGGTCCCAACACCAACGGCAGCCAGTTCTTCGTGATCACCGGCTCCGACGGCGCGGCGCTCCCGCCCAACTACTCGCTGTTCGGCAAGGTCACCGACGGTCTCGACGTGGTGGCGGTTCTCGACTCGCTCGGCAATCCGGCCAACAACGGAGTCCCGCCCAAGGAAAAGATCGAGATCGTCTCGGTCACCATCACCGAGGCCTGATCGGGCTTCACACTCCGAGTTCGTCCATCGACACCGGTCGACCTTCGTCGATCGATCGATGGGCCGCCACTCCGACGGCGACCGACCACAGCCCGGCGTTCACGTCCACATCGGGCCGTCCACCGCTCCGAATCGCCTCGCAGAAGCGGGCCACCTCGATGAAACTCGCACCGAAGTGGAAGCCGACGTGAGCCACCCGCTCGTCGATCGGAGAAGCCACTGGTGTCACCGAGCGATCGGCCCGTCGGCCGACTCGGATCGAACCGTCGCCCGGAACGGCGGCCTCGACCTTTCCGAGGGTTCCGACCACCGAGAGCTCCTGTTCGTTGCTCGACGCCTCGGCGAACATGCACAGATCGAGATTCGCCCTGATTCCGTTGTCGTATTCGACGATGACGAACGCGTTGTCGAGGATGTCCGATCGCTCGCCGTCGTACACCTCGTCGAGATGGTTCACGTCCTGGCCCCCGCTGGCCATCACCCGTCGCGGCCGTGAACCTGCCACCAGGTTCATCAGATCGAAGAAGTGGCAGCACTTCTCCACCAGCGTTCCGCCGGTGTTACGACTGAACCGATTCCAGTTGTCGACCTTCACCAGGAACGGAAAGCGGTGCTCGCGTATCGCGATCATCTTCACGTCGCCGATTCGGCCCGACCTCACTTCCGACACGAGCGCGGCGATGGGAGCCATGTAGCGGTACTCGAGACCGACCCACGTGATGGCCCGACGAGAGTTGGCCGCCCGCACGACTTCGCGACAGTCGTCGATGGTGGTGCACATCGGCTTCTCCACCAGAACCGGCAGATCGGTGGCGTGGACATCGCTCAGCACCGAGGCGTGCGTGAAGTTAGGCGAGGCCACGATCACACCGTCGACGAGACCCGACGCCAGGAGTTCACGATGATCGGCGAACTCGGCGGCACGAACGTCGCCGAGATTCGCCCGCGCCCATTCGAGCGATTGCGGATGCGGGTCGCTCACCGCGGTGACCTGCGCGCCGTCGAGTGCCATCACGTTGCGAATGTGCTCGCAACCCATCATCCCGGTGCCGATCACACCCAGGCGCACGAGTTCCGACATCGCGACGATCAGGCCGGCAGCGTGCCGACCAACTCGTGGGCGCCGATGCTCTCCCAACCAGAGTCGGTGCGCAGGAGGGCCGACGCCGAGGGCATGAACACCAGCGGAACATTGGCCAACTTGCGGGCACGCGCCTGGCGATCGGCGGTCACCGACTCCGACTGCGACACGAGTGCGAGTCCCTTCACGAGTCCGAGTCCGAGCGCGAGCGCACCACCACGCGGATCGATCATCGGATCGCACAACGCCGAAGCCGACGGGCCGGCCCCGACCACGACACCACCGGACGACAGCACGGCCAGCAAGGCCTCCCACACCGGGGTGTCCTTCACCACGCTGCGCAGATGGATCGGATTGTCACCCACCAACCACACCGCCCGCGCCGAGCGAACCACGTCGGCCGCACCCGCATCCATCGCTTCGGGGCGACTCATCACCATCAGCACGTCGATGTCGATCTCGAGCCGCTCGGCCCACGACATTCCGGCTGCGATCAGCACCTCGGGGCGCTCGAAAGCGTCGGCGGTCGGCAGCACCACCACCCGCTCGGCTCCGACCGAACCGAGGAGGCGGCGGTCGAGGTCGTCGTGGAGGCTGAACGGGCCGCCACCCTGCAGAACCACGGTTCCCGGCATGCCTCGACTGTAGGCCCGGGGGCGACCTCCGGATCGCCGTTGTTACCCGTCGGTAACTATGGTGACCGGGAAGCAGAACGGAGCATCGTGAACACCTCGGCCACTTCCCACTCCCCCATCACGCGTGTCGGCATCGTCGGCTCCGGAATCATGGGATCCGGTCTGGCCGAAGTCGCGGCCCGCGCCGGGATCGACGCCGTCGTGCGCACGCGCGCGGCCAGCACCGGCGAAGCAGTCCTGGCCGGTGTCGCCAAGGGACTCGCCAAGCAAGTCGAGCGCGGCAAGTTGAGCGACGAAGAATCGCAGTCGATCAAGTCGCGCATCTCGGTCGTCACCGATCTCGAAGGTCTTTCCGACTGCGATCTCATCATCGAGAGCGTGGTCGAGGACATGGCCACCAAGAAGGAACTGTTCGTCGAACTCGATCGCATCGCACGTCCGGATGCGCTGCTGGCCACCAACACGTCCACGTTGTCGGTGATGGAGATCGCCACCACCACCAAGCGACCCGAGTCGGTGTGCGGCATCCACTTCTTCAATCCGGCCACCACCATGTCGCTCGTCGAGATCATCCGCCCCCTCACGGCGTCCGACGACACCATCGCCCGCGCCACGGCGTTCGCCGAACAGGTCGGCAAGCAGCCGGTCCAGGTGCAGGACCACGCCGGATTCATCGTGAACGCACTGCTGTTCCCGTATCTCAACAACGCCGTGCGAATGCTCGAAAAGGGAACGGCGAGCATGGCCGACATCGACATCGCCATGAAGGGCGGCTGCAACTTCCCGATGGGACCGTTCGCGCTGCTCGATCTGGTCGGTCTCGACACGTCGCTCGCGATCCTCGACGCGCTGTACGCCGAGTTCAAGGACCCCAACTACCAAGCCGTGCCGACCCTGCGACGACTCGTCGAGGCCGGCAAGCTCGGCCGCAAGACCAAGTCCGGCTTCTTCGAGTACTGATCGAACCACTGCTGCCTTGTCGTGCGCTAGACACTCGTCGTGAGCGCGACCGATCGCACCGGAATCGTCACCGACGCAACGGTGCGCATCATCTCGGCACCGCAGCCCGATCTCCCGGAGTCGGCCTGGCGGTTCGGCCGCGTTCCGTTCGGTCCCGACGACATCGTCGCCGAGGGAGCCGACCTCGAGGCGTCGACACTTGTCGATGCCTATTCGCACGGACTCTTTCCGATGCCGATCGGTCGCCGACGGCTGGGCTGGTTCAGCCCGCAGGAGCGCGGCATCTTCCCACTCGACGGGTTCCACGTCTCGCGGTCGTTGGAGAAGAGTTGTCGGCGATTCCGGGTGACGCTCGATCACGACTTCGTCGGCGTGATGCGCGGCTGCGGCGACCCTCACCGCGATCACGGTTGGATCAACGAGGAATTCGTCGCGGCCTACTCCCGACTCCATCGACTCGGTTTCGCCCACAGCATCGAGGTGTGGCGCGACGACGAACTCGTGGGTGGCGTGTACGGAGTGCGCATTCGACGATTCTTCGCCGGAGAAAGCATGTTCCACCGGGCCACCGATGCGTCGAAAGTGGCGTTGGTGGCACTGGTCGACCTCCTGCGAGCCGGAGGCTTCTCCTTGTTCGATGTCCAATGGTCCACGCCGCACCTGGCGTCGCTCGGAGCCATCTCGGTGCCACGCCCGCGCTATCTCGAAACACTGTCCGAGGCTGTGAACGACCCGAACGGGCGACAGACTGAGAGCCATGGCTGAACGACCCGACCCGGCGCGCCGCGACGAACCGTGGCTGATGCGGACCTACTCGGGTCACTCCACCGCCAAGGCGTCGAACGAGCTGTACCGCACGAACCTCGCCAAGGGTCAGACGGGGCTCTCCATCGCGTTCGATCTGCCGACACAGACCGGCTACGACCCCGACTCGCCCATGGCGGCCGGCGAAGTCGGCAAGGTCGGCGTTCCGGTCGCCCACCTCGGCCACATGCGCACTCTGCTCGACGGAATTCCGCCCGGTCAGATGAACACGTCGATGACCATCAACGCGACGGCCGCCTGGTTGCTCGCGCTGTACGTGGCCAACGCCGAAGACCAAGGGGTGGCGCGGGCGGCATTGCGCGGAACCACCCAGAACGACATCGTCAAGGAATACCTCTCGCGCGGCACGTACATCTTCCCGCCCATTCCCTCGCGTCGGCTCATCGTCGACATGGTCGCGTGGTGCGCGAACAACACGCCCAAGTGGAATCCCATGAACGTGTGCTCGTACCACCTCCAAGAGGCGGGTGCGACCCCGGTTCAGGAGATCGCCTACTCGTTGGCCACGGCCGTCGGAGTTCTCGATGCGGTGCGCGACTCCGGTCAGGTTCCGCCCGAGCAGTTCGACCAGGTGTTCGGATCCATCTCCTTCTTCGTGAACGCCGGTATCCGATTCGTCGAAGAGATCTGCAAGATGCGCGCGTTCACCGAACTCTGGGACCGCATCGGCCGCGAGCGATACGACGTCACCGACGACAAGGCTCGCCGTTTCCGCTACGGAGTGCAGGTCAACTCGCTCGGGCTCACCGAGGCCCAGCCCGAGAACAACGTGCAGCGCATCGTGCTCGAGATGCTCGCGGTCTCGCTGTCGAAGCGGGCCCGCGCCCGCTCCATCCAGTTGCCGGCCTGGAACGAGGCGCTCGGTCTGCCCACGCCCTGGGATCAGCAATGGAGTCTGCGCATGCAGCAGGTGCTCGCGTTCGAGACCGACCTCCTCGAATACGGCGACATCTTCGACGGTTCGAAGGTGGTCGAAGCCCGCACCAACGAGATTCGCGACGCCGCCTGGGCCGAGTTCGAGGAAGTTCTGTCTCTCGGCGGAGCCTTCGAAGCCGTCGATGTGTTGAAGGGCCGACTCGTGAAGTCGATGGCCGAGCGCACTCGTCGCATCGAAGCCGGCGAGCAGGTGGTCGTCGGCGTGAATTCGTACACCGAGTCGGAGAGTTCGCCGCTCACCGGCGAGGGCAAGATCGTCAAGGTCGACCCCGCGGTCGAGCGCGAGACGATCGACGACGTCGACGCGTGGCGCCGCCGACGCGACAACGACGCCGTGGCCAAGGCTCTCGACGAATTGCGTCGGGCCGCCGAGGACGGAACCAACATCATGGAACCCTCGATCGCGCTGGCCAAGGCCGGCGGGACCACCGGTGAATGGGCCGGAATCCTGCGCGACGTGTTCGGCGAGTTCCGCGCACCCACGGGAGTGGCGGCCGCGGTCGGCAAGCGATCGGGCGAATTGGCCGGTGTCGCCGAGTTCGTGCGCACCATTCCGGGCGGACCGCCCAAGTTGCTCGTGGCCAAGCCCGGTCTCGACGGTCACTCCAACGGCGCCGAACAGATCGCCGTGGCCGCGCGCGACGCCGGCATGGAAGTGATCTACTCCGGCATCCGACTCACACCCGAGCAGATCGCCGCCAGCGCGCGCGACGAGGATCCCGATGTGATTGGTTTGTCGATCCTGTCGGGATCGCACCTCTCGCTCGTCCCGGCCGTGATCGAGAACCTGCGCAAGGAAGGCGTCCTCTCTCCGGTCGTCGTCGGCGGCATCATTCCCGAGGACGATCGTCCGCGTCTGCTCTCTTCGGGTGTCGCGGCGGTCTACACGCCAAAGGACTTCGAACTCAGCCGAATCATGCGCGACATCGCCGAACTGGCCGCCGCCAGCCGGCGCTGAATCAGACGCCGACGGGCAACTGCGAGTCGATCCACCGCTCGAGCTGCGGACCGCTCTCGAAACTGGTGATGAGCGCGTAGCGCGCGACGTCGTGAGGATGCACGACCACGTGCCAGAGGCGCTGTGTGTCGACCACGAAACGCGCACCGCGCGACAGCGGAATACGGCGCTCGGTCGAGCGGTCGGGCAATCCGTCGGCATCGTTGTCCATCAACAACATGTAGCTGTCGGGCTGGTGCGTCAACTCGACCCACGAACGCACGACCCAGCCCTCGTCGTCGGGATTGAAGCGGTTGTTGTCATCGCGGTGGATCGACCGGATCGCGGCCTCGCGATCCTGCGGCTCGAGCTTGATGATGCGCACACGACCGAAATTCGCTCCGACCGAGTCGACGTACTTGCGCAAGGTCGGGGCCATCTCGGCGTTCGACGTCCAGAGCGCGTCCTTGTCGGTCTTACCCTTGTCCCAGAAACCGCGGCAGTCGAGTTGACCATCGGCTGAAGCGAGGGGCGCGAAATTGGTGTCGCCGCCGCTCTTCCAGTCCATGTACTCGAGGCTCTCCCACTCCGACGACGGAACGTCGATCGGCATGGGACTCAACTGGACGAAGCCGGTCTCCTCCAGCACCTTCAGACGCGGGTGCGGGGTGTGCAACGGGATCTTGACCGACCAGTGATCCTGATTGGGCCAGAACGTCGAGCCGGAGGACATGCGATCAGTCTACGAATTCGCCCGGACGAGGTCAGGGCAGAAGGTCACCACCAACCGGGACTTCCGATCGGGATCAGGGCGTGGTCGTCGTGGTGGTGGACGGAGCGACGGTGGGGATGCTCACGCCGACGGGCGGAATCTTCAGACGCTGTCCGGCCTCAATCGCATCGGGATCGGTGATGCCGTTGAACGCGATGAGGTCTTCGAGGGTCACGCCGAACGACTTGGCGATTCCGAACAAGGTGTCGCCTTGTTGAATCGTGTAGAACTCCTCGACCGCGGGCATGGTGGTGGTCGACTCGGCCGACGGAACCGACGTGACCGGTGCGGCGGTGAGAAGGGGCAGCGAATCGACGCCCTTGGAGTCGTCGCCGCCGCAGGCCGAGACGGCCAGCAGACCGATCACGATCGACCACGACCTCGTACGCATGGAATCAGCGTATTGGATCGACTGTCAGGTTTGACGACGAGTCACGAAATCAGCCAGCGCGATCAGCTCGGTGTGTGCACGACCCGACAATTCGACCCGATCAAGCGCCGCCACCGCCTCGTCGGCCAGCCGGACGATGGTGGCCTCCATTTCGTCGAGCGCTCCGCACTCGACGATCACTTCCTGCACTCGGCGAACTTGATCGGCGTCGAGGTCGTCGCGGCCGACCCGATCGAGGATCGCGCGCTGCGCATCGGTGGCCCGCTCGACCGCGATGGCGAGCAACGGAGTGGGCTTGCCCTCGCGGAGGTCGTCGCCCACGGGCTTGCCGGTGACCGACGTTTCGCCGAAGGCACCCATCACGTCGTCGCGCATCTGGAACGCATCGCCAAGTGGAAGGCCGTACGCGCTCAGACGCGGAACCAACTCGTTGTGCCTTTCGGGAGCGGCCAGCATCGCGCCGAGGTGGAGTGGGCGCTCGATCGTGTACTTGCCGCTCTTGTAACGACAGATCCGCTCGGCTTTGTGTCGACGGCGTTCGTGGCGGGCCGAACCCACCAGATCGAGGATCTGACCGACATTGAGTTCGATTCGCAATTCGTGCCAGATGCCCCGCGCGCGATCGGAAGCGCCGTCGAGCAGTCGATCGCTGTAGACGAAGGCCAGGTCGCCAACGAGGATCGCGACACCCTCGCCATAACGACGGGCCTCACCGCTGCTCCCGGCCGCGCGATGCTCGTCGGCGAACACAACGTTCGTGACCGGCTCGCCGCGACGACTCGTCGATCCATCCATCACGTCGTCGTGGAACAGGGCGAACGCATGGAGAAGTTCGAGTGCGGCCCCGGCGTCGATCGCTCGTCGCTCGTCGACTCCGCCCGCCCCCTCGTGACCCCAGAAGCAGAAAGCCGGACGCAAGCGCTTGCCCCCGGCGGCAATCAGACGACGGATTTCGGCCACCGGTGAGGCCAGGTCGGAGTCGAACGCCGACCAACGCGACTCCTCCGCCCGCAGCACCTCGTCGATGCGCGCCTCGACGCGACGCGCGATGTCCAACAATGTCGATGGCGCGGTCGTCACGAGATCAGGCTACGGGTCGCTCAGTCCTCCAGACCGGCGACCACCTTGTCGATCTGCAACTTCGCGTTGCCGATTCGGTCGCGGCACAGGCGAATCAACTCGGAGGCTCGCGCCACTTTCTCGGCGAGAACATCGACATCGACGTCGGCGGCCTCGAGTTCGGAGAGGATGCGCTCGAGTTCGGCCAGTGCCTCGGCGTAGCCGACTTCCGATTCCTTCTTCGCCATCGCTCCGACTCTACTTCCGCGCTTCGGGGCCGGTTTCGTCGACGGTGCTGGCAACGACGCCATCGACCATCTGGGTGAGGATCCGATCGCCCGGTCCGACCTCGTTCGTCGATCGCACCACACGACCATCGGCGGTTCGGGTGATCGTCCAACCGCGCTCCATGATGCGACGGGGGTCGAGCAATCTCAGTCGCTCGGCCCGGGACGCGAGTGCGACCTCGGCGTTATCGAGTCGACCCCGCGATGCCGTGCCCAATCGCCGGCTCCGATACTCGAGGCGTTCCTCGGCTCGCGCCACGGCCGTGCGGGTGCGGCTGGCCAACAGATGCGCTGTCTCGACCAACTCGATGTTCGCGTCGTTCAGCGAGACGGTGGTGGCGCGTGCGATCGCATCCCACGTCTCCTCGGTCCTCGTCACGAAGTCGCGTACGCGTTCCACCAAGCCGGCGGCGCACGCCGTCGGCGTCTTGTAACGGCGATGTGCGACTTCGTCCGCGACACTCGTGTCGATTTCGTGCCCAACCCCCACGAAGACCGGAACGGTGGACTCGACGATCGACGCGACGATCGGTTCGGCGTCAAAGGTGGCCAACTCGGCCTTGCTCCCGCCGCCGCGAACGACCGCGATCACGTCGATGTCGCCGCGACGCGACAGATAACGGATGGCGTTCGACACTTCGCGCACGGCCGAGTCGCCCTGCACGCGCACATCGACGACCGACACCGTGAATCCGAGTCCGCTCGCCTCGATCTCCTTCGTGAAGTCGGCCCAGGCGGCGGTCCCCCAACTGGTGACAAGACCGATCCGGAAGGGAACCAGCGGGACATCGAGTCGACGGTTGGCGTCGTAGAGGCCCGACTCCTTGAGTTTGCGAATGAGCTCCTCGCGCTGCAGTGCGATGTCGCCGAGGGTGAATCGGGGATCGATCTCCTGCATGACGAGCGACAACTTGCCGAAGGGCGCGTAGAAGTCGAGTTCACCCCGAACGCGAACGCGTAGCCCGTTCTGAATGGCGAGACCGCTCGACTTCAGGATCGGTCTGATCCGCTGCATGACACCGGCCCACAAGTTGACACTCAACTGCGCCCGCTTGCCTCCACCGAGATCTTCGACGAGCGTGAAGTAGGTGTGTCCACCCTTCACCGACACCCCGGAGATCTCGCCCCAGACCCACACACCCTCGTCGAAGCCATCCTCCAGTACGCCATTGATGGCCGAGGCCAATTCGGAAATGGAATACGTCGCGGCCGACGACGCATCGAGCTCGTCGTCGGGCTCGTCATCTTCGTCGTCGAAGTCGAAGTCGAACTCGTCGCTCATCGAATTAGCCGAGCACGATTTTCGCCGTCACCCGACCGGCGCGCTGGTGAACCACCGTCGCACTCACGGTCGCACCGGTCGGCGCCGACACGACCCACTCGTGCAGGGCCCGATCGGGGGTGCCGTCCGACATGGCGCCACCGTTCAATCGGAACGACACGCGGCCCTCGAGCTGGCCGAGTTTGGCCTTCGCCGGCGAACCGACCACAGAACCGTTGTCGACGTCGATCTCGGCCGTGATGGGCAGGACCAGATTGTTCTTGCGGGCCCATGTGCTCACGTCGGTGGGAAGCCAGCCGGTGTTGGAGACACCCAGGCGCACGCGCCAGGTGTTGCTGCCGAGCGATTCGGCGTCGAACTTCGTGATCTCGAGGCAGGGTGCCGCCAACGCCTGGTACACGGCGAACTCGGCGTGGGGTTCGACCTCCTTGCGCAACAACGACAGCGGTGGGTTGGTCCACACCGAGAAGAAGTCGCAGCCGCCGATCTCGACCGCTCCGAGTTCGGGATGTTCGAACGCCGTCCAGCCCACGTACGAACCGGGCGCGTTCTGATCGCTCCATTTGGCGACCGCGAGTTCCTGCGCGGTCGTCGGACCCTCGTACCAGATGAACGTGTGGGCGCGCTCGCCGGTGGCGTGATGGATCGCGTCCCAGAACTCGGTGGTCCACGAGAAGACTCCGAGATGCTCGTACGCCCAATCGTCGGCCGCGCCGCTCATCACATCCGACTTGTCCCAGGTGAAGTCCTCGTACACCGAGTGCACCTTGTACTCGGTGAGTTCGGTGCCTCGCCGACCGAGTTCGTTCCAGACCCAGACGTCGGCCGGTGGTAGCGCCGAGTCGGCCTTGGTGCTGCTCGGACGCAGCAGCACTCCCCCGAACGTGTGGAACGCGTTGTACCCGCACACGTTCGGCCGGGCTCGCACCGCGCGGACCAAGGCGTCGATCTCCGGTTCCGACATGGGGTGGTCACCCGAACCGAGAACTCCCGTCGACCAACCGGCCGGAAAGTTGCGATTCAGATCGAGGCCGGACGGATCGTGCGGGGTGGGAACCGTGAAACCGTCGTGATCGACGATTCGGCCCTCGGTGAGAAGTCGGTAGCGCGGGCGATCGGTCTCGCCGTCGAGGGGCGCCGGCGTCATCACGCGCGAATCATCGGGGTGCTCGATCCATGCACCGTGATCATCCCGGATCCGCATCGTTCGAATGCGACCGTCACCGTCGATGTCCTCGGGATGCAGACCGGGCCACCGGTGCCCGTCGGTGAAGGGCCACGAGCGCACGCTCGATCGATGGAACGACGGCCGATCGGCGAGTGCCGCCTCCACACCATCGGGGTTCACGCGCGGAACCACGTAGAAGGTGCGACGGGCCAGAGCCGTGGTCACGCGCGAATCACCCGCGCGATGACCGCGCACGAGGTGATCGATCAGATGGAGGGCCGCAACACCACCGGTGACCTCGACGGCGTGGATGTTGGCGTCGACCCAGTGCGCCGGCTTCGTGTCGTGGCCACCGGTCGACTTGTCGGTGATGGCCGCGATCCACAACTTGCGACCCTGATACGAGTGGCCGTAGGTGTCGAGATCGACCAGGTGCGGGTTCTGCGCCGCCACGTGCTCGAGCCAGGCGACCATGTCGTCGTAACGCAAGAACCGGTCGAAGCCGTAGGAGGAAGGATCGAAACTCACCCTCGGCACAGTAGTGGGAACGACGAGTGCACCGAGAGGGCGCCGTTACGCACACGCGCAGGGTGTCGCACGACAGCGTGGACAACCCGCGGCGTAACGCTCGATCGCCTCGGAGAGATCGATGCCCATTTGATTGGCCAGCGAAGCGACCCAGGCGAGAACGTCACCGAACTCATGGAGCTGCGACGAGCGGTCGCCCTTCCTGACCGCTTGCGCCAGTTCACCCATTTCTTCGGCCAACCAGGCCACGGTGGACGGAACCCCCCGCGCGCGATCGCGGTCGCCGTAGGTGAGTTCGATGATCCTCTGGAGTTTGGAGAGATCCACGATCCCACCGTAGAGCGTGACTAGCCGGCCAGAGCCGCATCCACCAGAGCGTCGATCTCGTCGATGCTCTTCTCACCCGATGCCCGCATCTTCACGGTGCCATCGGCCCCGACGATCGCGAAGAACGGATAGCCGCTGACGCCGTAGGCCATCGCCGCGTCCTGCGCCTCCGAGTCGGCCATCACGGCCCACGGCCACTGCTTCTCCACGACCCACTCGGACGGCGGATAGTTGGGTCGATCGGCCGCCACTCCGGTGCTCACCCCGATGATCTCCAGACCCTCGGGCACCATGCCCATGTTCTTCCATTCGATGAGACGCGGCACTTCGGCGTTGCAGTGCGGGCACCAATGCGCGAGGAACACCACCATGAACGCGCGTCCATCACCGGGTTCGATCGTCACGGGTCGACCATCGAACGAGTAGCCGCGCAGGGTCGGTGCCGGTGAACCGACGGCGGAATCGGCCGACGGGTCGCCGAGCGGATCGAGGATCTGGCCTTCGATCGCCACGGGTTGGTTCTCGGCCGGAGTGATTTCCGCCGGGGCCCCCGGAACGCTGGTCGCCGTCGAACCTCCGGACGATCCGCCACTGGTCGCGATGGCGACGATCAATGCGACGACGACCGCGACGACCACGATGCCGATGACCGCTTTCGTCGACTGCGACATCGCCGGCTTGTTCTTGGTTCGTTCGGCCACGAGGTCCTCCGTTTTCCTGGATCAGTCTTCTCGTCGATCGGCACGGTCACCAACTGGTGTGACGAACAACAACGCGGCGATCGCCACGAAACCGGCCAGTGCCATGAAGGCCAAGGTCACGAAACCGTGACTGCGGAACCACACGTCGGTGCACGACGGCCCGACCCCACAAGCGCCGCCATCGAGGGATGGCCTCCATTCGATGAGGTAGTGGTACGACGACAGTGCGGCACCGGCGACCAACAAGGGCAACGCGTACCACCGCACGCCACGATCGCGCCGCAGCGCAGCCACGAGAAGGATTCCGGCGAGTGGATACATGCAGATCCGCTGGAACCAGCACAGTCGACACGGCACGTAGTCGGCGACTTCGCTGAAGTAGAGCGAACCAGCGGTGGCGACGGACGCCACGAGCCAGGCCAACCAGAGCGACACGGCGTTCACGGAGCGCACGAAGTCGGCGGCCGGACTCCACTTGGGAGCGATCGATCGCGCGATCACGAGGACGATCGCCCCACTCGCGGCGAAGATGGCGAGCAACGACGTGAACGACTCCATGGCGCGAACGTCCATTGATTCCAGTATTGCTGCCCGGGGTGGAAAGATGGCAGTCGCCATGGCCGCGCCGTCGTCCGGATCGACTCCGGGTCCCATCATCTCGTTCGCCGAGTTCGATCGACTCCGAACGCTGGGTTCCCGGATACTCGTCGCCGACGTTCGTTGGTACCTCGACGGTCGAGACGGCCGAGCCGCCTACGAAGGCGGCCACATTCCCGGAGCGGTCTTCGTCGACGTCGACCGCGACCTGGCCGGCCACGGTGCACCCACCGAAGGTCGACATCCACTACCCGCACCAGACGACTTCGCACGGTCGATGACCGATCTCGGCATCGGAAACGACACCTGGGTCGTCGCCTACGACGACACCGGGGGCATGACGGCCGGACGTCTCGTCGTCATGTTGCGGATGCTCGGCTGCGCGGCCTCTCTCCTCGACGGCGGGTTGGCCGCCTGGCTCGAGGCGCATCCCAACGAACTGGAGAAAGGTGCGAAGCGAGGTGGGGCGGGGTCCGAAGCAACCACGATCTTCACACCCGTCGCGTGGCCCGTCGACCGACTGGCTTCGGTCGACGAGGTGAAGTCGGTGATGACATCACGTTCCGTTCTCATCGACGCGCGCTCGGCCGAACGCTTCCGGGGTGAACCCAACCCGGTCGACAAACGGTTCGGTCACATTCCTGGCGCCTACAACGCGCCGTGGTCGGAGGTCCTCGACGGAGGGCGGCTTCGTTCGATTCCGGAATTGCGTCGTCATTATTCGGCGCTGTGCGTCGACACGGCCGACGACGTCATCGCGTCATGCGGTTCCGGGGTCTCGGCCTGCCTGAACGTCCTCGCGATGGAGCACGCCGGTTTCGCACCGCCGAAACTCTTCGTTGCGTCGTGGTCGGGGTGGTCGGCCGATCCGGCCAACGACGCCGAGACCGGAGACGTCGTTCCCGATCACGATCGGCATCGTGACCCGAGCACCATCCGGCGCGCGCCGTTCCGCGCCCTGGTCGAATTGCGGCGAACGCGACAACGACGACGGCTGGCCGAAGTCGAGTGGTTCGAGGCGCTGTATCGCGTCTACCTCGCGGCCTTCATCTACGGCGGCGGCATGCTCTTCGTCTCCGACCTGGTGGCCGGCGAACCCGCCTCCACGAACTTCGTGGCCGACGTCGAACGTTTCGGACCCGGCTGGCTCGGCCTGGCCGCGGTACTCGCCATCACCTTTGGACTGCGCTCCGGTAGTCGGGGTGGGCCGCTCGCACTCGAAGAGGCCGACGTGCGTCACGCGCTTCTCGCACCCATCGATCGTGCCCGCGCCCTTCGGCGTCCGGCGGTTCAACGACTGCGAACGATCGTCTTCGCAGCGACCGCGATCGGCGCCTTCGCCGGACAACTCGCCGGCCGACGCTTTCCTGGCTCCGAAATCGCCTGGGCTGGAGGTGGTGCACTGTGGGGGCTCGGTGTCGGCGCGTTGTTCGTCGCCACCGCGTTCGTCGCCCACGCCGTTCGGCTACGGCAGTCGATCTCCACGGTGATCGGCTTCGGACTCGTCGCGTGGCAAGCCGCCACCGCGTCGACCCAGGCGATCGGGCCGGCCGACTCGCTCGGTGGACTCGCGTTGTGGGGTGAGCGAACCCGACCCATCGAATTGATCGGCCTCGCGGTGTCGCTCATCCTCCTCGTCATCGGCTCGTCCACCATCGGCCGTCAGTCGCTCGAGGCACTCTCGCGCCGCTCGGCTCTCGTGACCCAGTTGCGATTCGCGGTCACCATGCAGGATCTCCGAACCGTGGTGCTCCTGCGCCGACAACTTTCGCACGAACAGAGCCGCCGCCGACCTTGGTTGCGTCTCCGCAGAACCGAACGTGGTTCACCCGAGTGGCGACGCACCCTGCACGGCATCGTTCGCTATCCACTCACGCGAATCATTCGTATCGCGCTGCTGTCGGCCACCGGCGGCGCGGCTGCCGCCGCCGTGATCGAGGGGTCGACACCCCTCGTGGTCGCGTCGGGACTTCTCGGCTTCATCGTCGGCCTCGAACTCCTCGAACCACTGGCACAGGAGATCGATCACGGTGAGCGAACCGATTCGCTGCCGATCGAACGAGGCCCGTCGTACCTCAGGCTCACCTACGCGTCGGTCGCCGCGGGTGTTCCGTGCGCCGTCGTCTTCGCCGCCACCGCGGCGATTCTCGCACCCGATCACGTGGTGATCGTTCTGACCGCGACGATCCCGGCCGTCCTGGCCGGCTTGGCCGGAGCCGCCGTCAACATCGTGTCGGGTGCACCCGATCCCGTGGCCTCCACGGCGCAGAACAACCTAATGCCACCCGAGGTCGCCGGCACGGTGAGCGTGCTGAAGGCCGTGTGGCCGGTCGCACTGGCCACCGTCGGACAGATCCCGTTCGCGTTCGCCGGTCATGCCATCGAGAACGGCACCGGACCCGAGGCGGCGGCTCTTCGTGCGAGCATCGCCATCGTGTTGATGGTCGGACTCGTCGCCGCGTGGGTCCATCGTCGTGATGCAATCAGCGCCTGGATCGCCAACGCCGCTCGCGAGAGTCGTCAACCACAAGGAAGCCGTGCACCGTGACATCGAACAATCGCCATCCTCGTCCACCTGCGAACGGAACAGTGGCCGACCCGGTCGAGCGCGCCGCATTCGTGACCCGAGGCGTCACCAAGGACTACGGCGACGGTCCGGTGCTGCATCCGCTGTCGATCACGATCGACTCGGGCAGCAAGGTCGCCCTCATCGGACACAATGGGTCGGGCAAGACGACGCTGTTGCGCATCGCGGCCGGGCTGCTCGATGCCACCGGCGGCTCGATCGAAATCCACGGAAGCAAACCAGGTTCGCTGGAAGCGCGCCGCCATGTGAGCTACTTGGCCGACACGCCGGTGTTCTACGACGATCTGTCGGTGTGGGAGCACCTCGAGTACGTGGCGCGAATGCACGACGTCGGTGACTGGCAGCGAACCGGGACCCGATTGCTCGACCGACTCGGCATCACCGATCGAGCCGACGATCTTCCGTCGCGATTCAGCCGCGGTCTGAAGCAGAAGGCCGGAATCGCACTCGCGTTCGTTCGCCCGTTCGACGTCCTTCTCGTCGACGAGCCATTCGTCGGACTCGATGCCGCCGGCAAGGAGGCTCTGCTAGCCCTCCTCGACGACATCGGTGACGCCACCGCGATCGTCGCCACCCACGAACTCGGCTTCGTCGCGCGCGTGGATCGTCTGATCGCTCTGCGTGACGGACGACTCATCCACGACGGGTCCCCCGATGGCGCCGAGGCCCGCGATCTCGTCGCCACCGAGGGGACGAACAACGAGAGCTGACTCCGCCGAAAGGTCCGAACGACCCATCGGTACACTCGACCCATGAAGGAATTCTCGTCGGTGAAGGTGTCGGCCTTCGACAGCGACTCGCTCGCTTCCACGCTCACCGCCAAGTCGGCCGAAGGCTGGACCGTCGTCTCCATCGTGTCGGTTCTTGACGGAGCCGAACTGGTCGCTTTCCTGAGCCGCGAAGCCACGAGCAGTGCAGCCAGCACGAACAGCACGGCCAACACAATCAGTGCTCCGGCGACGCCGACGGCGACGAACACGACGCCGTCGGTTCCCGCCGATTGGTACAAGGATCCGGCCGGCCGCTACGAATACCGCTACTGGGACGGAACGAAGTGGACCGAGCATGTCTCGCGGGCCGGAACCGTCCTCAAGGATCCGCCCACTCCGTGAGTCGACTGCACTGACGAGCCACTGCCGTGCGCGCGACATCCATCGGCCATGCCGGAATCCTCATCGAAACCCGCCAGGGTTCGATCCTCTGTGATCCGTGGTTCAACCCGGCGTTCTTCGGATCCTGGTTTCCATTTCCGCGCAACGATCGACTCCCCCGCCACGTCGCGGACGCGATACGCCGTCCCTCGTTCCTCTACATCTCGCACCTGCACGGTGATCATCTCGACGAACAGTGGCTCGTCGAGAACGTGCCCCGTCTGACTCCCATCCTCCTGCCCGACTATCCGACCCAGGAACTCGAACGTCGACTCCGATCGCTCGGGTTCAGCGAATTCATCCGCACCAAGAACGGCGAAGAGACCGACCTCGGAGGCGGACTCACGGTCGCGATCCACGTCGAGACGGCCATCGCCGACGGTCCGGGTGGCGACTCCGCCCTCGTCGTGTCCGACGGCGTCCATCGCCTCGTCGATCAGAACGACTGCCGCACGAGCGACCTGAACGCACTCCGCTCCCACGGCGCGGTCGACCTCCATTGGCTGCAGTTCTCCGGAGCCATCTGGTACCCAATGGTCTACGACGAGCCGGTGGCGCGGAAACGGTCGCTCATCACCAACAAGGTCGAGAGCCAATTCGCCCGCGCACTTCGCTACGTCGAAGCCATCGACGCGGGCTGGGTCGTGCCGTCGGCCGGACCTCCGTGTTTCCTCGATCCCGATCTCTTCGGTTTCAACGTGATCGACGGCGACGAGTTGTCGATCTTCCCCGACCAGACCGAATTCCTCCAGCGCCTCGCCGCCAATCGACATGAGGGGATCCTCAACGTTCCGGGCACGACCATCACCCTCGACGACCATCGCATCTCGGTCCAGCATCCGATGGACGACGAGGAGGTTCGATCGATCTTCTCGAACAAATGCGACTACCTGCTTCGGTATCAGGCCGACTGGAGTCCGTGGCTCGCCGATCACAAGGAATCGTGGGCCACGCCCACCACCGATCTGATCGGCACGCTGTCGCGCTGGTGGGAACCACTCATGGTGATGGCCCCCACGCTGCGCTCGGCCATCGGCTCGGCCTGTCTGCTGCGGGCCGGTGATCTCGAAATACTCATCGACTTCCCCAACGGACGTGTGCGTCCGTTCCAAGGAGAGGACCACGGCTTCCGTTTCGACATCGATCGTCGACTCGTGGAAACCGTGGTGGCCAACAAGTCGGTCGACTGGAGCGACAAGCTCTTCTTGTCATGCCGCTTCTCGGCCTGGCGCCGCACCGAGTACAACGAATTCCTCTACAACTTCTTCAAGTCGCTGTCGGTCGAGCGAATGCAGCGAGCCGAGGACGAAGCCGTTCGACGACTCGCACCGGCCCCGCCGTCGACCGAGATCACCATCGGCGACTACATCGTCGAGCGTTACTGCCCGCACCGCCGCGCCGACCTCACGGTGTTCGGCGAGCTCGAGGGTTCGACTCTTGTGTGCACTCTGCACGGCTGGAAATTCGATCTCGAAACGGGTCGGTGCCTCACCGCCGAGGACCGCCGGCTTCAGGTCAGGCGCGCCCCTCGATCAACTTGATCCGGTAGCCGAATTCGAACCGACCCGCCGGCAGGCGGAATCGCTCGTCGACATCGGGTCCGCAGGTGGCGGTCCCGACTCCTCGGTGTGCAACATCGACGTGAACCACCAGATTGGGCGATCGAACGAGCTCGGTCACGTCGGCCGCCGCGAACAGATCGGCATCCCGGTAGCCGATCGCCGACATGTGCAGTGAGTGGCGTTCGATCGCTTCGATGCGCAGGCGTCGCGAGGTCGAGTAGACGACCTCGAGCCAACGGCAGTCGGTGCGTAGCCCGAACTCCTGCGGAACCACGTACGGCAGTTCGTCGGGCGCCGATTCGAACACATCGACCACCGCCCCCGCCGAGCGATCGGGCATGTTCTCGAGTGGACCTCGACCGAACCAGCGCAACAACTTGCTCGGCTTCACTTCGAACGACACGCCGACACGCGGCAGGTCGGCCAGCGAGTCGGGAACATCGACCGAATGCCGGAACACCGCCCAACCATCGGCATCGGTGTAGGTCTCGCACGAATGAGCGACGAGTTCGTGGGGATCGCGTCGATCGACGCCGGAATCGAGCCAGCGCGACAACGCGGCGCCGCCGATTCCCATGCGGTCGCGCAGATCGGGAAGGAGTTTGAAACCGTCATTGTCGACGGCGGCCCGCCACAAGACGAGAGAAGGAAGAGTGATGAGTGCGCGTCGCGTTGCCTCGTACGACACTCCGAGAGCGGTCTTGGTTCCCCACGTCGGCGGGCGTTCGTCGGATCGCAGCACCACCTGATCCCACGCCACCAGATGCCCGCGATCACTCCACGGGGTCGCGCGTCGCGACGTCCAGCGGAACGTGAGCAATGCTTCCCCGCGACACGAATCGAGGATTTCGCGGGACACCGGATGATCGACGATCACCGATTGACCCGGAGCAACGTCGGGACTCCACTGACCCTTGGCCACCACGCGATTCGAGTCGCGCAGCATCCATTCGCAGTTCAGCCACTCGAGTCCGCGGAACGATTGGCGATTCGTGACCCGCACCTTCCAGCCGGCGGCCACGACCGACACCGGACGATGCACCCACGCCACTTCCTGCATGGCCGGATGCGGGTCTCCTTCGGGAGACACCAGACCGTCGGCCACGAAGTTGCCGTCGTTGGGTCGATCGCCGAACTGGCCGCCGTAGGCGAATCGCTCACCGCGTGCCGTGCGTTGCCGCAGGCCGTGATCCTTCCATTCCCAGATGAATCCGCCTTGGAGAATGCGGTGCTCGTCGATCAGACGCCAGTAGTCGGCCAGACCGCCGTTGGAGTTGCCCATGGCGTGGCTGTACTCGCACATGACGAGCGGACGCGTGCCGAGGTTCTGCGTGGCGTACATCTCGATGGCGGCCGGAGGCGAGTACATCGGACACACGACATCGGTGACGTTGCGTCCACCGTCGGTCCAGCCGGCGTGGAAGACGGCACCTTCGTAATGGAGCGGACGAGTCGGATCGATGCGACGCACGAGGGCGGCACTCGCATCGTGGTGCTCGCCATAACCGGATTCGTTGCCCAGACTCCACATGATGATGCTGGCGTGGTTGCGATCGCGTTCGACCATGCGGCCGACCCGTTCGAGCCACGTCGCCCGGTACGACGCGTCGTGGCACAAGGACGTGTTGAACGCGTGGCTCTCGACGTTGGCCTCGTCGACCACGTACAAGCCGAGTTCGTCGCACAGGTCGTAGAAGCGGTGATCGTTCGGGTAGTGCGACGTGCGCACCGCGTTCACGTTGTGACGCTTCATCGTGAGCAGGTCGGCGCGCATGCCTTCCACGGTGACCGCTTTGCCGCGATCAGGGTCATGATCGTGTCGATTCACGCCCATCACCGTGATCGGCGAACCGTTCACCGACAGGAGTCCATCGAGTATCTCCACGCGGCGGAAGCCGACGATCTGGCCGAGGGCTTCGACGACCTCGCCATCGGGTGATTTCAGCTCGACGATGACGCGGTAGCGATCGGGCGACTCGGCCGACCAGGGTCTGACTCCGCGAACCTCCGCCGTGACGGAGGCGTGATGGCCGGTGAACACGTACGGCACTCGATGCGCCGCGGCCACTCTCGCTTCGAGAACCTTCCCCTTGCGAACGCCGTCGAGGGTTTCGACCCACGCTCGAATCGACCAGCCCTTGGCGAGATCGCCGGCGCCCGGTTCGATGTGCGCGTCGACGGTGAGCGAACCCTTCTCACCATCCCAATCGGCCATGGTGTCGAGTCGCGCGACATGAACCACGGGTCGGGCTTCCACGAAGACTTCGCGGTGCAGACCCGCCATCCACCACTGGTCCTGATCCTCCACGTACGACTGCGCGCTGTAGCGGATCACGACGATGGCCACGTCGTTGCGGCCCGACGTCACGAGATGCGACACGTCGTATTCGCTCGGCAGACGACTATCGGTTCCGTACCCCGCGAATTCGCCGTTCACGTAGACCGCGTGCACGCTCTCGGCTCCGCCTACGTGCAGCACGATCCGACGACGACGCCACGAGGCCGGAACGCTGAACGAGCGGCGATACACGCCCGTGGTCAGACGGTCGGGAAGGTTCGGTGGCCGCAGCGGCCAGGGCATGTCGACGTTCGTGTAATGCGGCAAGTCGTCGAAACCCTGCATCGTCCAGTTGCCCGGCACGGCCACGCGTCGCCAGCCGCTGCCGGCACCCGTGATGGCCGACGCCGGAACGACGTCGGGGTGTTTCCAGAGTTTGAGGTCCCACGTCCCGTCGAGACTGCGCCACCACGGGCTGGCCTCACGACCGAGACGGACCGACTCGGCATCGGGGAAGGTCGTCAGCGTGGGCCGTTGCGGCAACCGGTGCAGGGCGACCACACCCGGATCGGACCACGGTTTCAGGGCGCCGATCACCGGAAGCACCCGAACAGAGTGCCACAGTCGGTCTAGGCCTGCGAATGGACCCAGACCATCGTGCCCCGCGGCACGAGGCCCGACGACCACAAGAAGTCCATGGCCGGAGTCGAGAGACGAACGCACCCGTGCGATGCGGGATACGGCGGGATCTTGTAGGCGCCGTGCAAGGCGATGCCGCCGTTGAAGTACTTGGGTCGATAGATCTCGCCCAGATCGCCCTCGCGCCACCCCTTCGTGTACTCACGATCGACCTGGAAGATGCCGTCCGGGGTCTGCGAGTCCCCGCGCACCCACTTTCCCCACTCGTTCTTGTCGCGCGACACGTACGGCACGCCGCTGCCGGTGGAGATGTTGAACGTCCAGATGGTGACGCCGTTCTGCACCAAGAACATGAGCTGACGGTTCTTGTCGACTTCGGCGAGGGTGCCCGAGGTGGACAGGCCGTGCGCACGGACCGTGGCCGCATTGAGGGCGTCGGCCGTGGCCACGTCGACCGACTCGGTCGGTTCGAGGCCGTTGTACTTCTGGAAGGCCTGGAGGGCCTGGCGAGTGGTGACTCCGAAATCCCCGTTGACCGACTGCAGCCAGAAGCCGAGATCGAGGAGCCGCTGCTGAACCGCCGCCGCACCAGCCCCGGATTTTCGGCCGATGGGTTGGACGAGTTCGATCGGAGCCGCCACCGGAACGGTGACCACCTGCGGGGGCGGCACGGTCGTCGACGGTGCGGCGGTGGTGGACGGCGCCAACGTGGTCGGCTGTTGGACGAGAGGGGGCAGCTCGACGGTGGCGGCTGGTCGCGCGGCGGCTTCCACGGCCGTACCGGTGGCGGTCGAGCACGAGGACGCGATCAAGGGTGCGGTGAGTGAAAGAGGAAGCGTGAGCCAACCGATCGATCGAGTCAACGCCACGCTTCGCACGATGACGACGAAAGTAGTGAGGCTCGCCTCTCAGTTGGCGGATACCCGTGTCACTCGTGACGGTAGCGACCGAGTTCGTGTCAGTTGTACTGCTCGGGCAACTCGAACCAGATCGTGAGCGCGTACTTCACTCCGGAACGGAGCGGCAGGGTCTGGTGCGGGTGGGTCACGAGCGACGGCCAGGCGAGAAGCGAGCCGACCGGTACGTCGCGATTGGTGAACTGCTGACGCGGGAAGTCGAGTTCGGCACCCTCGTAGCCGTCGTTCAACTTCACCGACGCCGACAGTTGGGCGACGTCGTGGTGGATGCGCAGTTCGGTCTGCGAGTCGCTCGAGTACTTGATGACGAAGACGTCGCGCAGGCCGTGGTAGTCGATGAGCGGCCATTCGCGCCGAAGAATCGGCCAGACGCGGACACCGAGATCGTTCTGCACCGCTTCGAACAGCGCGGGACTGATGGCGGCCAGGCTCACTTCGTGCCCGGGAACCGGGTCCTCCGGTTGCGGGCTGAAGCCACCCACCGCTTCGGCGGCGCGGATCACGGCCGCGCACATCGCCGGCGTCCAGAACGGAAGGACCAACAGATCAGGACCGACGACCCGCAGGCCGTCGGTCGGGTCGATCGCGTCGTCGTATGCGAGCACGCGTTGCAGGTCGTCGAGACTCATCACCCTCGAGTCTGCCAGCGGGTCGGGATCGTCCATGGGCTCTTCATGATCAGGGACCACTCGAAGACGCGAGCCACCTCGACCAACGGCCCCGCCGGCAGGCCGAGGCTCGTCAGAAGCTCGTCGCGCACGCCGTCGACGGATTCGCCGACGGCGGCCAGATCGTCGAGGGTCACCGCGCCGTGTCGCTTCGCCAACCGCTCACCGTCAGCACCCAGGACGAGCGGAACGTGCGCGTACTCGGGAGTGGGATGACCGAGTAGCCGCTGCAGATGAATCTGCCGCGGGGTCGACGACAGCAAGTCGTCGCCGCGAACCACTTGCGTGACCCCCTGCCACGCATCGTCCACGACCACGGCCAGGTTGTACGCCGGAACACCATCGTTTCGACGGAGAACGACATCGTCGACGGCGCCCCGATACGCACCGCGAATCGCGTCGACCAACTCGCATTCCTCGCCGTCGGTCCGCAACCGAATTGCCGGTGAACGTCCGCTTCGTCGTTCGTCCCTCTCGGCACGACTCAGATCGCGGCACATGCCCGGATACGCGCCATCGGGAAGCGCGCCGTGCGGTGCACTGGCCGCTTCGCGAATCTCGCGCCGCGAGCAGAAGCACTCGTAGGTGAGTCCACGATTCGTCAAGTCGGCGATGACCTCGTCGTACACAGCGAAACGATCGCTCTGGCGAACGACCGCCGCGTCGAACTCCATGCCGAGAGCACGAATATCCCGTATCTGCGATAGCTCATGGTCGAACGAACTGTTGGCACGGTCGAGGTCCTCGATCCGAACCACGAAGTCTCCGCCAGCGGAGCGAGCGGCGACGTACGCGACGATCGCGGTGCGCAGATTGCCGACGTGCAGCACTCCGGTCGGCGACGGGGCGAAACGTCCGCGACTCACGGTTCTCATTGTCGCCAATCGGCGGGCCGAATCGCACGGACCCCGAAAATTCTGGTGAGATGATTCGGTGACTTCCCGACGGTTCGACACGAACTGGCGCCAGCCCGAACGGCGCGAATCGGGGCGACGGGCCCGGATGGCCGAGATCCTCGCCCGTGACGGCGCCGAATGCATCTGGTGCCGCCGGCCGATCGACGTCGGACTCGTGGAGGCCACGACCGAGCATCTCGTGCCTCGCATCAAAGGCGGACCGAGCATCATCGAGAACGAGGTCGCCGCGTGTCGGCGTTGCAACGGTCAGCGCGGTCACGTCACTCCGGCCGAGTGGATCGACGAGTGCGAACGGCGCGGTTGGGAACCCAATCGCACGGCAGTCATCGCCGCGCTACGACGACTGGAGACCGCCTTCGCCGAGCGCGGAGGCATGCGCCGCATTCGGCCCTACGTCGCATCGCAGTTGCGACGACTCACGAAGCACGAACGCAAGAACTAGTGCGTCTTGGCCACGAACGCGTTGACCGCCGACGCGAATTCGGGGCCGCGGTCCTCCTGCAAGAAGTGTCCTCCGCCCACGATCGTTTGATGTGGCATACCGGCGGCACCCGGCACGTTCTTGCGAAAGATCCATTCGCCGTTGCGCGTCACCGGGTCGCTGTCACCGAACATGGTGACGAAAGGCTTCGTCCATGACCGCAAGAGTTCCCAGGCCTCGCGATTGGGTTTGCTCGACGGGTCGTTCAACGACGCCGGCACGAGGGACGGCATGATTTTCGGCCCGGCCTTGTATTCCTCCGTTGGGAACGGCGCGTCGTACGCGGCCATCACGCCGGGTGCGAGCGGCTTGCTCGTGCATCCACCTTGGATGATTCCCGACGTCGGGAACGGATCGGCTTTCTGGCTGAACTCGCGCCATTTCAAGAAGGCTTCGTTCGGCTCGGGATCGCCGGTGGGCAATCCGGTGTTGGCCACGACGATGCGCGCGAATCGTTGCGGCAGCGCCAAGGCGACCCGCAAGCCGATCAAGCCGCCCCAGTCCTGGCACACCAGCGTGAGGTTGTGCAGGTTGTTGGCGAGGAGCCACTGGCTCATCCAGTCGACGTGACGCTCGTAGGTGTGATCGGTCATCTTCGCGGGCTTGTCGCTGCGACCGAAGCCGACCAGATCGGGAGCGATGACGCGGTGACCGGCCGCCACGAAGACGGGAATCATCGTGCGGTAGAGATACGCCCAGGTGGGTTCGCCGTGCATGCACAGAATGGTCTCGTTCGCGTCAGTCGGGCCCGCGTCCACGTGATGCACGCGCAAATCGGTTCCGTCGTGAGCTGTGACGTCGGTGTACACCGGGTCGTACGGCCAATGCGGAAGGTTGGCGAATGCCGAGTCGGGTGTGCGCAACACGTCCATCGCTTCGATGGTAGCGACCGGCCGAGCGTCGATGGTGAGCCCTCGCGACGAACGTCAGGGCAAGCGGTACGTGCTCGACAGCCGCGCCGGGCCGTCGTCGTCCACCACCACGAGCCGACCCTCGTCGGTCAACTGCGTGAGGTGAGCGAGAACACTGCGCGCGGCCGGGATGTGCAGTTCTGGTGCGACGGCCGCGTACATCCGCCTCACCATGGGAGCCACGGTGACGATGCCGTCGGCGACACAGGCCAGAACCTGGGCCTCGCGCGCGAGGCGATGGTCGTAATAGGCCGTGAGAAACGGCACCGGGTCGGTGACGGGGCCGCCGTGGGTGGGCCACAACACGCGATCGCCACGCTTCTGCACCTTGGCGAGTGACGAGAGGTAATCGCGCATGTCGCCGTCGGGCGGCGACACGATGGTGGTGCTCCAACCCATGATGTGGTCACCCGTGAACAAGGCCTGTTCTTCGTCGAGGGCCACGCACATGTGATTCGAGGTGTGCCCAGGAGTGTGAACGGCCCGCAGCGTCCAACCATCCCCCGCCACGGCGACGTCGCCGTCGTCGATCTGGATGTCGGGAACGAAGTCGGTGTCGACCGATTCGCGCATCTCCATGTCGTCCGGATCGAGTCCGGCCTTGCGCGCGATCTCGCGTTCTTCCTCGATCTGCTCGGCGGTCTTGGGCGGCGGGGCCAAGGACTCCATGACCTTCATGTCGGCATCGTTGTCGAGGATTCCCACGTCGCCGTGCGGCTTCCACGACACCGTTGGTGCGCCCGTGAGTTCGCGGGCCCACGCGGCCAGGCCCACGTGATCGGTGTGGCAATGGGTGATCACGATCGCTCGCACATGGTGGTCGCGAACCGCCGCTTCGAGGGCCCGGCGGTGTTCGGGCAGATCGGGACCCGGGTCGATGACCGCGATGTCGTCACCGGCACCGACCACGTAGGTGCCGGTTCCGGTGAACGTGAACCGCGATGGGTTGCGGGCGACGACGCGGCGAATGAGCGGGCTCACCGACGCGACGGTTCCGTACTCGAGCGCATCGATCGGAGGGACGAAGGGAATGCCGGCCATGAGAGATCAGTTCCGGCCGCCGACTGCGGCGGCCAGTAGCCCGACGATACGCACCTCGCCCACCGGTCGTCCATGGCCGAGGATCGGCGAGGCGAACGCGGCCGGGTCGACCGATGACGTGTCGATGCCGAGCAACGACAAAGCACCCTGCATGATCGGCGGACGCGCGCGATTGGCCCCGTCGGCGACCTTCATGGCCACCGCTCGACCGTCGGGAAGCGCCACCGCGAACACCCCTTCGGCACCGTCCTTGGCCATCAGACCGGGCACGCCCTCCATGAGGAGAGACACGTCGCGCTTCGGCCCGCCCACCATCACGGGATGAGAGCTCATGGCGCGATGAACGCGCTCGCCGTGCCCACCCGCTCCGCCGGTGGCCAGATTTCGGAACGCTCGGGCCAGACCCAACAAGCCGATCACATGCGCGGGTGCTCCACAACCGTCGACACCAATGGCCGCAACTCGACTCGAAGCGAGCGCCGGCAACGAATCGGTGATGGCGCGCTGCAGCGGGTGATCCTCGCGGAGATACGACGAGTCGCGAGGCCATCCGGCCGCCACACAAGTGGCCAGCATTCCCGCGTGCTTGCCCGAGCAGTTCTGCTGGAGCGACGACTGCGCGCCACCGCGACGCAGAACTTCGCTCGCCTCGTGATCGTCGAGCGGAAGATCGGGAGTGTTGGCCAGGGCCGACTCGTCGAGGCCGACGGACGCCAGGATGCGACGCACACCGTCGAGGTGTTGCGCCAGCCCGTCGTGACTGGAACACACCAAGGCGAGGAGTTCGTCGGGCAGATCGAGACCGGCGGCGAGCATGGCGTTGGCCTGCAGCGGCTTCATCGACGAACGCGGGTAGATCTCGAGATCGGGATCACCCGCGGCGAAAGCGATCCGCCCGTCGGCGTCGAGAGCGACGACAGCCGCATGGTGCACCGATTCGAGTCGTCCGCTTCGATACGAGGCGGCGATCGGCTCGTATCCGGACAACGGGTCGACCGCGTCGTTGGTCATGCTCCGCGGCCGCGACGGAAGCGGCGGCGTTCACCGGCCGAGTGCTCGGCGTTGCGCTCACGGCGCTTGGCCTTCTTCTCGGGAACGCGAACGAGCGGATTGTCGATCAATTCGTGCCGCTCGCCGGACGCTGCCGCCACCGCGACCGCCATCGCCGCCACGGGCAATGCGAGAACCGCACCGACCGGTCCGAGCAACGCGGCGCCCGCGATCGCCGAACCGAACGACACCGCCGGATGGATCTCCATCGTCCGCGCGGTGATACGCGGAGCGATCAGGAAGTTCTCCAACTGTTGGTAGAGGATGATGACGAGCACCACGGCCAAGGCCTTGATCGGCGAGTCGATGAACGTGAGCAGGATCGGCAGGACGCCCGCGACGTACGTCCCGATCACGGGAATGAACTGCGAGATCAAGCCGACCCAGATCGCCAGCGCGACCGGAGCGGCGGTGCCGATCGACTGGAACGCGATCCAGTGCACGAGCGCCGACGCACCGGCGAGCAACGCGCGTGAATACAGATAGCCGCCGGTCTTGTCGATCGCGAGGTCCCAGGTGTCGAGAACCCGCTGCTGACGAGCGGCCGGCAGACGACTGCAGATCGCCCGCCGCATGCGGGGCCCATCGGCCACCAGGTAGAAGCTGAACAACATCACCGAGAAACCCTGCAGGAGAAGGCCCAGGGCGGTGACCGAGAGCTGTAGCGCGTCGTCCTGGCGATTGCGGATGAATTCCTGCACGGATCCGTTCGGGTCCTGAATGCTGTCGTTCACGGCGCCGGCGTCGATGTTGGCGCCGAACGTGTTGTTGAGGAAGTCGACCGTTCGATTCACGTAGCGCTCGGAGTTCTGAAGCAGGTCGGCGACCTGGGTACCGACCAGAGTTCCGATGGCCACGACGAAGATCAGGACCGCCGCGACCACTCCGAGAAGGATGACGAGAGTCGACCGGCCGCGAGGCCAGCCGCGTCGGGCCAATCGTGTCACGCCCGGTTCGATGGCCAGCGCCAGGAACAGCGACACCAACAAGAGAATCAGCAGCGAGAACAGCCGGTCGTAGGCGTAGCGAATGAGGATCGTGGCCAGGAAGCCGAGCCAGAAGACGATGACCGCTTTCCAGATCCAGCGCGGCATCTTCGAGGAGTTCGGATCGAACTCGACTCCGCCGGTCTTCTCGTCATCCGACATGTGACGAGCGTACTGACCCCGACCAGGCAGTCCACACCGGTAGGTGGAACGATGAGGGTGTGGACGCCCAGGCCCATCGACCGTCGCCGATCGAACCCGTGCGCTCGATCCTGGCCGACGCCGTCCGATCGCGCGTCGTCGGCGCCAACGCCGAACAGCGGGCGAGCGAACTCTTCACGGCACCCGGCTCGCGGTGGTTCGACGAGGGCCGACCGATTCGAACGGTTCACTCCGACACCGCGATGTTCATCGGCGGTCTGCGCGCGCTGCTCTTCCAATCTCTCCATCCGCTTGCGATGGCCGGAGTCGCACAGCACAGCGATTACCGACACGACCCGTGGGGTCGCTTGCAGCGCACCGCCGACTTCCTCGCTGCAACCACGTTCGGTCCGGAAGCCGAAGCCACCAAGGCCATCGAAATGGTGAAGCGAGTGCACACACGCGTGGTTGGAACCGCGAGCGACGGTCGTCGCTACAGCGCGAACGACCCGCATCTCCTGAAGTGGGTTCACCTGGCCGAGGTCGATTCGTTCCTGCAGTCGCACCGACGATTCGGGGCGACTTCGCTGTCGCCCGCCGACGCCGATCGCTATGTGGCCGACATGGCGGTGATCGCCGATCGACTCGGCGTGATTGAACCGCCCACGTCGACTCTGCAACTCAAGCGTCAACTGACCGAGTACCGTCCCGAGTTGAAGGGATCGCGCGAGGCGCGCGAGGCCGCTCGCTATCTGCTCGTGACTCCGCCGCTACCGATGGTGGCTCGTCCGGTGTACGGAGTGATTGCCGCCGCCGCCGTGAGCCTTCTTCCGTTGTGGGCTCGTGTGCCGCTGCGACTACCCTGGTTCCCAGTGAGCGAACGCGCGATCGTGCGACCGGCCGGCGATGCGCTGGCCCGGGCCATGCGCTGGGCACTCGGACCCGATTCGCCTCAACAGCGAATTCCGGCAGCGTTCACGTCGAACGACTGAGCTAGGTGGCTCGAACGGGCGACTCGCTGCGCCGTCGAAGTCAGGCTCGACGCGACGAACGCTTCACGAGTTCGTCGTACAACGACTGCTGCGTCGGGTCGGTCGATGCGGTGTCCTCCGGATGCCACTGCACGCCGAGGAGCCACTGACCCGACCCGGTGTGCTCGAGACCCTCCACGAGACCGTCGGCCGACGACGCGGTGACCTTCAGACCCTTGGCGATCAGGTCGAGACCTTGATGGTGGAACGACGCGACGCGCGCCTTGGTGGTGCCCATCGCGGTGGCCAACTTCGATCCCTTCACGATCGACACGTCGTGGAGCACGAAATCCTGGCCGGCCGGGAACTTCGACGGTGCGTGTTGCACCGACGTCTCCCCGATGTGCTGGATGAGCGAACCGCCCAGTGCGACATTGACGAGTTGAATGCCACGGCACACGGCGAGAGTGGGCATCTTGGCCGCCAGAGCGGCTCGTACGAGGGCCATCTCGAAGTGATCCTGTTCGGGATTGACTCCGTAGACGTGCGGCTGGCGTTGCTGGCCATACAGATGCGGGTCGACGTCGGCACCACCCATGAGAACAAGTCCGTGGAATCGACCGAGCAGTTCGACGGCGTCGTCGTGGCGGAGTTCGCGCGGGCTGAGCGTGATCGGCTCGCCTCCGGCGCGAAGCACCGCATCGAGATACACCCGGCCGGCGAAGGAGATGGCGCTTCGCGACACGCGACCGGCGGCCGCGACGCGTCCAGCGATCGCGATGAGGGGCCGAGACATGCGCTCAGGCTAACGACGTGGCCCGATCGACCGACGAAGAGCCGCCGCCAAGTCGCCGCGTCGACCCACCACCACGTCGTCGAGTTCGAGCCACTCGGCCATGTCGGTCAACTCGGCGCTCAGACCGGCCACCACTTCGGCCTTGTCGACACCCGGCTCTCCGAATGCGCCGTGAACGAGGAGGGATCCGGCCGCGCGATCGGCCTTGAGATCGACGCGACCCACCAAGGTGTCGCCGAGAACGAACGGCAAGACGTAGTAGCCGAAACGTCGCTTCGGTGCCGGCGTGTAGATCTCGATGCGATAGTGGAAGTCGAAGAGCCGTTCGGCCCGTTTGCGATTCCAGACCACCGGATCGAACATCGACACCAGAGCCCGCGCATCCACACGGCGGGGCCGACGCGCGTCGACGTGCAGGTAGGCGGTGTCGCGCCACCCCTCCACCGACACCGGCACGACGCGCTCGGACTCCACCAATTCGGCGAGGCGCGGCTTGACATCCTTGGTGTCGAGACGGAAGTAGTCGGCGATGTCGTAGACGGTTCCGACACCGAGGGCACGCGCTGCCTTGTCGACGAGTTCGCGCTGCGCATCGACGATCGACGGCGTGCGAGTGCGCAGATGCTCGACCGGGATGACACGTTCGGGCAGGTCGTAGACGCGCGCGAAATCACGAGCGCGACGAGTGGCGGTGAGTCGGCCGCACATGAACAAATGCTCGAGCGCGACCTTGCCGTCGTCCCAGTCCCACCACGAGCCCTTCGGCCCGCGACGCTCCTGCAGGTCGGACGATGTGATTGCGCCGTCCCGCGACACTCGTTCGAGCACTTCGTCCACGAATGTCGGACGCCGTTTAAGAAGGCTGCGGGCCGACTGCCACGGACCATGCTGGCTGCGCTCCATCTTCCAACGCCACAGGCGGTGATCGGCGGTCGGCACATGAGCCGCTTCGTGGGCCCAGTACTCGAACAGTTCACCCTGTGCCGTCGCCGACGGAATCAGATCGCGACGATGGGCGCCGAGACGCGAGAACACTGGCAGTTCCTGGCTGCGAACCAGAACGTTGACCGAGTCGATCTGGATGACGCCCATCGTGTCGACCGCGGCGCGCAGATGTCGCCGGTCGACACGACCGGCGGGACGAGCGCGATCGAGGCCCTGGGCTGCGAGGGCGATGCGTCGCGCCTCGGGAAGCGAGAGCGCGCGACTAGTCGGCGACGCTGATCGTGACCGAGTTGATGACGACATCGGTGCGCGGGCGATCACCCGGGCCGGTCGGGACGTTCTGCATCGCTTCCACGACGTCGAGTCCCTTCACGACCTTGCCGAACAGCGAATACAGCGGTGGCAAGCGCACGCCGTCGGAACCGCTGATGAGGAAGAACTGCGAGCCGTTCGTGTTGGGGCCGGCGTTGGCCATGGCGAGCGAACCGATCTCGTACTGACCAGCCTTGGGCAACTCGTCCTCGTACTGATAGCCGGGGCCACCGCGGCCCGAGCCGGTGGGGTCGCCGCCTTGGCACACGAAACCCTTGATGATGCGATGGAAGATGATGCCGTCGTAATAGTGGTTCAACGCCAGGAACACGAAGCTGTTGACCGTCTTCGGTGCCTTCACCGCGTCGAGCGCGATGACCAACTGGCCCATCGACGTCTCCATGGTCGCGGTGTAGCGCTTGGTCGGATCGATCCCCATGGGCGGGTAGGCCCGGAACTTCTGCTGCTTGGGGGCTGAACCATCGAAGGGCGGGAAGGTGTCGGACATGAGGGACGACGCTACCTCCCACCGTCGCGTCGAGCCGTCGGCTACTACATTGGTCTCGTGGCCGAGAACACCCGCCCCGACGAACCGTCGATCGACGACATCGAGCGCGATCTGGCCGACGTCGAGGCGGCGATGACACGCCTCGAATCGGGCGCGTACTGGACCTGCGAGGTCACGGGACGACCGATTCCCGACGAAGTCCTCGAGTCGAACCCTCTGATTCGTCGTCTTCCTTCCTGACGAGCAGACTGGCGAGGTGAGCACCCGCCAAGTCACCGTGTCCGTCAACGGAGTCGACCTCCAGGTCACCGAGGCCGGTGATCCGTCGGCCCCCTGTGTGGTTCTGTGCCACGGTTTTCCGGAATCGGCGCACTCGTGGCGCCACCAGGTTCCCTTCCTCGCCGAGGCGGGCTACCACGTGATCGCGCCCGATCAACGCGGTTACGCGTTCTCGTCGGCACCGCGCGACGTGGAGGCCTACGGCATCCGCCAACTCACCGGAGACATCGTCGCCCTCCTCGACCACTACGGACACGAGACCGCCACGTTCGTCGGTCACGACTGGGGTGCGCTGGTGGTGTGGGACGCCGCTCGTCTGCACCCGAACCGCGTGAACGCCGTCGTCGGTGTGAGCGTTCCGTTCACTCCGTGGCCGGCCAAACCCACCGATCTCTTCAAGGCCATGTGGGGCGACCGCTTCTTCTACATCCTCTACTTCCAACCGGTCGGACCAGCCGAGCGCGAACTCGACGCCGACGTCCGCCGTTCGATGCACACGATTCTGTGGGGCGCCTCGGGCGAGATGTACAAGGGCATCCCCTCCGAGTTCCCGCCGATGGAAGGCACGGGCTTCCTCGACATGTTCAAGGACGTACCTGAGCACCTTCCGTTCTGGCTCACCGCCGACGATCTCGACACGTACGTGAAGCAATACGCCAACAGCGGATTCTTCGGTCCGGTGTCGTGGTACCGGAACCTCGACGCCAACTACGAGATCATGAAGGACATCCCGGTCAGCGTGATGACGATGCCGGCGTTCTTCATCGGCGGCGAAAAGGACGGTGTGATCGCGGCGCGGCCCGAGATGGTGGACGCGAGCAACGGTCTGCTGCCCAACTACAAGGGCAAGGCGATGATTCCGGGCGCCGGACACTGGACGCAGCAGGAGGCGCCGGCCGAGTTCAACGCGGCTCTGCTGGGGTTCCTGCGGACTCTCTGAACGGTTGCGGCACCCACTCCGAGATCGGAAACCGCTCGGCCCACACCGACTGCGGATCGACGCCGTGCGGCGGCCAGTTGGCGTCGCACGTGTACGCGTGCCACTCGAACGGATTGCGGTAGTAGGCGAAGCGGTCGATCTCGGTGGACAGTTCGGCGTCGTTGCGAGAAAGAGCACGACGCACCACCGACACGAGCACTCCCCCGACGAACCACCCGACATAGGCGATGGGATACAGCGGTCCGAACACGCGCTGCTGCCACACGTGCACGTCCTCGTGATCGGTCACGAGTTTCCGCCGGCGTTCGGTGAGCTGACCATCGCGGCCGGCGGCACCGTTGACCACCGTGCCGACGGTGACCGCGAAACCTCGCCGGAGCACGACCCCGGCGCGATGCACGATCCGGTTCTGCCGCTCCGACAACGAGGATTCGTAACCGGCCGACACTCCGGAGAGCCGTTCGCGCAACCATGTGATGCCCAACACGACGAGTCCGGCCGCGGTGGTGGGAAGTGCCCACGAATGATCGAGAACGAACGCCGCGCGTCCGCGTCGGCTCGACCAGTCGTAGATGCGCCGACGGCCGGTGATCCAGCCGTGCACGAAGCCGACCGTCGCCCCGAGAGCAGTCGAACGCAACGCGCGTCCGGCCATCGCCCCGAGCAAGGCGCCGCCCACCGCGGTACCGACGACCTCGTTCCGATGATCCGCCTCGTGAGCGGTCACCACAGGAATCCCTTGTGTCCGAGCGACATCACATCCATCAAAGCAGCGATCGCCACGTGGAGGGCGACGCCCCACCAGATGCTGCGCGAGCGCAGGGCGAGCGTTCCCATGACGATTCCGCCGACGATCGACGCCGCTGCTTCCAACGGCGGCTTCACGAAGTGGATCATGAGGTAGGGCACGGTGGCCACGAGCACCGCAGTGGAACCCAAAACCTCGGCGAGTCCGAGGACCAGGAAACCGCGGAAGAAGGTCTCGATGGCCACGAACTGCAACGCGTAGAACGTCCACCACACCGCGAGGTCGCCCCACACACCGGTCTGGCCGGGCAACACGTCGAAGAGCGGGTAGCGCTGCTGGAACTCGGTGAACCAACTCGCGGCGATCACGAACGGCGCACCGATCGCGAACAACGCAAGATAGGTGCGGGCGTGTCGGGCTATTCCCGCGGTGCGCCAACCAAGATCGTGATGATGTCCGCCGGCCAGTCGCGTGACCGCGAGCGGAACGACGAGATAGAAGACGATCTGCGTTCCGGCCCAGAAGCACATCTGGGTGAGATGACTCCACGAGTCATCGGCCAGGTCCTGTCCGAAGCGGGCGCCCCACAGGCACACGAGTGCCGTGACGAGAACGATGATCACCCGCCGCTGGCGGGCGTCGATGGTCACCGGTCGCGGAGTTTGGCGAGCAGGCGCAGGATCTCGAGGTACAGCCACACGACGGTGACCAGGAGGCCGAAGGCCGCGAACCACTCGACCGAGCGCGGATACTTCTCGGCCACACCGCGCTCGATGAAGTCGAAGTCGAGAGCCAGGTTCATGGCAGCCAGCACCGCCACGACCACGCTGAAGCCGATGCCGAACGCGCTGGCCGACGAGATGAACGAGGGCTGGGCTCCGAACAACGACAGCAGGAGCGACACTCCGTAGAACACCATCAGTCCGAGCGTGGCGCCGATCACGATGCGGCGGAAGCGATCGGTGACCTTGATGATGCGCAAGCCGTAGAGCGCGAGCATGACTGCGAACACTGCGACGGTAGCGCCGGCCGCCTGCACGACGATTCCGTCGTAATAGGTCTCGTAGGCGCGCGAGATCGCACCGACGAAGAAGCCCTGCGCCACCGCGTACACGGGACCGAGGACGCGCGCCCACGTGGGCTTGAACGCGAGAACGATCGCGCACAGCAAACCGACGAGCACGCCGCCGATGGCCAGAGCGGGGAATTCGGTGACTTCGCCCTGCGGCGCTTCGACCGCGGCCCAACCGAAGCCGGCACCGGCGAGCAACAGCACGAAGAGCACGGCCGTGGCCGACACCGTTCCGCCCAGAGTCATCGCCGTCTTGGCGGGATTCCACGGGCTGACCGGCCCGTCGTCGATCGGTCGACGGGACTCGGGTGCTGGTGCGGCCCAGCCGGAATCGGCCTCAGCCGCCTTCTGCAGACGATTTTCATTTAGCAGGGGATTCGACATCGCTCATCTCCTTGGCTCGGAACTCCAACGATACCGATCTCCGCGCAACTGCGGGTGGCGGGAGGTTGTTGTTGCACGGTCGGTCGGTAGTGTTCCGCCCATCACCGGAAGGCGGAGTGGTAACCCACTCGAAGGTGGTGCGTTCTCTCCGGAGAACGGTCGAGTGAGCAACATCCTGTGATGAATCGAGGGTGACAGGTGGCCAAGGATCGCGTTGAGCGTGACGAAGAAGATCTCGTTCGTCTGTATCTGTCCGACATCGGTCAGTACACACTTCTGACGAAGGACGACGAAGTCCGTCTCGCCAAGCAGATCGAAGCGGGCAAAACCGCTCAGGCCGCCATGGCGTCAGCCGATCCCAAGAGTCTCACTCCGGCCAAGAAGCGCGAACTGCGCAACCTCGTGCGCGACGGCGAGACCGCCGAGCGTCAGTTCGTCCAGTCGAACCTGCGCCTCGTGGTGTCGATCGCCAAGAAGTACCAGGCGTCGGGTCTGCCGCTGCTCGATCTCATCCAAGAGGGCAACCTCGGCCTCATGCACGCCGTCGAGAAGTTCGACTGGCGCAAGGGCTTCAAGTTCTCCACCTACGCCACGTGGTGGATCCGCCAGGCCATCACCCGCGGTATCGCCAACACCGGTCGCACCATTCGTCTGCCAGTCCACGCCGGCGACACCCTCGCGCGCCTGCAGAAGGCCCGCTCGCGCCTCGAGCTCAAGTTCGGCCGCCAGCCCACGCTGCGCGAACTGGCCGAAGAAGTCGAGATGCCCGAGGACAAGGTCACCGAGGCACTGCGCTTCGCGGCCGAGCCGTTGTCGCTCAGCGAACCGCTTCGCGAGGACGGCGACGCCGAACTCGGTGACGTGGTCGAGGATCGCTCGGCCGAGAGTCCGTTCGAGATGGCGGCCACCGCGCTGCTGCCCGAAGAGATCCAGCGTCTCCTCGCTCCGCTCGACGAGCGCGAGCGCGAGATCCTGAAGTTGCGCTTCGGCCTCGATCGCGGCGAACCCCGCACCCTCGAGGAAGTCGGCGAACACTTCAACCTCACGCGTGAGCGCATCCGCCAGATCGAAGCGCGCGCGATGAGCAAGTTGCGCCACCCGTCGAGCGACACCGGCGCTCGCGACCTGCTCGCCGTCTGACCACGCGACCTACTTTCGGGCTACACGCCAAGTACTAACGTTCCTCCCACAGCAAGGGGGAAACATGGCTGAGATTCACGGGTCCTGCGACCAACGCTTTTCGGCGTTGCGCGACATCTTGTCGGCGAACATCGATTCGGGTGCCGATGTCGGCGCCTCGGTCGCCGTGGTGCATAACGGCGAGATGGTGGTCGACATGTGGGGTGGCTGGGTCGACAAGGAGCATTCGGCACCGTGGGGCAAGGACACGATCACCAACGTGTGGTCGAGCACCAAGACCCAGATGGCCCTGTGCGCGCTGATACTCGTCGATCGCGGACAACTCGATCTCGAGGCTCCGGTCGCCACCTATTGGCCCGAGTTCGCCGCCAATGGCAAGGAAAAGGTTCTGGTGCGACATCTGCTGTCGCACACGTCGGGTGTGTCGGGCTGGGATCAGCCCATCACCGTCGACGATCTGTACGACTGGGAGAAGTCGACGGCGAAGTTGGCCGCCCAGGCTCCCTGGTGGGAGCCCGGCTCGCACTCGGGCTACCACGCGTTGAACCAAGGCCACCTGGTGGGCGAGGTGATCCGGCGAATCACCAGCAAGAAGTTGGGCGAGTTCTTCCGCGACGAAGTGGCGCGGCCGCTCGACCTCGACTTCCACATCGGTTTGGCGCCGAGCGAGTTCGGTCGCGTGTCGAACGTGATTCCACCCCCGCCGCTGCCCATCGACATGAGCGCACTCGATCCGAACTCGGTCGTGGTGAAGACGTTCACCGGTCCGGCACCGGGTGCCGAGGCATCGTGGACGAGCGAATGGCGTCAGGCCGACATCGGCGCCGCCAACGGCCACGGCAACGCACGGTCGCTCGCGTGGTCGCAGAGTGCGATCAGCAACGGCGGTGTGGTGAAGGGCAAGCGGCTGCTGTCGCAGAAGACGATCGACAACATCTTCCGCGTTCAGGCCGATGGCCACGACGAGGTTCTGATGGCTCCGGTGAAGTTCGGCATCGGCTACGGCTTGCCCAACGAAACCGTGCCGCACCTTCCCACCGATCGTCGCGCGTGCTTCTGGGGCGGTTGGGGTGGTTCGGCGGTCGTCAACGACCTCGACTTGAACCTCACGGTCGTGTACGTGATGAACAACATGCTCGACGGACTCGTGGGCGACTTCCGCGGCACGTCACTGGTGACCGCCGCGTTCGACGCCGTCCGGAAGTAACAAACTTCCGCCTTCGGCGTTGGCGGAGGTGGACGGGATCCGTCGCTTCGCTCCTCCCGATTCCCCACGACCGAGAGCAACGCCTTCGGCGTTGGCGGAGGTGGACGGGATCCGTCGCTTCGCTCCTCCCGATTCCCCACGACCGAGAGCAACGCCTTCGGCGTTGGCGGAGGTGGACGGGAATCGAACCCGCCGAACGGGGTTCACCCGTTCCAACCGCTTTGAAGGCGGCGGAGTCCACCAGGTACTCGGACACCTCCGACGGTGAGGGTACTGCCCAATCGTCACTAACCTGCCCGCCATGAAGCGACTCGTGATGTTCGCCGCGCTCGTGGGCCTGGCCGCCTACGCCGCCAAGAAACTCAAACTCGTCTGATCGTCTCCCCGTCGTCGGAGGCACTCCACACACTCCGCCGACTTCACGGTCACCGACTTCCCCTCCGTCCCGCTCGTGAGAGGTCGTCGTGTTCGTCGTCGTTTCTTCGCCCAAAGGGGGCTGCGGTGCCTCGGTGGTGTCCACCGCTCTGGCCGCACTCCTCAGCACCGCTGTCATCGATCGAGATCGTCGCCTCGCCACTCGGCTGGTCGACCTGGGCGGTGATCAGCCGGCCATCCTCGGTGTCGGCACTCCACCCCACGGCATCGCCGACTGGATGATCGACGCGGCCGGTCGTCGACTCGCCGATCTCGCCGCTCCCGTCACCGACCAACTCTCCATCCTTCCTTTCGGCACGGGTTCGCTCCCAGCTCCCCAATCGGCAAGTTGGTCGGTGCTCGCGTCGGCACTTCAGAACGACACGTCGTCCCATCACACCGTGATCGACGCTGGTGGCGTCGCACTCCCCGACGCACTGTACGAACACAGCGACCTACACATCATGGTGGTGCAGCCGTGCTACCTCGCGCTGCGGCGCGCCGTCGTCGACACCCGGCTCGAGCAGGTCGACGGACTCGTCGTCGTGCGACCACCCCATCGTGTGCTCAACGATCGCGATGTCGAGAACGTCCTCGGGGTCTCGGTCCTCGCGTCCATTCCCACCGACCACGACGTCGCGCGCCGCGTCGACTCCGGCCTGCTGCATTCCCGACTGCCCGACGTTCTGCGCATCGGGCTCGAACCTCTCGTGGTCGGACCACGTCACCCGTCGACGTGAACTCGGCCCTTCCTTCCCTCATCCGTGATCTGCTCGACGACCATCACGTCACCGATGTCCTGGTGAACGACGGAACCGCCGTCTGGGCCGAACGGCGCGGCCGTCTCGACTTCTGCGGTCATCTCCAACCCGGCGACGTCGAAGCGATGTTCGAACGCATCCTCGCGTCATCCGGACGTCGTCTCGATCGTCTGCACCCGATGGTCGACGCCCGGCTGGCCGATGGCACACGGGTGTGCGGTGTCATTCCTCCCATCGCGGTCGACGGAGCCTGCGCCGCGTTTCGTTCGCTCGGCAAGCGCACGTTCGCGGTCGACGATTTCACTGACGATCCGGACGTGCGAGACACGGTGCGGGGTCTCGTGTCGGCTCGGCACAACGTCCTTGTGTCCGGCGCCACCGGAGCCGGGAAGACCTCCCTTCTCGCCGCACTCATCGACGACGTTTCCCTCGACGACCGCATCGTCGTTCTCGAAGACACGACCGAACTCGCCACCCTGCACCCACACGTGGTTCGCCTCGAATGCCGACCGGCCACGGCCGAGGGCCGCGGCGCGATCGATCTCGACGCACTCCTGCGCACGTCGCTCCGGCTCCGTCCCGATCGCATCGTGGTCGGTGAGATTCGCGGCATCGAGGCCGTCACACTCGTGAACGCACTCAACACCGGGCACCGCGGTTCGCTCGCCACCATTCACGCCAACTCGGCCACCGACGCGATCGCCCGACTCGGACTCCTTCTCCGACGATCGACCCCGGGACTCGATCGAACCACCGTCGACGAGATGATCCACGCCGCTGTTCACACCGTCGTGCACGTCGAGCGCCTCGGAAACGGTCGCCGCACCATCACGTGCGTGCACTCGTTGCATTCCTCTCGGGTTCCATGAGCCCGCTCACCCGATCGTCACTGGCTTGGCGAGCGCGTCGACGCGTTCGTGATCTCCGCATCGGTCACGACCACCATCTCGAAGAAGCCGTTCGCGCACTGGGTCACCATCTCGCGAGCGGATCGAGTCTCACCACCGCTCTTCGTCTGACGCACTCGGCCCACCCCACCGCGACACTCGCACGGCTCGTCTCCGAGATCGACCGTGGATCGAGCGTCGCCGAGGCTTGCCACCGGGCCACCGAGTCGGCCGACCCGAAGTCGGATGGTTCGCTCACGCTGCTGGTGATCGCGCTGGCCGCCGAACAGGGCGGCGACCCGATCGCGCACATCGACGCGCTCGAAGCCACGTTGCGCGAACGACACCACGCGAACGACGAACGGCGGAGTCAGGCCAGCACAGCGCTTGCCTCCACCCGATTCCTCACCATCCTGCCCGTCGTGTGCAGCGTCTGGATCTGCCTCGACGATCGTTCGGTTCGCGAGGTTCTCATCGCGTCACCCATCGGGTACGCGTGCCTGGTCATCGGCATCACGCTCAACGTCGTCGGCCGGCGCTGGGTCACGCGACTGGTTCGATTCGCATGATGCTCGTGGTCGGAGCACTCGCCATCGTGCTGTGGTCGCTTCGTCGCCTCCGACGATCCCGGGTGCATCGATTGCGCGTCGCGACCCTCCACGCGCTTCCCGACACGATCGACGTGGTGGCCGCCGGATTGCGCGCCGGTTGTTCGAACTCCGACCTGCTGCGATTAGCCGCCCATTCGGCTCCCGAGCCGTTGAAGTCGCATTTCGTCGCGGCCGTTCGGCGGTTCGACGACGGAGATCGCATGGCTGAAACCCTCGGTTCACTCGCCCGGTCGATCGGACCCGAGATCGAGCCACTCGTCTCGGTGCTGCGCGATGGCGATCGCCTCGGTATCCCGATCGACGAGCGAATCGCCCGACTGTCGTCCGATGCCCGGGCCGCTCGTCGCCGACTCACCGAAGCCTCGGCCCGCGAACTGCCGGTTCGCCTCACGGTGCCCATCGTCACGTGCATCCTCCCGTCGTTCGTCGCCATCGTGATCGTGCCGGTTCTTGTCGGCACGCTCGCCGATCTCCGCTCCAACTTCTGAAAGCCACCATGAACCGAGACTCCGGACAAGCAACATCCGAATACGCGTTGGTCATCCTCGCGGCCGCGCTCATCGCCCTCCTCGTCGTCGCGTGGGCCTCCGGAGGCGGAGGTGCCGGCAAGATCGGCGATCTCTTCGACCAAGTGATCGACAACGTGATGTCGCGCGTGCCGTGACGTCGCGCGACCGCGGGCAGGCCACGGTCGAACTCGCACTCGTCCTCCCGTTGGTGCTGGTGGTTCTCCTCGGTTGCCTGCAGGTGGTCGAGGTCCTCGTCGAACAGGTTCGTCTCGTCCACGTGGTGCGAGATGGTGCCCGAGCCGCCGCCGTCTCCGCCGAACCGGAGGTGGCGGCCCGCGCCGTGACTGGTGCGCAGAGAATCCGCCTCGACGTCACCTCCACCGACACGACGGTCGAGGTGACCGGCTGGGCCGATGTTCGCACCGACGTGCCGCTGATCGGCCGGCTGATCCCCGACATCACTCTTCGCGAACGCCTCACGATGACCCTCGAGTTGCCCTGAGTCGCCGGGTCCAGTGGGGTACACCCCCGAATCGCCAGCAACACTGACACCGTGAAGACGGTGTGGGTTCTGGGCGATCAGCTCAATCGCCGAATCGGTGCTCTCGCAGAGGCTGCACCGTCGACCCACCGCGTGCTCTTCGTGGAGAGTCGGGCCAAGTTGGCCTCCAAGGCGTGGCACATCCAGCGCGCGCACTTCGTGATCACCTCCATGCGCCGCTTCGCCGACGAGTTGCGCGCCGAGGGATTCGATGTCGACTACCGATTCGCCGACTCGCTCGCCGATGGCCATCGCCAACACGTCGACGAATACGCACCGACGGAGGTCGACGCGACCGAACCGCTCAGTTGGGCGGGCCGGGCGCTCATGCACCGACTCGGCTGCTCGATGGTGCGCAGCAATCAGTTCCTCTGCCACTACGACGACTTCGCGGCGTGGATGAAGACGCGCAAGTCGTTCAAGATGGAGGACTTCTACCGCTGGCAGCGCCAACGACTCGGCTATCTCATGGACGGCGACGATCCGGTAGGCGGACAGTGGAACTACGACGCCGACAATCGCGAGCCACCACCGAAGGACGGTTCATCTCCGTGGCCGGCGCCCCTTCTCGATGAACTCGACGATCTCGATCGCGAGGTGATCGCCGACATCTCGGCCCACTGCCACGGCGAAGCACCCGCTGGCGTGTGGGCCACGTCACGAACAGCGGCGCTGCGACGCCTCGATCACTTCGTGAACGACGTGCTCCCGATGTTCGGCCCCCACGAGGACGCGATGACCACACGCAGTTGGCACCTCGCGCATTCGCTTCTGTCGCCCTACCTCAACATCGGATTGCTGCTTCCGGGCGAGGTGTGCGATGCGGTGCAACGAGCGTTCGACGCCGGTCGGGTTCCGGTGGCCTCGGCCGAGGGTTTCATCCGCCAGGTGATCGGCTGGCGCGAGTACGTGTGGGGTCTGTACTGGGCGTGGATGCCCGAGTACGCGGGAGTGAACGAACTCGACGCCTCCGAACCGCTGCCCCCGGTGTTCACAGGCCGGGCCGACACGAAGATGAACTGTCTGGCGCATGCCCTCGGCGACGTGAACGCCCGCGCCTACGCCCACCACATCCAGCGATTGATGGTGATCGGCAACTTGTCGCTGATCGCCGGCATCGATCCGCGCGCCCTCACCGACTGGATGTGGGCCAACTTCGTCGACGGCGCCGAGTGGGTGATGGTGCCCAACGTGATGGGCATGTCGCAGTTCGCCGACGGCGGCCGCATGGCCACCAAGCCCTACGCGTCGGGTGGCGCGTACATCGATCGCATGAGCGACTACTGCAAGGGTTGCGCGTACGACCGGACCAAACGGGTGGGCGACGACGCCTGCCCGTTCACGACCTTGTATTGGGACTTCATGGCCCGCCACGAAACGCGATTCGGCCGCAATCCGCGCGTCGCGCAGCAGGTGCGGGCGGCGTTCAAGTTGAAGGACCTCGACGAAGTGCGCGAACGCGCCGCCGAGGTGAAGGTGATGCTGCGCGAAGGACGTCTCTAGCCGCGTCCGCCACCGGGCGCGATGTTGTTGACGCCATCGGTCCGGAACGACGGATCGTGCTTGCGCAGTTCGGCGCGGGCGATCGTCATCTTGTGCACTTCGTCGGGGCCGTCGGCCAGACGCAACGTGCGGATGCCCGCGTACATGCCCGCCAACGGGAAGTCCTGCGATACGCCACCGGCACCGTGGGCTTGGATTGCGCGGTCGATGATCTTGAGCGCCAGGTTGGGTGCGGCAACCTTGATGGCGGCGATCTCGGTGCGCGCTCCCTTGTTGCCGACCGTGTCCATGAGCCACGCGGTCTTCAACGTGAGCAGGCGGATCATCTCGAGGTCGATGCGCGCCTCGGCGATCCAGTCCTGGATGCTCGAGCGCTCGGCCACGCGCTTGCCGAACGTGGTGCGGTTGAGCGTGCGCTGGCACATGAGTTCGAGAGCGCGCTCGGCGGCTCCGATGGTGCGCATGCAGTGGTGGATGCGGCCCGGTCCGAGACGGGCCTGCGAGATCATGAAGCCGTCGCCCTCGCCGGCCAGCAGGTTGGTGGCCGGAACGCGCACGTTGTCGAAGCGGACCTCGCCGTGGCCTTCGACGTCGTTGTAACCGAACACGTGGAGGTCGCGGACGACGGTGACACCGGGTGTGTCGACCGGGACGAGGATCTGGCTCTGCTGCTTGTGGGTGGACGCCGACGGATCGGTCTTGCCCATCACGATCATGATCTTGCAGTTCTTGTGGTAGATGTTCGACGTCCACCACTTGCGACCGTTGAGCACGTAGTGATCGCCGTCTCGTTCGATGCGCAACGAGATGTTGGTGGCATCGGACGACGCCACATCGGGCTCGGTCATGCCGAACGCGCTGCGGATCTCGCCGTCGAGCAGCGGACGCAACCACTTCTCCTGCTGCTCGGCCGTGCCGAACATCGTGAGCACTTCCATGTTGCCGGTGTCGGGCGCCGAGCAGTTGCAGGCTTCCGACGCGATCGGCGAGCGACCCATGATCTCGGCAAGCGGTGCGTAGTCGAGGTTGCTGAATCCCTCGCCCCACCATCCGCTGTGCGGCTGGAAGAGATTCCAAAGACCGCGCTTCTTCGCCTCGGCCTTCAGCGTCTCCATGATGGGCGCGTGGAAGTGCGGGTCACCCGACTCGGCGACCTGACGGTGGTGCACGTCCTCGTTGGGATAGATCCACTCGTCCATGAACGCCAGCAGGCGCTCGCGATACTCGAGACAGCGATCGGAGAAGGCGAAGTCCATGCCCCGACCGTAGTGCTCAGGTCTTTCGACGCCGAAAGCCTCGTCGATCTTCGGCCTTGAGCCGGGCCTTTTGCTCGTCCTCCAAGGCGGCCTCTTCGGCCACGAGACGCTTCATGCTCTCGAGGCGCAGCGCGTCGAGACGCCCTTCGTCGATCGCCGTGCGCACCGCGCAACCCGGTTCCTCTTCGTGCTTGCAGTCGCGAAACCGGCAGTGGTCCATCAGGTCGAACACGTCGGAGAAGGCGCGCTCGATTCCGTGACCGCTCGACCACAGGCTCACGGCGCGCACACCGGGTGTGTCGATCAGCCAGCCGGCCGAGCCGACCGGATCGGCGGGCAGGGCCACGAGGTTGGTGGCGGTGGTGGTGTGACGTCCGCGCTGATCACCCTCGCGCACGGCCTCGGTGCGCTGCACCGCGTCTCCCACCAACGCGTTCACGACGGTGCTCTTGCCCACACCACTCGCTCCGAGCAGTGCGATGGTGCGATAACCCGCCGCCAGACGACGAAGAGCATCGAGGCCTTCACCGGTGAACGAACTCACCACGTGGAACTCGACATCGGGAGCCACGGCCCGCAGCGATTCGAGTCGACGCTCGACTTCGCTCGCGTCCTCCACAAGATCACGCTTGGAGAGGACCACCACCGGTCGCGCACCGCTGTCGAACGCCAGGACGAGTTCGCGTTCGAGGCGCCGCTGGTTGGGCGGTGAGGCGATCGCGTGCAGAAGAAAGACGAAGTCGATGTTGGCCGCGATGGTGTGCGACTCGGCGCGTTGGCCTTCGAAGCTCGCGCGCCGCACGAACGCGCTGTGCCGCGGTAGCACGGCCTCCACGCGTTCGCCGTCGCCCGACACCACGACCCAGTCGCCCACCGCCACGTCGGCACCGATGTTGCGCACGCGAACGACATCGCCTCCCGAGCCCGCCGCGGTCCCACCAGAAGGCGGTGAGAACCAGACCGTGCTCCATCCGCGATCGATTCGCGACACCCGTCCGGGCCGCGCATCCGTGCGCACTGCAAGCGACGCCAGGACGTCGTCCCATGTCTCGTCCCAACCCAGGGATCGATCGCCTCGTTGCACAGTCGTTGACCGTAGCGGCCTGGTGGAATGCATCGGCGCGGTGTCGAACAACCGTCCGTCCGATACCGTGCGGCGATTCATGGCCTCACCTGCATCGATGCGCATGTTCGACGAGTTCGCTCGACGACTGTGCTTGACAAGCAGCCGAGCCATGTCGTAGCCCTGAAAAAGCATGACCTCCACTCGTAAACCCCTCGTGATCGTCGAATCGCCGGCCAAGGCGAAGACGATCGGCACCTTCCTCGGCTCCGACTACGACGTCCGCGCATCGGTCGGACACGTGGCCGACTTGCCGTCGAAGGGTCTCGCCGTCGACGTCGACAACCACTTCAAGCCGACGTACGAACTCACCGAGCGCGGTGCCAAGGTGGTCAAGGAACTGCGCCAACTCGTGAAGCAGGCGTCGGCCCTCTATCTCGCGACCGACGAGGACCGCGAGGGCGAAGCGATCAGCTGGCACCTCATCGAGAACCTGAAGTCGGCCATCAAGCCCGGCACCCCGGTGCACCGCGTGGTGTTCCACGAAATCACCAAGACGGCCATCGACCACGCTTTCGCCAACCCCCGCGACCTCGACAACGGATTGGTGGATGCCGCCGAGACCCGCCGCATCCTCGACCGCCTGTTCGGCTACGAGGTCTCGCCGGTTCTGTGGCGCAAGGTCAACCGTGGCCTGTCGGCCGGCCGGGTGCAGAGCCCGACCATCCGCCTCATCGTCGAACGCGAACGTGAACGCATCGCCTTCGTGACCGCCGGATATTGGGGACTCGAACTGGTCTCGGGCACCTCACCGTCGTTCACCGCCGACTTGCTGGAAATCGACGGCGTGCGGGTGGCCACCGGCAAAGACTTCGACTCCACGGGTCGGGCCTCCGACAAGGTGACCGTTCTCAGCGAGGCCGGGGTGCGGTCGCTCGTCGATCGGCTCGGTTCGGCCGCCGTGACCGTGAAGTCGGTGGAAGACAAGCCGTTCCGCTCGTCGCCCAAGGCCCCCTTCATGACCAGCACCTTGCAGCAGGAGGCCGGTCGCAAACTGCGCCTGTCGGCCCAGCAGGTGATGCGCACCGCCCAGGGTCTGTACGAGCGGGGATTCATTACATATATGCGCACCGACTCGGTGGCCCTGGCCGAGGAGGCTCTCGCCGCCGTCCGGTCGCAGATCGGCAAGGAGTTCGGCAGCGAATTCCTGTCGCCCAGCCCCCGGCAGTACGCCAACAAGGTGAAGAACGCCCAGGAGGCGCACGAGGCGATCCGGCCCAGCCTGCCCATCCGCTCACCCGAGGAAGTGGCCGGTCAGTTGAGCGGCCCCGACCTCGCGCTCTACCGGCTCATCTGGCAGCGGACCCTCGCGTCGCAGATGGCCGACGCGTCGGGCACCACGGTGTCGATCCGACTGAGCGCCACCGCTCCGGCCGCCGGTTCGGCCGCCGCCAACGACTGCACGTTCTCGGCCAGCGGAACCACCATCACGTTCTCGGGTCATCGCCGCGCCTACGAGGAATCGTCGGACGATGGCGCGAACGACGAAGAGAAGGAAGCACTGCTGCCACCGTTGAAGGTGGGCGATGCGGTCGCGGTGCGCGAACTCGTGCCCGGTGGTCACGAGACCACTCCCCCGGCCCGTTACACCGAGGCCTCGATCGTCAAGCGACTCGAAGAACTCGGCATCGGTCGTCCGTCCACGTGGGCGTCGATCATCCAGACCGTGCAGGACCGCGGGTACGTGTGGAAGAAGGGCCAGGCATTGGTTCCGTCGTGGACCGCGTTCGCGGTGGTCACTCTTCTCGAACGGCACTTCGGCGAACTCGTCGACTACCAGTTCACCGCCGGAGTCGAGGAAGAACTCGACCAGATCGCCGGTCGTCTGCTGGCCAAGGACGAATGGCTTCGCGCGTTCTACTTCGGTGACGCGCAGATGGGCGATCTCGGCGAACTCGGTCTCAAGAAGTTGATCGAGAAGAACATCGAGAACATCGACGCCGCCGCCATCAACTCGTTCGGCCTGGGCGCCGATCCGACCACCGGCGAAGTCGTCGCGGTGAAGCCCGGCAAGTACGGACCGTACGTGAAGCGCGGTGAGGACACCGCGGGGGTTCCCGACTCGCTCGCACCCGACGAACTCACTCTCACCGAGGCACTCCGCCTGTTGTCGCTTCCCAAGAGCGACGAGCCCATCGGCGAACTCGACGGACATCCGGTGTTCGCGAAGAACGGCCGCTATGGGCCGTACGTGCAATGGGGAACGATGGACGAGCCGCCGCTCGGTTTGGCCAAGCCCAAGATGGTGAGCCTCTTCAAGACGATGGTGCTCGAACGCATGACGATGACCGATGCCGAGCAACTGCTCGGATTGCCGCGCACCATCGGCATCGACCCCAACGACGGCACGGCGATCCTCGCCAACAACGGTCGTTACGGCCCGTACATCCAGAAGGGCACCGACTACCGCACGATCGAGAACGAGGAGAAGCTCCTCACGATCGGCCTCGACGAAGCGGTGTCGATCTTCTCGCAGCCCAAGCAGTACCGGCGCGGGCGTTCGGTGGCGGCCAAGGGACCGTTGCGCGAATTCGGCAACGACCCGGTGAGCGGTCGACCGGTGTTGGCCAAGGAGGGTCAATACGGCGTGTACGTGACGGACGGCGAGGTGAACGCGTCGATCGGCAAGGGCGATCGCATCGAGGAGATGCTTCCCGAACGGGCCTACGAACTCCTCGCCATTCGGCGCGAGGTGATGGCCGAGAAGGGCATCGCACCGAAGAAGAAGGCGGCCGCACGCAAGAGTGCTGCTCCGAAGAAGAAGGCTCCGGCCAAGAAGAAGGTCGCAGCGAAGAAGGCCGCGCCCAAGAAGGCCGCGGCGAAGAAGTCGTGACGACTGCCGGCCGCTACATCGCTCTCGAGGGAATCGAGGGCTGCGGCAAGTCGACCCAGGCCGTGCGTCTGGCCGAATCGCTCGGCGCGGTGCTCACGCGCGAGACCGGCGGAACACCGATCGGTCAGCGCATCCGCGACGTGTTGCACGATCCGGCCAACACGCACCTCAGCCCGGTGGCCGAGGCGCTGTTGATCGCCGGTGATCGCGCGCAGCATCGGGCCGAAGTGCTGGCCCCGAATCTCGATGCCGGTCGAATCATCGTGAGCGATCGCAGCGTCCACTCGAGCATCGCGTACCAGGGTTACGGCCGTGGTCTCGATCTCGAATCGGTGCGGCGCATCAACGACTGGGCCCTCGACGGGCGTTGGCCCGATCTCGTGGTGCTGATCGACATCGAGCACGACGAGGCGCTGAAGCGACTGGCCCATCGCGACCTCGATCGGTTCGAGCGCGAGGGGGCCGATTTCTTCCGGCGAATCGTCGACGGCTTCCGTGCGATGGCGCAGGCCGATCCGGCTCGGTGGCTGGTGGTCGATGGAACCCGGCCGATCGACGAACTGGCCGGTCGAATCCTCGAGCACGTGCGATCTACGCTCGGGCTCTGACATGGCCCGCACGGCAACTTCATCGGTGTTCGATGCCGTCATCGGACAGGACGACGCCGTGGCCAAACTGCGCGCGCTCACCACATCGCCGGCCCATGCGTATCTGCTGGTCGGACCCAGTGGTTGCGGCAAGGAGGCGGCCGCCCGCGCTTTCGCGGCGGTGCGTCTGCAAGGTGACGAAGACGCGGGTGGGCGCACGGCCGATCTGGTGATGCGCGGCATTCACGTCGACGTTCACGAACTCGAGCGCGAAGGTGCGTCGATCGACGTCGAGCAGGCGCGCGAGGAGATCGTGAAGTTGGCCGATCGCACTGCTGTCGAAGGATCCACGCGGGTGATCATCGTGCATGAGTTCCATCTGCTGGCCGACGTGGCCCGCTCGGCGTTGCTCAAGACGATCGAGGAGCCCGACGGCCGGACGATCATCCTGATGCTGGCCGATGAAGTGCCCGACAACTTCGCCACCATCTCGTCGCGCAGCGTGCGGGTGAACTTCGGTCCGGTGTCCGAGGAACTGGTGGCCGCCACGCTCGTCGCCGAAGGCGCCGATGCGGGAGTGGCCGATGAGGTCGCCCGGGTCGCCGCCGGCGATCTCGATCGCGCGCGGGTGCTGGTTGGTGATCCGAAGTTGAGCGACCGCATGCGGTTGTTCACCGCCATACCGCAGCAACTCGACGGATCACTGGCCCGTGCCGTCGCTCTGGTGGCCGAGATCACCGCCACCATCGAAGAAGCCCTCGAGCCCTACAAAGCCAAGCAACAGGTCGAGGTCGAAACTTTGGAAGAGCGCGCCAAGTTGCTCGGCGAGCGGGGCAGCGGCCGCCGTGCGCTGACCGATCGGCACAAGCGCGAACTGCGCCGCTTCCGTACCGACGAACTCCGGTCGGGTCTGCGCGCGCTGTCGATGGTGTACCGCGACGCGATGTCGGGCCTGGCCGCCTCGGCCGCTCCACACGAGGTGATCGACTACGCCGATGCGGTGTCGGCCATTCGCCGCGCCAGCAACTCGCTGTCGCGCAACGTGAACGAGCGGCTTCTCCTCGAAGATCTGCTCATGACTCTGCCATCGGTGAGGAGTTAGCCATGCCGCGTTTGAGCGACGACGAAGTACGGAGTTTCCTCGCCGAGCGAGGGCACCTCGCGCGCATCGGCACCAACGATGCCGACGGCATGCCCCGCGTGTTGCCGTTGTGGTTCATCGTGGTCGAAAACGAGTTCCTGTTCACGCCGCGCTCGCCGGCGATCATCTGGAAGAACATCGTGCGCGATCCGCGGGCCGGTGTGTCGATCGACGAGGACGAGACGCCGTGGCGCAAGGTGATGATCCAGGGCAACGTGGTGGTGAAACACCAACCCGGTGACGATGCCGCGTGGCGCGACACGTACCGTCTCATCGCCAAGCGCTACGTGGCCGACGAGTGGGCCGATGGATACGTCGACGGCACCGACGACCAGCCACGCGCCTTGTGCGCGATCGATCTCACGGCTCCCACGACGCGGCTCGTCACCTGGCGCATGCCGGTGACCGGGGAGGATCCGCGCGGCATCTGGGCCAAGCGTTATTACCTGCCGGGGACGAAATGGTCGTCCGATTGACCGGGCGGTAGCCTGACGAGCCATTGCCCGGGTAGCTCAGTCGGTAGAGCAACGCACTCGTAATGCGTAGGTCAGGGGTTCGATTCCCCTCTCGGGCTCCAGTCCTCCGCAAAATACGACGAGAACCATCGACAACTCGCTCACGCCGGGAACACGGTGTCGTTTCATGGGCCATGATGAGACCGGTGAGCCATGACTGAGCCCGCTCGGATCCTCCTCGTCGACGACGATCCCTTCACGTTGATGATGCTGACCAGCACCTTGCGGTCGCTCGGTTTCATCGATGTGACGGCGAAGCGCTCGATCACCGAAGCCGTGTCCTACGCCCAGCAGTCGCAACCGACCGTCGCTGTTCTCGACCTCGATCTGGGCGAGGGTCCCACTGGTATCGACCTGGCCCACCGCCTTCGTCAACTGCACCCTTCGATCGGCATCATCATCCTGTCGACCTACGCCGAACCTCGACTCATCGGCAGCAACCAGCGACCTCTTCCCTCGTCAGCGGTCTACGTGGTGAAGCAGTCGATCGCCGACACTGATGCGTTGCTCACAGCCATCGAATTGTGTGCTCGCAACACCGACATCGACGTGACCCATGTCCGCCGTGCGTCTCCCATCGGCACGTTGAAGGACTCCCAAGTCGAGGTGATGCGCTTGGTGGCGTCAGGCATGACCAACGCACAGATCGCCGAGACCATGGTCATGCGTGAAGAGTCGATCGAGAAGGCGATCGCTCGCCTCATCAAACAACTCGGGATCAAGGCCAGCAGTCGTCAGAATCAACGTGTGCTCATCGCTCTGGCTTACTACCGCCTCATCAAGGGTGCGAATGAGACTGCCGACATCTGACGCAGGTCGACGATCGACATCCGAACGTCTCGGAGGCCGTTGGCTCATCTCGTGGAAGGTCTACGCCGTCCTGGCCCTGCTGTGGCTCCTCATGCTCTCGACTCAACTGGGGCAGTCGCCGGACGCCGACGTGACGACGATGCTGTGGTGGGCGTCGAGCGGAGCGGCCGCCAGCGGAGCCATCGCCTTCCTGGCGCATCGAACGGTCTTCCGGAGTCGGGAGACCACCCCGGTGAAGATCTGGACCGTGGCCGTGTATTTCGGCAATCACGTTCCAAGTGCGTTTCTCTACGAATACGGGCGTCAACAAGCGGGTATGGCCGTCGACGGTTCGCTTCTCTCACGGATCGTCGCGCTCGTCGTCACCCAGTCCTTGGTCGCCGTCTCGATCACCCTGCTGTTCGATTACTGGTACGACGTGAAGGCGCAACGTGATTCCCTCGTCGAAACGCGCATTCAAGCCACCCTCCTCGACCAGTCGCGAGCCGACCTTTATCGACAACTCCAGAAACAACTTGACTACGACACCCGCCGGAAGATTTCCGAGAAGAATCCCGATCTGCTCTCGGTCATCGACCAAGCAACACAGCCAACACTCGTTCCATACGCCACGGATATCGGACACGCCATCACCGATTTCTCTCAACGAGTCGTGAAGCCGCTCAGCCGCTCACTGTGGGAGATGACGGCCACCCCGATCCCGCGGGTCAACCTTCGACAAGCGCTGTCGGCGGTGATCTCACGACAGCCCTTCAACACCCTGGCGTTGTGCATCTTCGTCCTCGTCAGTTCCGGCCCACCCACTCTCGCCCGCACCGACCTCTGGCGCGCCGCTCTCTACCTGCTGATTGGGCTCACGATCATCGTGGTCGTGGCATCGTCGACGAACCGACTGATGGCATGTCGGCCCCGCCGTCACACCGCCATCTTCATGGCTACGTTCGTGGTCTTTCAGTCTACCACTCTCCTCATGAACACTCTCCACCCATGGTTCGGGCTCGATCCGGTCAGTGGGTCTTCGTTCGCAAGCCAAATCGTGGGTAGCGCGGCAGTCATCATCGTGACCTCGGCCCTCGGGGCCTGGCATCGCGAAACCACCGATGTTCTCGAATCGGCGGCCGGCGACGTCAACGACGAACTCATCAGCGCAATCGCGTCCAGCCGCTCGATCTCGACTCACGCCCAAGAACTCGCACGCCTACTGCACGGATCGGTACAGACCCGACTCACCGCCTGCAGCATGTCGATCGAGCGCTCGATTCGCGACAGCGACGAGACGGCATTGAACCTCGCGCTACTCGAGGCCGTGGCGATTCTGAAGGCTCCTCTGCCCGATGTTGAAATTGCTGACACGGTGGGTGAGGAAATCGGCCGGAAAGTCGCGCTGTGGAATGGATTGTGCGCCATCGATGTGGAGATGGACCCAGCCACTCGGAACCTGGCCCCTCCCAACACTCGCGACATCGGACGAGTCGCCGAGGAAGCGATGTCGAATGCGATTCGTCATGGTGGAGCATCAAACTTGACGCTCGCCGTGTATGCCGCGGACAACGGTTCAATCGTCGTTCGCCTCGATGACAACGGCACCAGGCCGGACCAATCGGCAGCTGGCATCGGCAGCGCGATGTTCACACAGGCCACCCGCGGCGACTGGTCGTTGACCGCCACCGAATCGGGCACTCGGTTCGAGGCCGCCATCCCGACGGCTTGATCAAGCGACTCTGATTTTGCTCGAGAGCGGGGGGCTAGCACCACAGAATTGCGGGATCGGCGCCTGGTCCGACCGGGAAATTTAGGATCCGTAGGGTATGACTCGGTCTTCAGCCCTTCGTCGACCCGCTTGCCGTCTGGCCTTGGTGATCGCCCTGTTTGCGGCGGCACTCACAACCTCTCTCGCCTCCGTCGCAGTCGATCAGGCCTCAGCCGCCGCGACGTCTCCCGCCACGGTCATAGTTACCGACGGCGGAGGATTCCTGACTTTCAGTACCCAAATCACTGGGGTGGTAGGGGACACGTTCACGGTGACGAACAACTCCGGCGTCAGCATCGTCCCCACCCTGTCAGGAGTGGGTCGACTGAAAGTAGGTCCCCAAGGAACCCAGTGCGACACCAATCAGGGGACATGCCTCGTCCACGACGTACCAGGGGGGGACGTCGAGTTCACAATCGATGTGATGGGTTCGGTGAGTTTCCAGGAGACCGGTTGCACCCCTGTCCTCCAAGGCGGCGAGGGTCCATGTGCGACCGGTTCGCTCGACATCCTTCTCCCACAACAACAGACCTACACCGTCTCTTACGGCGCGAACTCTGGAAGCGGAGCGGTCCCGGTCGACCAGAACTCTTACGACTCAGGGGACCCTGTCACCGTCCTCGACAACTCCGGAAGCCTTGTGAACTCGGGTTACACCTTCAGCGGCTGGTGCACAACTCAACCCGCCGTTGGATCGGCTTGCGGCGGGACGCCTCGCCAGGCAGGTCAAACATTCGCCATCATCGCTGACACCACTCTGTTTGCAGTGTGGCTGCCCATTGCCGTGTTTGTTCCTGCGATGGGTTCGGTTTCCTACGACGCGAACGGTGGAGTGGGCAGTATCACCTCGACGATCGCCTCCATCTCAGCCCCGGTGAACCTCGCCACTGGTTCGGGGATCTCGCGCACCGGCTACACCCTGACGGGCTGGAACTCAAGCAAAGACGGCCAAGGAAACCTTTATGCATTGGGTGAAACGTTGAAAATGCCCGTTGGTGGTCTGACGCTGTATGCGGTGTGGGGACAGCCGACGCTGACCTTGGTGGAAAACACCGATGGCCTCACCTTCCAGGCTGTCGACTCGACGTATCCGCTGTGGTGCGGTGAACCAATCCCGGCTTGGGGGATCCTGAAGAAGTGCTCTTCGAACGTCAACGCGGGATCGAACGTGACAATCGGAGCAATCCCGTCCGGCAAGAAGTATCTCGCCGCGTGGGGTGGAGCCTGCGCCGGGACCTCGACCACATCAGCCTGCACGTTGACGGTCACCGAGTCCGTCACGGTCAGCGCCACCTTCGCCGACAACCGCCTCTCGGTCACGAAAACCGGCTCGGGAACCGGAGTGGTTCAAAGTTTCGTGAAAATCGGCGAAACGCTTTTCCCGGGCAGCCTCGTCTGCGGAGCAACATGCTCCGAGGACCACTTCCCTGGCTCAACGGTTGTTCTGGGCGCCGTTGCCGGCGCACGTTCGACCTTCAAAGCATGGGGAGGCGCCTGTGCGGGAACCCCCATGACATCGACCTGCAGTGTGACGATTAATCAGGCCAAGAATGTCACGGCCGAATTCGAGAAGGACGGCCTCGAAGTCACGATCAACGCTCCTCGGTACGGACTCGTGGCATCGTTGTCGCCCCTCATCCTCTGCGGCCGGTTCTTCGGTGTCTACTCCACAATCTGTTCGGTCGCGGTCAAGCCCGGACAAAAGATGGAGTTGTTCGCCGCTTTTGACCCTGTGAACTTCACGGTGACCTGGAATCAAACCTGCGGGACCGTGTCGACCGCAGGCTTCGTTTCGACGTGCGAGATCACCGTGCCCGACAACGGCCAAGCGCCGGTCACGGTGAAATACGAATGCAAGTCTCCTTATCGTTCCGATTTCGAGATCGGAGGCCGGCGGATTGGAGTCGGTGCGGACCTCAGCAGAGTAAGTTCCCCCGGCACAAGTATTCAAAGAGCCTGTTTGATCGGAGCGGACCTCTCCTACGCAAACCTCACCGGCGCCGACCTCAGCTACGCCAACCTCACCGGCGTCGACCTCAGCTTTGCAATCCTCACCAACGCCAACCTCACCGGCGCCAACCTCACCGGCGCCAAGCTCTCCTACGCAAACCTCACCGGCGCCGACCTCACCGGCGCCGACCTCACCGGCGCCGTCCTCACCTACGCCAACCTCACCAACGCCAACCTCACCAACGCCAACCTCAACGGCGCCAACCTCAGCTACGCCAACCTCAGCTACGCCATCGGCTACCGCCGCTGAAATCCGGGATCGGCCACGAGTTCTCCAGCTCACCCCATTTCCTGACGGCATCGCGGCACATAGATTTGGTGTGTGGGGGGAACTCGGGCCTATCGGCCTGACATCGATGGTCTGCGTGCGCTCGCGGTCCTGCTGGTCGTGGCGTACCACGCCGGCTTGCCGGGCATCCGCGGTGGCTACATCGGCGTCGACGTCTTCTTCGTCATCTCCGGCTTCCTGATCACCGGACTCCTGCTCGACGAGCACCGAGCATCCGGGCGGATCGACCTCCGTCACTTCTGGTCCCGTCGCATCCGCCGCATCGTTCCGGCTTTGGTGCTCGCGATCGTCACCACGATCGCCGTGTCGCGGTTCGTTCTGTTGTCGTGGGAGGAACGCGATCTCCTCGAAAGCGCCCGCGCCGCGGTGGCGTCGTTCGCCAACTTCCATTTCCACGGGATGAGCGGCGGTTACTTCTCGCCCACCCTCGAGGCCCAGCCTCTCTCGCACACGTGGTCGCTCGGAATCGAAGAGCAGTTCTACCTCGTGTGGCCGATCGCCCTGATGGGTCTCCTGCGGTTCGGGCGACGAACCACCGCCGTCGCGACCAGCACCTTCCTGATGTTGTCGCTCATCGCGTCGTCGTTCGCCGTGGCATCCAACCTCGCTGACGCCTTCTACTTGCCGTGGTTCCGTCTGTGGGAGTTGCTCATCGGTGCGTTGCTCGCCATGGGTCTGCGCTCGACCAGAATCTTCACCCTCCCGCGGTGGATGGCGTTCGTGGGCGGTGGCGCCATCATCGCATCGGCCGTCTTGTACGACTCCACCACCCGCTTTCCCGGACTGTCGGCGTTGCTGCCGACACTAGGGACGGCGTTGGTGATCGCGTCACCAACAACGAATGGCCTCAATCGCGTCCTGGCGACACGACCGCTTCGGTCGATCGGCCTGGTGTCGTACTCGTGGTATCTCCTCCACTGGCCGGCCCTCGTGTTGGTGCGCGTCGGGACACAGACCGACAACACCGCTCGTGACGTGCTCGTGGCCCTCGCCACCCTGCCCCTCGCGGCGATCTCGTGGGCCACGGTCGAGCGCTGGTTCCGAACTCCGCATCACGCCGCACCGCCGCGCCCGGCGCTCACCATCTCGTCCGGACTCGCGTCGATCGGCGCCGTTCTCATCGCCGCCACCGTGATGATTCCCCGACCCCTTCTGGCATCGACGCCGACCGAGGCCGAGGTGGTCGACCTCGCCACGTCGTCGATCAGCAGTACCACTCCCACTTCGACCGAAGCCGAAGTGGTCGACTGGTCCGAGCGACCCGGTGAATTGGAAGCAAGCCGTGTGATTCCCAACCTCGACTGCACGATGTCGGTGTTGGCCCTTCCCTTCGACGAAACCTGCGAGATGGTGCCGGGCGACGACTACGTCGTCCTGGTCGGCGACTCGCACGCCGCCTCGATCGCCCCGGTGTTCGCCAACGCGGCGCGACGGAATTCGATCGGGCTCCGCGTCACGAGCCAACCCCGCTGCCCGGTCCTTCCCGACGTCGAAGTCAAGATCTGCGAAGTTTCGTACGACGACTGCACCTGGTGGGTGCGGGAGGTTCTCCGCGACATCGTCGAGCACGCCGATCGTGTGCGGGCCGTCGCCTTGACCGCCCGCAGTGCGTACTACTTCCCCGGATCGGGGCTGGCCGACGACAAAGTGTGCGAGGCCGACCTCGCCTCGCCTGAAGGAACCACGTCATCGGGAGCCGAAGGCATCTGGTCGAGTGCACTCGTCCGGCTCGGAGATCTCCTCCACGAGCACGGCATCCCGCTGGTGGTCGTGAGCGATGTGCCCGAGCTGCGCAACTGGCCGAGCGAATGCCTGGCTCGTCGCAGCGTCGACGACTGCGCGGTCGGTCGGGCGGAACTCGAGGCGTATTCGGAGGCGGCTCGACGGGCCGAAGCCACCGCCGACGAGGAACGCGAATGGATCACCCGAGTCGATCCGTTGGACGTGCTGTGCGGGCCGAGCCTGTGCCTGCCAGCCATCGGCGACGTGATCGTCTACCGCGACGATCACCACCTCACCGCGTCCGGAAGCCTGCTGCTCGCCGATCAGATCGACTCGGCGATTTCGCGCGTCATCACTGACTGACTCCCAGCACCTCGGGTAGCCACGTCTCGAGGCGATCCCACATCTGCTTCCCACTGTGAGCGAGCAGATGGCCGTCGCCCTCGCACACCACCACGTCACCGGCACCCGCCATCGCCGCCACGATGCGACTGGAGTCGAGCGGGAGGATCTCGTCCTGGTCTCCGTGGAACAACAGCAACGGTCGGCCGCGCAACCCGGGCGCCACTTCGCATCCCGCCGATTGCGTGGCGAACGTGACGACTCCGGCCACCTCATCCATCACCACCGCCACCCGCACCGCGACGGCACCACCGAACGAATGGCCCATCACGACAACGCGCTGCGCACCCGAATCAGCGGCCAATTGCACCGCCGCCGCCACGTCGAGGCAGCACGCATCCATGTCATTCGGACGTCGATACGACACGCGCAACACCGAAACTCCGCGCTCGGCCCACACATCTCCCAACCCCTGATACAGGCCGTCGGCCGGGCCGAGAAGCCCGCCCATCGCTCCTCCACAGGCGACGATCGCCGCCGGACGTACCTCTCGACCAGCAGGAACGTGATGCCACAGCACCGTCACCAGCCCACGCATGGTGAACATCTCCACGTGCCGTAGCGACGGAGTGATCATCACGGATTGCGAAGCAATCACGCCCAGGGCATGAAGGGGCGGTTCCACCGGCAGTACCCTACAAATCTCATGGCAAACCCCCGGCCATTCGATCTCGAGGATCAGTCGCATCGCGACCTAGCTCTGCGCGTCGGTCACGCGTGGCGCGAAATTCGTCGTGGCGCGTCCATGAGCAGCCTCGCCGACTACTTCTTCGGCGTCGGTGACGACGCGCTCGAGAGCGGTCAGATGGACACCCTCGACGTGTTGGTGCAGCAGGACGGCTGGCGCATGGGCGATCTCGCCGACGCTCTCCGCGTCGACCCGTCCACGGCCACCCGAGCGGTACAACGACTCGAGCGCATCGGCCTCGCGAGTCGAACTCCGAGTCGCGACGACAAGCGAGTCGTCATCGTGAGTGCGACCGACGCCGGTCGTACTCGGCACGCCGAAGCTTCCGCTCGTCGACAGGAGGCCATGCGCTTCATCATGAACTCGTTCGACACTCACGAACGCGAGCAGCTGGCCGTGTGCTTCGAGAAGTTCGTGCACGCTCTCGACGAGTTCGTGACCGAACTCGACGAGTCCCGGGCCGCGAAAATTGGCTGATCGAACCCGATACGCCGACGAGGCGATGCAGTTCGCCCCGCAATTGTTCGGTACTGCCCTGCGAATGACGCGCAATCGGGCCGACGCCGAAGACCTTGTTCAGGAGACGATGCTCAGGGCGTTCCGGGCGTACGAGTCTTTCGAGGCCGGCACCAATCTGCGGGCCTGGCTGTTTCGCATCCTCACCAACACCTTCATCAATTCGTATCGAGCCAAGCAATCGCGACCCCACGAATCGGAACTGGGCGATCTCGACGACCTCTACCTGTACAAGCGGCTACCCGAATTGGCCGCGCACACCAAGTCGCAGAGCGCCGAGGACGAGATCTTCGATCTCTTCACCGACGACGAAGTGAAGCGAGCGCTCGAAGACCTGCCCGAATCCTTCCTGCTGCCGGTCCTGCTCGCCGACGTCCAGGACTTCACCTATCAGGAGATCGCCGACATGCTCGACATTCCCATCGGAACCGTCATGAGTCGTCTGCACCGTGGACGCAAAGCGTTGCAGAAGGCGTTGGTCGAATTCGCCGAGGAACGAGGGTTGATCGATGCCGGCTCGAAATGATGACAACATGTCGGTAGGAGCGAGCCATGGCTGATTGCCGAGACACCATCGTCCAGTTGTACGCATACCTCGATCAGATGCTCGACGACGACCTACGCCGCGACATCGATCAGCATCTCGGCGACTGCTCCGACTGCCAGGGCCGCGTCGAGTTCGAGTTCTCGCTCAAGGCCCGAATCCGTTCACGGGCGGCCGCCGAGCCGATTCCGGCCGATCTCGAACAGCGTCTCCGCGACTGCCTGGACCTCGACCTCGGCGACGAATGACCTCATCGACTCGACGATGTGATCGACGGCCGGTGGGGCGAGTGGCCCGAACACTCCCGTCCTGGCTACGCTGAACTCATGCTCGCTGCGTACGTCTGGCATTGGTGGATCGGTGTGGTTCTCTCGGTCGTCGGCGTCGCCACGGTCGCGGCCATGGGCGCCGGCTACATCAAGCAGGTGAGCGCCACCCGCTTCCCGGGCAAGCGCCAGCAGCGCGGTCACTCCGAAGGCTGACCATCGGCTCTGCACTCGACACCGAGTGGCAGAGTCACCCCGACATTCGTCGGTGCCTCGAACTGTGCGCGTTTCCCGAATCGGGATCGTCGGTTTCATGCGCCGTCTCGGGCGGAGCCGATTCGCTCGCATTGCTCGCCTTGGCCCGCGCGGCCGACTTGTCGGTGACGGCTATTCACGTCGATCACGGTCTGCGCCCCGGATCTGCTGATGAAGCGGGCCGCGTGGCAGCAGCCGCTCGCGACGTGGGGGCCGACTTCCGAGCCGTGAGCATCCGCGTCGAACCCGGACCCAATCTCGAGGCCCGAGCCCGCGAACTTCGCTACGGGAGTCTCCCGCCCGATGTCCTGACCGGCCACACCGCCGACGATCTCGCCGAAACCGTCGTCGTCAATCTCCTCCGCGGAGCCGGCCTACCCGGACTCGTGGGGGTGCGGCCGACGGGCGGTCCGTCCGGTCGGGTCCGTCATCCCCTGCTTCACCTCCGACGGTCCGACACCGAATCGGTGTGTCGTGCGATCGGCTGGACGCCCTTCACCGATCCGACAAATAGCGATACGACCCTGCTTCGGAATCGGGTTCGCCACGAGGTGATCCCCTATCTGAACGAGGTGTCGGGTCGTGATCTGGTTCCGATTCTCGCCCGCCAATCCGCTCTGATCGCCGACGACACCGACCTGCTCGACTCGTTGTCCGAGCACATCGACCCCACCGACGCGCGCGCGCTCGCTTCGGCACCTCCTGCTCTGGCGCGCCGCGCGGTACGGCGTTGGCTCACCGCGACCCACCCACCCGATGCCGCGACCATCGAGAGAGTGTTAGCCGTGTCACGCGGTGAGGCCGTCGCGTGCGAAATTCCTGGCGGACATCGGGTCAGCCGACGGAATCAAGTCCTTTCTCTCACGCGGTTCGACGAACACGACTAGATTCGACACCCGTGCCTCCGAAGTTGCGTGGAAAATGGGCGTTGGGAATCACCCCGCGCAACTTCACCTGGATCCTGAAGGATCGGCTCGCCGTGTGCGAACGCCCCGGTGGTTACGGCGACAACCATCGCCGGGTCCGTCGCCAGGAAGAGATCATCTGGATCCGCGAGAACGGCTTCGGCCACGTGGTCTCGATCATCACCGCACCGCACAACCTCCACAACTACGTGGAGATGAACGTGTCGCACAGCCATCGACCGTTCTCCAACGACGCCGTCGACGAATGGGCCAAGTCGCTGTTCGTCGAACTCAAGAGCCACCTGGCCAAGAACACCAAGGTGATCGTGCACGGCGAGGAGGTCGGTGATCGCATCATGGGTACGATGGGAGCCTTCATCCGTTGGTCGGGTCTCGTCGACGACCCCACCGAAGCGATCATGGTCGCCGAAAAGTTGGCCGGGCATCAACTCGACTCGTCGGCGCGCGCCTTGATTCTTCGTGCCCACGAGTTGCGCTGAGAACTCACCCATGACGACCCCGTCCGGTAGGGTCGACCCATGACCACGTCAGGTGGGAAGCGAGTTCTGGTGACCGGCATGGGGAGCCAGTTGGGCTCTCTCGTCGCCAGCGAACTCGAGAACGAGAGTTGGGTCTCCGAGATCGCCGGTTTCGACATCGACCCGCCCCGTCGTCGGCTGAATCGCTCGCAATTCCACATGAACCACCCGACCGACGTCGTCGGACGATCGGCCATCGTGAAGGAATTCAATCCGCACGTGATCGTGCACCTCGGTGTGTGGGAGCCCGACGCCCGGGCCAACCCGAAGCAAGCCGAACTCCTTACACAACAGTCGGCCGAGACCCTCTTCGTCGCAGCCAAGCGCGCACCCGCCCTCGAACACATCGTGATCCGATCGGGTATCGAGGTGTACGGGCAGGGTGGCGATCGACCCAAAGTGCCCGACGAGTCCACCAAGATGCGTCCCACCAGTCAGTACGGGCGGATGCTCATGTATCTCGAGCACGCCGCCGACCGCGCGTTCAACGGCACGCGCGTCGGAATCACTTCGTTGCGTCTCGCGCCGGTCGTCGGCCCTCACGTTCCGAGCCCACTCGGCCGGGTTCTCCGGTTGCCGATGGTCCCGTTCAACGCACTGCGTGGGCCGAGTTTCAACCTGTTGCACGAGATGGACGCCGCGCGCGCCTTCGTGCTGGCGGCACGCCGTCGGCCCGGAACACCCGTCAACATCGTGGGCGACGGTGCCGTGAGCGGATTCTCGGCCATCGTCCGCGGGCGGCGGCTACCGGTGCCGCTGGCCGGCCCCGAATGGGTCGTCACTCGGCGCATCACCCACATGTTCGGCGCGCCGGTGCCCGAGCACGTGATGGAGGTCCTGCACCACGGCCGCTTGGCCTCGTCGGCCGCCTGCCGCGAAACACTCGCGTGGGAACCCGAGATGTCCACCGGTGACGTGCTCGACGCGCTCTACTCGTGGGAGGGCATCGTGCGCACTCCGCCCCGCATCGCCTGGGACATCGCATCGTGAGTTACGCCACCGCGTCCGACGGCATCCGCCTCCATTACGACGCGATCGGTCGGAAGTCGGCCGCACCGATCCTCATGATCCAGGGTCTCGGCGCCGACAAGAACCTCTGGAACCTTCAGCGCTTCGTTCTGGCGGCCAAGTATCGGGTGATCGCGCACGACAACCGCGGAGCCGGTCGCAGCGACAAGCCCTTCGGCGCCTACACACTCGAACAGATGGTCGACGATGCCATTGCGGTGCTCGACCACGAGGGCGTCGAGACGGCCCACATCGTCGGTGCATCGATGGGTGGGGCCATCTCCCAGATCCTGGCGGTGAAACATCCCGAGCGAGTCCGATCGCTCACGTTGCTGTGCACCGCGTGCCGCAACCACGAATGGCGTCGCGACCTCCTGCGTTCGTGGGCCGACACCGCCACCACACGCGGAATGGGTGCCATGACCACCGAAGCGGCCCGATGGGTGATGGGTCCGCGGTCGCTGCGTCGTCTGTGGCCAGCGGTGAGTTGGCTCGGTCCCATCGGCACGTCGCGCGCTTCTCACGGTTTCAACGGTCAGGTGCAGGCCCTGCTCGCCGTCGACGAAACTCTGGTCGACATGCTGTCCACCATCACGGTGCCCACGGCGGTGATCGTCGGCAATCAGGACATCCTCACGCCGCGGGCCGACAGCGAGGAGATCGCCGAGCTCATCTCGACCGCCGAGTTGGTGGTGCTCTCCGGTGCGGCACACGGCCTCATGATCGAGCACGCCACCACGGTCAATCGCGTCCTGGGCGACTTCATCAGTCGCGCCGAGCGTTCGTGGAAGGCGCGCCGCGAGGTCACCTCACCGCAACTCCGATCCATCGCCTCATGAATCGCGACCTACGGGTCGTCGTCGTGGGCGCCGGATTGAGCGGGCTCATCGCCGCGCGCGATCTGGTCAACCACGGCATTCATGTGACGGTGCTCGACAAGGGACGCGGGATCGGTGGTCGCCTCGCGACACGTCGTATCGGAAGCGATCCCGCCGCGGTGCTCGATCACGGTGCGCAGTTCTTCACCGTTCGCTCCCCCGAGTTCGAACGCGAAGTGGCCGAGTGGACGCGAGCCGGAGTCGCGCGCGAGTGGTGCCGTGGTTTCGGTGACGACGACGGGCATCCGCGCTACGTCGGAGTCGATGGCATGACGTCGATCGCCAAGCATCTCGCTCGTGGTCTCGACGTCCGCACCAACACCCTCGTGTTCGCGATTCGACGAGGAACCTCGTCGCCTTGGGACGTCGTCCTCGACGACGGGACCGTTGTGCCCGCGCACGCCGTCATCGTCACCTGTCCCCTCCCGCAGACGTATTCGCTCCTCGTGTCGGCCGAACTCGAACTCCCGTCGGAGCTCACGTCCACCGAGTACGACCGCACGCTCGCTCTTCTCGCGGTGCTCGATCGTCCGGCCGCTGTCGGAGCGCACGGAGGATGGCAGAACCCCAACGCCACGTTCTCGTGGATCGGTGACAACCAGGCCAAGGCGATTTCACCGGTCCCGGCCGTCACGTTCCACGCGTCGCCGCAATGGAGCCTCGACCACTGGGACGACGACCACGCCGACGCCGCACGACTCCTCGCCGACGAAGCCGCCCCCTTCATCGAGGGTTGCAACATCGTTGCGTCGGAGTTCAAACGATGGCGCTTCGCGACTCCGCGATCGATCTGGCCCGAACCGTGTCATGTGATCACCACCGAGTCGGCTCACGGCAACGGCACCATCGCCTTGGCCGGCGATGCGTTCGCCGGTCCGAAGGTGGAAGGTGCCGCACTCAGCGGAGCAACCGCGGCTGCTCGAGTGCGGGCCGAACTAGCGGCGAACTGAATCGAGCAGAGCACCCGATGCGCGACGCAGTGCGACCGAGGCGGCCGAGTTCGGAAGTTTGTCGCAGGCCTGCTCGGCCTTGACCACGTACGTTTCAGCCAACGCGATGGCGGCCTCGACACCACCGTTGGTGCGAACGATCGACAACGCCTTGTCCTTCTCGATGGACGACAACGGCTTGCCCAGGAGATCGGCCAACTCGCGCGCCGGCACCCCACCCGAGGCCAACGTGTGCAGAACGGGATACGTGTAAACACCTTCGACCATGTCGTGGCCGGCCGGCTTGCCCAGTTCGGCGTCGGTGGACGAGATGTCGAGCAGATCGTCGACGATCTGGAACACCATTCCGTAGGCATCCCCGAATTCGGTGAGGGCGTCGACGACCAGCGGGGTGAATCCGCTCACCAGGCCGCCGATGCGAGCCGAGGTGGAATACAGCGACGCGGTCTTGCCGCCGATGGACGACAGATAGCTGTCGACGGGACGCGCGATGTTGTAGGTGTGCCGCAGCTCTTCGATCTGGCCCTCGCACAGACGACCGATCGTGCGCGCGAGCAAGGCGGCCACTTCGGTGCCGAGCGATGCCGCGATTTCCGAGGCCCGGGCCAGCAGGAAGTCGCCGGCCAGGATGGCCTGGAGATTGCCCCACTTGGCGTTGACCGTCTCGACGCTGCGGCGCGTGGTGGATTCGTCCATCACGTCGTCGTGATACAGCGAACCGAGATGGACGAGTTCGCACGCGATTCCGCCCTGGACCGACGCTTCGGTGGTGGGCCCACCCGCCACCTGCGCCGCGACCACCGAAAACATGGGGCGCAGACGCTTGCCGCCGGCGAGAAGCAAGTGGGAAGCGATTTCAGTGAGGTACGCGTCGGGAGTTCGAACGGAACGAACGAGCGCCTCGTCGACACGCCGACGGTCGGCATCCGACCCCGGTAGCTCGAACAGCGGAGAAACGCTCACAGCGGCAGGCTATGTCGGTTTTCACTCCCACCGGCGAGTGGGCGCATCCTGCGAAAACGAGACGTCCGACACGCAAACAGGTGTCCCTTTGCCTTCTCGGAACCCGCCCACCCCACCTGTAGCATGAGCCAAACGTGCCGTCGGGCCGTGGCGAAAGGGTGAGCATGTTCGAGCGCTTCACAGACCGGGCCCGTCGAGTCGTGGTGCTGGCCCAAGAAGAAGCGCGTCTGCTCAACCACAGCTACATCGGCACCGAGCACATCCTCCTCGGCCTCATCCACGAAGGCGAAGGTGTCGCCGCCAAGGCGCTCGAAACACTCGGCATCTCACTCGAGGCGGTGCGTGCTCAGGTCGAAGAGATCATCGGTCAGGGCGGATCGTCGCCGTCGGGCCACATTCCGTTCACACCGCGGGCCAAGAAGGTGCTCGAACTGTCCCTGCGCGAGGCGCTGCAGCTCGGCCACAACTACATCGGCACCGAGCACATCCTCCTCGGCCTCATCCGCGAGGGCGAAGGTGTCGCCGCGCAGGTTCTGGTCAAGTTGGGTGCCGACCTCAGCCGCGTGCGCCAGCAGGTCATCCAACTGCTCTCGGGATACCAGGGCCCGCAGGGCAAGACCGAAGGCGGCCAGTCGAAGGAGTCCACCTCCGAGCGCGGCGGTGGCAAGGAAGAGGGCGACAAGGGCGGCAGCCAGATCCTCGATCAGTTCGGACGCAACCTCACCCAGATCGCCCGCGAGAAGAAGCTCGACCCGGTGATCGGTCGCGCCCGCGAGATGGAGCGCGTCATGCAGATCCTCTCGCGTCGCACCAAGAACAATCCGGTGCTCATCGGCGAACCCGGCGTCGGCAAGACCGCCATCGTCGAAGGACTCGCACAGAAGATCGTCGCCAACGACGTTCCCGACACCCTGCGCAACAAGCAGCTCTACACACTCGACCTCGGCGCACTCGTGGCCGGCAGTCGCTACCGCGGCGATTTCGAGGAGCGTCTCAAGAAGGTGCTCAAGGAAATTCGCACGCGCGGCGACATCATCTTGTTCATCGACGAGATCCACACGCTCGTCGGTGCTGGCGCGGCCGAGGGTGCCATCGACGCCGCGAGCATCCTGAAGCCCATGCTCGCTCGCGGCGAACTCCAGACCATCGGCGCCACCACTCTCGACGAATACCGCAAGCACCTCGAGAAGGACGCCGCTCTCGAGCGTCGCTTCCAACCGGTGAAGGTCGAGGAGCCGACCGTCGCCCACACCATCGAGATCCTGAAGGGTGTGCGCGACAAGTACGAGTCGCATCACCGCGTCACGATCACCGACCAGGCTCTGGTGGCCGCCGCCAACCTCGCCGATCGCTACATCTCCGACCGCCATCTTCCCGACAAGGCCATCGACCTGATCGATGAAGCGGGCAGCCGTCTGCGCATCAAGCGCATGCAGACTCCGCCCGACCTGAAGGACATGGAGTCGCGGCTCACCCAACTGCAGGAAGCCAAGAAGAAGGCCGTCGAAGACCAGAACTACGAAGAGGCCAGCCGTCTGCGCGATCAGGAGAAGCAGCTCCAGACCGAAAAGGCCGCCAAAGAAGCCGAAATCAAGGCTGGCGGCGTCGATCTGTTCGACGAGGTCGACGAGGAGTGCATCGCCGAAGTGCTGTCCATCTGGACCGGCATCCCGGTGTACAAGCTCACCGAAGAAGAGACGCAGAAGCTCCTCAACATGGAGGCCGAACTCCACAAGCGCATCATCGGCCAGGAAAACGCGATCAAGGCCGTGTCGCAGAGCATCCGTCGTACGCGCGCTGGTCTCAAGGACCCCAAGCGTCCGAGCGGTTCGTTCATCTTCCTCGGACCCACCGGCGTGGGCAAGACCGAACTCGCCAAGACCCTCAGCGAGTTCTTGTTCGGCGACGAGTCGTCGCTCATCACACTCGACATGTCGGAGTACATGGAGAAGCACACGGTCAGCCGTTTGGTCGGTTCGCCCCCCGGCTACGTGGGCTACGACGAAGGCGGCCAGCTCACCGAGGCAGTGCGTCGCAAGCCATTCAGCGTCGTGCTGTTCGACGAGATCGAGAAGGCGCACCCTGACGTGTTCAACACGTTGCTGCAGATCCTCGAAGAGGGTCGTCTCACCGACAGCCAGGGTCGCTCGGTCGACTTCCGCAACACCATCATCATCATGACGTCAAACCTCGGCACGCAGGATCTGCGCAAGGCGAACGTGGGCTTCACCAAGGCCGACGAAGCCATGAGCTACGCCCGCATGCGCGACAAGGTGATGGATTCGCTGAAGAACCACTTCCGCCCCGAGTTCCTCAACCGCATCGACGAAGTGATCGTCTTCCACGAGTTGGCCCGGAACGAAGTCATGCAGATGGTCGACCTCATGCTCAAGCGCCTCACCGGCCAGCTCGAAGCGCAGGGCCTCGGCATCGAACTCACACAAGCCGCCAAGGAGTTCCTGGCCGAGAAGGGCTACGACCCGCAGCTCGGTGCGCGTCCGCTGCGTCGCGCGATCCAGCGTCTCATCGAGGACGCGCTCAGCGAGAAGATCCTCTACAAGCAGTTCCGTGCCGGCGAGATCATCGTGGTCGACACCGAGGACGATCCCGAACGTCCGGGTGAGCAGCGCCTCGGCTTCAGCGCCGTCGAAGGTTTCAAGCCGCCGGCCGGCGTCGATCTGGCCGGCGTCGGCGACACCAACGGCGACGGCGACACCGCCGGCAACGACTGACCCCGCGTCACTCCACGCCGACTAAGTTCGTCGCGATGTCGCGACGTGCACGTCTGATCGGAGTGGTGGTCGCCGCTGTCGTTCTGCTCACCGGCTGCCGCGTCGACATCAAGCTCGAAGTCGACGCCGACGACGACGGAACGGGAACCATCGCCGTCAAGGTCGATCTCGACAACCGCGCGGTCGCGTTGGTGCCCGGGCTCGCCGAAGATCTCCGCCTCGACGATCTCTTGTCGAGTGGCTGGGCGGTGGAAGGTCCGACCCAGATCAACAACGGCGGTCTACGGGTCCTTCTCACCTACGACTTCGAGTCGCCGGCCGAGGCCAACGCCGCTCTCGCCCAGATCAACGGCCCGAACGGCCCTCTGCTCGCGCCATCGCTCAAACGCACCGTGTCGGGCCGCGAGGTCGCCACCACCTTCGACGCCACTCTGCAGTTCGTGGGCGGAATCGAGGCGTTCTCCGACGCCGAACTCAGTGCCCTGATCGGGCGAGCGCCCTGGGCCACGACGGCCGAGAAACTCGGCGTCGACCCGATGCAGTCGGTGTCGTTCACGGTGGTGTCACGGCTTCCCGGCGAGGTGCGCAAGACCACCGGAACCTCCGGCGAGGGTGGAGTCGTGTGGTCGGCACCTCTGGACGGCAGCGCCCAGTCGGTGGTTCTCGGAACGGTCGACACCAAGGTGGACGGCGGATTCTGGAAGTCCACGTCCACCATCGCCGGTGCGGTGTTCGGCGGCTGGCTCGTCCTCATGGGTCTCGTCATCCTTCTCGTGATGTATGCCCGACGTCGACGAGGTGTGGCAGCACCGATCCGTCGCTCGTCCCAACGTCGAACACCCCGGTCGTAGGTTCTCGGTATGGCCCGCCTCAAACTCGTGTACAACTGCTCCGACTGCGGAGCGTCGTTTCCGAAGTGGGCCGGCCGGTGCACGTCGTGCGGGGCCTGGAACACCTTGGTCGAAGACGTCGAAGATCCGGCCAACGACATCTCGTCGCTCGCGGCCGGCATCGCACTGCTCGCCGCCAGTCCGGCGCAACGCATCGGTGACGTCGACGTCTCGAATGGGTCACCCCGTTCGACGGGAATTCCCGAATTCGATCGCGTGCTCGGCGGCGGACTCGTGCCCGGTTCGGTCACCTTGCTCGGTGGCGAACCCGGTGTGGGCAAGAGCACGCTCCTGCTGCAGGCTCTGGCCGCCTGGCCCGGCCGCACTCTCTATGTGTCGGCCGAAGAGAGCGCCCAGCAAGTACGACTGCGCGCCGAACGGCTCGGTGCGGTGCGGCCCGAGTTGTGGCTGCTGGCCGAAACCGTCCTCCCCCACGTGCTGGCGGCACTCGACGAACTGCAGCCCGAACTCGTGATCATCGACAGCATCCAGACGCTCGTCGACCCCGAGCTCGGTTCGGCACCCGGCAGCGTGGTTCAGGTGCGTGGCTGCGCGCACAAACTCGTGATGGAAGCCAAGCGACGCAACGTTCCGATCATCCTGGTGGGTCACGTCACCAAGGAGGGTGGCCTGGCCGGACCACGAGTGCTCGAGCACGTGGTCGACACGGTGCTGCAATTCGAGGGCGAACGGCACCACGCACTCCGCTTGCTACGCGCGTCGAAGCATCGCTTCGGTCCCACCACCGAACTCGGTTTGTTCGAGATGATCGAGGCCGGCCTCCGGGGCGTCCCCGATCCGAGCGCACTCTTTCTCGCCGATCGCCAAACCGGTATCGCCGGCAGTGTGGTCGTCCCCACCCTCGAGGGCCAGCGACCGCTCATGGTGGAAGTGCAGGTGCTCGTGAACGAGGTGAAGGGTGAGGCGCCGCCCCGGCGCAGTGCCCAAGGCCTCGATCCGGGTCGCTTGGCCATGCTGCTCGCGGTACTTGACCAGCGCACCAAGAGCCCGGTGGGCAAACGCGACGTCTATGCCTCCGTGGTGGGTGGTGTGCGCATCACCGAGCCGGGTGCCGATCTCGGCCTGTGCCTCGCGATTCTCTCGGCCCTGGCCAACACACCGCTGCCTCCGCATGTGGTCGCATTCGGCGAAGTGGGGCTCGGCGGTGAGATCCGCCAAGTGCCGCATGCATCGCGGCGTTTGGCCGAGGCAGCCCGCCTCGGATTCACACGCGCCATCGTCCCGGCCAAGTCGCCCGATGTCGACGTGTCGATCGGCGTCGAACGAGTGTCGAACCTTCGCGACGCCATGCGAGCGCTCGGCCTCGGGGTCGCAGCATCAGACCGATAACGGATCCGGCAAAAAGTCACTAGCCAGAACGGCTTCGTCGGCGTACCGTCCCGATTGCCACATCGGAATTGCACCCTGTGCACTCCGACAACCCGTCGTCACCACGCGACCCCCTCGACAGTGGACGACGCGGCGGCTGAGTGCCGGCGTGACGGAGTCTCCTCCTCCGCCGGCACCGCCATCTCCGGACCGACTTCACCACATTCGCGCCGCACTTGAAAACTGCGCACGAAAGGGAAACAATCAAAAGAGTTATGGAAGCCCTGCCTCCCTACAGTTGGCCCGAAGTCGCGACCAAGAAGGATCTCGAAGAAACTCGCTCCGCGCTCAGCTCGCAATTGCGACTGGAGATTTCCGGTCTGCGCGCCGAGTTCCACTCGCTCATGCGGACCCAACTCATCCAGATTTCCACCATCTTCAGCATCATCAACGCATCGATGGTGGCGGTCCTGCAGTTCGGGCGCTGATCAGCGCGACGCGCCGAGCCCGTTCAGTCGACGCCACAGCTCCAGCAACTTGGGTGACGGCTCGGCGCCGCTCCAGTCGTCGGCCGCCAGAAGTCGGCAATAGGCATCCCACTCCGCTCGAACCGCCGACATGTCACCGAGGTCGGCGTGGGTTCTCATCCGAATAGCCACGAGTTCGTCGTGCCCGGGGATGGCCAGCAAACCCTTCGCCGTCGCCCAGTACACACCGGCAACGTCACCGATCTGCTGGCACATCTCGGCCATGAGCAACGCCGCCCTCACCACCAGCACGGCCGCTTCGGTCGCCACACCCACGTTGTCGGGCCAGAGATACGACGAAGTGGCGAACGGTGTTCCGCGCACGAACTCCAGGCCGTACCGAAGAACATCGAGGCCATTCTCCTCGGGATAGCGCCGGGCCTTCTCGAAGCAATCACGAAGGATCGCCAAGTCGTTGGTGACCCGAGGGTGGAGAGGAAGATCGTCGGTCATCGTGATGCCCAACCACGGATCGTCGGTCGCTTCGATGGCCGACAACGCCCGACGGGCGTCGGCGGTCATGTTGGAGAACGTCGCATCCTTCACCGGGGCGTTCCAGAGCGCCGTCCTGGCCAACGATCGTTTGCGTTGCTCGGGGTGCAAACTCAACCAGATCACGAGCTCTTCGGCTTTGGCCCGTTCGAAGTCGACACGACGACCCGACACATGGACGACTTCAGGTGACCCGAGGATCGACGCCATGAACGACCAGTCGCTCGAGAGCACCACCGGTTCATCGTCCAGGGGGACCGTTTCGATGACCGGCAGCGGATCACCCAGCAAGCGGCGAATCTTCTCGATTTCGTCCCCACCCGAGCCAACCGGGCGGATATCGACTCCAAACGGCATCAACCGCCATCGACCGTCGTCGAACGACAGCCCCGGAACGCGATCGTTCGGCGCACCTCGCCTGATCACCAAATCGCCGTCGTTCAACTCCCGGTCGTCGGGGCCGTCGGCAACGGCCACCGACTCTCCAATACGTCGGGCCACATCGAGAGTCTGAGCGGCTGAGGAAGTTCGGAACACACGGCGGCCGAACACGGCCACGTTGTCGACGTTCGACACCAGCCCCAGCCGTGACGTGAACGGTGACAGAGCCACCCCGTTCACGACCGCCGACCACACTCCTCCTTCTCCGCGCTCATCGACCACGAATTCGTTCTTCACGTCGAGATTCACCCACACCTGACCCGCCGCAGTCGTGCCGACATGCAACAAGAGCGGCGGCTGGATCGAATCGGACTCCCCCATGTCACGAAGCGGCGTGTCGGCCGGGAGAACCAGGGACCGTGATCCGTGCACGGCCCACACCTGCGTCGGCTTGGGTGACGACTCGAACTCGGCCACGACGTCGCGATGGGGCGTGACCACCAAATACGACGGCGAGCGTCCCTGGAGAACGAGGTGTCGGACACCGAGGTCGATACGTGCCACCAGATGAGCATCGGAATCGTCGATGGTCTCGAGCATCACCGGGTCATCGACGTCGCCACCCGAACGCAGCAACTGCTCGCGGCGCGAACGAACCCGCCAGTACACACCGGCTCCGATCAATGCCGAACCCACGCCGAACGTCGACAACGCATCACGGGCGCCCTGATGACTCGATGCATCGGTGACGGCGGCCGAGGAGTCGACTTGCATGACCACGGCCGGACGAGCCGGGGCGAGAACCGTGGCCACCGGCACCGCGGCGCTCAACACGAACGCAGCCAGACGAGCCCCCGGAGTCCATCGCAACCCGCCCCGACGGACGAGGCCCGACGCGAACGTGACGAAGACCCACGCCCAGCAGATCCACAGAATCCAGCCACACCATTGCCAGATGAGTGCGGCGTCGATTCGACCGCCCGCGACTTCTCGAAGCGAGTGGCGAATCGATCCGGGCACCGACGACCAGTCGCTCGGATCGGGTGTGCCGAAGCGGTTGGCCACGACGAGCGCGGCCACGCCCAGGATGGCGAGAACTCCCATCGCACGAACAAGGCGCTTCATCCCGCCACCACCACGGCCGTGCGCGACGCCGAGGTGCGCTGCGATCCGATTCCGAGGAGATCGAGGAGGACCGTCGGCTGTTCGCGACGCACGGTCACCGTGATCGATCGGCCCGACACGACCACATCGCCCTCCAGACCATGCGCAGCGAGATAGTCGCGGGCCGCCGAGCGGGCCTTCACCGGATCGAGCGCCCGGATACCGGCCCGAATCAACGTGATCTCCTGCGCACCGACGCGAGCCGCGTTCTCCGCATGATCGGCCACTTGGACGTGAGCAGCCACCAGTCGACCGGCGTCGATCGCCAGCCCGGTCGCGGCTGTGAGAGTCAGCGTCAAACACACCACGAATCCCGACACGATTCCGCGATCCCTCATCAGTCTCCACCTCGATACGTGTCGATCACTTCGGTGGACGATGCATGGAGTTCGGGCATCGACGCGTTCAGCAGACCGAGATCGCGGTCGTCGGGCCGACACGTGACCGCCACCGTCACGAATCGGCGAGACGGATCGAGGCTCGTGACGACACCAGGATCCGAACACGTGATGTTGCGATTGCGCAGGTCGGTCAACACGGCATCCCGAGCCACCATCTCCATCCGAGCACGCGACACCATCGACGCCGCCCGCGCTCCCTGATCGGCGGCGTGCCGAACATCGCTCATGGCTTCGGTCGCCCGTCCCCCGAACACGGCGAACAACGTGAACACGATGAGAACGGGAGTGAGCAGAACGACTTCCACGGCGACGCTGCCGCGATCACGCACGGACGAACGCCTCGTGGTCATCGCGACACCTCGGGTACCACCAGCTCACGGGGCTCGATGGCGGTGCGACGCACGGTCGATCGAATGAAGGGCATGATGTCGGGCACGTCGATCTCGACGGTCACCCGAATCTCGCGATCCGTCACCTCGACCGTCGGCACCCCGACCACCGCACTGTTCACCTCGGCGACGAACGAGGTCGCCGACTCGCGCGCTCGTTGGACGGTCGCGGCGACACTCGAGGTCGACGACGAACCGACCGCGGCGCCCCGGGCGGCAGCCGCTTGGGCGATGTGCGAGGAGTAGAAGAACATCACGGTGTGAATCGACACCAGAACGAGCAGCACGAGGGCGGGAACGAGGATCACCAACTCGACGGTCGATGATCCTCGATCCCTGGACACCCGCATCGCGGCCTCAGCCGAGATCCAGGTCGTTGGCCTTGCTGGTCACCTTGTTGGTGACGATCACGCCCACCGAGATGGCGAGAGCGATCAGGGCCGCGGCCAGTACGACGGTGGTCGCACTCACTTCTCCGCGGTCGCGATCGTTTTCACGCGAAGCGGCAAGACGGATGGAGTAGTACTCCCACATTTGACGGAACTGATTCATGGTTGTTGTCCTTTCTTGTTTGGTTTGTTGTTCACGAAGGTTCTTCAGAACCCTCGACTGATCAGGTGCATCGCGGGGTAACCCAGAAGCACCAGGAACGAAACGAACATCAGGACCATCGGAAGGCCCATCCGTTCGGTCGACGAGTTGGCCGAGGCTTCGATGTCGGCCATGTGCGACGCGCGAAGCGACGCGGCTTTGGCAACGAGGGACGCCGTCATTCGGGCTCCCTGCTCGCCACCCAACTTCACGCTCGCCGCGAGTTCGGGGAGTTCGCGCAGACCCAGTTCGCGTCCGCGTTCGGCCAGGAGATCCCACGGTGAGCGGCGAGTCGAATGAGCCACCCGCAGCGCATCGGTCACCACATCGAACGTCGGCCCTCCACCCACACGAGCCGCCGCGCTCAACGCGGTCTCGATCCCGGCGCCGCCGGCCAGCATGATCGCCACCAGATCGAGATAGCCCGACAGCGAACTCCGCATCTCACGACGAAGTCGACGCGCCTTCTTGGCGAGGGTCAGGCTCGGCAGCCACAGACCGAGCGCAGCTCCTCCGATGACGAACACGACGACGCCGATCGGCGGAAGCGACACCCCGCCCATGCTCATGACCACTCCGCTGACGACGGGAAGAACGGCCAACGAGGTTCCGCAGACGAGTCGCTCGAACACCTGGCGTTCGGGTGTGGTTCCGGTGACCATGAGATCGGCGTGAGCCGGCGGAAACACGCTCGCCAGAGCGGTCACCAGCGGCCTGGTCGCGGCTTGATCTACGAATCCAGGCGAGTAGCGATCGAGGGCCAGGCTGAGACGCGGCCCGCGCAGGGCGCTCAGGACGAGAAGAGCACCCACACCCGCCATCGACCCCAACAGCGCATTCATCACGACCGTGCTCCTTCCGAACGAACGAAGCGCGGTGCGACGTCGATACGGGACAATTTCTGCATGCCCACGAGCGAGACGCCGAAGAGGACCGCCACCAGTGCGAGAACCACGGCCCCTTCCGGTGATCCGTACGGACTCAGGTAGGAGCGATTGAAGACGAAGAGCACGGCCACGAAGAGAACGATCACGACCGAGATGATGCGAACCGCGCTTCGTGTGCGGGCCCGTGACACCCAGATGCGCCGCTGCATGGCAACGTCGTCGCGACAGCTGCTCGCCAACTGATCGAGCAGGGCGCCCATGTCACGTACTTGCTGCTCGGCGGCGACGATGAGCGCGGCGCTCACGAAGTCACAGGTGGGGTGATCGACCTCGTCGGCGAACTGGCGAGCGGCGGACGGCAGCGAGGCGAACGACAGTCGCGAAGCGAAGCGCGCGACTGCATCGCGAATGACATCGGGAGCCGTTTCGGCTGTCACGACCAACGCTTGTTCGAGGCCCCGCGAACCGGCCAAGGTGTCGCGCAATTGCTCGATCCATACGGCCAGACCCTCGCTGAGGGCGGCTTCGTCCCGCCGAGGACGCCGAGGCGAACGCGATGTCGACACCGTCGCCGGACGAAGACCGCGCAAACCCGCCAGAAGGGAGAGAACCCCGACTCCGGCGCCGGCGCCGGCCACGACCGCCACGGCGACGCTCACGACCACACCGCCGCAGCCGACGGGAAACCGTGCTGTTCCAGGACGTCGCGCAGGTCTCCCGTCATCGGGAACGCGGGCACCGCCGATCCGTCGTCCACCACGCGGAAGATCTCGTTGGACACGATGCGCGGGCCGTCGGCGTCGACGACCTCCCGCACGCTCGTGATCCGACGACGCCCATCGACGATCTCGATGTGCACGACGATGTGCACCGCGTTGGCAATCACCAGATTCACGACATCGACGGGCAAACCAGTGTTGGCCATCGACACGTAGGCGGCCAACTTCGCGAAGACAGCGCGCGTGGAGTCGGCGTGCAACGTGCACATCGAGCCGTTGTTGCCCTGGCTCATGGCCAGGAGCATGGGGAAGGCCTCGGCGCCGCGTACCTCACCGACGATCACTCGATCCGGATCCATGCGGAGAGCCATGCGAGTGAGATCGGCCAAGGTGATCTCACCGTGACCCTCGATGTTGGCCGGACGGGATTGCAGGATGTCGTGATCGGGATGGAGATCGCCGAATCGATCGAGGCCCAACTCGTAGGCGTCTTCGATGGTGACGATCCGTTCCTGAACCGGGATCTCGTTCATCAAGGCGCGAAGAAGCGTCGTCTTGCCCGAGCCGGTACCGCCGGCGATGACGATGTTCCGACGAGCGCGCACCGCCGACGCGAAGAAGTCGACGAGCTCGCCCGTGAGGAGACCCGTCGACTGGAGTTGCGACAAAGACGACAGGTGGAATTGGTGCTTGCGGATCACCAGCGAGGGCGTCGTGGAAACATCCATGACGGCGAAGAGTCGGCTGCCGTCCTCGAGACACAGGTTGCACTCCACCGTGGAGGCGTCGAACCGGCGCTCCCCTTTCGACGACCGGGAGGCGGCATTTCGAACGAGATCGACGAGTTCGTCGGGTGAAGCAACGACCGGATCGAGTTCTCGACGCGATCCGTCACGGAGCTTCACCCACACCGGACTCGCGCCGCGAACATGGATGTCGGTGATCTCGGGATCGTCGAGCAACTTCTGCAACGGCCCGAGTCCGAAGAGATGGTCGATGACCTCCTTGGTCAACCGGTCCTCATCGGCGACCGTCAGAAGCGATTCTCCGCCCAGGAGTCGGCGCGAGGCTTCGGCATCGAAGAATCGGGCGAGCGTCGCCCTGATCGCTGTTTCACCGTTCGTCGCGTCGGCCGACGGATCGCGACGAGCCTCGGCGAGCCTTTCGCCGGCCAGACGACGCAATTGGAGAACGAGTTCTTCGCCGCTCACTTCAGACCGCCTCGGCCAGAGCCGCGATCGGCTCGTCGGACAGCGATGCGACCGCCTTGCGGAGTCTCGAACTGCTCTTCGGATTGTCGGGCAGCAGGTCGGCGATGACGGGCCACTCGATCGCCCGATCGACTTCCGACGTTCCGTAGCGCCCTCCGGCTGCGAGAACCGACCACGCGCCGAGACCGCGCAGGTGATCGGCCCGGTGGACGACCGACACGATGTCCTCGAGATCGGTGCGGGTGACCAGCAGTCGACGGTGGGCCGCGACGACGAGAGCGTTGGCCGGCGAGTCGGGACGGACCCGGCCGACGTCGACGATCACATCGGTTCCCACAAGCGACTCGATCGCCTCGGCACGGGTGGCCAGCACGGTGAGCGCGGCCATCACCGGTTCGGCCGCCGGTGGGGCGACGACCACCCCGACCTGCGACGAATACGTCCGTACGACCGAGGAGCGATCGAAGTCGCCTGACGAATGACCGCGCAGAGCAGCGGCCAGTTCGACGAGACCGGGCCGAACGTCCCAGTCGTGACGAGCCGCCAAGCGGCCACCGTCCGGATCAGCCTCGATGACGGTCACGGGTCGCGGCCACAGGGAGGCGACGTGCAGGGAAACCGTGGCGAGATCCATCAATCCGCCGGTGGTCGCGGTGATGAGCAACGTCATCTCAGCCACCCACTTTCACGAGGTGCATCTCGTCGTGGCCGATGAACGATTCGATCGACGACAACGGAACACGCAGTGTGACCGAACGTTCTTTCATCAAGTCGTCGGGTGCCGAAACTCCCCACACCGAGACGTCGAAAGGAAGTGCCGTGGTGGTGCTGATGCCCTCCACCGACTGGTCGATCACGACGACCGACACGACGTCCCCCGGCACGAGATCGACCGGGGCCTGATTCAGTCCGACCACGATTCCAACCAACCCCTCGCTCGCATCGAGCGGTGTCACGTCGCTGAGCAGCGAGGCCGACAGGGGCGTACCGGCTCGAACGTCAATCGTCGTGCGCATCCCGATCACCTCGGCCGCCAATGTTTCGGGGAGGACCGCCAAGGCCTCCGACGACGAGACGGCCACCAGACTCATATCGCTTTCGGACACGACGACGCCGGCCGGGAGATCGCGACTCGAGACCAGAACTCTTCGGCCGGAGTCGGAGTCGCCACCGAGGGCCACGAATGCGGCGATCGACGAGGCGATGACCGCGAGACCGATGGCCACCTCGGGTACGCGGACCCCACGTCGACGAATCGGTTCGGCCACCGCACGTCCGAGCGAGGCAACCCTCGGATTGCTCGATACCGCTGTGATGATGTTTCCCATGTCGCCCCCTCGAAGCGATCGCAGTGATGTGGACATCACCGTGCTCGGAAGCGACTTGACGTTCGATAGGCCGTTCGACCCACCGATAGCCTGAACGCGTGTCCATCGACTCGCGCACTCCCCCGGCCCAGTTGCCGCAGTCGAACGACCCGTGCTGGTGCGGATCGGGGCGGCGTTACAAGCGCTGCCACAAGGGTCTCGAAGGCCGCATCACACCCGGCGTGATCTCACCCATGCGTGCGGTTCCATCGAACATCGCCCGGCCTCCCTACGCCGACACCGGCAAGGTCACGCGATGGGACGAACCGCGCGTCAAGTCACCCGATGTCATCGCGCGCATGCGAGTGGCCTGCGACATGGCGGCCGACATCCTTCGAATGGCCGGCGAATTCGTCCGACCCGGCATCTCCACCAACGACATCGACGTGTTCGTGCACGACCTCACGATCGAGCGCGGTGCGTATCCGAGTCCGCTCAACTACCACGGATATCCGAAGAGCGTGTGCACATCGGTCAACGAAGTGATCTGCCACGGAATTCCCGATTCCACGGTTCTCCACGAAGGCGACATCATCAACCTCGATGTCACGTGTTATGTCGATGGCGTCCACGGCGACACCAACGCCACGTTCTTCGTGGGGAACGTCGATGACGAGAACCGTCGGCTCGTGCGCGTCACCGAGGAGTGCACCTGGAAGGGAATCGGTGCGGTCAAACCCGATCGTCCGCTGTCCGACATCGGCAAGGCGATCGAGGACCACGCCAACAAGCACAAACTCGGAGTCGTGCGCGCCTTCATCGGCCACGGGATCGGCGAACAGTTCCACACCGACGTGCAAGTTCTCCACTACTACGACGCGCGGAACAACATGATCATGAAGCCCGGCATGGTGTTCACCATCGAGCCGATGATCACCCTCGGAACCTGGCAGCACAAGATGTGGGACGACGACTGGACCGCGGTGACCGCCGATGGCAAGCGGACGGCCCAGTTCGAGCACACGGTGCTCGTGACCGAGACCGGTGTCGACGTGCTCACGGCCGGTCCGAAGGCCGTGTCGCCCCGCGATCCATCCTGACCGGCGAGTCGTCGCCGACCCCGCTCGACCCCTAGCGTGAGCGTCCGTGAGCGAGCGCTACGTCTCCTTCGACCGGGCCCAGTGGGCCGAATTGCGCGCCGCCACACCCATGACGATGCGCGAGTCCGATCTCGAAAGCCTGCGTGGCATCAATGAACGCATCGACCTCGACGAAGTGGTCGCGGTGTATCTCCCCCTCACTCGCCTCCTCAATCTCTACGTGTCAGCGACGCAGAACCTGCACAAGGTGTCGGCCACGTTCCTCGGAACGCTGGCTCCCAAGGTTCCGTACGTGATCGGCGTGGCCGGAAGCGTCGCGGTCGGCAAGAGCACGTTCGCGCGTATTCTGCAGGCGTTGCTCGCGCGTTGGCCCGACCATCCGAAGGTCGACCTCATCACCACCGACGGCTTCTTGCACCCCAACCGTGTGCTCGAGGAACGCGGGATCATGAACCGCAAAGGGTTCCCCGAGAGTTACGACACGCGTGAACTTCTCCGCTTCCTTCGCGAACTCAAGAGTGGTCGGGCGTCGGTCGAGGCTCCGGTGTACAGCCACGTCGTCTACGACATCGTCGAAGGCGACCGCATCGCGGTGTGCCAACCCGACATCTTGATCCTCGAGGGTCTCAATGTCCTCCAAGTGGGCGCCCCCGGATCCGACGCCACCGAGTTCGTGAGCGACTACTTCGACTTCTCCATCTACATCGACGCCGAGGAGTCAGACATCGAAGCGTGGTACGTGCAGCGATTCCTTTCGCTGCGCGACTCGGTCTTCCAGGACCCGAACAGCTTCTTCCGGCACTACGCCCACCTCACCCAGGAGGAAGCGGTGGCGACGGCCCGATTCATCTGGAAAGAGATCAACGGTCTCAATCTCCGCGAGAACATCGAACCGACCCGCGACCGCGCCTCGCTCATCCTGCGCAAGGGTGGCGACCACCGCGTGAGCGATGTTCGTCTCCGCAAGCTCTGACCGATACGACACCCTTCTGACAAACTGACTCGGTGGCCAACCGGGCGAAGAAGAAGTCGCGAGCCAAGAAGAGGTCCGCTCGGTCGTCGCGACCCGGTGCCTCGTCGCGTCTGCCCGTCATCCTTCTTCTTCTGGGTGCCCTGGGGGTGGGTGGTCTCCTCGTGGTGTCCGAGCGCTCCGATCGCACTCCGGCCAGCACCGCTGCTCCCGCGTCCGAGCCGGTCGGCGCGACGAACCCGCTCACCGTCGACACCGCGGCGCCATCCGTGACGATCGGATCCGTCGCTCCCCCCGTCACCATCTCCGACGAACAGATCGGTGATCTCACCGACGAATCCGAGTTGCCCGACTTCACGCCGGTGGCCCCGCCCGAGGTGCCGGCGGCACTCGCACCGCTCCCCGCCACGGCCGCGTCCACCGGGCGCATCGACGGCGATCTCCCCGACGGCTTCTACCTGGGCTTCGTCCAAGGAGCCTTCGACGACGACGGCGAATACATCGCCTGGCGCATCGGCTCGACCGACGGCCCCACCTATCCGGCGTTCGTGAGCGACATGATCTTCACCTCGGTGCGGGTCGACGCTCGTGGTGCCGACCACCCCGGATCGGCGTCCCTCCAACCCCCGAGGCTCTGGCAGTTGCTGGCCGACGGAGGCGCCACGGTGGCGATTCCCGAATCCGACGATCTCGTCATCCTCGACGGGCCGTATCTCCTCACCGTGGTCAGCGGGTCCGTGATCGCCGCCGAGGAAATTCGTCCATCATGAGCACACTTCACCGTCTTCGGAGCGTTCACACATCATGAACATCGTCTTGTCCATTGCCGTCGTCGTCCTGGCTGCCGTCGTCGTCCTGCTCGCTCTGCGAAACCGAGCTCCGATCACACCGGCCGCCACGGCACCCACCACACCCCCGGTCGACCCGGCTGTCCTTCAAGCCGAGGTCGCCAAAACGGTCTCGTCCGCACTCACCGACGCACTCACCCGAATGAACGACGAAGCGCGCAAGACGCGCGAAGAGACCATCAAGCTGGCCACCGACATGGTCACCAAGGCCGGCTCCGAGCAAATCGGAACGAAGAGCGATCTCATCGACCAGCGTCTGTCCACGGTCGCCGAGCAGGTCACGAAGAAGATGGGCGAGATCGATCGAGCTCTGCTCGATCTTCGCGAGAGCACGTCGAAACAGTACGGAACCGTCGAACAGGCGGTGGCCGCACTGACCCAGCGAACCGACAAACTCAACGACGTCCTGTCGAGTTCACAGGCCCGCGGCCAGTGGGGCGAGCGCCTTGCCGAAGACATGCTGAGAGCAGCCGGTTTCGTCGAGGGAATCAACTATTCGAAGCAGTCGATCATCGACGGTGGAGGACGCCCCGACTATCGCTTCGATATCCCGCCCGACCGCGTTCTGTTCATGGACGTCAAGTTCCCGCTCGACAAGTACGCCGAATTCGTTTCGGCTCCAACCGAGCAACTGAAGACGGTCGGCAAGGACGCATTCATTCGGGCCGTGAAGGACCGCGTGGTCGAACTGGCCAAGCGCGACTACGTCGACAAAAGTGCCGACAACACCGTCGACTACGTGCTCATGTTCATTCCCAACGAAAGCATCAGCGGTTTCGTCCACGAGGCCGATCCCACGCTCATCGACTTCGCTCTCGAGCGCAAGGTCGTGCTCTGCTCGCCCCTCACCCTTTATGCGTTTCTCGCGGTCATTCGCCAGGCCACCGATGCGTTCCACACCGAGAAGACCGCCGCCGAGATCATGCAGCTCGTCAATCTGTTCCAACGACAGTGGGATGAGTACACCAAGGCTGTCGACAAGGTGGAGAAGTCGTTCCAGACGCTCGAGGCCGACCTGGCGTCCATCAACACCAGCGGGACCCGCTACAACAAGCTCAACGCTCAGGTGAAGAAGATCGAGAAGCTCCGCAAGCGCCAAGGTATTCAAGAGTTGGCGGCGGCTGAGGTCGAAATCGTCGAAGTCGACGACGAAGCCGACGACTGATCATTCGGCCCGCAGATGCCCGCGCTCGTGGGCATCGCGGATGATCTGCTGCGTGTGCACCCATAGTGCGTCGGCGCCATCGCCGATCGGCGAGAGGCGCTTGACGGCTTGCGGCACGGTCACACCATGCCGTTTCCACGGCGACTCTTCGCCGGCCTGGTGGTTGAGCATCGCAGGTTGCAGTCGGTCGACAGCGTTGGCGAAACGGCTTTCGGCCGTCTCTTGCGCCTCGTACTCCTCCCATAGGCCCCAGAAGTAATCGGCCTGGTCGGGTGGCAGGAGCCCGAAGAGTCGTTCGGCGGCCTTTCGCTCGCGATCCTCCTTGTCGGCGTACGCGGTGGTGTCGTAGGCGAACGTGTCGCCGGCGTCGATCTCCACGATGTCGTGAACCAAGCACAACGCCAGAACATGGAACAGATCGACGTCGGCATTGCTCCACTCGGCCAGCACGAGTGCGTACATCGCCAAGTGCCACGAATGCTCGGCCGTGTTCTCGCGGCGTGAGCCGCCCGTGATGTGGGTTTGTCGCTCGACCTGCTTCAAGCGGTCGATCTCGAGAAGGAACTCGAGTTGCCGGCTCAGCCGTTCGTCGCTCACGACGCCATCAACCCGAGATCAACGAGGCGAGCGACCAGATCGCTGCCACCAATCCGACCAGGGCCATGCCCACGCTGCGCACCACCGGAGCTCGCTCGAGATCGCCTTCCTTGGCAGCCGGCGGCGGCTTCACGACCGCCAGCAGATTGCCGGCGAACAAGGCCCCGCCGAGGGCCAGCACCAGCCAGGCCAGGAGGTCTTCGCCGAGGAACATCGCTTCATTCTGCCAGCGTCGGACCCACGCCGGTTGGCTCGGGTCGCGTGCGAAAACAACGGCGGGAATCGGTAAGACTGCGCCCATGGGTTTCCATCACGTCGCCATCGCCATTCGCGACACGGCCGCCAACTACGACTTCTACACCCGCGTCATGGGTTTCGAACTCGTGAAGACCGTGACCGCACCGACTCCGGAAGGCGGCTGGAGCAAGCACTTCTTCTACTCCACCGGCACCTCGCCGTCGGGCGAACAGGGAATGATCGCGTTCTGGGAGATCCACGACGAGTCGATCGGCACCGAGTTCGGTACCAACCTCAACAAGAGTGCCGGCCTGCCGTGGTGGGCCAATCACCTCGCATTCGACGCCCCCACCCGTGACGACCTCGACCGCCATCGCGAACGCTGGCGCGAGTGCGGATACACGGTGCTCGAAGTCGACCACGAGTTCTGCCACTCGATCTACATCCGCGACCCCGAGGGCAACACCGTCGAGTTCTGCCACACCGTGCGCGACTTCACCGACGACGAGAAGAAGCACGCCATGGAGTTGCTCATGGATCCTCGGCCCGAGATGGAGAAGGCCTTCGGAGCCAAGATCTGGCAGCCCGAGGGTGACGCGATCCTGCTGCCGTCGGGCTGATCAGGACTCTTCGACGCGCTGACCCACACCGCGCGCCGCGTTCCGGAAAAGCGTGTGCTCGCCCTGGAACACCAACCGGATGTTGTCGAGTGCTCCCGCGCGGTGCTTGGCCACGATCAGGTCGGCCATGCCCTTCAGAGCCGGGTCGACCGCACCTTGCTTGGCCACTTCTTCGCGATGGATGAACATGACGACGTCGGCGTCCTGTTCGAGTGAACCCGACTCGCGCAAGTCGGCCAGCACCGGCCGCTTGTCGGCGCGCTCCTCGAGACGACGGCTCAACTGACTGAGCGCCATGATCGGCACGTTCATCTCGCGAGCCAGCACCTTCAGGTTTCGGCTGATCTCGCTCACTTCGAGCTGACGGTTCTCGGCGCGCGCACCGCCGCTCATGAGCTGCAGGTAGTCGATCACGATCAAGCCGATCGACCCGTACCGCGCTTTCAGACGGCGGGCTTTGGCGCGGATCTCCATGACCGTCACGGCCGGGTTGTCGTCGAGGAACAATGGAACCTCGAGACGGCCGACGGCGTTGTTGACGTCGCTCCACTCGTTGCCGGTGAGATTGCCCGTTCGCAGTTTGCGGGTGTCGACGCGCGCCTCGGCCGACAGGATTCGCTGAGCCATTTCGCTGTGGCTCATTTCGAGCGAGAACACCAGCACGGGTTGACGCGTGTTGCGCGCAACGTACGTGGCGATGTTGAGGGCGAACGCCGACTTGCCCATCGACGGGCGCGCACCCACGATGATGAGAGACGCCGGCTGCAGTCCGAGCAACAAAGCGTCGAGATCGTGGAATCCGGTGGCGGTTCCGGTGATGCTGGCCTTCTCGGTGTAGCGGCGTTCGAGTTCGTCGGTGGTGGTGCGCAGCACGTCCTTGATCTCGGCCACCGAATCGGTCACGCGCTCATCGGCCACCTCGAACACCTTCGACTCGGCCTGGTCGAGCGCCTTGGCCACGTCATCGGGTTCGGAATAGGCGAGCTCGGCGATCTCGCTGGCCACACCGATGAGTCGGCGCAGCGCCGAGGTGTCCATCACGATCTTCGCGTAGCGGCCAACGTTGCCGATGACGGGCGTGGTGTTCTGGAGATGGAGCAGGAAGTCGAGGCCGCCGATCTCGTCGAGCAGACCCACGCGACGCAACTCGTCGGCAACAGTGACCGCGTCGACGGGTTGACCGCCCGACAACAACGCGCGAATCGCGTCGAACACGTGCTGGTGCGCCGGCTTGTAGAAGACGTCGGGCAGCAGCCCCAGTTCGCTCACCGTGTTGACCGCCTCGCGCGACAACAACAAGGCACCGAGCAACGACTCTTCGGCGCTCAGGTTGTGGGGCGGGACGCGATTGCTCGAAGCCGACCGGGGCGTGTTGCGTTGACCGCCACCTGAACGGGAAGAGGGCTGGTAGGTGTCGGACATCGGTTACACCTTGCTGGACGGACCCTGTTGATCGCTAGGGGGACAGAGCTGTGATCTTGCTGTGGACAGAGGACCCGGATCTGTGGACAAGTCGGGGCCAGACGACGATGCCCGGACCTGGGTCCGGGCATCGAGGAGAGCGGGCGACCATGCCCGCAGGATCACTTGGAAACGACGTTGATCGTGATGAACGCCTGGACGTCGGCGTGCAACTTGGCGGCCACCGAGTACTCGCCCACCGTCTTGATGTGGTCGGGAACTTCGACCTTCTTGCGGTCGAGTTCGATACCCGACTGGGCCTGAACGGCCGCCACCACGTCGGCGGCGCTCACCGAACCGTAGAGACGACCCTCGGCCCCGGTCTTGACCTTGATCTCGATGGTCTTGCCGGTGAGGGCGCTGGCGACCGTCGTGGCCGACTCGCGATCGGCGGCATCGCGAAGATCGCGACGACGGCGCATGGCTGCGGCCTGCTGAACGGTTCCATCGGTGGCCGTGATGGCCAAACCGCGCGGGAGGAGGTAGTTGCGACCGTGACCATCGGCCACGTCGACGATGTCGCCGCGCTTGCCGAGGCCGGAGATGTCGGAACGAAGAACAACTTTCACGATCAGGCCTCCCCGTCCTCGGTGCCCTCGACCTCGGTGCTCTCGACCTGATCGTCGAGCACGACCTCGGGAGCCCGCTCGCTCGCACCTTCGGGAGCCGGACCACGGCGCGGTCCGCGACCGACCGAGGCGACGCGCTTGGTGTACGGCAAGAGGGCCATTTCGCGGGCGTTCTTGACCGCGTTGGCCAACTCACGCTGCTGCTGCACCGTGGTGCCATTGATCTTCTGACCGCGGATCTTCGAGCGGTCGGACATGAATCGCTGCAGGAGGTTGATGTCCTTGTAGTCGATGTAGTCGACCTTCTCGGCCGACAGGATGTTGGCCTTCTTCTTGATCTTGCGGCCGGCGTCCTTGGGGGCCCGGCCACGCATCGGCTTCTTGGTGTTGCTCATTGAGTGTGGTGTCCTTGGTGCTGGGTTCGATCAGAACGGTTCTTCGTCGGGATAGTCGGCGGGGGCCGGAGCCGGGGCGCTGGAACGGCCACCGGAGTAGCCGCCACCCTCGCCGCCGCGACCGGGCGTGCGCTCGACGGATGCGGTGGCCCAGCGCAGCGAGGGTCCGATCTCGTCGGCAACGATTTCGACCGCGGTGCGCTTGCCGCCTTCACGTGCCTCGTACTCGCGCACGTCGAGACGACCGGTGACGAGCACGCGGCTTCCCTTGGTGAGCGAGGCCGCGATGTTCTCGGCCAACTGATCCCAGGCGACCACGTTCATGAACGAGGTCTGTTCTTGCCATTCACCGTTGACCTGGTAGCGGCGGTTGACGGCCAACCCGAGGGTGACCGTGGGCTTCCCCGACTGGGTGAAGCGAAGTTCGGGATCGCGGGTCAAATTGCCCACGACGGTGATGGAATTGGATGCCATGGTGATGCTCCTGCTGGAAGGTGTGACCGGCTGACTCAGGCCGCCACGAGACCCCGGCGGGCCGCTTCGGCCTCGGGGAGACGCAGCAACTTGTGACGCAGAACGTCGTCAGCGATACGCAACGAACGCTCGAGTTCGTCGAGTGCGCCACCAGCGGCGGCGATGTTGAAGACGACGTAGAAGCCGTCTTCCTTCTTCTTGATGGGATACGCCAAGCGGCGCTTGCCCCACCAATCGGCCTTGCCATGCACGTCTCCACCGGCGGCCTTCACGGCCTTGGTCACGGTGGCGACCCACTGCTGGGCGACGGGCTCTTCGAGCGAACCGTCGAGGATGATCATCAATTCGTAGCCACGCATCGGCGCGTGAACCTCCCTTCGGACTCGCGACCCTGGTGTGGGAAGCGGGGCCCCTTGCGGGGCAGGGTGACTATGGACCTCGGAAGCCTACCGGCGGCTTGGTGAGGTTGGACGGGGACGAACTCGAGCACCTGGACAGAATGCCGAGGGGGTGTGGCACGGGCGCTCCATGGGGAGACCGACGAAGAAAAGCGCTGGTTAGGGCCGAGTGAGGCGCACGATCGACGCCGAGATCAGACCGACGCCGGCCGAGACTGCGCCCTCGTGGGTGGTGAGTCGGCCACCCGAGCGGAGGATTCCGGTGAACGCCCGCTCGCGATCGCCCTGGAACACCAGGGCCGGACCGCCCGAATCTCCCAGTCCCCACAACATGGCGACCAATCCGATGATGATCGCCACCACGCAGAACGGAACCGCGAGGGTTTCGCGCGGCATTCTCGACGCCAGGACCAACGAGAAGACGGCGCTCAGGAGCAGCAGGACACCGACGGCACCAACCGCGATGAGGAGGTGCTGCACCATGGCCGATGCCCCGAAGCCACCCTCGTCACCGCAGTCGACCATGGCGCGGGCCGGTGCGCTCGGGTCGTCTACTGGAGACGACTGCAGGAGAACGCAATCGCGGCCATCCGATGCGACCGGCTGGCCGTCGACGAACGACACCGAGAACGGGTCGCCGAAGGCCCCGGCGATGAGGAGCCCGATGGAGGCCAGGAAGATCATGACCAATCCGAGCAGTGCATCGAACTGGAGTCGGCGGCTCGCCTCGTACGGCAACCAATTGCTGCGCCGTGAACGACGCGAACGCTTCACACCCTTCGATCCGGTGAAGTCGACCACGCCGACTCTCAGCCCACTCGCCGGCGGCCGCGTTGGCCCCCGATCGGTATCGCGCGCACGAGATAGTGCCAGCGGCACTGGCAGCAGGCTTCCACCACGTACGCCGTGAGTTCTTCGGGGCGCCGGTGGAAGGCGGCCAATTCCTTGTCGTCGGCGGCGAGGCGCCCATGAGCCGGCAGTTTCGGACCGAACACGTAGGTGACGAGGACGAGGTTGTCCTCGGCGCAGATCGGACACGGCGTGGTGGTCGGCTTGCCCACCGAACGAGCCGCCCGCACGAGTTCGGGGTGCGCGTCGCACACTTCCTCGCGGCCGAGGCGACCGCGGTGGAACTCGTTGATGGTGGCCCGACGCGCCATGCGGTGGTCGACGAGACCGCCGCGCATGGATGAGAAGCCGCGGAAAGCGCCGGTGCCGAAACCCGTCGAACGGGAACCTTGCGATCGGCGGTCGGACATCGTCAGCAGACTAGCCCTCGGTCGAGGTGGCCCGTTGCGCCCACCACTCGTCGAGACGACGCCGGATCTCATCGTCGCCGACGAGCCCTTCGTCGAGACGAATCTCGAGCAGGAAATCCAATGCCTCTCCGACCGCTCGCGACGGCGACAAACCGAGGTGCTGCATCACGGCGACACCATCCATCTCCGGTCGGATCGCCTCGAGCTCCTCTCGCGCCGCCAACGACGCGATGCGGCTCTCGAGTTCGTCCATGCGCTGGGCCAGGCGAAGCGCCTTCTTCTCGTTGCGCGTGGTGCAGTCGCAGCGCGTGAGCACGTTCAATTCGTCGAGCAGCGGACCGGCGTCGTTCACGTAACGGCGCACGGCCGAATCGGTCCAGCCCATCTGGTACGTGTGGAAGCGAAGGTGGAGGCGCACGAGTTCGGTCACGTCGTCGATGTCCTCGTTGGGGAACCGAAGCGCGACGAGGCGTTTGCGCGTCATCTTCGCCCCGACCACGTCGTGCATGTGGAAGGTCGTCCCCTTGCCTTGCAGATACCCACGGGTCTTCGGCTTGCCCACGTCGTGGAACAACGCAGCCAGACGCGTCTTGCGGAAATCGAAGTCGGCGTGCGCATCGGGTCGCACGTTCTCGATCACGGCGAGCGTGTGGGTGAGCACGTCCTTGTGGCGGTGGATCGGATCGTGTTCGAGGCGCATGGCCGGCAGTTCGGGAAGGAAGAGGTCGGCCAGACCGGTCTCGACCAGGAACCAGAGGCCGGCCGACGGAGCATCCACCACGATCAACTTGTTGAGTTCGTCGCGAATCCGCTCGGCCGACACGATCTCCAGACGATCCTTCATCCGGTGGACGGCCGCCACCAATTCGGGGACCGGCGTCATCTGGAATCGGGCGATGAAGCGCGCCGCGCGCATCATGCGCAGAGGGTCGTCGCTGAAACTGATGTCCGGGTCGAGCGGAGTTCGCAGGACTCGGGTCATCAAGTCGGCGGCTCCGCCGAACGGATCGACGAGGGTCGGCGAATCGGCCGTCACCTCCAGTGCCATCGAGTTGACGGTGAAGTCGCGCCGCGACAAGTCGGTCTCGATCGCGTCGGCGAATTCGACATCGGGTTTGCGAGTGTCGGGGTGGTACGCCTCGGCGCGATGCGTCGTGATCTCGTACACCCGCGTGCCCTTGCGGGCACCGATCGTCCCGAACTTCTCGCCTTGCGTCCACACCGCATCGGCCCACGGCGCGATGATCTTCTTGATCTCGTCGGGACGCGCGTCGGTCGTGGCGTCGTAGTCGAGACCGTCGAAGTCGAGACCTCCCAAGAGATCGCGGACGGTGCCACCAACCAGATAAAGACGCTGACCAGCCGCACGAAAGAGCGCCGCCACGTCGGCGACTTCGGACAGAACAGGCGCGAAGCGCTCGGGGACCACGGCGTCAGGCTACGACGAACGGGGTCAGGCGACGAGGAGTCCGCGTTCGATCCAGTAGCGGCGGATGCGCTCGATCATCTGCTCGGCGAGCGGCGAGCCCAGGGTGGCCGATTCCTCCGGTCGACTCGCTGAATCGAGAAGTGCGCCGACCGTCGCCGTCGTCGACAGCCGCAGCGCGTCGAGGTCGTAACCGCCTTCGAGCATGACGAGTCGCCGCCCGGCCGGGGCGAGGGGAAGCAACCGCGCCACGATGTCGTTGTAGTCACCCGCGGTCAACGACATGTCGGTGATCGGATCGGCTCGATGCGCGTCGAATCCGGCCGAGATCACGAGCCAGGTCGGAGCGAACGCGCGACAGATCGGAAGCACCAGTCGATCGATCGCACGCAAGTAATCGACACCTGTCGAACGAGGCGGCAACGGAATGTTCAAGGTCGTTCCGACCGCGTCGCCGGCGCCGACCTCCTCGAACCACCCCGTACCGGGATAGAGCGGCCACTGGTGCATCGACACGAACATCACGCGAGGGTCGGCCCAGAACACGTCCTGTGTTCCGTTGCCGTGGTGAGCATCGAAGTCGACGATCGCGACGCGCTCGCCACGCTCGGCCAGTTCGGCGGCGGCCACCGCGACATTGGACAGCAGACAGAATCCCATGGTGTCGGCGCGCGTCGCGTGATGGCCCGGCGGGCGAACCGCACAGAACGCCGACGTCCCGCGACCCGCCATGAGTTCGTCGATGGCGGTGAGGCCCGCACCGGCGGCGAGTCGCGCGGCTTCCCAGGAACCCGAACTGGCCACTGTGTCGGCGTCGAGGCGTCCACCTCCCGAACGTGAAACCGACTCGACCTTGTCGACGAGTGCCGATCGGTGCACCCGAAGCAACTGCTCACGGGTCGCCGCCCTCGGAACGATGGGATCGAGGGAATCCGCGAACACCTGGGCTCCGTCGAGCACGGCACCGAGGCGCTCGGGTCGTTCGGGATGACGAGGCCCGACGACATGGCCGAGATACGCCTCGTGCGTCGCGAACAACACCGTCATCGCCCGCGACGCTACCGTTCTGACGTGATCACCGGCCTGCGTCAACGGCGCCGCGACGGACTTCCGCGTCTGCTCGACGACGGCCGCACGCGAGCGCGGCTGCGCCCCTGGCCCCACCAGTCCCGTATCGCACAACTCATCCTCACCGACCACACGAAGGCTCCCACTGTCGCGACCCTCCTCACGTGGCTCGCGGTCGCACGCGATCACGGGTTCGACAGCATTCGAACCGGGGCGTTGTCCGACTCGGCGACCCCTCCGTTCGTCGAGTTGGGCTTCGAGTCCATCCAACGTCTGGCCTTGCTGCGTCTCGAACTCGACCGACACAACGACGATCTCGACACCGAACTGCACGGTTCGTCCCGCGCCGCACGCCACGAACTGCGAGCCGTTCGCGGATCGCGACAGATCGCGACTCTGGCCCGCATCGACCGCGCCGCGTTCGTCGACGGCTGGGATCTCGATGCCACGGGCATCGTCGACGCGTGTCGGGCCACACCACAACATCGTGTTCGACTGGCCGTCACCGCGAACGACGATCCTGCCGGCTACATGATCACCGGACGCAACGGAGCCGCCGGCTTCATCCAACGCCTCGCGGTCCACCCCGATCACGAGGGTCGCGGTGTCGCGACATCGCTTCTCGTGGACGGTCTCACGTGGCTGCATCGTCGACGCGTCGAGGACGTGCTCGTCAACACGAACTTCGACAACGAACGTGCCCTCGACCTCTACCGGCGATTCGGATTCGAGTCGCTCGACGAAAGTTTGTCCGTTCTCGCCCTCGATCGACTCGCCGTCGGGTCGTCACGATGAGGCGGGCCATCACGATCGGCTGGGCCACATCGGTCGCCCTGGCCGGTGTCCTTTGCTCCATGCCTTCCGATTCCGCGCGCGCCGAGATCACCGAAGGCATCGGTGCCCTCGTGTCACAGGATCAATACGTCGCCGGTATCGAAGGATCGACGATCGATCTCAGCCTCTACCTGCAGGGTCCGAGCGCGCTGGGGTCCGACGCACCGACGTCGATCCTGGTGACCGTTCACCGCCCGGTGACCGACAGAGTGGCCGTTCAGCAGGCGATCGACGGCGACTTGCCGTCCACCGTCGACAGCATGCGCTTTCCCATCGAGCAACGCGACGCATCGGGAGTCGTCGACCTCGTGATCCCGATCGAGATCGGCACGCGCACTCGCGAACGGATGCAGATGTCAGCCGCCGGCTTGTATCCGCTCTCGATCGGCGTGGAGGTCGACGGCAACAGCGTCGATCGGATCATCACGTTCGTCGAGCGGCTCCCCGACGGACTCGACGCACCGGCGGTCGAGCAGTCGCTTCCGGTCGCGCTGGTCGGCTCGGTGGACGGTGACGTCACGCTCCAGGCCGACTCCACCACGACCGTGCGCGCCGCCGATCGATCACGGGTGGCCGAATTGGCAACCATCATCGAGTCGCTGCCGGGCACTCCACTCACCGTCGCGTTGCGGCCCGAGCTGGTGGAGGGACTCGGACGCTCCTCGACCGAGGACGCCGAACTCCTCACTCGGCTGCAGTTCGCCGACGCTCCGTCGTACCTGTCGATGCCGTACGTGCAGGTCGATCCGGGCGCGATGGCCGACTCGCAGACGAACGACATCTTCATCGGTCAACTCCGGCTCGGCGAGGACGCCTTGGCCGACACTCTTCCCGAATCGCGCCCGAGCCGCACCGCGTGGATCCAGACCAGTGAGTTGTCGGCCACCGGAGCCCAATTCATCCGCGACCTCGGATTCCGGTCGATTCTCATCACACCGGCGGCAGCCGACGCGGGCGCCTTCGCCGGGCTGGCTTTCGCCGACTCGACGCGCAAGGTCGAGATCGAACTGGCGAGTGGCGGATTCATCGACGCCGTGTTCCCCGACCCGGTCCTCGCGTCTCGCCTCACCGCCGCATCGTCGGCGCCTCCGAGCGATGCCTACCTCGCCGCCCAACATGTTCTGGCCGAGATCAAGGCGCTGCGACGCGAACTCGACGACATCGGCCAATCGTTGTCGGGTCGCTCGTTGATCCTCACCACCGACGACGGCACGCTGATGTCCACCGACCTCACCGTGGCTCTGGCCGACACGTTGAGCTCGTCGAACGAGGTCGAACTGGTGACTCTCGATGATGCGCTGTCGCGCACGACCGTCGCACTCGTGGACGGACGGCCGGCCGCGATTCGGCTCCCCGTCACGAGTCAGGACACGACGGGTCAAGCCGCATCATCGTCGCCGGCCGAAGCGCTCTACTTGACGGGTGCTCGCATCGATGCGTTCGCTTCGATGTTGCCCGACGGGGACGAGCGACCGGCGATGTGGCGGCGCATCCTCGACGTCCTGCCCGACCAGCGATTCACCGACGCGGTGCGCTTCGCCTATGCCGACGTCGTCCGCCAGGAAACCGAGGCGCTCGCCGGCCAGGTCGCCACCCCGGCCTCGACCACCTTCACGCTCGGCGGTCGCGACAGTGCGATCCGCCTCAGCCTGCGCAACGACTCGGCGACGGAGCTCTCCGTTCGCGTCCGCCTGGCCTCGTCGAAACTCCGATTCCCGGAGGGCGAACTGGTGGTGCAATTGGCTCCGACCGCCATCACGTCGGTGGAGATACCCGTCGAGGCGCGAAGCAACGGCCGCTTCCCGGTGACCGTCCAGTTGCTGACTCCCGAGGGCCAGTTGCCCCTCACGCAGCCCATCGTGTTCACCGCCCGCGTGAACGCCCTGGCCGGCCTGGGTCAAGTGGTCACGATCATGGCGTTCCTCTTGCTGGCCGTGTGGTGGATCCATCACCTCCGACGTCGCTATCGGGACCGCCAGACCCTGGTCACAGACACGACTCGTCGTCATCCGAGTGGCGACTCCCCTCGTCACGACCCCGACAGCGACACCACCAACTAGCCTTCGCCCGTGGCCTCAGTCCGGATCATCACCGACAGTTCCTGCGACCTTCCCGACGATGTCGCCCGCTCCTTGGGGATCGAAATCGTCCCCCTCTTCATCCGCTTCGGCGAGGACGAATTCGTCGACCGCGAACAATTGACGACGGCCGAGTTCTGGGCCCGCTGCTCGGCGTCGTCGGTTCTCCCTTCGACCGCCGCTCCGTCGCCGGGCCGATTCGAGCAGGCCATCCGCACCGTGGTTTCCGAAGGCGCCACCGGGGTCGTGATCGTCTCTCTGTCGGGTGCGTTGTCGGCCACCCTGCAGAGCGCCGAGATTGCCGCCACCTCCCTTGCCTCACTCGTTCCCATTTCCGTGATCGACAGCCGGTCGGTCTCCCTCGGATTGGGGGCGATCGTCGTCGAATGCGCCCGCGCCGCCCGCCAAGGCGCCGAACTGCACGAGGTCGAGGCTCTGGCCCGCGACCTGGTGGGTCGTTGCGAACTCTGGGGCGCCCTCGACACCCTCGAGAACCTCAAGAAGGGCGGCCGGATCGGCGGCGCCCAGGCCATGCTCGGGTCGGTTCTCTCCATCAAACCCATCATCGAAGTCAAGGACGGTGTGGTTCAAGAGGGCGGGAAGCAGCGCACTCGTGGCAAGGCCATCGCATTCTTGGTCGACAAGGTGCGTCAGGTCAGTGCGTCGCCCGGAATCAGCCAACTCTGCGTTCTTCATGCCGACTGCAGCGATGTCGACGCCTTCGTCGCACAGTTAAAGACCGTTCACTCGGGAGACATTCTCATCGGCGAGATCGGAGCGGTGATCGGTGCACACGCCGGCCGCGGAACGATCGGCGTCGCTTACTTCCGCAACTGACCCGACGTCATTCCCCGTCGGCTCGACGACGCACAACTAGCGTGTTCGTTCGAGCATGTCCGTGAACGCGTCACTTCCTCCTGAGCCGAACACGGTCATCGCCGGTCGCTATCGACTCGACGTCGCTTGGGCCCACGGAGGAATGGCCGACGTCTGGAAGGCGACCGATCTCCAGTTGACGCGCACGGTCGCCGTCAAGTTGCTCAAACCGCACCTCGCGGCCGACGGAACGGTCGCCGAACGATTCCGACGGGAGGCGGTGGCGGCGGCGAGCCTCACGCACCCGAACATCGTGACGGTCTACGACGCCGTGGCCGACCAGGGTCGACAGGCCGTCATCATGGAATTCATCGACGGCAAGTCGTTGCGCGCTCTGCTCGACGAGAAGAAGCGCCTCACTCCGAAGCTCACCGTCCACATCGGCACCGGCATCTGCTCGGCGCTCGACGCCGCCCACGCGAACGGCATCATCCACCGCGACGTAAAACCCGGGAACGTCCTCGTCACCAAGGACGCGCGCGTGATGTTGACCGACTTCGGCATCGCCAAGGCACTCGGCACCGGCGATGACCTCACGAGTGAGAACATCATGATGGGGACGGCGAAGTATCTGTCACCCGAGCAGGTGAAGGGCGACGAACTCGACCTGCGCGCCGATCTGTACTCGCTCGGTCTGGTTCTGTACGAATGTCTGGCCGGGAAGGTGCCCTTCACCGGCAAGAACGACACCGAGACGGCTCTGGCCCGACTCCAACGCGATCCCACTGATCTCAACCAACTTCGACCCGACGTGAGCCCCGAGTTGGCTCGGGTGATCCACCGCATGCTCGAACGTCGTCCCGACAAGCGCTACGCGAGTGGCGCCGAGGCTCGCGCGGCGCTCAAGGCCGCGCTGAACGGCGATGGCTCCGCCGCACGTGGAGTCGCCGGCCATCCCGCCGGATCCGATCGCACTCCGACACCGGGAAGAATCATCCGTCCGTCTGGCCACACGCCATCACAGCCCTCGACTCGACCCTCGGTCTCCCCCACTCCTTCAGGAGGAACTCTGCGCCCGTGGAAGCCCTCGCCGGTTCTCATCGGCGGCCTCGCGGTCGCGATCATCGCGGTGGGTGCGCTCGTCATTCGTGTCGTGACCGGTGGTGACGACACCGCACCGTCGATCGCCGAGACGACCGCGCCACCGGCACCCACCGGTCCGCCCTCGATCCTGGGAGTGTCGACGTTCGACCCCGAAGGCGACCGCACCGAGAACGACGGTGCCGCTGCGTTGACCACCGACGGAGACGCCGGCACCGCATGGGCGACCGTCTGCTACAAGTCGTCCACGTTCGGCAGCAAGTCGGGAGTCGGTCTGGTCGTGCAACTCACCGAGGCGAACCTCGCCAAGGTCGACGTCGACATGCTCGGTGATTCGTGGCGAGCCGAGATGTACGCATCGAACACGCTCAGCGAGGACATCGACGCTTGGGGATCGGCGATCGCGTCGGCCTCGGCCAGTGATGGTCCGACGATCGTCGGAGTCATGTCGCAGCCGATGCAATACGTGATGGTGTACCTGCGCGAAGTCGGTCGCGACGGAACGTGCAGCCGCGACAACCCGTACCGCGGAGGGATCACCGAGATTCGCGTCTCCGCCGCACCGTGAACGAACTCCTCGTCCGACGAGCGATCAACGGAGATCGGGCCGCTCTCGACACACTTCTTCGCGAGCAATACCCGCGGATCCTGACGGCCTGCCGGCGACTCCTCGGCCGTCACGCCGACGCCGACGATGCCGCCCAGAACGCACTCATCTCCATCGCACGGAACATCGGTTCGTTCGACCAGCGTTCGTCGTTCTCGACCTGGGTCTGGCGAATCGCCACCAACGCGGCCCTCGACGAGATCAGGCGACGCGGCCGTCGCGACGTCCCGTCGTCCGATCGCCATGACTTCACTCTCGGCGTCGAGCGTCCCGACACCTCGCCGTCATCGGTGTCGTCCCTCGATGACCGCCAGATCGTCGAAGCGGCCCTCCTGCGGCTGCCCCTCGAATTCAGGACCGCCGTGGTGCTCCGCGACCTGGCCGACCTCGACTACGACGAGATCGCCGACGTGCTCGACATCCCCATCGGAACGGTTCGCTCCCGCATCTCGCGTGGTCGCTCGCAGTTGGCCGACCTCCTTCGGGACTCCGCGCCGCACCAGTCCGGGAACCAGGACCCGAGTCACGAACGTCAAACACCCGGAAGTGCACCATGACCGACTCCTCGAACCTCGACGAACGACTCGACGATCTCGCCAGTCGCCTGCTCGACCGCGACATCGAGTTCGCCGATGTTCCGGCCGATCTGAGATCGGCGGTTCAGGCGCGAGCCGATGGATTCGCGCGCCATCGATCGGTGCTTCTCCGGATCGACGACATCGACGATGGAGTGGTCGATCACGCGATCGCGGCCGCGCTCCACCCACCCACGGCATCACGTTTCCGCTCGTCGGTGCTCGGTGCGGCGGCGGCTGCCATCGCTCTCGTGATCGCGCTCGGCGCCATCGTGGCATCACGGGGTGGTGGCGACGATCCGATCTCCGAAGTGGCCGACGCTCCGAATGAATCGGTGGCCAGTGGATTCGCCGCGGTTCCACAAGCCGAAGCGAAGTCCCAGAACGATGCGGCGGCCGCCGTCGCCGAAACGGTTCTCGCCACACCGATGCAGACTCCGCTCGTCGCCGGAACGAGTGTCGGCGGAAACGGGTCGACCGAGATCGCCGACATGGTCGCGCTCGCCGCCATTGCGAGCGAGTGGTCGACCACCCCACCTTCGTTCTCCGAGCAGTCCCCCACATGTGCTCTCGACGAGGGGGCGCGTTTGGTGGCCGGCGAGTTCACGTTCGCGGGTCTGACCGCCGAGATTCATGTCGGCGACCGCGGACTCGTGGTGTTTTCCCTCGCCGATTGCACGAAGATGGCCAGCATCGCGCGCTGACGAGAGGTCTGGCTAGCCTCGCACCATGGCTGCCAATCCGCTGAACGACCCGAAGTGGGCCGAGAACATGACCGACACGATCGTGTCGACCGTCGACAAGGTGCGCGACCGCACCACCAAGCCGATCGTGATGGCCGCTCGCGGTGTCGTGTTCGGATTGCTCGCCGCGTTCCTCGGATTGTTCATCGTCGTCGTCGCACTGGTTGGTGCTCATCGCGGTGTCATCAACTTCCTCGAGTGGCCGCTCGACCATGACACCGCGGTGTGGGTCGCCTACTTCGCTCTCGGCGGAGTCCTGTGCCTCGCGGGTTCGGTGTGCATGATCAAGCGCCAGTCGCAGGACGGCGTGTGATGGGCCAGCACCACAAGGTGATCATCATCGGATCGGGTCCGGCCGGACTCACCGCCGCCATTTACACCGCGCGGGCCAATCTCGCGCCCTTCGTGATCGAAGGCGAACCGTCGAGCACCAGCGATCAACCCGGTGGACAGTTGATGCTCACCACCGAGGTGGAGAACTTCCCCGGATTCCCCGAAGGAATCATGGGCCCCGAACTCATGGGCCGTTTCAAGGAGCAGGCCGCTCGTTTCGGCGCCACCTTCCTCACGGCCAAGGCCACCAAGGTCGAGTTCGGTGAGCGGCCCCTGCGTGTTCATGTGTACGGCGATGTGCACACCGCCGATTCGGTGATCGTCTCCACCGGAGCACAGAGTCTGATGCTCGGACTCGAAGCCGAAGAACGCCTCATCGGACACGGTCTGTCCACCTGCGCGACCTGCGACGGCTTCTTCTTTCGCGGCAAGGAGATCGCGGTCGTGGGCGGCGGCGACTCGGCCATCGAAGAGGCCACGTTCCTCACCAAGTTCGCCTCCAAGGTCACCCTCATCCACCGGCGTGACTCCCTGCGCGCGAGCAAGATCATGCAGGATCGCGCGCTCAGCAATCCGAAGATCGAGATGCGCTGGAACAGCGCGGTCACCGATCTCATCGGCACCGATCAGCTCGAGGGCATCGTGCTGAAGGACACCGTCACCGGCGAGACCAGTCGCATGGACGTCTCGGGTCTGTTCATCGCCATCGGCCATCGCCCGAACACCGACGTTTTCAAGGGCGTGCTCGACATGGAAGACAGCGGGTACCTCATCACGCGGCCCGACTCGACGTACACCAACATTTCGGGTGTCTTCGCCTGTGGCGACGTGAAGGATCACGTCTACCGCCAGGCGATCACGGCGGCCGGCTCGGGTTGCATGGCCGCGATCGACGCCGAGCGCTGGCTCGAAGCGCAGCACTGACCGCCCCGCTGTAATCTGAACGCCGGAACGCGATCGTCCCGGCGTCGACCCGGGCGAAAGGACTTGTCATGGCCGAAGGAATCGTCAACCTCACCAGCAGCACGTTCGACGAGACCGTGAACTCGTCGAACACGCCCGTCGTGGTCGATTTCTGGGCCGAGTGGTGCGGGCCGTGCAAGCAGATCGCCCCGATCCTGAGCGAGATCGCCACCGAAAAGGCCGGGCAGGTCACCATCGCCAAGTTGAACGTCGACGATCACGGCGACATCGCCATGCGGTACAACGTGATGAGCATCCCCACACTTCTCGTGTTCCACGGCGGCGAACTCAAAAAGCGCATGGTCGGCGCCAAGGGCAAAGGACAACTCCTGCAGGAGTTGGAGGAATTCCTCGGCTGATGGCCCTGTCGCCCGGTGATTCGGGCGAGGCCGTTCGGCAGCTCCAGAGCCGTCTCGGCGCCGCCGGCTTCCTTCCCTCGTCGGGTGTGAGCCCGGCCACCTATTGCGACGGCACCGCCGACGCGGTTCGTGCGTTCCAGGAAGATCGCGGTCTTCCGGCCACGGGTGTCTGCGACGACACCACCTGGAACGTCTTGGCCGAGGCCTCGTGGAACCTCGGCGACCGGTTGCTGATGTTGCGCTCGCCCAACCTGCGCGGGGACGACGTGGCCGAGATGCAGCGACTGTTGTCACGGCTCGGGTTCGACTGCGGCCGCATCGACGGGATCTTCGGACCCTTGGCCGCTCAGGCCTTGGCCGACTTCCAGACGAATGCGGGTCTGGAATCCGACGGGGTGTGTCGACCGCACACCGTCGAGGCCTTGCGTCGACTCTCACGCCAAACCGGGGACGGGCCCGGAGTCGCGGCCGTGCGCGAGGCGGAAAGTCTGCGCGCCGGTCGCCCACTGGACGGTCGTCGGGTGGCGGTGGGTCAATTCGGCGGCTTCAGCGCGTTGAGCCGCCCTCTCTGCCAGTCGTTGCGCGATCGCGGTGCGCTTTTGATCCAGACCGATGACACCGATGCGGCCGCTCAAGCGGCGCACGCGAATCTGTTCGGCGCCGAGGTGTACATCGGGCTGGAGGCGTCGACCGAGCGATTGGCCCGCGTCACCTATTACTCCGTCCCGGCTTTCGAGTCGGCCGGTGGACGAGCCTTGGCCCACCTCATCGAACGGCACCTCCGTGACGTTGTTCCACGAATCACCGTGAGCGGTATGCGGCTGCCGGTTCTACGCGAAACCAAGATGCCCGCCGTGCTCTTGAGCCTCGGACCCACCCAGACGATGGTCGACCGTGCCGATCGCATCGCCGAGGCGGTGTTCTTGGCCGTGGCGGCCTGGTCGGCCTGACAGTCCACACACCACAGATCCCATCACACCAGCCCAGTGCGTTGTTTACGGCTAAAAACTCACACAACCCACAGGGTTATCCACAGCCTGTGGGGACCCTCTCCCATTACTTGAGAGTCACGGTTATCGCATCAGGCCAGGTCAGCCCGGCGATTCAATCGTTCGACGGACCCTCGGTCATCAAGCGGTAGATGCGCTCGAGGTCTTCGAGGTCGGCGAAGTCGATCGTGACGGTGCCACGCTTGTTGGCCATCTTCACGGCCACCCGCGTGGAGAGGTAGTCACCCAACAGAGTCTCGAGTTCGAGGAGTCCGGCCGGCGGCAGACCACCGGGTCGGCTCGAGCCTCCACTCTTCGTACCCATTGACCCGGTGGAGGTCGAGGAACTCGAGCCGCCACTCCGGTCGCGAACCGCCTCTTCGACGGCGCGAACCGACCACTCCTCCGAGGCAGCCCGGCGGGCCAGGCTCTCCTGGAACGCTCGATCGGCGGTTCCGAGCAAGGCCTTGGCGTGACCGGCCGAGAGTCGGCCGTCGGCCAGCAGACTCTGCACGGCCGGTGGCAGGTTGAGAAGGCGCAGAGTATTGGTGACGGTGCTGCGGCTCTTGCCCACTCGCTTGGCGACGTCGTCATGTGACAGGGAAAAGTCATCGATGAGCTGCTGATACGCCGAGGCTTCTTCCAGCGGCGACAGGTCCTGGCGATGGAGGTTCTCCACCAACGCCTGCTCGACCGACGACATGTCGTCGGTTTCCTTCACCACGGCCGGAACGGTGGCCAAGCCGGCCCGCTGGGCGGCGCGCCAACGGCGTTCGCCAGCAATCAACTGGTAGGACCCGTCAGCCAAGCGCCTCACCAGGAGGGGCTGCAATACCCCGATCTCCTCGATGGACGCGGCCAGTTCGGCCAACGCTTCCTCATCGAAGTGAACGCGGGGCTGATTGGGGTTGGGGACCAGGTCGGCGACCGGAATCTCCACCAAGGTGGCCGAACCGGACGGGCCATCCCCAGCCGGACCGCCCGGGATCAAAGAATTGAGACCTCTACCGAGACCGGAGCGGCGGGGTGCCACCGGCCACCTCCTTTGCAACCAAGCGGTAGGCCACCGCTCCTCTGGACGACGGGTCGTAGACGTTGATCGGCTGATGGTGCGACGGGGCCTCCGATAGCCGAACATTGCGGGGAACGACGGTCTGGCAGACCTTGTCCCCGAAGTGTTCGCGGACTTCGGCCACCACTTCGTTCGACAACTTGGTCTTGGCGTCGAACATCGTGCAGACGATGGTGCTGACCTCGAGGGCCGGGTTCAGATTCCGCTTGACCAGGTCGACGTTGCGGAGCAGTTGCCCCAGGCCTTCCAGGGCGTAGTACTCGCACTGGATGGGCACCAAGACTTCCTTCGCCGCCACCAGGGCATTGACCGTGAGCAGGCCGAGGGACGGCGGGCAATCGATGATCACGAAGTCGAAGTCGTCGAGCACCGAGTCGACGGCTTTCTTCAGCCGGTGTTCCCGAGCCATCAACGGGACAAGTTCGATTTCGGCCCCGGCCAGGTCGAGGTTGGACGGGGCGACGAACAGGTTCTTGAGGCTGGCCGGCTCGATGCAGTCCTCCATGGGGGCATCGTGCAGGAGGACGTCGTACATCGACGTCTCGATCCCCCGGGTCTCCACGCCCACACCCGACGAGGCATTGCCCTGGGGGTCCAAGTCGACGACCAGGGTCCGATAGCCCAATTCAGCCAGGCAGGCCGACACATTGATGGAGGTGGTGGTCTTCCCGACTCCGCCCTTCTGGTTGGCGACGGCGATGATCCGGGGCAGGGGCCGGGAACGGCCAGGGGAAGCCGGCTGGTCAGTCATGGAAGAGACGAATACCTCTGACTCGAAGGTGGACGACCGCATGGTACCGAACGGGTGGGGCTCGGTCGGGCTTCTGAGCCATGATCTCGCACACTGTTGTTCCACGTGGAACAGTCAGGGCCGACATCGACCTCGGGACACACCTTCGCGGTCGCTGTTCCACGTGGAACAGTCAGGATCGGGTCAGAACGGCGATCCCGTCGGCCACTGCCACCAAGGCCAGTCCGAATTGGCGAACCTCGGGGGAGTTCCAGCGTTCGCCGGCCGAACCCGGAGGCTCGGTCACCAGAAGATGTCCCCCTGGTGCCAAGAGGGGGGCGGCATGCTGAGCTGTGTAGGCAGGGGAGCCGAAGCCACGACTGGTGGCCACCGACCAGGTCGCTCCTGGGTATCGCCGGGGCAGGTCGATGACGTCGGCCTCGACCGCCTGCACGCGTCCCGTCAGGCCGAGCCGACCGATCAGGCGAACCAGCAAATCCACCCGCTTGCCCCGTCGATCGACCAGGAGTCCCGACAACTCGGGTCGGGCCACGGCCACCACCAAGCCTGGGAGTCCGCCTCCGGATCCGAGGTCGACAAACGACGCCGCGTTCTCAGGGATCAACCGGGCCAGGGCCACGGCTTGGTCGACCGCCGGCCCCAGGTCACCGGGCCCCAACATGCCGATGCGCTGGGCATCGCCCAGCGCATCGATCAGAGTGTGTCGTTGGTCCGGATCGAGGGAACTCACGAATCCGTCCTACAGGGTCGGGAGATCAGGCCCCAGCCGGAGTGATCACCACGCGACGGTACGGCTCCTCGCCTTCGGAGTGCGTCCCAATGTCGGTCCGACCCGTCAGGGCGTCGTGAATGATCTTGCGATCGGAAGCTGGCATCGGCTCGAGCGCCCGGGCCGAGCCACTCGACACCACTTCGTCGGCCACCTGATTGACGAAGCGCCCCAGCGCTTCCTTGCGCTTGGCCCGGTAACCGCCCACGTCGACACGCAAGCGCGTGTCGTGGTCGCCGAGGCGGCGCTGCGCCACCACCCGGGTGAGGTCCTGCACGGCCTGGAGGGTCGAACCGCGCGGACCAACCAGGAGGCCCAGGTCGGCGCCGTCGAGGTTCACTTCGATCTCGTCACCGTCGATGGAACGCGAGGCGGTTCCGGACGTGCCGAACGCGGACGCCAGCCCCACCAGGAACTTCTCGGCCTGAGCGGCCACTTCGGCCGGATCGGCGGCCGGGCGGGGCTCACGAGCGTTGTCGCTGTCATTGTCGGTCATAGTTGAACCCTCCTGGCGTGAGCGGCGGCCGGATGACCGTCCGTTCGACGAACCACCCTCGCGGCGCGGTTCACGACGATCATCTTGTCTCTTTTCCGAGCGTCCGTCAGACCGGCGGCGGCGATCGTTCTTGGCGCGCGGTGTCCGAGGCTTCACCCGGGCCCGAACACGAGCTTCCCCGCGCATCCGTCCGAACAACCCAGGCTTGGGTTCTTCCAGGATTTCGAATTCGGCATCCTGCTCATCGACTCCGAGTCGGTCGAGGGCGATGCTCTTGGCCTCGTCGACCGATGACGCTGTGGTTTCGACCCATTCCATGGGGCAACCTTCCGTTTCTGGGTAAGTAGTGGGGGAACGCCGACTCAGGGTCGGCGCGGGGGCTTGGGGTGACGGTTCTTGCCCGTCGGCTTGGGCGGGTTGGACGGGGTCGGACGACCCTTGCTGCCCGTCGAACCACCCTTGGGTGGCGTGACCCGCTTGCTTCCTCCCGGAGCCGGCTTGTTCTTCGCCTGTTTGGCTTGATTCGCCTCGTTGCGCAACTGGCTGAAGAGTCCAGTTCCGCCACCGTCTTTCTCGGCCATTTCGCGCGCCTTCGCACTGGCGGCCTGAGCCTGACGTCCGAGCGAGTGTTCGCCTTTGTAGAAGCGGCGAGTCACGTACGCCTGTTGGGCGATACGAACGATGGTCTGAGCGATGTAGTAGATCACCAAGCCCACCGGGAAGAAGATCTGGAAGATGCCGAAGACGACCGGCAGATATTGAAGGATTTTTGCCTGCGTGGCCGACATGGTGGGCGACACCGTGCGCGACGCGATCATGCGTTGCTGCACCCAGTACAGACCCATGAGGGCAATGACCAGCAGTGCGTAGATGATGCCTTTGGCGGGGTCGTCCTGAATCACCTCGACGGGTCGAAGCGACAGGTCGAGGCCGAACGACAGCATCTCCGTTTTCTTGTCGAGACTCGCGAACAACTCGCTCGACTTCGAGATGTAGTCGGGATCGAACGTTCCGTCGGCGCCCTTGTCGGTGAGTCCGTGCAGAACGCGGAACATGATGATGAAGATCGGCATCTGCGCCAGCAACGGCAGACACGAGGCCAACGGATTGACCTTGTGCTCCTGGTAGAGCTTCATCATTTCTTCGTTCATCTTCTGCCGGTCGTTGCGATATTGCTGCTGGATCCGGCGCATTTCGGGCTGCACTCGCTGCATCTCGAGCATGCCCTTGGTGCTCTTCAGCGTGAGCGGGAAGATCAACATCATGACCACGACCGCGACGAGCGAGATGGCGAAGATGTAGTTGGACGTGAGGTTGTAGAACTGGCTGATCAGCCAGGCCGCGGCTTGGAACATGTCAGTGGGCCCTTCCGGTGTTGACGAGGGTCGATGTGGCGGACGAAGACGATGTGTTGGCGTCGTGCTGATGCGAGCGCGGCTCGGGCACGGGGTCGAAACCCGAGGGACCGAACGGGCGGCACCGAATCAAGCGGCGAACGGCGAGCCAGGTTCCACGCCCGGCGCCGTGCACCGACACGGCCTCGTGCGCGTAGTGCGAGCACGACGGTGAGAAGCGACACGGAGACGGTCGTCCATCGCGGCCGGCCTGGTACCACTCGATCGCCCGGAGGATGAACCGCTTCATCATCGGCTCCGCGCCGACAGGGTGGAAAACGCCCGCCGCAGATCGAGGAAACCCGGGACCTCGCCACCCCGAGCCGATACCCCGAACAAGTAGAGGCCGGGGGCGAAATCGGCCTCGTGAGCACGCATCAACTCACGCATCTGGCGGCGCAGGCGATTGCGGACCACGGCCGAGCCCACCGGGCGACCGAGGGCGAAGGCGATGGAGGGTGCGGGATAGGACGGATCGGGGAGCATGATGCACCAGACGGCCCCGCTACGAACACGTGTTCCCTCCTGGCGGAGGCGTTGGAACTCGTGGGCGCGGCGCAGGTGACCGATCAAGCCGATAGCCGCTTGCGGCCCTTCAGGCGGCGGGCCTTGAGAACGGCTCGGCCACCACGGGTGGCCATACGCGCCCGGAAGCCATGCTTCATCGACCGGCGCTTCTTGTTGGGTTGGTACGTGCGCTTCACGAAGAACTCCTCGGTGACCAGCCACGATGGGCCAGTGGATGTCGGCCGACGAGACGCCGACGCAACGGGTCAGGCTACGGCTCACGCGCTCACCTGGGCAACCCGCGAGCAGGCTTTTCAACGGCTATCCACAGCCTGCTATGTTGCCGTGTTCCAACGAGCGTGTCTCCGGAATCCCGGGCCCGAGACGATCGTCGGCCCAGGTCAGACGGCCTGGGCGAGCCAGAGGGGGTTGTCCACATTCTGTGGACTCTCCTGTGGATCGAGAAGCGGTCAGGAACAAGGAGTCCCAGGTGGAAGACCAGGAGAACATGTGGACAGCAGTGGCCCAGCTGCTGCGCGCCCAGGTCTCCGACGCCGTGTGGTACTCCACGTTCAACGACGTGCACTCCATCCCGAGCGACGGACAGTCGATCCGCCTCGCCGTCCCGAGCGGAACCGTCCGCGACAAGATCATGACCCGCTACCTGCCCCTGGTCATGGACGCCATGGCCGAGATCGGGGCCGGGAACCGGCACCTCGACGTCGAGGTCGTCGCCCCTCCCGAAGCGGCACCGGCCCCGGCAGCCGTCGTGGTCAAGGACGACCCGGCCGTCGAACAAGCCGAATCGCGGTCGGCTCTCGAAAGTGCCGTCGAACGGGCCGGTCTGAACCCTCGCTACACCTTCGAGACGTTCGTGCGCGGCGGCTCGAACAGCTTCGCCCTGGCCGCAGCGCAGCGGGTGGCCGAAACTCCGGCCCGGAGTTACAACCCGCTCTTCATCTACGGGTCGGCCGGTCTTGGCAAGACCCACCTGCTGCACGCGATCGGGCACTACGTGCTCCAGAACTACAGCCACTACCAGGTTCGATACGTCACCACCGAAACCTTCCTCAACGAGTACGTCGACGGAATCCGCAGTGCGTCCATCGCCAACTTCAAGCGCCGCTACCGCGACATCGATCTCCTCCTCATCGACGACATCCAGTTCATGGAAGGCAAGGAAGGTCTGCAGGAGGAGTTCTTCCACACGTTCAACTCGCTGCACGGCGCCAACAAGCAGATCGTCATCTCATCCGACCGTGTTCCGGACGCCATCCCCAACCTCGAGGAGCGCCTGATCGGCCGTTTCCGGTGGGGTCTCATCACCGACGTCCAACCGCCCGATCTCGAGACCCGCTTGGCGATTCTGCGCAACAAGGCCGAACGCGAGGGCACCATCTTTCCGCCCGAGGTTCTCGAGTTCATCGCGTCGCGGGTGACGTCGAACATCCGCGAACTCGAAGGAGCCCTCATCCGAGTGAGCGCCTACGCCAGTTTGAACCGGGTCGACATGACGGTGGGCCAGGCCGAGCGCCTCCTCGAAGACCTGCTCACCGATCAGGCCCCCAAGCACCGCACCGATGAGGAACTCCTCACCGAAATCGCCGGAATCCTCGGTTTCTCCGTCGATGCCCTGCGCGGCAAGAGCCGTCAACGGCCTCTGGTCGCGGCCCGGCAAGAGGCGATGTACGTGTTCCGCGAATTGACCGACCTCTCGTACCCCGCCATCGCCCGGTTGTTCGGCGGCCGCGATCACACGACGGTCATCCACGCGGTCGAGAAGATCCAGCGGCTCATGAAAGAGCGGACCCAGACCTACGACCAGGTGACCATGCTCATCAAGAAGTTGAAGTTGGGCTGACGGGCATGGGGACGACGGTGTGGAACATGTGTGGTCTCGAGGTCATGTCACTGTGAACAACGGCGAGTTCTCCACTGGTGGTGTCGTGTGCCGGGCTTGGGCTGTGGACGTCTGTGAACAACCCGACACACCGCGATTCGCAGCCCTGGCTGGGCAAACGACACCTCGTCCACAATCCACAGCACTTATTACAAGCACTAAGTTCAAGAAGCATCGCACGGTGTCGATAACGACATCGGCGATCCGGGGTCAAGGAGTCTCGAGTGAAGTTCCGATGTGAGCGCGACATCCTCGCCGACGCGTTTGGTGCGGCCAGCCGGGCCGCTACTGGCCGCGCAACCAATCCGACGCTGTCCTGTTTGCGGTTGGTTCTGGCCGGCGACTCGCTTCGAGTCACGGGTACCGATGGAGATCTCACCATCGAAGCCGTGGTTCCCGTGGCCGATGGCAAAGACGGTGTGGTACTGCTACCGGCGAAATTGGCCAGCGAAGTGGTCCGGTCGCTTCCCTCCGGGGCCGTCACGATCGAGGTCGGCGACGACAAGGTGCAAATCTCTGCGAGCCGAGTGAATTTCTCCGTTCCGACCGGAGCCGAAGGCGATTTCCCGAAGTGGAGCGGATCAGTTGGCGGCGGCGTTTCCGTTCCGGCCGCCACGCTGTCGGATGCTCTCAAGCAGGTCGTTCGGGCCGCGAGCACCGATGACGCTCGTGGTGTGCTCACCGGTGTTCTGATCACCGGTGTCGACAAGAAGTTGCGGCTGGTGGCAACCGACTCGTATCGCCTGGCGATTCGCGACATCGACGCTGCCGTTCTGCCTGACGGAGCGAAGTTCGTCGTTCCGGCGCGCGCTCTCGGCGAATTGCAACGGCTGCTCGGCAACGCCGAGACCGTGAGCATCAACATCACCGAGAACGACGCCACGTTCGAGATGGGTGCGACCCGGTTGGTCACCCGCTTGCTGTCGGGAACCTTCGCCGACTATCAGCGACTCATTCCGCCGAGCCCTCCGAACAGCCTCACCATCTCGCGCGATTCGGTGCTCGAGTCGATTCGCCGCGTGAAGTTGGTCGCGCGCGACCCGATCGGCACCCCGTTGCGCATTCGCATCGCACCCGACGGAGTCGTGCTTCGCATGGTCAGCCAGGACAGTGGCGAGGCGCACGAGCAACTCGACGGTGAGATGTCGGGCAACGAGATCGAGATGTCGTTCAACAACGAATTGCTCGCCGCTGGCATCGAAGCCTGTGGCGCGGAGCTCGTGACCATCCAGACGAGCGAGCCGGGCAAGTTGGCGGTCATCCGTCCGAAGGACGATCCGTCGTACACCTACTTGTTGATGCCCTTGCGTTCCTGATGTTCATCGAGCAGATCGAGCTCGTCGACTTTCGCAACTACGAACGGGCCTCGTTCTCGCTCACAGCCGAGACCACCGCGATCGTCGGTCGCAATGGTCAGGGCAAGACCAACGTGGCCGAAGCCATGGCCTTCCTCGCGACACTCGACAGTTTCCGACAGGTTCCCGTCGCGGCGTTGGTGCGCGATGGAGCCGAGTCCGCTTTCGTGCGCGCAACGGTGAAACACGACGACGGCCGGGAATTGTTGGTGGAGGTGGAGATTCCACGTCAAGGACGCGTGAACGTCCTCGTCAACAAACAACGCCTTGCGCGCACCCGTGATCTCGTCGGCGTTCTGCGGGTGACGGTGTTCTCACCCGACGACCTCGATCTAGTGAAGGGTGCACCCTCCGAGCGGCGTCGATTCGCCGACGACGCGCTCGTGAGCGTGGCCGCGAAGAACGACGCGCTGCGCCTCGAACTCGATCGGGTGATCAGACAACGCAACACGTTGCTGCGCCAATGCGCGGGTCGTCTCACCGAGGAAGTCGGTTTTTCGCTCGACGTGTGGGACGAACGCCTTGCTGCCGTTGGAGACGAAATTGGTCAGGCCCGCGCCACGCTGCTGGCCCAATTGCAACCCATGGTCGAGGAGGCCTATCAGCAGGTGGCCGGAGCCCGAGTGGCCGTCGCATTGGGCTACGAACCCGACTGGCGGCGCACTGGCCTGGCGGCGGCGCTCACGGCGTCGCGTCGGGACGACGTGAGACGCGGAGTGTCGACGGTCGGCCCGCATCGTGATGACATCGAGTTGTTCCTCGGTTCGATGCCGGCCCGAACCCACGCCAGCCAAGGCGAGATGCGCTCGCTCGCGTTGTCGCTCCGGCTGGCCGTTCACCGTCTGGTGGCCCGAACCACCGACATGACCCCGCTGCTCGTCCTCGACGACGTGTTGAGCGAACTCGACCCGGGCCGGTGCGAAGCCCTCCTGGCTCATCTGCCGCCCGGTCAGGTGGTCATCACCACCGCCAGCCCGTTGCCGGTGGCCGCACGACCCGATCGGGTGATCACCATCGAAGCCGGCCAGGTGAAGACGTGAGCAACGAACCGCGCGCCTTGGGGGCAGCCCTCGACCGGCTGCTGGCGTCCCTCAAGGGCGGAGACCGGTCGACCACCGTGACCGTGTTCTCCCGATGGACCGAACTGGTGGGAGAGGCCGTGGCGGCCCACGTGACCCCCCTGCGGCTCGATGGCGGAACCCTGGTGGTGGAGGTGGACGACCCGGCTTGGGCGACCCAGTTGAAGTTCTTGGAACGCGATCTTCTGGCCCGGTTCGGAGAGGCCGGAGCGACGCGCGTGGAGCGCCTCGAGATCAGGGTTCGTCGACCCCGCTGAGCCCCGTTTTGACGAGTGTGGAAAAAGGTACGTTTTCCCTGCTCAGAGGGCCTGTTATGGCACGAATCCGAAGCCTTTTTAGGGTAGGATTTCGCCTGTTGTTGCGAGGCCATCCGTCGCCCTCGTGAGCCGCCCGTGGCTCACAGTTCGACCCGGCCCGCCGAGGCACAGCACGAGGTATCAGTGACCACCAAGAACGCGACCCCCACAGCCGATTACGGCGCCAAGGACATTCAGGTTCTGGAGGGTCTCGACCCGGTCCGCAAGCGGCCAGGTATGTACATCGGCTCCACGGGTCTGGCCGGTCTGCACCACCTCATCTGGGAAGTCGTCGACAACTCGGTCGACGAGGCCATGGCCGGTTTCTGTACTCGCATCGGGGTCACCCTCACCGCCGATGGCGGCTGTCGCGTCGACGACAACGGGCGCGGCATTCCGGTCGACCCGTACCCGTCCGGCCCGCACAAGGGCAAGAGCGCGGCCGAAGTTGTCCTCACCGTGCTGCACGCCGGCGGCAAGTTCGGCGGCGAGGGCTACAAGGTGTCGGGCGGTCTGCACGGCGTGGGCGTGTCGGTGGTGAACGCGTTGTCGCAGCGCGTCACTCTCGAGATCGATCGTGACGGCAAGCGTTTCGAACTCGAGTTCCGCAACGGTGGCAAGCCGCAGGGCAAGTTGGCCGCCACGGGTGACACGCCGGCTCGCGGTCGCAAGACCGGCACCTCGGTCACCTTCTGGCCCGATGCTTCCATCTTCGCCTCGGAAGGAACCGAGTTCGTCGCGCGCACCGTGCTCGAACGGTTGCAGACCATGGCGTTCCTCAACCGTGGTCTCGAGATCGTCTTCAAGGACGAGCGCGCTGGCAAGGAGCAGGAGGTCACCTTCCAGTACAAGGGCGGCATCGTCGACTTCGTGAAGCACCTCAACCAGTCGAAGGAAGCCCTCTTCAACAAGGTCGCCCATTACGAGGACGAAGAAGAGGGCCAGATGCTCGACATCGCGGTCCAGTGGAACACCGGTTACTACGAGGGAATCCACGGCTACGCGAACGGCATCAGCACCATCGAAGGCGGCATGCACGTCGAAGGCTTCAAGACTGCCCTCACCAGCGTGGTCAACAAGTACGCGCGTTCACGCGGCTTGCTGAAGGAGAAGGACGACAACCTCCTCGGCGAGGACATTCGCGAGGGCATCACCGCGATCATCTCGGTGAAGTTGTCCGAGCCGCAGTTCGAAGGCCAGACCAAGGCCAAGTTGGGCAACGTCTCCATGCGCTCGTTCGTGCAGAAGGCCACCAACGAGCGCTTGGCCGAGTGGCTCGACGAGAACCCGACCGAAGCCAACAAGATCGTCAAGAAGGCGCAGGCGGCGGCACTCGCCCGCGTGGCCGCCAAGAACGCGCGCAACGCGGTGCGCCGCAAGACGGCCCTCAGCGGCGCAGGCATGCCCGACAAGTTGAAGGACTGCACGAGTGGCAATCCCGACGAGAGCGAGATCTTCATCGTCGAAGGCGACTCGGCCGGCGGCACCGCCCTCGACGCGCGCGACCCGCGCACGCAGGCGATCCTCCCGATTCGCGGAAAGATCCTCAACGTCGAGCGGGCCCGCCTCGACAAGATGCTCAAGAACGCCGAAGTCACGGCACTCGTGACCGCCATCGGCGGCGGTGTCGGCGATGAGTTCGACGCCACCAAGGCGCGCTATCACAAGGTGATCATCTTGGCCGACGCCGACGTGGACGGCAGCCACATTCGCACGTTGCTGCTCACGTTCTTCTTCCGACAGATGCGTCCGCTCGTCGAAGCCGGCTACGTGTACATCGCGCAGCCGCCGCTGTACTCCACCGAGATCGGCAAGGAGAAGATCTACCTCAAGGACGATCTGGCCAAGTCGCGTTTCCTCGAGGCCAACCCCAACCACAAGAAGGAATTCCAGCGACTCAAGGGTCTGGGTGAAATGGACTGGGAAGAGCTGCGCTCCACCACCATGTCGGCCGAGAGTCGCACCTTGCTGCAAGTGACGGTGGAGGAGGCCGCGTTGGCCGACGAAATCATGGGAGTGCTGATGGGTGACGACGTCGAGAGTCGCAAGCACTTCATCCAGACCAACGCCAAGGACGTGAGGTTCCTCGATATCTGATGGCTTCCAAGAAGACACCCCCGCCGCCGAGCGATCCCACTCCCGAAGAACCCATCATCACCGTGCAACCGGTGGCGTTGCAGGACGAGATGGAACGCTCGTTCCTCGACTACGCGATGTCGGTCATCATGGCTCGCGCACTTCCCGACGTGCGCGACGGACTCAAACCGGTGCACCGCCGCATCATCTGGGACATGGACGAGCAGGGGTTCCGACCCGACCGTCCGTTCGTGAAGTCGGCCCGCGTCTCGGGCGACACCATGGCCAAGTACCACCCACACGGCGACAGCGCCATCTACGACGCACTCGTTCGCATGGCCCAGCCCTTCTCCTTGCGTCATCCGCTCATCGACTTCCACGGCAACTACGGCTCGCCCGACTTCGGTCCGGCCGCCAGCCGTTACACCGAATGCCGACTGCATCCGTTGGCGATGCAGTTGCTCGCCGACATCGACGAGAACACCGTCGACATGTCGACCACCTACGATGGAACCCGCGAAGAGCCCACGGTTCTGCCGGCGCGATTCCCCAATTTGCTGGTGAACGGAAGCCAGGGCATCGCGGTGGGCATGGCCACCAACATTCCGCCGCACAACTTGGGCGAGGTCATCGATGCGTGCGTTCACATGCTCTTCAACCCGGGCGCCACTTCCGACGACCTGATGCAGTTCGTGAAAGGACCCGATTTTCCGACTGGCGGAGCGATCCTGGGTCGAGCCGGCGTCATCGATGCGTACCGAACCGGTCGCGGCAGCATCAAGATGCGCGCCACCGCGGCGATCGAGGAAAACAAGCGCGGTCAGATGCAGATCGTGGTCACTCAATTGCCGTACCAGACGAGCTGCTCAGCCATCGCCGGCCGCATCCAAGAGCTGGTCGATGCAGGCGAGATCGACGGCATTGCCGATGTGAACGACGGATCGTCGGGCGGCAAGACCAATCTCACCATCCTGTTGAAGCGTGACGCCAACGCGAACGTGGTGCTCAACAATCTGTTCAAACTCACGCAGTTGCAGACGAGCTTCGGCGTGAACATGGTGGCCCTGGTCGACGGTGTCCCGCGGCAGCTCACGTTGTCGGATGCGATCGACGGCTACCTACGTCACCAGGTCGAGGTGCTCACGCGCCGGACCGAGTTCCGTCTCGACAAGGCCCAGAGGCGCGCCCATCTGCTCGAAGGCCGCATCAAGGCGCTCAACGTCATCGACAAGATCATCAAGCTCATTCGCGAGAGCGAGGATGCGGGCAGCGCCAAGGCGCAACTCATGGCCAAGCCGTACGAGTTCACCGAAGTGCAGGCCATCGACATCCTCGACATGCAGTTGCGTCAACTCACACGCCTGTCGCGGATCGATCTCGAAGCCGAGATCGCCGAACTCACTCAGCGCATCTCCGACTTGCAATCCATTCTCGCCGACGACACCAAGCTGCGCACGGTCATCAAGGACGAGTTGCTCGCCATCAAGGAGGAGTTCGCAACACCGCGCGTGTGTCCGATCACCCTCGACGCCGGCGAGATGAGCCTCGAAGACCTGGTCGACGACACCGAGTTGGTGATCGTGATGACCGCGGCGCAGTACGTGAAGGCCGTGGCCGCTTCGAACTTCCGCACGCAGGGTCGCGGTGGCAAGGGCGTCACCGGCGCGAAGTTGAAGGCCGATGACATCGTGAAGCACGTGATCTTCACGACAGCGCACGCGTATCTGCTGTTCTTCTCGAACCGTGGCAAGGTCTATCGCTTGCGCGCCCACGACGTGCCCGAGCGCGAACGCGCGGCCAAGGGCGTTCCGATCGTCAACCTTCTTCCGCTCCAGGCCGGCGAGACCATTGAAGCAATCATCGACACTCGCGACTTCGCAGCCGAGCGCTACCTGTTCTTCGCGACCCGCGATGGCGTGGTGAAGAAGACGGCGTTCGACGAGTACGACAACGGGCGCCGCGACGGGCTCATCGCGATCAACCTCCGTCCGGGCGACGAGCTCGTGCGCGTGATCGAGACATCGGGCTCCGACGACATCTTCATGGTGAGCCGTTCCGGCATGACCATCCGATTCTCGGAGGACGAAGTGCGACCCATGGGTCGCGCCACCGCCGGTGTCCGCGGCATGAAGTTGCGCTCGGGCGACAAGGTCGTGAGCGTCGACGTGGCGCGCGACGACGCCGCCATCCTCATGATCACCGAAGCCGGCTACGGCAAGCGCACGCAACTCGACAAGTTCAACCAGCAGGGCCGCGGTGGTATCGGTGTGCGCGGCATCGTCATCAAGGAGAAGAAGGGGTCCGTCGTGTCGGCCTTCATGGTCGGCATCGACGACGAGATCGTGGCCGTCACCTCCGGTGGTGCCACCATCCGCACCGAAGTCCGCAACATTTCGTCGCAGGGTCGTACCGCGACGGGTGTGCGGGTCATGACCGTGGAAGAGGGACAGACCGTGTCGTCGGTTGCCCTCATCCTCGGTGGCGACGACGAGTGACCGAACCGCTCCGGCCACGCCGAGCTCGCGATCGTGGCCAGGCGGGCATCCTGTGTCTGGCGGTCATCGCGGTTCTTCTGATCGCGACGCAACAGATGGTCCGCCTCGGCGGCACGGTGGCCGACGCCGCTCGGGCCCAGTCGGTTGCCGATGCCGTTGCGGTGGCCGCCGTGCAGAGTGGTGAGGCGATCGCGACGCGAATCGCACTCCGCAACGACGCCGAGGTGGAGTCGATCGTCGAGAGACCGGGAGCGATCGAGGTGGTGGTGAACGTGGGCGGCGTTCTGGGTCGGGCGCGGGCGAGCAACACCGACCTGCCCTGATCTTCTACGCTGGCCTCGTGTCCGACTCCGGTGACCCGTTGTTCATCGTCCCGGCAGTTCAGCCCGACGAGGACGTTCCAAACTCATCGGCCGGTGCACCGTCGAAGAAGCCACTCATCACGGTGGGGCGTCGGCGCCTGCAGCGCACCACGCGCATCGTGCGCCATATCGATCCGTGGAGCGTGTTCCGGGTGACGCTGGTGTTCCATGTGGTGCTGTATCTCACGCTGCTGCTCACGGGTGTGCTGTTGTGGAACGTCGCCAACGCGACGGGCACCGTTGACAACGTCGAGCGATTCATGGAGAGCTTCGGATGGGAGTCGTTCGAGTTCGACGGTGGTGAGATCTTCCGTCAAGCCTGGGTGCTCGGCCTCTTCCTCGTGGTCGGGCTCACTGGGTTGGCGGTTCTGATGGCCACGACGTTCAACCTCATCACCGATCTCGTGGGTGGCATCCGCGTGACTTTCCTGGAAGAAGGTGCAGGACCCGACGATCAGGAGCCCAGCCGTGGATGGTTGGCTCGGTTGAGGGTCGGTCGGACTGACTGAATGACCAACGAGTCGTGTCACGACATGGTCGCCGTATGCGTTGAGTTCGATGGGAGGTAGGGGATGAAGAAGAGTGCCCTGTTCTTGGTCGTGGTCGGAGCGGTTCTGGGAGGCGCGATTGCGTCGCCGTCGGGCCCGATCGTGCGGGCTTCGGCCGCGCCAGCCGCTCAACTTCTCGTGGGCCAAGGTGCTTCCAAGTCATCCCGGTGGCTGGCGATCTATTCGGGATTGTCCAACAATTCGGCAACCGCCCCGCGTGTGAGCCTGACTCAGAGGCCGCGCCGATCCTGTTCCATCAAGGGTGAGATCGTGACCTTCACGAGCGGTTCGTGCGATGTGCGGCTGACCATTGGAAGGAGTTCCAGAACCGTTCGAGTGACGACTCGTTCGTGGCTTCCCCGTTCCACCGTTGATCGTCCGGGTCCGAACATTCTCGATATCAAGCCCATCTACGTGACGTTCAAGGACGGCGCCGATGATCGCCACGACGTGAACGGTTTGATCGCCCAGATGATCTCGAGTTCCGTCGATTGGATGGCCGAGCAGAATCCTGGGTTCACGATCCGCGTCGATACTTTTCAGGGCCTCCCCGATATCCAACACGTTCAACTTCCCGTGACGCAGGCCGAGTTCCTCGCCAATTGGACGACGACGTACGGGCCGATGGCCCGCTATCTGGCCGAAGCTGGACTCGCCGTGAACCTCTCCGCCCAAGAACCTCCTGTCGGCAATCACACGGGGTACGACAAGTCGAATCGAATCTTCGTGGGAATCGTCGAGTCTCCGACCGGCTTGAAACCCGGATTCCTCGGTGGCCACACGACCCCCGGATGCGACATCAACGTGAACGTGAACATCGTTCTTTGGTACGCGCGGGACACAAGCAACCGCGCCTGCTCGAACAAACATGGTGGCTTCCGTTACGGAGGACCCCTCGACATGAATTGGGACACGGAGGTCGTCAGGAACCTCGTGGCGCCCGGTGTTCTTCGCTCGAACGCGGATTGTGATTCGATCTGGAACGGCTACTTCAGCCTTCCGACTCCCCAACAGGACAACGAGCGCGCCGGCGTCAAGGATCCGATCACTTACAAGTACGTGGGTCCCCCTCGTCCGCCCTGGAAGATGGATGCGACCGGCGCCTTCTACTTCAGGATTCGTCAGGGTCCACGAGTGAACAGTCCATGCTGGGATCTTGCCTTCTCCCCGTTCTGGACACGTTTGGCGAACACGACCGAGGTCGACGATCGGGTGGCCGGACGAGTCTTCGCTGATCGCCCGGATGATTCGACGTCGTCGCAGGTTCACGTCTATTACGTGCTGGCCAGGGATTCAGTGGATCGACGCAGCGACGTGGACGGCTCGATCGCACGAGCTCTCGATGCGGGCAATAGATGGTTGATGGCGAACGGCGGCAAGAGCATTCGGTATGACACGTTCCAGGGCAACGTCGACGTCACGTTCGTTCGACTCGATCAAACCGAGGCTGAACTCTGGATGGAGCCTGACGATCCGACCAAGAAATGTCGCCTACGTCCGTGCCCGTTCTTGCCCACGATCGTTTCGCTTCTGCGATCGAGAGGCCTGGCCCCGACGAGCGACATCTCGGTCGTTCTTTATGGAGGTCAGACGACGCCGGCTTCGCGCCCGGAGTGGCCGGGATGCGGCTACGCCGGTGGACGTGAACGGGCACTCGTGTATCCGCTCGGTCAGATCAGCGTGCTCACGGGTCAACAAGAGTGCATGGGACCGGAGTCGGTGGCGACGTCGCCACAGAGTTTCAACGCCCTGGGCCTCAGTGTCATCCACGAGATCTTCCATGTGCTCGGAGCGGTCGGAGCGTCTCCAGGATCCGACTCGAACGGGTCGTTCGCCGGACATATCGCCAACGATCCGACCGACTTGATGGGTGGGAGCGTCGGGGTCGTCCGCCTCGACCCGGGACGCGACGACTACTGGGGTCATGGCAGAAGCGACATCGTCGACGTGTCGAAGTCGGTGTTCCTCAGCCCCTCGGATCCGAACTCCGTGTTTCCTCCGGGGTGGTCGGACTAGTCGATCCTGGCTCGGTTGAGGGTGGGTCGGACCCGCCGATAGGGTTCTTACCTGCTGGGGCTATAGCTCAGTTGGTTAGAGCGCATCCCTGATAAGGATGAGGTCACAAGTTCGACTCTTGTTAGCCCCACCAGCGAGTCAACGTGCCCGTGAACGCGGCGATGAGTCGTAGATTCAAGGGGTGGCCGAGAACAGCCCGCCGAGAATACCGTCGCGTCGCTCTTCCAGAGTCGACTCGCGTCAGGAATTGATCGACGCCGCCCTCGACATCATCGTCACCAGTGGGATCGATGCGGTGCGCATCGAAGACGTGTGCGAACGGGTCGGGGTGACCAAAGGGTCCCTGTACTGGCATTTTCAGGACCGCCAGGGTCTGATTCGTGAAGCCTTGTTCGAGCAGTTGCGCCGGTTGTCGGCCGCGCAGATCGAGGCTCTCGATGAAGCGATCGATTCCGGGGCCAGCCGTGAGGAGTACCTGATTCGGGTGGCCGGCACGTTGGTCGACCCGTTCGACCCTGAGCAGTCCGAGGCTCGCTGGCAGCGGTGGGAGCTGTTGGCGACCACTCGCCGAGATCCGGAGCTGCGGGAGGTGATGGCCGATCTGCAACGGAGCCATCACCGCTATTTGGTGGGCATCATGTCGAAGGCGCAGGAGCGCGGCATTCTCCGGCAGGACGCCGACCCGGCGGCAGTGGCGGCGGCGATCAATGCCATCGGTCTCGGCTCCAACAACTTGTCGTATCTCGACGCCGACGGTCCAACTCCGGAGGCGTGGAACGGGCTGTTGCTCCTCATGATCGACACGCTTTTCCCGCCGTCCTGAACAGGACATTTGTGGCCTGATTAAAGTGGCCGAATCATGAGCGTGAAGTGCGCCGAGCGTCCAAAACCAATTACTGGCCACAGTATGTCCACCATGATCCAGCGCGCGGCGGCCTTCAATTGCGATCTGTCTGGCTGGTGTGTCAACAGACTTCCTGTGGCTCCGTCGACTGGCTAGCGCCGGCGTCAAGGATCCGATCACTTACAAGTACGTGGGTCCCCCTCGTCCGCCCTGGAAGATGGATGCGACCGGCGCCTTCTACTTCAGGATTCGTCAGGGTCCACGAGTGAACAGTCCATGCTGGGATCTTGCCTTCTCCCCGTTCTGGACACGTTTGGCGAACACGACCGAGGTCGACGATCGGGTGGCCGGACGAGTCTTCGCTGATCGCCCGGATGATTCGACGTCGTCGCAGGTTCACGTCTATTACGTGCTGGCCAGGGATTCAGTGGATCGACGCAGCGACGTGGACGGCTCGATCGCACGAGCTCTCGATGCGGGCAATAGATGGTTGATGGCGAACGGCGGCAAGAGCATTCGGTATGACACGTTCCAGGGCAACGTCGACGTCACGTTCGTTCGACTCGATCAAACCGAGGCTGAACTCTGGATGGAGCCTGACGATCCGACCAAGAAATGTCGCCTACGTCCGTGCCCGTTCTTGCCCACGATCGTTTCGCTTCTGCGATCGAGAGGCCTGGCCCCGACGAGCGACATCTCGGTCGTTCTTTATGGAGGTCAGACGACGCCGGCTTCGCGCCCGGAGTGGCCGGGATGCGGCTACGCCGGTGGACGTGAACGGGCACTCGTGTATCCGCTCGGTCAGATCAGCGTGCTCACGGGTCAACAAGAGTGCATGGGACCGGAGTCGGTGGCGACGTCGCCACAGAGTTTCAACGCCCTGGGCCTCAGTGTCATCCACGAGATCTTCCATGTGCTCGGAGCGGTCGGAGCGTCTCCAGGATCCGACTCGAACGGGTCGTTCGCCGGACATATCGCCAACGATCCGACCGACTTGATGGGTGGGAGCGTCGGGGTCGTCCGCCTCGACCCGGGACGCGACGACTACTGGGGTCATGGCAGAAGCGACATCGTCGACGTGTCGAAGTCGGTGTTCCTCAGCCCCTCGGATCCGAACTCCGTGTTTCCTCCGGGGTGGTCGGACTAGTCGATCCTGGCTCGGTTGAGGGTGGGTCGGACCCGCCGATAGGGTTCTTACCTGCTGGGGCTATAGCTC
>NBNI01000005.1 GCA_004379135.1 Acidimicrobiales bacterium mtb01
CCACCATGTCGAAGGCGAAGTTCGAGCGTACGAAGCCTCATGTGAATATTGGGACGATGGGTCATATTGACCATGGGAAGACGACGTTGACTGCGGCGATTTCGCGGACGTTGGCTGATAAGGGTTTGGCGGAGTACACGCCGTTTGATCAGATCGATAAGGCGCCGGAGGAGAAGGCGCGTGGTATCACGATTTCGATTGCTCATATCGAGTACGAGACCGAGAAGCGGCATTATGCGCACGTCGATATGCCGGGTCACGCTGACTACATCAAGAACATGATCACGGGTGCTGCTCAGGTCGATGGTGCGATTTTGGTGGTGGCGGCGACTGATGGTCCGATGCCGCAGACTCGTGAGCACGTGTTGTTGGCTCGTCAGGTGGGTGTGCCGTACATCGTGGTGGCGCTCAACAAGTCCGACATGGTGGATGACGAGGAGTTGCTCGAGTTGGTGGAGCTCGAGGTTCGTGAGTTGTTGAACGAGTACGAGTTCCCTGGTGATGATGCGCCGGTGGTTCGTGTGTCGGCTCTCAAGGCGTTGGAGGGTGATGCGGCGTGGCAGGACAAGGTCATGGAGTTGATGGCTGCTGCCGACACGTACATTCCTGAGCCGCAGCGCGAGTTGGACAAGCCGTTCTTGATGCCGATCGAGGATGTGTTCACGATCACGGGTCGTGGCACGGTCGTGACCGGCAAGGTCGAGCAGGGTCGTGTTCATACGGGTGACGAGGTCGAGATCGTTGGTTTGCGTCCGACGCAGAAGACGACGTGCACGGGTGTGGAGATGTTCCGCAAGTTGCTCGATGAGGGTCAGGCGGGCGACAACATTGGTGCTCTTCTTCGTGGCACGAAGAAGGAGGATGTGGAGCGCGGTCAGGTGTTGTGCAAGCCGGGTTCGATCACTCCTCATACCGAGTTCGAGGGTCAGGTGTATGTGTTGACCAAGGAGGAGGGTGGCCGTCACAAGCCGTTCTTCAACAATTATCGTCCGCAGTTCTTCTTCCGGACCACTGACGTGACCGGGACGGTGCAGTTGCCGTCGGGTACCGAGATGGTGATGCCTGGTGACAATGTGACGATGAAGGTCGAGTTGGGCAAGCCGATCGCGATGGACGAGGGTTTGCGGTTCGCTATTCGTGAGGGTGGGCGTACGGTTGGTGCCGGCCGCGTCACCAAGATCATCAAGTGACCGGAGGCCACGATGCCCAGGAATGACAAGCGGGTGAAGATCACCCTCGAGTGCACCGAATGCAAGCGGCGCAACTACATCACCATCAAGTCGAAGATCAATGATCGCGAACGCATGGAGATGAAGAAGTACTGCAGCTTCGATCGCAAGCACACCACCCACAAGGAGACGCGCTAGTCCACTGGCGTCGAAGGGCAGTAGCTCAGTTGGTAGAGCATCGGTCTCCAAAACCGACGGTCGGGGGTTCGAGTCCCTCCTGCCCTGCACAGAACCCGAACTGAGCGCACGAGAAACGAGCACCGCAATATGGCGATGGATTTGAACCGAGAGCAGAAGCGAACCCTGAAGAAGATGGGTGCGCTCGACGAGCAGGGCAACCCGGCTCGTCAGGCTCCGGCACGCCGTAGCCGCGATGAGCGCACGACTGCCCCGAAGTACATCCGTGAAGTTCGCGAGGAAATGAACAAGGTGGCCTGGCCCAAGTGGCCCGAGATCCGCCGGTATTCCCTGGTCGTGCTGGTCACGGTCGCCCTCTTCACGGCGTTCATCGGCGGCGCCGATACCCTCTTCGGCTTCCTCACCGATTGGCTGTACGAGAACTGATCATGACCGACGACACCACCACCGATCTCGAGACCGACCAGGTCTTCGACTTGACCGAGGACGACTCGGAGGAGATCGAGGACGCCCCGGTTCATCCCTGGAACCTCCCGGGCCAGTGGTTCGTCGTGCACACCCAGGCCGGCTACGAGAAGAAGGTCTCGGCCAATCTCGCCGCGCGCATCCAGTCGATGAACATGGAAGACAAGATCTTCGACGTCGTCATCCCGATGGAAGAGGTCGTCGAGTTCAAGGGCGGCCGCAAGCAGGTCGTGCAGAAGAAGGTCTTCCCCGGCTACATCCTCGTGCGTTGCCACATGGACGACGAGAGCTGGTACTGCATTCGCAACACGCCGGGCATCACCGGTTTCGTCGGCCAGAGCCAGAAGGGCCAGAAGCCCACGCCGCTCTCGCGGCGCGAAGTCGACACGTTCCTCTCGGCCAAGGGTGATGGTCAGGAGACCGCCGCCCGCCGCAAGCCCAAGCTCGAATACGAAGTGGGCGAGGGCGTTCGCGTGAAGGAAGGCCCGTTCGCCGACTTCTCCGGTCAAGTGGCCGAGATCAACGCGGACCACATGAAGCTCAAGGTGCTGGTGAACATCTTCGGTCGCGAGACCATGGTGGAGATGGACTTCAGCCAGGTCGCAAAACTCTGATCAGGATCTCTTAGGAAGGCAACGCCCCATGGCGAAGAAGAAACTCTCAGCGATCGTCAAGATCCAGATCCCGGCCGGTAAGGCCACGCCCGCCCCGCCGGTGGGTACCGCTCTCGGACCGCACGGCATCGCGATCATGGATTTCGTGAAGGCGTACAACGCCGCCACCGAATCGCAGGTCGGCACCATCATCCCGGTCGAGATCAGCATCTTCGAAGACCGCACGTTCTCGTTCGTCCTGAAGACGCCGCCCACGCCGGTGTTGCTGCGTCAGAAGGCCGGTCTCGAGAAGGCCAGCCAGACTCCGGGCAAGTCCGTGGCCGGTTCGGTCACCGAGGCCGACATCGAAGAAGTCGCCAAGATCAAGATGCCCGACCTCAACGCCAACGACCTCGAAGCGGCCAAGCAGCAGGTGCGCGGCACGGCTCGTTCGATGGGTCTCGTCGTCAAGTAACCGTTCGATCATCCACTAACCAACACACGTCTGGTCCGGGAACACCTCGCCCGGCCGACACGTCACCCCGCCGGAGAAGAACCGGTGGGAGAGGGAGACAGTCATGTCAGGCAAGAAGTACGACGACGCAATCAAGCGTTACAACCGCGACGAGCAGTTCAGCCCCACCGAGGCGCTGTCGCTCGTGAAGTCGATGGCCACGGCCAAGTTCGACGAGACGGTCGAGATCGCCATTCGTCTCGGCGTCGACCCCCGCAAGGCCGAGCAGGCCGTTCGCGGAACCGTCGCGTTGCCGTCGGGCACGGGCAAGAACATCCGCGTCGCCGTGTTCGCCGCCGGTGAAGCCGCCGAGGAGGCGCGCAAGGCCGGTGCCGACCTCGTGGGCGCCGACGAACTCGCGGCCGAGATCGAGAAGGGCAACTTCAACTTCGATCTCGCCATCGCGACCCCCGACATGATGCCGCTCGTCGGTCGCCTGGGCCGCGTGCTCGGTCCGCGCGGTCTCATGCCGAACCCAAAGACGGGCACGGTCACCCAGGACGTCGGCCGCGCGGTCGGCGAGTTCAAGGGCGGCAAGGTCGAGTACCGCACCGATCGCTACGGCAACGTGCACGTACAGCTCGGCAAGGTGAGCTTCTCGGTCGAGCAGATCGAGGCCAACTTCCGCGCCGTCATCGACGAGATCCAGCGCGCCAAGCCGGCATCGGCCAAGGGCCGCTACCTCAAGAAGATCACCGTGTCGTCCACCATGGGCCCCGGTGTGAAGGTCGATACCAACCGTCTCAAGGTCGAAGTCGTCTGATTTTTCGACCAATCGGGGCCCGGCCCCGGTAGTTTTTCCCACACAACTGAATCGCTTGCCAGAGACAGTCGGTCCACCTTCGGGTGGCTAAGGAACCCCCGGGTTCGCCAACCGAGGCGGATCACATGAGCCTTTCGCTCCTCGTGGTGCCGCATCTGCGAGCGCCCGAGTCGAAGCGAAAGGAGGAAAATCATGGACAAACCCCGTCCGGAGAAGGTTGCGACCGTCGCCGAGATCGCGGCGAAGATGTCGGCCACCAGCACGATGTTCGTGTCCGAGTACCGCGGTCTCACCGTGGGCAACTTGGCCGATCTGCGTCGTTCGCTGCGCAACGCCGGTGCCGAGCACAAGGTGTACAAGAACACGCTGGCTCGTCTCGCCGCCGTCGAAACCGGTAACAGTGCTCTCGTCGACTTGCTCGTCGGCCCGAGTGCCCTCACCTTCGTCGATGGAGACGCGGCTGCTGTCGCCAAGGTCCTGCGCGAGTTCGCCAAGACGAACCCGTTGCTGGTTCTGAAAGGCGGAGCACTCAGCGGCGCGGCACTCAGTGCCAAGGACGTCGAGGCTCTCGCCGACCTGCCGCCGCGCGATGTTCTGCTCGCCCAGTTCGCTGGCGCACTGCAGGCCCCGCTCGTCAAGACCGCCGGTCTGTTGCAGGCTCTGCCACGCAACATGGCCTACGGCTTGAAGGCCCTCATCGACCAGAAGGCTGCCGCCTGACCATCGCGACACCCGTCGTACCCACTCACATCACCTCAACCGGGCACCGAGCCCACCCAACAAGAACTCAAGGAGAAATTGACATGTCACTCACCAAGGATCAGATCCTGGACGGCATCGCCGCCCTCACCGTCATCGAACTGAAGGAGCTCCTCGACGCGTTCGAGGAGAAGTTCGGCGTGACCGCCGCCGCCCCGGTGGCCGTTGCCGCCGTTGCCGCTGGTGGCGCTGCCGCCGGTGGTGCCGCTGCCGCCGAAGAGCAGGACGAGTTCGACGTCATCCTCACCGATGGCGGCGCACAGAAGATCCAGGTCATCAAGGTGGTCCGTGAGCTCACCAGCCTCGGCCTCAAGGAGGCCAAGGACCTCGTCGACGGCGCCCCCAAGCCCGTCCTCGAGAAGGTCAGCAAGGACGACGCCGAGAAGGCCAAGGCCAAGCTCGAAGAGTCGGGCGCCAAGGTCGAACTCAAGTAATTCGGCCTCCGACCAGGAGTTTTCGGTTCTCGACCCGGGGGAGACCCCGGGTCGAGCCATGTCTGTCCTGGGTCTGGGCTGTGTCCGGGCTGTGTTCGGGCCCGGGTCGGTACCCCGTCCCCGCGCCGGGTGCTTGACCGGCGAGTTGCCCCGTCCTACGGTGTCGCCCACGACCTGGTCCGCCCGGCAAAAGTGCTGGTGAGCGGTTGGTTCCGTGCGCCCTACAGGGGTAGTCTCGTCGGTTGCCGTGCGTCGTCCCTGTCTTGTGTCGTTCTCGATGTCTGCTTTGCCGCGCCCTGCTTTTTGTTCCGTTCGCCCGCTGATCTGAGGAGTACCCCGTGGCCCGTACGCGCGAGCGTTATTCATTCGCCGACCTCGACGAGCGGTTGGAGATGCCCGACCTGCTCGACATCCAGCGTCAGAGCTTCCAGCATTTCTTGAAGGTCGGTCTGGCCGAGACGTTCCGCGACATCTCGCCCATCGAAGACTTCGCCGGCAACCTGCGCCTCGAACTCGAATACGACCCGGAGGACGAGTTCCTCTGCCCGCCGCCGAAGTTCAGCGTCGAGGAGTGCCGCGAGAAGGGCCACACCTACCAGTCGTCCATCCTCGTGCGCGCACGTTTTTCCAATCGCGCCACCGGCGAAATCCGCGAACAGCTCGTGTTCATGGGCGACTTCCCGATGATGACCGAGAAGGGCACCTTCATCATCAACGGCACCGAGCGCGTCGTCGTTTCGCAGCTCGTGCGTTCGCCCGGCGTCATCTTCGAACCCGGCGAGCGGTATCGCCTCCGCAACCTCTCGAAGCACCAGCTCGTGAAGGGCACGATCCACCCGCAGCGCGGTGAGTGGCTCGAGTTCGACGTCGAGCAGAAGCCCGGCAAGGACGTCACCGCCGGTACGCGCGTGGCCCGCAAGCGCCGCATGGGTGTGTTCACACTCCTGCGCGCCCTCGGCTACGACGAAGAGCACGTGCCCGGTTTCCTCGACCGCTTCGTGGGCCACTTCGACTTCCTGCAGGGCCAGTGGGACAAGGAGCGCAACATCGCTCCCACCCAGAACGAAGCCCTCGTCGAGATCTACAAGCGCGCTCGCCCCGGTGAGCCGCCGTCGCTCGAGTCGGCTCGCGCCTACTTCAAGAACGCGTTCTTCGACCCGAAGCGCTACGACCTCTCGCGCGTCGGTCGCTACAAGATCGACCGCAAGTTGGGCGACGAGCTCGCCAAACTCGACACGATCTTCGGCAAGGGTGCCCTCGCCGCCGGTTCGATGTTCCGCGCCGACTCCGACGATCCCAACAAGCGTCCCGTCGAGTCCGACCCGAACGAACTCAACGTCCTTCGTCCCAACGAAGTGCTGGCCGCCATCTCGTACATGCTCCACCTCGTCAAGCAGGAGCCGGGCTACCGCCTCGATGATCAGGACCACTTCGCGAACCGTCGCATCCGCTCGGTGGGCGAACTCATCCAGAACCAGGTGCGCATCGGTCTGTCGCGCATGGAGCGCGTCGTTCGCGAGCGCATGAGCACCCAGGACGTCGAGTCCATCACGCCGCAGTCGCTCATCAATATCCGTCCGGTGTCGGCCGCCATCAAGGAGTTCTTCGGAACCAGCCAGCTGTCGCAGTTGATGGACCAGGTGAACGCCCTCTCGGGTCTCACGCACCGTCGTCGTCTCTCCGCACTCGGCCCCGGTGGTCTGTCGCGCGAGCGCGCCGGCTTCGAAGTCCGCGACGTGCACTTCTCGCACTACGGACGCATGTGCCCCATCGAGACTCCGGAAGGCCCGAACATCGGCCTCATCGGTGCGCTCTCCACCTACGCCAAGGTGAACGAGTACGGATTCATCGAGACGCCGTACCGCGTGGTCAAGAACGGCCGCGTCACCAGCGAGGTCCGCTACATGCCGGCCGACGAGGAAGAGAAGTACGTGGTGGCGCAGGCCAACACGCCGGTCAACCCCGACGGCACCTTCAAGCAGGACAAGATCCTCGTCCGCCGCGCTCCGCAGGCCGCCAGCCTCGAACAGCTGAAGGGCATGCTCGAAGCCGAGAACTTCTTCGGCGCCACCACCGACATCCTTCTCGTCGAGCCCGACAAGGTCGACCTCATCGACGTGTCGCCCAAGCAGATCGTGTCGGTCGCGACCGCACTCATTCCGTTCCTCGAGCACGACGACGCCAACCGCGCGCTCATGGGCGCCAACATGCAGCGTCAGGCCGTTCCGCTCATCCGCACCGAGGCTCCGTACGTCGGCACCGGTATCGAGCGCAAGGTCGCGTCCGACGGCGCCGACCTCATTCTCGCCACCGACGACGGCGAAGTCACCGAGGTCTCGGGCTCGCAGATCACCGTTCAGTACAAGAACGACGGCAAGCGTGTGTACCACCTCGCCAAGTTCCGCCGTTCCAACCACAACACGTGCGTCAACCAGTTGCCGCGCGTGGTCGAGGGTCAAAAGCTCAAGAAGGGCGATCTCATCGCCGACGGTCCGAGCACCGATCAGGGCGAACTCGCTCTCGGCAAGAACCTTCTCGTGGCGTTCATGCCGTGGGAGGGCTACAACTTCGAGGACGCGATCATCCTGTCCGATCGTCTCGTGCGCGACGACGTGCTCACGTCGATCCACATCCACGAGTACACGATCGACGCCCGCGACACGAAGCTCGGTCCGGAGGAAATCACCCGCGACATCCCCAACCTGTCCGACGACATCCTGCGCGATCTCGACGAGCGCGGCGTGATTCGCGTCGGTGCCGAGGTGAATCCGGGCGACGTTCTGGTCGGCAAGGTCACGCCGAAGGGCGAGACCGAGCTCACCCCCGAAGAGCGTCTGCTCCGCGCGATCTTCGGTGAGAAGGCCCGCGAAGTTCGCGACACCTCGCTCAAGGTTCCGCACGGCGAGAGCGGCAAGGTCATCCACGTCTCGGTCATCGACCGCGAAGAGGGTGGCGAGCTCAACCCCGGCGTCAATCAGATGGTCAAGGTTCTCGTGGCCCAGAAGCGCAAGATCAGCGTGGGCGACAAGTTGGCCGGACGCCACGGCAACAAGGGCGTCATCTCCAAGATCCTGCCGCAGGGCGACATGCCGTACCTGGCCGACGGAACTCCCGTCGACATCATCCTCAACCCGCTCGGTGTTCCGAGCCGAATGAACGTGGGCCAGGTGCTCGAAGCGCACCTCGGCTACGCGGCTCGCTGGGGCTGGAACGTCGGTGGCAACAGCGTCGGCGACAAGCCGGTGCGCGGCACCGAGTCGAAGACGCGGCCGAGCACTCCTCCGGCCACGTTCATCTCCACTCCGGTGTTCGATGGTGCGCACTGGGACGAAGTCGAGAAGTCGGGTCAGCACCCGACCATCGTCGACATCTTCCGCAACCTCAACCCCGAGTCGGACGGCGCCAAGCCGCTCATCGGCCTCGACGGCAAGACGACGTTGTACAACGGTCGTACCGGCGACAAGTACGACAACCCGATCACCGTCGGGTTCATGTACATCCTCAAGTTGTCGCACCTCGTCGACGACAAGATCCACGCGCGCTCCACGGGCCCGTACAGCATGATCACCCAGCAGCCGCTCGGTGGAAAGGCGCAGTTCGGCGGCCAGCGCTTCGGCGAAATGGAAGTGTGGGCCCTCGAGGCCTACGGCGCGGCGTACTGCTTGCAGGAACTCCTCACCATCAAGTCCGACGACGTGCTCGGCCGTGTGAAGGTGTACGAGGCCATCGTCCAGGGCAAGAACATCCCTGAGCCGGGCATTCCCGAGAGCTTCAAGGTGCTCATGAAGGAAATGCAGGCCCTGTGCCTCAACGTCGAGATCCTGGCCAAGGACGGATCCGAGATCGAGATGAAGGAGATCGACGAGGAAGTGTTCAGCACGACCGAGTCGCTCGGCATCGACATCAGCCGCCCTGAGCGCGGCAGCGACCAAGACGACCGCGAGCGTGCCGGTTTCCGGCGCTGATCGTCAGACCACGAACGAATCGACCAGAGAGAGAACGCCATGCTCGACGTGAACATGTTCGACCAAATTCGGATCGGCCTCGCAACGGCCGACGACATCCGCACTTGGTCCAGCGGTGAGGTCAAGAAGCCCGAAACCATCAACTACCGCACACTGCGCCCCGAGCGCGAGGGTCTCTTCTGCGAGAAGATCTTCGGACCCACCCGCGACTGGGAATGTGCGTGCGGCAAGTACAAGCGCGTACGTTTCAAGGGCATCATCTGCGAGAAGTGCGGTGTGGAGGTCACCCGCTCGAAGGTTCGCCGCGAGCGCATGGGCCACATCGAACTGGCCGCGCCCGTCGTGCACATCTGGTACCTCCGCGGAACCCGTTCGTGGCTCGCGTACCTTCTCGCGGGCATCGAGCCGCGTGAAGAGCTCAAGGCCAAGCAGCTCGAGAAGGTCATCTACTTCGCGGCGCACCTGGTCACCTGGGTCGACGAGGAGCGTCGTCACGACGAACTCAACAGCCTCGAGAACGAGTACATCGGCGAGATCGAGGCCATCGAGAAGGATCGCGATCTCGAGATCGACCGCCGCTTCAAGGAACTCGAGAAGGAGGCGTCGCGCCTCGAGAGCAGCGGAGCCAAGGACGCCGAGGTCAAGGCCCTGCAGAAGATCGGCGATCGCGACCTGGCTGCCATCCGCGAGCGCTACGAGAGCGAACTCGATCTCGTGAAGCGTTCGTGGGAGGAGTTCAAGGGTCTCCACTCGCGCCAGATCATCGAGGACGAGACGCTGTGGCGCGAACTCCGCGATCGTTACGCCGACTACTTCGAGGGCGGCACCGGTGCCGATGCGATCAAGGCGCTCATCGATCGCATCGATTTCGCCGAAGAGGAGCGCAAGCTCCGCGAGGCCATCGATCCGAAGGATGGCAAGAAGCCGCTCAGTGCCCAGCGCAAGCAGAAGGCCATCAAGCGTCTCAAGATCGTCGCCTCGTTCAACCAGCGCGAGGAAAACGGTCGTTTGAAGAACGACCCGAAGGCGATGATCCTCGACGTGGTTCCGGTGATCCCGCCCGAACTGCGCCCGATGGTTCAGCTCGACGGTGGTCGTTTCGCCACGTCTGACCTCAACGACTTGTACCGCCGCGTGATCAACCGCAACAACCGACTCGAGCGTTTGCTCGGCCTCGGTGCGCCCGAGATCATCGTCAACAACGAAAAGCGCATGCTGCAGGAGGCCGTCGACGCGTTGTTCGACAACGGTCGTCGTGGTCGTCCAGTCACGGGCCCGGGCAACCGTCCGCTCAAGTCGTTGTCCGACATGTTGAAGGGCAAGCAGGGCCGGTTCCGTCAGAACCTGCTCGGCAAGCGCGTCGACTACTCGGGTCGTTCGGTCATCGTGGCCGGCCCGACCTTGAAGTTGCACCAGTGCGGTCTGCCCAAGCTCATGGCTCTCGAACTGTTCAAGCCCTTCGTCATGAAGCGTCTCGTCCAGATCGAGTACGCCCAGAACATCAAGAGCGCCAAGCGCATGGTCGAGCGTCGCAATCCGCGCGTGTGGGACGTGCTCGAAGAAGTCATCCGCGAGCATCCGGTTCTCCTCAACCGCGCACCCACGCTGCACCGTCTGGGCATCCAGGCGTTCGAGCCGGTGCTGGTGGAGGGCAAGGCCATCCAGATTCACCCGCTCGTGTGCACCGCGTTCAACGCCGACTTCGACGGCGACCAGATGGCCGTGCACGTGCCGCTGTCGTCGGAAGCTCAGGCCGAGGCGCGCGTCCTCATGCTGAGTGCCAACAACATCTTGTCGCCGGCCTCGGGCCGTCCGATCGTCACCCCCACCCAGGACCTCATCATCGGCGCGTTCTATCTCACCGCCGACGAGCCGGGCGCGAAGGGTGAAGGCCGTGTGTTCCGCCACAACTGGGAGGTCTTCCGCGCCCTCGACGAGGGCACGCTCAATCTCCACGCCAAGATCACGATGCGCAAGAGCGGCTCGCCGTTCGAGACGTCGGCTGGTCGCTTGCTGTTCGAAGAGGCCCTGCCCGCTTCGTACGTCGACGAGTTCGGCCACATCTCCGAGCCCATCAAGAAGTCGGAAATGGGAGTTCTCGTCGAGCGCCTGTCCGATCACTACACCAACGCCGAAGTGGCCGAATCGCTCGACCGCATCAAGGACGTCTGCTACCGCTATGCATCGCAGTCGGGTCTGACGGTGTCGATCGACGACGTGAAGACGCCGGTCCTCAAGAAGGACATCCTCGACAAGGCCGAGGAGCAGGCCGCCAAGGTCGAGTCGCAGTTCCTGCGTGGCGTCATCACCGACGGTGAGCGTCGTCAGCAGGAAGTACGTATCTGGACCGATGCCACCAACGACGTGCAGAAGGTCATGATCGACGCGTTCCGTGCGCAGCGATTCAACCCCATCGACATGATGGTCGGCTCGGGTGCGCGCGGAAACATGACGCAGATGCGTCAGATCGCCGGTATGCGCGGTCTCGTGGCCAACCCCCGCGGCGACATGATTCCTCGTCCGATCAAGAGCAACTTCCGTGAAGGCCTCGAGACCCTCGAGTACTTCATCGCGACGCCCGGCGCTCGTAAGGGCCTGGTCGACACCGCTCTGCGTACCGCCGACTCGGGCTATCTCACTCGTCGTCTCGTCGACGTGGCCCAGGAACTCATCATCCGTCAGGAGGATTGCGGCACCAACCTCGGCATCTGGATCGAGAACGTGCAGGCCGACACGGCCAATCGTCGCGCGTATCTCGAAACCAAGTTGTACGGCCGTTCGCTGGCCGCCGACATCACTCTGTCGAGTGGTGAAGTGGCGGCTCGCAACACGCTGGTCGACGACATGCTCATGCAGAAGTTGCGCGACGACGACTCGATCACCCGCGTTCGCGTGCGCTCGGTGCTCACCTGCGATGCCGAAATCGGCGTGTGCTCGTTGTGCTATGGCCGTTCGTTGGCCACCGGCAAGGCGATCGAACTCGGCGAGGCCGTGGGCGTGATCGCCGCTCAGTCGATCGGCGAGCCCGGAACCCAGCTCACGATGCGTACATTCCACACCGGTGGCGTGGCCGGCAAGGACATCGCCGGCGGTCTGCCGCGCGTCGTCGAATTGTTCGAGGCCCGTACTCCGAAGGGTTCGGCGCGTCTTGCGAAGGGCAGCGGCCTCGTTCGCATCGGTGTCGACGAAGGCAAGGGCTTGCCCGTCACCGTCGTCGAGGACTCCGGCGAGGAGCACCTCATCACGCTTCCCACCGGTAGCCGCCCGATCGTCACCGACGGCCAGGAAGTGGTGGCCGGTCAGCCGGTCACCGACGGCCCGTTCGACCCGAAGGAACTTCTCGAGATCAAGGGTGTGCGCGAGACGCAGCTCTACATCGTGGAAGAAGTCCAGAAGGTGTACCGCGACCAGGGTGTGTCGATCCACGACAAGCACATCGAACTCATCGTCCGTCAGATGACGCGCCGTGTGAGCGTGCAGGCCCAGGGCGACACCGGCTTCCTGCCCGGCGACCGCAAGGACCTCAAGACCTTCACCGACACCAACCGTCGGATGGTCGAAGAGGGCAAGCAGCCCGCCGAAGGTCGTCCCGAGCTCATGGGAATCACCAAGGCCTCGCTGGCCACCGATTCGTGGCTGTCGGCCGCATCGTTCCAGGAGACCACGCGCGTGCTCACCGAGAACGCGATCGAGGGTCGCCAGGACGGCCTCGTGGGCCTCAAGGAGAACATCATCATCGGCAAGCTCATCCCGGCCGGTACCGGCATGATGCGCTACCGCGACTTCGGGATCGACGCGCCCGACTTCGTGCCGATGGAGACCTACCACAGCGGTTACGACGAGGATCCGTCGTCCATCCTGGCCCAGCGCAGCATGGACACCGACGTCTTCTCTGACTCGATCGAACTCTGATCTGCCACTGACCTCTCGGTTTTCTGGGTCGGGAATCGGACGCCGGGCGTCCGATTCCCGACCCAGAACCCAGGTCTGGGCAGGGTTGGAGTCCGTCGGGGGACGCTCGTAACATCTCAGGGTCCCTGATTCGGATGAATCGGGACTCTGGGTCGGCTCATTCGTGAGCAACCCACCCACCAGAACGAAGAGGATCGAGAGTGCCCACCATTCAGCAGTTGGTCCGCCAGGGCCGCAGCACGAAGTTCAGCAAGACCAAGACGCCGGCCCTCAAGGGTTCGCCGCAGCGTCGTGGCGTCTGCACTCGCGTGTACACCAACACACCCAAGAAGCCGAACTCGGCGCTCCGCAAGGTGGCGCGCGTTCGTCTCTCGAGCGGTGTGGAGATCACGGCCTACATCCCTGGTGAAGGACACAACCTGCAGGAACACTCGATCGTCCTCGTGCGCGGTGGGCGCGTGCGCGACCTTCCGGGTGTCCGCTACAAGATCATCCGCGGTGCTCTCGACGCCGCCGGTGTGAAGAACCGCAAGCAGGCACGTAGCCGTTACGGCGCGAAGCGCGCCAAGTGATCGCGAAGGAATTGGTGAACTGACATGCCCCGTAAGGGACCCGCCCCCCGCCGAGAGCTCCACCCCGACCCGGTGTACCGCTCGCTGCTCGTCACGCAGCTCATGAACAAGGTCATGCTTCGCGGCAAGAAGAGCATCGCCGAGAAGATCGTGTACGACGCGCTCAAGATGGTCGAGACCAAGACGGGTGCCGAGCCCATCGCCACCCTCAAGCGCGCGGTCGACAACGTTCGTCCGCCGCTCGAGGTGCGCAGCCGCCGCGTCGGTGGCGCCACGTATCAGGTGCCGGTCGAAGTGAAGCCCCGCCGTGCCAACACTCTCGCCATCCGCTGGATCGTCGAGTACTCCCGCGCCCGTCGCGAAAAGACCATGGCCGAGTGCCTCGCCAACGAACTGCTCGATGCCGCCAACGGCCTCGGCGCTTCCATCAAGAAGCGCGAAGACATGCAGAAGATGGCCGAGTCCAACAAGGCCTTCGCGCACTACCGCTGGTGACCAACACCGACGAGTAGTTCACATACCGAACGTCAGCACCCCGGTTCGCCGCCGGGGTGCGATCATGTCAGACCCTCCATAGAACAAGAACAGAAACCGAAAGTGACCGACGATGGCAAAGCGTGAGTTCCCCCTCGAGCGCACCCGCAACATCGGCATCATGGCCCACATCGATGCCGGCAAGACCACCACGACCGAGCGCATCCTCTACTACACCGGCAAGACCTACAAGATCGGTGAAGTGCACGAAGGCGCCGCGACCATGGACCACATGGCGCAGGAGCAGGAGCGCGGCATCACCATCACCTCGGCTGCCACCACCTGCATCTGGAACAACCACCGCATCAACATCATCGACACCCCCGGCCACGTCGACTTCACGATCGAAGTCGAGCGTTCGCTGCGCGTTCTCGACGGTGCCGTCACCGTGTTCGACTCGGTGGCCGGTGTCGAGCCCCAGACCGAGACGGTGTGGCGTCAGGCCAACAAGTACCGCGTGCCGCGCATGTGCTTCGTCAACAAGATGGACCGCATCGGCGCCGATTTCTATCGCACTGTGCAGATGGTGAAGGACCGCCTCGAGGCGACCTGCGCCGTCATCCACCTGCCCGTCGGTGCCGGTGGACCCGAGAGCAACAAGCCCTTCGCCGGTCTCGTCGACCTGGTGAAGATGAAGGCGCTCATCTGGCGCGACGAGGAACTCGGCGCCAAGTGGGACGAGGTCGACATCCCGGCCGACATGGTCGATCAGGCCAACGAGTACCGCGAGCAGCTCCTCGAGACCATCGCCACCAGCGATGACGAGTTCATGGAGAAGTACCTCGGCGGCGAGCAGGTCACCGAGGACGAGATCAAGCGCGCCATCCGCAAGGGAACCCTCGCGTTCGACTTCGTGCCGATTCTCTGCGGCTCGGCGTTCAAGAACAAGGGTGTGCAGCCCATGCTCGACGCCGTCGTCGACTACCTGCCCAGCCCACTCGACATCCCAGCCGCCCAGGGCGTCAAGCCCGGTGACGCCGCCGAGCCGGCCGAGCGTTCGGCCGACGAGAGCGCTCCGTTCGCCGCGCTGGCGTTCAAGATCGTGGCCGACCCGTTCGGCAAGCTCACCTACTTCCGCGTGTACTCGGGCCAGATCAACAAGGGCGACGAGGTCTACAACTCCACCAAGGAGCGTCGTGAGCGCCTCGGCCGCATCCTGTTGATGCACGCCAACCAGCGCGAAGACCTCGACACTGCGTTGGCCGGCGACATCGTGGCCGGACTCGGTTTCAAGGAGACCACCACCGGCGACACGCTCTGCGATCGCAACAACCCGATCATCCTCGAGCGCATGGAGTTCCCCGAGCCCGTGATCCACGTGGCCATCGAACCCAAGACGAAGGACGACCAGGACAAGTTGGGCAAGGCGCTCAAGTCATTGTCCGACGAGGACCCCACGTTCCGTGTGCGCACCGACGAGGAGACCGGCCAGACCGTCATCTCCGGAATGGGCGAGTTGCACCTCGAGATCCTCGTCGACCGCATGCAGCGCGAGTTCAACGTCGACGCGACCGTCGGCAAGCCGCAGGTGGCCTACCGCGAAACCGTCACCAAGTTGGTCGAGCAGGTCGAGTACCGCCACATCAAGCAGTCGGGTGGTTCGGGTCAGTTCGCCGTCGTCAAGATCAACATGGAGCCGAACCCGGGCAAGGGTTACGAGTTCGTCGACAAGATCAGCGGCGGTCGCATCCCGCGCGAATACATCAACCCCACCAACCAGGGTCTGCAGAGTGCGCTCGACAACGGTGTGCTCGCCGGCTACCCCACGGTCGACGTGAAGGTCACCTTGGTCGACGGTCAGTACCACGACGTCGACTCCTCGGAAATGGCGTTCAAGATCGCCGGTCAGCAGGCGTTCCGGAAGGCCGCCGAAATGGCCAAGCCGGTTCTGCTCGAGCCGATCATGGCCGTCGAAGTCGTGACGCCCGAGGAGTACATGGGCGACGTCATGGGCGACCTCTCCAGCCGTCGTGGTCGCATCGAAGGCATGGAAGCGCGCGGCAACACCCAGGTCGTTCGCTCCCAGGTCCCGCTCTCGGAGATGTTCGGTTACTCCACCGACCTGCGTTCGCGTACTCAGGGCCGCGCCACGTACACGATGCAGTTCCACAGCTACCAGCAGGTCCCCGAGGCCATCGCCACGGAGATCGTGAAGCGCAACCGCGGCGAATGATCCGAGGGTGGTGGCGGCCCGAAAGCCGCTGCTAGCCTCACCAACCCGTGCCGTTCGCTCCCGCGACCGTCACCCTGATCCTTGACACCACGTACCAATCGCTGAGTGCGGTACTCGAAAAAGAAAAGTGAGACACCACCATGTCGAAGGCGAAGTTCGAGCGTACGAAGCCTCATGTGAATATTGGGACGATGGGTCATATTGACCATGGGAAGACGACGTTGACTGCGGCGATTTCGCGGACGTTGGCTGATAAGGGTTTGGCGGAGTACACGCCGTTTGATCAGATCGATAAGGCGCCGGAGGAGAAGGCGCGTGGTATCACGATTTCGATTGCTCATATCGAGTACGAGACCGAGAAGCGGCATTATGCGCACGTCGATATGCCGGGTCACGCTGACTACATCAAGAACATGATCACGGGTGCTGCTCAGGTCGATGGTGCGATTTTGGTGGTGGCGGCGACTGATGGTCCGATGCCGCAGACTCGTGAGCACGTGTTGTTGGCTCGTCAGGTGGGTGTGCCGTACATCGTGGTGGCGCTCAACAAGTCCGACATGGTGGATGACGAGGAGTTGCTCGAGTTGGTGGAGCTCGAGGTTCGTGAGTTGTTGAACGAGTACGAGTTCCCTGGTGATGATGCGCCGGTGGTTCGTGTGTCGGCTCTCAAGGCGTTGGAGGGTGATGCGGCGTGGCAGGACAAGGTCATGGAGTTGATGGCTGCTGCCGACACGTACATTCCTGAGCCGCAGCGCGAGTTGGACAAGCCGTTCTTGATGCCGATCGAGGATGTGTTCACGATCACGGGTCGTGGCACGGTCGTGACCGGCAAGGTCGAGCAGGGTCGTGTTCATACGGGTGACGAGGTCGAGATCGTTGGTTTGCGTCCGACGCAGAAGACGACGTGCACGGGTGTGGAGATGTTCCGCAAGTTGCTCGATGAGGGTCAGGCGGGCGACAACATTGGTGCTCTTCTTCGTGGCACGAAGAAGGAGGATGTGGAGCGCGGTCAGGTGTTGTGCAAGCCGGGTTCGATCACTCCTCATACCGAGTTCGAGGGTCAGGTGTATGTGTTGACCAAGGAGGAGGGTGGCCGTCACAAGCCGTTCTTCAACAATTATCGTCCGCAGTTCTTCTTCCGGACCACTGACGTGACCGGGACGGTGCAGTTGCCGTCGGGTACCGAGATGGTGATGCCTGGTGACAATGTGACGATGAAGGTCGAGTTGGGCAAGCCGATCGCGATGGACGAGGGTTTGCGGTTCGCTATTCGTGAGGGTGGGCGTACGGTTGGTGCCGGCCGCGTCACCAAGATCATCAAGTGAGTCGGTGACACCATGGCTCAAATCATCCGAATCCGCCTGAAGGCGTTCGATCACGAGATCATCGACCAGTCGACGCGCAAGATCGTCGAGACGGTCGCTCGCACGAACGCCACGGTGCGGGGCCCGGTTCCGCTGCCGACCGACAAGCACCGCTACACGGTCATCCGCGGACCGCACATCGACAAGGACTCGCGCGAGCACTTCGAGATGCGCATCCACAAGCGCCTCATCGACATCGTCGACCCGAAGCAGCAGACCATCGACAGCCTGCAGCGCATCGATCTGCCGGCCGGAGTCGAGGTCGAGATCAAGGTGCAGAACGGCTGACGCCGATCTCATCCGTATGGTTCGTGACGAGGCCCGCCGGAAACGGCGGGCCTCGGACGTTCTCGACTTACCAACTTCTCACCGTTTCCGATTCCCCTTGACCCGTCCCGGGCGGTAGACATTTTTCGATGGAACCCTTCGAGCAGTTGCCCCCGCCCCCGGCGCCCGCTCCCGCACCGGCCCCTGCCCGTCCGCGTTGGCGTCTGGGTCTGACCCTCTTCCTGGTTGCGACGATCCTCGGCGGCTTCGCCGGTGCGCAGATCGCCACCGAACGCAACCGCGAGTCCGATTCGTCGGAGATCTCGCCCGAACCTTCGGCTTCGAATGACGATCCGGCGCCGGCGCCCGACCTCGACGTCGAGCCGTCCGATCAGCCGGTTCAGACCGCGCCTCCCGGCGATGACGCCGACGGCGCGCTCGACGTGGGCGCGATCGTCGATCGCATCGGACCGAGTGTGGTCACGATCGATTCGACGAGCGATTCGGAGTTCGGTTCGGGGCGCTCGACCGGCACGGGTGTCGTCATCACGTCCGACGGTGAGATCCTCACCAATGCGCACGTGGTCGACGGCGCCACCGAAGTGAACGTTCTGTTCGCCGACTCCATCGATCCGATCCCAGCCGTGGTGCTGGCCCGCGATCCAGGCAACGATCTCGCGTTGCTGAAGGTCGACGAGACCGGCTTGAAGCCGGCGGTGTTCGCCGACCCCTCGACCATCGACGTGGGTGACGAGGTGGTCGCGGTCGGGTTCGCGCTGGCGCTCGACGGAGGCCCCACCGTCACACGCGGAATCGTGTCGGCGCTCAACCGCACCATCGCCAACGAGGACGGCGCACTCGACGGTTTGATCCAGACCGATGCGGCGATCTCATCGGGCAACTCGGGTGGACCGCTGCTCAACTCGCGCGGCGAGATCATCGGCATCAACACCGCGGTGTTCACGAGCTCGATGGGGACCGCGGCCAACAACGTCGGTTTCGCGATCTCGGTGGGCGAGGCGCTGCCCGTCATCGAGGCGTTGCGCGAGCAGGCCGGTGGCACCGATCGCGTGGAGGGTTACCTCGGCGTCGGCCTCGAACCGCGGGTGGATGGCGGACGTGGCGCACTCATCGCCGAAGTCGCCCCCGATTCGCCGGCCGAGCGGGCCGGGATCCAAGTGGGCGACGTCGTGGTTGCGGCCGATGGAACGCCGATCGACGGATTGCCGGCGTTCATCGCGGCGATTCGCGACAAATCGCCCGGTGATTCGATCGATCTCGAAGTGCTGCGGGGCGGGTCGAGGCTCACCCTGACCGCCAGGCTCATCGAACGTCCGCCGGGCTGATGCCGTCGGGGCGGCCCGTTTCTGCCCACGACTAGGGTTCGGCCATGAGTGGATCACCTTTCCTCGACGCGCACCTCGGTGGTCGTCGGCCCTTCGGTCTGAACTACTGGCCGCTTCCCGAGGACGATCCGGGCGTCGACATCCCGCGCGAATCGATCCGTCTCGTGTCGCCCGATGGTGCACTCGTGCGAGGTGTGCTCTGGACTCCGCCCAACGGCAAGAAGTGGAAGACCGCGGTCATCCTGTCGCATCCGCGCGGTGATTTCAGCGTTCACTACGCGTGCCCGCTTCTTGCCGCTGCGGGTTACGCCGTTCTCGGTTTCGGCACGCGCTACATGAACAACGACACCGATTGCCTGCACGAGTCGTGCACCATCGACGTGGAGACCGTGTACCACGAGATGAAGCGGCGCGGTGCCGAAGCGGTGGTTTTGCTCGGCAACTCGGGCGGTGGATCGCTCATGGCTCTCGCCCATGCCGAACGCGGTATCGGCGACGGGTGGGTTGGGATGGCCGCTCATCCCGGCGAAGGCGTGTTCATGCTCCAGGTCATCGACCCGAGCGTCGCCTTGGAGGACGATCCGTTCTCCACCGTTCCCGAACTCGACATGTACAACCCCGACAACGGCTGGCGTCCGTGGCCCGAGCCGTGCGTGTACGACAAGCAGTGGCTCGCGCGTTATCGCGCCGCGCAGGTCGAGCGAGTCGCGCGCATCGATGCGATCGCCAAAGCGAGCATCGCCGAATCGACCGACGCCCTCGGTCGTTTGCGCGGTGTCGATGCGCAGGCCGATCCGAAGCAGTGGCGCGAACTGCGTCGTCGCACGGTGTTCACGAAGTACCTCACGATCTACCGCACGCTCGCCGATCCGGCTTATCTCGATCTGTCGATCGATCCCGACGAGCGTCCGATGGGTTCACTGTTCGCTTTCCCCGATCCGTTCGATGCCAACTACGGCCGCGGTGGACTCGCGCGCACCATGACCGCGCGTGGCTGGCTCAGCACCTGGAGCGGACTCTCGAGTCACGCCAAGTTGGCCGACACGATGCCGAAGGTGACAGTGCCGACGATCCTCGTGCACCCAACGGCCGACACCGAGATTCGTGTGTGGCAAGCCAAGGAGATCGTCGACAACAGCGGTGCGGCTGACAAGACGTATGTGGAGATGAAAGGTGCTCCGCATTACTTGGAGGGCCACCGCAAGGAAGCTCTCGGTCACGTGGCCGACTGGCTCTCCCACCGCTTCCCCTGACCTGAGAATCTGGTGACTGAAAGTCACCGCCGGGGTGACGAACTCGCACCAGAATCGCCTCTCGTTCAGGCTTGCTCCCACACCGCTGGGTGCATCTCGAACCGGTCCACTCCCTCGCCGCTCGTCAGTTCGGCGTGATCAGTCGCCATCAGGCCGAAGAACTCGGTGTCTCGAAACGGGTGTGGTATCGACTCGTCGACAACGGACTGATCGTGCCGATCCATCGAGGCGTGGGAGTTCTTTTCGGATACGAAGCGACGAGGCGACAGAAGATGATGGCGGCGACGCTGTGGGTGGGTCGGGACGCGATCGTGTCCCATCGTTCGGCCGGTGAACTCTGGGGGATCTGGAATGCCGATAGTGACGATCCGGTCGACGTGATCGTCCCGGGTCGTCGTGGGCTTCCGTCGTTGTCGGGCGTGGTTCCTCATTCCCCGCGCGATGTCGACGAACTGGCGCCGGTTCGCCATGAGGGATTACGTGTCACGACTCCTGTTCGAACCCTTCTCGATCTGGCCGGGGTGGCTCCTCACGCGGTGTCGTCGGTTGTGGAGCGCATGTTGATGAGTGGGCTGATCACCCGGCAGCGTATCAAGGCGGCAGTGGCTCGTCACTCGAAACAGGGACGGGCTGGAATCGGACCTCTGCGAGAACTCCTCGCGACGTGGCCGTATGCCGACAAGCCGGTCGAGTCGGTTCTCGAGTTGCGGATGCAGCGGGTTCTGGGTGGCTACTTCCCCGATTTCGATACGCAGATTCCTGTTGGTTCGTACAGGCTCGACATCGGTTGGCCCCTCTGGAAAGTCGCGGTCGAAACCGATGGATGGGGCAAGTACGAGTCGCGGGAAGATTTCAGTCGTCTCGCCGAGCGCGATGCTGATCTGCAGGCACATGGGTGGACGGTCATCCACGTCACGTGGCGCGATGTGGCTCGGCGGCCGGGCTACGTGCAACGGCTCGTTCGTCAGGCGCTCGAGTCCCGGGGCTGTCGATGGGCGGAATCTGGTTGGAGTTCGTCACCCATACGGTGACTTTCAGTCACCAGATTCTCGGGTCAGGGGAGTTGGAGGATGCGGGCGGTGTCGCGACACGTGGCCACCCCACGACCCGACGCTCGCGCGAGGTCGGCAACCTCGGCCACGAGTTCTTCGTTGCGCGGATGGCGGGGCCCTGCGTAATCCTCGAGTCCGACTCGCACATGCCCCCCGCGCTCGATGGCCAGGGCCGCCACACCCGAGGCGACGACGTCGCCCCCGAGGACCGCCACGGCCCAGTGCAGTCCGGAACCGTCGATCATGGCGAGGTAGTGATCGAGTGACTGTGCGGTCGGGGGCAGCCCGAAGTCGGGGGACAAGTAGAACTTCACGAGCGATCCCTGGGGCAGACCCCGCGAGCCGTGCTCGGCCAGGACGGCCTCCACATAGTCGGGGGTGAAACAGGCGATCGACGCGCCCAGGCCGAGTTCGCGGCAGGCCTCCCACTTCTCGGCGATCTCGGCCGGGGTGAACCCATACTCGAAGGAGCCCAGAGTGACGGTTCCTGGGTCGACCAGGCCCATCCGGAGGCGGCCAACGCCCTGACCAGGCATTTCTCGGGCCAGAACCCGGTGGTGATCCCAGCGCTCGGCCAGGGTCCGACCCAGAAAGTTGGCCGTGGGATACACGATGACGTCCGGGTGGGAGGACAAAAGCCCTGTATAAGCGGCTAATCCGAGCCCCGCCATGGCGTCCGGGCCCCCTCCACCAGCCCGAATCTCGCGCAGGTCATCGTGCTGGTGGACGATCGAGGCCCCGGCCTCCACACAGGCCCGCCCCGTGGCGACGATCTCGTCAGGGGAAACCGGGACTTGGGGCTGGGCGGCGGGCCGGGTGGCCCCATTGACCGCCACCTCGATGATCACCGGATCCACGACGCCATTCTCGCCGATCCAGCCGATCTCGCCGATCCGGCGGTCGCTACACCCATGGGATCCGCGGGAACCCAAACCCCATTTTCTGGTGCGACTTCGTCACCTAGACGGTGACTTTCAGTCACCAGATCCTGCAGGTTGGTCCGCCCCGTGACCAGCGGTAGCGTTCACAACTCGTGTCTGACGGGCATCCAGCCCGACAGCAAGAACTGATGTCCGTGTGAGCCCGCTCGTCGGGGACCACATGGCAACAACCGAACTTGGTGCTCCGCCGGTCCTCGACCTGCGGAGCATCTGCGTGAATGGCAACCGCCACTCACAACAGTCAACTCAGCGCCAGGGCGACCTGGACCGGATGAAGAGGCTGCCTCATGGCAAAGACAGCGATCGTCGGCGAAAAGGTCGGCATGACACAGGTGTGGACCGACGACAACCGCGTCGTTCCCGTCACCGTGCTTCGTGTCGAACCGGCTCGCATCGTTCAGGTGAAGACCTCCGAGCGTGACGGCTACGCCGCACTCCAGGTCACCTACGGACACAAGGATCAGAAGAAGTTGAGCAAGCCCGAGGCTGGCCACTTCGCCAAGGCTGGCGTCGACGCCGGCCGCCGTCTCGTCGAGTTGCGTCTCGACTCGGTCGACGGATTCGAAGTCGGCCAGGAGATCAAGGTCGACGCACTCGCCAAGGGGCAGAAGATCGACGTGACCGCAGTGAGCCGAGGCAAGGGCTTCGCCGGCGGCATGAAGCGTCACAACTTCAACGGTCAGGGCGCGAGCCACGGCAACCACAAGCACCACCGTGCGCCGGGTTCCATCGGTTCGTGCACCTACCCGGGCCGCGTGCTCAAGGGTTTGCGCATGGCCGGTCACATGGGCCACGAGCAAGTCACGACCATGAACCTCGAAGTCGTCGAAGCCGACGTCGAGCGTGGTCTGTTGTTGATCAAGGGCTCGGTTCCGGGCCCCAACGGCGGCGTTGTCATCGTGCGCAACGCAGTGAAGGGGAAGTGAGCCATGCCCTCGCTGAAGCTCAAGAATCAGTCCGGCAAGGAAGTCGGAACGGTCGCGTTGAGCGATGACGACTTCGGTCGCCAGCCCAACGTCCCGGTGATGCACCAGGTGGTCACCGCTCAGTTGGCGCACCGTCGCGCCGGAACGCAGAGCACCAAGACCCGCGCCGAAGTATCGGGTGGCGGCAAGAAGCCTTTCAAGCAGAAGGGCACCGGCAACGCTCGTCAAGGGTCCACTCGCTCGCCACACTTCTCCGGCGGTGGCGTGGCTCTCGGCCCGAAGCCGCGCAAGTACTCGCAGAAGACGCCCAAGCGCATGATCAAGATCGCGCTGCAGTCGGCTCTGTCCGATCGCGCGATCGAGGGCAAGGTCGTCGTCGTCGACGGATGGAAGTTCGACGCTCCGAAGACCTCCGACGCCAAGGCCGCACTCGCGGCTCTCGGCGTGTCGGGCCGCACGCTCGTCGTCGTGAAGCGCAACGAGATCAACGCGATCCGCAGCTTCCGCAACCTCGTCGATGTGCAGCTCATCGAAGTGGGCGAACTCAACGCCTACGACGTGCTGTGCAACGACTACATCGTGTTCACCCAGGCGTCGCTGCCGGGTGCAGGCAAGGACGGTCAGTGATGAAGGATCCCCGCGACATCATCATCGCGCCGGTCGTGTCGGAGAAGAGCTACGGCCTCGTCGAGCGCGGCGTGTACACGTTCCACGTGCACCCCGACGCCAGCAAGCCCGAGATCCACGATGCGATCGAGGCCATCTGGGGCGTCAAGGTCCTGAAGGTCAACACTCTCAACCGTCGTGGCAAGCGTCAGCTCACGCGTGGCACCAACCGGATCGGTCAGCGTCCGGCCACCAAGCGCGCCATCGTCACCCTGGAAGCCGGCAGCGAGATCCCGCTGTTCGAGAACAACTGAGGCACTCATGGCTATTCGCAAGCGCAAGCCCACATCGGCCGGTCGTCGTTTCCAGACCGCGCACGACTTCTCGGAGATCACCAAGTCCACTCCCGAGAAGACGCTGCTCGCCAAGAAGTCGAACACCGGCGGTCGCAACGCCTACGGTCGCAAGACCGCGCGTCACCGCGGCGGCGGACACAAGCAGCAGTACCGCATCGTCGACTTCAAGCGCAACAAGGATGGCGTGACCGCCAAGGTCGCGTCCATCGAGTACGACCCCAACCGCACCTGCCGTATCGCGCTTCTCCACTACTCCGATGGTGAGAAGGCGTACATCCTCGCTCCGAAGGGACTCGAGGTCGGTCAGCAGATCGAGAGCGGCCCGAAGGCCGACATCAAGCCTGGCAACGCGTTGCCGCTGCGCTACATCCCGGTCGGAACCTTCGTGCACAACGTCGAATTGCGTCCGGGCCAGGGCGGCAAGATGGGCCGCTCGGCCGGCACGGGCGTTCAGCTCGTCGCCAAGGAAGGCGCCCACGCCACGCTGCGTCTGCCCTCCACCGAAATGCGCCGCGTGCTCATCGATTGCCGCGCCACCGTCGGCGAAGTGGGCAACGCCGAGCACGAGCTCATCAAGATCGGCAAGGCCGGTCGCAACCGCTGGAAGGGCGTGCGCCCGCAGACCCGCGGTGTGGCCATGAACCCCGTCGACCACCCGCTCGGTGGTGGCGAAGGCAAGACCTCGGGCGGACGTCCGGCGGTGTCGCCGTGGGGCAAGCCCGAGCGCCGTACTCGCAACACCAACAAGGCGTCGCAGAAGTTGATCGTCCGTCGTCGTCGTACGGCCAAGGGCCGTCGCTAGGAGAGAACAAGATGTCGCGCAGTCTCAAAAAGGGCCCTTTCATCGACGACCACTTGCTCAAGAAGGTCGACGCACTGAATCAGGCCAACGAGAAGAAGGTCATCAAGACCTGGAGCCGCCGCTCCACCATCATCCCTGACATGGTCGGTCACACCATCGCGGTGCACGACGGTCGCAAGCACGTCCCGGTGTACGTCACCGAGTCGATGGTCGGTCACAAGTTGGGCGAGTTCTCACCCACCCGGACCTTCAAGTTCCATGCAGGTCAGGAAAAGAACGTGAAGGGCAAGAAGTAATGACTGGTCCCAAGTTGAACGAGCGCGACTTCGTTCGCGGCGAGCGCACCGGTACGCGCGCGAGCGTGCGCGGTTCGCGCATGTCGGCCTCGAAGGCCCGCGTGGTCCTCGACCTCATCCGTGGTCTCGACGTGGTGAGCGCCGATCAGGTCCTGCAGTTCACCGAGCGCGAAGCCGCTCGCGTGGTGCGCAAGGTTCTCGCGTCGGCCGTGGCCAACGCGATCAACAACGACAATCTCGATGCCGAGTCGCTCTACGTTCGCGCGTGCTACGCCGACGAAGGTCCGACCATGCGCCGCTTCAGCCCCCGCGCCCGCGGCCGCGCCACGCGCATCAACAAGCGCACCTGCCATATCACGATCGTGGTCGACACCCTCGACGACGACGCGCTGAAGATCATCCAGGCTCGTCGCGATCGCGCGATCGCCGGTCGCCGCGCCGCGCGCGGTGGCGGAGTCGCCGACCGTCGTGCTCGCGTGGCCAAGAGTCGTCAGACCCGCACCGAGTCGAGTGAGAACACCGAGTCGACCGCGGTCGAGTCAGGTGAGGCCACGGCGGCACCCGAGACGACCAACACCCCCGATTCGGCCGAGGAGAACAGCTGATGGGCCAGAAGATCAATCCGTACGGCTTCCGCCTCGGTGTGACCACCGACTGGAAGAGCCGCTGGTTCAGCGAGCGTCAGTACAAGGAATACCTGACCGAGGACTGGAAGATCCGCGACTTCATCATGGAGAGCCTCTCCGACGCCGCGATCAGCCGCATCGAAGTTGAGCGCAAGCGTGGCGAGACCCTCAAGGTCGACATCCACACCGCTCGCCCCGGCATCGTGATCGGTCGCAAGGGCGCCAAGGCCGACGAAATTCGCGCTGGCCTCACCAAGCTCACCGGCAACAACAAGGTGCAGCTCAACATCGTCGAGATCAAGTCGCCCGAACTCGACGCCGCTCTCATCGCCCAGGGTGTGGCCGACCAGCTCGTCGGTCGTATCGCGTTCCGCCGCGCCATGAAGCGCGCGGTCCAGAACGCGCAGAAGGCCGGCGCTCTCGGCATCCGCGTCCAGTGCTCGGGTCGTCTCGGCGGCGCCGAAATGAGCCGCACCGAGTGGTATCGCGAAGGCCGCGTGCCGTTGCACACGCTGCGCGCCGACATCGACTACGGCTTCCGCGAGGCTCGCACCTCGTCGGGTCGCGTCGGTGTGAAGGTCTGGATCTACCGCGGCGACATCCTCCCGTACAAGCCGCAGAACGACGACAAGATCGTCCGCGAAGCCGCCATGGCCGTGGGTGAGACCTCGGGCTCGGCTGGCGCCAAGCGCGTCGTGTCGTCGAGCGGTCGTCGCAAGGCCGAGGAGACCGCCGAAGCCGCACCCCTCATCAAGGAAGCCGATCCCGAACTCGAGAAGTTGCTCGACGAAGAGGAAGAGATCGTGCGCCGTACCCACGAGGGGTCCGAGACCCCTCATTTCCGTGGACAGGACTGATTCACCATGTTGATGCCTCGTCGAGTCGCGCACCGCAAGCACCACCGCGGTCGCATGAAGGGAATGTCGAAGGGCGGAAGCGCGTTGGCTTTCGGCCAGTACGGCATTCAGGCCCTCGAACCCTGCTGGCTCACCGCCCGCCAGATCGAAGCCGCCCGTATCGCCATGACCCGTCACATCAAGCGTGGTGGCAAGGTCTGGATCAACGTGTTCCCCGACAAGCCGGTCACCAAGAAGCCGGCCGAGACCCGCATGGGTTCGGGCAAGGGCAACCCCGAGTTCTGGGTGGCCGTCGTCAAGCCCGGTCGCGTGCTGTTCGAGTTGTCGTTCCCCGATCCGAAGCAGGCGCACGAAGCCCTCGAGAAGGCCGTGCAGAAGCTCCCGATCAAGGCGCGCATCATCACGCGTGAGGAGGCGATCTGATCATGGCCAATCGCATCACCAAGGAGCGCGCCGAGTTGCGCGAGCTCGACCTGGCCTCGCTCGTCGGCCAGCTCAAGGCCGCCAAGCAGGAGGCGCTCAACCTGCGCTTCCGCGCCGCGACCGGACAGATCGACAACCACGCCGAGTTGCGCGCGGTTCGTCGTCGCATCGCCCGCATCAACACCCTCATCCGTCAGCGCGAGATCGCTGCCGCCGAGGCCGGAGAGTGAACATGACCGAGAACACCGAACGCAACGTGCGCAAGGTCCGCGACGGAGTCGTGGTCTCCTCGAAGATGGACCGCAGCATCGTGGTCGCCGTCGTCGAGCGCGTCCGTCACCCGAAGTACAACAAGTTCGTCATGCGTACCAAGAAGTTGTACGCGCATGACGAAACCAACGACGCGCGCGAGGGCGACAAGGTCCGGGTCATGGAAACCCGTCCCATGTCGAAGACCAAGCGCTGGCGTCTCGTCGAAATCGTCGAGCGGGCCAAGTGATCGGCCGGGGATCGAAACAGGAGTCACGATGATCCAGCAGGAAAGCCGCCTCCGGGTTGCCGACAACAGCGGTGCCAAGGAAGTTCTCGTCATCAAGGTGCTCGGTGGCACTCGCCGCCGTTACGCCTCGATCGGCGACATCTTCGTCGCCACCGTGAAGGACGCCATCCCCGGTGCAGGAGTCAAGAAGGGCGAAGTCGTCAAGTGCGTCGTCGTCCGTGTGAAGAAGGAGAAGCGCCGTCCCGACGGCAGCTACATCCGTTTCGACGAGAACGCCGCCGTGGTCATCAAGGATGACCTCACGCCGCGCGGAACGCGAATCTTCGGACCAGTCGGTCGCGAACTCCGCGACAAGAAGTTCATGCGCATCGTGTCGCTCGCCCCGGAGGTGTTGTGAGATGAAGATCCGCAAGGGTGATTTCGTCGTCGTCGTCGCGGGCAAGGACCGCGGCAAGGAAGGCGTCGTGTCGCGCGTCATGCCGACCACCAATCAGGTGATCGTCGACGGCGTGAACGTCGCCAAGAAGCACCAGAAGCCCCGCAAGGCCAACGAGCAGGGCGGCATCATCGACCGTGACATGCCCATCGACGCGTCCAACGTCATGGTCGTTCACAACGGCAAGCCCACCCGCGTCGGATTCAAGACCGCATCCGACGGCACCAAGGTGCGCATCGCCAAGTCCACCGGAGAAGAGATCTGATGGCCACGTCAACAGCGCCCCGCCTCAAAGCCAAGTACCAGTCGGTCGTTCGCGATCAGCTGAAGGCCGATCTCGGCATGGCCAACACCATGCAGGTGCCCCGCATCGAGAAGATCGTGATCAACATGGGTGTCGGCAAGGCCACTCAGCAGCCGTCGCTGCTCGAGGGTGCCGTGGCCGACCTCACCAAGATCTCGGGACAAAAGCCCGTCGTCACCAAGTCGCGTGACTCCATCGCCAACTTCAAGTTGCGCGAGAACCAGGCGATCGGCTGCAAGGTCACGCTCCGCGGCGACCGCATGTGGGAGTTCTTCGATCGCCTGCTCGCCGTGGCCATCCCGCGTATCCGCGACTTCCGTGGCCTCAACCCCAACTCGTGGGACGGTCGTGGCAACTACACCTTCGGTCTCACCGACCAGACGGTGTTCCCGGAAATCGACTACGACAAGATCGACGCGCCGCGTGGCATGGACATCACCATCGTCACCACCGCCACCACCGATGCCGCTGGCAAGGCGCTGCTCGATGCGTTCGGTTTCCCGTTCAAGCGTGGAGCCGATGCCGCCGCCATTCCGAAGAAGAAGAAGTCCGTGCGCCGTGGTCCGGCCGCGGGTGCGAAGAAGTAATCGAGAGGTCCGAACAACATGGCCAAGAAGTCGTTGATCAACAAGTCAGCCGCCAAGCCGAAGTTCAAGGTGCGCGCCTACACCCGCTGCCGCAAGTGCGGCCGGGCCCGTTCGGTGTACCGCAAGTTCGGACTCTGCCGCCTGTGCCTTCGCGAGATGGCGCACGCCGGCGAGATCCCCGGTCTGACGAAGTCGAGCTGGTGAGGTACCGATGCTGACTGATCCCATTGCCGACATGCTCACGCGCATCCGCAACGCCAACGTTGCGATGCACGATGAGGTGAAGATGCCGTCCTCGAAGCAGAAGGTCGCGCTCGCCAAGATCCTGGAGCAGGAGGGTTACATCTCCGGCTTCTCGGTCGCGCCCAATCCCAAGGGCCCGGGCGAGATCCTCTCCATCGCCATGAAGTACTCGCCTGAGCGCCGTCGCACCATCGCCGGCATCAAGCGCATCTCCACACCGGGCTTGCGGGTCTACCGCAAGTCGAACACCGTGCCGCGCGTGCTCGGTGGTCTGGGTGTGGCCGTCCTGTCAACCAGCCAAGGGCTCATGACCGACCGTGAAGCGCGCAAGCGCAAGGTCGGCGGTGAAGTCCTCTGCTACGTGTGGTGAGCCGAGGAGCCTGACATGTCACGTATCGGCAATTCCCCCATCGCGGTTCCGTCCGGAGTCGACGTTTCCATCAGTGGTGCCACCATCACGGTGAAGGGTCCCAAGGGAACCTTGTCGCGCACACTCGAAGGCGGCATCTCGGTTCGCAAGGACGAGTCGTCGCTTCTGGTCGAGCGCGCGAACGACGAGCGCGAGTCGCGCAGCCTCCATGGTTTGTCGCGGGCTCTCGTGCAGAACATGGTCGTCGGCGTCACCGAGGGTTACGCCAAGGAACTCGAGATCGTCGGCGTCGGTTATCGCGCCGAAGCCAAGGGACCGAGCGCTCTGCGTCTCAATCTCGGCTTCTCGCACCCGGTCGACTTTCCGGGCCCCGACGGCATCACCTTCGAGGTTCCGGTCCAGACACGAATCATCGTGAAGGGAATCGACAAGGAACTCGTCGGCCAGGTGGCCGCCAACATTCGTTCGATCCGCAAGCCCGAGCCCTACAAGGGCAAGGGTGTGCGCTACGTCAACGAGAAGATCCTGCGCAAGGCCGGCAAGGCCGGCAAGAAGTGATGCGCGGTAGGGAGACGCAATGACCAAGATCGCCAATCAGCGCCGCACCGGACGACTCCGTCGTCACTCGCGTGTGCGCAAGAAGATTCACGGCACCGCCGAGCGTCCGCGCTTGTCGCTGTACCGCTCGAACAAGCACCTCATCCTTCAGGTCATCGACGACGACCGCGGTGTCACCATCGCGTCGGCCTCGTCGGTCGAAGCTTCGGTGCGTCAGTCGGGTGGAGGCAGCAACGTCGCCGCCGCCGCACGCCTGGGCCAACTCGTCGCCGAGCGCGCCAAGGCCGCTGGTGTCAACAAAGTCGTGTTCGACCGTGGTGGATACCTCTACCAGGGTCGTGTCGCCGCCGTCGCCGACGCGGCCCGAGCAGCCGGACTGGAGTTCTGATGTCGAACGCTCCCGCATATGGTGGCAACCCGCGCCAGGGTGGCCAGCAGCAGGGTGATGGCGGTCGCGAATCGCGCGTCATCCACATCAATCGCGTCGCCAAGGTCGTCAAGGGCGGTCGTCGCTTCTCGTTCACCGCGCTCGTCGTGGTGGGCGATGGCAACGGTCGTGTCGGCCTCGGCTACGGCAAGGCCAAGGAAGTTCCGTTGGCCATTCAGAAGGGCACCGAAGACGCCAAGCGCAACATGTTCGATGTTCCGTTGGCCGGTAGCACCATCACGCATCCGGTGATCGGCATCCTCGGTGCCGGTCGCGTGATGCTCAAGCCGGCCGCTCCCGGTACCGGTGTGATCGCCGGTGGCGCCGCTCGTGTCATCCTCGAAGAGGCCGGCATCCACGACGTGCTCTGCAAGTCGCTCGGTTCGTCGAACGCCATCAACGTGGCTCGTGCCACGATCGAAGGCCTGAAGGCTCTGCAGCGTCCCGACGAGGTCGCGGCGCGTCGCGGGATTCCCGCCGACTCGTTCGTGCCCAAGGGTCTGCTGAAGGCGTACACCGAGCGCAAGCGCTCGATCGCAGCAGGGGAGTCGCACTGATCATGGCTGGCACCATCACCGTCAAGCAGATCAAGTCGGGTGCGCACGTGAAGCCCAAGACGCGCGGCACTCTGCGCGCGTTGGGCCTCGGCCGCATCGGCCAGACCAACACGCTGCCCGACCGTCCCGAGATCCGCGGCATGATCGCCCGGGTCCCTCATCTCATCGAGGTCTCCACCTCGGGCTCGAAGGAGAGCTGACCATGCGCGTCGACGAACTCTCACCCGCACCCGGGTCAACGCACCGCAAGAAGCGTGTCGCTCGCGGTATCGGCGGCAAGGGCGGCAAGACCGCCGGCCGTGGTACCAAGGGCCAGCGTGCTCGCGGTCGCGGCAAGGTCGCCCGCGGCTTCGAAGGTGGACAGATGCCCCTCAAGCAGCGCGTGCCGAAGTTGAAGGGCTTCAACAACCCCTTCCGCGTCGAGTACCAGGCCGTCAACCTCGACTCCATCAATGAACTCACCGAGTCGGCAGTCACACCCGAGGTCCTCCTGGCCCGCGGCGTGCTCCACAAGGGTGCTTTCGTGAAGGTTCTGGCTCGTGGAGAGATCACCCGCAAGGTCGACGTGTCGGCCCACGCGGTGTCGAAGTCGGCCCAGGCCGCGATCGAAGCCAAGGGCGGCTCGGTCACCATCATCCCGCTGCCGTACAAGGTTCGTCCGGCCGCGAACGGCAACCAGTTCACCAACCGCTGAGTCGACCCCGACTCGTCACTGCGACCGGTAGAGGAGCATCGTGATCTCGAATCTCAAGAACATGTTCAAGGTCCCCGACCTTCGGAACAAGATCTTGTTCACGTTGCTCATGGTCACGCTGTACCGCCTCGGCGCGTACGTTCGCGTTCCCGGAATCGACGATCAGGCCGTGCGCCAGTTGCGCGAGTCGGCTCGTCAGCAGGGTGCGCTGGGCTTCCTCAACTTGTTCTCGGGTGGCGCGTTCTCCAGCTTCGCGGTGTTCGCGCTCGGCATCATGCCGTACATCACGGCCAGCATCATCATGCAGGTCCTCACCGTGGTGATTCCCAAGCTCGAGGAGTGGCAGAAGGAAGGAGCGGTCGGTCAGCGCAAGATCACGCAGTGGACGCGTTACGTGGCCATCGCGATCGCCTTGCTCCAGGCCGCCGGCCTGACGTTCATCTTCGGTCAGGGTCGCGGTTCGGCGTTCTTCACCGCATCGGCCACGGCTCCCGACATCGTGCTGCTTCCCGATGGCATGTGGCCGCGCGGTCTGCTCGTCATCATCACCTTGGTGGCCGGCACGGCGCTCCTGATGTGGATGGGCGAGATCATCAGCCAGCGCGGCATCGGCAACGGTATGTCGATCCTGATCTTCGCCTCGGTGGTGTCGTCGCTCCCGTTCAGCTACTACTCCATCCTGCAGAGCAAGAAGTGGTTCGTCTTCGGCGTGCTGGTGGCCATTTCACTCGCCATCCTCGTGGCAGTCGTTCGCGTCGAACTCGGCCAGCGCCGCATCCCGGTGCAGTTCGCCAAGCGGGTGGTTGGTCGTCGCATGTTCGGCGGCCAGAGCACCTACATCCCGCTCAAGGTCAACCAGGCCGGCGTGGTTCCGATCATCTTCGCCAGCTCGGTCATGCTCCTACCGGTGCTCCTGACCAACGTGATCGGCTCCGATCGCGGTTGGCGGCGCAGCCTCACCGAGTGGGTCGACCGCAACCTGGTGAGTTCGCAGGGTCTCCTCTACATCGTGGTGTTCGCGCTGCTCATCATCGCGTTCGCCTACTTCTACAACTCGATCGCCTTCGATCCCATTCGCCAGGCCGATCAGATCCGTCGTCAGGGCGGCTTCATCCCCGGCATTCGTCCCGGTCCGCAGACCGAGAGCTACCTCGCGCGCGTCGTCAACCGCATCACTCTTCCCGGTGCACTCTTCGTCGCGTTCATCGCCATCCTCCCGTACATCGTGTTGTGGGTCGGCGACGTGCAGTCCTTCCCCTTCGCGGGCACGACGGTGCTCATCGCGGTGGGTGTCGCTCTCGAACTCATGCGCCAGGTCGACAGTCAGTTGATGTTGCGCAACTACGAGGGATTCCTGAAGTGACGGGGCACCGGCGTCGTCGCTCGCGCCGGAGCTGACCCATGATCCAGGGCGTCCGGCTCATCCTCATCGGTCGCCAAGGCGCCGGCAAGGGAACCCAGTGTCAGCGCTTGTCGCGGCACTACGTCGTTCCGCACATCTCCACCGGAGACATGTTGCGCGCCGCCGTTCGCGAGGGAACCGAGTTGGGCCAGGCCGCGAAGCAAGTGATCGAATCGGGCCGACTCGTCGGCGACGAGATCATGATCGAGCTCGTGCGCCAGCGCCTGGGCGAGGACGACGCCATGACCCGCGGCTACATCCTGGACGGATTTCCCCGGACCGTGACCCAGGCCGAAGCTCTCGACGAACTGACCGCCACGAAGCCGGTGCACGCCGTGATCGACCTCGACGTGCCTCGCGACATGGTCCTGGCCCGGATCTCGTCGCGACGGGTCTGCCGGGACTGCGGCACCAACTACACGTCCACCGGTCGGGAACGGCACAGCTGGACCTGCGACACCTGCGGGGGAGACGTGGTTCAGCGCGACGACGACACCGAGGAGTCGGTGAACCGCCGCCTCGACCTGTACGAGACCCAGACAGCCCCGTTGCTCGAGTACTACGGGTCGCGAGGCCGACTCACCGTGGTGGACGGGTCGGCCAGCCCCGACACGGTGTTCGCCCGGATGACCTCGGCCATCGAAGCGGCCCAGCGGGCTCAGTCCTGACCCGGCCGGACCACGTTCCGAGGGGGTCGATTCGGGCCGAAATCGGGCCGGTGGGGTGGCGGAAAACCCCCGGTAGCATCGTCAACCGGCCCTGATCTGACCTCTGTCACGCATCAGTCAGTCGAACCGTGAAACGCCAAGGAGGCAGTTCTGGCCAAACCTAAAGACGACGCCATTCTTCTGGAAGGCACGATCCTCGAGTCGCTCCCGAACGCCATGTTCAGGGTCGAGTTGGAGAACGGCCACAAAGTTTTGGCGCACATTTCCGGAAAGATGCGCATGAACTACATCCGCATCCTCCCCGGCGACAAGGTGCAAGTCGAACTCACTCCCTACGACCTCACCCGGGGTCGTATCACCTACCGATACAAGTGAACAACAAGAAGCGAGACGACCGATGAAGGTCCGACCCAGCGTCAAGAAGATCTGTGAGAAGTGCAAGGTGATCCGTCGTCATGGACGGGTCATGGTCATTTGTGAGAACCCGCGCCACAAGCAGCGCCAGGGCTGAGAAGAAAGCAGACGTTTTTCAATGGCTCGTATTTCCGGTGTCGACATCCCCCGCGAGAAGCGGCTGGAGATCTCACTCACCTACATCTTCGGCATCGGTCGCCCGACTGCTCAGAAGATCTGCTCCGAACTCGACCTCAACGCCAACACCCGCGTGCGCGATCTCACCGAAGACGAAGTGAATCGCATTCGCGTGTGGGTCGATCAGAACATCACCGTCGAAGGCGACCTGCGCCGTGAAGTGCAGCAGGACATCAAGCGCAAGATCGAAATCCAGTCCCTGCAGGGTGTGCGTCATCGCCGCGGCCTGCCCGTGCGCGGCCAGCGCACCAAGACGAACGCTCGTACCCGCAAGGGCCCGAAGAAGACCGTGGCCAACAAGAAGAAGGCAGTGAGGAAGTAAGTCATGGCCAAGCCGAAGCCGGGCGGACGCCGCCCCCGCAAGCGCGAACGTCGGAACGTCACCGTGGGTGTATGCCACATCAAGTGCTCGTTCAACAACACCATCGTCAGCATCAGCGACCCCGAAGGCAACGTCGTCTCGTGGGCGTCGGGTGGTGGCGTCGGTTTCAAGGGGTCGCGCAAGAGCACCCCGTTCGCCGCTCAGTTGGCGGCCGAGAAGGCGGCCAAGGCCGCGTTCGAACAGGGCATGCGCCGCGTCGAGGTGCACGCCAAGGGCCCGGGCTCGGGTCGTGACACCGCCATTCGTTCGCTCCAGAACACCGGAATCGAAGTGACGGGCATCAAGGACGTCACGCCGGTTCCGCACAACGGTTGCAAGTTGCCGAAGCGGAAGAGGAACTAAGCCATGGCTCGTTACACCGGACCCAAGGTGCGCCTGTCGCGCCGCCTCGGAATCAACGTCTTCGAGAACGGCAAGGGATCCAAGGCCCTCGAGCGTCGCCCGTTCCCTCCCGGCCAGCACGGTCGCACACGTCGTCGTTCGAGCGGCAGTGAGTACCTGACCCAGCTCCAGGAGAAGCAGAAGGCCAAGTACATCTACGGCGTTCTCGAGCGCCAGTTCCGCAAGACCTACGAAGAGGCCAACCGTCTCGCCGGTCCGACCGGTGAGAACCTGCTGCGTCTTCTCGAGCTGCGTCTCGACAACGTGGTCTACCGCGCCAACTGGGCCAGCACCCGTCCGCAGGCCCGGCAGTTCGTGAGCCACGGTCTCGTGCTCGTGAACGGCAAGCGCCTCAACATCCCGAGCGCGCGCGTGAAGGCCGGTGACGTCATCACGTTGTCGCCCAAGGCACGCAACATGATCGTGATCCAGCACAACCTCGACACCCTCGACCGCTCGGTCGTGGGCTGGCTCGAGACCGGCGACGGCGGCAAGCAGGTCACCGTTCGCTCCGAACCGTCGCGCGAGCACATCGATGTGCCGGTGCGCGAACAGCTCATCGTCGAGTTGTACTCCAAGTAATCCCAGGCCCGAACAAGGAAGTGTCCATGCTCGTCATTCAGCGCCCCACCGTCGAAGCCGACAACGAGGAGTCCAACAATCGCCAGCGTTTCGCGATTGGACCGCTCGAGCCGGGTTTCGGCCACACGATCGGCAACTCGCTGCGTCGCACGCTGCTCTCGGCCATTCCGGGTGCAGCCATCACCACCGTCAAGTTCGACGAGGCGTTGCACGAGTTCGACACCATCACCGGTGTCTCCGAGGACGTCACCGACATCATCCTCAACTTGAAGGACATCGTTCTTCGCTCCGACTCGGAGGACGATGTCGTTCTTCGTCTCGACGTGCGTGGCGAGGCGGTCATCACCGCCGGTGACATCAAGTGCCCGGCCGAAGTCGACATCCTGAACAAGGATCTCGTCATCGCCCACGTGAATTCGAAGGGCCGCCTGGCCATCGATCTCACCGTGTCGCAGGGCCGCGGCTACCTCTCGTCCGACCGCGAGGCCGGCACCCGCACCATCGGTGTGATCCCGATCGACGCGATCTTCTCGCCGGTTCGCCGCGTGATGTTCGACGTCCAGCCCACTCGTGTCGAGCAGTCCACCAACTACGACCGTCTCGTGATCGACATCGAGACCGACGGAACCATGAGCCCGCGCGAAGCCCTCGCTTCGGCCGGCGCCACGCTCCGTTCGCTCGTCGATCTGGTGGCCAACCTCTCCGACGAGCCCAAGAGTCTCGAACTCGGTGAAGTCATCCAGGCCGGTGCTTCCAGCCCCGACCTCGACATCGCGATCGAAGAGCTCGATCTGTCCGAGCGTCCGCGTAACTGCTTGAAGCGCGCCCAGGTGAACACCATCGGCGAGCTGCTGCAGAAGACCGAGGACGACCTGCTCAACATCACCAACTTCGGCCAGAAGAGCCTCGACGAAGTCAAGCAGAAGCTCGACGAGCGCGGTCTCTCGCTGCGCGGCTGACGAACAACGAACCGAACGAAGAAAGACGACGACCATGCCCGCAACACCCCGACGCGCTCGCAACTTCGGTGGCAGTTCCGCCCATCAGAAGTTGATGATGGCCAACCTCGCGGCATCGCTCTTCGCCGCCGAGGCGATCGAGACCACCGAGGCCAAGGCCAAGGCTCTGCGGCCCATCGCCGAAAAGCTCATCACCAAGGCGAAGAAGGCCCAGGAGGGCGACGCCGCCAGCCTGCACCGCATCCGCCAGCTCCAGGCCTACCTGGGCGACAAGGAGATGACCCACAAGTTGGTCGCCGACATCGCGCCGCGTTTCGCCGACCGCAATGGTGGCTACTTGCGCATTCTGAAGTTGGGTCCGCGTCAGGGCGACAACGCCCCGATGGCCCGCATCGAACTCGTCTGATCCGATCGAGTCCGCCACCGGGCTCCGCGACCTCGACGATCATGACTCCGAACGAACCCGCCTCACGGCGGGTTCGTCTGTTGTTGGCCTACGACGGTTCGCACTTCCACGGCTTCGCCACCAACGAGGGTGTGCGCACGGTGGCCGGATCATTGAACGAAGCGCTCTCCACCATCGCCCGCTGTCCGATCGAAGTCCAGGGTGCGGGTCGCACCGATGCGGGGGTGCACGCGTGGGGTCAGGTGGTGAGTGTCGATCTGCCTCACGACCTCGATCTCGAGTCGTTGCCGCGACGACTCACCAAGATGTGCGCTCCCGGCATCGTCGTGCGCGAGGCCGCACCGGCCGACGCCGACTTCTCGGCCCGCTTCTCGGCCACGTTTCGCCGGTATCGCTATCTCGTTCTGAACGACGAGACCCCCGACCCGTTCCTGGCCGCGACCACCTGGCACGTGACGCACCCACTCCAGTTGTCGCTCATGCAGATGGCCTGCGACCCGCTGGTGGGGGAGCACGATTTCTCGTCGTTCTGCCGCCGACCAAAAGAGGGCGAGCACTCCCTCGTCCGCCGGGTGATGGCGGCCGAATGGACCGAGCAGCGCACCGAACACGGAGCACGACTCCTGCGCTTCGAGATCACGGCCTCGGCGTTCTGCCACCAGATGGTCCGCTCGATCGTGGGCACCCTGGTCGACGTGGGAGCCGGCAAGATCACCCCCGGCCAGATCACCGGCATCCTGGCCGCCCGATCCCGTTCGGCCGCAGGTCAGGTGGCGCCTCCCGAGGGTCTGTGCCTGTGGGAAGTCGGGTATTAGGCCCGTATCATTCCAGGGTCCTGTGTGCGGTCGGTGTACCGCGCCAGCTCGTCGAAAGAAGTTCTCATGAGCACCTACTCACCCAAGGCCAGCGATGTGAAGCGCGAGTGGCATGTCCTCGATGCCGAGGGCATGGTGCTCGGCCGTCTGTGCACCGAGGCCGCCCGTCTCCTTCGCGGCAAGCACAAGCCCGTCTTCGCGCCGCACATGGACATGGGCGATCACGTGATCGTCATCAACGCCGACAAGATCGTCATGACATCGGGCAAGGCCGATCGCCACATGATCTACCGCTACTCGGGTTACCCCGGCGGTATGAAGAGCGAGACCTTCGCTCACTTGCTGGCGCGCCGCCCTGACGAGGCCATCCGCAACTCGGTGCGCGGCATGCTGCCCAAGGGCCCTCTCGGTCGTCAGATGATCAAGAAGTTGAAGGTGTACGGCGGGGCCGAGCATCCGCACTCTTCGCAGAATCCGACCGTTCGTAACATCGACCACGCCAAGGCCCGCTGAAGGATCGCAACATGAGCAAGCCCCTGACACAGACCACCGGACGTCGCAAGTCCGCCGTCGCGCGCGTGCGCGTTCGCCCGGGCACCGGCAAAGTCGTCATCAACGGCAAACCGATCGATCAGTACTTCGGCACCGCGACTCAGCGCAACTCCGCCGTCGAGGCATTGCGCGTGACCAACACGGCCGAGCAGTACGACGTCGAAGCCACCATCATCGGTGGCGGCGTGACCGGTCAGTCCGGTGCGATGCGCATGGGCCTGGCTCGTTCGCTCGCCGATCTCGATCCCGAAGCGCGCCCCGCCCTCAAGAAGGCCGGTCTTCTCACCCGCGACTCGCGTCGCAAGGAGAGCAAGAAGTACGGCCTCAAGAAGGCCCGCAAGGCGCCGCAGTACACCAAGCGCTGAGCGAGCGCCGCATGTCGGCACCGGCGCACCCGCGGTTCGGAACCGATGGAGTGCGTGGCGTCGCCATCGAAGAGATCACGCCCGAGTTCGCCCTGGCGCTCGGTCGCGCCGTCGGTCGAGTGTTGTCGCCGTCGCGTCTGGTGATCGGTCGCGATCCGCGCCAATCCGGACCGGCGTTGCAGACGGCATTCGCCGCGGGTGTGGCGGCCGAAGGAGTCGATGTCGACGACGCATCCATCGTGCCCACTCCGGCCATCGCCGCGTTGGCGGCCCGCCACGGGGTACCCGGTGTGGTGATCACGGCGTCGCACAATCCGTACACCGACAACGGCATCAAGGTGTTCGCGGCCGGCGGTCGCAAGGTCGATGACGCCACGCAGCAGGCGATCGAGTCCGAACTCGCCGCCATCGTCTCCGCCGAGCCGAGCGGGTCGATTCCGCGTCGAGTGGGCACGGTCGTGCTGCGAACCGACGCCTTGCCGTGGTACGTCGATCACGTGGTGTCGTTGTTCGCCGCGGGCTGTCTGGCCGGTGCGCGCGTGGTCCTCGACACCGCCAATGGCGCGATGTTCGAAGCCGCTCCGCGCGTGTTCCGCGCGCTCGGTGCCGACGTGATCGTGCTCAACGATGCTCCGGACGGCACCAACATCAATCGCGAATGCGGAGCCACGGCCCCGCGGCAGCTCTGCGATTTCGTGCGTCAGATGGGCGGTGTCGACTTCGCGTTCGCATTCGACGGCGACGGCGATCGTGTGATCGCGGTCGACGATCGCGGACAAGTGGTCGACGGTGATCGCCTCATCGCACTGTCGGCACTCGAACGGCGCGAACAGGGTCGCCTCGCTGCCGGTGTGGTGGTGGCCACGGTGATGGCCAATCTCGGCTTCCACCGAGCCATGGAGGCCGCAGGCATCCAGGTCGTCACCACACCGGTGGGCGATCGCCATGTTCTCGATGCCATGGACGACGGTGGATTCGTGCTCGGAGGCGAACAGAGCGGCCACATCATCCATCGCGACATGGGCGCCACGGGCGACGGTCTCGTGGCCGCGGTCTTCGTGTCGGTGTTGGCGCGTCGTCGCGAGCGCAGCCTCTCCGAGTTGGCGTCGGCCGTCATGACCACGTACCCGCAAGTTCTGCGCAACGTTCGCGTGGGGCGACGTCCGGCCGATGCCGCCGCCGAGATGCGCTCCGAGATCGAGGCCGAAGAGCGGCGCCTCGGTTCGGAGGGGCGCGTGTTGGTTCGCTCGAGCGGGACCGAGCCGTTGGTTCGCGTGATGGCCGAGGCCGCCTCGCACGACGAAGCGCAGGCCGTGGTCGATCGACTCTGCGCCGTGGCCGCCGAGCGTTTCGCCTGATCATCGCCGTCCCCGACCCCTCGGTAACCTGTCCGACATGTGCGGCATCATCGCCTTGGTGAGCCGTCCGTCGACCCGCGGGGTCCCGACGGTCGATTCGATTCTTGCGCCGCTCGACAGCGCCACGCGGTCGTCGTCGCTCGAGGACATCACCGATCTGGTGGGTGGGGTCAACGAAATTCTGAAGGGCGTTCCGGGGTGTCGTGCGCTGCTCGATCAGCGCGAACTCGAAGTGGGGATCGAAGCCCGCCTCGATCGCATCGACGCCGCGATCACGGCCGTCGAACGAACCCTCGACGACGGCGATCTGGGCGACGACGAACTCGAACGGTTGTCGTCGCGCGTCATCGCCGCCCGGGACGTGGTGTGGTCGATTCGGAACGATCGCCTGCGCACGGCCCGAGCAGTGGCCGATCTGGCCGGTCGGGAAGCGAGTACGGCGGCCATCGCGGGCTACCTCATGATCCAGCAGTCGCTCTCGGTTCTCGATCGTCTCGAGGTTCGCGGTCGTGATTCGGCCGGGATCCACGTGTTCGTGTGGAACCACGGCTTGTCCCCCGACGATCCGACTCTGCGCAACGCCCTGGCCGAGCGCGGCACCGATCCGCTCTTCCAGAATCGTGCCGTTCGATCGGTTGCCGGCGGCGCGGTGCTCTCGTTCGTGTACAAGGCGGCCGCCGAGATCGGTGAACTGGGCGACAACACTCGGACTCTGCGCGCCGCGGTGGCCGACGACGACTTGTTGCGGCGGGCATTGTCGAACCCGGCCGCGCGAACGTCGCTGGTGGGCCACACGCGATGGGCGAGCGTGGGCATCATCTCCGAGCCGAACGCCCATCCGGTCAACAGCGAGTTCGTCGACGCCTCGCCCGACCCGTACGTGATCGCGGCCCTGAACGGCGACGTCGACAATCACGGCGATCTCCGCATCGAACACGGATTGCGCTTCGCTCACGCGATCACCACCGACGCCAAGGTCATTCCGTCGTTGGTGTCGACTCACCGCGCCAAAGGTGCCGAACCGATCGAAGCCTTCCGCCGCACGGTCGCCTCGTTCGAGGGTTCGGTCGCCATCGCGGCCGCCGCCAGCGACGAACCCAACCGACTCTTCGTCGCCTTGCACGGAAGCGGCCAGGGTCTGTTCGTCGGACTGGCCGACGACTGCTACGTGGTGGCCAGCGAGCCGTACGGCGTCGTCGAGGAGACCTCGCGTTACTTGCGTCTCGACGGCGAGACCACGTCGCCGGCGTCCGACGTCAAGGGGCAGATCGTCGTCCTCGACGGGGAGCGAGCCGGAACGATCGACGGCATCACGCGTTTGTCGTACGACGGATCCGAGATGCCAATCGGCGACGCCGAGCTCGCCCGCGCCGAAGTCACCACTCGCGACATCGATCGCGGCGACGCACCGCACTTCCTGCTCAAGGAGATCGGAGAGGCGCCCGAGAGCCTGCGCAAGACGCTGCGCGGCAAGATCGCCGAGGTCGACGGACGACTGGTGGCCCGACCCGGTTCGCGCGCGTTGCCGCCCGCGGTGGTGTCGCGGCTCACGAGCGGATCCATCACCAAGATCAGGGTGATCGGTCAGGGTACGGCCGCGGTGGCGGGCCAGAGTTGCGCCAATCTCCTCGACGAGTTGAGCGAGGGTCGTCTCGACGTCGACCCCGTGACGGCCACCGAGTTGTCGGGTTTCGGACTTCGTCTCGACATGTCCGACACGCTCGTGATCGCCGTGAGCCAGAGCGGTACGACCACCGACACCAATCGCACGGTCGATCTCGCTCGGTCGCGCGGCGCGCTGGTCGTCGGCATCGTCAATCGGCGTGGGAGTGATCTGTGCGACAAGGCCGACGGTGTCCTCTTCACCTCCGACGGCCGCGACGTCGAGATGAGCGTCGCGTCCACCAAGGCCTTCTACGCCCAGGTGGCGGCGGGCGTTCTGCTGGCTTGCTCGATCACCGCGCACATGGGTCTCGGATCCGATCGTCGGCGCCACGAGTTGCTCGCCGCTCTGCGCGCACTTCCCGACGCGATGCGCGACGTGATCGGCCGACGGGCCGAGATCGGCGAGATCGCCCGTCGCCACGCGCCGTCGAAGCGCTACTGGGCCGTGGTGGGCAACGGCTACAACGCGATCGCCGCCCACGAGGTTCGCATCAAACTGAGCGAGCTCTGCTACAAGTCGATCTCCTGCGACATCACCGAGGACAAGAAGCACATCGATCTGTCCTGCGAGCCGCTCATCCTCGTGTGCGCGGCCGGTCTGGTCGGAGGCACGGCCGACGACGTGGCCAAGGAGATCGCGATCTATCGCGCGCACAAGGCCACTCCGATCGTCGTGGCCGACCGCGACGACGCTCGTTTCGCCGGGGCTTCGGCCGTCATCGACGTTCCCTCCACCGACGCGGCCCTGGCTTTCGTGCTGAGTGCGATGGTGGGTCACTTGTTCGGTTACGAGGCGGCGCGCGCGATCGACGATCTCGCCCGGGCGTTGCGCGAGGCCCGGGAAATCGTGGAGGACACCGTGCTCGCCACCGATGACGGCGACCTTGTCGTCGGTCGTCTGCGATCGTCGCTCGCCTCGGCCGCCGAGCGCTTCCGCGAAACCCTGCGGGCCGGTACATACGACGGTCATCTCGAAGCGAGCACCGCGGTGCGCCTGGCCGCCATGTTCCGAGTGGTCCTCGACCGCTCGCCAGTGGAGGCCTACCAGGAGGAGACCGGCAAGGTCGGCAACCCCTCCGCCCTCGTCGACGACTTCACGTTGGCGCTCACGCGGGCGATCGAGGAACTCACACGTCCGATCGACGCCATCAAACATCAGGCGAAGACGGTCACGGTGGGCATTTCGCGCAGCGACGAAGGCGTTCTCGATCGCGCGCTCGTGCAGGCCGTGCTCGAAACCGGCACCGGACGAGACGTGTTGTCGTATCGCACGCTCAAGGTGTTGGCCGAGCTCGATCCGGCCGTGGAATCGGTGATCGGTTTCACGCGTTATCGCATCGAGGGCGATCCGTCCTCGGCGACCATTTCCGTGGTCGATCGCGGTGGTCTGTCGCGCGACATCCCGAGCCGCGTCGATCGCAATCCGGTGCTCGTCGGAACCAAGCGTCGGGTGGCCGATCAACAAGACGTGTTGGTCGCCCGCGGCCGCTCCGACGGCCGCACCGTCATCTTCGTTCCGGAAGTGAAGGCCGGGCTCACGGTCGGACTTCTCCTGTTGCACGTTCGCTTCCACGATCGGTTGCCGGTGGCGGTGATGCGAGGCGTCCTGCAGGGATACGACCGTCGCTACGACCGCCTCGTCGACTGGGTGTCGGAGACCGAGGGCCAGATGCGTGATGAATTGCTCGGCGAGATCCCGGTGGCCGATCTGTTGATCATGCCCATCAGCGACGTTGCCGACCGCTGGCGAATCTGATGGTGGTGGGTGTCGGCATCGACGCGGTCGACATCGACCGCTTTCGCACCTCACTCGAACGGACGCCCACGATGCGCGGGCGAGTGTTCACCGATCGCGAACTCGACGACGTGTCGAGTCAGGCCGATCAGGCGCCGTCGCTGGCGGCTCGTTTCGCCGCCCGCGAGGCCGTGATGAAGGCCATGGGCCTCGGCCTCGGAGCCTTCGAATTCCATGATGTGTGGGTCGAGCGCGAATCGAGCGGTCGACCCGTGCTGCGGGTGTCGGGTCGGGCCCGCGAACACGCCGAGCGCCTGGGTGTCGGCTCGTGGCATCTGTCCCTCACGCACACCGACCACGTGGCCATCGCCTACGTCGTGGCCGACCGCTGACGCCGTCCGTAGCCTCGAACCATGAGGCCGATTCTCACCCCGCACGAGATGCGCGAGGTCGACGCCGCCGCCGTGGCGCGAGGAACGGCCGAGGAGATTCTGATCGAGCGAGCGGCTTGGGCCGTGGCCCGTCGGGCCCGACGCATGCTCGGCGGTTCGTACGGACGTCGCGTGGTGGTGATCGCGGGTCCGGGCAACAACGGTGCCGACGGCCGCGTGGCCGCGCGGTTCCTCACCGAACGCGGCGTCAGAGTGCGTGTCATCGACGCGGCGTCGATCCCCGAACGGCTTCCCGAGTGCGATCTCGTGATCGACGCGGCGTACGGGACCGGTTTTCGCGGTGTCTGGAACGCTCCGCGAACCGACGCCCCGGTTCTCGCGGTCGACTTTCCGTCCGGTGTCGACGGGATGACGGGTTGCTCGCACGGACGTCCGTTGCGCGCGACGGCCACCGTCACGTTCGCCGCGCTCAAGCCCGGTCTGCTCTTCGGCGATGGAGCCGAGTTCGCCGGTGACGTCGAAATCGTCGACATCGGACTCGACGTGTCGTCGTCGAGCGTGTTCGCCGTCGACGCGAGCGACGTGTCGGTGCCCGCACGGGCCGTCGACGCCCACAAGTGGAAAGCGGCGGTTCTCGCGGTCGCCGGCAGCCCGGGCATGATCGGCGCCGCATCGCTCGCTTCCGAAGCCGCGTTGCGCGCCGGTGCCGGAATCGTCCACCTGGTGTCACCCGGATCCGCGTCCGATCACTCGATCCCTCGCGAAGTCGTTCGTCGTCCCGTCGCTCCGATCGGTTGGGCACCCGAAGTCGTGGAGATGGCGGGCAACCGATTCGCCGCGATGGTGCTCGGCCCCGGACTCGGACGCGACGAGTCGACGATGACCGACGTGCGTCGTCTCGTGGCCGACGCAACTCTTCCGATGGTGATCGATGGCGACGCCCTGTTCGCTCTCGGCGACGAATTCTCGGTGCTGGCCAGTCGTCGGGGCGGGTCGGTCATCACGCCGCACGACGGAGAGTTCGCCCGACTCACCGGGCACGCGCCGTCGAGGGATCGCATCGCGGCGGCTCGTTCGCTCGCTCACGATGCCGATTGCGTTTGCCTGCTCAAGGGTCCGGCCACCGTGATCGCGGCTCCCGACGGACGAGTCGCGGTGGTCGACGAAGGCGATCAGCGGCTCGCCACGGCTGGCAGCGGTGACGTGCTGGCCGGAGTCGTCGCCGCGTTCATCGCCCGCGGCGCTGAACTTTTCGAAGCCGCGTACTCGGCGGCGTTCGTGCATGCTCGCGCGGCTCGTCACGATCGGGCGATCGGGCTCCTCGCCGGCGATCTTCCGCTCGCAGTGGCCGATGTGCTCGCCGGTGACTTCGAGGTCGACGCATGAGGCCCCAGCGAGCCACGGTGGCCGAGATCGATCTGGGTGCCATCGCTCACAACGTGGGTGTGATCAAGGAGTTCGCCGGCGAGGCCCGCTTGCTCGCCGTCGTGAAGGCCAACGGTTACGGACACGGCGCGGTGCCGGTGGCCGAAGCGGCGCTGGCGGCCGGTGCGCACGGTCTGTGCGTCGCACTCGTTCAAGAAGGTGTCGAGTTGCGCCGGGCCGGTATCGAAGCACCCATCCTCGTCCTGTCCGAGCAACCCATCGAACAAGTTGGCGATCTCGTGGCCCACGGTCTCGTCGCCACCGCGTACTCGACTCGTTACATCGACGCGCTGGCATCCGAAGCCAAGCGACTCGACGTGACGGGTCACGAGGTGCATCTGAAGATCGACACCGGCATGAACCGGGTCGGTGTCGCGCCGTCGAACGCCGTCGAACTGGCCGGGCGGATCATCGCCCGCTCGCCGCAGTTGTCGCTCGGGGGCGTCTTCACTCACCTGGCCACCGCCGACAGTCCCGACCCGACCGCGACGCGAATGCAACTCGCGCGTTTCGACGCGGCCCTCGACGATCTGCGTCGCTCGGGTGTCGATCCGGGTTGGGTGCACGCCGCCAATTCGGCCGCGACCATCGCTCACCCCGAGGCGCGACGCGACATGGTGCGAACCGGTATCGCTCTGTACGGAATCGCTCCCGACGTGTCGATGACACCGTTGTGCGGTCGGCTGCGACCGGCGCTCACGTTGCGCAGTCGCGTGTCGTACGTGAAGCGAGTGGCCGCCGGCGAGGGCGTGTCGTACGGATTGCGTCATCGCTTCGCGACATCCACGAACGTGGCGACGGTTCCGCTCGGGTACGCCGACGGAGTTCCGCGCGGCCTCGGCCTGGCGGGCGGGCAGGTCCTCATCGGCGGTCGCCGTCGGCCCATCGTGGGAGTCGTGACCATGGACCAGTTGATGGTCGACTGCGGCGACGACGAAGTTCGAGTCGACGACGAAGTCGTTCTGATCGGAACGCAGGGGAGCGAGTCGATCGACGCCAACGAATGGGGAACCCTGCTCGGAACCATCGGGTACGAAGTGGTGTGCGCGATCAGTGCACGAGTACCACGCGTCGTCCTCTGACTCCGCCGTCGGGCCCGTCGGTAGCATCGTCGCGTGATCACGCGCACCCTCCGGTCGCTGGCCGACACGCACGCCTTGGCCGCGCGCATCGCCGAGTTCGCGCGCGTCGGCGACGTGATCGTCCTGGCCGGTGAGATGGGCGCCGGCAAGACCGCGTTCGCCCAGGGCTTCGGGCGCGCGTTGGGCGTGACCGAACCGGTCACGTCTCCCACTTTCAACGTGGTTCATTCGTACGACTCGGGACGGGTGAGGTTGCATCATGCCGACGTGTATCGCCTCGAGCGAACGGGCGAACTCGACGACCTCTCGTTGGGAGAACTCGACGACGGCATCCTCCTGGTCGAGTGGGGCGACGTGGTCGCGTCGTCGTTGGGCGAGCATCTGGAGATCGTGTTGTCGCGGGTCGACGACGACGATGACGCGCGAGTCGTCACGATCGAGCCTGTCGGCCCACGCTGGAACGCGCGCTGGTCGCGTATCGAGGCGGCGTTGGCATGATCGTTCTCGGCATCGAAACCGCGACTCCGCGGGTGAGCGTGGCGCTGGCCAACCATGACGGTGTGGTCGCGCTGATCGAGGTCGACGCCGGCCGCCGTCACGCCGAGACTCTCGTACCAGCCATCGAATTCGCCTGTCGGCACGCCGATGTCACCTTGCCCGAGATCGGCGTGGTGGCCGTCGACGTGGGCCCCGGACTCTTCACCGGCATGCGCGTCGGGATCGCGACGGCGAAATCATTGGCGCAGGCACTGGAGATCCCGGTCGTGCCGCTGTCGAGTCTCGAAGTTCTGGCCCATCCTCTTCGGAACGACGAACGCGTGATCGTGTCGGTGATCGACGCGCGCAAGGGTGAGATCTTCTACGGATTCTTCCGCGCGGCCGGCGATCGAGTGGTGGCGCTCGCCGAACCCCGCTGTGGCACCGTCGACGAACTCGTGTCCGATCTGGTCGGTCGTCAACAGTCCGTCGTGTGCGTCGGAGATGGCGCTCGGCGGTATCGCGAGCAGATCGTCGACGGCTACCGATGCGACGTCGCCGACGCCGTTTTTCCTTCGGCCGCGTCCTTGGTGGCGATCGGCGACCGGGAGGCGCGAATCGAGAAGTGGGTCGATGCCGACGACGTGGCCGCCCTGTATCTGCGCAAACCCGACGCCGAGATCAACTGGTCGACGAGGGAGTCGGCGTGACGGCTCCGATGATCGAAGTGATGCGCAAGCGCCACGTGAAGCACGTGATGCCGATCGAGACCGCCGTTCACCGCAAGCCGTGGTCGGCGTCGGTGTTCAACACCGAGATCGATCTGGCCAAGAAGGGCGAGCGGTACTACATCGTGCTGTCGGTCATGGGCGAGATCGCGGGTTACGCCGGACTCATGTTCGCGGCCGACGAGGCCCACGTCACCAACATCGCGGTCGATCCGAACCACCGTCGCCACGGTTACGCCCGCCTCCTCATGTGCGCGCTCGCCTACGAGGCCATTCGCATCGGTTGCGACGCGCTGACGCTCGAAGTGCGCGTGAGCAACACGGCGGCCCAGAACCTCTACCGCGAATTCGGATTCGCGCCGGCGGGAGTGCGCCAGCGCTACTACGAGAACACCGAGGACGCGATCGTCATGTGGGCGCACGACATCCGCACGCCCGAGTATCTCGAGCGGCTCGAGCGCATCGTCACTCGGGTCGAATCCGGAGGTGAGTCGTGCCCGGTATGAACCGCGACCTGCACGTGAGCGACTCCACGGTCGTGCTGGCCATCGAGACCAGCTGCGACGAAACCGCGGCCGCGGTCGTGATGGGCGGTACCGAAGTCCTCTCGAACGTGGTGTCGAGCCAGATCGATCTCCACGCCGCATTTGGTGGGGTCGTCCCCGAGATCGCCAGCCGTGCGCACGTCGAATTGCTCAACCCGATCGTCGCTCGGGCCTTGTCCGAGGCGAACATCGATTCGTCGCGCGTCGACGCGGTCGCGGCGACGTACGGCCCTGGGCTCATCGGGCCGTTGCTGGTGGGAGTATCGGCCGCCAAGGCGCTGGCGTTCGCGTGGGACGTTCCGTTCATCGGTGTGAACCACCTGGAGGCGCACTTGTACGCCGGTCTCCTCGACGACCCGTCGCTTGCGATGCCGGTGGTGGTATTGCTCGTGTCGGGTGGGCACACGATGCTCATCGAGATGCGCGGCCCCGGCGAGTATCGGCTCATCGGCCAGAGCATCGACGACGCGGCGGGTGAGGCGTTCGACAAGGTCGCACGGTTCCTCGGATTGGGTTATCCCGGTGGGCCGGCGATCGACCGTCTCGCGCGTGAAGGCGATCCGACGGCCATCGACTTTCCGCGGGCCATGCTGAATGACGGTTTCGACTTCAGTTTCAGCGGGCTCAAGACTTCGGTGATGAATCATGTGCGCAAGAGCCCGTCGGTGGCGACGGCTGACGTGGCGGCCTCGTTCCAGGCCGCGGTGGTCGACGTGCTGGTGGCCAAGACACGGCGTGCGGCCGAACACGTCGGCGCACGGGCGATGGTTCTCGGTGGTGGAGTCGCGGCCAACTCGCTCCTGCGCGAACGCTTCGCCGCCGCCGGAGACGCCGACGGACGGCGCGCGCTCCTGCCGACCCGCGAGATGTGCACCGACAACGCGGCGATGATCGGCTCGGCCGCCTGGTATCGCTTGCGCAGCGACGGCGCGATGCCGCTCGACACTGGCGCGTTCCCGAACCTGCGACTGACGGTGACGCCGTGAGTCGGTTGCGAATCGGTTCGCTCGAGTTGCCGAGTCCGGTGGTGCTGGCACCGATGGCCGGCGTCACCAACGCGCCGTTCCGCGCACTGTGCCGTCGTTTCGCTCCCGGACTCCTCTACGTGAACGAAATGGTGATGGCCACGGCATTGGTGCTCGGCAACGCCAAGACCGAGCGCATGGTCGCGTTCGGGCCGGACGAGTCCCCGCGCAGTCTGCAGTTGTACGGCAGCGATCCGAAGATGATCGGCGCCGCGGTCGATCGCCTGGCGTCGACGGGTGGGGTCGATCACATCGACATGAACTTCGGGTGTCCGGCGCAGAAGGTCACGCGCAAGGGCGGTGGCGCGGCGGTGCCAGCCAAGCCCAATCTGCTGCGCGCGATCATGCGGGCGGCCGTCTCCGCCGCCTCGCCGTACGGAATTCCGGTGACCGCGAAGTTCCGGATGGGGATCGACGATTCGCTCATCACATTTCTCGACACGGGGCGCATCGCCGAGGACGAAGGGATCGCGGCGGTGGCGTTGCACGCGCGCACGGCCGAGCAGCACTACGCGGGTGAGGCCCGATGGGAAGCAATCGCCCGTTTGAAGAGTTCGGTGTCGTCCATTCCGGTGCTCGGCAACGGCGACATCTGGGCGGCCGACGACGCGTTGCGAATGATGCACGAAACCGGCTGCGACGGCGTGGTGATCGGCCGCGGTTGTCTCGGTCGGCCGTGGTTGTTCGGCGATCTGGTCGCGGCTCTCGGTGGTGCGATGGTGCCCGACGCGCGAACGCTCGGATTCGTCGCGGCGATCATGGCCGAGCACGTGCGGTTGCTCTCGGCTCACTTCCCGACCGACGATGTCGGAATCGATCGTGGTGTGCGCGATTTCCGCAAGCACGTGTCGTGGTACCTCACCGGTTATCCGGTGGGTGGGGAGATCCGCGCGCGATTGGCCACGGCTTCATCGGTCGGCGAAGTCGACGATCTGCTCGGTGAGATGCTGGTGGCCAACGGTTCCGACCTCGCGGTGGTGCCGGGGGGCGAGCGGATTCGTCGTGGCAAGACCAACGGACCCATTCGCGTCGCCCTGCCCGACGGCTACCTCGAACACCTCGACGACATGTGCGTTCCCGACGACAACGACGTGATGGCGTTGTCGGGTGGCTGAGGACGAACGACGCTCATGGCCGATGTGATCCTCGCTTCGAGTTCGCCGCGACGACTCGAGTTGCTGCGCGCGATCGGCGTCGAACCGCGGGTCGTGGTTCCCGATGTCGACGAATCGAGTCGCGTCGGTGAATCTCCCGAGCAGTACGTGCGACGCGTGGCCTCGGCCAAACTCGATGCGGTCATGCGTCAGGTCGGGTCGGTCGCGGTCGGCACCGTGGTGATGGCCGCCGACACGACCGTCGACGTCGACGGCGAGATCTTCGCCAAACCCGTCGATGCCGACGACGCCCGGCGCATGTTGAGGTCGCTGTCGGGCCGGGCCCATCTCGTTCATACCGGGTGGGCGGTGGCCGCCGCCGTTCCGGGGTGCCGGGGCAACGACTGGGAGGGCCACGTGGAGGTCACGACGGCGGTGGTCCGGTTCCGCGAGTTGTCCGGCGCCGAGATCGACGCCTACGTGGCCTCGGGGGAGCCCCTCGACCGGGCCGGGGCCTACGCCATCCAGGGTGGGGCCGGGGCCTTCCTCGACCGCCTGGAGGGAAGTCTGACGGCCGTGATCGGCCTGCCCACCGAGCGGATCGTGGAGGTCTGCTCGGGCCTGGGCGCCCGCCTCGGCTGATGGCCGGTTCGTTCGGGCTGAGCGTTAGCACTCGCCACATCCGGTTGCTAGACGGCCGATTGCGCCCGTAGTCTTGGCACTCGCTCGCCCCGAGTGCTAACCGCCCGGGTCGAGACCACATCACCAGTCACTACGCGAACAATTCCAAGACATCGCCAAGAAAACCAAGACATTGGAGGCTCCAACATGAATCTCAAGCCCCTCGACGACCGCATCGTCGTCCGGCCCAACGAGGCCGAGGAGCGCACTGCGTCGGGTCTCGTGATCCCCGACACCGCCAAGGAGAAGCCGCAGCAGGGCACCGTCCTCGCTGTCGGCCCCGGTCGCTGGAGCGACGACGAGGGCAAGCACTTCGCTCTCGACGTCAAGGTCGGCGACACCGTCCTCTACTCGAAGTACGGCGGAACCGAGGTGTCGGTGCAGGGCGAGGACCTTCTCATCCTCACCAGCCGCGACGTGCTCGCCATCGTTGCGAAGTGAGTCGCTGACACATGGCCAAGCAACTGAAGTTCGACGAGGAGGCGCGCCGCGCCCTCGAGGCCGGTGTCAACAAGCTCGCCGACGCGGTGCGCGTGACACTCGGACCCAAGGGTCGCAACGTCGTCCTCGACAAGAAGTTCGGCGCCCCGACCATCACCAACGACGGTGTGTCGATCGCCAAGGAAGTCGAGCTCGAAGATCCCTTCGAGAACATGGGCGCTCAGCTCGTGAAGGAAGTCGCCACCAAGACGAACGACGTCGCGGGTGACGGCACCACCACGGCCACCGTGCTCGCCCAGTCGATGGTGTCGCACGGTCTGCGCAACGTCACCGCGGGTGCCAACCCGATGGGTCTCAAGCGCGGTATCGAGAAGGCTGTCGCGGCCGCGGTCGAGTCCATCAAGGACCTCGCCAAGAAGGTCGAGGACAAGTCCGAGATCGCCAGCGTCGCCACGATCTCGGCGGCCGATGCGGCGATCGGCGGCGTCATCGCCGATGCGATCGACAAGGTCGGCAAGGACGGCGTGGTCACTGTCGAAGAGAGCAACACCTTCGGGATCGAACTCGATTTCACCGAGGGCATGCTCTTCGACAAGGGCTACCTGTCGCCGTACTTCGTCACCGACGCCGAGCGTCAGGAAGCCGTGCTCGACGATCCGTACATCCTTCTGTACGGCTCGAAGATCTCGACCGTGCAGGCGGTCCTGCCCACGCTCGAGGCCGTCATGAAGTCGGGCAAGGCGCTTGTGATCATCGCCGAGGACATCGAGGGCGAGGCTCTGGCCACGCTCGTCGTGAACAAGATCCGCGGCACGTTCAACTCGGTGGCCGTGAAGGCTCCCGGCTTCGGCGATCGCCGCAAGGCGATGCTGCAGGACATGGCCGTCCTCACCGGTGGTCAGGTCATCAGCGAGGAAGTCGGTCTGAAGCTCGAGAACGTGACTCTCGATCTGCTCGGTCGCGCCAAGCGTGTGATCGTCACCAAGGACGAGACCACCATCGTCGACGGCGCGGGCGACCGCTCCGATGTCGAGGGGCGCATCAATCAGATCAAGACCGAGATCGAGAACACCGACTCCGACTGGGATCGCGAGAAGCTCCAGGAGCGTCTGGCCAAGTTGGCCGGCGGCGTCGCCGTCATCAAGGTGGGTGCCGCGACCGAGGTCGAACTCAAGGAGAAGAAGCACCGCATCGAGGACGCCGTCTCGGCCACTCGCGCGGCGATCGAGGAAGGCGTGGTCCCCGGCGGGGGAACCGCTCTGTTGCGCGCTCGCGCGGCCGTGAAGAAGACGCTCGACACGTTGTCGGGTGACGAGGCCACGGGTGCTCGCACGGTGTGGGAGTCGCTCGAGGCTCCGGCTCGCAACATCGCCGACAACGCCGGCCTCGAGGGCGCCCTCGTGGTTCAGCGCGTGGAAAGCGAGAAGGGTGCGATCGGACTCAACGCCGCGAGCGGCGAGTACATCGACCTCGTGAAGGCCGGGATCATCGATCCGGCCAAGGTCACGCGCGCGGCGTTGCAAAACGCGGCGTCGATCGCGGCCTTGGTGCTCACCACCGAATGCCTCGTGGCCGACAAGCCCGAGAAGAGGCCGGCGATGCCCGCGGGTGGCGCCGGCGGCATGGGTGGTATGGGCGGCATGCCCGGAATGATGTAACCCCCACACTCATCAACCTCTTTTGATTGGGCGCGAAACCATGCCAGAAATGGCAGGTTTCGCGCCCAATGCTTTTGTTCGGCCGGTTGTTGGGCGTCAGACATGCCAGAAGTGGCATGGTTTCGCGCCCAATGGGGAGGGGTCAGGCGTAGTCGACGGAGGAGAACTCGCGGAGCTTGTCGAGGCGGTGGCGGGCTTCGATCAAGCGCACCGTTCCCGAACGCGACCTCATCACCAGACTCTGCGTCGAAGCGCCACCCGGGTAGAACCGCACGCCCTTCAGCAGTTCACCGTCGGTCACGCCCGTCGCCGCGAAGAAGCAGTTGTCGCCCTTCACCAGATCGTCGGTCGTGAGCACCGCGTCGAGGTCGTAGCCCGCCGCGATCGCCGCACGCTTCTCCGATTCGTTGCGCGGCCACAGCCGTCCTTGGATCTCGCCGCCCATGCACTTGAGGGCCGCCGCCGCGGTGACGCCCTCGGGCGTTCCGCCGATACCGAACAGCACGTCGACACCGGCATCAGGCCAGGCCGCCGCCATCGCACCGAAGATGTCTCCGTCGCTGATGAGCTTGATGCGCGCACCCGTGCTCCGAACTTCTTCGATGAGGCCCTCGTGACGATCGCGGTCGAGGATCACGACCGTCAGGTCGCGCACGCTCTCGCCCTTGGCCTTGGCGATCCACTTGAGGTTCTGCGTGGGCGTGGCGGTGATGTCGATGTGGCCCACCGCGGCTGGACCCACCGCGATCTTCTCCATGTACATGCACGGTCCGGGATTGAACATCGTGCCGCGCTCGGACACCGCGATCACCGACAGCGCGTTGCCGCGGCCGAGCGACGTGAGCGTGGTGCCGTCGATCGGATCGACCGCCACGTCGGTGCGGGTGCTCGAGCCGTCGCCGACGATCTCGCCGTTGAACAGCATGGGTGCCTCGTCCTTCTCGCCCTCGCCGATGACCACCAGGCCGTCCATCGGTACCGTCGCCAGCACGGTGCGCATGGCGTCGACCGCCGCTCCGTCGACGCCGTTCTTGTCGCCTCGACCCACCCAACGCGCGGCGGCCAGGGCCGCCGACTCGGTGACGCGCACCAGTTCCATGGCGAGGTTGCGGGAGGGCTGTTCGGGCATGGATTCAACGGTAGTCCTCGGCCCCCGTCGGGCCGAGGGTGGCTCGTGTGATCGGCATCGCTCGTACGCTGGTCACATGGCGGGTCGACTGAGTCTTGAAGCCTGTCTGGCCGGTCGGGACCTCACCGAACCCCGCCTCTCACCCAATGGCCGGACGGTCGCCTTCGTGGCCAACACACCCGGCCCCGACGGTTCGCGCGCCGACGTGATCGTGATGTCGGTCGACGGCGGACCCGAACGGATCCTGACGACCGACCCCGTGCGGCCCGGTCGGGCCATGGGCGGGGGAGTCCTCGATTGGTGGCCCGACAGCCGTTCACTGGTTGCGATCGACAAGTCCGGTGATCTCGTTCGCGTCTTCCTCGACGGTCGCACGACGCGTTTGCTGGCTGCCGAAGGTCGAACGCTCTCATCGCCCACCGTCGAGCCGAACTCGTCCGATGATTCTCCGCGCATCGCCCTCGTCGTCGATCAAGCCGAAATCGTCGTGCTCGACTCGGCGACCGCGCGCACCGAGCGCGTCGATCGAGGCGACCACGACTTCGTGATCGATCCGGTGTGGTGGCGCGGTCGGCCGCTCTGGATGGCATGGAGCGCGCCGGACATGCCGTGGGATCGCAGTGCGCTCGTGACTCCGTCGGGTGTGATGGCCGATGCCGCCGATCGCCAGATGCAGCAGCCGCGCGCGGCGGGCGACGGTTCGACATTGGGATGGCTCGACGACGCGTCGGGATGGCTGAACGTCGTCCTCGCCGACGGAAGGCGTGTGAGCGAACCCCACGAACACGGCGGTCCGTCGTGGGGCGAACGACAGCGGTCGTGGTGCTGGAGTCCGGATGGCCGGTCGATCGCGTTCGTGCGCAACGAAGGAGGCTTCGGCCGATTGTGCACGTACGACATCGACAGCGGTGTCGTGGTCGAGCGGGCCAAGGCGGTGCACGGGCAGTTGTCGTGGCAGGGTCGACACCTGGTCGCACTGCGCACCGGTGGCAAGACGCCGACGCAGGTGGTCGCGTACGACACCTCCGGCGACGAATGGTCGCGGCGCACTCTCGCGATCGGGCCATCTCATTCGTGGGAGGGCGAACCGTCTCTCGTCGAACCGCGCCTCGTCGAAACGACGGCGAGCGACGGCACACGTCTCCATGCACGGCTGTTCGAGAGCCCGCAGCCGAACGGTTCCCTCATCTGCTGGGTGCACGGTGGCCCCACCGATCAGTGGCAGGTGACCTTCATGCCGCGTTTCAACTACTGGCTCGATCGCGGTTGGTCGATCCTGGTTCCCGATCACCGCGGCAGCACCGGTCATGGTCGCCGCTTCACCAACGGCCTGCGCGGTCGATGGGGCGACGTCGACGCGCGCGACGTGGCCGAACTGGTCGATCATGTCGCCGATGGTCGGCGCGTGTTCGCCTTCGGATCATCGGCCGGCGGACTGACGGCCCTCGGACTCGCGCGAATCCGGCCGATCGCGGGAGAGGTCGTCGCGTATCCCGTGACCGACATCGCCGGTCTCGACGATGCCACGCATCGATTCGAGGCGCACTACAACCGCTCACTCGTGGGTGATCGCACCAGGACCGAGATGCTCTCACGGGAACGATCGCCGATTCATCACGCTTCTTCGTTGGCTCGCGTGCCGGTGCTCGTATTCCACGGCGACGCCGATCCGGTCGTGCCGATCGAACAGAGCCGTCGCTTGGTGAACGCGGTTCGCGCAGCCGGCGGCGATGCCGAACTCGTGGAGTACGCGGGGGAGGGCCACGGCTTTCGCGATCCCGAGCATCGGCGTGACGAGTATCGCCGGACCGAGGAATTCCTGGTTCGCCACTCTTCCTGAAGGCGGATAGCGTCGCCGAGGTGACCGATTGGAACCCGCTCGATCCCGACGCCGCCAACGTCTTCTACGACTTGTCGTCGTGGTCGTCCGACCAGCAGGCCGAACTCACCGCACTGCTCGCGAACGCCGACATCGCCCACGCCTGGGTCGAGAGCGAACTCGTCGTGTCCGAAGAGTTCGAGGACGTCGTCGACCGCATCTTCGAACGCCTCGAGAAGGAACTCAACATCGGCTCCACCGCGGTGTCTGGTGGTGTTGGTGAGGGTGATGAGGTCACCGAATACGAGCTCGATGAATACTCGATGGCCGAGCGCCGGGAGATCACCGAGCGTCTGGTCGCCGCGCGCATCACGCACCGATGGGTCGAGGACACGCTCGTGATCCCGACCGCCGCCGAGGACATGGTCGAAGACATCCTCGACGAGTACGACGACGTCGAACTCGACGACGATTCGAACTGACGGGCGCGCCGTGACCGTGCTGCTCGCCGAACTCGAGGTGTGGCACACGCGTCCGCTCACTCCCACTCGGCGCATCTCGCTCGGCCACATGGTCCTGCCGGTCGATCCGGCACCGGGCTTCGGCGGATTGCTGCTCGGTGCGGTGATCGCCCGTCACGTCCCGGAGATCGACGACGACCTCGTGCCCGACACCCATCGTCTGATCTCGCAGATCCAGAGAGGTGAGCGAATCGCCCAGCCGCGCTTGCGCCATCGCTACCAAGTCGATCGGCACGGCCTCGCGTGCAGTCGTCACCGTGTCGTGGGCACCGGCGACGAAGTCGAATTCGAGTTCGACACCAACGGCAGTCCGATGCAGCAGGTGCTCGGAGCGATCTACGCCCTCGAACGACTCGATCGTGAGAGTCGTCTGTCGCTCGAGTCGGTGCTGCTCAAGTCGATGTCGTGGCGCGGACCCCTCGGAACCGCGTTCGTGGCGCACTTGGCCGGTTCGAAGACGGCGTCATTGCGTTCATTGGCCGACCCGCGTGCGTGGGCGCTCGACGTCCTCGGTTTTCCGGCCGGCACCCTCAAGCCGTCGAAGCGGGAGGTGATGAGCCATTTTCGCGCGCGTCTGCGCGAGGTGCATCCCGATCACGGTGGCGACGAAGCGATGGCGAGCGGCGTGATCGGCGATCTGGGCGAAGCCCGACGCATTCTCGCCGGCTGACCGGCACCGATCACGACAACACTCACGTCTCGTATTCACGGACGCGGATTCGGGCCGAGGTCCTCCGGATTGATCTCCTCGAGTTCGCGGTGCGCGGTCTCGGGATAGGTGAACCACACGATCAGCGCGACGATCATCGGGCCCGTCCACAACGCGCTCAGGATCGCACCATGACTCACGTCGTTGTCGAGCAGCGCACCGGTCACGAGCAGCGACAGACTGCCGCCCACGAGTGCGCTGGCGAGGATGAGGTAGGCGGCTCGGCCGCGACGTCCGGTAGGGAAGAGTTCGGTGCGGTACACCGCGAGGGACGGATACGCCATCGCGGCCACGATCGATCCGCTCACGGCGAACGACCACATGAGCGGTCCGCCGAACCAGAACGACCCGACGATGAGTGCCGCGCCGATCGGAACGCAGATGGTGGCGATGCGGCGTCGACCGCGTTTGTCGGCTGCTCGTCCACCCAGCACGAGGCCGATCACACCCGGCGTGGTGGTGATCAACGTGAACACCGCCACCATGCCGGCGGAGAAACCGCGTTCGTCCTTCAAGTAGCCGTTCTGGAAGAACGACGACGGGGCGAGCAGAAGGTTCCCGAAGAACGCGACGGCCATCTGGATGCCGAGTCGACGGGTCTGCATGGGTGCATCCACGTGCTTGTGCTCGGTCACGTGCCGTTCGAACCGCCGCGTTTCGGGCAGGCGGCGCGTGAGGTCGACGGCGACGACCAGCCACACCAGCGCGAGGACGTACACGAGACGCCAACCGCCGTCGCCGATGTCGGCGAGCGGCAGGCTCACGACGGCCAGGCCGGCACCGAGCCCGCTGGCCATGGCGAGGATGCTCACGGAGTACGCCCGCGAACTCCGCGGCATCTCCTCGGCGGCCACCACCGCGACCAACAAGTCGAGCGCCAGTCCGAGCGGCCGACTGATCGATTGAGTGGCCACGAGCACGGGAAAGTTGGGAGCGATCGCACCGAGTGACGCGATGATCGGCGCCGCCCACGCGAGTCCGACGATCACGCGACGCCTTCCGATGCGATCGGCGGCCAGTGCGAAAGGCAGACCGACGATGATGCCGAGGCGCACGACGGTTCCACCGATGCCCCGACCCCAATCTCCGACACCCAAGTCGTCACCGGCGAACGCGACCGTCTGCGTGAAGAGAGTGTTGGTGAACGCACTGAGAAGACTGGCCGCGGCGAGCAGACCGAGAATGCTCACTTGGCGCGCCGTGAGGACATCGGGTGGGGCCCAGAACGGCGCCGAGCCCGGTCTCGCCGACCGACCAAGCGTGCGACGAAGCAGGGGACCGAACAACCAGGCGAACCAGGGAATGTCGAGGCGATACGAGGTGTCCTCGACGAGGCGCCCATCGTCGGAGCGGATCACGCGTTCGTACTCGGTGAAGGGTCCGGTTGCCTGTACGAAGCGAGCGACAACATCATCGCGTGGCTCGTCGACCGGCACCGATTCCTCGATCACCACGTCGTGTCGGGGCTCGAATGCGAGTGAGTCGTCGCTCTCGATGGGGCGCGTCAGATGCCTCCTCGCGCCACCCACGGGGCGAGCATACTGGGAGGTCTATGGACCGCATCGTGGTGCACCGCAGCGGACCTCTTCATGGAGAGGTCGTCGTGCCCGGTGCCAAGAACTCGGTGCTGAAGTTGATGGTCGGCTCGCTCTACGCGGTGGGTGAACATCGGCTGTCGAACGTTCCCGACATCTCCGATGTGCGCACCATGGGCGGTCTGCTCGATTCTCTCGGTATCGACGTCACCTACCGTCCCGAGTCGCGCGAACTCGTTCTCGTCAACGCGGGTGGCATCGGATTCAACGCCCCGCCCGAGCAGGTCGAGAGCATTCGCGCGTCCATCAACGTTCTCGGTCCGCTGCTGGCCTGTTGCGGTCGTGTTCGACTCGACATGCCCGGCGGCGACGATTTCGGCACTCGTCCGATCGACATGCACATCGCCGGGTTGAGCGCGATGGGAGCCGAGTTCGACACGGCGGTCGATCACATCGAAGCCGTGGCCGAAGATCTGCACGGTGCCGACATCACCCTCGATTTCCCGTCGGTCGGAGCGACCGAGAACATCGTGTGCGCGGCCGTGCACGCCGATGGCATCACCACAGTGCGCAACGCGGCGCGCGAACCCGAAGTGGCCGATCTGTGCGAATTGCTGGTCGAGATGGGTGCTCGCATCGACGGCATCGGTTCGTCGGTGGTGGTGATCGACGGTGTGGCGCGGGGTTCGTTGCACCCGGTGGCGCACGCGGTGGTCAACGATCGAATCCAGGCCGCCACCTATATGGCCGCGGCGGCGGTCACCGGCGGCGACGTCCTCGTGCGCGGAGCGCGGGCCGATCACATGCAGATGTTCCTGCGCAAGATCTCCGACATGGGCGTCGACGTGAGCGCCAGTTCAGAAGGGGTGCGGGTCGCCACGAGCGGGCGTCTGCGCAACGTCGACGTCCAGACGCTTCCGTATCCGGGTGTGGCGACCGACTACAAGCCGCTCCTCGTCACGATGATGGCGGTGGCCGAGGGGGTGGGCGTCATGACCGAGAACCTCTACCCGGGCCGTTTCCGCTACGTGGAGGAGCTCTCGAAACTCGGGGCCGACATCCGCACCGACGGCCATCACGCCATCGTTCATGGTGTCGAGCAATTGCGCGGCGCCGCCGTGGTGGCTCCCGACATCCGCGCCGGTGCCGCTCTCGTGGTGGCCGGGCTCGTGGCCGAAGGCCGCACGGTCATCTCGGGTCTCGAGCACGTGGAGCGCGGTTACGACGATCTGGTCGGCCGCCTCGGTGCGCTGGGCGCCCACATCGAACCGGCCGACTGACGCTCAGTCGCGTTTGTCGAGTCGCTTCTTCACCAACGCGAGCAAACCCACGATCACCGCGATGGGGCCGGCCACCAAGAGGATCTCGTCCCAGCCGCCCTGATGGGCGAGGAGCGCACCGAACCCGCTCATGACTTGTGGCTCGGGTCGGAGTTTCCCACGGCTTCTGACTCTACGATCTACGAGCACTGGAGACCCCCTCGGTATCCGGACTCTCATCATGAGCACGATGCGCGCACAGGTCGAAGAAACCATCGAAGTCATCCGTCCGGCGTTGCAGGCCGATGGCGGCGACATCGAGTTGAAGGAAGTCGACGAGACCACCGGTGTCGTCACCGTCACGCTCGTGGGCGCCTGCGGCACCTGCCCGGCTTCCACGCAAACCCTCAAGCAGGGCATCGAGCGCATCATGCGCGACCGCGTCGACGGCGTCACCGAAGTGGTGAACGTGTGAACCGGCGCGACCGGAATCCGGACACCCTCTTCCAAGCCGCCCAGGAAGGCGATCGCAGCGCGCTCGCGCGTCTGCTCTCGCTCATCGAACAAGGCGGCGACGCGGCTCGCGCCATCGGTCGCCTGTCGTATCCGAAGGGCGGCAACGCCTACACCGTCGGTCTCACCGGCGCCCCCGGCGCGGGCAAGAGCACGTTGACGTCGTCGATCATCGGCCATCTTCGTCGTCAGGACATCGAGGTCGCGGTGCTCGCGATCGACCCGTCTTCGCCGTTCACCGGCGGCGCGATCCTGGGCGATCGCGTTCGCATGCAGGATCACGCGACCGATCAAGGAGTCTTCATCCGCTCGATGGCGACGCGCGGCCATCTCGGTGGTCTGTCGCTCGCGGCACCCGAAGCCATCCGACTGCTCGATGCGGTGGGTCGCTTGTGGGTCCTGGTCGAGACGGTGGGCGTGGGTCAGGTCGAGGTCGAGATCGCCGGCAAGGCCGACACCACGGTCGTCGTCGTCAATCCGGGCTGGGGCGACTCGGTGCAGGCCAACAAGGCCGGGCTCATGGAGATCGCCGACGTGTTCGTGATCAACAAGGCCGACCGCAAAGGCGTCGACGAGACGCGGCGCGATCTCGAGCAGATGCTCGACCTGTCCGACATCCCCGATGGTTCGTGGCGCCCGCCGATCGTGCCCACCATCGGCTCGACCGGCGAAGGTGTGCCGGCCCTGTGGGACAAAGTGCACGAGCACCGTGCGTTCATCACCGCCAACGGTGAACTCGAACGCCGCCGCCGCTTCCGTCTGCGCGAGGAATTGCGCGAGATCGTGGCGCGCCGACTCGAGCAACGGGCGCGTGAGATCTGCACTGGCGACCGCTGGGATCGACTCACCGACGGAGTGGTCGAGCGAACGGTCGATCCGTGGTCGGCGGCCGACGAGATGTTGAAGTCGGTCGGGGCCTGACGAAAGGAACATCATGAGCGGCACTGATCTGGTCCTGGTCGAGCGAACGGACGATGGTGTCGCCGTGGTGACGCTCAACAATCCGAAGGTCAATGCGCTGAGCGTGGCCGTGCTCTCGCGTCTGGCCGAGGTGGCGGCCGATCTCACCGCGAACCCGCCCGGTGCCGTGGTGATCACCGGCGGCGATCGAATCTTCGCGGCTGGGGCCAACATCGCCGAGTTCGGCGGTCCCGACGAAGCCGAGGTGATCGGACCGGCGTTCCACCGCACACTCGACGCGGTCGCCGCGATTCCGCGCTTCGTGATCGCGGCCGTGAGCGGTTACGCGCTCGGCGGTGGTTGCGAACTCGCTCTCGCCTGCGACTACCGGATCGCGAGCGAGAAGGCGGTGTTCGGCCAGCCCGAAATCCTCCTCGGAATCATTCCCGGCGGTGGCGGCACGCAACGACTTCCGCGGGTGGTGGGTCCGAGTCGGGCCAAGGAGATGATGATCACCGGCCGCCAGGTGAAGGCCGACGAGGCCTTGCGCATCGGTTTGGCCGACGAGGTCGTCGCGCACGAGTCGTTGGCCGAGCGCGCTCGGGCCCTGGCCGCCGAGATCGCACTCGGCGCACTGGTGTCGCAGTCGCTCGTCAAGCGCGCCGTCGACGAGGGTTTGTCGTCGACGCTCGTCGACGGCCTGTTGCTCGAGCGCGACCTGTTCGTCGAGTCGTTCCGATCGGAAGACAGTCGGATCGGCGTGAAGAGCTTCCTCGAGAACGGCCCCGGCAAGGCCGAGTTCACCGGCCGCTGATCACGCGTTCGTAGAGCGTCGACGTGGTGTCGGCGATCGCATCCCACGAGTAGTGCGCGGCCAGGAGCCGTTGCGCGTTCGCGCGCAGTTGATCGGCCAATCGACGATCGGTCAGCAACCCCTCGATCGTCTCGGCCAAGCGCACCGCGTCGCCCGGGGCGAAGAGCAATCCGGCGTCGGTGCCTTCGAGAATCTCGGCGAGGCCACCGGTCCGGGCGGCCACCAGCGGAGCGTCGGCGGCCATTGCTTCGAGGGCCACGATGCCGAAGGGCTCGTACAACGACGGAATCACCACGCAACCGGCGCGATGCGACAGCGATCGCAATTCGTCATCGGGAACGAAACCCGGCAACTGCACGATGTCGCCCACGCCTTCCAGGTCGAGCTGGCTCTGCAGTTCGGCGAGGTACGAGCCGCGTCCGGCGATGACGCACGAGACGCCCGGAACGCGTCCGCGCAGTCGGGCCATCGCCTGCGCGAGAACCTGGAAGCCCTTCTCGTATTGCACTCGGCCCCAGGCGAGAACCAGTGGATCACGCGTCGACTCGGGGTGGAGGGGGCGCCACGCGTCGGTGTCGACACCGTGAGGGATGAGGTGCACGCGCTCGGCGTCGAGATCGAAGCCGTCGAGAACTTCGCGCATCATGAATCGTGAACAACACACGACCGCACGCGCCTGCCAGGCGAGCCACCATTCGACCGAGTTGATAGCCGCCGGTGCTCCCTGCGGAACATGGCCGCCGTGGCGCCCGCGTTCAGTGGCGTGGATCGTGGCCACGAGGGGGGCTCGCGTGACGGTGGACAGGGCGTCGGCCGCCCAGGCGACGTTCCAGTCGTGGGCGTGCACCACGTCGGGCCGCCAATCGCCGAGTTCGGCGAGCAGACGCACGAAGTGGTGATTGGCCGACACCGTGTTGAGCACCACGTCGTCGTCGGGGAGCCAGGGCAAGTCGACCGATGCCCTCAGCACGCGAACCCCGGGCATGATCGCGGCGTCGTCGACGTCGCCATCGGCGCGGCCGAGAACCACCACCTCGTGACTGGCGCGGGCGAGTGCGCGGGAAAGACCCTCGACGTGCGCCGACACACCCGTGAGTTGATGGGGCGGCAGGTCCCACGCGAGCATGAGGATGCGCACGGACCCCGACCGTAGCAAGCGTCGCCCCGTAAAGTCTCCGGCATGTCGCGCGTCGATCAGCCGGTGTGGTGGCGCGACGAGTCGCTCCGTCCGATGATGGTGGCCTGCCTCACGCTCAGTGCGGCGGTGGGCGTCTTCGGGGTTTCGTTCGGAGTCGCCTCGGTGTCCGCTGGGGCATCGGTCGCCCAGACCTGCGCGATTTCGCTTCTCGTCTTCACCGGTGCTTCGCAATTCTCGGCGGTCTCGGTGATCGGCTCGGGCGGCTCGTTCGGTTCGGCTCTCGGAGGAGCGCTTCTGCTGGCCGCGCGCAATGGCGTGTACGGGCTCGCGATGTCGCGGCGCATCGAAGGTTCGCTCGCTCTGCGAATGCTGGCGGCTCAATTGACGATCGACGAGACGACGGCCATGTCGGTGGCCCAACCCGATCCACGCGCTCAGCGTGTGGCGTTCTGGTTCACCGGCGCCGCTCTCTATTTCTTCTGGAATCTCGGCACGTTGATTGGCGCGGTCGCCGGGAACGCGATCGATCCCACCACCTACGGCCTCGACGTCGCCTTCCCGGCCGGTTTCGTGGCCATGTTGTGGCCACTGCTCACCGACGCCCGGGCCCGTCTGGCCGCGACGATCGGCGGCGTCGTGTGCCTCGTCGCCGTACCGATCACGCCGGTCGGGGTGCCGATCCTGCTGTCGGCGCTGGCCGTTCTGGTCGGAGTGCGTCGACCGAGCCAGGTTGCATCATGACGTGGACGCTTGTGTTCGTTCTCGCCGCCGGTGCGTACGCGTTCAAGGTCACCGGTCTCGTGATTCTGGGTGGCCGTACATTGCCGCCGGTCTTCGATCGCTGCCTCGCGCTCATCCCGGCCGCGGTCATCACCGCGCTGGTCATGAAGGACACGTTCTCGACCGGCCAGGATCTCGCGCTCGACGCTCGTGCGTTGGGTATCGCCGCCGCGGTGATCGCGGCCTGGCGGCGACTCCCGCTCATCGTCGTCATCGTGGTCGGAGCCGCGGTGACCGCGGTGGTTCGACAGATCTCCTGACGAATCCGTCAACCAACGAGTGATTGGAGGCGCTTGAGATTGCGCTTCCAGATGGCCTTCATGACGAGGCCGCCGCCGACCGCTTCGCCGAGACGGCCACCGAGCCACCACGGGAAGCGAAGCTCCTCGCTCCAGGTGAAACGCGTGCGTTGGCCGCCATCGAGCGGGGCCAACGTGAAGATGCCCGATCCGGTGACGAGGCCGGTGTGCTTCACTCCCATCGCCTCGCCGGGAATCCACTCGGTGATCTCCATGTGATCAGTGAGCCGTATGGGGCCGACCTTGGTGTCGCACAGGAACTTGGTGCCGACACCGCGCGTCTGGTCGGTCTCGAAGCGGATGGCCACCGCGTCGGCCATCCAGTCGACGTGCCGTTCGATCGGCTCGACGACGTCCCAGACCCGCGCCGGCGACACGTTCAGGTCGATGGAGACGGTGATGCGGGCCACGTCAGGCGTTCGCGCCCACGCGGCGCAACTCGTCGGCCGCCTGCTCGGGCGGAACGATGTTGATCATCACTCCGGTGCCGCGTTCGAAGCCGGCCACCGTGGTGAGCTTGGGCCACAGGTGCGCGTGCCAGTGGAACGGGCCGTCGTGCTGATGCGGCGCGGTGTGGAACACGAGGTTGAACGAGACGTCGGGGAATACCGCGTTGAGGTGTGCCAGCGCATCGCGGATCGCGCGACCGACTCCGGCCAGCGATTCGTCGGAGGCGTCGGGGAGGTGCTGGTGGTGGTGACGGGGGATCACGAGGATTTCGTAGGGGCCGCCGCTCCAGAACGGGCAGACCACGACCGCGTCTTCGGTGGCGAGGACGACGCGTTCACCCGAGACGAGTTCGGTCTCGACCGTGGCGCAGAGGATGCAGCCGCCTTCGAACCGGACGAACGCGCGTTCCTCGTCGAGGATCTCGCCCGGCACGAACGGAAGACCGAGGAGTTGACCATGTGGATGCGACAACGACGCACCGGCCTCGCGACCGTGGTTGACGATGGCCTGGGTGTAGCGGATGTTGCGCATGGAGGCGTGCTCGAGGAGACGCTGCTTGAGCACCGACATGATCTGCCCGCACGATTCGTCGTCGAAGGTGTCGATGCCGCTGCGATGGTCGCGCGTGAACACGAACACCTCGTGCGTTCCGCTGGCTTCGGCCATCACGTGCACCGGTCCGAGGTTGCGCACGGCCAGCGAATCCTCGCCGTCGAAAGCCGGATACAAGTTGGGGATGACCCGCATCTTCCAGTCGTCGCCCTGGCCGACGGTGAGCATCGGCGGCGCCGAAGGATCCTCGTTGCCCGGGCAGAACGGGCACGGGCGGCTCGGATCTGACTCGACGGTCTGGACCCGCGTGGCGAAATCGGTGGGACGCATGGCCCGCTCGGCGTTGATGGTCACCCAGCGACCGGTGAGGGGATTCAGTCGGAGTTGGCTCACGGTGCTGATCAGGATACGGAATCAGGTGGCTCGGGACACCGACGCTCGCCGGTACACCGAGACATGAGTGACGGAATCGTGTCGAAATGGTGTCCGGCGGGTGTCCTCCCAGCGGTCGGCCAGGCCGAGGCCGGCCTCGTGGGCCATGCGGTCGAGTTCGGACGTGGTGGAGTAGCGAATGCTGAACGGCCGCAATCGAACCGTGGCGCCATCGGTGAACTCGATGAATTGTCCATCGACCGTCTGCGTATCGGGATCGTGAACATCGGCCATGAGAACCACCCGGTCGGCGGCCATCGTTCGCACACCGACGTTTCCACCCGCCGGTCTTCCGACGTCGGGGACGAACGCCTCGATCACGAACGAGCCGCCGGGAGCGAGGCGCTTGGAAACTTCCGCGAACAACTCGTGTTGACGCTCGTACGAACGCAGCGCGAAGAGCGTGTTGTACGCGACGAACACCACGTCGAACGACGCATCGGGCAGGCCACGCAGCATGTCGCCCACGATCACCGAGACCTTCCCGCTCGGATCCTTGGCGCGCAGTCGTTCGATCATGGCGCGACTCGCGTCGATGCCGGTCACCCGTGCCCCGGTCTCGGCCAGCGGCAACGCGATGCGTCCGGTGCCGATTCCCAGTTCGAGGAAGCGTCCGTCTCCCGGTCGTCCAGAAGGCCCGAGCGAGGCGAGCAGCGCGACGGTGGAGTCGACGTCGCTGACGTCGTGGTACCAGTCGTCGTAGACGTCGGCGAACCCGTCTCCGTAGGAGGATTCGCCGTACCCCTGCATCTTCTCAGTCCACCACGCGTTTCGCGTTTCGCCACTACCGTGACGGCGTGAGCAAGCGCCTCGTCTACCTCGATCATGCGGCCACCACGCCCATGCGCCCGGAGGCGGTCGAAGCCATGCTCCCGTTCCTCACCGAGTCGTACGCAAATCCGTCCGGCTCGCACCGCTTCGCGCGCGAGGCCCGTCGTGCGATCGACGAGGCCCGCGACGTGGTCGCCTCCGTGATCGGCTGCCAGCCCGGGGAAGTCGTGTTCAACGGCGGCGGAACCGAGGGCGACAACACGGCGATCCGCGGCGCGATCGAACGACGCGGTGGCGTGCCGGTGTGCTCGGCGGCCGAGCACCACGCGGTTCTGCACTGCATCGAACACGAGAAGGGGCGCGTCGTCGGAGTCGACGCGAGCGGCGCCATCGACCTCGCCGATCTCGAACGCGTTCTACGCGACGAGCCGAACGTGTCGGTGGTGTCGGTGATGGCGGTCAACAACGAGACCGGAACGATCACCGACATGCGTGCCGTTTCGCGCATCGTGCGCTCGCTCGCACCCGGTGCGCTGCTCCACACCGATGCCGTGCAGGCCGCCTGCTGGCTCGACCTGCGCGACATCTGGCCGCTCGTCGACGCCATGGCGTTGTCGGCGCACAAGTTCGGCGGCCCCAAGGGAGTGGGAGTCCTCGCGGTGCGCGGTGGCGCCGATGTCGCGCCGTTGATCCTCGGCGGCGGCCAGGAGCGCGACCGTCGCAGCGGTACGCACAACGTGGCCGGCATCGTCGCTCTGGCGCGAGCACTCGAGTCGACCGACCGCGAGCGCGCGAACGAATGCGCGCGCATCGAGGTGTTGCGCGAGAACCTCATCTCGCGCCTCACCGCTTCGGGCGGAGTTCATCGAACCGTTCCGGCCGAGCACGCGGTGCCTGGTGTGGCGCACGTGTGCATCGCCGACGTGGAGAGCGAGGCGTTGCTCTATCTCCTCGACGAAGGGGGAGTGTGCGCGTCCGCGGCGTCGGCCTGCGCGAGTGGGGCCATGGAACCGTCTCACGTATTGGCCGCGATGGGGGTCGAGCGCGGATTGGCGACGGGTGCCCTGCGCATGTCGCTCGGACACACGACCACCGAGTCGGACGTCGACGAGGCGGCCTCCGTGGTCACCGCCGCGATCTCGCGCATCCGCTCGGCTTCCCGGAATCGCTGACTGCTCCGACGGCTCGACAGCCGTAGCCTGAGCAGCGGAGAGATGCCGTGAAAGTTCTTGTCGCCATGTCCGGAGGAGTCGATTCGTCGGTCGCCGCCGCACTCCTGCTCGAGCAAGGCCATCACGTCGTGGGCGTGACGATGCGACTGTGGGGTGGCGAGAGCGACACCGGCTGCTGCAGCGTGAGCGATGTCGACGACGCGCGACGCGTGGCCCAGCAACTCGGGATCGATCACCTGGTCTTCAATTTCACCGAGGACTTCCACCGCCATGTCGTCGATCCGTACGTGGCCGATCACGCGCGCGGAGTCACGCCCAATCCGTGCATCGAGTGCAACCGCCACCTCAAGTTCGATCGGCTTCTCGAACGCGCCGAGGTCCTCGGCTTCGACGCCGTGGCCACCGGCCATCACGCTCGCATCGAGAAAGTCGACGGAGTATGGCGTCTGCTGCGCGGTGCCGATGCTGCCAAGGATCAGAGCTACGTGATCCACATGCTCGATCAGGACGCGCTGTCGCGCACGCTGCTGCCGGTCGGAACGCTCACCAAGGCCGAGGTGCGCACGCACGCGGCTCGACTCGGTCTGCGGACCGCGGCGAAACCCGACAGCCAGGACGTGTGCTTCATCACCTCGACCAAATCGCCCGAGGGCGCCACGGGGCGCTCGTCGTTCCTGCGGCGCCGCATCGAATTGCATCCGGCCGATGTGGTCGACGAAGCCGGCGAAAGGATCGGAAGCGTCGACGCGGTCGAACTCGTGACACTCGGTCAGCGGCGCGGTGTCGCCGGTGGTGGCGGATCCAAGCGGTTCGTGGTCGACGTCGACGTGCCGCGACGGCGGGTCGTCGTCGGTCCCGAATCGCGCCTTCTCGCCGATCAGGAAGTGGGCTCGTCGCCCACCTGGAGCAGCGGGCCCTTCGAAGGTCGGGTGTGGGTGCAGTGCAGCGCGCATGGCGAGCCGCGGGCCGCGTCGATTCGAGCGGGCGGAGTCGATAGTGGATCGGTCGTCGTCGCGTGGGACGAACCGCAACGTCGCGTGTCGCCGGGGCAGTCGCTCGTGTTCTACGACCGCGAAGGCGACTGGGTGATCGGCGGAGCCACCACCGCGACGCTCACGACGACAGAACGTCGATAGCCGCCGTCAACCGCGTCGGACGGATGCGGAACGACTTCACGTGAATGGCCGAGCCGCCCGGCGTCGACGGAGTCGCCGCGCGGACCACGGTGTCGAAGTCGTTCAGAGTGATTTCCAGCCATGGCCGACCCGTGCCGCCCGAGAGGTCGGCCGACTCCCCGGATTCGGCCACGAGAGCGGCTGCGTCAATGGAGTTCCGTGCGAACATCGCCGTCTCGGCCAGCACGACGTGATCGTGCACGACGATGCCGGCGGGAACCGAAACCAGCCATCGGCGCGAGTAGCGATGGAATCGGCGCGGCAGAGCCGGCAATCCGAGGGCGGCCAGAGCGGTGAGAATTCCTCCGAACACCCAACTGCGATTGACGAGCGCCGACACTCCCACGATGCCGCTCGCGACCCAGAGGGACCACATCGTGACGATGACGGCGAGATGGGCGCGTGGACAGCGAAGGAGGATCCGTCGCTCGTCGCCGTACGCCGATGTCTGGACGAACACGTGACCCAATTCGGCCGAGAGGGAGAGAACCACGACGATCGCACTGAGCACCGCCGCGACCAGGGAGCCGGTGTCCGGATTCGACACGGCGAGCACGACGCACAGCGTGAGGTGGAACGGCGAGACGAGGCGCAGGGCCGTGAGCGACACGGTGGATGGCACGAGGACGCACAGGAGGACGACGGCCCAGGTGGCCCAGATCGTCGACTGCACGGTCAGACGTTCGGCCGCGTCGAGCGTCTCGAGCCGATTCGACACCAACGGAGCGCACGAGCCGAGAGCGAGCACCAGCACCCGGGTCGCGACGAGGATCGAAGATCGTTCGCTCGTGATCGAGTCGTTGCGACCGTCCACGTCGTCAAGGGTGGCCCGTCGGGGTCCCGGTGGCCAAACCGTGTGATCCGATTCGTGACGACTTCGTCCGCTTTGATACGAAAGAAGGAGAGGGGAAAACGAAGTGTCTGGATCCTGCACGATGGACGTGCTCACTGGTGGCGTGGCCACGATGATCGGCAGCCTGCCGCATCGCGACGCCCGCGAGGCGGTCGAGTTCTCCCTGGCCTCGTGTCCCGATCTTCCGTGCGTTCCCACCGTCCCGCGTCGCTCGCCGGCCGAGGGCATGATCGCCCAAGCCGTCGTCGGCATTCGCGGCATCAGCCTCGGGCAGTACGGGTCGCTCCTCGTCGACACCTCGCTGGTCGATCCGTTGGCGGCCGTGCGAACCGACACCAACAGCGATTCCTTCGGCGGATTGCGCTCGTTCGTCGCGCTCATGTCCGATCATTCGGGTCCGATCAAATGGCAGTTCACTGGTCCGGTGACGGTGGGGCAGGCGTTGATGCGCCTCGGAGTCCCAGCGCATCTGGCCTTCGACGTGGCCGTGCGGACGGTTCGTCACCATGTGCGGGTCGTGGCCGACGTGATCGGTTCGGCCCTTCCCGGTTGCCCGCAGGTGGTCGTCCTCGACGAACCCGATCTCGGCGATCTGTACGACGAGTCGTTTCCCATCGCTCCCGACACCGCGATCGACCTGATGTCGGGTGCGTTGGCCGTGGTCGAACGCGATGCATTGGTCGGGCTGCACAGTTGCGCCGACATCTCCTTGTCGCCCCTTCTCGCGGCCGGCCCGCAAATCCTCAGCGTGCCCGTTTCCGATCGAATCGGCGAGTCGGCCGTCGAACTCTCGCGGTTCGTCAATTCGGGCGGTTGGGTCGCGTGGGGAGTGGTTCCCACCGACGGCCCGATCGGAACGACGTCGGAGCGCTGGTGGAAGAAGTTGACGTCGGTGTGGTGCACGCTCACCGAAGCCGGATGCGATCCGCTCAAGTTGCGACGCCAAGCGCTCGTGACGCCGGTGTGCGGTCTGGCTCTGCACAGCCATGACAGCGCGGCCATCATCATGCGCCACGTCGCCGAAGTGGGCGAGCGGGTGCGCGCACAAGCGGTGAGCGCTCGGTTCTCGGTCGGCGCCTAGGTCGCACCACGACCCGGTCGTACAATCCGGGTATGGCCGCGAAGAAGCGCAGCGCCGATTCGTCGGTTCGCGATCGAATGATCGCTCTGCGCGACACCATCAATCACCATCGTCGGCTCTACCACACCCTCGCCCAGCCCGAGATCGCCGACGCCGAGTACGACCGGATGGTCCGCGAACTCGAAGAACTCGAGGCCTTGCACCCCGAACTCGTGACCGCCGATTCGCCCACACTGCTCGTGGGTGGCGACATCAGCGAAGCCTTCGCTCCGGTCGAGCACCGCATTCCCATGACGAGTCTCGACAACGCGATGGACGTCGACGAGTTGCGCGCGTGGGGCGACCGCGTGCTGAAGGGTCTGGGCGACGACGCCTCCGTTCGGTACTGCGTCGAGTTGAAGATCGATGGCTTGGCCGTGAGCCTGCGGTACGAGCGGGGTCGACTCGTGCAGGCGGCCACCCGCGGCGACGGTCGCGTGGGGGAGGACGTCACGGCGAACGTGGCCACCATCGCCAACGTGCCGAAGTCGTTGCCGTCACGACTCGATCTGCCCGAGGTCCTCGAGGTCCGCGGCGAGGTCTATCTGCCCATCGAGGCGTTCGAGAGATTGCGAGCCGCCAAGGAACTCGAGAACGCCGAGCGCGTGAATGCCGGCAAGAAGCCCGAGCCGGTTCCGGTGAACCCACGCAACGCCGGTGCCGGAAGTCTGCGTCAGAAGGATTCGACCGTCACGGCGTCGCGCGGTCTCGCGTTCTGGTCGTATCAAGTCGGCGAAGTCGTCGGAGGCCCCGAGTTCGCGAGTCATCGTGAAACCCTCGACTTCCTCTCCTCCCTCGGCTTCCCCGTCAATCCGAACGTTCGGGTCGTCGACTCACTCGCCGATGTCGAGGAGTATTGCCGTGAATGGCAGGACAAGCGCCACCAACTCGGCTACGACATCGACGGTGCGGTGGTCAAACTCGACGACCTCGCTCAACGCGAAGCCCTCGGCTTCACGGCCCGCGCACCCCGCTGGGCCATCGCGTTCAAGTTTCCACCCGAAGAGCGCACCACGATCCTCGACGACATCCAGGTGTCGATCGGGCGCACGGGCCGCGCCACGCCGTTCGCGGTCCTGCAACCGGTGTTCGTGGGCGGTTCCACCGTGGGCATGGCCACGCTCCACAACGAGGATCAAGTTCGCCTGAAGGATGTTCGCCCCGGCGACACCGTGATCGTTCGCAAGGCCGGCGACGTGATTCCCGAAGTGGTCGGTCCGGTGTTGTCCTTGCGTCCGAAGGGTTCCAAGCCCTGGAAGTTCCCGACCGTGTGCCCGTGTCCGCTCGAGAGCACACTGAGCCGCAGCGAGGGCGAATCCGACACGCGTTGTGTCGAACCGGGCTGTCCGCATCAGCGCGACCAGCGCATCATCTACTTCGCGTCGCGCGGTGCCATGGACATCGAGGGCCTCGGCGAGCGCACCGTGTTCCAGTTGTCCGACGCCGGACTGGTGTCCGATCCCGGTGACATCTACTTCCTCGACATGGAGCAGTTGCTGATGCTCGAGGGCTTCGGTCGTCTGAGTGCCGAGAAACTGCTGGCGTCCATCGAGGGTTCGAAGAGCCGACCCCTGCCCAAACTCCTGACGGCGCTCGGTGCGAAACACCTCGGGCCATCGGCATCGGAAGCGCTGGCGCGCGCGTTCGGATCGCTCGATGGTGTGATGAACGCGTCGCAGGACGACCTGGCGACGGTCGACGGCGTGGGTGACGTGATCGCCGCGTCCATCACGTCGTGGTTCGAACGGGCCGACAACAAGGAGTTCATCGAGAAGTTGCGCCGGGCCGGGGTCGACTTCGGAAACGTCGAGGTGTCGCGCTCACCGCAAGTGCTCGTCGGCAAGGCGGTCGTGGTCACCGGAACTCTCGATGACTTCGATCGCGATGGAGCCGAACGGGCGATCAAGGATCGCGGAGGCAAGAGTCCGGGTTCGGTGTCGGCCAAGACGTTCGCGGTCGTGGTCGGCCGCGAGCCCGGTGCGAGCAAGGTGACCAAGGCGCAGGAGCTCGGTGTCCCGATGCTCGACGAAGCCGGTTTCGTCCACCTGCTCGAGACGGGTGAACTCCCGAAGTAGCGGCGGCTCAGAGAACTTCGAACGACCACGAGTACGACCGCGCGGTGTTGCGGCCATCCTCGATCTTCCAGAAGATCACGGTCACCTGGTGACGACCGACCGAGTACGACTCGATGACGGCTCCGTCGCGCGGCTCGAAGCGGATGAGCGAATTGCCCTGGTCGTAGATCGCCGTGGGCGGCAGCTCGATCTGCTGCCCGGGTTCGGGCAAGCCGCCGGCGATGTCTTCGAGACGCGAGGTCGGAATCTCGATCCCGTCGAGCACGAGCACCGCTTCGTAGCCGTCCTGGAGGTCGACCGAGATCTCGGTCTGCGAGAGAACCTGTCGATCGTTCGGTGCGGGCGAGATGTCGACGATCGCCTCGGGATAGTCGAGAAGATCACGACCGGTGGTGGCCGAGAGAAAACCGGCGATCACCAGGAAGAGACCGGCACCAGCAGCGACGCTGATGAGCAGGAGTTCGCGGTTGGGTCGACGACGGCGACGCACCGTGCTGCTGTCGACCGTGCTGCTGTCGACCGTGCTGCTGTCGACCGTGCTGCTGTCGACCGTGCTGCTGTCGACCGTGCTGCTGTCGACCGTGCTGCTGTCGACCGTGTTCTCGGCGGTGGATTCTTCGCTCGCCACCAGGTCAGTTTCGCGGTCGTGGACAGGTTTTCCACAATGGATCTCCGTGAACTCGGTCGCCGCCGGTCACACGTGTGGCCGTGACGGCTAGTTTTTCCTCCCATGTCCGGAGCCGTCGATCCGCTCGAACTCGTCGGCACGACCATCGACGGCCGCTTCCGCCTCGAGCGTTTGGTGTCGCCGTCCACGCAGTCGAGCACCTACGTCGCCGTCGACACCCGTGATCGCCGTTCGGTCCATGTTCGGCTCTTCACGCCCGAAACGTCGATGTCGATCGGTGACGCGGTGCTCGAGCAGGCGCGACTGGTCGCTGGCATCAACCACCCCACCGTGGCCGGGGTGTTGTCGGCCGATCGAGTCGATGTCGCCGGTCATCGCATGGTCTATGTGGCGAGCGAACGGCCGCTCGGCGGAACGTTGCAGGACATGCTCGATCGCGGGCGTCTGCTCTCCCCGTCGCAGGCCGTCGTGGTGGGTGTCGACGTGTGCCGCGCCCTCGACCGCGCGCATCGCCGCGGCATCGTGCACCTCGATCTTCGGCCGTCCGCGATCATGTTCTCCGAGAATCAGCGCGTCGTCGTGTCCGACCTCGGAATCGCCGCTCCGTCGGCCGAGGTCGCCTGGTCGGTTCCGTCGGCGGTGTCTCCCGAGCGTGCGCGTTACGCCTCACCCGAACAGGCCGAAGGTCAACCCTTCGACGAGAAGACCGATGTGTACGCGCTCGCGCTCGTCCTCGTCGAGGCCGTCACCGGCTCGGTTCCGTTCGTGACCGATTCGGTCGTGGCCACTCTGTCGTCTCGGATCGATCGCCTGTTCCCCGTGTCGGCCGATCTCGGTGCGTTGGCCTCGGTGCTCGAAAAGGCCGGCCGCGCTCGACCCGAAGATCGATCGAGTGCGGCCGAAATGGGTCGTGCTCTCGTCCAGTCGGCGCAGTCGATGGCTCGCCCCGACTCGTTGCCCGTGGTCGTGTCGGATGCGACCGGTGAGATTCTCGTTCCGTCGTTGGAGATCGATCCGACCGTCGACGTCGCCCGCCCGAGCGAGTTCGCGTCGATGGCAACGTCCGAGACGGCTGCGTCGTCGTCGACCGTGTCGCGTGACATCCCGACGGCAGTGGGCGACCTGGTGATCAAGTCCGACACCGAGGTTCTTGGGCCAGTCGAAACGGACGAAACAGACGACACCGACGACCAGCCGCGGGTCGCCCGGTGGATCCTGGCCGCGACCGCTGCTCTGGTGTTGGTGGTCGGTGGTTTCTTCGCGTACCGCTTCATCACCGACAGCGGCCGGGAGATTCCGATCCTCGCCAACCTCACCGAAGGACAGGCCACCAACTCCATCACCGAATACGGCTGGGACATCGAGCGAGTGGAGGAGTTCAGCGAGGACGTCGAGACGGGACGGGTCATCCGAACCGAACCGCCGGCTGGCGATTCGTTGAAGTCGAGTGGGGTTCTCACGCTCGTCGTGTCGAGTGGTCCGCCCCCTGTTCCGTTGCCCGACCTCGCGAACCTCGATTCGGTCAGCGCGGTGACCGCTCTCGGCAATGTCGGCCTGCAGGCCAACGTGCTCGAAGAGCCGAGCGAAGACGTCGTCAAGGGTCTCGTCGTGCGCTGGGTGGTCGCCGAGCAGCCCAACCTCGCCGCGGGTGACGACGTGATCAAGGGAACCACGATCGACGTGTACGTGTCGCAGGGTCCGGCTCCGCGCATCGTTCCCGACCTCAAGGGTCAGACGCTCGAATCCGCGACGGCGAAACTCGCCGAGGCGCGGCTCGTCATCAAGCGGCTCGACGACCAGTTCTTCATCGACGTTCCGGCCGGCGAGATCGGGTCGCAGGTTCCGGCGGCCGGCGAACAAGTCGAACGCGACAGTGAGATCTCGGTCGTCGTGTCGAAGGGTCCCGATGTCGTCGCCATCCCCGTGGTTCGCCGCCTCAATTTCGAGCAGGTGAAGCAAGCCCTCGTCGACGCCGGACTCGTGGTCGGCAATGTGACCGGCAACACCAACGGCGTCCTGGTGGCCCTCGCGTACAACGGCCAGATCGTGACTCCCGGTCAGTTGCTGCCCCGCGGTGCCGCGGTCGACCTGGCCTACTTCGGTCGTTGATCGGCGCGGCTTCGCGTCGTCGGGCCGCCCTGCCTAAGGTGAACTCCGGCCGAGCGTGACGCACGGTCGTTCGCTGGCGCGAAGCCGCGACGGTTCGACGAGGAGTAGGTCATGGGTGCATTGGACGGACGAGTGGCGATCATCACCGGAGCCGGGCGCGGCCTCGGTCGCGAGCATGCATTGCTGTTCGCCGCCGAAGGTGCCAAGGTCGTGGTGAACGACCTGGGTGGCGCCAACGACGGCACCGGGTCCGACATGACACCGGCCCAGCAGACCGTGGCCGACATCGAGGCGATGGGCGGTGAGGCCATCGTGAATACCGACAACGTCGCCGACTGGGACGGCGCCAAGCGCATGATCGATCAGGCCATCGAGACGTTCGGCGACCTCGACATCCTCGTCAACAACGCCGGCATCCTTCGTGATCGTGTCCTCGTCAACATGACCGAAGCCGAGTGGGACGCCGTGATCGCGGTGCACCTGAAGGGCCACTTCGCGCCCACGCGCCACGCCGCCGCCTACTGGCGCGAGCAGTCGAAGAACGGCATCACCAAGCCGCGAAACATCGTGCACACCTCCAGCACCTCAGGTCTGTTCTCCAATCCGGGTCAGACCAACTACGGCGCGGCCAAGTCGGGGATCGCCACGTTCGGTCAGATCTGTGCCAAGGAGTTGGCGCGCTACAACGTGAAGAGCAACTCGATCGCTCCGGCCGCCCGGACCCGTCTGACTCTGGCCACACCCGGCCTCGAGGACGTGATGGCGCCCAAGGAAGGCGCGTTCGACATGTGGGATCCGGCCAACGTGAGTCCGCTCGTCGCGTACTTGTCGTCGGCCGCCTGCGAATTCAACGGCGAGACGTTCTACGTGCAGGGTGGTCAGGTCACCCGCGTGCAGTCGTGGACCATGGCCGAGGAGATCAAGCAGAACGATCGTTGGTCGGTCGCCGATCTCACCACGGCAATGGCCAAGCTCGCGCCCAAGTCCTGATCCGTGGGCGCCGAGCCCCGCGAATCCTCGCCGCGCACCGTCAACGTCGACTCCGCCGGAGTCGACGAGGTCGGTGTCGTCCCGTGGCCGAGTCTCGTTCGTCGCCGTTTGGCCGACCGGGTTCCGATCGAGCGCAATTGGGCCCTGCTGATCGTCGTTCTGTCGGGACTCTTCACGATCGCCGTCACGTTCACGATCCTCGTGGTCGAACTCCAGACCATCGCCCGCGAATTCGATTCGACCGTGTCGGTGATCTCGTGGGCCGTCACCGGGCCGATGCTCGCGTTCGGCGTTGTGGGTCCGGCGTACGGAAAAGCGGGTGATTTGTGGGGCCACAAGCGTGTCTTCGTGTTCGGGTTGTTGGGAGCCGGGTTGTTCGCGGCGCTCACGGCGATCGCCTGGAACGCCGCGTCGATGGTGGCGTTCCGCATCCTGTCGGCCACCGCTGGTGCGGCCACCGGTCCGGCGACGATGGCGTACATCAATCGTCTGTTCCCACCCGAGCAACGGGTCCGACCACTTGGCTATTGGAGTTTCGTCAACGCGGGCGCGCCGGTGATCGGCGTGGTCGCGGGCGTTCCGCTGGTCGATGCCGTCGGCTGGCGGGCCATCTTCGCCGTGCAGGCGCCGCTCTGCGTCGTCGGTGTGCTGCTCGCATGGCGCCTGCTTCCCGACACCGAGCGCATCCGGGACGTGCGCTTCGACATCTGGGGTTCGCTCACCCTCGGACTCGGCGCTCTCATGATGCTGACCGGTGTGAATCAAGGTCCGAAATGGGGTTGGGCCAGCCCGGCCGTGGTGTTGCTGCTGGCCGGCAGCATCGCGGTGCTGATCCTGTTCGTGCGGATCGAGCGGCGGGTGTCCGATCCGCTGATGCCCCTTCGCTGGATGCGCACGCGCAACTTCGTCGTGCCGGTCGCCTCGCAGGCGTTCGCCAACTTCGCCTACATGGGTGGACTGCTGCTCTCGCCACTCGTCATGAGTGAGATCCTCGGCTACGACAGCGGACGAATCTCGCTCGTGATCATCGCGCGACCTCTCACGTTCGCACTCCTCGCACCGTTGGCGAGTCTGGCCACGATTCGCATCGGTGAGCGTCTGGCCGCCGTGTTCGGCTGGTCGTGCATCCTCGCGTCGATGCTCGCTTTCATGCTCGTCGACGAGTCGAGCGGTGTGATCCTCATGGTCGCCGCACTGGCGCTGTCGGGAGCCGGCTTCGGCATCGCCGGACCGGCGCTCACGTCATTGGTGGCCAACTCGGTCGACGAACGCGACCTCGGAGTCGCCGGGGCCATGCAGCAACTCGTGAACCAGATGGGTTCGGTGTTCGGCTCGGTGGTGATGACGACCATTCAGGTCGCCACGGTGGGTGTCGGGCTCGAGACCTCGTACCACGTCACGTTCGCCGTGGCCGCGGCAGTCGCGGGTGTGGCCGTGGTCCTGGCCGCGTTCGTCCGGCCCACGCCGCGCGCGGCCTGAGCCGACGACGGCGTCTACTTGGTGATGCCCTTGATCTCGTCGGCGATCTTGACGGTGATGTCGCTCTGAGGAACCGCGGTCTGCATCGACATGAGCTTCATCATGTCGCCGGTGACCTTGATCTTGCCGCTCATGAACGCCTGCATCGCCGCGGCTTGGTCTCCGATTGCGAACATCGCGCGAGCGGTGGCCCAGTCGGTGGTGACCACGGCATCGGGATTCTCGAGCTCGCCCAGGTCCATCTGCATGTCGCCCGAAGACGTGTCGATGAAGCTCTTGACCTCGCCGGTTCCGAACGGAACCTCGGTGATCACCTGGTTGATGCGAATGGACGCGGCGATCTTGGGCGTCTGGCCCTCGTACTTCGCGCGGATGGCACGGGCTGCGTTCATCCAGTCGTCGGACAAGAATTCGTGAGTCATGGCGCGACCCTATCCCTGGGGAACGACGACACGCGAGGTCGTGACCGAGTCGAGGAAATCGTGATCGATGATCACTCCCGACCCCGAGCCGGCGGGCACCGTCACGTGGCCGTTGGCGAGGCGCACCGGATCGGTGACGATGTCCCGGCGCCAGAACCGCTCGGATGCCGACACGTCGCCGGTGATCGTGAAGTTGGGGAGCGCGGCCAGGGCCAGGTTCATGGCTCGACCGATTCCGGTTTCGAGCATTCCCCCGCACCAGACCGGGACGCCGCGCTCGCGGCACACGTCGTGGACGGCCACCGCCTCGAGATAGCCGCCGACCCGTCCGGCCTTGATGTTGATGATGCGACAGGCTCCGCGTTCGATGGCGTCGACGGCGGCGCGTGACGACACGATCGATTCGTCGAGGCAGATGGCGGTCGCGACCTGCTTCGCGATGATCGCGTGACCGGTGACGTCGTCCTCGGGAAGGGGTTGCTCGATGAGCAGGAGGTCGAACTGGTCGAGGCGAGCCAGGTGTGGGCCGTCGTCGCGGGTGTACGCGGTGTTGGCGTCCACCTGGAGCGGGATCGAATCACCGAAGGTGCGACGAATCACCCCGACCGGTTCGATGTCCCAGCCCGGTTCGATCTTCAACTTGATGCGGACGTATCCGTCGTCGAGGTATCCACCCACGACGCGCACGAGGTCGTCGATGGTGTCCATGATTCCGACCGATACTCCGGAAGGAACCCGATCGCGGACGGCACCCAGTGCCGCCGCGAACGACACGTCGTTGGCCCGGAGTTGCGCGTCGAGGACGGCGGCCTCGACGGCGCCCTTGGCCATGCGGTGATCCTTCACCGGCTCGAGGACGCGGGCGACGTCGACCGCGTGGATCGGCGCGCCGATCGGAATGCGCGAGACGAGGTGATGAACGCTCACGTGTTGGGCGGCGTCGACGTACTCGCTCGAATAGAGCGGGTCGTTGCCGGCCACGCACTCGCCCCATCCGTCGGGGCCGTCGGTCAGAGCGCGCACCAGAAGGATGTCGCGATCCGTCTCGGTTCCGAACGATGTGCGGAACGGAGACACCAGCGGCAGCGCGATGCGGCGGAACTCGAATCCGCGCAGGACGATGGGGGAGAGTTCGGCGAGTCGGCTCATGAGTTGTCGGTTCGGTTCCGGACGACGTAGGCGCCATCGGCCGTGAGGCCGACCACGTCGTGGTCGTCGAGCAACGACTGTAGGTCGGTTCGCAGCGAACGACGCCAGCGACGAGCGGCCGCGTCGTCGGTGCGACGCGTCGCGACGATGTCGGCGGGTGTGGGAACGAGGTGGTCGCCCGGCTCGGGTTCGACCACGGGCAGTGGAGCAGTGAGAGCTTCTCGGGAACGCGAGGATTCGATGTCCCAGCGGGCGAGCAGCCGATCGGAGTCGTCGTCGCCGTTGATGTCGTCGCGCAGCGGTCCGTAGAAGTTCTCGTGGTACTCGGTGCCGACGGCGCCGAGCACGTGCAGGTTGAACCAGGCGTTGCGTCGAACGAGGGGATCGAAGGTCCACGTGATGGCGGTCAGCCCGTGTTGCCGAGCCCACTCGTACTGGTGCTGCTTGAGGCGGCGGCCGAGTCGGGTGTTCTGTCGATCGGGAACGACACCGGTGATGTGCGAGTGCAGGCACCAGTCGCCGCGGTGTCGAGCAAGCACTCCGAACGACGCGCCGATCATGCGGTCGCCCTCGAAAGCGCCCGACACGTAACCGCCGGCGTGCGTGAGCGCCACCAGGAAGTCGGGTCCGACGAGCCCACCCGGCGCGATGCCCCACACGGCATCGGCCACGGCGAGCAGCGCGTGCATCTCGTCGAGGTCGTGCAAGAGGCGGATGTCGACGTTCGTTTTCGGCGTCTCGGCGGTCGGGGTGTCGGAGGTCATGGGTTTCTTTGAACGAAATGTCAATTGGGTTGGGTGGCCCGGGGGCTCACCGACCACGATAGGAACTCGTCTATGGCTCGCATCCTGGTTTCCGAAGAGATTGCCGAAGGAGGCCTCGATCGTTTACGGGCGGCCGGCCACGACGTGATCGTGCGACTCGATCTCACTCCGGCCACTCTGCTCGACGCCATGGTCGGGGTGCACGCCCTCATCATCCGCTCGGCCACCCAGGTGACAGCCGAGGTGCTGGCCGGAGCCACCGATCTGGTGGTGGTGGGTCGAGCGGGCATCGGACTCGACAACGTCGACGTCGAAGCGGCCACCCGCCGCGGCGTGATGGTGGTGAACGCGCCGCAGAGCAACATCGTGTCGGCCGCCGAGCACACCATGGCGTTGCTGCTCGCGTCGGCGCGCAACGTTCCGCAGGCCCATGCCGCCCTGAAGGCTGGTCGTTGGGAGCGCAGCCGTTGGGAGGGCGTCGAGCTCGCCGACAAGACGCTCGGCATCGTGGGTCTCGGCCGCATCGGCAAACTCGTGGCGCAGCGCGCGGCCGGCTTCGGCATGCGCCTCATCGCCTACGACCCCTACATCACCTCCGATCGCGCCCGTCAGATGGGTGTCGACATGGTCCAACTCGACGACCTCATCGCGCAGAGCGATTTCGTGACGGTGCACCTGCCCAAGACCAAGGAGACCAAGGGCATCATCGGACGCGACATCCTCGCCAAGGCCAAGCCCGATCTTCGTGTGATCAACGTGGCCCGCGGCGGCATCGTCGACGAGGAAGCCCTCGCCGAAGCGGTGCGCTCCGGTCAGATCGCCGGAGCCGCTCTCGACGTGTTCGACGTCGAGCCGTGCACCGACAGCCCGCTCTTCGCACTCGACCAAGTAGTGGTCACACCGCACCTCGGCGCGAGCACGCGCGAGGCGCAGGACAAAGCCGGCGACACCATCGCCGACATGGTCCAGCTGGCCCTGGCCGGCGATTTCGTGCCCTTCGCGGTCAACGTGTCGGCGGCCGAGGCCAACGAAACCCTGCGTCCGTTCCTTCCCTTGGCCGAACGTCTCGGGCGCTTGTTCGCCACGTTGTGCGAGTCGGCTCCGCCGCAACTCGAGATCTGCCTCGAAGGCGAGATCGCGCAATACGACAGCCGCATCCTCACCCTCAGCGTCCTCAAGGGATTCTTCGGAGCCATCAGCGACGAACCCGTGTCGTACGTCAACGCTCCGCAGCTGGCCAAGTCGGCCGGCGTCGAGGTGCGCGAACTGTCGTCACGCGATTCGCACGACTACGTGAACCTCGTGACGTTGCGCGGCGGCGGGCACAGCATCGCCGGCACGCTCACCGGTCGTCGCGGCGATCCGCGTCTGGTGATGATCGAGGATCACACCACCGACGTTCCGCCGGCCGAGAACATGCTCGTGGTGCGCAACGACGACCGCCCCGGCGTGATCGGACTCGTCGGTACGGTTCTCGGCGACGCCGGCGTGAACATCAACGACATGGACGTGGGTCGGAGTCCCGAGCCCGGATCGGCGCTCATGGTCATCGCGCCGTCCGGACCGGTGGCCGACGAAGTGCTCCATCGTCTGCGCACCTCGCCCGGTATCACGAGCGTCCACGTACTGCACGCCTAGACGGCGCGGATCTCGTCCCGGGTGCGGCGCGCGGCCAGTGCGGTCGCTTCCACCCAGTCGGCGGCACCCGATGCGTAGAGGATCGCGCGTGAGGAATTGATCATCATTCCGTGGCCCGACGAGTCGCGTCCGGCCGACACGGTGGCGGCCACGTCGCCGCCCTGCGCCCCGATGCCCGGCACCAAGAGCGGCAGATCACCGACGATCGAGCGCACGCGGGCCAACTCGGCGGGGTAAGTGGCGCCTACGACGAGGGCCACTTCGCCGCGCTTCGACCAGTCGTCGATCGCACGTTGGGCCACGCGCTCGTAGAGGGGTCGACCGTCGACGGCGAGCGACTGGAAGTCGCCGCTGCCCGGATTGGAGGTGCGGCAGAGAACGATCACACCCTTGCCCGCGTGGGCGAGGAACGGTTCGAGCGAGTCGGTGCCGAGATACGGATTGACCGTGACGGCGTCGGCGCCGTAGCGGTCGAAGGCTTCGCGCGCGTAGCGCTCGGCGGTCGGGCCGATGTCGCCGCGCTTGGCGTCGAGGACGAGCACGATGTTCGGGTGCTGTTGGCGGATGTGCGCGCAGAGCTGTTCGAGTTCGCGCTCGGCACCGAGCGCGGCGAAGTAGGCGATCTGCGGTTTGAACGCGCAGGCGAACTCGGCGGTGGAGTCGACGACGCGCCGGCAGAACTCGAGTGCTCCGCGAGCCGAACGCTCGACCCCGTCGGGAAACTTGTCGAGGTCGGGATCGAGCCCGACGCACAGCATCGAGTCGGCCGATTGCCAGGTCGAGCGGAGCTTGGCGTGAAAGCCCAGGATCAGCCTTCGACGGAGATCGCGGCGGTGGGGCACAGGTCGGCGGCCTGCTCGACCTTCTCGCGCAGCTCTTCGCCCGGCTCTTCGTTGAGGATGTAGAGGTAGCCGTCGCTGCGCACCTCGAAGACCTCGGGGCACACTTGCATGCACGATCCCGTGGATGCGCACACGTCGTAGTCGACCTTCACTCGCATGGTGACTCCTGTCTGAACATGTGCGCCGACCCTATCCCACCGGGTCGGCGCGCCCGTCAGCGTCCGGCTTCCTGGCGTTCGTGGGCCGAGAGAACGGCGCGCAGCGCGGCGGTCACGGTGTTCTCGTCGGTTCCCACGCCCCAGAGCACGTCGCCCGCGCCCGACACCGTCTCGACGTAGGCGACCGCCTTGGCCTCGGAGCCCTTGCCGATGGCGTGTTCGGAATAGTCGACCACGTCGATCTTCGCACCGAGGCCCTCGCGCATCGCGTTGACGAACGCGTCGATCGGTCCGTTGCCGTCGCCGGAGATGGTCCGGTGGTCGCCGTCGATGACCAACTGTGCGGTGATCGACGTGCGGCCGCCGTTGGTGGATTGGCTGCGCATCTCGTGGCTCTCCAGGACGAAGCGCGGCGACTCGGGCAGGTACTCGCGCTCGAACGCGTCCCACATCAGCAGCGGGCTGATCTCGGTGCCGAGGTCCTCGGTGATGTGCTGGATGTTCTTCGAGAACTCGATCTGCAGACGACGCGGCAGGTCGAAGCCGTACTCCGACTTCATGACGTACGCGACGCCGCCCTTGCCGCTCTGGCTGTTGACGCGGATGACGGCCTCGTAGGTGCGGCCGAGGTGCTTCGGGTCGAGCGGCAGATACGGAACGCCCCACTGGTCGTAGTCACCGGGCTTGCGACCTTCCGCGGCGGCCTTGCGGTCGATCGCCTCGAAGCCCTTCTTGATCGCGTCCTGGTGGCTGCCGCTGAACGCGGTGTACACGAGGTCGCCCACGTACGGGTGGCGCGGATGCACGGGCAGCCGGTTGCAGTACTCGGCCGTGCGACGGAGTGCGTCGATGTCGGTGATGTCGAGTTCGGGATCGACGCCGTTGACGAAGAGGTTCATGGCCAGATTGACGATGTCGACGTTGCCGGTGCGCTCGCCGTTTCCGAAAAGCGTTCCCTCCACGCGGTCGGCTCCGGCCATCACGCCGAACTCGGCTGCCGCCACCGCGCAACCGCGATCGTTGTGCGGGTGCAGGCTGATGACGACCGAATCGCGATCCTTGATGGTGCGTCCGAACCACTCGATCACGTCGCCGTACACGTTGGGGCTGTAGCACTCGACGGTGGCCGGCAGGTTGAGGATGAGCGGACGTTGCGGGGTCGGCTTGATCACGTCCATGACCGCCTCGCACACGTCGATCGCGTACTCGGGTTCGGTGAGCGTGAAGCTTTCGGGCGAGTACTCGTAGCGGATCTCGGTTCCGGGCACGGTCGCTTCGAGTTCCACACATCGCTCGGCGGCGTGCACCGCGATCTGCTTGATGCCTTCTTTGTCGAGGTTGAACACGACCTCGCGCTGCAGCGGATTGGTGGAGTTGTAGAAGTGCACGATCGCCTTCTTGGCGCCACGCAGCGACTCGTAGGTGCGCTCGAGGAGTTCGTCGCGACTCTGCACGAGCACCTGGATCCACACATGGTCGGGGGCCAGGTTCTGTTCGACGATCTGGCGCACGAAGTCGAAGTCGGGCTGGCTGGCCGACGGGAAACCGACCTCGATCTCGGAGAAGCCCATCTTCACGAGAGCGTCGAACATGCGGCGCTTGCGTTCGGGATCCATGGGGTCGATGAGGGCCTGGTTCCCGTCGCGCAGGTCGACCGAACACCACAACGGCGCCTTGGTGATGACCGTGTTGGGCCAGGTGCGATCGTGGAGCACGAGGGGGATGTTCGGGGTGTACTTCTGGAAGGGCATGCGCCCCGGTGCCTTGTTCTCGAACTGCGTGTGTCGATTCATGGTCTCGCCTTTCGTGAGGTGACGGCCGTTGGGACAAAGAAAAAACCCCGGCGCTGGTGCGCACGGGGCTTCGGCGAACGCGATATGCGGCGCTCGCCCTACATAAGAAGGAGGCTCAACAGGTTCGTCACAAGGCTGACCCTACCGACCGACCCGAGGGCGCGCAACGGACAGGCGCGAACGCGGGTCGTCAGTCGACGGGAACCGAGTCGAGACGCGCCAGCTCGTCGTCGAGCGAGGCGGCCTCGGCGGCCGCGACCAGCGAGCGCCAGTCGTAGCCGATGCCCTTGCCGGGATAGCGGGGTTCCGTGAGATCGATGGTGAGGGTGCGGGCCTCGGTGGTCTGGGTGTTCATCGGTCTGACCTCCCCGGATGTGTTCCTGCTAGCAGGGACGAATAAAGCGTTGGGACAATACAAACGTGGGGGGTGGGTGTCCATTGTCCAGGGGGATTTCTGGCCCACAGTGACGGATGTAACAATCGCCCGGGGAATGATCGTTCGGGGGCGCGGGTTGCCTCCTTCGCCCGGACATCCCCCGAACCACCGGCATCACGAGAATCGAGAACCGAACCATGGGTACCGCCGTCGAACTCACCGCGGCCAACTTCGAGTCAACCGTCGCGGGCGACGGGCTGGTCCTCGTCGACTTCTGGGCCGCCTGGTGCGGACCGTGCCGGGCCTTCGCTCCGGTGTTCGAGAAGGTCGCCTCGGCCCACCCCGACGCCACGTTCGGAAAGGTCGACACCGAAGCCGAGCAGGCCATCGCGGCCGAGTTCGGCATCCAGTCGATCCCGACCCTCATGATCTTCCGCGACGGCATCCTGCTCTACAACCAGGCCGGTGCGCTGCCAGAGCACGCGCTCAGCGAATTGGTCGACAAGGCCAAGGCCCTCGACATGAACGCGGTGCGCGCCGAGATCGACGCCCAATCGAAGTGACCCGCCGAGTCGCGGGGGACACCTGTCCGCCGACGACCGCGAGATTGTAGAAATCTTCCCCCTCCGCGAGGGTTCACCCAACGTTCACGTCTCACTAGGTTTCGTTTGCCGCACCCGCCAGCGGCGCAACGACCCGAAGGCTCGAGCTCGCGCTCGCCGACGGGTCGTTGTATTTCGGGCGCCCCTTCGTTCCGGTGCCTAACGTGACGTCATGAATCACGGTCTGCCCCTGGTGAGTCCCGGAGAAGTCGGGCTGTCGCCCGAGCGGCTCGCGCGTCTCGACGCCCACTTCACCCGCTACGTCGACGAGGGACGCCTGGCCGGGTGGCAGGTGGTGATCGCACGCGACGGCAAGGTGGCGCACTCGTCGCGGTGCGGTTTCGCCGATCGTGAGGAAAATCGCCCGGTTTCCGACGACACGATCTGGCGCATCTTCTCGATGACAAAGCCCATCACCGCGGTGGCCGCCTTGATGCTCTGGGAGGAAGGTCGCTTCGAACTCAACGATCGCGTGTCGAAGTTCATCCCCGAGTTCGGCGAGTCGAAGGTGTGGCGGGGCGGAACGTTCGTGAACCCCATCCTCGAACCGCAGACCGAGCCGATGCTCATGTGGCATCTCTTCACGCACACCGCCGGACTCACCTACGGATTCATGTATTCGCATCCGGTCGACGAGATCTACCGGCGCGCCGGCATGGAGTGGGGATTCCCGCGCGATCTCGACCTGGCCGGCGTGTGCTCGCTCCTCGCACGGCAGCCCTTGTTGTTCCAGCCCGGACGCGAGTGGAACTACTCCACGTCCATCGACGTGCTCGGTCGCGTGGTGGAGGTGATCAGCGGTCAACGCCTCGGCGAGTTCTTGCGCCAGCGCATCTTCGAACCGCTCGGCATGACCGACACCGCGTTCTGGTGTCCGCCCGACAAGGTCGAACGTCTCAGCGCGCTGTACACGAAGATGCCCGGCAAGCGCGAGGCGGTGCGCGCCGACGGCGCCGATCGCGGGACGCGCAGCGAGCCGGCATTCGACGGCGGTGGTGGCGGTCTGGTCTCGACGATGCCCGACTACGTGCGCTTCGCCGAGATGCTGCGACGCGGTGGCGAGTTCGACGGTCGGCGCATCCTGTCGCCGCGCACCGTGCAGTACATGGCGAGCAACCATCTTCCCGGCAACGCCGATCTCACGCAATACGGCCGTCCGCTCTTCGCCGAGACGACGTTCGACGGAGTCGGATTCGGTCTGGGTGTGAGCGTCACGCTCGATCCGGTGGCCAACAAGACGCCGGGTTCGGTGGGCGATTTCGGTTGGGGCGGCGCGGCGAGCACGTGGTTCATGGTCGATCCGGTCGAGGACATCACGCTCACGTTCATGACGCAGTTGATGCCGTCGAGCACGTATCCGATTCGCAGCCAGTTGAAGCAGCTGGTCCACCAGGCCCTGGAGGACTAATCGCTTGATGGCTTCCACAGGTGCCAGATCGAACAAAGACTGAGATTTCCGGCCGGGATGGGCAGCGGGAAGTATCGTCTCGAGATCCCGAAACCCGAGAATTGGTGATCGAGTTCGGTCTTTATCGCCCAGTAGTGGTTCTTGTGCTCCCGAGCGTTGATCAAAGGATACGAGTCGAACCCGGCCCTTCTTGCTCGCGGCGTGACGAACAGGCGTCTGTTCAGACGGTTCAGGACACCGGGATCGCTGGGAAGAAACAGTGAAAATACTCCACCAGGCGCAAGCCACGAACGGATGTTTCTGAGGACTTGAGCGACATCGTCGACGTGGTGCAGTACACACATTGAAATGACCCTGTCGAATGACTCCGGCGGGAAGTCCGTGTCCTCTGCCCGACCCGCCACAACTCTCACCTTGGGTTCATCTGCTTCGATGCGTGAGGTCTGATTCGGTTCGAGCATCACGTATTCACTGAACGAGCCTCGAACGAAGGCAAGGTGCTCGCCTTTTCCTGCTCCGATCTCGAGAATTCTCTTGTCAGAGTTGTCGACTCCACGTTCGACCAGTCTGTGGGTCCGACGGTACATGGAACCCGCGAACCCTTGTTGGTCGAATACCTGGTGGTAGCAATCCCGGTAGAAAGTTTCGACCAACTCGGCGTCACTCAACACCTGCTGTGGTTCGATTGGCTCCTGCTCGGACATTGTCAGTCCCTTTCCTTCCCCCTGCCCCTCGGCCCAGGGAACGTCCTTCGCACAAGGTCACACCCCAGGTTGGTGTGGTGTCGATTCACGCCGTCTGCGGGAAACGTATCTTTCGCGCCGCAATCCCGCTCATCCTGAAGAGAAGAAATCCGTGTCTGAATCGGGAGATGTTCGTTGATCCGTATGACCGTGCTTTGTAGTGGATCGGTACGTCACGGATGCGGATTCCCAGTCGCGCCGCTCCGAACAACAGGTCGAAATCACCGAAAGGATCGAAGTCCCCGAAGTAGTCGCGGTTGGCAACGATCCGTTCGTAGTCGGTTTTCCACATCGCCTTTGTTCCGCACAACGTGTCGCGTATCGGCTGTCCGATCAGAAATGTGAAGAGAGAGCCGAAGAAGCGGTTTCCGAGAAGATTCAGGAAGCGCATCGCATCCTTCTCCATCGAGTAGACGAGTCTCGACCCGTTTGCGAATCGGCAGTGACCCCGCACCAGCGCGTCGGTGAACTTCCCGAGTTCTTCGGGTGGGACCGAGATATCGGCATCGAGAATCACGAGAATGTCTCCTGATGAGTGTTCGAAGCCATGCCTGATGGCATCGGCTTTCCCCTTCCCGGGCTGTCGAAGCAGACGATATGAAAGGTGTGGATCCCGGCCTTGTCGTCGGGCGATTTCGCCTTCTATTACCTCCCAGGTGTTGTCTTCGGATCCCCCCTCCACCAGGATCACTTCTTGCTTCGGCGCGATGTGGGGAATCCTGTCGAGGAGTTCGGGGATGTGGCCGGCTTCGTTTCTCGCGGCGATCACGATGGAGACCGAGGCTGCTTCTCCGAGGTGAGGCTCGACACGTGGCCGGGCAGTTATCGCCGTCACGAAGCACAAACTTCTGAACAGCGGCAGGGGAGCCACCCAACGATTGAGCACTCGGCTGATGATCGGAATCTCGAAGGGAACCAAGACATGGCTGCTTTTCGTGACCATTTCGAAGTCCGCCAACTCGAGAAAGTTGATGAGGTCCGATGGGGGCACCCAGTTCTCGATCTCGTGTCCGGTGCGGAGTCGCATCAGCGTCAGTAGGCGAACCAGTGGTTGCCACAATCTGCTGAAAGTAAAGACAACCATTCGTCCGTTTGGGTCGAGTGAGGCCCTGATTCGGGAGAAGCTTTGCGGGATGTCCGAAACGTACTCAATAAGTTTGATCGTGAATACCGTGTCGAATGGGCCCGATTGCTTGCTCGGGTTGTGGTGATCGATCACGTGAATTCGTGGATCATTGGAGAACAGTTCAAGTTCGCGAGGATCGACGCAGGCAACGGCCGTCTGCTCGTCGGACAACAACAGAGCGTCCACGATCGATCGCCGGCATTCCGCGAAGTATTTGAATCTCATACGCCGCTCGCCTCCCGACTTTGACTCGGATAGACCCCGGGGCTCGAGACTTTCTCGAACACTGCGAGGAAGGCGAAGCGCAGCGGGTTCATCCAAGCACCTTGGCGCTCTTCCCAGTAGAACAGCGATTTCAGGATTCGGCCCGACACCGGAGTTCGGCTGTGCACGCCCCCGCCCAGAAGGAAACTCGGGCCCACATGTAGGCCGACTTCGCGGATTTCGAGATTCGGGAAGATCTTTGCGAACTTCTGCCGATCGCGCCTCAGGAGGATGTAGCCCAAGGCCTGATTGCTGTCGTGCGGGCTTCGGGCTTCGAATCTCCACTCCTGCGCATGTGGGCGGAACGGTTCTCTGTGCAGGAAGCGGTAGACGAATCGAGCCAATGGGCCCCAATACGGGTCGAAAACAACGATGCGCCCGCCCGGCCTCAGGACTCGGTCGGCTTCTTCGAAGAACTCACGAACGTCCGGGATGTGATGGAGAGAGTCCTTGAGGACGAGGGCATCCACCGCGGAGTCACCGAACGGTAGTCGTCGTGCGTCGACCACGATGTCGAGGAACTCGTTGACCTCGACATCTGAGGTGATGACCGGCCAACCGAGCTTCTTGATCAGCGCTGCTCCGGCTCCGATTTCGACGACTCGGGGAAATTCGGTTGACGGGATCTCACGCATGATCACGTCGTAACTCCGTTGAATCAGCGAATTGACGAAGTCATCTGAGTGGAAAAGCCGTCGAGTCTCCCGCGGATCCAAAGTCTTATTGGTGTACTCGCTGCTTTTGCTTTGTTGTAGGGGAGCTTTTTCCGCAATAACCACCATCGTACTGCACTGCTATTCTTCGCGCGTGAAGGCGAATTCGAAGGTGTTCGTGGCCGGGCACACCGGCCTGGTGGGCAGTGCGGTGCTGCGTCGCCTCGAGGCGGCCGGCCACACCAACGTGCTCACCGCCACTCGTCGCGAACTCGATCTGCGCGACCAGGGCGCGGTCAACGCCTGGTTCGAGGCCAACCGTCCCGAGTACGTGTTCCTGGTGGCGGGCACGGTGGGAGGCATCCTCGCCAACAGCACGCGTCCGGCCGAGTTCATCTACGACAACCTCATGATCCACGGAACGGTGGTGCACGCGAGTCATCTGAGCGGCGTCACCAAGTTGCTGTATCTCGGCAGCTCGTGCATCTATCCGCGTCACGCCACGCAGCCGATCACCGAGGAGCAGCTGCTCACCGGTCCACTCGAACCCACCAACGAGTGGTACGCCATCGCCAAGATCGCCGGCATCAAGTTGTGCCAGGCTTACCGCCGCCAGTACGGATCCGACTTCGTTTCGGCCATGCCCACCAACCTGTACGGCCCGAACGACAACTTCGATCTCGCCTCCAGCCACGTTCTGCCCGCGCTCATCCGCAAGTTCCACGACGCGCGCGAAGCCGGTCGCTCCGAGGTGGAGATCTGGGGAACCGGCAGTCCGATGCGCGAGTTCCTGCACGTCGACGATCTGGCCGACGCCTGCGTGTTCCTGATGGAGAACTACAGCGACGACTCGCACATCAACGTGGGTACAGGAGTCGACCTCAGCATCCGTGAACTCGCCGAGAAGGTGCGTGACGTCGTGCATCCCGAGGCCGAGTTGGTGTTCGACACATCGAAGCCCGACGGAATGCCGCGCAAGGTGCTCGACGTGAGCCGTCTGCGCAATCTGGGCTGGTCGCCGTCGTACGACCTCGACTCGGGCATCCGCTCGACGTATCAGTGGTATCTCGAGCAGGTGTCGGCCGCGGTCGGCCTGCGCGGAATCGACTGACTCAGTTCACCTGACGCGTCTGGCCGGCCCAGTACGGCTCGCGCAGTTTGAACTTCTGCAACTTGCCGGTGGCCGTGCGGGCCAGCGCCTCGCGGAACTCCACGCGCTTCGGGCACTTGTAGCCGGCCAACTTGGTCTTCGCGTAGGCGATCACGTCGTCCTCGCTCAGCGTCGAACCAGCCGACTTCACGACGAGCGCGAGGACGAGTTCGCCCCATTTCTCGTCGGGAACGCCGATCACCGCCACCTCGGCCACGTCGGGGTGGCTGAAGATCGCGTCCTCCACCTCGATGGACGACACGTTCTCACCGCCCGAGATGATCACGTCCTTCTTGCGATCGCTGATGGTGACGTAGCCCTCGTCGTCGATGGTGCCGCCGTCACCCGTATGGAACCAGGAAGGACCGTTCGGGTCGTCGGCTGCCGCGTGGATCGCGTCGTTGGTGGCTTCGGGTTGGTTCCAGTAGCCCTCCATGACCACGTTTCCGCGCGCGAGGACTTCACCTTGCGGCGAGGTGCGCAGTTCGACTCCGAGCGCCGGTGCGCCCGCGCGCGACAGCCGCTGCGCGCGTTCGTTGGGTGTGAGCGAGTCGAACTCGGAACGCGTGCGATTCATGGTGAGGAACGGCGACGTCTCGGTGAGCCCGTAGAGCTGGACGAACTCCCATCCCAAGTCGGTCTCCATGCGCTCGATGGTGCGCGTCGGCGGCGGTGCGCCGGCCACGACCATGCGCACACGGTCGCGACCCGGAATCGCGCCGTTCCAGTTGGCGGCGGCGTCGAGAATGGCGTTCACGACGGCCGGTGCTCCGCACAGCATCGTGACGCCGTGCTCATCGACGCGACCCAGGATCTCGGCCCCGTCGACCTTGCGCAGGATGATATGGCGGCCGCCCATGCCGGTGACGGCGTACACCATGCCCCAGCCGTTGCAGTGGAACTGGGGGAGCGTGTGCAGATACACGTCGCGATCGTTCACGCCCATCTGCCATCCGAACGTGGCCGCGTTGAGCCACAGATTGCGGTGGGTGAGCTGCACGCCCTTGGGGCGCGCGGTGGTGCCGCTCGTGTAGTTGATGGTGGCGGTGGCTGTTTCGTCGGGCGTCCATGGCTTCGGCTCGACGCCATGGCGGAGCAACGCGTCGTCGGCGTCGCGTCCGATCACGAATTTGTGCTCGCACTCGACCGACGACATCGCGTCCTCCAACTCGGGGTCGACGAGCAGGACGCGCGCACCCGAATGTTCGACGATGTACTTCACTTCTTCGGCGACGAGACGGAAGTTCACCGGAACGAGGATGCGTCCCGATCCCGACACGCCGAAGAAACTCGTGAGAAGTCGCGCCGAGTTGTGGCTCACCATCGCCACGCGTTCGCCGACGGCGATCCCGAGTGCGTCGAGCCCGGCCGCCTGCGCACGCATGCGCTCGCCGATCTGGCGGTAGGTGAGCGAGCCCCACGATTCGGCCGGCTGATCGGGCTCGTCGACCACGGCCATGCGGTCGGGGTAGAGGAGTTCGGCGCGGCGAATGTGGTCGTTGATCGTCAAGGGCACGTGCATGTCGACAGAGTAGGCACACGGCGTCACCGGTTCTTCGGCCGATCAGCACTGAGATCGCGATCACCCGGTACCCTCGGAGGCGACCATGACCGAGCCCGCCCCCCGACAGAGATCGCCTCGCGGTCGTCGGCGCCGCAGTCGTCCAGACGACGGCCCTGCTCCGGCGTCCACGCAGCCCCTCACTTCCATCAACGTTCTGCCCCCGGTGTCCACGCCCACCGGCTTCGCCGCACTCGGTGTTCCCGATACCGTCGACGCTGGTCTGGCCGCGGCCGGATTCGCCCAGCCCTTCGCGATCCAGAAAGAGGCCATCCCGGTCGCGTTGCAAGGTCGTGACGTGTGCGGTCGAGCCAAGACCGGTTCGGGCAAGACTCTCGCGTTCGGTGTTCCGATGCTGTCGCGCATCTCCGAACGCGCCGAACCTCTGCGCCCGCTCGGGTTGGTGCTCGTACCCACGCGCGAACTCGCCATTCAGGTGGCCGAGGTCATCGAACCGGTGGCGCGTCATTCGGGTCGCCGCGTTCTCGCGGTGTACGGCGGCGCGAGCCGTCATCATCAGGTCGACAAGTTGAAGGACGGCATCGAAATCGTCGTGGCCACTCCGTTGCGCCTCATCGACTTGTTGAAGTCCGACGAGATCGACGTGTCGGGCGTCGAAGTGGTGGTGCTCGACGAAGCCGACCGCATGGCCGACGACGGCTTCACGCCGCAGGTCGAATGGATCCTGCGTCGCTGCACCGGCCGGAACCAGACCATGCTGTTCTCGGCCACCCTCGACGGCGACGTCGGCCACTTGATCCGCGCCTACCTGAAGGATCCGGTGGAAGTCGCGATCGACGCCGCCACCGACACCGTGGGCACCATGCATCACCTGTGGCTCGCGGTGCACCACATGGACAAGGACAAGGTCGTGTCGGCCATCGCGCGCGGCGCGGGCAAGACCGTGGTGTTCTGCCAGACCAAGCGCGTGTGCGATCGGGTGTCCGACAACCTTCAGGCCCTCGGGGTGAACGCGGCCGCCATCCACGGCGATCTTCCGCAGCCCGCTCGCGAGAAGGCGTTGCGGCGCTTCGCCGAAGGCGACCTCAAGGTCCTGGTGGCCACTGACGTGGCGGCGCGCGGAATCGACATCGACGACATCGCGGCCGTCATCCACTACGAGCCGGCCAAGGACAACAAGGACTACCTGCACCGCTCGGGGCGTACCGCGCGCGCGGGTCGCGACGGCTGGGCCGTCACTCTGGCGGAATACAACCAGCACACGCAGGTGACGATCCTTCAGCGCACGATGCGCATGCCCATCACCAAGCCGATCGAGGTGTTCAGCAACAACCCGAAGTTGTCGAACCTCGTCGAGTTCCTCGCCGACTGAACCGTTCGCCGCGCGTCAGGCGCCGAGCCAGGCCGGGCGCTTCTTCTCGAACGCGTCGATCTCGCTCGCGTGCTGCATCGTGATGCCGATGTCGTCGAGACCGTTCAGGAACCGGTGCTGGTTCTGCGGCTCCATCGGGAACGACTCCTTCACACCGGCGGCCGGAACCTCCACCACCAACTTCTCCATGTCGACCACGATCGACGTGGCCGGATCGGATTCGATGGCCGCCCACACCTTCTCGACGCTGTCGAGACCGAGGGCGACGGGGACGAGTCCGTTCTTGGTGCAGTTGTTGCGGAAGATGTCGCTGAAACTCGGGGCGATCACGGCGTCGAATCCGTATTGCTGGATGGCCCACACCGCGTGTTCGCGGCTCGATCCGACGCCGAACGACGGGCCGGCCACGAGAATGGACGCACTGGCGTAGCGCTGATCGTTCAACACGAAGTCGCGGTCGTCGCGCCAGGTGGCGAACAGTCCGGCTTCGAAGCCGGTGCGCTCGACGCGCTTCAGCCATTCGGCCGGAATGATCTGGTCGGTGTCGACATCGCTGCGGCGCAGCGGAATTCCGCGGCCGGTGAGGACTCGTACGCTCTTCATCGTTCGTCTCGTTTCGTTCGTCTCGGTTCGTGTCGGTTCAGTTCAGATCGGCCGGGGCGGCGAAGCGGCCGACCACCGCGGTGGCGGCGGCGACAGCGGGGGACACGAGGTGCGTGCGTCCACCGCGGCCCTGGCGGCCTTCGAAGTTGCGGTTGCTTGTGCTCGCGGCGCGCTCGCCCGGTGCGAGTTTGTCGGGGTTCATGGCCAGGCACATCGAGCAACCCGGCTCGCGCCATTCGGCGCCGGCGGCGGTGAAGATCGTGTGCAATCCCTCGGCTTCGGCTTGCTGCTTCACGGCGTGGCTACCCGGGACGATGAGCGCGCGCTTCACGGAGATCTTGCGACCGGCCAGCACGTCGGCGGCGGCGCGCAGGTCTTCGATACGGCTGTTGGTGCACGATCCGATGAACACGGTGTCGACCGTGACGTCGCGCATGCGTTGGCCGGGTGTCAGTCCCATGTATTCGAGGGCACGGGCCACCGTCTCACGGGTGGTCGCATCGCTGAAGTCGTCGGGTGACGGAACGTTCGCGTCGATGCTCGCCACCTGTCCGGGGTTGGTGCCCCAACTCACGTGCGGCGACAGCGCGGCGGCGTCGAGCGACACTTCTTTGTCGAAGCGGGCGCCGGCATCGGTGGCCAACGCACGCCAGGCGTCGAGCGCCTGCTCCCACTTCTTGCCCTTGGGCGCGTGCTCGCGGCCCTCGAGATACGCGAAGGTGGTGTCGTCGGGTGCGATGAGCCCGGCCTTCGCGCCGGCTTCGATGCTCATGTTGCACACGGTCATGCGACCTTCCATCGACAGCGAGCGAATGGCCGAGCCGCGGTACTCGATCACGTGGCCGATACCGCCGCCGGTTCCGATCTTTCCGATCACCGCGAGGATGACGTCCTTGGCCGTGACTCCGGCCGGCAGCGTGCCGTCGACGTTCACCGACATCCACTTCGGTCGGCTCTGCGGAAGCGTCTGCGTGGCGAGGACGTGCTCGACCTCGCTCGTTCCGATTCCGAAGGCGAGTGCGCCGAACGCACCATGCGTGGCGGTGTGGCTGTCGCCGCACACGATGGTCATGCCGGGAAGCGTGCGTCCCTGCTCGGGTCCGATCACGTGCACGATGCCCTGACGCGCGTCGCCCATCGAGTAGAGCTCGAGGCCGAACTCCTTGGCGTTGCTGCGGAGCACTTCCACCTGACGGGCCGAGATCGGGTCGGCGATGGGGAGGTGGATGTTCTCGGTCGGCACGTTGTGGTCTTCGGTGGCCAGCGTGAGATCGGGGCGGCGCACCGGACGGCCCGACAGGCGCAGACCGTCGAAGGCCTGCGGACTGGTGACCTCGTGCAGGAGATGCAGATCGATGTAGAGGAGGTCGGGTTCGCCCGGTGCCGAATGCACCACGTGGGCGTCCCACACCTTCTGCGGGAGGGTGGTCGGTTGGCTCATGGGTTCTCCCTCGCCCCACCGAGGCTCGTGAAACGGAGTCTCACATAGTGGGATAGGCTTCCTGAATCATGGACATGGTATCGGGGGTCGGAGTACTCGACAAGGTCGCCACGGTGTGGCGCGCCCTCGAACGGGCCGGATCGTTGTCGCTGGCCGATCTCACGGTGGCCACGGGCATTCCGCGCGCAACGCTGCATCGCCTGGCCGTGGCGATGGAGACCCAAGGCCTGCTGCGCCGCGATCCGCAGGGCGAGTTCTGCCTGGGCTGGTGGCTCGTGTCGCTCGGCCATGCCGCCGAGAGCGCGTTCCCGTTGGTCGCGCTGGCGCGGCCGATCCTCGAAGACCTGCGCGACACCACGGGTGAGAGCGTTCAGTTGTACGTGCGCGAGGCCGACGCGCGACGTTGTGTCGTGTCGCTCGAATCGACGCACGGCTTGCGTTGGATCGTCCCCGAAGGGGCACTGCTTCCGCTGTCGGCTGGTTCGGCCGGGCACGTTCTCGATGGTGCGGCCGTCAACAAGCGCGGATGGGTCGCGAGCGTGGGTGAACGCGAAGCGGGCGTCGCATCGGTGAGCGCACCGGTGCGTACTCGCGACGGTGCGGTGCGGGCGGCCGTGAGCCTGAGCGGGCCGATCGAACGCGTGTCGGCCGATCCGGGCAAGAAGTACGGCTCCGCCGTGGTCGATGCGGCCGCCGCATTGGCCGCGCTCATCGGCTGACGACGCGGCAACGCGTTCGTCGATGACGGCGACTCCGTCGCGGGGCTCGGAGGCTCACACTCTCCGCATGTCCGACACCCGTGTCACACCCTTGTCGATCGCCGAATGGGTCGACTCCGATCTCCACGAATCACTCGCCGAGACCATGCGCTACCGCGCGGCCCGCGTGTTCGCCGTACGTTCTGACGGGCCCGATCTCGAACGCGAACTGGTCGACAGCGATTCCGACCCGTACCGATTGCTCACGCGTATTCCGGTCTGGCGCCCGGTCGACGCCTTGTGCCTCGTGATGACGGGTTGGATGTCGCGCATCGACATCGACGACGACGATCCGGGTGACGATCTCGACGACGTGCTCGACGACTCGCGCGAGCGCGTCCGCGTGACCGCGGCCGTGAACGATCAAGGTGTGTCGGTGGTGGTGCGCCGCTGGGATCTCGAAGGCCGAACCGATTCGTTCGCCGATGGTGGCGAGGGAATCTTCCCCGAGGCGTTGCGCGTGTGGTGGACCGCGTTCGACGCGGTCAGAAGGCAGCCAGAAGGTCGATGACCACGATCACGTCGGTGCTCTCGGGCAACCCGATCTGCTGCTGACCCTCGGCTCCCCAGGCCTGTTCGAACGGGATGTGCGCCTGACGGCGCCCGCCGACCCTCATTCCAACCAGGGCTTCGAGAAGACCGGGCAGGGTGCCGCCTTCCTCGAGATCGAACGTGACCGGCTGCGGATCCTTCCACGTGCTCACGATCTGCTCGCCGGTGTCGGCGCGGAAGGCGAGGAGTTGAAGGACGACGGTCATGCCCATCTCGGCCGCGGTGCCGTCGCCCTCGTTCAGATCGGTGACGGCGAGTTCGTCGATGTTGTCGGTGGCATCCACCGTGATGCTCGGTTCGTCGTCGGCCGATGTGGCCGGAACCACCGCGACCGCGTCGACCACGAACGAAATGGCGTCGCCCGCTTTGATGATGTCGCCGGCACCGGTGTCGCCGTAGGCGAGGTCGGCCGGGATGTCGAGTTGGCGGCGACCACCGGCCTTGATGCCCACGAGTCCTTTCTCCCAACCCGCGATGACCGAACCCGAGCCGAGTGTGACGGCGAAGGGTGACTGGCCGAAGTTGCCGTCGAAGCGCGTGCCGTCCTTGGTGAGGACGCCCACGTAGTACACGAACACGGTGTCGCCTTCGGCCGCGGCGGCGCCCTCGCCTTCGGTGACGTCGGTGATCACGAGCTCGGTGGGGAGAGAGGCCGGCAGACTCACGCTCGGTTCGTCGGCGTCCATCATCGGATCGCCCATCGTCACGTCGACGACCGAATCGGTGCCGTCGTTCGCCGCGTCGTCACTCGATGAATCGCCTCCGCACGAAGCGAGAACGACGAGCGAAGCGACGACGAGTGCGGAGATGCGGCGAGACGACATTCGGCCGAGGCTAGTGCCGCGACGCGGCCCACTCGGCTTCGGCCCGGCCCAACTCGGTGCTGGGTGCACCGTTGGCGAATGGCCACAGTTCCTCGGCGATGCGTCGGTAATTGCCGGTCGCGCCGAGTTCGCCGAGGATGGCGTACAGGCCGAGGTTGATGCGCTGGATGAACACGAACGCGCGCGGCACCGTGGCGTACTGCGCGATCGGGCTCGACCGGTCGAACGTGTGTCGCACGATGCCCGACGCGTACGACGGCGTCCATGTGATGGTGCGGTTCTCGCGCACCGGCTCATAGAAACGGCCGAAATACGTGCCCACGTCGTCGGTCTCGACCGGTGCGTCGAGCTTGAGCATGCCGGCGTTCTCGAGAACGTCGCGGAAGGTGGGAATGTCGTTCTCGTAGGCGGCCGACTTCACCATCGCGATGAAGGTGGTCATCTCGTCGTCGGTGAAGTGCTTCACGAGTCCGTAGTCGAGGAACGTGACGGTGCCGTCCTCGTGGAATATGTAGTTGCCCGGGTGCGGATCGCCGTTGAACTTGTGCATTCCGTAGAGGCTCCGGAACACGAAGCGGAACAGCACCTCGGCCACGCGATCGCGGTACTCCTGCGGCTGCTGTTGCACCCACGACCACGGCCGGCCCACAACGAGTTCGGACGTGATCACGCGAGAAGTGCTGAGCGACGGGATCACCGCGGGCACCTTGATGAACGGATGGCCGCGGAACCAGTCGGCGAACGTCTGCTGATTGCGGGCTTCGATGGTGTAGTCGAGTTCCTCGCGGATGCGCGTCTTGACCTCGTCCACCATCTCCGAGGGGTCGAGTCCGCTGAAACCCTGCTGCAGAAGGAAACCGAGCAGATCGGCGTTCTTGAGGTCGGCGTCGATGGCCGCGTCGACACCGGGATACTGGACCTTCACGGCCACCGCGCGTTCGGCGCCGGTGTCGGGGTCGATGATCACCGCGCGGTGGACCTGTCCGATGGACGCCGCCGCGATCGGTTCGGGATCCCATTCGACGAAGAGTCGTTCGGGAGCTGCACCGAGTTCGCGCTCGATGACCTCGGCGGCCAGCTCGGCCGACATGGGCGGTGCACTCGACTGCAGTTGCGACAGCGCGGCGCGCAGCGGGGCGGGCAGACCCTCGTCGAGGTAGCTCGCCATCTGGCCGAGCTTCATCAACGCGCCCTTCATCTGTCCGAGCCGATCGGCCACCTGTGCGGCCGACTTGAGTTCGGTCTCGTGATCTATCTGCACGCGCCGTTCGGCTGAGGCGAACAGTTTGCGCGCCGATGCGCTCGCGTACGTGGCGCCCACTCGCACGCCCAACTTCGCGAGTTCGCCGTTGCGGGCTGCCATCGTCCCGCGTTTGATGGCCGACGGAAGCGGTGCACCGCGACGCCGCCAGGCCGACCAGCCGTAGGCGCCGCCGACGGCGAGGGTCAGCGCCGTGAGACCTCGTGCGAATCGACTTCTCATGACGGATCCGGTGCGCGGCGCAGCACCGACTCGACCGAACCGATGATCAGATCGGACATGCGCGCGTGCTGCGATGCGATGGCGTCGTGTTCGGCGTCGATGCGCACGGCGTCGGCGTCGGGGATGCTCGTGAAGAGTTCGAGTTGGCGATAGGCCGGGACCACCGGGTCGCGCAGTGTGATCACGTGCGACGTGGGCACGTCGATGTCGGGCAGCCATTCGGTGGCCGAGAACGATCCGATGGCGTGTCCGGCTTCGAGGATCATGCGCCAGTCGTGCTGCGCGACCTGGCTCATGGCCCAGCCGCCCCACTTCTCGGCCTTGCGACGCAGGAACACTCGCTCGGTGATGCGTTCCTTGGTGGCGCTCGGGGTGAGGCGGGCCACGGCGCTGAGTCCGGTGAGGCCGAGGAAACTCATGCGCTCGGCGCGGCTGTGCCGGAAGCTGCCCGCGGTCGCGCACAGCACCAGGCCGCGCACGATCGGTCGGTGGCGCCGCCACATCAGAAGTGCGACGGGTCCGCCCATCGAGTAGCCGACGGGAATCACCGGACCGAGTTCGAGTTCGTTGACGAGGCAGGCCGCGTCGTCGGCGCAGTCGGACAGACGGAACGGCTTGCGCGATCTGATGCCGCGACCGTGGCCGCGGTGATCGAGGGCGACGATTCGGAAGTGCTCGCCGAGTCGCTCGTACGCGCCGAACCAGTTGAGATCGGCGGTGGCGGTCCAGCCGTGGAGGAGCAGCAACGTGGGTGCGTCGGGACGCGGGCCGGGAAGTTCGCGGATGAACGTCGTGCCGCGGCCCGGCAGTTCGATTTCTCGCCCGGGCGGCAGCGGTGGAGCCAGCGGTTCGCTCTGCAGCGTGGGCGACTCGTTGCTCACGGGAGTTCGACGCTGACGATCACAACGCTGAGCGTGTGTCCGTTGGGCGTCGTGTAGGAGCACGTCTCGTTCACGCGTCTGTCAGTGACCGCCTTGCCGAGAGCCGACTCGGGCGTCATCGTGGCCGCACCTTCGTAGCGCTCCTCGTGCGAGCCGAAGTAGTAGGTCTCGGGTTCGTCGCCGTCGATCGAGAGTGTGACGAGCTTGCCGGGCCCCACGACGTCGCCGTCGTCGGCCTCGACGATCTCGTGATTCTCGAGAATCGATTCGAGATGCCGGATGCGGCCCTCCATGTGGCCCTGCTCGTCCTTGGCGGCGTGGTAGTCGCCGTTCTCGGACAGGTCGCCCAGTTCGCGGGCGCGCTCGATCTTGTTGGCCACTTCGATGCGGCCGCGCGTCGTCAGGTCGTGGTGTTCGGCCTGGAGACGCTCGAGAGCCGACTTGGTGAGGTGGTGGACCTTCGCCATGTCGAACAGGGTAACGGTGCTTCTCGGGGGTTGAGACGGCGGACCGGGAATGGCCACCTCGCCGTGTACGCCCGTACGCTGTGACCTCTATGACGCACAAGTTGGCAGTGATCGGCGGCGACGGAATCGGACCCGAAGTGACCGCGGTCGCTCTCGACGTGGTGCGCGCGACCGGCGTCGACATCGCCACCACCGACTTCGATCTCGGCGGAGCTCGCTACCTCCGCGACGGTGAGGTGCTCTCGGACGCGACGCTCGATCAACTGCGCGGCTTCGACGCGATCCTCCTCGGCGCCGTGGGCACACCCGCCGTGCCACCCGGAGTCATCGAGCGCGGCCTGCTGCTCAAGATGCGGTTCGAACTCGACCTCTACGTGAACCAGCGGCCGTTCGTGGGCACCGCCCCCGGCCATTCGAAGCCGCACGATTTCATCGTGATCCGCGAGAACACCGAGGGGCCGTACGTGGGCGAAGGCGGCGTGTTGCGTCGCGGTACGCCGAACGAGGTGGCCACGCAGGGAAGCGTCAACACGCGATTCGGCGTCGAGCGGTGCATCCGCTACGCGTTCGAACTGGCCGCGCGGCGCGAGCGCAAGCACGTGACCCTCGTGCACAAGACCAACGTGCTCACGTTCGCCGGAAATCTCTGGGAGCGCACGTTCAACGAAGTCGCCAGCCAGTATCCGGGCGTCGGCACGGCCTACAACCACGTCGACGCCGCGTGCATCTACTTCGTGCAGGATCCGCATCGTTACGACGTGATCGTGACCGACAACTTGTTCGGCGACATCCTCACCGATCTCGGTGGAGCGGTGTCGGGCGGTATCGGTCTGGCGTCGTCGGCCAATCTCAATCCGGCTCGCACGGGTCCGTCGATGTTCGAACCCGTTCACGGTTCGGCTCCCGACATCGTGGGCACGGGCAAGGCCAATCCGACCGCCGCAATCCTGTCGGCGGCGCTCATGCTCGATTTCCTCTGCGAAACGTCGGCGGCCGATCGCATTCGCGCGGCTTGCGCCGAACCGGCCAGCGGTTCGACCACCGAAATCGGTCGCGCCATCATCGGTCGACTCGCCCGCTGAGCACTATTCACGGTGCCTGGTCGCCCCGGTAGGGGATACCGTTACGGCCACTACTCGAACGGAGAAGAAGATGCCCACCCTGATCCCGACTCCCAAGATCTGGATGAACGGAAAGCTCGTCGACTGGGACAAGGCGCAGGTGCACGTACTCACTCACACGCTGCACTACGGCACGGGCGTGTTCGAGGGGATTCGCGCGTACGAGACGAAGAGCGGTACGGCCATCTTCCGTCTGACCGAGCACATCGAGCGCCTGTTCCGCAGTGCGCACATCCTCGGCATGGACATTCCGTATTCGGTCGACGAGTTGATCTCGGCCACCAAGGAGACCGTCGCCAGCACCGGTCTGGCGTCGTGCTACGTGCGTCCGATCGCGTACTACGGGTACGGCGAGATGGGTCTCAACACGCTGCCGTGCAAGGTCGACGTCGCCATCGCCTGCTGGCCGTGGGGCGCGTACCTCGGTGACGACGCGCTTTCGAAGGGCGTGCGCATGAAGATCTCGTCGTGGACGCGGCACGATCACAACACCATGCCGCCGGCGGCCAAGACCGTGGGCAACTACGTCAACTCGTCGCTCGCCAAGGTGGAGGCTCTCAAGGCCGGTTACGACGAGGCGATCATGCTCGCACCCAACGGCCTGGTCGCCGAGTGCACCGGCGAGAACATCTTCGTGAAGCGCAACGGCATCGTGCTCACGCCGCCGTTGTCGGCCGGTGCGCTCGAGGGCATCACGCAGAACACGGTCATGACCCTGGCTCGCGATCTGGGGATCGACATGCGCGTCGACAACCTCGCCCGCAGCGACCTGTACATCGCGGACGAGATCTTCGTGTGCGGAACCGCCGCCGAAGTGAGCGCAGTCAATTCGGTCGATGACCGCACGGTGCCGTGCCCGGGTCCGGTCACGACCGAGATCGGTCAGCTGTACGGCAAGGTGGTGCGGGGCGAATTCGCCAAGTACCAGTCCTGGTGCGAACTCGCCAAGTAACCCTGTGGTTCTGGTGACTGAAAGTCACCGCATAGGTGACCAACTCGCACCAGAAAATCCGCCTCGCGGCCGTCAGGCCCCCGAAGCGCCCGAATCTGGTTGGACTTCGTCCCCTATGCGGTGACTTTCAGTCACCAGAACCACAAGGGGTGGTGAGGGTCAGGAGTGGGCGCGTTTGCGGGCGGCCAGACCGGCCAGGCATTCGAACGCCAGTCGGTGCGCCACGTTCACGGTGAGCTCGCTCACGTCGTACGCCGGAGCGACTTCCACGATGTCGATGCCCACCACGTCGTGTTCGAGGCACAGCGTGCGCACCATGCGCAACAAGTCGGCCGACACGATGCCGCCGGGTTCGGGAGTACCGGTTCCCGGTGCGTACGACGGGTCGAGGCTGTCGATGTCTATGGAGATGTAGAGCTTGTCGGCCGACGCGAGAGCCTGATCGATCGCCTCGCGCATCACCGTCTGGAATCCGCGCTCCCAGATGTCGTGCATCGTGAACCACTGCATGCCCTGCGCGGCCATCCAGTCGAACACGTCCTTGGGTGGCCAGTATCCACGCAGGCCCACCTGGACGAAATGCGAACCGGGGATGGCGCCGCTCTCGATGAGGCGGCGCATGGGCGTGCCATGGCTCGCGAGGTTGCCGGCGATGATGTCGGCGGTGTCGGCGTGGGCGTCGAAGTGCACCATGCCCACGTTCCCGTAACCGTGCGCGGCCGCGACAGCAGTGGCCGACGGCCACGTGATGGAGTGGTCGCCACCGAGCACCAGCGGGATGATGCGGCGGTTCGCGACCTCGGCGATGCGGGCCTTGATGTTGGCGTGGCTCAACTCGGTGAGTCCGTGCGGGCAGTAGGCGTCGCCGAAGTCGACGACTTCGAGCCAATCGAAGATCTCGATGCCGAGATCCATGTGATACGTGCCCGGTTCGTAGGCCTGCGCGCGAATCGCTCGCGGACCGAATCGCGCGCCGGGACGATTCGACGTGGAGTTGTCGAATGGAGCACCCACGATGGCCACGTCGGGTTGCCAGGTGTCGAGGTCGGACGGTTCGGTCAGGAACGGGCGCTGGCCGAACGTGGAGAGGCCCCCGAAGCTGTAGCCGAGGTCGAGTTGCTCGCGGAGTCCGTCGGGAAGCTCGCGACGCGGAGTGTCGCGTCCGTCGGCTGAAGCCATGCGCGTCACGCTACCCATGCATGACGAAGGCCCCGACGGTGCGGCCAGTCGCCCGGCGCTCCATCGGGGCCTTCAAGGTCGAGGTCATCCACCAGCGATCGATCGAGGGTTGTTACCCTTCTCTCGCTCACTTGACTCGCCCGTCGGAGTTGCCCCCGGCGGGCGAGTGCCATTTCCAGCCCGGCCACTCAGTTGCCCATGTGGCGGCGATTCGGTTGCCCGACTCGCCCGATGGAGTTGCCCCCACCCGGTCCGGACGGTCCGATCCGTGTGAACCCGGAAGTTGCCCTCCGGCCCACCGAACCCACCAGCGCCCACTCGGTTGCCCGAGGGTCGCCCGTGCGAACCTCCCCTTGCCGACCCAGGAGGTCACCCTCGTGGACCGGCCGATCGAAGATCCGGTTGTGTGCGGCGGGGTTGCCCCCGTCACCCACAGGACGTCGATGACCTCTCCCGAGCCGATCGTGTGGCTTTGATCCACTAGAGGGCCGGAGCCCTGCGCTGGATCTCGTCACCGTTTTCGTCCCGGTGAGAGGACTGTGCCAGTCACGAAAGTCCTGGTCAAGGGATATTTTTGTACTCACAGGGTTATCCCCGAACTTTCCCGTGAATCCACAGAAATCAGTGATCTATGCACCGCCGATTCACACCGTTGCCCACAGGTCGTCCACAGACTTTCGCGTCTCCGCGTTGACGCTGCGGGCGGGGGAACGGTTGACTGAGGGGCGATGAACGCTTCGACTGCTTCCGCCGCTGTTGCGATCATCATTATTCGCTAGCGCACGGGGTCGTCCTCGTGCGCACACGCCGCCCAGTGGGCGGCGTTTTTGTTTTCTCGCTCACGAAACGACCGCGACCAACCGATAACCACGACGAAGGAACGAAAAGGAATCATCGACATGAGCGACATGATCGAAGTCTTCGACACGACGTTGCGCGACGGCTTGCAAGTGGAGGGCGTGTCGGCCACGGTGGAAGACAAGCTTCGCATCGCCGAACAACTCGACCACCTCGGAGTTCACTTCATCGAAGGTGGTTGGCCTGGCGCAAACCCGAAGGACATCGAATTCTTTGCGCGCGCCGCACATGATCTTCGTCTGTCGACGAGCACGTTGGTGGCGTTCGGCTCCACGCGGCGTCCGCGCGGCAAGGTCGACGATGACGCGACGTTGCGCAATCTCATCGACGCCAACACGAGTGCGGTGTGCATCGTCGCCAAGAGTTGGGACTACCACGTTCTCGAAGCTCTGCAGACCACGCTCGACGAAGGCGAGGCGATGATCGCCGACTCGGTCGAGTACCTGGTTGCCAATGGCCGTCGCGTATTGGTCGACATGGAGCATTTCTTCGACGGCTACAAGCGGAATCCCGAATTCGCGTTGCGCGCACTCGAAGCGGCGATCGTGAAGGGCGCGTCGCACGTGGTGCTGTGCGACACCAACGGCGGCAGTCTGCCGCACGAGGTGCAGAGCATCGTGGGCGACGTGAAGCGCCACATCGGCGACGACGCGATCATCGGAATCCATTGCCACGACGACACCGGCTGCGCCGTGGCCAACTCGGTCGCCGCCGTGTTGAGCGGCGCGCGCCACGTGCAGGGAACGCTCAACGGACTCGGCGAGCGAACCGGCAACACCAATCTCACCACCGTCATCCCCAACCTGCAGTTGAAGATGGGGTTCGAGTGCCTGCCGGCCGGTCGTATCGAGCGTCTCACCGCCGTGAGCAACCATGTGGCCGAGGTTCTCAACCGTCCTCTCAATCCGCAGGCGCCCTACGTGGGTGCCTCGGCCTTCGCTCACAAGGCCGGCCTGCACGTGAGTGCGATCGCTCGTGCCAAGGACGCGTATGAACACGTCGATCCCGATCTCGTGGGCAACGGCACGCGCTTCGTCGTGAGCGAGATGGCCGGCCGCGCGACCATCACCATGAAGGCCGAGGAGCTCGGTCTGCCCATGGACGGCCCGGCCGTCAACCAGGTGATCGACGACCTGAAGCGGCTCGAGCACGAGGGCTATCACTTCGAGGCGGCCGACGCCTCGCTCGAACTCCTCATGCGTCGGGCCACGGGTTGGGATCAGCAGTACTTCCGTGTGGAGAGCATGCGCGTGATCACCGACGAGACCATGACGGGCGCCTTCAGCACCGAAGCCACGGTGAAGGTGTGGGTTGGTCCGGAGGGCTCGGCCACGCGCCACGTGTTCACCGCCGAAGGGAACGGTCCGGTGAACGCGATCGACAAGGCGTTGCGCGCCGCCGTGATGCAGGCCTATCCGCAGATCGCGCGCGTGCACCTCACCGACTACAAGGTGCGCATCCTCGACGGTGCGACGGCGACCGGTGCCGTGACCCGCGTGCTCATCGACGCCAGCGATGGCGAGCGCACCTGGACCACCATCGGTGTGAGCCCCAACATCATCGAAGCCTCCTGGCGCGCCCTCGAGGAGTCGCTGGTGTACGGGCTCCTGCACGCTTCGAACTGACGCCCCCTCACAACTACGCTTCGAACATGGCCGCCCCCAAGCACGCGCCCGCTCCGGTGATCGACGAGGTTCGTACCTACGCATCGCCCGACTTCGTTCCGTCTCCGTGGACGCCCGATCGTCCGGGCGATCTGGAAGCCGGTCAACCGTCGGGGGAGCGGCTCGGTTATCAAGGACCCGACCAGGGTTACGGGCTCTCGCTCGCCAACCGCTTCCGCCCGCGTCTCCACACCGGTGAGTTGTCGGCCGATGACGCGGTTCGCGGCTGCCTGAACATCGCGTTGCGTCGGGCGTCGCTGTTCGGCCGCGCACCGGTCGTTCACGATCTCACGATGTCATTCACCATGTGGGGATTCCTCGACGCCAATCCGCCGGCCGATCTCGTGGCTCGACGAGTCGAGTTGTTCGAGGGCGTCGGTCACGTGCACCACTACAAAGAGGGACGGCTCATCGCCGATCTGGTGCCCGAGGCGACGTTGCGTTCGACGCCCGCTCAAGTGGCCGCGGCGTACCCGGGTTCGTGGCGTCAGCTCACGGGCGCGTGATCGCTCGAGCACCTAGCCTGGAGTCGTGACCGACTACCGCGCACCGCTCCACGACATCGACTTCGTCCTCAATCGGGTCTGTGGCCTCGACCGCATCCTGTCGTTGCCCGGCTACATCGAAGTCGACTCGTCGGTCGTTCGCGATCTCATGTCCGAGGCCGCGCGCTTCATGGAGGAAAAGGTCGCGCCGCTCAATCGAGTGGGCGACGTGCACGGCGTGAAGCGCAACGCCGACGGCTCCATCACCACCGCGCCCGGCTTCATCGAGGCGTATCAGGCGTACGTCGACGCCGGTTGGGGCGCGGTGCCGTTCGACATGGGTTTTGGCGGCGGCGGATTCCCGTGGATGGTGGGCGTGGCGCTGCAGGAAATCCTCACCTCGGCGAACATGGCCTTCTCGATGTGTCCGTTGCTCACGCAGGGTGCGATCGACGCGATCATGCACCACGGCAGCGAAGAGCAGAAGATGACCTATCTGCCCAAGATGATCACCGGCGAGTGGTCGGGCACCATGAATCTCACCGAACCCGATGCCGGCAGCGACGTCGGTGCGGTTCGCACCCGCGCCCTTCGTCAGCCCGACGGCACGTACCTCGTCACCGGCACCAAGATCTATATCTCGTTCGGCGAACACGACATGGCCGACAACATCGTCCACCTCGTGCTGGCGCGCACTCCCGACGCGCCTCCCGGGACGAAGGGCATCTCGTGCTTCATCGTGCCGAAGTTCCTCATCAACCCCGATGGTTCGCTCGGTCGACGCAATGACGTTTCATGCGTGTCGGTCGAGCACAAGTTGGGCATCCATGCCAGCCCCACCTGCGTCTTGTCGTATGGCGATCAGGGCGGCGCGGTCGGATACCTCATCGGCGAAGAGAACCGCGGCATGCAATACATGTTCACCATGATGAACCAGGCCCGTCTGTCGGTCGGTCTGCAAGGTCTGTCGCTCGGCGAGCGCGCCTATCAGCAGGCCCTGCGGTATGCGCGCGAACGCCGTCAAGGGCGCGCTCCCGGTGCGCCGGCCGGCGAGAGTTCGCCGATCATCGACCACCCCGACGTGAAGCGCATGCTCCTCACCATGAAGGTCACGAACGAGGCGTTGCGGCGCCTCACGTACTGGAACGCGGCCTGCATCGACGTCGCCAATCATCATCCCGACGCGACCGAGCGCGAATGGGCGGCCGATCTCGCCGCTCTTCTCACACCGCTGTCGAAGGGTTGGGGGACCGACATGGGCGTCGAGATGACCGGTCTTGCGGTGCAGATCCATGGCGGCATGGGTTTCGTCGAGGAGACCGGTGTCGCACAGCACTACCGCGACGCGCGCATCGCCACCATCTACGAGGGCACCAACGGCATCCAGGCCATCGACTTGGTTGGTCGCAAGCTTGGCCTGCGCGGCGGTGAAGTCGTGAAGCGCCATCTCGACGCCATCGCCGAAGCGGCCACTCGCGTGAAGAAGCACCCCGATCTGGCCGAAGCGGCCAAGGCTCTCGAGACGAGTCTGCAGGCCACGCGGCGCGCGACCGAGTGGCTCATGGCGCACGCCACCGATCCGTTGTCGATGCTGTCGGGCGCCACCCCGTATCTGCGCATGTTGAGCACGGTCACGGCCGGTTTCCTGCTCGCCGAGTCGGCGCTCATTGCTCGCGAGCACGCGGCGGAAGTGGGTGAGTCGGTGGTGGCTGAACGCGTCGCGTCGGCGCGCTTCTTCTGCGAACAGCTGATGCCGGCGTCCGACGGACTCGTGGGCGCCGTCACCGGCGACGCGCAGCTGTTGATGTCGTCGATCTGAGTTTCAGGCCGGCGCGTCGACGGCATGCTCGGTGAGCGCGGCCAGATCGCAGAACTCGAGTGCTGACACGTGCGTGGCGGCGAGCACCACACGCGGTGCCCGGCCGGCTTCGAAGGCCTCCTGCCAACGCGATGCGCACAAGCACCATTGGTCGCCGTCCTTCAGCCCGGCGAAGCCGTACTGCGGCATGGGCGTGCTGAGGTCGTTTCCGCGGCTCTTGCTGAACGCGAGGAACTCGTCGGTCATGATCGCGCACACCACGTGCATACCTGGATCGTCACCGCGAGATTCGCAGCACCCGGTGCGGTAGTAGCCGGTGAGCGGATCGAACGAACACGGAACGAGTTCGCCCCCAAGGACGTTGCGTTGGGTCACGGCGACAGTGTGGCTCAGGAAACCGAGACGTCGAGAAGTTGGCCGATGAGATAGGTGACGCCGCAGGCCACCAGCAGGATGAGGACCTGCCGGAGGGAACTCCAGGCGATGCGCCGTTCGGCGAACTTGCCGATGCTCGCGCCGACGATGGCGGCCGCGATCACTCCGATGATGATCGACGCAAATCGAGCGCCGGTTCCCTCGCCGATGAACCACGGAACGACCGGCAGAAGCGCACCGAACAGGAAGCACACCAAGGACAGAGCGGCGGCCTGCCAGGGCGAGGGAAGCACGCCGGGGTCGACGCCGAGTTCTTCGCGCGCGTGCACCGCCAGGGCGGCTTCGGGGTCGTTCATCACATCGGCGGCCGCGGCGGCGGCACGCTGCGGTTCGATGCCGTGACTCTCGTAGATCTTGGCCAATTCGTGTGTCTCAGCGGCCGTGTTGACGTGCAACTCGCGGCGTTCGATCTCGAGTTCGCGTGTGATGAGTTCGTTCTGGGCTGACACGGAGATCCATTCGCCCGCGGCCATACTCGCGCCACCGGCGATTGCGCCGGCGAGGCCGGCCAGTCGAACGAGTGTCGAGTCGACACCGCTGCCCGCGAATCCGATCACCAACGACACGTTGGAGACGAGACCGTCGCTGATGCCGAAGACGGCGGCACGGGCGAGTCCGCCGGCCACACTGCGGTGTCCGGGATGCTGTTCGGCGCCGGTGGTGAACGAGTGTCGTCCCATGAGTTCGACGCTACTGCCAACCACGTCACGGGTAGCGTGTGACGCGCATGACGCCGCATGAATTCTCCACATCGGGTGCACCGCGGTGTTAGGCGCACCTCGCTTCCGTTTCGCGCCGTCGCCCACCGGCTTCTTCCACGTCGGTGGTGCGCGCACCGCGCTGTACAACTGGGCGCTGGCCAAGCGGACGGGTGGCACGTTCGTCCTGCGCATCGAAGACACCGACGAAGCCCGCAATCAGCCCGAATGGACGCAGGGCATCATCGACGCTCTTGCGTGGATCGGCATCAGCCGCGACGACCCCGCGTTCGAGGGCCCGTATTTCCAGAGCCAGTACGCCGGTGAACACGTGGCCGCGGCCGAGCGTCTGCACGCGGCCGGTCACGCGTACTACTGCGACCTCACACCCGATCAGATCCAGGAGCGGGCCAAGCAGTCGGGCAAGCCGGGCTACGACGGATACTCGCGCGATCGCGGCCTCGGACCCGGGCCGGGCCGGGTTCTTCGATTCCGCGTTCCCGAGGGCGTCACGGTCGTGAACGATCTAGTGCGCGGTCGGGTGGAGTTCCAGAACGAGACGATCGAGGATTTCGTCCTCCTGCGCGGCAACGGGTCGCCCATGTTCCTTCTCGCCAATGTCATCGACGACGTGTCGATGCGCGTGTCGCACGTGGTGCGCGCCGAGGAGCATCTGCCCAACACACCGAAGCAGCAGTTGCTATGGCAGGCGCTCGGCCACGAGCCTCCGGTGTGGGCGCACGTGCCCGTCCTCGTGAACGAGCAGCGCAAAAAGTTGTCGAAGCGCCGCGACAAGGTGGCTCTCGAGCAGTACCGCGCCGAGGGCTACCTCGCGTCGGCGATGATCAACTACCTCATGACGCTCGGCTGGGCGCCGCAGGGCGAGACGGAAATCGTGCCGTGGTCGAAGATCCAGGACGAGTTCCGGCTGGAGGACGTCAACCACTCGCCGGCGTTCTTCGACCTGAAGAAGTTGGCCGCGTTCAACGGCGAGTACATCCGGGCGATGTCGCTCGATCAATTCATCGACGCGTGCCAGCCCTGGCTCACCGGAGCCGATGTTCCGTGGACCGCGGCCCAGTATCGCCCCGAGATCTTCCGCGCCATGGCCGAACTCGTGCAGACGCGCATCGTCACGCTGAGCGAAGTTCCCCAATTGGTCGACTTCATGTTCCTCGACGCGCCTCTCGTCGACGAAACCTCGTGGTCGAAGACTTTCGGTTCGGCCGACGGGATCGCGATGCTGCGTTCGGGCCGTGAAGCATTGGCGTCGTGCGACTGGAACGCCGAGGCGTTGAAGAGTGCGGTCGAGGCGGCCGGATCGGCGCTGGGTTTGAAGCTGGGCAAGGCGCAGGCGCCCGTTCGCGTGGCGGTCACGGGGCGCACGGTCGGCCCGCCGTTGTTCGAAGCCCTCGAGTTGCTGGGTCGCGACGCAGTACTGAAGCGTCTCGATGCGGCGCTGACCTCCTTCGGGTGACATGACCACTCCCGCGGACGAGCCTTTGTTGTCGTCGCCGGTGTCGAGTGCCGACGACACGCCGGTCGGGGGAGTGGTGATTCCACAGTGGCGCCGTCGTGTTCGGGTTCCGCGTTGGTGGCGTCGGGGCGGCTGGCGCCGTGTGCTGGGAAGCGCGCTGTGCGTCCTGCTGCTCGGTGTTCTGTACTACGCAATCTCGTTGTTCCAGGTGTGGTCGACCGGTCGCGATCATCAGGATCGCGCGGTCGATGCGATCGTGGTGATGGGCGCCGCGCAATACGACGGACGACCGTCGCCGCAGTTGCAGGCCCGACTCGATCACGTGGTCGAGTTGTGGTCGACCGGAGTCGCACGAGTCGTGATCGTCACCGGCGGCAATCAGCCGGGCGATCGCTTCACCGAAGCACAGGCATCGCGGCGGTATCTGGTGAACAAGGGTGTTCCCGATGGCGTAATCCTCGCCGAGGACACCGGTCGGTCGTCGTGGGAATCGATCACCAACGTCGCCGACCGCGCATCGGTATGGGGAGTCGGTTCGGTGCTCATCGTGAGCGATCCGTACCACAGTTTGCGCGTGCGACTCATGGCCGAAGAACTCGGTCTCACCGCGTACGTATCGGCCACGTCCACCAGTCCCGTGAAGGGTTGGACGGCGGCGCGTGAGCACCTGGCCGAGGCGGCCGGCGTGGCGGTGGGCCGGATCGTGGGCTTCGGCACGTTGGAGAGCTGGATCGGCTGAGCCCGGTGGCGGCTGGCCGGGTCGCCACTACACTTTCGTCGCTCCTTGGGGAGTGGTGTAACTGGCAACACAGCAGATTCTGGTTCTGTTATTCAGGGTTCGATTCCTTGCTCCCCAGCCACGAACGACCGGGCCACGCGCCCGGTCGTCGTTTTTTCGGCCCGTGGCTCGGTGGAAGTCCGGCGGTAGCGTTTCGTCCGCTACTTGCTCCCATCGTCTAGTGGCCTAGGACACCACCCTCTCAAGGTGGCGGCACGGGTTCGAATCCCGTTGGGAGTGCCAGTGACTATCGCGTCGGTCGGGTTGACTACGGGTGTGGTCGCCGAGGGAAAGCGTTCGTTCTGGCTCCATCAGGCCGCTGAGTACGTGGTCGGTGGGGCACTCGTCGCCACCGGACTCCAGTCACCCGAACCACTCGTGCCGACCGTGATCGGTGCGTTGATCGCGCTGAACACTGCGTGTGCCGACGGACCACTCGGTGCGTTCCGAAGGGTGTCGCGACGACTCCACCGTGTTCTCGACTGGCTCGTTCTCGCCGTGGCAATCGCTGCATCGGCCGCGCCGAATCTCGACGAGGCGACGCGCATCGTGATGATCATGATCGTCATCGTGTTCGCGGTGGTCGTGTGGCGTACCGACTACTCGCCCAAGCAGCCGCGATCGGTGCCGTCCAATCCGAGTCGTGCCGACGACCTCGGTCGTCAAGCCGGCCGTCTGGCCGGCCGTGCCGCGGGCCGCGCACGAGACAAATGGCGCCAGTCCCGCTGAGCGACCTTGCACCACCACTCGTAGGCTGACGGCATGTCGTCAACGTTCGAACGCCCGGCCCCCGACTTGTCGAAGATTCTCGCGGCGTGGGAGGAATGGGAGCGCGGTGAGCAGAACCCCGGCAAGGTGCTCACCAACATGAAGACGGCCGGCCTGACCGAGATCTTGCGCGAACTCGCCGAATCCGGCTGGAAACCCGCGTCACGCTGATCCCATGACTGCCGCTCGGCGCCCGGGTGGCACACAGCGCATTCCGTCACCGGCCGCTCGGCGTCCGGCCGGCCGAGCAGTGTGGTCGACGGCCACCGCGTCCCTGAGTCTCGTCGACGTGCTGGCGCGGGTGACCGATCATCAGGAACGACTCGCCGACGATCACACCCCCCGTTCGGATGAGCGAGTGTCGGCCGTGTTGGTGGCACTGACCGACGGCCCGCATGGTGCCGAGGTGCTGCTCACTCGCCGCTCGGAGAAGTTGTCGAACCACAAGGGAGAGATCAGTTTCCCGGGTGGCCGCGTCGATCCCGACGAAGACGTGGTTTCGGCCGCCCGCCGCGAGGCGCACGAGGAAGTGGGACTCGTAGTCCACTCGTCGGCGGTGCATGGTCGATTGAGTTCGTTGTCGACCTTCGTGAGCAAGAGCTACATCGTGCCGGTCGTGGCGACCGTCGACGACAAGCCCGCGTTGTCGCTGCAGGACGCCGAAGTCGACCGTGCCTTCTGGGTTCCGTTGCGCGAATTGGCGGCCCCGGACGTGTTCGAGTGGGAGTGGTGGTCGTTCAACCATTCGAGCGACGTCGAACGTCCGATGTACTTCTTCTACCTGCACGACGAAACCGTGTGGGGCGCGACTGCTCGCGTGCTCCACGAACTGCTCTGCGTCGCCCACGGCGTCGACCACCGCGAACCGGGTTGAATCACGGGCCGCCGGCGATGCGGACGGCACGGAAGAACACCTCGGCCCACGAACGACACGTGACCTTCTGATCGATCGGTCGTGTCGAGCACGTGACGATCATGTCGCGCCTGAATTGCTCGTCGATCCTCCGGCGTTTCGGCGCCGTCCACTCACCCGGCAACCGTTTCGCGTTGCGATAGGCGAAGTCGTGACGACGACACGGCAACGTGAAGTCGAACGACCGCCCGGTGCTCCCGATCATGGGCGCCGAACACCAGTCGGTCGTCCAGTCGAACTGCGGCGGCAGTTGCCGTTCGGCCGCCACCGCAAAGTGCAGGAGAGGCGTCGAGAACATGAGACGACGAAAGTCGTCGACGTCGGCGGTGTCGACAGGGGGAGCGGCCAGGTGACTCGTGGCCGCCACGAGGATGGCCAGGGCCCAGCCCATGCGCTCCTCCATTCGTGCTCCGGCTGATGCCGGTGGACGAAGGTGGAGTCAGGATCGCGCCATCGGCGACGCGCCGCGAATCGACGATCAGAACTCGACGGAGTCGTTGATCCCGTTCACCAGGAGCGCCATCTCGACGGCACCCACGGCGGCTTCATCACCCTTGTTGTCGGTGCCGGGCCCCGAGCGATCGAGCGCCTGCTGGTTGGTGTCGACCGTCAAGACTCCGAACATGATCGGCACGCCGGTGTCGATCTGAGCGGTCTGGATTCCGCGCGCGCACTCGCCGGCGACGAAATCGAAGTGCGCGGTCTCGCCGCGGATCACCGCACCGAGGGTGATGACGGCGTCGTACTTTCCGCTGCGCGCCAGCGTGGCCGCGGCGAGCGGCACCTCGAACGCACCGGGCACCCACGCCTCGTCGATGCGGTCGCGCGCCACTCGGCAACGCTCGAGCCCGCGGTAGGCGCCGGCCAGGAGTTCCTTGCCGATGTGGTCGTTGAAACGCGCGCACACGATCGCGATGCTCAGGCCCGAGCCGTCGAACGAAAGGGGCTGTCCGTCGTTGAGGCGAGTCATGTCAGTTCGCTCCGTTCGGTGCGCTCGACGGCAGATCGAGCAGGTGGCCCATGCGATCGCGCTTTGTTTCGAGGTACTTGATGTTCTCGGGCGTGGCGTGCGTGTCGAGTGCGACGCGGCCGACTACCTCCAGGCCGTAGCCGGCGAGCCCGCCGTACTTCGACGGGTTGTTGGTCATGAGTCGCAGTTTGGTCACACCGAGGTCGGCGATGATCTGCGCTCCGATTCCGTACTCGCGACTGTCGATAGGAAGACCGAGTTCGGTGTTGGCGTCGACGGTGTCGAGTCCCTTGTCCTGAAGCGAATAGGCGCGAATCTTGTGGCCGATGCCGATACCGCGTCCCTCGTGACCCCGCAGATACACCACGACTCCGCGCCCGGTCTCGCCGATGAGTCGCATGGCCGAGTCGAGCTGCGGCCCGCAGTCGCAGCGGCGGCTGCCGAACACGTCGCCGGTGAGGCACTCGGAGTGCACGCGAACGAGAACGGGCTCTCCGTCGTCCACGTCGCCGATGCTGAACGACAGATGCTCGATGTCGTCGATCTGACTGCGGTACGCGGTGCAGGTGAAGGCGCCCCACTCGGTGGGGACCTGCGCCTGACCGATGCGCGTGACCAACTTTTCATGCCGACGGCGGTACTTGATCAACTCGGCGATGCTGGAGAGGAGCAGACCGTGCTCCTTGGCGAACTCGATGAGTTGCGGAAGGCGCGACATCGTGCCGTCGTCGTTGGTGATCTCGCAGATCACGCCGGCCGGTTCGAGTCCGGCCATGCGTGCGAGATCGACGGCGGCCTCGGTGTGGCCGGCCCGCTTCAGCACTCCACCCTCGCGTGCGCGCAGGGGGAAGATGTGTCCGGGTCGCGCGAACGAGGCGAAACCCGCCTGCGGATCGGCCAACGCGCGGAGCGTGGCGGCTCGATCGGCGGCCGAGATGCCGGTGGTCGTGCCTTCGATGAGGTCGACCGACACGGTGAAGGCCGTGCGGTGGCTCTCGGTGTTGTGCTCGACCATCAGCGGGAGGCGCAGATCGTCGCAGCGTTCGCCCGCCAGCGGCGCGACGACCACACCCGAAGTGTGGCGGACGATGAAGTTGATCTTCTCTGGTGTGGCGAACTGCGCGGCCATGATGAGGTCGCCTTCGTTCTCGCGATCCTCGTCGTCGACCATCACGATCATCTCGCCGCGCCCGATGGCGGCGATCACGTCCTCGATGGGGGCGAACTCGAAATCAGTCATGACCACTCCTCACTATCGACGTATCGACGACGATCTCCAAATCGCCGCCCACCGGGGTGACGCGAACGAACCGTCCGCGCCTCAGATCTGCTATTGACGCCGCACCGGCACCGCCGAACAGAGGCGTGCCGTCGCTTCCGCCCATGAAGGCCGGCGCCAGGTAGGCGACGTAGCGATTCACGAGCCCGCACCGATGGAACTCGCCGGCCACGGTGGCGCCGCCCTCCACCAGCAATTGCACGACGCCTTCCGATCCCAACTGGTCGAGGAGCGGTTCGAGCTCTCCCGACCATTCGAGACACGGGTGCACCTTCGCGTTCGCGGGTGCCGCACCGAGCACGACACGGCGCGGCGATCGACCCGGCACGAGCCGGGTGGTGAGCGACGGATCGTCGGTGCGCACGGTGCCGGCGCCAACGAGGATCGCATCGCTCTCGGCCCGCAACTGGTGAGCGGCGCGACGCGCCTCCTCGCCGGTGATCCACTGGCTTGACCCATCGGCCGCGGCGGTTCGACCGTCGACGGTGGCGGCCAACTTCACGATCACGAAAGGTCGACCGGTACGACGGTGGTGCAAGTAGGGGAGGAGTTGCTCCGTCGCCTCGTCGGCGCCGCAACCCACGTCGACGGCCATGCCGGCCGCGCGCAACGCCGCGAATCCGGATCCACCCACCTGGCCGTCGGGATCCTCGAGAGCCGATACCACCCGCGCGACACCGGCCTCGATGAGCGCGTCGGTGCACGGCGGCGTGCGACCGTGATGGCTGCACGGTTCGAGAGTCGTGTAAACGGTCGCTCCGCGAACATCGGCCCCGGCCGCGCGTGCCGCGTCGAGAGCGACTCGTTCGGCGTGTCGGCGACCGGGCTCCTCGGTGGCGCCCTCGAACACACGACCATCGGACGCGACGATCACGCAACCGACCCACGGATTGGGAGAGGCAACCGTGCGCGCCGTCGCGGCGGCGGTCAGTGCTCGTTGCATCATCGTGTGGTCGGTCATCGGTGTTCTCCGGTTCGTGCGGGACGAGACGGAACGCGACGACCGACCGAGCAGGCTCGGCCAGCAGTGACGCACCCGTGCTCCCATCCGGACTCTGACCGTCGGCTCCGGATTTCCACCGGATCGGCCCGGATTCGACATCGCTGCCGATTCCGGGTTCGCGGGCTCTCACCGCCGGTTGGGACTTTCACCCACACCCCGCACGAGGTGGTTTCAGTTGTCCGGTCAGCCTACGCGTGGGTCCGGAGCAATTCCCACGCCTCGGCCACGTGATGCCGCTCGGTGGTTCGACTGCCGATGGAGAACCGCAGGACGCTGCGGTCACCCAGCACCGTCCGGGTGAACAAAACCTCCCGTGTGCGGTTCGTCCGTTCGATGAGGGCGTCGGTGGCCTGATCGCCGGCCCGCAGGCGCAGACACAGCAGATTGAGCGGATGCGGGGCGACGACCTCGAAGCGTTCGTCGGCGGCCACCCACGAGGCGAGTTCATGAGTGAGGCCGACGTGTCGACGGATCATCGACCGGAAGTAGTCGACACCCTCGGCGCGAATCGCGAACCACAACTTGAGCGATCGGAAACGGCGACCGAGCGGAATCTGCCAGTCGCGGTAGTCGATCGCCTGTCCGGATTGCGCGGCGGCCGATCGCAAGTACTCGGGAAGAATGCTCAACGCTCCGAGCAGCGCCGTGCGATCGGCGACCCAGAACAGATCGCAGTCGAAGTTGACACCCATCCACTTGTGCGGGTTGGTGCAGTAACTGTCGGCCGATTCGAGACCTTCGTTGACCCAGCGATGCTCGGGAGCGAGAGCGGCGATTCCGTGCATCGCGCCGTCGACGTGCAACCACATCCCGTGGCGGCGGGTGACGGCGGCGATTTCGGTCGTCGGATCGAACGCACCCGACGACGTGGTTCCATGAGTCGAGCACACCCAGAACGGAACGAGCCCGGCGGCGAGATCGGCTTCGATCATCCGTTCGAGTTCGCTCGTGATCATGGCGAACGATTCGTCGTGGGGCACGATGCGCACGCGGTCGGTTCCGATGCCGGCGATGCGCAGACCCTTCTCGATGCTCGAATGCGCCTGCGCCGTGCAGTACGCGACGAGTGCGCTGGTGTCGCCGTCCGAGTTCACGCGTCCACTGGTGATCCGGTGGCGCGCGGCCAGGATCGACGAGAGAGTGGCTTCGCTGGCCGAGCCCTGGATCACTCCGCCGCCGTTGTCGGAGGTCGAACGAAACTTTGCCGGTAGGTCGAGCAGTTCGTGCATCCAGTCGAGCATCAGCGTCTCCACTTCGGTGCACGCCGGTGACGTGACCCAGCTCATTCCCTGGACGCCGAGGCCAGCGGTCAACAGATCGGCCAGGATCGACGGGTACGACGAATTGCCGGGGAAGTACGCGAAGAATTTCGGGTGCTGCCAGTGGGTCAGGCCGGGCATCACGATGTCGCGCACGTCAGCGAGGATCGCGTCGAAGGGTTCGGGAGCGCTCGGCGGATGCTCGGGGAGCCGGCGCCGGATGTCGCCCGGCTCCGCATCGGACGTGACGGGTCGCGTGTCGATGGTGTCGAGATAGTCGGCGATCATGTCGATCACGGCTCGCCCCAGGGCCCGGAATTCTTCGGCGTCCATGTTCGTCACGCTAGTGACGCAGGGCTACCTTGCCCGCATGGCCACGCACATCGACCCGGCGCGCTTCGAGGTCCATCGCTCCGATGTTCGCGGGTTCGATCAGGCCTTCGTCCACGAACGCTCGCGCCGTGGTTCACCGGCCCCGGCACTGGTGTGCGTGCACGGATGGCCCGAGTCGAAGCGGATCTTCTGGAAGGTGATCGAACCTCTGGCGGCGGCCGGCTTCGACGTGATCGTTCCCGACCTGCGCGGTTTCGGCGAAAGCGGACTGGCGGCCGACGGCTTCTACGACACCCCGTCGCATGCGCGTGATCTCTACGCTCTCGTGCACGATCACCTCGGGTACGAGAGTGCGGTGCTCCTCGGCGGCGACCTGGGCGGCCCGGTCATCCAGGAGATGGCGTTGCGCTGGCCCGACTTCGTGTCACGGATGGTGCTGTTCAACTCGCCGCTTCCGTACGACAAGGAGCGCATGGACGGCATCGCCGGCACGCGGCCCCCGCGCGAGTCGTCCGACTACTTCATTCGCCAGGGCACCGACGCCGACGCGCTCGCATCCGAACTCGCCACCGGAGCCGAACGGCGTCGCTACATCGCCACGTTCTATTCGAGCCGCTTCTGGGCCCATCCAGGGTCGTTTGATTCCGCCGAGATCGACTTCCACACGGAACCGTTCGCACGAGCCGAATCGCTGCGGGCTTCGTTCGGCGGTTACGAGTCGGTGTTCGATGCGGCCAGGCGGTCGGAGCCGCCGATGCTCGGGCGGAATTCGCGCACGCGGACGCTCATCTTGTTCGGACCGAGCGATCACGTGATCTATCCGGCGTTCGATCTCATGGCCGCGCAGGTGTTCGACGATCACGTGGGCCCGTTCCTTTTGCGAGACTGCGGTCACTTCGTGCCGTGGGAGTCGCCGCACGCGATGGTGTCGGCGACCGTGGCGTTCTGCGCCGACTTGCTGACTCAGCCCTGAAGGGTGTCGCGCATCGTCAGGAGTCGGCGACGATGCGGATCTCGCCCGCTACCGAGTCGACGTCGACGATCATGCCGTCGCGCAGAACGTTCATGGCCTGGGGTGCTCCGATCACACCGGGGATTCCGAGTTCGCGCGCCAGGACCGCGGCATGACTCAGCACGCCGCCTTCGGCGGTGACGACGGCGCCAGCCATGGCGAGCACCATGTTGTAGGCCGGGGTCGTGGTCGGAACCACGAGAACGTCACCGTCCTGAAGGTTGGCGATCGCATCCTCGGGAGTATCGGCTCGGCACACTCGGCCGCGATGCACGCCGTTGCCGACGCCGACGCCGGTGAGGCCGGTGGTGCGCACCTCGCCGTCCATGCCGGCCTCGGCGAGGATCGTCTGCATCCCTCCGGCGATACGGGCCATTGCGGGCGGCAGGACATGGAGCGGCGGAGGCGGCTCGGGAGTTCCGAGGACTCGCGGAGCGTCGGAGACATCGACGGTCGCTCGCCAGTGAGCGCGCCGAGCGAGTTCGTCGGCCGACGGACCGCGGCCGTCGAACAACGCGATCGTGATCTCGGGTTCGTCGAGTTCGAGGGCGTGGCTCGCGTCGTGCACGAGACCGCGCGCGGCCAGGCGACGCCCGACCTCGAGGAGCGCGAGTTTGATCAAGCCATTGGGCCATTCGAGAGTGTGAGGCCCGTTGTCGTCGCGAAGATCCATCGCGGCCCGGGCCTCGGCCAACTTGTCGTCGAAATCGGTTTTCAGATGGGAGGGAATCCTCGCGCGAACCTCATTCGTGAGTCGAGCGACTCGCTCGGTCACCTCGTTGGCCCGTTCGGTTTCGTCGCGTGCGGCCATGATCGACGCGAAGAGGACGTCGGGTGCCTCGCTCAGACACAGGCCGTCGATGTCGTAGCGCGAGAAGATCATCGCTCCCCGGACGCGGAGGAACGCGTCGATCGCGGCGGCGATTTCGTGCGAGATCGATCGAATGTCGTCGAGATCGCGGGGTTGGCGTCCCGATGCGTCGACCATCCTCTTGATCTCGAGCATGGCGCGTTCGGCTTCGGAGGTCGACGGTGACGCGCCTTCGAGAAGAGGGACCAGTGAGCTCCGCTCGACACCCCACGACTCGGCCGAGTGGAGGAGGAAGCCGATCGGCCCGAGATCGAAGCCGTGGAGCCAGAAGTGCATGCGCATCATCTCGTGGGCGTGTGTGAGCGCGGCGCGGACATGGGCGATCGACTGCTCGTCGTCGAGCGCTGCCCGGTCGACGTCCTGGAGTTCGAGATTCCGGGTGGTGATCCGATCGCGATGGCCGCCGGGTCGACGCCACTCGTCCACCACCGCCCGCCAGGGCCGCTCGGCCAGCGTGCGTTCAGCCGTCTTGCGTCGCTTTCGCATCGACGGGTGAAGGCGAATGGCGAGTTTCAGCAAGGGGAGTGGCGGGAGTTTGGCCGCCGGCTTGTCGGGGGCGATGAGCGGTCGGATACGCGTGTAGATCAGGCCGTTCACGAAGCGGAACTCGAGCGCATCGAGCGGCGCACCGATGTATTCGAACATCTCGCGCGTCCCGATCGGGACGTTCGTGAGGTGGATTCGTTGACAGATCGACGTGGCTGGTTGATTGATGTGCGATCGGTCGAGCGCCCACCGGCCGGGACCGGGTGCGATCCATTCCATCTTCGCAGTCATGCCCCCACCTCGACCTCTGCATCCACTTCGTCGACGAGCGTAGTCAGCAGACGACCGAGCACCCTTCGATCGGTTGCACTGACGTTGCTGATCAGTTGATTGTGGGCGTCGGCGATGAGCTCGATTCCGCGGTCGGCGATTCGCCGTCCGGCCGGAGTGATCCGGATGAGCGAACTGCGTCGATCGTCCGGGTCGACCGATCGTGAGACGAGGCCGGCCCGTTCGAGACGAGCGAGCCGATGCGACAGGCCACTCGGCTTGACCATTCCCACCTCGGCGATGTGCGACGGCGTGAGTTCGGCCCGCGCCCCGGAACGACGCAGAGTCGCGAGCACGTCGAATTCCGACAATGTGATCCCGTACTCGCTCAGTTGCTCATGGATCCGGGCCGCGCTGAGGCGGACCAACGACGTCATGCGGAGTATCAGGTCCATGCCGGTGACGTCGATGTCGGGACGGCTGTCGCGCCAGGTGGCGATGGTGTCGTCGATGATCTCGTTGGCGGTCACGTCGATCTCCAAAAGGTCGGTTGACTCGAATTAGTTCGACATCGTACTATCTCGCTGGGAGGGGGAATCGATGACACGCGAACAAGGACGCGAACTGGCCGGCCGACTCTTCAAGGGAGCGCCGCCCACCAAGGGTGTGAGCCCCGATCTGATGGCGCGCACGATCGACCATCTGTTCGGCGACATCTGGCAGGACCCGCGTCTTGCTCTCGAGCAACGATCGCTCATCACGTGCACGGTGCTCGTCGCACTCGGCCGCGAGTCCGAGCAGTACCTGCACTTCCGCGGAGCGCGCAATCTCGGCATCTCGCGCGACACGCTCGAGGCCATGATCACGCACGTCGCCCATTACGCCGGTTGGCCGGTCGCGGTGAGCGCCTCGCGGGTGCTCGCCGAGGTGTGGGAGATCATGGATCAGCAGGAGAACGGCTGATGGCTCTCAACGGTCTGCTCGACATCGAACTCGCGGTCCCCGATCCGCAGGCGACGTTCGACTTCTGGCTGCGTCGTGGAATGACGCAGACGGCGGCCGGCGTCTTGGGAACTCCCGATCGACCGGTTCAGATGAGGATCACCGAGGGTTCGTATCGTCACCTGTCGACGATGCATCTGTCGTGCGAATCGGAAGCCGATCTGGCGGCCATCGCCAAGCGGTTGGCCGAAGCCGGTGTCGCGTCCGAAGTCTCGGATACGACGCTCTCGTGCACCGATCCGGTGTTCGGCCACGTCATCGTGATCGACGTCGGCTCCCCGCACCCTCTCACGCCGTCGCAGCATCGGGCGTTCAACGGTCCGGGCGAACAAGTTCGTCGCAACGACCGCGCCGATGCGGTGATGAATCGCCAACCGCCGCCGCCGCGACGCGTCGGCCACGTCGTCCTCGCCACGCCCGACTTCAAGCGATCCGCCGACTTCTACGTCGACACACTCGGCTTCCGCGTGTCCGACGGCATGTTCAATCGCATGCTCACGTTCATGCGTGTCGAATCCGATCACCACAACCTTCTGATCCAGCCCGGTCCCACCTCGTATCTCAACCACTATGCGATCGAAGTCGACGACATCGACGCGGTCGGACAATTCGGCACCGCGGTGATCGCGGAGGATCCGGCGGCGAACGTGGTCGGAATCGGACGCCACAATCTCGGATCGAACGTCTTCTGGTATCTCACGGATCCGGCCGGCAACATGTTCGAGTTCTTCTCCGACATGGATCAGATCGTCGACGACGAGGTGTGGGATCGTGTTCATCGTCGGGACGACTGGGACGGCAAGGACGGCCCGGCCGGTTTCTCGGTGTGGGGACCGAAGGATCCGCCGCCGGAGTTCATCAGTCCGCCCGACGTCAAGCAGATCGCGGCCGCGCGCGAGGCGCTCGGGCTGCGCTGAATCATGGACCTCGGGATCGCCGGCCGTTGGGCGATATTGCTCGGCTCGAGTCGCGGGCTCGGGCGCGCCTGCGCCGAGAGCGTCGCGCGCGAGGGGGTCAACGTCGTCGTGAATGGACGAACCGCCGCCGACGTCGAAATGGCCGCCGCCGAGATCACTTCGCGCTACGGCGTGGAAGCCCGTGCGGTGGTGGGCGACTCGACGACGAGCGAGGTCCACGAGGCGCTTCTCGCCGCGTGCGGCGTCCCCGACATCGTGTTGTTGAACGGCGAAGGTCCGTCACCCGTTCGGTTCGGCGAACTCGATCCATCGCAGTGGGGTCGTGTCGTGCATCAGGGAATCGTCGGGCCACTGTCGTTCGTTCAACGAGTTCTGCCGGGCATGATCGAACGCCGATTCGGCCGCATTGTGGCCATCAGTTCGGCGATGGTGAAGTCGCCCAATTCGATGATGAGCCTGTCGCACGGGACCCGACTCGGTTTGACGGGTGTTCTGAAAGGCGTGTCGAAGGACGTCGCGAAGTACAACGTGACGATCAATCAACTCCTTCCCGAGCGCTTCGATACCGCGCGCCAGGAGCAAATGGCCCATGTGGCGATGAAGTTGAAGGGCATCACGTACGAGCAGGCTCGGGCCGAGCAGATCGCGTCGATCAAGGCCGGACGTCTCGGTCAAGCGCATGAGTTGGGCGACATGTTCGCCTTCGTGTGCTCGGCCCAGGCCGGTTACCTCAGCGGTCAGAGCATCCAGCTCGACGGTGGAAGTTACGAAGGGGTCTTCTGATGCGTATCGCTCGTTCGGTCGGCGCGATCGTCGCCGAAATCGAATCGCAGGCGGATCGACTCGATCGGCTGGCCGACGAGGCCGACTCGCTCGGCCGCGCACCGGTCGACCTCGTCGATGCGATGCGCGAGATTCGCGTTCCGATGATCAAGGCGCCGGTGGAGGTGGGAGGTGATCATCTGCACCTCGCTGATCAGCTGCGCTTCTTCTCGGCGCTGTCGTACCGGAACGCGACGGCTGCCTGGACGGGCTTCAACCATGCCGGGGCATGCGGAGTCGCCGGCGCACGACTCACCGAAGCCGGCGTCGCTGAACTCTTCGCCGACGAGGCCTGTCCGTTCATCGCGGCGGTGTCGGCGCCTTCCGGCCGTTTCCGTCGCGTCGATGGTGGCTTCGAACTCACCGGCCGCTGGAAGTATGCGAGCGGGGTGCCGCATTCGGAGTTCATCCTCCTCACCGCTCTCGGCGAGGACACCCCGCCTCGGCCACGCATCCTCATCGTGCGGGCCGACGACGTGACGGTCACGGGGGAGTGGGACGTCATGGCCCTCAAGGGAACCGGAAGCATCGACGTCGTGGCCGATGGTGCATTCGTGCCCGATCACTTGTCGATCGACCCGTTCGATCCGATCGAACGCGGCGGCCCAATGTTCGCGCTCTCGTATCAGGCCTATGTCGCACCGGAGAATCTCGGCTTCACCCTCGGTGTATGCCAACGCTTCGTCGACGAGATCGTGATCTACGCGAAGGGAAAGGCGCGCGGTTCGGACGGACGACTCGCCGACCGTGGTGCGTTCAAGTACGAGGTTGGCAAGGCTCAGATTCAGATCGAGGCCGCTCGCGGGTTCGGCTTGGCCGAATTCGGTGAAGTGGACGCTCTACTGCGTCGCGGGGAGAGCGTGAACTCGGCCGGCAACGAACGACTCGGCGGCGTGATCGCCTACGCGACCGAATTGGCGGTCGGTGCCGTGACCCACTTGTTCCACTTCGCCGGAGCGGGAGCTCTGTTCAACTCCAGCGTCTTGTCCCGGCTGTATCGCGACGCGGTCGGATCGCACCAGCACCTCATGGCCTCCAACATCGCCTACGACCGTCGCGGTGAACGGATGATCTCGGCCTGAACCTTCGGGGAGTACCGTCGTCCCGTGCGCGGCAAACCCCTTTTCTCGGTCTTCTTCACCGTCTTTCTCGATCTGCTCGGTTTCGGAATCCTGATTCCGGTCTTTCCGCTGTTGATCAGCCCCGGGTCGCCCTTCCGGGTGACGCCCGAGAGCTGGTCGTTCACCGAGGGCCTGATCATGCTCGGTTGGCTGCAAGCCGCTTATCCGCTCGCGTCCTTCGTCGCCGCACCGATTCTCGGCCAGCTCTCCGACCGGTACGGTCGCCGCCCGGTTCTCGCGCTGTCGATCTTCGGGACGGCGATCGGATACATGCTCTTCGCCGTCGGCATCAGTACCGCGAGCATTCCGCTGTTGTTCGCGGCGCGGGCGCTCGACGGGTTCACGGGCGGCAACATCGCCGTGGCCCAAGCCGCGATCGGCGACATCAGCGATGACTCGAATCGTGCGCGCAACTTCGGTCTCATCGGGGCCGCCTTCGGCCTCGGGTTCATCATCGGTCCGTATCTCGGCGGAAAACTCAGTTCTCCGAACACGAGTTTCTACGGACTGTTCGACACTCCCGATTGGTTCGGGGCGACCACCCCATTCTGGTTCGCCGCGATCCTCTCGCTCACGAACTGCGCTCTCATCCTCGGTGCGTTCCCCGAGACTCTTCGCGAGAAGAGCGCGCACACCAGGCTCAACTTGTTGCGTTCGGTGCAGAACGTCATCAACGGTTTCTCGTCCGAGCGGCTGCGGGTCGTGCTCGCCGCGGCCTTCCTCTGGAACGCCGGCTTCACGTTCTTCACCACGTTCTTCGGTGTCTATCTGCGCAACGAGTTCGGGTACAGCGCGTCGAGGACGGGCGACTACTTCGCCATCGTGGGCCTGTTCATCGCGTTGTCGCAAGCGGTGCTGGTGGGTCGAGTCGCGAAGTCTTTCGCCGACTACAAGGTGCTTCGTGTGAGCTTCTTCGGCCTCTCGCTGATGATGCTCCTGTACTTCGTGACTCCGACTTCGACCACGTTCTGGATCTATGCGATCATCCCGTTCTTCACGGCGTCGAACGGTTTGTCGATCGCGAACGTGTCGAGCCTCGTGAGCCGTTCGGCGCTGCCGGGCCAACAAGGTCAGGCCTTGGGAGTTCTGTCGAGTGTGCAGAACCTTGCTCAGGTGCCGGCGTCGATCCTGGTGGGCTACATCACGTCGAGCATCACGTCGAGTCAACCACTCCTCGTCTCCACCGTCTGCATCGCGGCGGCCGGAATCGTGTTCACACTGTTCTTCCGGCCCAAGTACGTCGGTCCGGCTGTCGGGGCTCCGGCGCACACCGCCTAGGATCGGCTCATGGCCACACCCCTCCGCAAGCGTTCAGACGGAATCCAGACGATGGCGGTGGTCAAGAAGTTCGCCCGCGCCGAACTCGACAAGTACGGCGCGGTGAAGTTCAACCTCGATCGCGTGCTCGAGAAGTCGGGGGTGTCGCGCAGTTCGGTGTACCACCACTTCGGCAGCCGCGATGGCTTGATCGCGACCGTCGAAGTCGAACGCGGCCTCGAGGACACTCTGAAGGAGATGGAGGTCCTGCGGACGTTCCTGCTGTCCAGCGACAAGTTCGAGCAGGTCATGGGTTATATTGAGATCGCCCTCAACGCCGACGACGACAAGGCGGCCCGTTTGCGCCGACGCCGACAGGTGGCCCTCGTCGCCGCGAGCGAGCACAACAAGGCTCTGGCCGCGTCGCTCGCCAACGCGCAATCTCGGGGAACGGCCCACCTCGCCGAGACCCTGCAGATGATGAAGGACCGCGGCATCATCAATCCATCACTGCCCTTGATGGGCGCCGCGGCGGCCTTCCAGTCGCTGCTCATCGGTCGCATCTACGCCGACATCACGGGTGAGGACCAGAGCGAATGGGTTCAGGCGGCTCTGGTGTCGATCCGCGCGATGCTCGAGTCCTGACGCGATGGAAGTCGAGATGGTGGTCGAGATCCCGCAGGGCTCTCGCAACAAGTACGAGATGGATCACGAGACCGGGGCGATCTGGCTCGATCGCACGTTGTTCACGGCCACGCAGTATCCGCTCGATTACGGCTTCTTTCCCAACACGCTCGGTGACGACGGCGATCCTCTCGATGCTCTCGTATGGCTGAGTCAGCCCACGTTCCCGGGTTGCCATGTGATGGTTCGGCCGGTGGCGGTGTTCTGGATGGAGGACGAAGCCGGCGGGGACGCGAAGGTTCTGTGCGTGCCGGCGCGCGACCCGCGTTTCGCCGACTACGAGGACATCGAGGATCTACCCGAACATCTCCTGGGTGAAATCGGCAACTTCTTCCAGGTGTATAAGTTGCTCGAACCCAACAAGGAAACCAATGTTCGCGGTTGGGAAGGTCGCGCGGCCGCCGAGGCCGCGATCGAATCAGCGCTGGCGCAGTACCGACACTGATTCGGTCGCCTAGATGGCGGTGAGAAGAGTCGCCAGACTCAAGACGGAGAGCGTCGCAGCCGGCGCCGTTTCCACCAGGTCGTCCTTCACGCGAAGGTGGAACCACGTCGCGAGCACGAAGTACGCGGTGAGACAGATCGCCGAGTAGACGAGCAGCGCGTCGATCGAGAGCCCGATGATGAGACCGAGTGCGCCGGCGAGTTTCGCGACACCGAGTACGGGGATGATCCGCAGTGGGAGGCGGAGGCGCTCCATGGTTTGGATGACCTGCGGGATGGTCTTGAAGTCGGCGATCGACGAGATCGCGCAGATGATGGCGAGGATCACCGCCAGGACGACGGACAGTGTGTCCATATGCCCCCGAACTCTAGAGTCACCCAGATCCACGAAGAGTGGATCAGGGTTCGACGATGGGGAAGCCGCCCATGAAGACGTCGAGGTTGCCGAACACTGTCAATAGTGCGGACGCGTCACCGTCGAGCGCGATCGTGCCGGCCCCGATCTCGTCGGCGAACGACGTCTCCTGGACGATGATTCGCAGCAAGAGAGATCGATCGAGGCGGATCGACACGTCGGCACCCTCGTGATGACGCCCCCGCACCGAGTGCAACGTCCGGTTGGAGAGCGTCAACACCCACTTCTCGTCGGGGGTCCCGGCCATGTCGGGGAAGGTCCAGTTCACGAACAACTTCACACCCGCCACCGCTTCGCTCTTGAGACGAACCGCCAACGTGTCGAACACCTGCTCGATCGTCATGGCCTTGAGCAATCCGCGTCCGCGCATCTCCGACGAACCCAATAGCGGCGGACCCTGGCGTAGTTCCTGCGCTCCCATCAGATACGCGTTGCGGAACGTGGTCGACTCGCTCTGGTACCCCAATTGCTCGAGAGCATCGGCCTGGAGATGGCGGGCCGCCGTGTTCGTCGGGTCGGCGAACACCAGGTGGTTCACCAGTTCGGCGACCCAGCGGTAGTCGCCCTCGTCGAAACACCGCCGGGCTTCCTGCAACAGGGCATCGGGCCCGCCGGCCAAGCGGACGTACCGGGCACCCACCTCACTGGGGGGCAACTTGTCGAGATTGGCCGGGTTGCCGTCGTACCAACTCAGGTAACGCTGGTACACGGCTTTCGAGTTGTGCACCAGATCGCCGTAGTAGCCGCGTGTGTGGGTCGCCCCCAAGAACTCGTCGGGCAACTCGAGATGGCCGGCGATCTCCAAAGGGGTGAGGCCCTGATTGGCGTGGCGCATGGTCTGGTCGTGCATCCACCGGTACAGGTCGCGCTGCAACTGCAGGAACTCGATCGCGTCGTCGTGCCCCCACTGCGGCCAGTTGTGCGACGTGAACACCAACTTCGTGCGGCTCCCGAACAGTTCAATGGCCTCGCCGATGTACTTCGACCACTGCAGCGAGTTGCGAACCAACGCGCCCCGAATCGGAACGAGGTTGTGCATCGTGTGCGAGCAGTTCTCGGCCATGCACAACCAGCCACCGTCGGGGAAGAAGAAGTTCATCTCGGCCGGCGCTTCGGTCTCGGGTGTGAGCTGGAAGACGATGCGCACACCGTCGACCACCTTCTCCTCGTCCGTCCGGGTGATCTCCTCGGTGGGAGCGATGAGACCAGGAGGGCCGATCGGAATCGACAGGCCGAGACCGCAGTTCACGTGACCACGCGGACCCGGCGGCAGCAGCGACCCGAATTGATACAGCGCGCGTCGGCTCATGGCCGGCCCGGCGATGAGGTTCTCGCCCACGGTCTCGGCCAGGAATCCCTCGGGCGCGATCACTCGACAACGACCGGCGTCGACGTCCTCCTGCGTGGTCACACCGAGAACACCGCCGAAGTGATCGGCGTGCGAGTGCGTGTAGATCACCGCGGTGACCGGTCGGTGGCCCAGATGCTTGGTGACGAGTTCGTACGACGCGCGAGCGGTGGCTTCGACCGTGAGCGGATCGATCACGATCCATCCGGTGTCACCCTTCACGAACGTGATGTTCGAGATGTCGTATCCACGCACCTGCCACACACCCTCGGTGACCTCGAAGAGCCCGTGATGCGCGTTGAGCTTCGCATGGCGCCACAGACTCGGATGGACGGAGTCGGGGGCATCGCCGTCGAGGAATCCGTAGCGGCTCACGTCGGAGGCTCGCTGCCCTTGCGAGTCCCTGATGACCACGTCGTCCAACGACGCGATCCAGCCGCGGCGCACTCGGTCGAAGTCGGCCGGATCGAGATCGAACGTGACCGAGCGGTTGGCGGCCCGAGTGTGGTCGGTCGCCGCCTTGGGAGTGTCGAGGCGCGCCGTGGTGTCGGTCATGGTTCCCTCCGATCGCGATCGAGACGATCGCCGAGCAAGGTAACACGATCGACCGGACGACTATCCGGGTCGCCACCGTGCTGATGGCGTAGGTTGGGAAACGAAGGGAGTGCCATGACATCCGTCCCGATCTCGAACGAAGTCCGCGGCAATCTCCAGCGCCTCAACGTGGGCGCGGCGATTCTGCACGGTGTCCAGGCGATCATCGTGCTCGTCGCCGCCAACGACTTCAAACTCCCGGTCACGACGTTCTTTCTGAACGACGCACCGGGCAAGGGTCTCGATCCCACGCGACTCACGCAGCAGTTCGACGTGCGCATCGCGTGGGGGGTCTTCGGCTTCCTCGCGCTCTCGAGCCTCTTCCACGCGATGGCGGCGCTCGGTCGCGGCCGCACCGCCTATCTGGCGGAGTTGTCCGCCGGTCGCAACCGATTCCGGTGGGTCGAGTACTCGCTGTCTTCGACGCTCATGATCCTCATGATCGCGATGGTCTTCGGCATCACCGAGATCACCGCACTGATCGGAATCGCCGGTGTGAATGCGTCCATGATCCTCTTCGGCTGGATCATGGAAGTGGTCAACGAACCGGGCAAGCCGGTGTGGTTCACGCCCTTCTGGTTCGGCTGCATCGCCGGGATCGTCCCCTGGATCGCCCTCGTGATCTATCTGTTCGGCCCCGGCTCCGAGATGCCCAACTTCGTGTACGGGGTGTTCGTGAGCATCTTCATCTTCTTCAACCTGTTCGCCCTCAACCAGTGGCTGCAGTACAAGCAGGTCGGGAAGTGGCGCGACTACGTCTTCGGCGAGCGCGTGTACTTGATCCTGAGCCTGTCGGCGAAGTCGGCCCTTGCCTGGCAGATCTTCGGCAACACACTGGCTGCTTGATGATCGTTGCGGCGTTCGCCGCGATGCATCAGGTGAGTGACGCGAGGAATCGTGCGATCGCGACGTTGGTCGGTTCGGGATGCGTGAGATTGGCGGCGTGAGTACCACCGGCAACCACCACGAGTTCGGCCCGACCGCCCAAGCCGTCGCGCAACACCTCGGCTTTCGACAACGGGATGGCCGCGTCGTCGTCGCCGTGGATGATGAGTGACGGAGCGGTGATCTCGCCCAGGCGAGGGGTCACGTCGTCGCGGTGCATCAAGCAGTCGAAGGCCAGCGAGAACTGGTCCTTGTCCATCCCGGCCCACTTCGCGTACCACGAGTCCCACGATCCGGCACCGAGGATGATGCCGGAGATGACGTCTTGCACGGCGGCCGATCCGTGGGCCATCCACGCGTCGTGGAGTTGTCCGTAGCCCTCGACCTTGTCGGCGTCCTCGGTGCCGGCCTGAGTGTCGATGAGGATGAGTCCGCGAACACGCTCAGGAGCGGTGAGGGCGACACGCAAGGACAGGAAGCCGCCCTGCGACATACCGCCGACCACCGCCTTGTCGATGCCCAGGTGATCGAGCAGACCGAGAACGTCGCGGGCCGAATCCCAGTAGGTGAACTTCCCGGTGGCGCGGGTACCGCCGAAGCCGCGTTCGTCCCACGTGATGACGCGGTGCGTGTTCTTCAACGCGGCCACTTGCGGATCGAACATCGAGTGGTCCATCAGGAATCCGTGGCTCAGGATCACGGCCGGGCCCGAGCCCCCGGTGTCCTCGTAGTGGATGGAGGTGCCGTTGATCAGTGCCGTCGCCATGCCGGCAGAGTAGTTGCTGTGAGCAGAAGCCTGAACCGGTGCGTCCCCGTCGCCACGGACCGGAGCGCTGTGCCACGATTTCGGGCCATGAGCACCAACATCGGAAACCTCCTGGCCCGTCGCGCCCACGTCAACTCCGACATGGAGGCGCTCTTCGACGTCGCGGCCGATCGCCGCTACACCTACGCCGAACTCAACGCCGAGACCAACAAGGCGGCGCAACTGCTGGTTCGCTCCGGCGTGAAGAAGGGCGATCGAGTCGGCCTGCTGCTCATGAACTCGGCCGAGTACCTCACGGCCTTCTTCGCGACCGCGAAGTTGGGCGCCGTGATCGTACCGCTCAACTGGCGACTGGTCGCCGATGAACTCGAGTTCATCCTGAAGGACTCAGGAACCACGGCGCTCGTGTTCGGTGGCGAGTTCGCGGCCACCGTGAGCGATCTGCAGTCGCGTGGTGCCAAGACCGACGTGAAGTCGTGGCTGTACGTCGGCGATTCGGCCAACAAACCCGGCTTCGCTCTCGACTACGCCGCGGAAGCGGCCAAGGAGAAGCCGATCGAGCCGCCGGTCACTGCATCGGGTGACGATCTCCTCTACATCATGTACACGTCGGGGACCACCGGTCTCCCGAAGGGTGTGATGCACTCGCACAACACGCAGTACTGGGCGTTGTCGACGATGTGCACCACGGCCGATCTCGCGCAGGGCGACCGCTACATCAACCCGATGCCGATGTTCCACGTCGGCGCGCTCACGCCGGCCCTCGGCACGATCTTCGTGGGCTGCACCCACGTTCTCATGCGCGCGTTCGATCCGAACAAGGTGTGGGAGCTCATCGACTCCGAGCGCATCAACAACGGCCTTCTCGTTCCGGCGATGCTCCAGTTCATGCTGCTCGTGCACGACCCAGCCAAGCACAAGCACGAGCACGTGCGTTGGCTGCTCACTGGTGCGGCTCCCGTCCCGGTCCCGCTCATCGAGGCGTATTACAAGCTCGGCATCGAGATCAGCCAGGTGTACGGCCTCACCGAGACTTGCGGCCCGGCTTGCGTCACGTCACCGGCCGACGCGCTGTCGAAGGCCGGATCCACCGGCAAGAGTTTCTTCCTCACCGACGTGAAGGTGGTTCGGCCCGACGGAACCGAGTGCGCGCCGAACGAGTCGGGCGAGGTTCTGGTGCGCGGTGGCCACATCATGCTCGGCTACTGGAACCGACCCGACGCCACCGCCGACTCGTTGAAGGACGGCTGGTTGCACACCGGCGACGGCGCGATCATGGACGAAGAGGGGTACGTCTACATCCAGGACCGGATCAAGGACATGATCATCTCCGGTGGCGAGAACGTCTATCCGGCCGAGATTGAGAACGTGATCATGGGTCATCCCGGTGTCACCGAGACCGCCGTCATCGGTATTCCGTCGCAGAAGTGGGGCGAGTCGCCGCTGGCGATCGTCGTGAAGAAGGATCCCAACGTGACCGAGGCCGACATCCTCGCGCACTGCGAGGGCAAGCTCGCGCGCTTCAAGCAGCCGGTCGCGGTTCGCTTCGTGGATGTGGTGCCACGTAATCCTTCGGGCAAGGCTCTGAAGAAGGATCTGCGCGTGCAGTTCAAAGATGTTGTCGGCCCCTGAGCCCTCCGACATCTTCGACGTCGTCATCCTTGGCTGCGGCGGCCTCGGTTCGGCCGTCGCGCATGAACTGACCTCCCGAGGCCTGCGGGTCGTCGGATTCGATCACTTCGCCCGCGCGCACGATCGCGGCAGCTCGCACGGCACCGAGCGCATCGTGCGCACCGCGTACACCGACGAGATGTACGCGTGGCTGGGCGCCGAATCGATCGAGGCGTGGAGGAGCCTCGATGGGGTGGCGGGCGGCGGTCTGCTGCGCCTCGGCGGCGGCATCGACTTCGGCATCGCCGCCGAACTCGAAGAGATCGAACGCAGTTGTCGAGCAGCGGGTATGCCGGTCGAGACGCTGGACGCCTTGGAGGCCCGGAAGCGGTTCCCCGGTTTTCGCTTCACCACTCCGGTGTTATGGCAGCCGGTCTGCGGAACCGTGAACGCCGACGCCGCGTTGCGCCTCTTCCAGGATCGTGCGCTGGCCGCGGGGGCCGATCTGCACTTCTCCGAACCGGTACGCGGGGTGTCGAACGACGGCGATCTCGTGACGGTGCACACGGCCGTTCGAACGATTCGTGCTCGTCGCGCGGTGTTCACGATGGGGGCGTGGGCCGACCGTCTCCTGGGTTCACTGCTGCAACGAGTGGACGGCGGGCCGGAGTTCGCGAGCGGAATCCCCGCGCTCACCGTCACCGACGAGCAGGTCTTCTTCTTCCGACCGGTCATCGACACGTCCTGGCCCACGTTCATCCGACGCGACGTGCCCGAGTACTACGGATTGCCGACGCCCGACGGCCGCTTGAAGGCCGGTGGCCACTACACCGGTCGCCCGATCGACCCCGACATTCGGTCCGAGCCCGATTTCGATGCGCGGGTAGCCGTGAGCGAATGGATGCGCGAGAACGTTCCGGGTGTCGATCCCGAACCGCTCTCGGTCACGACGTGCTTGTACGCGTCGTATCCCGACGAGGACTTCCTCATCGATGGGGTCGGCAACGTGGTGGTTGGTGTCGGCTTGGGCGGCCACGGCTTCAAGTTCCTGCCCGTGCTCGCGCGCAGGGTGGCCGACCTCGTGGAGGGTGTCGCGTGGGTCGACAACCCTTTCACCCTGCATCGCACGGCTCGTAGTGTGGGCCCGTCGGGTCACAAGTGACCGGATTGTCTGGGGGAAATCATGATCACTGCTGACGACATCGATCTCGTATCGCCCGAAACGTTCGCCACACGTGGCCACCCGTGGGAGCAGTACACGTGGTTGCGTGCGAACGCACCGGTGTTCTGGCATCGCGAGGATCCGGCCAGCGGGCCCGGTTTCTGGGCCATCACCAAGCACGAGGACGTGAAGTTCATCAGCCGCACTCCGAAGCTCTTCAGCTCGTGGGAGAAGGGCGTGATGCTTCCCGATCCCGACGAGGCCAATCTGTACGCGGGTCGCCAGATGATGCTCAACATGGACCCGCCGCAGCACGATCGCTTCAAGTTGCTTGTGAGTCGTGGGTTCACTCCGAAGAACGCCCCGCTCCTGCGGCCGCGCATCGAGGAGCTCGCGCGCGAAATCGTCGACTCCGTGATCGCCAAGGGGAGTTGCGACTTCGTGAGCGAGATCGCCGGCCGTCTTCCTTCCGGCCTGATCGCCGAACTGATGGGAATGCCGCGTGCCGACGGCGAGCGCCTCTACGACCTCACCGAGATCATGCACACCAACGACGACGCGATCGCGCCGCCCGAGGTGAAGATGGCGGCCATCGGTGAGATGCTCGGTTACGCACAGTCGGTCGCCGACCACAAGCGCGGTAATCCGGGCGACGATCTGGCCACCGTACTCGTCAACGCCGAGGTCGACGGCGATCGTCTCACCGACCCCGAGTTCCAGTGGTTCTTCCTGCTGCTCGTGAACGCGGGCGGCGACACCACGCGCAATCTCCTCGCGGCCGGCATGCAGTTGCTCTTCGAGCATCCCGATCAGCGCGAGCGTCTCATGAGCGACGTCGACGGTCTGCTCGGCACCGCCATCGAGGAGATGCTGCGCTTCACGAGTCCGGTGTCGCACTTCAAGCGGACCGTGATGGAAGACATCGAGATCCGCGGTCAGAAGATCAAGAAGGGCGACCGCGTCGTCATGTTCTACGGGGCGGCTAATCGCGACGAGGACGTGTTCGCCGATCCCGATGTGTTCGACGTTGGCCGCGATCCCAATCCGCACGTCGCCTTCGGAGCCGGCGGACCACATCTCTGCCTCGGAATGCACGTCGCCCGCGTCGAACTGGCCGTGATGTTCCGCGAGGTGCTGATGCGCATGCCGCGAATGGAGCCGGGCGGCCCGGTGGAGCGGATGCACTCGAGTTTCATCGCCGGCATCCACGCGATGCCCGTGCGCTTCTGAACGCGCCTAGTCGTCCTCGCCCGGGAACGTGTAGTGGACGTCGCTGGACTTGTCGCGGCCGAACACGTACAACAAGCGGAGCGGCTCGTCGCCCGTGTTGCGCGCGAAGTGCTCGACATCGGCCGGTATCCACACGGCCGATCCCACCGCGACGGCGGTTGGTCTTCCATCGACGACGACTTCGCCCCGGCCGCCGACGATGAAGTAGAGCTCGGCGGCGTCGTGGTGGTGACCGCGCGGGGGAGAGGCCGATCCGACCGGAATTTCGGCCACTCCGGCGGTGATGTCGTGCGTGGGGGTCGTGTCGCCGCCGAAGAGTTCCCACCAGGTGACCGTTCCGCGCGTGGGCGACGACCAGGACTCGGTGGGGCAGTCGGCGATGGTGCGGAAGACGGCGTGACGTCGGTCGGACATGGGCGCACCGTACCGGCTCGGATGGGACCGGGTCGGCGGACCGATGGCACAATGACGCCATGAGCACCGCGACCGAAGACACCCTTTCCCCGCAGGAGGCCGAGGCGTTCCGCGCCAAGGTCCGCGACTTCCTCGCCAAGAACGCCAGTGGCAACATGCGCGACGGCAACTCTGTTGGCGTGGGCCGCGAGTTCCAGGCGAAGCTGGCCGAGGCCGGACTGGCCGGACTCATCTACCCGAAGGAGTACGGCGGCGCCGGGCTCACGCGCGCGCACGAGCGCGTCTATCGCGAGGAGTACGGCAAGTTCCCCGACATGACGTTCGAGTACGTCATCAGCCACGGCATGTGCCTGCCGGTGCTCAACCAGTTCGGAACCGAGGACCAGAAGCGCACGTTCATGCCCGACAACATCTCGGGTCGCACCATCTGGTGCCAGATGTTCTCCGAACCGGGCGCGGGTTCCGACGTGGCGAGCCTGCAGACCAAGGCCGAACTCGATGGTGACGAGTGGGTCATCAACGGCCAGAAGGTCTGGACCACGCTCGCTCACGTGAGCGACTACGGCGTGGTGATCGCACGCACCAACCCCGATGCGCCGAAGCACGCCGGCATCTCGATGTTCATCCTCGACATGCGGGCCAAGGGCGTCGAGATCCGCCCCATCCACCAGATCGACGGCGGCAAGCACTTCAACGAGATCTTCCTCACCGACGTCCGCATCCCCAAGTCGTGGTTGCTCGGCGAGTTGAACAACGGCTGGAACCAGGCCACTGCCATGCTCATGTTCGAGCGCGTGGCCATCGGCACCGGTTCGTCCAGCGGTGTCACGCACACGTTGGCCGACGGCCTCATCGAAGTCGCCAAGAAGAACGGCAAGATCTCCGATCCGGTGGTTCGTCAGGATCTCATGCGCATCTACAGCGAAGAGACCGCGAAGTCCCTGGTCGCCATGCGCACACGCGCCGAGATGAAGGCCGGTCGTGTGCCGGGTCCCGGCGGTTCGCTCGGCAAGTTGCACGGATCGCGTATCTCGTGGATGAGCCGTCCGCTCATCAGTCGACTCGTCGGCCCCGACACCGACGCGTGGGAGACCGAGGGTTCGCGTGGTGAGGCGTGGGCGCGTCGGTTGCTCAACAGTTTTCAGTCGGGCATCGCCGGCGGAACCGATGAGATCCAGAAGAACATCATCGGCGATCGCGTGCTCGGGCTTCCGCGCGAGCCGATGATCGACAAGGACGTGCCCTTCAAGGACCTGAGGGTCGGTACGCAACGCTGATGCGTCTGCATCAGATCTGGATCTACCCGGTCAAGTCGATGGTCGGGGGCACGGTCGATGCGGCCGAACTCGACGAGCTTGGTGTCGTCGGTGATCGGATCTGGGCAGTGCGCGATCTCGAACGCGGTGGAATCCGCGGGGCGAAGAAGATCGGCGGACTCATGCGCCTGGCCGCTCGTCGCGTCGATGGTGCGGCGCGCGGAAACGACGATGTCGTCGAGATTGCGTTGCCCGATGGTCGAACGGTGCGAACCGACGATGCGTCGGTTCACCAACTCATCAGCGAGGCGGTGGGGCAGCCGGTTCGCCTCGAGTCGTTGGCACCGGCGACCGATCTCGATCACTATCGTCGCGGCGCCCCCGACTCCGACGACATCATCGCCGAGTTGCGCGGAGTGTTCGGACGCACCGAGGACGAGCCGTTGCCCGATCTCGCGCAATTCCCGCCCGAGGTGATGGAGTTCGAGTCGCCACCCGGCACGTACTACGACTGCTGGCCGTTGATGGTCATGAGCACGTCGGCGTTGCGCGCGTTGGGGGAGGCTCTTCCCGATTCGGTGGTCGACGTGACGCGATTCCGGCCGAGTCTCGTGATCGACACTGGGGAAGAACCGGGTCATCCCGAGTTCGGCTGGACCGGTCGACGCGCGCGAATCGGCGGTGCCGAGATCGAGTTCTTGGGGCCGTGTCCGCGCTGTGTGATGGTCACGCGTGCGGTGGGCAAGGACGTGCCCGAGGATCGCGCGGTGTTGCGGTACGTGGTGCGCGATCTCGATCAGAACGTGGGTGCGTACGCGCGTGTCGTGAAGCCCGGCCCCATCACCCCCGGCGCCCCCCTCACCTGGTCTTCTGGTGACTGAAAGTCACCGTATAGGTGACTAAGTCGCACCAGATTCTGGTGGTCGAAGCACTCAGCTCCCGAGCGTGAACGTCATCAGGTCGCGACCGACGGTCACCCGACCCGTGTAGCCGCCCTCGCGGACATCCTTTTCGAACTTCGCTTCGTCTTCGGGCGTGCCGGGTTGTGGAATCAGATGGGTGAGCACGAGATGTGGAACGCCGAGGCGCTGCGCCATCTCGCCCAACTTCACGGTGTCGGCGTGGTAACTGAAGATCGTCTCGAAAACCGTGCCGGCGATCTGCTTGCTCATGGCCGTGCTGCGATAGGCTTCGTGCACGAGGATCTGCGCACCTTCGGCCAGCGACTCGACTTCGCCGCACACGCGGGTGTCGCCCGAGATCACCACGGCGCCGGCGGGCGTGTCGACGCGGTAGGCCACGGCGTCGGGAACCGGCTCGTGGTGAACGCCGATCGAAGTGACGGTGATGCCGAACCTCTCGTCGCGCCACACGGTCTGCGGCTCGAACGACGCATCGAACACCCGGATGTCGATGGAAGGATGTGGCGCTCCGGTGTGTTCCATGCGCACTTCGATGTCGTCGTCGTAGATGTCGAACATGCGGCGGGCGAAGCGGGCGGCTCCGCCCTCGGGTGTGACGATCACCAACGGACCCGTCTTGTGCAATTGCTGCTGGATCCAGCGCGTGAGGGCAACGTCGGGCAGATCGAGGAGGTGGTCGCTGTGCAGATGGGTGAGGAACATCGCCGCGAGATGGGAAGCCGGCGACCCGGCTTCCACCAACCGGATCGTGGTGCCGCGGCCGGCGTCGAACTGCAAGCCGACGGTGGTATCGCCATCGCGATATCGAATGAGCGTGCCGGCGCCGGCTCGCCCGGGTGCCGGATGCGGAACTCCGGTTCCGGTCAGGACGACGTCGAGAGCACTCATCCGCGCGCGATGTTGGGAGCGACGCTGCCGTCGCCTCCGAAGGACGACACTCCACTGGCTCCCGACAACAGTGCCATCGGGTCGCGTACGTCGTCGACGTAGCCGAGTGCGTACGCACCCATGGAGTAGCCGGCCAACTTCTGGATGCCGGGCGGCAGGTGTCGCGCAACATCGGGCGGGCACGACAGGTACTGGTTCTCCTCCTGACGCAACCAGCCGAGTACATAGTCGACGTTCAAAGCACGACGGACACGAGTCGATCGATTGGCTCCGCCACCATGAATCGTGCGCCCCGAGTACAACACGATCGAACCCTTGGGCATCACCGCCTGAACCACACGGTGTTCATCGGCCACCGACTCGCGCGGATCGAGCAGCGAGTTGGGGATGATGCGCGTCGCACCGTTCTCCTCGGTGAAGTCGTCGAGGGCCCAGATGGTGGAGACCTCGACGTCCATCTCAGGCGGAAAGGGGAAGAAGTCGAAGCACCACTGATCGCGATGCAGAGGTTGCGCCGGCGAGTCGGGCCCGATTGCGATGATCTGCGTGAGGTGCAGTTGGTAATTGGTGGCGTTCGGCCCGAGCACGGCATCGACCGCGCCGAGAACGAGTGGATGGGCGATGAACTCCTGGCTCGCGCGCGAGCGCGCCAGGAGTGCGCCGGTTCGCGTGGTTCGACGCCCCGAGAAGTCGTCCGCCCCGTTCGGTGTGGCCGCGATGTACGGACCCATTTCGTCGAGGAGCCGGTCGACCGTCGACTCCGGCACGAGACGTTCGATGATGGCCGCGCCCACCGACGTGATGGCCGCTGCCACCTCGGAAGCGGGTGTCGACGGAGTGAAACGGGGAATCTCGTTCATGGAAGGCACGGTAGTTGTGGGTCGTGAGGTCGGAATCTGGTGCGACTTCGTCCCCTAGGCGGTGACTTTCAGTCACCAGATCCTCAGGTTAATCTATAGATTATGGGGAAGACGGTGGCGCCGCCGACGCGGTCCGAATGGACCGACAGCCATCTGCGCGCCGAGATCCTCTCGGGTCGTCTCGGCCCCGGCGAACGCATCCCGGTCGAGCGACTGGCCGAAGCCTGGGGCGTGTCCCCCACCCCGATCCGCGAATCGGTTCGCCGCCTGGCCGGCGAAGGCCTCGTCGATCTCGCTCCGCAGCGCGGCGCACGAGTTGCGACGGTCGACGCCGACGTCGCAGCCGAGATCTACGCCGTGCGTCTCCTGCTCGAACCGGTCGCGCTGCGCGAGTCGGTGGGCCGCGGATCCGACCCCGACTTCGAACGTTCGGTCACCGAGTCGTTCGTGGCGCTCACGAAGGCGCGCGGTGCCGCCGACCAGCACGACCGCCATCGCGCATTCCACCTCGCTCTCATGGCGCGGTGCACCAACCGCACGCTGCTCGCCGAAATCGCGTCGCTCATGGATCGCTCGCGCCTCTACCAGTTCGTGGCCAAGCCGCAGAACCGCGGGGCCGCCCACGCCGACGACCATCGCTTGCTGATGGAGTTCGCGGTGTCCGGGCGCGTCGACGACACCATCCGAGTCCATACCGACCATCTCACCAACACGTTGCGCGCCGTCGAAGTACTGCGCATCGCCAACCAGTCAGCAGAGTAAGGAGAAACATGTTCCGCCTCACCAACATCAATGGGCGTTCGGCGTTCCAGTTCGACGACGGATTCGTCGACGTGGCCAAGGTGGCCGGCGACGAATCGTTGGCCGATCCGATGAACGCCATCGCGCGTTTCGGAGAGCTGTCAGCGCTCTACGCGAAGGCCGGCGCGTCGCCGAAGTCATCCGGCACGCCAGGTGTGTGCGTTCCGAAGCCGGCGAAGGTTTTCGGCATCGGCCTCAACTACAAGTCGCACGCGGCCGAGTCGAACATGGAGTTGCCGCCGGCTCCACTCACGTTCACCAAGTTTCCGTCGTGCCTCGCCGGCCCGACCGCCGACGTCGAACTCTCGGGCGACATGGTCGACTGGGAGGTCGAGATCGTCGTCGTGATCGGCAAGGGCGGTCGCCACATCGCCGAATCGGCGGCCTGGTCGCACGTCGCCGGCCTCACCCTCGGCCAGGACATCTCCGACCGCAAGGTGCAATTGGGGGGCAAGCCGCCGCAGTTCTCGCTCGGCAAGAGCTTCGACACGTACGGCCCCATCGGACCGGCCATCGTGTCGGTCGACGCCTTCCCCAATCGCGACGACATCGCGTTGTGGTGCGACGTGTCGGGGGAGCGCATGCAGGAGGCGCGCACGTCGAACCTCATCTTCACCATTCCGTATCTCGTGTCGTACCTGTCGAGCATCTGCACTCTCGAATCGGGAGACGTGATCTTCACCGGGACTCCCGATGGCGTGGGCATGGCTCGCGGCCGTCTGTTGAAGGCGGGCGACGTGATCGACAGCGGCGCCGACGTGATCGGCGCGTTGCGCAACGTGTGCGTGGCCGGGAAGTAGCACCGACGTGCCGCTTCATCGACTCGATTCCATCCGCATCGCGGTTCCCGATGCGGCGGCGCAGAGCCGGCTGTACACCACAGCCGGTTTCACCACCGATTCATCCGGCTCCCGCTTCGGCGGATCCGACGGCGGTGAGCAAGTCGTCCTCGAAGAAGGCGATTTCCGGCGCTTGCTCAACGTCGACATCCTGGCCAATGACGCGTCCGACACGTCGGTGATCGCCTCCCGGCTCACCGGACTCGGTATCTCGTCCACCATGCGCGACGGGCGACTCGTCGCGACCGACCCGGCCACCCGGGTCGAGTTCTCGGTGCGCGTGGCCGACGCTCCGGTGATCCCCCGTGCCGATGTCATGCCGTACAACGGTCCCGGTCACAACGAGCGCGTCAATCAGCGCGCCAGCGGAGTGATTCCGCGCGCGCGTGCACCGCGCCGATTGGGTCACATCGTGATCGGATCACCCGACATCGACGGCACCGTCCGGTTCCTCGTCGAGGGTCTGGGATTCAAAGTCAGCGATCAGTTCCCGGGCATCATCGCGTTTCTGCGATGCAGCACTGACCATCACAACGTCGCGGTGGTCAATTCGGAAGTGCCGCAGCTGCAGCACTACTCGTGGGAATGCGACGACGTCGATCACGTGGGCCACAACGGCACGGCGCTCATCGCGGCGGGCGTGGCCAAGCCGGGTTGGGGATTCGGCCGTCACTACGTGGGCTCGAACTTCTTCTGGTACCTGCTCGAACCTTCGGGCTCGTTCATCGAGTTCTACTCCGACATGGACATCATCACCGACGACATCGAGTGGGAGACGCGAGGCCGCACTCCCGTCGGCCCCGAGCACATCGGGAACTCGTGGGGTCCGTCGATGCCGCTCGAATTCATCGTGCCGCCCGACCTCGACCAGCTCAAGGCCGGCTGGGCGCGCATCGGCTGACGACGCATCATGAAGTACGACGTCGCCATCGTCGGCGCCGGACCGGTGGGCACCACCCTCGCCGCTCTTCTCGCCAAGCGCGGTCTGTCGGTAGTCGTCCTCGAACGCGACCTCGACATCTATCCGTTGCCGCGGGCCGCTCACCTCGACGCCGAAACAGCGCGCAATCTGCGGGAGGTCGGCGCCTGGCGCGACACGCCCGGCTGGTCGATCGCCAACGAAGGCATGGACTTCATCTCGGGTCGTGGTGAATTGCTCCTGCGCATGTCGTCGCACGACACCCCCGACCACACGGTGGCGCAGTCGAATCTCTTCCACCAGCCCTCGCTTGATCGTCTCCTTCGCGATCAGGCGGCGGGATTCGGAGCCGAGTTCCGCCTCGGGCACGAGGTCACGGACATCCGCGAAACTGGCGATGGAGTTCGCGTCGATGTCAAGGCTCTCGACGGATCGTCCACGGTCGTGGAAGCGTCGTGGGTCGTCGGCTGCTGCGGCGCTCGATCCTTCGTTCGACGTCACCTCGGGGTCGCCCAGATCGACCTCGAGTTCAACGAACCGTGGTTGGTGGTCGACATCATCATCACCGGCGACGACCCCGACCCGCCGCAGCGGGCGGCCCAGGTGTGCGATCCGGTGCGGCCGCACACGATCGTGCCGATGCCGGCACCGCGCCGTCGTTTCGAGTTCATGCTTCTCCCCGGTGAGAATTCCGACGACATCAATCGCACCGACGTGATCGAAACGTTGATGGAGCCGTACTTCGCTCTCGGCAACGCCACGATCGAGCGGTCGGCGGTGTACACCTTCCACGGTCTGATCACTCGCGAGTGGCGACGGGGTCGGGTTCTCCTGGCGGGCGACGCGGCTCACCAGATGCCTCCCTTCCTCGGACAGGGGATGTGCAGCGGTGTCCGCGACGCCGTGAATCTGGCGTGGAAGTTGGCGGCCGTCGTGCGCGGAGCCGACGATTCGCTGCTCGACACGTACCAACCCGAGCGCTCGCCGCACGTGCAGCGCATCGTCGAATCGGCGGTGGGCTTCGGACGGATCATCTGCACGCTCGATCCGGAGGTGGCGGCCGAACGCGACCGCAACATGCTGGCCGCACGAGCCGCCAACCCGGCCGACATCGGCGAGGCACCCCAACCCGCGCTGTCGGGTTCGCCCCTCATCGTCGACGGGGCCGGTTACGTGGTGAGCGACGGGCGACTCGACGACGTCGTACTCGACGATGTGCTCGATGGCCGTTGGGCGGTCGTGGTCGCGAACGACTCGATGCTCACGGCCACCGATCGCGCGATGCTGAACCGTATCGACGCACTGGTGCTCGTGGCGCGACCCGGCACCGTCACGCAACGCGTTCTCGACAATGCGCAATCGGACGTGGTCGTGGTACGTCCCGATCGCATCGTTCTCGGATCCGGACGGCCCGGACTCGACGCCCTCGCGCGCGCTGTCGAGCAGTACGCGCTCGTGGCCTGACCGACGTCAGTCGGGCATCACCAGAATGGGCTTGATGACCGCACCGCTCGCACTGGCCTTCTCGGCCTCGTTGATCTGGTCGAGCGGGAACTCGGTGATGAGTTCGTGGTACGGGAACTTCCCGTCGGCGTTGAGTCGGGCGAGGTGCGGTATGAATTCGTTGGGGATCGAATCGCCCTCCATCACGCCGGTGATGGTTCGTCCACTGATCATCGAGAGGAAGTCGACGCTCAGGTCGCCGAAGCCCACACCGGCGAGAGCGATCGTGCCGATCACGTTGAGCGCGGCCTGACTCGCGCGCACGACAGCGGCGTTGCCGGTGGTGTCGAACGCGTAGTCGGCGCCACCACCGGTGGCCGACTGGATGGCGGCGGTGATGTCGGCCGGCGCACCCGACACGGTGTGCGTGGCGCCGTACTTCTTGGCCAGATCGAGACGACTCTGATGACGGTCGACCGCGATGATGGTGGAAGCGCCGGCCACCTTGGCGGCCATGACCGCGGCCAGACCGAGTGCTCCGGCTCCGGTGATCACCACGCTCGTGCCGGCTTCGACGGCCAACGTGTTGAGAATCGCGCCGGCACCGGTCTGGATCCCGCAGCCGAGCGGGCCCATGGCGCGAATGGGTGACGAGGCGTCCACCTTCACCACCGATGTCTCGGCGGCGATCGTGTGCGTGGCGAACGACGATTGGCCGAAGTAGTGCGAGCCGACGCGCTGGCCGCCCTCATCGGTGAAGGCTGATGTACCGTCGGGGCGACCACCCGACATGTTGTACAGCGAGAAGTTGAAGCAGTACGGATAGCGGCGGCGCTGGCACGACTTGCATGAGCCGCACGAGTTGAACGACAGCACGACCTTGTCGCCCGGCTTCACCGATTCGACGTCGGAACCGACCGCCTCGACGATGCCGGAACCCTCGTGTCCGTACACCTGCGGACCGCCGAAGAACTCGGGTGGGAGCTCGCGCGAAAGCAGATCGGTGTGGCACATTCCGGCCGCGACCACGCGAACCAGGACTTCGCGCGGGCCGGGCGATCCCAGGTCGAGCTTCTCGATGGTGAACGGGCCGCTACCGGTGCGCAGAACTGCTGCAGTGATCTTCATTCAGCCGAGAGTAGCCGTGACCCGCGGACGCAGTTCGGGCCACGAATTGGCCAGGCCGGCGTGCAGGGGATACGACTCGACCTCGGGGATGGGGACCCACGCGACCGCGTCGGATTCGTAGTTCCCCTCGTCGACGAGAACGTCGCCGCTGACGTGGGCAATCACGGTGTAGTAGCCCCAATTCAGATGATCGTCGAGGAACACGTCCTTCACCTCGACCGCGTTCACGTCGACGCCGACCTCTTCCCACGCCTCGCGCACGGCGGCCTCCACCGGATCCTCGTGCGAGTCGAGCGCACCGCCGGGAATCGACCACGTGCCACCGCCGTGGGTCCAGACCGCCCGCAACTGCAGGAGCACGTGCGGTTCGGGCAGATCGGTGCGCACCATCAGCAGGCCGGCCGCGCCGTAGACACCCCAATGACGCGAATTGCACCGCTGACAGAAGATCCAGCCGTCGCCATCGCGAAATCCCACATGACGATGTTGCCACGCGAGCGTGCTCCACGAGAAGGTCAGTGAGTGGAAGCCATCTCGCTCGACACGACCGGACGGCGCGTGCGGTGGTCGCCGGCGAGCGAGTAGCCGAATGCGATCAGCACGAGCATGATCAATGCGGTCGCCATGAAGGTGGTGCCTCGTCCGAAAGAGTCGTAGCTCCACCCGGCGAGCGACGCGGCGATTCCACCGGTGAGTGTCTGCATTCCGCCGAGCAGACCTTGGGCGCCGGCCTGACGCTCGGCGGGGGCCGCCATTCCAACGGCCACGCCCGCACTGGTGACGGTGAGACCGTCGTTGACGATGTGGATGAGGAATACGCCCATCATGAGTTCGGGTGCGGGCAGGAACCCGTACAGGCTCATGCACAGTGCGCCGACGATCATTCCGATCGCACCGGTTTTATAGGCGCCGACACGTTGGGCGAGGCGGCCGCCGTACGGACCGAGCACGATCATCGGAAGCACGAAGAGCGCGACCCCGGTGTTGGCCATCCACGACGGAGCTTCAAGATCCTCCATCATCACGGCCCACAGCGAATCGAAGGTTCCGATCATCAGATAGAGCGCCACACCGATCAGGACCGCGCCGAGAACGCCGCGGTTGCGCAGCAGATCCAGGGCCAGACGCTCGCTGGGTTGATCGTCGACGGCGGTTTCGGGGATCGGCAGACTCGCGAGGGCGACCGACACGCCGATGATGGCGACCACCAGGATCAGATACGGAGAGGCGATGCCGAAGCGATCGACGGTCAGCACCGCGAGAACCGGGCCGGTGGCGAATCCGGCCACGTCGACGCTGAGCAGACGGCCCATATTGGTGCCGAGGTTCGCGGGGTCGGCCACGATCACGATGCGGCGCAGCGCCGGCATGGCCATACCGGCGCCGATACCCATGAGCAGACGACCGGAACTAAGGAGCGTCGCGGTGGTGCCGTACGCCATCAGGAGAAGGCCGGCGATCTGAGCGGTGAACCCGATGACGAGGAGTCGCTTCGCGTGACCCCGGTCGGCGAGGGGAGCGAGCGACAACTGGCCGATGAACGATGAGAAAAATCCCATCGCCACGATGAGGCCGAGGAACGATTCGGAGATGCCGTACTCGTCGCGGTAATCGTCGAGCATCGTGAACATCACGCCGTACGACGCGGCGAGGAAGAACGTGGCCGATTGAAGCGTTCGAACGAGACTCTTCACCGGCACGGGTAAAGACGCTAGCGGTTGACTACGAAGCGTGTGCGCCGATCAAGGAGTCGAGGTAATCGGCGCTGGCTTCTTCGAGCTGCGAGCAACTCTCCAGGACATCGATCACTCGTTGATCGGGGTGACGCGAGGCGATGTTGCGCCAGGCCTGCGCACCCTGTCGCTCGGCGTTGGCCTGAATGCGCAACTGATCCCACACCTCGAATCGCGAGAACACTTCGTAGTACACGCTCTTGGCCTCGGGAAGCGGCGCAGTCAATGCCTCGCGCAACGATTCATCGAGCGCGAAGGCGCCTTCGATGCGATCGGCGATCTCGTCCTCGCTCTCGGCGCACTTCAGCAGACCGTCGCGATGCTCGGGCAGATCGAGTGCCCATTGGCGATACCGATCGGCTGCGGTGCGCTCGAGCAGAGCGAGGAAGCGCGGCATGGCCTCGGCGGGAACCCGCCCGATGTACGGGCCGAGCAGTTCGCCGAACCGCGGAATCTCCAGCTGCGACATGCCCTCACGATAGACGCTCGGGCGGGCCGCCTTCGGAGCCGACTAGCGTTCGCCTCGTGGCCATGTCGATCACACCCGTGACCGGAGTTCTCGGCGCCGAGATCCGCGACGTTCGACTGGCCGATCTCGCCGGCGCCGAATTGGAAGCGTTTCGGGCGGTGCTGTGCGAGCACGAAGTCGTGGTCGTCCGCGATCAATTCATCGCACCCGGCGAGCAGGCGGCATTCTCGCGGCGGTTGGGGCCCTCGGGCGAAACACCGTTCGTGGTGACGATGCCCGACCATCCCGACATCATCAAGGTGGTCAAGGAGGCCGACGAGGGCGCGGCCTTCAACTTCGGTGGAGCCTGGCATTCGGATTTCTCCTTCCAGCCCGAGCCGCCGTCGTTCACGATCCTGGCCGCCGTCGACGTTCCGCCGTGGGGCGGCGACACCGTGTTCACGTCGATGAGCGATTCGTTCGAAGCGCTCGACCCGGCGACCCGAGCGCGGTTGTCGTCGCTCACCGCGGTGCACACCGCGCGCGACGCCTACAGCCGCAAGATGCAGCCGATCCACTCGGGCATGCGGGGCATGACGATAGTGTGCGACGACTCGGCCAACGACGAGTTCCGACATCCGCTGGTGTGCCGTCATCCCGAGACCGGGCGGACGGTGCTCTTCTTCAACCGCGCGTACGTGCGCGACATCGACGGACTCGAGCACGACGAAGCCCAGGGGCTCATCTCGTTCCTGCATCACTATTCGACCGACGCGCGTTTCACCTACCGCCATCGGTGGCTGCCCGGCGACGTGGTGATCTGGGACAACCGCTCGACGCAGCATCTGGCGGTGAACGACTACGGCGGCTTCCGGCGCGAACTGCACCGCACCACGATCGCCGGAACCCGCCCCGTGCCCGCATGAGCGAACGCTGCGCGTGGGCGGGCTCGTCGCCCGTCATGATCGATTACCACGACACCGAATGGGGTTTCGCGATGACCGACGATCGCCGCTTGTTCGAGAAGATTTGCCTCGAAGGGTTCCAGAGCGGCCTCTCGTGGGCGACCATCCTCAACAAACGGGCCGACTTCCGACGCGTGTTCGCCGATTTCGATCCCGAGCGCGTGGCTCGCTTCGGTTCTCGCGACGTCGAACGGCTGCTGAAGGATGCGTCGATCGTGCGGCATCGGGGCAAGATCGAATCGACCATCAACAACGCCGGTCGCGTGGCCGATCTGGTCGACGAGTTCGGGTCATTGGCCGATTTCGTGTGGCGTTACGAACCCGATCCGGCCTCCCGTCCGGTCGAACCGACGCCCGACCAGGTGTCGTCGTTCGTGACGTCGCCCGAGTCGGCCGCCCTCTCGAAGGACCTGAAGAAGCGGGGCTGGTCGTTCGTGGGTCCGACCACCATGTACGCGTTCATGCAGTCGATGGGTCTCGTGAACGACCACCACGCGGCGTGCCACGTGCGGGCGGCCGCCGAGCGCTCCCGGCGGGCCGTGGCTCGAAAGTGATCCATTCGTGCACACCGGTCGGACCGATCTGGGAGAATGACGAATCGTGAGCGACAACACCGACACTCGCACCTCCTGGCTGAGCCCCGACCTCTTGGCCCAGGTCCGGGCCAACGTGCCCCTGGTGTACGTCGACGCCATCCCGGTGCGGGTCGACTCGCACGGTCGCGTGGTGCAGGTGGGTCTGCTGCTGCGCGTCGCCGCCGATGGGTCGATCAGCCGCATGCTCGTGTCGGGCCGCGTGCTCTACGGCGAGCGCGTGCGCGACGCCCTCATCCGCCACCTCGAAAAGGACCTCGGCCCCCTCGCATTGCCGCGTGTGCCACCCAACCCGGCACCGTTCACGATCGCCGAGTACTTCCCCGACCCCGACGTGAGCGGTTTCACCGACCCTCGCCACCACGCCGTGAGCCTCGCCTACGTGGTTCCGGTCGACGGCGAGTGCACGCCCACGCAGGAAGCGCTCGACCTGGCTTGGTTCAGCCCGTCCGAGGCGGCCAGCGTCAAGATCACCGCCGACATGACGGGTGGGCAGGACCGTCTGCTGCGTCTGGCCCTCGGTCACGTGGGCGAACTGCCCTAGAGCCCCCGATCAGGCGTCGTTGGGGCGCCGCTTCACCACCCGGCGAGTGCGGCGGCTCGCCTTCGGGTTGCTGACCACCTGAGTCTCGTCGTCGACGTCGATGGAGATGCCGTCGACGTCGATGTCGCCGGGTTCGCCCGAGGCCTCCCAGACCGCCGGCTCCTCCTCTTTGGGTTTGCGGCCGAGCACTCGCTCGATGCCGAGCATGCTGCTGGCCACCACCGCGCCGACCGATCCGTACTTGCGGCGCGCGCGTTCGATCATGGCCGCGTCGGCGTTGTGTGGCTGGCCTTCGTCGCTGGGTTGATCGTCGCGTTCGGGTTGGTTGCTCATGGGTATGCCACAACGGCGTGTCGGTAAGAATCTACGCTGGAATCGTGACGGGAGGGGCCCGCCTGAATCGTGCGGTGTCCGCGATGCGGACCGCACTCGTGAACCAGTCGTCGCTGCGCGTCGACACCGTTGCCGGATTGTGGCCCATGCCGTCCGAACACAGTCTGATCGAGGCCATCCATCGCGATGGTCGTTGCGTGTCCATTGAATGGGACGACGGCATCGTGCTCGAGACGTGGGTGCGTTGGAAGGGTTCGTGGGAGCTGTATCGATCGAACCAGATGTGGCGACTGCCCATGTCGTTCGCGCGTGTGGTGATCGAAGTGCCGGGTTGGACCGCGGTGTGTTTCGGATCGGTGTCCGTCGACTCGTACCGCATGCCCGATCGTCATCGTCATCCGCAAAGTGGTGGTGTCGGCCCCGATCTTCGTCGCGACGACGTCGATCTCGGCGCGGTCGCCACGCGCTTGTTCTACCCGACCCGAGCCGGCATGACGATCTTCGATGCGTTGGGCGACCCGCATGTTCTCACCGGATCGGGAAACGTCGATCGCTCGGAGGTACTGTGGTCGCTCGAGTTGAGCCCGTTCACTTCGGTCGGCGAACTCGAGTACGACGACATGTGGATGATCGTGCAGTCGATGGCCCGCTCGGTTCGCAGTGGTCATCAGTCGCTGTCGGTGTACGGGCGAGTCGGCCAGCCCTGCGTTCGTTGCGGTTCGTCGATCACCGGCGCTCGTCAGGGCGAGGATCGCCGCATGGCGTATTGGTGCACGACTTGCCAGTCGGGAAATGGTCAGAGATTGGTTCCTCCATCGTCTAACGAGGCATCTCCGCCAGCCGACGTGCTCTATCTGAATGAGGCGCGCGCCGCCAGAGAGCGGGTGCGTATCTTCGACGATCTGCGCGATTTCGGCTGACGGCTCAGGTCGACGAGATCGCTTCGAGCACGTCGAGCTTGGCCGCGCGCCGGGCCGGCCCGATGGCCGCCACCACACCCACCACGATGGCGGTGATGAGCACCGAGATGATGGTCGGGAACGGAATCACCACGCGGTCGACGAACGACTCGGGAAGGGCGGTCGTGACGGCGGCCCCCAACGGAACACCGACCACGATGCCGAGCACGGCGCCGAACACCGCGACGATGACGGCCTCCCAGCGGATCGATCGCTTGAGCATGCGTTTGCTCATGCCGACCGCGCGCAGAAGTCCGAACTCGCGAGTGCGTTCGAAGACGCTGAGCGCCATGGTGTTGGCGATGCCGAGCACCGCGATGGCGATGGAGATGATGAGCAGTCCGTAGATGACGATGAGCAACTGATTGAACTGGTCTTCCTGGCTCTGCTGGAACTCGGCTTGGTTCTGCACTTCGGCGCTCGGGAAGTCGGCGGCGATCTTCTCGACCGCGATCCGGGCATCGTCGATCGACACGCCATCGGCGATCTTGGCGCCGATGAAGAAGTCGACTGGTTGAGCGGTGGACACGGCGGCGAGCGTGTCGAGCCCGACCAGCCAGTTGCCCGCGATGCTGGAGTCGGCGTAGACGCCGCCCACCTCGATGGTCTGCTCGGTGCCGTTCTGCCACGTGATACTGAGAGAGTCGCCGACTCCGACGCCGTAGTCGGCCGCCGGATCCTCGTGCAGCAACATCTTGCCCTCGTCGAGCGATTCGACCGAGCCGTCCTGCAGATCGATGTCGACCAGATCCTTGAAGGCTGAACCGCGGACCGCACCGATCTGCTTCTCGTCGCCGTTCACGAGTGCGACCGATCCACGGAACGGGCTGACCGCGCCGAGTTCGGGGAGTTCGAGCAGTCGTTCGGCGAACGCGACCGGCAGGCCCTGGAAGTTCTGGGGTCCGTTGGAGATGAAGAAGTCGGCGGTGACCGAACCCTCGAGCTGCTCGCGGAACGTCTGTCGAATCGATTCGGCGACCACCGCGACGGTGCTGACGAGAGCGAGACCGATCATGAGTGCCGATGCGGTGGACGCGGTGCGGCGCGGTGTGCGCTGCGCGTTGCGACTGCCGAGACGACCGGCGACCGAGCGCGTCATCGGCAGGAACGGCAGCGGAAGGGTGCGGCTGATCGCACGGCTGGCCGGCGCGGCGACCGTGGTGGACAGGCTGGAGATGCCGAGGAAGATGAGCACCGCACCGAGCGCCGCGAGAAGGAGAGTGCTGGCCACTTCGCCCGGCTGTACGAACACGCCGAGGCCGAAGAACGCGACGCCGAGCGCGGTGACGACCGATCCGACGACGAGCCGCTTGTTCTTCTGCAAGGCGCTGAAACCCAATTCGGGCCGCATCGCGGCGACCGGCGGAATACGACCGGCGCGGATGGCCGGGATGACCGCGGCCGCCACCGTGACGCCGACACCGACGAAGAGCGACGCCAGCACCGTGCGCGTGGACACGATGAGCGAGGCCGACGGGAACGCGGCACCGGTGGCGTTGAACAACGCGACGATGCCCACGGCCACGCCCATGCCCGCGAAGATGCCGAGCACCGTGGCGAGGATCGAGACGATCAGCGATTCGCCGACGATCATCGAACGGATCTGTCGGGTGCTCGCGCCGACGGCGCGCAGCAGGGCCAACTCGCGCAGTCGCTGGCTGACGATGATGGCGAAGGTGTTGAAGATCAGGAACGCACTCACGAAGAGTGATACCGCTGCGAATCCGAGCAACACGTTGCCGAAGATGTCGATCACGTCGTTGATCGCGCCGGCCGTCTCCTGGGCCGATTGCTCGCCGGTGATCACCTCGTACTTGGTGTCGATGGCCGCCTGGACCGCCTGTTGCACGTCGTCACGCGAAGCACCATCGGCGAGGGCGATGTAGAGGGAGTCGGCGCGATTCTGCGTGCCGAGGAACTCGTTGGCGGTTTGCGGATCGAAGGCGATGATCGCGGCGCCCCCGCCGTTGGACGTGCTGCCGGTGCCGTTGAGGCCCACCAGTTCGAACTCGCCCTTGCCGTTCGGGCCGACGATGGTGACGGTGTCGCCGATTTGGTACCCGGCGCGACGCGCCGACGACTGATCGAGGGTGATCTGGCCCGGACCGCGCGCGAAGTCACCGTCGACGAGGGTGCGTCCGTCGAGTCCGTCGGGACCTTCCCACGCGATACCGAACGAGGGGCCGGTGGTGCGCAGCGGCTCGCCATCGGACGTGATGACGGTGGCTGCGCGCAGGATGTTGACCTCGACCTTGGCGACACCGTCGACGCTCGCGATGGCATCGGCCACTTCGAACGGAACCGGGTCGCGTTCGGCCCGGGCCGCGTCGCCGAAAGCGACCGTGGACCGCACTTCGAGATCGACGTCGCCCGAAAGAGTGGCGAACAACTCGTTGATGGCGCGCTTGACGCTGTCGGTGAGGACGAACGCGCCCGACACGAAGGCCACACCGCTCACGACGGCGAGAACCGTGAGGAAGATGCGCCACTTGCGCGCGAGGACGCCGCGCAGTGTGAGACGGGGGACCGGGGTCGACATGGGTGAGAGCGTCAGTTGCCGAGCTTCTTCATCCGGTCGAGCACCCGATCGGCGGTGGGCTCGGTCATCTCGTCGACGATGCGTCCGTCGGCGAGGAACACCACGCGATCGGCGTACGACGCGGCGACGGCGTCGTGGGTGACCATCACGATGGTCTGGCCGAACTCGCTCACGGCGCGGCGCATGAACTTCAGGATCTCGGTGCCGGTGCGACTGTCGAGGTTGCCGGTTGGCTCGTCGGCGAAGATGATGCGCGGCCGGCTGGCCAGGGCGCGGGCCACGGCCACGCGCTGCTGTTGTCCTCCCGACAACTCGCTCGGACGATGCTCGAGACGATCGCGCAGATTCACGGCGTCGACCACTTGATCGATCCAGGACTGATCGCCCGACTCACCGCCGAGATCGAGGGGAAGCCGGATGTTCTCGAGCGCGGTGAGGGTGGGGATGAGGTTGTAGGCCTGGAAGATGAAGCCCACCTGTTCGCGACGCAGACGGGTGAGCGCCTTGTCGCTCAACTGCGAGATGTCGGTGTCGCCGATGCGCACCGTGCCCGAGGTGAGCGAATCGAGACCGGCCAGGCAGTGCATGAGCGTGCTCTTGCCCGAACCCGACGGGCCCATGATGGCGGTGAAACGGCCGACGTCGAACGTGACGGTGACGCCGTCGAGGGCGCGTACTTCGCTGTCGCCCTTTCCGTAGATCTTGAACGCGTCCTCGGCCGATGCTGCGGCCGTGAGCGTGGGGGTTGCGGTCTCCGACATGGCTTCAGTCTGCCGTTAGGTTGGCCCGATGCACCCCACGGGGCTCATCATCGGGCGATTCGATCCGCCCCATCTGGGTCATTCGTACATGATTCAGTGGGCGGTCGAACGGTGCTCGCGACTCGTCGTCTTCGTGAACACGAAGGACGGCGAGTCGGCTCCGGGTGAACTACGGGCGAAATGGTTGCAAGATCTGCATCCCGATGTGACGGTTGTCCGTGTGCAACACGCGCTCCACAACGACTGGAACGACGCCGAGCTCTGGAACAAGTGGATGACGTTGCTGCGCTCGAAGTGGCCGCTCGACGAAGGGCCGCACGTGGTGGTTTCGAGCGATCCGTACGTGTCGGAACTCGCGCGACGTTTCGACGCCGAGGCGTTGGTGTGCGATCCGGAGCGGGTGAACGTGCCCATCAGCGCCACCCTGGTGCGCAACGACCCAGCGGCCCATCTCGAGAAGTTGGCTCCCGAGGTGAGGCGCTGGGTCGAGGCGAACTGGCTGCGTTGATCGCTTCGCGCCGGGCTGTTTCTTTTCGGGCTACTTCTTGTTCGGCTGGGCGAGCACGCGCAAGTAGGGCTTGACGGTCTTCCAACCCTGTGGGAACAGCGTCTTGGCTTCGTCGTCGGAGACGGCGGCGCCGATGATCACGTCCTGGCCGTCCTTCCAGTTGGCTGGTGTGGCCACTTTGTACTGGGCGGTGAGTTGCAGGCTGTCGATCACGCGCAGGATCTCGTCGAAGTTGCGACCGGTGGACGCGGGGTAGGTGATGGTGAGCTTCACCTTCTTGTCGGGTCCGATCACGAACACGCTGCGCACGGTCAAGGTGTCGTTGGCGTTGGGGTGGATCATGTCGTACAGATCGCTCACCTTGCGCTCGGGGTCGCCGATCATCGGGAAGTTGACCGCCGTTCCCTGTGTCTCGGCGATGTCGCCTTCCCACTTCACGTGGCTGTCGACCGGGTCGACCGACAGGCCGATCACCTTCACGTTGCGCTTGTCGAATTCGGGCTTGATCTTGGCGACGTAGCCGAGTTCGGTGGTGCACACCGGGGTGAAGTCCTTCGGATGGCTGAAGAGCACACCCCATGAATCGCCCAGCCATTCGTGGAAGCGAATGGTGCCCTGAGTCGTGTCGGCGGTGAAGTCGGGGGCGGTGTCGCCCAAGCGGATGGCCATGGGATCTCCTGTCGGTCGGCTGCGTGAAAGCTGAGAAGGGGCAGGCTAGCCCTAAACCCGACCAAACAACTCGGGATTATCCCTTGAGGGCCACCGGGGTGCCGCCGAAGGGCTTGTTGACCAGGTCGAAGAAGTCGTTGCCCTTGTCGTCCACGACGATGAACGCCGGGAAGTCGCGGACCTCGATCTTCCAAACCGCCTCCATGCCCAACTCGGGGTACTCGAGCACCTCGACCTTGGTGATGCAGTCCTGGGCCAGACGGGCCGCCGGGCCGCCGATCGAGCCGAGGTAGAAGCCGCCGTGCTTCTTGCACGCGTCGGTGACGGCGCGAGAGCGGTTGCCCTTGGCGAGCATCACGAACGATCCGCCGGCGGCCTGGAACTCGTCGACGTAGCTGTCCATGCGACCCGCGGTGGTGGGGCCGAACGAACCACTGGTCATGCCGTCGGGTGTCTTGGCCGGGCCGGCGTAGTACACGGCCATGTTCTTCATGTAGTCGGGGAGACCCTGGCCGGCGTCGATGCGCTCCTTCAACTTCGCGTGCGCGATGTCGCGCGCCACCACCAGCGAACCCGTGAGCATCACGCGCGTCTTCACCGGGTGCTTGCTCAACTCGGCGCGGATCTCGCTCATCGGGCGGTTCAAGTCGATGTTCACGACGGCCGTGCCTTCGAGTTCGTCGTGCGTGACGTCGGGAAGGAAGCGCGCCGGATCGGTTTCGAGTTGTTCGATGAAGATGCCGTCCTTGGTGATCTTGCCGAGCGCTTGGCGATCGGCCGAGCACGACACCGCCATGGCGACCGGACAGGATGCGCCGTGACGAGGAAGGCGGATCACGCGCACGTCGTGGCAGAAGTACTTTCCACCGAACTGCGCACCGATGCCGGTCTCCTGCGAGAGCTTGAGGATGCGCGCCTCCATCTCGATGTCGCGGAAACCGTGGCCGAGTTTGCTGCCGCTGGTGGGCAACGTGTCGAGGTAACGGGCGCTGGCCAACTTGGCCGTTTCCATCGCGTGTTCGGCCGACGTGCCACCGATGACGACGGCCAGGTGATACGGCGGGCACGCCGCGGTGCCGAGCGACTTCATCTTCTCGAACAACCACGGAAACAGCGCCTTGTCGTTGAGGAGTGCCTTGGTCTCTTGGAACAAGTACGACTTGTTGGCGCTGCCGCCGCCCTTGGCCATGAAGAGGAACTTGTACGCGTCACCGTCGGTCGCGGCGATCTTGATCTCGGCTGGAAGATTGTTGCCGGTGTTCGCCTCGTCGTACATCGAGAGCGGAGCCATTTGGCTGTAGCGCAGGTTGCTCGTGAGGTAGGTGTTGAACACGCCGCGCGCGATGGCCTCTTCGTCGCCGCCGCCGGTGAAGACGAACTGACCTTTCTTCGCCTTGACGATCGCCGTGCCGGTGTCCTGGCACATGGGCAGCACACCACCGGCCGAGATGGCGGCGTTCTTGAGCAGATCGAGGGCGACGAATCGGTCGTTGTCGCTCGCCTCGGGGTCGTCGAGGATGTTGCGTAGTTGCTGCAGGTGGCCGGGGCGCAGGAAGTGCGCGATGTCGCGCATCGCTTCCTGTGTGATGAGCGTGAGCGCTTCGGGTTCGACGCGCAGGAACGTGCCGGCCGACGTCTCGAAGGTGCTGACTCCCTCGGTGGAGACGAGGCGGTACGGAGTGTCGTCGGAGCCGAGCGGGAGGATCTCGGTGAAGGCGAATTCGGCCATGGCGACACGCTAGGTCGCGCTGCGTACGGGGGTGTGATCGATGATTCGATTCATCGGTCCTTCATCCGCTTCGGATCGGCGTTGGCGGGATCGACCGGCCAGTTGTGCTTGGGGTAGCGGCCGGCCATCTCCTTGCGGACTTCGCTCCACGAACCGGCCCAGAAACCCGGCAGATCGGACGTGATCTGGATCGGACGATCGGCGGGCGAGAGCAATTGCAGCACGAGATTCACGCGGCCGCCGCCGATGGATGGATGCTCCTTCGTGCCGAACAGATCCTGCACGCGCACCGGCACGACCGGTGCGGTTCCCTCGGCGACTCCCGACGTGTAGTCGATGCGGATGCGCCGACCGGAGGCGAGTTCGATGTGCGCTGGTGCGAGATCGTCGAGGCGCGCACCCTCGGGCCACGGGAGTTGCGAACGCAGGAGCATGGCCAGATCGAGCGACGCGAGTTCGCTCACCGAGGTCATGCCGGCGAGGTACGGCGCGAGCCAGTCGGCGACCTTCGACACGAGCGCTTTGTCGCTCCAGTCGGGCCACGGTTCTCCGACTTCGCGATGAAGGAACGCGACACGGCTGCGCAGTTCTTGTGTGGAGGTGCTCCAGGGCAGGGCTGACAGCCGCGTGTTCACGACGTGTTCGACGAGGGCAGCGATCGCCTTGTCGCCCGGGGCCGGACGGTGCGACTCGTCGGCGAGACGCATGCGGTCGAGTCGGCGGGTCACGCGTTCGACGATGTCGCGGCGCTCCTTGTCGAAGGTGATCACCGATTCGGTGATCACATCGGACGCAAGAACGCGTTCGATGGTTGCTTCCTCCACGGCGGCGGCGAGACGGATGCGCGCGTTCTTGCGATCGCCATCGAGATCGGCGGTCACCACGAACGGCTCGGTGGCCATCGTGTCGGTGGGCCGGCACCAGGCCGCCGATCCGTTGCGCATCTGGAACTGTCCGGGCTGACGGCGCACCGCGAGTCGATCGGGGTAGGCGAGGAGGAGAACCGCACCGGCCCGGTCGGGCTCGATGTTCGACCACACGAGGGCGGTGTTGGTTCGGCGGGCCAGGTCGTCGGCGCGGTCGCGCCAACGGGCGACCGCACGTCGATCGGCGCGGTCGTCGTTCGTGTCGCCACGGGCGACCTGCAGTCGTAGCGCGATGTCGATCGGCACGTCGTCGGGTCGGCCGCGCATTACGTCGCGATCGTCGAGCAGTGCGGCGATGGCGCAGGCGAGCGCGCGATCGTCCCCCGACGATTCGGCGATCATGTGCGCGAGGCGCGGGTGCACCGGGATGTCGATGAGTCGCCGTCCGGCGTCGGTGAGGCGACCGTCGTGGTCGAGTGCACCGAGCATGGCGAGCAGTTCGCGCGCCTGCTGCAGCGTGGCCGATGGCGGCGCATCGATGAACGACAGCTCGTCAAGAGCGGTTCCCCACGCGAGTGTTTCGAGCACGAAGCCGCAAAGATCGACTTGTGTGATCTCGGCGGCCAGTTGTGCTCGGCGGGTGCCGTGTTCGAGTTTGCTCCAGCAGCGGTACGCCACGCCGGGGCCGAGTCGTCCGGCGCGACCGGCGCGCTGATCGGCCGAGGCTCGCGACGTGGGAATCGTGGTGAGTCGTGTCATGCCGGTGCGCGGGTCGTAGCGCGGCACTCGCGCTTCACCGGCGTCGACCACCACGCTCACACCGTCGACGGTGAGGCTGGTCTCGGCGATGTCGGTTGACAGCACCACGCGACGTCGTCCGGCTGGTGACGGTGCGAGCGCGCGATCCTGATCGGCGAGCGAGAGCGCGCCGGCCAGCGGGTACACGTCGATGTTGTCGGCGGTCTGCGCGAGGTTCGACTCGAGCATCTGCTGCACGCGGGTGATCTCGCCGATGCCGGGCAGGAACACCAGCACGTCGCCGTCGCATTCGCGCAGGGCTCGTTGCACGGTCTGGCTCACGGCGTCGTCGAGCCGCTGCTGTTTGCCCGGCGCGGCCCAGCGGATGTCGACTGGGAACTGTCGACCTTCACTCGTGACGATCGGAGTGTCGGGGCCGAGAAGGCGCGCGAACTTATCGGCGTCGGCGGTGGCCGACATCGCGAGCAGTTTCAGATCGGGTCGGAGGGTGCGCTGCGTATCGAGAACGAGGGCGAGTCCGAGATCGGTGGGCAGGTTGCGCTCGTGCACTTCGTCGAAGATCACGAGTCCGACGCCGGGAAGTTCGGGATCGGACTGGAGTCGCCGGGTGAGGATGCCCTCGGTGACCACCTGGATGCGGGTGTTCTTCCCGATGCGTCGCTCGTCGCGCGTTTGGTAGCCGACGAGTCCGCCGGGTTCGTCGTTCATGAGTGCGGAGAGACGTCGCGCGGCGGCGCGGGCGGCGAGCCGTCGCGGTTCGAGCATCATGATGGTGCGACCGTCGAGCCATGGTTCGTCGAGGAGACGAAGCGGAACGAGCGTGGTCTTGCCGGCGCCGGGTGGAGCGACGAGGACGGCGGCTGAGCGAGTGCTCAGAGCGTCGCGAAGTCGGGTGACGATTCCTTCGACGGGAAGATCGGTCGGCGGAAGCGAGACGATGACTGCGCGATGATCGGATCAGGCGGCCGGAGTGCCGTGGAACGAGACCGGGTCGCCCGGGGCCGGGATGGCCGGGACCGACCACGAGGTCACGTGGGCGATCTTCTTGGCGACGTTGCGCCACGCCAAGGCGTCCCAACCTTCGGCGGCTGCGGGCACGGTGCCGTCGGACTGCAGGAAGACGAACGCCGGCAACGAGGCGAGACCCAGACCCTTGACGACGGAGCGATCGGGATCGGCGAACACCAAGAACTCCTTGGCGAGCGGTCCGAGGAAGGCCTGTGCGTCATCGTCGGACGCGGTGACGATGAAGTTCACGCGCACGGCGGCACCGGCGAATCCGCGCAGGATGCGGGCGGCCGTTTCGAGGATCCAGGAACTCTCGTTGGTGTAAGGGTCGAGGACGACCGAGGCCATGTGGAAGGTGGTGAGCCACTCGGCGAGGGGTCGGGGCTCGGCGCCGAGGGGATCGAGGGAGAGGGTGGGAGAGGGGGTGGAAGAGGGGATCGACACCACGTGCGAAACGGTAGCGCAGCGCGGTTTGCCGAACCCCCTCCTCCCCCCACCCGATTAGGCGCGAAACCATGCCACTTCTGGCACGTCTGACGCCCATGCCGAGTGACGACCCAGTTGTTGGGCGAGAAACATGTCAGAAGTGGCATGGTTTCGCGCCCAATGGTGGAGAGGGGGTGTCGTCTAGCGGGGGCCGCGGCGGGCCGATGACTCCAACCGCGCCGCTGCCGCCACCGCCAACGCAACCTTCTCGGCGTCGTCGTCCACGCCCACCAGACCCACCGTCAGCCGGATCGCCGCCGGATACTCGGCCGCCCCATTCACCATGAACGGCTCGCCCGGTGCCGCGCCGATTCCTTGCGCGGCCAGCGTCATGAGCGCCGACCGCTCGTCGGCCACGTGCACCCACAAGTTGATCCCGTCCGATCCCGTGGTGGTCACGCCGTTCTCGTGCAGGACCTCGGCGAACGCGTGCCGCCGCGCGGCGTACTCGTCCCGGGCCCGCCCCAACGACCGCACGGTCGTCGGATCGTCGAGCAGTTCGAGCAGCACCGCCTGAAGAATTCGGCTGCTCCAACCCGGTCCGAGCAGTCGTCGATTGGCCGCCGTCGTGATGACCGAACCGACTCCGCCGATCGCGGCCAATCGCAAGTCGGGACCGTGGCTCTTGGAGAACGAGCGGATGTGCACGGTCTGTCCGGGCAGGTGATGACCGATGCTCGACAGAGCACCGCGCGCGATGTCGCCCGAGTGGTCGTCCTCGACGATCACGATGTTCTCACCGTGTTTCGCCGCCGAGATCGCCCGGGCGATGGTTTCGGCGCGCCGCGCGGTCATGGTGATGCCGGTCGGATTCTGAGCCCGGGGTTGGAGGAACACCGCGACCGGATCGAGGCGCAGTGCATCGACGAGTTCGTCGACCACCATTCCCTCGTCGTCGAGCGACACGCCGATCACCTCGGCCCCGATTTGTTCGAGAAGGTCGAGCAACGGCGGGAACGTGGGGTGCTCCACCACGACGCGATCGCCGAGATGCACGACCACCTGCGCCACGCGATCGAGCGCGTCCATCGCACCGTCCACCACCGTGATCTCGTCGGGCGCGAACGGCCAACGCGCGCGCAACGCCGCCTCGAGTTCGGGAAGCACCGCGTGATCGAGGTACGAACTCGTGAGAGATTGGCTGCTCACCCGCGCGAGAGCCGGTCCGAGATCGGGCAGCAATCGCGCGTCGGGCGTACCGGTCGACAGATCGAGCGCGAAGTGTCCGCGGTTGTCGGGATCGGCCACCACTCGGCGATAGCGACGCGGCGCGCCCGGTCCGGTGGGCTGTCGCACGAACGAACCGTTGCGGCCGAGCGTCTCGATCGCACCGATGTCGGCCAACGCGCGCCAGGCCTCGCCGACCGTCGTGGGACTGACTCCCAATGTCTTCGACAGGTCGCGCACGGTGGGAAGTCGCGTGCCGACCGCCAACTCACCCGACGACACGAGCCGCGAAATGGTCGTGGCGATACCGCGCGCACTGCGATCGGTGACGTGGTGTGAGATGAGGTCGAGCATTTCGCGTGTGTTTCCGGGACGTGACGAATTGTCCTGGCACAATATTGCCATTGTTCCGTTTCTCCTGTGCCAATTACTCTGACGAGGACGAGTCGCGCGGGGAGCGACCAGCACGGGAGGGCTGATGACCGCTGATGTTGTGAGGGCCGCACTGCTGCAGACCGACTGGCCCGGCACCAAAGAGGCCATGATCGACAAGCACGAGGCCGCGGTGCACGAAGCCGCCAAGCAGGGCGCACAGGTCATGTGCTTCCAGGAACTCTTCTACGGGCCGTACTTCTGCCAGGTGCAGGAGGTCGAGTACTACGGCTACACCGAACTCATCCCCGACGGCCCCACCACGCAGCGCTTCCAGAGCATCGCCAAGGAGACGGGCATGGTGCTCGTGCTCCCGATGTACGAGGTCACGCAGCCGGGCACGTACTACAACACCGCGGCCGTCATCGACGCCGATGGCAAGTACCTCGGCAAGTACCGCAAGCAGCACATCCCGCAGACCAAGGGATTCTGGGAGAAGTTCTATTTCAAGCCCGGCAACGGCGGATACCCGGTGTTCGACACCGCCGTCGGCAAGGTGGGCGTCTACATCTGCTACGACCGCCACTTTCCCGAGGGCTGGCGCGCGCTCGGACTCAACGGCGCGCAGATCGTGTTCAATCCGTCGGCTACGCACCGCGGTCTCTCCGAGTACCTGTGGCGTCTCGAGCAGCCGGCCGCCGCGGTGGCCAACATCTATTACGTGGGAGCGATCAACCGCGTGGGCATCGAACCGCTCGGCACCAACGACTTCTACGGCCAGAGCTACTTCGTCGACCCCGAGGGCAAGTTCGTGGGCGAAGTCGGCGACCCGCACAAGCCCGAGTTGGTCGTGCGCGATCTCGACATGAAGAAGTTGCTCGACATCCGCGATCGATGGGCGTTCTACCGCGATCGCCGGCCCGACGCGTACGACGAACTCGTCGAGCCCTGACACATCGCATTCAAAACAGACGGCACACGAAACACAGCACACGCGAAGGGGAGGACCATGGGCAAGACCCTCATCAAGAACGGAAAGGTGATTTCACCCACCGGCGTCCACGATCAGGACGTTCTCATCGACGGCGAGACCGTCACGGCCGTCGGCCTGCCGGGCTGGTTCGCCGGTGCCGAGCAGGGCTGCGACAAGGTCATCGACGCCAAGGGCAAGTACGTCATCCCGGGCGGTGTCGACGTGCACACGCACATGGAACTGCCCTTCGGGGGCACGTTCGCATCCGACACGTTCGAGACCGGTTCGCGCGCCGCGGCGTGGGGCGGCGTCACCACCATCGTCGACATGGCCGTGCAGCGCTACGGCGAGAACGTGTTCGACGGTCTGGCCGAGTGGCATCGCAAGGCCGACGGCCAGTGCGCGATCGACTACGCCTTCCACCAGATCATCGGCGGCGTCGACGAGCAGTCGCTCAAGGCCATGAAGTACCTCACCGAACACGAGGGAATCTCGTCGTTCAAGTTGTTCATGGCGTATCCGGGCGTCTTCTACTCGGACGACGGCCAGATCCTGCGCGCCATGCAGACCGCGGCCGAATGCGGCGCGATGATCATGATGCACGCCGAGAACGGCATCGCGATCGACGTCCTCGTGCAGCAGGCCATCGCCCGCGGCGACACCGACCCCAAGTACCACTCGTACACGCGCCCGTCTCCGCTCGAGGCCGAGGCCACGCACCGCGCCATCGTGCTGTCGCACGTGGCCGGCAACGTCCCGCTGTACATCGTGCACATGTCGGCGGGCGACGCGCTCAACGAAGTGGCCGCGGCGCGCCATGCCGGCCGCAACGTGTTCGCCGAGACGTGCCCGCAGTACCTCTATCTCACGCTCGAGGAGACTCTCGGCAAGCCGGGCTTCGAAGGTGCGAAGTGGGTGTGCTCCACACCGGTTCGCTCGCGCGACAACGATCCGCACTTCGTGGGCCAGATGGGCCACGGCCACCAAGGCGATCTGTGGAAGGGCTTGCGCATGAACGAGTTGGCCGTGGTCTCCACCGACCACTGCCCGTTCTGCATGAAGGATCAGAAAGAGCTCGGTCTGGGCGACTTCTCCAAGATTCCGAACGGAATCGGCGGCGTCGAGCACCGCATGGAACTCATCTATCAGGGCGTCGTCAACGGCGAACTCTCGCTCGAACGATGGGTCGAGACCTGCTGCACCACACCCGCGCGCATGTTCGGCATGTATCCGAAGAAGGGCATCATCGCCCCGGGTAGCGACGCCGACGTGGTGGTGTGGGATCCCAACACCAAGACCAAGATCGGCATCAACGACAAGCACCACATGAACATGGATCACTCGGCCTGGGAGGGCTGGGTCATCGACGGCAAGGTCGACACCGTTCTGTCGCGCGGTGCGGTCGTGATCGAGAAGGACCAATACGTCGGCCGTAAGGGCCACGGCCAGTACGTCAAGCGCGGCCTCTCGCAGTACCTCGTCTGATTCCCCCGACCCCGCACAGGAAGTGACCAACATGTATCGCATCGACCATTGGATCGACGGCCGCACGGTGGCCAGCAAGTCCGGACGCTCCGGAAAGATCTACGACCCCGCAACCGGACAGGTGCAAGGCGAAGTCGGTTTCGCCGACGTGTCGGAAGTCGACAAGGTTGTCGCCACGGCCAAGGCCGCGCTGCCGGCCTGGCGTTCGACCAACCTCTCGCGTCGCGCCGAGATCATGTTCCACATGCGCGAGTTGGTGGCGGCCAACCGCAAGGAGATCGCCAGCCTCCTCACCAAGGAGCACGGCAAGGTGTTGTCCGATGCGCTCGGCGAAGTGGCTCGCGGCCTCGAGAACATCGAGTTCGCATGCGGCATTCCCAATCTCCTGAAGGGCGGCTACTCCGAACAGGCGTCGGCCGGAGTCGACGTGTACAACATTCGTCAGCCGCTCGGAGTGGTGGCCGGAATCACGCCGTTCAACTTCCCGGCCATGGTGCCCATGTGGATGTTCGCCAACGCTTTGGCGTGCGGCAACACGTTCGTTCTCAAGCCGTCCGAGAAGGATCCGTCGGCGTCGATGTTCATCGCCGAGTTGCTCAAGCAGGCCGGCCTTCCCGACGGTTGTTTCAACGTCGTGCACGGCGACAAGACCGCGGTCGATCGTCTGCTCGACCACCCCGACATCGCGGCCGTGTCGTTCGTGGGATCAACACCCATCGCCAAGTACATCTACGAGACCGGCACCCGGAACGGCAAGCGCGTGCAGGCGCTCGGCGGAGCGAAGAACCACATGCTCGTCCTGCCCGACGCCGATCTCGACATGGCCGCCGATGCTCTCGTGAGCGCGGCGTACGGTTCGGCGGGAGAGCGTTGCATGGCGGTGTCGGTCGTCCTCGCGGTCGACACCATCGCCGACGAACTCGCCAAGAAGGTGCAGGACCGCATTCCCAACGTGAAGGTCGGCCCGGGGAGCGAACCCGACTCGGAGATGGGCCCGCTCATCACCAGCGAGCATCGCGACAAGGTCGCGTCGTACGTGGCCAACGCCGCCGGCGAAGGAGCGAAGGTTCTCGTCGACGGCCGCAGCGGCGCACCGTCCGATGGCTTCTTCCTCAAGCCGAGCCTCATCGACAACGTGAAGCCCGGTATGAAGTGCTACGACGACGAGATCTTCGGACCGGTTCTCTCGATGGTTCGCGTGAAGAGTTACGAAGAAGGTCTTCAGCTCATCAACGACAACCAGTACGGAAACGGCACGGCCATCTTCACCCGCGACGGTGGCGTCGCCCGTCAGTTCCAGTTCGACGTGAACGTGGGCATGGTCGGCATCAACGTTCCGATCCCGGTCCCGGTGTCGTACTACTCGTTCGGCGGCTGGAAGGCGTCGCTCTTCGGCGACCTCCACATGTACGGACCCGACGGCATCCAGTTCTTCACGCGCAGCAAGGTGGTCACGTCGCGCTGGCCCGATCCGCGCACGAGCAAAGTCGATCTCGGCTTCCCGCAGAACAGGTGATTCGTGGACATCGGCGTCGTTCTCCAAACAACTCCACCGGCATCGCGCGTGGTCGATCTGGCCAAGCGGGCCGAAACCTTCGGTTTCAGTCACGTCTGGACCTTCGACAGCCACATCCTGTGGGAGGAGCCGTTCCCGATCTTCACGCAGATCCTCAACGAGACGCGCAACGTGATCGTGGGTCCCATGGTCACCAATCCGGCCACCCGCGACTGGACCGTGACCGCGAGCGCATTCGCGACTCTCAATGAGATGTTCGGCAACCGCACCATTATCGGAATCGGCCGCGGCGACTCGGCGGTACGCGTCACCAACGGCAAGCCCACCACCCTGGCCACTCTGCGCGAGAGCATCCACGTGATCCGCGAACTCGCTAACGGCCGCTCCGTCGATTACAAGGGTTCGTCGTTGCGTCTGCCGTGGGCTTCCAAGTCGCGGGCCGAGGTGTGGGTTGCCGCCTACGGACCCAAGGCGCTGGCCCTCACCGGTGAAGTGGGCGACGGATTCATTCTCCAGTTGGCCGACCTCAGCATCGCCGAGTGGACGATCGCCGCGGTGCGCGATGCGGCCAAGGCAGCCGGCCGCGATCCGAAGAGCGTGAAGATCTGCGTGGCCGCCCCGGCCTACGTGACCGACGGGAGCAACGAGCATCTGGCGCACGCGCGCGAGCAGTGCCGCTGGTTCGGCGGCATGGTGGGCAACCACGTGGCCGACATCGTCGAGCGCTACGGCGAGAACTCCAATGTGCCGAAGGCGCTCACCGACTACATCAAGGGTCGTCAGGGCTACGACTACAACCAGCACGGGCAGGCCGGCAACACGCACACCACGTTCGTGCCCGACGAGATCGTCGACCGGTTCTGCATCGTCGGTCCGGTGTCCTCTCAGATCGAGAGACTGAAGCAGTTGCAAGATCTCGGCGTCGACCAGTTCTCCATATATCTGCAGCACGACGCCAAGGACGAGACCCTGCAGGCCTACGGCGAGAAGGTCATCCCGGCCGTCGCCGAACACGTGCTGGCCAAGAGCTGAACTCCATGACCGCCACCGTCACCACGCCGCCGCGCAATTCGGCTCTGAAGCGCCGTGTTCGTCGCGTCGTGCTGTTCGTGGTGTCGCTGCTGCTCGTGGCGGTGGTGTGGGAGGTCTACAAGGCGATCGGTCCGGCCGACGGCGGCAAGATCTTCGGCTGGAAGTTGCTTCCGCGATCCAACGACAACGCGATGCCGCACATCTGGGAGATGCTGTCGCGCTACGCCGACCCCGAACTGCGGGGCTCGAGCCGCGAGATCTGGCGCGTCGTGTTGGCGGGTGCATGGTTCTCGTTCCGCCTCGCCTTGGTGGGCTTCGTCCTCGGAACCGTTCTCGGCTTGCTGCTCGCCGTGCTGATGGCGCGTTTCAAGGTGGCCGAGCGTGGGATCCTCCCGTATCTCGTGGTGTCGCAGACGGTGCCGCTCATCGCGCTCGCACCCCTGGTGGTGTCGTGGGGCGGCAAGCTCGAGATCTTCGGCTGGGAATGGCCGCGTTGGCTGTCGGCGTCGGTGCTCGGCGGATTCCTCGCGTTCTTCCCGGTCGCCGTGGGCGGACTGCGCGGACTCACGTCGCCGCCGGCCGCATCGGTCGAACTCATGAACAGCTACGCGGCGTCGTGGACGCAGACGCTGTTCAAGTTGCGCTTCCCGTCGGCCGTCCCGTTCATCGTGCCCGCGCTGAAGTTGGCCGCTTCCTCGGCCGTGATCGGTGTGGTGGTGGCCGAGATCTCCACCGGCCTCAAGGGCGGCATCGGCCGCCTGATCATCGAGTACGCGCGCGAAGCCACCAGCGATCCGGCCAAGGTGTTCACCGCGGTGTTCGGCGCGGCGCTTCTCGGTCTGGCCATGTCGGGCTTCGTCACGCTCGCCGACATCTACATGATGCGCAACCGTCCCAAGGAGGCCACCACATGAGTGCCGTCGAGATCCGCAACCTGGGCAAGATCTTCAACGCCGGCTCGTCCAACCAGGTCGACGCCTTGGTCGACATCGACCTCTCGATCGCCTCGGGCGAGTTCGTGTCGCTCATCGGTCCGTCGGGCTGCGGAAAGTCCACGCTTCTTCGGCTAGTGGCCAATCTGCTCGAACCCACGTCGGGCGACATCGCGGTCAACGGCAAGTCGGCCAAGCAGGCGCGGCTCGATCAGGACTACGGGATGGCGTTCCAGCAGTCGGGTCTGTTCGATTGGCGCACGGTCGTCAAGAACATCGAACTGCCGCTCGAGTTGAAGGGCTGGGACAAGGCCAAGCGCCGCGAACGCGCGCTCGAGATGCTCGAGCTCGTGAAGCTGGCCGACTTCGCCGAGCACTTCCCGTGGCAGTTGTCGGGAGGCATGCAGCAGCGCGTGGCCATCGCCCGCGCCCTGGCGGTGCATCCGCAACTCCTTCTCATGGACGAGCCGTTCGGTGCTCTCGACGAGATGACGCGCGAGCACATGCAGGGCGAACTGCTGAGCATCTGCCGCCGCACCGGCAGCACGGTGATCTTCGTGACCCACTCCATTCCCGAAGCCGTGTACTTGTCGAACCGGGTCGTCGTTATGTCGCCGCGCCCCGGCCGAATCACCAAGATCGTCGATGTGACGATCGAAGGCGAGCGCACCGACGCCACCCGCGACAACGCCGCGTTCTTCGCCGGCATCACCGCGGTGCGCGAGGCACTCCGCGGCGTGGAGATGTCGGCGCACGTCCGGGGGATCGAAGACCGGTGAGTTCGCGGACCGCTTCCATCGCGCGCAGTGCTCTACCGCCGGCGGTGTTCGGCGTGGGCTTCCTCGCGCTGTGGGAACTCGTCGTGAAGGGCTTCGACCTCAAGCCGTACTTCCTGGCTCCGCCCTCGAAGATCTGGCAGAAGTTCACCGAGAACTTCGACCTCGTCTGGGGCGCCACAAAGGTGTCGGGCACCAACGCGCTGGTGGGCCTCCTCGTCGGCACGGCCTTTGGCATCGTCATGAGCCTGGTGCTCAGCCGCTATCGCGTGCTGAGCGATCTGGTGACCCCGCTCGCGATCGCTCTCAACGCCATTCCGATCTTCGTTCTGGTGGCGGTCCTCAACAACATGTTCGCCATCACCAGTGAAGTGCCGCGTCGCATCATGGTCACGCTCGTCGTCTACTTCATCGTCCTCGTGAACGTCGCGCGCGGACTCACGCAGGTGAGCGCCACGCACGTCGAGCTCATGCGCTCGTACGCCGCCAGTGAAGTCGCGATCCTGCGCAAGGTACGCGTGCCGAACGCGGTCCCATACCTCTTCACGTCCCTCAAGATCGCGGCGCCGGCGTCGGTCATCACCGCGTTCGTCAGCGAATATTTCGGCGGATCCCAGAACGGTCTGGGCAGCCGAATCGCCAGCAACATCGCCAATTCGAAGAACGCCGTGGCCTGGGCGTATGTCCTGGGGGCATGCCTGCTCGGTCTAACGTTCTATGTGATCTCCAGCCTGCTGGAGGGGGCCGCCACACCCGGTGGGGGCTCCAAACGGGCCAAGAAGAGTCGCTGACTCGACGAGGCCCACAAGACCAAGGGTGAGAGCCCATGGGGAGGAGCAAAACAGAATGAGAAGGATCAAGGGATGGAAGGCGGCCGCTGCCGGTCTCGTCGCTCTGTCGTTGGTCGCCGCCGCGTGCGGTGGTGACGACGAGGAGTCGGGCGGATCGGAAGGCTCGGCGGCCCCCGCCGGAGAGTGCGAGACGCCCACTCCGGTCAAGCTGCAGTTGCAGTGGTTCACCCAGGCCCAGTTCGCCGGCTACTTCGCCGCGGTCGATCAGGGCTTCTACGCCGCGCAGTGTCTCGACGTCACCATCGTCGAGGGCGGTGTCGACATCGTTCCGCAGCAGCAGCTCGCTGACGGCGCGGTCGACTTCGCACTGTCGTGGGTGCCCAAGGCCCTCGCCAGCCGTGAGGCCGGCGCCAACATCGTGAACATCGCCCAGATCTTCCAGCGTTCGGGCACCCTGCAGGTGTCGTTCAAGGACAAGGGCATCACGTCGCCGGCCGACTTCGCCGGCAAGAAGATCGGCAACTGGGGCTTCGGCAACGAGTTCGAGATCTTCGCCGCGCTCACCAAGGCCGGTCTCGATCCCGCCGCCGACGTCGAGTTGGTTCAGCAGCAGTTCGACATGGCTGCACTGCTCGCTGGTGACATCGACGCCGCCGAGGCCATGACGTACAACGAGTACGCGCAGGTTCTCGAGGCCGTCAATCCCGACACCGGTGCGCTGTACACGCCGGAGGACTTCAACGTCGTCTCGTACGAAGCCGAAGGCGTCGGAATGCTCCAGGACGCCATCTGGGCGTCGGGTGAGCGTCTCGCCGACGAGGCCTACCGTGCGACTGCGGTGAAGTTCGTGGCCGCGTCGATCCAGGGTTGGGCCTTCTGCCGCGACAACGTCCAGGCTTGCGCCGACATCGTCGTCAGCAAGGGCTCGAAGCTCGGTGCTTCGCACCAGCTGTGGCAGATGAACGAAGTCAACAAGCTCATCTGGCCGTCGAAGGGCGGAGCCGGCATGATCGACGCAGCGGCGTGGGATCGCACCGCCAAGCTTTCGCAGGAGACCAAAAACCTCGAGGGCTCGACCGTGCTCACCAAGGCCCCTGACGCCGAGGCGTACACCAACGACATCGTTTCCGAGGCCATGGCACTTCTGCAGGGACTCGGCGTCGACGTCATCGGTTCGAGCTACGCGCCGATCACGGTTGAACTGAAGGAAGGCGGCGCCTGATCGATCAGGCTTCTCCTTCGGAGAATGCGGGCGGGCGGGCTTCGGCCCGCCCGCTTCGCGTCTCCCCGGAAAATCTCGCTCCCGTTCTCTTCGTGCTCTTGTGGAGCACTGGTTTCATCGTCGCGCGCTACGCCACGCGCGACGCCGGTCCGCTCAGTTTTCTCTTTCTCCGGATGGTTGCGGCCGCCGTGATCCTGTGGTTGGTGGCGACGGCCACCAACGCCCCCAAACTCTCGCGTTCCGACACTCGGTGGGCGGCCACCGCGGGTCTCGGACTTCACGCGGTGTATCTGGGGGGCGTGTTCATCGCCGCGAGTTGGGGATTGCCCTCGGGTCTTTCCGCCCTGATCGCCGGACTGCATCCCGTCGTGACGTCGGTCGGGGCGCTCGTCATTCTGCGCGAGCGTCTGTCGGGCATGAAGTGGGTCGGCGTCGGCCTCGGCGTCGGTGGTGTGGTGGCAGTTGTGATCGACCGACTCGAGGCCGGTGTGAGTGGTATCACGGCCGGTGCGATCGTCGCCATGATCTTGTCGGTGCTCGGAATGGCGTCGGGAACCTTGGTCCAGCGAGCCAAGGGCGGCTCCATGCCGCTGTTGCGCGGCACCGCCGTTCAATACGCGTCGGCTGCGATCGCCTTGGGCATCGGCTCGGTCGTCCACGAAGGTTTCGACGTGCGGCTCACCGCTCGATTCTGGTGGTCGTTGCTCTGGGCGGTCGGCGTGCTGTCGATCGCGGCGGTGCTCATCATGCTGTGGTTGCTGCAGCGGCGCGCCACGGTGCGGGTCAGCAGCCTTTTCTTCTTGACTCCAGCCCTGAGCACCGTCGAAGGTGCGGTTCTGTTCGACGAACGCCTCGGAGGTTTGGCCGTGGCTGGCCTGGGTGTGGCGTTGGTCGGTGTGTTCCTGACGACGCGACCCTGACGGTCGACTGACGTCAGCCGTCGATCAGCCGGTGTACCGCGCGTCGGCCAAGGAGAGCACCTCGTCGATGATCGCGATGCCCTGACGCATCTCGTCGTCGGTCGTGGTGAGCGGCGGAACCACGTGGATGCGGTTGAAATGCGTGAAGGGCCACAGCCCGCGGGCCTTGCAGGCGCCGACGAGTTCGACCATGGGGGCGTTGGCTTCGCCGGCGGCGTTGAACGGAACGAGCGGCTCGCGCGTTTCGCGGTTCTTCACCAGTTCGATGGCCCAGAACACGCCGATGCCGCGCACGTCACCCACGCTCGGGTGCTTGGCCTTCAACTTCTCGAGTTCGGGTCCGATCACGTCGCGACCGAGATGACGCGCGTGGTCGACGATGCCTTCTTCTTCGAAGATGTTGATGCTCGCCACGGCTGACGCGCAGGCCAGCGGGTGGCCCGAGTAGGTGAGTCCGCCCGGGAACTGGCGCTCCTTGAACGTGTCGGCGATGCGGCGGCTGATGATGACGCCGCCCAACGGGATGTAGCCGGAGTTCACGCCCTTGGCGAAGCAGATGAGATCGGGCACGACGTCCCACGCGTCGACGGCGAACCATTCGCCGCAGCGGCCGAAGCCCGACATCACTTCGTCGGCGATGAACACGATGCCGAACTCGTCGCAGATGGCGCGCACACCGTCGAGGTATCCGGGCGGCGGAACGAGGATGCCGTTGGTTCCCACGACCGACTCGATCATGATCGCGGCCACGGTGTTGGGGCCTTCCACCATGATCACGTCGCGCAGGTGCTGCAGCGCGCGCTGCGTCTCCTGGATGTCGTCGGTGCTGTGGAACGCCGAGCGATACGGATACGGCCCCCAGAACTTCACGATGCCGGGCATGCCGGGCTCGCTCGGCCAGCGACGCGGATCGCCGGTGGCCTGGATGGCACCCGCGGTCGCACCGTGGTAGCTGCGATACGTGGTGAGAACCTTCAGGCGTCCGGTGTGCAGACGCGCCATGCGCATCGCGTTCTCGGTGGCCTCGGCGCCGCCGTTGGTGAAGAACACCATGTCGAGATCGCCCGGTGCGCGCTCGGTGATGAGACGGGCCGCTTCGCTACGCGCGTCATTGGCGTGGATGGGTGCGATGGTGCACAGGCGCGCGGCCTGCTCCTGGATGGCGGCCACCAACTTGGGGTGCTGGTGTCCGATGTTGACGTTCACCAACTGACTCGAGAAGTCGAGGTAACGCTTGCCCTGATCGTCCCAGAACCAACTGCCTTCGGCGCCGGCGACCACGATCGGGCTGATGAGGCCCTGGGCCGACCACGAGTGGAACACGTGCGAGCGGTCGTTGACGAGAGCGTCGGAGGGACGAGTTTCGAGGCTGGTCATGTCCAAACACTATTCGTCACACCGCCGACTGAACAGACCTCATATTGATACAGGACAAAGGGTTGACGGACGTCGCGCCGCAGTTGCTACGGTCGCGCGCATGGGTGAACGAGTTTCTTTCGCGTCGAACGGCGGAACCTGCGAGGGCTACCTCGCCGATGGCGGCGGTCCGGGTGTGATCGTCATTCAGGAATGGTGGGGTCTGGTGCCACACATCCAGGACGTGGCCGATCGGTACGCGGCCCAGGGCTACACCGCGCTCGCACCCGACCTGTATCACGGACGCGCGTCGTTCGAACCCGATGAAGCGGGCAAGTTGATGATGGCCCTCAATCTGCAGAAGGCCGCCAAGGATCTCGGCGGTGCCGTCGACTTTCTGCAGGCCAAGACCGGACGCACGAAGTTGGGTGTGGTCGGCTTCTGCATGGGCGGTGGGCTCACCCTCGTGCTGGCCACGCAGCGTCCCGACGCCGTGGCGGCCGCCGCGCCGTACTACGGCGTGATTCCGTGGCCTGAAGCCCAACCCGATTGGTCGAAGCTCTCGGCCAAGGTGGTGGGCGAGTACGCCGAGAAAGATGGCTTCGCCGGCCCGGCCGCGGTGCAAGCACTCGAATCACAGTTGAAGTCGCTCGGCAAGGACGTGGCGCTGCACATCCACGCCGGCGCTGATCACGGCTTCTTCAACGACACGCGCCCTGAAGTGTTCAGCGAATCGGCGGCGGCCACGGCGTTCGCGCGCACGCTCGACCTGTTCGCCTCCACGCTCTAGTCCGCGCCGCGCGTCACCCTAGGGCGTCGATGGCCGCCTGGACCGACAACACGCGTCGCGCGTTGTCGACATGAAGGTTCTCGATCATGCGACCGTCGACGGTGATGACACCGCGTCCCTCGGCCTGCGCCTCGTCGAACGCGACGATCACGCGACGCGCGTAATCGACGTCGGCGGCGGTGGGTGCCCAGACCTCGTTGCAGATGTCGACTTGCCTGGGGTGGATCAGCGTCTTGCCGTCGAAGCCCATGTGCATGCCCTGTTCGCACTCGGCGCGGAACGCGTCGAGGTCCTTCACGTCGTTGAACACGCCGTCGAGGATGATCTTGTCGGCTTCGCGCGCGGCGAGAAGTGCGGTGGCGAGATGGGGCACGAGCGGAGAACGTCCGCGCACCTGCGTGGCGCGCAGTTCCTTGGCCAGGTCGTTGGTGCCCATGATGAGCACGGCCACGCGCGGGTGCGAAGCGATCGAGCGCGCGTTGAAGATGGCCGTCGGCGTCTCGACCATGGCCCAGATCTTCATGGCGGCCGGCGCGCCGGCGGCGTTGAGATGCTGCGACACGTCGTCGAGTTGCTTGGTGTCGGAGATCTTGGGGATGACGACCGCCGATGCGCCCGACTTGGCGGCGGCGGCGATGTCGTCGGCTCCCCACTGCGTGTCGAGACCGTTGCAGCGAATGGTCACCTCACGGTGTCCGTACGCGCCGCTCTGCGCCGCTGCGACCGCGTTGGCGCGGGCCGCCGGCTTGGCGTCGGGAGCGACGGCGTCCTCGAGATCGAAGATGAGCGCGTCGGCGGGAATCGTCTTGGCCTTCTCGAGGGCCTTCTCGTTGGACGAGGGCATGTACAGCACGGAACGGCGGGGACGCAGATCGGACATGGCGACTCCTTCTCGGAACCTTCTCGAAATCGGGACTAGAAACCGTAGGACTGGGCGAGTTCGGGATCGCGCGCGGCGAGTTCGCGGGCCAGTTGCACGACCACCTTGCACTGCTTGACCGACGCGTCGTCCTCCATCTTGCCGTCGAGCATGATGGCACCGGTGCCGTCGCCCATGGCGTCGATCACGCGCATCGCGTGGGCCACGTCGCTCGGGCGCGGGCTGAACACGCGACGCGCGATGTCGATCTGCACCGGGTGCAGCGACCACGCGCCCACGCAGCCGAGCAGATACGCGTTGCGGAACTGGTCCTCGCACGCGGTGGTGTCCTTGATGTCGCCGAACGGCCCGTAGAAGGGGAGGATGCCGTGCATCACGCAGGCGTCGACCATGCGCGCCATCGTGTAGTGCCACAGATCCTGTTGGAAGATGGTGCGCGGAGCATCGGGGTCGGACGGATTCGGATCCTGGCGGACGAGGTAATCGGGATGGCCGCCACCCACGCGGGTGGTCTTCATGCGCCGGTTGGCGGCGAGGTCGGCGGGTCCGAGCGAGAGGCCCTGCATGCGCGGTGACGCGCCGCAGATCTCCTCGACATTGGCGACGCCGCGCGCGGTTTCGAGGATCGCGTGGATGAGGAGCGGCTTGCGCAGGCCCGCCTTGGCTTCGAGTTGGGCGAGCAGACGGTCGACGTAGTGGATGTCCTCGGGGCCCTCGACCTTGGGGATCATGATCACGTCGAACTTGTCACCGACTTCGGTGACGATGGCGGTGAGGTCGTCGAGCGCCCACGGCGAGTCGAGGCTGTTGACTCGCGTCCAGAGTTGCGTGCCGCCCATCGGAACGGTCTTGGCGACCTTCACGAGACCGGCGCGCGCGGCCTCCTTGTCGGATGCCGGTACGCCGTCTTCGAGATTGCCGAGAAGGATGTCGACGGTTGGGACGATCTCGGGGAGCTTCGACACCATCTTCTCGTTCGACGGCGGGAAGAAGTGGATCATCCGGCTGGGACGGAAGGGGATCTCGCGGACGGGTTCGGGGGCGCCGACGGCGAGCGGTTTGAAGAAGTCACGGGCACTGCGCACGGTTCGAGGGTACGCCCTACCCTGGGTGCGTGGCTAGTTCCGTCGTCATCCATGGGCATGAGGTGGATGCGGTGCTGTTCGACGCGGGCGGGATCTTCGTGATCCCCGATCCGCACGTGCTGGCGCCGCTGCTGGCGTACTACGGAGCGAGCACCGACCTCGACGTGTACCACCGTGCGCACTACGCCGGGATGGCGGCGAAGTCGCGGGCCGGATCGCCCGAATCCGATTGGTCGGTCTACAACGCCGAGTACGTGGCGGTGGCCGGTGTTCCCGAGCACGATCGAGTCGAGGCGGCCGAGGTTCTCGGACGCACGCGTAACGCGTACACCTGGCGGCATCCGTTGCGCGACAGTGTCGATGCGTTGCGCGTTCTGCACGAAAGGCGCGTGCCGATCGGTGTGGTGAGCAACGCGACCGGCCAGATCGAGTCGGTGTTGGCGCGCACGGGCGTGTGTCAGGTGGGCGAAGGGACGGGTGTACCGGTGCGCGTGGTGGTGGACAGTCACGTGGTCGGAATCGCCAAGCCCGATCCGCGCATCTTCGATTTCGGGTTGGCGGTGCTGCCGGGTATCGATCGGTCGCGCGTGGCGTACGTGGGCGACAGCGTCACGATGGACGTGGGCGGGGCGCGCAACGCGGGCCTGCTGCCGGTGCTGCTCGACCCCTACGACGATCACCGCGGCGCCGACTTCCTCCGAATCCAATCCCTCCACGAACTAACCGGAGGATCTGGTGACTGAAAGTCACCGTATAGGTGACGAAGTCGCACCAGAATCCCGGGTTCCGGGCGAACACGTCTCGGCTCGTTGGGCCGAATGGCGCCGATCGGTCGATCTCGACAAGTACGACGCGCGTTGGGAATCGATGGCGGCTCGTGGTGAGTCGGTGCATGGCGAAGCCGATGCACTCGCTCGACTCGTGCGCGACCATTTCGGTGGTCGTGCGCTCACTGTTCTCGACGCCGGATGCGGAACCGGCCGACTCGGAATCGAACTCGATCGCCGCGGACATCGGGTGATCGGCGTCGATCTCGATCCTGACATGATCGAACGAGCTCGGCGCAAGGCGCCCGGCATCGAATGGCACGCCGTCGATCTCGCGACCTTCACGACCGATCGCCGGTTCGACATCATCGTGATGGCCGGCAACATCCCGAATTTCTGCGCGCCCGGCGACCAGGCCCGAATCGTCGCCAATCTGGCCCGACTGCTCGCGCCCGGTGGGCTTCTCGTCGCCGGTTGGTCGCAGGAATCGCGCGCCGACTCGTATCACGCCGATCGATTCATCGCCGAAGGCGAGGCCAACAGCTTGGCCCTCGCGAGCGCGTGGAAGAACTGGGATGGCGACGCGTTCGACGACAGCGATTACGCCGTGGTGGTGTTGGCGGGCCGCGACTAGGACACGAGGCGGCGGGCGATGACCTTGAGGCACAAGGTCTCGTCGGCACCCTCGAAGATGCTCAGCACACGCGCATCGACGAACAAGCGACTCACGCTGTACTCCTCGGCATAACCGTAACCACCGTGGATCTGCATGGCTTCACGCGTGACCCACTCGGCGGCCTTGCACACGTATGCCTTCACCATCGACGCCTCGGTCGCACCTTCGCCCTTGGCCATCAACTTCGACACCTGGTAACCGAACTGACGACCGGCCTGGATGAGCACCGCCATGCGACCCAACTTCACCTTCGTGAGTTGGTACTCGGCGATGTTGCTGCCGAACACGTTGCGGTTGTGCGCGTGGTCGTACGCGGCTTCGTACGCGGCCTGCATCACTCCCACAGCACGCGCGGCGGTCTGCAGACGGCCGTTCTCGAAACCTTCCATCTGGTAGTAGAAGCCCTTGCCGAGACCGCCTTCCTCACCGATGAGGTTGGTGGCCGGCACCCACCAATTGTCGAGGGCGATCTCGTACGAGTGCATGCCGCGGTATCCGATCGTGTCGATCGGGCGGCCTTCCATCTTGCCCACCGAGCCATCGGCGCGAACGTTCTGCGTGAACTCGAAACCGTGTGCCTCACCGCGCGGTTTGGGCACGATGAAGAGACTGAGTCCCTTGTGCGTGAGCGAGCGATCGGGGTTGGTGCGCGCGAGCAGCATGAGAACGTCGGCGCGGCCGGCGAATGTGCACCACGTCTTCACGCCGTTGATCACGTAGCCCGGCTGGCCATCGGGGCCCTCGGCCGGTGTGGCCGTGACCTTGAGGCCGGCGACGTCGCTGCCGTAGTCGGGCTCGGTCACCGCGACCGCGGCCATCACCTCGGCGGTGGCCAGTTTCGGCAACCACTCCTGCTTCTGGGCCTCGGTGCCGCCCTTGACGAGCGCGCGCGTGAGGATCTCAGGACGCGTGATCAGCGAACCGCCGATTCCGAGCGAACCGCGGCTCAGTTCCTCGGTGGCCACGACCATGGCGAGATATTCGCCCTCGCCGCCCTCGGAGAATCCGCCGTACTCGCTCGGCACCGACAAACCGAACGCGCCCATCTCGGCCAGACCGCTGATGATTTCCTCGGGAACGTCCTCGTTGTAGCGGTGCACGTGCTCGGCGCGAGGTGCGATCACCTTTTCGGCGAACGCGCGGAACGTGTCCTGCACCATCTCGAACTCTTCGTCGAGGTGACGCGGACCCGGCACGTCGGCAAGCGACGCCACGAACTCCGGATCGCGATACGTGCCGATGAAGGAGAGCGCCGAGTCGAGAGCACCACGCTCGAGACCCCACAGCGATTCGCGACCGAGGAACTTGCCCATCAGATCGTGTGCCATGTCGGCGGTGTACGCGCAGGTGATGAGACCTTCGTGGTTGCCCTTGGCGCCGTAGTCGAGGAGCGAGCGTGCGGTTTCGACCGCCGACGCCGCGTGGGCAAGGTCGTACGCCAACACCTGGTGCTTGTCGGGCCCGCCGATCTCGGAGAGATGACGAAGGGCTTTGCCGACCGCGCGCGACGCGAGATCGATCACATCGGCGGCGGTCTGTAGGTCGGGGGCGACGGTGGTGCTCATCGGCGAGAACGCTACTTGTGGCCATTCGACCGGCCCGAAGTGGTGGGGTCGATCGCCCACCCGGTCGTGCGTCACCTCCGGGCCCTTCGCCCGCCGTGTGGGAACATGGACCCATGTCCCGGCTCGTCTGCGTCTACTGCGGTTCGAGTTCGGGAGCCCGACCCGAGTTCGCCGACGAGGCCCGCCGCCTGGGCGCCGAGATCGCCCGCGCCGGTGTCGGTCTCGTCTACGGGGGAGGCCGGATCGGGCTCATGGGCATCGTGGCCGACGCGGTCCTCGAAGCCGGCGGACACGTTCACGGGGTGATCCCCGAGCACCTCGTGCGGGCCGAGACCGCCCACACCGGTCTGCCCGTCCTCGACGTGGTCGACTCGATGCACGAGCGCAAGGCGCGCATGGCCGAACTCGCCACGGGTTTCATCGTGATGCCCGGCGGCTTCGGAACGTTCGACGAGGCCTTCGAAATCCTGACCTGGAACCAACTGGGGCTCGTCACCAAACCGCTGGTGTTCCTCGACGGCACGGGCTTCTACGGGCCACTGCTCTCTGCTCTCGATCACGTGGTCGACTCGGGTTTCGTCGCACCGCAGTTCAGGCAGATCGCGGCGGTCGCCCGCACGCCGGAAGAAGCGGTGCGGATCGCCACCGGTCCGGCGCCCGATGTTCCGGGCAAGTTGAGTTCGCTCGACGTGACGGCGAAACGGAGTTCGCTGTGACGCAGCCGGCCGGCGTCGCGTGGCCCACTCGTGAGTGGCCCGTGGGTGACGTGTCGACGGTGGCCGACCCGTCCCGACTGATCGCGGCGAGCAATCAGTTGTTCGACGAGCCATCCTCCGAAACGCACGGCACGTCGCTCGCACTCGTGGTGGTGCATCGCGGCCGCATCGTGCACGAGCGATACGGAATCCAGCCCGACACGCCGTTCGGCCCCGGTGGTCCCGTCGATGCCGACACGACTCTCATCTCGTGGAGCATGGCCAAGAGCATCACGCACGCGTTGGTCGGATTCCTCGTCGACGAAGGTCGGCTCGACCCGTCGGCACCAGCGGCGGTCGCCGAGTGGTCGGGCGACGATCGTCGACGCATCACGCTCGAACACCTTCTGCACATGCGCGACGGCCTCGACTTCGTGGAGGAGTACGTGGCCGGCGACAACGCTCCGGTGCCGCACGTGATCGACATGCTCTTCGGTTCGGGTGCCGACGACGTCGCGTCCTTCGCCAAATCTCGTCCGCTCGCTCACGAGCCGGGTTCGGTCTGGAACTACTCGTCGGGCACCACCAACATCGTGTCGAGCATCATCGCGCGAACGATCGCCTCCACACACGACATCACCTCGTTCATCAGCGAGAGGTTGTTCGCTCCCATCGGAATGAGGAGCGCCACGCCACGTCTCGACGTCGCCGGAACGTTCATCGGTTCGTCCTACGTGTACGCGACGGCTCGTGACTTCGCCCGCTTCGGCTACCTCTACTTGCGCAACGGCGAGTGGGATGGCCGGCAGTTGCTCTCGCCCGATTGGGTGGCCAGCGCGAAGCGGCAGCACGCCGCCGATCCGGAGACGGGCCACGGGTACGGATCCCACTGGTGGATCTGGAAATCGATGTCGGGTGTGGCGGCGGCCCTCGGTTACGAGGGTCAGCGCACGATCGTCGATCCACAACGCGACACCGTGGTGGTCCACCTCGGCAAGTGGGTCCACGACACTCAACCGCTTCTCGATCGGTTGCTCACCGATGTCCTCGAGGCGACCGGCTGAGGCGCATCCACCTGGGTAGCCGGACCGAAACTGCTAGGAAATAGGTATGACGGACGCGGAAGGGACGGGCGCCGGCGAGGGTCGCGCTGGGCGCACCCCGGCCGAACGCGCGGCCTTTCGGCGGCGTGCGGCTGGCCGCACGTTCAAGGTTCTGGCCACGGTCGCCGTCGTCTACTTCATCATTCTGAACATCCCTGGCCTTCGGAATGCCGTCGATCAGTTGGGCGAGGTGAAACCCAGTCTTCTCGCGGTCGGCCTGGCGTTGTCCTTCCTCGCCCTGCTCTGTTACTCGGTCATGACTCGCCACGCTCTGGGACCGGTGGGTTCGCACCTCACTCTGTGGCGGATGTTCCGCATCCAGTTGTCCACTCGTGCCTTGTCGAGTCTGGTTCCCGGAGGCAGTGCCGCCGGCTCGGCTCTCGGCTACCGATTGCTCACGATCTCTAATGTGCCCGGTCCCGACGCCGGATTCGCTCTCGCCGCGGCCGGCCTCGCGTCGGCGGTCGTTCTCAATTTCGTGTTGTGGTTCGGACTGGTGGTGTCGATTCCGCTGCGCGGTGTGAACCCGGTGTACGGAACGGCGGCTATCGCCGGAATCATCCTCATGGGCATCGCGGCGGCGATCATCTTCGGCCTCATCGAAGGCCAGCATCGATCCGAGAAACTTCTACGTGCGATTGCACGCAAGTTGCACATGAACGAGGACCGCGCCGGCGAAGCGGTTCGCCATATCGCGGGCCGCATGCAGGAGCTGTCGGAGGACCGACCTCTTCTGCGACGCCTCGTGATGTGGGCCACGCTCAACTGGCTCATCGACGCAGCCGCCCTGTGGGTGTTCCTGCGCGCATTCGGCGGCGACTTGCCGATCGACGGTCTCATCGTCGCGTTCGGATTGGCCAACGTTCTTGCCGCCATCCCGCTCACACCCGGTGGTCTCGGCGTGGTGGAGGGCGTGTACGTGCCGGTGATCGTGGGCTTCGGTCTGCCCCGCGCCACCGCGGTGGTGGGGGTCGTGTCGTATCGCATCGCGCAGTACTGGCTGCCCATTCTCGTTGGCGGTGGCTCATACCTCTCGCTGCGCATCGGGCCGTGGTCGATTTCGAAGGATCGCCTCGAACCGCTGCGCGACGTGGTGGCATCGGTGTCCACCGAGGAGAGCATCCTCGACTTCTCCGAGCGCTACCCGGCCCGCGAGCGCACGCGCGAGATTCCGATGCCGCCGCAGGAACCCGAGGCGCACGATCCCACTCGCGAGTGGACGAATGGGGAGCCGCCGGCCGACCAGCGGTAAGTTGCCCTCATGACCGTTCATGAGCGCCCCTTCGGCCGTTGCCTCGAGGATTTCCAGGTGGGCGATGTGTATCGCCATTGGCCCGGCAAGACCATCACCGAGTACGACGACCACTTGTTCTGCATGATCACCATGAACCATCACCCGCTGCACACCAACGACTGGTTCGCATCGAAGAGCGTGCAGGGTCGCAACGTCGTGGTGGGCAACCTCGTGTATTCGCTCGTTCTCGGCATGAGCGTGCCCGACGTGAGTGGTGCCGCGATCGCCAATCTCGAAGTCGAGACGCTGCAGCACAAGTCGCCCACGTTCCACGGCGACACCATCCACGCCGAGACGCGCGTGCTCGACGTTCAGGAGAGCAAGTCGAAGAACGACCGCGGTGTGGTGACCGTCGAGACCAAGGCCTGGAACCAGGACGGCAAGGAAGTGTGCTACTTCCGCCGTCGCGTGATGGTGTGGAAGCGCGAGTTCGCACCCTCGCGCGAGCGCCCGTACGACACCGACGCCGCATGGGGCGAAGCCTGACCGACGAACTGCGCGTTCAGCAGGACGCGTTGCTGGGTTGGGCCGCGCCGCGTCTGCGCGAGTTCGTGTGGCGAAGCACGCGCGACCCGTGGGCCGTGCTCGTGAGCGAGGTCATGCTCCAGCAGACCGGTGTTGGTCGCGTGATTCCGAAGTGGGACGCGTTCATGGAGGCGTTCCCCTCGCCGCGTGCCTGTGCCGAGTCGTCGCTGGGCGACGTGCTGCGTCTGTGGCAAGGGTTGGGTTATCCGCGTCGCGCTCGAAACCTGCACGCGGCGGCCGGTGTGATCGTGCGCGAGCACGGGGGAGTGGTTCCCGATTCGTTGGAGTCGCTGTTGGCCCTACCCGGCGTGGGTGCGTACACCGCCCGCGCCGTGCTGGCCTTCGCGTATGAATACGACGTGGCGGTGGTGGATACCAACATCGCGCGCGTGCTCGCGCGACTGCATGGCGAACGACTCACGCCGAAGCGAGCGCAGTCGGCCGCCGACGAACTTCTGGCCGAAGGGGCGGCGTGGTTGTGGAACCAGGCGTTCATGGACCTGGGTGCGACGGTGTGTCGACCGGTGCCGTCGTGCCCCGAGTGTCCGTGGTTCGAGTTCTGCGCGTGGCGCGGCGAGGGCCACGACCCGGCGGTTGGTTCGGCCGGTGTGAGCGTGGCTCAGGGCCGCTTCGAGGGCTCCGATCGTCAGGCGCGGGGGCGACTGATCAAGGCGCTCGGTGAGGGAACCGTGCGTGTGAGCGACGTGCCTCGGGTGATGGATCGCCCGCGCGACGTGGCCGAGCGATTGGTGACCGCCCTGGTGAACGAAGGCCTCGCGGTGCTCGATCCCACGACCTCAACCCTCCGCCTCCCCTGAGGATCTGGTGACTGAAAGTCACCGTATAGGTGACGAAGTCGCACCAGATTCGCGCCGCAGCTCAGGCGCGGTACACGTAGATGGTGTCGGTGTCGCTGCGGGGCGAGGTGCGCGACAGGCAGACCACGATCAGTTCGCCATCGCTCACCAACCCCGCGCGCTTCGCCGACTGAACGGCCAACTCGATGGCGTCGTCGGTGGAATGCGGTCGTGGTGCCATCACCGGTGTGACTCCGTAGCGCGCCATGAGTCGTGTGGCCACGCGACGATCGGCGGTGGCCGCGATGATCTGTGATGGTGCCCGACATGCGGCCAGCAATTCGGCGTTGTGGCCGGTGAACGTGACGGCCAGGATCGTCTTGGTCTTGAGGCGGGCGGCCAACGCGACGGTGGCCGCGGCAACGGCCGCCGAATCGGGATGCGTGTCGGCGAACGGCGAACGAATGCGATCGACCAAGTCGGCTTCGGTGAGGATCGCCGCCATGGCCTTCACCGTCCCGATCGGGTCGTGGCCGATCGCGGTCTCGGCCGACAGCATCACGCAGTCGAATCCGTCGCGCACGGCGTTGGTGACGTCGGAAACCTCGGCGCGCGTGGGGCGCGACCCAGTGATCATCGACTCGAGCATCTCGGTGGCGCACACCGACACGACACCGGCGCGCAACGCGGCCATCGCGATCGTCCGCTGGGCGACGGGAAGACGAGCGAATGGAATCTCCACACCCAGGTCACCTCGCGCGGCCATCACGGCGTCGGAGGCTTCGCAGATCTCGTCGAGTACCGCGAGTGCCTGCGGTCGCTCGATCTTCGACAGGATGCGAACACCTTCGGGCACCATTCGCCGCGCCTCGAGCACATCCTCAGCCCGCTGTACGAATGACAGGGCGATCCAGTCGACGCCGGCCTCGACCGCGGCCGCGATGTCGGCGCGATCCTTGGCCGAGTACATCTCGACCTTCACCTCGGTGTCGGGAAGATTGACGCCACGACGACCCTGAGCCGTTCCGCCGCGCACGACACGGGCCCGCACCATGTGCGGTGCGACCTCGAGAGCCGACAACTCGATGCGACCGTCATTGACGAGGATTCGCTCGCCCGACTTCACACCGATCGCGTGCGGGTCGAAGCCCACATTGGGTCCGGGCCCATGTCCGCTCTGCCACAACACGACTTCGTCACCGGTCGCGTCGATGCCGTCGATGAGCCGGAGCTTCGGCCCTTGGATATCGACGAGGATGGACACCGTCTCGGATTGCGCGCGGGCCGAACGCACGGCCGCGCCTACTTCCTCGGTGGTCATGTGCGAGCAGTTGATGCGCACGACCGAAGCGCCGGCCTCGACGAGTTCGGCCACAAGGTTCTGACTGGCCGGTCCGAGCGTGGTGACGATCTTGGTGCGACGCATCGTCTCCATCATGCCCCACGTCCGTGACACGGAGGTGTCGAGCCGGTGAACCTCAGTCGCGCTGACGAGTGACAGCCGCGACGATTTCGTCGAGTGCTGCGTCGGCGTAGGCGCGCATTTCGTCGTCGGTGCGATCCTGGATGGGGTGCGGTGTGAACACCCGCGCCACCTCGGGAAAGCCGAGCGACTTCGACTGCGCATCGGCGGCCGACACGAACTCGGCCGAGGCGACGAACACCGCGGGCACTCCGCGCTTCTCGATATCCACGATGTCGTGCACACTGCACGACGTGCAACTGCCTCAATCGGCGAGTGCTTCGATCACCACTTGACACTGCGTCGCGATCTCGTGGCGCAGATCGACCGGTGCGGGCTTGGTGAACGTGGGCTTCTTGAATCGGCGCACATCGGCACCCATCTCGGAGAGCCGCTGTTCGAGACGATCGAGGAACACGTCGCCGCGTGGTTTGGAGATGTCGAGCAGTCCGACCACCAGGCCGGACAGCGACTCGGGACGGCCGACGCGTTCCATGGTCTGCACGCGTCGCTCGTTGGTGGGGTCGAGCAGTGTCGTCATCTCATCACCTCCCGTGTGACCGGCTGGCTGCCAACGTCGCCGTTGGCCCATCCCCCAATGATGGCAGAGAACAGACCGGCGCCGCCGCCCGCATGCACGAGAAGCAGCCCGCCGGGGCGGAACTTGGGCAGCGTCGCGTCCTTCAGGTGGGCCGGGATTCCTTCGGCGATCCCGTTGGCTCCGCGAATCAGCTCGGAACCGGGGAGTTGGAGCCGGGCGTTGATCTCGTCGAGCACCTTCTCGCGATTCCAGCCGGCCTCGGCGAACACACGCGAGTGCTCGGGCCCCATCACCAGGATCGCGTCGAAAGCCAGCACCAGCTTGGGGTTATGCAAAGTGCGCAGACACGCGGCGAACGTGTTGCACAGACTCTCCGGGTCGCGCGCTTGCTGGTCGACCACGCACCGCGGCCCCTCGCCGGGAAACACCGTGATCGCGTCGCGACCCGCGGCGACACCGCGGCTCTCGGCGAGCGTCGTCCACGGCGAACCCAACTCGTCCTCGGCGAAACAGAACGAGATCTTTCCGGGATTGCCGTGCGTGGCCCGGTCGACTTCACCGGGACGGCCGCCGCCCACGTTGCGGATGACCAACTGAACCGCGCGCCCAATCGTGAGGTTGGCGCGGTTGCCCTGTCCGAACACGTTCATGCCGCTGTTCATCCCGATCGCACGCGTACCCGGTCCGTTGCACACGATCACCGGCCCCACCGGCATCGTGGTGGCGAGCACGCCGTGGATGTTGAACGTGTCGTTGCACACCGCTTCCACGCCCGCGATCACCCAGGGCAGGTACTCGGGCTTGCAGCCGGCCATCACGGCGTTGATGGCGATCTTCTCGACGGTCACCTCGACGAGATCGGGTGGCACCACTGCCACCACGTCGCCGGGCGCGCGAGTGGTTCCGGTGAGCATGCGCAGCACGCGTTCTTCGGTGGGCGGCACCACCGGCAGGCCGTCGGTCCAGCCGCGATCGAACATCGCCTCGAACTCGTCTTCGGCCGCCGCGGTTTCCACGCGCCGCGCCGACAACACCGAGCCGCCGAATCGTGCGCGCAACGCGTCGACCAGATCGGGATCGACGCTCAACGAACCGCAGCCGGGACGGAAAGCCGGTAGGTCGACGCCGAGATCCATTCGTCCGATCAAAGAATGCCACTCGTCGCGAACCCAACCCACGGTGCGCGCGACTTCGCGCCCGTTCTCCACCTTGATCACGGTCGGCACCGTCTCGATGTCGTGGTGCCAACTCATGGAGAGGTCGGCGTCGTGAATCGCACCGACACCGACCGGGAACGACGGATCGTCCTGCGTGTAGACGGTCACCGGAACTGCGCCAGCCTTCAGTTGCGAGATCACCGAAACCACGAGCCGGCACGTCTCGCACTCGTGCTTCACCACGATCACGAATCCATCGGGAAGCGTGGGAGTCGTCATGGTCAAGCCTTCAGGAAGTCGAGGATGATCAGGTTGACCGCATCGGGCCGTTCGAGGTGCAGGAAGTGTCCGGCTCCGTCGACGATCTCCATGCGCGCGTGTGCGGGCAATTCGGCGCGGGCGAACTCGGCTACTTCGACGCCCATGCAACCATCGGTACGGCCATGCAGATACAGATACGACTGCGGCGGGATGGCGCTGCTCTTCTCCTGCATCGACTGCAGCGCCGGGTCGTTGTAACCGGCTCCGAGTGTCGCGCGATAGAAGCCGAGCGCCGCCTGCAGGTTGGCAACGTCGCGCAGGCTCGGCTTGAGAAGTGCGAGATCTTCACGCGCGTCGTAACCGGGCGACCAATCGGCCCACAGCATGTCGATGAATGCAAGATCGTTGGCGCCAACGACCATGTCGGAAAGCGGATGTTGGAAGAAGAACATGTACCAACTGCGCTTGATCTGTGCGAGGTTGCCGATGAACGCCGCACCCACCGCGTTGCCGGGCGGCACGGCCATCGACACGACCTTGCGCCACGCGTCGGGTTTCTCGCTTGCGGCGATGTGCGTGATGGGTGCGCCCCAGTCGTGTCCGATGATCACCGAATCGGATCCGCCTCCGAGCGATGCGCGTAGTTCGAGCACGTCGAGGGCTGACGCCGCGGTCTGGAAACGGCCGTCGGCGGGCACGCCCGAGGGGGCGTATCCGCGCAGGAACGGGGCTACCGCCCGGTAACCGGCGTCGGCGAGACGCGGAAGCAGGTGGCGCCAGGTGTGGGCCGAATCGGGGAAGCCGTGCACGCACACGGCGAGCGGGCCGCCGTTGTCGAGGCCGGCTGCCAGGTACGACAGGTCGAACCCGTTGACCGACACGCTGTGCTGAGTGATTCCCCCGTGACTCATGGGCGAACCGTACTTCCCGCCACGGCGCCGATCCCACCCGTCCTGCGACGAAGGTCACCGAACCCGCCTGTTCACAACCGATGGTCCACTGATTTAGCGTTCAGGCCATCGGGGGAAATCAGGGCCTTCAGGTCACGTTCTATGGCGTGCGTGGATCCACTCCATGCCATGGCGATGACACGCGGCGCTACGGCGGAAACACGTCGTGCGTCGGTCTCGACGCCCCGGGTGAAGACCCGCTCGTGTTCGATCTCGGAACCGGCCTGCGCTACTCGTGCGGTCAGGCCGGAGTGCCGGCACCGTTCCGCGGCACCTGTCTGCTCACGCACATGCACTGGGATCACATCCAGGGTTTGCCGTTCTTCGTGCCCACGCTTCGTGACGGTGCGCACTTCGACATCTACGCACCCACGCAGGAAGACGGACGCACCGTGGCCGAAGTGTTCGATGCGATCATCCGTCCGCCCATGTTCCCGATCGCGTTGCGCGAACTTCCGGGCAGGTTCAACTTCCACGATGTCGCCGATGACGACTTCATGGTCGGCGGCTATCAGGTGCGCAGCCGCCTCGTTCCGCACATCGGCAACACCCTCGGATTCCGCGTCACCTGGAACGATCGGTCGGTCGTGTACTTGTCCGATCACCAGATGCCGCTCGATGGTTCGATGGGTCTCACCGATGGTGCGCGCGAGTTGTGCGAGGGCGCCGATCTGCTCATTCACGATGCGCAGTACACGCCGCACGAGTTCGTGAAGAAGAACAACTGGGGCCACTGCACTGTCGACTACGCGCTGTGGGTGGCGGCCGAGTGTGGTGTGAAGACCCTGGCGTTGTTCCATCACGACCCCGCGCGCGGCGACGACGACGTCGACCGGTTGCTCGAGGCGGCCAAGTGCGAGGGCGACAAGCGTGGCGTGAACGTCTTCGCGGCGCACGAGGGCCTCTCTGTCACCGTCTAGGGTTGCGGTGTGAGCGATATCGATCCGCGACACTTCCGAAACGTCCTCGGACATTTCCCCACCGGCGTCACCGTGGTGACCGGTCTCGATCCTGATGGTGTTCCGCTCGGCATCACCATCGGGTCGTTCGTGTCGGTGTCGCTCGATCCGCCGCTCGTCGGATTCCTCCCGGGCAAGTCGTCGCGGTCGTGGCCGCGTATCGCCGCGGGCGGAAGTTTCTGCGCCAACATCCTCGGTGCGGGTCAGGACGAACTCTGCTGGCGTTTCGCCAAGGAGCCGGCCGAAGGCGAGTCGCACAAGTTCGGCGGCGTCGACTGGAAGCCCGCGCCGTCCGGATCGCCGATCCTGCCCGGGGCGATCGGCTGGATCGACTGCTCGGTCGACACCGTGCACGATGCGGGTGATCACCTCTTCGTGGTCGGGCGAGTGCACGCGATGGAGCACGCCGACGCGGTCGACAACGCGATGATCTTCTTCCGGGGCAGGGTCGCCAAGATCGACATGCCGCCGACCTGACGATGGATGCCGTCGGCCTGGTCGCCTCGGTGATCCTCGGCGCCACGATGTGCGCGGCCGCGTTCTCGAAACTGCGAACCGGTCGCGCGTGGGAAGCAGGAGGCGCCGCCCTCGGCGCACCGCGCATCGTTCTGCCGCTCGTACCGTGGGTCGAGCTCGTGCTTGGTGCACTTCTCATCGTGCAGGTCGCGGCCACCGCGGTGTCGATCGCCGCGCTGGGTCTCCTCGGCGGCTTCTCGCTTCTCCTCGCCGTCAACTTGGCGCGGGGGAGGCGACCGGTGTGCGCGTGCTTCGGCGAGTGGAGTGCCAAGCCGCTCGGGCCGGGTCACCTCGTGCGCAACGGCGTGCTCGAAGCCCTTGCCGTTCTGACACTCGTCGCGTCAGTCGCCTAGAGCGATCTGCAAGAACGCGCACACGCGGGCTTCGTCGCGCCATCGGTCGTAGCGGCCGCTCGCTCCGCCATGACCGGCACCCATCTCGGTGCGTAGGAGCAGCGGCGCATCGTTCGTGCGCAGTGCGCGAATTCGCGCGACCCACTTGGCCGGTTCGTGATACGCCACGCGCGGATCGTTGAGCCCGGCCGTCACGAAAAGAGCCGGATACGAGCGCGCGGTGGCGTTGTCGTACGGCGAGTACGAGAGCATGTACGAGGCGAATGGCTCGGTGCGCGGATCGCCCCATTCCTCCCACTCGGTCACGGTGAGCGGCAGCGACGGATCGCTCATGGTGGTGACCACGTCGACGAAGGGCACCTCGGCCACCGCCGCCGACCACAGTTCGGGCCGCAGGTTGATGCACGCTCCGACGAGCAGCCCGCCCGCGCTGCCTCCGCGCACGGCGAGACGCGTGCCATCGGCGAGGCCGCGTCGTACCGCATCGTCGGCCACCGCGTTGGTGTCGTCGAAGGTGTTGCGCTTGTTGAGGAATTTGCCGTCGAGGTACCACTGGCGGCCCATCTCGCCACCGCCGCGCGGATGCGCGAGGATCCACGTCCAGCCGCGATCGACCAACGACAGTCGGGCCACCGAGAACCACGGTGGCATGGAGGCTTCGTACGAGCCGTACGCGTACACGACGGCCGGGCCAGCGTTGTTCGAGCCGGCCAGGCGCACCACGTCGTACGGCACGAGGGTTCCGTCAACGGCGGAGGCCCAGTGGCGCATGCTCTCGTAACGATTCAGGTCGACGTTGGGCGTGGGCGCACGCTTCAGCATCACTCTTTCGGCGGTGGTGACGTTGTGTTCCCAGACCGTCGCGGGCGACACGAGGCTCTCGGTGGCGAATCGCACCCATTCGGTGTTCCACTCGGGATTCGCGTCGAGTTCCACGTCGTGCGGCGACTCGCCCAGGTCGATCGCGGTCGACGAACCGTCACGACGCACGATGCGCAGGCGCGGCTGGGCCGCGACCCACTCGTGCACCACGAGATGCGATACGAACGGGTCGACGCGTGTGATTCTGTTGCCGGCACTGTGCGCGATGAACTCGGTCCATCGATCGGGCGCATCGGTCGGCGCGGTCATCACCCTGAAATCGACGGCGTCGAGATTGGTGAGGACGACGAATCGATCGCCCCAGTGATCGAGGTGATACTCGAGGTTCTCGGTGCGCGGACGAACGACCTTCGGAGCATCGAGTGGCGTACGCGCCGGAACGAGCCACGACTCGCTCGATGTCTTCGAGTCGGAGTCGATGACGATCCACTCGCCGTTGCGTGTGAGGTCGATCCCGACGTAGAAGCGCTCGTCCGGTTCGTGGAAGATCTGCACGTCGTCCGACTGCGGCGTGCCCAGGCGGTGCCGCCACACTGTGGACGGCCGCTCCTGTTCGTCGTACGTGACGTAGAAGAGGTACTGCGAGTCGGCGCTCCACGCCGTTCCGGCCCACGACGTGTCGCTGATCTCGTCGGCCAGATCCGCACCGGTGGCGAGGTCGCGAACGTGCATCGTGAAGTGCTCGCTGCCGTCGACGTCGAGCGACCAGGCGAGCAGTGTCGCGCTCGGGCTCACGTCGAACGCGCCGAGCGAGAAGTATTCGTGAGTGCTCGCTTCGGCGTTCTCGTCGAGGATCACCGTTTCCGTGGCGGTGTCGCGCGAACGGCCGCGGCAGTGGATGGGGTATTGCGAACCCTCCTCGGTGCGCGAGACGTACCACCAGCCGTCCTTGAGAGTCGGCACGCTCTGGTCGGTCTCCTGGATGCGCGACTTGATCTCGCCGAAGATGGTCTCGACGAGTTGCTCGTGCGGAGCGAACCACGCGTTGCAGTGCGCGTTCTCGGCTTCGAGGTAGGCGATGGTGTCGGCGTCGTCGCGATTGGCGAGCCAGTAGTACGGATCGTCCACGTCTCCGGTGGGCCGCGAGAGGCGAGTGGGTTTGCTGGGCGCGACCGGGGGAGTGAGTTCGAGCATCGTCGCCAGGGTATGTGTCCGATCGAACGCCGCCCGCCTCGCTGGGGCCCGGTGACGCGCCATTAGCGTCTCGGCCATGCGGGTGTGGATTGACCAGGACTTGTGCACGGGCGACGGCCTGTGCCTCGACCACTGCCCCGATGTGTTCGTGCAGCTGGAGGACGGCATCGCCTACGTGGCCGAGCAGGGCCGGGCCCTGAACGACCCGGGTGGGGCCGGAAGCCTGGCCTGGGTGCCCGTGAAGAACTACCAATCGGTGGTGGATGCTGCTGAGGCCTGCCCGGGCGAGTGCATCTTCATCGAGATGACCCCCGCCTCCGTCGCCAAAGCCTCCTGAACTCCGAGGATCTGGTGACTGAAAGTCACCGCATAGGTGACGAAGTCGCACCAGATTCCCGCCGGTGGGTCCTGGCCGGGGAATTGTTACTATGGCGGTAGTGGAAATTCCCGGCCCGCCAGGAATCCAACCCCACCGCACACCCCCGATTCCGACCCCGGTAGGAGACCCCGAATGACCTCGTTCGATCTGGATCTCAGCAAGTACTCGCTCGGCTGGAGCGACGACGTCGAGTACGCGTTCGCACCCGAGAAGGGCCTGAGCGATCGTGTCGTCGATCAGATCTCGTGGTGGAAGGGCGAGCCGCGCTGGATGACGCAGTTCCGTCTGCGCAGCCTGCGCCTGTTCGACAAGAAGCCGATGGCGCCGTGGTTCGCCGAGAACATGCCCGACATCGACTTCCAGGACATCTTCTACTACTTGCGTCCGGCCACCGCTCAGGTTGACGAGTGGGACGATCTGCCCGAGCAGATGAAGGCCACCTACGAAAAGCTCGGCATTCCCGAGGCCGAGCGCAAGTACCTTGCCGGCGTCACGGCGCAGTACGAATCAGAAGTCGTCTTCCACCGCAACCGCGAAGATCTCGAAGCACAGGGAATCCTCTTCTGTGACATGGACACCGCGCTGCGCGAATACCCCGAACTCGTGAAGCAATACTTCGGCACGGTCATCTCGCCCGGCGACAACAAGTTCTCCGCGCTCAACAGTGCGGTGTGGTCGGGTGGCTCGTTCATCTACGTTCCGCCCGGAGTCGAGTGCGACATGCCGCTGCAGGCGTACTTCCGCATCAATTCCGAAAACGCCGGTCAGTTCGAGCGCACGCTCATCATCGCCGACGAGGGGTCGAAGGTGCACTACATCGAGGGCTGTTCGGCCCCGGTGTACACCAGCGATTCGCTGCACTCGGCCGTGGTGGAAATCGTCGTAAAGCCCAGTGCGCGCGTCACGTACACCACCATCCAGAACTGGTCGCCCAACGTGTACAACCTCGTCACCAAGCGTGCTCGCGTGGAAGCCGAGGGGCACATGGAGTGGATCGACGGCAACATCGGTTCGAAGCTCACCATGAAGTACCCGAGCGTGTACCTCGTGGGTCCGAAGGCCACCGGCGAAGTTCTGTCGGTGGCGTACGCCGGCGCCGGTCAGCATCAGGACGCTGGCGCGAAGATGGTTCACGCTGCTCCCGAGACGTCGTCGAAGATCGTGTCGAAGTCCATCAGCAAGGACGGCGGCATCACCACGTACCGCGGTCTCGTGCGCGTCGACGAAGGTGCGTACGGCTGCAAGAGCCACGTGCAGTGCGACGCGCTCATCCTCGACGAAACCAGCGAAAGCCGCACGCTTCCGTACATGGAAGTAGGCGAGAAGGACGCGCAGATCGGCCACGAGGCCACGGTCTCCAAGATCGCCGACGAGCAGCTGTTCTACTTGCAGAGCCGCGGCCTCTCGCAGGAGCAGGCCATGAGCATGGTGGTCAACGGATTCATCGAGCCCGTCACGCGTACGCTCCCCATGGAGTACGCGGTCGAGTGGAGCCGCCTCATCGAACTGCAGATGGAAGGATCCGTCGGCTGACGATGTGGCTGTACATCGCAGTCGCCGCCGTTCTCGTCTTCCTGATCGCCGCGCTCGTCACCGGGCGTGAAGCACGGCGCCTCGATGCGGTGGCGCCGCGCGCGGTGTATCAAGTCGATCAGGCGGTGGCCTTCGTGGTCGAAGTACTGCCCGATCAGACCAAGGCCCGTCTCACGATGGACGAGCTCGAACAGCTCCTCATCCTTCATATGAAGTGGTTGCACGAACGTGGGCTGCAGCCCGATGCGGTCATCGACCGTCGTCAGAACATCGACACGCCCGTAGTGGTCACCGAAGAAGCGCTCATCGCGTTCCTCCTTGGTGAGGCAGAGAACGCCGGCGTCGCGCTACTCGACGATGTCGACGTCGTGAATGTTGTCGATGCGCACCTGGCGTACTTCGATGCGATCGGTGCCGTGGGTCCGTCGGCCGCCGACGTCTGATTTTCTGGTGCGACTTCGTCACCTATGCGGTGACTTTCAGTCACCAGAACACCAGCACTAAAGTTGGGTTGGTATGCCGATGCGTCAGGAGTGCAAACACTTCGAGAGCCGCACCTACCCCAACGGTGACACGGTGCGGAAGTGCAATCTCGATCTCGCGCCCGACGCACCGTGGCGTTGTCCCGACAACTGCTCGGCGTACGACCGTCGCCCCGACGCCGGTTGGAGTTACGGCTCGCTCGTCACGCCGTCCACACCGCAGGAGCCGCCGGGACTCGACGACGGCTCGGCCGCCGCAGTGCTCGATCAGGCCGAGGACATCGTCAACGCCATCGGCGCCCAGGTGATGGCCGATGTGGCCGCTCAGGCCGAGTGGGACGCCCAGCCCCGCTGGAAGCGCGTCTTCCGCCGTAAACCGCGTGACTGACGGCCTCTGGCCCGGCGAATTTCCACTATCTCGGTAGTAGAATTTCCGCCGTGCCCGTGTTGACCCCCGACATGGTGCGCAGCACCGGAAACTCCTGGTCCGACGTTCGCTCGTCGGCTCTGGCCCGGGCGTCTGCCGCACCGTTCCCCACCACCGATCTCGAGCATTGGCGTTACAGCCGCATCGACGAACTCGATCTGGCGCGCTTCGTCCCCACCGACACGCCGAGCACCATCACCGGCGGCGGATCCGACGCGGTGGTCACCCACGTGCCCGCTTCGGCAGCCACGGCCGACGCGTCGTTGGCTCGCCTCTTCCCGGCCGCCGACGAACTCGAGCTCTTTGCGGCTCTCAACCTCGCGCACATGGACGTGATCGTGGTGTCGGTCCCGGCCAACAAGGTCGTGGCCGAGCCGATCGTCGTCACGCATCGTCTCGCCGGAGCCGGCCAGGCGTTCTTCCCGCGCCTGATCGTCGAAGCCGGTCGCAACAGCGAAGTCACCGTTGTCGAGCGTTTCGTCTCGGCCGACGACGACGTGCTGCTCGCGGTTCCGGCTCTCGACGTGCGCGCCGACCAAGCAGCGCGGGTTCGATACTTGGGTATCAACGAACTCGGAACGTCGTCGTGGCTCATCGGCGAACAACTCTCCACCGGCCAACGCGACTCCGACACCCTGCTCGCCACCGTCGCCCTCGGTGGCGACTACGCGCGCGTCTCCACCGCGGCGCGACTCACCGGCCAGGGCGGCAACACGCGCCAGGTCGCGCTCTACTTCGCGGGCGGCGAGCAGATGCACGACTTCCGCACGCTCCAGGAGCACGTGTCGCCGCGCACCACGAGCGATCTGCTCTTCAAGGGCGCCGTGCAGGACACCGCCAAGAGCGTGTACACCGGCCTCATCAAGATCCACAAGGACGCCAAGGGTTCGGCGGCGTTCCAGACCAATCGCAACCTCACGTTGTCGCACGGCGCGTGGGCCGAGAGCGTGCCGAACCTCGACATCGAGACCAACGACGTGAAGTGCAGTCACGCCTCCACTGTCGGTCCGATCGACGAAGATCAGCTCTTCTATCTCGAGTCGCGTGGTGTGCGCCCCGACGTGGCTCAGCGCCTCGTGGTGCTCGGTTTCTTCGATGAAGTTCTGGCTCAGTTGCCGGTGGGCGAATTGGCCACGTCGCTCCGCGCCCAGGTCTCGCGCAAGCTCGCGATCGGAGATGCGTCATGACCGCCGTATGTCGCCTCGATGAACTCGATCCCGGCACCGCCCGCAAGTTCGACGTCGATGGGGTGGCGGTCGCGGTCGTTCGCATCGGCGACGACGTCTACGCCATCGGCGACGTGTGCAGTCACGCCAACGTCTCGCTCAGCGAGGGCGAGGTGTGGTGCGACGAGAAGCAACTCGAATGCCCGCGCCACGGCAGCGCCTTCAGTCTCGTGACCGGCGAGCCCAACACGCTCCCGGCCACGCAGCCGGTGGCCGTCTATTCGGCCCGCGTCGAGAACGGCCAGATCCACGTGGAGGCGAAGTGAGCACTCTCGAAATTCGCGAACTCACGGCCGAAGTCGCCGGCAAGCCGATCCTCAATGGCATCGACCTCACCATCTCGTCGGGTGAAGTGCACGCCGTCATGGGCCCCAACGGAGCGGGCAAGAGCACGCTGTCGGCCGTCGTGATGGGCAAGCCCGGCTACAAAGTGACGGGCGGTCAGGTTCTGCTCGACGGCGTCGACATTCTGAAATTGCCCACCTGGGAGCGCGCCGTCGCCGGTCTGCATCTCGTGATGCAGTACCCCACCGAGGTGCCGGGCGTGATGCTCGACGCGGTGTTGGGCGAAGCGCTGCGCGACCGCGGCCGAGCCGACGACGTGGCCCGTCTCGATTCGATGCTGCGCTCCGAGGCAGCCCGCATCAACTTCGACGAGAAGTTCCTCGAGCGCGCGCTCAACGTCGACCTGTCGGGCGGCGAGAAGAAGCGCAACGAGACGCTTCAACTGGCCGTGCTCAAGCCCAAGATCGTCATCCTCGACGAACTCGACTCGGGTCTCGACGTCGACGCCCTCCGCGACTGCGCGCGCCGCGTGATGGACGCGACACGCGAGGACAACCTCGGTGCGCTCGTGATCACGCACTACAGCAAATTGCTCGAAGAGCTTCGTCCGAGCCGGGTGCACATCCTCGTGAAGGGACGCATCGTCGAATCGGGTGGCCCCGAGTTGGCCGATGTGCTCGAACGCGACGGCTACGCCGCCTTCAGTTCAGGCGTCGAGTCCGACGACGTGTCGGGCGATTACCTCGCCGGTCTGTGAGTTCGGGCGCGGTGTCGGCGATCAGCCGCTGATTCCGCAGTCGGTCATCGCTGTAATCATCGACGACATGAATTCGTCGCTCATATCCGCTCCGTTCCCGGTCAACTCGGCCTTGGCCAGATCGCGCATGGCGTCGAGGTCGATCTTGTCGCCGACGCAGTTGGCCTGTTCCTCGGAGTAGTCGGTTGCCAACTGCTCGACGATCGTCGCGCGCATGTCGACACAGTTGAAGACGGCGTCGACAACTTTTTCGAACTCCGCTTCCGTGAAGCCGTAGTTCGACATCTCGTTCAGACCACCGTCGCCGAGGCCGAGTTCGATGAGGCGACCTTCGCCGACTTCACGAATCATCGCGCCGGCCACGCACGATGCCTCTTCCTCGGATGAGAAGGTTCCGGTGCTGTCGGTCATGAGGGCCTTGGTGAGTTCCTGTCCGAAGGCCGACTCGGCATCCGATCCGCCGCCACCGGACGAACCTCCGAGGTAATCGTTGGTTCCGTCGCCATCCCCGCCGCACGCGACGAGAGCCAGCGATGCGACCGCAACCGCGGCCATGAGTCGGATGTTCATAGTGAGCCCTTCCGCCGACGCGGGTGCGACGACGAAAGGATCCTGTCACATCGCGCGTAGGCGGCGGATTCTTTCGTCGGTGCTCGGGTGCGTGGAGAAGAGACGGGCCAGGTTCACGCCTGTTCCACGACGCTGGTTCTGGAATTCAGCCAGCGGATTATGGATGTAGGCCTGGGCCTGGGCCGGCGACACGTTCATAGGCATGCGCGTCGCCATGATCTCGATGCGCTCGAGTGCGCGGGCCAGCGACTGACCGCTGCCGAGGAGTTCGGCCGCGCTGCGGTCGGCTTCGAACTCGCGGCTGCGGCTGATGGCCATCTGGATGAGCGACGCCGAAATGGGAGCCAGCATCGAGATGAGCATCACGGCCAACGGGTTGGGGCGATCCTCGTCGTCACGGCCGCCGCCGAACAAGGCGGCGAAGTAGGCCATCTGTGCGATGGCCGAGATGGCCGTGGCGATGGCGGCGGCCACCGATCCGATGAGGATGTCACGGTTGCGCACGTGCATGAGTTCGTGCGCCATCACGCCTTCGATCTCGTCGGCCGGCATCGAACGCAACAGGCCCTGCGTCGCGCAGACCACCGCGGAGCGCGGCCCGCGCCCGGTCGCGAAGGCGTTGGGCTGCTCGGAGGGCGAGATCGCCACGCGCGGCATGGGCATGTTGGCCCGGGCCGCGAGCGACGCGACCATCCGGTAGAACTCCGGAGCGTCGGCCTCGGTGACCACTTGGGCCTTGGCGGCCCGCAACGCGAGTTTGTCGCTGAACCAGTAGCTGCCGCCCACCATCACGAGGGCGATCACGAGTCCGAACATCACTGCACCTGACGAACCGCCACCGAGCAGCGATGCGATGGCGACGATGAGTCCGCCGAGACCGGCGAGCAGGACCGTGGTCTTGAAGGTGTTCTTGATCACTTGTGTGCCTCCTGGGGAAAGCGGGTCAGAAGTCGAAGATCTCGCCGAGCATGCTCTTGGTCTTGCTCTTCTTGTAGGGGCGACCGTACTTGTCGTACTTGATCTTGTAGCGATCGTCGTCGTCCCAGTCGTCATCGTCCTTGTACTTGCGGGGGAGCGGTGCCGAGAGCGTGGGGTTGCCACCGGTCGAGCGCTCGATGATCTTGTCGAGCTCTCCGCGATCGAGCCACACACCGCGGCACGACGGGCAGTAGTCGATCTCCACTCCTTGACGATCGCTCATGACGAGGGATGTTTCAGGGCAAGCGGGACACTTCATGATGACCTCCTGTTTTTGGTTGGTTCACTTGGATGCCGCGGCGCGGCGGATGAAGAACTTGCGGATCTCCTCGAGCCACAACACCGAAGAGGCGACTGCGATGCTCACGAGCCACTGAGTGCCCGAAACCGATGTGGTGTCGAAGAGGTTCTGCATGAATCCGACGTGTGTGACGCCCACCTGGAGCAGCAGGACCGCGACGAGCGCGCCCCACAGCTGCCAGTTGGTGAAGGTCTGGCGACGGAACACGGTGTTGCGGTCGCTGCGCACGTTCAGGATGTTGAAGAACTGGAACAGCACGAACGTGTTGAACGCCATGGTTCCAGCCACTGTGGCCGTGCCTGCCTCGGCCTCCGGGCCGGGTGCCCACGCGAGCACCGCGAGAGTTCCGATGGCCATGATCAGCGATGCGAAGGCCACCGCCGACCAGCGGCTCCTGGTGAGAATGCGCTCGTCCATGGGCCGTGGGCGGCGGCGCATGATGTCGGAGTCGGCCTTGTCGAGGCCGAGCGCCATGGCCGGCGGACCGTCCATGATGATGTTGACCCACAGAATGGCGATGGCCGCGAAGGGCTTGCCGCTCGCGATTCCGAAGATCGACGCGGCGAGGAACAACATCGCGAAGCCGAGCGTGGTGCTCAACTGGAAGCGCACGAACTTGACGATGTTGTCGTAGATCGTGCGACCACGCTTCACCGCGCCGACGATGGTCGCGAAGTTGTCGTCGGCCAGAACCATGGTGGCCGCTTCCTTGGTCACTTCGGTGCCGGTGATTCCCATGGCCACGCCCATGTCGGCCTTCTTCAGTGCCGGCGCGTCGTTGACGCCGTCACCGGTCATGGCCACCACGTTGCCCTTGCGCTGCAACGCGGCCACGAGGCGGATCTTGTGTTCGGGGGCCACGCGCGCGAACACCGAGATGTCGTCGATGCGGCGATCGAGTTCGTCGTCCTTCATGGTGTCGAGATCGGCACCGGTGACCGCGACCACGTCACCACCCGCCAAGCCGAGTTCCTGCCCGATCGCGCGGGCGGTCACGGCATGGTCGCCGGTGATCATCTTCACCGTGATGCCGGCCTGACGCGCCTCGGCGATCGCGGCCTTGGCTTCGGGCCGCGGCGGATCGACGATGCCGATGAGTGCCAGCAGCACGAGATCACCTATCAAATCGGCCGGATCGGCACCGCTGGCTGCGAACTCGGCCCATGATTCGATGTCGATGTCGCGCTGCGCGACGGCCAACACGCGCAGGCCTTCACCGGCGAGACGGTCGTTGTGCTCCACGAGTCCGGCTGTGGCGGCGGCGATCGGCTGGGCGACGCCGTCGGGCCCGATCGCCGACGACGAACGAGCCACCATCACATCGGGTGCGCCTTTCACGAACATTCGGACCACACGCTCGCCACTCGACCCGGCGAGTTCGTGGAACGTGGCCATCAATTTGGTGGCCGAGTCGAACGGAACCTCGGCCACGCGAGGGTGGCGAGCGCGCAGATCGGCGACGTCGAGACCGCCCTTGGCGGCGAGTACGACCAGTGCACCTTCGGTCGGGTCGCCCACGAGCGTCCAGTCGCCGGTGTCGTTGCGGATGACCGCGTCGCTGCACAACGCCATGCCGAGCAGCGCGTTGTCGAGAGTGAACGGGGCATCGCCGGCCACGTGCTCGATGCGGCCCTCGGGCGAATAGCCCTCGCCGGTCACGTGGTGTTCGCGGCCCTGGATCACGAGGCGACGGGCGGTCATCTCGTTGAGGGTGAGGGTTCCGGTCTTGTCGGAGCAGATGATGCTCGTGCAGCCGAGCGTTTCGACGCTCGCCAAACGCTTCACGATGGCGTTCTTCTTTGCCATCTTCGACACGCCGATCGCGAGCGTGACGGCGGTGACCGCGGGCAGACCCTCGGGGATCGTCGCCACGGCGAGCGCCACGGCGAGGTTGAGCAACTCTGACACTCCGTCGCCGCGGAGGAGTCCGATGGCGAACACCGCGGCGACGATGACGCCCGACAACTTCGCCAGGCTGTGGGCCAGACCTTCGAGCTGCTTCTGCAACGGGGTCTTGTCGGTTTCGGTTGCGCGCAGGAGTCCGGCGATGCGGCCGATCTCGGTGTTCATCCCGGTGCTGGTGACGATGATCTCGGCGCGGCCACGGGTGACCGTGGTGTTCATGTAGGCCATGCACGTGCGGTCGCCGAGCGGGGCATTGGCTTTCTCCACGAGGTCGGACGACTTGGTGGACGGATGGCTCTCGCCCGTGAGCGCCGCTTCCTCGATCTCGAGGTTGGCGGCCAGCGCGATGCGGCCGTCGGCCGGGACGCGATCGCCGGCTTCCACCAGCACGATGTCGCCGGGCACCACGTCGGCGGAGGGAATCGACAGGACCTCTCCGTTGCGGCGTACACGGGTATTGGCCGTGAGCATCTTCTTCAGCGCTTCGAGAGATGCCTCGGCGCGGTTCTCCTGGATGAAGCCGATGATCGCGTTGAGGAACACCACGACCAGAACGACGATCGGCGTCTTCAATTCGCCCGACACCACGAAACTGACGACGGCGGCGGCCAGGAGGATCATGATCAGGACGTCGCGGAACTGATCGAGGAAACGCAGCCAGCCCGGACGGCGCTCGGCCTCGGCCAACCGGTTGGGACCGTGGGAGTTCAGCCGTTGGGCGGCAGCACCCGAGGCGAGTCCGGTGCGCAAATCGGTCGCGAGCCCGGCGGCGACGTCGTCGGCCGAACGGGTGTGCGACGGGGCCTGAGTCGCATCGGTCTGGGGGAGGGTCAACATTGGAATTCCTTCGGAACGTCGTTTTCGGTCCGAAGGTCTCTCCCTCTCCACCGGGCCGGGCCTCGCGGCCGTACTGACGACTCCGGTTCGCAGGTTTCCCTGCGGGGATACTCCCCTTCAACAGGAAAAGATACCCATTGCGTCGGGGTCGAACCATGCTGAGCGGTTGGATGGTGGGGTGAATTCGTCACAATGGCACGAAGTAGGTGGGGCCCTCCGGAGGGACTTCGAGTTCGCCGATTTCTCCGAGGCGTGGGCGTTCATGTGTGCGGTGGCCGAGGCAGCCGAGGAGATGGACCACCACCCCGATTGGTCGAACAGTTGGAACAAGGTGTCGATCTCTCTCCGCAGTCACGACGTGGGCCGGGTGACCGACCGCGACCACCGACTCGCGGCGGCTATCGATCAGATCGCCGGTGGAAGTACGGTCTCTCACTCGTGAGCGAAGCACTGCATCCGAACGTGGTTCGAGTGGTCGAGGCTGGGCGTGCGCTCGGCCTGTCGATCGAGCCGAAGCGCTATCCCGACGGAACCAAGACCGCTGCTGACGCGGCGGCGGCGATCGGTGTGCAGATCGGTCAGATCGTGAAGAGCCTGATCTTTGCCGTGGATGGCGAAGTGGTGCTGGCGTACGTGAGCGGCGCCAACCAACTCGACGAGAAGAAGGTGGCGGCGGCGGCCGGAGGTTCGAAGTGCTCGCGCGTCGATGCCGATGTCGTTCGTGAGGCGACCGGATTTCCGATCGGTGGAGTTCCGCCGTTTGGTCACACGACACAATTGCGCGTGTTCATCGACCCCGACCTGTTGCGGTACGACGAGGTGTGGGCGGCTGCTGGCACGTGGAACGACGTGTTCGGGATCGAGCCGCACAAGTTGGTGGAGGCCAGCGGTGGAGCGCTCACCGACCTGAAGCGTGAGTGAGCGAACTTCAGCCAAAGGATTTCCCTAAGGGTATGTTTCGATTGTGGGTATTTCCCGTGCAATCGACGCCTCGCTGGCCAACTCAAGTGTATTCACAGCTTCAATTTTTGATGATCGATGGTCGACTCACCGAGTAATCGAATTCATCAACGAACGAAGAAATGCAACTGTCGCCACCGTAAGTGTGGCTGGCCAGCCGCATGCGGCTGTTGTCCTTGTTGCATGTGCGGGAGAAGAAATCTACTTCACTGTGCATCCTGAGTCGATCTTGCTTCGAAACATACTTGACAATGATCGAATAGCGATGAGCGTCTGTGATTCCGTCCATGCCGTGATGTGTCAAGGCCGGGCTGTTCGGGTTGGTCACTCAACAGAGTTGGTGGACCTGATCAATGAACTCGGATCCGTGACCAGAGGTAACACGTTCACGCCAAAGGGCTGGAGCGGATTCGTGTACCGCATTGAACTACATCGCTTAGTTGCGAACTGAGTCGATGGGCAGGTCGACAATCCGTGACGGTTCAACAATGAAGAGGGGTTGAGGTCACAAGCCCGGGCTTGGCGTGCCGCCCTTTGGTCACAAGACCCACTTGCGAGTGTTCATCGACCCGGATCTGCTGCACTACGACGAGGTGTGGGCAGCTGCGGGAACGTGGAATGACGTGTTCGGCATCGAGCCGCACAAACTGGTCGAGGCCAGCGGGGGAGTCGTCACCGACCTGAAGCGCAGCTGACAGACTGCTCTAGTGGAGAGAGTTGTCATTCTTGGTCGCGGTGGGTCTGGGAAAACGACGCTTAGTCGTCGCTTGGCAGAGTTGACGGGGCTGCCGGTTTACGAGCTCGACAAGTTGTACTGGGATGAACGTCTCGTCGTGATGACACCAGATGAATGGGTCAATCGCCAGTCGATAGTTGTCGCCAATGATCGATGGATTTTGGACGGGGACCTCGGACCAAACGATGTGATGGAACCGCGACTCATCAGGGCAGACACAATCGTTATTGTGGACATTCACGTCGTCAAGTGTGTGATTCGGGTTTTACGCCGTGGTGCGCGTCGCCGAGATTTTTGGATCTGGATGTTGAGTTGGGCAAGGATCTATCGGCCCCAAATACTCCAGGATGTTCGGAAGTACGCACCTGCCGCAAACCTTGTGATTCTGAAGACGTCGGGTGAAGTGTCCAGGTGGCTCGACCGGTTCGATGAAACTTAATTTGCTGGGCAGGCGAATGTATTGGGATTCGTAAACCAACAATGGCGTGCCGCCCTTTGGTCACAAGACCCACCTGCGCGTGTTCATCGACCCGGATCTGCTGCAGTACGACGAGGTGTGGACGGCGGCGGGCACATGGAACGACGTATTCGGCATCGAGCCGCGACGGCTCGTGGAAGCCAGCGGGGGAGCGCTCACCGACCTTAGGCGCTCCTGATCTGAGGTTCTTACGATCTGGAAGACTGTCGTGATGACAGTTGATCCATCATTGCATCGAACTTTGGCTATCGAGGCGAATAACTCGACTTGGGAAATCTTGAGCAAGCCCGCAGATCAGATTTCAGCTGAAGACGCTGAAGAGATGACACGGCGCGCGTATGCCGCGGCATACCACTGGCAACGCGCTGAAGGATCATCGCCTACTAACTCTGCACGGGCGGACTGGTTGCTCTCGCGCGTCTGGGTCGTGCGCAGCGAGGGTGCGCAGGCAATGAACTACGCCAGGAGGTGCATGGCAACTTGTGAAGCATCGTCTCTTGCCGATTTCGATCTCGCCTACGCGCACGAAGCTCTTGCCCGCGCCCATGCTTGTCTCGGCCAGGTGCCGCAAGCCAAGCAGCACAGGGGAAAGGCTGCGCAGGTTCCGGTTGCAGATTCCGAGGACAAGAAGGTGGTCGTCGCTGATCTTGCGGCAGAGCCGTGGTTCGGCCTCTCCTGACCGGGGAGCGATAGGTTTCCAAAGCCAAACGTGGCGTGCCGCCCTTTGGTCACAAGACCCACCTGCGCGTGTTCATCGACCCGGATCTGCTGCAGTACGACGAGGTGTGGGCGGCGGCGGGCACATGGAACGACGTATTCGGCATCGAGCCGCGACGGCTCGTGGAAGCCAGCGGGGGAGCGCTCACCGACCTGAAACGCGGTTGATTCCGGTAGACGTACACTGAGCCCATGGAAACGACCCCGACGCTCGAGGATTGGCGCGGGGTCGACGTCGGTCAGATTCGACGTCAGCTCCGAATGACTGTTGCGGAGCGAGTGCGGAGCATGGTCCACGCTGCGAACGTGATGACCTCGATGCGAACACATGCTGCGGAAGCACGCGCTCGCCGGAACGGATAGTCGGTGTTCGACCCTGTACGGATCTGTTCAGTTCTCGTCGAGGAGAAAGTTGATTTCGTAGTTCTTGGGGGATTCGCGGCAGTAGTAAGGGGATCGTCCTTGCCGACTCAGGACATCGATGTCATTCCGTCGCGCGATCGAGCCAACCTTGACCGACTTGGGCGTGCCCTGACTCGTATCAACGCCAGGATTCGAGTTTCTGGGGACCCAGTTCCAACCAAGATTGACGGTGGATTTCTCGCCAACATGCCCCACATGTTGAATCTCGTGACTGACTTCGGCGAGATGGATCTAGCTTTCACTCCAGCTGGAAGCACCGGTGACTTTGACGGTTGGCGTCGAGGCGCGACACCTGAGGAGATCGAAGACGGTCTGATCGTTCTTGTTGCGTCACTCGACGACATCATCGATTCGAAGCGTGCCGCCAATCGTCCGAAGGACCAGATGGCGTTGCCTTATTTGGAATCCCTGCGGGACGAGATACGCAGACAGGAAGGCTGATCGAGTTGACCGAAGGGTGGCGTGCCCCCGTTCGGACACAACACACAATTGCGCGTGTTCATCGACCCCGACCTGCGGCAGCACGACGTGTTCGGCATCGAGTCGCGCAAGTTGGAGGAAGCCAGCGGGGGAGCACTCACCGACCTGAAGCGCGTCTGGTTCAGGCGAGCAACAGCAGCGAGGCCACCACGGCCTCGATCACGAGCCCCGCGATGTTCTCCTTCGAACGCGACTTGTCGATCACCAGCGAAATGGCGCGAGCCACGAACGCGCCTCCCCAACCGCTGCCGAGAACAGCCGCGGCGTCGTCGCTCTGCAGCACGAGCACTGCGATGCCACCTCCGATGAAGAGGCCGCCGTACGTCGCGCGGAATTCGGAGACCCCGAGCAGACCAGGCAGGCGCAAACCGATCACAGCGCTGACCTTCTGCGGCCATACGAACCCAAGCACGCCAGCGACAACCGAGATGATTGCTCCGATGTAGCCGAGCGCGTTCATGCTTCGAGTTTGGCACGCCACCGAATCGATCGACGGCATTCGTAACGAGGCGGGACGGAGAGGACGGTAAGGTCACACCGTGCCGACTGACACTCCGACTCCCGAAGATCTCGAGTCCCTTCTCTCTTTGACGGCCGAATCCGAGATCTCCACCATCGCTCGCGCCGAGCGGCACGACCAGGTGCGTGCCGAGAATCAGGTCGCGGCCAAGTACTGGGGCGAGGTTCAGTATCGGATGATCGCCACCTTCGTGGTCTTCGCCGCCGCGTGGGTCACGGTCGTGGTCCTCGGAGTCTCCGGCACGATTCCGCTCTGGGCCGGCCTCCTCATCAACTCGGTCTCGGCCTCCACCTTCTACATGCCGATGCACGAGGCGACCCACAAGAACATCCTGGGCAAGACGTCTCGCAGTCGCGTGGTGGAGGAAGCGATCGGGTATCTGTCCTCGATTCCGACCGGGATGGAGTTCAGCTCCCACCGGGCCAGCCACATGCGCCACCACGCCTACACCAACGATCCCGCTCGCGACCCCGATCACTTCACATCGGGTCGTCTGAGCGAATTGTGGGCCAAGTTGTACGGCGTGACGATGTTGAACGCGTTCCTCCCGGTGTTTGCTCTCGTGCGTCCGACTCGAGTGTTGTTGCCAGCGGCTCTCAAGCAAAAGCTCGTGAGCCGCGAAGGAACACCGGCGGAGGGCAAGGCACAACTCCGCTTCTGGTTGCTCTCGACCATTGTGCTCGCGGTGTGCTTCGCCACCGGCCATGGCTTGGAAGCGCTGTGTCTGTGGTGGTTGCCGGCTCGCATCCAGTTCTGCTGGCTGGTCTTCATCTTCGCCTGGTATCCGCATCACCCGGCCTCCGAAACCAGCCGTTACCGCCACACGCGAGTGGCGGTGTTCCGTGGCTCGGGGTTGCTGATCCGCGGTCACGATCACCACGCGATCCACCACCTGTATCCGCGCGTACCTCACTACCGACTCAAGCGGTTGTGGAACGAACTGTCGGCCGATCTCGTCGGGCGCGGGGTCCGCGCCGAGGGCCGCGCCAAGGGTGCCACCACCTCCGTGGTGTGGTGACCCCGCGGTCGGTGACTGCGAGTACTTCGTTGATGACCGAGCGGCTCGTGCTCCGTCGTTGGAAGGACGACGACCGTGTTCCCTTCGCCGAACTCAACGCCGACCCTGAGGTGATGCGGTATTTTCCGAACACCCTGACGGCGAGCGAGTCCGACGCGTTCATCGACCGAATCGAACGTGGATTCGAGGTGAACGGTTTCGGTTTGTGGGCCGTCCAAATCGACGGGCGCTTTGCCGGGTACACCGGCCTCAACCGGACGGCGTTCGAGACACCGATGGGGCCACATGTGGAGATCGGTTGGCGTTTCGCTCGGTGGGCCTGGGGTTGCGGCTACGCGACCGAGGCGGCCAAGCGCGTTCTCGCCGAAGCGTTCGGCCCGCTCGGTTTTGCCGAGGTGTATTCGTTCACCACCGCGACGAACGCGAAATCGGAAGCGGTCATGAAGAGAATCGGGATGGAGCGTCGCGCCGATCTCGACTTCGATCATCCGAACTGTCTCGACTGGTGGGGAGCGCGGCACATCGTCTACCGAGCCGCTCCGCCATTAGGTTGATTCGCGATGACGTCATCGATTCTGATCAGGCACTGGGTTGCGACCACTCCGCAGGAAATCTGGCGGGCCTACACGACACCGGAACTGTTCCATCAGTTCTTTGCGCCCGACGGTCTCCATATCCCTCTCGAAACGGTGGTGATGGATCTGCGAGTCGGTGGCCGCTTCGACTTCGACATGGTGTTCGACCATTCGGGCGAAGTGAGCCCCAATCGCGGCTTTGTGGTCGAGCTCGATCCGCCGAATCGGTTGGTGTTTCGCGAACCGGACTTCATGGGCAGTGAACTGCGGTCGACCCAGAGTTTCACCGCCGAAGGTTCGGGAACATTGATCTCCGTTCTTCAAGAGGGTGTGCCCGACGAACTGGTCGGGAACCCCGAAGTTCTGGAGGCGTTCCGCTCGTGCTACCGCAAGCTCGGTCGCCTGCTCGGAGTCGAGACGGAGAACCGCGACTAGGCGGGGCGAGTCACCCGTCGGTTCTGTTGATTCCGGTCGTGTAACCGGTAAACACTCCGTCCGTCGACAGTGCATCGGATGGAATGCCGAGCGTGCCGTCCCCCAAACGCACGCGGGGTAGTCGCTTCTCGAACATCGCCTGCAAGATCCATCTGGTCGGAACACCAAGCCGACGTGCCGCTTCCGCGGGGAGTAGGACCTCTTGGTTGCTCATTGTGCTCCCCCTTCGTCGAGCCCGAGCCTACTGTGGAGAATTCGAATGACCGTGGCGAGCTCGTCCTGCAGTCCGGGGGCAGCCTGTCTCTCGCGTAGTTCGAGGCGGGCATCCTCGATTGCCTCGAGGATCCTGAAGATGTCATCGAGGGACAACACGATGTTTTCGGGAACCGGGTCATCAGCATCGCTCATTTTGCGATTGTGGGCTCGAGGTTGGAGAACTGGAGATGAGTGGGGAGGAGCGAACCCAAGTGAGGATCGACGAGAACGGGAGGCCGGAGCCGCCGTATGCCGCTGACGAACGATCGACGTTGATCGGATTTCTCGAGTGGCAACGTTCGACGCTCGAATGGAAGACCCGCGGCCTCGACGAGACGGGTCTGCGTGCCACGACCGCCAAGTCGACGATGACCTTGGCCGGGATTCTCAAGCACATGGCATGGGTTGAGGATCACTGGTTCTCGTACATCCTCCTCGGCCGGGAGAGAGCCGAACCGTGGACCACCGTCGACTTCTCGTTCTCTCCCGATTGGGAGTGGACGTCGGCGCTTGCCGATTCCGCTGAGGCGGTTCGCTCGATGTGGGTCGCGTCGTGTGCGGCCTCTCGCAGTTGCGTCGACGAAGCAATGAGCCACAGCGGTCTCGATCAACTGTCCACCCGATCGACCAGCAGTGGAGATCAGCCGTCCTTGCGGTGGATCCTCGTGCACATGATCGAGGAGTACGCGCGACACAACGGCCACGCCGATCTTCTGCGTGAAGCAGTGGATGGTCAGGTGGGGGAGTAGGTCGGCTGTATTGGGCCGTGCCATAGAGTTTGGGAATGTCCGAAGCGAATCAATCCGGATCACCCACGAGTTCGCGCACGACGGTTCGTCGTCTTGCGAAGCGTGCCGAGTATCGCCCCGAAGAGATACGGGTGATATTGCGAGCCGGCACCTTGGCCCATGTTGGCGTCATGACCGACGAGGGCCCGCTGGTGCTGCCGATGGTCTACGGCATCGATGACGACACCATGTATCTGCACGGTGCGATCGCCAACTCGCTTCTCGGCGCCGGCGCCGACCATGAGATTTGCGCCACGGTCACCATCGTGGACGGGTTGGTCTTCGCCAAGACGCCGTTCAATCACTCGATGAACTACCGATCGGTCGTTGTTCGCGGGCGAGCCCGGATCATTGCAGGAGAAGATGAGGCCCGTCGGGCGCTTCGAATCATCACCGACCACATCGTTCCCACGTGGGACACCCTTCGTCCTCCGACGGCCAACGACATTCGGGCCACGCGGGTGGTTGCACTTCCGTTGGCCGAGATGTCGGCCAAGATCCGCTCGGGTGGTGCGGGCAACTTCCCCGAGGACGAGAACGAGCGGTACTGGACGGGTCACGTGCCCGTGTCCATGGTCGTCGGAGCGCCGGTGACGAATGTCGACGCGCACGTCTCGGTTCCCGATGCGATCGCCGCGTTGTCGGGCACCGACCTGCACAGCAGGCAGACCCGGTAGCGAAACGAGTCGCGACGATCGAGGACATCAGTCGTCACTCGTGCGTGCAAGTCGCCTCTACGTTGAGTCCGTGAGGCAGTGCCAGAGCTGCGGGATGCCGCTGACCACGAAGAAGGCCGGCGATTGCCGTGGCACCGAAGCCGACGGCGCGCGAAGCAGCAAGTGGTGCTCGCTGTGTTATGTGAACGGAAAGTTCGTCGATCCCGACTGCACCGTCGACGAGATGATCAAGATCGTCGACACTGCTCTGCGGCGCGATGGTGCACGGTTTCCCTTCCGATGGATGGCCCGACGCCAGATTCCCACCCTCGAACGCTGGCGTTAGAGGAGAGGTCTGAGGATTCATTGCGTTCGCCACACCCCTCGGGTTGAATGAGGGTGTGACCGCTGAATCGCCGGAAAGGGTCGAACTGAGCGCCGTGCTCTGGGCTGCCCCCGAGGGCGGTTTCACCGCGTTGAACCCGGAGACCGGAACGGTGTCCCAGGGAGAGACCGAAGCGGAAGCACTCGCGAATCTGACCGAGGCAACCGAACTGTATTTGGAAGAGTTCCCGTTGCCCGCCCGGCAGAAGCCAGTCATCACGACGATTCGCGTCGCCGACGTTGCCTGACCTCCCGGTCATTTCCGGTGACGAGGCAATCCGGGCCTTGGGGCGGCTCGGATTCGAGATCGTTCGCCAGAGGGGTAGCCACGTAGTCCTACGGCGGGGTTCGGCGGGCTGTGTTGTTCCCAAGCATCGCGAGTTGAAGACGGGGACTCTCCGAGGGGTGCTCCGTCAAGCCGGTGTCGACGTCGCTACCTTCATCGATGCACTGCGCTAGATGAGCCCGGGGCGAAGATCTCAGTTCATGTGGCTGAGGACGTTCGCGACGATCTCCGGGCCATGAGTGTCCTGCAGGAAGTGCGCGGCCGGTACCTCGAACCAGGTCGAGTGCCGGATGATCCCGTGCCACTTTTGTCCCCACTCACGTGTGAACACGTTGTCGTTCACACCCCAGGCGAAATGAACCGGCAGTCGCGTGGCGTTCACGATCTCGAAGTGCGCGCGTTGGTTCGCGGCGTTCCCTGCCGCCGGGTCGTGCACCGGAATGCTCATCGGAAAGCGTCGCGGACCGGTCACACCCTCGTCACCCAGACCTTCGAACGGCGCGTCGTACGCGCGCCGAACGCGGGCGGCACCGTCCGACAGGTTCGGCTGCTCGCCTCCGAGAATCCTGAAGATGCTGTCCTGCGGCGACACACGCTGCGTGGCCATGGCCATCAGCGTGCCCCAATTGAACCTCTCCGGCACGTTGTCGCGAAAGAGACCACCCGGCGAGTTCTGCTGGATCCACTGGCGGATTCCGGGCGAGTACTCGTAGCCCTCGTGGTCGAGCCAGGTGTTCATGATCACCAGCCGCGAGAAGCGCTGGGGCATCGTCGCGTACTGCGCGAGACCGGTCGGTCCGCCCCAGTCCTGTACGAAGAGGGTGATGTTGCGGAGGTCGAGTGCCGTCACCAGACGAGTGAGATTCGCGGTGTGGCGGGCGATGTCGTACCACCCCGGATCGGTGACCTTGTCGCTGCGGCCGAAGCCGATGTGATCGGGTGTGACGCACCGGAATCCGGCCGCCAGCATCGGAGGGATCATCGTGCGGTAGAGGTAACTCCACGTCGGCATTCCGTGGACCATGAGTGCGACCGGCGCGTCGTGCGGACCCTCGTCGACGTAGTGCATGCGCAGCCCGTCGATGTCGAGATAGTGAGGTGCGAACGGGAAATCGGCGAGCCCGTCGAAGTTCGAATCCGGCGTGCGAACGAAGTCGGGCACCGCGTGTTGCTCAGCCACGGCGGCCGACGATCTCAGTGGATGCTCTGCAAGTCCTCACTTGACATCTGACCTTCCTGCGGGATTCGCGTCGGCAAGAAGCGCCAGGCCAAGAGCGATCCCGCGATGGCGACGATACCCAGCGAAATGCTCGCCACTTGAAACCCGTCCATGAACGACGAAGACGCGATGTCTCGAATCGCGGTCGATGCGTCGCCGGCCTGCTCGGCGATACCGAACGCCGCGCCCACTGAACTCTTCGCGGACTCGATCGCTTGCTCGGGCAGACCGACTGGTGTGAGCAGTTCGACGATCCGCGGCCCGTACGCCGACGAGAAGATGCTGCCGATGATCGCGACGCCGAGCGTCGCTCCGACTTCACGTCCGGTGTCGTTGATCGCCGACCCGACTCCGGCCATCTCGCGCGGCACCGATCCCATGACCGACTCCGACGCCGGACTGAGGATCAGGCCCATTCCGAACGCCATCAGCACCGTCACCCCGATCACGATTCCGAAGTAGTAGGTGTCGACTTCGAAGGTTGCCGCCCAGAGCTGTGAGAGACCCATGAGCAGAAGTCCGATCGGCACCACGCGCTTGGGTCCGTAGCGCAGGGCGAGGCGCGCGGCGACGGGGGCGGTTCCACCGAAGACGATCGCGAACGGAACGTTGCGAAGTCCGGCGGTGAGCGGATCGTCACCGCGCACGAACTGGAAGTACTGCGTGATCAAGAACGTGAAGCCGGCGATCGAGAAGAAGGTGATGAGGATCGACACTGTCGCCGCGGTCACGCGCATGTCGCGAAAAACGCGGACGTCGAGCAGAGGGAACTCGACGCCGCGTTCGCGGACGATGAACAGAGCCACCAGCACCGCTGTGCCGATGAAGCCTGCAATCGTCAATCCGTTCGTCCATCCTCGGTGGGGGGCTTCGACGATGCTGTACACGAGGAGCGTGACGAACGAAATGGAGAGAAGGAACCCGGGGATGTCGAGGCGCTTTGCGTTCGGGTCCTTCGATTCGGGGACGAACACCGCTTGCAGCACGAGGGCCACCGCCACGATCGGGATGTTGATGAGGAACACCGAACCCCACCAGAAGTGCTCGAGAAGGAAGCCTCCGGTCACCGGACCGAAGGCGACCGCGGAGCCCGAGACCGCCGACCACACGCCGATCGACTTCGCCCGTTCCACCGGGTCGCGGAAGACATCGATGAGGATCGCGAGTGTGCTCGGGAACACGAGGGCCGCGCCGACTCCCATCAGCCCGCGGGCGGTGATGAGCGAACCGGTCGTGTTGGTGAAGGCCGCCCACGCGGAGAATGCGCCGAACAGCACCATGCCGATCTGCATCACCAACTTGCGACCGAATCGATCGCCCAGTCCGCCGCAGGCGAGCAGCAGACCGGCGAACACCAGCGCGTACGAGTCGACGATCCACTGCAGACCACTGGTCGACGCACCCAGGTCGCGAGCGAGCGTGGGGATCGCGACGTTGATGATCATGTTGTCGACCACCACGAGGAACACCGAGATGCACAGGATCGTGAGGATCCACCAGCGACGGGCGTGGACGGCTGGGTTCGGGTGGGCGAGGGCCGTGGAGTTGCTCATGTAGACAGTGTCTAGTCCAGCGACTTGATACTGTCAAGTGACGGTTCTGGCGGCCCGGATCGGGCCCAGGCTCAGGCGGGGGTCGATCGGAGTCGGAGCAGGGGGATGCCCAGGGCGAGGGCGAACGGCACGTTGAACAAAGCGTGCGTGGGGTACCCGAGCACCAGCGACATGCCCGTGTCGAGCACGAACCACAGCACCAGGGCCCGACTCACGAACGTCAGGGCCCAGGGAGTGCCGTCGCGAAGCGGGCCGCGGACGATCTGGAGCATCAGCGCGGCCCAGCCAGCCATCACCGCACCCAGCACCATGTACGGCAGTTTCAGGTACTCGCGGACGTCGGGTATGTCGATCGCTTCGTCGGGTCCGAAGCCGAACCACTCGAAGAGCGAACCGGCCACCGAACCGGCGACGACGAGGAGTAGCGCATAGACGAGGACGAGTGCCAGAACGATCGTGAGCCACGTGATCCAGAAGGTTCGTGAACGCATGATCGGACTCTAGGTGAGCACTCTTTGGGTGCCCGGTAGCGTCGAACAGCCGTGAAGGAATTCGAAGGTCAGGATCTCAGCCAAGCCGACTTCTGGGGCGTGAACCTGCGCGACAGCAAGTTCCGCGACGTCGATTTCAGCGGGGCGCGCATTACGCACGCTCGCCTCGTCGACGTGACCATCGACGCCGAGATCGATCGCCTGGTGGTGAACGGGGTCGACGTGACCGCGTTCGTGAACGCCTCCGATGAATGGTTCCCTCTCCGGTCGATGCTTCGGCCCACCGACGAGGCCGGAATCCGGGCCACGTGGCAACTCCTCGCCGACAAGTGGTCGGTGGCCGTCGATCGCGCGCTCGGGCTCGGCGCGCGCGGGCTCAGCGAATCGGTGGACGGCGAATGGTCGTTCGCCGAGACATTGCGGCACCTCATCTTCGCCACCGACAAGTGGTTGTTCGGGCCGCTCACCGGTGCCCCGGGCTTCTCGCCGATCGGATTGCCCAACAAGGGATCGCTCGACTTCCCGTGGCCCGGTATCGATCCTTCCGCCAGTCCGAGCGCAAACGACGTCGTCGCCGCCTTCCGTGATCGACTCGAACAGATCGGCGACGTTCTCGGTCATCTCACGGTGTCGCGTCTGCCCCGCGAGGTCGAGGTGCTCGAGAACGGCTGGGTCGACTCGATCGAGTGCGTGCACGTGGTGTTCGAAGAGAGCTTCCACCACTTGCGCTACGCGCTGCGCGACCTCGCAGTGCTCGAAGCCGCCTGAATCAGCGGTTCACCCGGTCGACGGGTGATCGCGCCACACATCCGAAACGTTCGACGCGGTGACCTTCAGGTCGCTGTGCCCGTATCCGAGGGTGCGTAGGAAGAGTTCCGCTTCGCGTTGGCCGGCTTCGCGGGCGGCGTCCTCTCCGTTGCTGGTTCGAACCTCGTAGCGCAAGTTGAAGAAGAGGATCTTGTCGTCGTAGGTGAAGGTGCCCTCGGGGGTGAAGGCCGACTTGAAGATGTCGTGGTGGTCGACCTCGCGCGCGAGCGACGCGCGAGCCTCCGGCGACAGGTCGACGAAACGACCGCGAACCGTCACCCGGAACACCGACCCCTCTGCCATCGGCCGACCCTACTTCTCGTGCGACCTAGGCTCGACGTGTGCCCATTGCATCGCCACTCGCCGTCGTATTCGACTGTCACGAACCGCGCCGACTGGCTGCTTTCTGGCGCGAACTCGTCGGTGGAGGCATCGAACCGGCGACCGAAGGCGACGACTGGGTCGGCCTCCGCGACGTTCCGGTGTTCGGACATCTCGGTTTCCAGAAAGTCCCCGAGGGCAAGGCGGTCAAGAACCGCGTGCATGTCGATCTCGACGTGGCCGACATCGCAATCGCAGTCGATTCGTCGAGGGCTCTTGGTGCCTCGGTGGTTGGTGATGTCGTCGAGGAGCCGACCAACTGGTTCCAGGTGATGCGCGACCCTGAAGGCAACGAGTTCTGCTTCATCCTTCGCAAGTCGCGCTTGGTGCTTTAGCGCACGACGTACCGGAACGTCACGGCGTCCACCTGGCACTCGCCGTCCGGACACGTGGTGGCCGGGCCATCGGGGTCCACCACGAAGCCGACCCGCCTGACCGTCGCCTGTGAAGCGATGTTGGTGACGGCGATTCGCGCCGTGATCGACGTGACGTCGTCCCAAGCGGAGAGTTCGTCGGTCACCAGACGCACCGCCGTCGACCCGGCACCGGCGCGACGACCCCACGGTGCGATCCAGTAGCCGATGTCGGCGACACCGTCGATCACGGTGTGCACACCGATCACGCCAACACCTCGGTGATCGGCCGATCGTTCCACGACCCACACTCGCTTCTCGCCGGCCCCGTGTGCCGCGAAGTCCTCGGCGTGCTCGCGCGTGTACGGCCGGGGCACGAGGGTCCAACGTTGGATCTCGGAGTCCTGGCAGGCCTCGAAGATCCAGCCTGCATCGGCGGGGGAGAGGTCGCGCAGCACGAACACGCGAACACCGTACCGATCTGGTCGGCTCGCCCTGGGCCGAATTGGGTGGCCGGCACTAGCGTCGCGTGCATGAACGTCGTCGATGCCGTGCACAAGCGCAAGTCAATCCGCAAGTTCAAGTCCGACCCGGTGAGCGACGACGTGTTGCGCTCGCTCCTCGTGGACGCTTCACGTTCGCCGAGTGGGGGCAACGTTCAGCCCTGGCGGATCTACGTGATCAACGGCGACACCATGCCGCGCCTCAAGGAGTTCCTCGCGACCCAGCCGCCGCTCGACGCTCCGGATTACGAGATCTACCCGCAGGGGCTCACCGAGCCGTATCGCACGAATCGCTTCAACATCGGAGAGCAGATGTACGCGACCATCGGCATCGCCCGTGAAGACAAGGATGGCCGTCGCCGTCAGTTCGCCGCCAACAACGACTTCTTCGATGCGCCGGCCGCGTTGTTCTGCTTCGTCGACCGCCAAATGGGCCTACCGCAGTGGTCGGACCTCGGCATGTTCCTGCAGACGTTCATGCTGTTGGCCGTCGAGCGCGGCCTCGACACCTGCGCTCAGGAGTACTGGTCGGTGCGCCACAAGGCCGTGAGCACCTTCGTGAACGCGCCGGAGAACGAAATGCTGTTCTGTGGCATGGCGATCGGTGTCGCCGACGACTCGGCTCCGATCAACACGCTGGTGTCCGAGCGCATGCCGCTCGACCAGTGGGCCACATTCGTCTGACCCGAGACGGTGTTCTGGGTCGCGAAATCGACCAAAAACGGTCGAATCCGCGACCCAGAACCACGATTAGAGGCTGGTGTTGAAGAGGGGGCCGGTGATCATGAAGCCGAACGTGTTGGTCTCCACCGACAGCACGGCGAACATGAAGATCGCTCCGCCGGCCATCGAGATGTTCTTCCAGAAGCCGATCATGTCGGCCTGCTTGGCCTGGGGCTCGCTGACCGTCCAGTAGTTGTGCATGGCCACTGCCATCGCGATCAGCGAGATGGCGAGCACGATGGCGCCGAGGTCGGCCCAGATGCCGAAGATCACGGAGATTCCGCCGAGCAGCAGGACGAGGCCCGAACCCTGAACCGCCAACTTGGGCGAGGGGATCTTCTTGAACTGCGCGTAACCGGTCATTGCCTCGGTCTCGCGGAAGTGGTTGATACCGGACGACACGAAGATCAATCCGAAGAGGATCCGCCCAATGAGCATCACGAATTCCATAACTTACGTCTCCTTCTGAGGGGCCCGGCGAACGCCGGATTGGTTGCTCACTCAACGATATGAACAAATAGTTGAGTACGCAACTATTCGGCCGAGAATTGGGTACGCTCGCCCCATGGCCCGGACACGCTGGCTCGACCCCGACGAAATGCGGGCCTGGCGCACGTACATCACCACCTCGGTCGACCTCATGAAGGCCCTGGAAGCCGACGTCGCCCCGTACGGCATCACGATGGGCGACTACCAGCTGCTCGCGATGATCTCCGAGGCCCCCGACAGTCGACTGCGGCTCTGCGACCTGGCCGATCAACTGCGACTGACGCGCGGTGGGCTCACACGGCGCATGGACGGCGTGCTGCGGCTGAACCTGGTTCGACGAGTTCAGGACGAACGCGATCGGCGCGTGGCCTTCGCCGAACTCACCACCAAGGGCTGGGCTCTCTTGAAGAAGGTCGCGCCCATCCACCTCGACAGCGTTCGACGGTTGATGATCGACCACCTTTCGCGGGCCGAGATCAAGGCGCTCGGCACGGCCTTTGGAAAGATCGAGAAGAACCTGCGAGAGTCCTGACATGGCGCGCGTGTTCGGCCGCACGATGATCGACCAGTGGATGCTCGATCCCACGATCACGTATCTCAACCATGGAACCGTCGGTGCGCCGCCCATTCCCGTGATCGCGCAGTGGCGCAGCCTGCAGGACGAGATCGAGTTGCAGCCGGCGCAGTTCCTGCTTCGTGAACTGGCCGACATCGACGCCGTGGGCAAACCGGCCCAGCCGCGCATGCGGGTGGCGGCGCAAGAGGTGGCCGACTTCGTGGGCTGCGAAGTGGAGCAGTTCGGCTTCGTCGACAACGCCACCACCGGATGCAACGCGGTTCTGCGTTCGTTCCCGTTCGAACGCGGCGATGAGATCCTCGTCACCAACCTCGGCTACGGGGGAGTGAATCGCGCGGTCGAGTTCACCGCCCGCCAAAACGGCTGCACCGTGCGAACCATCGACCTCCCACGTCCGGGCGCCCAGCCGCACGAATTCACGGCCGCTGTCGAAGCTTCGCTGCATCCGGAGACGCGCATGCTCGTGGTCGACCACATCACGTCGCAGACGGCACTGGTTCTTCCGCTCGCCGACATCGCCGCCGCCTGCCACCGACACGGTGTGGTAGTGCTGGCCGACGGCGCGCACGCCCCGGGGGCCATCGACCTCGACGTCGATTCGCTCGGGGTCGATTTCTACGTGGCCAATCTGCACAAGTGGCTCTGGACGCCACGCAGTTGCGGCTTCGTATGGGCCGCTGAAGAGCACGTATCGAATCTGCATCCCACCGTGATCTCGTGGGGCTACGGGAATGGCCTCGCCGCCGAGTTCGACTTGCTCGGTACGCGCGATCCTTCGCCGTTCCTCACGGCCCCGTTCGCGATCGAACTCTGGAAGGACTGGGGCGGTGAGAAGATCCTCGCCCACAATCACGAGCTGGTGTTGCGCGCGGCGCGATATCTGGCCGACGAATGGGACACCGAGTTCGTGATTCCGGCCGAGATGATCGGCCCCATGGCCTACGTGTCGCTGCCCGACGGGATGGGCAGCACGCGTGCCGAGGCCGTCGCGTTGCAGGAATCGCTTCTGGCCGACGACCGTATCGAGGTTCCGGTGTTCGCCGATTCGGGCCGTCTGACCTGCCGAATCAGTGCGCAGATCTACAACGACGACAACGATTTCGTCTTTCTCGCCGATGCCCTGAAAAGTCGTCGCTAGACGACTTCTCACTCGTTTCGGAACGGGGGTACGGTCCGGCTCGATGGGTGAACGGCACCCGACGGCCCAGGCCATGGTGGAACTTGCCATCCAGGCGCTGAACGAGGGCGGCGAGGCGGCGGTGAAAGTCGACGCCATCGTGCGCAAGTGCCAGGTGTCGGTGACGTCGCTGTATCACCACTTCGGAAGCCGCGAGGGTCTCATCGAGGCGGCGCTCATCGAGCGCTACTCGCGCATCGTCGTCACCAACGTGGACGACTTCGTGAGTGGCGTGAAGTCGTCAAGAGATCGCACCGAAATGAAGTCGCTCCTCGAGCGCTTCGTACCGTTCCTTCAGGGTCGGGCCAATCGCGAGGTTCGCTTCGCTCGGGCCGCCGCCGTAGGTGCGGCGATCAACCGGCCGGCACTGCGCGAGACGATGGGCAAAGTCCAGGATCAGCAGGCTCAGGTATTGGCGGACGCTCTCGCCGACGGCCAGCGGCGCGGGATCGTTCGATCGGGCGTGGACGCCCTCTCGCTCGCGTACTGGCTGTCGGGAATCGTGTTCGGCAAGATCCTTTTGGAGATCGCGTCACCGAGTGACGACCAGGAGTCGACTTACTCGGAACTCTCCGTACAGGCGATCGAGTCGGTCGTCCTCCCGGCGATCATGTGATCGGGGCTTCGCATCGTCCGGCACCGAGACGATGTTTCACACTCCTCCGATGGTCAGAGTGTTACTTGTCAGGCCCAGCCATCTGGCTTCCTCTCGGAGCTTCTCGTTGCCACCTTCGAACCGAACTTGAATCTGTGTGCGATTGACATTCCTCGGGAGAGTGGACGTCCAGGAGAAACTCCCATCGCGCTGCACGGTCACAGTAGCGTTCGGGACCTGCTTCCATTGATCGTTCCCCACCTTGATCCAGGGGTAGATCACCGAACCACTCGCTAGACCAGGCGCTGTGCCGCGCACCGTCACTCTCGTTCCAGCGAGACCCAGAAGGATTCGTTTCCGGTTGCTCGACGTCAGCTGGAGGTCGTAGGGCTTGAAGGTTCCGACTGCCCCGGTGAAGCATTTTTGACGCCAATAACAGAATTGAACCTCGACCAATCGTTCCCCGACACTGAACCCGATCCAAAGTTCACCATCTATGTACCGCGGGTCCACAACTCGCTGGAACGTCGAGCTCTCGCGATCTCTGGAAAACTTCCACACCGTCTTCGTGAGGATGGCTTGGTTCTTGAGAACGGGCGTCCCCCACCTGAATCTGGCGAAACGAAGGAGCCCTTCCGCCTCGAGTACCGCCTTGGGGAGGGGACCGTCGGCGAACTGGGGCTCGGGGGCACCGATCGGGCCAAGGGTGACCTCCGTGCCGTCGCCGAAGAGACTGATGGCGGTCAGAGTGAACGTCACCTCGGCGGCATCCGGCAAACCCGCCTGAGTCGGATACGGGAAGTAGATCGTGCACGAGTCAGAAGTTGTCTGACAAGAGAACCCCATGTGGCCGGTGGTCACCTGGTAGAGCGCGTACACCCTCCCCTCGTCGCCAGCGGGTGGGCTCCACTTCAGAACCAGCGCTTCAGCCGGGAGGATCCTGTTTTTCCCATCGACGTTGAACCACCAACCGGTTTCGAAGATTCCTGCTACGCGGAAATCGGTGGGCGGCGGGAAGCGCGGCGTGCAGACGGTCGACGCTCCCGGTGTGAACTTGGCGACGCGATCTGCGGCGGCGATATTGCCGGCGTCGGTGAATTTGCCTGCGACATAGATGGCGCCACCCCCAGCATCGATGATCGACCGAACGGCGTTGTTGACGCCGTTGGTGCAGCCCGAACTGATGGGCTCCCAGTTCGATCCCGGCACCGTGATGTTGAGCCGGGCGATGTTGAACGCGGTCACGCCACCGATGCTCGTGAATTGCCCGCCGGCGTAGAGGTACTTGATGCCACCGTGGTCGATGACGCGCAACTCTTCGATCACTCCGCCCGAACCCGAGTTCAGGGCTGCGCCGATGCTCACCCAGTCGGAGGCCGCGCCGTCCCACTTTGCCAGGAAGATGGTGTTAGGAACATTCACGTCGCCATTCTTGACCCTGTCGAAAGTGCCACCGATGTAGATGTCGTTGCCTTCGGCGGCAATGGCTGCCACCACGCGGTTGGGGGCGCCGTCGGTCGAGTCTCCGATGGGGGACCAGGAGGTCCCGTTCCATCTGCCCACCCGGAGGGCGCCGGTACCGGCGCCGTTGACCGAAGTGAACTGGCCGGTCGCGATGATGTCGTCGCCGGCGAGAGTCATGCCGTTGACGATCTTGTCCACGCCGCCCAGACCCGTCCCCACGGCGGTCATCGCGTCGCTCGTCGCGTCGTACATCGCGATTCCTGCGGAGTTCGGGATCGTTCCGCCGGCCTTTGCATACGCATTGTTGAAGAATCCACCGATGAACACAGTGGACGGGGATGCAACGACGATTTCCTCGACACCGTCCCAGTTTTCCGGGGTGTCGTTCACGCCGTTGTTGGTGGCGCCGGCATCGCCAAGTTCGGACCAGACCGAGCCGTTCCACTTCGCGAGTCGATTGACGCTCACTCCGCCAAGGCCTGCTATCTCTCCACCGACGTACAACGTGTCGTCCGATGTCGAGCCGCTATCACCGCCTTGATCGAGCGCGACGGCGTAGATGCCACCGGCGTTGCCGTTCGGTCCCTGGGTGGTGACACCTCCGCCCAGGGAACTCCAGGCCGTACCGTTCCACTTGGCGATGTTCTTCGTCTCGGCGACACCGCCGGCACTCGTGAAGGTTCCCCCCGCGAAGACGTTTCCGGCGGCATCCCGCACCAACTGAAAGGCAGTGCCATCCGGGATTCCGGTGCCGAGGGCCTCCCAGCCTCCGGTGACGGCACCAACCGGCGCCTGTGGGACGGATAATGCGAGCACTCCTGCCACCAGGGAGGAAGCGAGGCCGACAGCAACCTTGGTGCGACGAATCATGTTGACCTTTCGAAGGGGCGTCCAGAGACTGTTCAGGACGCTTCAACTAACAGTGTGCCGAAAGTAGCACGGACTTCGCCCGGCCCCGAAAGGTCAGATCTCGATCGAGGTGAGGTCGGGGCCGAGGACGATGTTGCCCCCGAAGTGGGCCGCGGCACGTGAACGCCAGTCGTCTTCCTGGCCCGCCTGAAGCGCGGGCACGTAGTGCGTGAGAACCAGGTTCTTCACGTTGTTGCGGGCCGCGGTCTGGGCCGCCTGCTCGACGGTCGAGTGGTAGTCGAGGATGTCGCGGAAGCGTTCGCCCGTGGGCACCAAGTCAGCCACGAACTTCACCATGTCGTCGCGGATCACCGTCTGCACGTACGCGTCGGCGTCGCGGCACATCTCGTCGAGGCCGGAGCACGGAATCGTGTCGCCCGCCAGCGCCGCCACCTTGCCGTCGTGCTGGATGCGGAACCCGATGCTCGGCGTCACCGGACGGTGGTCGGTTTCGTGCACGGTCACCTGTGCATCGCCCACCGCGAACGAGTCGCCGGGCACCACTTCGCACACATCGACCGTGAGCGGCCCGTTGGCACGCAGGTCGTCGTGATGATCGTGGCGGTACTGCTGGTCGAGAGCGAGCATGACGAGCATCGCGTCGACCATCGCGCGGGTGCCGCGCGGCCCGAACACCACCAGCGGCACGTTGACGGGCGACATCACCCACCGAGACGTGACGAGGTCGTTGAGGTCGGTGATGTGATCACTGTGCAGATGGGTGATGAGGAGCGTGCTCACCGCCGGCGGCACGACTCCGGCCGCCATGAGCCGCATGAGCGCACCGCGTCCACAGTCGACCATCACGTTCTGAGCACCGGCCTGCACGAGCGTGCACGGACCAGCGCGATTGGGATCGGGGAGCGGACTGCCGGTGCCGAGGAGCGTGATCTTCACCGGGCTTCGGCCAGTGCTTCGGCGAGCGTGTTCCAGGCGAGGGTTGCGCACTTGATGCGCACGGGGAACTTCACCACGCCCTGCAACGCCTCGAGGTCGCCCAACTTCACTTCGGCGATGGGTGACGGATCGTCGTCCTCGATCGACATCATGCTCTTGAACTTGCGAACCAAGGCCTTGACCTCGGCCACCGATTTGCCCTTCACGGCCTGCGTCATCATCGAAGCCGAACTCTGCGAGATGCTGCAGCCCTGCCCGCCCACCTTCACATCGGTGACCGTGTCGCCGTCGATCTGGAGGAACACGGTAATCTCGTCGCCGCACAGCGGGTTGTGGCCCTCGGCGCGAACGGCCGGCGGCGTGGCGAGTTCACCGCGGTTGCGCGGGGTGCGGTAGTGGTCGAGGATGATCTCGCGGTAGAGGTCTTCGAGGCCGGGCATGAGGTTCCTTCCGGTTTCCGTTCTACAGCCCGAAGATGTCGCTCGCACCGTCGAGTGCGTCGGCCAGGGCATCGGCGTCGGATTCCTCGTTGTAGAGATAGAAGCTCGCGCGGGCGGTGGCGTTGGCGCCGAGCAGACGCATGAGGGGTTTGGCGCAGTGGTGGCCAGCCCGCACGCACACGTTCTTCTGGTCGAGCACTTGGCTCAGGTCGTGCGGGTGGATGTCGCGGAACGCGAAACTCAGCACCGCGCCGCGCACCTCGATGTTGCGCGGGCCGTGCACGACGATGTCGTCGCCGTAGCGATCGGACAATGTGCGCAGCGCGTAGTCGGTGAGGTGCATCTCATGCTGGCGGACGTTGGCCATGCCGATCGACGAGAGATAGTCGACGGCGGCGCCGAGCCCAACGGCTTCCACGATCGGGGGCGTTCCGGCCTCGAACTTGGCCGGCAGTTCGGCGCTGGTGAATCCGTCGAGTCGCACGTCGGAGATCATGTTTCCGCCGCCGAGGAACGGCGGCATCGCGTCGAGCATTTGCTCGCGACCCCACAGAACCCCGATGCCCGACGGGCCGCACATCTTGTGGCTGCTGAAGGTGACGAAGTCGGCGCCCCACGCCTGCACGTCGGTGACGTTGTGCGGCACGTACTGGCACGCGTCGACGATCGCGATCGCTCCGGCGTCGTGGGCCGCGCGGCACAGGCGGGCCACCGGTGTGATGGTTCCGAGCACGTTGCTCATGGCGGTGAACGAGAGAGCCTTGGCGCCGTCGAGAAGTCGGTCGAGATCGGTGAGGTCGAGTTCGCCGTCGGCGGTGAGCGGGATCCAGCGCAACTCGATGCCGCGTTCAGCGGCCAGCATGTGCCACGGCACGATGTTGGCGTGGTGCTCCATGTGCGTGAGCACCACGGCGTCGCCGCGCTTCACATTGGCTCCGCCCCACGAGTGGGCAATCAGGTTGAGCGATTCGGTCGCGTTCTTGGTGAACACCACTTCATTCGCCTTGGGCGCGTTGATGAACTTGCGAACCTTCTCGCGCGCACCCTCGAACGCGTCGGTGGCCGCGGCTGCCAGGCGATACGCGCTGCGATTGATGGGTGCGTAACCGGTGCGCATGAAGTCGGCCATCGCGTCGATGACCTGGTTCGGCTTCTGAGACGTGTTGGCCGAGTCGAGATAGACGATGGGTCGGCCGTCGAGCGACTGCTGAAGAACCGGGAAGTCGGCCTTCACGCGGGCCCAGTCGACGGCCGAGGTGCTCATGCGCGGAACGAGTCGTATCCGTCGCGTTCGAGGCGTTCGGCGATCTCCATGCCACCGCTCGTGACGATGCGCCCGTCGACCATCACGTGAACGTGGTCGGGCGCGAGTTCGTCGAGCAGTCGTTGGTAGTGGGTGATGAGGACCACGCCCATCTGCGGACGGTCGGCGCGCACTTCGCGAATGCCCTTGGCGACGATGCGCAGCGCGTCGATGTCGAGGCCCGAGTCGGTTTCGTCGAGCACCGCGAGGTCGGGTTCGAGGATCGCCATCTGCATGATCTCGTTGCGCTTCTTCTCGCCGCCCGAGAAACCTTCGTTGAGGTAGCGGTCGACGAACGACGAGTCCATGCCGAGACGCTTCATCCAATCCATGGTGGCGAGGCGCAGTTCGAGCACCGAGAGGTCGATGCCCTTGCGCGCACTCAGCGCTTGGCGCAGGAACTGAATGACCGAGACGCCGGCGATCTCCTGCGGGTATTGGAACCCGAGGAAGAGCCCGGCCTTGGCGCGCACGTCGGTGGGCCAGTCGGTGATGTCGTCGCCGTGCAACAGGATGCGGCCGTCGGTGACCTCGTATTCGGGGGAGGCCAGCAGGCACGACGCGAGGGTGCTCTTGCCGCAGCCGTTGGGGCCCATGATCGCGTGCACTTCGCCCGCGGCCACCGTGAGGTTCAGCCCCTTCAGGATCTCGGGCGGGATGACGGCATCGAGGTCGTCGGCGGCCGGGCGGGCGTGCAGGTTCTCGACCTGGAAGAGGGGGGTGGAGGCCGGACTCACGAGGCCGAAGTCTAGGAGCGCCCCCGGATTACTCCTATGGCCATAGTGGAAATCAGCCGGCGATGCCCCGGCGCTCGTTCCTGCGTCGGGAGTTCGAGGCGATCGCCGCACACAGCAGTCCGACCATGAGGAAGCCGGTCGCCAGCGGCCAAGCGGGTTCGGAGCCGGTTCGAGGCAGGCGCGGACTCGTGAATCGCGTCAGAACCCGGAGGCCACGTCCCGATTCGGTTCCGTACACGACCATGGTGTGGTCACCCGCGATCCCTGTGGGGGCAGTGAACGAGGCTTCCACGGTGCCCGAGGCGTTGGCACGGACACGGGTCACGGTCAGAGGATCGGAATAGAACCCGATCCAGACGTCCTCATTGGCCAGGAAATTGTTGATCGACACCGTGATCCGGTCACCGCTTCGGATGTCGAATCGTCGTGTGCCTGTCGTTGGTCCGCTCCCCCTCGACGCCGAGCCAGTGACGTTCAGTTGGCCGTTCGTGCCATTCCTGGACACCGATTCGAGGATCGGGAGGTTCGACAACTTCTCCGGATTCGGAACGATGGTCGGCGGATTCGTCGACGGTGTCGTGATGGTGGGGGGACTGCCCGTCGTCGGCGGAGTCGTCGGAGGAGACGGCGGCACGAGGAAGACTTGATATTCCGGGCTGTAGCGGAAGACGAATGTCGCGCCACCCGTCATCCCGATCGGCGCGTTGACCGCGAGCACCTTGCCCTCGGAATCAAGTTCAACGCTTGCTCCAAAAGCTCCGTACTGCGAGTCGCTGCGAATGACTCCGCCCCGTGGCGCCCAGTGATCGTTCTCCCATGCCAGGACCGCGGCGGATCCGGAGGTCTCGCAAGTTCCGTCGTTTGGTGCCCCACCGGCCACCACGACGCCATCGGCACTCAGCGAAACCGAGCGACCGAAGTTCGACCAAGTCTTCGTTCCCGGGATGGGGGCCCTGACCTGACTCCAATTCGTTCCCGTCCAGTCGTAGACGCGGATGAGTCCGCTGTTCGGCAGAGGCATTTCGCCGTCTCCGACGTTGTCGTGCTGCGGTGCGCCGGCGGCGAGGACATCTCCGTCGGCACTCAAATCGACCGACCAACCCAGGAACTCTTCGTCCTGCTCGTCGAGAATGGAGGCCCCGCGAGGAATCCAGGAGCTTCCCTGCCACTTCCAGACGGACACTCCGGAACTATCTGCCCCCAAGCCGGCTGCACCAACCGCGAGCACATCGCCCGTGGCATCGAGGGCGAGGGAGAATCCGAAGAACCCTTGGGCCACCGAACCGAACAGTTGCGGCTCGCGACGAATCCAGGAGTTCCCCGAGCGGTCGAAGACCGAGACACTGCCCGCATAAGGGTTGGTCTGGCTCGTGAGGCTGCCGATGGCGATCACGTCGCCGTCGGCATTGGCCGACAGTGACCATCCGAAATAGTCCTGTGTGTCGGCTCCGACGAGATCGGCGCCGACCTGCGTCCATGCGTCACCATCCCACGAGAAGATTCGGACTCTTCCCGTGAACTCGTCATAGCCGATGTCGCTCACGGCGAGAAGGTCTCCGTCGGCACTCAGCGCCACCGACCAACCCGTGGCGTCGTCGACGCCTGAGTCGCCCACGATGTCGAGACCTCGTTGTACCCAACCGTCCTTCGTCCAATCGAACACCCGGGCGCGGCCCGCAGGCTCGTCATCGTCATCGAGGAACACGGATCCGATGGCGATCACGGTGCCGTCATCGTTCAAATCCATGTGTTTGCCGAACAATTCACCGAGGTACTCATCGGAGCCGGCGCTGGTGATCGTCGCACCAATCTGGCTCCAACCCCTCGAACCACCGGACTGCTGATAGGTGAATGCTCCCACCAAGGTGACCGATCCGGACGGAGTCGTGACCACGACGTCCACGGCACCGGTCGAGCCGGGAGGCGCGATGACTCTGACCTCGGATCCGTCGATCTCCGAGTCGACCACGGTCGCGGGGGTGCCGCCGAAGGTGACACTGCTGACGTCGAAGAGGAAGGCTCCTTGGATTTCGACCGCTACGCCGCCCTCGGTTGGGCCGGTTGGGTCTCCGCCACACAGGGTGGACACCGAGGAGGCGATGGGTGCCGGAGTCTCGGGCACGTAGGCCCAGATGCCCGAACCTTCGTTGACGGTCATAAAACGAGATCCTCCGTTGGTCACCGTGAGTCCGAGCACCGCCGTACCAGCCGGCACCGCTTGCCACGTCAGCGGAGATTCTCGGTCCCAGTTGCGCAGTATTCGGGGCTGCCGACCGTAACTGGCCGCAATGAACGTGTTGCCGTCGGGGGAGATGGCGGCGCGAACCGCTTGACCGTTGGCGAAATCGAGGCTTCCGGCGGCTCCAGGGGTTCCGGAATCGTTCCAGGTGGCGGGTGAGTCGTTTCCGTCCCAGATGTAGCCGCGATCATCGAAGACGACGCCGAAAATGGTGAGTCCATCATCGGACATGACCAGGTCCTGCCACAGTTGTTCTGAACCGGGCTTGATGTCCACCCATGTCGAGCCCGAATCGACCGAACGCCACACCGAGCCGCCGTAGGTGCTCGCGGCGATCACGGAACCGTCGTTGCTCAGGGCGACGCTCTGAACGAGTAGTGGTTGCGGATCGGGATCAGACGAGTCGAGGTCGACGATCGTCCAGTTGTCGCCGCCATCGCTGGATGTCGAGATTCCCGAGTAGGCCTGCGCCACCGCGATCACGGATCCATTGGCGGAGACCGCGACATCGAGATACGCCGAATCGGTCGAGCCCTTTTGAATCCATGTGACTCCGGAGTCAGTGGACACGAAGAGGCGATGGCCGTTGGCGGTGTCGTCGACCTTGCCCACGAGAGCCACCACTTGGCCACTCGACGACGTCGCCACGGCCGTCCAGTAACCCGAGGGGGACGAGGAGAGCTCCGTCCACTCGAGTCCACCATCCGCGGTCTTGAGGACCTTCGCGTTGAATTGCGGTTGAGAACTGGCGATGCGTGCTGCAACCGTGTACGCGACGAGGCCGTCGTTGCTGGCATCGACGTCGATGAATCGATCGTTCACGCTCGCTCGGACGAGTCGGGGAGTCGGGACCGCACTCGCGGCCTGGGGAGCGAGATCGGTCAGTCCCACCGCGATGCAGCAGGTTGCGAAGATGGTGGCCAGGCGACGGGTCCTCATCTCCCCACCCTATTCAGACTTGCTTGCCCGCTCTCGATCCCCCTTCGAAAGCGCGCGCCAGATGGCCGGGTACGAGCCGTACTCGTAATCCGTGCTCACGTACCCCGACTCCACGAGCATCCGGTGGTAGAGCGGCAGGTTTCGGAACGGAACTCCGGCATCCACGTGATGCGCGAGGTGGAAGCCGATGTTGAACGGCACGAGGAAGAACTGCGCGAGCGGGTGCTGCATGACCGAGTGCGTGGCCACGCGGCGATCGTCGGACGCGTTCAGCCCGCCGTGCTCGGCGATCGATCGCAGTCGATTGATCACGCGCCACACCGTGAGGTACGGAACGATCCAGAGCACCGGGTAGACCCACCAGTGGCCGCTCACGATCGCGGCCGCCAACAGCACGGCCTGCACCGCGAGAATCTTGACCTGCGACCAGCGCGCCACGGTGACCGGCCCGGCGAGCACCGCCAGTTGCGTGCGCAGCAACTTGAGTCCGGTCCGCCCGGTCGCATCGCGCACCAACTTGCGACGGAAACTGGCCGGCGAGATCGGATAGTTCGCGTACAGCGGAATGTCGGGCTCGTTGGGCCCGAACTCCTCGCGGTGATGCGCCATGTGTCCGCGGCGGTACGCGTCGGTGTTGGTGAGGCCCGGGTAGCCGACGATCCAGCGTCCGACGATGTCGTTCATGTGCTTGTTGCGGAACAGCAGACGATGCGCCGCCTCGTGCATGAGCGACGCGAGTTGGGCGTGAGCGCGACCCATCAGCACGATGGCCGGGAGCCACGACCACGGCCCGAGCCACACCGCACCCGCGATCACGGCGGCGATCTGCACCCAGGTCGACACCACTGAGAGCGCGTTGCGTGCTGAAGGAATGCGACGGAGTTCGTCGCGCATCGCCGGGGTGAGGCGTCCGTCGGCCAGCACCGATGCGGTCGGTTGGCCGGGCCTCAGCACGTCGTTCGACGGCACCATGCCGCCGAGGCGCGGAGACGTCGCTGTGGTCACCACGTCAGATTACGAATCACGGAGGTCTTCCTTCCACGAGCGGAAGCGATCGTGTCGAGTCCCGCTCGGCCCGACTCCGTCGCCGGTGCCGTCGGGAAACAATCGGAAGGTGTACTGACGCGCGAGGTCGGCGGCGTCGACCGCGAAGTAACGGGCGTCGGCGTCGGTGGCTGGCCCTGATCGCCACAACAACCACGCGCCGATGCGCCGTTTGTATTCGGCCTCCGGCCGACCGGGTAGATCGTCGCCCAATCGACGCAGTTCGTCGGGTGCCTCGATCCAGGCCGACGCGACGATGTTGCGGTCGCGGACGGGTGTGGCCGGCAGATCAATTGTGTGGATCGGCGTGCGGTCGGCGGGGCGTTGGTCGTAGCGCAGCGCGCGCGACTCACCATCCACGGTCGACCCACTCCTGCAGATGCGGCCGCTCGTTGCCGATCCTCGTGTCGAGTCCGTGGCCGGGCAGCACGATCGTGGAATCGGGGAACGGGAAGAGCAAGTTGTCGATCGACGAGATGATCGTCTCGAACGAACCACCCGGGAACTTGGTGGCACCCGGCCCACCCGGAAACAGCGTGTCGCCGGTGAAGAGCAGCGGCGTGTTTTCGACATGGAACGAAATCGAACCGGGGGTGTGGCCCGGATTGTGGATGGCGTGCAGACGCAAGCGACCCACTTCGATCACGTCGTCGTGACCCATGAACGAGTCGTATCCCACGTCGTTCAGCATCGGAGCGTCGAGTTCGGTGACCGCGACGTCGTAACCGGCTTCGCGCATGGCCGGCACGGCCTGGATGTGATCGTGGTGGCCGTGGGTCTCGAGCACCCGCCGAACGCCGAGGCGTTGACACAGCGCGAGCAACTTCTCGTGCTCGTTCGCGGCGTCGATGAGCACCGCATCGCCGGTCTGCCGGCATCGCACCACGAACACGTTGTTGTCGTACGGGCCGACCACCAGGCGGTGGACCTCCACCGCCGAGTCGAGCCAGTGCAGTGCGGCGCCGTCGGTCATGACGAGAGTTTGTCAGGCCGGACACCTAGGGTTGCTCCGTGCCCGAAACCCCCGTCGAGCCTCTGGTCACGAGTCCGTCCACAACGTCGACCCCGTCCACAACGTCGACCCCGTCCGCGACTCAGAAGAAGAGCGTCACTCGCGCGGTGCTCGCTTCGCTGCTGGTCCCGGGAGCGCCGAGCTTCGGGAGACGTCTGTTGATGTCGTGGGCGCTGCTCACGTTCGGAGTTCTGCTTCCCATTGCCGCGGTGATCGTGGGCGTCGTCCGGCGCAACTCGATCACCGGCCTGGTGCTCGACGAAACCGTTTTGCGCGTGATCCAGGTGATCCTCGCGGTGTTCGTTCTCGCACGACTGGCGGCGGTGGTCGAAGTGATCTCGGCGCAGGGTGACGGGGCGAAGAAGCGGCTGGCGTCGTTCGTCGCCGTGGTCGGCATGCTCGTGGTGGCGTTTCCGGCCGGCTTCTCGGTGGTGCGCGCCGATCAGTTGCGCAGCGTGATCAGCGACGTTTTCGTCACCTCCGGATCGACCGATCCGTTGGCCTTTGCGTGGAGCGACGTCACGGGCGACGAGTACCAGAACGTGTTGCTGCTCGGGGGGGACGAGGGCCCGGGACGATGGGCGCTGCGCACCGACACGATGATCCTGGTGTCGATACACAAGTCGTCGGGACGCGTGGCGATGATCTCGATCCCGCGCAATCTGGGCCGCTTGAAGTTCCCCGAGGGTTCGGCCATGGCCGACGAGTTCCCGAAAGGATTCAACGACCTCGCCAACGCGATCTTCCCGTACGTGTACGCGCATCCCGACATCGCCGCCACGTATCTGCGCGGATCGCTGGCCCCGGAAGCGGTGGCCCTCGCGAGTGCGATCAGTTATTCGATGGACGTCACGATCCACGACTACGTGCTCGTGAACATGCAGGGCTTCATCGAGATCATCGATGCACTGGGTGGCGTCACGGTCACACTCGACAAGGCGATTCCGATGCCGGGCAACGTGCCGGGCGCGAAGACGAAGTATCCGCCGATCATCGGCCCGGGTGAAGTGGAGATGGACGGCACGATGGCACTCGGTTACGTGCGTTCGCGCGCGGCCGACAGCGATTACAGCCGTATGGGTCGCCAGCGTCGTTTGCTCGAGTTGCTTGCTTCGCAGGCATCGGGAACCGATGTGCTGGTGAAGTTCCCGGCGTTGGCCGATGCGATGAAGGAGAACGTGCGCACGTCGCTCACGCCGAGTGAGTTTGCGTTCTTGGCCGATCGTCTGAGGTCGGGAGCGAATATTCAGGAGTCGGTTGGGTTGACGCCGCCGATCGTGCAACCGGGCCGCCCGAAGTATGACGACATCGCCGATCTTGTCGATGCGTTGCAGGACGCCATCAAATCCGGCGTCGACTTCCCCTTCGCCTGACCCATTCGCCTGACCCATTGGGCGCGAAACCATGCCAGAAATGGCATGTCTGACGCCCAACGACTCAACTCGAGACGACGTTGAAGCCGAGCGCGAGGGCCACGGGAATCTGGGCCGGGTCGAAGGTGACGAATCGAACCGGACGCGGAAGGCGATCGGCCGCGGCGAGATGAATCGCATCGCTCACGTGCACCGGTTGTTCGCGCGAAATCTGCGCGGCGCGATCGAGGCAGCGCTGATCGATGGGCACCACAGCGACGCGATCCCATAGGAGTCGCAACTGGTCTTCCACATCGTCCTGCAGCACGACCTCGTCGGTGAGTCGTGGCACGAGCGCGAGCGATTCGGTGAGGGCCAAAGCACTCGCGCACCAATCCGGATCGGCGTCGAGTGCGTCGAGCGCCACCGATCGATTGCGACCTTCCACCACCGCGGCCACCAAAGCCGACGCATCGAGATAGAGCGTCACCTGATCTCCCGCAGCAGTCGGTCGATGCGTGCGCCCGACCACACCGGCACCGGGTCGGACGGCGTCCAGGGCGACGAGCGCCGGGGCGCGATCACCTGACCGGTCGCGATGAGGTCGGCCAACCGCACCTGACCGTCCACGCCGTCGAGGGGCCCGAGCGATGCCACCGGCTGTCCGTCGATGGTGATGACGAGGTGCTCACCCGAACCGGCGCGGCGAACCGTGGCCGCGGCCTCGGCGCGCATCTGGCGGATTCCGATTTCCCTGTCCACGGCCCCACGGTACCCCATGAACCGAGGAATGTGTACACCGGTGTACGCGATTCGATTTCCAGCCCGTCCACGCGCATCAACAAGATGACGGCATGAACTTTGCATTCTCCGAAGAACAGGAAGAACTCCGCAAGACAGTCCGCGCGTTCCTCGAGGCCAAGAGCGCCGAGACCGCGGTCCGCGAGCAGATGGAGACCGAGGCCGGTTTCGACAAGGCCGTTTGGTCGCAGATGGGCGAGCAGATGGGTCTGCAGGGCCTGCACATCCCCGAGGCCTACGGCGGATCGGGCTACTCGTACGTCGAGCTCGGTGTTGTGCTCGAAGAGATGGGCCGCGCGCTCCTGTGCGCCCCGTACTTCTCGACCGTGGTGCTCGCCGCGAACACGTTGCTCCATTCGGGTGACGAGGCCGCGAAGAAGAAGCACCTTCCGGGCATCGCCGCCGGTTCGACCATCGCGACACTCGCGTTCACCGAGCCCTCGGGCAAGTGGGACGAGAGCGGCATCACGATGCAGGCGTCGGGCAGCGGCTCGTCGTTCAAGCTCAACGGCACCAAGATGTTCGTGATCGACGGCGCGACCGCCGACCTCATCATCGTCGCCGCCAAGACTGGCAAGGGCACGAGCCTGTTCGCCGTCGACGGCAACGCGGCCGGTCTCACCCGCACCGCGCTCAGCACGATGGACCAGACGCGCAAGCAAGCCAAGCTCGAATTCAAGGACGTGGTCGGCGAGCTGATCGGCACCGAGGGTCAGGGCTGGAAGGTTCTCTCGACCGTTCTCGATCTCGCTGCCGTCGGCCTCGCCGCCGAGCAGGTGGGCGGAGCGCAGAAGGTTCTCGAGATGGCCGTCGAGTACGCGAAGGTGCGCGTGCAGTTCGGCCGTCCGATCGGTTCGTTCCAGGCGATCAAGCACAAGTGCGCCGACATGTTGCTCGAAGTCGAGTCGGCCAAGTCGGCTGCGTACTACGGCATGTGGTGCGCGAGCGAGATGAACGACGAACTGCCGTCGGTCGCCTCGCTCGCCAAGGCCTACTGCTCGGAGGCATACTTCCACGCGACCGCCGAGAACATCCAGATCCACGGTGGCATCGGCTTCACCTGGGAGCACCCGGCGCACCTGTACTTCAAGCGCGCCAAGTCGTCGGAGTTGCTGTTCGGTGATCCGACCTACCATCGCGAGCAGCTCGCCCAGCGCATCGGCATCTGACCGATCGAACTCGGAGCGCCCTCGGGTTTCCGGCGACTCGCTCGCCCGAAGTCCGGGGGCGCTACCTTTTACCCCCATGGAACGTCCGTCGAAGTTCGAGCACACGCGCTTTCTCGGTGACAAGCGCACGCAGTTGGTGTACGACCTCGACACCTGGACCGATCAGGCCATCATCGACGAGATCGTCGACGCCGAAGTTGGCCTGTGCTTCGGGCCCGACACTCTCATCGAGGCGCGCAACCGCGGCTACACGCTCGCCACACCGGGCCGTACCCGCCGTCACCGCAAGCCGCGTGCGTAACCCGTGCTGACCAACGGCACCATCGTCTCGTCGGGCTACGACCTCCCGCGCTATCTCACCCGTCCGGTCGGTCGCGACGAAGCCTTGCCCGGCGTGATCATGTGCCACTCGTTTCCGTTCGCGTCGCTCGACGCGCGCCATTCTGCGAGCACGTTCCCCGAACTCATGGACCGCATCGCCAACGAACTCGGATTCTCGGCGATGTGCTTCACCTTCCGCGGTTGCGGCGAGAGCGATGGCGACTTCTCGCTGCAGGGCTGGATCGACGATTTGCGCGCCGCGATCAATCACATGATCGAAGAAGAACACCCCACCGGTCTGTGGTTGATCGGTGCCAACACCGGGGGATCGGTGGCGATGTGCGTGGCGGCCGAAGATCCGCGCATCCGTGGTTGCGCATTGCTCGGTCCGCGCGCCGACTTCGACGACTGGGCCAATCAGCCGCGTCGTTTCCTCGAACACTGTCGTGATGTCGGTGCGGTGCGCACTCCGCGTTACCCCAAGGACTTCGACGAGTGGACGCGCGAGCTGCGTCGCGAGCGTCCGGTGGCGGCCGCCGCCGACTTTGCGCCACGTCCGTTGTTGATCCTGCACGGCGACGAGGACGAGAGTGTGCCGGCCAGCGATGCTCGCCAGTTGGCTGAAGCCCACGGTGCGGCGGAGATGCGCGTGTTCGAAGGGGGAGGTCACCGCCTGCGTCACGATCCGCGCGCCATGTCGGTTCTGCTCGGCTGGCTCGACCGCCAGCGCCTCACCGACGACTAGGTGTTCTTCGAATGCCAGGCGTAGGCCGACGCGATGATCTCGTCGAGTCCGCGAGTGGCCTTCCAACCGAGCAACCGTTCGGCCAGCGACGAATCGGCGAAGACCACAGCCGGGTCACCAGGACGTCGCGCCACGATCTCGTGCGGCACGGGCTTGCCGCTCGCTCGCTCAGTCGCTGCGAGAACTTCGAGGACCGACGATCCCCGGCCAGTGCCGAGATTCACCGTGATGTCGCCCTTGCCGGCCCGTAAATGATCGAGTGCCGCCACATGTGCCGCGGCGAGATCTTCCACGTGGATGTAGTCGCGCACGCCGGTGCCGTCGGGAGTGGGGTAGTCGTTTCCGAACACCAGCACTGGTCCGCTCGCGCCGAGTGCGGCCTTCATCACCAGCGGAACGAGGTTGGTCGTGATCGTCCAGTCCTCGCCGATGGAACCATCGTCGGCGGAACCGGCCGCGTTGAAGTAGCGCAGGCTCGCCCAACGCAGGCCGTGCGTGGTTCCGTACCACGAGATCACACGTTCCATCACCGCTTTGGTCTCGGCGTACACGTTCTCGGGGCGGATGGCCGCGGCCTCGTCGACCGGCACCCGCTCGGGGTTCCCGTACACCGCGGCCGACGACGAGAACACGAGTCGCGTGACGCCGGCGCGCAACGCGCCCTCTACCAGATGAACCGTGCCCTGCACGTTGTTGCCCCAGTACATGCCGGGTCGCAACATCGATTCTCCGGCACTCTTGTACGCGGCGAAGTGGACGATGTCGGTGACGCCGTGTTCGCGGCACGTCTTTTCCACCAGATTCTCGTTCGAGATGTCGCCGACCACGAGGGGCGCGCCGAGCAGCGAGTCGCGGTGGCTGCGCTCCAGCGAATCGAAGGCCACCACGTCGTGCCCGAGCGAGCGCAACAACTTCACGGTGTGCGCTCCGATGTAGCCGGCACCACCAGTGACGAGGACCGCCATCAGAAGCCTTCGTAATTGCGGAAGTACTCGATCATCCGCGTGAGCCCTTCGGAGAGAGACACCGACGGCTCCCAGCCGAGAAGATCGCGAGCCTTGGTGATGTCGGGGCAGCGCTGCATCGGGTCGCCCTCGCGTTCGGGTGGCATCGGCACCGAGATGATCGCACTCGACGATTTGCTGAGAGCCACCACCAACTCTGCCAGCTGGCGCATGGTGAACTCGGCGGGGTTGCCCACGTTCACCGGCTCCGTAAGGTTCGAATCGAGCAGTGTCACGAGTCCGCGAACCTCGTCGCTCACGTGGCAAAACGACCGGGTCTGATTGCCTTCGCCGTGAATGGTGAGAGGCTCGCCGCGGAGCGCCTGCTCGATGAACGTGCCGACCACCCGGCCGTCCTGCGGGCGCATGCGTTCGCCGTAGGTGTTGAAGATGCGCGCGATGCGGATGTCGAGGCCGTGCACGCGGTGGTATGCCATCGTGAGCGCCTCGGAGAATCGCTTCGCTTCGTCGTAGCAACTGCGCGGTCCGATGGACGAGACGTTGCCCCAATACGTCTCGGGCTGCGGATGCACCAGCGGATCGCCGTACACCTCGCTGGTGGATGCGAGGAAGAACGTGGCTTCGTCGGCCACTGCGCGATCGAGCAGGTTGCGCGTGCCGATGCTGCCCACCGACAGGATCGCGAGCGGAATACGCGCGAAGTCGGACGGCGAAGCCGGGCTGGCCAGATCCAACACCGCGTCGAATGGCTCGGCCAACGCGATGTGATCGGGGAATTCGAAGCACACGTCGTGCTCCACGAGTGCGAAGCGGTCGTTGCTATAGAGGTGGACGAGGTTCGATCTCCGCCCGGTGGACAAGTTGTCGATCGCCACCACCTCGTCGCCGCGCGCCAGCAGCGCATCGGCGAGATGCGAACCCACGAATCCGGCACCGCCGGCCAGAAGAACGCGCATGTCAGCGACCGATTCCTTGATAAGTGAAACCGGCCGACTTCCACGCCTCGCGGTCGAGGATGTTGCGCGCGTCGACGACGGTGCGTGCCGACATCACCGAAGCGATCGATGACGCCGTGACCGAGGCGTACTCGGGCCATTCCGTAAGCACGCACAGTGCAGTGGCGTCGCGACACGCCTCGGTCGGGCTGGCCGCGATCTCGATGGACGTCGGAAGGCCGATGCGATGTTGGGTGACGGTGGGATCGTGCGCCACAATGCGCGCGCCGGCCGCGACGAGTCGTTCGACCACGTGCAGCGAAGGCGACTCGCGCAAGTCGTCGGTGCCGGCCTTGAACGTGAGACCCCACACCGCGACGATCTTTCCGAAGACCGAACCTCCGCACGCGTCGATCACCTTCTGCGCGGCGCGGTCGTACTGCTGCTCGTTGACGGTGATCACGCCCGAGAGCAGATCGAAGCGGTAACCCGCGTCGTTGGCGATCTTCACCATCGCCCGCGAATCCTTTGGAAAACAGTTGTGGGCCACGAGGCCGAACGAGGTCACGACGGTGTGCGTGTCAGCCACTTCGACCGAATAGACGAACTGGCTCGCGTGCTCGCGAGTCGCCTCGACCACGCGAACCCAGGTCCGACCCTCGGCATCCACTCGGTATCCGGTCGGACGGATTTCTCTCGCTTGCCGGTCGATGCTTGCGAGCACGATTTCGCGTTCGTCGTCTTCGAGTAGCCACACGCAGCGTCGGATCTGGTCGGCCCCGCTGATCGTCAACCAGTAGGTATCGGCGGTTGCCTTGGCGGTACGCCCGACCTTCAGCCGCGCGACGATTCCCTGCTGGGCCAGCAGGCGAACCATTCCGTCAGCGAGACTGCGCGAGACGGTGCCGTACTCGAGAACGACCGATGGTCCTCCATTCACGTACGACCATGATCCGTCGCCCAGCCACAAACCTCGGAGGAGCATCCTCTGGCACTCGTCATCGAGATTCCAGATCGCGTCCGGAATCCGATGGTCGTACGCGGACGTCCCCAGTCCGAGTTCATCGACGAACCACGCGGCGAAGAGTCGCGATGAGATCGTGACGCACGACGTCGTCTCGCGGCGAGTTCGTGTGACTTTGACGCCGAGTTTGGTCCAAAAGTCGCTCACTAGATCGACGAAGTGCTCCTCGTGGTGAGGATGGAACGACCATTGGAGTCGTCGACGTCGGCCATCTTGGGTCGAGTGGCCCTCGGCTAGATACAAGCCGACGACTTGCCAAAAATCGGGTCCGAGATCAATCGCAATAGGCACGAACGTTCCGTTTCGGACCGTGCTCAGCGAAGCGTCCTCGGTGAGAAGGCCACCGATCACTACCTCGGTCGGATTCGCCGTGTTCGAGCGACGAACTTCGTGGAGCCTGCTCTGCATGATACCCGGGATGTGTCGCGCGAGTCGTGCGGCTCCTCGCGTCCCGAGTCGGACATGGGTGCGTGAACAGTCGGTTCGGTCGTCGGAGGTGTCGATGAGCACCGCTTCGCTCGAGCCATGGCGATCGAATTCGGACGGTTGTCCCACCGTGAGGGGGAGCCAGTGTGAGGTGGTCAACTCGGCCGCATCGACAACTCCGATCGAACCGTCGGGTTGCATCGCCACGAACGGGTGATCGGCCGTCACTCGAAGGCGACGTCCCATCTTCGTCTTGATGGCGATCATGTCGCCTTCGTACGGACGTGATGTGACGGCCTGCAAAGGCTTGAAGATCGGTCGCGGGCCGTAGCCATCCCAACTGAGCACGTCACGCGTTGTGTCGGTGGACGACGCGAACAGTTCATCGAAGCGCATCAGTCGAACCTGGTGGTGTTCCTTCACCAGCACGGTCTCGCGACCGTCGAAGCAGCTGCCGCCCCAGCCTGGTCCCGGCTGCAGGAACGCGGCACCGATTCTCTTGTCGCTTCCGATGCCGGTGACGACGTCGTCGATGTTGGCGCCGACTCCTTCGCACACCGCGGCAATCGCATTGACAAAACTCAACTTTGTAGCGAGGAACGCATTGGCCGCGTACTTGATTGTCTCGGCCGAAGGGGGATCGGTCACCAGAGTGAACGTGTCGAGCGACGAGTACAGATCGGCGACGAGTTGGGCCGCATCGAGGTCGTCGGCCCCCACCACCACGCGGTCGGGATGCAAGAAGTCGCGCACCGCCGAGCCCTCGCGCAAGAACTCGGGATTCGAGACCACACGCACATCGGGACGTCCGAGCGCGCGCTCGACAACCTTGGTGGACCCCACCGGCACCGTCGACTTGTTGACGACGATCGCCCCCGCCGGAAGAGCGGACGCAATCTCACGGGCCGCGGTCTCGATGTACGACAAGTCGGCCGAGCCGTCGTCACCCTGCGGCGTGGGCACGCAGAGGAAGGCGATGTCGCAGTCGGCCACGGCGGCCGCGCCGCCCACCACGAACGAGAGGCGACCCGACTCCAGACCCTCGGCCAACAGATGAGCCAAACCGTCTTCGACGATGGGCAGTTCACCGGCCACCAAGCGGGCGATCTTGCTGGCGTCGATATCGGCGCACACCACCCGGTGGCCCAGGTGGGCGAGGCACACACCGGTCGTGAGGCCCACGTACCCGGTGCCGATCACGGCCAGGCGCGACGACATGAGTGCCGAGGCTACCCATCGGCTGGCGATGCCTCGGCGGGGTCGGTTTCTGGTGGGACTTCGTCACCTATGCGGTGACTTTCAGTCACCAGAACCACAGGGGTGTCACAGAATTGGTCCTGAGCAGGTCTTAACGAATTGTGACAAGTCAGCGATTCGGGATTTCGGTTCATGGACGAAGTGCGCTCACGCACGTCCGGCCCGCAATTCAGTGGTCGCCGACCCATCGGTAGAGTTCGAGCAGGAGAAAGGGAGAATCATGGCGCTTTCGATCGACGACCCGCGTCTCGTCGCATCGTTCCGCGCGGGCGAGAACCACGCGTTCGAAGCACTCGTCCTCGCGCATCGTCCCGCTCTCTATCGTCACGCGCTCCGAAAGTTGTCCGATCACGCGGCCGCCGAAGATGCCGTTCAGGAGACCTTCACCCGGGCGTACAAAGGTCGGTCGCGTGTGGGCGACGACTGGCGTCTGGGGGCCTGGCTCCACCAGATCTGCGCCAACGTATGCATCGACGAAGCCAATCGTCGTCGACGCGAAGCCACCAAGAGCACGCGCTGGGCCACGTCCGAGGTGACTCAGCACACGGCCCCGACTCTCGAGGACCAATTGGGTCTCGACGCCGATCACTCCGATGTGGTGCAGGCGCTTCGCGAACTTCCCGACAATTACCAAGAGGCTCTCGAACTTCGCTACGTCGCCGAACTCGACTACGACGAGATGGCCGACGTGCTCGAGATCTCCGAGGAGAACGTGCGAGCGCGAGTCAGCCGAGCCAACAAAGCGATTCGAGTGCTCCTCCGTCCGGTGGCCGCGATCATCGCGTTCTTCGCCGCGTTCTCATTCCGTCGCGGAGGACGCGGGGGCCGCGTCCTGGCGGCCACCGCGCACGGTGCGACGGATTCGGCCGCCTCGGCCACGACGGCCACGTCGATGGCCACGCAGGTCGGTCACACCGCCTCGATGTTCGCCCCGCTCGTCGAAACCGCTCAGGCCGTCGCCATCCAAGCCCCTCAGGCGATGCCACTCATTTCCAAGGCGGCGATCGGCATCGGAATGGTGGTGGTCGCCACGTCGCCGGCCACCGCTCCTCTCGTGATCGATCGGATCCGCGACACCGAACCGGCGGTTGAGAGCTCGCAATCCGATGCATCCACCGATCCGGGTTCCCCCGTTGTCTCCGTGGTGGTCCCGGCCGCCGCGAGCAACTCGTCATCGGCTGCGCTGAGCGACTCCTCGAGTGGCGCGACACCCGGCTCGGCGGCGGCCGTTGATGCGGGCACCGCCGGCACTGTCGCCGATCCGAATGCGGCGAACGGTGGCGCCCCGTCCGATGTCGCCGAAGGTTCGGCGACGAACACGCCGACGCCGGTGGCGCCGGTGGTCGTTCGAACGGGCGGCTCCCTCTCGGTCGGATCGCTCTCCGTCACCACATCGGGTCCGCGTCTCGACGTGACCGGTGCGGCGACGCTCACCGCCGGCGGTCAGACCGTCTCGGGTTCATTGTCGGGGCGGATGTCGTTGAACGGAACTCCCGATGCCCGAGGCCGCCAGCGGATCGACGCCACGTTCACGATCGCCGGTTCCGGAGCGCCGGTGGAGATCCGTGTCGCCGGTTTCGCCGTCCCGAAGAACGGCGCCTCCTCGGCCAGTGGCGGGACAACGTCGGAGTCCGCGGTCGAATACTCGCTGTCGGGAGTCTTCCGCGCGAGTTCGGGAGATTTCCCACTCATCGCGTCGGGATCGGTGAGCGGTTCGCTCGGATCGACCCTCGTGCTCGATCTCTCGACCTGAGGTTTCGTCAACGATCGGTCAAGTCCTCGCGGTGCGGTTCCGTCGTGGCAGGGTCGCCACTACCCTGCCCGTCACCATGCGACGCGCTCGAAGGGCTTCGGCAGTCATCATTGTCGCGTCGTTTCTGGGCGCGACTCCGGTGGCCGCCCAGAGCACGATGCCGCCCAGTTCTTGGCCGAACACATCGGTCGCGGCGCCACGACTCGATGGTTGGCCGCACGCGATTCGACTGAGTGGCGACGACAGGTACGAAACCGGACTGGCCGCAGCGCTCACCTTGCGCGGATCGGGCGGCGACTCGTCCTACCCGTTCGGATCGCCAGATCCGGCGAGCACGGCGGGTTGGTACGGACTCGGTTCCTGCCCGCGAGCGGTTCTGGTGGTCGCGGGTGACAGTCCGGCCGATGCGCTCGCGGCGAGTTCATTGTCCGATTCGACGGGCAAGTCGTCCGAACCCTTCTTGCAACGCAGTGCTGCTTCCGATCCGCTGTTCGACCCGGTTGGCGGCTTCCAGCGAGTCGACACCGACTTCGCTCCGATTCTGGTGACGACGAGCGCACGTCAAGGCGCGACGGCTCTCGACGTGGCGACTCGTCTCGCCGCTCAAGATCTTCGCGCGGGTGGCTGTGCGACGGCGCGACAGGCCGTCATCGTCGGGGGTGCAAACGCCGTTCCCATCGGAGTGGAGAACGAATTGTTGGCGATCGGATACGAGCAGGTGTTCCGAGTGGCCGGTGCATCGCGCTACGAAACGGCCCGAAAAGTGGCCGAATCGTTGGGTACCGCGATCGCTCCGGGTTCACCGACGCCAACCACGTGTACCGATCCACTCGCGGACGACGGAAATGCGCGCATGAACTTCTACGCCAACTCGGTCGTCGAGTTCAGAAACGGCGCACAGCAGTGCGCGTTGATGCAGCGCACCGTCGTACTGGCCGACGGAATCGTGGGCGCCGACGCGCTGGCGGCCGGCTGGTGGACGAGTTTCTGGCAAGTCCCCGTTCTTCTGCACGACGGGTCGGGAACTCTTCCGTCCTCCACCGCGCAGGCACTGCAGACCCTCTCCATCGACAACGTGATCGTTCTCGGTGGGACGGCGCGCATCAGCGATCAGGTGGCGCAGCAAGCGGCGTCCCTCGCATCGGCAACGGCGACTCGTGTGAGCGGAGAATCGCGCTACGACACGAGCGTTGTGATGGCGCAGAAGTTCGGTGGTTGGTTCGCAACCGGTCGCGGACTCGAGTTCGCCGGGTCGCAAGTTTGCCTGGCCGCATCGAGCGGTGGGTCGGGTGCCAACAGTGGACGTGGTTGGCCCGATGCTCTGGCGGCCGGACCGTGGTGCGGCCGAGCGAGCGCACTCGCTCGCAACGCACCCGCTCGCGCATTGGCGCCCACCACGGGCGCCCGACCGACCACGAGCGCCAGCGCATCCGCGATCGTTCGCCCGGCCCACGATGCGGTTCCCGTCCTTCTCGTGCCCGATTCGCTGGCGGTGTTGCCGCCCAGTGTGGAGAACCTCTTGGCCGGGGCTTTCAATCCGGCGGACAACTGGTGCACGAGCGTCGCCAATCCGCCAGGGTGTCTGGCACCGGGTTTTGCCGTGGTGTTCGGCGGCCCCGTCCAGATCCCCGATGCCCTGGTCGGCACCATCTCGGCTCTGGTATCCGGGGGCAAGACCAGGGGTGTCGGCGACCGTCAGCCGACCCTCGGCCCGATGTTTCACACCACGTTGTCGATGGCCCCGGTCTTCGACGACCAGGGGGGGAATGCTGCCGATCGTGTGTGCGTCCCCCGCGGCGGATACTCCGAGGCCCGGTGGATCGTGGCGGCTTCAAACGGGCAGGTCGGCCAGACCGACGTCATGTTGCGGGGTCGATACGGGAAGGATGCTGACGACACGGTCCGGTCGGCCGGGACCGGAAGTCCGACCTGTGTGTCCGTGGCGACGGGTGAATCATCGCAGCTCAGCGTGCGTTCCGTGTCGCTGGCCGGCCCTACATCAGCGGTCCAGACCCTCACTATCGGAGCACCCCGTCGGTTCTTCCTGACGAGCCCTCTTGCCGTCGTGACTCCGAACGCCCAGAGCGGGGTCGACTCGGCCTCCGATCTGAGCGGAGGGGGCGTCACCACCTGGACTTTCTCGTCGTTGGGCACCGAAGCCAGCGTGGTGAGCCGAGGGGTCAGTTCGACTGTGTCGCAGGCGTCGCTGACCCTCTCGCTGAGCCGGGGTGTGAACACAGCGACCCAAACCGCAGCTGACACCTTCTCGGCCACGTTCTCCCTGGTCACACCCTTGGGAACGACCACGGGTACGGCGTCGGGTGAGGCAATTCTGCGGTCCGGGGTCTGGAAATTCCGCGGTTCCACCCGGTTCTTGGGCGGCTCCTGGAACGTAGCGACGGGGGCGGGAGGGTTCTCGGCCGACCTCGGCGTGGTCGGACCCGGATCCTCTGACGACTCGGTGGTTTGGCGAGTCGACGGACTCGTCGACTGACCGGCGGGCCGGACTGGGCCGGACCGATCGGGGAAGTGACATCCGCCCCGACATGGGGTTTCACCTGCGGAGATGGTTGACCCTGAGAACGAGAATCCGTAGCATTCGTTCCGGCCGTGTGCCCGCGTGTCACAACTTCGGTTGAGACGCGGTTACAGGGTGCAGCGGTACGCATACCTCGGGGACGAATTCGCCCTCGGTCAACGCAAGCCGAAATTCATTCCATCAACCAAGGAGGAAACTCTTGAAATTCGAACGGAAGCGAGTAGCCAAGCGCCTCGCATCCGGCCTGCTGGCCGGTGCACTGGCCTTTGGTGGGCTTGCGCTCTCGGGTGCTTCGCCGGTTGCGGCGGAGACCCCACTGACCAACCGCATTGCCGGCGTCGATCGTTACGACACGTCGGTTGCGCTCGCCCTTGCGTCGGTGCAGACCGGCCCACTGCCGGCGAACACGGTCGATCACATCGTTCTCGCCTCGGGCGAGAACTTCCCCGATGCTCTCGCAGCCTCGGGCTACGCCGGTTCCTTGACCACTGGTGGCAAGAAGTCGGTCGTCCTTCTCACTCGTGCGGGCGCTCTGCCCGAGACCGTGGTGAACTACCTCAGCAACACTGCGAACTTCTCGTCGCCGCTGACCGTCCGTGCAATCGGCGGAACCAGCGCCATCAGCGACGCAGTGCTCGCGGAGGTCAAGGCGTTGACCGGCGTGACAGCCACGCGCGTGAGCGGTGCTGATCGCTACGCCACTGCCGTGGCTCTGTCGGCTGCTCAGACGCCGGCCGCCACCAAGGTGATCATCGTGTCGGGTTCGAGCTTCGCTGACGGCGTGTCGGCGGCAGGCTGGGCCTACAAGTCGCAGCAGCCGATTCTGCTGTCAGGCCCCAATGGCCTCGACACGGCGACCAAGGCTGAGATCAAGCGACTTTCCACGGCGACTCCGAACCTCGAGGTCACGATCATCGGTGGCACCGCCGCTGTTCCCGATCAGACCATTTCCGATCTCGTCGATCAGGGTGTCAAGTACGCGAAGATCAATCGCATCGACGGCGCGGATCGCTATGAGACGGCCGTCAATTTGAACGTCGCGATTCTTGGCAACCTTGGTTTCGATGGTTCGAAGGTGGCGCTCATCACCGGCACCAATTTCGCCGATGCCATTGCCGCCGCTCCGTACCTCGGTGTGACCAGCACGCACACGGTGCTCCTGCCCGCCTCGGGAATCCCGGCCTCGGTTGCCGGTCTCGCTGTGGCTCTCGCTCCGAACAATCCGGCCTCGGTCGTGGCCATTGGTGGTTTCGCGGTCATCCCGAACGCCACGGTGGCTGCCGTCAAGCAGGCCGTCGCGGATCTTGGCAAGTACACGACGACGCTCACCGCTGCCGAGGGAGCCACGACGGCGACCATGTCCGTCACTTTCCCGGCGGGTGTCGTTCCGGTGGCGGGCCAGTCCTGTGCGGCCCCGATCTGCTTGTCGAGTGAGTCGGCCAGCAAGTGGCTGGGCACGGCTGGCAACTACTTCGTGAACGGAATCAATCTGCTGTCGTTCGCCGGTACGTCGGTCACCACCGCGGTCGTTGGCCAGGTGTTGACTGCGACCATCACCCTGCCCGCCGGTTTCTCGGTGCCGGGCGTGACGGTGAGCTTCCCCGGCATTGCCGAGGGCGCTGCTTCCGACAACGCCAAGTTCTCGATTTCGGCGGCTTCGGCGACGATCGCTGACGATTCCACCAAGCCCACCCTGACCGCCGTTTCGGCGGTCGCCAACTCGGGTGCTCCGGCAGGTCCGACGGCTGGTGTCGGTCTCGCTTACTTGCTCGCCAGCGAAGCACTGGGTACAACCGGCACGTCCGATCTGGTGGCGGCTGACGTTTCCGTGAAGGACAAGGATGGTGCCGCCAAGTGTGCCAACGTGCTGGTCACCAAGGTTGCTCCCGTGTATGTCCTCGGGTGTCTCAATCCGGGGCCCCAGGCGTTCGTTGCTGGTGACGTGATCACCATCAATCTCGACGGCATCGCCGACGTTGCAGGCAACCTCGGCGGAGCGGTCGGCGCGAAGCAGACCATCACCGTCGGTGCGGCCGACACGGCCAAGCCCACGCTCACCCGTGGTGCCGTGACCGTGACTGCAGCGACGGCCACCACCTTTGCACTGAACCTGACCTCGGGAACCGTGACGTTCAGTTCCACCGCGGCGAGTTCGCTGCATGGCCAGGCCGGCCTCGGATGGCGTCTGGTGCTCCAGAGCACCAGCGGAAACATCCCGTCGGTCACCGTCGATGCGGCGGCGAAGCGCGTGGTGGTGACGGCGAACTTCGCCAAGCACACCGGCGACGACATCATCAATGCGATCAAGCAGAACAAGGTCACCAAGGCCCTGTTGACGGCGGTTGCCTCGGGTGCTGGCGGAGCCGATGGAGCCAACAAGTTGGCGACTTCCTACATCGCGGGCGATCAGATCAGCCCCACTGCAGGTCAGTCGACGACGACGATCGCTCTCAATGCCAGCGAGGCGTTGAACTCGGGGCTTCCGTTGAACCCGGCCAACTTCACCAACGCGACCTGCTCGGGTCTCACGGTGGCGTACCAGTCACCGGCTCTCGGCGTGACCGTGAGCTGCGGGGCTTCGGCCACACCGTTCTCGGGCAACATTGTGTTGGGTGCGGGCGCGGTCACGGACCTCGTGTTCAATGCATCGGACGCGAACCCGACCGGTATCTGATCCAGTCATCAGTTCCCTGAACTGAAAGAGCCCCGGGGGAAACCCCGGGGCTCTTGCTTTGTGGCGATCGACGATTCGATCTCAGGTGCCGCAACCGATGTCGGACGGCCGTTTGCGGTTGTCGGCGAAGACGTAGATCTTCGGCTCGGCTTTGCTCGGGGCGACGAAGGTCGCCGACCCCTGGCCGTTCGACAACACGACACTCTTCTCCAGCGTCTTGGTCGGCCACACGGCCACCACCCACGCGGCGGTGCTGTTCGCATCGCGGACTCCGACTGTGGCGATCGGCGTCGCTCCTTGCGACGACAACGCCACCGTCGCGGTACAGCCGAAAGCGATCGAGTTTGACGGCGAGCCGTTGGGGAGAGTGGGTGTCGTCGTGACCGGTCCCATCATCACCGTGCTCGTGGCAAACACCGGAGGGGTAGGCGGGGGACTGGGCGGAATGGGCATGGTGGTGGGCGGCGCGGGATAGAAGCCGGGAGGAGGGGTCGCGGACGGAACCGTCCCCGACCCCGGTTGCTGGCTCGGATTCGCGGGTTGCGAGGTCGGCCCCGGGGTCGTGACGGAGTTCGAACCCGTACCTGGGGCACCGCTGGCCGAATCGGAATCGGTCGAGCCCGACAGGGTCGTGCCGGACGGATTCACCGAATCGGTCGGGTTACCCGCCGGCCGCGAACCCTCGGCCGAAGCGGATGACTGCGCGGTCGCAGGGGTCGTCGGATCTGCTTCCGCTGTTGTCGAGTCGGACGAACAACCAGCCACCAATCCCATCCACGCCACGAACGCGAGCCAGTTCGAGGCACGGCGTCGCCGGACGAGGCCGAACCCGGAAACCGAATTCCTCTTCATGGGCGGATGACAACCGTCACTTTCTCTTGCTACGGTGCGGTCAGAAGTTTCTGATCCTTATCAGTGAAATCTGAAACTAACAGGAGAGGTCATGTCTACTGGCTCGGGGGGCTCGGTCGTGTCGGTTTCCGCTCGGCGTTCGGTTGTTCGCTTGCTCACGGCCGCCGCATTGCTCGCTGGCGTCCTCACGGTGTCGTTGCCCACGGCGTCGGCGGCGTCGGGTGGACAGAGTTGCGCAGTCAACGCGCAGGCCAACGCATCGTCTACTCAGGCGGTGACTGGTCAGGTTCTCGAGAATCTCGATCGCAGCAAGCCCCTGGTCGACGTCGCGGTTGGCGTGGTCGACAGATCGAACGGCAACACCTACGTCTGTGTCGTGACAAATGGTGTTGGAGTCTTCTCCCTCGACGTTCCGACGGCACTCCTGGAATCGCCGACTGTGGTCCTCAAGGCGTTCGCGCCCAGCGACCAGTACGACAACACGCACTCGTCGTTTCCACCCGTCGGAAAGATCGTGTACTTGGGAATGTCGTCGTTCACCGACTCGTGCCCGACCGGTGGTGGCAATGCGGTCGGGGCCGGTTCGCAGCCCGATCCGAACGACTTCGTCGCGTTCAGCGGTCGAATCACGGGCGTCAATCCGCAGAACCAGCAGATCGTCGGAGTCGGGGGAAGCAGTGTCGGTGTTTCGGGGCCGGGAGGCTACCTCTGTGTGTTGAGTGATGCGTCCGGCAACTACTCGACGCTGGTGCCCAAGTCGTGGGCTCCGGGAGTGGTCGTCCAGGTCGATCCGCCCGCTGCCATCGCGAGCATGGGCGCAGCCTCGACGGGTGGTCCGGTGCTCTTCGACGGCACGGCTACATCGAACGTCAACTTCCAGTTGAACAGATCCGGTTTGCGTTTCGAGATCGATGCCACGTTGGCGGGACAGCCCATCTCCGACCTCTCGAAGGTGTCGGGCTACGCCTGCGTGTTCGCCTCTGGGGATGAGGAAGTTGATCCTGTCGAAATGTTGTGTGGAAGCGTCGCCAAGTCGGGCGACACGTTGGTGGCCAATCTGTCGGCTTTCGCCACCGCGCCCGGCCAGACCAATTTGAGGAAGTTCGTGGTGAGCAATGGGACGTGGTCGGTGTCGCCAGGTGTTCCGACTCACTACTCGATTCAACTGATCTCTCCGGACGGCTACGGCGGGAAGTACCGCGTCTCGTTGACGGGGCAGCTGCCAGCAATGAACCAACAGCAATCCTCACCGCTCGTGGTGTCGGAGTCCGTCGACATGACGCCGTTCAGCGGTGGCAACGGCGGTGGTGGCAACGACGGTGGTGGCAACGACGGCGGTGGCCAAGAGGGAGGTGGTTGTCCGACTGTTCCGCTCGCGACCGACTACTTCACCGTGAGTGGACTCATCACCAACGGATCGGGCACTGGCGTCGATGGGGTCAGTGTGATCGCATCCGGAGAAGGCAGCAATCAACAGAAGGTGAACATTTGTGGCTTCACCAATGCGAGCGGCGCCTACTCGATTCGCCTCCCGATCGGCCTGCAGGGATTCCTGATCCAGATCGATCCGTCGGTCGAGAGCGGTCTGGCCTCCACCGGGCAGGTCATGTTGACCGATGGTTCGAGTGATCTCGTTTTCAATCGCGAACTGGACGACAGCGGAATCACCTTCAACGTCGCAGTGGCCAACAATTTTGAGAATGCCGAGTTGCAGCAGGTGGGCGGAACGATCTGTCTCTACAACGACCAACCGGAATCGTTCCCGGCGCGTTGCGGCGCCATTCGTTGGAACGGGCAGTCGCTCGAGGCTCACATCAGCACGACGGACTTGAAGGTTTTGACGTTCGCTGGCCAAATGCCGACACTGAGCGATTTGGAGTCGCCGTCCGTCTACGACGTGAACATCGAGTCGCAAGTCGGCTGCTGGCAGGATCCAACCCGAGTCTCTCTGCCCGCTGACCCCACCACGTGGTCGGCGGTGTCGGTGACGGTGACCCTAGGCGACTGTGGTGGTGGCGGTGGTGGCCCCGATTGGTCGGCCTGTCCGACGCCCCAATTGGATCCCAATCTCCCGACCGACACCTGGTCGGGCACGGTCACCGATGGCTCGAATCCGGTTGTCGGAGCCGAAGTGCTCGTTCGCAGCCTGAACGGTCGTGCGTGTGCCGTGACGTCGGGTCCGAACGGCGACTATTCGGTCGAAGTCCCCCGAGATTTCAGTCAGTTCGTTCTGGTGCAGGTCGACGGCCCCTCCGGCAGTGGTCTGGCGTCGATCGGCGGCGTGCAATCATTGTCGCCCGGATCCGACAAGACGGTTGATTTCGTGCTGCCCGCTCAAGGGGCGAGCTTCTCCTTGACGCCGATGTTCCAGCCGGTGGCTCCGCAGTACCCCGAGTATGCGCGCGGATCGTTGTGCGTGTTCGCATCGACCAGCGATGAGTTCCCGATGCGCTGCGGAGGAGTCAAGTTCTCGAACGGATCGTTCTCCGCATTGGTGAGCACGGCGGATCTCGCGCAATTCACCCAATCAGGGTTGGTGCCGGTGGAACTTCCGGGGGCATTTCAATTGCGCCTTCTCACCGACAAGGGTTGCTACTCGTCGAACAAGGTGTCGATGTCGGGTTCAGTAGTCACTGCCGAGGTGCCCGTGGCGCAGACCGGCTGTCTTCCCGACGAGGTGGGTCCGCAGGACAACGGCGGTGACAACGGCGGTGACAACGGTGGCGACAACGGCGGCGACAACGGCGGCGGAAACGGCACGTGGAACGGTTGTCAGAACGGCGAACAGCCGAACATCTCGGGCACGGTGACCAACGGAGGGCAGCCGTATTCGCAGGCAACCGTGCGGCTCATGGCCTCGTACGAGACGATGAATATCGGATGGGTCTGGGCGCGCGACTATTTCGGAGTCTCGACGGTGACGGACAGCCAGGGCAACTACTCGATGTGCTTCGACCCGACCAAGAGCAATGGGGACCTCACGAAGATCCAGGTGATCGCCGAGTCGAAGGATCGCGGGCCTCAGGCCTCGGTGGGTGACACGGCGAGCCCATCGTGCGCCGTCAGAAGCAAAGCACCGGGTCAGGACATCGCTCAGTACGTCTTCCAGGGTTCGTGCGACCTCGATGTGTCGATGGGAACTCCTCGTTGGAGGGGGACCATCACCGGGGCCTCCTGGGTGGAGATTCGGTCGTCGGGCGTCGACCGACAGCTGCGCACTGCACTGCAGGTGCGCACCAGCAGTGGAGACTTCGCCATCGCCGACCCGGGGATTTCTTCGCAGTCGTGTGAGATTTCGGCCGGCAGCAACGGACAGAACGTCACCGTGCCGTACGAATCACGCTTCACGACCTGTCCTTCGACGGTCGACATCGATGGGGCGGTTCAGACGCCGAATCTGCTGGGCGACGTGGTGCAGCCCAATGGCTCACCATTCCCGGATTTCGGGGTGAACATCGGCATCTGGATCGTCGAAGTCGACAGCGGAAATTGCAGTCCACAGCAAGATGTCAACGAGTTGTTGAACAAGTGCGGAGTCGTGCTGGGGCGTCCCGGTTCCGCGTCGTTCGCGGCGGCCCTCGTCGACGGTAAGACCTACTCGATCGCGGCCGAAGGTTGGGCGGGCGAAACGGGTTACCCGCGCACGATCGGCTCGTTCAGTTTTGCGAACGGTGAGTTCACCAAGATCAGCGGCCCGATCTCCAATTCGGGCGGGCGCATGAAGTTCCGTCTCTCGCTCGGGTCCGTTCAGTTCGAAGTACGGGCGCAAGGCGAGGTCGTGGACACTCCCTTGATGCTCAACGTCAATCGTTGGAATGGGAATTGGTGGGATTGGGTCGCAGCCCAACCCTCACCCATCGACGTGGGTGCGTACGGCTGGACGCCGAGTCTGGAAGGTGTCTACGAGATTCGAGTCATGCCCCGCTCGACCAGCGGAACGAGTCTGGCGGCCACGAGTTTCTATCTCAACGTCGAAGGAGTCGGTGACTCTGCGGTCGTGTCGAAACCGTGCACCTGGTCGCCCGATTCACGTAGCGGCCCGGTGTGCAGCGGATCCGTCACCAAGTCGGGCGATCGCTACGTTCTGACGATGCAGACGGCCAACGTGGTCGGAGCAGTCAAGGAACCCTTGCCGAGTAACGGCGGGGTTGGCAACACATGGATCGACGTGCAGAAGTTGGTGCGCGGACCCGATTGCGACAACGATTCGTGCTCGTACTGGACCGGCGTGTCGGGTAGTCAGACCACCAACACGGGCCAATTCGCTCTGCGACTCACGGAGGGCAAGTACCGGCTCCGTGCGAATCCTCCCTTCAACAACACCGAGGGCTACACCGATGGTTCCCTCGAAATCGTCGTGGATGCCGCCGGCAACATCACCGAGGTCGACGGCGGAACTCCGCCTGAATCCTTGGTCGTCAGGTTGCGAACTCCGAATGTGACCGGACAGGTCCTGGCCGGTGGTTCGGCCCGCCCATTCGTGAACATCCAGATCGAGCAATGGCAAGGTGCCGGACAAAGCGCCCGTTTCAACTGGGTTCCGCAATGGGCCAACTCGGATTCGCAGGGCAATTTCCGGGTCAATCTGTCTCCGGGGATCTGGCGTATCACCGGCTGGCCGCAGGGCAACGATGCCGGTGAGTACACCGCGGCCCGCCGGATCGTCTCCGTCGACAACTCTGGTGTGGTCACCAAGACGATTGCGGGCGAGACGTACAACCCGATCGGTGGTGAAGGCCAGTGGACGCTCGTATCTCCCGGAGCCTCACTCGACCTCGCGTTCGGCGAGCCGAACATCCGAGGGACCATCTATTCCGGCGTGACCCCGATTCCGTGGCATGGTCTGCAGATCCAGCGCTTCGACGCGACGACGAACTACTACCAGTGGTTCTCGTGGTTGAACGCCGGGCAGAACGGCAAGTTCGCGGTGAACCTCGCGCCCGGTCGGTACGAACTGTCGGTCGATCCGCCGTGGGGTGACCTCGGCGAGAACGTGGTCAGGACCACGCGGCGGCTGGTGGTCGAGGCCGACGGGGCGTGTTTCGTGTCCCGGTCATCCTCCGCTTCGACGTGTGCGGCTTCATTCGACAGCGACTTCAGTATCACCCTGGACGGTCCGAACGTGAAGGGAACCGTCACCGCCGGTGGTTCGCCGGCGATGGCCTGGATGTCGGCCGAGAAGTGGAATCCCTCCTGGAGTAACTTCGAATGGCAGAACCAGTGGGCCAACACGCGACAGGGAACGGGTGATTTCAGTTTCCTTCTCACAGCGGGGGTCTACCGCATCAACGCTCAACCCACTTCGTCGAGTAGCGGCTACGCCAAGACCGTCGAGTACGTGCAGGTCAACGACGATCTGACGTGGTGCACGACGGGTCTCGTAAGTGGTGCCCCTGTGCCCGTGGATCCGTCCTCATGTGACGCCGCGACGTTGACGATCGCCTTGGCCGGCGCGAACATCGCCGGACGTGTGACTGCGCTTTCCCTGGGTGGGAGCCCGGTGACCGACGCCTGGGTGAATGTGGCGACGGCGACCAACGGCCCGAATCAGTGGCTGAGCAACACGAACATCCAGAACGGCAACTTCTCGATGCGCCTCGAACTGTCGACCGGCACGATCACGAAAGTGCTGGTGGAGATCACGCCGTCGCCCTGGAACAACTCGCTCGGTCTGACGAAGCTGAAGAAGTACTACTGGTTGGGCAAGTTCAATGGTTCGAATGACTTCGCACTGTGCAAGGACCAGACCCCGGAGGACTCGGCGAAGACGTCATTCGATGGGACGTCGTGCACGAGCCTGGTAAGTTCCGACACTTCTTCGAATTCGGCCAGAGAGCCGTACGTACTGACCACCGGCAATGTGAGTGGTGTGGTGTCCAAGCCGAAACCGCCATGCGCCGACTCCGACCCATCTCCCGATGCGGACTCCTGCGTGGTGTCGAACAGCAACATCAACGTGGAGAAGAAGTACACATTCGACCCCGATTCCAATCCTGATACCGACAACAGTTGGACGTGGTGGCAGTGGACCGACAACTGGTCCCAGACGGGTGCCAACGGCGCCTACTCGCTCAACCTCGAGTCGGACGGCGTGTATCGGATCACGGCCCGTCCGTCGTGGGGTGACACCTCGTACAGCGCCAAGTCGATCTACGTGGTGGTCGAGGCGGGTGCGACAAAGGTCTGTGCGATCAACGTCGATGACCCCGAGCAGTGTGGCGGTTCCGATACTTCGACGCTCGAAGCCGACATTGTGTTGTCGCTGCCGAACGTCACGGGCGTCACGCTTCTACCGGCATGCACGGATGCCGATCCGTCCCCGGACGTGAACACGTGCGTCGTGGCCAATGTTTGGGTGTCGGTGGAGCGCAAGAAGACGTTCGACCCCGACGGGGCCGGGCCTCAATCTCCCTGGACGTGGTGGGAGTGGACCGGTAACGGAACCAACACCAATGTGAGTGGTGAGTTCTCGCTCAACGTTCCGTACGACTCGGCGCTGGGAGCGTCCAACGACTATCGACTGGTCGTCCAGCCACCGTGGAACGACACCACCGGACTGGTTCGATTCACGAGCGAGTTCAGCGTGGCGAACGATGGTTCGTCCACCAGCGACCCGACGCTCGAGTTCCCGTCGGCGAATGTCTCGATCGTCGTGACCAAGTCGGGCACGCCGCTACGCGACGCCTGGGTGTCGGTGGAGAAGAGGGTCACGTTCGACCCCGACGGGGAAGGCGGCCAGCCGGGTTGGTCGTGGTGGCAGTGGGTCGATGCCAACGGAAACTCGAACGTGAATGGCGTCGTGAAACTGCGAATCAACGATCCGGGTGACTACCGCTTGGTGATCAACCCGCCGTGGTACGACAGTTCGCTGCCGCGCTTCTACGACGAGTTCAGCATCTCGAGCGAGGGAGGCGAGCCAACCGGGCTCGACGCGTCGCATGGCTTCCCGGAAGCCAACTTCTCGGGCAAGGTCTGGATCGACTTCGAAGCCGGACAGGCGAACCCCTGGAGTTGGATCGAAGTTCGGGATGCATCCGGCAATTGGCTGAACGGCACATCGTCGAACCAGAACGGCGAGTTCGCGCTGTATCTCGAACCGAACGACACCTACGAGGTGTGGTTCCACCCGAACTACGGGTTGGCCTCGGTGTTGCCCATCAAGGTGACGGTCGTTGTCGACGGTTCGGGTGATGTCGATTCGGCCTACTACTCGAAAGACCCTACTTATGAAGGCCCCCAGGACATGCTGGGCTGCAACGTTGCGTGCCCGTCACTCCTCGTCGATCTTGCGCACGTGGAGCCGAACGTGTCGATCTCCGTCACTCGTGAAGGCTCGCCGGCCAAGGGCGCGTTCGTGATTCTCGAAGGTCAAGGGGATCTCGCGGGAACCTCGTACACCTTCGTGACCAACTCCCTCGGGTCGTTCAGCGCGAACGTGCCTGACGGTACATACAACGTGAGCGTCGTCTACCTGGTGGGCGAGTCCACCTACCGCGGCGGGGGATCTGTTGTGGTTCCGGCGTCCGGGCTGGTGGCCGAGACCTTCGCCGTGAGTCTGGACATCTAGTCGCGGTCGCCTCCATCGTCGTGTCCGTGTCATCAAGTCAGTCAGAGGGGGAGTCAGTGATGTCCATTCGTCGCTTGTCATCGGTCGTGGTCGCCTTCGTGGTCACCGCGCTGACGGTGCTCGTGCCCTCGTACGGAGTCGTTCGTGCGAGTGACAGCCAGAAGGCGAACATTTCGTCGGTGTCGGTGGCTGGATCGGAGACGATCACGGTCAACTGGACGGCGCCGTCAACCCCGACCGGGCTGCTCGGATTCCAGGTGATCCCGCAGATCGCTGGCACCAACCAGGGAACCCTCGCGAAGAGTGTCCCTGCAGCTGCGACTCAAGTTTCTATCGATGGGCTGACCAACGGCACGTCGTACACCTTCATCGTGCGGTCGGTATACAGCGCGACGAACGTCGACTCGTCGGCATCGTCGGCGATCGCTCCGTACACCACACCTGGCAAGCCGGGCAGTGTCGTGGCGACCCAGGGAGACGACACGTTCGATGTCACCTGGGTGGCCTCGGCCACGAATGGCAGCGCGATCACCAAGTACGAGGTCTCGGTCACCCCCACCGCGGTGGGTTTCACGACCAAGGAGGTTGCGGGCGACGTGACATCCACGTCGATCACCGGCCTGACAGTGGGCACTCAGTACACGGTCACCGTGACGGCTTACAACGCGGCGGGTAGCACCGCCTCCGATCCGTCGGGATCGACCACCTACGTGGGCAAGCCCGTGGCCCCGACTGGCGTCTCGGCAACGGTGGGCGTGAGCAGCGGTAAGGCCACCGTCGCGTGGACCCCCGACCTGACGACGAGCGGAACGGGCGGATCGAGCCTCACGGGCTTCACCGTGATCGCGATTCCGTCGGGTGGCGGCGCCGAAATCTCGACGGCGGTGAACGATCCGACGAAGACATCGGCCGACGTGACGGGCCTCAATGACGGGTCGAAGTACACCTTCGTGGTCACCGCGACCAACGGCGCCAATCTCACGAGCAGTCGGTCGACGGCATCCTCGGAGGTCACCATCGGAACCACACCCGGTGCGCCCACCGGTGTGTCGGGGGTTGCGGGAAACTCTTCGGTGACGGTGTCTTGGACGGCGCCGGAAAGCGACGGAGGTCTGTCCATCACCGGTTATGCGGTGACGGTGTCGTCGGGTGGTTCGTATACATCGGCTGGTGCGGGGACGTGTACGTCGGCGGGTTCGTCGACGTCGACGTCGTGCACGGTGACTGGTTTGTCGAATGGGACGGCGTACACGTTCAAGGTGGCGGCGGTCAATGCGGCGGGGACCGGAGCGGCGTCGTCGGCGTCGGCGTCGGTGACGCCGCGGACGACACCGGGTGCGCCGAGTGTGACGTCGGTGGCGCGTCAGGATTCGCAGACGGTGCGGGTGAGTTTCGGTGCGCCGGGTAGCAATGGTGGTTCGGCGATCACGGATTACGACGTGGAGTATTCGACGAATGGGTCGTTCACGGCGGGGTCGGGGACGTTTTTCGAGGGTGGTACGACGACGTCGGGTCCGATCGATGTGACGGGGTTGACGAATGGGACGACGTATTACTTCCGTGTGAGGGCGACGAATGCCGCGGGGAATGGTGATTGGTCGTCGGTGTCGTCGGGTGGCACCCCGTTCACCACACCGGGTGCGCCGAGTGTGACGTCGGTGGCGCGTCAGGCGTCGCAGACGGTGCGGGTGAGTTTCGGTGCGCCGGGCAGCAATGGTGGTTCGGCGATCACGGATTATGACGTGGAGTATTCGACGAATGGGTCGTTCTCGGCGGGGTCGGGGACGTTTTTCGAGGGTGGTACGACGACGTCGGGTCCGATCGATGTGACGGGGTTGACGAATGGGACGACGTATTACTTCCGTGTGAGGGCGACGAATGCTGCGGGCGATGGTTCGTGGTCGTCGGTGTCGTCGGGTGGCACCCCGTTCACCACACCGGGTGCGCCGAGTGTGACGTCGGTGGCGCGTCAGGCGTCGCAGACGGTGCGGGTGAGTTTCGGTGCGCCGGGCAGCACTGGTGGTTCGGCGATCACGGATTATGACGTGGAGTATTCGACGAATG
>NBNI01000002.1 GCA_004379135.1 Acidimicrobiales bacterium mtb01
ACGACACCTCAAAGCGAGAGGGCAAGGACTTCTTGCCCATCTGGACGGAGGAAGTCATGAGACGTCAAATTGCCCTGGTTTGTGCGGTCTTCTTGGGTTCGGTGCCGGCCGTTGCTCTGGTGACGTCTACTGCGTCAGCGACTGGAAACCAGTCGTGTGTGAACCTCGTCGACTAGTGCGTCGGTGAACAGAATTCGACGAGTCCTACGAACTACCGGGGGTTCGGTGGTTACACGGCCGTGAACAGCTACGCGCCGTACGCGTATCAGAACGGCACTGCGATCGAGGATCGCATTAACAGCGTGCGTGTTCGGACGGAGTCGACGACGTACACCGGGGTGTGCTGGTACCGCGACGCCAACCAGAGCATGCCTCGGACTTACAGAAGCGAGTCGGCTGGTTGGTACGACAACTCGTCGGTCGATCTGTCGTCGTCGCAGTGGGTGACGTCGGCCTGCGTCTGATCATCGATGAGACATCACCTGGATGCGTGGATGCTGAGGTGGCGCCGAGCGTCGGCACGGGTGTGCCGGCGCTCGGCCGCGTCGGCGATGGTTCTTCTCGTAGTGGCATCGGCCTGCTCCCCCGACGGGCGAGGGGATGGCCGATCCGCGGACGTGCAACCGCCCGTCGGGTCCGCCACGCCACCCGCCGAGACGTCTGCCGACGGCTCGGTGACGGTATCGACGCCGGGTCCCGACCCGGAGGGCACTGCCGGGTCGACCTCGCCTGGCGGCGACGCGTGGCGGGCGTTGATCCCCGTGAAGTCGCCTCTGGATGAGTTGCGCTTATCGGATGACGACGAGCGTCGTCTGTACGAGACGTGGCAGGCGGCGATGGCAACGTGCATGAGGGAGAAGGGCTTCGAGATGGAGGTCGTTTCGTACGATGCGACGGCCGGGACTCGTTCTGTGATCCGCACACCGATCGAGCCGTCGGCGGTGGAGCAGTACGGATACCACCTACCGCCGGAGGCGGCACAGCCGGATCCGATGGGAGCGAACGAGCGACGCGCGCAGCACGATCCAGCGTTCATGGAAGCGCTGTTCGGCACGGACGGCTCGTCTCGAGACGGCTGCAGGGGCGAGCAGTTCGATCGCGTGTACAACGAAGGCGGCGACTTCTGGCAACTCGATCAACAGATCGGCAACGCGCAGGTGGAGCTCTCGATTGCACTCGACGCGTCGACCAGAGTCCAACAACTCGATACTGCCTGGTCGGCGTGCATGTCGGAACGGGGCTTCGACTACGAGGCACCCGATCGGCCCGCCAGCTTGTTCGCGGGGAAACCGTCCGTCACGCCGACCGAGATCGCGACGAGGCAAGCCGACATCGCCTGTCAGCTCGAGACCCGGTACGTCGAAACCACCTCGGGGTGGCTGGCGGGTGACGTCCAGGCATGGCTTGATGCGAACGCGCAAACGGTCAATGATTACCTGTCGCTGAAGGATGACTACCTGCGAAATCTGGCCGAGATCCGCTCGTCGCTGGCTCTCTCCTGACCAGGCACCCGGGCGCGCACAGCGCGAGCGCCGCTCCCGACTCCGTCATCCGCGGACGGTGATTCGTCATGGTTGGGGTGTGGGCAGCTTGGATGGCCAGTGCGATGCTGCGATGTGATGAAACGATGTGAGCTGATCCATCGATGTGATCGTGATGGTCAGCGTGATCACATCGCCAGCGTCGGCATGACGGGGCGGACACGAAGCGACCTCGCCAGTCGGGAGGCGTTGCGGGCGAGAGCGCGCGAGGCGTACGAGAGCCTCCAACCAACCCAGGGCGATTCACTTGCAACATGACACGACATCGACCCCGTGCGCGATCGCGACGACGAGGACGACTGCTGTTGTCCGTCGCTGCGTTGGGCGCAACGCTCACGCCGTTCGCCTGGCCGGGTCGACACCGGCGTCGGCTCACTGCTTGAACAAACAGACGAACGTGCCGGCGAGCTCATCGAGATAGCAGCCGAAATTGACGGCCTTCAGCACAGAGCCACGGTTGCGCTCGACAACCCGTAGTGATGATCGCCGACTTCGAGTCAATCCCGATCTCACTGCGAACACCCACGAGGTGTCGGAACACTTGACGGTGCAGAGGACACCTTATGAATGCCGGTCGCTCTTCATTGCGACCTTCACGTGGAGGTAACCGATGAGCGAAGCAGCAACAACGGAGCAAGGCGGCATGACGGGTCTGCGACGGCGTCGCCATGTGGCGGCGCGCATCATGGTCGCAGCCGCGTCGATGATGGGATTCAGTGTCGGTGCTGCGCCAGGTGTCGCCTCTGCGTACACACCGCAGAACTGCGGGACTCAGCTCGTCGAGACGCTCAGTCGAAGCACCCGGCTCACGGTGTACACCGCTCCGGGCACCTGTCGGATGGCTGCATCGGTGAAGTGTCAGTGGAACGGCACCTTCTTCGAGTCCGTGTGGCGTCATTCGGGGTCCATCAACTCTGGCACCGTGTCGTCGACCTGTCCGTCGGACGCGACTGCGGCGTACGCGTGGGGTCATCAGGAAGGCATCAACTGGTGAGACCGTTGGGCTGGCTCCGTCCGGTCCTCGTGGCGCTCGTGGCGAGTTCGTGCTCGTCCTCGGCGGAGACCCCCACCCCGGTCGACATCACGCAGGATTACCTGTTGGTGGTGATGGGCATCGCTGATGGCCAGGTGATCAACGATCTCCAGGCGGCTCGAGCAAGCGCTACGGAGCGAGCGAAGGCTGAGTGCATGGTCGATCGCGGGTTCGGCTACACCGCGATACCCGATGACGTGCTGAGTCCGAAGGGCATTCCGGAGCTTCGCTTCACCGATGTCGAGTACGCACGGCAGTTCGGGTTCGGGATGGGAACACTCGAGGTTCAGTCACCGGGGGTGAACCCGAATGAACGGACGGTGGCATCGCTGTCCCCCTCGGAGCAGGCGGCGTGGGTTGATGCAGAGTCGTCGTGCCTGGCCGAAGCGGAAGAACAGGTCATCGATACGTACGACCTCGATTCGATGGCGCAGATAGCGAGCGAGGTCGCCGCTCGGGTGAGCGAGGATTCGCGATTCATCGCGGAGCAGCAGGCATGGAAGGCATGTGTCGAGGCGCGAGGTTTCGAGGTGGACGGCGATGCGTTCGCCGATCTGGTCGCGCAGTACGGCCAGCGGTACGCAAGCGTTGTCTCGGCCGATCCGGAAGCCATCGGGGCGTTCTTGGACGAGCAGCGGCGGGTTGCCACGGCTGCTGCCGAATGCGGTGAGCGCATGTTCGAGGTGCAGCGCGAGCTCTCCAAGGATTCACTCGCCCGACTGGACGCGTCGCTCTACCAGCAACTCTTCGGCACCTGAGCGCGGTGGTGCTCACGGCGCAGCGGTGACGCCCACAAGTACCCGTCGCTGATGATCACGGACTGAGGAATCGGGCCCTGGGCGAGTTCATTGATGCCAATGCGGAGATCCGCTGTCGACACCCCGCCAGCGGCTGAGCAGCAGGACCGAACTTCTGCTGGCCGCTCCGGAGGCCTGCGGCCGGTCCGTTCGACGCAGCGACGCGGCTGCTGCCGCCGAGACCCGAATCAGGGGCCAATCGGCGTGACCGGTCATCCGCGGAGGGTGTCGGCGGGTGGGGTGTGGGCGGCTTTGATGGCTGGTGTGATGCCGGCGAGGGCACCGGTGATGGTGCCGATGGCGGGTGCGGCGAGGAGGACGGCGGGGTCGATGGTGGGGGTCCAGGTTCGTGTGATGGCGACGGCGACGACGGCGATGAGTCCGATGATGGCGCCGACGGTGCCGGCGATGGTGCCGGTGAGGGATGCTTCGAGTGCGATTTGTCGTGTGATGTGGTGGCGGGTGGCGCCGAGGGCTCGGCGGAGTCCGATTTCGGGTCGTCGTTCGATGACGTTGAGGAGGGTGGCGTTGGTGATGGCGATGGCGCCGACGAGTAGGGCGAGGCCGGCGAGGGCGTAGAACAGGGTTTGGACGTCGTTCTCGACTTGGTTGCGGAGCGTGTTGGGGTCGGGCGGGACGAGGGCTTGGAGTCGGTCGGGTTGTTGTGGTCGTAGTGCGAGTGGTGCTTGGCTGCCGATGAGTTGGGCGGCTCCGGGGGCGGTGTCGATGAGGACTTGGCGTTCCGCGTCGGTGGCGGCGAACTGGGTGTCGGCGGTGGTGGTGGGGATGGTGATGGCGAGGAGGAGGTCGGGGTTGCGGGCGACGTCGTCGATGATGCCGGCGATGACGTAGGGGGTGTCGTCGAGGAATACGACGGGTTGGCGGTCGATGCTGGTGATGCCGAGCTGGTCGGCGGCGACGCGTCCGATGACGGCGACGTGTTCGGCTCGTTGTTGGTGCCAGTCGTCGTAGAGGCGGCCGGTCGCAAGGGTGGGGAGCGCGGCGCGCAGGGCGCCGGGGCTGGCGGCGATGACGGGGATCGGGGTGGTGGTGCGTAGCGGTCGGGTGGCGAGGGTGCGGGGTTGGATGGTGCCGGGATCGGCGACGGTGTAGGAGATGCCGGCGTGGTTGACGCCGTTGAGTGCTTGGAGGCGTTGGTCGGTGTCTGCGGGGAACGGGTTGGTGCCGTCGGGGGCTGCGTCTTGGACGCGGACTTCGGTGGCGCGTAACGCGTCGAAGCGGGAGGACACCTGGGCGCTGGCGGTTTCGGCGAGTCCGGTGGTGGTGACGAACGCGCCGACACCGAGGATGGTGCCGAGCGCGGTGAGGAGGGTTCGCACGGGACGCTGCGCAATGACCGCGAACGCTTCTGCGAGCGCATCTCGGCGTCGGAACACCGATGGAGCCGTGATGGTGGGGTCAGGGCGTCGTCGCATGCTCACGGCGGATTTCGGTGAGGTGGCCGTCGGTGATGGTGAGGTGGCGTTGGGCGGCTGCGGCGATGGTGGGGTCGTGGGTGATGACGACGATGGTGAGGCCCGTGTGGTGGAGCTGGTCGAGCAGGTTCAGGATCTGGCGGGTCGTGGCTGTGTCGAGGTTGCCGGTCGGTTCGTCGCACAGCACGAGCGACGGGTTCCGTACGAGGGTGCGGGCGATCGCGACGCGTTGTTTCTCGCCGCCGGACAGGGTGGAGCAGCGGGCGTGGCGTCGGTGGCCGAGGCCGACTTGGTCGGCGGCTGCTCGGGCGCGGACGCGTCGTTCTCGTGTGGGGGTGCCTTGGTAGAGCAGTCCGAGGGCGATGTTGTCGATCACGGTCCGGTAGCCGACGAGGTGGAACGCTTGGAACACGAACCCGATACGCCGGGCCCGCAACGCCGAGCGGGTCGTGTCGTCGAGGTCGGCGACGTCGACGCCGTCGAGCAGATAGCTGCCGCCGGTGGGTGTGTCGAGCAGCCCGAGCAGCGACAGCAGGGTGGTCTTGCCGGAACCGGATGCGCCGGTGATCGCGACGTACTCCCCGGCACGGATCGTGAACCGGCACGGGTGGAGCGCGGTCACCGATGGGGGTCCGGGGAAGGTCTTGGTGAGCCCGTCGACGACGACCACGTCGCGTACAGCACCCTCGACTCCGATCGCCGCCCCTGCCGAGTGGGGGTCGGTTGCGGGGGTTGGCTCGAGGTTGGCGGTCATCGCCCGACGACGACCTTGTCGCCGTCGTGCAGATCGGCGGGGTCGGCGGGTTCGATCGCGACGAAGCCGTCAGCGCTGATTCCGGTGGTGACCTGAACCGGGATCGGGTCGCGTGAACCGGGGGGCAGCACGGCGATGGTGGTGGTGCCGTCGGCTGCTGAGGAGATCGCCGTGATCGGCACGACCAGGATCTCGGTGTCGCTGGAGGCGGCGGCGATGGTGACGCGCAGGTTGGTGCCGGTCAGCTCCGATGGGAGGGATGTGTCGGGGGTGATGGTGGCTTGGTAGCCGCTTGTTCCGTCCGGTCCGGTGGTGGCGTTGTCGGCGATGTTGGTAATCGTGGCCGGGTAGGTGGTGCTGGTTTGTTCGTCGAGCAGCTCGACGGGCATGCCGGCCCGGGCGAGCGCGACCTCGTCTGCCCGGAGCGTCATCGAGACCACGAGCGCTCCGCCGCTCAGCTCGACGATCCCACCGCCAGTCCCACCACCGGTCGAGCCGTTGGCGGTGTCGAGTGATCCGAGTGAGGTGACGGTGGTGCGGACACGTGCGGGTAGCGCGGGCATGAACACGATCTCGCCCTGCGCGACGGTCGGCCCTGTGGTGGCCTGCAGTGCCTCGAGTGCGGCCGTTGCTGTGTTGCGGGTGGCGAGTGCTTGGCCGAGCGCGATGTACTCGGCGGTGGTGTCGGGGTTCGTCGCCTCGGCAAGGCTCGCCTCGGCAAGCTTCACCGCGTCGGCGGCGTTCGCGACCGCACTGGCGCCTGAGCGTCGGGCGGTGTCGACTGCGCTCTGCTGTTGGCCGACCTTGAGCTCCGCCGCGGATTTTTCAGCCGGGGTTGCTGTCGGGTCGGCACGCACCCGGTCCAGTTCCGTCTGCGCGGCGGCGAGTTCGGCTTCTGCTTGCGTGACGCTGTCGGCAGCGGCGACAACTGCATCGTTGTAGCTGCGGCGGGCCGATTCGAGGGCGAGCTGCAGCGCCAACAACGCCGAGCCGTCCACTCCTTCGGCAGCCCGGCGCCAGGCTGCGTCGGCGGCGTCGACTGCGGCCTGCGCGTCGCTGACCGCGTTGCTGGCGGCGGCGAGATCCGCGGATTCGGTCTCCGACGAGGGCAACGCTTCGTAGCCGGCATCTGCGTAGAACGTGCCGACACAGGCCTTGGTGTCGGGCCCGTACACCCCTGACGGGTCGGTGATCGGACATCCCAATCGTGACAGCGCCGCTTGCAGTTGCGCGACATCGGAACCGGTCATCCCGGGCCGCAACGAGCGATACACCGGGACATCGCCGACCAGCACGAACACCGGCCGACCCGACACCTCGATGACCCGTTGTCCCTCGATCACCTCGTCTCCCGCCGCCACGGCGAGGTTGGTGATGACCGGATCGCCGACCACCGAGACCGGTACTCGCAGCGACGCCGACACCTCCGGAGTCACATCACCACGGGTGATCAACGTCTGTGTCAACACGCGCCGCTCGACGACTGCAGTCACCCACGACGCCTCCGGTGGCGCAGCGTTCGACGCAGCCTGCTCTGGTGACTGCACCCGGGTTGCCACCACCCACGTCACCGCAGTCGCGGCGACCACCGCAGCCAACGCGAGCAGCCACCACCATCGGCGACGACGCCCGAGGCGTTCCTCGGCGTCGGCGTCGACGTCCGGATCGACCGGACGCCGCTCGAGCGGACCGACGAGCGCGACAGCACGACCACCCGCGACGCCGGCGTCGACCGTCTCCTCGGGGTCGGACCCGCTGATCAACGCAGCCGGTTCACGTGATGTAGACACTGCTGATCCGGTTGTCCCAACCCGACACCATTGACGACGCCGACGCACCGGCGCCCGTTGAACCGGGGTACAGGCTGCCGCTTCCGTTGACGCCGTCATAGAAGTAGGCCGCGCACGCACCGACGCGGTAACTGCTCGTGTCATTGTCGAACCCGTACGCAGACAGGTTGATGTACGTGTTCTGTGTCGTGAGGCTCAACACGCCACCGGCAAACCCGGTCGACCGGTACAGGCGCAGCGACGACGAACACGATGCCAACGGCACTGGACCGCGCAGCGATGCGTTCAACGTCTGATCCATCTCGGCTTCGGTGCGGAAGCAGACAGTGGACGCACCATCGCTCGAGCACGCGGTCGCCTCGCCCCACCCCTTCGTCAGATCGATCCAGCCGCCGTCGAACGCAGCGATCACCGCGTCCGGTGCGCGTCCATCCGAGACGTCAGCGTTGGTGGCGTGCGCGGCCGGCACGACCCCGACGACAGCGGCGGCTGTCACGGCGAGCAGGCGAGCGGTGCGGAACATGGCATACCTCCGGGTTACGGGAACTTGATGACCTCGATGACCTTCCGGTCGGCCACGACCGCAGCCTTCGCGCACGACGCGGCAGCGGAGTCCGTGCGAATCGCCACCCGCCACCCGCTGAGACCTGAATCGTCGAGGACCCTTTCAGCGATCGCAGCAGCATCCGTGGCGCTCAGGCACGGCATCGATGAGTTCACCTCGGCAACGATCCGGTCGTTGAGCTCGACCACTGACCGGTTGTCGTCATCGAGCGCAGGGTCGGCGGCGGCGAGGCCGAGTTCTTCACACGTGCCGAACTCGAGCGGATGAACCTGCAACGCCCCACCCGAACCGATGCACGCGACGAACGTGGGCGGTTCCGTCGGCTGATCGCGGTCCTCGTTGAACCGCCCGGCCCGCCAGGCCGCATCGCAACCACCGATCGGATCGTCGGTCGGGTCGATCGCCACCACGACCGCGTCATCGCCGATCCCGTCCTGGCACGCGATTCCCGCAATCGGCTGTGACGGCTGACCCCGCAGCAATGCGGCGGCGCCGACTGCGCCACCGACAACCAGCATGCCGGTGACAGCACCGACAGCGATGACCTTGCGCCGCCGCTGCGCACCGTACCGCCGCTGTTGTGCTTGGGCGCGACCGATCACCCGGTCGACGAGGGCATCGATTCGATCGTCGTCGAGCGGCGCCACCGCGTCATCCCACACCTCCGGATGCTGGAAGATCCACGACGAGATCGGATCCACGTCGTTGCCGTTCACGTCATCGACGTCACTCACAACACCCTCCCCTCGTGGGATTCGCTGGTCGTCTCGGTGCCGTCGGCGGCGTTCAGCTGCGCGTAGGCGGCCATGAACGCAGCTCTGGCCACCATCAACCGCTTACGCGCTGTTCCGGCCGTGATGCCCAACAACCGACCGATCGACGGCCCGTCATGCCCGATTGCTCGCAGCACCAGCACCTGACGTTGCGCAGCATTCAGTTTCGACAACGCCATTCCCACCGCTTCCTCACCATGCGACACAACTGCGTCCTCCGCCGACACCACCTCGTCAACAACCGGCAGCGCTCGCAGCCGATCCGCCGTCCGACGACGAGTCGCCGCACGCCTCCCATGATTCGCCACGAGGAAGCCGGCCGTGCGCGCCAACCACACCCGCTGCTGCACGACATCGAGCTCGGACAGCTCATCGAAGCGTTCGTAGGCCAACACGAACACGTCAGCGCACATCTCTTCGACATCCCACGAGTTGCCCTCAGAGCGCGACAACACAGCACGCACCATCCGCTCGTGCGCGCCAACGAATCGCCGGAACCCATCGCGGTCGTCACGCTGCTCGTCGGTCACATCACCTCGTACTCCCGCACCACTCACCGCATCTGATCAGAAGGTGTCGTCCCAAGGTCAGAGTGTTCCCTCCCAACAGACAGGGGACCAACAGCTCCGTGAAGCGGTTCTTACTCGCCCGGGTCGAGTGGCGCCACGACGACACTCATTCCGCCCACGGCCACCTCGGCGATCTCGAGCGCGTACCGGTCCGCGAACACCGAGGCATCCACCGGCCCGACGAACGGGCCGAACACACTCACCAAGCCAGAGGCGCGCTCGAACACCACCGCGACATGTTCGAGGTCGAGCCGGCGTCGCTCGTCGCCTGACCAGGAAGCCATCACTGACTCGTCAGTCACGGCAGCGCCGAACACCGGGCAAACATCCGCCGCAGGAACCGACGCGAACGTCGCGACACCCGTGGCCGCCGCTCTTTTTCGGGGGGGGGACCACTTCCTCACCAGCTGACCTACCTCCTCAACGGTGAAGGTGTCGCTCGCCACCTCAGGTGTTCCACCAACGAACCCTGAGCGATCATGAGGATTCGGGCAGGCACCCCCGTGTACCGGTAGCAGGCGGACGACGGAAATGGGGAACGTTGCGCTCCTTGCTGGTTGCGCTTGCGCGAACGATTGGACGGGTCTCGGCGGGCGGGTGCTGAGGCCGACGATTGCGACCAGGTCGGTGATCTCCGCGACAGGCGAGCGCTGCGCGGGTACGCGGCTGCGGCGCCGCGCTTGTTCCCATCGAGCATCGTCGTGCTGGATGCGGCTGATTGAATGTCGGCATCGACCGATGGGAACGACGCGGAGGCCCACTGTCGGGTCACGCCCTCAACGAGATCGTCTCGCGGCTCGCCACCGCCGCCGACCTCGAACCGTTGACGTGTCACGGGCCGCGGCGTTATGCCGTGTCGAGCATGTTGCGCGCCGCGGACGTCGGACTCGCCCAACGCATGGCAGGGCATGCTGACGTCTCCACCACGCTGCGCAGCTACGACGCTCGCGGCCTCGAGGAACTTGACCGTGCGGTGCGCCTGAGGAGCCGCCCGGGACCGTCATGACGGGGCACGTCCCCGACACGCCGCTCTGGACGCGCGTCACATGCTGGGGCCACGTCGGGCGGACGTCGACCCACCGCGGCGCGGCCGTCGTGAGAAATCGAGGATCCTGACCGCCATGCAAACCCACTAAACCACCCAAGACGGTCTTGTATTGGTAGGTTTATGTGGTTCCTATGCGTAGTTTCCAACGTGCCGACACCCTCGACCCGGTCCCGGGCAGCATCGTTGCCGCCCTCCGCAGGATCGACCTCGCCGCCGGAGGAGAGGCGCGCCACGTCGACCAACTCCCCCAGCTCCTCGATGCCCTTCGCGAACAGGCCAGGATCGAGTCGATCACCGCGTCCTCCGCGATCGAAGGGGTGATTGTCGCCGAAGGTCGCGCGCCTGCCCTCGCCACCGCTGCACCACCAAGGTTCCGCAACCGAAGCGAAGCCGAGTTCGCCGGATACAGCGCCGCGCTCGACTACCTCAACAACGGCACCGACCACGGCCCGTTGAGCGTGGGGCTGCTCATGCACCTGCACCGCCTCCTGTTCAGCTTCACCGATGATGACGGCGGACGGTTCAAACTCGAAGACAACCTCGTCATCGACCGGCACGCCGACGGAACGACGACGGTCCGGTTCCAGCCGGTCGCGGTTCGCGACACCGAGTTCTACATGGCTGAGCTGGTCGAGCGGACCAACGCCGCGCTCACCGCCGGCGTCCATCACCCGTTGCTCGTCATCGCCGCCTGCTCCCTCGACCTGCTCTGCATCCATCCGTTCGGTGACGGCAACGGTCGCGTCGCCCGGCTGCTCACCACGTTCCTCCTGCAACGCTGCGGATATGGCGTGGGACGGTACGTCAGCCTCGAACAGCTGATCTACGAAACCAAGGACGGCTACTACGAGGCGCTTCGGCAGTCGACCGACGGCTGGTTCGACGACGCCCAGCATTCGCTGTGGCCGTGGGCCGGCTACTTCCTCGAACGCCTCGCTGGTGCCTACGACCGGTTCTCGGCCCGGATCGCGGCGAGCACGAACTCGGGAACGAAGCAGGACCGGATCCGTGACTTCATCCTGCTGCACGCGCCACCCATATTCTCGATCTCCGACATCCGACGCGCCGTCCCAGGCGTAAGCGACCAGACGATCCGGCTCGTCCTCGCCGAACTGAAAGAGAGCGGCCATGTCACCAACGACGGCGTCGGCCGCAGCGCCACCTGGTCACGCCCCTAGCAGCGCCCTGCAGTCGGCGGTGCGTTGTTCCGAGCCGCCTAGGAGCCTGCTAGACCGCGCTCAATCAGTGTTCGTATGGCGTCCCCGTATGGCGTGTGGGCGCAGTTGAGGAACATAGAGAGCAACTCCTGGGCGTTGGATGGTGACGGGTCCGTCCGGGCGAATGCGTAGAGGACCGGCATCGCTCGATGCGAAGGCAAGCTCGAACTCGAGGTGTCCGTGGAACCTTCGTGCTGCGCTGCGCCAATATTGGGCAGAACGTCTACGTCGACTGACAGAGGGGTGGTTGATTGAACGGGGTCAACAACGAATGGGCGATCGCGCAGCTTGACGACTTCGTCCGAGCTACGGAACTCACCTACATCCCATCGCCGCCGGGTTCGGTTGGATTCCACGCTTACCGGACTGCAGAGCCGGAGGAGGATGTGGTTCGGCGCGCTCACGTGGTGGAACTGATTCTCGACCGGTCGGTTCCGCGCTGGCGGAACCTTGAAGTCGACAACAACCGGAAGAAATGGGCCTTGCATCGGGAGGCATCCATCCGAGCCCGTGAGGCTCTCGTGCGCGCGGACGAGATCCGTCGGAATCTCGGCGATGACGCACCAGAGATCTCGGCTGCGAGCCTTCATCCATGGGTCTGGGATGGGGCCAGCTCCTTGTGGCGGTCGGGCCACTTCCGATCTGCGGTTGAGGACGCAGCCAAGAAGGTCAACGCCGAGACGCAGAACAAACTTGGGCGCCGAGACGTGAGTGAAACCAAACTCTTCCAGGAGGGGTTCAGCCTTGATCCGCCGCAACCCGGGCGACCCCGCTTACGTCGTATGCAGGCCGACGGGAGCGATACATACAAATCTGTACAGCGCGGCGCGATGGCCTTGGCCGAGGGCATCTTCGCCGGAGTTCGAAATCCGTTCAACCATCAGGATCCAACTGACATCGACGAGCACGTGGCCCTCGAGTACCTCGCTGTACTGAGTGTCATCGCTCGATGGGTCGACGATGCCGCTGTGGAGCAGGCGACCTAGCCAACGCGGGTCTCGTCCCGCATGGAATAGGCACTTCCCAGAAGCGCCGGTGGCGGACGGGGCACACGTTGCGTGTCCCGGAACTAGTTCCCGGACGCCGTGTCCGTCGCCGCGCCAATGGCCTGCGACCGAAGCAGGCTCCATTCGTTGGTCAACTCACGAAGGACCTCGATGACCAGCGCCAATAGCCAGTAGAAGGCGCGCACCGCCTCCTCGATCTCAGCATCTGCAACCTGAAGGTCTTCCAGAGACTTGGGGTGTACAACACGATGTCGGACCACCACAGACCGCTGCAGGCAGTTCCACCCAGGGTGGGTGAAGTCAACTGAGTAACCGGGTCGTTGTCGTTCGACCAGGCGAACAACGAGTCTGATGGCAGCGGGGAGCGGGGTCCGACGTGCCGATGTCCGCACTTTGCCGTTGTCGGACAGGACGTATGTCTCCTCCGCGAGAAGGGCACGTTCACCCGCCAGGAGCGCGTGTCGTTGATCATCCAACGCGAGCAGGTCCACCTTCAGTTGCCAGTGGAGTCCTTCCATCGCTGCTGAAATGGTTCGGACGACATCCCGACGAAGCGACGCCTGCGATGGCATGGCCTCGTAGCGGGCGACCGCAGCCGATACGTCGGCGACAAGCACATGGGTCAGGCTGCTCGGCTCATCCACGCCCCAAACAGTAGGAGACGACGGCGACAGGTCGCGCTGGCTCAGGTCCGGTGTGCGACCAGCCGAGGCATCTGAACGGAACCACGCCCGCACGTCCCCCCTGAACCTCGCCGTGCGCATGGTGTCGATGGCTGGCGACCGAGTGATCGTCCGCTGACATGAGCCGATGCACTTTGGCGGTCCCAACTGCGCCCAGCTAGCTCACCCATGCTGGTGCATGACCGACATGACCGACTTCCGAGCAGCTGAGGAGCACATCATCAAGGCGTGTGAGGTGTTACTCGCGGATGGATTCACCGACGAAGCGACCTTCATCTGCCTGGTGCAGATCTACCTGGCACCCTGGTTCGAGGACATGGAAGCCGTTGCTCGGCGCCTCGCCCTGGGCGACGAGGGCCTATGCAACCGCCGTACAGACGCACGACTCAGCCGGATGCGTGACAGGGCACACGGTCAACTGCGCGCCGCAATCACTGCACTGGACCCCCGAGCGGTGGCCAAGGCCGCTACGTTCGTCTGCGGCATCCAGTTGGCGGCCGACGGTTGCGGGAACGTCACCACGGGCAGCGAGGTGACGCCACCGGCCAACGAGTCATGAACCCCGAGCCGGGCGCAAGCCGCTGAGATCATGGCGGTACACCGAGACACCCGCTCGTCCCTCTGCCCATGGCATGAGGTCGTTGGCGCCTCGATGGATCACGTGGATCTGTTCTCGAGCGGCGGCGAGGCAGCCGTAGAGGACCCGCTGTGCGGTCTCGTCGCCCGCTCCTCGCGGCCCTGAACCGGTGAATCCCTGCAATGCCGGCCGCACGATGAGCACCACCTCCGCGGTGGCTTCACCAACTTGGTTCGCTGCCGCGACCACGATGCGCGGTTGGCACTCGACGTACTCGACCCGACGACACGGCAACCAGCCGTCGCGACAGAGCACGTTGAGCGCCTCGTCGAGCGTGGCTGCACTGCGTGCTCGCTCCACGGTCGGTGTGAAGCGTCGGGCGCCGTTCGCAGTGCGTCTCGACTGACCGTACGCCTCGAGGCCCACCAGCCCGGCGAGGGCCGTGATCAGCTGCATCGGCGTGCCATCTGTTGCGGCCGCTACAGCGGCGAGGCTCTGGGCGAACGGCTTCAGCCCACGGTTCGGGCGTAACCCGTCAGCGACGGCGACCAACCACCCCTGCAGCGTCGCCCCACCCACTCGCGACGTCACGTCCTCGAGTGACGGAAGCAGATGAGAAGCGACCGCATGCACCCTGTCATGTAGTGCCGCTGCGAAGGGCTGGTAGTCGTCCGTCAGCACCGCCGTGAGCAGAGTCCGGCACCTCTCAGCTGTGACGTCGTCGTCGCCAGCACGTAGACGGACCACGCCCTCGCCGAGATGGCGTTCGAGGTCACGGACCATCGCACTCACCTGATCGACCCTCGGCACCACGACCAACACGCCCTGACGGTCGAGCGAGGCCGACAGGCTGACCGGGGCCCGATCTCGGGCGCGCCCCGCGACACCGGCCGAGACCAAGGCGCTCGCTGTGATCCAACCGAGATCGTCACTGTCGCAGCCGTCCACTCGATGCAGTGATACCACCCCCTCCGCGGTGCAGTCACCAGGGGGTGGGCCGTCGCTGCGGACCGGCGAGGCAGCCAACACTTCGCGAATCGACGCCGCGATGGAGAGGCGACCAGGGTGCGGGTGCCGGTCGAGGTTGACGATTGTTCGTTCCACGTTCTCCAGTCCAGGGTCGACGGCGTAGACGATCTTCACGCCGTCGTTGACGCATTGGCGCCAGAAGGTCGCTTCGGCATGGACGTGTTCGGGTTCGAACAGCACCAACCGGGTGACTCCGGCAACGAGCAGACGCTGACCCAACCGCGGTAGGGAGTCGCCCCCACAAGAACGCTCGACCTTGCCGATCAACTCGTTCGTGATCGCTGCACGGAGGCGCAGTCGTCCACGGCGGAGAGCCTCGAGGGCCGCTCGAGGATTGTCGCTGTGGACACCATGCTCGGAAAGGGTTCGCGCCATCGACTTGGCGACCGAATCCAGGGTTGGATCATCGGCTGCATCCCACGCAGGGGTGTGCGAGACCTGAGCGACCAACCCGCGGCCGTAGACGACGCGGTCCAAGCTCGTGGCGAAGCGACGCCGCATCGTCTCAGTGACGGCGACACCGACTGAATGCGCGTCCTCGATGAGGTCATCGAGCGCTGCACCGGGCCAGTAGGTGACGGCGCAGATGGGATGGGAGCAGGTGGGGTACTGGGTCATGGCTCGACCCTGGGGTGGAGGAACTCGGCTGTCGCCTCATCGATGAGGCGATGGACGCGATCGGTGGAATGCGGCTCGATCCGATCGGCTGGGACACCCACCCTCGACGTCAGTTCCCACAGCAGATGCTCATCGCCGTCTGCGAGCGCCACGAGGCGCTCACGGGCGATGGCGTTCAACAACTCGACCCCTACGCACACGTGCCGTCGGTAGGCGGCGGGCTTCAACCGTCGTCGCACTGCAGTGCTGACAGGCCCGCGGAGCCAGTCGCTGAGCCCGCGAGACGCCGAGTCCGTCCCGTAGTCGATCAGTGCTCGACGCTGGTCCTGCCACTCCTCGATGATTGCCACGTCATCGGACGCGACCACCCATGTGCGGGCACCGTGCCGGTAGATCGTGGCATCACCCTCGTGGTCGAGTCGGCCGGCCATCGCTGCGACACCATCGACGCCGCACTCGCCACACAGGATCCACAGTCCAAGAGCGCGGTGCTGCCGCAGCACTGCGGTGATCGCTTGGCGAACCGGAGGAGGAGCAACGTCGAGACTCGTTGCGCCACGCTTGGTGCTCTTGATGATTACCCTGCCGGTCACGGTCGTTCCTCCCGTTGAGCGTCCCGGACGTCGAGAAGCCTCGGGAGCGTGGGCTGTGCGTACGGCTGGTTCGTCTCCGCTGAGGCGTGCGACAGCCAGCGAGTGAGTACGGCGGTGTCGACACGCTGCGCCATCCACAGCGCAAGGATCTTGCGGGTCATGTAGGCGAGCCGATCGGGGATGTCCGGTAGGTCGGCTCCGGATGCCTGCAGTTGCTGCCAGTGCCGCCGCACCCGTCGGCACGCGTTCTCGGCAACCAGTGTCGGGACATGCCCCGCACGCGCCGACAGGGCCCGCGTGAACGATGGGCATGCATCGGGGGACCAGCCCGACACCACTGCGAGTGGTGTCGACACGTAGTCCACGATCATGCCCGTCTTCGAGAAATCACGCGGAACCATCACCCGCCACTGGGTCTCGCCGAACGGGATCAGCTCGTCCGGCTGAGGCAGGCACGCCTGTGGTCGGCATCCTCTCGACCACAGGTTCTGCCATGCCCAGATCTCGACCGGATCCTCGAGCACCTCGAGCCCGAGCTGGATCAACCGGAGAATGTTCTCGGTGGAGAACAGGTCGCTGGCCGGACGTAGACGGGCCAGTTCCGGACGCGGTTCGGTGGGCAATACGAGGAGGTCACCAACCTCCGCGCCGAGCCGAGCAAGCCGTCGCAACGACGCATTCACCCACGTGAGTGGCTGCACGTGGCGTCGCCAGCCCTCATGCGCCTCGGCCACGGGACCACTAGCGAGACCGTCCATCAACCGGTAGGCATCGACTTCGCACCCGCTGAGCGCAGTCGTGTCGATGTACAGGCCCTGCCAGATGCTCGGAGTGGCCGTCCACGCGTCGGCTTGCATGAGGTACCAGCGGAAGCATGTGTCGAACATTCGGACGGTCAGTTCGAACCGCCGGCGGTCAGGAACCCCGACCCACGTGTGCAGGGTCGCCGCCACGGCCAGGGGGTGAGTCTGCGTCAGAAGCGTGTCGAGCAGCTTTCCGTACGCCTCGTCGGCCGCCAGAAGCATCGGTGATGGGACAACGGCGGTGGGCTGCACCACCTGGCCGGCCAACAACGCCGCTGCGGACCGGACGAGCGGCCACAAGGCCTCCTCCATCTCTGACGCCGGTTCGAGCTGGGCCACCACTAACGCGCGCTCGACGGGGTCATCGGGGCACGGCACCAACTCGTGGAGAAGGCGGACCGCTTGCTCCACCACAGCGACGGGCGGTTGGTCGGGATGCTGTGAGGCCACCCGATACGAGTCCGGCTGCAGCAGGCTGTGGTTGCCAGGCACCCGACCGAACCCGTCGGCCATGTCGAGGGCGTTGCGGACCGAGGAGAACCGCGTGCGTTCAGCGGCCGTCAGCCCCGACGGTGGTCGAGCGCCACGGCGTGCGAACCGGTCCATGTACACCATGGTCCGGAGGTCTGGGTGGAGGCCGGCCGCGAGCACGCGGGCGTTGCGGCGGTGCACTTGGATCTGGGCGCGCGTCATCGGGCTGCCTTCACGATGATCTGGCTGGCCTCGACGCTGGCAGTGACCCGGACATGCACCGGGTACACCAGTCCTGCGCGCCGAAGCAGAGGCTTCATCACTCGTCGGGTGAAGCGAAGCTCGGGAGAGCGCCCCGGCTTTCGGACGACCGGGACTCGGACCCAGCCGGGTGGTGGTGTCGGGTCGTCGCTGAAACGAACCACGAGGCGGGACGGTGTTGCGAAGGCGTACGCATGGTCGAAGCATGTGCCGAGCCGCCGCTCAGCGCGTCCGATAGCGAGTCGTCCCCCCTTGTCGATTGCGGAGAAGAGTTCGGTCCGGTACTTGTCGAGGTGGGGTGAGGAGCGTGTCATGCCCCAGGAATCGGCTGACCGTGGCCGATCTGGTGCTCACTCACTGCGTGTCTCGCAGAACCGGACACCGGTTCCACGCAGAACGCACCCTCAGAAGCCCCTGCGGAGACGGGGTTTCGCCCCGAAACCCCGTCTCCGGTAGCGGTGCCGCGGATCGCCTCGTCGCGCAGGTTCGGGGAGGGATCACCACCTCACTTCAACAGAACCCGGAACAACCTCGAGTAGCCGGACACTGCTATTGCGGGGCCGTCACAGATGGCTGGCCACCAGCAGATTGGAGACAGTCGTGACAATTCCTCAAGCCTCCACGGTGTTGACCAAAGGGCGACCGCTCACCGGACGGGAACGCCGACTTCGCGCAAGGCAGATGGCGATGCTCCTCGCCTTCGTTGCGCTCACCGTCGGCTTCGTAGCAGTTGGCCCCGGTAGCCAGCAACCAGCCTCCGCCGCGTGTAGCGACGTGAACACCGGGTACACGATCAACCACAACGGCGGCACCGAGACCTGGAACTCAGGAACGTGCGACAACATGAACGACTACAAGGGAAACCTGCTTGACCAGCCGGGCGGTGGGTGCATCTGGACCGCATTCAACGTCAGCATTGGGTATCCCCCGCTCGCAGCTGGCAACTTCGGCACCAGCCCAAGCCAGTGCAGCACATCCTCGTGGAAGCTCTACTCGTACTTCGACGCTGACAACATCGGGTGGATCCGCATGTGCCGCGAGGGAGTGGGTTGCTCAGCGACCTACTGGCAGAACAAGAACTACTGAGCCATGGAGGAGCAGCACCGCGGTCGAAACACCCCACTGAGCGGAATGCATCTCGGCCTCGCGATCGTGTTTGGCATTCTCCTGTGTGGAGGGTGCCAGGCAAGTTCGACGAGTAAGTCATCGACCGCGTCGCGTCCGACGGCAGAGGTACAGCAGAACAACCCGACATCAAGCACCGTCGACCCAAAGGTCAGCTTGACTCCAATGGACCTTGCCTTCGAGCGGGGCCTCGGTGTCTCGCGGCAAGAGCTTACCAGCGCGGTCATCGACGCTCGATTCGACTACGTCGTAACCTGCGTTGAAAGGCTGGGTTACGAAGCCAGTCGTGCTGACTTCCCTGATTCGACTGACCCGCCCCCTCCGCCGCCTTTTGGCGGCGTCGCCGAGACCGCACTAACGATTCTCGACTCCATCGCGGGCGGACCGTCCGCACCAGCAGCGGTCCCCGGGCGAGACGAAGCCATCAATCAGTGCTACCTTGAGGCGGCGGACGCACTGCCGGATCCGACGACCTCATTCTTCGATTGGCTCTCGCAAACCGCCGGCGACTTGGCTGCTCGCACGATGGCGGACCCTCGTGTGGTGGCCGCGGAGACTTCCGAGGCCAATTGCCTCAGGGAATTGGGAATCGACCAGTCACCCAACGCGTTGTCCGACGCTTACGTCGAACGGGCCGACGACATCTTGAGCGCGTATCGGAATGGTGGACTCCCGCTGGAATCTGCTCGCGCTCAGCTCAACGAGCTGGCTGCCGATGAGGCTGCGGTAGCTCCGGGAATCTCCGACTGCATTCGGCAGCGGGTGCTAGTACAGGACGCCGTCTACAACGAGTACGAGCAGGAGTTCGTTGAGCAGCACGCTCAAATCGTCGCTGAACAGGTGGCGATCGCGCGCGAGGGCCTCTCGCCGTACTGGGACTATCTGCCGGACTGATCGAGTGGTCCGCCCGAAGCCGCGAGCCGCCACATCGCGTTGCACTTGCGCGGCGCCTTGTCTGGCCACGGCGGTGAAACAGCCTCCTCCGAGCGGATCGCGGACAATCAACCGTTGATCGAAGATCACCGGTCCAGCTCCAGGTCCACGCAACGAGCGCCAACCAGAAACAAGGCTCGATACGCGGCGACGGGGCTGTCGTGGAACTGCTTAGCGTGAGGCGTCGCTGGCTTCGGGACTTCATCCGTTCCATCGTCAACGACCGGGACGGGTGGCATCGTCGACGGGGCACGCGGGAGACGGTCCCCGCCTACGTGTCGCGGAGCCTCCGGATTCGCGCGATCTTCCGCTGTGTATCGGATCGGCGAATTGGGTCCGTGATACGTCCGAGGCGTACTCCTGTGATCAGGTATGCCAGGTCCTGCGTGCGTTCCTCGACAGTGACGACTTCGAGGACCTCCACCCCGTTGCCAACGTCGCGCACAACGATGCGGTACTCGGGATGACCCTCGGTCTCAACGACGATCTTGCCGCAGTCACTGAGGTCGCCGGTCTTGCCGTAGTCGTTGAGAGGTACCGGACGGAGCGTTCCCGCGTCGAGTCGCTTGAGAGCCCTGAACACCTCGGTGAGCACTGCGGGTGCACGCTGTTCGATGCCTTTGAGATCGGCGATTGCTTCGTCGGTCAGTTGAACCTTGGCGAACTGCGCGGGTCCTCTCGACGCGGCGTCGCCCGACGCAGCTACTGCCTTCTTCGCCGGTTTGTCGGTCACAGACCGTCGAGGTCGATGCCGAAGTCGGCTGCGACCTCACCAAGTGATGTCCTGCGGCCGTTGTCGTTGGCTGCGCGCTCACGAATGCGCTCACCGATCACGATGTCCTCGGCGACGTCCAAGAGGAGCACGAACGTTTCGTACGGCAACAGCACTGCATCGCGCTGGCGCCGATCACCGAATACCACCGGAGCCGCATCGATTCCCTCGGCACGAAACCGCGCCACATAACCCGTCAAGTGCTTCCGCGTGTCGCTGACTGTTTCCGCAGCCTCAGATGTGTACAGGTTCATGTACATGATGATACGCCGAGATGGGTCTGTGTCAACCCTTCCCGGTTCAGTTCCCTTCGGAGCTGGCCCGACGCTGCCCGCGCAGCTCGGGGCCGCCTGTTCCTGCCGGCGGCTCCTTCCGATCTGCCGGGGGCGACGTCGGGCAGGCCGACCAACAGCGCGCACATGCGCGTAGTATCCGTTCCAAGCAGGGGATCCTCGAGACTCGGCGAATTCAGACATCGCTGAGAATCGCAGAGGGCAGAGCCCCTGTGCCGCGCCCGGGACCCTTGCATCAGATCACCCCACCCTCAAACGCGAAACGCCCGTAATGTGCTCTTCAAGGCGGTTGACCAGATTGCGCCGAGCGGCAGTTCTGGAGCGTCCCCTATCGAATCCTCTCTGTGTCAAGTGGGTCGTCGCGGTCGTGTGGGGGCGCGTCGGGTCGACCCGCTGGCGTGCGGGGCGTAGCGTTGTGTTGGGGTCCGGGAGTGACTTCGCCGAAGAGCTGGCCGTTGGGATGTAGGGCTGGCCGCGCAGGCTTCGAGTCGCTCCCGCTTGTCCTCCCGGGCCCTTGTTCAGCCGGCTTGGCGGCGGGCGTCGGCCGCGAGGTGCCGGTAGACGGCGTTGCTGATCTGACGCTTCAACGCGCGAATCGCTTCTCGCTTGGTCTTGCCCTCGGCGACCTTGCGGTCGAAGAACGCACGGCCCTCGCAGTGGGGTTGGCGGAGCTGGCTGATCGCTGCCATATGGATCGCGTGGTTGAGTTGCCGGTTGCCGCGCTGTGAGAGCCGGTGCACGGTGCGGCCGCCGGAAGAGAACTCGACGGGTGCGGTGCCGTTGTAGGCGGCGAAGTGGTCGCGGTTCGCGAACCGTCCGATGTCGCCGGTGTGTCCGATCAGCATCGCGGCGATGATCGGGCCGACCCCGAACAGCTCGGTCACGGTCGTGCCCGACGCTGCGACGGCTTCGCGGATCCGCTTGTGCGATGCCTTCAGCTGGGTGTCGAGCATCCGGATCTCGGCAAGGAGCTCGACCACGAGATCACGACGAACCCGTTCGACGGGGTCTGTCGGTGACAGTCCGGCAAGGAAGGTGTCGATGTCGGAAGCGTTGATTTCCTTGGCGATCCCGCCGGGTGCGAGCCCGACGAGCAGGGCGTGGATCCGGCACACCACCTGTGTTCGGCGGTTGCCGATGTCGGTGTTGTGCTTGGCCAACAATCGCAGCACTTCGCTGTGGCCGACCGGGCGGACCTCTCGTAGATCGTCATGACGCAGCGCGGTGAGCGCGACTGATCGGGCGTCGTTCGGGTCGGTCTTGTTCGACTTCGTGCTGCCCAACACCCGGGTGCGTGCAGCGAGGGTCGCAGGGACGTTCACCACGCGCTCACCCGCGGCGACGAGCTGCTGGGAGAGCAGGTAGCCGAGACCATCGGCTCCTTCGACCGCCCAGGTGCGCTGTTCGAACGGGGCTGCCCACGACAGCAACCGCTCGACCTGGGTTCGTGTCGCGCGGACGGACAACTGTGCGAGTTCGACCTCGCGTTCATCGACCGCGAAGGCGTGATGCGACGCCTTGTGCGGGTCGATGCCGATGACTACTGACATGAGCTCCTCCTCGGGATCCGACGTGCTGGGGGAACCGTGGTGGGCACTCCTACTTTCGGACTTGGTGCTCGTACCTCTCTCGAGCCACACCACGGCGAGGCCGTCGCCGGAGCACTTCGATAGGAAGCCAGACCTCAACAGCCGGCAGGCACTTCGTGAGTCACCGGCGACGACCTCAACGACGCTACGAACCCGTCGCGTCAGCGAACAGTCTCAAGTAGGCACTTCGAGGACGCTTGCACTGGCCAGAAGTCCTCGACCCAGCTATCGAGCGTTTCGTCCTCGCCAGCGTGCTGTTGGCACCGCCGCCGGAGGCGAACCGGTATCGGATCGCAGCTGTAGACGCCGATCAGGCCGACTGGCGGGACATCCCGAGAGCAGCCGCGATCTGTTGCCAGAAGGCGCCAACAGCTCGAGTAGAAGCGACCCTGTGAGCGTCAGATGCGCTCGAGTTGGTGTTCGCTCTCGTTCAGCACGCGAAGTGCAGCCAGCAGGGCCCTGGGAAGGTCCAACAGTGGCTGACGGCAGCGGGTTGAGGCCGTCGTATCGTTGCGGCGATGTCGGCACCCCTCTCGTACCGAGAACTTGCGAAGGAGCTGGCCGACTCGCGCGACGACGTGTTGCTTACAGCTGCTGCCCTTCAACTGACGCCCGAGAATCAGATCAAGTGGGCTCGATTCGTTCGCATGGTCGAACTGGCTCACGTCATCGGGCCGAGCGACGGCGACACCAAGCTGTCCACGAGTCGTCTCCGCCGCATCCTCACTCACGGTCCGATTGCAGACCCGAGCCAGACCTCTGCTGAAGATCCGTCTGAGGAGACCTTCGTGTCCTGCATCCAGTTCTTCGGAGGGAACTATCGAGTTCTCAGCGGCGGGGCGACGGGAGCTCACGTAGGCTGCCAGCTTGTCCTCGAAGCCACCCGCTACATGGGCGAGCTCGGTCACGAGAACTTCGAGACGACCGTGTTCTTGGAGGCCCAGGCCCTGCTCACTCTGTCCGAGGAGGCGTGCCGCCGGGCAGGCCTAGCGCGGTGGGCAGCGCCAGCAGACACGCCGAGGTCCGCCCTGTTCGTTCCCGAGGGCAAGGCTCTCGATCAACTCCGAGCGGCGGTGGTGTTCACGCCCGAGGAGTGCCGAGAGCTCATTGGCGCCGACCTCGCAGCCGTGATCGAAAGTATGACGCTCGACTCACGGGTCGCGCCGCCGGACGATGACCGAGAATCCCCCGTCGACGACCGGCTCTATGGGCTCCCGCTCGGCCGGACCCGGGATGGCAACGTCGTCCTAGCGTTGCCTGGCGGCGTGACGATGTCCATCGTTCATCGAACTGCCGTGCGCGCATTGGATAAGGGGATTGTGGGCGATTTCGTCGACTGCCTCCGTCGGGCACAGATCGATGCCCTACATCGAGCCTTCACGTCCATGCGATGGGAACGTGTCGGCACCCCGGACGACCTCGAAGCACCAACAGGATTTGCCGAGCGCTTCTATCGATTCGATGTCGACAAGCTCGCCCACGTATGCAGCGTCGTCGACACCCTGGACGGATACGAGGCTGGCAGCCCGTTCGACTTCGCTCCGATGACGGACGTCGTGGAGGAACTGCGGACTCGGCTGCCAGCGGTCAGGGCCGCTTTTCGCGTCTCCCCCGATCGGGGCTCGGTCTTGCATCTGGTGGCGCTAGCTCCGCTCGGGCGCTCCCACGCGCTGAGGTTCCTTGGCAACGAGATTGACGGCGAATCGGAACTGGTGCTCGCGAACCTGGGTGACTTCGTCGTGATCGCCGGCGAAGTCGATGCCGACCCGCTGGGGCTCTGGGCGTTCGCGCGAGCCCAACGACGACTGCACGAGCGAGCTCACGTCGTGTCGTTCTCCGTACTCGACGAGTACGCGATCTACAAGGGCCACAGCGACGGCTTCTATCTCGGCGATGACCAGCACCCGACGATGGTGTCGGTGCAATCCGATACTGGGGCACCACTACGGATCGAGTCTGCCCAGCGCCGCGACGTGCACGCGGTAGTGCTGCCGGACTCCGATCGCGTCGGGCTCGTTGAGCGGTGGCGCGCGTCGACTGAACAGCCGATCTACCGTCCGCTCAGCGGGAAGCACAACGCCTGTCACCTCGTCGAAGGCAGTGCCCCAGTATGGATCGTGCCGGTCGAGACCAATGGGCCCGAGCGGCAGCACGCTGAGGACCTGGTGGAGACCGTCGCCTTCTGGATTTGGAGGTGTTCGGACTTCCTGTCAGACCCTCTGCGCTCGCTGTCCGAGCACGGTGTCCGACCCGTGATCGAGGTACACGCCGCAGTGCCGGATCCGACCGCATCGTCGGATCTCGAACCGCTCAGCGGATGGCTGGAGGTCGAATCCACGGCGTCAGGAAGGATCGTATGCCGATTCGGTGAGGGCGCTGGAAGCCGCTTTAGTGGCCCAGGAAATGCCGCCGAGCGGATCGTCGCACGCACAATCGTTGCGGCGCTCTACCGACTTGCGGGACTCATCGAGCCGCCCGCGGACGCGTGGCCGGAGGTCCTTCGCTTCGACTCGCTGGTGAAGATGCTGCATGTACTCGGCCCCGACGCGGATCCGATGCTCACGCTCGCTCTCGGCGCTCAACCGCGACTCGTCCGGTCGTCGGCAGTTGAAATGGTGCTCGACGACCTGGGCGAGCAGTTGTCCGAAGGAGGCATTGCTGTCGGCGCGGTTGACGCCTCATCGCGCACCAATGTGTTGAATCAGGCTGTCGCGTGGGCGTTCGGCGAAATGTGGTCATTGCTACAGGCCCAGCATCCTGCCGGTCTGCTCGAGGTGCTGGCCCTCGAAACCGAGTCGATCATCTATGCCGAAGCGCGAGCGAAACTGCAGGTCCCGTCGCAAGCCGCGTGCTTCGGCGCTGAGTCGGCTGCCGTCGCCCGCAGCAAGACCTACATCACCGGAATGGCGTCAACAGCCATCGCAAACCGCTTCATCGTCGAGATGGTGACGGCGTCGCCACCAAATGGACGCGAGCGGTTCTCGCTCGAGAACTGCGACCGCCTGATTGCCCTGGCGAACCAGATTGTCGAGTTCGGCTTCCTCAGCGACGCGATCCAGTACGGACTATCAGACGTACGCATGGCATTTCTGCCGTCCGGCCGCCTCGGGCTTGACCGAGCCAATGCGTTTCAGACCGCACTCTCCAGCTTCGGCGAGATTGCCAAATCGAGCGCAATGGCAAGCGCCTTCTCGGCATACGCAACTCACTGGAGGTCGAACTCGTCAGGCGGTCGTGACGCGAGAGGCATCGACGCCGCGTACGAAGCCGAGTTCGGCATCTCGGCCACCAGTCTCACCACGTTGATCGGCGATCTGGTGCAACAAGCACGCGACGCAGACCACGGCGTCGCGGCCAGAGATCTCGCAGAACTTGAAGCCGCACTGGCGGAAAGCACCGGGCTTACCGATAACGCCGTCGCAGCTGGGCTCGGTCTCCTCAGCCTCGAACCCATCGCGGGGTTCGATCCAAATCGGGTCCCCAGAGACTCGTATCCTTGGAAGTTCTCGCGCAACCGGTCGATGCTCCGGCGGCCCCTGCTGGTGCACCCAACTACGTCGGGCCGTGAGGTTGTCTGGGGCGCCCGAGCGACCTGGCGCGCCGGGCGCTACCTGCTGCAGCAGCTGGTTTCCGCCAGATACCCGGCGACTTCAAACCAAATGCGCACGTTCGTCAGCACACTCACCCAGCAAGCCGGGGAGGAGTTCAACGCGAGTGTCGCAAACGCGCTTCGAGAGCTCGGCTTCGATGACGTCCGGGAGCGAGTGAAGAAGATCGGCAAACTTCGGCTGCTCCGTACCAACGGACAGGACATGGGCGACGTCGATGTCCTGGTGATCGACCGGTCACGCCGAGTGCTCGTCGTGGTTGAGGCGAAGGACTTCGAGTTCGCCCGGACCCCACAGGAGCTGGGCAACGAAGTCGAGAAGTTGATCGGCGAACGCGGTTCAGCGTCGACCCACCACCTGGAACGGGTCGGATTCTTGCGTGACCAACTGCCACGCGTGCTCAAGGAATTGGGCATTTCGGACGACCCCGTCGGTTGGGACGTTCAGGGCATGGTCGTCACAAGCTCCGATCTCCTCGGCACGCACTACCTTCGAGCCAGCGGACTGGCTCGCGAATTGCGGCTCATCTCGCTTGAGGCATTGCGTGAACGACGTCCAAGCCAACTGGTAACGCCCCTGCATCGCAAGAACCCAGCCAAGGCCGAGAAGCGCCAGCGAAGGAAGCGGCGCAAACGCCGCTGACACCGGCGGGCCGTCGGTCCGGTCTGATGAGCAGGTCGACGGCAGTGAGGTTCATCGATTCGGGACGCCTTATGCGGGCCCGATCCCCTTTGGATGTCCGGTGTCGCGACTACCGTTCCCGTATGGCTGGCTGCACTGCACCTCGCGAGGGCCACCGCACAGCAAGCGGCCGGGCAAACTGCCCAGTCTGCGGCGGCCGGGGCACCCGGTCGTCCTACTCGTCGTACTCGTCGCGTCCGACCTATGGCAGCAGCGCCCGAGGCTCCAGCTACAGCGGCTCGTCTAGCACCGGTGGCTCACGGAGAACTCGGACCGGTGCGACGGTTTCCTACACTCCCGCCGAGTGGCGCACCGTTGAGCCATGGACCCGGAAGGCCAGTGAGCAAGCTGCGGCGCACCCGGAACGTCGTGACCTCTTCCTCTGCCATGCCTGGGCCGACCGGGAGGGCAGCGCCAAGGACCTATGTGGACGTCTGAAGGCGTACGGCGCGTCCGTGTGGTTCAGCGAAGAAGACCTGCCCCTCGGCGCGCTCATGATTCGGGAAATCGACAAGGGGCTCCGCAACTCCCGCGTCGGGATCGTGCTGGTAACCCCCGCGCTGCTGGCCAGCATCGAGGCTGAAGGCGTGGCGGAGAAGGAACTTGCAGTACTGCTGTCTAGCCGTCGCGTGATTCCTGTTCTGCACGGCGTTACGTTCGAAGAACTCAACGACGTCAGCCCCATGCTGGCGTCGCACGCTGGATTGAGCACCAAAGATTCGACGCTCGACGGTGTCGCAGCCAAGGTTGCCGCTGCCGCAGCCGCGCTTCCCGCCGCATAGCCACAGGCTCGCTCGAGGCGGGCCGCCGCCGCGTACCGATCGATTTGTCTGCACTGCCCCCTACCGCCGGGTCGGCGCCGGTCCGACGAAACTGTGGAAGCCGAGCGACTCGCTCTGCGTAGTCGATCTTCAGACTTCGCGCGAGCGTGGACCCATCTTCGGCAGTCGCTTGAACGTCGACGACACAAGGGCGCTACGAAGTCGCGCCATCAAAGGATGTGAAGCCCACTGGGTCTGGTGGAGACTCGGTGGTTGTGTTTCCTGGTCAGTTGCTGCTGACGAGTTGAGCGTAGTGGGTGGCCTCGAACTCGGCGGGTGGGACGTCGCCGAGCGCGCTGTGGAGCCGCCGGTTGTTGAACTAGTCGACCCAGCCGAGTGTCGCGAGTTCGACGTCTTCGACGCTCCGCCAGGGTGCCTGCGGGCGGATCAGTTCGGTCTTGAACATGCCGTTCACCGTCTCCGCGAGCGCGTTGATCACCTATATCCTCAAGTCATGACCACTTCGTCCCCTCGGGGGCGTCGTGGGACAGGTCCCACAGACAGGGCAGCAAGTCCCCCCTCGCCCACTGAGTTTCTGGTGACCAGAAGTCACCGGATAGGTGACGAAGTCCCACCAGATTCTCGGGACGTCAGAGGCCGAGCCGAGCGAATTGATCGTCGGGAGTCTCGATCTCGCGCATCACCGAGCGGAGAACCTCCTCCATCTGCCCCGAGACAGAAGTGGGGGCCGCCCGCCGTTCGAGCCGGCTCACCGTCACGGCAGTCGGCGACCGGAGCTGAGAGTTGCGGGTGGGATGGAGTCGGGTGTGTGCGATCGGTGGCGGCCGCGGAAGGCGGCGGGGGTGCAGCCGTACCTCTCTCGAAAGCGCGCCACGAGATGTCGTTCGTCCGTGAAGCCGAGGTCGGCGGCGATGGTGCGCACGCTCGCGCTGGTTTGGAGCAGTCGGTCGGCTGCTGCGGCCAGACGTTGGTCGAGTCGATAGCGCGCGGGTGACACACCGGTCTCGCGGCGGAACGCTCGGCGCCAGGTCTCGTAGGGCATGCCCACGGCGGTCGCCGCGTCGGTCGGAGCGAACGCGGTGCCGAGCTGCGAGCCGAGGAGATCCGTCGACCGCTGCAACCACCCGGTGTGCTGTTCGCCGGGGCGGCCGGGCGTAACGGGTTGGCCGGATTGGTCGGGTCGCTCGCCGAAGATCTCGGCGAGGAGTGCCAGCACCATCGATGCCTCGGCATCGCGAGCGGCACCGGTCGTGGGTGCGGGCCGGGTGATGAAGTGGTCGAACCGGGCTGCCCAGACGGCGATGTCGTCGAGATGGCGGACGGGGTGGGCGACGTCCAGCAGACCCTGCTCGGCGGCGGTGCGGAACAGGGGACCCGTCGCCACCACGAACCGTTCGTCCCAACCGGTCTCGTCTGCGCCGTACCAGTGCCGATGGCCGGGTACGACGAGCACGGCACTGCCGGGCCCGAGGGGCACGTCGTGGTGGTCGTCGATGTAGCGACCGGTCCCGGCGGTGATGAAAGTGCAGCCGAACAGCGTGAAGCGCACGTCGACACCCCGCCGCGGGCCGTGGCTGGCCGTCGCTCGACCAGCGAGAACGAGCCGCCCCAACCGACCCCGTGGGCCGCGGCGCTCGACGATGAGAGCGGATGGGCCCACGACCATTTTCTACCACTCAAACCAAGATCTACCTTGTCCGCTCCGTTGCGCTCGGCTGTAGTTCGCCCGATGGCTCCCGAATCGCACGAACCGATCGACCTCGATGCCGAGCATCTCGCCGACTCGGCGTTCTGGTCGGCGTCTGCAGAGCACCGTGAGCTCGTGTTCGCAGAGCTGCGTCGCCACGACCCTGTGCGCTGGTATCCGCCTCGCCAGAGCGGGTTCAGCCGGGCATGCACCGAGTTCTGGGCGCTCACCCGCTATGACGACATCTGGCACGCCAGCCGCAACCCTGCCGGGTTCTGCTCGAGTGTGACGATCGACATCGAGGTGATGCCCGACGAGTTGGGCGAGTTCTATCCGTCGATGATCAACCTCGATGCGCCCGAGCACTCCCGTCTGCGCCGGCTGGTCGCGAGCGGGTTCACGCCGAAGGAGATCGCCGCCCAGGACCCCCATCTGCGCCAGATCGCGGCGGAGATCATCGACGATGTGCTCGATCGTTTCGGGGACGGGAGTGAGTTCGACCTCGTGTCCGAGGTCGCGGCTCGGCTACCGCTGCGGGCAATCTGCGGCATGCTCGGTGTTCCCGAGTCGGACCACGGGCTGATGCTCGAATGGACGAACCTGGCGGTGTCGCCCGACGACGCGACGGTGGGTGTGGAGGGAGCGGCCCGCGGGTTGCGCCAGATCGCCGACTACGCGCTCGATCTGGGGCGGCAACGACTGGCGCGGCCGGCCGACGATGTGACCACGGTGCTGATGCACGCCGAGGTCGACGGTGAGCGGTTGACGACGAAGGACTACGCCAACTTCTTCATCCTGCTGATCTCTGCGGGGAACGAGACGACCCGCAATGCGATCACGCACGGCCTGCGGCTGCTGACGACTCATCCCGATCAACGACAGATCTGGTTTGACGACTTCGAGCGTCACGCCGCGACTGCGGTGGAGGAGATCGTGCGGTGCGAGCCGCTGATCTCGAACATGTGCCGGGTGCTCACCCAGGATGTGGAACTGCACGGGGTGACCCTGCACGCAGGCGAGAAGGTCGCCCTGTGGTATCCGTCGGCGAACCGTGACGAGACCGTGTTCAGCGATCCTGGGCGCTTCGATGTCCGTCGGCCTGTGCATCCCCAGCAGGTCGGCTATGGGGCGGGCGGCCCCCACTTCTGTCTCGGGGCCAACCTCGCGCGGCGGGAGATGGTCGTGATGTTCGACGAGATCCGACGCCGCACCCCGAACCTCGCGATCACAGGCGAACCCGATCGGGTGCTGTCCATGGCCCTCAACTCAGTCCGCCGTGTGAGTGCCAGCGTCGCACCATGAGGTCGGTGCGAGGCGCGGGACTGCGCGGCATGGTGCCGCCCATGACCACTGAACCCCATCGCGAGTCCTCACAGTCCCCCCTCGCCCACTGAGTTTCTGGTGACCAGAAGTCACCGGATAGGTGACGAAGTCCCACCAGATTCTCGGGCCGTCAGAGGCCGAGCCGAGCGAATTGATCGTCGGGAGCCTCGATCTGTCTGAGCACGGTGCGAAGGATCTCCTCCATCCGCCCCGAGAGGTCGGTGTTCGACAGATCGCGATCTTCGCCGGGATCGTCGACCACGTCGAAGAGAAGGTCGCGCGCGACTCCCGTATTGGTCTGCGCCCAGAAGGGCACGGCGTCCCCGGGTCCGAAGGGCTGGCGGATCACCGGAACCGACGACCCGGGCATGTAGTCGAGAGTCGCGCGTTGATCGGGCTTCGGAAGTCGGATGTCGGGCCTCGCGTGAATCGGCATGGTCGACCAGCGGTTCGACCACATCGAGAGCGGCCGATTGTCGTTGCGGGGCGCCCGTACGTACTTGAACTCGTCGTGGACGATCTGCACCGTGCGTCCCCACACACCGGTCAGGACGTGCTCGCGAATCGATGCCGCCGTTCCGCCGATCAGAGGAACCAGCGAGTGCCCGTGGGTGCGATGCTCCACCGTCACGTCGAAGATGTCGCAGAGGGTGGCGAAGACGTCGACCGTGGTGGTGAGCGCCGAGTTCGTACCGGCGGCGACGCCGGGCCAGGCCACCATCAACGGGATGTGGCCGAGCGGTTCGTACACCGGGACCCCCGGTTTCCCGAACACGTCCTTCTCGCCGAGGTAGTGGCCGTGGTCGGTGCACACGATCACGGCGGTGTCGTCCCGCAGGCCGCGGCGGTCGATCGCGTCGAGCAGTCGACCGAATTGGTGATCGATGAACGACAACTTGGCCCCGTAGTTGGCGCGAATGTGACGAGCCGTGCGTTCGTCGAGCCTTCCTGATGCCACCGCATCGGCCAAATACGGAGGCCAGATCACTTTCGGCCCCTCCCATTCGGGGTCGTACATCGACATCCACGGTTCGGGTACGTCGAACGGCTCGTGCGGATCGAACTCGTCGACGAACAACATGAACCGATGATCGGACGGGGCTTGATGTTCGATCCAGTGGGCCGCCTGTGTCATCGTGCGCGCACCCGGGAAATCGTCGTCGCTCTTGAACCACGTGCGCGACGTGTCGTAGTGACGAGCCACCCAGGATTCGTTCGCCGGAACCGCCGGTGCTCCGATCCAGGAAGGATCGGGTGCGGTGCGCCATGGATCGTCCTCGTGCCCGCGCACGTACTCCCACGCGGTGAAATCGGTGTGGTAGTTCTCGCCGCCGGTCTCGAACAGATGCGGATGATCCGACACCAGCATCGTGGTGACGCCCGCTCGCTGGAGATGCCGTGTGATCGGGTCCTCCCACAACTCGATCGAACCCCAGGGCCGCCAGAGGAAGTCCCACGATCCGCACAGGATGTCGTGACGGGCCGGCATGCACGGCAGCGAGCCGGTGTAGTGCCGATCGAACTTCATCGATCGTCGCGCGAAGCGGTCGAGATTCGGCGTGTCGAACTCGGTGCCCCCGTAGGCGCCGATCATGTGCCGATTCAGACTGTCGAGGAGAACGACGACGACGTTTCGAGGCACGGCATGCCTCATGCGCCACCAATCACCTCGTCATTATGACCCGGTCAGGCTTCAGGAATCGCGCTTGTCACGGCAGATACACAGTGTTGAGGGCGCGGTCGATGACCTCGAGTTGGGACTGATCATTTACTTGGACCAGTACGACGACCATGGCTTCGTAGAAGGAGTCGTAGAACGCTCCGACCACGTAGAAGACATTAGAGATGCCCCCACAATTCGTGTAGACGTCGTAGACACCGACTAGGTCGTTGGCTTCAAAGGTATCGGAGGTCTGATAATCGCATTGGGACGGAGCGAAGAACTCCAGCGTCGATGAGAAGTTGTTCTGGTTGAGCCCGGGCGCAGCGATCACCTGGATTCCGGGAACGTCCCAACTGTTGAAGAATCCATTCAAGTCGGACGAGGCAGAAACAGATGGGAGTTCGAGTCCGAGGAACTCGATGATTCCCCCATCGGTGTCGTTCCACTCTGCCGGCACTTCTACCTCGACGGATCCGCTGTCGTCTCCGATCCGCACGTATTCAAATCCCGCCGATTCGTTCGTCCCTGTGATTTGGTTCGCGACGGAGGCCTGGAGCTCGAGCGGTCGCTCGGGGTTATTGAGCTCACCAGCCAGTACTTCTCCAGTGTCGAGTCGTAGAACGGAGATGGAGATCGCGCGGTCAGTCCCTTGTGTGCGAAGAACGTCGCAATAGCCAGCTTTGGTGGCGCCGACGTCGGTGATGTCGGAACCCGTTACGACAGGTCGACCACCGAGTTCGAGGATGATGTCCCCAGCCATGATTCCGAGATCACTGGCGGGGCTTCCAGCCCTTACGCCACTGACCCAGAGACCAGCGATGTCTTCGTACGCGACAGCGAACCCGTTCACTCCGATCGAATCCTGATCCTGTCCCGAAGAGAGAGTCTCGACGACATCAATGGCCAATTCGGCCGGAATCGCGAAGAATTGCGACGTACCGGTTCCGGCGTCGAAGTTCGCGTAGTTGACGCCGATGACACGCCCGTCATCGCTGACGAGCGGCCCGCCAGAGTTACCGGGCTGGATGTTGGCGTCATGTTCGAGGGTGTAATCAATGGACGCCCAGTTCGTGTCGCCACTCGCTTCGGCCTTCACCACGCTTCCGCGAGTCAGGGAGTACTCCGGATCGCCGAGGGGGAATCCGGCGGCCCAGGCATCGAGCCCCGGTTCGGGTTCGTCCGAGTACCAGTCGAGGAACGGGTAGCCGTCACCCTCCAGGTCGATCACGGCGAGGTCGTTGCATTCCGACACTCCCAGGATCTTCGCGTTCTTCGGTCGATCTTCGCCCTCGAGGTAGACCTGGAGGCTTCCGGCTCCGTCGACGACGTGTTGGTTGGTGACCACCAGACCGTCGGACGAGATGATGAACCCGGTGCCTGAGCCCGAGAACGACTGCTGACCGAAGTCAGGGTCGCGGAAACTGCCCTCGGCCACGATCCGAACAACCGCCCGGGAGACATCTTGTTTGTCCGTGATGGCTCCGGATTCAGATTCACCAGAGTCAGATGATGGCGGGGGCCCGTCGGTAGTAGGACCGTTGGAGGAACCTCCTCCGCCTCCTCCACACCCAACGAGGAGGCCAGCTGCCAGGCTGAGCACTACGAGTTTCCTTCTCACGATGAACCCCCGATCTTTGGGAGGAACCCTATTTCATTATGTGAGAGGAAGTAAACACTTCTTCAGGCCTTCTCCGGCTGCAACAGGCCCGACTTTCATCAGAAGATCGTGTACCCGCCGTCGACCGTGACTTCCTGGCCGGTGTGATACGTCAGAGCCGGATCGGCCAGGAACGCTCCGACCTCGCGGAACTCGGCGGACTCGGCCCAGCGACGGACCGGAGTGCGGCGAACCGTCACGTCGCGGAACTTGTCGTTGGCGTAGGCGGGTCCGGCCATCTCGGTGATCGTCCAGCCCGGGATGAGCGAGTTCACCCGTATTCCGTGCCGCGCGAGACCGACGGCCAGTGCGCGCATGAGTCCGTTGAGCGCGGTCTTCGACGTTCCGTACGCCTCGTTGCCGGCGGCGCCGTGGATCGCCGATGTCGACGACACCAGAACGAGCGATCCGCCGGTGCCTTGTTGCACGAGATGCCGTGCGGCTTCGCGAACAGTGATGAACACTCCGTCGAGATTGGTGGCCATGACTTCGCGCCATTGCGCGAGGGTCAGATCGAGGAACGGAACGCCGTGGCCCGATCGACCCGCGTTCGCGAAGCATCCGTCGAGACGCCCGAAGTCGGCCACGGTGCGGTTCATCGACTCGATCACCTGTTGTTCGTCCGACACGTCGCATTCGTATCCACGAGCCGACACGCCGTGACCGCGAAGAACGTCGACGGCTTCGGCGTTGCGATCGGCTCGTCTGCCCCACACCGCGACCGAGCCGCCGACCGCGGCGATGCCCTCGGCCATGCCGAGGCCGATTCCCGAGTTGCCGCCGGTCACCACGAACACCTTGCCGGTGAGATCGGTGCGTCCGCGCGGATTCGAATGGCTTGTCATGGGCTCACCGTAGAGCATCCACTTGGTCGTGTTCCGAGCCGGATCACTAACCTCGCTTCGTCGCACGATGTGGGGAGGAACACATGAAGATCGCCGATTTGTTCTCGGTCCAGGGCAAGGTTGCGCTGGTGACCGGAGGATCACGCGGTATCGGCGAGATGATCGCCGGAGGGTTCCTCGCCAACGGAGCCAAGGTGTACATCTCGTCGCGCAAGGCCGACGCGTGCAACGAAACAGCCAAGCGGCTGTCCGATACCTTCGGCGGCGAGTGCATCTCGTTGCCGGCCAATCTCGCCGACCTGTCGGGGATCGAGAGTCTCGTGAAGGGGTTGAGCGAACGCGAGAAGCATCTCGACATCCTCATCAACAATGCCGGCGTGTCGTGGGGAGCGCCACTCGACGAGTTCCCCGAGGTGGGCTGGGACAAGGTCTTCGACACCAACGTGAAGGGGGTCTTCTTCCTGACGCAGAAGTTGCTGCCGCTGCTCGAGGCGCGTGCCACCAACGACGATCCGTCCCGCGTCGTGAACATCGGCTCCATCGACGGCATTCGCACGCCGATCTTCGACACCCACTCGTACGGACCGTCGAAGGCCGCACTGCATTCGTTGACTCGTCAGATGGGTTCGAAGTTGGTGAAGCGCAACATCATCATGAACGCCATCGCACCCGGTCCGTTCCCCACCTGGATGCTCAGCACCGGTGTGGGTACCGGTGGCGACGTCGACAACACCGATTGGAGCGTGGTCGCACGCGGCAACCCACGCAAGCGAGTCGGTACCCCCGAGGACATCGCCGGTCTGGCCATCTTCCTGTGCTCGCGCGCGGGCGCCTACACCGTGGGCGAAGTGATCTCCTGCGACGGCGGCACGGTCGTCAGCTGATCAGATCCGCTCGAGGGCGGCGCCGTCGAACAGCGGCGTGAGTCCCTCGTTGGAGATCAGATCGTCGATCTCCGATTTCGTCGGAGCGGCGATCGCTCCCCGGGCCGCTTCGAGAACGAACGGAAGGAGCGTCGCGTCGCTCGACGTGTTGAGGAAGAGGTCGTCGTTCGACAGCACGAAGCGCACGGCGATGGCGATCGACGCCGGATCGGTGATCGGCTCGTACCAACTGCGGTGACCGGCTGGACCGTCGTCCCACCGACGACGGGCGATCGACTTGATGGTCTGCATGGCGACGCCACGTTCGCGGCAGACGTCGCGAAGCCGCCGCACGTCGCTCTCGTAATCGGGAATCCGGAGCAGGCTCGGATTGAAGGGAAACAGAACCGAGTCGAAGTCGAATCGTTGGAGGCTGCGCAGGTGCATCGACGGAATGCGCAGTCCGTGTCCGGTCACGCCGATGTGTCGGACCAGTCCTTCGTCGCGGGCCCGGATCAGCGCCTCGAGTGCTCCACCCTTCGACACGGCGACGGTCCACTCGTCGTCTTCCACCAAGTTGTGCATCTGGATCAGATCGACCGAGTTGATTCTCATGCGCTCGAGCGAGGCCTCGAGCTGGCGACGCGCTCCATCAGCCGTGCGCTTCTCGGTCTTGGTGGCGAGGAAGACCGAGGATCGGTGCTCGCGAAGCCACGGGGCGAGTCGGTCCTCCGACGCTCCGTACGATGCGGCGGTGTCGATGTGGTTGACGCCGGCAGCGAGCGCGAGATCGAGAGTCGTGATCGCTCGGGTCTCGCTCATGCCACCGAGGGCGGCCGCGCCGAAGACGATTCGCGACGACATGTGTCCGGTTCGCCCGAACGGTGCGGTGATCAGCATGAGGCGACCGTAGTTCCTCGCAAGTAAGGTCGGTCGTGGAAGGACGGATGATGACCACCAACCATTTCGATGTCCTGATCGTGGGAGCCGGAATCTCCGGAATCGGCTCGGCGTATCACCTCAAGACTCTGTGCCCCGACCGATCCTTCGCGATTCTCGAAGGCCGTCCCGACATCGGCGGCACCTGGGACCTGTTCCGCTATCCGGGTGTTCGCTCCGACAGCGACATGCACACGCTCGGTTACAGCTTCAAGCCGTGGACCGACGCGAAGGCGATCGCCGACGGCCCCTCGATCATGAAGTATCTGCGCGCAACCGTGCAGGAATTCGGCATCGCACCGCACATCAAGTTCAACCATCTCGTGTCGCGCGCCGAATGGAGCACCGAATCGGCCACATGGACCCTCACGGCCAAGCGGGCCGACACCGGCGAGACGGTCATGTACACCTGCAACTTCCTGCACATGTGCTCGGGCTACTACTCGTACAAAGAGGGGTACACACCCGAGTTTCCGGGGCGCGAGCGCTTTCGAGGCACGATCATCCATCCGCAGAAGTGGCCCGAGAACTTCGACTACTCGGGCAAGCGTGTCGTCGTGGTCGGATCGGGTGCCACGGCCATGACCGTGGTCCCGGCGATGGCCGACAAGGCCGCGCACGTGACGATGCTCCAGCGCTCACCCACCTACGTGGTCGCCCGGCCCGATGTCGATCGCGTCGCCGAGGGCCTGCGCAAGATCTTCCCGGAGAAGGTGGCCTACGCCATCACCCGCAAGAAGAACACCGTGCTGCAGGGATTCTTCTACGGTCGCACCCGCACACAACCTGAGAAGGTGAAGGCCACGCTCCTGGCCGGAGTTCGCCAGGCGCTCGGCCCCAATTTCGACGTCGACAAGCACTTCACGCCGTCCTACAACCCGTGGGATCAGCGCATGTGCCTGCTCACCAACGGCGACCTCTTCAAGTCGATCAACGCCGGCCGTGCCTCGGTCGTCACCGATCACATCGAGACCTTCACCGAGAACGGCATCCGACTGAAGTCGGGCGACGAACTCGAAGCCGACGTGATCGTCACCGCCACCGGGCTCAATCTGGTCACGTTGGGCGAGATGACGTTCGAAGTCGACGGAGAGGTCGTCGACTTCGCCAAGACCTGGACCTATCGCGGCGTCGCGTACTCCGATGTTCCGAACCTGGTCTCGACGTTTGGATACATCAACGCGTCGTGGACGCTGCGCGCCGATCTGGTGAGCACGTTCGTGTGCCGCTTGCTCAATCACATGCGCGACAACGGCACGGTTCAGGTCACCCCGCGACTTCGACCGAGTGATCGCGACATGACTCCTCGCCCCTGGATCGAGCAGTTCTCAGCCGGCTACATGCAGCGGACGATGGACCAGATGCCGAAGCAGGGCGACCGCGAACCGTGGGTCAACCCGCAGTCGTTCAAGATCGAACGCAAGACCATCGGTCGAGGGCGCCTCGACGACGGCGTGCTTCAGTTCACGCGGCAGCCGGTTCGCGAGTCGGTGTCGGCTGGCGAGTAGCCGGCTGCCAACCGGGTCGCCCGAACACGAACCTGGCTCGATCCGACCAGTTGTCGCTCGACGCCACGTCGCGGCCGATGTCCACCATCTCGTGGTACGCGACCTTCACGGGATTGTGGAAGTCGATGTTCTTCGTGAGCCCGTAGCGCACGCGCCGAACCTCTGGTTCGAACGTCCGGAAGATCTTGTCCCAGACGATGAGGATTCCGCCGTAGTTCCGGTCGATGTATTGCCGGTTGGCTCCGTGGTGGACGCGGTGGTGGGACGGGGTATTGAACACCTTCTCGATCGGTTCGGGTAGGCGATCGATCGCCTCCGTATGGATCCAGTACTGGTAGAGCAAGTTGAGCTGTGAGGCCTTGGCGGTGGTCTTGGTCGAGAAGCCGAGGAGCGGCATCGGCCAGTACACCCACGACATCAACCAGAACGACCACGGTTGACGCAGCGCGGTGGAGAGGTTGTAGCGACGTCCGGAGTGGTGAGCGATGTGGTTGCCCCAGAACAGGCGAACCTCGTGCATCCAACGGTGGTTCCAGTAGTAGAGGAAGTCCCACAGGATCATGGCTTTGAGCAATGGGAATCGCCGACCGCCGATGTTCGAGATGCGGCGGGCGAACAAACGGCGATTGATCCGGCCGAGCACTCCCTGCAGCAGAAAACCGATCACGATGTTTCCGACGAGCAACCCGAGACTCGATGCGGTGTCCTTCTTCTCGTAACCGAGAGGAACGAGCGGATCGGGCGTGGGCGAACCGTCGTCGACGGGAATGGGTGCGTCGATCGCCTCGAGGGGACGGTTCGGCTTCTTCTTCAGCGAGCGATGCTCGGCGATCATGGTGACGGCGAAGATCGGCAGGGTGAGAAGGTCGATCAGATCGAGTCCGGCGAGCGGCGACTTCTTGGCCACGAGTAGAGATTAGGTGAGCGGCTTGGCCAATTTGATCGACGCGGTCGTGTCGGGAGCCGCCAGCGCCTTCATGGCCACGTCGAAGTCGGGGAGGGCGAACACCTCGCCGGCGTCGGTGATCATGATGAAGCGGTCGAGAGTCTCGAGGAACGTTCGATCGTGGCTGACGGCCACGACGGTTCCCTCGAAACCGTCGAGGGCGTGTTCGAGCGCTTCGGACGATTCGATGTCGAGGTTGTCGGTCGGTTCGTCGAGCAACAGGACGTTGTGGCCGTCGAGTTCGAGACACAGGATCTCGAGTCGGGCCTTCTGCCCGCCGGACAGGGTCGGGAACTCCTGCCGCGCGTTGGCGTGCAAGCCGTAACGGGCGAGCGCGCGCATCGACTTCTCCTCGTCGACGAGACGATCGCGAACGATGTCGAGTGCCGTGCGATCGGCGAATTCAGGGCGATTGTTGACTTGGGTGAACATTCCGACCGACGTGCGCGGACCGAATCCGACCGTTCCCTCACTGGGCCGATCCTTGCCGGCGAGCACGTCGAGCAAGTGGGTCTTGCCGGTGCCGTTCGGGCCGATGAGTCCCACGCGTTCACCGTGGTGGATCTCCTCGGAGAACGGGAGGAACAAACCGTCGATGGCCACGTCGTCGAGTTTCGCCACGCGTCGAGCCGCGTCGGCACCGCGAAGCCGAACGTGGATCTTCTGATCGGGAACCGGTGGCGGCGGCGGGCCGGCCGCGACGAACTTCTCCCAACGCGTTTCGGCGGCGTTGGCCTTGGTGGCGTTCTTGAAGTTCTGGGCCGCGCGCTGCTTCATGATCTTCATGTGGTGGAACAACCGGCGCTCCTCGTCGTTCCACCGCTTGAGTTCGTCGCCCAGTTGCTCCTGGCGCTTGGCGCGAGCCTCGGGGAACGTCGTGTACGAGCCTCCGTGGACCCACGCGCCCGAACCTTCGATCACGACGATCTTGTTCGCGACGCGTTCGAGGAGCCGCCGGTCGTGGCTCACCATCAGAATGGTGGACTTGGTTTCGAGGATGCGATCCTCCAGCCAACCGCGCGTGGGGATGTCGAGGTAGTTGTCGGGCTCGTCGAGGAGCAGAACATCCGAACCCGACGTGAGGAGAAGATCGAGCACCAGCCGCTTGCGTTCACCACCCGAGAGTTCGGAAACCAATCGGCGGGAGAAGTCGTCGATCTTGGTCTTCACACTGCGGTCGGCCGCGGCGTGCCACTTGGTCTCGAGTTCGTAGCCGCCGAGGTCGCCCCAGTCGGCCAGCGCTTCGGCGTACTCCATGCCGTCGTCGTTGCCCAGGTTGCGTTCGGCGGCGGCCAAACGCCGACCAGCGTGGCGCAGCTGCAGCGGGGCGACTTCGATGAGCATGTCGCGCAGCGAATCGGTGGGTCGCGACATTCCGACGTCCTGGGTCATCGACAGCATGTTGCCGAGGACGTTGAACTCGCCTTCGTCGGCCTCGATCACTCCGGAGAGGATGCGCAGGATGGTGCTCTTGCCGACGCCGTTGGCGCCCACCAGCGCGGCATGTTCGCCCGGAGCCACGCCGAACGAGACGTCGAAGAACAGCTGGTCGCCGCCGGGTGGTGCGTACGCGAGTTCGGAGACCGTGATGCTCACGCGATCATTCTCGCGTCCCGCCGGCCGAACCGGTCACGACACGTAGAGCCGAACCTGATCGCTTTCGAATCCGCTGGCGAGGATTTCCACACGGCCGTCGTCATTGAGATCGACCACCGACATCGAGCCGGCCTGTGCGTAGCCGGTCTGAAGAACACGGGTCGTGAAAGCCGAGGGCGCGGTCTGCTCGAGGATGAACAACCGGTCGTCGCCATCACCCGACACCGCGAGGTCGACGTCGCCGTCACCGTCGATGTCACCCCAACCGAACACACCCGGTGCGGCCTGGAACGCGGTCCCCTTGCTCGGACGCGAGACGATTCCGGTGCTCAGGAGCTGAACCGACCACTCGGCGCGCGGATCGGCACCGGGTGTCAAGCGATAGACACCCGACTCGACCTGACCGGGCTTGGTGGTGTTCGTGTGGTTGGACGCGATCCAACCGAACGTGCCGGGGCCGTCGAGATCGGGAACCAACGAGACCTGGATCACCTTGCCGATGGACGAGGTGATCACGTGCTTCTGCCACGTGGGCAGACCGTCGGCTCCGGCGTCGAGCTGTTCGAACCAGATCGCACTCTCGGGAGTGAGGAAGTACTGGCCCGACACGACGTCCATGTCGCCATCGCCGTCGACATCCGCGGCCACCGGTAGCGAGCCGCCACCTTGTCCGATCGGATGTGCCGTCGTCTCGAAGCCGTCGGCGGTGCCGCGGAACCACACCGCGTTGGCATCGGTTGACGTTTCTCCGATGGCGACGATGTCGAGCACACCATCGGCGTCGATGTCGGCGACGGCGGGCCGATGGTAAAACTCGGTCGCACCCTTGGCAACGAGGTCGGTCACCTCGAAAGTGGCGAGTCCGCCCTCGACACCAACGTTCTCCCAGACGACCAGCGCACCGCACGGACCAACCGTGCCGATGGCGGCGCACACGAAGAACCCGATTCCGCCGATGATGTCGGTATCGCCGTCTCCGTCGAGATCCCCGACCCACGGCTGGTTGAAGAAGTAGTAGCCGTCATCCGGTATGACCACGTCGTCACGCACGAAATCGGTGGGTCGACCGGTCTGATACAGGATCGACAGGATGCTCGTTCCGACCGTGACGTTCTGCATGTCGATGTCGCCGAAACCATTCACGACGATTTCGAGGATGCCGTCACCATTGAAGTCGGCGGTGGTGGCTCCGGCGGCACCGCCGAATCCGTCGACGAGCGTGTGGTAACTGAACGCGGCGTCATCGGCGGGTGTACCGACTTCGATCGCACCCGTGCCGAAGGCGGGGAGCGTGGTGGTGGGTGCCTCGGTGGCCGGTGCATCCGTCGCGGGTGGCGCCGAGGTCGCGGGCGTCGATTCGCCCGAGCCCGACTCGGAGTCACCGCCCCCACAGGCGGCCACCACCAGCAACGAAACGAGCGATGACACGACACCGAGTCGCCTGAACGACATGTTCCCCTCCAACAGCCGGACTAATCGCAAACCCTAGTCGGTGCTGGAACGCGTCGGTTCCCGTCGTTCAGCGGGCGACTTTCACCAGCAACTTTCCGCGGTGTCCGCCGCTCATCAGGATGTCGAGGGCACGCGGAAAGGATTCGATTCCGTTCTCCACGTGTTCGGGCATCACGAGATCGCCATGGTCGAGCCACTGGGTCAACCGAGCCTCGGCCGCGGCGTAGGCGTGTTCGAAGTGGAACACCGCGAAACCCTCCATGACCGCTTGACGTTCGGCGAGTTTGAGGTAGTTGCGCGGACCGCGGACGTTCTTCATGTCGTCGTATTGGGAGATCGCACCGCAAATCACGATGCGCGAACCGCGATGGATGTTCATGAGCACCGCATCGAGGACGTCTCCTCCCACGTTGTCGAAGAAGACGTCGACTCCATCGGGAAGAAGTTCGCGCAGCCGCGCCTCCACGTCATCGTTGCGGTAGTCGATGGCCGCGTCGTAGCCGAGCTCGTCGACGAGGAACCGGCACTTGTCGGGACCACCGGCGATTCCGACGACCGGGGTCGCGCCGAGCAGACGAGCGATCTGTCCGGCGACCGATCCGACGGCACCGGCGGCGGCCGACACGACCACCGACTGCCCCGCGCTCACGTGACCCACTTCGGTCAGGCCGACGTACGCGGTGAGGCCGGTGGTGAGTCCGAGGGCACCGAGCCATGCCCGCGGCGGCACGACCGACGTGTCGAGGCGACGCATCATGAAGCCGGGCATGGTGGCGAGTGTTTGCGAACACAGCGGTCCGAACACCCAGTCGCCGGCACTCAATCCGTCGAAACGCGACTCGACCACTTGGCCGACCCCGAGGGCCGGAATCACTCCGCCGATCCGGGCCCCTTGATGGAAGCTCTCCTCTTCGAGCGTCGTCCGAATGAACGCATCGATTCCGAGGTGATCGACGGCCACCAGAACCTGTCCATCTTCGGGCGCCGGAGCGTCGTCGTCGAGAAAGGCGAAGTCGGATGGTTGCGGTCGCCCGTCGGGTCGACGAGCCAGGACGATGCGGGGATTCGATCGTGCGGTTGCCACGACGTCAGAGACCTCCGTCGATTCCGATGATCTGGCCGGTCACCCAACTCGATGCGGGCGACACGAGGTACAGCGCGGCCAGCCCGAGATCCTCGGGAGTCCCGAGACGCCGCATCGGCAGACGAAGGATCTTCTCGAGTCGCGGAAGATCGCCCTCCTCGAGGCGCATCGCCTTCATCATGATCTCGGTGGGTACCGCACCGGGCATGATGCAGTTCACCCGAATGCGCGGTCCGAGTTCCTTGGCGTAGGTCATGGTGAGCGAATTCACCGCCGCCTTGGCCGCTGCGTAGTGGCCGCTGCCCATCACGGTCGACACGGCGGCCTTCGACGAGATGTTCACGATCCGTCCGCCGTCGCGCATCATCGTCGCCGCGGTGTTCGTGCACACCCAGATCGAGGTGAGGTTGAGACGCATGGTGGCGTCCCACTCTTCGCGTGGCAGATCGACGAGTGGTGTCTGGATCGGCGAACCGCCGGCGTTGTTGATGAGGATGTCGAGCGAACCGAACTCGTCGATGGCTCGCTGGCAGAGCGCACGCACGGCATCGTCGTCGGTGACGTCGGTGGGCACGGCGATCGCCCGTCCTCCGTTGGCGCGGATGTCACCGGCCACACGTTCCACTTCGTCGGCTCGACGGGCCGCGCACACGACGGCGGCCCCGGCACCGGCGAGTGCGTGGGCGATTCCCTCGCCGATCCCGCGGCCGGCCCCGGTCACGATCGCCACGTCGTCACCGAGATCGAACATGCGTCGCACGTTTTCGTTCACGATTTCCGCCTTGCGCCCGCGGCGGACGGCCGCGACACGAGCGATCGGGAAGTTACCACGGGTAAGAAAGAGACTGAACCGGTTCCGGGGAGGTGGAACGGTCGGCCAGAATGTCGACGTGACCCGTCCGCTGACCCGCCGCCCCGGCCGCCCGCCGGGCGGTCAACTGGACGTGAGCCGCGATGCCGTGCTCGATGCGGCCGAGCGGGTGATCGCCCGTGACGGAGCCAATGCCTCGATCGATGCGATCGCGGCCGAGGCCGGGGTCACCAAGCCGATTGTGTACGACCGAGTGGGGTCGCGGGCCGATGTGGCCACCGCGCTGGCCGAACGGCTGTCCGAGCGCATGGCCGTGGCCGCCCGGGCCGCCCTCGACGGTCGCGGATTCACCCGGTCGAGCCTGGCCTCGTTCATCGAAGCCAACCTGCGGACGGTGGTCGATCACCGCGACCTGTTCCTCTACGTCACGGGCGGAACCACCGATCAGACCTCGCTCGGCCGTCTGGTCCTGGCCGAACAGTCGACCGCACCGTTGTCATTGGCCCTGGTGAGCTGGCGCAAGCGGGTCGGCCTCGACCCGTCGGTGGCCGACTCATGGGCCTACGGGATGGTGGGCATGTTGCAGATGGCGTCCCTGTGGGTGATCGGCTCGACTTCGGCCGATCCCCGGGTCGTGGCCGATCAGTTGGCCGAACTGCTGTGGTTCGGTCTGGTCGGAGAACGCCGACCCGACTGAATGTTGATTAATTACGGGCCGTAGATAGGGCGGTGTGTCGGGTGTTACAGTCCCGACGAGGGGGGAGAACATGGGTTCTCAGGACAGTTACGAAGACCTGACCGAGTGCGCGCTGACGCCCGAACTCGAGAAGAAGCTCGTCGACTCGCATGGCGAGTGCGTGTTCATGTGGGTCAACAGCCAAGGCGAGCCCTTCGGCGTCGTCATGTCGTACATGCCCAAGGACGGCAAGTTGTGGCTCACGGCGGCCGCGACGCGCAAGCGCATCCCGGCGCTTCGTCGCAATCCGCGCTCGGCGATCTGCATCAACAGCACCGGCGGGAAGATGGGTGGGGGCAAGACCGTCACCTACAAGGGCAACACGTTCATCCACGACGATCGCGCCACCAAGGACTGGTTCTACCCCGAGTTCTCGCGTCGCCTGCGCCCCGACAGCGAAGCGGCCGCGCTCGCGTTCCAGAAGTTCCTCGATTCTCCGCACCGCGTGATCATGGAGTTCGTCCCCGATTACACGCTGAGTTTCGATGCCGCCCTCATGTGGGCACGTTCACCCGAAGTCGTCCAGTAACCGAATCCGAGGAGATCCTCATGTCGATGACCGAAGAAGTTCCCGCCCACCTGCAAGGCAACGGGCGTCCCGTATTCGAGGAGCGCACGCTCACCGACTTGAAGGTGGTCGGTTCCATTCCCGCCGAACTCGACGGCCGCTATCTCCGCAATGGCGCCAACCCCATCACCGGCATGAGCGATCACCCGTTCTTCGGCGACGGCATGATCCACGGCGTGCGCCTGCGCGACGGCAAGGCGCAGTGGTACCGCAACCGCTACGTGCAGACGCCGTTCATCAAGGATCCGTCCATCGACATCCTCGACCCGAATGTCACGCTCGACATGAAGTGCTCGAAGGCCAACACACACGTCGTCGGTCACGCCGGCAAGATCCTCGCGCTCGAAGAGGGCCACTTCCCCTATGTGCTCGACGGCGATCTCAACACCGTCGGTGCCACCGACTACAAGGGAGTCCTGAAGGGTCCGTTCACCGCGCATCCGAAGATCTGCCCCACCACCGGCGAGATGCTCGCTTTCGGTTACGCGCCGCTGCCGCCCTACCTCACCTACTTGCGCGTGTCGGCCGCCGGCGAACTCGTGCAGGTCGAGCCCATCACGGTCACCGGACCCACGATGATGCACGACTTCAACATCACCGAGAACTACGTGATCTTCATGGATCTCCCGGCGGTGTTCAATCTCGATCTCGCCCTCGAGGGCAAGATGCCGATCGAGTGGAGCGACACGTATCCGGCGCGCCTTGGTGTGATGCCGCGCAACGGCAACGACTCGCAGGTGAAGTGGTACGACGTCAACCCGTGCTACGTGTTCCACCCGATGAACAGCTACGAGGACGGCGACAAGATCGTTCTCGACGTCGCTCGTTTCGAGCACATCTGGAAGGCCGACGCGATGGACTTCCCGCCGCCGCTCTTGTGGCGCTGGGTCATCGACACGCGCACCGGCAAGGTGTCCGAGGAGCAGATCGACGATCGCTCGGGTGAGTTCCCGCGCGTCAACGACGCGGTGATCGGCAAGAAGCACCGCTTCGGCTACGAAATGTCGATGGGCAACGCCGGCTTCGGAGAAGTCGATGCCGGCGCCATCTTGAAGTACGACCGCCAGACCGGCTCGCGTACTTCCATCGAACTGGGCAAGGGACGGGTCTCGGGGGAGGCCGTGTTCGTTGCGTCGGCAGCAGCCAAGTCGGAGGACGACGGTTACTTGATGACCTACGTCTACGACGCCGCGGCCGACACCAGTGAGTTCGTGATCTTCGATGCGCTCACCATGGCCGCCGATCCGATCGCGACCGTCCAACTTCCGCGGGTGCCATTCGGCTTCCACGGCAGTTGGGTCCCGGCCTCCGTGGCCAACTGAATCCGGCCGCGCACGCGGCTCACAACCGAGGGGGAAACATGAAGAGATCCACGACAGTGGGCTCGCGGGGGTCGCGACTGGTTGCCGCGCTCATGGCGGGCAGTTTGATCGTCGCCGCGTGCGGCGGCGACGATGGTGGCGGTTCCGAACCAGCCGCCACCGAAGCACCGGCCGATTCGGCCGCGCCCGCCGATTCCTCGGCTCCGGCTGATTCGTCGGCTCCGGCCGACGAGGCCGGTCCGCCGACCGGTCCGGAGATGGTGATCGGAATGGTCAACACCGAGGGCACGCCGGGTCTCGACTTCCCGGACATTCGCCGGTTCGCCGAAGCGTCATTCGACTACATGAACACGTCGGGCGGATTCGGCAACCGCCCCGTGAAGTTGGAGACATGTATCGCCAAGGGTTCACCCGAGACCTCACAGGCCTGTGCTCAGGAACTCGTCGGCAAGGGTGTCGAGCTCGTCATCCTCGGTCTCGACCTGTTCCCCGATTACAAGACCTACGAAGCGGCCGGTGTCCCGGTGATCGGCGTTCTCCCGATCCTGGCGGGGGACTACACCGCCAACGCGCTCTTCCTGACGGGCGGGAATTCCACCTCCATGGCTGCCGCTGCGGCCTATGCAAAGGAGTTCTTGAACGCCAAGTCGGTCGGCATTGTGAGTGCCGACAACCCGGGTGCCAATGGAACCGCGGCGTCGTTGGAGGCAGCTCTCGACAAGGCCGGGATCGCCCACACGATCGTCAAGGGTGGCGACAACGAAACCGACGCCGGTTACCAGGGTTTGATGCGTGAGGCCGCAAAGGACAACCCCGATGTGTTGATCTCGCTCTACTCGGATGCGGGTTGCATCGGAACCATGCGGGGCCGGGCCACGCTGGGCATCACCATTCCGGTGATCACCACCAACATCTGCGCCGACAAGGACGTGATCGACCAGGTGGGCGATGACGCTTCGGGTTGGATCTTCATCGGTGTCCCCGAGGATCGGGAGACCCCCGAGCGCGCTTTGATCCGCAAGATCGTCGCGCCCATCATGGGTATCCCGGAGGACGAGATCGACGCCGCGAGCCTCGGTCTGGGCGGACTCGGATTGATCCTGACCCTGTCGTTGCGGGACTACACGATCAAGATGGTCGAAGCCGGCACCGAGGTGACGGGCCAGTCGCTGTACGACTTCTTGAAGACGACGAAGTCGGGCCTGTTCCTCTACGGAGGCGAGACACCGATCGAGTGCGGTGGTTCGGCGTCCTATCCCGCCGTCTGCTCGTTCGTCTTCCCGATGGCCGAGTACAAGGGTGACGGCAAGGTCGGTCCGATCGATGGCGTCGGACTTGTCGACAGCAAGCCCTACCTGCCCTGATCGGCAACGGCCGCTGTCGGGCAACGGTGAAGTGAGAGTCAGAACATGACCGACTATCTCTTCTATCTGTTGCTCGGCAGCGGCGCCGGGGCGATCATCGCGTGTTTCGCCCTTGGTCTCGTCGTCACGTACCAGGGCTCCGGAGTCGTGAACTTCGCCCACGGGGCCATGGCCATGTGGGTGTCGTATGTGTACGCCGATCTGCGACAAGGCTCGTATGTGTTCCCGATCCCGGGTCTCCCTGATCGGTACCACTTCGGCGAGGACGTCGGATTTCGTTGGGCGTTGATCCTGTCGTTGCTCACGGCTGCGCTACTCGGCATCCTCGTCTACGCGCTTGTTTTCCGCCCGCTGCGAAGCGCTCCGGCACTCGCCAAGGTGGTCGCCAGTGTCGGCCTGGTGATCGTCTTCATCTCTCTGGTCGATCGCCGGTTCCCCGACACGTCGGCGATTCGCGTCAAGCCGATCCTTCCGCGGGAGCCGGTCACGTTCTCGGAGGGGCTCACGATTCCCCGTGACGGCCTGTGGTTGGCAGCGATTGCGATCGCCCTCGCCGCGGCGTTCTGGGCGGCCGGCAAGTATCTGCGTCTGGGTCTGGCCACCAAGGCGGCCGCCGAGAATGAAAAGGGTGCGGTACTTCTCGGATATTCGCCCGACTTCCTCGCTGGTCTGGGCTGGGTACTCGCGTCGTTGAGCGGTGGACTCATCGGGATCCTGGCGTCTCCTCTCATCCAGTTGAACTCGGGTATCTACACCTTCGCTTTCCTGATCCCGGCGCTCGGTGCCGCGCTCATCGGAAAGTTCCAGAGGTTCTGGCCGACGCTCATCGCGGGACTGGCGATCGGCATGATCCAGTCGACATTCACCAAGATGCAGAACGACTTCTCTTGGTTTCCGAAATATGGAGCGCGCGAGGGCCTTCCCTTCCTCGTGATCATCATCACCATGGTCGTCGCGGGTGAGCGTCTGCCCGAACGCGGCTCCGTCGGCGGCTGGAAACTCCCCTTCGTCCCGCCAGCCAAGGTGACGGCGTCATCGATCGCCGTCCCGTTCACCGCGGCCATACTCGGTCTGCTTTTCCTCGGCCCACTCTGGCGGGCAGCCATCATGACGACGACCATCGCGGCAGTTCTCGCGTTGTCGCTCGTCGTGATCATCGGCTTCGGAGGACAGACGTCGCTGGCGCAGATGGCCTTCGCAGGAATCGCGGGCTTCGCATTGTCCAAGTTGGCGATGCAGTACGACGTTCCCTTTCCGATCGCTCCCCTCCTCGCCTCTGTTGGCGCGGCCATCTTCGGTCTCATCGTCGGTCTGCCCGCTTTGCGAGTTCGCGGAACCAATCTGGCCATCATCACGTTGGCTGGTGGAGTGACCATCGCCGAGTTCGTCTTCAAGAATCCCGATGTGATCGGCGACATCGACAGTGGAGGATCGAAGGTCCCCAACCCGGCCCTTGGAGACTGGGATTTCGGTCTCGTGTTCGGAACCAAGACCTCGCGGCCGATCTTCGGGATCTTTCTCGTCGTCGTACTCCTTCTGATCGCCTTGGCGGTCGCCAACATCCGGCGTGGAAGCAGTGGGCGCATCATGCTCGCGGTCCGCGGCAACGAAAGGGCGGCGGCCGCGATCGGAATCAACATCACCCGCGTCAAGATGCAGATGTTCGCCTTTTCGTCGTTCATCGCCGGGGTGGGCGGAACCCTCATCGCGTATCGCTTCGGAGCGGTGTCCGACTTGTCGTACGGCACCATGGCTTCTTTGACGGTCCTCTCGTTCGCCTATCTCGGTGGAATCACCAGTGTGAGCGGAGCGATCACGGCCGGAATCACGGCATCGGCGGGTGTGGCGTTCTACGCCATGAATCAGGTGATCGGTGGAATGGGGAGATGGGAAGCCTTCATCGGCGGTGTTCTGCTGATCTTCACCGCCATCGCCAACCCCGAGGGAATCGCCGGTGCGATCCGTCAGCAGACCGCGATGGCCAAGGCGAAGAAGCAACGCGAGAAGGCCGCCGCCGGCTGACCGGTGGGCGTCAACGACGCGAACGCCAGATCTCGTCCGACCACAGACCCCGTAATTCACCGGCGATGAAGTCGCTCGTCCAACGCACCATGTCGGCCCAGGGAAATTCGGCACTGGCCATCTCGGTGAACGCCATGCCCGCGAGGATCAATTCGGCGTCCTCGATGTGCACCACGAAATCGCGAGCTGGCTGATCGCGATCACTGGCCGACAGCGGGTCGGCCTCGGTCATCCCGAAGTTCTCGTCGGGCCACAGTTCTTCGATCCGACCCTCGAGAGCCATGATCTCGTCGAGTCGCCACGAACGGACGCCCCATCCCGTGTCCTCGCCTCCGAACATCACCAACTGATCGCTCATGATGCCGAGGATCTGGCGGATCGCCGATGCGGCGTCGCGCTCGAGTTGCATCACCCGGGGTTCGGTGAGGGCCATGGCCGAGTTTCCCAGAGATCGACCGGCTGGGACGAACGGCCCATTCAACGTCAAGACGACGTGACGACATTCTCGTCCCGGCGAGCCGATTCCCGCGGGCTCGATGTCGGAGGGTCGATGAACACGATGAGGATGATGGCGGCGACGGCGTCGCTGCTCGCATTGGTGAATTGCGGAGGTTCGTCACCCGAACCAACCGGGGAACTCGACCCATCGGGTATCGACTCGACTCGCATTTCCGAGTTCGTGGTCGACGGATCGACCGAGGCGGTTGCATCTTCGGAGCCACCGGTCGGGGAGGCGATCACCGTCGAGTGGGGATTCGTCGAGTTGATGGCTACTCGCGCGGATTGCGGTCGCGACCCCTGGAGTTGCGACGTCGACGATCTCGCGGTGGAGGGTTCGCCGGCGCATCGCGATCTCTCCGCGTACGTCGATCGTCACCGACGGTACGGCATCACGGCGTCGACCAAGGGGGCGATGCTTTACGACGTCGAGGGTGTCGACGAGATCTCGCCCGATCTGGCCCATCTCTCGGTATGCATCACCGACGACGTCGTGCTCGTCATGAAGGTCCCGGGTGGTGGACCGCCGGCGATCTACGACGAATCGATGTCCAGTTACCGAATGGTCTTCGTCATGGAGCGAACGACCGCCGGTTGGCGTTGGGTCGAATTCACGAAAACCGATCGAGCAATGGGAGCGGACCTGTGCGCCACTGCATGACGAGTCGAGCAATCGCCGCGATCATCGGGTCGCTCTCGATGCTCATTCACATCGCGCTGCCCGCCTCGGCGGGCAGCGAGCAGTGGGCGGGTTCAGGCGACGGATCGATCTGGGCCGGTGTGCAGACCGGTACACCCGACTCGGCCGGCACGTGGAACGGAGTCGCGTGCTCGTGGACGGTGGAGACGGCCTACGACTCGGGTATCGGCAGCGGGTCGAACGCACCGATCTCGATGGAGATCGACGGCATCGAGTACGTGCTCTACACGCGCACGTGCGGGACGTCGTGGTCGTCGGTGTGGGTTCCGCAGATCTCCGAGGCACAACTGGGACAACAGGCGTCGGCGTTGGTGCGTGCGAGCATCCCGGCACCGCGACTGCAGATGGCACCGAATGCGAACTCGGCCGTGGTCCTGGTGTCCACGTGGTTCTGGGCCGACTCCACGTGGTGGCGACCCGTGTCGGCGACGGCGTGGATACCGACGCCAGATGGCGTGATCTGGGCGACGGCCGTCGCGACGCCGTCCACCATCACGTTCGCCACCGAGGACTCGGTGGTGGACTCGGCCATCACCGAATCGGTGACGTGCATCGGGCCCGGTCCCGATTGGAACCTCGGCTGGGGCGACGATCTCGACTCGCCGTGTTCGTACGAATACGAACACGCATCGACGGCTCACCCGAGTGGTCGCTTCGACGCCCGGGTATCGGTGGCATGGACGATCGAATGGACATCCAGCAGCGGTGCGGGCGGCTCGCTACCGGGCTGGACCTCGTCGTCCTCGCTGCTCGTCAGGGTGCAGGAACTGCACGCGCTGGTTCGTTGACCTTCGGCACGCGCTGCGACCAGATCACTCCGACGATCACCAGGACCGCACCGACGATCTGGATGGGAACGAGCGACTCGTCGAGGATGAGCACGACCCAGATCAACGTGAGCACCGGCTCGGTGGAGGCGACCAGGGCCGCCGGGGCCGGACCGAGGTGCTTCACACCGAGGAAGAAAGCGGTTCCGGAGATCACGGTGCTGACGACGCCGAGCGCGATCATCGACCACACGTACTTCGGACCCGACGGTGCTTCGACGCCTCCAGAGGCGAGGGCGAGGATCGCGGCGAAGAGGAACGCGCCGGTGAGTCCCCAGGCGGCGGCGACGAATCCGTCGCCGCTGTTGTGGTGCGAGCCGTCTTCCGTCGGCTCGGACGCGACGATTCGCTCGCTGAAGAGGATGTAACACGCGTAGAGGAACGCGTTGCCGAGGGTGATGATCATGCCGATCACCGCGGAGTCCCCGGCGCCGTCGACCACCTCGGGAACGGTGAACGCGATTCCGAGAAGCGTGATGAGCACCGCCCACCACATGTGTCGCGTCGTGGGTTTGCCGAGGATTCGCGCACCGATCGCGACCATGGCGGGGTACGTGTAGCAGATGACGATGTAGAGGGCTCCGGGAAGGCGATCGAGGGATGCGAAGGCCAAGTAAGCGAGCAGACCGAACATCACCCCGGCCGCGAATCGCGGGCGCCAGTCGACCGCCAGGGGTGAAGGTCCGTAACCGTTGGCGCGACGAACGGCCACCACGGTCCATGCGACCGGTGCAGCGATCGCGAAGCGCCAGAACAGGACGTCGGTGGTTCCGAGTTGTTCGAGAACGTTCTTGCCGAAGACGGTGAACAAGGAATAGGCGAGCGCGCTCACCAGCATCCACGCGATTCCCCGCTGTTTGGCCGACACGAAGGGAAGACGCTACGCCATCTGGCGGTCGAACGAGTGGCTCGGTGTTCCCGTGAGGAGAAGGCGTTCGAATTCGAGCGCGGTCGCTTCGTGATGGAAGAGGCGACCTTGCTGGCGCACGCATCCGAGTGCGAGCAACTCCCGACTCTGTTCGGGCCGTTCGACGCAAACAGCCGAGAGGATGGCGCCGAATTGGTCCGACACACGGCGCGCCGCGTCGAGGTGGAGACGATCGGAGGGTCGGTCGGAACCGACGACTCGACCGTCGATCCGAACCTCGTCGATCGCGATGGAGTCGAGGACCCGCAGATCGGCGTTCGGAACATCGGCCAGACTCACACGCGCACCTCGCGAACGCAGATCAGCCAAGGACTCGGCGGCGGCGCGGAGATCGTCCGTGACCGCCGTCGTGCACAAGTCGATCGTCAACCAGTCGAGCGATGCCGGGCCGAACAACGCGACGATTCGATCGTCACGCCAGGCTCGCGGGGCGCAGTGCTGGGGAAGGTTGACCCGAAAACGGAATCCGTCGGCGAACGGCGACGACAGGACCACGTCGATCAGGGGAGTGGCTCCACGCACCGCCGACTCGGTGAGTCGTTCGTACGAGTGGGCGTCGACAACCGACTCGAGGTACTCACCCGCTCCGATGAGCGAACCATCGTCAGCGGTCCATCGGGCCAGAACCTCGGCTCCGATCAATCGCCGATTCGCGACGTCGAACTCGGGCTGGAAGTACGGAATGGTGCGCGAGTCGGCGATCGCGCGGCGCAGAAGGGTTTCGCGTCGCACGACGCGATCGTGCTCGAGTTGTTCGCCGGCCGACGTCTTCTCGATACGATCACCGCCGAGCCGCTTCGCTTCGCGCAATGCCGAATCGGCGAGGGCGAGCACCTCTGCGGGTGATGTCGATGGAGATGCCGACGACGACGTCCAGGGTCCGACGGCGATGCCGACGCTGATCGAGACGCGAATCGTCCGTTCTCCCACCGGACACGGCGAGCGCATCGAACCGACGATCGCCCGCGACACGATGTCGGCGCGATCGGCATCGAGCACGACCACGAATTCATCGCCGCCGAGTCGCGCCACCGCCATCGTTCCGTCGGTCAGGTTCTCCAGGCGACGCGCGATCTCTCCGATCAGGAGGTCGCCGGCGTCATGTCCGAAGCCGTCGTTCACGGCCTTGAAGCGATCGACATCGCAGAACAGCACGGCGAGACGAGGGTTCGTGACGAGTCGATGTTCGATGCAGGCGAGGAGGGCGGCGCGATTCAGGAGTCCGGTGAGCGGGTCGTGGGTCGCCTGATGTTCCCAGTGCCGCAGGTCGTCGCGCAGCTGCTGCTGGTGATTGAGGGCCGACGACAGCCGGTGCCGGTGCGCGACGAGGCCCACGGCGAGTCCCGAGGCCGCGGCAACCGATAGCCAGAGCACGGCTGGGTATCGGCCGGCTCCTGGGGAGACTTGAGGAATTGTCGGTCCCGGGGGCTCTACCATTCGCTCATGACGAGGCGACTTCGGTCGATCCCGGCTCTCGTGCTGGGGGCGGTTCTGCTCACCGTGCTCGTGCCGGTGTGGCTCCCGAGTGCCCTGTTGGCCGATCTCCTGCGGGGCCGCCGTCGGCTCCCCACGGTCCGGTTGCTGTCCTTCGCCGTGGCCTGGGCCTGGATCGAAACCGCCGGTGTCGTCGTGGCCGGGGTTCTGTGGCTCATGGGGCGCGGACGGCACCTTCGTTCTCATTACGGCCTGCAGCGTTGGTGGGCGGCCCGACTGATCGGAGCCCTGCGGGTCACCTGCGGAGTGCGCGTGGTCGTGGAGAACCCCGAGGCCCTCCAGCCCGGGCCGACGTTGCTCTTCGCCCGTCACGCCAGCCTGGCCGATTCGCTGGTGTCGGCCTACGCGATCTCCACCAAGAGCCGGATCAACCCGCGCTACGTGCTCAAGAAGGAACTGCTGGTCGACCCGTGTCTCGACATCGTGGGGAATCGGCTGCCCAACCACTTCCTCGACCGCGAGGCCACCGACGCGGCTCCCGAGTTGGCCGCGCTCGAACACCTGGTCGCCGACCTCGGTTCGGATGGCGTCGGGGTGATCTTCCCCGAGGGCACCCGAGCCAACCCGAAGAAGCGGGCGTCGGCACTGGAGAAGATCGCTTCGATCGATCCCGAACGCGCCGCACGACTACGGGGCTTGCAGCACCTCCTTCCGCCGCGACCGGCGGGCGCGGCCGCGCTGCTGCGGGGCAACGCCGAGGCCGATGTGGTGCTGGCCTGGCACGTGGGCTTCGAAGGGTTCGACACCTTCGGCGGGATCCTGCGAGGTGTGGGCGACCCGCCGGCACCGGTCCGATTCGTGATGAAACGGGTCGCACGATCCGAGGTTCCGGCGGCGACCGAGGCGAACATGAAGGTGTTCACCGAATGGCTCGATTGGCAATGGCTCGCCCTCGACGCCGAGGTCGGCCGAGCATTGGACGAGAGGAGTCACCGTGGGTGACGTGATGTTGTGGTCCGCCGTGGCGATCGCGGTGCTGATGGTGTCCACCTGGATCGTGAGCGTGGTCATCCGCAACGCGTCGATCGTCGACATCGTGTGGGGTTTCGGCTTCGTGGTGGTGGCCTGGGTGTCGCGCATCGTCGGCGACGGCGACGATGCCCGGCAGTGGTTGCTCACGATCCTCACCACCATCTGGGGCTTGCGATTGGCCGTGTATCTCGGGTGGCGCAACACCGGACACGGTGAGGACTACCGCTATCGCGCGATGCGCAAGCGATGGGGGCCACGTTTTCCGATCATCAGTCTCGCCACGGTGTTCGCCCTGCAGGGCACGCTGATGTGGATCGTGTCGCTCGGCGTCCAGTTGGGTCAGGCCGATGCGTCTCCTTCGGTCGGTCCTCTCGCGGTGATCGGAATCGTCGTGTGGTCGATCGGTTTCGTGTTCGAGGTCGTGGGCGACGCGCAACTCACGCGGTTCAAGGCCGATCCCGCGTCGGCCGGCCAGGTGATGGATCGCGGTCTTTGGCGGTACACGCGGCACCCCAACTACTTCGGCGACGCGTGCGTGTGGTGGGGTCTGGCCATCATCGCCGCCGAATCGGGTGGCGGAGCGTGGGGACTTCTCGGTGCACTCACCATGACGATTCTTCTGCGTCGCGTGTCGGGCGTGACTCTGCTCGAGCGTTCGCTCAAGAAGCGGCGTGAGGGCTACGTCGAATACATCGCTCGTACGAGCCCGTTCTTCCCGCGGCCCCCGAAGAAAGTCGGCTGACGAGAATCGGTCCGGTCGAGACCGGGCCATCTATGGTGAGTCGGTGACTTCGACGACCGCATCTCGCGAGCCGCGGTCGTTCACTTTCCGGTTCGTGTGCCTGCTCGCCAGCATCGGAGTGGTCGGTGTCGGAATCGCCCTGATGGTGTCGGCCGAACTCGGTGTCGCACCAGCCGATGTGTTGAGTACGGGTGGTGCCGAACGTCTCGACATCGGCGTCGGCACCATGGGCTGGATCAGCGGTGGCGTGTACACGCTGCTCGCCATCGCGCTGCGTCGTCCGCCGCAATGGGGAACCCTTCTCGGTGCGGTCCTGGTCGGTGTGGCCGTCAACTTGTCGTTGGAGGCGATTCCCGAACCGGACGAACTCGCCTGGCGCGTTCCGATGATGCTGGTCGGTCTGGCACTTCTCTACACCGCGATTTCGGTGGGTGTTTCCACCATGCTCGGCACCGGTCCGATCGAATTGATCATGCTCGGCCTGGCCGATCGCGGCATGAACATGCAGGCCGCTCGCTGGCTCATCGAAGCGGTGGTGTTCGTGGGCGGAGTGCTCCTCGGCGGTCAGATCGGAATCGGCACCTTGCTGTTCGTGGTGCTCACCGGCCCGGTGCTCGCGCGTACTTTGCCACCGGTGGCGCGTTTCATGGGAACCACCGTGCTCGACGCTCCGCACGGTCTCGACGCCTGAAGCGTCGACCGTTCGTCACTTGGTGCGGGGCAGTCGACTCGAGATGATCGATCGGGATTCGAGATCGTCGAGCCGAGCGGCGTCGAGTCCGAGAACCTCACCGAGCACCGTTCGGTTGTCTTCGCCGCGATAGCGCGGTTCGCCGCGCACTCCCGTCGTCGCACCGCGAAAGTGCCACGGGGAGTTGGGTACTCGCAACGTTCCCCCGAGCCGATCGTCGATGCCGACGACGGCTCCGCGCGCCTCGGCCCATTCGGACTCGGCGAGTTCGCGAACACTGCGCAGAACGCCGACCGCGAGTCCGCTCTTCGAGCATTTCTCCTCGAACACCGCCGCGTCGGCCCACGTGGACGCCCACGCCTGCATCTCGGCCAGCAGTTCGGCGAAGTGGGCGCGGCGCGACGGCACGTCGGCGAAACGCTTATCGGATCCGAGGTCGGATCGGTCCATGGCGGCCGCGATGAGATCGAACGTCCCCCGCTCGGCGGGGTGCCCCGCGATGAGAACCCTCGTTCCGTCGGCCACCGTCAGGATGGGATAGTCGCCGGGTTGATACGAGCGAATCCAACTCGGATCGATCTCGCCATCGAACAATTGGTCGTGCGCGTGTTCGTTCACGTACAGCATCGTCTCGGCCATCGACACGTCGATGCGCTCGCCGCGTCCGGTGCGTTCGCGTTGGAACAATGCGGCCAGGATCGCCGACGCGGTTTCGAGTGCGGTGTACGTGTCGGCGTGCGACCACGGATCGTTCGCGTACTGACCTCCGCGGGCGTCACCCTGCATCTTGGTGAGTCCGCTCTCCACGCCGATCACCGGTGCGTAGGCGCGACGATGCACCCAGGGACCATCGGCGCCGTAACCGCTGATCGAGGCGTACACGAGCCGTGGGTTGCGCGCACTGAGGGCGTCGTATCCGAGACCCAGACGATCCATGACACCGGCCCGGTAGTTCTCGAGCAACACGTCGCTCCTGTCGACCAGCTGGCGCAGCAAGTCGGCACCCTCGGGCGTCGCCAGATCGATGCTGATGCAACGCTTCCCGGCGTTCTGCTGGGCGAAGTAGGTGGAGATCGAGCCCACGCGGGGACTGGCGAAACGAGTGAGATCTCCGTCGGGTGGTTCGACCTTGATGACGTCGGCACCCATGTCGACCAGCATGCGGCCGCAGTGCGGTCCGGCCAGCACGCGCGTGAGGTCGAGGACGCGAATGCCGTGGAGGGGTCCGGGGGACGAAGTCACGACGCCATGATGGTCGGCGTCGGGCGCCGGTTCATCATCGTCGGCACTACGGTCGGGCCATGAGCACCTCACGATCCGGTCTTCCCGACTACGACGATCTGCCGCGACGTGCAGGGTTGCCGGCGAGTTGGGACGCGTGGGACCGCGCCGACGGTCCGCTGTTCGGCTGCCTCAATCTCCTGACACCCGAACGCATCGTCGAGGCCGCCCGTCTCGTGCGGGAGGGTCGCGTGTTCGCCCTCAATTGGAGCATGGGCCTTCCCGATCCGCCGCTGTTCGGTCGGCAGCCGTTCCGCCACGAGGTCACGGGTGGTTCCACCGGCACCAGTCACGACGACGTGCTCCACGGCTGGAACACGCAGTCGAGCAGTCAATGGGACGGATTCCGACACATCCGAAATCACGCGGCGCTCTCCGACGAATCGCTGCCCGGCACCGGCCACTTCGGCGGTGTCGATGACGACGACCACGGCATCGACCACTGGGCGAAGCGTGGAATCGCCGGACGCGCGGTACTGGCCGACCTCGGTCGTTGGCGAACGTCCATCGGCCAACCGATCGATTGCTCCGATGCCGATCCGATCGAACCGTCGGAGATCCTCGAGTGTCTGGCCGCGCAGGGAACCGAACTCCGTGAAGGCGACGTCCTTCTGCTGCGCTTCCGATGGATCGAATGGTACGAACGACAGCCGAGCGACGTGAGAGCGCGAATCGCCGAGACGTCGTCGTTGCGCACTCCCGGTCTTCGATCGGGCGAGGAGTTGGCGCGAACCCTCTGGAATCTGCACATCGCCGCGGTGGGTTGCGACAATCCGGCCGTCGAGGTGTGGCCACCGGGTTCGGCCACGACACCCGAACACGAAGCCGAGGTTCGGGCCGATCGCACTCGACTGCACGAGATCTTCACGCACACCCTGTTGTTGCCGATGCTCGGCATTCCGTTGGGCGAGATGTGGAACCTCGACGGTCTCGCCGAACACTGTGCGCGGGTCGGGCGGTACGAGTGCTTCTTCGTGTCGGCGCCGTTGAATCTTCCGCAGGGAGTGGCCAGCCCACCCAACGCGTTGGCGATCGTCTGACTCGGCCTACTTGGCGAGGTGATCGATGGCGGCCGCGCTGTAGAGCGCGATACCGGTCGACATCGCATCCTCGTCGTAGAACACGCGATTGGAGTGGTTGGGTGCGGCGGTCGCCGGATTGCGATCGGAGGGTGTCGCTCCGAGGAACACCATCGCACCCGGAATGCGGTTGAGCACCACACCGAAATCCTCGGCACCCATGACCGGCGTGGGAAGTTCGATGAAGCGATCGGCACCGGCCACCGTCTTCACCAGGCGCGCGGCGTGCTGCGCATGATCGTTGTCGTTGACCGTGACGTCATAGCCGATGTTGATGTCGACCTCCACGCTCAGGTCGTGGGCGGAGGCGATTCCTTCGGCCACGCGGCGAATGCCGTCGTGGACCAACTTGCGGGTGGTCTCGCTGATGGCGCGGATCGTCCCGCCGATCTCGGCATGCTCGGGGATCACGTTGAAGGCAGTTCCGGCTCGCAGACGAGTGACGGTCAGCACCGACGGGTTGAACACGTTGATGCGGCGCGTGACCATGGCCTGGAGGGCCTGGACGATCTCACAAGCGGCCGGAACAGGGTCGAGTGTGCGGAACGGCTCGCTGCCGTGGCCGCCCTTGCCGACCACGCGAATCGTGAACGAGTCGCTGGAGGCCATGAGCGGGCCGGCCTTCGTGCTCACGAAGCCGGTGGGCAACGACGACGTCGTGTGGATCGCGAAGGCGCGGGTGATGGGTGACTCGCTGCCGTTCGAGCGCGGACCGATCTCGAGCAGCCCTTCGTCGATCATGTGCTGAGCACCGTGGTGGCCTTCCTCACCCGGCTGGAACATGAAGAGAACTCGCCCGTGCAGGTCGTCGCGCCGTTGCGAGAGCAGCTTGGCCGCACCCACCAACATGGCCACGTGCGTGTCGTGGCCACAGGCGTGCATCGCTCCGTCGACGCGCGAGCCGAAGTCGAGACCGGTGTCCTCCGGCATCGGAAGAGCGTCCATGTCACCGCGCAACAACACCGTTGGCCCGTCATGGGCACCTTCGAGAGTGGCGGCGATTCCTGACGTCGTCTCGTGGAGGGTGAGGCCGAGCGGGAGTCCGTCGAGCGCTTCGAGAACCTTCTCGCGCGTGATGGGCAGATGGTTTCCGATTTCGGGCCATTGATGAAGGTCGCGTCGTAATGCCACGGCATCACTCTGTTGATCGCGCGCCTCGTCGGCGAGCGTTGCCAGGATCCCCTCTGCTGCCATGGACCCACCTTAGACACAACCGAACGACTCCTAGAGTGGCCCGGTGGAGCAGGTGGCCTGGGTCGACGACGACGATCGGGTCATCGAGATCGTGTCGCGCAAACGCATGCGCTCCGAGCGTCTTCGCCATCGCGCGGTGTTCATCGCCGTCACCGACGGTACGGGGCGGTTGTTGGTCCATCGCCGCTCGCCGTCCAAGGATGTCTGGCCGGGTTGGTGCGATGTCGCGGTGGGCGGAGTCGTGGGGGCGCACGAGTCGTACGACGAGGCCGCCGTTCGCGAAGTGGCCGAGGAGATCGGTGTTCGCGACGCGGCGGTTGCATCTCTCGACGACGGAATCGCGCGTGCCTTCGACGACGACACGGTGTCGTTGTTCGGCCGGTGCTACCAGATCACGAGCCAGGGCCCGTTCACGTTCACCGATGGCGAGATCACCGAGGCGTGGTGGGTGGCTCGGAATGATCTGGCCGCGGCCATCGCCCGGGATCGGTTCCTGCCCGACAGCCTTGCGCTGCTGCTGCCGCTGATTCGTTGGTGACCGTCGCCGTTGTCGGGCCGCCCACGTCCTTCACTCCGAGCCTCTCGAACGAGTGGCCATCAAACCCGCGTCGACCGCGCGAATGATCGTGCGGAAGACACCCGAAAAAGGAGTACATCCGTGACCATCGGTTCTCTCATCGGTGCCGACCCCGACCAACTCGAATCCCTGGGCACCACGCTGTGCCGTCAACGCGAGAGCGTCGATTCGATCGTCAGCCTCGTGACCAGCACCTTGGCCGGCACCGCCTGGGTCGGTCCGGCCCGCCAGGCCTTCGAGTCCGACTGGGAAAGTTCCTTCCGCTCCGCTCTGTCGCGACTGTCGGACGCCTTCGACATGGCCGGCCGCGACTGCTCGGCCCGCGCGATCGAACTCCGCCGTGTGATGGGCCGCATGTAGCCACCTACTCTTGGGGCATGCTGCGCGTCGAGTTCACCGTCGAGCCGTTCGTCGAGGGCAACCCCGGTCGTCACGTGATGGCGGCGGTCGACGCGGTTCGCCACCTCGGCCCGGAAATCGAGTTCGGTCCATTCGGCTCCGAATTCACGTCGTCCGACGATGTCGTCGCGGCGGCGGTCGCCGCCCTCATCGGTGCGGCCTATTCCAATGGGGCGACGCACGTGAACGTGCACATCGAGCGAGTCGATCGATGACCGCCGATCCCCGGAGCATCGTCACGATGCTCCAACCTCTCCTCGACGTCCTCGGTTGTCGCATCGTTTCGGAGGCCGATCGCGAAGGTTCCGACATTCCGTTGAGCATCGACGGACAAGTGGTTGCGATCGTGCGACCGCCGGCTCTTCACGGTGCGCTCGATCGTTTGATCGATTCGGTCGAACGCGAGATCGGCACGTCGGTGACCGACATGAACCGCGAGCAGAAGCAGTTGGCCATTCGGCTCCTCGACGACCGCGGAGCCTTCATCCTGCGTCGGGCGGTCGAGGACGTGGCCGATGCGATGGGCGTGTCGCGCATCACCGTGTACAACTACCTCAACGCGATTCATCGCTGAGGCGCCCATGAAGCCCGTCGATGTCGTCGCGTTCGATGCCGATGACACGTTGTGGCACAGCGAGGACACGTTCCACGCCGCCGAGGCGCGTTTCGTCGAGTTGCTCACTCCGTACGCGAGTCCGGGAGTCGACGTGATGGCCGGACTCACCGCGATGGAACGCGCCAACCTGCCGATCTACGGCTACGGCGTCAAGGCGTTCGGTCTCTCGATGGTCGAGGCCGCGGTGACCATCGGACAGGACCGTGTTCCGACCAAGGTCTTCGCGCAGATCATCGACGTCGCTCGCGATCTTCTGCTCGCGCCGGTGCGTTTGCTACCGCACGTGTCGGAGGTACTGGCTGCGGTCGGCGACCACTACCGGGTGATCCTGGTGACCAAGGGTGATCTCATCCATCAGTCGCGCAAAGTGGGTACGAGCGGACTCGATCATCACTTCGACCACGTGGAGATCGTGCTCGAGAAGGACGTCGAGACGTACGCCCGGATCATCGCGGAGCAAGGTGTCGAGGCGCAGCGGTTCTGCATGATCGGCAATTCGGTTCGCAGCGACGTTCTCCCGGTCCTCGATCTGGGCGGCTGGGCCGTGCACGTGCCGTATCCGTATCTCTGGGAACTCGAACGGGTGGAAACCCTGCCCTCCGGACCGCGATTCGCCGAACTCCAGTCGATCGCGCAGATCCCGTCGTGGCTCGGAATCCGGGCAGACTAGGGACGTCATGACGTTCTTGTGGTTGCGCACCCTCACTCCCAGTCCGGCCGAAACCTCGCCGGGGGACGCCTTCTCCAAGCCTCTCCTGGTGGCGATCATCGTGGTGGGTGCCGCGATTCTCACCCGAGTCACCCATCTCGTCGTTCGCCGGGTGGTGAGACGCCTGTCGATTCGCGCCGCCGCTCGCCCCTCGCGGTGGTGGCGGACACGAGCCCGCTACAGCGATTTCGAAGTGGGCGAGGTGGGCGAGAACCGCCGGCAGCAGCGGGCCGATGCCGCGGCCCGCATGATCCACCATCTCTTCGCGGTCGTCGTGTGGATCGGCGTGCTCATCGCGGTGTTCCACATCCTCGACGTGGACGCGGCGTTCTTCTTGTCGAGCGCGGGTTTCCTCGGTGCTGGTCTGGCCATCGGCGGCCAACACAAGGTGAACGACTACCTCACCGGATTGTCGGTCCTCCTCGAGGATCGCTACGGCATAGGCGACGAGATCGAGGTCGACACCGGATTGCCCTCGGGTGTTCGCGGAATCGTCGAGCACATCGGTCTGGTGTCGACACGAGTGCGCGATGGCATCAGCACGGTCCACCTGCCGCACGGTGCACTGGCGCGCGTACGAAATTTGAGTCAGGAGCCGGTGGAGACGCGTCTGTCCATCCACCTCCCAGCCGATGCCGAACCGGGTGAAGCCGCCTCCCGAGCCGCCGACACCATTCGCGAACTGGCCGGAACCCCTCATCTCACCGAGATGGTCCTCGTCGACGACATCGCTTTGGCCACTCCGGCCGAGGGTGTCGATCAATTGGAGATCAAGGTGAAGACGGCCAAGCCGTTGTCGCCGGCCGAACGCGAAACTCTCGTGCGACGCACCGAAGAACGTCTGAGCGCCCAGGATTCGTGACGTGTCCGGCCGACTAGGGTCGGCGGGAGAAGGGGGCAGTCATGTTCGAACCGACTTTCGAGTCGTTGCGTACTCACTCCGTACCGCGGTGGTACGACGATGCCAAGTTCGGATTGTTCGCGCACTGGACCGTCGGTTCGGTGCCGTCGTACGCACCCATGGGGCGCGATCCGTTCACACTCGCTCGCGAAGAGGGCGAGGAAGTGGCGTTCAGCCACACGCCTTACGCCGAGTGGTACTGGAACTCGATCAGCATCCCGGGCTCGCCGGCCGAAAAGTATCACCGCGAGGTTCTCGGCAACCCCGACTACTCGACCTTCGTCGAGACGTTCCTGAATCGTGCTCAGGATTGGGACTCGTCGCATTGGCGCGACGTGTTCAAGCGATCCGGGGCCAAGTACTGCGTCTTCGTCACCAAACATCATGACGGCGTTCTGCTGTGGCCGTCCGACGTCCCGAACCCGGTGCACGGGGACAAGTGGCAGTCGAAGCGCGACCTGGTGGGTGAGTGCGCACAGGCGGCCCGAGACGCCGGAATGCGCTTCGGCGTGTACTACTCGGGAGGAATCGACTGGACGTTCCAGGGCCTCGGTATCAAGAGTTGGGCCACACTCTTCGCCGCCATTCCTCAGGACGACGCCTATCTCGAGTACGCCGATGCCCACTGGCGCGAACTGATCGCGAAGTATCAGCCCGATGTCCTGTGGAACGACATCGGCTATCCGAAGTTCGCCGACGGCGCCAATCCGCTGATCGCCGACTTCTACAACGGCAATCCCGACGGAGTCGTCAACGATCGTTTCGACATGCTCGGCGTGATCCAGGGTCGACATCACACCGACTTCACGACTCCCGAATACACGACGCGGCCGATGGACGCGAACAAGAAGTTCGAAGTATGCCGGGGCATTGGAACGAGCTTCGGCTACATGCAGTTCGAGGACGACAGCACCTACATGGCCACTGACGAGCTGATCACGATGCTCGTCAACATCGTGGCCGATGGCGGCAACCTCCTGCTCAACTTCGGTGCCATGCCCGGTGGCACCATTCCATGGGCGCAGCAGATCCGAATCATCGGCATGGGCCAATGGCTCGAGGTCAACGGCAACGCCATCTACGGAAGCCGGCCGTACGAGCAGTCGACCCTCACAACCGACGAAGGTGCGACGGTTCGTCTCACGGCCGGTTCCGACGGCGCCGTGTACGCGATGGTGTGCGGTCGCCCGTCGAGTGCGAGCGTGACCATCAGCGGACTGCCGGCGGGCGACGTGACTCTGCTGGGCTCGCGAGCGTCGATCGCACGACGCGGCGACACGGTGGTGCTACCGGTGCGTCCCGACGACACGCCGGTGTGGACGCTTCGAATCTCTCGCTGATCAATCGGTGATGGTGAGCAACGCCACGGCGTCGATGTGCCGCGACGACGATGCGACGCGAATCTCGTAGACGCCCGGCTCGACCGTCCACTCTCCCGACCGTCCGATCTCGACCGAGGTGCTGAGCCCGGTCGGATGCGGGCGCAACGGGTTCGCGTAGGAATCGCCCGGATCCCAGTGGGCGAAGGCGCGCGGGCCGAGTTGCAGTTCGACCGTTCGGGTCTCACCCGCTGCGAGATGGACCTTGGCGAAGGCCTTCAGTTCTTGCACCGGCCGCGTGATCGCCGACTTCGGTGGCGCTACGTAGACCTGGACGACATGTGAACCCGCTCGCGTCCCGGTGTTGGTGACAGGAACTCGCAAGGTCACGGTGTCGGTGTTCGACATCTCCCAGCGGTCGAATTCGGGTTCACCGATGGCGAACGTCGTGTACGACAGACCGAATCCGAACGGGAACGCCACCGGAAGGTGCCGCGAGTCGTACCAACGGTGCCCGATGTGGACCCCTTCGCCGTAGCGGACCTGATGGTGCTCGCCCGGAAAGTTTCCGAAGGCCGGTGTGTGCTCGAGGCGCACCGGAATGGTGGTGGGCAGACGACCTCCGGGTTCGGCGTCACCGCTGAGAACGTCGGCCACCGCCGGACCCATCTCCTGCCCGCCGAACCACACCTGCATCACCGCGGGCACCGAGTCGACCCATTCCATGTCGATGGGAGCACCGGTGTTCACGAGGACGATCGTGCGCGGATTGGCGGCGGCGACGCGCCGGATCATTTCGACCTGTCGGCCCGGCAGGTCGAGCGACTCGCGATCGTGTCCCTCGCTCTCCCACTCGTTGTTGGTTCCGACCACCACGAGAGCCACGTCGGACGAACGGGCCAACTCGACGGCGGCGGCGATCGGATCAGCGTCGTCGACCCGGGCCAGGCCGATCTGGGCACCGTGGGCCCATTGGCGCGACACGGCTTCGCATTCGAGGCGCAGGACGTGGGCCCGATCTGCGGTGAGCCGGACGGTCGTCGCGATCTCTTCGCGGAACAGTCCGAAGAACCGATGGCCCGGCGGAGGCAACTCGGTGCCGTCGATGACGCATTCGTCGTCGAGGAAGAGTCGACACGGGCTCGTCTCCGAGACCGAGATGGTGTAGTCGCCGGTCGCGTCGACCCGCAGATGCCCGACCGCCGAGAATCGGAAGCCGGAGATCGGAACACCCTCTTCTTGGCGGGCCACCACCAGAACGCGTCCGTCGGGGCGCTGAATCGTGGTGATGTCCCGCCCGTTGTCGATGATCGTCACCGCGAATCCCGGTTCGCCGTTCGGAGACGTGACCATGTCGCCGGCGATCGTCGGCGTCGATCGATCGATCGAACAACCGTGTTCGTGCTCGATCTCGACTCCGGTGAAACGCGATCGAAGCGCTTCCATGATCGTGAGGTGCGGATGAGGCATGACCTCGGCCGAACCACCGCCCATGATGCGTGCGCGGGCCGCGTTCGGACCGATGACCGCGAGGCGACGCAAGGCTCCCGTATCGAGTGGGAGGAGCGGCGAGCCGTTCGCGACGCCCTCGTTGCGGAGCAGGACCATCGACGCGGCCGAGGCCCGACGAACCAGTGCGCGGTGATCGTCGAGGTCGATGGCCGTCGGCTCGGCCGGTCGATCATCCAGGGCTCCGAGTCGATCGAACACGGTGAGCAAGGTGCGCACGGCCCGATCGACCTGCGATTCGTCGACGTGTCCTTCCTTCACTGCTTCCACGAGGTGTTTGCCGTAGTAGCGAGCGGGCGCCGGCATCTCGAGATCGAGCCCGGCGTCGGCGGCTCCTTCCGTCGTGAAGCCGGCGTACCAGTCGGTGATGACGAAACCTTCGAAACCCCATTCGCCGCGCAGGAGATCGTGGAGCAGCCAGCGGTTCTCGGCGTTGTACCGGCCGTTGAGTCGGTTGTACGACGTCATGATTCCGAGCGAGCCGCCTTCGCGCACGGCCAGTTCGAAGGGAACCAGGTACACCTCGCGGAGGGTTCTCTCATCGATGACGCTGTCGATCGTCATACGCTCGAACTCGGCGTCGTTGCCGACGAAGTGCTTCACCGTGGTGGCCACTCCGTTCGACTGCACACCGCGGATGTAGGCGGCGGCCAACTTGCCGCTCAGCAACGGGTCCTCCGAGTAGCACTCGAAATTGCGGCCGGCCAGGGGCGAGCGGTGCAGGTTGACGGTCGGCGCGAGGAGCACGCGCGCCGTCTTCGATCGAGCCTGATGTCCGACGGCGGCGCCGATGTCCTCGAGAAGTTCGACGTCGAAGGTGGCGCCGAGTGCGGATCCGCACGGCACGCACAGCGACGCGCTCTGCTTGCCGAGGCCCGGGGTGAAGGGGCCGCGCGCACCGGCCGGTCCGTCGGTCACGACGACCGAGGGGATGCCGACTCGTTCGATGTCGACCGTCGACCACAGGGTTGCTCCGGATGTGAGCCGCGCCTTCTCGTCGAGCGTCATCCGCTCGATCAGCTGGTCGATCTCGTGGGTGGTTCGGCTCATGCCGACGATCTTGGCATCTCCGAGCGCCACGGAATTCCGTCCGGCCATCGCCCCACGCCTCCGGCATCGACGAGGAGTCCGGTGTGGGTGCGATCGCTGTGGGTGCTGCGCCAGACGAGCATGTCCTGGGCCATCGCGAGGACTCGGGTCGGGTCGTCGATGGGTGTGCGCCACGTCGGGTCGGCGGCGATGTCGAAGCACAGCCACGAGCCGTCACCGAACTGCACGTAGGCGGTGTCGGCCGAGCGGCGCACGGTGAGGTGCTGATTCTCGAGGCGGCGATCCCAGGGCCAGCGGTATTCGCCCCACGCGATGAGCGCGAAGCGCCAGTCGAATTCCCACGATGCGGCCGTGCGCCACCACGGCGGCTCGGTTCCCTCGATGAACGGGGTGAGCGGCAGACCGTCGCATTGCAGCGGCACGTCGAGGTTCAAGGCTTGCGCGAGCGTGGGCATCACGTCGACGCTCTCGGTGAACGACTCGACGACGCGACCGCCCGGGTGGCGCGGATCGCTCCAGATGAGGGGAATGTGGTGGCTCTCCTCGAACCAGCCGACCTTCTGGAGCAGTCCGTGGTCGCCGAGTTGTTCACCATGATCGGATGTGACGACGATGATCGTGTCGTCCCATCGTCCGCGGGCACGTAGAGCGGCGCACAGCCGACCCACTTCGTGGTCGACCGCGGAGATCATGCCGAAGTACTGCGCTCTGACCCTCCGCATCTCGGCCGGATCGGTCGGAACCTTCACGATGTCGAGGTTCATCAAGACGTCGTGGAAGGGATGGCGATCGTCGGAGGGTGGGATCGGATCGCCGCAATCGTCGGGCGAATACATCGTGGCGAAACGTCCGGGAGCCGAATAGGGAGGATGCGGACGCAGGTAGCTCGCGTGCACGAACCACGGATCGTCGCCGTGGCCGTCGATCCAGTCGATGATCCGGTCGGTCGTGAACGACGCCATCGAGAGTTCTTCGGGTCGCTCGTTCTCGCTCCGCAGCATCGCGTCGTATCCGGCCGACACGTCGACACCGCGATCGGCGAGGAAGTCGATCCAGGGTTGGTGCGGAATGGCCAGATCGACGATGCAGTCGAACCCGGGCAGTACGCCCTCGTACGACTGGAGACGTGGATCGTCGGGGCCGCTCGTGACGCGGGGGTCGACCGCTTGATCGGTGTAGCCGAAGAGGACGGGTCGCCGTCCCGCCCGTCGCGCGAGGAGGGCCACGTTGTCGAATCGAGAATCGAGTGGAGTGCCGTTGGCGACCACGCGATGGTTCATCTGGTACATCCCGGTGTACAAACCGGCTCGACCAGGGGCACACGGGGTGGACTGCGTGTAGTGCCGCGAGAAGCGGACTCCTTGTGCGGCCAGGTCGTCGAGGTGCGGCGTGCGCACGAGAGGATGACCGGCGCTCGAGAGCGCGTCACCGCGGAATTGATCGAGTGTGATGAAGAGAACGTTGGGCGTCGACGTCGACGTCATGACCCGATTGTGCCACTCAATCGGCGCGTGCGTACTCGAATCGATCGGTGTGCTCGATCCGGACGAATTCGCCGGCCAGCCGCAGGTGTTCGAGATGGGCGAAGGTCTCGCTGTCGGCCATTCCGCCGAGGGCCCGCGGTGAGAACAGATGGGTGGACATCTCCATCACGGTGGCCGGACGGTCGAGTTCGGCGGCCGCGTCACGGAGCTTCTGGAGCCGGCCCTCGTGGTGCTCCTTGATGGCGCGGGCTCGCCCGGCCAGATCGGTGAACGGATTGCCGTGGGCGGGCAGCGCGGTCGTGACCTGCGATCCGAACTCGGCCACCTTGTCGAGGGAGTGGAAGAACTTCTTGAGCGGATCGCGCGCGCCGATCAGGCCGCTGATGTGAGGCGTGATGGTGGGCAGCACGTGGTCGCCGCAGAGCATCAGACCGTGTTCGGGATCGAAGAGACACAGGTGATCGTCGGTGTGGCCCGGCGTGTGGAGGGCGATCCAGTCGCGACGGGCGAATCGGATGTGCTCGCTGTCGTCGAGGCGAACCGTGGGCTTCGGCGTCTTGATGAGCCCGGGAACCCGGCGAGCCACGGCGTATCGCATCTTGCGTTGCCACGGAATCTCGTAGCCGGGACCTCCCCATGGTGTGGCGTCCCACGGACGGCGCTGCACCGGAATGTCGGCGGCGTCCTCGACGTCGATGTCGGGCGCCTCGGTCGGATCCCAGAACATGCGGAACCGCTTGCTCGTGATGATCTCGCTTCCGGTCTCCTTCTGGAGCCAGTACGCACCGCCGTAGTGATCGGGGTGGCTGTGCGTGACGACGATCGAATGCACGCGCTTGAGCGGAACGCCAGCCAGCCCCAGTCGGTGGGTGATTGCCTTGTAATTGGCGGCGGTGGCGAGACCGGGGTCGACCACGGTGACACCACGGTCGTCCTCCAACACGTACATGTTGACGTGGCCGAGACCGGGCATGTCGATGGGCAATTGCGTGCGAAGGACCCCGGGAGCGATCTCGTCGATCTGCTCGGTGGCCGGCAGCTGCTCCTGCTTCGGAGGTCGTGGCGTCGACGATTGTTGATGCGAGCGGGCGTCGGTCACGACGACGAGGGTACTGGTGCGCTCTCGCCCGCGACGAATACTCGCTCGCGGTAGAAGCGGAGCTCCTCGATGCTCTGACGCACGTCGTCGAGCGCCCGGTGCGTTCCGGCCTTGAAGGGCCGAACGTTGTCGGTGCCGGGGTACCAACGCTTCACCAATTCCTTGATGGAGCTGACGTCGACCGAGCGATAGTGCAAGTAGTTCTCGATGTCGGGGAGGTACTTGGCCAGGAAGCGGCGGTCGGTTCCGATGGAGTTGCCGCACAGGGGCACGGTGCGCGGCTCGGGGACGTGCGACTTGATGAATTCGAGCGTGAGGCGGCCGGCTTCCTCGAGCGACAGCGCGGACGCCTTCATGAGTTCGAGCAGACCCGATTTCGTGTGCATGTCGACCACGAATGGATCCATCGCGGCCAGGACATCGGGGGGAGCCGGTATCACCAGGTCGGGACCCTCGGCAACGACGGCGAGCTGGTCGTCGGTGACGATGGTGGCGATCTCGACGATGACCTCCTTCTCGGGGTCGAGCCCCGTCATCTCGAGATCCATCCACACCAGCACGTCGGAGACCATAGGTCATCCATGTGGCGCGGATCGAAGACCTCGGGCGACACCGCCTATCGTCGAACCGTGTCCAATGCGTCGTGGCCCCATGTGACCGTTCCGGTCGTCCGCCTCGACGCCGAACTTCCGTTGCCGGGTTACGCGCATCCGGGCGATGCCGGACTCGATCTGTTGGCCCGTGAGGATGCGCTCGTCCGAGCGGGTGGCGGTCGCGTTCTCGTTCCGACCGGAATCGCGCTCGCGTTGCCGCGCGGCACCGCGGCCTTCGTTCTGCCCCGCAGCGGACTCGCGTTGAAGCACGGAGTCACGGTGGTGAACAGCCCCGGTCTGATCGATTGCGCGTATCGGGGCGAGATCAAGGTGGTTCTGCTCAACACCGACCCGAGCAGCGACTATCAGGTGCGCCGCGGCGACCGCATCGCTCAACTCGTGGTGCAGTCGGTTCTCGAAGTGCGTTGGAACGAGGTCGAGTCGCTCGACGGCGACGACCGCGGCGGCGGTTTCGGCCACTCGGGCCGCTAGGCGGCAGCCGACATCTCGTCGAGTTCGCGGCCAATGAGTGCCCGCACATCGTCGCGCAACTTCGGCATGTCGTCGAGAGTCATGCCCTCGGTGGAGATCGGCTCGAGTACGCGAACCACCGCGTGCGAGTCGCCCAGACGCCAGTCGTGCTTGCGAAGAGCGGTCCGGGTTCCGTGAACGACGAGCGGCAGGATCGGCACACCGGCCTCGATCGCCAAGCGGAACGCTCCGTCCTTGAACGCACCGAGTGATCCATCGGCCGAACGCGTGCCTTCGGGGAAGATCATCACCGAGACCTTCTTGCGGAGACGGTCGTGGCAGGCGGCGATGGCAGCGGCTCCACTCGCGCGATCACCGCGCACGAGTCTGATGTCGCCGGCCATGCGCATCATCCAGCCGACGAGCGGGAACTTGAAGAACGTCTCCTTCGACATCCATTTCATTTCGATCGGCAGATGGCTGATGAGGAGGATGTCGACGAAACTCTCGTGGTTGGCGACCACCACGTAGGGGCGTCGCTTGTCGGCGGGCAGGTGACCACTGGTTCGGAACTTCCACATCGGAGTGAGGACTTGGTGGACGACGGTCAGTTTGCGGAACAAGTAACCCGCCGCGTAGTGGCCCTTGTCGAAGGGCAGAGTGACCAGCCAGGTGACGAAGACCAGCGGCGTCCAGACGATGATGACGATCACCAGGATCACCCAACTCCAGATGCTGAGGATGCTTCTTCTGATCACGAGCCATCCTCGCACACGAGGTCGACACCACCCGGTCGCCCGGAGTCGTAAGTTGGGAGGCGTGAGCGAGAACTGGCCGTATCCGTCCGAACATCGTGTCGCCGAGCTCTTCGCGGCCGCGAAACTCGTCCAGGAGCAGGCCTACGCGCCGTACTCCCACTTCCTCGTCGGTGCCGCGATTCTTTCGCCGTCGGGTCGCATTCATGTCGGCTGCAACGTCGAGAACGCGGCGTATCCGGTGGGAACGTGCGCCGAAGCCGGCGCCATCGCCGCGATGTGCGCGGCCGGCGATCGTGAGATCGCGGTTCTCGTGACCATCTGCGACAGCGTGGACGTTGGCACGTGCTGCGGTGGCTGTCGACAGCGCGTCCGCGAGTTCGCCGGCCCCACGACGCCCATCTACGCGTGCGGACCCGATGGTGTGCGGGCGGTGTTCACGATGGATTCGCTCCTTCCCACGTCGTTCGGCCCCGAGAACCTCAGCGGCTTCGTGTCGTGACCACCGATCGCGAGATCGCGCAGCGGGCGCTGGCCTGTCTCGATCTGACCAATCTCGACGATCGGTGCACGCGCGACGAGGTGGTTCAATTGTGCGAGCGCGCATCGACGCCGTTCGGACACGTCGCCGCGGTGTGCGTGTGGCCTCGTTTCGTCTCCACCGCCGTCGAGGCTCTGGCGGGTCGAACGATCGGAATCGCCACCGTCGTCAACTTCCCCTCAGGTGACGAGCCGCTCGGCGACGTGATCGACATGACGCGGGCGTCGTTGGCCGATGGGGCGACCGAGATCGATCTGGTCATTCCCTACTCGTCGTTCGTTCGCGGCGACATCGCCCGGGCCAGCGAATACGTGTCGACCGTTCGCGGCGTGGTGCCCGACTCGCGCCATCTCAAGGTGATCCTCGAAACGGGCGAGATCGGCGATGTCGCTCTCATCGAAGCGGCGGCGCGACTCGCCATCGCGGCGGGCGCCGATTTCGTGAAGACGTCCACGGGCAAGACGAAGGTGTCGGCGACCCCCGAAGCCGTTCGAGCTCTGCTCGGCGTGATTCGAGCCAGTGGAGCGCCGGTCGGCATCAAGCCATCGGGTGGCATTCGCACGATCGACGACGCGCGGATGTACCTCGAACTCGCCGACGAGATCATGGGACCGGCCTGGGCCACGCGGCACACCTTTCGCTTCGGCGCCAGTGGACTTCTCGATGCCATCCTCGCGACGCTCGGCGTAACCTGACCCCATGCCTCGTGCGCCGTTCCTGACTTCGAAACTTCAGGGGTTCGGCTCGACGATCTTCGCGGAGATGACCGCGCTCGCCACGGAAACCGGCTCGATCAATCTTGGTCAGGGATTCCCCGATTACGACGGGCCGAGCGAGGTGCTCGACGCAGCCGTGGCTGCCATTCGTTCGGGGCAGAACCAATATCCGCCCGGACCCGGTGTGCCCGTTCTGCGTCGAGCCATCAGCGAACACCAGAAGCGCTTCTGGGGTCTCGAGTACGACCCCGACCGCGAGATCCTGGTGACAGCCGGAGCAACCGAGGCCCTGGCCGGATGTCTGCTCGGTCTGCTCGAGACCGGTGACGAGGTCGCGCTCCTCGAACCGATGTACGACAGCTATCAGGCCTGCATCGCGTTGGCCGGGGCGGTCACGCGTCCGGTCACGCTGCGACCGCCGTTGTACTCGTTCGATCCGGACGAGTTGCGGGCCGCGATCACGCCGAAGACGCGCGTGATCCTGCTCAACTCACCGCACAATCCGACCGGCGCGGTTCTGGACGACGAGCAGTTGAGGACGATCGCCGACATCGCGATCGCCAACGATCTGATCGTCGTGTCCGACGAGGTGTACGAGCACCTCACCTACGACGGTCTCGTCCATCGCTCGATCGCCGCGCTCCCCGGGATGAAGGAGCGCACGCTCGTGATCTCGAGCGGCGGCAAGACGTTCAACACCACCGGATGGAAGGTGGGTTGGGTGTGCGGCCCGGCGCCTCTCGTCGCGGCGGCCCGGGCGGCCAAGCAGTTCCTCACGTATGTGTCGTCCGGACCCTTCCAGCCGGCCATTGCCGCCGGGCTACGACTTCCCGACGAGTACTTCTCCGAGTTGGCCCGCGATCTGCAGACCAAGCGCGATCGCCTGATGACGGGTCTGGCCGAGGCCGGTTTCGACGTCTTCAAGCCGGCCGGCACCTACTTCGTCACGGTCGACATCCGACCCATCGAACCGTCGGGTGACGGCTACGCGTTCTGTCGGTCGCTGCCATCACGATGCGGCGTGGTCGGGATTCCGAACGTCGTGTTCTACGACCGGGCCCATGAGAACGAGGGTCGGCATCTCGTGCGTTTCGCCTTCTGCAAGCGGTTCGAACTCATCGACGAGGCAGTCACCCGGTTGAAGGGTCTGTCGTGAGGTTCGCCGCCGTGCAACACGACATCGTGTGGTGCGATCGCCCGACCAACTTCGCGCACTTGTCCGAACTCGTCGAGGCGGCCGTCGCGCGCGGGGCCGAATTCGTCCTGCTCTCCGAGACGTTCTCCACGGGTTTCGCCGTCGAGTCACCGGAGTTCGCCGAGGAGGAAGGCGGATCCTCGTCGCGATTCCTCGTCGAACAAGCCCGTCGCCACGGTGTGTGGATCGCCGGATCGTGCCCGGAGATCCCGAGTGATTCGTCGCCCGACGATCGCCGCCCTGCCAACACACTCATCGTCGCCTCGCCCGACGGCATCGTCCATCGCTACCGGAAGATCCACCCCTTCACGTTCGGTGGAGAGGATCGCCATGTCCGGCCCGGAACCGATCTGGTCACGATCGCGGTGGGCGATCTTCGAGTGTCGCTCTTCGTCTGCTACGACCTGCGTTTCTCCGACGAGTTCTGGCGGTTGGCTCGCGACACCGATGTCTTCCTGGTTCCGGCGAACTGGCCCGAGCCGCGCCGCGAGCACTGGATGACCCTCCTGCGCGCGCGGGCCATCGAGAACCAGGCGTACGTCGTCGGCTGCAATCGCGTCGGTTCGGGCGGTGGTCTGCACTACTCCGGTGACAGTTGCATCATCGATCCGTTCGGTGACGTACTGGCCAGTCAGCGTTATGGCGAAGGAATCCTCCTGGCCGACATCAGCGCCGACCGGGTGAGGGAAGTGCGCGACCGCTTCCGTTTCCTGCCCGATCGACGTTCGTGATCAGCGCAGTCTTTTGGCCATCAGGCTGACGATCTTCCCGGGACGCGTCTCCTGTTGGCTCACTTCGACGAAGCCTTCGCGGGAGTGGAAGCGCAGTGAACCTTCGTTGAGGGGTTTGACGTTCACTTCGAGGGTGAACCAGTCGGCCCGGGCCCGACGCTCGACTTCGCGATACAGCAGTGGACCGATGCCTCTTCCACGCCAGTCGTCGGCCACCGCGACGCGGTCGAGGTACACGAAGCTCGTGTAGTTGTCGCAGAAGTAGAGATAGTTGGGGCTGTCGTAGTCGACGCCGGGCGGCATCACCATGCAGAAACCACGCACCGATCCTTCGGCCTCGACGACGAGGTTCATCGACGACACGGCGAAGATGTGTTCGAAGTCGGTGAACGTCTCTTCTCCGACGGCGGGAACGTTCGCCTGATTGATCGCATGGGCGATCGGCAGATCGGCGGGCGTCATGTCACGAACGATCACACGGCGAAACTACTAGGGTTCTCGACGTGTCTGATGGTGAAGCAGTGATCGAGGCGCGCGCTCTCGTCAAGAGGTTCGGCGACTTCGAAGCCGTGAAGGGTGTCGACTTCAGGATCGAGCGCGGAGAATCCTTCGGATTCCTCGGCCCGAATGGAGCCGGCAAATCGAGCACCATGCGCATGATCGGTTGCGTGTCGCCGGCGTCGGGTGGCGATTTGCGCATCTTCGGCCTCGACCCGACGGCGCACGGAAGTCGCATCCGTGCTCGCATGGGAGTCGTTCCGCAGCAGGACAATCTCGACAGCGAGTTGACCGTTCTCGAGAACCTGGTCGTGTACGGACGGTACTTCGACATCCCCCGATCCGAGTGCAAGGCGCGTGCGGCCGAACTGCTCGACTTCGTGCAGCTGACCGATCGCGCCAACTCGCGCGTCGAGCCACTGAGCGGCGGTATGAAGCGCCGGGTGACGATCGCCCGCAGTCTCATCAACCGCCCCGAGTTGCTGCTGCTCGACGAGCCCACCACCGGTCTCGATCCGCAGGCCCGGCACATCCTGTGGGACCGCTTGTATCGGCTCAAGCAGCAGGGTGTCACTCTGGTCCTCACCACTCATTACATGGACGAGGCCGAGCAGTTGTGCGATCGGCTGGTGGTGATGGATGGTGGACGCATCGTCGCCGAAGGGTCGCCTCGGCAACTGATCGAACGGCACTCGAGTCGCGAGGTGCTGGAGTTGCGTTTCGCCGCCGGCACCAACGCTGATCAGACGACCGTTCTCGCCGGTCTCGGCGATCGCCAGGAGGTCCTCCCCGACCGCGTTCTGATCTACGCGGTCGACGGCGAGGAGGTTTTGGGCGAGGTCCATCGCCGTGGAGTGCCGCACGAGAGCGCGCTGGTGCGCCGGAGTTCGCTGGAGGACGTGTTCCTGCGTCTCACCGGCCGAAGCCTGGTGGAGTGATGACCACTCTGCCGGCGGTTCGCGTCTGGGAGTACTACGCGACGATCCTGCGTCGTACCTGGAAGACCGAAGTCGTCCTCGGGTTGCTGCAACCCCTCGTCTTCCTGCTCGGCATGGGACTCGGCGTCGGTTCGCTCGTCAACTCGCGACAGTCGTCCGTCGACGCACTGGGCGGAGTTCCGTACGTCTCGTTCCTCGCCCCCGGACTCCTGGCCACCACGGCGATGATCGTCGGCGCGTTCGAGTCGACCTATCCGGTGATGGCCGGCTTCAAGTGGCAGGGCTTCTTCGAGGCCATGGCCGCCACCCGCTTGTCACCGATGCAGATCGTGCGCGGCATGTTCCTGTGGCTGGCCACGCGCATCGGAATCTTCGTGGCTGGCGTCGGAGTCGTTCTGGCACTGTTCCCCGACACGCGGTCGTGGGGACTCCTGCTGGCCGTGCCAGTGGCGGTTCTCTGCGGTCTTTCCTTCGCCACTGTCATCGCGTCGTACGCCGCCGTGTGTCAATACGACGCGTCGTTCAACTACGTCCAGCGTTTCATCATCACTCCGCTGTTCCTCTTCGGCGGCGCGTTCTACCCGATCGAATCATTGCCAGTTGCGTTGCGGCCCATCGCCTGGATCACGCCGCTGTGGCATGGCGTCGAGTTGTGCCGCGGGTTCTCGCTGCACACCATGGGCTTCACCACGGCGCTCGGACACTTCGCGGTGATCGTCGCCTACATCGTGGTCGGCATCGCCATCTGTCGTCGACTCTTCATCCGGCGGTTGTACCGATGACCTCGACGTTCCTCGTGGCTCGGGTGATTCCGCCCATCTTCCGCGGCGCGCGTCGTCCGCAGCGGATGGTCGAGCGGAGCATCTTCGTGTACCGCCGCACCTGGATGATCCTGGTGTCCGGCTTCTTCGAGCCACTCTTCTATCTGCTGTCCATTCGCATCGGCTTCGGGTCGTTGGTGGGTGACGTCGATTTCGCCGGACGCAGCATCGACTACGCCAAATTCGTGGCACCGGCCCTCATGGCCAGCTCGGCCATGAACGGCGCGGTGTACGACAGCACGATGAACATCTTCTTCAAGTTGCGACACGAGCGCCTGTACGACGCGGTGCTCGCGACGCCGATGGGATCCAAGGACGTCGCCCTCGGCGAGATCGGCTGGGCGCTCCTGCGCGGCACCATCTACTCAACGACGTTCCTCGCGTGTCTGCTCGGCCTCGGTATGGCCGACAGTGCGTGGGTCGTGCTGTCCCTGCCGGCCTGCATGCTCGTCGGCCTGGCCTTCGCCTCGGTCGGAATGGCGGCTACCACGTACATGCGCTCGTGGGTCGACTTCGAATGGGTCCAGACCATCGTGATGCCGCTGTTCTTGTTCTCGGCCACGTTCTACCCCCTGTCGTCCTACGGCGATTGGGGATGGCTGGTCCAACTCAGTCCGCTGTATCACGGGGTGTCTCTCGTGCGTTGCGCGTCACTCGGCATCGCGACGTGGGGGATCCTGGTGCACGTGGTCGTGCTACTCGGCATCTCGATCGTGGGTCTGAGCGTGTCGGCCCGTCGCATCGACGAACTCCTCTTGAAGTAGCCCCGTTCGGCGAAGCGAAACGACTGCCCGTAATCTGACGACATGTTGTTCGCCAAGAAGAACGCGTCGATGGTGTCACCCGAGCAGGCGCTCCCGGGTCGAACCGACCAGACCATGCCGGTTCCGGCCCAGCACCATGCCCTCGGCACTCCCCTCGTCGGCCCGTGGCCGAACGGCTTCGAGACGGCGATCTTCGGGATGGGCTGCTTCTGGGGCGCCGAGCGCAAGTTCTGGCAGGTCGACGGCGTGCATTCGACCGCGGTCGGATACGCCGGCGGCTACACGCCGAACTGCACCTACGAGGAGTGCTGCAGCGGTCTCACCGGCCACGCCGAGGTCGTGCTCGTCGTGTTCGACCCGTCGAAGGTGTCGTACGACGACCTGCTCCGAGTCTTCTGGGAGAACCACGATCCGACTCAAGGCATGCGGCAGGGCAACGACATCGGAAGCCAGTACCGCAGCTCCGTGTACGCGCTGACCGACGAGCAATTGTCGGCGGCCCGTGCGTCGGCGTCGGTGTTCCAGGAACGACTCACCCAGGCCGGCTACCCGTCGATCACCACCGAGATCGCGATGGCCGGGCCGTTCTATTACGCCGAGCCGTATCACCAGCAGTACCTGTCGAAGAACCCGAACGGCTACTGCGGAATCGGTGGCACCGGCGTGTCGTGCCCCATCGGCACGCGCGCCTGATCTCGTCATCGATCAGAGGTTGGCGAGTTTCCATTCGGTGAGGGCCCCCTCGAGTTCGTCGAGCGAGCGAACGAGGGTGTTCATCGAGCACTGCATCATGAGGTTGACGACTTCGTTGGGAGCGGGGAAACGTGCTCGCCAGTCGGTGAACAATCCGATGCTGTACTTGCCGAGGCCGTAGGCGTATCCGAGTTCCCACGCGGTGCCGTCATCGGTGGTGATGCCGTTGAGGTTGGCCACGATCACGTCGCATCGGTCGATGCCACCCTTGTCGTTCTCGAAGATCGTGTGCACGTTGTGCGCGGTCTTCGGTGGATTGTCGCGGTGCGGCAGAAAGGTGTCGAATCCGAGCGATCGGATGAGTGCATCGACTTTCTCGATGAACCACCGTTCACCTTCGTCGAACAACGGACCCGCCACGTACACGTACGGTTTGCGATCAGCCACGGCCCCAACCCTTCTGTCTGATGTCGTCCCCGTCGGCGTCGAGCGCCCGGCCGGGATGGCGGAGTTCACCCGGTGTCCTCGACAACCGGGCGATGAGGTTCTGCATCGGCGTGCCATCGACGTCAACTACGGCTCGGCGAGCCAGGTAGTGCGGATCGGTGGCGATGTCGGCCATGTCGAGAATCGGCCCGATCGCGGCCTCGGCCTCCTCGAAGGCGTGCAGAACCTCGTGCTGCGGCCGCGCGGCGCACCAATCGCGCATGAGGCGTTCCAATTCGTCGCGGTTGGCCGCCCGGCCGTCGAACGTGGCGAATCGCCGGTCGTTGCCGACGCCGAGCAGATCCATCACGCGACGGGCCACCGAGTCGGACGATGTGGAGATTCCGACCCACTTGCCGTCGGCACAGCGATACGTCCCACGCGGCACCGTGTACGGCAGACCCGAGCCGAGTCGGGGCTGGGTCTCGCCGGTGAGCGCGTACAGCGACGCGAGTGGTCCCATCGCGTGGAAGACGCTCTCGAGCAAGTTGACATCCACCACCTGTCCGACTCCGGAGTGCAGCGCGACCATGGTGGCGAAAGCCGCGACGATCCCGGTGAGTTCGTCGGTGAGTGCGATGGGAGGAAGCATCGGTGCGCCGTCGGCTTCACCGGCGATGGCCGCGTACCCCGACATGGCTTCGGCGATCGAGGCGAAGCCGGGTCGCTGGGAGTACGGACCGTCCTGTCCGAAACCGGTCACGCGGGTGATGACGAGATCAGGGTTGAGTCGATGCAATTCGTCGGGGCCGAGACCGAGTCGTTCGAGTGTTCCGGGGCGGAAGTTCTCGACGAGAACGTGGGCGTCGCGAACGAGGTGCAAGAGCACGGCGCGGTCGTCGTCGTTCTTCAGATCTAGGGCGATGGTGCGCTTGTTGCGGTTGGTGAGCTTCCACCAGAGCCCCACCCCATCGCGCGGGTCCTTCCAGGCCATGTTGCGCAGGGTGTCGCCGGTGTCGGGGCGTTCGACCTTGATCACGTCGGCCCCGAAGTCGGCCAGGTAGCGGGCGCAGTTCGGGCCGGCGATCACCGTCGACAGATCGATGACGCGCAGATCGGCCAGCGGTGTCGTCATGGCTTCCAGCCTGCCAGGAGACCGCAGGCTTCCTCCAGATGCTCGCGTTCGCCGGCGTACGAGAAACGCACGAATCGATGGCCCCGGGCCAGGTCGAAGTCGAGTCCTGGTGTGGTGGCCACACCAAGTCGGTCGAGCCATTGGTGGCACAGCTCCATCGAGTCGTCGGCGAGATGGCCGACATCCGCGTACACGTAGAAGGCGCCGTCGGCGGCCGCGATTCGATCGATACCGGCGGCGGCCAGACCGGCGATGAGCACTCGTCGATTCACCGCGTAGCGCGCGACATGACCGTCGAGCTCCTCGGTGCAGTCGAACGCGGCCAGGCCCGCGATCTGGCTCACATGCGGTGCGCAGATGTAGAGGTTCTGTTGAAGTCGATCGACGGCGTCGCGCAGGTGATCGGGAACCACCATCCATCCGAGTCGCCAGCCCGTCATCGAGAAGTACTTCGAGAACGAGTTGATGATCACGGCGTCGGGTGCTCGACCGGCGAGTGTGGGAGCCGGACCGTCGTAGGTGATGCCGTGGTAGATCTCATCGGCGATCAGTTGCACGTTGCGTTCGCGGCACCACGAGACGATCTCGTCGAGCGATGTCGAATCGAGGGTGGTGCCGGTCGGATTCGATGGCGAAGCGATCACCAGACCGTCGATGGGACCGGCGGCGTCGAGCATCGCGCGGGTGGGAATCCAGCGCGACTCGGGCCCGACCGCGATCGGAACCGGTGTCGCTCCGAGAGCGAGAAGAGTGTTGCGGTAGCACGGATAGCCCGGTTCGAGGACGGCCACGCGATCGCCGGCGTCGAACGCGGCGAGGAACGCCAGAGTGAAACCAGCCGAAGCCCCGCTCACGATCGTGATGCGATCACTCGCCACCGCTTGGCCATGGACATCGTGGTAGTGACGCGCGATGCGTTCGGCGAGGGCCGGAAGTCCGGGAGCGTTCGTGTATCCGAGCGGTGAACCGTCGCGCATCGCATCGATCACCGCTTGGCGCGCTCGAACCGGGGCGCCGGTGCTCGGCTGGCCGACTTGGAGGAAGAGGGTTCGCTGGCCCGATTTCGCGCGGGCGGTGGCCTTCGACGACATGGCCATCGCGTGGAAGGGCGGAACCTGGGCGGCGCGGAGCGCGCTCGTCAACCGATTGGTCGTCATCGTCCGCCGCGGTTCGGGAACACGAAGCATCGCTCGGCGAGCGATCCCATCGCGTACGACTGGTAGTCGACGCCGAAGTCGGCGTAGAGACCGCGGCAACGCTCGCTCCAGTCGAGAGCCTCGGGTGTCGAGACGCGGTGGACGACCTGCATGACACCGCCCTCGTACACGCGGTACTCGGCCCACGTGCCCGGGAAGTCCTTGATGGTTCCGATCTCGACGGTGGGTGCTCCGCACGGCATGCGTCGAACACGGTGGCGGTGCGTGTGGCCGGCGGTGTAGCCGATGATGTTCGGGTGGGCGGCGACCACGCGATCGAGCGCGTCGCTCGAATCGGGATGCAACCCGAAATAGTCGTCGCTGCGTTTGCCCGAGACCCACTGCTGATGGTGACCCATCACGATCACCGGAAGCGACGTGGAGGCGGCACGATCGGCGAGCCACTGCATCTGGTGATCGTCGAACGCCCCGGTCGTCTCGGTGGGAATCGCGGTGTCCATGAGTGCCACGCAGGCACCGGGCACCTCGATCCAGAGGTCGTCGTCGTAGAGACCTTGGTCGAGATACGAATCGTGGTTGCCGCGCACGACGTGGAGCCGATCACCGAACGCTCCGCGGTAACACGCCTCGAAAGCGGCGAACTCGGCGTCGGTGCCGAAGGCGGTGAGATCACCCTTCACGAGAACCGCAACCGGGTCGATGGATGCGATCTCGCGACAGGCCTCTTCGTTCATCATCTCGGGATGGCGGCTCTGGTGATCGTCGCGGCTGATGATCGGGCCGAGAGGACTGTCGTCCATGCGTCCGCACACGATCTCGCCGAAGTGGACGTCGTTGACGGTGGCGAAGCGGCTGAGGAGTTGGCCCCCTGGCCTCGGCAACGTGCGCACTTCGAGGCCGTGGAACTCGTGTCCGGAGTCGGGCGTCAAGTCGTCGAAGCGGTGGACGTCGCTTCCGTGGTGGAGGACGACGAGATCATCGGCGACGGTGGTGACTTCCACTCCGGTCACGGTAGTGCCGCCATGATGCGGTGCTTCCACGGTCCGGGATGCGGACGGCTCGGAGGAGACGGGTCGTCACCAGGGCCGAGCGCGACGCGATACGACCGGCGGAGACCACCAGCGTCCGCTGAATCGCCACGAGGACCGACGCGTGGAGCCGTCGTCGGCCTGAGCCACCACAGGACGCGGCCACAATGCCTCGATGGCCGCCGCGATGGCCACCGCTTCTTCGTCGGTGGGTGCGGGCGAAATCGAATTGCTCATAGCGGCATGTTGCCGTGCTTGCGGCGAGGAAGTTCCTCGCGCTTGCTGCGCAGCATCTTGAAGCCGTTGATGACCTTCACTCGGGTCTCGGCCGGATCGATCACGTCGTCGATGTATCCGCGCTCGGCCGCGGCGTACGGATTGGCGTACTTCTCGGTGTACTCCGCGACGAGTTCGGCGCGACGCGCGACCGGGTCGGCGGCCTGCTGCAGTTCGCGTCGGTACACGATCTCCACCGCGCCGTTTGGTCCCATCACGGCCAGCTCGGCGGTGGGCCAGGCGTAGGCCAGATCGGATCCGATCGACTTCGAGTCCATGACGACGTACGCACCGCCGTAGGCCTTGCGCGTGATGACCTGGATGCGCGGCACCGTCGCCTCGCAGTACGCGTAGAGCAACTTCGCGCCGTGGCGGATGATGCCGCCGTACTCCTGGTCGACTCCGGGCAGGAATCCCGGCACGTCGACGAGCGTGAGCAGCGGGATGTTGAACGCGTCGCAGGTGCGAACGAAGCGCGCACCCTTCTCGGCGCTCTCGATGTCGAGCACTCCGGCGAGAACCATCGGCTGGTTGCCGACGACGCCCACCGTCTGGCCGTCGATGCGCGCGAAGCCGCACACGATGCTCTTTGCCCAGTACGGGAAGTACTCGAAGAACTCGCCGTCGTCGACGATGGAGGCGATGACCTTCTTCATGTCGTACGGCTGGTTGGGCGACGGCGGCAGGATGTCGCGCAGTTCGGGGCAGAGACGCTCGGGGTCGTCGCCGGAGTCGACGCTCGGCGGCTCCTCCATGTTGTTCTGCGGCAGGAACGACACGAGATAGCGAACGTCGTCGAGGCAGGCCTTCTCGTCGGCCGACACGAACGTGGCGACACCCGACTTGCTGGCGTGGCTCATGGCGCCACCCAGCTCTTCGAGCGTCACCTCTTCGCCGGTGACCGTCTTGACCACGTCGGGGCCGGTGATGAACATGTGGCTCGATTCGCGGACCATGAAGATGAAGTCGGTCATGGCCGGCGAGTACACCGCGCCGCCCGCGCACGGGCCGAGGATCACCGAGATCTGCGGAATGACACCGCTCGACAAGACGTTGCGATAGAAGATGCCGCCGTAACTGGCGAGCGACACCACGCCTTCCTGGATGCGCGCGCCGGCTCCGTCGTTGAGTCCGATCACCGGGGCGCCGACCTTGAGGGCGAGGTCCATCAACTTGTGGATCTTCTCGGCGAACACTTCGCCCAACGCGCCGCCGAAGACCGTGAAGTCCTGTGAGAACACGAACACCTTGCGGCCCTCGACGGTGCCCCAGCCGGTGATGACACCGTCGGTGTACGGGCGCTCCTCGAGACCGGCGGCCTGCGCGCGGTGGCGGGCCAGCATGTCGAGTTCCTGGAACGAACCCGGGTCGAGCAGGTAGTCGATCCGCTCGCGGGCCAGCATCTTGCCCTTCTCGTGCTGGCGCTCGATGGCGCGCGGTGAGCCGGCCAGAAGGGCCTGCTCCTTGCGCTGCTTGAGGTCGTCGAGCTTGTCGTGCATGGGGTTGCCGCTGGTCACGGAGGAGACGCTACCCCTCGGTCTGCGACGGGCTCACAGTCGGATCGGCCCGAAAGACGCGGTGGTTTACGGAACGACCGTGGCCGTGACCGGCTGGATTCCCGGCACCGTCGTGGTGGCGGCTCCGACGGGCGCCGATCCACCGACGGGGACCAGGGCCGTCATCGGAACCGTGGCCGCGGTTCCGACGGGAGAGGTGGTGCTCACCAGCACGGCGGCGTCGGGGTTGTCGTCGTTGGCCATCACCGACACGGTGTACGTGACCGACGGAAGCGGACCGTCGGGCCCGTTGCCGCTCACGATCACGGTCCAGAGTCCGGCGGTTCCGAAGGGAACACCTTCCTTCAGCGGAAGACGCGCGGCGCCCTTTCCGTCGAGAGGAACCGACAGTGTCACGCTCGCGGTGTCGGCGGTGGGCGGGTTGAACTGAACCGTGAGATCGGTGAGGCCGCTCTCGGGCGAGTGAACGTCGATGCGCACCGCGTTGAGTCCGACCATGGCGGGAGTGACCTTGACCTGAACGTCGAACGCTCCGCCCGAACGTTCGCCGACGAACGCGTAGTTGGTGCGGTCGGTTCCGGCCGGCTCGATGTTGGCCGGAAGCGTCGCGACGGCCCACGACGACAGTGCGAAGACGAACACGCCGAACGCGGCTTCGGTGGCGACCGCGCGTCGGAGACTGAACGCCATCTTGGCGTTGAGCGCCTTGGCTTTCCCGAGACGGGTCGCGACGACCTGGCGCATGAGCATTCCGAGGTACACCATGCCGGCGACACCGATCACCTTGAGAACGATGAGTCGTCCGTGCCGACTGCTGAGGAATCCACCACCGTCGAGTTGGATGAGATGAAGAGTTCCCGACACGACGGCCACGGTGACGAACGCCGGCGCGAGTCGGGTGAAGCCGCGCACGGCGTGCACGAGGTCTTCCTCACCGGGACCGGCCAGCACGGCGAGGAGCAGAAGTGCGAGTCCGCCGAACCACAACGACACCGAGATTCCGTGGAACGCGCCGGCCACGGTGCCCACGAGCGAGAACTCGGCGGTCGCCCGCGTGAGTGAAAGTGATGCGACCGCGATGCCGAGCGGAGCGAGGGACACCGCCTGGGTTCTCGGGTCGAGCAATCGCTCGGGACGAACCATCACGCCGACGCTCGCGGCCACCAGGAAGAAGCGGGCCAGGATCGCGGTGCCGCTCAGCGAGTCGAAGAGATCGAACCATTCGGTGGGATTGAGCGCCGATGTGACCGAGATGCGCGACTCGATCGCCACCGTGAGAACCACCACGAAGAACGTGGAGATCGTGCCGACGAACCACGAGATGCGGAAGAAACGCGGAACCAGTCCGTCGTCGACTCCCTCGGGCCACACCAGGACGATGAGCACCGCTCCGCCGAACAGCGCGGCCAGGGCCATGTACGCGACCATCCGCGCCAGCCCGAGCGGACCGCTCACCGGCGGGGGATCGGCCAGCAGATTGCCGCCGTCGGTGAGGTCGGCTTCGGTGAGATCACCCGGGTCGATGCTGGCCGGATCGAGCACCTCGAACGAGAAGACGCCCGTGGCGACCTTGCCGTCGGGCTGCGGGATCGAATACGTGACGTTGCAGGTGCCCACCGGAAGTGCGCCGACCACCGGTACCGAGATGGAGATGCCGTCGGCTCCGAACTCGGCCGGTCCGATGGGTGCCGGCGCCTGATCGCACACGGCCTGCACCACCGAATTGGACGGGACCGTCTCGTTGAAGACGACCGTGATTCGCGCGGGTGCGACCGCGACCTTTTCTCCGTCGGCCGGTGTCGACGACACGAGCGTGGTCTCGGCTCGAGCCGGCTCGGCTCCGATGAAACCGGGAGCCACGATGCCGACCGCGAACATGGCGAGAACGACTCGCCGGAACACGCGTGTTCGGCCGGTCGTGGCGGTGTTCGGCGACAGCGACATGGTCGATACCACGGTAGTCAGCGACCCGCGGGCGACCGGGGCACTCGCGGGGAACGCCGACCACACCCCATCTGTAAAGTCGGTGCGTGGCCGACACCGGATACCAGGCGCTCTATCGGCGTTATCGCCCCCAGCGATTCTCCGAACTACGCGGCCAGGATCACATCGCGCTCGCGCTGCGCAACGCGGTCAAGTCCGATCGCGTGGGCCACGCGTATCTCTTCTCGGGTCCGCGCGGCACCGGCAAGACCACCACCGCGCGCATCCTCGCCAAGGTGCTCAATTGCGAGAAGCCGGTCGACGGTGAACCGTGTTGCACATGCGGATCGTGCGACGCGGTTCAGCGGGGCAGCAGTTTCGACGTGATCGAACTCGACGCCGCGAGCAATCGCAGTATCGAGGACATCCGCGAGATCATCGCCACCGCATCCCTCGGCTCGCCCGGCCGACACAAGGTGTACATCCTCGACGAGGTGCATCAGCTCACGGCTCCGGCCGCGGCCGCGCTTCTCAAGACGCTCGAAGAGCCCCCGTCGCACGTGGTGTTCGTCCTGGCCACCACCGACCCCGAGAAGGTGCCCGAGACCATCCGGAGCCGAACGCAGCACTTGCAGTTCCACCTCCTCCCGGTGGCCGATCTCGAAGATCACGTGCGCTGGGTCGCCAATGATGCCGGCATCCCGCTCGACGAGCGCGGACTCGAGGCGGTTCTGCGTCAAGGCGGCGGGTCGGCTCGCGACACGTTGTCGGCCCTCGAACTCCTCGCCGCCACCGGCGGGCAGATCGACGAGATCACCCCGGTCGACGAGTTCGTGGAAGCACTCGTCGACTACGACGCCGGGCGCGCACTCGCGGCCGTCGCGCACACCGTGCACCGTGGTCGCGACCCGCGCACGATCATCGACGACCTCGTTCGCCACCTGCGCGATTGCTTCCTCACCCAGATGGCCCCCGAACTCGTGCAGGCGCAGGAGCACCGGGCCAATGAACTCGCCGATCAGGCTCGCCGACTCGGGACCGCGCGCATCGTGAAGGTGATGGAGACGCTCGGTTCGGCATTGCTCGAGATGCGCGGTGCACCCGATCAGCGCGTGGTGCTCGAAGTCGCCCTCGTCCGTCTCGTGCATCGCCAACTCGACACCGGTATCGACGCCTTGCTGGCGCGAGTCGAACGTCTCGAACGCGAAGTGGCCGAGCGGTCCACGACCCTCGCGCCGGCGCCGGTCAATCCGGCCACCGGACGGGCCGTACTGGGCGGACGAGTGAGTCGCGATGCGTCGGCACCCACTCCCCGTCCGTCCACTCCGAGTCCGGCTCCGGTTGCCCCGTCGTCCGAATCGAGTCCCGAGCCCGAGGCGCCGGTGTCGGCGCCCGTCGGGTCACTCGATTCGCTGGTGAGCCGCTGGTCCGATGACGTGTTGGCCAGGTTGGTCGGAATGCGCCGCGCGGTGGCCCAGATGGTGAAGCCCGTCGTCCGCGACGGTGGGGTGGTTCTCGTGGTCGACAACGAGCACGCGGCCAAACGCGTGAACGACTACCTCGACGACCTATCAGTCGCTGTTCGTGCCGCCGCCGGTTCGTCGTGCGCGGTGGTGGTGGAAGTGCGGGCCGATGCGCCGGCCGAGGCCGCGCCGAAGCGGAAGAAGGCGGCCGTGGTGCCCGACGACGACGAGATCGACATCGAAGAGGCCAAGAAGCTGCCCACGTCCACCGCCAAGAGCACCGAGGACGAACTGCTCGAAGCGTTCCCGGCCGCCAAGTTCGTCAAGAAGAAAGACGAGTGATCGGTGGCTTCCACCTACACGCTGCCGGTCCAGAACCTCATCGATCATCTGGGGCGGCTTCCCGGAATCGGACCTCGTTCGGCGCAGCGCATCGCCTTTCATCTGTTGAAACTGCCGGCCGAAGATGTGCAGCGCCTCACGCAGGCCATCACCGATGCCAAGGAGCGCGTGCGGTTCTGCTCGCAATGCTTCAACTTCGCCGAAGACGACCTCTGCCCCATCTGCGCCGATCCGCGCCGCGACTCGAGCGTCATCTGCGTGGTCGAGGAGAGTCGCGACATCATCCCGCTCGAACGCACCGGTGAGTTCAAGGGTCGCTACCACGTCCTGCTCGGCGTCATGAATCCGATCGAGGGCATCGGCCCCGATCAACTCAAGATGCGCGAACTCGTCATGCGCATCGGAAGCGAAGACGTGCGCGAGGTGATCGTGTGCACCAACCCCAACACCGAGGGCGAAGTGACCGCGCAGTACATCGGCCGTCTGTTGAAGCCCTTCGACATCACCGTCACGCGACCGGCGTCCGGACTCCCGGTGGGCGGCGATCTCGAATACGCCGACGAACTCACCCTGGGTCGGGCCATCAGCGGCCGCCGCCGACTCGACGACTGACGCGGTCCGGGGTACCGCTCGGGGCTGGCGCGGGCGGAAAGGCCATCCCCGGTCGATACCCCGGATCAACGGAGACGGCGGGACCGCCCCTGTATGACGATCAGGTTACGAATATGACGGAACCAGTGCAAGAATTAACTCTGAGCAGGTGTTTTCCGCCCGTTCAGTATGACGACATGTCGGCTCGCCGGCCCGAGTAGGAACCGGATCGCGGGTCAGAGGGCCCGAATGATCAGGGCATCGCCCTGGCCGCCGCCGCCGCACAGGGCGGCCGCCCCGAGTCCGCCGCCGCGACGACGGAGTTCGTGGAGCAAGGTGAGCGCGATGCGGTTGCCGCTCATGCCGATCGGGTGACCGAGGGCGATCGCGCCGCCGTTCACGTTGGTGATCTCGTCGGTGATCCCGAGGTCGGCCATCGACGCGATTCCGACGGCAGCGAACGCTTCGTTGAGTTCGAACAACTTCATGTCCGACACCTTGAGGTTCGCCTTGTGAAGCGCCTTCATGATCGCGCGACTCGGCTGTTGCAGCAGCGACGCGTTGTCGGGGCCGGCCACCATGCCGTAGCCGACCACTTGTCCGAGGGGCTGCACACTGCGGGCCTTCATCGCCCGTTCGGACATGATCACCATCGCCGAACCGCCGTCGCTGATCTGCGACGCGTTGGCGGCGGTGATGGTTCCTTCCTTGTCGAAGGCCGGCTTGAGCGTGCCGAGCGTGTCCATCGTGGTATCGGCGCGAACACCCTCGTCGTTCTTCACCAGAACCGGATCGCCCTTGCGCTGCGGAATGGCGACCTCGACGATCTCGTCGGCCAACTTGCCGCTGGCGATGGCGGCGGCGGCCCGCTGGTTGCTCTTCATGGCGAAGTCGTCCTGCGCGGTGCGGGAGATTCCGCCGCCGTTGTAACGCTCGGTGCCGAGGCCCATGAGACACGCGTCGAACGCGCACCACAGGCCGTCGGCGATGATCGCGTCGCGCAGTTCGGTGTTGCCGTAGCGGAATCCGCCGCGTGCACCGGCCGCGATGTACGGAGCCTGCGTCATGCTCTCCATGCCGCCGGCGATCACGATGTCGGCGTCGCCGGCCTGGATCATCTGGTCGGCGAGATAGATCGCGTTGATTCCCGACAGGCACACCTTGTTGATGTTCACGGCTGGAACGCTCATCGGAATGCCGGCCTTGACAGCAGCCTGACGGCTCGGCACCTGACCTTGTCCGGCCATGAGGACCTGACCCATGATCACGTGCTCGACCTCGTTGGGCGCCACAACTGCGCGCTGCAGCGCCGCACTGATGGCGAAACCGCCCAAGTCGGCGGCGGTGAACGATGCGAGTGCGCCGCTCATCTTTCCGATGGGTGTGCGGGCTCCTGAAACGATGTACGACCCGGGCATGACGCGCCTTTCTGTTGACGACAAGTCTGGCCGGGAAGATCCTGGCCCGAGAAGGCCAAACTTACCCACGAGTAACAACGGGCGATAAGTTCGCCGAATGGAGCAAATTCGCGAGGCCATTCTCGGTGGGGCCGATTCCGCGGCCATCGCCGCCCTCCCCATCCCCACGCACTACCGGGCGGCCCATTTGCTGGCCTCGGAGACCGCGATGTTCGAGGGCATGCCGTCCGAGCAGAAGGACCCGCGTCGGAGTATCCACGTGAGCGACGTGCCGACGCCCGAACTCGCCCCCGACGAGGTGTACGTGGCGGTGATGGCGAGCAGCATCAACTTCAACACGGTCTGGTCGAGCATCTTCGAGCCGGTGTCGACGTTCGGGCCGATGAAGCGTTTGTCGCGCGACAGCGACTGGATGAAGCGGCACGATCAGCCGTACCAGGTGATCGGCAGCGACGGATCGGGCGTGGTCCTCGGGGTCGGATCGGCGGTGCGTCTGTGGAAGCCGGGCGATCACGTGACCATCCACTGCAATTTCGTCGACGATCAGGACAACACTGCGCACAACGATTCGATGTTGGCGGCCAACCAGCGCATCTGGGGATACGAATCGAATTTCGGCGGACTGGCCGATCTCTCCGTTGTGAAGGCCAACCAGCTCATGCCCAAGCCGGCCCACTTGTCGTGGGAGGAAGCCGCGGTCAACGCGCTCTGCAATTCCACGTCGTACCGCATGCTGGTGTCGCGCAACGGTGCGGCGATGAAGCAGGGCGACGTCGTCCTCATCTGGGGTGCGACCGGCGGTATCGGTGCGTACGCCACCCAATACGTGCTGAACGGTGGTGGCATTCCGGTGTGCGTGGTGTCGAATTCCGACAAGGCGCAGATCCTCCGCGACATGGGAGTCGAGGCGATCATCGACCGCAAGGCCGCCGGCTACAAGTTCTGGAAGGACGAGCACACTCACGACGAAGGCGAATGGCGCCGCCTCGGGAGCGACATCCGCGATCTCGTCGGCGAGGATCCGGACATCGTGTTCGAGCATCCGGGCCGCTCCACGTTCGCGGCGTCGATGTACGTGGCCAAACGCGGTGGCACCATCGTGACGTGCGCGGCCACGAGTGGATTCATGATGGAGTTCGACAACCGCCACTTCTGGATGCGTCTGAAGAATCTCGTCGGTAGCCACTTCGCTAATTATCAGGAGTCGTGGCAGGCCAATCGCCTCATCGCCAAGGGCATGATCCATCCGGTCATCAGCCAGACCTTCGACCTCGAGAACGTCGGCGAGGCGGCGTACCAGGTGCACCACAACATGCACGAGGGCAAGTTGGGTGTGCTGTGTCTGTCGCCCGAGCCCGGTCTCGGCGTGACCGATCCGGAGTTCCGCGCCAAGGTGGGCGAGGAGAACCTGTCCCGGTTCCGTCGTTCCTGAGCGGTCGTGGCAGGCTGAGAACATGATCCTCACCGAAATCGACCACGTGGCCATCGCAGTGAAAGATCTCGAAGCGGCCATCGACTACTACAAGCGCGCGTTCGGCGCCACCGTCGATCATCGCGAAGTGGTCGAGAGCGACGGTGTGGAAGAGGCGTTGTTGAAAGTGGCCGAGAGCTACGTGCAGTTGCTCACGCCGACGCGTGACGACAGCCCGGTGGCCAAGGCGATCGAGAAGCGTGGCGAGGGCCTGCATCACATCGGGTATCGCGTGAATGATTGCGGTCAGGCTCTGGCGTCGATGGTGGCGGCCGGTGCCACGCCGATCGACAAGGCGCCGCGCCCGGGGAGTCGCGGGACGACCGTGGCGTTCATCCACCCGAAGGGCAGCTTCGGGACCCTCATCGAACTCGTCCAGGAATGACCCACCCAGATCCACAAAGTTCGGCTGTGTTGTCTAGAGCGTGAGGACGATCAGGCCTTTGAGGTATTCGGCTTCCGGGAAGTGCAACGGGATCGGGTGATCGGACGGTTGCCCCAGTCGTCCGACGATGTGCGCTTCGCGATTCGCATCGACGGCCGCACCGGCCACGACTTTCTGGAACAGATCGCTCGACACCGCACCCGAACACGAATACGTGAACAGGAGTCCACCGGGGCGCAGCAACTTGAGAGCGAGCAGGTTGAGGTCCTTGTACGCGCGCGTGGCCCGGTCGACCTGATTCGGATTGTTGGCCAACTTGGGCGGATCGAGGACGATCAGGTCGAAACTGGCCCGCCGGTCGCGGAGCGACCGCAACTCGGTGAACGCGTCGGCCTCGACGAGATCGCCGATGTCCACATTGTTGGCGCGGGCGTTCGCTTCGGCCAGGCGCAGAGCGGGTCCGGACGAGTCGATGGTGGTGATGGAAGCCGCACCACCGCGGGCGGCGGCCACGCTGAATGATCCGGTGTAGCCGAACACGTTGAGCACCGCTCGATCACGAGAGTGCCGCGCGACCAATCGGCGGCTGTCGCGTTGATCGATGTAGAAGCCCGTCTTGTGACCGTGTTCGACGTCGACGTGGAATCGAAGGTCGCCCTCCCGAGCCCAGACATCCGCCGGAAGCGAGCCGTGACGGACGCCGGTGCGCGGTTCGAGACCTTCACGCGATCGGTTGTCACCATCGCTCCGCTCGTACACGCACTCGACACCATCGAGGGACGCGAGCGCGGAGACCACCGCGTCGCGCCGTGCATCGACACCCACCGTCGTGATCTGGAAGACGACGACCGGGCCGTATCGATCGACCACGAGCCCGGGTAACCCATCGGCCTCGCCGAAGACCAACCGAACGGCATCACCGTTGGCGATTCCGAGTCGATGTCGACGCTCGGCCGCGGCCGCCACGCGATTCGCCACGAAGTCGTCGTCGATCGACTGCTCGATGTCGAACGTCCACACGCGGGCTCGAATCGACGAATGGGGGCTGTATGACGCGAGTGCCACAGGCCGATTCGCATCGTCGATCACGAGGACGGTGTCGCCCGGTTGCGGATCACCCGTCACGCGGTCGACCGAACCGCTCATGATCCACGGATGGTGGCGACGCAGGCTGCGATCGCGACCGGCCTTGAGTCGAATCGTCGACTGGTCGCTCACGTCGGCCTCACCTTGATGCGAACTTGATCGACAACGGTGGCGAGAGCGGTCAGGCTCGGAGCGTGCAGGGACACGTTCTGACCGTAGTGCTCGGGGCCGCGCTCTCGGCGTTGGGCTGTGTCGTGATGTCGCGGGTCGTCGATTCGTTCGTGGATCGGCGCTCGATTTCGTGGCTTGCCCCGTTCGCGGCCGCGGTGGTCGCGGGGGTTCTCGTGACGCGAGCTCCCGACCCGTTGGTAGCGGTTGCGCTTTGCGTGTTCGCGTCCGCACTGGTGTCGTTGTGCGAGATCGACATCCGTGTGCGTCGTCTTCCGCGCGAGATCAGTTACAGCGCCTTCGCCATCTCGACGCCGTTGCTCGTGGCGAGTGCACTCGCGAACGACGATCCGCGTCGTGCCGCGATGGTGCTGGCCGGGTCGGTGATCTTCGGACTCGTGATGTTGGGGTTGTACGCCGCGAGTCGGGGTGCGATGGGTGACGGCGACGTTCGAGTCGCTCCCCTCCTCGGCGCCTTCCTCGGTTACTGGTCGCCGGCTCTCGTGTTGGTGGCCTTGTTCGTGGCGTCGTTCTCTGCTGCGGTCGTGGGTGTCGGAGTCATGGCGCTCCGGCGTACCGGACGGGCCACGACGGTGGCCTTCGGGCCGTTCCTGGCGGTCGGCACCGTGGTCGCCATCGTGCTTGGTTCGAGTCCACAATGGTCGTGACGAGTGGTATCAAAGCGATACCATCAAGGAGATGGCCATGACCCTACGCCTCACCGACGACGAGCAGGCTGCCTTGCGGCAGCGCGCCGAAGCCGAGGGCATTTCGATGCAGGAGGCCGCCCGCCGGGCGGTGCGCGAATACGTCGCACGAACTGCTCATCGTGATCGGGTCGCCGAGGCGGCGAGCCGGATCATGACGGTTCACGCCGACGCCATCGAGCGCCTCGGCCAGTGAGTCGCCCGGTCGAATACCTCGACCTCGACGACGTGTTGTCGCTGGCTCGAAGTCTGTTGGGTGATCCGCCTCCGATTCGCGACGTTGGTCTCCTGGGGTCGGCGGTCGCTCGACCGCAAACCTCGGTGTTCGGGGAGGATGCCTACCCCGATGTCCATTCGAAGGCGGCGGCCCTTCTTCAATCCATCGTCAACAATCACCCTCTCGTCGACGGCAACAAGCGTTTGGGCTGGTTGGCCACCGCCGTCTTCCTCGAACTCAACGGGGTCCGAGCGTCGTCTGCCACCAACGACGAGGTTTTCGACTTCGTGATCTGGGTGACCTCGTCCAATCCGGAACTCGACGCGATCGTCCACCGCCTTCGCCTTATCGTGGGTTCGGAGGTCGAATCGTGATCGTTCATCTGGTCGATGGCACGTACGAGCTGTACCGGCAGCACTACGGCCAGGCCGTGCGCTCGTCCGAGCCGTCCCCCAACGCGGCCACCGTCGGAGTGCTCAATTCCACGTTCCAATTGCTCTCCGACGGCGCCTCTTACATCGGCGTCGCGACCGATCATGTCATCGAGAGTTTCCGCAACGATCTGTGGGCCGGTTACAAGACATCGGAGGGAATGGAACCGGAGATCCTCACGCAGATTCCGATCCTCGAAGAGGCGCTGCGATCGATGGGTGTCGCGGTGTGGCCGATGGAGGAGTTCGAGGCCGACGACGCACTCGGATCGGCCGCCGCGGTTGCCGACCGCGACAAGCGCGTCGAGCAGGTTCAGATCTTCAGCCCCGACAAGGATCTCGGTCAGTGCGTTCGCGGTCGTCGCATCGTGCAGATCGACCGGCGAAAGATGGCCAAGGACGGAACCGGCCTCATCGACGAAGACGCGGTGCGCGAGAAGTTCGGCGTGGGGCCGGCGAGCATCGCCGACTGGCTCGGACTGGTGGGCGACACCGCCGATGGTTTTCCCGGTCTGAGCGGATGGGGAGCCAAGTCGGCTTCCGCGGTTCTCGCGCGTTACGAACGCATCGAGAACGTTCCCGACGCGGTGGGCGACTGGGACGTTCCCGGACTTCGTGGTGCCGCCAAGTTGGCCGAGTCGCTGTCGTCGCAACGCGACCTCGCGTTTCTCTTTCGCCAAGTGGCCACCATCGTCACCACGGTGCCGGTGGGTGGCGTCGACGACTGGCACTGGACGGGCCCGCGCGACGATTTCCGCGATTTCTGCAACGATCTCGGCGTACCGCGCCTGGCCGAGCGGGTCGCCGGTCTGGCCTCAGCACGCGGGCGGTAACCTCACCCGTGCGTCATTCGGCTCCTGCCGGGTGAGGTGACGGTCGGGTCCTGTGCAACGGGTTCCCGTGAATCAGGTCAGGACCGGGAGGTAGCAGCCTTCAGCGGAACGGCTCGTGTGCCGCAGATCGCCTGGCCGTCACCTCATCCGGCAGGAACGTGTCTGACCACCGGGAAGGATGCGAGAGCGGCCGAATCGGCAGCACTGGAAATGCTGTGACCTCGCAAGGGGTCCGTGGGTTCAAATCCCACTCCTTCCGCCATGGACATCGAAGAAGCCATGCGTCGTGCGCTCGACGAAGCGCGAACCGCGGCGAGTCGCGGTGACGTTCCCGTCGGTGCCGTCGTTCTCCATGAAGGTCGTGTGATCGCGGCTCGTCACAACGAGCGCGAAGCCACTTCCGATCCCACGGCCCACGCCGAGGTGCTGGCGCTGCGCGATGCCGCCGCGGCGCTCGGTCGTTGGCGCCTCGACGACTGCACCCTCGTGGTCACTCTCGAGCCGTGCGTGATGTGCGCGGGTGCACTCCTCAACGCTCGGATCGGCCACCTCGTGTACGGGGCGGCCGACTTGAAGGGCGGTGCGACGGCCAGCCTCTACAACGTGTGCTCCGACCCGCGCCTCAACCACAATCCCCCGGTCACGCACGGGATTCTGGGCGCCGACTCGGCGGCACTGCTCGAGCAGTTCTTCGCCGACCGCCGATAACCTCGATCGACGGAAGGGTGCCCGAGCGGCCGAAGGGACACGCCTCGAAAGCGTGCGACGTGCAAGCGTCCGTGGGTTCAAATCCCACCCCTTCCGCCAGAGAGTGTCAGCACTCCACGTCGTTATTGGGTGCCTTCAGGTCGATCAAGTAGTCGTCCACCACGTCGCGCGCGCATTTGCTCGCGGTGTAACCCGTGTGCTGGTTGGCCGTCACCACCACGAGCCGTCCACCTTCGAGCGCCTTCACCATGTTGCGCGTGCTGTCGAGCGGTGTGGACGGATCACCAGTGGTTCCGATCACCACGATCGGCCCGGCTCCGCGACCCGTCACGTCGACGCGTGGATCGATCGCGACCGGCCAGAACGTGCATCCGTAGTTGCCCTGCGTCTCCGGCGACATGCGCGGTGCGACTTCCTGATAGCGAGGAACGAACGAGTCGGCTTCTTCGATCGTGAAGCGTTCGTCTTCGTCGGCACAGGTGATGGCGATGAACGCCTCGAGTTCGTTTCCGTACGAGCCGTTGGGCTGGCGTTGGAAGTAGGCGTCGAAGAGCGCGAGAAGAATCGATCCGTTTCCGTCGGCGGCTTCAGCCAGACCGGCGGCGAGCGTGTCCCAGTACGACTCGTCGTACAGCGCTTGCGCGACGCTGGTGGACGCCATCCCCCGCGTCAGTTCGGGTCGTCCGTCTTCGGTGGGCAGCGGATTCTCGTCCAACTCGGCCATGAGACGGTCGAACGCTCCTTCGGCGTCACCGTCGTTGTGGAACTTGCACGAGCGTGTGGCCGAGCAGTCGGCGAGGAACGCGTCGAGCGCCTGCTCGAACCCGCGCTTCTGCTGAACACTCGCCTCCACTGATCCGACGTTCGGATCGGCGGCACCGTCGAGAACGGCCGCGCGAACGGTGTCGGGGAACATCGTCGCCCACACCGCACCGAGCTCGCTGCCGTACGACAGCCCGAAGTACGAAATCTTCTCTTCGCCGAGGGCCTGGCGGATTCGATCCATGTCGCGGGCGACGTTGTTGGTGCCCACGTGATCGATGAACTCGCCGTTCTTGGTGATGCACTCGTCGATGAACTCCTTGGTCAGGTCGATGTTGAACTGGGCCTCGGTGTCGTCGTCGGGGGTGATGTCTCCCTGCGCGAAGTAGTAGTCGTAGTCGTCGGTGCAGTCGATGGCGGGCTCGGACTCGCCGGTGCCGCGCGGATCGAAGCCGACGATGTCGAAGTGGTCGAGCAGGCCCTCGCTCAGGATCTGATCGGCGGCCCGGGCCAGGATCGATCCTCCGAATCCGGGTCCACCCGGATTCATCAGCAGCGAACCGATCCGCTTGTCGGGATCATTGGCGAGGCGCCGTTCGAGGTAGATGGAGATGGTGTCCGAATCCGGGTCGGAATAGTCGAGGGGAACCTCGAGTGTTCCGCATTCGACCGGCCCGCACTTCTCCCAGTCGATCGTTCCGGCGGCTGTCGTGTCGCCGTCGGACGGGGCATCGGTCGAGTCGGTTGCGACCGACGACGATTCGGTGGTTTCGGAATCGACGAGCACGACATCGGCATCACCACCACACGAAACGACAACGAGAAGAAAGCCGATGACAAGAGTGTTCCGCCGCATGCGTCGATGGTAGGTGAAAGTAACCTCGCAGCGTGCGCATGAACCCTCACATGATGATGCCGGGTGACGCATCGGCGGTGAAGGGCCGTCGCATCGAGCGCGCGGCGTTGCAGAGAGTATGGATCTTCGCGCGGCCGTACCGCGCGAGCATCTTCGGATTCCTGGCGACCATTCTCGTGGCGGCCTTGGTCGCCCTCGTCCCGCCATTCGTGTTCAGAGCAATCATCGACGATGCGATTCCCGACGGATCGCGGTCGCGTATCTGGACGCTGGCTCTCTTCGCGGTCGGTGCGGCGATCGTCGACGCCGTTCTCGCGATCGGCCAGCGCTGGTATTCGGCCCGGATCGGCGAAGGCCTCATCTACGACCTGCGGGTCGCGCTGTTCGACAAGGTCCAGCGCATGCCGGTGGCGTTCTTCACGCGCACGCAGACCGGTTCGCTGATCAGCCGTCTCAACAACGACGTGATCGGAGCGCAGACGGCCGTCACGTCCACTCTGGGAAGTGTCGTGAGCAACGTCGTGGTGCTGGTGACCACGCTCGCGGCCATGATCGCGCTCGAATGGCGACTCACCCTCATCGCCTTGATCGTTCTTCCAGTGTTCGTGGTGCCCGCTCGTCGCGTGGGCAACAAACTCCAAGAGATCGCGCGCGAGCAGATGGGTCTCAATGCGCAGATGAACACGCAGATGTCCGAGCGGTTCAACGTGGCCGGTGCGATGCTGGTGAAGTTGTTCGGTCGTCACGATCGCGAGGTCGGCGAATTCTCGGGTCGGGCCGCCGGAGTTCGCGACACCGGCATCCGCTCGGCGATGTACGGACGTGTGTTCTTCGTGGCGCTCGGTCTCGTCGGTGCGCTCGGTGCGGTGGCGGTGTACGGCATCGGTGCTCAGTTGGTGGTGTCGGGTGACATCACGTCGGGAACCCTCGTGGCTCTGGCCGCGCTGGTGGCGCGCGTGTACCAGCCGCTCACCGGTCTCACGAATGCCCGCGTCGATCTGCTCACCTCGTTCGTCAGTTTCGAGCGCGTGTTCGAGGTGCTCGATGCTCCCGTGGCGATCGTCGACAAACCGGGGGCGGTCGATCTCGTCGATCCGCGCGGTCGTGTCGAACTCGATCGGGTCACGTTCCGCTATCCCCCGGCCTCGGCCGTCTCGATCGCATCGCTCGAAACACCGGGAGCGCCCACCGGCGATCCCGATCGCGACGTGCTGCACGGTGTGTCTCTCACGATCGAGCCCGGCGAGACGGTCGCCCTCGTCGGTTCGTCGGGATCGGGCAAGACCACTCTCGCGTCGCTCATTCCTCGGCTCTACGACGTCACCGGTGGCGCCGTTCGCATCGATGGCAACGATGTACGCGACCTCACCGGGCACACGCTTCGCGCCGCCATCGGTGTGGTGTCGCAGGACCCGCATCTCTTCCACGAGAGCATCGAGTCGAATCTGCGCTACGTGAAGGAAGGTGCGAGTGCGGCCGACATCGAAGAAGCGTGTCGGCGCGCGCGGATCCACGACACGATCGCCGCTCTCCCTGACGGTTACGCGACCGTCGTGGGCGAGCGGGGTTATCGACTATCGGGTGGCGAGAAGCAGCGCTTGGCCATCGCCCGTCTTCTCCTGAAGGATCCCGCGGTCATGATCCTCGACGAAGCGACGAGTCATCTCGACAACGAGAACGAGGCGCTCGTTCAGAGTGCGCTCGACGACGCCATGCGTGGTCGCACAGCCATCGTGATCGCGCATCGACTCTCCACCATCAAGGATGCCGACCGCATCGTGGTTCTCGATGACGGACGAATCGTCGAGCAGGGAACGCACGACGAGCTGATGGCGATCGACGGCACGTACGCGCGCCAGGTTCGGGCCGGCAGCCTGTTCTCCGTCACGAACTGACGTCGGCGACTCGAGTCACCGAAGGGCGGGTCGACTGCCGCGCACGAGGCGGCCGGGCAACTCACCGGTGTGCTTCCCGTCCTGGAACGTCACCGCACCACCCTTGATCGTGAAGCGATAGCCGCTCGCGTCCTGCACCAGACGACGACCACCTGCGGGTAGGTCCTTCACGATGTGCGGAGGAGCGGCCGCGAGCGTGCGCATGTCGATCACGTTCAGGTCGGCCAGATATCCGGGCGCCACCACTCCCCGATCGAACCATCCGACGTGACTCGCGGTGCGCTGCGTGAGGTGATTGACCATCAATTCGATGGGCAGGCGACCATCCTCGTGGCGATCGCGGGTCCAGAGCGCGAGGGCCGTGGTGGGAAAACTGCCATCGCTGATGGCTCCGCAGTGAGCCCCGGCATCGGACAAGCCGATCACCGCGTTCTTTCGCAGCAGCATCTCGCGAACGTCGTCGAGATTGCCGTGCGAGAAGTTGAACAGCGGCTTGTACAAGAGGCGGTTGCCGTTCTCCTCGATCATCAAGTCGATGAGGAAGTCGATCACCGGTCGCCCCGCGGCCTGCGCGCGAGCGGCCACCGAGTCGGACTTCTTCGGCTCGTAGTCGACCGGGTTCTCCATCGGGAACAGCTTGTAGAACGACCCGAACACGTCGGCGGCGAGTCCTTCCAACTTCTCCATCGCTGCCGCGTGCTCGGTTGCGATGCGCGAACGACGCTCGGGATCGCGGAGCGCCGCGACCACCTCGGGCAACGGGCGCCCGGCGATCTCCTGGTAGCTCGGACACACCAGCAGCGGATTGGCGGAGGCGGTGAGTCCTTGCAGGATGCCGATCGGACGCACGGCCACCTGCGTCGCCAACTTCGCACCCTGCGCGACGTTGCGATCGACCCACTCGCCCATCTCGCGCCAGCGATCGGGCAGCATCTCGGGCTGCTGCACCGTCATCGACAACGGACGACCGGTCGAGCGAGCGAGGTGGGCCATCAGGTCCATCTCGGCGCGCGCGTATTCGGTGTCGGTCGATTGATACGCGTCGGAGATGAGTTGGATCACACCACTCCCGGTCTCGGCCATGGCGGTGCCGAGAGCGATGAGTTCGTCGGCCGATGAGAAGCGCGTGCCCAGGAACTCGCCGTCGCGCGTGCGGTGCACGAACGTACGACTGGTGGTGAAGCCGAGTGCACCCGCGCGCATGCCGTCGCGCACGGCGGCTGCCATGCGGGTGAGCTCGTCGACCGACGGCGCCTCGTTCGGATCGGCACCACGCTCACCCATCACGTAGGCGCGCAGTGGCGCGTGGGCCACCTGCGTGGCGACGTCGATGGCGTAATGACGACGATCGAGGGCATCGAGATAATCGGGGAACGTCTCCCAGTCCCAGGTGAGTCCCTCGGCCAATGCAGTACCCGGGATGTCCTCGACGCCCTCGAGCATTCCGATCAACCAGTCGTGCACCTCGGGGGTGGGCTTGGCGGGCGCGAAGCCGACGCCGCAGTTGCCCATCACGATCGAGGTCACGCCGTGCACGCTCGACGGAGCCAGCACCGGATCCCAGGTGGCCTGGCCGTCGAAGTGGGTGTGGATGTCCACGAATCCGGGGGTGACCATCAGGCCCTCGGCGTCGATCTCGCGGTGGCCGCGACCAGCCAGCGCGGGGCCGACCTCGGTGATCACCCCGTTGCCGACGGCCACATCGGCCCGCCGGGCCGGGGCTCCGGTTCCGTCGACAACGGTGGCCTGGCGAATCACGAGATCGTGGCTGGTCATGTCGTCATTGTGGCCGATTCGGATGGTGGTGTCAGCAGGGGAGAGGAACCGAAGACATGAGACGAGAGGATAGGACTTGAGTCACTTCGACTGAAGATTCGACTTTTCCGGGTTGTCCATCCCGACGACCCCGGCTAACTTGACACGCACCGACGCAGGTTTCCGACACCCCCCGGGAAATCTGCGTCGGTCCAACACCCCCGAACCCGGCAGGTCGGCCTCCCGGGACCCCAGTGAGAGGTTCATCACCATGCCCAAGGCAGTCGGTATCGATCTCGGAACCACCAACTCGGTCGTCGCGGTCCTGGAGGCCGGCGAGCCGGTGGTCATCCCCAACTCCGAGGGCGCTCGGACCACCCCGTCGGTGGTGGCGTTCTCGAAGGCCGGCGAAGTGCTGGTGGGTGAAGTGGCCAAGCGCCAGGCGATCACCAACCCCGATCGCACCTTCCGTTCGATCAAGCGTCACGTGGGCACCGCGTGGAAGAGCGACGACATCGACGGCAAGAAGTACACGCCGCAGGAGATCAGTGCGCGCACGCTCATGAAGTTGAAGCGCGACGCCGAGGCGTATCTCGGCGACACCGTCACGCAGGCGGTCATCACCGTTCCCGCGTACTTCGACGATGCGCAGCGCACCGCCACCAAGGAGGCCGGGCAGATCGCGGGTCTCGAAGTGCTTCGCATCATCAACGAGCCCACCGCGGCCGCGCTCGCGTACGGGCTCGAGAAGGGGAGCGAGGACGAAACCGTTCTCGTATTCGACCTCGGTGGTGGAACCTTCGACGTGTCGGTCCTCGAGATCGGCGACGGCGTCTTCGAAGTGAAGAGCACGCACGGTGACACCAATCTCGGTGGCGACGACTGGGATCAGCGCGTCATCGACTGGCTCGTCAATCAGTTCAAGGCCGCCCACGGCATCGACTTGGCCGCCGACCGCATGGCCACACAACGTCTGAAGGAAGCGGCCGAGAAGGCCAAGATCGAACTCAGCCAGGTTCAGCAGACGCAGATCAACCTTCCCTTCATCACCGCGACGCCCGACGGCCCGTTGCACCTCGACGAGACGCTCACGCGTTCAAAGTTCCAGGAGATGACGGCCGACCTCATCGAGCGCTGCCGCATCCCGTTCGAGCAGGCCATCAAGGATGCCGGACTCACCAAGGGTCAGATCCATCACGTGATCCTCGTGGGCGGCTCCACTCGCATGCCGGCCGTTCAGGATCTCGTCGTGTCGCTCACGGGCAAGGAGCCCAACAAGACGGTCAACCCCGACGAAGTCGTGGCCGTCGGTGCCGCGATTCAGGCCGGCGTGCTCAAGGGTGACGTGAAGGACGTTCTGCTCCTCGACGTCACGCCGTTGTCGCTCGGCATCGAGACCAAGGGCGGCGTGATGACCAAGCTCATCGAACGCAACACCACCATCCCCACAAAGCGCACCGAGGTTTTCACCACGGCCGAGGACATGCAGCCGTCGGTGGAGATCCACGTGTTGCAGGGCGAGCGCGAGATGGCGATGTACAACAAGACGCTCGGCAAGTTCCAGCTCGTCGATCTTCCGCCGGCCCCGCGCGGTGTTCCGCAGATCGAGGTCACCTTCGACATCGACGCCAACGGCATCGTGCACGTGAGCGCGAAGGATCGCGCCACGAGCAAGGAGCAGTCGATGACCATCAGCGGTCAGTCCACCCTGTCGAAGGATGACATCGACAAGATGGTCAAGGACGCCGAGGCGCACGCCGAGGAGGATCGCAAGCGCCGCGAAGAGGCCGAGGTCCGCAACAATGCCGACTCGCTCGTGTACCAGACCGAGAAGGTGCTGCGCGATCAAGGCGACAAGGTGTCGGCCGACGAGAAGGCCGCGGTCGAAGCACCGCTGGCCGATCTGAAGAAGGCACTCGAGGGCAACGACAGCGCGAGCATCAAGGCCGCAACCGAGGCGCTCATGTCGGCGAGCCAGGCGTTCAGCCAGAAGCTCTACGAGGCGGCGGCGCGCGACGCCAACGCCTCCGGAACATCGGCCTCGGGCCAGAACGGCTCGGCGGCGAGCGATGACGAGATCGTCGACGCCGAAATCGTCGACGCCGACAAGTAAGGCGTCGTCGTGGATGCCGACATGGTCGACGGCGAGGCGCCGATCACCGAGTCAGTCGACGAGCCGGTCGCGGAGTCGGACGACGCCTCCGGAGTCGTTGTCGAGGACGCCGTCGAACTCGATGCCGCGACGTTGCTGGCCGAGCGCGATTCGTTCCGCGACATCGCCCAGCGCCTGCAGGCCGACTTCGAGAACTACCGCAAGCGTGTGAGCAGTCAGACCGCCGACGAAGTCGAGCGGGCCACCGGACGTCTCGCCGAAGCGTTGTTGCCCGTTCTCGACGCGTGCGAAGCGGCGTTCGTCGCCCACCCGGCCGAGGTCGAGCCGTTGTTCAATCTGTTGTTGGGTGAACTCCGCAAGCAGGGCCTCGAAGGGATGAACCTCAACGGGCAGGCCTTCGATCCGAACCTTGCCGAAGCGGTGATGCGCGAGGACGGCGAGGGCGACGGCAATGGCAACGCGATCGTCACCGACGTCATGAGGTCGGGCTACACGTGGAAGGGACGCGTTCTGCGCGCCGCACTCGTCAAGGTGCGCGGCTGACGTCGCGGTACTGATCGTTCACGGCCGGGGAGAGGAGGGGACACGATGACAGCACAGCGCGAGTGGTACGAGAAGGACTACTACGCCGTGCTCGGTGTCCCGTCCGACGCCTCGGCCAAGGACATCACGAAGGCCTACCGCAAACTCGCGCGCGAGAATCATCCCGACGCTAATCCCGGCAACGCCGAGGCCGAGGAGCGGTTCAAGGAGATCTCGGCCGCCTACGACGTTCTCTCCGACGACGACAAGCGGCGCGAATACGACGAAGTTCGGCGTATGGGTCCGATGGGAATGGGCAACATGCGTTTCACCGTCGGCGGTGAGGCCGGTTCGTTCGAAGATCTGTTCCGGATGTTCTCGGGCGGTCGCAGCCGAAGTGGTCGTCCGTCCACCGGAGTGAGTCCGCGACGCGGCTCCGACCTCGAGACGCAACTCATGCTCGACTTCGAAGAGGCCGCTCTCGGTGTCACCACCGCGGTGCATCTCACAAGCGACGATCGTTGCCAGACCTGCAGTGGCTCGGGTGCGCGACCGGGTTCGAAGGTCGAAGTGTGCTCGCAGTGCAGTGGTCGTGGGCAGGTCGAGGACAATCAGGGCTTCTTCGCGTTCGCGAGTCCGTGCGGTCGATGCAGCGGTCGTGGCAACGTCATCAAGGATCCGTGCGGGGTGTGCCGCGGCACCGGGATCGAGAAGCGAGCCCGTGAAGTGAAGGTGCGCGTGCCGGCGGGTATCGCGAACGGCCAACGAATTCGCCTGGCCGGTCGGGGCGAGCCCGGTCGCAACGGCGGCCCGGCGGGCGATTTGTTCATCGTGTGTCATGTGAGCGGTCATGAGTTGTTCGGTCGCGACGGCGACAATCTCACCGTGCGCGTTCCGATTTCGTTCGCCGAGGCGGCTCTCGGGGCCGACATCGAGGTCCCGACGTTGTCGAGCGAAGGCGTGACTCTGCGCATCAAGCCGGGGACGCAGAGCGGTTCGCGTCATCGCGTGAAGGGTCGCGGAATCGAAACCGCCAAGGGAAAGGGCGATCTGATCGTCACCGTCGACGTGGTGGTGCCAACGTCGTTGTCCGACGACGAGAAGAAGGCCATCGAGGAGCTGGCTGCATTGTCGTCGGACGATCCCCGTGAGAAGTTGAATAGGAATCGAAAGTAAGTGGTGATGAACGTGCCAGGTCGAGAGCAGACGATGTACGTGATTTCGGTGGCCGCCGAACTCGCGGGCATGCATCCGCAGACTCTGCGCATCTACGAACGTCGCGGTTTGCTGCAGCCCGCGCGTACTCGTGGAGGCGACCGCCGCTATTCCGAGGCCGACATCGCCCGTTTGCGGCGAATCGCCGAACTCACCGCTGCGGGCATGAACGTCGAGGGAATCAGGCGCATCATGGATCTCGAGGCCGAGGTCGCTCGTTTGCGCGACGAGGTCGATCGCCTGCGGTTGCTGGCCGCCCAGGCCATTTCGGCGGCCGATCCCAACGCGAGTCGGTCGGGCGGACTCGTTCCGTTGCGCCAGCAGGTCGCAGTGTTCGGCCAGGTTCCTCCCGTGCTCCGTCGTGGACGGAGGCAACCATGACCGACGTCGTGCGCAACGCACCCGACTATCAGCCGTACGTCGCGGGCTCGTTCCGCTGGCGTCTCGGCCTTCGTCAGCTCGACCTGACCGATTGGATCCAGATCGGCGACGACTACGACCACGAGATGGAACGCAAGGATCATGTGCTCCGCGATCACTTCGACACCGCGGTGGGTGTTCTGCCCGGGATCGAACCCGAGTCGGCCGAGATCCTCGAGGCGCTCGTCGATCATCTCTGTGCCCAGTGGCCGCAGTGGTTCGCTCGCTCCGGAGACGATGTGGTGAATCTCCACCGGAACGAACGATTCCGCATCGCCCCTCACGCCGACGGTCGGTGGTCCGAGCATCCGCTGTCGATCGCCGGCCGCCTCGTGCAGGAAGACATGGCACTGCTCGTCGAACGCGACGGCCGTCTCGTGTTCGGCGGCGGAACCGTGTGCTTCCCCAATCGGTGGAACCTCGCGTCGAAACTCGGCCAGTCGATGGCCGATGTGCACGCTCCGGTGTCCCGACTCAACGAGCAACTCGAGTCGACCATCGACGAGTTCTTCGTGCGGCTCACGCCCGCCCGCCCGTTCTGGCGTCTCGGTTGGGGAGTGCTCGACACCGACGAGCCGTACCAACCGCTCGACGGCACGGCACCGGTCGCTCCACCCATTCCCGATGTGGGCGACCCGACCACACCCGATCGACTGTTCCTGCGCGTCGAACGCGAAACCTTGCGGCGGTTCGCGCGAACGAATTGCATCCTGTTCACCATCCGCACGTACATCCGGCCGCTGCGGCATCTGGCCGATCGTCCCGACGATGCGGCGCGCCTGGCCGACGCGCTCGTGAATCTTCCCGACGACGTCGCCGATTACAAGCAGATCAGTGCACTGTCCGAGTCCGCTCGTCACTGGCTGTCTTCGGTGGCAGCCAACCGATCGACCATCTGAGGAGGTAGCGATCATGGCAATCAACCCGAAGCAATGGACCCACAAGACCCAGGAGGCGGTGGCGGCCGCTCTCGATCAGGCGAAGTCACTCTCCAATCCGGAGATCACTCCCGATCACGTGATGGCGGCCATCGCACGGCAGGACGACACGATCGTTCCGGCGGTCCTGTCGAAGTTGGGTCTCGCGCCGCTCATGGTGCGCAACCAGGCCGATGAGGCCGTGGCCAAACTGCCCAAGGCCTACGGCGGTGAAGAGCCGCGGATGAACCGCGAACTCAACAACGTGTTCGACAACGCCGAGCGGTATCGCAAGGATTTCAAGGACGACTTCTTGTCGGTCGAGCATCTGCTGCTGGCGATGAACCAGCGACTCGGCGTCGGCAGCGAAGAACTCCTGCAGGCGTTGCGCGACGTGCGCGGCAGCCACCGCGTCACGAGCCAGAACCCCGAGGACCAGTTCCAGGCCCTCGAGAAGTACGGACAGGATCTCACCAAGCGCGCGCGTGACGGGAAGATCGACCCGGTCATCGGTCGTGACGAGGAGATCCGACGCGTCATCCAGGTCCTGAGCCGTCGCACCAAGAACAATCCGGTTCTCATCGGCGAGCCCGGTGTGGGCAAGACCGCGATCGTCGAGGGTCTGGCTCGTCGCATCGCCGACGGCGACGTCCCCGAAGGTCTGAAGAACAAGAGGCTCATCTCACTCGACATCGCCGCCCTCCTGGCCGGTGCGAAGTATCGCGGTGAATTCGAGGAGCGGCTCAAGGCCGTCCTCAAGGAGATCACCGATTCGGCTGGTGAAGTGATCACGTTCGTCGATGAATTGCACACCATCGTCGGCGCCGGTGGAGCCGAGGGCGCCATGGACGCCGGCAACATGATCAAGCCGATGTTGGCGCGCGGCGAGTTGCGCATGATCGGTGCCACCACGCTCGACGAGTACCGCAAGTACGTCGAGAAGGATCCGGCGCTCGAACGTCGCTTCCAGCAGGTGTACGTGGGCGAGCCCACCGTGGAGGACACCATCGCGATCCTGCGCGGGTTGAAGGAGCGCTACGAGGTCCATCACGGTGTTCGAATCCAGGACTCGGCCCTGGTGAGCGCCGCGGTGCTCTCGAATCGCTATCTCACCAATCGTTTCCTCCCTGACAAGGCGATCGACCTGGTGGACGAGTCGGCCAGCAAGTTGCGCATCGAGATCGACTCGCTGCCCACCGAGATCGACATCGTCGAACGCCGCATCCTCCAGTTGGAGATCGAGAAGGTGGCTCTCGACAAGGAGACCGACTCGGCATCGAAGGAACGCTTGGGTGCGCTGAACGACGAACTCGTCCTTCTCCAGCGTCAGTCGGCCGAGATGCGCGAGCACTGGCAGCAGGAGAAGGACGCCATCGCCGCCATTCGCAACCTGAAGGAAGAACTCGAGCAGGTGCGCGGCGCGATCGAGCGCGAAACCGACCTCAACAAGGTCGCCGAGATGCAGTACGGGCGCATGCCCGAAATCGAACGGCGCATCGCCGAGGCGACCACGCACCTCGATTCGCTGCAGACCGGCAACAAGATGTTGAAGGAAGAGGTCGACGCCGAAGACATCGCCGAAGTGGTGAGCAAGTGGACCGGTGTGCCGGTCACCCGCCTCATGGAAGGCGAGATGTCGAAACTCGTCCATCTCGAAGACCTCCTGCATCAGCGCGTGGTGGGTCAGCACGAGGCGGTCGTCGCGGTGTCCAACGCGATCCGGCGCAGTCGAGCCGGTCTCTCCGATCCCAACCGTCCGATCGGTTCGTTCCTCTTCCTCGGTCCCACCGGTGTCGGCAAGACCGAGTTGGCGCGGGCGGTGGCCGAGTTCCTGTTCGACGACGAGCGGGCCATGGTGCGCATCGACATGGGCGAGTACATGGAGAAGCACTCGGTGTCGCGTCTGGTGGGAGCGCCCCCCGGATACGTCGGTTACGACGAGGGCGGTCAGCTCACCGAGGCGGTTCGCCGCCGCCCGTACAGCGTGGTTCTGCTCGACGAGATCGAGAAGGCCCACCCCGATGTGTTCAACATCTTGTTGCAGGTGCTCGACGACGGTCGTCTCACCGACGGTCAGGGCCGCACGGTCGACTTCACCAACGTGGTCGTGGTCATGACCTCCAACCTTCCGGGTGAGCCGATCGAGTACTTCAAGCCCGAATTCGTGAACCGCATCGACGAGATCATCCGTTTCCGGCCGCTCGACGAGAGCGATCTGTCGAAGATCGTCGAGATCCAGGTGGAGCGCCTCCGCAAGCGTCTGGCCGATCGGCGCATCACTCTCAACGTGAGCCCCGAGGCCATGGCCAAGTTGGCTCGCGACGGTTACGACCCGTCCTTCGGCGCCCGACCGCTGAAGCGTGTGATCCAGAAGGTCATCGGCGACAACGCCTCGATCCTCATTCTCGAGGGCAAGGTGGCCGAGGACGGAATGATCAACGTCGAAGTGCAGGACGACCGGATCGTCCTGCATTCGTGACGTTCGGTTACACGTCCTCCACCAGCAACTCCGACGAGGGCCACGAGACTCGCACGCGCTCGCCGGGATGGCGCACGTCCGCACTGCACGGCTCGACGACCTCCACGATCCGGTCGAGCCGATCGAGGCGAATCTCGACCGTTCGCACCGGTCCCATGAAGGTCGATCGAACGATCGATCCGTCGAAGCCGTGGTCGTCGATCCGGAGATCTTCCGGGCGAATGAGGATGAGAACATCCCGGGAACCGGAACCTTCGCTGCTCGCGACCGGGAGTCGACGGCCGGCGCATTCGACCGTTCGAGCATCGAGACGTAGCGAGGGGAACTCGTTGATACGGCCGACGAATCGGGCGACGAATGGAGTTGCCGGTCGGCGGTACACGCTCTCCGGCGTATCGATCTGTTCGAGTCGTCCGTTCGACATGACACCAACCCGGTCGCTGATCGACAACGCTTCTTCTTGATCATGGGTGACGAAGATTGTCGTGATTCCCAACTCGGCCTGGATTCGACGAATCTCGTCGCGGAGGGAGGACCGGACCTGCGCGTCGAGAGCCGACAAAGGTTCGTCCAACAACAGGACGTCGGGCCGAATCGCCAGGGCTCGGGCGAGTGCGACTCGCTGTTGCTGTCCACCCGAGAGTTGATGTGCGAAGCGGCCCGCTTGATCCGTGAGTTGCACCAACTCGAGCATCTCGTCGACCCGAGCCCGTCGCTCGGTGGTGCTTTGACGGCGGGTTCGGAGGCCGAACTCGATGTTCGCCCGAACGTCGAGGTTCGGAAAGAGGCTGTAGCTCTGGAACACCATGCCCATGTTCCTCCGGTGAGCGGGAATCGGTGAGATGTCGGATCCACCGACGATCACCCGCCCTCGATCGAGCGACTCGAATCCGGCGGCAACTCTGAGGGCGGTGGTCTTTCCACATCCCGAGGGACCGAGGAGGCTGATGAATTCGCCGGCCTCCACATCGAGGTCGAAGTCGACGAGGGCACGTGTCGTTCCGAACGACTTGGCCACTTGTTCGAACGAGATACCGGTCATGTCTTCCTCGGTGTGTTCGTGCCGATCGAGTCGATGCGGCGCCGCGGACGGGTCAGTTGAGCCAGGACGATGAAGAGCAGAGTCGTGAGGCCCAGGGCCAGGACCGCGAGCGCGTAACCGCCTCTCGGATCGGACTGGCGATACTCGGCCATGAAAGCCGGAAAGGTTCTCTTGAGGAGAACATCGGCGATCGTGAACTCGCCGAGGACGACGGCGATCGTGAGAAAGGTGCTTGCGATGATGGCGGACCGCAGATTCGGAGCGATCACGGTGAAAAGCGTCCGAAACCAACCCGCGCCGAGGTTTCGCGCGGCTTCGGTCAAAGTCTTGAGATCGATCGACTGGAGACCCGTGTCGATCGCTCGGTACGTGAAGGGCAGCGCGAGGACGACATAGAACGGAATCAGCGAGAGATCGCTGCTGATGAACCACCGAACGTGGGGTTTCACGACGATGATTCCGGCCACGAGGCCGATCGCTGGGATCACGTAGGGAAGAACAGTGAGGAATTCGACGAATGCCCGAGCCCGGGGGAGTTTGAGGTGGACCCAGACCGCCGTCGGAACGAGGAGGAGCAATGTGAGCAGGACCGTTCCGATCGCGATCTTGGTCGACATGACCAGGGAGTCGAGGAAGAAGTCGTTTCCGAATGCGTTGGTGAAGACATCGAGCGACCACTTGTCGAAGAGAGTCGACCAGCCGAGGTCGATGACCTGCACGTTCTGCAACGCGAATCGAGTCATGGCCGCGAACGGCAACACGAAGAACAGTCCGGCAAGCACCAGGATCCCGGCCTTCCCGAGGCGGGAGAAGGATCGTGCGGAAACCGGCCGCGCAGTCATTGGAGCCACCGTTCGGAACGGCGACGCAGTTGCCAGTACAGGAGCATGGCCACCGCCATGACGATGATCATCCAGGCCGAAAGGGCGTAACCGACGGCATCCTCGCCGATCGAGACGTCACCACCGAGAAAGAAGCCGATCCGGAGAGGAACGATCTTCGAGTTGTCGGTGACCTGCGCGGCCGTGGCGTAGGCGCTGAACGAATTGGCGAAGAGGAGAAGGAATCCACCGAGGATCGACGGCATGAGGACGGGAAGTCCGATGCGACGCCAGTACGTGAAGGTGTTTCCTCCCAGGCTCGAACACGCCTCGCGCCACGACGACTTCGATCCTTCGATAGCGGGAAGGATCACGAGGATCATGAGTGGGATGTTGAAGTACGAGTAGATGGTCACGAGACCACTCACCTCGCCGAGGCCGAAGTCGCCGGCGTAGAGATCCCACCCGAAGTGGTCGAGGATCTTGGTGAGGATTCCCTGCCGTCCGAGCAGGCTCAAGAACATGAAGGCGAGAGGAACTCCTCCCATGTTGGCCGCGACGCCGCTGAAGGATGTGACGAGCTGCTTGACCGCCCGCGGCCTTTCCACGGAATGTGCCGCGTATGCGACGAGCGTTCCGAAGACCACGCCGACGAGCGCGGCCCCGATGGAGAACGTGATCGAGAACCTAAATGCTTCGAAGTTCTGGCCGCGGATCGCCTCGAAGAAGGCGCGGGTGCCGAAGGACCCGTCCGGATCGCGAAGCGCTTGACGAAACACGCTGATGGCCGGGACGAGCAGGAAGAGCACGAGGAACGCGACGAAGGGGACGAGTCCGATCCATGTCCGACCCGAGGTACGACGAACAGGGACCCCGGCGCGAGCCGGGGTCCCTGCATTGGGGGGAAGAGAGACTGCCGATGCCACGATCAGGCGTCAGCCACCAGCGGTCCCCAGTTCTCGGCGAGAACCTCCTTGGCAGCGGCAATCTGAGACGGGGTGAGGAAGTTGATCTTCGCGATCAACTCGTCCGGGGGCAGATTCTTCTTCACCTCGTCGGTCACCAGACCGGCTTCGGTCAGGGCCTCGATTCGAGCCGGGACTGCGCCGCCTTCCAAGTAACCGAGAGCACCCTCGTCCGAGAGGATGTGCTCCGTCCAGAGTTTCGAGCATGCCTGGTGCGGAGAATCCTTGACCACACCCTGGGCGTAGAAGCCTCCGTAGATGCCGTCGCTCGGGAAGTTGGTCTCGTAGGTGATTCCGGCTGCGTCGAGTTCGGCCGCGAGTCCGGGCACGTTGTAGCTCCAGTCGATCGCGATCGGCGTCTCACCAGAGAGGATGGTTTCCTTCGTGACGTCGGAACTACCGAGATTGCCGGACGCCTTCAATTCGGCGAAGAACTCGATGCCGGGGAGGATGTCGTCGGCGCTTCCACCGTTGGCGAGAGAAGCCGCCATGACGGCAGCGAACGCCGCACCAGCCTCACGCGGATCGCCGTTCAGGGCGACGAGACCTTTGTACTCGGGCTTCTTGAGATCGGCGAACGTCTTCGGAGCGGTCGGCACGATCTTCGTGTTGGTCGTGATGGCCATGATGCCGTAGTAGGCAGCCACCCAGTTGTTGTCCGGGTCCTTCAGCCCGGCCGGGATCTCGCTGTCCACGGTCAGGACGTACGGCTCGAAGAGTCCGCGGTTGACCATTTCCTGGGCGATTGCCGGGCTCACATCGACGTTGTCGGGCATGTCGGGCTGGCCGGCCAGGGTCTCGACTGCTTCCATCTCCTCGGCGGAGGAGGCGTCGGGGTTGGCCACCGGATTCTCGACACCGGGGTACTTGTCGCGGAAGCTCTGGAGGATGCCCTTGTAGTTGGCCCATTCATCGGGCAAGGCGATGAGGTTCACCTTTCCTTCTGCCTTGCACTCCTCGTACAGCGCCGCCAACGGGTCGTCGGAGGGTGCGGACGTCGACTCTGCCGGGGCGGCTTGGGTCGATTCGGGTGACGCGGGCGGTGTGTCGGTTGTCGACTCGTCGTCCCCACCACACGCCGCGAGGCCGAGGGAGGTGGAAACGATCAACGCACCGAGAAAGCGGACATTCTTGGTCATGTGTCGCATTCGGATTCCTTTGATCGGTTTGTCTTCGGCTCATCACTGCGATGACGCCGAGGTAAAGGTGCCAGGGTCGGCTGAAATCCGATTGGAATGGCGGGTAACCGTGGGTGAAGTGATCGTGAAATTCGGACGCCACCTCGACCGAGGGGGTTCGCTTCCGGGCGAGTACAGTCACATCACGTTCCAGTCGTGAAGGAGCGTGAACATGCCGGTCACCGTGGTCGTGGGTGCCCAATGGGGTGACGAGGGCAAAGCGAAGGTCATCGACCTCCTCGCTCGCGATCATTCGGTGGTGGCTCGCTATCAGGGCGGACACAACGCCGGCCACACCGTCGTGGTGGGAGCCGAGAAGTACGCGCTCCAGTTGATTCCGTCCGGGGTCCTCTACGACCACGTCACACCCGTGATCGGCAATGGCGTGGTGGTCGATCTTCCCACTCTGTTCGGCGAGATCGACCGCCTCGAGGCGCGCGGTGTCTCGTGCTCGCGGTTGCGCGTGTCGAGCCAGGCCCATCTCATCTTCCCGTGGCATCAGTCGTTCGATGCGCTCCTCGAATCGCAGCGGGGCGACGGCAAGATCGGCACGACCCTGAAGGGGATCGGGCCCGCGTACGCGGACAAGGCGCGCCGTGTGGGCATCCGCGCCGGTGACGTGCTCGATGCGGCGTCGTTCGCGACCGCGGTTCGTGCTCGTGCCGTCGATGCCAACGCCGATCTCGTTGCCGCTGGCGGCGAACCCGTCGACGTCGACGCGGTCGTCGATCAGTTCACCGTGCTCGGACGTCGGCTGGCTCCGTACGTCGCCGACACCGTCGATCTGCTCCACGCCGCCGTCGAGTCGGGTGGGACCGTCCTGCTCGAAGGTGCCCAGGCCACGTTCCTCGATCTCGATCACGGCACATATCCGTACGTCACGTCGTCCAACCCCACCGCGGGTGGCGCATCGGCCGGTTCGGGGCTCGGTCCGCGTCTGCTCGATCGCATCGTCGGAATCACCAAGGCCTACACGACCCGCGTGGGTTCGGGACCGTTCCCCACCGAACTGCTCGACGAGAAAGGCGAGGCGTTGGTCGACATCGGCCGCGAGTTCGGCACGGTCACCGGACGTCGTCGTCGCACCGGCTGGATCGACTGCGTGATGTTGCGCCATGCGGTGCGGGTGAACAGCCTCACCGAGGTCGCCCTCACCAAGCTCGACGTGCTCGACACCTTCGACGAAGTCAAGGTGTGCGTGGGCTATCGACTCGACGGCCGGGAATGCACCGCTTATCCCGATCGAAGTGATCTACTGGCGCGAGTGGAACCGGTGTACGAAACGCTGCCGGGTTGGCGGACCGTGATCAGCGGATGCCGTTCGGCTACCGACCTGCCCGCGGCCGCTCGCCGGTTCGTCGCGCTCGTCGAAGCGCAAGTGGGTGTTCCGGTGCGCATCGTGGGCGTCGGTCCCGAGCGCGACGCGGTTCTCATGTGGGACGGAGCGCGGGCATGATCCCGCGCTATTCACTGCCCGAAATGGAGCAGGTGTTCTCCGACGAATCGCGTTTCGGCCGGTGGCTCGAAATCGAATTGTTGGCCACCGAGGCCCATGCGTCGCTCGGAGTCGTCCCGGCGGCCGATGCGGCGGCCTGTCGCGCGCGAGCGCCTCAGGTCGATTCCGCGTTCATCGACGCCGTGCTCGAACGCGAGCGCGTCACCGACCATGACGTCGCGGCGTTTGTCGACGTGGTTCAGGCGCGCATCGGCGGATCGGAGGGCTCGTGGATCCATTACGGCCTGACATCGAGCGACATCGTCGACACGGCGTGGTGCTGGATGCTGCGCGACGCATCCGACCTCCTCATCGAGGCGTCGACCCAGCTGGTGCGCACTCTCGTCTCCATCGCGCAACGCCACCGCGGCACGGTCATGATCGGTCGGACCCACGGTGTCCACGCCGAACCCACCACGTTCGGAATGAAGGTCGCCCTGTGGGCGTTGCAGGTCGATCGCGATCGTGAGCGTCTGCGGCGGGCCCGCGAGGCCGTCGCGGTCTGCAAGTTGTCGGGTGCCGTCGGTACGTACTCCAACATCGATCCGCGGGTGGAAGTCGCCGTCGCCGAGAAACTCGGTCTGGTTCCGGTCCCGGCCACTCAGGTGATCGCCCGAGACCGACATGCGGAGTATCTGTGGGCCTGCGCTTCGATCGCCGCGACGTGCGAGATGATCGCCGTCGAACTGCGTCATCTCCAGCGCACCGAGGTGCGCGAGGTGGAAGAGGGTTTCAAGGCCGGTCAGAAGGGCTCGTCGGCCATGCCGCACAAGCGCAATCCGATCTCGGCCGAGACCATCAGCGGACTCGCCCGCGTGTTGCGCGGAAATCTGCAGGCCGCTCTGCAGGACGTCGCGCTCTGGCACGAGCGCGACATCTCGCACAGTTCGGTCGAGCGCATCGTGCTCCCCGATTCGTCGCTGCTCGCTCATTACATGGTGCAACGCCTGCGTCGTCTCCTCGAAGGTCTGCAGGTTCACGCCGAACGCATGCGCGAGAACCTCAACGCCACGCGCGGCTTGGTCTTCAGCCAGCCGGTTCTCCTCGCCCTCGTGAAGAGCGGAATGTCGCGCGACGATGCCTACCGGGTCGTGCAGGAAGCTTCGTCGGTGTCGTGGGCGCGGGGCGAGCAGTTCCGCTCGGTGCTCGAGGCCGACCCGCGTCTCCAGCGGATTCCCGCCTCCGTCCTCGACGAGGCCTTCGACCTGCGACGCTCGCTCGTGCACGTCGACCGCGTGTTCGAGCAACTGCCCCACGCATGAGCAACGATCTGCCGCCCCTCGATCCGGCTCGCGACGCTCTGCGTCGGCACGTTCTCGCTCATTCGCTGAAGACCGGGGACTTCACGTTGAAGTCGGGGGCGAAGAGCACCTGGTTCCTCGACACCAAGCAGACCGCGTGCCGTCCGGACGGAATCGTCCTGGTGGCCGACGTCGCCTTGTCGTTGTTGCCGGCCGATGCCACCGCCATCGGCGGACTCACGATGGGAGCCGATCCGGTTGCGTTCGGTATCGCGGCGGTCGCCGCGACTCGCGGTCGCCCACTGCGCAGTTTCAGCGTGCGCAAGGAGTCGAAGGATCACGGCGTCACCGGTCGCGTGGCCGGTGCTCTGCAGCCGGGTGATCGCGTGGTGATCACCGAGGACACCGTCACCCGGGGCACGAGCATCATGGAAGCCGTCGACGTAGTGGAGGGTTTCGGAGCCATTCCGGTCCTCATCACGGTGATCGTCGACCGCGGTGGAACCTGCGGTGCGATGGCGGCCGAGCGCGGCATTCCGTTCGTGCCGATGCTCACCGCACCCGACCTCGGTTTCGGTTTCGGCACCTGACCGCTCCTTGCGACGTCGGCCGCCGCGCCGGTGACGTTCGTACCCGGGTCATTGGTCCTTCGTACCGAATGACCGAGTCCCCTGGTCGGAACGGCTTCGCGCGTCCGACAATGACCGCATGAGCAACTCCTGGAACTCCCGTATCGATGCGTCGAACGACGATTCGCGTCCCGTCCTCGTGGGGTACGACGGTTCGACGAACTCGGAAATGGCGGTGTGGTGGGCCGCCGATGTCGCAGGCTCGTCGAAGCGAGTGTTGCGCATCCTGACGAGTTACGCGTTGCCCACCATGGTGGCGCTCGGTGTGAGTGCGGGATACGTGGTGCCGGCCCTGTCGTCGGAGGAAGTGCACGAGATCGACCTGCGTCATCGGACGATGCTCAACGAACTGGCCGATCGAGTTCGCAAGCAGTTCCCCGATCTCCCGGTGGAAACCTTCCTCGAACAAGGCGCGCCGGCCACGGCGATTCTGAAGGCGGGCGATGACGTGGCGATGATGGTGCTCGGAACCCGCGGCGTCGGCTCGGCTCAAGGTCTGCTCATGGGCTCGGTCAGTTATGCCGTGGTTCACCGAGCCAAGTGCCCGGTGATGCTCGTGCCCGAATCGAGCAATCGCGCGGTTCCGGGGAAGGTGGTGGTGGGCGTCGACGGTTCGAGCCGGTCGACCCAAGCGGCCCAGTGGGCACTGTCGTTGGCGTCGTGCATGCATCGTCCGCTCGAAGTGGTGACGGCGTGGCACTACCCGTATCAGGCGATGGTTCCCGAGGCCGGCATGATGATGGGTCCGAACATCGAGGAACTGCGCATGGCGTTGCTGCGAGACGCGAAGCAACTCGTCGAACGCGAGAAGCATCGCCTCGAGGGACCGCACGGAACGTCGATCGAAGCCAACGCGGTTGAGGGTTCGGCCACCGATGTTCTCGCGGAGGAAGCCGGCCCCCAGGACGTCGTCGTCGTGTCGTCGAAGAGCCACAGTCTTCTCGCGTCGGTACTGCTCGGAAGCATCGCGGTGTCGCTCGCTCATCGCAGTCGTGGGCCGGTGGTGATCGTCCACCCCGTGTGATGCCCGTCGAGCCATCGCCCGATGCGAATCATCGATCACTGCGTAACCTGACGACCGTGTCGATCGCCCGCCTCTTCTCGCTCGAGCATCACGGGCCCGACACCTTCGTCGGATCGGGTTACAAGTATCCGTGGGGCGGTCTCTTCGGCGGCCACATCGTCGCGCAGGCTCTGGTTGCGGCGGCCAACACAGTCGAGGGCGGTATGGAGGTCCATTCGCTGCGCGCCTACTTCATCCGCCGCGGCGACACCTCTGAGCCGGTGCGATACGAAGTCGATCGCATCCGCAACGGCAAGAGTTTCTGCACTCGCCGCGTCGTCGCTCGACAGTCGAACGGCGCGATCCTGAACATGGAGGCCAGTTTCCAGATCCGCGAGGAGCAGCGCGACGTCCAGCCGATCGAGTTTCCCGATGGGCTGCCGTCGCCCGACTCGATCGCCAATTCGTCGTGGTCCGAAGGTTTCGACCGCCGGTGGATCGAACCCGGTTCCACCCCGCGATCGGGCCGCGAAGGATCCGGCCGTGTCATGTCGTGGTTCCGCGCGACCGAAGATCTGGGTGATGGCGCGACGATCGAATCACGACTTCTGCACTTGTGTGCTTTGTCGTATCTCAGCGACGATCTGCCCACCGATGCGGTGGTGCGGGCGCATCCCGACATCGCACGGCGACCCGACGGAGAGCGCAACTTCCAGGGGGCCAGTCTCGATCACTCGATCTGGTTCCACCGTCCGGTGCGCAGCGACCACTGGCATCTGCACGACTTCACCTGTCATTCCATCGGCAACAGCCGCGGTCTCTCGCTCGGTCACATCTTCAGCCAGGACGGCGTCCTGGTGGCCACCGTGGCTCAGGAAGTGCTGATTCGCGATCTCACGCCGTTCACGTAGGGCTCGATCGCGGCCGCGAACACCGGCTTCAACCACTCGGCGTACGCGGTGGTCACATGGTTCGAATCGCGGTACACCAGCAGATTGCCGACGATCACCGGGCAGGCCTTGTCTGTGCACAGCCAGTTGATGACGTCGAGATACTGCACGCCGTTGCGCACCGCCGAGTCGATCACCGTCTGCTGACGCGACGCGCGCACCGCCTTCTCGCGAGTCGCGACGCATGATGACACATCGCGCACCGACTTCGAGAGGCAGACCGGAACGTCCTGACCGGGATACGGCGTGTCGGTCACGAGCACGGGCACCACGCCGATGGACACGAGTCGTGCGATGAGCGCGTCGTAGCCCTTCGACCACACCGAGTCGGCGAACGGTTGCTGGGTGTCGGGATCGAGCAGTCGGTTGGAAGCGGCGACGAACACCACGTCGACGTCCTGCTCGGCCATGAGGGCGAACACGTTCTCGCGCCACGGACGGCAGGCCGGGTAGGTGGGGCCGACCAGGCTGTTGTACGTGATCTCGTCGATGGGCGGACAGCCCGACTTGCTGAGCGGCAGCAGGCGCCAGCCGTTGTCGACCGCGATCGATTCGAGAACCGGGAACCATTGCGCCGCGTGACTGTCGCCGAACAGGGCGACCGTGAAGTCGGACGTCGCGTCGCCGTACTCGCACAGATTGGGTCGCGTCGCACCGAAGTCGACGTGGCAATCGTTGTCGTAGATGACGGGCTTGTCGCCGGCGGCACCGCCGATGGATGGTTCGAGATTGGCCGGAACCTCGTCGGTGTCGACCGCGGCGTAGAGCGCGTCGAGTGGAGCCGTGGCGTTGGCCACGGGCGATGGCGGTCCGTCCGGGATGGGTGCTGCGGTCGTGGTGGTCGAGGCGGATGCGCCGGGCGTGACGGGCATCGTCGTGGTCGTGACGAGAGAGGGTGTCTCGGCAACGACATCCGTGGAGAGTTCGACGTCGGCCGATCGCACCACGAGCCCGGTGCCGACGCCCGAAGCGATGATGACGGCACCCAGCGACAATGCCAGTGCCGGTCGTGCTTGAAGTCGTTCGGAATGGCGAATCGGATTCTCGACGTAGCGATAGGAGAGTGACGCGCCCACGAGTGACACGGCGATGAGACCGACCCGTTCGAGAACATTGAGAGGTCGCTCGGCCCAGGCCTCGCCGATGATGAGCGCGGGCCAATGCCACAAGTAGATGGAGTACGAGCGGGCACCGATCCACTGCGCGGCCGGATGACGCAACACGATCGACGGGCCCCAACGCGAGTCGTCACCACCGGCGAGTGCCGCCGCGGTACCGAGTACGGGGATCGCGGCCAGCCAACCGGGGAACGCCATCGTCTCGTCGAGCCAGAAAGCAGCGAACACGACGGCGGCGACGCCGATCCAGGCCAGTGCGTTGCGCACGTCGCCCGCGACCACGCGCACCCACGGCCATGCGATGGCGAGGAGTGCGCCGACACCGAGTTCCCATGCTCGCGTGTGCAGTCCGAAGAAGGCCCATGGTTGCGACGCCTCGGTCTGCCAGATGCACAGCGCGAACGACGCGATGCTGATGGCCGCGATTCCGAACGTGGCGCGGGTTCGCGAGCGACCGGTCCGCCACAAGAGAACGAGCAGGAGAGTGGGCCAGATCACGTAGAACTGCTCTTCGACCGACAGCGACCAGAAGTGCTGCAGTGGCGACGGCGGAATGCCGGCCTGCAAGTAGTCGGTGTTGCGCCCGGCGAACACCATGTTCGACACGAATCCGGCGGCGGCGATCGAATCGGAACCGAGGTTCCTCAGGCGCAGCGGCTCGAGCCACACCCACGATGCGATGGCGGTGAGGACGATCACGAGTGCCGAGGCCGGAAGCAGTCGTCGTGCGCGACGCGCGTAGAAGTTGCCGATGGAGATCGCGCCGGAGTTGTCGTGCTCGCGTAGCAAGAGACTGGTGATCAGGAATCCGGAGATGACGAAGAAGACGTCGACGCCAATGAATCCGCCGTCGAGGCCGAGGAAATGGGCGTGGTAAAGAACCACGAGCCCGACGGCAAGCGCACGCAACCCCTCGATGTCGCGTCTCAACATGCGGTGGTCGAGACCGGCGTCGATCCGGTGACCCCACGCTTTTCAGGCGTGTGCTCTGCCAACTGAGCTACTCGACCGCGTGCGTTCGGCGAACCGAACGCACTGGCGGTCCCGACGGGACTCGAACCCGCGACCTCCGGCTTGACAGGCCGGCGTGAACTCCAACTTCACCACGAGACCAGGAATTGGCACCCCCAACGGGATTCGAACCCGTGCCGCCACCTTGAAAGGGTGGTGTCCTAGGCCACTAGACGATGGGGGCTAGGTACTTGTCCTGCTGAGAGCCTCGCCAGCCTAGCGGAGGGTCACCGGTGCCACACCGGGGCGATTGTTCCGCTGGTCAGCGGGTCATGAGTGCGTTGATGGCGCTGTCGACCAGCCACGAGAGGTACTGATACAGCGCGAAGTCGGGTCCCTCGGGTTCGTCGGCGTCGTCGGCGACACCGAGCAGAGTGCCGAGGATCAGTCGCACGGCGTTGAGGCTCGACGCGAAGGCTTCCACCTCGACGGCGGACATGGCGCGGCCGTCGGTGGCGGCCAAGAACTCGTCGACCATCGAGATGGAACTCAATCGGCTGGCCACGAGCTCGTCGCGCATCAATCGCTGGTACTCGGTGTCGAGTTCTTCGTCGTCGGTATAGGCGGGCGGGAACAGTCGACGCATCTTGACGTCGTCGCTCGCACCAGAGGTGATCAGCTCGCGCACCTCTCCGATGAGTCGACGTAGCAGATGTCGTTGTTCGTCATCGAGGTCGAGCATGAACCCCGACGATGTGCGGTACACGGGTTCACGACGTCGCCGGATCATCGCGTCGAACCGCTTCCGGTTGATCCGTCGCCGGTCGCGCCGTCCTTCTGCATGGTGGCCCACAGCCCGTGTTCGTGGAGACGGAACACGTCCATCTCGGCTTTCTCGCGCGTTCCGCTGCTCACCACGGCCTTGCCCTTGTGATGGACGTCGAGCATGAGCTCGGTGGCCTTCTGCAGGCTGTAACCGAACAACTTCTGGAGCACGTAGGTCACGTAGCTCATCAGATTGATCGGGTCGTTCCAGACCAGAACCACCCACGGATTGTCGGGCGCGACGGTTTGGTCGTCGCGCACATCGGGTTTTTCGATCGTGGAGGGTGCTGCGGCGACCAGAGTCACGCACTCGATGCCCACACATCCATTGTCGCGGTTGGCCAGGGGTTTCGCACCCCCGTACCATCACAGTGATGGCAACGCGCCCCCTCGTCCCGTCCCGGTTGGCCCCGGGTGGCGTGTCGGCCCACGGTCCTCGTCGCGCTCCGCGTTCGGTTGTCGGCGGCTATGTCGCCCTCACCAAGCCGCGCATCATCGAACTGCTCCTCATCACGACCGTGCCCACGATGGTTCTGGCCGAGCAGGGTTGGCCCGGTTGGGGCCTGCTCTTCATCACGCTGCTGGGCGGGAGCCTGGCCGCCGGGGGTGCCAACGCCATCAATATGGTCGTCGACCGCGACATCGACCGGCTGATGGAGCGGACCCGGAATCGCCCCCTGGTCACGGGCCTCATCGCCCCGCGTTCGGCCCTGATCTTCGCCTTGGCCCTGGAGGCCCTGGCCTTCGCCGTGCTCTGGGCTGGGGCCAACCTGCTGTCGGCCTTTCTTGCGTTGTCGGCGACCCTCTTCTACGTCTTCATCTACACCTTGTGGCTGAAGCGCACGAGCCGTCAGAACATCGTGATCGGCGGGGCGGCCGGGGCCGTCCCGGTCCTGGTGGGCTGGGCGGCGGTCCGAAATTCTCTCGATTGGGAGCCATTCGTCCTGTTCACGGCCATTTTCCTGTGGACTCCGCCCCACTTCTGGGCCTTGGCCATCCGCCACGCCGACGACTACCGGGCCGCCAACGTTCCCATGCTCCCGACCGTGAGCACCATGGCCACCACGGTGCGTCACATGTTCACATACACGGTCGTGCTCACCGCCAGCACCCTCGTTCTGGCCCCGGTGGCCGATCTCGGACCGTTGTACTGGGTCTCGGCCCTGGTTCTCGGCCTCGGCTTCATGCTCGGCACGATCGATCTCGGCCGTCATCCGACGCCCGCCCGGTCGATGCGGCTGTTCGCCTTCTCGATCTCGTATGTCACGGTTCTCTTCGTCGCGATGGCCGCCGATGTGCTCATCCGCCACGGGGTGTGACGTCTCGGGTGTGACGCTCTTTGCCCTGGCAGACGGGCTGATGATTTCGGTCTGACCAGGGGCGAATGGGTAATCTCGGTTCTCGGACTTCCTAGTCCACCCCTGTCACCCCGGGAAGCTCCGGCCTCCCTCTGTGCGCGAGAAGCGAGCCATCTCGAATGACATCGACCGAGACCCACCACGCGGCTGGAGCAGCGTCGTCGACTGACGCGCCTGCCATCGCCACGTGGCTCACCACCGCCGACCACAAGCAGGTCGGTCGCCTCTTCATCGGCACCGGACTCGTGGGCCTGCTCGGCGGACTCGTCCTTGCCGTGCTCGTCGCGTTCGAACGCATCGATGCCGAGGGCTTCCAACTCCTCGACTCGGGTTCGGCAACGCAGGTGTTGTCGGCCGCGCGTCTTCTCCTCACGTTCGGTGCCGTTGCACCCCTCGTGATGGGTCTGGCCGTGGCCATCGTTCCGCTGCAACTGGGTTCGCGTTCCATCGCCTTCCCGCGGGTCGCGGCCAGCGGTTTCTGGATGTGGCTCACCGGCCTTGTTCTGTCGGTGGCCGCCATCATCGGAAACGGCGGTCCGTCGGGCGGCGAATCCGAGATGGTCGATCTGTATCTCGCCGCCTCGGTGGTCATGGTTCTCGGTCTGGCCCTGGCCGCACTGTCGATTGCGGTCACCGGCCTCACGTCGCGCGCCCCCGGCATGGGTCTGCTGCGCGCGCCCTTCTTCTCGTGGTCGTCGTTCGTCGGATCGATCGCCCTGCTCATGAGCCTGCCGGTGTTCATCGGAACCTCGGTGTACCTCTACGTCGACCACCGCTACGCGCGCGCGGCGTTCGGCGGCAACTTCGGCGTGAACAACTGGGTCGGCTGGGCCATCTCGCAGCCGTTCACCTACGTGCTCGCCATCCCGGTTCTGGGTTTCGTGCTCGACGCCATTCCGGTACTCGGTCGCACTCGCTTGGCTCAGCGCCCGGCGGCCAACGTCGCGGTCGGTCTCGTGTCGGTCGCGATCCTCGCGTCGCTCACGCACCGCGCGGTCACGCTTCCGTGGGAAGGCGACGGCTTCTTCTCGGGCCTCGGCACCAAGATCGCCGACCTTCTCCCGTTCGGACTCGTCAACGTGATTCCGCTGTTGGGCCTGCTCGGTGTGCTCGGCCTCACGATGCTCACTCTCAAGAGTGCCAAGCCCATGCTCGCGGCGCCACTGCCCTTCGCGGTGCTCGGCTTGCTGATGATCCTCCTCGGAGCCGCGTCGCATCTTCTGTACACGGTCGAAGACGCCGCTCTCGGCGGCACCATCTTCGAAGCGGGTTCGTACGTCGCGGTCACGTTCGGAACCGTTCTTCTCGCGTTCGGCGGTCTCACTTATTGGGGCCCGAAGTTGTGGGGACGGCGCATCCCCGACAAGGCGGCGCTTCCGCTCGCTCTGCTCGGATTCGTGGCCGCCGCACTCGGCTCGCTCCCGTACATGATCGCCGGTTTCGCCGATCAGCCCGCCGGAGTCGTCGACGGATTCGCCTACAGCGGTCCGCAAGAACTCTGGAACGTCGTCACCACCGGCGCGTTCGCGCTCATGCTGCTCGTGAGTCTCGCGTTCATCGGCTTGGCCGTGCGCAGTTTCACCGCGGGTGAAGCCGCCGGTGACGACCCGTGGGATGGCACCACTCTCGAGTGGGCGACGTCGTCGCCGCCGCCCGCCGACAATTTCTCCGACCTGATCGTGGTCGGTTCGGAGTATCCGCTCGCAGACATCAAGAACTCAGGGAAGGTTGGCTGATGCTCACGCTGCCCCCCGCACCTCAGCCGGCTCCGAAGCGTCAGGTCTTCGTCGGCACGGCCCTGGTCTCGGCCGCCGCGACCATGCTCGTCGGCGGAATGCTCGCCATCTGGTCGCAGTTCCGCGCCGATGCGCCGTTCCGCGAATCGCCGCGCCGCGGCCCCATCAAGGACTGGATGCCCAAGGACATCGTGGTTCCCGAAGTGGCCGCCAACATGATGCTCATCGCGTTCTTCGTGGTGTGCGTCATGGCCCAGTGGGCGGTGTGGTCGGCCAAGCGCAACGACCGCCAGCACGCCGGAATGGCGCTCGGCATGACGTTGCTCATGGGCCTCGCCACGCTCAACGCCCAACTCTTCATCTGGTCGCAGATGGGAGTCGACGTTCGCGGCGGTGCGTTCAATTCGATGTTCTACGCGATCACCGGTGTCATGACGTTCCTCGTGATCGCCGGACTCGTGTACACGGCGGTTGCCACGTTCCGCTACCTCGGTCGCGGCAACTCCGATGTGCCGACACTGTCGGCGCATGCCCTCTATTGGTACTTCCTCACGGCGGCGTTCAGTGCCGTGTGGTTCGTGGTGTACGTGCAGAAGTGACGAGGCGACATGATGATCACCACTAGTTCCAAACTTCTCTACGGACTCGGCGCGGGTTCGCTCGCGGCCGGCTTCGTCTGGTTCGTCGCCAACGAGGGTCAGCAACTCGGCTCGGTGATGTTCGCGTTCCTCGCCGTCGCCTTCATCTTCCTGGGCGCCATTGCGTCGTACACCCGCGACGGACACGTTCTCTCCACCGACACGGCGGCGCACGCGTCGTCGGCGGCTTCGCAGAAGTCGGTCGGCCGCAGCCTGTGGCCCTTCGGCACGGCCGTGTCGGCGGGTGTCACCGTCGTCGGCCTCATCAGCTCGCCCGGCATCTTCAAGGTCGGTGTTGCGCTCCTCATCGCCATGTTGGGCGAATGGATGATCAGCAACTGGGCCGAGCGCGCGTCGTCGAGCAATGAGTACAACACCAAGGTTCGCGACTACCTCGTCCACCCGCTCGAGCTGCCGGTCGCGGGTGCCCTGTTGCTCGCTGTCATCGTGCTGTCGTTCTCGCGCGTCTTCCTGGCGCTCAGCAAGTCGGTCGGTGCCATCGTGTTCGCCGGAATGGGTGCTCTGATCCTGTTCTTCGGAGCTCTCATCGCCGTGAAGCGTCAGGCGAATCGCCGCGTCGTCGGTGCAATCCTCGGCGTCCTCCTCCTGGCTCTGGCCGGGACCGGTGTGGCCACCGCTCTCGACGGCGAGCGCGAACAGCTCACCGAGGCGGCCGAAGAAGATCACTTCGCCCACCGCGGCTGCACCGAGGAGAAGGAATACTCCGACAAGAAGGCCTCGCGGGCCGTGTCGATGAAGAGCAGCATCCTCGCCAACGTGATCCTCACCGAGGACGGCCAGCTGTACGCCGAGGCCACCGGATATCCGGGTCAGCAGTCGGCGATCACCATCCAGCGCTCGAACCCGTCCACCATCTTGTTCGTCAACGAGAGCAGCGAGGCTCGCCGGATGGTTCTGAGCTACGGCAAGGTCGTCGAAGATCTGGGTGACGGCGTCGAGCGGGAAAGCGCACTCGAAGCCTGCACCTCCAAAGTCGAGAAGGGCGGCCAGCAAGCCGTCACCGTCGTGGTTCCCAAGCCGTCCTCGGCCAGCGACGAACCCTTCACCATCACCGTCCCCGGAGTCGAGGGCGCCAAGATCGACGTCTTCGTCCCGTGAGTGAGAACACCATGTCAACCTCGTCGCAACCATCATCCGGAGATTCGATGAAGAACCCCCGTCGTCGTTTTCTGTCCCTTGCTGGCGCCGCGGCCGGCCTGGTCGCCGTGGCCGGCTGCGCGAAGGACGCACCGCAGGACACCTGGCAGCCGGCCGGCCCCAACGCTGAAATGATCGACAACCTCCAGCGGCCGGTGTTCCTGGTGGCTGGCATCGTCGGTGTGATCGTGTTCGCCGCCGTCGCATGGGTCGTCTTCCGCTATCGCGATCGCGGTCAGGCGATCCCCGAGCAGACGCACGGCAAGCCGGCCGTCGAGATCACGCTCACCGTCATCCCTGTCCTGATCCTCATCGGTGTGGCCATCCCCACGGCGAGCACCATCTTCGATCTCGCCAAGACCGATGACACCCAGATGGTCATCAACGTGACCGGTCAGCAATGGTGGTGGGAGTACGACTACCCGGCCATCGGCGACAACGCCGCCAAGTACGGACTCAGCCAGCCGATCGTGACCTCGGGCCAGCTGGTCATTCCTGAAAACACCAAGGTTCTGCTCCGTGTCACGAGCCGCGACGTGATCCACTCGTACTGGATCCCGAAGTTGAACGGGAAGAAGGACGGTGTCCCCGGTCGCGTGCATCTGCTGCGTCTCGAGGGTTCGAAGCCCGGCATCTACGCCGGACAGTGCACCGAGTTCTGCGGTCTCTCCCATTCGTACATGCGCATGGAGACGATCGTTCTGAAGCGCGCCGACTTCGATGCTTGGGTCGCCAACCAGTTGGCACCGTACGAGGCGCCCGCCGAGGGCACGTTGGCCAAGGAAGGCGAAGCGCTCTACATCCAGCAGTGCAGCCGTTGCCACCAGGTGAACGGGCTGGCCGACGCCGAGGGCAACCTCATCGTGTCGGCCCCCGAGCAGTACGTGGTGTCGGGAGCCGCACCCAACCTCACCAACCTGATGACGCGCAACACTTTCGCGGGCGCGTCATGGGATCTGCTCACGCAGGAGTGCCGCGACGTTGTGTGGAAGGCGTCGGCCGACGAGTTCGGTGCGAAGTACCTCGCGGGCGTGAGCGCCGATTGCCTGAATCAGAAGGACCTCCGGGAGTGGCTCCGTAACGCACCGGAGAAGAAGCCCATGTATGTCGACCCCACCAAGTTGCAGGAGACCGGCGGCAAGTACCGCGGTATGCCCGCACTCGGCCTGACCGAAGATCAGATCGACGCCCTCGTGGCGTATCTGCTCGAGCGGAAGTAAGGAGAACACCGAGATGGCCATCATCGAACGTCCCTCCACCGAGATCGCCGTTGCCGGCGGCGCCACTGTGGGCGTGAAGCCCAGCGAGGCACTGGGTGTTTTCAAGCGCCCGGGTGCCAGCAACTCGTGGCGCGACTGGATCGTCACGGTCGACCACAAGAAGCTCGGCATCATGTACGGCGTCGCCGCCTTCGTGTTCTTCATCATCGGCGGCATCGAGGCTCTGTTGATTCGTCTTCAGCTCATGGGCCCCGACGGCAAGGTACTCAGCGCCGATCAGTACAACCAGATGTTCACGATGCACGCCACCACGATGGTGTTCCTCTTCGTGATGCCCATGGTCTCGGCCTTCGCCAACTACTTCATCCCGTTGCAGATCGGCGCCCGCGACGTCGCGTTCCCGCGCATCAACGCGTTCGGTTTCTGGTGCTGGCTCTTTGGCGGCATCTTCCTCAACACGTCGTGGTTCCTGGGCGGCGCGGCCGACGGCGGCTGGTTCATGTACGCGCCGAACTCCAGCACGTTGTTCTCGCCCAGCCACGGCATCGACTTCTGGGTTCTCGGTCTGCAGATCACCGGTATCGCGTCGCTCACCGGTGCCATCAACCTGATCGTCACCGTGCTCAACATGCGAGCGCCGGGCATGAAGCTCATGCGCATGCCGATCTTCACCTGGATGGCTCTGGTCGTTCAGTTCCTTCTTTTGTTCGCCATGCCCGTCATCACGGTTGCGCTGTTCCTGCTCTCGTTCCAGCGCGAATTCGACGCCACGTTCTTCGACGTGGCCGCCGGCGCCGATCCGCTGTTGTGGCAGCACTTGTTCTGGATCTTCGGTCACCCCGAGGTGTACATCCTGATCCTGCCCTCCTTCGGCATCGTGTCCGAAGTGATTCCGGTGTTCTCCAAGAAGCCGCTGTTCGGCTATCCGATCGTGGCCATGTCGGGTGCGGCCATCGGCTTCGTCGGATGGGGAGTGTGGGCTCACCACATGTTCGCGTCCGGACTCGGGCCGGTATCGGTCGCCGTCTTCTCGATGGCCACCATGGCCATCGCCGTTCCGACCGGTGTCAAGATCGTCAACTGGATCATGACCATGTGGGGCGGCAAGCTGCAGTTCACCACGGCCATGCTCTTCGCCATCGGCCTGGTGGTGCAGTTCACCATCGGAGGCCTCTCCGGCGTCACCCACTCGGTGGCCCCGAGCGACACCCAGCAGACCGACACGTATTACATCGTCGCCCACTTCCACTATGTGCTGTTCGGTGGCGCCATCTTCGGTCTGTTCGCCGGCTTCTACTACTGGTGGCCGAAGATGTTCCGCAAGCAACTCAACGAAGGGCTCGGCAAGGTGAACTTCTGGCTCATGGTCGTCGGCATGAACATGACCTTCGGCCCCATGCACATCCTGGGTCTGCAGGGCCAGCCGCGCCGCATGGGCGTGTGGACCGAAGCCCGCGCTGGTGAAGGCTTCTTCAACATCGGCTTCTGGAACATGATCGCCTCGATCGGATCGTTCATCCTCGCGGTCGGCGTGCTCATGTTCATCATCAACATCGTGTACACGCACAAGTCGAAGCGTGTCCCCATCGCGCCGCTCGATCCGTGGGACGCTCGCTCGCTCGAGTGGATGACCTCGAGCCCGCCGGCCGAGCACAACTTCGACGCGATCCCGACCGTCAACCATCTCGACGAGTTCTTCCATCGCAAGTACGCGGAAGACCCGAACTCGCACGAGATCAAGCAGGTGGCTTCGGCCGAAGAGGTGCTGGCCGACCTCAATTCGCGTCCCGACGAGCACATCCACATGCCGTCGCGTTCTTACTGGCCCATCCTCGTGGCCCTGGCTCTTCCGATCATCTGCTACGGCCTCATCTACAACCGTCTGCTGATGGCTGTCGGTGCTGCGTTCCTGCTGCTCACCATGTTCGGTTGGGCCATGGAGCCGTCCACGGCTTCCGATGATGATTTCGATCCCCCGGCACCTGGTGAAGGTGGCGGTCACACGAAGGAGTTGGCACCCCTTGGCTGACACCGCTGTCGCTCACCACACCACCACGGGCTTGTCCAACAACAAGCTCGGCATGTGGTTGTTCCTCGGATCCGAATGCCTCTTGTTCGGTGGGCTCATCTCCACCTACATGCTGTATCGCGGTCGAACCAACACCGGTCCACAGCCCGATCAGATCTACGACATTCCGTTCACCTCGGTGAGCTCGTTCGTCCTGTTGATGAGTTCGCTCACCATGGTGCTCGCGGTGTCGGCCGCCAATCGCAAGGACGACCGGAACACCAATCTGTGGCTCACGGTCACCGCGATTCTCGGTGCCACGTTCGTGGGCGGACAGGTGTACGAATTCACGGCGTTCTACCGCGAGGGTCTGGGCTTCACCACCAGCCTCTTCGGGTCGAGCTTCTACACCCTCACTGGCTTCCACGGCGTGCACGTGACCGTCGGCATCATCATGCTTATGGCTCTCGTCGGCATGGTGCGTCGCAATCGCATCCCGGGCAGCAAGGCCGAGACGGTCGAGCTGGTCGGCTTGTACTGGCACTTCGTCGACATCATCTGGATCGTGATCTTCACGCTCGTCTACCTGATTCCGTCCTGACCATCGAGGAACCATCATGAGCACCGCCACCGAACAGCCCACCGGTCACGACGATCACGCGCACGAAGAGAGCCACGGCGCCTCCGACAAGCAATACGTGATCATCGCGCTCATCCTGGCCGCCCTCACGGCCATCGAGGTCTCGACGTACTACATCGATTTCGGGCCGCTGTTCATGCCCACGCTGTTCGTCCTCATGATCGTGAAGTTCGTGATCGTGGTCTCGTACTTCATGCACTTGAAGTTCGACAACAAGCTGTTCAGCTACCTCTTCTACACGGGGCTGATCCTCGCCGTCGCCGTGTATTCGGGTGCCTTGGCGACCTTCAAGTTCTTCCTCCAGAAGGGCTGATCGTGCTCGGGGCCGCGGCGATCGATCCGTGGCGCTTCCAGTTCCACATCGAGGTGTGGCTGCTGGTGGCGTTCCTCGTGGTTTCGTACGTGTACGCCATGCGAGTCCTCGGCCCGCGGGCCGTCGGACCGAACGGAGTGGTCGTGACGGGGCGTCAGAAGGCCGCGTTCGTCGGCGGGATCGCGATGCTGTGGTTCGCGTCCGATTGGCCGATGCACGACATCGCCGAGGAGTACCTCTACTCGGTGCACATGTTCCAGCACATGGCTCTCACCTACTTCATGCCGCCGCTGGTGGTGTTGGCCACCCCCGAGTGGTTCGTGCGCACGCTCATCGGTGACGGTCGGGTGTACAAGTTCGTGCGGTTCATGGCCCACCCGGTTCGAGCTGCGTTCTTCTTCAACATTGCGGTGATGGTCAGCCATGTTCCCGGAGTGGTGAACGCCTCGGTCTCCAACGGCGCCCTGCACTACAGCGTGCACGTGTTCCTCGTCCTGTCGTCGATCCTCATGTGGTTGCCGGTGGTCGGGCCGTTCCCCGAGTTCCAGATCTCGCCCATGGGAAAGATGATCTACCTGTTCATGAACAGCGTGGTGGCCACGGTTCCGGCCGGTTGGCTCACGTTCGCCGAAGGCGTCGTCTACAAGCACTACAACATCCCGTGGCGCGTGTGGGGCCTGTCGGTCACCGAAGACCAGCAGATCGCCGGAGCGATCATGAAGATCGGCGGCGCCATCTTCCTGTGGACCATCATCATCGTGATGTTCATCCAAAGGTTCGCGCGAACCTTCCGTTCGGAGAACGATTCGTCGTACGTGCGCCAGCCGCTCACCACCGCTGATGTCGAGAAGGCGTTCGCCGAGTCGCCGCCGGCGCGCGAACCCGAACCGCGCTGATCATTCCTACGCGCTGACTACTCCCAGCGGAACGTGAGAGCGGCCGCGATGGGCGCCGCGAGTGCCCAGGCACCGAGCACGATCCACGACGTGTGGGGTTGCGAACCAGCCCCGACCAACGCGTCGCGCAGCACATCGGCCAACGCACCCGACGGCAGATACTTGGCCACCGCCTCGAGGCCGCTCGGCAGTTCGTCGAACGGAACGACCATGCCGCCCAGAAGAAGAAGCACGATGTACAAGCCGTTCTGAGCGGCCAGGTTCACCTCGGCCCGCAGGCGTCCGGCGATGAACAGGCCGAGACCGGCGAAGGCGACCGTTCCGGTTCCGACCGCTCCGAGAGCGAGCAACCAGCGCGCCTCGTCGGCGTTCCAGTCGAGGGCCAGGGCGATCGGAACGAGCAGGGCGAGTTGGACGCCCTCGACCACCATCACGGTGAGCGTCTTCGCGGCGAGCCACCGAGGGCGACCGAGTGGAGTGACGCCGAGACGCTTCAGCACCTTGTAGTTGCGCTCGAATCCGGTGGCGATGCCGAGGCTCACCATCGCGGTGCTCATGATCGCGAGGGCGATGACACCCGGTGTGAGGAAGTCCATGTGGTCGTCGAGGTCGGAGGGCAGCACGTCGGTGAGCCCGAAGAAGACGAGCACGAGGACCGGAATGATGATCGTGAGAAGGAGCTGTTCGCCGTTGCGCACGAGGATGCGCAGTTCGGCCCCCAGTTGGGCGCGCAAGGGGCCGCTCACGACTCGCCTCCGGTGAGTTTCTTGAAGACGTCCTCCAGGCTGGCCACTCCGGCGCGCAGCTCGATCACGTCGATGCCGTGCTCGCTGAGCCACACCGCCAGCGCGGCGACCAGACCCTGCGGGGCATCCTCGATGGTGTAGTGGCCGGGCTCGACTTCGTGCAGCCAATCGGCGATCGAGGCCGGCATGTCGGCCAGCGGCAGCGGGCGAGCGGTCCGGAGGCGAACCGCCTGGCGCGCCTTGCGCACGTCGTCGAGAGTGCCTTCCACGAGCACCTTGCCGTGATCGAAGATCACCACGCGGTCGGCGATCCGTTCGGCCTCGTCGAGTTCGTGCGTGGCGAGGATGACGCCGCAGCCCCGTTCGGTGAGCGAGCGGATGATCGAACGAATCGTGTCGCGGCCGTTGACGTCGACTCCGCTGGTGGGTTCGTCGAGGAAGACCACGTCGGGGCGGGACGTGAGAGCGAGGGCGAGCGAGAGCCGCTGCTTCTCTCCGCCGCTCAGGCGCCGCCACGGTGTGCGACGACGATCGGTGAGTTTCACCATCTCGAGCAGTTCGTCGGGACTCGACGTGGCCGACCCCGAGTGGAGGCCGCAGTACTGGCGCACGGTGTCGATGGGTCGAGCCGAGGGGTAGATGCCGCCCTCCTGCAACATCACGCCCACCCGTCGGTGGAGTGAGGCGCGATCGGATCGCGATCCGGCCGGATCGAGACCGAGGACCCGCACGCTGCCGGCGGTGCGGCGACGCAACCCCTCGCAGACCTCGATGGTGCTCGTCTTGCCGGCACCATTCGGGCCGAGAACCGCGGTCACCTGTCCGGCGCGGGCCGCGAACGACACGCCGTCCACCGCGGTGACGGCCCGATCTCCGCGGCCGTACCGAACGACGAGGCCATCGACCTCGACCACGTTCTCGATGCCTTTCGACGCGAGACGTGTCCCGCGAAAACTCGAGGCGTCGCTGGTCGTCATCGCTTCGACATTAGTGGCGTCGTATTGACGAAGGGTCGGCTGAAGGGGTCGGGTAACCTCAAGTCCCTGTGATCGACGTCCGACTGTTCCGCAACGACGCCGACCGAGTTCGCACGGCGTTGGCCCGTCGCGGCAAGCCCGACGTCATCGAACAACTCGATCGTGCGATCGCTCTCGACGTACGAGCGCGTGAGATCTCGACCGAGCGCGACAACATCCGCGCCAAGGTCAACGAACTGTCGAAGAAAGTGGGTCAGGCGCGTCGCGACGGCGATGCGGCCGCCGCCGACGAAGCCCAGGCGGCCAGTCGGGCACTGGGTGACGACGAACAGCGCCTGGCGGCCCAGGCCGACGAGGTGCAAGAGCAACTCCGCGAGGTGTTGCTCCGCATTCCGAATCTGCCGCATCCCGACGCCCCCGACGGCAAGGGAGACCACGACAACCCGCTCGTCAAGGGCCCGTTGCAGATGCCGGCCGAATTCGCCGCGCACCAGCGGGTTCCGCACTGGGAAGCCGCGGTCGAACTGGGCATCCTCGACAACGATCGCGCCACCAAGATCGCGGCATCCATGTTCACGATGCAGCGCGGGGCCGGCGCGGCCCTGGCTCGCGCGCTGTGCCAGCTGGCGCTCGATCGCAACGCCGATGCCTTCGAAGAGGTCCGTCCGCCCACCATGGTGAGCACGGCCACGCTCACGGCCACCGGCCACCTGCCCAAGTTCGCCGACGACGCCTACGCGATCGAGCGTGACGGCTTGTGGATGATCCCCACCGCCGAAGTTCCGCTCACGTCGATGTACGCCGGCGAGATCCTGGATGAAGCCCAACTCCCGCTGCGTCTCATGGCCTACACGCCGTGCTACCGCCGCGAGGCCGGATCGGCTGGTCGCGATACGCGCGGCATGCTGCGGTCGCACGAGTTCGACAAGGTCGAGATCCTCGCCCTCGCCACGCCCGAGCAGGCTCCGGCCTTGCTGTACGAATTGGTCGAACGGGCCGAGAAGACCATCGCGTCGCTCGAACTGCCGTATCGCATCATCGAGATCTGCACGGGTGACATGGGGCAGAGTCACCATCGCAGTTTCGACATCGAGGTCTACGCGCCGGGCTGCGACAGTTGGCTCGAAGTGTCGTCGGTGAGTTGGTTCAGCGATTACCAGGCGCGGCGAGCCGACATCCGCTTCCGCCGCACCGGTCAGAAGGGCACCGAGATCGCCAACACGCTCAACGGTTCGGCCCTGGCCGTGCCGCGGGTGTGGGCGGCCATCGTCGAGAACCATCGGCAGGCCGACGGCAGTGTGGTGATCCCGGCCGCGCTGCGTCCGTACATGCGCGGCCTCGAGCGAATCGTCCCCTGACATGAACGGACGCCGCGACGATCACGTGCGCGAGCGACGGGTGCAGTACGAGACAGCGGGTCTCGAGCGCACCGATCTCGACGCGTCGCCGGTGCAGCAGTGGCACCTCTGGTACGACGCGGCGGTCGAGGCCGATCTGCCCGAACCCAACGCGATGGTGCTGAGCACCATGGGGACCGACGGCGTTCCCGATTCTCGGGTGGTGTTGGCCCGAGGAGTCGACGAGCACGGCATCACCTTCTTCGGCAACTACACGAGTGCGAAGGGCCGCGAACTCGACGGAGTCGGTGCCGCGAGTCTGGTGTTCCCGTGGTTGGCCCTGCATCGACAGGTGCGCGTGCGCGGACGGGTCGAGCGGTTGTCCAACGCGCAGAGCGACGAGTACTTCGCATCGCGACCGCCTGAGAGTCGGATCGGTGCGTGGGCATCGCCGCAGAGCGAGCCGATCACCGACCGGGCCGAACTCGAACGCCGCGTGGCCGAGATCGCGGCGCGTTTCACGGGTGATGTGCCGCGGCCCGATTTCTGGGGCGGGTGGCGCCTGGTGCCCCAGTCGTGGGAGTTCTGGCAGGGTCGGCCGAGTCGACTCCACGACCGATTCGTGTATTCGGGCGGCGCGTCGTCAGGAGAGTGGACGATCTCCCGGCTGGCTCCCTGACTCGTTCCAGGTTGACGCGGCCAGGGCCAGTGCCGAGACCAACGACTCGGTGTGCGGGGTGAGACCCGGGCCCTCCCAGTCCCACCACAGCGGACTCGATCCGCGCACTCGTGGCGGCAGTTCGATCTGGACACCGGCGCGCGGTGGCAAGTTGACCGGATTGCGCGGATGCATCCCGCGCAGATCCTTGGGGATGCGTTCGATGTCGGTGACGATGTCGTACGCGGGCAGATGATCGCGCAAGTGTTGCCCCACGTGCTCGGCCAGATCGCGGTGTCGTCCACCGACCAGAAGCGACGAGAAGTAGCCCCATCGGCCGAACCCGTGAATGGTGATCACACAGTGCACGTGATCGAAGAACGAACGCAGTCGATCGGAGTGTTCGGGTGACACCTCGATCGACGGGATGTGACGCTCCATTCCGGTGGGTTGATGTACTCCGTAGTAGCTCACTCCGGCCCGCTCGGCCGCGGCCTGGGCGATCACCTCGGTCATCTCCTCCAGACCGCCGCCGTGGTACGCCATGAACCCGAGGCGATGTTCGCGGTCGTGTCCGCGCAGGACGCAGACCTCCTCCACCTCGGGGTGATCGAGCAGTTCGCGAAAAGCCGACATGTCAGGCGTCGACACTCCGACGTCGCCGTTGCTGCGCGGCCACCACGACCGCGGCCAGCACCACCGCACCGAAAACCACGGCGAGAAGGGTGCGATTGTCGTCGATCCACTGCTGGACTCGTTCCTGCCAATCGAGGACGTTGCCCGTGAGTTGATCGTCGTAACGCTCGCGAATGTCGTTGTACCAGTACCACGCGAGGTACAGACCCGACACGATCATCACGACGGCCGAAGCCAACTCGACGTATTTCATGCCGGTGCGCAGGAATTTGAGTAGTCCGCCCTGCGCGACCGCCAGCGACACGGTGAGTGCGGTGACGAGGAGAGACATCGCGAGTCCGTAGAGCACGATGGCGACGAGGCCGGTGGCGAACCCCTCGGTGTCGATCGTTCCGAGGACGGTGGCCGAGAAGGGTCCGATGGTGCAGCCGATCGAAGCAACCGCGTACGCGATGCCGAACAAGAACATCGAGAAGACCGTACGGTCCTTGGCTCGCCCGCCCACGTCGAGTTTGGGCGTGGTGAGGGGCAAGCGGTAGCCGAACAGCATGGCGACACCGAGTCCCAACAGAGCCAAGCCGATCACGAGCGACACGTACTTCGCGTTCTGATTGATCCAGTCGGTGAAGAGACGGCTGATCGAGCCGACCAGGAGGAAAACGCTCATGAATCCGGCCGAGAGCGACAGACTCACCACCAACGCGCGGCCGACGGCCCCCTCGCGTTGCTCGGCCGACCGACCGTTGATGCCAAGGTAGTAGGTGAGATACGTGGGCAAGAGGACGAACCCGCACGGGTTGACCGCGGCCAGCAGACCGCTTCCGAAACTGAGCCACAGCCGATCGGCGGACGACGCGAGCAGGCTCATGGTGTCCATCTTGTCAGCCCGTCATCCGAGGAGGATCGAGACGGCCTCGCGAATTTCGTCGTCGGAGAGTTCGCCGGCGATCTGATCGATCACCAGGCCGTCTCGTGAGACGAGGAGCGTGGTGGGATAGGTGGCGATGCCGTTGGCCACCGTGAACGAGCCGTTGGGATCGCGGAACAACTCGTAGGTCACGCCCACGTCCTCGGCGAACGAGGTCATGGTGGCGGATGAATCCTGCGGGTTGATGCCGATGAAGTCGATGCGATCGCCGAATTCGGTGAACGCCGCCTGGAGCGCCGGCATCTCGCGCTTGCACGGTTGGCAGGTGGAGTACCAGAGGTTGATGAGCACCGGTCGTCCGCGTGACAAGAGATCGTCGATCGTGACCGGAGTGCCATCGGCGGTTTCGAGAACGGCCTGGCTCAAGCGGCTCCCGGCCAGATCTTCGTTCACCGCGATTCCGGGTTCTTGATACACACCCGGCTGATCCAGAACCACCGAGTCGACGTCGTCGTCATGGCCGCGGGCGATCACGGTGACCGCGATGAAGAGGGCCACGGCGCCGGTGGCGACGATCGTGAGGACTCGACGCAGATTCGTTCGCGAGGACGGCGAAGTCACTCGTTCAGGTTAGGGAGAGATGTCTCGGTGCGGAGTTTCGATGGAGGAGGTCCGGTCGTGACCCGCGTCTCCTGGGGGGAGGAGAGACACGGGCCCCGACCGGATGCTCCCGGCAATCACGGGCTCGTCTGAGCGTCACCCGCGATCGAGAATCAGGCGACCCGGATGACGACCTCGTAGTCGGTCTTGTCGTCGGGGTTCGCGATCGAGCGAATGGTGCGGTCCTCGTCGATCACGAGCGTGGGACGTGGCAGAACCGCGGGGCGCCCGCGCGGCCTCTTGTTCACGACGATCACGCCGTTCTCGAGAAGCTCACCACCCCACACGCCCCATGGCTCGGCGCGATCGAGCGCACCCTGGAGACACGATGCGCTCAGAGCACATCGCGAGCAGATGGCCTTGGCGCGGGCGATGTCGACCAGGTCGTCGGAGAAGAACAGCGGCGTGAGGGTGCCGTGTCCGTCTCCGCAACGTGCGACGGGAGCAACCGCGCTGATCGCGGTCTCGTCGATCTCGTTGATCTCGATGGTCGTCATGGTGGTCTCCTGGTTCGTGTTCATTCGTGGCCGGAAAAACAAAAGGGCCGCTGGGATTCGGATCCCAGCGGCCTCGGTGCCTTCTCAGTGCGATCTTGCGATCTACGTGAGTGACTCCCCGAGCCGCTGGGGCGGACGCTTCGTGGTGAAGTACTTGGGTGCACATCCCACGGCGGCCGCTGCGGCGTTATTCGCGAACATGGCCGGCATGACGTACGACTGCCACGAGGACGACGACGAATGACCGGCGGAGCCGGCATGCATCGAAGCGGAGTGGGCGAACGTCGTCATAAGCGGTTCCTAGGAAACCAGTTCCGGCCCGCCTCCGCAAACGAATTAACGCAAATCGCCCTCTCAACTGGGCGTTCGTGGGTCGCGCGGGGGTCGCGGGCGAGCCGGCCGGCGTCGGCCCTGGGCCCACTCGTAGCGCTCGGTCCCCCCGGTCACGGTGTAGCCACGGGTCTCCAGCATGACCCGGGTGAGGGATTCGGCCTGCAAGGCGGCCTCTTCCGAGAAGAAGGGGCCCTTGGGGCCGATCTCGGGCCGCCAGGCGCGGAAGTACTTGTGGGCATCGCGGGAGTAGAGGACCCCCGAGCCTCGTCGGACGCCCTGGCGGTGCTGTTCGATCCGCTCGACCACCGTCTTGGTGGTCTGACCGACGTAGAAGAAGCCGGGGCAGCCGGGCAGATGGCTGTTGTCGAGTTCGATCACGTAGACGCGCCAGGTGGTGGTGTCGCCGTTGACGGTGAAGCCGCGGGCCATGAGTCGTCGCACCGTCTCGCGGCAGCGCCGATCGGCCTTGGCCTTGTCGATGGTCGAACGTGGACTCATCAGGTCGTAGCGAATCTCCCCGAACTGTGCGGGGTTCTTCGTCCGCTTGCGATTCCATCGACGCTCGAGATCGGGCCCGGGTTCGACGATGGTGATTCCCACGAAGAGTCGTGGGATATTGCCGTGGCGACGCCGAATGGCGGAACGGTCGGTGTCGAGCATCTCGATCACCTCGATCCAGTACCGAGTCGGAGCCTTCTTCTCGTGTGCATGTGTGTATGTACGCATGCGTTAATTCTCCCGGCCGTCGAAACGACAACTGTCGGAAGACGTCAGGCGGCGGTGCGGAGGAAGCGTCGTCCCGACAGCAACGCCGCTGTGTAGAGCAGCAAAGCGACAAGAAGAAGATTGCGGTAGCCGAGCACGAGAGCCGTGTACTCGAGCACACCACCGACCATCGCTCCGATGAGGTTGGCGGCGAAGGCGGTGGTGGAGCTGCTCGTCGCGCGGAAGCGCTGAGCGAAGATCACGTTGGCGATGAAGATGGGGGCGAACGCGATCGCGCACGCCGCGACGAGACGTGGGATCATCGGCAGACCGAGCAGGCTCGACTGGGGGATGAGCCAGCCGACGACGATGGCCAATCCGAGGAGCGCGTACGGAACGACGAGGTTTTTGACGGTGAACCTCTGCGAGACGATCACGGCCAGGATGACCGACACAAGGACGCCGGCGAACACGAGCGCATTCACGAACCACGTGGTGCCGAACAGCAGCGCGAACTGAACGACGTTCTTGGTTTCGAGCAAGAGGAACGCCACGCCCATGAAGAAGAGGTCGAGATAGTTGCGCATTCCGCGCAACGGTCCGCCGACGGCGCGCACGAGCAGGAGCGAGACCAGCAGGATGAGGCCCAGGGCCACCAGGTAGAACGTCGGAATCGAGGGATTCTTCAAGTAGGGGAAGGGACGATCGTCGCTGACCGGATCGGGCGTGGCCGATGTGCGCGTCCATTCGTCGTTGGGTGGGCAGTCGACGTTGGTCGGCACCTTGCCGACGGTGAGGACGGCCAGTGAGGTTCCGTCGAGTTTGGTGACGCACGGTGCGTGTCCGAAGGCCTCGGCGAGAGTGGCGGCGTAGCGGTCGACGAGCCATCCCTCCCGGTACAGGTTGTACATCGCGAAGACGCCGTCGTCGGTGAGGTGATCGCGGTACGCCTCGGCGGCTTCCTTCGTGAAGAGGTAGCTCTCGAGACGGATCGACGAGGCGCCCTGGACGAGGGTGAGCGAGTCGGGCAGGGCGAGAAGGATCAGGTTCCAGTTCTTGTCGGCCCGCTCGAGGTAGGCGCGTCCGTCGTCGACGTGTGTATCGACGCGCGGGTCGTCATACGGACGGTTGGGGTGGTTCTTCTTGGCCAGATCGAGGAGGCGGTGGTCGATCTCGACGGCGTCGACGTGCTGCGCTCCGTTCTCGAGTGCGACCGCGATGTCGTTGCCGCTGCCGGCACCGATCACGAGGAGATCTTCCACGGGCGCATCGGAGGCGAGGTGGTCGTACACCGTCTCGTACACCGGCCAGTCGGTGGAGCGGGTCTGGAACCAGTGAGGTACGCCGTTGACGAGGACCTGGGCGCCGTCGTCGTTCACGCCGTAGGTGGCCTTGTAGTACGGGGTCCAGAGCACGTTGTCCTCGCGGGATTCGATTCCGAGGGTGCCGAGGAGTACGAGGAGTGGAATGCCGACGAGTGCGACGTCGCGCACGTTTCGGGGTCGGATCGACCAGGCCAGGATCGCGGCCGCGATGAGAGACCACACGATCGGAGGTGTGCCAATGAACGACAACGCGGTGAAGCCGATGATGCCGAGGAGCGAGCCGATGAGGTCGAACTTGTACGCGTCGAGGTTCTGCAACTGACGGAACGTGACGGCGATTCCGTTGCCGATGCAGGCGAGCACCAGCGCGACGGCGAGGAACACCGCCGGGAGCGCGAGTTCGCGCGGCGGGCCCGAGGGCTTGAGTTCGGCGCCGAAGAAGATGAGATCGCCACCGGCCGACTTCACCGTGACCGGGACGTTGTGGACGAAGACGATGAGCGCGCCGAGAGCCAATGGCGTGAACTTCAGGAGTTCGATTCGGCTGCGGTCGGCCCACAGGAAACCGAGGCCGATGCCGAGGAAGCTGCCCAACAGGACGATGTTGGAGAAGTAGGCGAGGTACAGAACGTTGCCCCCGAGCCAGCGAATGAGCGCCAACTCGACGAACAGCATCAGGAAGCAGAGCGCGACCAGTCGGGTGCGCAACTGACGGGGCGAAGTCACGGGGACGAAGGTACCTGATTTCGCCCCGCTAGCAGGGGTTCAGTTGGTGATGTCGCGCGTCGCGAAGAGGCGGGCGGCGAGTCCGAAGAGGACGCTCGACAGCACGAGGGCTACGGCGGACTTTCCGAGGTCGAGGCCCGACGTGATTGGTTGCGTTCCGAGTGTCCATTCCCATGGGTTGACGGCACCGAAGCGATCGAACAGCGACACCAACGGAGCCAGGCTGTAGACGACGAAAGCACCGATGAGGACCGAAAGCGACACGCCGAGTGCCACGGCACGCCTCCCCGTGGCGGCTCCGATCGCCGCCGCCAGCCCGGCGCCCATGAGGCCGAGGAGAAGAACGACGCAACTGGCCGAGACGAGTTTGAGGATCGAGATGTTCATGTCGAGGAGGCTCGATCCGACCACGAGAGAGATGGCGAAGAGAAACGCGGCGGTCGTGAGTACACCGAACAACGATGCGAGCCGCGCAACGAAGTACTCGTAGCGACTGATCGGCAGACCGAGGATGATGTCGGCGGCTCGACTTTCTTCGTCCTCCGTGGTGAGCCGCGCCCCCCAGCCGGCACCGAGGCCGATGAAGATGAGCGGGATCACGAAGGTCATGAGTTCGGTCGACAAGTAACCGGCCGGTGTCGTGTAGTCCTCCATGCGGAAGATCTCGCGGAAGGTTTCGGGGAACGATTCGGTGGCTTGCTCCCAATCCGCCGTGGAGTCGCGCACCGTCGGATACACCGACATCTGAACAGTGACGATCGCGATGATGCCGCCGATCCAGCCGATGACTCCGCGAATCCGTTCGAGGATCGATCGCTGGATGAGTGCTTCAAACAACGCGATCTCCGCGAGTGACGGAGATGAAGATCTCCTCCAGAGTTGGCTCCTGAGAGGTGACCGTGCGGACACCGAGTTGTACCGCCTTCGCCAGTACCGGCGATTCCGACCCGGTCACGGAACACACCACGTGGTTGTCCTCGGTTCTCACCGACACGACTCCCGGCACCGTGGAGAACTCGGATGCTTGGACGGGAAGACCGAATTCGAAGTCGAGCGATCGTTCGATGCGGCTCCGCATCTCGGGCATCGACGAAACGAGGGCCAGGTGCCCGTGGTCGAGAATCGCGATGCGATCGGCGATGGCTTCGACCTCCGACATCACGTGCGACGAGAGGAGCACCGCTGTGCCGCGACCACGCATCTCGTCGATCAACTCCTCGAATTGCCGCTGTCCGATCGGGTCGAGCCCCGACGTCGGCTCGTCGAGGATCAAGACCTGCGGATCGTGCATGACGGCCTGGATGACTCCGACCTTCTGCTTGTTGCCTTTCGACAGACTGGAGATGGTGGCGTCGAGATCGAGGGTGAATCGTTCGGCGAGCGAGGTGATGGCCGCCTCGAGGTTGCGTCGGCGAAGCGCGGCCAGGTGCTCCAGATAGCGGCGAACGGTCATGCGTGGGAGCAGTTCGAGACGACCCGGGACGTACCCAACTCGATCCCTCGCTCTGTGATCGGAGGTTGCCACCCGACCGAAGAGCCTCACGTCGCCGTTCGTCGCGCGGATCAGACCCATGAGAGTGCGAATGACGGTGGTCTTGCCCGAACCGTTGGGACCGAGGAACCCGAGAACCTCGCCCGGTGAGACGGCGAACGACACGTCCTCCACGCCACGATGGCGGCCGTAGAACTTCGTCAGTTGATCGACCGTGATGAGTGAGTCGCCCGTCGACACACCCGGACCGTAGTGAGCGACGACCTCTCGTCATCGTCAGCGCGGTGTCAACTCAACAAAGAGGCGATCTCCGAGTACAAAGGTATGCCCACCACGAGATTGAACGGGAACGTCACGCCGATGGCCGCACCCAGACTCACGCCCAGGTCGGCCTCGGGAAGTGCGACACGCACCGCGGCGGGTGCTGCGATGTAGGAAGCGCTTGCTGCCATCGCACCGAGGACCATGGCGCCACCTTCGGAGAGGCCAGCCGCGGTCCCGGCGGCTACTCCGAAGGTCCCGAAGACGATCGGCAGTACGAGGGCGAGAACGATGAAACGGAATCCGGCCCGTCGAACGAATTCGAATCGCTCGGCGGCGAGCGAACCGAGATCGAGAAGGAAGAGACACAGCACGCCGGGGAACAACGTGATGAAGAAGGGTTCGACGGCGGCCTGACCCGAATCGGAGGCGATCGCGCCGATGATCAAGCCGCCGATGAGCAGCAGGATGCTCTTGCCGGTGACCACTTCATGCGCGGCCGACTTGATGTCGGATGCACCGAGTTTCCGGTTGGCGATCACGAGTGCGATGACGATGCCCGGAACTTCGAGAATGGCCACGAGGGCGGGGAGGAAACCTTCGTTCAGGGTCCCGGCCGATCGTGCGAAGCCCTCGGCTGCCGTGAAGGTGACGGCCGAGACCGAACCGAAGTGGGCCGCGAGAGATGCCGAGTCGACCACCGACAACCCGACGACGCGGCGCGCCGCGGCGAAGGTGACGACCGGGGTGACGCAGCCGATGAGGAGCGTGGCGATGATGGGCCCCCACATGTCGCCGAAGTCGGCCTCCTGCAGCCGCAGGCCACCCTTCACGCCGATGGCCAGCAACAGGTAGGTGGAGAGGAGCCCGGTGACCTGTTCGGGGAGACGCAGGTTGCCCCTCAGCGCGACGGCCAGTGCGCCGAGGGCGAAGGCCAGGACTGCCGGCGACGTGAGGTTGTTGGTGACGAGTTCGCCGACGGACATCTGGGCGAGACTACCTGTTACCAATTACAGGAAACGATTTGCGCACGAAACCTCAGGTTGTGCCTTTGAGCAGGTCTCCGACCGTCTTGTGTGCCTCGAGTGGGTGGCGCAATTGGGCCGACCGATCGATGGTGTACGAGTTGCGGCGACCCACCTTGGTGACGGTGATGATGCCGGCCTTTTCGAGGTCGGCGAGGATGCCGTTGACCCGCCGTTCGGTGATGCCCACCCGGTCGGCAACTTCTCGCAGCCGTGCATCGGGATCGAGGGCCAGACACACCAGCACGTGGGCGTAATTGCTGAGGAACGTCCACGGGCCCTTGCCTGGCATGTGGCCGAGAGTAACAGTCTGACGATGTGGCGATGGTGAATCGAATGTCGTCGTCGTTGCCCTTTCGATACGTGGTGTGTCTCGAATAGGGGTACGCCAACTGACACAGTGAGGACGTGAAGAAATTCAGGTTCCTCGTTCCAGCTCTCGCTCTCGTCATCACGGCGTGCGGCGGCGGTTCGTCAGAGTCGATGCCTGACGACCAGGACACGGTCGTCTCCGTCGTCACTTCCGAATCATCGACGACCGATGTACCAGCCACGACCGACGTGGCATCGCCGGTGTCTGCTCGTGATCTGATCCCGGCTCCGACCGTTTCGACGGTTGCCGATCTGCTCGCACTGGGCCGTCCGATCGTCCTCGCCCACGCCAGTGGCGAGGAGGAGCATCCTCACAGTTCGATGTACGGGTACATCACCTCGGCGATCGCCGGAGTCGACGTGCTCGACTTCGATGTTCGTCTCACCAGTGATGGGGTCCTCGTCGTACATCACGATGATGACACCGGACGCACTGCGGACGCAGATCTGGTCGTGCACGAGTCGACTCTCGAACAGGTTCGGGCACTCGACAATGCCTATTGGTTCACGGAGACCTGCACTTGCACAGACCAGCCCGATGATGCGTATTTATGGCGGGGTGTGCGGACCGGGGCCGAACCGGCTCCGGAGGGATACACAGCCGACGACTTCGCGATCGCGACATTCGAGGAGGTGCTCCAGACCTTCCCGGGCTGGGTGCTGAACATCGAGATCAAGCGGCGCGCTCCCGAGGCGCTGGCTGCGGCCGACGAACTGGCTCGACTGCTCGATGAGTACGGCGCGCTCGACAGGGCGATCGTCACCTCGTTCGATGACTCAGTGGTCGATTATTTCCACGAAATCGCACCCACCGTCGCGATGACACCAGGCCTCGATGTGTCGACCGCCTTCGTCCTTGGCGGTGTGGTCCCGCCGGAGTGGGCTCGGATCATGCAGGTCCCTCCGGTGTACGAGGGCTTGGAGGTCTTCACCCCCGCCTATGTGCAGGCGGCGAAGGCCGCCGGGCTCGTGACATGGGTGTGGCCCAATGGCGGTGAGAGTTACGAGCTCTACCGAGAACTGCTCGACTTGGGCGCCGATGGCATCAATGCGGCCCGGCCATCGGAAGCACTCCGTGCTTTGAAGGGCTGATGGTCAAAGGTTGCTTCAGGCGACCTGAAGATCGGACCGTCCGACCGTCTACATCTCGCGCGCTCGAAGGGACTCGAACCCCTAACCTTTTGATCCGTAGTCAAATGCTCTATCCATTGAGCTACGAGCGCTGGTCCCTCCGAGTGTAGGGGGCCGCGGGCAGGGCCGAAACCTGGCGCTGAGCAGGATCTCGAGTGCGGCGGGCCATCAGCCGACCGGGCACCACGAGCGGGTGCACCACGGCTTCCATGACCCCGACCGCTCCCAGGTGATGAGCGCCATGCGGGCGTTGGTGACGGGATCGAACAACTGAGCCGGATCGGTGATGCCCTGATTGGCGAGCCACCTCTTGTGAGCCGACCAATTGATCTGGAACACGCCGATGCAACACGCACTGCGCGAGCCCGGGTTGAACTTGCTCTCGCGCTGCGCCACGAACAGCGCATCGTTCTCGAGGTTGTCGGGCCACACGTCGCGAATGATCTGCGCGACTTCATCCCGCGAGTACGACTGCGTCGGGTTATACGGGACCTGACGCATGTCGTTGGACGACGTCGCGCGACTCGACGAGTTGTTCGTCGCCGGAGCACTGGCCGGCGCCGTTGTCGGTGCCGCCGTCGTCGCCGGACGCTTCGCGCCTTCGGGCAGACAGATCGTCTGGCCGATCTTCAACGGCGACTGGATCGTGCGCCCGTTCACCGCGGCGAGCGGCCCGGCTTTCACACCGGCACGCTTGGCGATGCCGAACCACGAATCTCCACGCTGCACCACGTACGACAAACCACACGACGGAGCGGACTGCGTGGAAACCTCGGCCGGCTCGCGGGCCGGTTCGGTCGATGGCGGAACCACGGCCCCAGGCGGCAGGCAGATCTCCTGGCCGGGAGTGAGACGCGACTTCAACGTGGCGCCGTTCGAACCTGCGATCAGCCCGGGCGACACTCCGGCTCGCTCGGCGATGCGGAACCACGAGTCGCCGGGCTGCACCATGTACTTCTGCGGGCACAGTCGACTCGGGGCAACAGTGGTGGGGGCGGGCGTCGTGGACGGGGCGTTGCCGACCACCGGGGCCGAGGGCACCGACTGCGGGGTCACCTCGGATGTGGAAGCGGCCGGATCGATCGTGTCGTCGGTCGTGTCCATCTGAACGATGGCAGCGGCACCACCCGTCTCCTGCACCGACACGGCATCGCCGTCGCCGCGCAACGCCCAGGCGATCGGAGCCACCAACCCGCCCACCAGCACGATGAGGCCGAGACGCCGCCAGAACGGGTCACGGGGCGTGGGAGGGATGCCGTCGCCACCTTGCGGTCGACGTCGGCCCAGTGCAGGTGCCCGCTCGGGGCCCGGCAACGAGGACTGCTGGTAGGTGCTCATGGCGCTCACCGGCACGAATGCCACCGCCAGTGTGGTCGGATCGTCATCCGATCGCAACAAAGTTCCGGGCCGAAGGCCACACGGAACTTGAGTATCCACAGTCTGTGGATACTGGCGGAGAGGGTGGGATTTGAACCCACGGACCCCTTTTAGGAGGTCAACGTCTTAGCAGGACGTCCCGTTCAACCTGGCTCCGGCACCTCTCCCAGGCAGGAAAGCGAGTGTACAGGTGACTTCTTCGTCCGATGACTGGCGGAACGGGAGGGATTTGAACCCCCGGGCCCTTGCGAGCCGGCCGCTTTCAAGGCGGCTGCATTTGTCCGCTCTGCCACCGTTCCGGGATCGAGGCTAGCGACGCTCTTGGCTCCCAACCGGGCCGGGCGTCCTCAGGGTGCGATGCGGATTCCGAACATGCGCTCGAACTCGGCGTAATACGCGTCGTCGCTTTCGAGTGCACCGAGCGCGATCCAGTCGGTGTCGCTCATCGTCTCGCGTCGTCCGAGGATCTCGGGTCCGCCCCACGACACCGGATAACGCAGCTTCGGTTCGTCGGTTTCGATCGCATGTTGGATGATCGCGCCCACTTCGAACGGATCGGTCGCGTTGGACATTCCGGCGGCGTAGAACTGGAACAGGCGGCGATAGTGCATGTCGTACGCCCCTGATGAATTGGGTGCATCGACGTTCTTGGCGAAGATGGCCGACTTGGTGATACCTGGCTCGACGATGGCCACGCGGATGTTCCACGGTGCGAGTTCTTGTGCGAGTCCTTCCGACATCGCTTCCAACGCCCACTTCGATGCCACGTACGGTGCTTGCGCGAGAGCCGCGAAGCGGCCGACCACCGACGACACGTTGACGATCGTGCCGGCACGTCGTGCGCGCATCGACGGCAGCACCGCCTGGGCGCACCGCACCGGCCCGCACAGATTGATGTTCATCACTTCCTGATACAGCGATGGCGGACACTCCTCGATCACCGCGTTGCCGCCGACTCCGGCGTTGTTCACGAGGACGTCGACATGATCGGTCGTCGAATGGATTCGATCGAATCCGGCCCGCACGCTGTCGTCGTCGGCCACGTCGAGCTCCACCCATTCGAGCGAGACGCCCGCGTCGGTGGCCATCAAGTCGGCCTTGGTGGTCTTGCTCAGACTTCGCACCGTTCCGATGACTCGGTAGCCGTGCGAGGCGAGGTGGATGGCGGTGGCGCGTCCGATTCCGGAGTTGGCACCTGTGACGACGACGGTCCGTGACATGTCGTCACAGTAGTGCCGTTTGATAGTCGGGCGACTCAGACAGATCCAGAGGAATCGTCCGATTCTCCGAGGGGCGACGCGACCACCACGAATTGATAAGCGAGTCCTCCCGCCCAGAGACTGGGTAGCCAGTCATTGACCTTGAGCACGATGCGTCCGAATCTTGACTGGTTCAGTTGAGGCCAGACGTTCTCAAGGGGGACAGCTGTCGCTGTCCTTTGATCTATCTTGAAGCCAGCATCCGTCAAGAGCTCCATGAGCGTGCGCTTTGTGAAGAACTTCAGGTGCGTGCGATCAAAAATTCCGCGAGCGGAGTAGCGGAACCGCCCAAAGAGCAGCTGCACTCGAACTGATGCATGGGCAACGTTCGGAACCGAAACCACGATCGTCGCGCCGGGATTGAGCAGTCTGTGTGCACTCCGCAACACGCGCAGCGGATCTCGAAGATGTTCGAGCACGTCAGCCAGAACCACGAGGTCGAATGTTCCGCTGGCCGTCGGTAAGCCGTCGCTGATATCGAATTCGGCCACATCGAGGCCCCTTGCTATGCAATTCGCGACATCCGAAGCATCGTTGTCAATGCCCGAACTTTTCCAATCGCGTGAATTGAGTTCTTCGAGAAGGTGCCCCCGGCCGCACCCCACGTCGAGTGCTCGTCTTCCCTGGCCGAGGCCGATCAGGGAAAGCGCGATGTGATGGCTACTGCGGGCTCCCCACTTCCTCGGATATCTGTCAGGCGTCATCAACCGGACCTAGGGAGCCGAACGAGTTCTAAGAACGAGCAAACCGCGGATCATGTCGGAATCCCGCCTGATGGACCTTCAGGGCGGCGATCGCACCCAGTCCACCAAAGCCATAATCGATCGATCGCCTCCATCCGATGGATGATGCTTCTTCCATGTAGCGGACTGGAACCGGAATATCACCGATACGAAATCCGAACGAGACGGCTTGAACGATCATTTCCTGATCAAATGCGAAGTCGTTCGAGTTCCTGTGAAATGGAATCGTCAATAGAAAGTCACGGGAATAGGCACGTAGTCCACTGTGGAAATCCCCAATTGATTGTCCCAGTAAGAGGTTTTCGATGAAGGTTGACGTGCGATTCAGGAAGTACTTCCACTTCGGCATACCACCAGATAACGCTTCTTTTCTCGTTCGAATTCGATTGCCCAGAACGAAGTCGACAGTTCCTAAGTAGATCAATTCGGCCATCAAATCGACTACCCGTGAGTCGTATTGATAGTCAGGGTGAAGCATCACTACGACGCTTGCTTGTCGCTCGAGAGCAGCTTGGTAGCACGTCTTTTGGTTTGCCCCATAGCCAAGATTGCAATCGTGCCGTATCACTTCAAGTCCTAGAGAGTGAGCAACATCGACGGTCCGATCGGTCGAGCAGTCGTCCACTAGGAGAACGTGTTTGCGTAAACCCTCGGGTAGATCGAAGAATGTCCGCTCCAGTGTGCGCTCTGCGTTGTAAGCGGGCATCACAACCAATGTCCGACGCATCGATTGATAACTGTCCAAATCGCCTCGATTCATAAAGTGTAGAAGAGTTTTCGCCGACGTTTCTCGTTACCAATGAATCCAAGAACGAAGTCGCTCGACCCAGCCGTCGGCTTCCTGCCAACGCGAGTCGACCGACTGCCGAACCGAGTGGGCCTGGTCGCCGGCCGCCGGGTACGAACCGAGGAACTTCACGCCGGCGTGCTTGGAGTGCAGCGAACGCAGTGCATCGGCCACCAGTTCGTCGGCGATGTGGCCGTCGAGGTACATCACGAAGCAGTAGTCGCCCAGGCCGCCGTCCTTGGTGGGGCGCGACAACAAGTTGGTGATGTTGATGTGCCGCGCGGCGAACTCCTGAAGAATCGAGATGAGGCTCCCCGGTTCGTCGGCGCGCTGGTACACGACGATGCCGGTGCGATCGTGGCCGGTGGGAGCGGGCACGCGATCGCGGCCCACCATCACGAAACGGGTCTGGTTGCCGCTGTGGTCTTCGATGTTGGTGGCCAGGACGTCGAGGCCGTACAGGGCGGCCGCGTTGTGCGGCGCGATGGCTGCGCACGAGCGATCGCCGTTGGCCGCCACTGTCTTGGCCGCATCGGCGGTGCTGTTGGCGGCACGAACTTCGGCGTTGGGCAGGTTCTCGCGCAGGTAGCGGTGGCACTGCGCCGTCGCGACCGGGATGGAGAGCACTGTGCCGATGTCGGATGTCTTGGTGCCGGGCAGACCGAGCAGGCAGTGCTCGATGTTCATCACGATCTCGCGCTGGATGAGCAGCGAATAGTCGAACGACAGCGCATCCTGCGTGAAGTTGACGGTTCCTTCGATCGAGTTTTCGATCGGAACCACGCCCACGTCGACCGAGCCGTCGGCCACCGCGTCGAGAACGTCGGGCACCGTGCGGAAGGCCACGAGTTCGCCGGCGCCGAGGTCGGCCTGCGAGCGCACCGCCTGTTCGGTGAACGTCCCGAACGGACCGAAGAAGCCCACACGCGGGGGCCGGCCGTCGGGGGTCACCGGAGTCATGGGGTCAAGGCTACGGACTGGGCCGCGCCGTGCGAGCAGGGTTATTCCGTGCGAGCATGGTCCGCATGGATGCCGACTCGTTGCGTGAACTGATGGTGGCCGTTTCGGAGGGTCGCGTGGCGCCCGACGATGCCATGTCCCGCCTTGCGCGGCTGCCGTTCGGCGACGTGGGCGACGCGCTCGTCGATCATCATCGCCATCTGCGCCAGGGTGCGCCAGAAGCGGTGTATGGGCCGGGCAAGTCCCCCGAGCAATGCGTCCAGATCGTCACCGAGTTGCTGACGCACGGCACTGGGCCCGTTCTCGTGACGCGCACCACCGACGATCAGCGCAAGGCCCTCGAAGCCGCGCATGGCCCGGCACTCATGGCGCACACGTCGATGCTCTGGCGGGTTCCGTCTCCGTGGTACTCGGGTCGGATGCTGGTGGTGTCGGCCGGAACCGCCGATGTTCCGGTGGTCGACGAGTGTTTGCTCGCTCTGCGTGCGCACGGCATCGAAGCGCAGCGCATCACCGACGTGGGTGTCGCCGGATTGCATCGTCTGCTCTCGCGAGTGGACGACGTGATGGCGGCCGACCTGGTGATCGTGATCGCGGGGATGGAAGGTGCGCTGGCGAGTGTGATAGGCGGCTTGTCGGGCAAGCCGGTGATCGCCGTCCCCACGAGTGTCGGCTACGGATCGGGTCTCGACGGTGTGACGGCGTTGCTGGCCATGCACGCCACCTGTGCCAATGGCGTGACCGTGGTGGGCATCGACAACGGTTACGGCGCAGCGTGCGCGGCGGCGCGCATCGCTCGCGCCGCACGAGGAGCGACGTGACTCGTCACTCCTGGTTCAACTGTTCGGCCGGAGTCGCAGGCGACATGCTGCTGGCGTCACTCGTCGATGCCGGTGCCGATCCGATCGCGGTGGGTTCCATCCTCGCCGGACTCGGCCTCGACGATTATGCGCTCACATTCGAGCCCACCCAGCGCGCCGGCGTGAAGTCGACGCGGGCGATCGTGGCGGTTCACGAGCACGACGACCATGATCGTCATCACGGCAGTCACCATCGGGCCTGGAGCGACATCAAGTCGATGATCGAAGCGGCTGACGTGCCCGAGCGGGTACGCGTTCGTTCTCTGGCGGTTTTCGCGGTGCTGGCCGACGTGGAGGCAAAGATCCACGGAGTCGACGTCGACGACGTGGAGTTCCACGAGGTGGGTGCGGTCGACTCGATCGTCGACATCGTGGGAGTGTGCGCCGCACTCGAAGTTCTGGGTGTCGATTCGATCTCGTGCGGGCCCATTGGCACCGGCCATGGAACCGTGCGCACTCAACACGGCGAGCTGCCCAATCCGGCGCCCGCCACCGTGTCGCTCGCCGCGATGCGTCAGATTCCGCTCGTTGGGCTCGACGATCGACGCGAGTTGGCCACGCCGACCGGTGTGGCGGTGATGGCCGCGCTGGCCGATACGTTCGGGGCGATGCCCGGGCTGAGCGTGCACGCTCGCGGTTACGGCGCCGGAGCGCTCGACGTGAACGGCCGCGCCAACGTGGTGCAGGTGGTGGTGGGTGACCGTGCGGTGAACTCAAGTGGCGCGGGCCAGGCGGTGCGGTTGCTCGAGGTCAACGTCGACGACGTGACCGGCGAGGTGATCGCGCACACGATCGGCGCACTTCTCGACGCTGGTGCGCACGACGCCTGGGCCACGCCGATCGTCATGAAGAAGGGCCGACCCGCTCACACGGTTCACGCGTTGTGCGACCCGGCGCTCACCGACGCGATCAGCCGGGTGATGCTGAACGAGACGGGATCGTTGGGGGTTCGCGGTTCGATCATCGAGCGGTGGCCGCAGGCGCGTCGTGAGGGCGTGGTTCGCGTGGAGGGTCACGAGATTCGGGTGAAGATCGCCGGCGACCGAGTGAAGGTCGAACACGACGACGCGGCGCGCGCCGCCGAGGCTCTCGGCATCCCCCTGCGCGAGGTGCTGCGCCTGGCGGAATCAGCCGCCGCTACCTGATTCGCGATACCGGCCGAAACGAAAAGCCCCCCGCCGAAGCAGGGGGCTTTCATGAACTGGTCGGGGTGAGAGGATTTGAACCTCCGGCCTCCACGTCCCGAACGTGGCGCGCTAGCCAAGCTGCGCTACACCCCGATGGTGCGAAGCGAAATGCTACCCGGCGTTGGCGGGTTCCCCGTCGGGGGAGTCGGCCGCCTGGGCTGGGGTCGGAATGCCTTCGGCGTAGCACCCGCCACCAGCAACGGCGCGGGCCGCACGACGCAGACGGAGCGAGTCGAGAGGCTTGATGAGCCAGCCATCCGAGCCGCTGCGCCGAGCGAGATGAATGTCGACGTCGCGGTCGAGGAGCATCAGGATCGGAACGTGCGGCAACGTACCGCCGCTCTCGTCGAGACGAAGGTCCATGGTCACGGCGACGCCGCCCATGGTTCCGATCTGCATGTCGAGGATCACCAGGTCGGGGGTGCGCGCCTTCACTGTTGGCGCCACGGCGCGTCCATCGCGACACACGGTGAACGAGGTGTCGGGTCCACCGAGCGCAGCGGTCACTTCATCGATGAGCCAGTCGGCGTCGGTCGCGAGAATCACGTGCACGGCGATGACGCTATCCCCATCGGCTGGGGCGGGACGAACCTCGCTCAGTGATCGCCGAAGATCTCGCGGCCGATCGACCCGATGCTGGCCAGGTCGTGCACGTCGTCGGCTCGCAGGGCCACCCGGGCGACGATCGCCGACTCGGCGAAGGCGAGAAGTGGCTCGATGCTCTTGTCCTCGGCATCGGCCACCGCCACCAGATCGGCCATGTTGCGGTGAAGGATCAATTCGTCCGATTCGGGTGACTCGGCCTCGAGCCGTTTGATCTCGCCACGCAGCTTCGTGGCCGAGTGCTTGCCGAATCGCGGTTGCAGGCGGTTGACGATGACCGCACTCGTATCGGCACCGGTTCGACCCAGCTGCGACACGAAATACAACGCCTCGTTGACGGTGTCGTGACGTGGCGACGCCACCACCACGTAGCGGGTGTCCGACGACCGCAGCAACGTCTGTACTTCTTCCGCCCGCGCGCGGAACCCATCTTCGATGCCCTCGAAGGCCTGGAAGAAATCGATCGCATCGGCCAGCACGTCGGCCCCGATCACGCGACCGATCGTGCGCAGGATGGGCTGGGCCGCGATGTTGAGGACCTTCAATCCGCCGCGGGCTGGTGCGATCAGCCATCGGTACACCCGATGGTCGAGGAAGTTCATGATTTTTTGCGGCGCTTCGAGGAAGTCGAGTGCCTCGCGACTCGGCGGAGTGTCCACCACGATCAGGTCGAAGCGGTCGTCGTTGTGCAGTTCGAAGAGACGCTCGGCCGCCATGTATTCCTGACTGCCCGACAACCGACTGGCGACGTTCACGTAGAACTGGTTGCCGAGGATCCGATCGACCTGCTTCTCGTCGCGGGCGTGGCGTCGGATCACACCGTCGAATGTCGCCCGCGCGTCGAGCATCGTCGCCCACATCTCGCCCTCGGGAAGGACCACGCGCGTGGTGTCGTTGCCGAGCTCACCCGCGATCCCGAGGGCATCGGCGAGGCGACGAGCCGGATCGATCGTGATCACGCACACTCGGCGACCGCGTCGCGCGGCTTCGATCGCAACCGCGGCCGCCGTTGTCGTCTTACCGACACCGCCCGAACCGCAGCACACCACGACCTTGGCCGAATCGACCAGGGTGGCGAACGAAGCGTGAGAACGGCGTCGACTCACGACGACACCTGCTCGGTGAGGACGCGAGCCAGACGTTCGACATCACGAGCCGTCAAGCCCGCCGTCGCAACATGCGGCAGTTCGATCGGCGGGTCATCGGTGAGCGTCGTCAGTCGTTGCACCTCTCGTGAATGCACCGCGCAGCGTGCGGCTCGGAAGCGGGCCGCGGCACCGAAGTCGTCGTCGGGGGCTCGACCAGCCGCCACCAGTTCCTCGACGTCGCTCGCTCGGTCGACGCCGTTCACGACCACCGGTGCGAGCGCGACCCCGACTTCCGAGGTCATGGTGGCGGCCGTTTCGGCGAGTTCATTGACCGGAGTCGTTTCGGGCAGCGTCACGAGCACGACTCGACTTCGCGAGGGATCACGAAGCATTCCGTCGATCTCGATGGCCTGAGAACGCAGCGGACCGCCGCGCACTGTTGTCGCCATGGCGGAGGGCGAGTGAAGGAAACTGATCGCGTGTCCGGCCGCTGGTCCATCGGCGATCACGAGATCGTGAGGTCCATCGGGACCGGCCAATCCGACGAGGTGCTTGATCTTGCCGAGCACGAGCAGATCGTCGATACCGGGTGCCGCACTCGCCACCACATCCACCACGCCGGTGCTCACGAGTCGCTTGGCCAAGCGGGCCAGACCCTGGGTGGCGAGGTAGTCCTGCAGTGCTTCGCCGGCCGAAAGCGTGCGCAGGTGAATGGAGCCGCGTTTGTCCGGGCCGCGGCCGCTGGCCACGAGGTCGCCGTCGTACGTGCTGCCGGCCGACGCGTTGGCACCGAGCAGCGACGCCAGACCTGGCCGCCCGTCAAGTGTCACAACCAACACGCGAAGTCCGGCATCGGCTGCAGCGGTCGCGAGAACAGCCGTTACCGTTGTCTTGCCGACACCCCCTTTGCCGGCCACCACGAGCAGACGCGAACTGGTGAACAGTCGGCTCGGATCAGGAAGTTTCGGAGGCACTCGTGCGCAGACTAGCGATCCTCTTCATCGCGATCGGATCGGTGCTCGGATTCGCCGACGTGTCGTCCGTCAACGCCACGGTCGCTCCCTCCGAGCAGTCGAGCGACGATGTGTCGTCGTCCGAGCAGGGCTCCAACGGCATCGGTCTCGTTCCCGTCGACGTGCTGCAGGTGTCGGGTCTCGTCGACCGCATCGTCCTCGACGAAATCGCCAAGGCGATCGAGCGCGCCGAAACCGACGGGTCGCAGGCGCTCATTCTCCAACTCAATTCGAAGGCCTCGGTTGTCGGACGCGACGACATGAAGGATCTGTACCGGCAGATTCGCGACGCATCCGTCCCGATCGCCATCTGGGTCGGACCTTCGGGTGCGCGAGCCACCGGATTGGTCGCGCAGTTGCTCTCGGCCGCCGACGCGACCGGGATGGCTCCGGGTGCTCGCATCGGAAAGATCGGAACACCTCTGTTCGACGAGGTGTCGTTCGGCGATGCCACCGATCAGTTGCGCACCGAGACCCTCGGTTTCCAGGAAGCACGTCGAGCCGGTGCGCTCAAACTCGAGATCACCGACGAGGGCGCTCCCACCATCCGCAACATGGTGTTCGCACTCGACGGGCTCGAAGTCGATGGTGTCGTGCTCGACACTGCCGTCGAGTCGGTTGCCGACGACGGCACCGCGTCGAGCGACATCACCACCGTTCGCTTCCAAAAACTCGGCCTCATCTCGCAGATGTTCCACACGGCCGCGAGTCCTGCTGTCGCCTACCTCTTCCTCATCATCGGCCTCGCGTTGCTCGTGTTCGAGTTCTTCACCGCCGGGATCGGTGTGGCCGGCGTCGTCGGTGCCGTGTGCTTGCTGCTCGGGTTCTTCGGCCTGGGAGAGTTGCCCGATCGCACGTGGGCCCTCGTTCTCGTGGTTCTGTCGATGTTCGCATTCGCGGTCGACGTCCAAGTGGGCATTCCGCGCTTCTGGACCGCGGTCGGCATGGTGATGTTCGTACTCGGTTCGTGGTTCATGTTCCCGACGGTCGATCAACACACGTTGCGTCCCTCATGGCTCACATTGCTGGTGGGCATCGGCGGTATCGCCTTCACCTTCTACTCGGGCATGCCGAGCATGACGCGCACCCGATTCGCCACGCCCACGGTGGGCCGCGAGCGGATGATCGGCGCCACCGGACGCGCCGTCACCGACATCGCGCCCGACGGCAGTATGCAGATCGGCGAGGCCCGCTGGAAGGCCCGAACCAACCGCGCCACTCCGGTGAAGGCCGGCGAGACGGCTCGGGTGGTGGCGATCGACGGCATCATCCTCGAGGTCGAGCCCGAAGCGGGCGGTGCGCGCGACTATCGCGAGCGCAAGCCGAAGACGGCCGACGCCGCCGAGTGAGCCTGTTCGACGAACCGGTCGAACTGCTGCCGCACGACGGCAGTGCGAAGTACTGGGAGTGGGCTCTGGGTGAACGCAGTGCCACCGACGTTCTTCGCCAGCTCATCGACGAGATCGACTGGGAGCAGCGGAGCATCATGCTGTTCGGCAAGGAAGTCGACCAACCCCGACTGAACTCGTGGTACGGCGACGTCGCATACACGTACTCGGGCATCACTATGACGCCTCGTCCGTGGATTCCCGTCCTCGACGAATTGCGAGAGGTCTGCGAGTCGCTCAGCGGCGCGCGATTCAACTCGGTCCTCCTCAATTTCTATCGAGATGGCCGCGACAGCATGGGCTGGCATGCTGATGACGAAGTCGAACTCGGTCGCGAGCCCGTGATCGCCTCGTTGAGTCTCGGTGCGATTCGTCGCTTCCGGCTCCGTCACAACGAATCGCGGGTGGTGGTCGACCGCGATTTGGCCAGTGGATCACTGGTGGTGATGAGCGGCCCGTGCCAGCACGCGTGGAAGCACGAGGTGCCCAAGCAGAAGAGCATCACCACGCCACGTGTGAACCTCACGTTCCGGTGGATCCACGCCGAGTTGGTCACGCGCCGGTGAGGCGCGGCCCGGCGATGCGAACATCGCCGCGGCGACGGGTGATGCCCCGGGCATCGAGTTCGGTGGCGATGGGGACCGCGTGCTTGCGCGTCACACCGAGGGCCTCGCGGAACTGCGACATCGTGAAGCCGTTGGGGTGAGCCGCGAGCAATCCGGCGGCGGCGATCCGGGCCGTCTCGAGAGCGTCGATGTGGAACCACTCGCCATCTCGTTCGAAGAGAACTCCCGCCTTCTGCAGACGTCGCAACTCGGGGTTGGTGAGAACGGTCGGTGCTGCCGGTGCGCAGCCACCGGCGCGGATCGTTCCGATTTCCGGATGCGATAACAACGGGTCGTCGGCGCCTTTGGCCCGCGCGAATCCATTCGTCACCTGGATGTCGGTGAACGTGGCCAGAAGTGCGCGCTCACGTTCGTCGAGCACGCTCACATTGAGACCGTCGGTGCCCACGGCCGCGATGCGCGAACGCAACCATTCCGTGGTCGCCTTCAGGACGACCGGGTCGACGACCCACCGCGCGACGGTCGGGGTTCGCGATGATCCGGTGAGTCGGCGGAGTTCGATGGCGTCGATCCAGCCTCGCTCGGCCACGATGCGATCGACGTTGGCGTCATCGTCGTGGAGTGGTCGGGCCCGTGACGCCGTGAGCAGCGGAGCCACGTCGCGTATCACACCACCACCCACGGTCTCATCACGTCCGCTCTCGCGGATCACGAAGCGGTCGCCCATCAGCAAGGGGCGTGGTTCGGCCAGATGCAGTCGGATGAACCCGAGCGATCCTGGTCGAATCGACTCGTCACCGAGAACGCGCAGGCGAACCGGCATCTCATCGGAGCCCACGTGCATCGTGTACGCGCCACGTCTTGTGACGTCGTGATCGAGAGAGGCCAGCGCGGTGAACGAAGTGTCGACCACGGTGGTCGAATGCCATTCGTCGGCGCGAACCACCGCATGACCTCGACGCACTTCAGCGTGTTCGATCCCGCTCAGGTTCAGGGCCACTCGGTGGCCGGGCTCGATCGACTCGACGACGCGCCCGTGGGTCTGGATGCCGCGCACCCGAACCTCGCGTCCGAGTGGTTGCACCGTCATGGTGTCTCCCACGCTCAACGATCCGTCGGTGAGGGTTCCGGTCACGACGGTCCCGCTGCCCTTCGGCGCGAACACGCGGTCGACGAAGAGCCGCGGCCGACCGTGATCGATCGACCCGGGGGACGCATCCATCATGAGGTCGAGTTCGCGTCGGAGGTCGTCGAGCCCGTCGCCGCGCACGGTCGACACCTTGACGATCGAGGCCTCGGCCAGAAAAGTTCCGCTCGCGCGTTCGCGAATGTCGAGAGCGGTGAGTTCGGCTTCATCGTCGTCGACGAGATCGATTCGCGACACGACGACCACCCCGTGTCGCGTGCCCGCGAGTTCGAGGATGCGCAGGTGCTCCTCGGTCTGGGGCATCCAACCTTCATGGGCGTCGACGACGAGGATCGCGCCGTGGATTCCACCCACTCCTGCCAGCATGTTGTTGATGAAGCGAATGTGACCGGGCACGTCGATGAGCGACACCTCACGACCCGAGGGGAGTGTGAAGTGAGCGAAGCCGAGGTCGATCGTCATCCCGCGTTCGCGCTCTTCGCGCCAGCGATCCGGGTTCGTGCCGGTGAGTGCGGTGACGAGCGACGACTTGCCGTGGTCGACATGACCCGCGGTCGCGAAGATTCTCATCGTCAGGCGATGGCCCGCCGCATGGCTTCGACCACGACGTGATCGTCGGACGAGTCGACGGTCCGAAGGTCGAGGATCGTCACGCCGTCGCGCACCCGTGCGATCACCGGCGGCTTGGACGACCGAAGTGCGGCGCTGTGGTCGCCGTCGAGAGCGAGGCCCACCGACGGGATCGATGCACCGGGTGTGCTGCCGGCTCCGGGCAGCGAATCGCACGGAATCACCCGCGCCTCGGAAATCTGGGCCGCGATGGCGTCGGCGCGGCGCCGCAATTGATCGGTGCTCGTCGTGGCCATGCGCCAGAACGGCACGTCGGCGGTGACCGTGCGCGCGAGGTAGGAGAGCGTCACCTCGTGCATTGCGGCCAGGACCAAGCCACCGGGTCGAAGCGCGCGTGCCAGCGGATGTTGAGCGCAGGCCGCCACCAGATCGGCTCGGCCGGCGATGATGCCGGTCTGCGGTCCGCCCATGAGTTTGTCGCCGCTGAAGGTGATGAGCGACGCTCCGGCTTGCAGAGACTGCCGCGCGGCCGGTTCGCCGTTGAGCCACGAGGGAGGACCAGAGTCGAGCCACGGGCACGCGGCATCGAGCAGACCCGATCCGATGTCGGCCACCACCGGAGCACCCAGTGTCGCCAACTCATTGACCGGTGTCTCTTCGACGAACCCGTCGATGCGGTAGTTCGACGGATGCACCTTGAGGACGAGCGCCACATCGTTTCCCTTGCGGCCGATGGCTTTGCGGTAGTCGGCGAGACGAGTGCGATTGGTCGTACCCACGTCGACGAGTCGCGCCCCCGATTGCTCCATCACCTCGGGCACGCGGAAGCCGCCACCGATCTCCACGCTCTCACCCCGGCTCACTGCCACATCGCGACCGGATGCGAGTGCGGCCAGCACGAGCAGAACCGCGGCCGCGTTGTTGTTCACCACCATTGCATCGTCGGCGCCGACGGCGCGAGCGATGAGCCGACCGATACCGCGCTGTCGGCTGCCGCGACCCCCGGTGGCGAGATCGAATTCGAGATTCTGCGCGCGTGGCGCGAGGTGCAAAGCGATCGGTGATCGACCGAGGTTGGTGTGGGCGATCACGCCGGTGGCGTTGATGACGGGGACGAGAAGCGACGCGGCGATTCCTTCGGCGATGGAAGAAGCGCGGCTCGGGTCGCCGAGTTCGATCGCTTCGCGGGCCGCGTCGACCAGCAAGGGATGCGGAAGACCGGTCGACGCCAAAGAACGTGCCAACGCGTCCACCGACGGTGGCCGCCGCCGCGCGTCGATTCGCTCCGTGTCGCTCGTGGTCACGAATCCGACGCTAGTGGCCGACGGGAGATGCGAGAACAGGCGTGGCTAGGGTGACGACGTGATCCTCCTCCTGCTGCTTTTCGTGATCGTTCCGATTGCCGAGCTCTACACGATCATCATGGTGGGCCTGTCGATCGGTTTCCTCAACACCCTCGGCATCATCGTCGCGGTCGCCATGATCGGCAGTTGGCTCGTCAAGCGCGAAGGGCTCCGCGTCTGGACGAAGTTCAACGAGGTGATCGCCCAGGGGCAGGTTCCCACTCGCGAGATCGTCGATGGAGTGCTGATCCTGGGGGCGGGTGCACTTCTGCTCACCCCGGGCTTTCTCACCGACGTCTTCGGCATCCTCATGCTGTTTCCGCCCACGCGGGCGATCTTCCGTTCGTATCTCCTGAGGCGGGCCAAGCGTGGCGGTGCTTTCGTGGTGCGCGGGTTCGGCAGAAGCGCGTCGACGCGGTTCGGCGGCCACGACGTGGTCGACACCGATGCCACCGAACCCAAGGGCGAGTTGTGAGTCGCCAGCAGGACTTCGATCCGGCCCAAGTGGCCATTCGTCCGGCCGCCACCGTCATGTTGGTGCGCGATCATCTCGGGCCGCTCGAGGTGTTCATGATGAAGCGCACCACGAAGGCCGCCTTCGCCAGCGGGATGTACGTGTTCCCCGGCGGGGCCGTCGATGAAGGCGACGGCTCGTACGAGATGACTGCCATCCGCGAATGCTTCGAGGAGGCAGGTGTGCTGCTGGCCCGTGATGGTGACGGACGCACGGTTCGATTCGATTCCGATCCGATGAAGGAGCGTTTCGAGGTTCATCGCCGGGCGGTGCACGCGGGTGAACGCAGCATGACGAGCGTGCTCGCCGACGAAGGTCTCACGGCGCAACTCGACGAGTTGGCGTGGGTCGGTCATTGGGTCACGCCGTTCGGCGAGAATCGTCGCTTCGACACGCGGTTCTTCGTGGTCGACATGCCCGACGAACAGGATCCGCTGCACGACGACATCGAAACGGTGGACAGCACGTGGGTACGGCCAGCCGATGCACTCGAACGGGCGCGAGCGGGTGAACTGATGATGATGCCTCCGACGGTGGCGATGCTTACCTTCCTTGACCAGCACACCTCGGCCGATTCGGCTCTGGCGGCGGCGCGGGCCGTCGGAACCCCGCCGCGGGTTCTTCCGAAAGTGGTGTGGTCGGATGACGGCCAGTTGCGCGCGTTGTTGATGCCCGGCGACCCCGGCTACGACGACATCCCCACCCGCTGATCCCCCTTGAGAATCTGGTGACTGAAAGTCACCGTATAGGGGACGAAGTCGTACCAGATTCCGTGTTGCGCGACGACCACGCGTTGTAGCCGCCGAGGATGTCGCTCACATCTGCGAAGCCGAGCGAGCGGAGAGTGCTGGCCGCGATCGACGAGCGGTAGCCACCGGCGCAGAACACGACGGTGGGTTTCTTGCGATCGAGTTCTCCGATGCGACGGGTGAGCGACGGAAGATCGATGTGCTTGGCCCCGGTGATGGTGCCGGCATCGACTTCACCTTTGTTTCGGATGTCGACGAGTTGGAGATCGGAGATGGCGGCGCGCCGGAGATCGAACTCGTTCGCGGTGAGGCGAGATGCCGATGCGACGAGCGTGGGATTTTGCAGGAATTGCCTCACCGGATCATCGAGATAGCCGAGCACCGCATCGAAACCGATGCGTGCCAATCGGGTGAACGCCTCGCGCTCGCGGCCCGACTCGGCCACGATCACGATCGGAGTTCCGGCGACGACGACTTCACCTGTGTACTCGGCGAAGCGACCGCCCAAGCCCACGTTGACGGAGCCCCGCAGATGACCGATCGCAAAATCGGCATCGTCGCGGCAGTCGACCACCGCAGCGCCATTCTTCATGGCCAACAGAACCTCTTCCATCGACAGGGCGGCCAGCGGCGAATCCTCGTGGAAGACCTCTCGAATCTGGCGGTTGGTCGTGGCGGCATGGAGGAAGTAAAGCGGCGCGGTGGTTTGCCCTTCGGTCACGACCGCCACGAAGTCGTCGACCGACATGGGCGCCAGCGCGTAGTTGAAGCGGCGTTGTTCGCCGATCGTGCTCACGGTGTTGGTGGAGAGGTTCTTCCCGCACGCGCTACCTGCGCCGTGGGCGGGATAGACGAGTGTCGAGTCGGGGAGTGCGAGCAACTTGTCGCGCAGCGACGAATACAGCATGCGCCCGAGATCATCGGCTTGATGTCCGACCGAGGCCAGCAGATCGGGGCGGCCGACGTCGCCAATGAACAAGGTGTCGCCCGTGAACACTGCGTACGGCGCCGAGGCCTTGGTCTCGCGGGCCACGATCGAGATCGACTCGGGTGTGTGTCCCGGTGTCTCGAGGATCTCGAGATGAACGTTGTCATCGCCGTCGCCCAGCCGAATGATCGAACCGTTCCTCAACGCGTCGATCGGGAAGTCGGTACGACCAGCGGCGGCCGCACCGAACACGATGCGAGCCCCGCAGGCCTCGGCCAGTTCGAGATGGCCCGACAGGAAGTCGGCGTGGAAGTGCGTCTCGATCACATGAGTGATGGTGAGACCATGATCGCGCGCATCGTCGAGGTAGAGCGAGATGTCGCGCTGCGGATCGATGACGACCGCCTCACCGCTGGCGGTGTCACCCACCACGTACGACGCGTGCGACAGACAAGCGAGATAGTGCTGGTTGACGTAGAGACTCATGACTGTGCGCTCACGCCAACTTCAGGAACAGCTTCTCCACCTCGGACAGATCGAAGCCGTTCTTGGCCGCTTCCTTCGGGTCGGAGATGCAATGCGTGAGTCCGGCGGCGAGCAACTTGAACCCCACCTGATCGAGAGCCGTGCTGGCGGCCGAAACCTGGGCCACCACATCGCGGCACTCGCGACCTTCGGTGAGCATCTGCTGGATGCCGCGGACCTGACCCTCGACGCGCCTCAGTCGCTTGACCAGATCGTCGATCGTCTCGTCGGGAAGTTTCATGGTGGCTCCTCTCGGGGCCAATATACCCTTGGGGGTATCGGAAAGCGCCCGATTCTGGTGGGAGTTCGTCACCTATACGGTGACTTTCAGTCACCAGAACGGCGGAGGGCGACGGGGGTTTCGGGGATGGAAATGTCCTGGCGGGCCGAGCACCCGGCCATCTGGACCGGCGGCACGGTCTCGCGCACGATCTGGTCGGCAATGGCCCGGAACGCATCGGCGGCCGGACCCGAGCCGGCCAGGGCGACCGGCTCACCCGCGTCGCCGCCCGCAGCCACGGTGGGCTCGATCGGGATCTGCCCGAGCAACGGCGCGCCGATCTCGTCGGCCAGCGCCTGGCCGCCGCCGACTCCGAACAGCGGGTACTCCGATCCGTGATCGCACACGAACGTGCTCATGTTCTCGATCACACCGGCGATGCGCAGGAACGAGCGCCGCGCCATATCGGCCGCGCGAATGGCCACCTTTTGCGCGCTCACGGCCGGAGTGGTGACGATCACCATGTCGGTGCGCGGCAGGAGACGGGCCAGTCCCATCTGCACGTCACCGGTGCCCGGCGGCATGTCGATGAGGAGATAGTCCATCTCGCCCCACGCGACGTCGCGCAGGAACTGCTCGAGCGCCTTGGTGAGCATGAGGCCGCGCCACATGAGCGCGGTCCCTTCGTCGTCGACGAGGAATCCGGTGCTCACGACCTTGAGGAGGCCGCGCCCGACCGCGCGCGTATTGGGGAGGATCTTCGGGCGACCACTGACTTCGTCGCGCTCGGCTTCGAGGCGCTGATCGATGCCGAGCATGCGCGGAACCGAGAATCCCCAGATGTCGGCGTCGAGGACGCCGACGGTGTAGCCCTGCGCCGCGATGGCGGCAGCGAGGTTGACCGTGACCGAACTCTTGCCCACGCCGCCCTTGCCCGACGACACCGCGATCACACGAGTGGTGGCCGACACTTCCGTTTCCGGTGCTCGCTCACGCGCGTTCCAGCGGGCCTTGGCCATGGTGGCCGAACGCTCGTCGCTGGTCATCTCGCCCCACTCGATCTTCACGCCGCGCACGCCGGGGTGGGTCGCCACCCGGGTCTCGATGTCCTTCTTGATCTGGGCGCGCAATGGGCAGCCGCCGATGGTCAACTTGACGTCGATCACCACGAAGCCGTCGGCCGACACCGACCGGCACGAGGCCATTCCGAGATCGACGACATCGCTTCCCAATTCGGGGTCGATGACGGCCCGAAGGAGGTTCGTGACCTCGGCGACGGACGGCGGCTCGAACGGGCGCGTCATGGCCCAATCGTACCGGTGCCCCCGCCGAGACTGGTCAGCCGGGCCACCGATACAATGCGAGCAACGACGGAGGAGAACAAACGTGATCACCCTCACCGATTCAGCAGCCACCAAGGTCAAGGAACTTCTCGAAGCCGAAGGTGCAACCGATCTCGCGTTGCGTGTTGCCGTGCGTCCCGGCGGATGCAGCGGCTTCTCGTACGAGATGTTCTTCGATGGCGACGTCGCCGACGACGACAAGCTGGCCACCTACGGTCCGGCTGTTCGCGTGGTCGTCGACCCGGCGTCTGCACAGCTGCTCGAAGGAGCGACCCTCGACTACAAGGACGGCCTCAACCAGGCCGGGTTCAACATCACGAACCCCAACGCAACGCGCACGTGCGGTTGCGGACAGTCGTTCAGCTGAGCGCTTCGCGAATTTCGTTCGCGTCCCACACGGCGTCGAGCCGCTCGACGATCGTTCCCGTGCCGTCGGTGATCCACACGACCGGCTCGAAGGTGAGCATGGCCGCCTCCACCGCCGGCGCCACCACGGTTGCCGCGTCGTCGGCATACACGTCGGCGTGAACGAAAACGGCTGAATCACCGAGTTCGTCGGCCAACGCGATCATCTGCTCGAGGACGGGCCCGCACACGCCGGTCTGGCAATGTGCGGGTGTCCCCACCATGTACACCACGGGCTTGCCCGATGCGAGCGCCTCGGTGAGCGTGATCGAATGGAACGGACACGGCTCGGGTTCGCGCGAACAGATGGGGTCGACCCCGCGCGGATCGTCGACGGTCGGAGTGTCGAATGCCGGTAGCGACTCGCCCGCCCGTGCGACCGGCAATTCATCGGCCGCACGCACCTGGAACGCCGTGGGCTCGGACGGACCGCCGTCGACGGCGAGTCCGTACACACCGGGACTGGTGAGCGCCGTGCGGAATACGTAGAACGGAGTCGTTCCTTCGCCCAGGGTCCGGCGATCGGCGAACAGGCCGTCCACCAACACCTCGCCCGTGTCGTAGTCGACGACCTTTCCCGTGAGGCGCGCGGGTCCTTCGGACATCAAACCGGCCGCCGTGGCGAGCGACACGGGCAGCCGTTGGGAACCGGGTGCGAGTTCGGTCGGCACCCAGCGCGTCGCCAGCACGACGTCGTCGGGCAACGCGACTGCATCGCCGCCTGAATCACCGCTCGACGAATCACCGCCTGAATCACCGCCGCAGGCTGTGATCAGGACGGCGGTGGGCAGTGCGAACGCGGCCACTCCGGCGGTGCGCAGGAGATCGCGACGCGAGTGGGAGCGAGGTGTCACGTGTCGAACGCTATTGGAGCGAGTCGGTGTGCACCGGATCGCGGGCTGTGACATGGAAAGGTTGAGGCGTGGAGTTCGTGTTGAACGGTCGTTCGGTGTCGGTTCCTTCCGAGGGAACTTTGCTGTCGGCCCTCCGCGATCGACTGGGTATTCGTTCGGCCAAGGACGGCTGTGCTCCACAAGGTCAGTGCGGGTGCTGCACGGTTCTGGTCGACGGCGAGCCGCGGGTGGCTTGTGTGACGCCGGTGGCGCGCGTCGCGGGCCGTGCCGTGACGACGTTGGAGGGTGTCGACGATGCGGTGCGCCAGAAATGGGCCGACGCGCTCTGCGCGACCGGCGGCAGCCAGTGCGGATTCTGCACGCCGGGGATCATCATGCGATTGCTCGACGTCGAGCCGACGAAGGCCGATGTCGAACGATCGTTGCTCGCCCATCTGTGTCGGTGCACCGGATGGCAGACCATCGTCGAGGCCGCCGTCGATCGGCCGCAGCGACGCGATCGCGACCTCACGGCCGCCTCCGAACGAGCGCGAATCGAAGGCGGAGGAACACAACGCGTGAGCGCCGACGTCGCACTCGGTCTCGGTGGTTTCGCCGACGATTCGGCACCGGCTGATTCGCTCGTCGCGATCCTCGCGCCCTCGGGTGAGTGGGTGATCGCGTCGACGATTTCGGAAGCGCGCCACGTGGCCGGCGTGGTTCCCGGTCGTCGTTCGACCGTGGGCCTCACGTGGCCCATCGACGTGCCCGACGATCAACGAGGCGACTTCGTGCGAACACTCAGAACCACCTGGGTCGAACCGGCCTATCTCGAACCCGACGCCGTGTGGTGCACGCCTGGCGACGAACCCGTGGGGCCACTCGCGAACGGCGGTGCGTTCGGTGGCAAGACGACGTCGTGGTTGCGCGACGAAGCGCGCCGACTCGCCGATGAGCACGGTCGATCGATACGCATCGTGCTCTCGCGTGAAGACGTGGTTCGACACGGTGCGAAACGGCCGCCGTTGGCGGCCGGTGTGCGCGCCGACGGAAGTGGCGTCGTGTGGGTACGAGCGACTACGGGCGTGCGCAAGTTGGTGGCCGCGGTGGCTCCAGACTGGGACGTGGTCGAGGTCGACGTTCCCGGTCCGCGAACGTCGCTCGATCCGCGCGCCGCGGTATGGGCCGAGATCGCGGCGCTCCGAGCATCGGTCACCGATCACGATCGTGTGGTGGCTCCGAACGGTTCGTGGGCCGAGGCGTGGAGCGACGGAGACGCGGTGCGAGTTCGCGTCGGTTGCGGTGTTGCCCTCGATGACGTGACCCTGCGTTCGTATTGCATCGGCGCGGCCCATATGGGCCTGGGCTGGGTTCGCTCCGAAGGCGTCGCGGTCGATGCGCGGGGGACGGTGCACGATCTGACGATCCGCTCGTTCGGTGTCCTTCGTGCGGTCGACACCCCGTCCATCCACATCGAGGTCGTCGACGACGGTTCACCCGCGCGCAACGTGAGCGACGCGGTGTTCACCGCCGTGGCCGCCGCCGAGTGGCGCCGCACGGGATTCGCCCCGCGCTGGCCGTGCACTCGCGACAGTCGCTGACTAGCGTGAGGGCATGGCCAACAAACCCGCTGCTCCTATCGGTCCCTACACACCGGCGGTGCGCGCCGGCGATTGGGTGATCGTCTCCGGTCAACTCGGTATCAAGGATGGTGCGCTAGTTCCCGGTGGTGTGGCCGGCCAGACAGCGCAAGCGGTGGTCAACCTCAAGGCTCGACTGAAGGAGATGGGACTCTCCATCCACGACGTGGCCAAGACGTTGTGCTTCCTCACCGACATGGACACGTTCGCCACGTTCAACGAGGCGTACGTGGCCGGTTTCGACGGAGCGCGCCCGGCACGCTCGACCATCGGCGTGGCGGCACTGCCGTTCGGTGGTGCGGTGGAGATCGAAGCATGGGCGTTCAAGCCGGCGGCGGCGAAGGCCACGGCGAAGAAGGCAGCCCCGAAGAAGACCGTGAAGAAGGCAGCCGCGAAGAAGAAGGCGGCACCCAAAAAGACGGTGAAGAAAGCGGCCGCGAAGAAGACGGTCAAGAAGACCGCGAAGAAGTCCGGCGCGAAGAAGTCGCGCGCGAGGAAATAGAGTCGAGTTGTGGCTGGAGCAATCGTCCTCATCGTCGTTCTGTTGCTGTTCCCTGTTCTCGTGGGCCTCGGCACGGTGGGCATCGCTGGCCTGCTCGGTCATCTGCTCTGGAAGGACGGCGAAGCCCGTCACGAAGGCAGCGAGCTCCTCGACCTCAACACCTGATGTACATGCCGCTCGCTGAGCGGCATGGCAGGCTGAGACGGTGCACCGACACGATCCCCTGATCGCGCATCTCGCCGATCGCGCGTTGGAGTACTCGCTCGATCGAATCCGGATGGATCCGGTGCCGCTCGACGCACCGAAGTCGTACTACGAACTCCTGGCTCTCGTCGGCGAGACCATCACCGCCGAGGGCATCGGTGGCGATCGCGCGTTGCAGTTGTTCATCGACGTGCTCGCACCGGCCTGCATCTCGGTCGACCATCCGAGGTTCCTCGCCTTCGTTCCGGGCGCTCCCACCGAAGCATCGGTGATCTTCGACATGGTGGTGTCGGCGAGCAGCATCTACACCGGATCGTGGCTCGAAGGTGCGGGAGCCGCCTTCGCCGAGAACCAGGCTCTGCGGTGGTTGGCCGATCTCGCCGGTTTCCCGAACTCCGCCGGCGGGGTGTTCGTGAGCGGAGGCACCGCCGGCAATCTCTCGGCCTTGATCGCGGCCCGACACCGCTGGCGGCTGCGCGCAGCGGGCCGTCTCGATCGCGTTCGTGGAATCATGATCGCGTCGGGTGGCGCCCACTCGTCGGTGGCCCAGGCCGCACACGCGATGGACGCCGACGTCGTGGCGGCTCCCACCGACGAGCGAGGACGACTCGACGCCGACTCCGTCGCCGCGGTCCTGCGCGAATTGTCGGCCGACGATCGTGAGCGCGTGTTCGCGATCGTCGCCACCGGCGGCACCACCAACCTCGGTGTCGTCGACGACGTCGACGGAATCTCCCGTATCAGCAACGCCGCGAACATCTGGTTCCACGTCGACGGCGCATACGGTCTGGCCGCACTGTGCGCCCCGAGCGTTCGTCATCTGTTCGACGGCATCGAGCGAGCCGACAGTTTCATCGTCGACCCGCACAAATGGTTGTTCGCCCCGTACGACAGTTGTGCGCTGGTGTACCGCAACATCCACGACGGTCGACGCGCGCACACGCAGCAGGCCGAATATCTCGACGTGCTCCACGGAGGCGAGGCCGAGGAAGGACCGTGGCACGAGATGAATCCGGCCGACGTCGCTCACCATCTCTCGCGACGCGCTCGCGGCCTTCCGCTGTGGTTCAGCCTGGCCACCCACGGCACCCGCGCCTACACCGAGGCGATGGAGACGACCTTGGCCGTGTCTCGTGAATCGGCCGCTGAGATCCGGTCGCGACCGAATCTCGAACTCCTGCTCGAACCCGATCTCAGCATCCTCGTGTTCCGCCGTAGGGGTTGGACCCCCGAGCGGTACCAACGGTGGAGCGACGATCAGTTGAAGACCGGGCAGTCGTTCGTTGTGCCCACGTCGTGGAAGGGCGAGACTGTGTTGCGCTTCTGCATCGTGAATCCCCGCACGACCATGGGCGACATCACCGACATCCTCGATTCACTGGAAGCCACACCATGACTGCTCGCGCCGACCTACTGCTGAAGAACGCTCTTCTCGTCGCGACGATGGACGCGCAGAGGCGCGAGTTGACGGGTGGCTGGGTGGCCATCACCAATGGCTTGGTATCCGGAGTCGGAAGTTCGGCCGACCCGATGCCCGAAGCGGCCGAAGTCGTCGACGCCACCGACTGTCTCGTCACGCCCGGCCTCGTCAACACCCATCACCACATCTACCAGAACCTCACACGGGCCTTCCCGCCGATGACCGACAAGCCGTTGTTCGGCTGGCTGCAGTCGTTGTATCCGTTGTGGCGGGCCATCGACGAGGAGTCGGTTCACGTGAGCGCCTTCGTCGGGTTGGCCGAGTTGGCGATGTCGGGCTGCACGACCAGCACCGATCACCTGTATCTCCATCCGCGCGGTGCCGGCGACCTCCTTTCGGCCGAGATCGCGGCCGCGCGCGAACTCGGAGTCCGGTTCCATCCCACTCGCGGTTCGATGTCGCTGTCCGAGAAGGACGGTGGGCTTCCCCCCGACGATGTGGTTGCCGACGACGACGAGATCCTGGCCGCGAGCGAGGAAGCCGTTCGCCGTCATCACGACCGTTCGCACGGTGCGATGGTTCGCGTCGCCCTCGCACCCTGCTCGCCATTCAGCGTCACCGAGCAGTTGATGGTCCGTTCGGCCGAGTTGGCCGAGAAACTCGATGTTCGACTGCACACCCACTTCGCCGAGAACGCCGAGGACGACGACTTCTCCATCGCCACGTTCGGTTGCCGCCCGATGGAATATCTCGAGCGCACCGGTTGGTGCACCGATCGAACCTGGGTCGCGCATTGCGTGATGCCCAATCCCGACGAGGTGAAGCGACTCGGCGCCGCGCGCATCGGGGTGGCCCATTGTCCGAGCAGCAATCTCATTCTCGCGTCGGGAATCTCCCCGGTCGTGCCGTTGCGGGCCGCCGGCGTCAAGGTCGGCCTCGGTGTGGATGGTTCGTCGTCGGCCGACTCGGCTTCGTTGTGGCTCGAGGCTCGGCAGGCGATGCTGCTGGCCAAGTTGCGCGACGGTGCGAGCGCCGGCACGGCGCGCATGGCGCTCGACGTCGCGACACGCGGCGGCGCCGGTTGTCTCGGGCGCGAAGGCGAGATCGGCGAATTGACGGTCGGAGCCGTCGGCGACGTCGCGGTGTGGAAACTCACCGGCCCGCAATTCGCGGGTGCTCTGGCCGATCCCATCGAAGGTTGGTTGCGGTGCGGACCGATCGGTGCGCACCACACAATCGTCCACGGCCGCTTCGTCGTGCGCGATGGTCGTGTGACCCACCGTGATCTCGACGACATGCTCCGTCGTCACGCTCGTGAGAGCCGACGCATCCAGCAACTCGACCCCCGTGCCTGACCGCTCGTTCCCGCACGCCGTCCTGTGGGACATGGATGGCACTCTCGTCGACACCGAGCCCTACTGGATCGACGCCGAGTACGACATCGTCGAAGCCCATGGCGGAACGTGGAGCCACGAGCACGCCAAAGCGTTGGTCGGATCCGATCTGCTCGATTCGGGCGAATACATCCGTCGTCACGGCGGTGTCGATCGCTCGCCCGCCGAAATCGTCGAGATGCTGCTCGATCGCGTGGTGGCCCGGGTGCGACAGGAGATTCCGTGGCGGCCCGGTGCGCGCGAGTTACTCGGGGCCGTTCGTTCAGCCGAGATCGACACCGCGCTGGTGACGATGTCGTGGAAGCGCTTCTCCGACGAAGTGGTGGCGTGTCTGCCGAAGGGGAGTTTCACGGTGTCGGTCACCGGCGACGAGGTGACGCGCGGCAAACCTCACCCCGAGCCGTACTTGTTGGCGGCCGAGCGGCTCGGAGTTCGGCCGCAGGATTGCGTAGCCATCGAGGATTCGCCCACGGGCACGCGCTCGGCTCTGGCCGCCGGTTGCCGAGTGCTCGGTGTTCCGCACGTGGTGGAGATCCCGACCGAGTTGGCCGACCTCGGGCCCTTGACGATCGCACCGACCCTGGTGGGTCTGACGCTGTCGGATTTGCGCTCGGTCTAGGTTCGAGGGCGGTCAGTTGCCCCAGCGCGACTGACCGAATCGGTAGCCCACGCTGCGCACGGTCTGGATGAGGTTGGCGTGCTCCTCGCCCAACTTCGCGCGCAGACGACGGATGTGGACGTCGACCGTGCGCGCACCGCCGTAGTACTCGTAGCCCCACACACGCGACAGCAGCATCTCGCGCGAGAACACCTTGCCCGGGTTGGTCACGAGGAACTTGAGCAGTTCGTACTCCATGTACGTGAGATCGAGGGGACGCCCGTCGACCGAGGCCTGGTACGTCTCGACGTTGAGCATCAGTTGTCCGTAGTCGACCACGTCGGGCCGGGGTGCACTCTGCGTGTACGAGAGAAGATGACGCAGTCGAGCCTCGAGTTCGCGTGGGTGGAACGGCACCAAGCAGAAGTCGTCGAACAGTTCGTCGCGCAGCGTGAGGTCGTCGAGTTGCGCACCCGACACGAGGAGGAGAAGCGGTGCGTTGGCGGCGTCGCGCTTGCGGAGGGCGCGGCAGAAGTTCCAGGCCGCGTCGATGTCGTGGTCGGCGCACACGATGGCTCCGGTCCAGCCGTCGGACGGTTCGGCTTTGGTGACGTCGTCGGCCGACGCGAACGACTTCCAGCGATAGCCGGCGAGATCGAGCGTCCGCACCAGCTCGGGCGGAGGCGACTCGGGGAAGACGGCGATCAGGTCGGAAGTCATGTCAGGTGGAGCGCAGATACCTCTGCAGTTCGAATGGTGTCACCTGCGTCTTGTAACCACGCCACTCGGAGCGCTTGTTCCGCAGGAACCACTCGAAGATGTGCTCGCCGAGCGTTTCGTACACCAGCGATGAGGTTTCCATCACGCGCAGGGCGTCGGCCAGCGACTGCGGGAGCTGCTCGATGCCGAGTTTGCCGAGGGCGTCGTCGCCCATCTCGAACAGGTTCGAGTCGGCCTCGGCCGGGAGTTCGTAACCCTGCTCGATGCCGCGCAGGCCGGCGGCGAGGATGACCGAGAAGGCGAGATACGGATTGCAGGCCGGATCGGGCGAGCGATATTCGATGCGCGTTGCCAATGGATTGGCGCGCTTGGGCACCGGCACGCGGATGAGCCCGCTGCGGTTGTTGCGAGCCCACGACACGTGAACCGGAGCCTCGAAGCCGGGAACCAGGCGCTTGTATGAGTTGACCGTCTGGTTGGTGACGGCGGTGATCTCGCTGGCGTGGAAGAGCAGACCGGCCATGAATCGCTTGGCGGTCTCGGAGAGGTTGTAGGGATCGTCGGCCGAGTAGAAGGCATTGCCTTCGGCGTTCGACAACGACATGTGGAGGTGCATACCGCTGCCCTGGACACCTTCGAGCGGCTTGGGCATGAACGTCGCGTGCACACCCTGGGCCGCCGCGACCTCCTTCACGACGAGACGGAATGTCATGACGCTGTCGGCCATCGTGAGGGCATCAGTGTGGCGAAGGTCGATCTCGTGCTGCGACGGCGCGTCCTCGTGGAACGAGTACTCGACCGGGATGCTCATGGTCTCGAGCGTGCGGATGGTCTCCTTGCGGAGGCTGCCGGTCACGTCGGTGGTGGTGAGATCGAAGAACGACGCCTCGTCGAGAACGCGCGGCGGTTGGCCGGGCTCGGGTGGTGCGAAGTAGAAGAACTCGATGTCGGGTGCGATGAGGAAATCGAGACCCATGGCTCGGGCGCGGTGCAGATTGCGACGCAACACCTGTCGCGGATCGCCACCGAACGGCGAGCCATCGAGGTGGTGGATGTCGCAGAACACTCGGGCCTCGGGGGCCTTGGCATCGGCCCAGGGGAGCGTGACGAACGTGTTCGCATCGGGGATGGCGAGCACATCGCTCTCCTGGATGCGCGAGAAGCCGTCGATCGACGAACCGTCGAACGTCATGCCGTCCTCGAGGGCGTTCTCGAGTTCGGCCGGACTGATGGCGAAGCTCTTCAGGTTGCCGAGCACGTCGGTGAACCAGAGCCGGATGAGCCGGACTCCGCGTTCTTCCACGGTGCGCAGGACGTAATCGCGCTGCTGTTCGAGCATGTTCACCCCCGCAGTCTGCCGGTGGGTCCGGTCGATTCGGTCAGGAAAGCAAAGAGCCCGGGTTTCCCCGGACGAAAAGCAAAGAGCCCGGGTTTCCCCGGGCTCTCCACATGAAGGCGACGTTGCCCCATCAGCCCCCGCACACCGTCTCGATCAAGAGACGCGTGACGATGTACGGATCCATGTTGGCGTTCGGGCGGCGATCCTCGGCGTAGCCGCGACCGGTCTTCTCGACCGTCCACGGGATACGGATGGACGCGCCACGGTTGGAGACGCCGTAGCTGAACTTGTTCCAAGGAGCGGTCTCGTGATGTCCGGTGAGACGGCTCTGGATGTCGTGACCGTAGTTCTCGACGTGCTCCATGACCTTCTTGCCGATCGCATCGCAGGCGGCGGTGATGGCCTTCATGTCGGTGTCGTTGCGCATGGCCTTGGTGGAGAAGTTGGTGTGCGCACCGGCGCCGTTCCAGTCGCCCTTCTGCGGCTTGGCGGCGAGCGAGATCACCACGTCGTAGTCCTCGGCGATGCGATGCAGCAACCAGCGCGCCACGGTGAGGTGATCGCTCACGGTGAGAGCATCGGCGGCGCCGATCTGGAACTCCCACTGACCGGGCATCACTTCGGCGTTGGTGCCTTCGATCAGCAGACCGGCATCGAGACACGCCTGGGTGTGCTCTTCGATGATGTCGCGACCCACGACGCGGCCGGTGCCGACGCCGCAGTAGTACGGACCTTGCGGAAGCGGGAATCCGTTGACGGGGAAGCCGAGCGGCGATCCGTCGGGACGAAGCATCGTGTATTCCTGCTCGATGCCGAAGATCATCTCGTCGGACGCGTACTTCTTGGCGGCCGAGGCGCAAGCGGCGCGAGTGTTGGTGGGGTGCGGTGCACCGGTCTGGGCGAGCATGACCTCGCACAGCACGAGGATGTTCTTGCCGCCGCGAATCGGGTCGGGGCACGTGAACACCGGGTGCAGAGCACAGTCGGACTTGTCGCCGGGTGCCTGGTTGGTCGACGATCCGTCGAAGCCCCAGATCGGCGGCGTCGTCACGTCGTCGGCCAGGATCTTCGTCTTCGAGCGAAGAAGGGGCGTCGGCTCGGTGCCGTCGACCCAGATGTATTCGGCTTGGTAGGCCATGGGTCCTCCAGGGGGTGATGGTCCGGCACGTCGCCGGAGCTGTATGGGGCGATCACAATCTCGCAGGAATCCGTTTCCTTGCCTTTGCCCAACTGTGAACGCTGTGTGAACCGTGCCGCGGAGCGCCGGTCGACGGCTGGTGGTCGTGGGGAATCCAGCCTGCTCAGCACGACTTTTCTCGCCCGAGCCACGGCTGAGCCGCCGTTAGCCTCGACGACGTGGCCTCTTTGCGCATCGGGCTGGCCCAGCTCGACCCCGTGGTCGGCGACCTCGTCGGCAACCGAGCCTTGGTGCTCGATGCGTATCGCCGGGCGTCCGACGCCGGCTGCGACGTGGTCGTGTTCGGCGAACTGGTCGTGACCGGATATCCGCCCGAGGATCTCGTTCTGAAGCCCGGCTTCGTGCGCGACACCCGAGCCGTCCTCGACGACATCGCCAAGGAGACCGGTGAGTGCATCGCGGTCGTCGGTTTCGTCGACATCGGATCGGGCGAGCACTCGGCCACGGGTCGTCCGGTTATTCACAACGCGGCCGCGGTGTGCGGCCACGGTGTCGTTCACGGCGTGTATCGCAAGCGTCTTCTTCCGAACTACGACGTGTTCGACGAAGAGCGCACGTTCACCCCGGGCTCGGGTCCGCATCACCTCTACGAGATCGCTGGTGTTCGAGTCGCGGTGTCCATCTGCGAGGACATCTGGTACGCCGACGGACCGGTTTCCGAACAGGCGGCCGGTGGCGCACAGGTCAACCTGAGTCTCAATTCGTCGCCGTACCACCGCGGGAAGTCGGCCGATCGCGAAATCATGCTCGCTCAGCGGGCCCGCGAGAACGCCTGCGCGATCGCGTACGTCAATCAAGTGGGCGGCCAGGACGAGTTGGTCTTCGACGGCGGCTCGATGCTCTTCGACGCCAGCGGCGCTCTCGTCGGACGATTGGTGAACTTCCGCGACGGGCTGCTCGTCGCCGATCTCGACGTTCCGGCCCCCGCGAAGGACGCGACGCTTCCCGTGACGGTTCTGTCCTCCACATCGCGAGCGACCGGGCCGCGCCGAGGCAACGAGGTCCAACCCGTTTTCACCGATCTGGCCGAGTTGTACGAGGCGCTCGTGGTCGGTACCCGTGATTACGTGCGCAAGAACGGTTTCACCGACGTGGTGATCGGTTTGTCGGGTGGAATCGATTCGTCGATCGTGGCGTGCGTGGCCGTCGATGCGCTCGGTGCCGATCATGTCCATGGTGTGTCGATGCCGTCGCGCTATTCGTCGCAGGGTTCGAAGGACGACGCGTACGCGCTGGCCGAAGCCTTGGGCATCGACATCAGAACCATCTCCATTGAACCCGCGTTCCAGGCCTATCTCGAGATGCTCGAACCGAGTTTCAGTGGACGCCCGGCCGACCTCACCGAGGAGAACCTGCAGAGCCGCTGTCGAGGCCAGATCCTCATGGCCTTGTCGAACAAGTTCGGCTGGATGGTGCTCACCACGGGCAACAAGAGCGAGATGGCCGTCGGCTACTTCACCATCTACGGCGACTCGGTCGGTGGGTACGCGGTCATCAAGGACGTCTTCAAGACCGATGTGTTCGCACTCAGTCGATTCGTGAACGAGCGCGCGGGTTCCGAGGTGATTCCGGAAGCGGTTCTCACCAAGCCGCCCTCGGCCGAACTGAGGCCCGATCAACGCGACGATCAGAGCCTTCCTCCTTACGACGTCCTCGATGCGGTGCTCGAGATGTACGTCGAGCGCGACATGACCGCCGCTGAAATCGTCGAGATCGGACTCCCGAGCGATGTCGTGCGTCGGATCGCACGTCTGGTCGATATCAACGAATACAAGCGGCGTCAGTGTCCTCCGGGTGTTCGTGTAACAGAGAAGGCCTTCGGCAAGGACCGCCGCCTCCCCATCACCAACGGCTACCGGGGCTGATCAGACGGCGATGCGGGTGACTTTCGAATGCACCCGCAGACACGCGATCACGAGGAGCGCGCAACCCGCCCCGATCGCGGCCGGAACCTCGATGCCGTGTGCGTCGTAGGTCGCCGTGGCGACGAGCGACATCACGGCACGGCCCATGGTGCCGCCGCCGATGGCGAACCCGAGACCGCGCCCGGGTGATTCGGGAATGGCGTTGGCGGCCAGCGGGAGCAGGCTCACGATCGCGAATTCGAAGCCGAGGAGGAAGAGCGCCAGCAGGATCAGCCCGCTCACTTCATTGGTGTGACCCACCCAGAAGAGCAGACCGGTGGGCACGATCAGCGCCGCACCGAGAGCCGTGCTCCGCTCCTTGCCCCAGACGTCGGTGCGTCGCGCGCTGGTGATCGACGCGAACAGTTCGAACGCTCCGAGCCCGAAGGCCACCGCGGCGATGCCCGCCTCGTCGAATCCGAACTCGTCCTCGAGCCACGAACCGAACGTGACGAACATGCACTGGCTGGCCGCCATCAAGAAGAACATCGCACCGACGACCCACCATCCGTGGGCTGGCATGGGCACTTTCCGTTCGTCGCGCCGCGCCGTCGCGGATCGAACTCCGTCGTCGCGCAGTCGTGAGGCGACGACGAGAGTCATGACGGCAGTGCCGGCGGCGCCGGCGACGTAACCCCAACGCCACGACGACGCCGATGCGACCAAGCCCATGATCGTCACGCCGAGCAGCAACCCGAGTGCCCACGACGTCTCGGTGATGCCGACGACGCGTCCGCGGCGTTCGTAATCGACGTGATCGTTGATCCAGGCCGTGAGACCGACGTCGAACACCAACTTCGACGCGCCGAGAACGGCGATGGCGACGGCGAACACGACGAGATTCGGACTCGCCGCGGCGAGGGCCGCCGACCCGGTGACGCCGAGCAGGCCGGCGGCCATCGACGTGCGCCGGGCCAGCCGATCGACGATCGATCCGAGATACGGAGCGATGATCATGATCAGTTCGGTGATGAAGAGCGCGACTCCGAGTCGTCCGAGACTCACGTCGAAGTCGTCGGAGATGCTGGCGAGGAATGGGGGAGCGAACCGGAAGCAGGCGTTGGCGTTGAGACGCGCGACCGTCAGGGCGACGACGTGCTGGCGGGTCTCGACCGGATACGAGTCGTCGAGGATTCGGTTCAGCATTGGTCGTCTTCGCTTCCGCTCTTGGCGATCAGGTAGCCGATGGCCCGCTCGGCCTTCGGATAGCGGTTGACCACCTTCCAGAACTCGGCGTCGTGGCGATCGACGACGAGGTGCGCGAGCTCGTGCACGATCACGTAGTCGAGGACCCACATCGGGAACCCGACCAGGCGAGCCGACACGCGAACCTGCGCGGTGGACGGCGTGCACAGACCCCACACCGCGGTGAGGTCGTCGGCCCACTCGATGGTCGCGGGTTCGGGCAGTCGATACGTGGAGGCGAGCCGACGCGCCCTCTCCACCAGATCGACCGACATGGTCGCGGTCTTGCGCTCGAAACGCTTGACCATCTCGCGAACCGATTCGTTCTCCTCGTGCTTGCTCATCCAGGCCGGGATGGTGACGGTGATCAGCCGACCGTCGAGCCGGGCCGCCACACTGCGCTTGCGGCGCTTCGATCGGATCACGCGCACGTCGAACGCGGCGTCGAACAGAGACGGCTGATAGGCCGGACCATCGGTCACTCGACGGCCCCGGTGTTCTTCAGTTCCTCGGCCACCAACTCGAGTGGGAACAACAACGACCCGGCCCGCCAACCCTCGGTCACGTCATGCTCGAACCACGAGCCGCCCAAGTTCGGAAAACGGTGTTCCTTGCCGGCGAGATGGCGGCGCAGGATGCGGATGACTCCGCCGTGCGAGACGACGAGGACGCAGCCGGCCTGATGGAAACGAGAGATGTCGGTGAACGCGCTCAGAGCCCGCTCGCGAGTCGAGTCGGCGGTCTCGAAGTTGTCGGGCCGTCGGCCGGAGTCGAGCCAGCCCGGCCAACCGCTGTTGATCTCCTGGCGGGTGAGGCCTTGCCAGTCGCCGGCGGCGTTCTCGCGCCAGCGCGGATCGACACGTCGAGTGGAACACCCGACCGTCTCCGCGATGAGATCGGCCGTGACGCGCGCCCTTTCGAGATCGCTCGAGATCACCAAGTCGAACGGTGGGCACTCGGCGGCAAGGAGTTGCGCGGCTTGTCGCGCCTGGAGACGACCGAGTGTGGTGAGCGGCGGATCCGCTTGTCCTTGCCAACGGCCCACCGCGTTCCATTCGCTCTGGCCGTGTCGAAGCACGAGCACCCGGGTCGTCGTCACGGCTGATCACGGTATCCCCCGGTACGCTTCGCCCGTGGCCACCGTCCGGCTCTTCGCCCAGGCTCGCGAGGCGGCCGGAACCGGTCGAGATTCACTCGATGGTGCCACCGTGGCCGAGGTGATCGATGCCGCGGTCCGGAAGTACGGATCCGATTTCGAACGCATTCTGCCCACGTGCCGCGTGTGGTTGAACGGCGAGGCCGTTCCCGCCGACACTCCTGTGTCCGACCGCGACGAAGTGGCAGTATTGCCTCCGGTGTCAGGAGGATGTCGATGAGCGCCAACGCGAACGAAGCATCGAAGATGCCGCTCGACCAGTTGCGCGCCGAGCGCGATCGTCTGCGCCACGAAGAAGACGCGGTGTCGTTCGTTCGTCGACTCGCCCAGGGTCGCATCGATCTCGTCGAAGCGGTGCGTCATCGCAAGTCGTCCGGCGAGTCGACCTCGGTCGCCGACATCATTCGTTCGGGTGTCGGCCCGGCCCCGAGTACAGGTTCGGCTCGTCCGCCACGCGACACCGACGTGGCGGCCGATCATCCGCTGGTCACCGAGTTCGATCAGCTCTGCGATCGCCTCGGCTTCGATGAGATGAGCGAACTCGACGTCCCGGGCCTCGATCGACTCCACGATGGTCTCGTGGCGTTCGAAGCCGTTCAGAGCAGTCGTCGTCGCGATCTGTTCGAGCGCATCGACGCGTTGACCGCCGAATTGGTCCGCCGTTACCGCGACGGCGACGCCTCGGTCGACTCGCTGCTCCAGGGCTGACCAGGCCCGGAGGGCCGATCAAGGCTTCTCCGTCCACCGCCGATAGGTTCACCCTTCTATGACGCGGGTGGCGATGCTCTCGTACCACACCTCGCCCTTGGCCCAACCCGGCGTCGGGGATTCGGGCGGGATGAACGTGTACGTACGCGAATTGGTGGCCGCTCTCGCCCACGCCGGCGTCGAGTGCACCACGTACACCCGCGAGTGGCGTTCGGGCCTGCCGCGCGAGATCCACGTCGAACCCAACCACACCGTGGTGCACGTTCCGGCTGGTGCGTTCGATCTGCGCAAGGAAGAGCTCGAAGGAGTCGTTCCGCAATTCACCGACTTCGTCCTCGACGATCTCCGCCGCCGTCCGGCCGACGTGGTGCACGCCAATTACTGGCTGTCCGGAATCGCCGGACACTCCATCAAGCACGAGGTTGGCATTCCGCTCGTCAGCACGTTCCACACCCTCGCCCGGGTGAAGGCCGAGGGCGGCGACCCCGAACCCGAACGGCGCGAACGCGCCGAGGCATCCATCATCGGTTGCGCCGACGCGATCTGTGTCTCGTGCGACGAGGAGGAAGATCAGTTCCGACGCCTCTACGGCAATGCTCCCGGCGTCATGGAAATCGTCGCACCCGGAGTGGAGCACGCCTTCTTCACCCCGGGCGACCGCCGTGGCGCCCGTCAGGCCCTCGGGATGGGAGACGGACCCGTGTTGTTGTTCGTCGGTCGCATCCAGCCGCTCAAGGGAGTCGACGTCGCCGTGCGCGCGCTGGCGGCACTCGGTCGTTCCGACGCCTCGCTGTATGTAGTCGGCGGATCGAGTGGCGCCGATGGTGACGCCTATGTCGACTCGGTCCACGAATTGGTGAACCAATTCGGTCTGCAGGATCGCGTGCACTTCGTTCCGCCGCAGGCGCACCACATCTTGTCGAGCTACTACCGCGCCGCCGACGCGGTGTGGGTGCCGAGCCGCTCGGAGAGTTTCGGTTTGGTTGCTCTCGAGGCCGCCGCCTGCGGAATTCCGGTGGTGGCCAACGCCGTCGGAGGACTGCTCTCGCTCGTCGATCACGATCGCACCGGATTCCTGGTGGCCGATCGCGATCCCGAGTTGTTCGCCCGCCACACGCGCGAATTGCTCGACGACGAGCGGCGCGCTCGGGAGATGGGCAACTCCGCCGCCGAGTTGGGACGCCGCTACACCTGGAGTTTCGCAGCCGCTCGTCTGCGTCGTCTCTACACCGACGTCACCTCGCGCTCACTCGTCAACTGCTCGTGAGCGACCTGTTCGACGACGAGTCACTCGCCGTCCTCGAACGGCAGATCGACGAATGGCTCGGAAATCTTCGGTCGTCCAATTCGGCCATCGTCGCCATCGATCACGCCGAACCCGAGCCGGCTTTCCGTTCGCGTTGGTACGTACGCATGGCGGGCGAATCGAAGGAATTCACCACGATCTGGATCACGCTCGGCCAGCGAACTTTGCGCTACGAGACGTACGTGATGCCCGCGCCCGAGGAGAACGCCCTCGAAGTCTTCGACAACCTGTTGCGCCGCAACGAGAAGTTGATCGGCGCGCACTTCTCGATCGGGGCCGAGGACGCGGTGTTCCTTCGCGGCGATCTGCCGCTGTCGGCGCTGTCCGAGGCCGAGCTCGACCGGATCGTCGGTTCCACCTACGCGTACGTCGAGCAGTCCTTCCGACCATTGTTGCGAATCGGCTTCGCGTCCCGCTTCCGCGACGAGTGACCCGATCCCACCTTGTCCCGCTCCGCCGGTGCGGTCGGGAAGTCGTACCGGCGGAGCTCATCGGGCTGATTAGCGTGATCGCATGAGTCAGTCGACCTTGGCCGTCATCGGAGGCGGCAACATGGGTGCCGCCCTGGTGGGTGGCCTCCTCGAGAGCGGAGCCGTCGCCGCCCGCGACGTGCTGGTCGTCGAGGTCGTGGCGGCTCGTCGCGAAACCTTGAGCACGATGTTCCCGGGCGTTCGCGTGATCGAGGCCCTGAGCGCGACCGACCACTGCGATGCGGCCATCGTCGCGGTCAAGCCCCCCGATGCGGCGGCCGCGGCGGGGGTCGCGGTGAAGGTCGGGGCCCGTCGGATCCTGTCGATCGCCGCCGGAGTCACCATCGCGACTCTCGAACGGGCGTGTGGAAGCGGCATCGCAGTCGTGCGGGCCATGCCCAACACGCCGGCTCTCGTCGGTGCCGGCGCGAGTGCCATCGCCGGTGGCACGGCCGCATCCGATTCCGATGTGGCGTGGGCCGAATCGATTCTCGGTTCGGTCGGAATCGTCGTGCGTGTCGACGAGTCCCAACTCGATGCGATCACCGGACTCACGGGAAGTGGGCCGGCGTATCTCTTCCTCGTCGCCGAATCCCTCATCGAAGCCGGAGTGAACGCGGGCTTGCCGCGCGAGATGGTCGACGATCTTGTTCGTCAGTTGTTCGTCGGCTCGTCGAAGTTGCTCGCGCAAGGTCGACCGCCGTCCGAACTGCGCGCACAAGTGACGTCTCCGAACGGAACGACAGCCGCCGGCATCGCCGTTCTCGAAGTGCGCGCACTCCGAGCGGTGTTCGACGAGGCCGTCGCGGCGGCGACGCGACGCAGTCGCGAACTCGGTTCGTGAAGTCGCGTGCGCGCCGGATGTCGTGTTCACCCTGCGTAGCGATTTAGCACGAAAAATCGATTTTTCTGCACGCAGCAAACATCGAAATATTTCTTGTTGCATCGCTTTCATTTGCAGGACATTCGTGTCTAAGGTGCGCCACAGGTCACAAGACCACCGGCTCTTCGTAGCCGGGAGACGCGCCCGAAAGGGCAGCGCCGACGGGGCCGGTGCCATCGGGGGGTTGGCACCGGCCCCGTCGCATTATCCGGGACTTCGCTGACACACTGAGGCCGATGTCATCGCGTCGTTACGACACCGTGTCGTTCCTCTCCGATTTCGGACAAGGTTCCGATTCGGTCGGAATCGTCAAGTCGATCCTGCGCGACCTCGCCCCCGAAGTCGTCGTGATCGACATCGCGCACGACATCGCTCCGTTCGACGTTCGCGCCGCGTCGCTCGCACTGGCCCGCGCGGTTCCGTATCTACCCGAAGGCATCATCATCACGAGCGTCGATCCGGGCGCGGGCGGGGACCGACGCATCGTCGCGGTGGAGATCGCCGGGGGTGCAGGCATCGTCATCGGTCCCGACAACGGGCTCATCGCCACCGGCGTCGCGCTCGCGGGTGGAGCCGATCGTGCGGTGGTGCTCGACCGCGAGGAGCATCACCTCGCTTCACCCGGTGCCACCTTCGCCGCTCGCGACGTGATGGCTCCCGTCGCGGCCGCGCTTTGCGGCGGGGCCGAACTGTTCTCGGTCGGGACCGAGATCGACGCGGCGTCGCTGCTGCCGAGTGTGGTCCCCATCCCTCGTGAGGAGAACGGCGGGCTCGCATGCGAGATCATCTGGGTCGATCGCTTCGGCAATCTTCAACTCAACGTGTCGGTCGACGATCTGAGCGACGTGTGGGGGAAGGCGCCCGATCGTGTTCGGGTGTCGTGGGCCGACAACGTGCGCAACCTTCGCATCACCACATCGTTCTCCGACCTCGGTGCCGGCGCACTCGGCCTCGTGGTCGATTCCACCGGTCTCCTGAGTCTGAGTCTCGATCGGGCCTCGGCGGCCCGCGAGCTCGGGATCGGCGAGGGCGAGGGAGTTCTCATCACACCGTCCGACGAACAGGGCGTCACCGTTCCCGTCAGCCTGCGGGCTTGATGGTGTTGACACCCTTCGCGCCACAGCCCCAGGGCTAGGGTGAAGTCGTGCGCCCGGCCACGACCTTGACGACGGCACTGCTGTTGGCGGCGATCTTCATCGCGGGAATCGTGTCCCTCCTGCGCCTCTGAACGGCCCGTCGTGAACCTCGCCAGCATCATCGACCACCATCCCGACACCGCTCCGGCGATCATCAGCCGGGGCATCGTCACCGATTACCGCATGCTTCGCGAGCAGGTCGAGGCCTTTCGCGGTTCGCTCGGCGATTTGGGCGTTCACAAGGGCGATCGCGTCGCCCTGTTGTGCGGCAACGGCACGGCGTTCGTCGTGGCGTATCTGGCCACGATCGGGATGGGAGCGATCGCCGTTCCGCTCAACCCGCTCAGCCCCACACCCGAACTGCAGCGCGAACTCGAAGTGGTCGATCCAGCAGTGGCCGTCGTCGAGGCGTCGGCGGTCTTCACGTTCGGCGGCGTGTCGCGTCGCGAACTCGGGAGTCTGCGTCACATCGTCGTGACCGATGAGAAGAGCGCCGCTCAACTGAAGGGCGACGCCGAGATCCATTCGTTCGACGCATTGCTGGCCGGCCCGGCGAGTCCGAGCGTTCCCGTCGATTCCGATCACCCGGCGGTGTTGATCTTCACGAGTGGCACGGCCGGTGCGTCGCGGGCCGCCACTCTCTCGCACGGCAATCTGCTCGCCAACATCGATCAGAGCAACTCCACCAGCGACCACATCAAGACGGGTGATGTGGTGTTCGGCGTGCTGCCGATGTTCCACATCTTCGGCCTCAACGTCGTTCTCGGAGTCACCCTGCAGGCCGGTGCGTGCGTCGTCCTCGTGCAGCGTTTCGATCCGATCACCGCCGTCGAAACGATCGCCGAACGGAACATCACGATCTTCCCCGGCGCCCCGGCGCTCTGGGTGGCGCTGTCGCTGCTCGAAGGCGTTCCCGCCGATGCCTTCGCGTCGATTCGTCTCGCCCTCACCGGAGCGGCGCGCATGCCCGACGAAGCCGCCGATCGACTGCTCGCAAAGTTCGGTGTGCGGCTCCGCGAGGGCTACGGGCTCACCGAAGCGGCGCCCGTCGTCACCAGTTCGGTGGGCGTCGAGGCGCGTCGCGGTTCCGTCGGCAAGGCCGTCGATGGAGTCGAAGTGCGCGTGGTCGACGAGGACGGGAACGACGCGTTGGTGGGCGACAGCGGCGAAGTGTGGGTCAAGGGCGCCAACGTGTTCGTTGGCTACTGGAACGATCCCGACGCCACGGCCCGAGTTCTCGACGGCGAAGGTTGGTTGCATACCGGCGACGTCGGAACCGTCGATGCCGATGGTTACTTGTACCTGCTCGATCGGGCCAAGGATCTGATCATCGTCTCGGGTTTCAACGTGTTCCCGGCCGAAGTCGAAGAAGTGCTCATGAAGCACCCGGCTGTTCTCGAGGCCGGGGTCGTGGGCGTGCCGCATCCGCAGACCGGCGAGGCGGTGCGCGCGTTCGTCGTTCTGAAACCGGGCGAAGTGGCCGACGAGGACACCCTCATCGACCATTGCCACGACTACATCGCCCGGTACAAGTGCCCGAGCAAGGTGCTGATCGTGCCCGAGCTACCGCACAATCAGTTCGGCAAACTTCTGCGTCGCGCTCTCTGAGCGCCGCGGTTCGGTCACGGCTACCAAGAAGCCGGCGAACAGGATCACGACTCCGCTCACGAGGGTGACGGCGAAGGCGCGATCCTCCCCCAGTCGGCCCGCCAACGATCCGCTCGTCGACAACGTGAGTGTGCCGAGTGCGATCAAGGCGTTGGCCCAGGCGTGCCGCGCCACGCTCACGACGTGTCGAGTCGCCGATCCGACCGCGGGTGTGCGGCCACGAACGACGCGTGCGATCGACCATAGAGCGCCGATGATGATCACGAGTGCGGCCACGCCCGACCCCACGGCGGCGAAGGCCCGAGGTGCGGCATCGAAGATTTCACTGCCCTTGGGCATGTCGTCGGCGTCGATGGCACCCTTCGTGGGAGCGGTGAACACGACACCGGCGGCGGCCCCCGAGAGACCGATGAGCCAGACGCGAACACGGTCGCCGATCGCGCGGCCGGCGAGGAGGTACACGGTGCCGAGTGCCAACCACGGAACGTTCAGGATCGCGCCGGCGAGATAGAAGACGCGGAACGACGCCAGGCTCCAGCCCCGAGCCTCGGCCCACCACAACGCACCCGAGCCGACCGCGAATAGAACCAGCGACACCGTCCAGGCGGCTTCGTGCGGACGACCACGACGACTCCAGCGATCGAACGTGGAGATGGCGAACACCGATGCAATGAGAGTTGCGGCGGCGGCGAGGGCGACGTCGACGGTCACCTCGCCAAGGCTACGAGCATCGTCGTCCGACGGTGACCAAAGACCCACGTGACGAACGAGCGCGAGTCATCGGCCGAAACGGCCAACCCCTAGCGTTTCGAGCGATGCCCGACCGCCCCCGTCGCCGGATTCCCGAAGCAACCGTTTCGCGACTTCCCGTGTACTTGCGCATCCTCAACGAGTTGGCGGCCGAGGGAGTCGATCACGTCTCCTCCGATCGACTCGCCGAGTTGGCCGGAGTCAACGCCGCCAAGGTTCGCAAGGACTTGTCGTATCTCGGCAGCTACGGAACGCGCGGCGTCGGGTACGAGGTCTCGTACCTCGTCTATCAAGTGCAGCGCGAACTCGGCCTCAATCACGAGTGGCCGGTGGTGATCGTCGGTGCCGGCAACTTGGGTCAGGCGTTGTCGGGTTACGGCGGCTTCGGTCAACGCGGATTTCCCGTGGCCGGCATCGTCGACGTCGACACATCGAAGATCGGTTCGGTCATCGGCGGCGTGCGTGTCCGGCACATCGACGACCTTCCGCAGATCGTCGCGTCGCGCCAGGTCTCGATCGGAGTGGTGGCGGTGCCGGGAGCATCCGCACAAGATGCCGCCGAACGTCTGGTTCGCGCCGGTGTCACGAGCATTCTCAACTTCGCCCCGGTCGTGCTGAGCGTCCCGCGCGGCATCACGGTGCGCAAGGTCGACCTGGCGCTCGAGTTGCAGATCCTCAGCTATTACGAACAACGCCGCGCCGGCACTCTGCACGCGGTCCCCGGCCAGGGCAAGAGCGCCTCGGCCTGACGCATTCGCCGACGTACGCTTCGAGTGTGCGTCTTTTCGGCCGATCGATCGGAACCCTCGCACTCGTCGCACTGTGCCTGCTCGCTCTGCGGGCTTGTGCGCGCGGCGACGACACGTCGGCCGCGCCGGTGGTCGAGTCACGGCGCATCGATCTGGCGGCATTGACATCGACCATTCGTTCGGACGGCTCATGGTCGGTGGTCGATGGTGCGATGAGCGGCAACGCGACGATCGTTCTGGCCAATGGGCGAGTTCTTCAATTGACGGATGGGACGCTCGGCGAGTCGACGTGCTTGTTCCCCGACGTGACCAACGCGTGCGCGTTGCTGGCCGACACCCTGGGCGACGGAATCATCTGGTTCTCGCTTCTTCCCGCACCGCCGAGTGGATCGAAGGAATTGGAGTTGCCCGCCATCGACCGACTTCTGGACGGCGTGACCTACGCGCGACTCGAGAACGGAATCGAAGTGCCTCTCCTCGATCGCGTGATCAGGCGCTGCGAAGAGGAGTCACCGAACTTGTCGTCGTTCGTGCAGAAACATCGCGGCCAGCACGTGACCCTTCTCGATCTCGATCGTGGCGAGGTGTCGGCGGTGCGCTGCACGACCGCCTGAAAAGCCGGAGGTCAGGCGTTGGGCGCGAGGCGCACGATGGCAGCGGCCGCCTTGTACGCGGCTTCCGCCGGACCGATCTCGTCGGGCCGCAGCAAGTTGGCCATGATGCGCAGCACCCACTCCATGAGCGTGCGACTGTGCATGCCGACGCGACTGAGCTCGCGCATGATGGCAGGACGACCGATGATGCGGGCGAAGAGACGAGCCACCTTGAAGTACTGGCCGTATTCGTCGTCGAGCATCGACTGGTAGCGCTGCAGCGCCGCCGGGTCGTTGGCACTGATCGCCTGGTGGAGCACTTCGGCGGCGATCCGTGCGGTTTCGTACGCGTAGTCGATGCCCTCACCGTTGAACGGATTGACGCTCCCCGCGGCGTCGCCGACCACGAGATACGTCGGACCCGATTTCGGTCCGACCGAGCCACCCATGGGAATGCGCCCCGACGTCGCCTTGCACGTGGGTGAGTTCGGATCGATCTCCCAGCGATCGGCGATCATGTGCGCGTACTCGTTGAGAAGATGCGTCGTGTTGACGGTCTTGAAGTCGCGGAACGTCGAAAGAAGACCGACACCGATGTTGACGGTGCCGTCGCCCACCGGGAAGATCCAGCCGTAACCCGGGAGAGGATTGCCGTTGCGATCCTTCACGTCGAGCGCCGACTCGATCCAGGGGTCGGCGTGACGCGGCGTCTCCCAGTAGGTGCGGATGGCGGTGCCGTAGGGCCATTCCTTGGTGCGGAACGTTCCGAGCGCCCGACCGAAGCGACTGTTCGCTCCGTCGGCGACCACCACGTAGCGCGCGGTGATCTCCTTGTTCGATCCGTCCTTGGCGGTGACGTGGGCACCGCGCACGAAACCGCGCTCGAGGATCGGAGCGTTGGCTTCGTGTCCTTCGAGCAACGTGGCTCCGGCCTTGACCGCGTTGTACGCGACCATCGTGTCGAGTTCGCTGCGACGCACGACGTAACCGTGCTGCGGGTAGATCGGATGGGTGGGCCACTGCAGTTCGAGTTCGCGTCCGTGCGCGGTCGCGCGCAGACCCTCGTAGCGGTGGTACTTGGCCAGCGAATCGCCGAGACCCATGTCATGGATCTGCTTCACCGCCCGCGGTGTGAGGCCGTCGCCGCACGTCTTCTCGCGCGGAAACGCCTTCTTCTCGATCATCACCACGTCGTGACCGTGCTGAGCCAACCAATACGCGGCCGCCGAACCGGCCGGGCCGGCGCCGACGACGAGGACGTCGTGCTGAGGGGTCATGGAGTCAGTGTGCCCGGCACGACGACGACGTGCTCAGGTGGGCGCGATGAGAAGGCGGTGGTGATGCGTTCCGTCGGTCACACGGCGATCACTCGCCGCCACCGACAATCCCGCCGGCAGTCGTGCCGAGGCGCGGATCGGTGCCGATGTTCAGCTCGGGGCTGTCGAACGTCAGCGAGCCGCCCTCGAGGTTGGCGAAGATCTCGCTCTCGGGGCTGCACCACTTCTCGTATTCCTCGGCCCACTCACCGGCCGGGTCGGCACCCGACAGGTCGTACCGGATGTGGCACACCAGCCCGAGGATCTCGTAATCGGTGAGCGCTCCGCCGTACTTGGACCCCTGGGCCGGCATGGGGCTGCCGTTGTACGAGTAGGGCACGTGGGCCCCGCCCTCACGGTTCGGGTCTCCGTAACTGGCCACCCCGGCGGCCCGGAAGGCCTCGGATCCGACGTAGACCCAGTTGAGCATGTCCTCGATGTGGGGGAAGGTGAGCAGCGACTCGCCGTCCTTCAGGACCCGGCCGGCGCCGCCCGAACCGTCCGCGCCATGGCACGACGCACAGGACCCGTAGTTCTCCTGGCCGACCAAAATAGGGCCGCTGGCCTCGGCTTTTTGGGGCTGGAGGCCCCGGACGTACATGAACACGAAGAGGGGGAGGAGCGACAAGGTGACCATGGCCCAGGACGGGATCCGGCCCCGTTTCTTGGCCGCCGCCACGTAGGGCGGGTCGGGCTTGACGGGCGGGGCGGCCGGCTCGGGGGCGGCGGCTCGGGTGGCCGGGGCGGCCGTCGGAGCGGCCTCGACCTCGCGGCCGGGGGTGGCGGGAGCACTGGAGGATTCGCCCGAACCGCCGGCTTTGCGGTCGCGAGAGCGCTTCAGGAGGTGCTCGGGAATCTCGGTCACTGACCAGTCCTTTCGGGGGACCCGCACGGGGTCGCAACGACTTCCTCGAGATTAGAGCCCGTCGCGCTGAACAACGGAATTTGCGCCCAAGTTCACGCGCGAATCGCGTGACGGATGATGCCTCGCGAACTAGCGCACAACCATGCTCGCCCCCGGGGTCGGGCTGATAGACCGATCACGCGGGAGCGGCCAGCCGAGCACCTCGGTCGGGACGGTCTCGTCGAACCCTTCCGAACCGCCCGAATCAGGCTTGCCGTGACCGACGTCTTGCCATCTGACCAGGTGTGGAGTTGGGTCCGGCGAGGGTCGTCACGGCTAAGGTTCTCTCCGACCAACCCCCGGCGCGAGCAGCGCCATCTCAGTCCACCGCGGGCGCAGACATGGCACAGAAAGGATGAACGGCCGAATGCTGGCAATCGACATTCTCAAGTGGCCGGGAATGAATCAGGCGTTCATCTTCTCGCTGATCCTCACGCTCGCTCTGACCGGTCTGGCCCTGTGGTACGGCAAGCGCCGTCCGATCGGAACCCCGGTGTCCTGGGGTGAGGCGATGCTCGGGGCGACCTACGCGTTCTTCGTGATGTTCTTGGCGTACGGCGTGGTGCCCCACCAGTGGCTCGTACACGTCCAGAACGAACTCGGCTGGCAGTCCGACAAGATGCTCTACGGACCGGGCGACATCTTCAAGTCTCAGGCCAAGGGCGGCAGCTTCCCGTTCGACATCAACTACCTGCAGGTGGGCGACATCATCGTCACCGGCATCTACGGACTCTTCCTGGGTCTGCACATCTGGATCTGGGTCTGGTGGCAAAGGCGCGGCAAGTCGGCTTCCACCGAGCTCGAGCAATCGTCGTACGGCCGTCCGTTGGTGAAGAAGGGCTGACATGGCCAAGACCGACGCCAATCCGCCGATGATGCCGTTCACCGACCAGTACCAACTGGTCGAGGTGGATGCGGATTACCTGACCAAGGCCGTCAAGCCGAAGCAGTTCATCCACATCGACCAGAGCGAATGCATCATGTGCGAGGGCTGCGTCGACATCTGCCCATGGAAGTGCATCCACATGGTGCAGCCCGATGCGGTGGCCGAAGCGGTCGGCACCGAGAAGCCCGGTCTCGACCCCAACGACAACGTGATCTTCATCATCGACGACGACGTCTGCACGCGCTGCGCGCTGTGCGTCGATCGCTGCCCGACCGGGGTCATCATCCTCGGAAAGGCCGGCGCTGCTCTCGCCACCGGCGACACGCATGCGCGCACCAACAACCACGGATACGCCTACGGAATGCGGTTCTAGGAGACACACATGGCCAAGGTCATCGATAACCCCCGCCCGACCGCGAAGGAACGTCTGAACAAGACGGTCGAATCTGTCCAGGGCAGCCAGGCCTGGAACTCGATCTTCCGTCCGGGCTCCATCTTCCGCAAGGGCTACAGCGACAGTCCGCGCAACCGCTCGTACGTGATCATGAACTCGGTGCTGTACCACTTGCACCCGGTGAAGGTGAAGCGTCACGCGGTGAAGGTGAGCTACACGCTCTGCCTCGGTGGTCTCTCGTTCTTCCTCTTCATTCTCCTCACCGTCACCGGCATCTTCTTGATGTTCTTCTACCGTCCGGAAGCGACGGCGGCCTGGAACGACATCAAGAGTCTTCAGACGTCGGTCGCGTTCGGTCTCCTGGTGAGAAACATGCATCGTTGGGGTGCTCACCTCATGGTGCTCACCGTGTTCTTGCACATGGCGCGCGTCTTCTATCACGGCGCGTACAAGCCGCCGCGCGAGTTCAACTGGGTGATCGGCGTCGTTCTGCTGACGCTCACTTTGTTGCTCTCGTTCACCGGTTACCTGCTCCCGTGGGACCAGTTGGCCATGTGGGCCGTGGCCGTGGGCACCAACATGATGGGCTACACGCCGGTCTTCGGATCGCAGGTGAGATTCGTCTTGCTCGGCGGTGTCGAGATCGGCTCCGAAACCCTTCTGCGTTGGTACGTGCTGCACGTGCTCATGCTCCCGTTCGTCATCGTGATCTTCATGGCCATCCACTTCTGGCGTGTCCGCAAGGACGGCGGCATCTCCGGGCCGCTGTGACCGGGCGCCGAAAGGATTCATCGACATGACTGAGATTCCCGAACACCTCCTCAAGCGAGCGCAAGCGGCTCGCGAGAAGGCCGCGTCCGAAGGCGGCGTCGCCGCGTCATCGGATGGCGGCGACTCGCGCATTCCCGAGCACTTGCTCGAGCGCAGCCGTGCCGCCAAGGACAAGAGTGCCGGCGGTCAGGTCGCCGTGGCCGATAAGGCCGCCGCGGTCGTCGCCGCCGCACCGCTGGGTGGTGGAGTTCCGGTCGGAGCCGGACCCGGCGGTCACACGCAGCGTCTGCTCACGGTCGTCAAGTCCGGGTCGATTCAGGACGTGAAGGCCACTCCCGTCGACAAGGTCCACACCTGGCCGCACCTGCTCGCCGTCGAGTTCGTAGCCGCACTCGCGTGCACCGCGTTCCTGTTCTTCTTCTCGATCTTCGTGAACGCGCCGCTTCTGCAGTTGGCCAACCCCAACCAGACGCCCAACCCGTCGAAGGCTCCGTGGTACTTCCTCGGACTGCAGGAACTGCTCACGATGTTCCACCCCATGGTCGCCGGTGTGACCATTCCGGGTATCGCGTTGTTCGCGCTCATCCTCGCGCCGTACATCGATCGCAATCCGTCCAACAAGCCCGAAGATCGCAAGTTCGCAACCTCGTTGATGACCGTGCACCTCATGTTCTGGGCCGTGCTCGTGATCATCGGTTCGTTCTTCCGTGGCCCGGGCTTCAACTTCGTCTTCCCTTGGCGAGACGGTCTCTTCTTCGAGTTGTGAGGTAACCGATCACATGAGCTCAGCAGCAACCATCGCCATTGCGATCGCCGCCATCGTGGTGTTGGCCGCCGTCGTCCTCGTGACGTCGGCGCGTCGCTCCGACGTTCGCGGTGCCGGTGCGCTCGCCCGCGAAACGGTGAAGCGCGACAAGTCCACCCGGACCGAGACCCCGGTCGCCGGTGCCGTGTACGAGAAGGCCGAAGTCCAGGCTCGCTCCACCGCGATCGAGAAGGCCAACGAAGTCGCACCGGTCGCGTGGCAGGCACCCGATGCCGAGGCCGTCGCGGTGTCGCGTCGTCAGTTCTTCAACCGCGCCGCGGTCACCATGATGAGTGCAAGCATCGGCGCGTTCGGAGTCGCCGTGGTCGCGTTCTTGTGGCCGCGCGCCGGCGGCGGATTCGGTTCGAAGGTCAACGTGGGTCGCCTCGACGATCTCATCGTGCAGATCCGCAGCGAGAAGGGTTTCGTGTACAAGCCCGAAGCGCGCACGTGGCTCACGGCGTATCCGGCCGACGCTCTTCCGAAGGCGCGCGCGGCGTACGCCACGCAGCCGTCGGTGCTGGCGGGCATGGAGGCCGGAGTCGTTGCGCTGTATCAGAAGTGCCCGCATCTCGGTTGCCGTGTTCCCGAGTGCAAGAGCTCGCAGTGGTTCGAGTGTCCGTGCCACGGTTCGCAGTACAACCGAGTCGGTGAGAAGAAGGCCGGCCCGGCTCCTCGCGGCATGGACCGTTTCGGAGTTTCCGTGAGCAACGGCAGCATCATCGTCGACACCGGCAAGGTGTTCAACGGTCCGGCCATCGGTGTGAACACCACGGGTCAGGAAGCCGAAGGCCCGCACTGCATCACCGGCGGAGGAGGACACTGAGCATGCTCGCTCTCGCTTCCACCACCATCGCGATCCTCATCGCCATCGCGGTCTCGGCCGCGTGGGCCGTGTACGCGATCTTCAATTGGGCGGCCGGTCGCAAGGAGATCGGTTCCGAGATCGAACTCGCAGCCAACCGCAAGCCGTATTACGACGACGAAGAACTCGAAGGTCGTCGCCTCGAGCGCATGCAGTTCCTCGGTGTGATCATGCTCGCGACCATCACCATCGGATTGCCGGTGTACTGGTTGTTCGAGCCGGCCCGTCAGTCGGGTGCCGAAGAGGGCTACCAGAATCGCTTCGCCAGTTGGGGATCGCAGTTGTTCGCGGCCACCGCCGACGGCGGTTTCAACTGCGCGGGCTGTCACGGTGGAATGAACGCCACCGGCGGTGCAGCGCCGTACACGGTCACCGACAGCAAGACCGGCGAGGTCAAGGCCGTGTCCTGGAAGGCACCGGCTCTCAACACCATCTTCTACCGCTTCAGCGAGGACGAGATCCGTTTCATCCTCGAATACGGCCGTCCGTTCTCGCCCATGTCGCCGTGGGGCGTGAAGGGTGGCGGCCCCATGAACGAGCAGCAGATCAACAACCTCATCGCGTACATGAAGAGCATTCAGATTCCGCGTGAGAACTGCATCGATCCCGAAGCCGACGCGCGGGCCTGCGAAGGCGGACACCTGCCCGTCGCCGAACAGGACAAGATCCAGGCCGCGGCCGAGCAATTGGTCGATGACGGAACCTACGACAGCGTCGGTGAAGCCCTCTTCAACCTCGACCTCGGTTCCGGTGCGTACAGCTGCGCTCGCTGCCACACTCCGGGTTGGAGTTGGGGTGAGCCCGGTCAAACCGGTGCCGGTGCCTTCGGCTGGAACCTCACCGGTGGTGCGACCAACTCGCACTTCGCCACCGAACAAGAAATGATCGACTTCATCAAGGCCGGTTCGGTCTACGGCGCCAAGTACGGCGTGCAGGGTCAGGGCAGCGGTCGTATGCCCGGTTTCGGCAGCCTGCTCACCGATGCGCAGATCCGCGAAGTCGTCAACTACGTACGGAGCGAATTGTGAACGCACTCCTGAGCATCGGCTGGGAACCCGAACTCCGCGGTCTCCTCACCGTCATCATCGGCGTCGTGGCGTTGTGTGGCAGCGTGTACATGCTGCTGGCCACGAACATGGGCATCCGCCTCGGATTCCTGGTCGCGTTCGCGGGGTTGTTCGGATGGATGGCGTCCATGGGTGCGATCTGGTGGGCGTACGGCATCGGTCTGACCGGTCGCATGCCCACATGGGAACCGGCTCAGCCCTTCACCATCGTGCGTGAAGGTCCTCGCCTTCTCGACGCCGAGGCACTCGATGCTCCGGTCGTCGTCGACGCGGGTGCTTCATTCATCGACGTCGCCAACCAGACGCGAGACGCTCTCGTGGCCTCGGGTTGGACGAAGTTGCCCGAGGACGACCGTGGTCGTGGCCAAGCCATCGCCGCCGCCGACGAGATCATCCAGGTCGAAGCCGAGTTGTACGCGGCGGGCGAATACGAAGCCACCGCGGTGTACCTGCGCGGGGGAGATCGCTGGCCCAAGATCACCGACGAGATCGACTTCACCGCCTTCTTCCATCATCCGAAGTACGCGATCGTCGAGATCGCTCCGGTCATTCCGCAACGCGTCGAACCAGGGCGCGCGCCTTCACGATCGGTGGTCGACGAAACCCAACCGCATCAATACGTGGTCATGATTCGCGATCTCGGCTCCAAGCGTCAGCCGGCGGCGTTCATCACCATCGGTTCCACCATCATCTTCCTGCTCTGCTGCTGGATGTTGCACCGTCGCGACAAGATCCTCGCCGTTCACACCGGCGCCGTCGTCCCGGCCAAGGCGTAGTCCATGGGTCAGTACCTTCCGGTCGTAGCTCTGCTGATCGTGGGGGTGCTGTTCGGCGTTCTCAGCTTCATCGCATCTCGATTGCTCGCTCCTCGCCGCCCTTCGGTGGCCAAGGAAGCTCCGTACGAGTGCGGAATCCTGCCGAGCCGCGAGCCACCCGAGCGGTTTCCGGTGAGCTTCTACATCGTCGCGATGTTGTTCATCATGTTCGATATCGAAATCATCTTCATCTACCCGTTCGCCGTGGCCCGTCAGGAGCTCGGCGCGTTCGCGTTCTGGGAGATGCTGGCCTTCAGTTCCGTCTTCTTCCTGACGTTCGTGTACGTGATCGCGCGCGGAGCGCTCGATTGGGGTCCGATCGCTCGCGCCCGGCGCCTGTCCGACGCCGTGAGCAGCGATCGCACATCGTCGTCGACGATTCGTCGTGTCGGCCTCGAGGGCCGTCTCGACGCCGAGCAGGCAGCGTAAGAAGCAGGAGGTTCGACAACATGAGTCTCGTGCGCAATGTGCTCGACGATGGCCTCGGTGGCATCCAGCACAACTTCCTCACCGGCAAGATCGAAGATCTCGTCAAGTGGTCGCGCAGCCGGTCGAGTTGGGGCGCGACCTTCGGTCTCGCGTGCTGTGCGATCGAGATGATGGGCACCGGTGGCGCCCACTACGACATTGCTCGCTTCGGAATGGAAGTGTTCCGTGCTTCGCCGCGTCAGGCCGACATTCTCATCGTGGCCGGTCGCGTGAGTCAGAAGATGGCTCCGGTTCTCCGTCAGGTGTACGACCAGATGATGGAACCCAAGTGGGTCATCTCCATGGGAGTGTGCGCGTCGAGCGGCGGCATGTTCAACAATTACGCGGTCGTGCAGGGTGTCGATCAGGTGGTCCCGGTCGACGTCTACGCGCCCGGTTGCCCGCCCACACCCGAGACGCTCATCCACGCGATCGAGACGTTGCACCAAAAGATCGAGGACGGCGAGATCATGCGTCGTCGTTCCGAGTCGGGTGCCGGTGCCAACATCCACATCACCGAGATTCCGGCCGCGCAAACCGTGACCTTGATGCCGTCGCGACAAGGTGCGTCGGCATGACCGAAGTCGAATCGTTGCACGGTGCGCCGGTGTCGTGGTCGCGCGGCCAGAAGGTCGTGCACCCCGGTCGTTCGGCGTACGTCGCGCTGCTCAAGAAGTTGCTCGACGACGGTTTCACGATGTGCACCGACCTCACCGCGGTCGACTACCTGACCCACCCCGGCCGCGATCTGCCCGACGGCGTCGCCGCCGAGCGGTTCGAAGTCGTGGTCAACCTCATCTCCATCGCCAGCCGAGAGCGTCTCCGCGTGCGCGTCCAGGTTCCCGAATCCGATCCCACGATCGCGTCGGCCTTCGATCTGTGGCCCGGCACCGAAGCCATGGAGCGCGAGGCCTTCGACATGTTCGGCATCCGCTTCGACGGTCACCCCGATCTCACTCGCATCCTCATGCCCGAGGATTGGGAAGGCCATCCTCTGCGCAAGGACTACGCGGTCGGCCGCATCCCCGTTCAGTTCAAGGGAGCGAACTCGTGACCGCGGTCGAGAACATCCGCCAGACGAGCGAAGGCGGACAGGAGATGAAGCCCCGGAGCGAGATCGGGGCGCGCGAACTCATGCGGGAGGTCGGCGCGGTTCTTCGCATGAGCGAAGCCGAGGCGGCCAAGCTCGGCCAGTTGCCGGTCGACTCCGACGAAGACCAGACCATGATCATCAACATGGGTCCGCAGCACCCGAGCACCCACGGTGTGTTGCGCCTCATGCTCGAGTTGCAGGGCGAGACGGTCCTGCGCTGCAAGCCCATCATCGGCTACCTGCACACCGGCATGGAGAAGACCGGCGAGGATCTCACGTATCTCCAGGGCGGCACCAACGTCACCCGCATGGACTACCTGAGCCCGCTCAACAACGAGTTGGTGTTCTCGATGGCCGTCGAGAAGTTGCTCGGCATCGAAGACGACATTCCCGAACGTGCGGTCTGGATGCGCATGCTGCTGTCCGAACTCAATCGCATGAGCAGCCACCTCCTGTTCCTCGCCACCAACGGCATGGACATCGGTGCGGTGTCGATGATGCTGTACGGCTGGCGCGAGCGCGAAGAGGTTCTCCGCTTCTTCCAGAAGGTCACCGGTCTGCGGATGAATCACAACTTCATCCGTCCCGGTGGACTCGCCGCCGACCTGCCGCCGGGTTGGCGCGACGACGTGCTCGAGATCCTCGACATGCTCCCGCCGCGTCTCGAGGAATACGACATCCTCATGACCAACCAGCCGATCTGGCGCGAGCGCCTGCAGGGCGTGGGTGTCATCACCGCCAGCGAAGCAATGGCGCTCGGAACCAGTGGTCCGATCCTGCGCTCCACCGGCGTTCCGTGGGATCTCCGCCGCGACATGCCCTACCTCAAGTACGACCAGATGGAGTTCGACGTGATCGTCGGTTCGTATGGCGATGCCTTCGACCGCTACGCGATCCGACTCAACGAGGTGCGCGAGTCGATGAAGATCGTTCGCCAGATCCTCGATCGCATGCCGGCCGGCGACTACCGCATCCAGAACAAGAAGGTCACTCCGCCCCCGCGCGGACGCATCGACGAGTCGATGGAAGCGCTCATCCACCACTTCAAGATCTTCACCGAGGGTTTCAAGGTTCCCGAGGGAGAGGCGTACGTGGGCATCGAGAGCCCCCGCGGTGAGATCGGCTGCTACATCGTGAGCGACGGCGGCCCCAAGCCGTACCGAATCCATATGCGTGCTCCGAGCTTCGTCAACATCCAGGCCCTTCCGCACATGATGCGCGGCGGTTTGGTCGCTGACGCCGTCGCCGTCATATCGTCGGTCGACCCCGTTCTCGGAGATGTCGATCGCTGATGGCCCGCTTGACCGAAGAAAACGTCCGCTTGGCGCGCGAGATCATCGCGCGCTATCCGCGTGCTCGTTCGGCCACCATTCCCTTGCTGCACCTCGCGCAGCAGCAGGACGGATACGTCTCCAACGATGCCATGGTGCACATCGGCGAACTCGTGGGCGCGACCTCGGCCGAGGTGTTCGGCACGGCATCGTTCTACGAGATGTTCAAGTTCGAGCCGGTCGGCAAGTACCTCGTCAACATCTGCGGCACCATGTCGTGCGCGCTCATGGGCGCCGATGAACTCATCCACCACGCCGAGCACGCCCTCGACGTGAAGTTGGGCGGCACCACCGACGACGGGCTCATCACCCTCGAACGCGCCGAGTGCCAGGCCGCCTGCACCGAGGCGCCGTGTCTGCAGGTCAACTACCGCTACCGATTCCGAGTCACCAACGAATCGTTCGATCGACTCGTCGACGACCTTCGCGCCGGCCGTCTCGACGCCGAGATTCCGCCGCACGGCACGGTGGCCCGAGTTCGCCAGCGGGTGTCCGCCGATCGCATCGTGGGTGCGGTCGCTCCCGAAGACGTCACCGACGGTCCGACCTGGTTCGACGGAAAGGCGGCGCTGTGACTTCCTACGCTCACGCGCCCGGATTCATCGCCGGCGATCGCCCGCAGATCGTCACGTCGCGATTCCAGTACGACGATTCGTTCACCCTCGAGCGCTATCTCGCGACGGGTGGTTATCAGGGACTCAAGAAGGCCTTGGGTCGCACACCCACCGACGTGCACGACGAAGTCAAGAACGCCACCGTGCTCGGACGCGGTGGAGCGGGCTTCCCGGCCGGAACCAAGTGGGGTCTCACTCCGCAAGGCAAGTGGCCTCGTTATCTCGTCGTCAACGGTGACGAGAGCGAACCCGGCACCTACAAGGACCGTTTGCTCATGGAGCGCGATCCGCATCAGCTCATCGAAGGCTGTCTGATCGCGTGTTACGCGGCCGGTCTCTCGCAGTGCTTCCTCTACATCCGCGGCGAGATGGCGGTGGCGCAGGAACGCGTGGCCACCGCGCTCAACGAGGCGTACGCCGCCGGATACGTCGGCAAGAACATCATGGGCAGTCGCTTCTCGGTCGACATCGTGTTGCACTGGGGTGCCGGCGCATACGTGGTGGGCGAGGAGACCGCACTCATCGAGAGTCTCGAAGGCAACCGCGGCATGCCGCGTCTGAAGCCGCCGTACTTCCCGGCCGCGATCGGCCTGTACGGTCAGCCCACCATCGTCAACAACGTCGAAACGCTCGCCAACCTTCCTTGGCTCCTCGTGAACGGCGCCGAGAAGTACACCGCCATCGGCACCAAGACGTCTCCCGGCACGCGCATGGTCGCGGTGTCGGGCCACGTGAAGCGTCCGGGTGTGTACGAGATCATCAACGGAACCACCACGTTCCGCGATCTTCTCTACGGTGACGAGTTCTGCCAGGGCATTCGCAACGACAACCAACTGAAGGCCTTCGTGCCCGGTGGTGGTTCGGCTCCGTGGTTCACGCCCGAGCAACTCGATCTGCCGTTCGAGGCGAGCCAGGTCGGACCGGCCGGGTCGATGCTCGGATCGGGTGCGGTCATGGTGATGGATCACACCACCGACATCCCGCGTGCCGCGCTCACCCTCACTCGCTTCTACGCCCACGAGTCGTGCGGTAAATGCACGCCGTGCCGCGAGGGCGGAACATGGCTCGAGCGGATCCTGTCGCGCATCGTCGATGGCAAGGGCACCGACGCCGACCTCGATCAGCTGCTCGAAGTCGGCGAGTCCATTTGTCCCGGTGTCTTCCCGCACGCCTCGAGTTCCGAACTCGGCTTGTCCGCGGTGCCGTTCCCGTATCGCATGAACACCATCTGCTTCGTCGGCCCCTCGGCCTACGCCCCGGTCCACTCGGCTCTCACGTTGTTCCGCAGCGAGTTCGAAGCGCGCGTCACCAAGCGCACTCGTATCCCGGTCTCGGGGTCGGTGTCATGACCTCCACCGAGACCAACGTGACGAGTGACGAGAACCAGCCGCCCGTCGATCCCAACGCCGTCACGATTTCGATCAACGGTCGTCAGGTCGCTGCGCGTAAGGGCGAACTCATCATCGCCGCCGCCGATCGCAGCGGCGACTACATCCCGCGCTTCTGCTACCACCCACGCATGAGCCCGGTCGGCATGTGCCGCCAGTGCCTCGTCGAAGTCGAAGGTCCGCGCGGCCCGATGATGGTCGTGTCGTGCATGACGCCGGTGGCCGACGGTCAGATCGTGCGCACCGACACGCCGCAGGTGAAGCGGGCGCACGAGGGAATTCTCGAGCTGCTGCTCGCGAACCATCCGCTCGATTGCCCGGTGTGCGACAAGGGCGGCGAGTGCCCGCTGCAGGATCAGGCGTTCAGCCACGGCCCGGGCGAGAGCCGCTTCGTCGAAGAGAAGCGCCATTACGAGAAGCCGATTCCGATCAGCGACATCGTGCTGCTCGATCGTGAGCGTTGCATCCTGTGCGATCGCTGCACGCGATTCGCCGACGAAGTGGCCGGCGACGCGCTCATCCACTTCACGTCGCGCGGCAACAACACGCAGGTTCTCACTTTCCCCGACGAACCGTTCAGCAGCTATTTCTCGGGCAACACCGTGCAGATCTGCCCGGTCGGTGCGCTCACGGCCAAGCCGTATCGCTTCAAGGCCCGACCCTGGGATCTCGAGAAGGTCGAGAGCACCTGCACCACGTGCTCGGTCGGTTGCCGCATCACGGTCGAATCGAGTCGTGATCAGCTGCTGCGTTATCAGGGTGTCGACAGCGATCCCGTCAACTGGAGTTGGCTGTGCGACAAGGGCCGCTTCAATTTCGAAGCCGTCGCTTCCGACGCTCGCCTCGAGCAGCCGCTCATCAAGCGCGACGGCCAGTTTGTCGAAGCCGACTGGTCGACGGCGCTGCGAGCCGCCGCCGCACTCGTGTCGTCGGCCTTGCGCGACGGTGGCGCAGGCAGTGTGGCCATTCTCGGTGGAGCACGTGGCACGAACGAAGACGCCTATGCGTGGTCGCGTCTGGCGCGAGCCCTCGGAACGTCCAACGTCGACGCCCAACTCGGCGACGGTCTGCCCTCCACCGTGTTCGCCTACCCGCAGGCGACCATCGACGAAGCGGCCAACGCCTCCACCGTCATCCTCCTCGGCCCCGACCTGAAGGAAGAGTTGCCGGTGCTGCACTTGCGCCTGCGCGACGCCTCCGAGAAGAGGCGGTCGAAGATCGTCGAGTTCGGCGCGAAGGAATCCGGCCTCACGCGTTACGCCTGGAAGCACACCGGTCATGAGCCGGGTCAGCAGGTGGCCGCCGTGCGTTCGACACTCACCGAGACGTCCGTCGTCAGCCAACTCGGCAAGGGTTCGGTCGTCGTGGTGGTCGGACGCGGCAATCTCGCCGAGTCGCCCGAGTTCACGATGTCGGCCCTGGCCGCCGTCATGGAGCTCGTCCCCAACGCCAAGGTGCTGCCGGTTCTGCGTCGCGGCAATGTGCGCGGAGCGTTGTCGGCCGGAATGGGATCGGGCTCGGCGGCCGAGATTCTCGAGCGCGCCGCCGCCGGCAAGATCAACTGTTTGGTTCTCGTCGGCGCCGATCCGCTGGCCGACTTCCCCGACGCCGATCTCGCGCGTCGTGCACTCACCGCTGTCCCGAACATCGTCAGCCTCGACACCTTCATGACCACCTCGTCGAGTCAGGCGCAGATCGTCCTGCCCGCCGCGGCGTTCGGCGAGAAGGACGGCACCACCACCAATCTCGAAGGTCGCGTCTCGCAGTTGTCGCGCAAGGTCACCACCCGCGGCACGTCGCGGCCCGACTGGATGGTCGCGGTCGAATTGGCCGATCTTCTCGACATCGATCTCGGTGTCGGATCGGTTCACGACGTCTTCGATCAGATGGTCACCACTCAGTCGGCGTTCCGACCCATCGATCGGTCGGCCATCAAGGCGTCTCCCGATGGTGTGCTTCTCGCACACGTCGGCTCGGCGCCCATCGCGTCGCCGGTCCCCGAGGTCCCCGAGCGCGCGGGCTTCTCGTACCGCCTCGTCGTGAGCCGCAAGTTGTACGACGCGGGTCAAAACGTCGCGAACTCGCCATCACTGGCGTCGCTGGCGCCCGGCTCGGCCATCTATCTGCATCCGCTCGACCTCGATCGGCTCGGTGCTCCCGCTGGTTCGAACGTGAAGGCGATCGGTGCTCGCACGAGTGTCGTGATGCGCGTCGAAGCCGATGCCTCGGTGCACCGCGGAACCGCTTGGGTGCCCTGGAATCAACCCGGTGGCAAGGTGGGCGAACTCATCGACGCCTCCGCACTGGTGAACGACGTTCGACTGGAGAACATCTGATGGTTCGCCTGCTCGCACTCGATCCGGTGGCCATCGGAGATCTGCTCTGGACGCCTCTGCTCATCATCATCCTCAAGGTCGTCGCGATCTTCGCGATTGGTCTTCTGGTCACGATGTTCATGGTGTGGTTCGAGCGCAAGGCGATCGCCGGCATGCAGAACCGCATCGGCCCCAACAAGGCGGGTCCGTGGGGTCTGCTGCAGACCCTCGCCGACGGCATCAAGCTGTTCTTCAAGGAAGACCTGCTTCCCGATCGCGCCGACCGCTTCGTCTTCAAACTGGCTCCGTATTTGGCGTTCGTACCGGCCTTCCTCGTGTGGTCGGTCATCCCTCTCGGTGGTGACTTCAGTGACGGCAAGAACGGCATCGTCACGTGGTTCGGCGAGCAGACGCGCGTTCAGCTGGCCGACCCGCCCGTGGGCATCCTGCTCGTTCTCGCGCTGTCGTCCATCGCGGTGTACGGCATCATGCTCGCCGGCTGGTCGAGTGGTTCGAAGTACCCGCTGCTCGGTTCGGTTCGCGCCTCGGCCCAGATGGTGTCGTACGAAGCCGCACTCGGCCTCAGCATCGCAACGGTTCTTCTGTTGGCCGGCACGCTGTCGACCAGCGGCATCGTGGCCAACCAGGACGGCTTCACGAACTGGCACGTGGTGTCCACCGGTGTCGTGCCGTTCATCATCTTCTTGTTGGCCGCCACGGCCGAACTCAATCGGCCGCCCTTCGATCTCGTGGAGGCCGAGCAGGAACTGGTGGGCGGTTTCAACACCGAGTACTCCAGCATCCGATTCGGGCTCTTCTTCCTCGCCGAGTTCATGAACACCGTCACGATGAGCGGCATCATCGTCACCCTCTTCTGGGGCGGGCCGCAGGGGTTGTTCGACATCCCGATCATTCCCGGGGCGATCGAAGGAACCATCTGGTTCATCGCCAAGGTGCTGTTGTTCCTCTACGTCTACGTGTGGTTCCGCGCCACGTTGCCGCGGTTCCGCTACGACCAACTCATGGATCTCGGCTGGAAGATCCTCATCCCGATGTCGCTCGGTTGGTTCATGCTGATGGCGGCCCTCCGCCTCGGCCGCGATCAGGACTGGAACCAGGCGGTCGTCGCCATCGTGAGCGCCGCGGTCCTCATCGTGTGCGCGGGCCTCATCTCCATGGCCATGAAGGTCAGCCGCGCCAACCGTGAACGAGAGGGGGCGACGTTCTGATGGGTTACCTCGGTGGATTCCTCATCACCCTTCGCCAGGTGGGCCGACGCAACCGCGTGACCCGCGAATACTCCGGTGGTCGCGAACTCAAGCGCGGCAAGCCCCAGCGCGACGAGAAGGCCCCCAAGCCCGAGCGTCTGCACGGTCGCCACGTTCTCAACCGTTACGAGGACGGGATGGAGAAGTGCATCGGCTGCGAGTTGTGCGCCGGTGTGTGCCCGGCCAAGTGCATCTATGTGCGCGGCGCCGACAACGATCCCGACGCTCCGACGTCGCCGGGTGAGCGCTTCGGCTTCGTCTACGAAATCAACTACCTGCGGTGCATCCATTGCGATCTCTGCGTGGAGGCTTGCCCCACCGAGGCCATCACCGAGACCAAGTTGTTCGAGTTCTCGTTCACCAATCGCCGCGACGCCATCTACACCAAGTCCGAACTCCTCGTGGGCGACGACGGCAAGCCGCGTCACATGCCGTGGGAGGACTGGCGCGAGGGTGAAGACCTGCTGACCTCCGGGTGGGTGCGGGCCACCGCGCCATCGGGTGACGCCACGTTCGAAGGCGTGGTCGGATGGAGTGGCGAACTCGGGTACGGCGTCCGCGCTCCCGAGCCCGATCAGGCCCGGCGCGACGCCAGCGAGTCGGCGCGGAAGGCCGACCACTGATGGAACTCGTCGTCTTCGTGATCGCGGCGGCGATGGTGATCGTCGGCGCGCTCGGTGTGATCCTGCGCCCCAATCCTGTGCACGCGGCCCTCAGCCTCGTGCTCACCCTGTTCGGTGTGGCCGTCCATTTCGTCGCTCTCGAGGCCCACTTCCTCGCCGCCGTCCAGGTGATCGTCTACGCCGGCGCGATCGTCGTTCTCTTCCTCTTCGTGATCATGCTTCTCGGCGTCGACCGGACCGAGGACATCTCCATCGAGCCCTTCAAGGTCCAGCGCCCGATGGCTCTGGTGGTGGGCGTCGGTGTCATCGGACTCGTCACCGCCGCCGTTTCGTCGTCACGCGACGCGATCGGTCGCGGGAACGGTCTCGAGATCCCCACGGTCACCGGCGACAACGACTCGAACGTCCGTCAGATCGCGCGCAGTGTGTTCGGCGACTATGTGGTCGCGTTCGAACTCACGTCGGTTCTTCTCGTCGTCGCGGTGGTCGGGACCGTCATGCTGACGCGTCGGATCAAGACCGGGAAGGGTGAGTCGTGACTCTTCTCGCCACTACTCCCACCACCACCTGGTACCTCGTTCTCGGGGCCGTGTTGTTCGGGATCGGGGCCGTCGGCGTGCTGGTCCGGCGCAACCCGCTCGTGATGTTCATGTGCATCGAGTTGATGCTCAATGCGGTCAACCTCAGTTTCGTGGCGTTGGCAAAGCGCCTGGGCGACATCGGCGGTCAGACAACGGTGTTCTTCGTCATGGTCGTGGCCGCGGCCGAAGTCGTGGTCGGTCTCGGAATCATCGTGTCGATCATGCGTCGCCGCCCCGGTGCGACGGCTGACGACATCGCGGAGTTGAAGGGCTGACCATGCTCGATCTGCTGTGGCTCATCCCTGCTCTGCCGCTGGCCGGGTTCGTCATCATCCTGTTGTTCGGCCGCTTGCTGGGCGAACCCAAGGCGGGCTACCTGGCCACCGCGATGGTGGCCGGATCGTTCGTGGTGGCGGCCGGGGTGTTCTTCGATCTGCTGAACAACCCCGAGGAAGAGCGTCACCACGTCCAATCGCTCTTCTCGTGGATGCCGGTCGGGTCGCTGAAGGTCGACCTGGCCTTCCTCGCTGATCCGCTCAGCATCACGATGGTTCTCTTCGTGACCGGCATCGGCTCGCTGATCCACCTCTACGCCACCGGCTACATGCACGGCGATCCGAAGTTCTCCAAGTTCTTCCTCTACCTGAACCTGTTCGTGTTCTCGATGCTGATGCTCGTGATGGGCGAGAACCTGCTCGTCACGTTCCTCGGCTGGGAAGGCGTGGGCACCTGTTCGTACTTCCTCATCTCGTTCTGGCACACCCGTGAGAGTGCGGCCACCGCCGGCAAGAAGGCGTTCGTCACCAACCGCGTGGGTGACTGGGGCGTGATGATGGGAATGTTCCTCGCCTTTGGCGCGGCCGGCACGCTCAGTTACGAGGGCATCAACCACGCGGCCGAAGAAGGAATCATCTCGGGCGTGACGGCCACCGCCATCGCGCTCATGCTGTTCATCGGAGCCTGCGGAAAGAGTGCGCAGCTGCCGCTGTACATCTGGCTGCCCGACGCCATGGAAGGCCCCACGCCGGTGTCGGCTCTCATCCACGCCGCCACCATGGTGACGGCCGGTGTGTTCCTCATGACGCGCGTGAATCCGGTGATCGAGGTGGCCTACGACTGGGCACCGACACTCATCGCCATCGTCGGTGTCGCCACCGCGTTGTTCGCCGCCACCATCGCCGTGGCGCAGAACGACATCAAGAAAGTCCTCGCATACTCCACGGTCAGCCAACTGGGCTTCATGTTCCTGGCCGTCGGTTCCGGTGCGTACGTGGCCGCGATCTTCCACATGGTCACGCATGCTTTCTTCAAGGCACTGCTCTTCCTGGGTTCCGGGTCGGTCATCCACGGCATGCACCACGAACAGGACATGCGCAAGATGGGTGCCCTTCGCCTGCTCATGCCCATCACTGCGCTCACGTTCATCGTGGGCTGGCTCGCCATCGCCGGTGTGCCGCCCTTCGCCGGCTTCTGGAGCAAGGACGAAATCCTGCTCTACGCCTTCGCCAAGAGCCCCATTCTGTACGTGGTGGGCATGATCACCGCGTTGCTCACCGCCTACTACATGACGCGTCAGGTGATCATGGTCTTCTTCGGCGAGGCGCGTTGGCACGATCAGAGCGACGAGCACGGTGCGCACGGCGACTTCAAGCCGCACGAAAGCCCCGCCACCATGTGGATGCCGCTGGTCGTCCTGGCCGGTCTGTCGATCGTGGGCGGTGCGATGCAGCTGCCGTTCTCCAAGGATCTCCACTTCCTCGAGAAGTGGCTCCACCCGGTGGTCGAGTTCGGCGAGGCCGACATCAAGGGGACCTGGGCGTACGACAACAAGTATGTGCTGCTCGGTATCGCCATCGTGGTGGCCTTGAGCGGTATCGCGGCCTCGGTGCTGGTGCACGGCAAGAAGAAGGTGGCCGCGATCGAACCGCAGGTTCTGGCCGACGGCTGGCATTACGACTCGGCGATCTCCAGGTTCATGGGCGGTCCCGGTCGCAAGTCGTTCGATGCGGTCGCCTGGACCGATCGCGTCGTCGTCGACGGGGCCGTGAACGGAGTCGGCCGCGTCGTTCGAACCACCGGATCATTCGTGCGCCGCGCCCAGACCGGTGCGGTGCGCAATTACGCCGCGGGCGTCGGCCTCGGAGTCGTGGCCCTCCTCGTCTGGTTCTTCCTCCGCGGGGTGGTGCTCTGATGTCCTTGTTCGCCGCTTCGTCTCCGGCCGTTCCTTTCCCGGTGCTCACGGCTCTGGTCCTGGTGCCGCTCATCGGTGCCGTGCTCACCGCCATCGGTTCGCGTCACCGTCCCGAGATCACCAAGTTGGTCGCGCTCGTGTCATCGGTGGTCACGGCCGGCATGAGCCTCTGGTTGCTCGCCGAATTCGATTCGCACGAAGGCGGATTCCAGTTGGTGTCGAAGCACTCCTGGATCGATTCGTGGGGCATCGGCTGGCATCTGGGCGTCGATGGCATCTCGCTCTTCCTCGTCGTGCTCACCGGTGTGCTCTTCCCGTTGGTCATCGTCGGCTGCGATCCGCATCACGACGAGAAGCCGTATCTCGCGTGGTTGCTCCTGCTCGAAGCCGGCGTGATGGGTTCGTTCCTGAGCCTCGATCTGGTGCTGTTCTTCTTGTTCTTCGAGATCGTGCTCGTGCCGATGTACTTCCTGATCGGCGGTTGGGGATACGACCAGCGCGTGTACGCGGCCACCAAATTCTTCTTGTACACGATGGTCGGGTCGGCGCTCATGCTGGTGGGCATCGTCACCACGGCGCTTCTCGCGCGTGACGATCTCGGCCGACTCACGTTCGACCTCGTGGAGATCGCCGAGGGGTCTAATTTCGCGGCCAGTACGGGGCGGTGGTTGTTCTTCGCCTTCGCCATCGCGTTCGCGGTGAAGGTTCCGTTGTTCCCGCTCCACACCTGGTTGCCCGATGCCCACACCCAGGCACCCACCGCCGGTTCGGTCATCCTCGCCGGTGTCCTGTTGAAGCTCGGCACCTATGGCTTGCTGCGTTTCGGCGTGTACCTCTTCCCCGAGGCGGCGGTCTGGAGCCGCGAGGTGTTCCTCACCCTCGCCGTGATCGGCATCATCTGGGGTGCCATCGCCGCCACGATGCAATCCGATCTCAAGCGACTCGTGGCGTATTCGTCGGTCGCCCACCTTGGGTTCATCGTGCTCGGCACGTTTGCGTTCACGTCGGAAGCCATCAGCGGCGGCGTGATGCAGATGGTCAACCACGGGGTCTCCACCGGCGCGCTGTTCTTGCTCGTCGGCATGATCTACGAGCGCCGTCACACTCGTCAGATCTCCGAGTTGAAGGGCTTGCAGAAGGTCGCCCCCATCTTCGCAGCGGCGTTCATGGTGGTCATGCTCTCGAGCATCGGTGTGCCGGGCCTGAACGGGTTCGTGGGCGAATTCCTGGTCCTCATCGGCTCGTTCTCCACCGCTCGTTGGTGGGTCGTGATCGGTGCAACCGGGGTCATCCTCGCCGCGCTCTATCTGCTCTGGGCCTACCAGCGCGTCTTCCACGGCGAACCCGACGAGGCCAACTCGTCGTTCCGCGAGTTGCGCCTGCGCGAAGGTGCCGTGCTCTTCCCGTTCATCGCCCTGATCGTGTTCTGTGGTGTGTATCCGAAGCCGATGCTCGATCGCATCGAGCCGAGTGTGAAGAGCCTGCTCGAACGCGTGGAGGAGAAGACCGACTTCGTGGTTCCGGTGTCCGATCACTCCGGACACGGCGAGGAAGGTGAGGGCTGATGGTTCAGTACCCCTCGATCGACTGGCTGGCGATCTCGCCGCTCGTCATCCTGCTCGGCGGGACGCTGCTCGTTCTCGTCGTCGGTGCACTCACCAAGGTGTGGCCGCGCGGTCTGTACGCGGTCTCCACGGCCGCGTTGAGCGCAGCCGCTCTCGTCGTGGAGATGGTGCTCTGGAATCGGGTCGGCCACGAAGGGCCGGTTTCCATCATCAACGACGCGCTCGCCATCGACCGCTTCACGCTCTTCGTCTGGATCGGTGTCACCATCGCCACGGGTCTGGTGTCGTTGTCAACCGCCGACTACCTGCGGCGTGAAGATCTCGAAGGGCCCGAGACGTACACCATGTACGTGTGCGCAGCGATCGGCGCCATGATCATGGCCGCTTCCAACGACATGGTTGTTCTGTTCCTCGGCCTCGAAACGCTTTCGATCGCGTTGTACGTGCTCGCCGCCAGCCACCGTCGCCGTGTCGACAGCCAGGAGAGCGGACTCAAGTACTTCGTCCTCGGTGGCTTCGCGTCGGCGTTCTTCCTCTACGGCATCGCCCTCGTGTACGGCGCGGTCGGCACCACCAACATCGCCCGCGCGGGTCAGTTGCTGTCGCAGCAGGTGTTCGTCGACGGCGACGACGCGTTGCTCCTGGCGGGTGTCGCGCTCCTCATGGTGGGTCTGGCGTTCAAGGTCGCCGCCGTTCCATTCCACTTCTGGACCCCCGACGTGTACCAGGGTGCGCCCACACCGAGCACGTCGTTCATGGCCTCGGTCGGCAAGTTCGCCGCCTTCGCCGCCATGCTCCGCGTCCTCACCACCGCACTCGGCGCGCGGGCCGACGACTGGCGTCCGGTCGTGTGGGTGCTGGCCGTCGCGTCGGTCGTGGTCGGTTCGGTGCTCGCGGTCGTGCAATCCGACGTGAAGCGCATGCTCGCGTATTCCTCGATCGGGCACGCTGGATTCATCCTCATCGGAGTCGAAGCGGCCGGCCATGCGGGCGACCAGGACGGCATCCCGTCGTCGCTGCTCTATCTCCTCCTGTACTCGGTGCTCGTGATCGGCACGTTCACCGTCGTGACTCTCGTGACGCGTTCGGGCGACCGTGCCAGCGACATCGGTTCGTTCCGCGGGTTGGGCAAGGAGCGCCCGTTGCTCGCTCTCGCGATGACGGTGTTCCTACTGGCGCAGGCCGGCATGCCGGTCACGTCGGGCTTCATCGCCAAGTTCAGCGTGATCAAGGCGGCCGCCGATAACGAGAGCTACGCCGTGGCGATCATCGCCATGGTGGCCTCGGTGGTGTCGGCGTTCCTGTATCTGCGCATCATGATCAGCATGTGGATGTCGGATGCCGAGTCGGGTGACGAGGCGCGCGAGAAGGTCGCCGTCCCGTGGACGGCCGGTGTGGTCGTTCTCGCCTCGGTGGTCTTCACCCTCGTGGCCGGCGTTTTCCCGGGCTGGTTGATCGACGCCACCCGCGACGCCCTGGTCGTCGTCCGCTGACCTCCGCACCTCTGACACACCGCCGTGTCAGACTGATCGGGTGTTGAAGGCCCCCGACTACCTCTCGCCGTCGTCCATCAGCACGTACCGGGACTGCCCGCAGAAGTTCAAGTTCTCGCGCATCGACGGCATCAAGGAACCGCCGTCGTGGGCCACTCACCTCGGCACCTTCGTGCACGAGGTCCTCGAGCACCTCTACCAACTCGATGCCGACGAGCGCACCCTCGACACGGTGAAGCAGCTGGCCGGCGAGCGGTGGCAGGTGAGCGAGTGGGAGAAGGCGGTCAACGCGCTCGACAAGAAGCAGGGCGAGATCCGCGACTTCAAGATCCAGGCGTTCGAGTGCCTGAAAAATCTTTGGAAGGTCGAAGAGCCGAGCTCGGTCGAACTCATGGGCATGGAGCACGAGGTTCTGAGCGAGATCGACGGCGTGGCGATGAAGGGCTACATCGATCGCTTCCACATCGACGACTCGGGCCTGGTGGTCATCGGCGATTACAAGACGGGCAAGATTCCCAACCCGCGGTTCAAGTCGGAGGACGACAAGTTCTTCCAGTTGTTCTCGTACGCGCTCATGCTCCAGGAGTCCGATCAGGAGGAGACGTCGCGCGTCGAACTCCTGTACTTGAAGGACGGCGTTCGCCACGACGTCACGGTCACGCCCGTGAAGTTGGCCATTGCCCGCGGCACGATCGTCGAGACCAAGGAAGCCGTGGACGCGGCCTGCGAGTCGGGCAAGTTCGAGTGCAACGTCACCAAGTTGTGCGACTGGTGCTTCTTCAAACCCCAGTGCCCCGCCCACACCCCCTGAGGATCTGGTGACTGAAAGTCACCGCATAGGTGACAAAGTCCAACCAGATTCCTGACCCGCGCTCTTTCTGGTGCGAGTTCGTCACCTATGCGGTGACTTTCAGTCACCAGATCCTCAGGGGAGGGAGCAGGTGGTGATGAGGGTGTCGAAGAGGGATTGTTGTTGCGAGTCGGCCGCGGCCGAATCCTCTGGATGCCACTGAACCCCCACCACCCAGCGGTGTCCGTCCACTTCGACCGCCTCAATGATTCCGTCGGCGTGGCGACCCACCACGGTCACGCCATCTCCGAGTCGATCGAGCGCCTGGTGGTGGTACGAATGACAGGCGCTCGGCGAGGTGGTGCCCATGGCCCGTGCGGTACGACTGCCGTCGACGAGCGACACCGGATGGAACTGGCGCGTGTGGTCGGCGTGAGTGGTGATGTGTTGGACGAGAGTGCCGCCGAGCGCCACGTTCATGATCTGGACCCCGCGGCAGATCGCGAGGATGGGCAGGTCGACCGCCAACGCCGCGTTCACGACCGCGAGTTCGACGTCGTCGTGGCGCGCGTTGATGCCGTACAACTCGGGCGCATCGGGTTCCTGGCCGTACCTCGCCGGATCGACGTCGCCGCCGCCGTGCAGAACGAGCCCCTGACAACGGGAGATCAACGACGCGATCGCGTCATGGTCGAGATCGACCGGCGGCACGATCACGGGAACCCCACCAGCACGAGTGATGGCGTCGGAATACAGACGGCCGGCGCCGTAGGCCTCACCGCGCACACCTTTGGCTTCGGTGATCTCGCGTCCGACGATCGCGACGATGGGCTTCACGGTGCGGTGACCGCGTACCCAGCGGCGCGAACGGCTTCGACCACCGACTCGCTGTGCTCGTGGCCACGCACTTCGAGAACGGCGTTCACACCCGTCTCGCGCACCTGCAGATCGACGCCTTCGCGCACGTGCTCGATGTCGATCACGCTCGCACCCTGTTCGGCGAAGATCGCGAGCAATTGGGCCAGACCGCCAGGACGATCGCTCACGCGCACGAAGAGGATGAGCCGACGGCCGGCCTGGGTCTCGTGGCGGCGAATGAGGCCGGGCACGACACCCAGGTCGACGTTGCCACCCGACAGCACGACGCACGTGACACCGTGTCGAGCCGGCGCGACGTGCTCGCTGAGCAACGCGGCCACACCGACGGCACCCGCGCCTTCCACGTACAACTTCGAACGCTCCATGAGGAGAACCATCGAATCGGCGACGGCGTTCTCGTCGACCACCACGACGTCGTCGAGCCACTTCTCGACGAGTGGGCGAGTGACGTCACCCGGCTTCTTGACCGCGATTCCGTCGGCCAACGTGATGACTGGCCCGGCCGGTGCGGGTTCGTTCGCGTAGGGCGCGCATGCTTCCACTTGAACACCGATCACCTTGACGTGGGGGAGTTGTCGCTTGACCGCGATGGCCACACCCGACGCGAGTCCGCCACCACCCAACGGAATGATCACGCGTTGCAGATCCTTCACGTCATCGAGCAGTTCGAATCCGAGCGTCGCCTGTCCGGCCACCACGACCGGATCGTCGTACGGGTGGCAGAACGCCATGCCGGTCTCGGCCGCGCGGGCGCGCGCTCGCACCACGGCGTCGTCGAGCGAGTCGCCGCCCTCGATGACGGTGGCGCCGTACGAACGACAGGCCGCCATCTTCGCGATTGGTGCGTTCTTCGGGACGTAGATCTCGCACGGCACCCCGTGCGATCGCGCGGCGAAGGCCAGGGCCTGAGCGTGGTTGCCCGCACTGCCGGCGGTGACACCAGCGGCCGCGCCCGAACCGAGTGTGGCCAACTTGTTCATCGCCCCGCGGATCTTGAACGACCCGGTGCGCTGCAGGTTCTCGGCCTTCAGCACGATCTGGCCGCCGGTCCGCTCGGAGAGGGCGAACGACGAGGTGACCGGGGTGTGCTTGACGACCCCGGAACCCGCCTCGCGAGCCCGCCTGATGTCGTCGTCGGTGATCTCGATCGCCACGTTCGCCACTTCCCGGTCCGACCTGGACGGGACCGCCCGACCTACCGTACCGGTGTGCGCGCACTCGTGATCGCCAATGCCGACGACGCCGACCCCGGATTCGTGGGCCACCACCTGCGGTCCAAGGGGTACGCGTTCACCGAGTGCCATCGCGAGCGGCCCTCCGAATGGCCGGAACTGGACGGCACCGACCTCGTCCTGCTCCTGGGGTCGGAATGGAGCGTGTACTGGCCACGGGTGGCCGACTCGGTGGACGCCGAATGTGCTCTTGTGAAAAGTGCCCATGAGCAGGGGATTCCCGTCCTCGGGATCTGTTTCGGGGCGCAGATCGTGGCCCACGCCCTGGGGGGCTCGGTCGAGCGGGCGGCCCGACCCGAGGTGGGGTGGCACCGGATCGACTCCGATGTTCCCGACACGCTGGCGACGGGGCCGTGGTTGCAGTGGCACTTCGACGTCTGTCGCATCCCTCAGACGTTCACCGAACTGGCCCGCAGCGAATCGGGTCCGCAGGCCTTCACCGCGAAGCGGACTCTGGCCACCCAGTTCCATCCCGAGGCCAACGAGTCGATGCTCGCCCGCTGGACCGCCGGGTCACCCGACGAGTTGGCCCGTCTGGGCCTCAGTGCCGACGGCGTCATGGCCGATACCCGTCGGTTCGTGTCGCAGAGCCGACCCGCCGCCGAGCGCTTGGTCGACTGGTTCTGCGACGCGATTGCGAACTCGTGAATGTGGTCCCCACGCTGGGGTGAAGTTGGGTCCGTTCAACGGCCCCGTAGTAGCGTTTCGCTCCGATGTCGGACTTTCTGAGGTCATACCTCACCGTGTTCTGGTTCGGGCTGGCGGCCCTCTTGCTGGCCTCCCTCCTCCTCGGAATCGCCGTCCTCGTCCGACCCTCTCGCCCCAACCGCGAGAAGCTGCTCACCTACGAGAGCGGCGTCGATCCGGTGGGTGACGGCTGGTCGCAGAGCCAGATTCGCTATTACGTGTTCGCCCTGCTCTTCGTCATCTTCGACGTCGAAGCAGTGTTCATCTTCCCGTGGGCCACCCAACTCGAGCGGTACGGAACTTTCGGCCTGGTGGAGATGGGTGTGTTCGTGGGTGTCCTTCTGCTCGGTCTCGTCTACGCCTGGCGCAAGGGCGTCCTTCGCTGGGTGTAATCACACAAGGAGTCACATGGGTCTCGTCGACCGCGGGCGGCTCCCCAAGCCGCTGAATTCACTACTCAATCTGGGTCGCTCGTACAGCCTCTGGGTGTACCAGTGGGGCCTGGCCTGCTGCGCCATCGAGATGGGCGCTGCTTTCGGTTCCCCGCGTTACGACGTGATGCGCCTCGGCGTCATCCCGTTGCCCGCGAGTCCGCGCCAGGCCGACCTCGTGGTGATCTCGGGAACGGTCACCGACAAGATGGCCCCGGCCATCCGCCGTCTCTACGAGCAGATGCCCGATCCGAAGTACGTGATCTCGATGGGCTCGTGCGCCAACTGCGGCGGCCCCTACTGGGACTCGTACTCGGTCACCAAGGGTGTCGACCAGCTCATCCCCGTCGACGTGTACATCCCCGGCTGCCCGCCGCGGCCCGAGGCATTGCTCGAAGGCGTCGTGTTGCTCCAGCAGCGCATTCGCAACGAGGACATGGGCGCTCGCTGGCGCGGCGAGGGCAGCAAGCCCATCATCGTCGGCGACAAGGCCGGAAAGTCGGCCCTCAAGAGTGGTGAGCCCAGTGTCGTCTGACGCTCCCGTGGCCGAGATCCCGGGCGACACGCTGCGCCAGCGCATCGTCGACGACCTGCGTGCGCACATCGGCGCCGACTTGATCGACAGTGTGGTCAAGCCGGGTGACGACGTGTGGGTTCGCGTGTCCACGTCGGCGTGGCGGGAAACCGCGCGGGTGCTGCGCCACGAGATGGGATTCGATTACTTCTGCTTCCTCTCGGCCATCGACTGGATGCCTTCGCCGTACGGCAAGGGTGAGGACGACCCCACCGCACCGCCGCCCGAGCGCGACGACACCATTCGTCAGGGCTACACCGGCGGTGACACGCGTCTGCAGATGCTCGGGCGGGTCACGAGCAGCGCTCTTCATGTGGGCGTCAACATCAAGTGCGACGTTCCCGACGCCGACGCCACGGTCGATTCGTGGATTCCCGTCTATGCCGGCGCCAATTGGCACGAGCGCGAGACACACGAGATGTTCGGAATCTCTTTCGCGGGCCACCCCGATCTCCGCAACATGTACCTGCCCACCGACTTCGAAGGTCACCCGCTGCGCAAGGACTTCCCTTTGCTTGCGCGCATGGTGAAGCCCTGGCCGGGCATCGTCGACGTCGAACCGCTTCCCGGGGGCGACAACGACGAGGAAGGTGATGCCGAATGACGTCCACCGAATCGCTCATCGACCGGCGCCAGATGGCGTACATCGCGGCGCAGGCGTCCGATGCTCGCGTCAACGTCGAACTCGAAACCGAGGGCATGACCCTCAACATCGGACCGCAGCACCCGGCCACGCACGGAACCCTGCGCATCATCGCTCGCCTCGACGGCGAGCAGGTGGTGTGGGCCGAGCCCTCGTGCGGATACATGCACCGCGGCTACGAGAAGCTCACCGAGGTGCGCACATATCCGCAGGTGACCGCGCTCATCAATCGCATCGACTGGCTCGGCAGTTTCGCCAACGAGGTCCCGTTCATCCTCGCCGCCGAGAAACTCATGGAGATCGAGGCGCCGCCGCGCGCGCAGCACATCCGCACGATCCTGTTCGAACTGTCGCGCATCGCCAACGTGTCGCTCTTCCTCGGCGACCTCGGTGTACAGCTCGGCGCCGTCACCCCGGTCTTCATGGCGTTCCGCGATCGCGAGTACGTGCTCAACCTCATCGAGGCCGCCACTGGCGGTCGCTTCCACCCCAACTTCGACCGCATCGGCGGCCTCAAGGACGACCTGCCGGCCGGTTTCGTCGACGAGACCCGCGTGGTCATGAAGAAGTTGCGCAACTTCTGCGACGAGATCGAGAACCTGCTGTTCGGCAACGAGATCTTCCAGAGTCGTACGCGCGGCATCGGCGTGATTCCGAAGGACGTCGCTCTGCAGTACGGACTCTCGGGCGCGAACCTGCGCGCGAGCGGTGTCGACTGGGATCTCCGTCGCGATCAGAGTCTGCCGATGGCCTGGAACAAGGCCGACTGGAAGGTCTGGACGCACCCGGACGGCGACTCGTTCGCGCGGTGCTGGATCCGTCTGCAGGAAGTGCGCGAGTCCACGCGCATCGTCGATCAGCTGCTCGACTCCATTCCGTCCGGACCGGTGATGGCCAAGGTTCCGCGCATCATCAAGGTGCCCGAGGGCGAAGCCTGGGTGTCCACCGAGAATCCGCTCGGCGAGATGGGTTACTACGTCGTGAGCAAGGGCGATCTCGGCCCGTTCCGTACCAAGATCCGCTCGGCGAGTTTCAACAACATCTCTGTGGTGCCGTGGGTTTTGAAGGGCGTGTACGTGCCCGACATCATCACGATCCTCGCCTCGCTGTACTTCATCCTCGGAGACATCGACCGCTGATGAATGCTCTCCTCGCCGCCGATCTTCCGTACTGGGCCCAGTCGCTGCTGCGCGTCCTGGGCGGCATCGTCGCCGTGCTGCTCCCGGCCGGAACGATCGTCTACGTGTTCTTGTTCAAGATGATGTCGTTCATGCAAAGTCGCCTCGGCCCCATGGAGGCCGGCCCGTACGGTTCGCTGCAGCTGGTCGCCGAAGTGGGCAAGTGGCTGCAGAAGGAGGACATCACCCCCGAGCGCGCCGACCGGTTCATCTTCAAGATCGCTCCGTTGGTCGTGCTGGTGTCCACGTTCCTGCTCGTCGCCGTTGTGCCGTTCGGACCCGACGCATGGTTCACCAACTTCGAAGCCGGCGTGTTCTACATGCTCGCCGTGTCGTCGGTGAGCGTGCTCGGCATCCTCATCGCGGGCTGGGCCAGTGCCAACAAGTACTCGTTGCTCGGCGGTCTGCGCGCGGCCGGTCAGCTCATCGCGTACGAACTGCCGATGGTGCTCGCCGTGGTCGGTGTGATCATCCAGGCCGGCACCATGAACCTGCAGCAGATCGTGGTGGCGCAGAACGCCGGCTCGATCTTCGGCTGGAACGGATTGGGCAACCCGTACATCCTCACCCAGTTCGTGGGCTTCATCATCTTCATGATCGCGGTACAAGCCGAGCTCACGCAGACCCCGTTCGACATGCCGATCGCCGAATCCGAACTCGTGTCGGGCTACATGACCGAGTACTCCGGCTTCCGTTTCCTCACGTTCTTCATCGCCGAGTTCGCGACCGCTGGTGTGTTCGCGCTCATCGCCTCGGTGCTCTTCCTCGGCGGTTGGGGCATCCCGTTCGCCTGGTTCGACTGGAGCACCATCGACTCGGTGGACGACTGGATGAACGTGGTGGGGCCGCTCATCATGGTCACCAAGATGATGCTGCTCGCCTTCATCATCATGTGGGTTCGCTTCAGCTACCCGCGGTTCCGCGAAGATCAGCTGCAGCGCTTCGCCTGGAAGGTTCTCGTTCCCGTCTCGCTCGTCAACATCATGGTGACGGCGATCCTGAAGGTGGCGTTCTGATGCCCAAGCTTCCCGGTCTGGTCAAAGGTCTCGGCGTCACGCTGAACACCCTGGTGCGCACCACCACCAAGGGGTCCAACACCATTCAGTATCCGCACGAGAAGGAGGCGCCGCCCATCCGCGCCCGCGGCGTCATCGCCCTGCGCGAGGACAACTGCACCTCGTGCATGCTGTGCGCGCGCTCGTGCCCCGACTGGTGCATCTACATCGAGGGTCACAAGGAACTCGCTCCGCCGCGTCGCGCCGGCGGCAAGCCCCGCCAGGTCAACAAACTCGATCGCTTCGACATCGACTACGCGCTTTGCATGTATTGCGGCATCTGTGTGGAGGTGTGCCCGTTCGATGCGCTGTTCTGGAGCCCCGAGTACGAGTACTCCGAGCCGCACATCGCCGACCTTCTCCACGACAAGAACAAGTTGGGCGAGTGGATGGAGACGGTGCCCGAGGCTCCGGCTCTCGAAGCGGGCGCCGAGAAGAAGGGCAAGAAGTGATGGTCGCCGCCGACCTGCTCGTGGCCCAGAACGTCGGGTTCGGAATCATCGCGCTGTTGATGATCGTCGCCGCTCTGCGCGTGGTCACCGTGAAGAACGTGGTGCACGCCGCGCTCTGGCTCGTAATCGTGCTGTCGGGTGCGGCCGCGCAGTACCTCCTGCTGTCGGCCGAGTTCGTCGCCATCACCCAGGTGCTCGTGTACGTGGGCGCGGTCATGGTCCTGTTCCTGTTCGGAACCATGCTCACCCGGGCCAAGATCGGCGCCGAAGCCGATCTCAACAACAAGAACTGGGGCATCGCCGTCCCGGTGTCGTTGCTCATGTTCGGTGTCATCACGTGGGTCCTCATCGACGGCTTCGGCGACGAGCGTCTGCCCAACCCCGACGAGCAGACACAGGTCCCCATCCAGGTCCTGTCCGACGACATCTTCGGTCCGTACCTGCTGCCCTTCTGGGCGTTGTCCTTCGTTCTCCTCGTCGCCGTCATCGGCGCGATCGTCCTGGCGCGCAAGGACTGAAGGGGCCCGCATGTTGACCGTTCAATTCCTCCTGCTCGGCGCCGTCCTGTTCTGCATCGGCGTGTACGGCGTGCTCGCACGCAAGAACGCCGTGATGGTCCTCATGTCGATCGAGCTCATCCTCAACTCGGTCAACCTCAATCTGCTGGCGTTCTCGTCCCGCCTCGGTTCGATCGACGGCAACACCTTCGCTCTGTACGTCATCGCCGTGGCCGCAGCCGAAGTCGGCGTGGGCCTGGCCATGGTGCTCCTCATCTATCGCAACCGGCGCACGATCGCGCTCGACGAACTGTCGGACATGAAGGGCTGATCGATGCTGGCTGCTGAAACCTCGCAGGCCATGAGCCACTCGGCGGGCTGGTTCCTCGAACACGCCTGGGTGATCCCGATCATTCCGGCCGTCGCCTTCGCGCTCATCATCTTCTTCGGCAAGCGCTTGCCAATGAAGGGGAGCGAGCTCGGCGTCGCCTCGATGGTGGCGTCGCTCGTTCTCTCGTTGGGCGCGGCGTGGCAGTGGATCCAGAAGATCAACGACGCGTCCGAAGGCGGCGTCGCTCACCTCACCCGTGCGGCGGGCGAGAAGACTCCTTTCGTCGGCCCGATCATCCGCGAGTGGACCTGGTGGCAGAGCGGCGGGTTCGAATTCGGAATCGGCCAGCACATCGACGGACTGGCGCTCACGTTGCTCGTGGTCGTGGCGTTCATCTCCACTCTCGTGCAGATCTACTCGCTCGAGTACCTGAAGGGCGACCGTCGTTACACGCACTTCTTCGCCGCTCTCACGTTGTTCTCGGCCGGCATGCTCAGCATGGTGCTCGCACCCAACATGGTGCAGCTCATTCTCGGCTGGGAGATCATGGGCCTCTGCTCGTTCATGCTCATCGGCCACTGGTGGGAAGATCAGGCCAACGCCCGCGCGGCCCTCAAGGCGTTCTTCACCGTGCGCGTCGGCGACATGGGCCTCCTCATCGGAACCGGTGCCCTGTTCTTCGCCGCCAACAATTGGACGCAGGCCAATCTCGGCGTGAGCGGCTTCAACATCAGCGGCTTGTCGGCTTGGGCCATGTCGGGCGAGGCGAGCAAGAGCGTCCTCACATGGGGCGCGGTTGCGCTGTTCATCGCCTGCATCGGCAAGTCCGGTCAGTTCCCGTTGCACACGTGGCTGCCCGACGCCATGGCCGGTCCGACCCCGGTCAGTTCGCTGCTGCACTCCAGCACCATGGTGGTGGCCGGCGTGTTCCTGGTCGCTCGCCTCTACCCGGTGTTCTGGGAGGGCCTGCGCATCGGCGACACCGACATCAACTTCATCGTGTTGATCGGTGGCGTCACCATCGTGATCGCCGCTCTGCTCGCGTTCGTGCAGAGCGACATCAAGAAGGTCCTGGCGTATTCCACCGTGTCGCAGCTGGGCTACATGATGATGGGACTCGGCGCCGGGGCCTGGCTGCCGGCGGTGTTCCACATCTTCACGCACGCGTTCTTCAAGGCCTGTCTCTTCCTGGCCGCCGGTTCGGTGAGCCATTCCGGTTCGCACCATTCGTTCGACATGAAGAAGGACATGGGTGGGCTGGCCAAGAAGATGCCCATCACCGCCACCACCTGGATCATCTCCACGTTGGCATTGGCCGGTGTGTTCCCGCTGGCCGGCTTCTTCTCCAAGGACGAGATCATCGACAACGTGGGCCACAACGGCTACCAGGCGTTCATGATCGTCGGCCTCGGTGGTGCGTTCCTCACCGCCGCGTACATGACTCGAGCCACGTACCTCACCTTCTTCGGCGAGGCCCGCGGTGCCGCCGCCGGTGAGCACCATGACCACGGTCATGCGACCGATCACGGTCACGATGCCCACGACGATCACGGTCATGACGCCCACGCCGCGCACGGAGCCCACGACTCGCACGACGATCACGGTGCCCACGGCCCGCACGAAAGTCCCAAACTCATCACCATTCCGCTGGTGATCCTCGCGTTCCTCGCGCTCACCGCCGGATTCACCAACGCGGTGCCGTTCGGCGCGAGTTGGGAACGCTTCAAGAAGTACGTCGAGCCCAGCCCGGCTTTCGTGATGCCCGAACCAGTGAAGGCGTCGGGGCCGGGTGAAGCCATCGTCATTCTCGATTCCACTCGTGCGTCGGAAGGCGAAGAGGGCGAAGCCAAGTCGGGTTGCTCGTACCAGGCTCCGGCCGAGGGCGAGGTCTGCTACTTCCCGGCCGTGAGCCACGCGAAGTTCAAGTGGAGCAAGGCCGCTCTGTCGCTCGCCATCGTGGCCCTGGGTCTCGTGTCCAGCTGGATGTTCTGCGTCCAGTACTACACGCGCCGCAATCGCCGCCTGGTCGGCCTCACGCAGCGCAACTCGGTTCTGCGCGGCGGCTACACGTTCCTCGCCAACAAGTACTACCTCGACGCTCTCTACGAGAAGGTCATCGTCCGCGCGGTCGCACATCCCATCGCGCGCGGTGCCTACTGGTTCAACCAGAACGTCATCGACGGCATCGTGAACGGTGCCGGCAAGATCTCACGCCGCACCGCCGGCTGGGTATACCGAAACATCGATCAGCGCGTCGTCGACGGCGCGGTGAACGGCTCGGGCGCCGCGGCCCGGGGCACGGGTGGGGCGTTGCGCCCCGTCCAGTCGGGCAAGGTCAATCAATACGGAGCGCTGCTGTTCGCTGCGGCCGCCATCGGCGCTCTCGTACTCGTCATCGTGAACACCTGAGGAGATACGGCATGGAAGTACTCCGTGACCAGAACTGGCTGCTGACCGTCGGCACCTTCTTGCCATTGGTCGGCGTCTTGGTGATGCTCTTCATCCCCAAGTCCGACGAGCAGTCGCACAAGTCGGTGGCGTTGATCACCGCCCTCGCCACCCTGGCGATCGGCATCTACACGTTGACGCAGTTCGACTTCGACCAAGCCGACAAACTGCAGTTCTTCGCCGACGCCGAGTGGATCAAGGTCATCTCGAGCAATTACACGATCGGCCTCGATGGCATGAGCCTTCCGCTCTACATCCTGTCGATGATCGTCACCGTGCTCGTGATGATCTACTCCTGGAACCACATCCCGTCGCCGGGCAATCCCAAGGCGTTCCTCAGCCTCATGCTCATCCTCCAGACGGGCATGGCCGGCACCTTCATCGCCCAGGACCTCATCCTCTTCTTCGTCTTCTTCGAAGTGGTCCTGCTCCCGATGTACTTCATGATCGGCGTGTGGGGCGGCGAGCAGCGTCAGTACGCGTCGCTCAAGTTCTTCCTCTACACGATGTTCGGCTCGGCGCTCATGCTCGTGGCATTCATCGCGTTGTTCTTCAAGGTCCGTGGTGCGCTGCCGGACGGAGTCGAGCCGTCGTTCTCGATTCCGATGCTCGCCGAATACGGCGGCCTGCTCGGTCGCTCGGCCCAGATCTGGATCTTCGCCGGAATGTTCGTCGGCTTCGCCGTCAAGGTGCCGATGTTCCCGTTCCACACGTGGTTGCCCGACGCGCACACGCAGGCGCCCACCCAGGGGTCGGTCATCCTGGCCGCCATCCTCCTGAAGCTCGGTACTTACGGCTTCGTGCGCATCGCGATCCCGATCCTTCCCGAAGGTGCGCGCGAGTGGGCACCCTGGATCGGCTTGCTGTCGGTCATCGGCATCATCTACGGCGCGCTCGGTTGCCTGGCGCAGACCGACATGAAGCGCCTCATCGCGTTCTCATCGGTGGCCCACATGGGCTTCGTGATGCTCGGCATCTCCACGCTCACACCCATGGGCTTCAACGCCGCACTGTTCGGAATGGTGGCCCACGGTCTCATCACGGGCATGCTCTTCTTCATCGCGGGCAGTGTGAAGGAGCGCTACCACACGCTCGAGATCGCACGCCTCGGCGGCATGCTGAAGCAGTTGCCGAAGTTGGGTTGGATCCTCGGCTTCTGTGCGATGGCGTCGCTGGGTCTGCCCGGTCTGGCCGGCTTCTGGGGTGAATTCCCGGCCATCCTCGCGGCTTATTCGCCGGCACCCGGATTGTCCGAAGAGGTCTTCCGCGTCTTCATGGTGATCGCGGCCCTTGGCACGGTGTTCGCCGCCGCGTATTTGCTGTGGCTCTTCCAGCGCACCGCATTCGGTGAACCCAAGCCCGAGTTCAGCGGCGGCAACGGACATGGCGATCACGGTCACGGCGATCACGGTCACGGCGACCATGATGACCTGCACGACGTGAACACGTTCGAGTGGATCGCCTGGACGCCGTTCCTCATCGCCATCGTCGTGTTCGGCGTGTACCCGCAACTCATGTTCAAGATCTTCGATCCGGCCGTCTCGGTCGCCCTCAAGGCTTTCGGAGGCTGATCCGTGCTCGCGTCGATCCTCGCTCAAGTGCCGTGGCAGGCGCCGTCCATCGACTACCACGCCATCGCGCCCGAGATCGTCCTCGCGGCGGGGATCGTCCTCATCATCCTCGTCGATCTGTTCGTCGGTGAATCGAAGAAGTGGGTCACCGCGAGCCTCACCGGCTTCGTCCTGCTCGGCGCGCTGATTCCGGTGCTCACCCTCGCGGTGTCCGACCCCGACGCACGCTCGTTGTTCGACGGCCGGTACGTGATCGACGAGTACGCGCTCACGCTCAAGGCTCTCTTCTTGATCGCCGGCTACGTCGTGGTGCTCTTGTCGCAGAACCACGTCGAAGAAGGCGACTATTACCAGGGCGAGTACTACACACTGCTGCTCACGTCGCTCACCGGCATGGTGATGATGGCGTCCAGCCGCGATCTCGTGAGCATCTTCGTCGCGCTCGAGTTCTTGAGCATCCCGGCCTACATGCTCGCGGCCTGGCGCAAGCGCGACCGCAAGAGCAACGAGGCCGGCGTGAAGTACTACCTCCTCGGTGTGTTCGCCTCGGCCGTGATGCTCTACGGCATGAGCCTTCTCTACGGTGTCACCGGTTCCACGTTGCTGTCGGAGATCGGCCGGCAGATCACGGTCGACGGCGACTTCGGCGGAGTGCACGCGTTGGCCATCGTGTTCGTGGTGGTCGGGTTCGCGTTCAAGGTGTCGGCGGTCCCGTTCCACACCTGGGCCCCCGACACGTACGAAGGCGCACCGACTCCGGTGACCGCGTTCTTGTCGGTGGCCAGCAAGGCGGCCGGTTTCGTCGCGCTGGTGACCATCCTCTACGTGGGTGTGCCGCAGGCGAAGGACGTGTGGCAGCCGTTCCTCTGGGTGCTGGCCGCGCTCACCATGACCGTGGGCAACCTGCTCGCTCTCCGTCAGTCGAACATCGTGCGCATGCTCGCGTACTCGTCCATCAGCCAGGGCGGCTTCATCCTCATGCCGTTGGCGGTGGCCGGAACCGGTGATGCCGCTGGCCCGGCGCTCCAGGCCGTGGTCGTGTACCTGCTCGTCTACGCCGCGATGAACCTCGGCATGTTCGCCGTCGTGATCGCCGCCGCGCGCACCACGCGCAGCGGAGAGATCAGCAGCTTCGGCGGTTTGTTCTCGTACGCTCCTGGCCTCGGCGTGCTCATGACGATCTTCCTCGCGTCGCTCGCCGGCATTCCGCCGCTCGGTGGCTGGATCGCCAAGTTCGCCGCGTTCCGCGCCGTTCTCGAAGCCGGCAACGGATGGGCTTATGGCATCGCGGTGATCGGTGCCGTCAACTCGGTGATCGCGTTCGGTTACTACGGCAACGTGATGCGCGAGGTCTGGATGAAGCCGGCTCCCAATGGCGAGACGCGTGCGGTGGCCACACCCACGTCGCTCGTCGCCGCTCTCACCATCACCGGCGCCGCCACGTTGCTGCTCGGAGTTCTGCCCGGAACCGTGCTGCGCTTCGGCGATCTCGCCGACCTGGTCGGCGCCTTCGGACGCTGAGTTCGTGAACGCTCGTCGATTCGACGAGTTCATGCACCTGGCCCTCTACGGGCCCAACGGTTTCTATTCGTCGGGCGGTCGAGCCGGTCGGCGCGGCGATTTCATCACCTCGCCCGAAGTCGGTCCGTTGTTCGGAGTCGTGCTCGCGCGGGCCCTCGACGCGTGGTGGTTCGAGATGGGGGAGCCCGACGATTTCCGCGTGTTCGAGGTGGGAGCCGGGCCGGGAACGCTCGCGCGTTCGGTGCTCGCCGCCGAACCGCGATGCTTGGGAGGTGATGCCTCGCGTTACGTGGCGGTCGAGCGCGCGGCCACGCAACGCGCCACCCATCCCGACGGCGTCATGTCCGTCGAGTTCCTCCCCGATGGACTGCTGCGCGGTGTGGTGATCGCCAACGAACTGCTCGACAACCTCGCCTTCCGACTGTTGGTGCACGACGGTCAGTGGCGTGAAGCGTGGGTGACGTCCGACGGCACGGAGATCCTGCAGCCGGTCGAGGGAAATCCGCCCTTCGAGCTCCCGGCCAATCCGCCGCAGGGTGCGCGCGTTCCGTGGCAGCAACGTGCCAGTGAATGGGTTGGTGACGTTGTGTCCCGTCTCGACGGTCGACTGGTGGTGTTCGACTACATGGTGGCGCGCACGGCCATGCTCGCCACTCGTCCGTGGCGCGAATGGTTGCGCACCTACGCGGGTCACGAGCGGGGGGCTCACTATCTACGTGAAGTGGGTCGCCAGGACATCACCACCGACGTCTGTATCGATCAACTCGAGACATCGGTGCGCGCGGCCGATGTGGTTCGTTCGCAGGAGCAGTTCCTGCGGCGATGGGGAATCGACGAATTGGTGGAAGAAGGCAAGAGGGTGTGGGAAGCCGAGGCCGCGCGGCCCGGTCTCCGCGCGATGAAGATGCGCAGTCGCATCAGCGAGGCCGAGGCACTCCTCGATCCGCGCGGACTCGGATCGTTCACGGTTCTGGAATGGGCCCGGCGATCCCGGGGCTGACAATCGTCCCGATCGGCCCCGGGCTCTGGGCCGATCGTGCGCGACGACATAAAGTCGCGGTCGAAGCACTCGTTCGCTGGGGGAATCATGAGCACCGAGAACAACATCGACGATCTGCTGCTGGAGAACCGCAAGTTCCCGCCGCCGGCCGACTTTCAGAAGAACTCGCTGGTGGCCGGAACCTTCTTGTACGACGAGGCGCGGCGCGACGACGAGGGTTTCTGGGCCCGTCAGGCCGGTGAGTTGCTGCACTGGGATCGGGAATGGAACACCATCTGCGAGTGGGACCTGCCGTACGCCAAGTGGTTCGTGGGCGGCCAGCTCAACGTGTCTTTCAACTGCCTCGACCGCCACGTGCTCGCGGGCAAGGGCGACAAGGTGGCCATCCACTGGGAAGGCGAACCGGGCGACACACGCACCATCACCTACGCGCAGTTGCTCGCCGAGGTCCAGAAGTTCGCCAACGTGTTGAAGGGCCTGGGTGTCCGGAAGGGCGACCGCATCAACGTCTACCTGCCGATGATTCCCGAGGCGGTGGTGGCGATGCTGGCCTGCGCGCGCATCGGAGCCGCACACAGCGTGGTGTTCGGAGGCTTCTCGTCGCAGGCGCTCGCCGATCGCATCAACGACGCCGAGGCCAAGGTGCTCATCACGGCCGATGGCGGATATCGCCGTGGTGAAGTGTTCGCACTCAAGCCGGCGGCCGACGAGGCGTTGGCCAACACGCCGTCGATCGAACACGTGGTGGTGGTGAAGCGCGGTGGCAACGACGTCGCGATGAAGCCCGGCCGCGATCAGTGGTACCACGACCTGATGGCCGACGCCGTGGCCGACTGTCCGGCCGAGCCGATGGACTCCGAGCAGTTGTTGTTCCTGCTCTACACGTCGGGAACCACCGGCAAGCCCAAGGGCATCATGCACACCACCGGTGGGTACCTCACGCACGTGACGTACACGCACAAGTACGTGTTCGATCTGCATCCCGACACCGACATCTATTGGTGCACGGCCGACGTGGGCTGGATCACCGGTCACAGTTACATCGTGTACGGGCCGCTCTCGAACGGCGCCACCCAGGTGATCTACGAAGGTGTGCCCAACCATCCGGGGAACGACCGTCTGTGGTCGATCGTCGCGAAGTACGGAGTCACGATTTTCTACACCGCACCCACGGCCATTCGCACGTTCATGAAGTGGGGAACGCAGGAGCCGGCCAAGCACGATCTGTCGTCGTTGCGTCTGCTCGGCTCGGTGGGAGAGCCCATCAACCCCGAAGCGTGGATGTGGTATCGCGACACGATCGGTGCCGGCAAGTGCCCGGTCGTCGACACGTGGTGGCAGACCGAGACCGGCGGAATCATGATCAGCCCGTTGCCGGGAGCCACGACTCTCAAGCCCGGTTCGGCCACGTTCGCCTTGCCCGGTGTGACGGCTGAAGTGGTCGACGACGCGGGGCAACGCATCGAGAAGGGCGGCGGCTATCTCACGCTCACGCGCCCGTGGCCCGGAATGCTGCGCGGCATCTGGGGTGATCCGAAGCGGTATCAGGAGACGTATTGGAGTCGTTTTTCCGATCGGTACTTCGCGGGAGACGGCGCGAAACTCGACGACGAGGGATACCTGTGGTTGCTCGGTCGCGTCGACGACGTGATGAACGTGAGCGGTCACCGAATTTCCACCACCGAAGTGGAGAGCGCATTGGTGTCGCATCCGAGCGTGGCCGAGGCCGCGGTGGTGGGCGCGAACGACGCGACCACGGGTCAGGCGATCATCGCGTACGTGACGTTGCGCGGGGGTTCGACCGCGACCGAGGGCGATCTACGGAACCACGTGGCCAAGGAGATCGGTGCGATCGCCAAGCCGAAGACGATCTACTTCACGCCCGATCTTCCGAAGACGCGCAGCGGCAAGATCATGCGCCGTTTGTTGCGCGACGTGGCCGAGGGTCGCAACCTGGGCGACACGACGACGTTGGCCGATGCGAGCGTGGTGAACGAGTTGCAGCGCCGCGCCACCGAGTCCCCCACCGAGGACTGATTGGGCGCGGGACCCCGGCAAATTTGCCGGTCTGGTTCCCCGGCTAATCGCGGAAGTTGTTGAACTGCAAGGGGATGCCGAGATCGGCGCCCTTCAACATCGCCATGACCGCTTGGAGATCGTCGCGCTTCTTGCTCGTGACGCGCACCGACTCGCCCTGGGTCTGACTGCTCACACCCTTCGGGCCCTTCTCCTTGATCATCTTGTTGATCTCGCGCGCCTTGTCGGACGAGATGCCGACCTTGATGGTGACCACCTGGCGCACGGTGTTCTGCGTGGCGTCGTCGACCTTGCCCCAGTCGAGACCCTTGAGCGACACACCGCGCTTCACGAGACGTTCCTCGAGGACGACCTTGAGCGCGTTGAGCCGGTCCTGGCTCACGGTGTGGAGGGTGATCGCCAGGTCCTTCTGCTCGATCGTCGAGTTGGTGTTCTTGAAGTCGAACCGCGTGGAGATCTCGCGCTGGGCCTGGTCGATGGCGTTGCGGACTTCCTGGCGGTCGACTTCGGAGACGATGTCGAATGAGGGCATGCCCGAGATCGTAACGAGGTGGTTCGGAACGGGCCCCGGCGGTACGCTTTCGACTCACTGGGTCGATGCCCGAGCGGCCAAAGGGAGCAGACTGTAAATCTGCCGGCATTGCCTACGGAGGTTCGAATCCTTCTCGGCCCACCAGAACATTGGCGTTCTGGGTCTGCGGAATGACACCAGGTGTCCGAATCCAGACCCAGAACACCAAGAATGGTCGGGGCTCAGAGCATTTTCTGCATGAGGCAGACGTCGAGCCAGCGGTTGAACTTCCGGCCCACCTCGTGCTCGATCCCCACCTCGCGGAATCCACAGGCGGCATGCAGGGCCCGACTGGCCATCCCCGAGGCCTCGATCCGGGCCATCACCGAATGGAACCCCGACGACCGGGCCAGGTCGCACACCTCATCCAAGAGCAGCCGGCCGATTCCGTGTCGCCCCAGGTCACGGCGCACATACACCGAATCCTCGACCGTGGGCCGGTAGGCCGCCCGCTCCTTGTAGGGGCTGAGGGCGGCGAAGCCGACCACTTCCTCCGACCCGTTCACGAAGGTCGGATCGGACTCCGGGCCGGCCGGACGAACCGCCACCAGGGCGGCGAAGGCCCCGCTGCGGGCACCGAGCCAGGCCACCTGGTCGTCGAGAGACCGGGGGACCAGGTCCATCGTGGCCGTGGTGTTCTCGACCTCGTGGTTGTAGATCTGGCGGATGGCCTCGGCGTCCCCGGCCACCGCGGGTCGGATGGAGACGAGTGACGGGGCGCTGGCCACGCGCTCAACCTACTGGTCGTTTCCGATGAAGGCGCAGGTAGCCTGCTCAGTCGGCTCGCGGAACCCCCGCGTTCCAGCGCCCTCTTAGCTCAGTCGGCAGAGCGTTTCCATGGTAAGGAAAAGGTCGTGGGTTCGATTCCCACAGAGGGCTCACCACTCGGTGACGGGTTGGAACAACCGGCAGCCCTCCGGCTGTACGCCTGGCGGCGTAGCTCAGTTGGTCAGAGCATTCGGCTCATAATCGAAAGGTCATCGGTTCGATCCCGATCGCCGCTACACAGCAGATCCACCAAAACACACGTCGGCCTCGCGAGGGGCCGGTGACGCAAGAGAAAGAGAAAACCCACCATGTCGAAGGCGAAGTTCGAGCGTACGAAGCCTCATGTGAATATTGGGACGATGGGTCATATTGACCATGGGAAGACGACGTTGACTGCGGCGATTTCGCGGACGTTGGCTGATAAGGGTTT
>NBNI01000004.1 GCA_004379135.1 Acidimicrobiales bacterium mtb01
CCGGGTGCGCCGAGTGTGACGTCGGTGGCGCGTCAGGCGTCGCAGACGGTGCGGGTGAGTTTCGGTGCGCCGGGCAGCACTGGTGGTTCGGCGATCACGGATTATGACGTGGAGTATTCGACGAATGGGTCGTTCTCGGCGGGGTCGGGGACGTTTTTCGAGGGTGGTACGACGACGTCGGGTCCGGTCGATGTGACGGGGTTGACGAATGGGACGACGTATTACTTCCGTGTGAGGGCGACGAATGCCGCGGGCGATGGTTCGTGGTCGTCGGTGTCGTCGGGTGGCACCCCGTTCACCACACCGGGTGCGCCCACGCTTGTCACGGGGACAGCCGGCGACGGGTTGGTGTCGGTTGCATGGACGAACCCGAATGACGGTGGTTCGGCGATCACGGATTATGACGTGGAGTATTCGACGAATGGGTCGTTCTCGGCGGGGTCGGGAACGTTTTTCGAGGGTGATACGACGACGTCGGGTCCGATCGATGTGACGGGGTTGACGAACGGGACGACGTATTACTTCCGTGTGAGGGCCACGAACATCGTGGGGAATGGTGATTGGTCGGCGATCGGTTCGACATCGGTGACCCCGCGGACCGTTCCTGATGCTCCTAGCTCACCGTCGGTGGCGCGTGAGGATTCGGGAAAGATTCGCGTGACGATCACGGCCCCTGATGACGGTGGTTCGGCGATCACGGATTACGACATCGAGTATTCGACGAATGGGTCGTTCGCGGCGGGGTCGGGAACATTTTTCGAGGGTGGTGTTGGGCCGGGCCTGGTGCTCGATGTCGATGGTCTTCTGAACGGGACGACGTATTACTTCCGTGTGAGGGCGACGAATGGTGCGGGCGATGGTGATTGGTCTCCGGTGTCCCTCGGTGCTTTCCCATTCACGACGCCGGGTGCGCCGAGTGTGACGTCGGTGGCGCGTCAGGCGTCGCAGACGGTGCGGGTGAGTTTCGGTGCGCCGGTCAGCGATGGTGGTTCGGCGATCACGGATTATGACGTGGAGTATTCGACGAATGGGTCGTTCACGGCGGGGACGGGGACTCTGTTCTCGGATGGTACGACGACGTCGGGTCCGATCGATGTGACGGGGTTGACGAATGGGACGACGTATTACTTCCGTGTGAGGGCGACGAATGCCGCGGGCGACAGCGATTGGTCGTCGGTGTCGTCGGGAGCCACTCCTTACACGACCCCCGATGAACCGACGGGTGTGTCGGGTACGCCGGGTGATGGTCAGGTGACGGTGTCGTGGACGGCGCCGGTCAGTAATGGTGGTTCGGCGGTGACGGGTTATGTGGTGACGGTGTCGTCGGATGGTTCGTATGCATCGGCGGGTGCGGGGTCGTGTGCGTCGGCGGTTTCGTCGACGTCGACGTCGTGCACGGTGACTGGTTTGTCGAATGGGACGGCGTACACGTTCAAGGTGGCGGCGGTCAATGCGGCGGGGACGGGGTCGGAGTCGACGCCGTCGTCGTCGGTGACACCACGGACGACACCGGGTGCACCGAGTGTGACGTCGGTGGCGCGGCAGGCGTCGCAGACGGTGCGGGTGAGTTTCGGTGCGCCGGGCAGCAATGGTGGTTCGGCGATCACGGATTACGACATCGAGTATTCGACGAATGGGTCGTTCTCGGCGGGGTCGGGGACGTTGTTCGAGGGTGGTACGACGACGTCGGGTCCGATCGATGTGACGGGGTTGACGAATGGGACGACGTATTACTTCCGTGTGAGGGCCACGAATGCCGCGGGTAACGGCGATTGGTCGTCGGTGTCGTCGGGCGCTGTTCCGTATACGACGCCGGGTGCGCCGAGTGTGACGTCGGTGGCGCGTCAGGCGTCGCAGACGGTGCGGGTGAGTTTCGGTGCGCCGGGCAGCACTGGTGGTTCGGCGATCACGGATTATGACGTGGAGTATTCGACGAATGGGTCGTTCTCGGCGGGGTCGGGGACGTTTTTCGAGGGTGGTACGACGACGTCGGGTCCGGTCGATGTGACGGGGTTGACGAATGGGACGACGTATTACTTCCGTGTGAGGGCGACGAATGCCGCGGGTGACAGCGATTGGTCGTCGGTGTCGTCGGGAGCCACTCCTTACACCACACCGAGTGCGCCGACGGGTGTCGCGGGGGTTGCGGGGAACGCTTCGGTGACGGTGTCGTGGACGGCGCCGTCGGGCAATGGTGGTTCGGCGGTCACGGGTTATGTGGTGACGGTGTCGTCGGGTGGTTCGTATGGGGCGGTTGGTGCGGGGTCGTGTACGTCGGCGGGTTCGTCGACGTCGACGTCGTGCACGGTGACTGGTTTGTCGAACGGGACGGCGTACACGTTCAAGGTGGCGGCGATCAATGCGGCGGGGACGGGGTCGGAGTCGACGCCGTCGTCGTCCGTGACACCGACAGCTCCCGCTCCTCCAACGCCCCCGGTGAGTCCGCCGAGTTCGCCCACCCCGGGAAGCGGCACGGTCGAACCGGTTGCTCCGGGTGTGGTCCAGGCGAAGGTCTCCGTCCCCGAGGGTGATGTCGTGGTCGAGATCTCCGGTGCGAGAAGCCTCACCGGGGTCGTGACGGTGACCTCGAAGACAGGAACTCCTCCTGAGGACGCTTCTGGATTCGTGCTTCCCGGAGGTTGGCTGGAGATTTCCACCACGCTCACCGACTTTTCGTCGGTGGAACTCTGCGTGCCCTACAACCGCCAGGCTGTCGCCTCGGCCGGACTTACCGATGATCAGTTGCGTCTCTTCCATTGGAAGAACGGGGTTCGAACCGATATCACGGTTCGCCTCGACACCGCTGCCGGACTCGTGTGCGGCAAGACCGACCACTTCTCTCCCTTTGCGATCGGGGCGTTGAAGACGACACGTGTCGCGGGCCCCGATCGCTACGCCACTGCAGTTGCCGTTTCTGGCCTCGGATTCGATCCGGGAGTTGCGGTGGCATACGTGGTGACGGGCGAGCAGTACCCCGACGCGATGGCGGCAGGGGTCCAGGCCGGACGCCAAGGTGGTCCCGTTCTACTCAGTCGGCCATCCGTCCTTCCCCAAGTCACGAAGGCCGAGTTGCAGCGTCTTCGTCCGAGACGCGTCGTCGTGGTCGGTGGGCAAGCCGCTCTCTCCGAAGCCGTCTTGGTAGCGATCCAGAACGCGCTGCCTGGCACCCCGGTCGAGCGAGTGGCTGGTGTCGATCGCTACGAAACCGCCGCCAAGTTGTCGCAACGATCCGGAACTCGGACGGGTGGAACGGTGTACCTCGGCTCGGGTCTTGACGTGACCTCCGCTCTCGCCAGTGCGACGGCTGCCGGACGGGATGGTGCTCCGCTCCTTCTCGTCCCCGGAACCTCGACGAGACTTCCCCGTTCGGTGACCGCGGAGTTGGCCCGCCTCAAGCCATCACGGGTCGTCGTGGTGGGGGGCACGAATCTGATCTCCTCGGCGCTCACCGATCAGGTCGGACGACTACTCCCGCGGGCCGAGATCGTGGATGTTCCCGGCAGCAACGCTTACGACGTCGCGGCCCTTTTGTCGGCAACTTTTGCTCCTGGGCAGACGATCTACGTCGCCACGGGTGCCGTGTTCGCCGACGGCCTGGCCGGTGGAGCTCTGGCCACGTCGAAGCGCCTACCGGTCGTGGTCGTGCCGCCGACCGGGACGCTGCCGGGTTCGGTAGCACTGGCTCTCGCCACTCTGAAGCCGAGCAAGATCGTCGTTCTCGGCGGTCCGTCGGCCGTCTCGTACAACGTCGAGAATCAGTTGGCGAAATTCCTCCCCGCATAGGGGCGGGCTCGACTGACGTCCGAAGTTCGATGTCGACTGGGTGACTGATCGAAGTCATCCAGTCGAAATCGAACTCTCGTAGTGTGTTGCGAGATGACGCGGACGAACGACCTGATCCGATCGAGTTCCCCGACGTCCGACCTCAGAGTCGTCGTGATCGGGCTCGGTTACGTCGGTCTCCCTCTTGTCGTCGAGGCCTGCCGAGCGGGTTTGGCGGTCACCGGGCTCGACGTCGACCCGTCGGTGGTCGATCGTCTGCGCGAGGGATCGAGCCATGTCGACGACGTCCCGGACGCAGTGATCGCCGAGACGCTCCGACACGGATTTCGCCCCACCATCGATGCCGGGTGCCTCGACGATGCCGATGTCGTCGTCATCTGCGTGCCAACCCCGCTGGACGCCGAGCGTGAGCCCGACCTGACCGCGGTGCGCGCGGCGTCGGCCACGATTCGTGATCACCTGCATTCGGGGATGCTCGTGGTGCTCGAATCGACCTCGTATCCGGGGACCACCGACACCGTCGTCAGGTCGATCCTGGAGGAGTCCGGATCGATTGCCGGATTGGATTTCCACTTGGCGTTCTCCCCCGAGCGAATCGATCCCGGCAACCCGGTCTGGGGTCTGCGCAACACTCCGAAGATCGTCGGCGGATTCACCCCGGCGTGCACCGAGCGAGCGGCTCGGTTCTACGGCCGAATCGTCGACACCGTCGTCCGAGTCTCCGGAACGCGTGAAGCCGAGATGGCCAAGTTGCTGGAGAACACCTATCGCCACGTCAACATCGCTCTCGTCAACGAGATGGCCGTCTTCTCTCACCACCTCGGGATCGACCTGTGGGAGGCGATCGACGCGGCCCGCACCAAGCCCTTCGGCTTCGCCGCCTTCTATCCGGGGCCGGGGGTCGGAGGACACTGCATACCCATCGACCCGAACTATCTCTCCAGCCATCTGCGCTCGCTCGGTCACGAGTTTCGCTTCGTCGAATTGGCCCAGGAAATCAGCAACCGGATGCCCGATTACGTCGCTTCGCGCGTGGCCGACATGTTGACGACGCGCGGTCGATCCATCCAGGGTGCGCAGATCCTCATCCTGGGAGTTACCTACAAGGCCGACATCGCCGACGATCGCGAGACCCCGGCTCGCGATCTGGTGCGAAGTCTGTTGAAGCGGGGGGCATCGGTTCGGGCCCACGATCCGATGGTGCGTTCATTCCACGTCGACGGAGTCGAGATCTCCATGGCTGCCGATCTCGACTCGGCCCTTCACGACTGCGACGTGGCCATTCTCGTCCAGGCCCACTCGGCCTACGATCTCGCCGTTCTGGCTCGCCACGCTCCTCTCGTGTTCGACACACGGGGGCGCATGCGGGGGTCGAACGTCGAGCGGTTATGACCACGATGCACGTCGTCGCGGTCACGACCTCGCATCGGGGTGATGATGCCCGGATCGTCCATCGACAGGCTCGGGTCCTTCTCGGGCTCGGACACCGAGTCACTCTGGTCGCCCCCGATCCGGGAGACGATGCACGTCGACTCGATCCGCTCGGGCTCGAACGCCGAATCGTGCCCCGCGCTTCGGGGCGTCGGAGGATGGGAGCCTGGCGCGCGGCTCGGCGGGCCGTTCTTTCGTTGCGATCCGAGGCCGATGTCGTGCTGATCCATGACCTCGAACTCGTCTCCATCGTCACGACGATGCGACGCCGTGGTGCACTCTTCGTGTGGGACGTCCATGAGGACTTCGAGGCCATGGCTGGTGAAGCCGCGTGGATCCCGCGCCGATTGCGCCCGATCGTGAGGGCGACCGTCGGGATCGCCGAGGCCCACGCCCGTGTCCGCTGTCGAATCCTCCTCGCGGAGAGCGGCTACCGGAAACGATTCCCATCGGCGCCAGTCGTTCCCAACTCGACCTGGACGCCCGAATCCGTCGAACCACCCGACGACGACCCGCGGGTGGTGTACATCGGTCGAGTCTCCGTTGACCGGGGAGCCCAGGAACTCGTGGCGCTGGGGGAGAAGCTCGCGCGGATGGGGGGTCCCCGAGTCGTGGTGGTCGGCCAGGCCGATGACGACTGCCGATCGATCCTGGCGGACGCCCACGACCGAGGAACGATCGAGTGGCTGGGTCCGTTGCCGAACCCGGTGGCTCTGACGGTGCTCGATGGAGCGCTCGCCGGCCTTTCCCTTCTCCGCGACACCGACAACTATCGGGTTTCTCTCCCCACGAAAGTGATCGAGTATCTCGCCCATGGTGTACCTGCGATCAGCACCCCGCTCCCGCAGGCCGCCGCGTTGATCGAGGACGCCGCGGCCGGAGTGGTGACGAAATCTTGGACGGGAGCGACTCTGGTCGATGAAGTCGCCGCCGCCGTGTTCGACTATGCGGCCAACCGCTCGAACCGAAGCAGCGAAGGCGAACGCGGTTGGAGATATGTGCGCGACAACGCGAGTTGGAACAGCGATGGACGTCGCTTCGTGGAGGCTCTCGAAGGTTTCGTCAGAAGCGGGGAGTGACCCGACCGTCGACCAACGACACCACTCGGTCGCAGGCGGCCAGGGTCGCTTCGCGATGCGTGACGACGACAACCGAGACATCACCCCGAAGGCGGTTCAGGGTCTCGGTGATCGCGGCCTCCGATTCGGCGTCGAGCGAGGACGTCGGTTCGTCGAGAATCAGCAAGGACGGTTCGGAGGCCAAGGCGCGAGCGATGGCCAGTCGTTGCCGCTGTCCTCCCGAGAACTGTCGGGCGGCAGCACCCAAGTCGGTCATGACACCGAGAGGGAAGCGCTCGGGGTCGAGGTGGAGTCCGGCGGCCGTCAGAGCCCGAACGATGTCGGCGTCGCTCACATCGGTCCGCATGAACCTGACGTTGTCGGCGATCGTGCCATCGAGCAATCGTGTGTCCTGCGGGACGTAGGTCACCAGGCGCGACCACGAGGACGCGTCGATGTCGCTTCGCGGGACACCGTCGACTCGGTGGCTTCCACCCGCCGGTTCGAGGAGGCCGAGGAGAATCTGGACAAGGGTCGTCTTTCCGGCACCCGAAGGGCCCACGACACCGACGACCTGACCTCGTTCGATCACCAGGTCGATGTAGTCGAGAACACGTGGTCCTCCGGGATAGATGAACGAGACGCCGCTCAACTCGATTCGTTCGACACGGTCGAGGCGTCGAGTGCCTTGGCTGTGTCGCGCACTTTCGAACGTGTCGAGATGACCGATCAGCTCGCGCGCCGCCGGGGCGATCTGTCCGAGTGCACTCGCGCCGTGCTGCATTTGCTGTCCGTACGAGAGCGAACGGAGCATGATGAGAAGAACCGCGCCGGTATTCGACAGGTCGTTGGCCGACCCTCCGTCGAGGACGACGAGAGCGAGCAGGATTGCAACGTAGGCGAGTGTGGTGTACGTCGGAGCCACCAGATCGCGAAAGAAGCCCATCGCTCTTTGAGACCTCGACTCATCGGCAATGAGTCGATCGAGGTGGGTGTCGGCGGCCGCCGGAACACCGAGCGCCGCGATCTCCAGGCTCAGGTCGGCGAACTCGGCGACTTTGGTCGCGAACCTCACTTGCTCGCGCTGGGCGTCGGTGGCGCGACGTCGAACCGCTCGGCGAATCGGCCACAAAGCCGCGGCGAGAGCGAAGACGACTCCGATGACGACAACCGCGGTGGAGGGTTCGATCACGAATGCGATGACGAGGAGCGACAGAAGGCCGAGTCCCCCGGCGAGCGCGGCGATCAGCTGATAAGCGAGACTGGCGATCGTCGCCGGGAACTGGACGATCACATGGGACAACAAACCCCGCGGTTGCTGGTTCTGCACCTGCCAGGTGGTGTGCAGAAAGGCGTGTCCGAGATCGCGTCGCAGGTCGGACGACAATGACTGGACGAGGCTGTTCTGCCGGTGGGCGGCGACGAGAGACGAGACGAGCCGCGCGGCCAGAAGAAGGAGGCCGACCATCGCTGCTCGGCTGATGCTCGCACTCCTCCCACCGATGAGTTCGACGGTCGATCGACCATCGGCCAGAGCCAGGATCCCACGCGTGACGATGACGAGGAAGGTCGCTTCGAGAAGGGCCGCCACGAACGAACCGAGCGCAACGATGGTGATGCGGCCCCGGTACGGACCAAGGATCCGCCGCAAGGCTCGCCCGGTCGTGAGCGAATCGTCGACGGGTCGCTCGGACATGCGGTGACGAGGTTACCGAGTCGACGGTGAGCGCCCGAGCCTTCCTCCCAACAGCATTCCCAAGGCCCAGGATAAGTGCATCGTGGGGAAGATGGCCAACAAGCGAGTCCGTTCGGCGATGCCGTGCCCCGTGAACGTCGAGACGACGACCAGCGAGGCGATGTAGATGCCCGGAACGATCAACACGGCCGGAGCCCACACCGCCACGACCAGCGAAGCGGCGACGGCGACCAGGACGGCGAGCGGAATCACCTGACGAAGCCGCAACGATGAAGGGTGCTTCCGAAGCACGTCGCGTTTCCACTTTCCGTACGAGAAGAACTGGCGAGCCAGTGCCGTGAACGATGAGCGGGGGGTGTAGTCGACTCGAAGAGCGGGGTCGAACCACACGATGCGTCCGCTCTTGCGAAGTCGGAAATTGAGCTCGAAGTCCTCGTTGCCGATGAGTGATTCGTCGAACGAGCCGACGGCTTCGAGAGCGTCGCGTCGGAACACACCGAGGAACACGGTGTCGACAGGGCCCTCCTCGCCTCCTGTGTGGAAGCGCGCACCGCCCATGCCGAACGGCGACGCGAGGGCCCGGGCGACCGCTCGAGTGAAGGGTGCGTCACCAACCGCCTGTTGAACTCCTCCCACGTTGGCTGCGCCGGTTCGAACGAGGGTTTCCACCGCACGGGTGATGTAGCCGGGCGGAACAATCGAATGTGCATCGACCCTGACAACCACGGAACCAGTCGTCGCCCGAATCGCGGCGTTCAGACCCGTGCAACGACCACCACTCGGATTGGGGACGGTACTCACACGACGGTCGTCGCGCGCCAGTTCGTGGGCGATTCGATCGGTGTCGTCGCATGATGGCCCGAGAGCCAGGCACACCTGAATGGTGCCCGGGTAGTCCTGGTCGAGAACCGACTCGACGGCTCCGCGCAAATGGTTCTCCTCGTCGAGGACCGGCATGACGACCGAGACCGACGGCCAGGGGATCTCAGACACGGCGGGTGAGCACCACCCAGATCGTTCGCAGCAGGATCTGCACATCGAGCGCGAGCGACCAGTTCACGAGGTACTGGAGGTCGTGCCCGACCTTGAAGGCAGCGTCGGTGTGGTAGCGGCCCTCCACCTGCGCGAGGCCCGTGAGACCCGGTCGCATTTCGTGACGGCGCTCGTAACCGGGAACCGACTCGGCGATCGGGCGAATGAGTTCGGCGCGTTCGGGTCGAGGTCCGACGAGCGACATGTCGCCGATGAGAACGTTCCATAGTTGTGGCAGCTCGTCCGCTCGCGTGGACCGCATCCACTTGAGGGCGGGAACCACACGGGGATCATCCGTGGTGGCCAAAACCGCACCACTCTTCTCGGCGTCGACCACCATCGTTCGGAACTTCAAGAGCGTGAACTCGCGGCCGCTTCGCCCGACTCGCGACTGCCGATACAGAACCGGCCGACCGGAACGAACGAGCACGTATCCGGCTGCTGTGGCGAGAGAAAGCATGATCAGGGGCGCCAATGCGAGCACGACAGCCAGATCGAACCCTCGCTTGAGTTTGGCCTTGTGCGATGGGAGTGCGTGAACCCGCAGCCGCACGAACGGCATGCCCCCGACGTTGCGGACCGCCTGCAGACCGAGCAACGTTTCCTGAGGGCCGACCCTTTGAAGAAAGCCGACACCTTCGCTCTCGAGAGTCGCGAGAGGTTCGGGGAACACTTTTCCGAACGCCCCCACGTCGAGAAGGAGGACGTCTGTCGCTTGAGTTCGACGAACCTCGTCGATGAGGCCGACGGTCGAGTCGAGCGACGCGACCACCACCGCCGCACGATCGCTGTGGCCGAGTTGTTCGACGACGGTTCCGACCGAATCGCCGGAGCCGACGAGCACGACTCGCGGCGGACCCTGCCACCTGAGACCGAAGCGGCGACTCAGATGTCGATTGAGAACGATGGCGAGGCTTCCCGTGGCGAACAGCACCGCGAGGTTGATGCGGGGCATCAAGTAGCGATCGAGGACCACGAAGGCCAAGCCGTCGACACCGATGCCGATTGCCGTTGCCAGGACCACCCGTGGCAACCACGGGCGCTGGCCGAGTCGGGGTTCCCGCTCGTAGAGGCCGGTGAAGTATCCGACGACCAGGTGGATGGAGGTGGCGATCCCGAAGCCGATCCAGTAGTGGGACAGGGGGTACGTGGGCCAAGCGGTTCCGAAGCGGACGAGATTGATGAGAACCATCAGGGCGTACAGCGAGACGGCGTCGAGGACGAAGAGCACGCGGAAGCCTCGACGCCACAGCGGGACGAGACCGGGCGCGAAACGGGCGACGACCCGGAGGGGCCCCTCGATCGGTTGTCTCGACGATGCAGTCACCGAGATGTCACGGTACTACGAGTCCTCGCGCGGCCGCCGCGGTGACGGTCGCTCGGCGTCGACTGCGATAGACCAGATCCGTGATTCGGTCGGCCTCCCGTCCGCAGTTGTCGGCCCGAATCGCGTTGGTCCTGGTTTTCCTCGTCGGGATGCGCGGAGCTCTCTACCGACTCAGAATCCAGTTCGGTCCGGTCGGTGGAAGTTTTCTCGATGATCGTCCCACGCAAGTCGCCTTCTTCGTGATCTACGCGGCTGCGACGGCGCTCGGCTTTCGTGCTCTTCGACCACCCATGAGTCGGCGAACTCTCATTCCTCTCATTCCTCTCATTCCTCTCGTTGCTCTGCTGATCGTTCTGGTGGCTTCGTCGCTCTGGTCGATCGAAGCAGGCCGGACTCTCGGCCAGTCGCTTCAATTGGTCGCCGGGACGGCGGCTGTCTACGTACTGGTGTCGGGCCTCGACGAAGGAGAGTCCCATCGAGCACTCCTGATCGCCGGAACGGTTGCGACGGCAGTCAGCGTTGTCGCCGTCGCTCTCGGCTGGGAATGGTCCACCGACGGACGCGGACGGATGACCGGGGTCTTCTTCAACCGAAACGCACTCGGGATGGTCGCGTGTTCGACTTTGTTCGCCGCGATCGTGTGGTCGTTGCAGAGAAGACGTGACCACCGAGCGGCGTTCGTCGCGGCACTCATCGGAGCCTCTGCTCTCGTCGTGTGGTGGCGAACCGGTTCGGCCACGGGCATGGTCGCGGCGGTTTCGGGAATCTTCGCCTCGGCGTGGGTCGTGGTGCGCCAACGCTCGACCGGCCGACTTCGACGTGTGATCGGCATTGCGCCCATGGTGGCCGTTCTCGGTGTGCTGGCCTTGGTGGCCGCTCGGGGCACGGTCACTCGTTGGATCGGGCGTGAACCGACCCTCACGGGCCGGACCGATACGTGGGACGTGATCATCGAGGCCTGGTACCGGCGGCCAGCCCTCGGATTCGGGTTCTTCGCGGGCTGGTTCGATCCCGAAGTGAGGGCGGGCCTGCGGGTCATCGGGTTCAACCACTGGGAAGCTCACAACGGCTACCTCGAAGTCCTTTTCGGTGCTGGTTTGTTGGGCGTCGCGGCACTCGCATGGTTCTTGGGTGCTGTCGGTCGCGAGATCGTGGGGCATCTCGACGACGCGCGGGCGCCTTGGTGGACGGGCTCATTCGTCTTCTTCCTGGTCGCCAACGTCGGCGAGACCAACATCGCCGCGAACCGGTTCGTGTGGTTCGTCCTGGTTGCGGTCGTCGTCGAGATCTCCTCGGCGCGCCGATCATCGCCGCCCGATTTGGCCGTCACTGACTAGGGTCGCATCGTGCGCCGGGTGTGGTTGAACCTGATGGCGGTCCTCCTCCCGCTTTCTTTCGTGTGGGCCCTCACCAATCCGATGTTCGCTTCCCCCGACGAACCCACTCATATCGCGAGGGCGCAGGGATTCTCGCGGTTCGACTTTTCGGCACCCTACGAAACGGACGGACTGCCGATGAACGGCGCCGATTGCTATCGATTCGATGCGAATGTCACGGCCGATTGCGCCGACCTCGATTGGGGCGCCAATGGCACGGAAGTGAATACCAAGACGCGCGATTATCCGCCCCTGTTCCATGCAGTGGCAGCGGTTCCCGCTTTGTTCGCGAGCGGGTTGGGAGGCGCCTATGTCATGCGGCTGTGGATGGCCGTCGTGTGCTCGTCGCTCCTCGCGTGGGCCGGCGCATTGATGATCCGACGTGGTGGAGGTCGGTGGCCATTGGCGGGGTTCGTCATCGCGCTCACGCCGATGGCTGTTTTCGTCACGTCGACGGTGAATCCCTCGGGCATCACCGTGGCGTTCTCGGCACTCACCGTCGGGGGAGTCGTCGCTCGTAGCATCCATCGTGATCGATCGGCGGGGCCGTTGTGGGCGGTCGGGCTCGGGGTGTGCGGACTCCTGCTCGTGCGACGCGACAGTGTTCTGTGGGTCGTAATCCTCACCGTGGCCTTGGCTCCAATCGCCCTGGCTGATCGAGGTTTGACGGCATTCTTTCGCCGACTCGATCCGCGAAGATGGTCGACTCGCGGGAAGTCGACCGCTTTGCTCGGCGTCGCCGGCCTCGTGATGATCGTCGCCTATTGGGTGGGCCCGATCGTCCACCGCTTCTTCACCCGAGGAGAAGTGGGTGGCAACGGTTCCCGGTGGCAGGGGCTCGAAGTGATGCGCATTTATCTCGATCAGATGTTCGGAACGTTCGGGTGGATCGACACGTTCATCGGGCAGGAAGCCACGGCCGTGTTGTCGGGTCTCAGCCTCGCAGTCATCCTGGTCGGTCTCAGCGGTGGTCGTCGCAACCTCGTGGTCGCCGAGGTCGTTTCCTTGATCGCGCTGCTCACCACCCCGGTCGCGTTCGGGTTCTTCCTGTACCCGTACTTCCAGGGTCGTTACCTGTTGCCGATCTGGGTGATCGTGGCCGTGGTGTCGGCCTTCGCGGTTCACTCATCGGATCTGGGTCCCCGCATGGGTCAACGACTCGCCGTGATCGTGATGGTGCTGTGGGGCCTCGTCCACATCTGGTCTCTGATCCAGAACCTGAGGCGCTACGCCGTGGGCTTCAGGGGAACCTGGCGGTTCGCATCCGATTCCTCGTGGCAGCCACCCATGATGTCGAACGTCGTCGCCCTCTTTCTGATCGCGGCGATGAGCGCGTGGGTTGCTTGGTCGATGCGCCGTCTGGTGCGATTTGCCGACGGTGCGTGATCAGACTTCCTCGGCGAGCCGCCGGTCGAGATGCCGGAAGGCCCACCAGCCGGCGCCCAGACTCGCGAAGGCCCAGATCGCGAAGATCCCGAGGCTGTCCCACTTCGGCGCCTGTGCGTGATACAGGCAGTCACGAAAGATTTCGACGACCAATTTCATCGGATTGTTGTCGAGTACCGGACGAATCGACGACGGTGCCTGCTCGTCGATGAGATCCGGGTTGTAGACGATCGGTGTCGCGAAGAACCACACTTGGAGCACGATTCCCCACAGGTAGGCCAGGTCCTTGAAGTAGACCGAAAGAGCGCTGAGGGCCAGAGCGAAGCCCGAAGCGAAGATTCCGAGCAGGACCACGGTCACGAGGACGATGGGCAGCCAGGGAAGGAACGGGCTGCCGACGAACAACAGAATGACGCACAACAGCCCGAGTTCGATGGCGAATTGGACCGTCGCGTGAAGCACCGTCGAGAAGACGAGGACTTCTCGGGGAAACGCGACTCGGCGAACCAGCCCAGCGTTGGCCGAGATGGCACCGAGTCCACTGTTGTTGATCAGCGCCCAGTAATTCCAGGGCAGCAGCGCGCACAAGAGAAACCAGGCGAAACCGTGGATTCCGCTGTTGACCCCTCGGGGAGCCTCGGCGTCGAAGAGAACGCCGAATACGAAGAAATAGATGGCCACGTTGGCCAGAGGGTTGAGCATCGACCAGGTCCACCCGAGGAACGAACGCCGATACTTGGTGCGGAGTTCTCGCAGGGTGAGGTTCCAGAGCAGTTCACGGGATGCGAACACGCTGGCGACCGGGTTCATGCCCATCAAACCTAGTGGCGATCGGCAAGACTGACGGGGACATGAGCCAGGCAGTCGTCGTCCGAGATCTCTGGAAGAGTTTTCGCCTCTATCACGAGAAGAATCAGTTCCTGAAGGCGGCCGTTCTTCGTGGACGGCGAGCCCGCTTCGAGGAATTCTGGGCATTGAAGGGGGTCTCGTTCGAGGTTCCCCACGGATCGACCTTCGGGGTGATCGGTTCGAATGGCTCGGGAAAGAGCACGCTGCTGAAGTGTTTGACCGGAATCTTGTTCCCCGATCGTGGTTCCGTTTCGATCGAGGGTCGCGTGTCGGCCCTTCTCGAACTCGGTGCGGGTTTCCACCCCGAACTGACGGGACGAGAGAACGTCTTTCTCAACGGCGCGATTCTCGGTCTCACGAAGAAGGAAATCGAGGAGAGATTCGACGCCATCGTCGACTTCTCCGGTATCGAAGCCTTCATCGACACGCCGGTCAAGAATTACTCCTCAGGGATGTTCGTGCGCCTCGGGTTCGCTGTGGCGGCCCACGTCGATCCCGAAATCCTCCTGATCGACGAGGTGCTCTCGGTGGGCGACGAGGGGTTCCAACGCAAATGCGCCGAGAAGATCGAGAAGTTCAGACGAGAAGGGCGAACGATCGTATTCGTCAGTCACGGTCTGTCCCAGGTCGAGCAACTGTGCGAGACGGTTGCCTGGATCGAAAAGGGCGACATACGTCGGATTGGGCCGGCCCGTGAGGTGATCTCCGAGTACTCGGGCGAGAGCCGTCAGGCCATGACCGTCGAGGGAGAAATCGGTTCACGTTGGGGCAGCCGAGAAGCGACGATCGATGGAGTCAGGCTCGTCGACGCCGATGGCATCGAAACGGTGATCTTCCGAACGCTCGATCCGTTTCGCGTGAAGATCGACTTCACGACTCACGTTCCCCTTCGCGACGTGGTGCTCAACATGCGTGTCGACACCCTGACCGGCCAACCAGTCTGGGGGACGTCGACTCGAAGGGCCAATCAGCAAATCCCACTGGTGAACGGTCCGGCTCACGTCGAGCTGTCGATCGACTCCCTGCCTCTTCTCGAAGGCACGTACGAACTCACCTTGGCAGTGACCGACTGGACCGAGATGCACCCGTACGACCATTGGGAGAAGAAAGTTCGCTTCGAAGTGAGGCAGTACCGATCCAACGACATCGCTCTCGTCGACATCCCTTCTCGCTGGACTGTCGTGCTCGACCCCCGGGAAGAGGGTCGGTGACGATCCCGCGAGTTGCCTGCGTGACTGTCACGTACGGACCCACGCCGACACTCGCTCCGATGCTGGAGTCTCTGCATCGCACGGTCGCCGATCGGAACGTCGACGTCGTTGTCGCGAGCCAGCCGGATGCGGCCGGAGAGTCGGCGGCCGATGTCGTTGCACGGTTCCCCTGGGTCCACCATGTCGTTCTTCACGAGAACAAAGGCTTCGCCGGGGCCAACAACCTCGCGGTGTCGGAGGTCGACTGCACGCTCGTCGCGTTTCTGAATCCCGACCTGATCCTGACCGAGGGTTGGTTGGATCCTCTCGAAGAGGCACTCGGCGACCCGACCGTCACCATCGCCGCCCCGCCCCTGCTGACTCCGGGCGGCGAGATCGACGAGGCCGGCCAGATCATGTATAGCGACGGAGGCAGTGAGCCGTGGGGCGGTTCCGGTTTCGCGGCTCCCTACGATCGAATCATGTTCTCGCGTGACGTGGACTATGCGTCCGCTGCTTGTTGGCTCGTCCGCCGCGACGACTTCCTCGGACTCGGCGGGTTCTGCACCGAGTACCACCCGGCTTACTTCGAAGATGTCGATTTCGCGTTCCGAGCGCGTCGCTCGGGTGGTCGTACCAGGTTGGTGACCAAGCGCCCCGTGGTCCACGACCATGCGCTGCCGAAACCGGACCGAGTCGGGATCGCGATGAGTTCGCGGGAGATCTTCCGGCATCGTCAGGCGGACGAACTTCGGTCGCAGCCCGATCGGCGATCCGAGGATGAGGGAGTGGAGCGGGTCCGTGACCATTTCTGTTCCGATCGTCGGCTCGAGGTCGTGCCGCGCGGAATCGGTGTTGCCGAGGCAGAACGTCGGGTGGCGGAGGCCGGCCGATGGGCCTTCGAACATCCCACCGCAAGGATGACCGTTCATTGTGATGTCTATCCGATGGTCGAGGCGTGGCGACGACAGTGGTGTCCGAGTGGCCTCGAACTGCTCGTCGAACCGTGAAGCGAGCGTTCACCCATCGAAGTGGTTCGTTCCTGCTCACGGTCGGTGTTGCTCTTGCGATCGGTTTTGGGCTGAGGTGGTGGATTCTCGGGACCTCCCTTGGCCAACTGAGTGCCGACGAGGCGTACACCGGGCTGCAGGCGTTTCGCATTCTCGACGGTGATCGCCCGATCGTGATCGAAGGCCAGGCGTATACGGCCGTGCTCGACAGTTACCTTCTCGCACCGATCATCGCGTTGTTTGGTGCGAGTGTGCTGGTGCTGAAATGGCTGACAGCGTTCTGGTGGCTCGCTGCGTCGGTTGTCGTCGGCACTCTTGCTTCACGGATCGCCGGGCCGCGAGAGGGCATTCTGGCGGCGATTGTCTGTTGGCTCGCACCGGGTTCACTACTCGTCCTGTCCACACGGGGCTACGAGGGATACGGTCTCGGACTCCTCGTGACCATGTCGGTCGCCGTTCTCGCACGACGTTCGGCCGAGGAAAAAGAGCCACGAATCCCGACTTCGGTTCTTCTCGGGCTCTGCAGTGGTCTGGTCTTGTACATCCATCCCATGTATGCGGCGACGGCTCTGCCGATGGTTCTCGTGCCCGCATGGATTCACCGTCGTCGATTGCGGTCGTGGATGTCGCCGGCTTTGTTGGGCGCGGTCGCGATCAACATCCCGTTCCTGGCCTGGAATGCTCGAAACGAGTGGGCTTCCTTCACCCAGCCGACTCCGACCGACATCGGATACATCGAGCGTCTGTTCGGCCTGTTCGGTGGCCTTCTCCCCAGGTCCTTCGGACTTCGCGACGGTGACGGTAGTTGGGTACTTCCCTGGCCGATCACTGCGCTCGTCGGGGTTTCACTTCTTGCCTCGGTGATCGTGGGATTCCGGCATCTGTGGGCGCATTCACCGGGTGGGAGAGTTCTTGCCGCGCCCCTCGTCGCTTGCTGGCCCATCATGGCCTTGTTCAGCAATCTGGCCTTCGTCGCCGACGGTCGGTACGGGATCATTCCGTTTCCCTTCATCGTGATCGCGTTCGCCGTCGGCCTCGGCCTAATCTTCGGATCTGATCGATGGGTCCCAACCTCGTCAGCCGCCATTCTTCTGTGGGTCGTGCTGCTCATCGTTCCGTGGCTCGGTTCGAATGCGGGATCGCGCATCGGAGATCCCAACTCCGACGTCGAGGAGGTGATCGAAGTGCTGGAGAGCGCCGGAGTCGACAAGGTGTCGGGGAGTTTCTGGTGGGTGCTTCCGGTCGAGTACCTGAGCGGTCGCCAGATTCGTGGAGCAGTTACCGGCACACCGTTCGCCGTGCGCGTCATCGACAGTCAGACGATCGTCACGGGGACTCCTGACGCCGAGGTGGCATACGTGTTCGCCGTTGGTGACGAGCAGACCGAGGTGCTCAGATCACCGGTCGATTCCTATCGTCGCGTCGAAGTCGGCGCAGCGGTCGTGTATCTTCCCATCGCCACGGACTGAAGGGAGTCGATCGTGTGGAATGGACTGTCGCTCGCCGTTGTGCTCCCCACGTACAACGAGCACCTTTCCATTCGCGAATGCATCGAGCAGTTCGAGGAGCTCGGTGTGGTCGACCGTATTCTGGTCGTCAACAACAATGCTCATCCGGACACACCGGCGCGGGTGGCGACGACGTCGGCGATCGAGGTTCACGAGACACTGCAGGGTTATGGAGCAGCCATACGACGTGGTTTCGCCGAGACGGCTCGATTCGATCTCGTCTGCGTGTGCGAGCCCGACGGGACGTTCGTTCCCAGCGATCTTCTCAAGCTCCTTTCCTATGCCGCCGATGTCGACATCGTCTTCGGTTCGAGAACGGTGCAGACATTCATCTTCTCGGGCGCGAACATGGGCCGTTTCCTTCGCTACGGAAACTGGGCTGTCGCGAAGTTGACCGAGATCTTGTTCGACACCGTGTCCCTCTCGGACGTGGGATGCACTTTCCGGGTGGTCAGTCGGAAAGCGATCGACACGATGTCACCGAGCTTTCGGAGCGTCGGCTCCGACTTCGGCTTCGAGATGATGTTGTCAGCGGCCGCCATGCGCATACCCATGGTTCAGATCCCGGTTCATTACCAAGCACGTGTCGGGCGCAGTTCGGTGACGGGTAATCGTTGGGTGGCCATGAGACTCGGTCTCTCCATGATCGCTCTGTGCCTCAAGGCGCGCATCGCCAAGAGACGACGTGTCGGCTCCACCGGCAACGGGGGCGATTAGGCTCGGGACGTGAGCCGAATCAGGTCCGTCGCCCGTCGGGTTCTTCGCCACTCTCGACGACAGATTCGCCGGGATGTCGACGAGATCCGGACCTTGCTCGTCGACGTTCAGTCGCGCATGGAGACGGTCGACCGGATCGTTCAGGACCTCAACCACGAGATTCGCCACGGGGCGGGGGAGTCCCTGCCGCTGTTCATGGGTTACGCCGAGCGCCTCCGGCTCGACGCCGAAACCGCGGTCGGGGTGGCTCAGCTCATCGAACGGCGCCTTTTCGAGTTGGAGGATCGTCTCGATGGAAACGCCCGGGACTGAACCGTGCCCTCTCTCGGTGAACGTCGCCGCATTCTGATCGACGCCCGCCCGATCAACCATCCGACTGCAGGGCAACGCGGAATCGGTCGCTACACGGCCGGGCTCATCTCCGGCCTCTCGGCGGCCGGTGCCGACGTGGTGGCTGCATGTTCGTCGAGGGCCGAATGCGACCTCGTGATCGCGACCGTTCCGGGCATCGACGTTCGCCCTTGGAAGCCGGAGTTGGTGCGGGAAGTCGTCGATCGGGATGCGTGGTACATCGCCACCCAACTGATGCTCCATCCGATGACGCTCGATCCGGTTCCCCGTGCGGTGTCGGAAGCTCGGTTGCCCGTCGCGGCCGTGATGTACGACGTCATTCCCGAACGTTTCCCATCGAGATACTTGAACCACCCGCAGTCGCGACAGCTCTCCGCGGTCCGCACGATGCTTGCACGGTCATTGGACGGTCTACTCGCGATCAGTTCGTTCACCGCGGAGACCGCATGTCGTGAACTCGGTGTGCCGATGAACCGCGTCGTTTCGATTGGAGCGGGAGTGGGCGAGGTGTTCACGCCGTCGAAGGATGATCCTTGGCCCGGATTGCGGAGGCTGGTCGAGCTCGGAGTGAGTCGCCGCCGACGGCTGGTGGTCGCGGTGACCGGGGGAGATCAGAGGAAGAACACCGAGGCGCTCATCCGCGCTTGGTCCTTGCTGGGGGAGCGCAGTCGTCGGAATTGCCAGTTGGTCGTCGCCTGCGCGGTGGGTTCCTCCGTTCTCGCTCGCTGGGCCGAGACGGTGAACGAGAGCGGTCTTGCTCTCGGCCGCGACGTGGTGTTCACCGACTCGGTCTCCGATGAGGAACTCGTTCTTCTCCACCGGGCTGCGACTCTTGCCGTCTTCCCCTCGCTGGAGGAGGGCTTCGGACTTCCCGTGGCGGAAGCAGCCGCCGTTGGTTGCCCGGTGATCTGCTCCGACACGTCGTCCTTGCCCGAGGTGATCGGGTCGGAGGAAGCGCTCTTCAGCCCGTACGACGTCCGTTCGATCGCACGAGCGATCGAATGGGGAATCCATGACGAGGCTCACCGAACACGTCTTCTCGAGGCGGCAGGGCGGGCTCGTCACGAGTGGACCTGGCTACGGACCGGTCAACGGACCCTCCACGCACTCGATCACTTCTCGTCGCACGTCGACATCGCACGCCGACGCGCGATTCGATCGAAGGTTGCGATCTGTGCGCCCCCGAGGACGTCGCCCTCTGCCATCGGCTCCTACACCGCGAACGTCGTGGACGATCTCGTCGCGCGGGCGACCGCCGATATCGAGTTGTTCGTCGACCTCTCGGGTACGAGTGATCGACCCGGCTCGGGGAAGTGGATGGCTTCCGCGATCGGCCGGTACCGACACGATTACGAATTCGACCATGTGGTGTGTGCATTGGGAAGTTCCTCGCATCACCTGTCCACGGCGTTCGTTGCCGAGAGCTTTCCCACCCACCTCTGGTTGCATGAGGCCTCTTTGGCCGGCTGCTATTTGCATGCCGTCGCCCACTCGAGTTCATCCGAGTGGGGCAAGGCCTTCATCGAGCGGCGTTCGGAACTCGGTGCGGATTTCCACTCCTTGGCGCCTGAAGACTTCCAAGTTCGCGGCATACCGCTTCTTCGCGCAGTGTTGGCCAAGGCCAGGTCGGTGGTGGTGAGTTCGGTTGCCGCTGCTGAACGCGTCGTGTCCAGTTCCGTGGACTGCCCCCCGGTTCTCGTTCTGCCTCTCGCGTTTCCCGATGTGCCCGGAGTGGTGACGAAACCCATTCGCCGAGTGGTGTCGATCGGATGGTTGGGGACCAACAAGCGACTGGAAGTCCTCGCCCATGTTGCTCGGTTGGCTGCCGTCGATGTCGTCTTCATCGGACCCACCGTGCCTCGTGCGGTCGACGGCCTTCGGGCGACTGCACGAGAACTCGGGGTGTCGGAGCGCATATCCATTCTGGGACAACTGAGCGAAGAGCGACTGCATCACGAAATCCTGGCGTCTCGCGTGGGCATACAGCTCAGGGCTGACTCGACAGGCCAGAGATCGGCGGCGGTCAACGACCTTCTGGCGCGAGGTCTGCCCGTCGTCACGAACATCGCGGAGGAGTCGGTTGGCTCGGGTCTCCGATTCGCGGACACCACCGGCCTCGAGGACGAAACTGCCGCCCAGTTGGTCGTTGAGTCGGTGGGGGGTCTTCTCGACGACGACGACGAATGGGTGGCGAGTTCGCGATCGGCACGTGAGGTGGCGTCGAGGTGGACTTTTGCGGACGTCGCCGAAGTCCTCGAGATCTGGCTTCGGACCCACGAGAGCCATGAGCGCGGTTCGATCGTTCGTGCCGAAATGATCGGAAGATGACCGAAGTCCCCCGCATTCGTGTCGTCGTGATCAACTTCGACGGCGGAGACATGACGATCGATTGCCTTCAATCTTTGCTCGGAACGGATTGGCCCTCCGAAAAGTTGGAGATCGTTCTCGTCGACAACGGGTCTCTGGACGACGTCGTCGAACAAGTCGCCCGTCGATTTCCTGAAGTCCGCATCCTCGAGCCGTTGGCCAACTTGGGCTTTGCGGGCGGTTGCAACCTGGGGATCACGGCCCCGGTCGTCGCGGGCTCCGAGCCGGCCTTCGTGGCTCTGGTCAACAACGACGCGACGGTGCAGCGAAGTTGGCTCCGGGAGTTGCACCGGGCCATCGAAGCCGCTCCCGATATCGGAGCCTCTTCCGCCAAGATGCTGTTCGCCGATCGAGTGAACGGTCTCGAATTCGAGGTTCATCCGCACGAGGCGAAGCCGGAAACGGCTGACTTCATGAGAATCACCGGCCTTCGGGTCGACGGCATCCGGGATGACGACCGGGTCGTGTTCGATGAGGGCGTTTTCGGCCCGACCGGCTTCATGTCGAATGAAGGCGCTGAGATGAGCCGGTGGACGAAGGGCCGAGGGTCGATTCGAGTGAGGGTCGTGGAAGGTTCTGCTGCTCGAAGCCTCGAACTTCGACTTTCGTCGTCCCACCCGTCCAGGGTGAGATTTCATGGCGATGGAGTCGAGAATTCCTTCGATCTGTCGAGTGACCCGACCTGGGTGCGAGTCGATCTTCCGGCGACGACTTTCGATGTGATCAACAATGTGGGCTCCAATCTGTTCGCCGGCGGTTTCGGCGGCGATCGCGGTTTTCTCGAGCGTGATCGAGGGCAGTACGACTCGCCGGCGGAGGTCTTCGCGTGGTGCGGCGGCGCCGTACTTCTGAGGTGTGGCTATCTCGACTCTGTCGGTGTTTTCGACGAGCGCTTGTTCCTTTACTACGAGGACACCGACCTCTCATGGCGCGGACGACTCCAGGGTTGGCGATACGTGTACGAACCGGCAGCTGTGGTTCGGCATCGCCACGCGCAGTCGAGCGGAGTGGGTTCCCCTGTGTTTCGATTCCATACCGAGCGCAATCGGTTGCTCGTTCTCGCGAAGTGTGCCCCGGTCGGACTGGCTGTACGTGCCGGACTGGGCGAGCTGCGACGCATGATCATCTGCAATGTTCGCGATCTTCTCCTGCGACCGCTCGCTCTTCGAATCCCTGTTCGGATCGAGGCCGCCCATCGGCGGCGCGTGTTCTTCTCGTACGTGTCGTTGTTGCCGGGAATGATCCGCGATCGGGTGATGATGGATCGACGAGTGAGTCGTCGCTCATTGATTCGGTGGCAGGTGTCGAAGTGAGCCGTGTCGCGATCTACAACCTGTACTGGCACACCTACGGTGGGGGCGAGCAGGTGAGTGGTGGTTTCGCCGAGCATCTTGCCCGCTCTCACGACGTGACGCTGCTCGGTCCGGTGGCGCCCGATGTCGAAGCCGGTCGTCTGCGATTGGGCGTCGACTTGTCCAACTGTCGCCATGTCTCCGTGATGGGCGATGACGAGGCAAGCGAAGCGAGCGAAGATTTCGATGTTTTCGTGAACGGGACGTACCGCAGCAACGCCCGCAATCGCTCGCGAGTCGGACTGTATTACGTGCATTTCCCAGAACCTCCACCGACACCCCGTGATCGTGTCCGGTCATCGGTGTCTCGGGTTGGCCTTCGGTGCGTCACTCCCTTCGTGAAGGGCTGGGATGGTGACGACACGTTACATCGAATCAAACGGGGATTAGAAAAGCGCCGCCGCGATCTGTCGTGGGTCGAGTCGTACACGCGATTCCTCGCCAATTCCGAGTACACCGCCCGATGGGTACGCGAGCTTTGGGGTGCGTCGGGCGACGTGGTTTACCCAGCCGTTCGTCCGGTCGTGAGCGACGTTCCGAACGCCGACAAGGGCCCTCTCATCGCGTCGCTGGGTCGGTTCTTCGATCCGTCGCTCGGGCACTGCAAGAAGCAGCGCGACATGCTCGAGGCATACACACGCCTGCACCAGGCCGGCCGGACGAACGTGGGCTCGGAGACGTGGCGGTTGGCGTTGGTGGGTGGTGCCGACGCTGCGAGCCGTGAGTACACCCTGAGCGTGCGACGAGCCGCGGTGAATCTGCCGGTGGACGTGTTGATCAACAAGCCGCGTTCGGTGGTGGAAGACACTCTGCGTTCGGCGTCGATCTACTGGCACGGAACCGGTTTCGGCGAGGACGTGCACCGTCATCCCGAACGCTTCGAGCACTTCGGTATCGCGGTGGTGGAAGCCATGCTGGCTGGTGCGGTCCCCGTGGTGTTCGGCGAGGCCGGGCCGGCCGAGATCGTGCGTCACGGAGTGGACGGGTATCACTGGCGCTCGTTGGACGAGTTGGCCGATCGCACGATCGAGTTGATGAACGACGGCGAGAAGCGACGGGTGATGAGCGAGTCGGCGGTCGCAAGGGCACGTGAGTTCTCGATCGAGCGCTTCCGCTCCGCGATCGACGCCCTCCTTTGACCATTGGGCGCGAAACCGTGCCATTTCTGGCACCTTTGACGCCCATGGTGAGCGCTGGCCCGTGGGTTGGGCGTCAGACATGCCAGAAATGGCACGGTTTCGCGCCCAAGAGGGGATGGGTCAGCCTGCTCGTCAGACGAGGTAGGGGTCGGGGCGGTCGGGATCGAGACCGTACTTCTCGATCGCCTCTTTCACCACCGACTGCGCGAGCACGCCGTCCTTCACCAGTCCGCTCAACACCGCCACCACCACGTTGGGCATGTCGGTCTCGAAGTGGCGGCGCAGCGCCTCGCGCGTGTCGCTACGACCCATGCCGTCGGTTCCGAGCGGAACAAACGTGCGATCGGGCACGAACCGCGCGATCTGCTCGGGCACGATCTTCATGAAGTCGCTCACCGCGACGATCGGACCCTGCGAATCACCCAACAGCTCGGCCACCAGCGGTGTGCGCTCGACCTGCGGAGTGTGCAGACGGTTCCAGCGCTCGACGGCGAGGGCCTCCTCGCGCAGAACCTTGTACGACGTGGCCGACCACAACTCGATACCCACGTTCCAGTTCTGCGCCAACTCGTCGACCGCTGCGCGGGCGGCCGAATGGGCGGCGCCGCTGAACAGAACCGTCGCGCGATGCGCGGTGCCCGCGGGTGCGTCCTGCCACTTGTACAAGCCCTGCACGATGTCGAGGTCGGACACCTGCGCCGCGCGTGCCGGCATCGCGTAGTTCTCGTTGTACAGAGTGAGGTAGTAGAAGACGTCGGGATCAGTCTCGCCATTCGGACCGGCCTCGCCGCCGTACATGCGCCGCAGACCGTGCTTGATGATGGCCGCCACCTCGTACGCGAACGCCGGGTCGTACGCCTGGCAGGCCGGCACCGTCGATGCGAGAACGAGGCTGTGGCCGTCCTGGTGCTGCAAGCCCTCACCGGACAACGTGGTGCGACCGGCGGTGGCGCCCATGAGGAATCCGCGGGCGCGTATGTCGGCCGCCTGCCAGATGAGATCGCCCACGCGCTGGAAACCGAACATCGAATAGAACGTGTAGAACGGCACGGCCGGAACACCGCGTGTCGCGTACGCGGTACCGGCGGCGATGAACGACGACAGAGCACCGGCCTCGGTGATTCCTTCCTCGAGGATCTGACCGTTGGACGACTCGGCGTACGACAACAGCAGGTCGTGGTCGACCGGCTCGTACTTCTGGCCCTGCGACGCGTAGATCTTCAACTCGCGGAACAGCGAGTCCATGCCGAACGTGCGCGCCTCGTCGGGGATGATCGGTACGACGCGCGACCCGAACTTGTCGTCACGAGCGAGATTGCGCAGCAGGCGCGTGAAGCCCATGGTGGTGGATACGGCCTGTTCGCCCGAGCCGCCGTCGAGTTCGGCGAACGCCGCGTCGTCGGGGAGTTCGATGGGTCGGCGATTGCGCACGATGCGCTTGGGAACCGAACCGCCGAGGGCACGACGCCGCTCCATGAGGTACTGGTACTCGATCGACCCGTCGCTCGGACGGAAGTACGGCGGTTGATCGGCCTCGAGTGCCGAGTCGGGGATCTCGTCGTTGAGATGCAGACGATCGCGAAGCGTGCGCAACTGCGCGGCGTTCATCTTCTTGATCTGGTGCGTGGCGTTGCGGCCCTCGATGTCGGCGCCGAGCGTCCAGCCCTTGATGGTCTTGCACAGGATGACCGTGGGCCGCCCGGTGCCGAGGTTCTGACTGGCCGCGCGATACGCCGCGTAGAGCTTGCGGTAGTCGTGGCCGCCGCGCGGCAGGTTGCGCAGATCGTCGTCGGACAGATGAGCGACCATCTGGCGCAGGCGCGGATCGGGTCCGAAGAAGTTCTCCCGGATGAAGTTGCCGTCCTCCACCGAGAAACGCTGGAACTCGCCGTCGACGGTGGTGTTCATGCGGTTGAGCAGCACACCGTCCTTGTCCTGGGCGAGCAGTTCGTCCCAGCGCGATCCCCAGATGACCTTGATGACGTTCCAGCCGGCGCCGCGGAACACGGCCTCGAGTTCCTGGATGATCTTGCCGTTGCCGCGCACCGGGCCGTCGAGGCGCTGCAGGTTGCAGTTGACGACGAAGATGAGATTGTCGAGTTGTTCGCGAGACGCCAACGAGAGAGCGCCGAGCGTCTCGGGCTCGTCGCATTCGCCGTCGCCGAGATACGCCCACACGCGACTGGTGCTGGTGTCGTCCATCTGGCGATTGAGCAAGTAGCGGTTGAAACGCGCTTGGTAGATCGCGGTGATGGGGCCGAGGCCCATCGACACCGTGGGGAACTCCCAGAACTCGGGCATGAGACGCGGGTGCGGATAACTGGAGAGCCCGCGACCACCGCGACCGAGTTCGCGTCGGAAGTGGTCGAGGTCGTCCTCGGTGAGACGACCTTCGAGGAACGCGCGCGCGTACACACCGGGTGCGGCGTGACCCTGGAAGTAGATGTGGTCGCCGGGCGTGCCGTCGTCCTTGCCGCGGAAGAAGTGGTTGAACCCGATCTCGTAGAGGCTGGCGGAACTGGCGAAGGTGGAGAGGTGGCCGCCGATGCCGTCGGCCGCCATGTTCGCGCGCACGACCATGACCGCGGCGTTCCAGCGGATGAACGCGCGGATGCGGCGCTCGATGTGCTCGTCGCCGGGGAACCACGGTTCCATCTCGCGCGGAATGGTGTTGACGTACGGCGTGGACACCGTGGCCGGGAACGACACCTGGCTCTCGCGGGCGCGCTCGAGGAGTCGCGACAGCAAGTAGCGGGCGCGCACCTTGCCGTGCACGTCGATCACCGCATCGAGCGAATCGAGCCACTCCTGGGTCTCACCCGGGTCGGTGTCGGGAAGCTGATGTACGGAACCGTCGAAGAGCACGAGCGACAGTCTCGCAGAGTTACCCGCGGGTATGACGGGCTTGGTGGACGTGGTGCGCCAAGATGAACAACGCATGTCCGGCCCCACGCGACCCACGAACATCGACGACGCGCTTGTGGTGTACACCGATGGCGCGTGCAGCGGAAATCCCGGGCCCGGGGGATGGGCGTGGGCGGTGTCGCCGGCCGGCGAACCGTACGCATCGGGCGGCGAACGCAACACGACCAATCAGCGCATGGAGTTGACCGCGGTGCTCGAAGCGTTGCGCACGAATCTGCCCATCGCGCACGCGTCGGTGAAGCGGCTCGTGATCGTGTCGGATTCGACCTACGTGGTGAATTGCTTCAAGGACCGCTGGTGGGTGCGTTGGAAGGCCAACGGGTGGCGCAACGCGAAGAAGGAGCCGGTGGCCAACGACGACCTGTGGCGGCCCCTGATCGAGATGTACGAGTCGCTGGCGGCGGGTGAGCGGCCCGACTTCCAGTGGGTGAAGGGGCACAGCGGCGATCCCATGAACGACATCGTGGATGCCCTGGCCGTGGCCGCCACCCCCCGATAGGCCCAGGGGCGTACACCCAGGCCAGAGGGGCCGTGACCCCCGCCCGAGGCCCGAACTCGGTACCTTGCCCGTGTCACAGGGCGAGCCGGTCGTCCGATTGCTCAAGGTGGGACGTTTCGGGGCCGAAACCCGGGTGTCCCCGAACTCCACTCCGTGAACCCTCGATCCCGCCTCCTCCGCCTCGCCATTGGGCCTCTGGTGGCCGCCTCCGGCCTTGTTTCGGTCGTGATGCCCTTGGGCGCCCCCTCGGCCCACGCGGCCCCCTCGACGGACCACGCGGTGGTCGTCGTGCTGGAAGGTCAGGGCAACGGCCATGGCCGCGGACTCAGCCAGTGGGGCTCGTACGGCTGGGCCACGGCCTACGGCAAGGACTGGACCTGGATCCTCGACCACTACTACGGCGGAACCGTCATGGGCACGGCCGCCGGCGACCAGCGCATGACCGTGCGCCTGCTCGATCTCGACGGCGCGTTCACGTCGGTGGTGGCGCCCACGGGCGACGCCTCGGTGAACGGTGTGGGTGCGTACGCGTCGGTCACGGTGCGCTTGGTGTCGGGCGTGAATCAGTTCGACGCGTGGGGTTCGGCGACGCCGATCTGCCCGGCGCCCACGGCCGATCTCGGGACCGCGACTCCGTCCACCATCACGGTGCCCGACGGTCCCATCGCGCGCGGATCCATTGATCGCAACGCGGTGCGACAGATCCAGGTGTTCCTCACGCAGGCGTCGGCCGTGCTCGGAGTGCCCGCCATGAATCCGGGCGGTACCGACGGGTTGTTCGGGCCGATGACCGAGAACTCGGTGAAGGCCTTCCAGACGACGATGCAGGCGCAGGGTTCGTTCGCCGGACTCGTGGATGGCGTGTGGGGCCCCGACACCGCGGCCGCCGCGCGCCTCGTGATTCCGCAACTGCCGGTCGCCGCCACCGGAACGTGGGCGTACCTCGGACGCTTCCCGCTCGCATCGAACGGATGGGGAGTGCGCATCGCAACGCCGAGCGGAGATCTCGCGACGACGTCGCCCGACACGACTCTCGGCGTGTGCCAGGCCAACGGATCGGTTCGTCACTACCGCGGCGCGATCGTCACCGCCTACGCCGGCGGAACCAACACGCCGCAGCGAACGCTCAACGACGTTCCGGTCGAGCAGTACTTGCGCGGTGTCGTGCCACGCGAGTCGCCGGCGTCGTGGGGTGACGCGGCCGGCGGCGCCGGGATCAACGCGTTGCGCGCGCAATCGGTGGCGGCTCGTTCGTACGGACTCGCGCAAAATCGCTACACGTACGCCAAGTCGTGCGACTCGGATTCGTGTCAGGTGTACGGGGGAGCGGCGACGCGTCCGAGCGCAACCGGTTCCGCGAGCATCCTCGAAGACGCACGCACCGATCGCGCCATCGTCGATTCCGCGGGCGTGATTCGCGTGCGACCCGACAATCCCACCGCGCCGGTCTCCACCGAGTTCTCATCGTCGAACGGCGATCGCACGGCCGGCGGCGCGTTCACGTCGGTGGATGATCCGGGCGACATGATCGACGCGAATCCGTGGAACCGCTGGACACGTGTGCTGGACGCGAGTGCGCTGGCGGGTCGTTACGGCTTGTCGTCAATCACCGGTGCCACCAACGAGAACGATCCGTTATCGGTCAACCGCGGCTGGCAGGGGATGTGGGCGTTGCAGACGCGCCTGATGTCGGGATCGTCGTCGAAGGTGGTGAGCCACGCCACGCTGCGATCGGCCTACGACCTGCCTTCCATCGCGTTCACCGTGCGCGTGGTGAAGCGCGACGTGGTGCTCGTCGACGACTTCTTGTTCATCGGCGACTCGGTGGGCGAGAGCATCGCTGCCCGGTCGCAAACGGGTGAACTGCCGTCGCTGTTGAGCGGCGTGTTCGCGTCGTCGTATTACGACGCCCTCACCAATCGCTGCACCGTCGGAGCCTGCGTCGCGAATCAGTTCGACGGCTTGGGCGTGGCGCAGAACGCGCCGGGAACCCCCGACATTGCGATCGTGGCACTCGGGTACAACGACTCGGGCTCGGCCATGGCCGGCGAGATCGACCAGGTGATGACCGCCCTCGTGAACCGAGGTGTGCGCCTGGTGGGTTGGGTGAATCTGTCCGAACGGCGCACGAGCAACGGTTCGCCCGCTTACGCGAGGCACAACGAGGCGTTGCGCGCGGCCGCGGTGAAGTGGCCGCAACTACGGGTGCTCGACTGGAACGGCGCGAGCTCTCTCGGCTCGCAGTCGCGTTGGTACAGCGACGGCGTGCACCTCACCACATCGGGTCAGGCGCAGTTCGCCCTGTGGCTTCGCGATCGCATCATCGAGATGGTGGCCGGCATCGAGCAGACACGCGTGTTCGGTGACGATCGCTACCTGACCGCGGTGCAGATCTCCTCGCAGGCTCGCTCGGCCGGTGCGATCACCGGTGGCGAAGTCGTGATCGTGAACGGCACCGGAACCGTCGACGGTCTGGCGGCGGCCGGATTCGCCGGGGCGCGGCGCGCGGCGATTCTGCTGACGCGGGCCGATGCGTTGCCCGCAGATGTGGCCGCGCATCTTCAATCACTGAATCCCTCGCGCGTGACCGTGGTGGGTGGCGTGAACGCGGTGATGCCGGCCGTCCTCGATCAGATTCGCGCGCTCGTGCCGGCGGCCATCGTCGAGCGGGTGGAGGGTGCCGATCGATACCTCACGGCGCAGGCGCTCGCGCGCACGGTGTTCGCCGATGCACCCGTTCTCTACATCGCGAGCGGGCAGTCGCAAGTCGACGCGTTGTCGATCGCTCCGGCCGCGTACGCACAAGCCGATCCGCTGCTGTTGTCGACGCCTCTCGGTCTCGACGACGGCACGCAGGCGGCCGTGCGCGAATGGTGGGCCGCCAATCCGACCGGTCGAGTGGTGATCGTCGGCGGAACATCGGCCATCGGCAGCGGGTTGGAGAAGCAGTTGTTGTTCTTCGGAATCCCGGCCAACAAGACCACGCGTCTCAATGGCAAGGATCGGTACGAGACGAGTTCGGCCGCGGTGGCGTGGGTGCGATCCAACGTGACGGGATTCGCGTCGGGGAGCATCGGAGTCGCATCGGGGCAATCGCCCATCGACTCGCTGACGTCGTCGCCACTTCTCGCCGGTGGAGCCCTTCGGTCGCCATTGCTCCTGGTTCCGCCCTGCGGCGCGGTGCCCGCCACCACCAAGACCGCACTCGCAACGGTTACACGGCAGTACGTGATCGGCGGTCCGGGCGCGGTTTGTGACGCGCTGGCTTTGGCTCTCAAGCAGCGCTAGTCGTAGCCTCGCCCGCATGGACATCAAGGGAGCAAGTGCAATCGTTACTGGCGGCGCATCCGGAATCGGAGCCGCCACCGCTCGTCTTCTCGCCGCGCGCGGTGCGAAGGTGGTCGTGGCCGACCTTCAAGAAGACAAGGGCAACGCCGTCGCCAAGGAAATCGGCGGCGCGTTCTGCAAGGTCGACGTCACCAAGACCGACGACATCGTCAACGCCATCGAGATGGCGAAGTCGATGGGACCGTTGCGCGTGCTCGTGAACTCGGCCGGTATCGGCTGGGCGCAGCGCACCGTGGGCAAGGACGGCTCGTACGACTCGGCCGCCAACCTCGACGCGTACAAGAAGGTCATCGCCATCAACCTGGTGGGCACCTTCGACTGCATCCGTCTGGCCGCCACCGCCATGAGCACCACCGAGCCGCTCGAGTGGGGCGAGCGCGGAGCGATCGTCAACATCGCTTCGGTCGCCGCGTTCGACGGTCAGATCGGTCAGGCCGCGTACTCGTCGTCGAAGGGCGGCGTCGTGGGCATGACACTTCCCATCGCGCGCGATCTCGCCGCGGTTGGTGTTCGTGTGAACACCGTTGCGCCGGGCCTCATCAACACGCCGATCTACGGCGAGGGCCAGGGCAGCGAGCAGTTCAAGGAGAAGTTGCAGACGGGTGTGCTGTTCCCGAATCGCCTCGGCTTCGACACCGAGTTGGCGTCGATGGTCGTCGAGTGCGTGACCAACAGCTACATGAACGCCGAGACCATTCGCGTCGACGGCGGCATCCGCATGCCACCCAAGTGACTTTTCTGGTGGATCTGGGTCGTGAAAATGACCGGAAATGGTCGATTCCGCGACCCAGATCGCCAAGGGTTGGTCAGGTTGTGTAGTCGGCGTTGATGCGGACGTAGCCGTCGGTGAGGTCGCAACCCCACACGGTCGCGTCCGCATCTCCTGTATTCAGGCTCACGTGAATCAGCACGTCGTCGCCCTTCATGTACTCGGCCAGGCGTGCGAGTCCACCGCCGTCCACCGGTGACGGGTACACCTCCTGCGATCCGAATCGGATGACGACCTTCTCCTGGTCGATGTCGGTGTACTGACTGCACTTGCCCACGGCCATCGCCACACGACCCCAATTCGGGTCGGCGCCGTGGATGGCCGTCTTCACGAGCGGCGAGTTGACGATCGACTTGGCGACTGTCTTGGCCTGTTCGGCATCGCGGGCGCGATCGACGCGCACTTCGATGAGGGTCTCGGCGCCTTCGCCATCACGCGCCACTTGCTTCGTGAGCGAAAGCGCAACGTCGTGGAGCGCCGACTCGAGAGCGGAATGATCGACCGGGCCGGCCGCGCCGCTCGCCAGGACGATGGCGGTGTCGCTGGTGGAGGTGTCGGTGTCGACCGAGACGCAGTTGAACGTGTGATCGATCACGCGCCGCCAGATGGCGTCGAGGGTGGCACCATCGACGGCCGCATCGGTGAACGCCAACGTGATGAGCGTCGCCATATCGGGTTCGATCATGCCGACACCCTTGGCCACGCCCACCACACGGGCCGACGACCCGGCCACCGTGGCCTCGGCGATCTTGGGCACGGTGTCGGTGGTCATGATTCCGCGCGCGACGTCGTCGGCGTTCGAGTCGGGGAGCGGCAACGGCAGGCGACCGAGACCCGTACGAATGCGCTCGATCGGATACACGCGGCCGATCACACCGGTGGACGCGATGAGCACGTCGCTCGGCGCACAGCCGAGATGCGACGCGACACCCGCCGCCACTTCGCGCGCGTGCTCGAGCCCGACCGGACCATTGGCCACGTTGGCGTTCTTGGAGATCACCGCCACGGCGCGGGCCGAACGATCGGCGAGATGCTCGCGGCTCACCAGCACACTCGGTCCGGCGAATCGGCTTCGCGTGAACACTCCGGCCGCGGCCACGGGTGCGTCGCACGCGACGATCGTGAAGTCCTTCGTGTCGTCCTTGATGCCCACATTGGTGACGAAACTGCGGAAGCCCGCCGGCAACGCGACCATGTCAGTTCTTGTGCAGGGCGGCGTTGAGTCCGCCCCAGTCGCCGGTGCGCTGCACGACTTCAACCGCTCCGGTGATGCTGTTGCGACGGAACAGTAGTCCGCTCGCACCCGAGAGTTCGCGACCCTTCACCACACCGCCGTCGGGAAGTTTCACGAGGGTTCCGCCGGTCACGTAGAGCCCGGCCTCCACGATGCATTCGTCGCCCAAACTGATGCCGATTCCAGCGTTGGCTCCGAGCAGACAACGCTCGCCGATGCTCACGACTTCCTTGCCGCCGCCCGAGAGCGTGCCCATGATCGACGCACCGCCGCCGATGTCGCTGCCGTCGCCCACCACGACTCCGGCCGAGATGCGACCTTCCACCATCGATGCGCCGAGCGTACCGGCGTTGAAGTTGCAGAAACCCTCGTGCATCACGGTGGTGCCGGGGGAGAGGTGCGCGCCGAGGCGCACACGGTCGGTATCGGCGATGCGCACACCGCTCGGCACCACGTAGTCGGTCATGCGCGGGAACTTGTCGAGGCCGTGCACCGTGAGGATGCGGCCGCTGTTGCGCTCCTGCCATCGGACTTCTTCCACGCGATCGGGAAGGATCGGGCCGAGGTTGGTCCACGCGACGTTGGTGAGCAATCCGAAGGCGCCGTCGAGATTGAGCGACCGCGGCTTGGCCAGGCGATGCGAAAGCAGTTGCAGACGCAGGTAAACGTCGACGGCATCGGCCGGCGCCGCGTCGGTGTCGACGGTGACGGTTTCGGACGTGACGCTCACGGCGCGCAGCGCGTGCACCTGGCGATCGGCGGCACGAGAGTTCGTCGGCGCCGACTCGCCCCACCCGAGCGTGTGGAACCAGGCGTCGAGGATCTGGCCGTCGTTGCTCGATCCGTCGGCGACGCGGGTGACGAGAGCATGACCCCAAGCGGTGGGCATCGGAGCTCCTTTCGTACGAGAGGTGGTGACTAGAAGACTTCGGGGCGAAGGGTCGGGAAGAGGATGACTTCCTTGATGGACGTGACGCCGGCCAACAACATGGCGAGGCGATCCATACCGATTCCGAGACCGCCGGTGGGCGGCATGCCGTATTCGAGGGCGCGCAGGTAGTCCTCATCGACTGTTCCGCGCTCGGCATCGCCGGCGTCCTTGGCCGCCTGCTCCTCCTCGAATCGCGCGCGCTGCTCGACCGGATCGTTGAGCTCGGAGTAGCCGTTGGCGAGTTCGCGCGTGCCCACGAACAACTCGAAGCGCTCGGTGAGATGCGGGTCGTTGCGGTCGGCTCGGGCCAACGGCGAGATTTCGACGGGATGGCCCGTGACGAACGTGGGCTCGATCAACGACGTCTCGGCCAACGCTTCGAAGATCTCCTCGATGATCTTGCCCGAACCCCAACGGGCCTCGCAGCGCACGCCGTGCTTGTCGGCCAGCGCGCGTAGTTGCTCGACCGGTTGCGACGGGTGCACTTCGACGCCCGTCTTCTCGGCCACCAGATCGATCATGCGGGCCTTGCGCCACGGCTTGGCCAGATCGACGTGGTGCGCGTTGCCTTCATGGTCGAAGATGTCGACCTCGGTGGTGCCGATCGAGTCGCGCGCGGCTTGGACGATCAATTCCTCGGTGATGTTCATGACCTCGGAGTAGTCGCCGAAGGCCTGGTAGAGCTCCATCATCGTGAACTCGGGGTTGTGACGAGTGCTGATCCCCTCGTTGCGGAACACGCGACCGATCTCGAACACGCGCTCCATGCCGCCGACGATGAGTCGCTTGAGGTGCAATTCGAGAGCGATGCGCAGATACAGCTGCATGTCGAGCGCGTTGTGGTGCGTGAGGAACGGGCGGGCGTGGGCGCCGCCGGCCTCCACGTGGAGCACCGGAGTCTCGACTTCGATGAATCCCTTGCCGGCCAACGTACGACGGAACGACGAGATCACGGCGTGGCGAACCTGGAAGGCGCGACGAGCCTCGTCGTTGACGATGAGGTCGGCGTAGCGCTGGCGGAAGCGGGTGTCGACATCGGACAAACCGCGCCACTTGTCGGGCATCGGGCGGACGGCCTTGGCGAGCAACTGCAGCGATTCGACCTTCACCGACAGCTCGCCCTTGCGCGTGGTCATGATCGTGCCGCGCACACCGACCCAGTCGCCCAGATCAAGCCGGCCTATGTCGGTGAACGCGTCGTCGCCCACCACGGCCTTCGACACGAACAATTGGATGTCGTCGTCGCGATCGCGCACGGTGGCGAAGATGAGCTTGCCCTGTTCGCGCTTCAGCATGACGCGGCCGGCGATGGCCACCGCGTGTTCGGTTTCGGTGCCGGGTTCGAGTGCGCCCCATGTGGCGCGTGCCTCACTGAGCGTGTACGTGCGATCGAAGCGGTACGGGTACGGCTCGACACCGGCCGCCCGCATCTCGGCCAGACGATCGAGACGGCGGGCCTTTTCGGCGGCGAGTCCGCTACCCGACAGTTCGGACGAATCGGACGGCTGTGCCGAATCGTCGGTCGGGTTCGGATCGTTGCTCACGAACAGGAAACCGTAGTTCGTTTCGTCACGCGGCGAGATGTTCATTCGCCCTGGTGACGCCGGAAATCGGCGCCCGATCGTTAGCCTTGAGGCCATGGCCGTGCGGTTCCTGATCATCGGTGGTGGACCGGCAGGCAACACCGCCGCCACCTTCGCCGCCCGTCTCGGCGCCGACGTCACGATGGTCGAGCGCGACGTCGTGGGCGGGGCGGCCCATCTGCTCGATTGCATCCCGTCCAAGACGATGATCGCCACCGGCGGTGCGATGTCGTTCAGCCGTCGTCTGCACGGCATGGGCCTCGAGGACGTCGAGCCAGAGATCGACGTCGATGCTCTCACCGAGCGCATCGAAGGCATCAAGACGCACCTCGGCAACAACACCACGCAGCTCCTGCAGAGCCAGGGTGTGAAGATCGTTCGTGGTTCGGCTCGTTTCAAGAGCCCTACGTCCGTGGTGGTCGACCAGGTGGAGAACGGCAAGACCGCCAGCCGAACCATCGAGTTCGACGCCTGCCTCATCGCCACTGGTTCGCGGCCGCGCATCCCCGACTGGGTGCAACCCGACGGCGAGCGAATCCTCACCACGCGCGAGTGCTATCCGCCGCGGGTGTTCCCGAAGAGCGTGTGCGTGATCGGCTCGGGTGTGACGGGTGTGGAGTTCGTGCACATGTTCTCGTCGTTCGGCGCCAAGGTCACGCTGGTCGTCAGCCGTCAGCAGGTGCTGCCGGGCAAGGACCCCGAAGTGGCGGCCGTGCTCGAGGACGACTTCCTTCGACGCGGCGTCTCGCTGCTCAAGGGTGCGCGGGCCAAGTCGATCACGCGTGAGGGGGAAGAAGTGGTGGTGCGCTGCGACGATGGCCGCGAGGTGCGCGCGTCGCACGCGGTGCTGGCCATCGGTTCGGTTCCCAACAGCGACGGACTCGACCTCGAGGCCGCGGGTGTGATGCCCGACAAGAACGGCTTCATCTCCATCAACCACCACTGCATCACGAACGTCGAGCACATCTACGCGGCCGGCGACGTGAGCGGCAAACTCCCGTTGTCGTCGGTGGCGTCGATGCAGGGTCGCAAGGTGGCAGAGCACGTGATGGGCTTGCACACGCGCGAGCACCGCCATCTCGATTACGACAAGGCCGCGTCGGCCATCTTCACCGAACCCGAGATCGCCGACGTTGGTCTGGCCGAAGCCGAAGCGTTCGCGTCGGGTCGCAAAATCCGTGTGACGAAGGTGCCGTTCTCGGCCACACCGAAGGCGCTCATCAACAATGATTCGCGCGGTTTCGTGAAGATCATCTCCGACCCCGCCACCGGTGTGGTGCTGGGTGGTTCGATCGTGGGCCGTCATGCCGCCGAGCTCATCAGCGTGATCGCGCTCGCGGTCACCGCCAACCTGAAAGTGACCGACATCGTGGAGAGTCTGCTCGTGCACCCCGCTCTGTCCGAGGCGTTGGCCGAGGCCGCCGAATGAGCGACATCCCGCCGCCCCCGCCCGGTTCGCCGACCGCCGATCGCCTCGCGTCGGTGGGGCAGCGCGCGATCGCCCAGGTGATCGACGGCCTCATCATCGGCGTGCCGCTGTTCATCGTCACGGCCTCGATCGGTGGCGACATCACCGACCGTAACAACGACAACTTGTTGTGGCTCACGGTGCTGTGGCTCGGCGTGAGCCTCGTGTACAACACGGCGTTCGTCGCCAGCACGGGCGCGACCCTCGGCAAGCGCATCATGAAGTTGCGCGTGGTCAACCGCGTCGATGGTTCACCGGTCGCGTTGTCGTACTCAGCGGTTCGTGCCCTCGTGCCTACGGTGGCCGGTCTGATCCCGGTGATCGGGTTCGCCCTCAACATCGCGGTCTACGTCCGGGCGATCTTCCACCCATATCGCCAAGGCCTGCACGACGCCGCCGCCGGCACGATCGTCGTTCGTCGAGACTGAATTCTTGACTGTTAGCGTTCAATTCCGGACGGTAGAGCCCGTCACGGGGGAGAAGCGTGGGGACTTGGCGGCAAATCATGCAAGCGCGTGCGCTCGCGCCGGTCGTCTTCGCTTTGAGCCTTCTTTTGCTCGGGACGGCGTGGGCTCTCTCGTCGCCGGTTGGCTCGAGTCCGGACGACGACTTCCACTTGCCGAGTATCTGGTGCTCTCCGACGGCACCGAACGACCTGTGTCGCGACCTCGGCCCATCTTCCCGTGACGGCTTCAAAAGAGTCGAAGTCGTGGCATCTCTCGGTCCCGAAGTGGCTTGCTTTCGGTATCAGATGTTCGAGTCGGCCGCTTGCCAGGATCTGCAAACGACCGACCTCGTCGAAACCACGGCGAATGACGATCTGTATCCGGGTGGCTACTACTTCCTGATGGGGTCACTCGCCCGCGAAGGAATCGCACAGAGTGTGGTTCTCATGCGGCTGTTCAACTTTGCGTTGTGCATGGCCATGCTCGTTCTGTCCGTTTTTCTCGCCCCCACCCGGATCCGCCGATCGGCGGCGGTGGCGCTCGTCGTCACGTCGGTTCCGATGACCTTGTTCTTGTTCTCGTCCACCAACCCGAGTGGCATGGTGATTTCCTCGACATCGGTGGTGTGGATCTTGATGCATGCACTTCTCGAACCGGCGGGAAGACGTGCTCGGGCCTTGCAGGTCGGACTGCTCGTGTTGGCGGCCACCCTGGCTCTGACCAGTCGTTCGGACGCTGGAGTCTTCCTCGTCGTCGCAGCCGTGTCGGTGGCCTTCTCCCAACCACGCTCGAAGATCAAGGAAGTGATGTCGCATCGCGTCGTGGTGGCTCTGGTGGCGGCCTCGGCGGTCTTCATTGCGCTCGCACTCGTCTCGCGCTTCCCCGATGCGGGGATCGGCATCGGAATGCAGAAGGTCGACTACGACCGAACGTTGGCCGAGGTTTTCTTCTACAACTTCATCAATCTTCCCCTGATGTGGACGGGCGGACTCGGTGGTCAGGGCCTGGGCTGGCTCGACACCCCGCTTCCACTCGTGGTCACATTCGTCGCGGTACCGCTCGTCGTCGTCTTGATCACGCTCGGCTATCGCGATGCTTCGACGGAAGGACGTCGCAGCGTCGCGTGGATTCTCGCCATGCTCGCGGTGATTCCGTTCTACGTGATGGCGATCGATCGAAGCCTGGTGGGCGAAATCTTTCAGGCGCGTTACTTGTTGCCACTCCTACCCATCGCGGTGATGTGTGCCCTCGCGTCGACGCGATTCTCGAGGGGTGAGATTTCGATCGGTTCGGCGGGGATCTTCGCGGTGGTCGCGCTGAGCGTTGCGCAAGCTGCAGCTCTTCATGCGAACATGCGCCGATACGTGACCGGAGTGGAAGTTCGAGTCCTCGACCTCGATTCCGGGCGCGAATGGTGGTGGCCGTGGGGACCGTCAGCGAACTTGGTTTTGGTGATGGGAACGGCCGGATTCGCCATCGCCGCCTGGCAGATCTCCCGGTGGGTCGACCGCTCGGGTGTTATGCGATGACGACGAGGACGTCGCCGCCGCCGACGGTGTCGCCGGCCTTGCAACGAACTTCCTTCACGGTGCCCGACTTCTCGGCCTGGATCTGGTTCTCCATCTTCATGGCCTCCAGAACCACCACCGCCTGACCGGCTTCCACCGTCGCACCGACTTCCACGAGCACCTTCACGATCGTGCCCTGCATCGGAGCGGCCACTTCGCCCGATCCGCCACCGGCTCCGCCGCCCGAACCCGACGCGCGCGTCGTCTTCTTCGCGGCCGCCTTGCCGCCGCTGGCGACCACGGCCACCGCCGTCTGCTCGGGAACCCACATGGCCACGTCGAAACGCTTGCCGTTCACCTCGACCGTGGTGTTGCGACGCACGAGCGGTTCGGCGTCGTCGGCGCCACCGGCCGGCTTGGGTGCTTCCACTCCGGAGAGGTCGAGAACTTCTTCGACCCACTTCGTGGAGTGCGTGACCGCGGAGAAATCAGGATGCTTCAGAATCGCGATGTCGGCCGGAATGGTGGTGGCGACTCCTTCGACCACCATTTCCTCGAGAGCGCGAATGGTGCGCGCGATCGCGGTGGGGCGATCCTTGCCCCACACGATCAGCTTGCCGACGAGATTGTCGTAGTACTGGCTGATCTCGTCACCCGACTCGTAACCCGAGTCGAAGCGAACACCGAAACCATCGGACGCGACGAGCTTGGTGATCTTGCCGGGTGAGGGCAGGAACTTGCCGCCGGCCGGATTCTCGGCGTTGATGCGAATTTCGATGCCGTGGCCGTTGCGCCGCGCCGTGACTTCCTTCTGCGTCATGGGCAACTTCTCGCCGCCGGCCACGCGGATCTGCCATTCGACGAGGTCGATACCGGTGATCACTTCGCTTACGGGGTGCTCCACCTGCAGACGCGTGTTCATCTCGAGGAAGAAGAACTCGCCGTCCTGATAGATGAATTCGACGGTGCCAGCGTTGAAGTAGCCGACCGCCTTGGCGGCCTTGACCGCGGCTTCGCCCATCGCGTCTTCGACGCCGTCGGGCAGCGACGGGGCCGGAGCCTCTTCGACGAGTTTCTGGTGACGACGCTGTGCCGAGCAGTCGCGCGTGGACACCCACACGTAATTGCCGTGCATATCGCCGACCAACTGCACTTCCACGTGACGCGGCCACGTGAGGTACTTCTCGACGTAGATCTCGTCGCGACCGAAGAACGCCTTGGCTTCGCGCTGCGCGCTGTCCATCGCGTCTTGCACTTCGGCGGCGCTGCGCACCACCTTCATGCCGCGGCCGCCACCGCCGAACGCGGCCTTGATGGCAATGGGCCAGCCGAACTCCTCGCCGAACTTGGTGATCTCGGCGGCGGTGGTGACGAACTCGGTGGTGCCCGGAACGATGGGGGCGCCGCCGCGGAGGGCGGCCTTGCGGCTCGACACCTTGTCGCCCATCTCGCGGATGGCGTCGGCGGGCGGTCCGATGAAAGCGACTCCCATCTTGGCGATGGCGTCGGCGAAGTCGGCATTCTCGGAGAAGAAGCCGTAGCCCGGGTGCACGCCGTCGGCACCGCTCTTGCGGATGGCATCGAGGATGGCCTCGGTGTTCAGGTAGCTCTCGGCCGCCGTCTGGCCGCCCAGCGCGTAGGCCTCGTCGGCCAGGCGCACATGCAGGGCGTTGCGGTCGAGCTCGGAGTAGACGGCCACGGTGGCGATTCCCATCTCGCGGGCGGCGCGGATGACGCGCACGGCGATCTCACCGCGGTTCGCGATGAGGATTTTCGTCAGCGGTTTGGGGGTCACTTTGGGGAGCACGAGTGACAATGTTGGTGCATGGACCGCCCGTCAGCCACACCAAACGAGGCCGTGGGCACCTGGACGGTCGAGCGGGTGGCCGAAACCGGCAGCACCAACGACGATCTTTTCGACCGCGGCCGGGCCGGGGCGCCCGACCACCTGGCCCTGGTAGCCGCCCACCAGACTGCGGGCAAGGGCCGACTCGATCGCCGCTGGGAGGCCCCTCCGGGGGCAAACCTCCTGGTCAGCCTGCTGTTTCGAGCCGTTCCGCCCACTCCGCATGAGCTCGTTCATGCCGTCGCCCTGGCCGCCGCCAACGCCACCGTCACCACCACGGGTGTGGCACCTGTTCTCAAATGGCCCAACGACCTTCTGAGCCCCGACAGCACGTCGAAGTTGGCCGGAATCCTCGCCACCGCCGGTCCGTTCGCGGGCGATCGCCCGACCTTCGTGGTGGTGGGACTCGGTCTCAACGTGAACTGGGCGCCCGAGGGGGCCACGTCGTTGGCGGCGATGGCGGGCCGCGAAGTGGACGTGGACGAGGTGCTGCGCGCACTTCTCACGTCGCTCGATCGATACACCGCGATGACGCCAACTCAACTGCACGAGGCCTATCGCAATCGACTCGGGACTCTTCGACGCGAAGTGATCGTGTACCTACCCGGTGACAGCACCGTGGAAGGGCGTGCGCTCGACATCGAAGCCGACGGTCGACTGGTCGTTCTCGATCGTTGCGGTGTGACGCATCGATTCTCGGTTGGCGACGTCGTGCACGTGAGGACAACTAACTTCGGTTCATGACCGAACGGGCCCCGCGAGCGCGCCGCCGCTGGATGGGCTCGAGTGCACTCGTCTTGGTGGTGGTGTTCGCGCTCGCGTCGTCGCTCGGATTGCTGGCGGCCACGAATCAGCAGGAGTCGAATGTCGAACGGGTGAGCGAACTGTCCGACGTGATGGCCGACACCGGCGGGCCGTTCGTCAACTACTTACTGGTGGGGAGCGATACGCGCGAAGGAGCCGATCCGAACAGCCCCGATTACGGCGGAATCGGCGCTGCCGAGGACACTGGCGGCCGCCGCAGCGACACCATGATGGTGCTGCACGTCGACAACGATCTCGATGTCGCGTCGATCATGTCGATTCCGCGCGACCTCTGGGTGAACGTGCCCGGATACGGGGAGAATCGCATCAACACGGCTTACACGCACGGGGCCGATGTGCTCGTTCGGACGGTGCAAGAGGCTCTTGGAATCCCGATCAACCATTACATCGAGGTCGACTTCAACTCGTTCAAGGCGATCGTGGGCGCGCTCGGCGGAGTCGACATCTGTTTCGGCGCGCCCACCCGCGACGTGCACACCGGTCTGTGGGTGCCGGCACCCGGTTGCTACACGCTCGATCCGATGCAGTCGCTGGCTTACGCGCGTAGTCGTTACTTCGAGACTTTCCGCGTGGACGACTGGAAGGTGGATGGTCGGGCCGACCTCGGGCGGATCGAGCGGCAGCAGACGTTCGTGCAAGCGGCGGTGTCGAAGGCCCAGCAGCAGATGACGGCCAATCCGCTGCGAGCGAGCGATCTCATCAACGCCGCGGTGGCGTCGTTGCGAGTCGACCCCGGCACCGATCTCGTCGAGTCGATCGAGTACCTGCGGCCCCTCGCGTCGAGTGGCGTCGTGAGGTATTCGCTTCCGGTGGCGCCCACCGAGATCGGTGGTAGATCGGTGCTGGTTCTCGGCGCCGATTCGGCTGCGATCCTTGGCTATCTGGCCGGTTCGGGCGAGCCGCCGGCCCCTTCGGAATAGCCTGAGTCGACCGGCACGGCCTGGCAGAATGGCCGTGGTCGAACGCTCGGCCACATCGCCCATGAAAGCCCTCATCCTCGCCGGCGGTGCCGGGACACGGCTGCGGCCCATCACACACACCAGCGCGAAGCAACTCGTGCCGGTGGCCAACAAGCCGATCCTGTTCTACGGGATCGAGGCGATGGTGTCCGCGGGCATCACCGAGATCGGCGTGATCGTCGGCGACACGCGGGCGGAGATGATGGCGGCTCTCGGCGACGGAAGCCAGTGGGGCGCGCAGATCACCTTCATTCCGCAGGACGCGCCGCTCGGATTGGCGCACTGCGTACTGATCGCGCGCGACTTCCTCGGTGACGACGACTTCGTGATGTACCTGGGCGACAACCTGCTCGAGCAGGATCTGGCCGCGTTCGTCCGGGCGTTCGAGTCGGCCCGCGCGTCGTCCGAACCGCCGACTGCGCAGATCTTGTTGAAGCAGGTTCCCGATCCGCATCGGTTCGGCATCGCCGAACTCGACGCCAACGGAAACGTGGTGCACCTCGTCGAGAAGCCGGCCGATCCGCCCACTGACCTCGCACTCGTGGGCGTGTACTTGTTCGATCGCACCATCCACACCGCGGTGCGCGAGATCAAGCCGTCGGGTCGAGGCGAGCTCGAGATCACCGACGCCATCCAGTGGTTGGTCGATCGAGGTCTTCGCGTTCGCTGCGAGCTGCTCACCGGCTGGTGGATCGATACGGGAAAGCTCACGCCGCTTCTCGAGGCGAACCGCCTTCTGCTCGAAGTGATCGAACCGCGCATCGATGGCGACATCGATGCCGAGTCGTATGTCGATGGACGAGTGGTCGTCGAAGCTGGTGCAGTGGTGCGCAACTCGACGTTGCGCGGTCCGCTGGTCATCGGTGCCAACGCGGTTGTCACCAGCAGCTTCATCGGACCGTATTCAGCCATCGGCAACGGTTGCGAAGTGATGCACAGCGAAATCGAGCACTCGGTGATCATGGAGCGCAGTCGCATCATCGATATCCCGCGCCTGGAGGACAGCCTCATCGGTCGCGAAGCCGAAGTGATGCGGTCGGGTCGCAAGCCGCGTGCGCTGAGACTCATGATCGGTGATCACTGCCAGATCGATACGGAGTGACATGGCAACGCAAGCCGAACGCATCTACGAAAGCGACCTGATCAGCGGAGTCTGGATCGCGGAGCCCAAAGTCCACGGCGACGAACGCGGTCTGTTCGTCGAGTCGTATCGCCGCGAGTGGATCCCGGGCGCGCGCGAGATGATCCAGACCAATCGGTCGAACAAGCAGGCCGGAGCACTCGTCGGTCTGCACTATCACCTCCACCAGGCCGACTACTGGTATGTGATCAGCGGTTCGATGCGGGTCGTGTTGCACGACCTTCGCGTGGGCAGCCCCACCGACGGCGCGACGCAAGCCGTCGATCTTCGCGGCGACATTCACAAGGGCGTGTTCATCCCGCCCGGCGTCGCGCACGGGTTCGCGGCGCACACCGATCTCGTGATGACCTACCTCGTCGACGGCTACTACAACCCGTCCGATGAGCTGGGTGTGGCGTGGGACGATCCAGCCATCGGTGCGGACTGGGGCGTCACCTCGCCGGTGATGTCGGTACGGGATGCCAACAACCCGCGTCGCACCGACATACCCGATCATCAGCGACCGCGTTGGCCGTTGCGCACCTGAGGCGATCGTGAAACTGTTCGTGACCGGCGCAGCGGGATTCATCGGGTCGAACTACGTGCGTTGGCTGCTGGCCAACTCCGATGATCAGGTGACGATCTTCGACAAGCTCACATACGCGGGCAACATCGAGAGCATTCGCGACGTCGTCGACGATCGCCGTTGCCGATTCGTGCAGGGTGACATCTGCGATGCCGACGTCGTGCTCGACGCGATGAAGACCCACGATGCGGTGGTCCACTTCGCGGCTGAGAGCCACGTGGATCGGAGCATCGTCGATCCGTATGCCTTCGTGCGCACCAACGCTTTCGGTACCAACGTGATGTGCGATGTGGCGCGGCAGGTCGGTGTTGAGCGGTTCCTTCACATCAGCACCGACGAGGTGTACGGCTCGATCGAGACGGGATCGTTCACCGAGACCGATCGGCTCGGACCCCGCTCGCCGTACGCGGCTTCGAAGGCGAGCAGCGATCTCATCGCGCTGTCGTACGTGACCACCCACGGAATGCCGGTGGTCGTCACGCGCTGCTCCAACAACTTCGGTCCATATCAGTTCCCCGAAAAGCTCATCCCGCTGTTCACCACCAACTTGCTCGACGGCAAGAAGGTCCCGCTCTACGGCGACGGTGGCAACGTGCGCGACTGGATCCACGTGGAGGATCACAATCGTGCGGCGCATCTGGTTCTGAAAGAGGGCGAAGTGGGCGAGGTCTACAACATCGGCGCGCACAACGAGATCACCAATCGCGAAATCACGTATCGCCTGCTCGAGCTGTGCGGGCGCGACGAGTCGTTCGTGCAGCCGGTGGCCGATCGTCTCGGTCACGATCGGCGCTACTCGGTGACCATCGACAAGATCAGCGCGCTGGGTTGGAAGATGCAGCGGTCGTTCGAGGAGTCGCTCGCCGAGACCGTTCAGTGGTACCGCGACAATCGCTCGTGGTGGGAGCCGCTCAAGGCGCGCGCCGGACTGTGAACCGCGTCCTCGTCACCGGAGCGGCCGGTCAATTGGGTCACGACGTCGTGGCGGTCGCAACGTCGCGCGGCGACACCGTGCTGGCGGTCGATCAGGTCGATCTCGACATCACGCAACGCGAACAAGTCCATGAGGCGATCGCGGAATGGCGACCCGACGTGATCATCAACTGCGCGGCCATGACGGCAGTCGATCGGTGCGAGTCGGAATCCGAGAAGGCATTCGCCGTGAACGAACACGCGGTGCGCTGGATCGCCGAGGCCTGCGACGCAATCGATGCGCGCCTGGTGCACCTCAGCACCGACTACGTGTTCGACGGAACCAAGACCGCGCCGTACGTGGAGACCGATGCGCCCAACCCACAGAGCGTGTACGGCGCCTCGAAGTTGGCTGGGGAGAAGGCGGCGCTCGAACTCGGCTCGAACGCGGTGGTGGTGCGCACGGCGTGGGTGTGCGGTGCGAACGGCTCGAACATGGTGCGCACGGTGCAACGACTGGTGGCCAAGGGCAATGACTTGGCGTTCGTGAGCGATCAGGTCGGGTGTCCCACTTTCACGGCCGATCTGGCGCCGGCGTTGTTCACCCTCGTCGACGATCGGCACAGTGGAGTGTTCCATCTCACGAATCAAGGTGCGGTGAGTTGGCACGGCTTCGTGCGCGAGATCGTGCGCGAGTTGGGAAGCGATCCCGACACGGTGCGCGCGATCACGACAGCCGAGTTGGTGCCGCCGCGTCCGGCCAAGCGCCCGGCCAATAGCGTTTTGGCCAACAAGGCTTGGTGCGACGCGGGGTATGAGCCGTTGCGCGACTTCCGCCTCCCACTCCACGAATTGCTGGCCCGTTAGCCCTGCTTGGGCGTCAGACATGCCAGAAGTGGCATGGTTTCGCGCCCAATGAGGAGGGGAGTGGGGGTCAGGGTTCGAGGGTGATCGGGTCGCCCGGGTGCACCAGACCGCGTTCGGTCACCGTCGCGTACACCCGACTGATTGCTCCGCCGAACTCGCTCTCCCGATCGTGGTGCAGCCGTCCGAAGTCGCCGTCCTTCATCCACTGCGCATTCTTCTTGCACGGAACCGCGTACGCCCACACCTCGCACATCACCTCGCCGATCCGCAGGCGAACACCGGGTCGCACGTCGTTCCAGTCGAGACCGAGCACGGTGATGTTCTCACCGGCCGAGCCGTACGAAATCGGATGACCAACGGCTCGCAGACGATCGATCACCTCGGCCGACCACAGGCACAACGCCTGGAACGGCCGGCCGTGATGTTCGCGCGCCTTCTGAACGTCGCCCTCGATACCGCGCCAACCCACGTACGCTTCGTCGACCGGTCCCTTCGGCACGCCGCCCTTGCTCGTGTTCACGCGTTCCACGATTCCGTTCCGAGTCGCGGGCACGTGGCCGCCCACGCGCAACGTGAGAGGTGCGGCCGCCACGGTGGCCCACACCTGGGCGAGCAACTCGGGTATCGCGTCGCTCGACATCTTCATCACGTCGACGTTCCGCAGGAGATCGTCCAGACGACTCGCCAGGTGAGCGATCGGATTCGGATCGCGGGTTCCGCTCATCATCGCGAGGATGATCGGCGCGTTGATGAGCGTCTTGCGCGCGTCCTGGTCGGTGAAGACATAAGGGCCGACCGGGATCAACGACACGTCAGGGGAGTCAATCGGTTGAAGGGGCGCTCCCGGGCGTCAGACATGCCAGAAGTGGCAGGGTTTCGCGCCCAATAGGAGGAGGGAGGAACACCTAGGCTCGGGACGTGAGCGACTCTCCGCGACTCGACCGATTGAAACTCGAGGATCTGCGGCTCACCGAGTGGACCTCGTGCGGGGGTTGCGCCGCCAAATGGGGCAAGGACCTCCTCGCCGGCCTGGTCGACGAACTGCCGTCCTCGCTCGATCCGTCGCTCCTCGTCGGCCTGGCGCCGTTCGACGACGCCGCGGTCTACCGCCTTGGCCCCGACCTGGCGCTGGTGAGCACCACCGACTTCTTCCCGCCCCTCGTCGACCACCCGGCCGACTTCGGCGCCATCGCCGCCGCCAACGCCTGCAGCGACGTGTTCGCCATGGGCGGACGCGTGGTCCTGGCCGTCAACGTCGCGGCGTTCCCCGAACACTTCCCGCGCGAGGCGATCGTCGCCATCTTCGACGCCGCGTCAGCGGTGGTCGCCGCGGCCGGCGGCAGCATCGCGGGCGGTCACACCATCCGCAATCCCGAACCCATCTTCGGACTCGCGGTGCAAGGCGTCGTGCATCCCGATCGCATCTTCCGCAAGGACGGAGCGCGCGTCGGCGACGTTCTCGTCATCTCCAAACCGCTCGGCACCGGCATCGTGCTCGCCGGCGGATCCGACTCCGACAAGCGCGCGGCCATCGAGGGCATGAAGACGCTCAACCGCGCCGCGAGCGAACTCCTTCAATCCACCCCGGGTGTCCACGCGGTCACCGACGTGACCGGATACGGCTTGGCGGGCCACGGCTGGGAGATGGCCGAACGCGCCGACGCCACGTTCGAGATCGACTCGCACGCGTTGCCCACGTATGCCGGCGCCCTCGACGCCGCGCAACGCGGAGTCCGGACCGGTGGCGACGCGCGCAACCGCACCGCCGTCGGCGCGCACGTGGAAGTCGCCGGCGACGCGACGCCGCACATCGACGCGATCGTGTTCGATCCGCAGACCTCGGGTGGTCTGCTGGCCGCCGTCGACCCCGCTCATGTCGAGTCGCTCACGGCGGGTCCGTTCACCGCGATCGGTCGTGTGGTCGCAGGGCCAGCCGGCCTGCGCATCGTGTGAGCATGAATCGTGTGAGCACGGTCGGCTGATGGCGACCGAACGTCGCGCCCCCACGCGCGAAGCCGAAGACCGACTGCGCGCCGACGGCCATCGCATCGTCGCGGGTGTCGACGAAGTCGGCAAGGGCGCCTGGGCCGGGCCGCTCGCGGTGGGCATTGCGATCGTCCCCGACGACGACACCGATGCACCGATTCGCGACTCGAAGACAATCACCGAGAAGGCCCGCGAGAAGATGTTCGACACCGTGGCCGCATGGTGCACGGCGTGGTCGGTCGGAATGGCGTCACCTCAAGAGTGCGACGAGTGGGGGATGGCCGAGGCGCAACGCGTCGCGACCAAGCGCGCACTCGCGGCGCTCGGCACGACACCGGACGCCGCAGTGGTGGACGGATCGTGGAACTTCGTGAGTCCGTTGGTGCCGCGCGTCCAGATGATGGTCAAGGCCGACACGTCGTGTCTGTCGGTCGCGGCGGCGTCGATCCTCGCCAAGGTCACGCGCGATCGCCTCATGCGCGACCTCGCCCATGATTTCCCGATGTATCGGTTCGAGGGCAACAAGGGGTATCCGTGCCAATGGCACCGCACCGCGCTGGCGGGTTACGGCCCGTCGTCGGTGCACCGCACCTCGTGGGCCTTCATGGACGGTGTCCCGTGGCCCGGCGCACCGCGCCGAGCCCGCGAACTCACGCTTTTTGAGTACCGGTCTTCAAATCCTTGAAGGCGCTGGTGGAGTCGATGCCCGGATCCTTCGGAAGGCCCAGCACGCGCTCGGCGAGGATGTTCCGCATCACTTCGTCCGAACCGCCGGCGATGCGGCCACCGGGCGTACCGAGGATCAACTGGCTCCAGGCGTAGGTGCCCCACTCGCCGCTGTCGGCCACCAACTTGGCGCCGAGCACGTGCGACAGGAAGTCGCCCATGCGGCGCATGTTGTCGGTGCCCACCAGTTTGGCCATGCTCATCTCGGGTCCGGGCATCTGGCCGGCCTTGATCTTGTCGAGCGCGCGCTGGTTGTTGTACGCGGCCACGCGATTGTTGATGATGATGTTGGCCAGTTCGTCGCGCAGCACCGGATCGTCCTGCACGCCATAGAACTTCGCCATCTCGATGACGCGGGCGAACATGTTGATGCCGCCGCCACCGCCACCGCCACCGGCGCCGATAGCCGCGCGCTCGTTCATGAGCGTGGTGAGAGCGACGTTCCAGCCGTTGTTCACGTCGCCCAGACGATGATCATCGCGCACGCGCACTTCGGTGAAGAACACCTCGTTGAACGACGCGCCGCCGGTCATCTGGCGCAGCGGGCGGATCTCCACACCGGGCGCCTTCATGTCGACGATGAATCCGGTGAGGCCCTTGTGCTTGGGCAGGTTCACGTCGGTGCGCGCGATGATCTCGCCGATGTCGCTGTAGTGCGCGCCGCTCGTCCACACCTTCTGGCCGGTGATGATCCACTCGTCGCCGTCGCGCTCGGCCTTGGTCGACAAGCTGGCGAGGTCGCTGCCCGCACCGGGTTCGCTGAACAACTGGCAGCCGATGATCTCGCCGCGCCACATCTTCTGCAGGTACGACGAACGTGCGAGTTCGGAACCGTGCGCGAGGATCGTGGGCGCAACCATGCCGAGGCCGATGGTGAAGCAGCCCTGGTTCGGCACCTCGAACTTCGACTCGACCGAGTCGTACGCGCGTTGGTAGGCGGCGGGTAGCGCGCGGCCGCCGAACTGCTCGGGTCCGGTGATCCAGCCGAAGCCGGCGTCGTACTTCTTCTGACGCCATTCCTGCGCCTTGGCGACGTCGCGCCGCTCGCTCGAGCGGTCCTTCTCCTCGAACATCGACACCTTGTCGGAGCCCTCGCCCCACACGAACTTCTTCTCGGCCGCCTTGCGTTCGGCGTTGGCCTCGAGGAACTTCAGCGCTTGGGCCTGGAACTCTTCGATCGACGGATGAGCCACGGTGTCCTCCTCGCGATTCCGGTGTCGCGAACCGTACCGCCTCCGGGCTCGCGAACTAGGCTCGAACGCATGGGTCAGCCCGTCGTCGTCGTCGAAAAACCGAGTCGCCGCCCCGGCATCGTGCGGTTCGAAGCCAATCGCAGCCTCTCGGGCATGGGTCACGAGAGTTTCGTGAACGGAGACGCCTCGGGGCACTTCGCGCGGGCGGTCACACCGTCGGCCGAACTCGCGCGTCGCTTGTTCGCCACCGGTCGCGTGTCGGCGGTCCACGTGTATCAGAACGTCATCACGGTCGATCTCGAGAAGGGTTTCGACTCCACCGGTCTGGCCGATGTGGTGCGCGACTTGTACCAGTACTGGAAGCCGGGCATGGAACCGCCGGCTTTCGAGGATCTGGTTCCGGCCGACGAGCCGGCAGCTGCTCCCACCATCGATGCCGGTGGCGATCCGAAGCTCGCCGAGGCACTCAAGAAAGTTCCGGCGCACCTGCTCGAACGCAGCCGCGCCGCCCGCGCCCGCCTCAAGGGCTGAGACAGGGCTGACACCCGTCACAGCGTTTTCGTCCCGGAACCGGACGTTGGGCGCGCGAGACGTGCGAAGAATCACTCTGTAACTTGGTTTCCGAGGGGGCACGACCCTCCGTCCACCGCGAAACTTCTTTAGCCTGTCGACGTGAGCACCGAGTTCTTGACGCTGGAAGAAGCCGCCGAGCGGCTCGGCGTCCATTACATGACTGCTTACCGCTACGTGCGTCAGGGCAAGTTGTCGGCCACGCGCGTGAAGGGTGTCTGGCAGGTCACGCCGCAGGCGATCGACGAATTCCGTCAGCGTGCCAACGAGCGCAAGGAGCGTCCGCGTACCGGTGACGACTCGCGTCGTACCGGCGACTACGTGAACGAACTTCACACCTGTCTCGTGAACGCCGACGCTGGTGGCGCGTGGGGTGTGCTGCAACGTGCGATCGACGCCGGCGGCGAGATCGGCGACGTGTACCTGGCAATCCTCGCTCCGGCCATGGCGCGCATCGGCGAAGAGTGGTCGCGCGGCGAGATCGACATCGCGATCGAACACCAAGCCACGGCCATCGCCACACGTCTCGTCGGTCAGATGAGCCCGCGTTTCGTGCGTCGCGGCCGTCGTCGCGGTGAAGTCCTCATCGGCGGCCCGTCGGGCGAACGCCACGCGCTCGCTCTGGCCATGCTCGGCGATCTTCTTCGTCTCGAGGGTTACGACGTGTTCGACCTAGGTGCCGACACGCCGGCCAACTCGTTCGTGCATGCGGCATCCAAGATCAACAACCTCACCGCCGTCGGTGTGAGCGTCACCACCACCGAGTCGGTGGAAGGCGCGATCGACGTGGTGCGCACGCTGCGCCGCGCCATCGGCGACGAGGTGCCGGTGGTTCTCGGCGGCTCGGCCATCAGTGGGCCCGAACACGCGCGCGAGATCGGCGCCGACTTCTACGCCAACGGTGCGCGGGGCTTCGTCGAACTGCTCGACTCCATCACCCGCGGCAGTTCCACCGTCGACGACGAGATGGCCCGCGAAACCGACTCCAAGTCGAAGGCAGCGAAGACCACGCGCAAGAAGACTCCGAGCGAAGCGGGCGGCAGTGGCGCGCAGTCGCGCCGCCAGTCCGACGCCGACGCGTCGAACAACTAGCCGACGCTGACCAGATCCTCCAGCGACGCGCCCACGGTGCGCATCGCCGCCACGGTTCCGCCATCGGCAATGACGTCGATTCCTGTGAGAAACGCGGCGTTCGGTCCGGCCACGAAATCCACGACCGCCGCGATGTCCTCGGGCGTTCCGATGCGCTGGAGCGCCGAGGCCTCGATCATCTGGCGCATCACCGACCCCGACGGGCTCTCGAATTCGGCGGTGGCCATGGGGGTGGCGACGATGCCCGGGCTCACCGACACGATGCGCGCACCCTTGCGACCCCACGGCACCGCCGCGGCCTGCACGCGCAACTGATTGGCCCGTTTGGCCACGCCGTACGCGCGTGATCCGTCGAGATGCTTCGGATCGAGAATCGTGAGACGGGCGAGATCCTTGGTGGGAGTGGTGGCCAACAGGTTCTCGTCGTGAGCGGGCAGGGGAGTGAGCGCGCCGGCGATCGACGCGATGCACACCATCACGGCACCTGGTTCGACGATGTCGGCGAACGCGTCGATCATGAGCGCGGTTCCCACCACGTCGACCGCCACCAGTCGTGCGGGCGGCGCCTGCACGGGTGACACGCCCGCGGTATGGACGATCACCCGCGGCACGCCGAGTTGCTGGGCCGTCGCGGCCAGATGGGCCACCGCGGCCGGCTCGGCCACATCGGTCGGCACTTCGTGCACCACATGGCCGTCGTGACGCAGCAACGCCGCGCCATGACGCAGATGCGCGACGTCGCGATCGGCCAACACGATGGGCCGACCGGCACCGAGACGGCGGGCCACCGCGAGGCCGATGCCGCCGGCCCCGGTCACCACCACGAGGTCGGGCCGGGCGTGCCCGAGAGCGGGATGCCGGTGGCCAGAAGAGCGGTGATCAGTTGAATCGTGGTCGGAAGATGTCGTCATGACCTGGTCGTAGTGGTCGAAACGGGTGGCGCGGTGGCGGTGGATGTCCCGACCCGGGGGCGCGGATGTCCCGCCCGGAAAACATCGAACACCTGTTCGATAGTGTCGCCGTCATGGCCCTCGAGTCCGTCCGTCGCACCCTCGCCGATCTGCCGGCGGCCGAGCGCCAACGGGCCGTGCGCGCCGTGGTGGGCGAACACGCGCCGCTCACCCTCGCGCGCGAACGCACGCTGCCGGTGCACCCCGTGCTGCAGCCGCTCGTTCCCGCGCTCACGCGCGGCCACACCGTGCAGTGCACGGGCACGGCCGCCATGTCGTGCGCGCTCGCACTCATGGTCGCGCCCACCCAAGGCGGTTCGTGGGCCGGTGTGGTGGGCGTCCCCGAACTCGGCGTCGCCGCCGCCACCGAACTCGGTGTGGCGGTGTCGCGCACCGTGTTCGTCAGCGCACTCACCGAAGCCGATGCCCCCAACGCGCTCAGCGCTCTCGTCGACGGTGTCGACGTGGTGGTGCTGTCGCGGGCCATCACGTCGGCGTTGTCGCCGTCGCTCGCACGACGTCTGCAAACGCGTGTGCAATCACGCGGTGGTGTGTTGGTGGTGGTTGGTGCGGCGGGTGCGTTGAGCATCGACCTGCAGCTCGTGTCGTCGGTGCACGAGTGGGAAGGCCTGGGCGACGGCCACGGTCATCTGCAGAGACGGCGTGTGTCGTTGCAACTCGACGGCCGTCGTCACGGTCGCACCACGCGTCACGACGTGTGGTTGCCCGGGCCGACCGGAGCACTCGAACCCGTGGTGCGCGAAGGCGCCGTCGTTCCGTTGCGCCGCACCGGCTGACATGGCGCCACCGCGTTGCGCCGTGGTCTGGAGTCCGGCCTGGCCGCTCACGGCGGCCGTTCTCGCCGGACGAGCGGGTCGGGGTCCGCAGTTCGATCCGCAGGCGCCCCTGGCCGTTCTGCACGCGCAGCGCGTGGTGTGCTGTTCGCCGGCGGCCGAACGCGACGGTGTGCGCGCGGGTCAGCGCAAACGCCAGGCCCAGGGTGCGTGTCCGCACCTCGTGCTCGTGCCGCACGACCCCGATCGCGATGCCCGCTGTTTCGAACCGGTGGTGCGTTCGGTCGGTTCGCTCGTTCCGCTGCTCGACGTCGAATCGCCCGGCTGTCTGCTCATGGCCACGCGCGGACCCTCGCGTTACGTGGGCGGCGACGACGCGTTGGCCCAACGCCTCGGTGAACTCGCGGTGCACGGTCTGGCCGATGCCGCCGTGGCCGGCGGTGGATTCGGTGTCGGCATCGCCGATGGTCGACTGGCCGCCACTCTCGCGGCGCGGCTCGCGGTGCAACGCGGTCGACCGGTGGTGGTGCCCACCGAACGCACCACCGAATTCCTCGCCCCGCATCCGGTCTCGGTTCTCGTCGCCGCGGCCGGCTGCGATCCGCAACTCGTCGATCTGCTCGAACGACTGGGTCTGGCGCGTCTGGGCGACGTGGCGGCGCTGTCGCCGATGCATCTGTTCGATCGCTTCGGCGCCCTGGGCGAGCGTCTGCATCGTCTGGTCACCGGGGCCGACGACACCCCGCCGTCGGCGGCGGCACCTCCCGACGACCTGAGCGTCGAACAGATCTTCGACGACCCGGTGCCGCAACTCGACATGCTGGTCTTCGCGGCCAAGGCGTTGGCCGATCGGCTCGACGGTCACCTCATCGACCACGGTCAGGTGTGCACGCGCGTGATCGTCGAATCCGAATCCGATCACGGCGACGTCTCGCGTCGGGTGTGGTACCGCTCCGAAGGCTTGCGCGCGTCGGCTCTGGTCGATCGCGTGCGCTGGCAACTCGACGGCTGGATCAACGGCGACGATCCACCGTCGGCCGGCATCGTGCTGCTGCGCATCACGCCCACCGACGTGCGCCACGACTGGGGTACTCAGATGGGTTTCTGGGGCGAGCGTTCGCAGGCCGACGACGCCGCGGTCAAGACCATCACGCGGCTCATCGGTCTGCTGGGTCCGCCTTCGGTCGATGTGGCGTCGTGGCGCGGCGGACGCGATCCGCACCAGGTGTACGAACTCGTGCCGGTGGCCGAACTCGGGGCCGATGGCCGACTCGCCGTCGAACGACCGGCCGACGTTCCGCCCTGGCCCGGTGCGCTGCCCGCACCATCACCGTCGGTCGTGCACGCCGAACCCATCGCCGTGTCGGTTCTCGATCAGCGCGATCGCGCGGTGTCGGTGAGCGGACGCGGTGTGGCCAGTGCGGCGCCGTGCACGCTCATGCTCGGCGATCACCGTTGCACCGTGGTGTCGTGGGCCGGGCCCTGGCCGGTCGACGAACGCTGGTGGGACACCCGCGCGCGTCGCGCCGCTCGATTCCAGTTGCTCGTGCGCGACGGCGACGACGTTCGGGCCTATCTGGCCGAAGTCGCCGCCGGTCGGTGGTGGATCACCGCCGAGTACCAGTAGTCGTCACGCACTGCCCGCTATGCACTGCGCGCGGCGAGCGGGCGCAGGCGGCGGTTCGCGAACATGTCGTCCGACAACCGGAAACCCACACCGCGCACGGTGTGCATGAACCGCACGTCGCTCGCGCGGTGACGCAGTTTGCGACGCAGGTTCGACAGATGCACGTCCACCACGTGGGTGTCGCCGTACCAGTTGGGGCCCCACACCGACTCGATCAACGCGGCCCGGCTGGTCACCTCGTACGGTGTCTCGCAGAGACGGGCGAACAAGTCGTACTCGAGGCGCGTGGCCGCGATGAGATGGCCGTTCACCTTGATCTCGCGGCGGCCGGTGTCGATGGAGAGCGGGCCGAACACCAGCGTCTTGCTGGTGCCCACTTCCTCGACCGCGCGATGGCGGCGCGCCCGCATGACCATCGAACGGCAGCGCAACGCGATCTCCTCGGGGGTCACCTCGGACGAGACGACGTCGTCGATTCCGCGTTCGAGGGCCGACAGTCGCTGTTCGCGCGAATCTGCTCCCACCACGATGGTGTACACGTCGGAGCGTTGTTTGAGCTTCTCGACGAACGGATCCGCACTCGGGTGGGCTTCGCGAGCATCGAGCACGACGATCTCGGGCTCGAACGACTCGAGCAGGGCATCGATCGTGGTGAGGTCGTCGGTCGCGCGCACGACGAAACCGACCAGAGACAAGGCGTTCTCGGCGGTGCGGCGATCCGAATGGTGGGCCAGGGCCACCACGGCTCGGGGAGCGGCGTCGGGGACCGACGCCAAGGGGCGGCGATCGTTACGGGATGACATGAAGTTCCTTTCTCGGCTGGTGATGTCGTGTCGTCCGCACGGTGCGGACACCGTGAGAGAGGGCGTCGTCGTCGATGTCTCGCACTTTTCGCCCGAACTTTCCGGTTGAACTTTTCGGGAACCCCGAATTCCCGGGCGGAGGCGAGGCTGGTCTTGGTTGACTAGCGGACGTGACCGTCGACGGCCAGGAGCCACGCCACCCCGAGACCACCTCGGTGCACGCTGGACGTACGCCAGGCATCCGCGCGATGGCCCCGGTGCTGTGGGCGTCCACCACGTTCGAGATCGACACGCTCGCCGACGGCCAGCGGATGGCGCATTCGTCGCGTGCGACCGAGTTCTACAGCCGCCACGGCAACCCCACCATCAACGCGTTCGAGGCGGCGGTGGCCGAATTGGAGGGCGCCGATGCGGCGCGGGCCTTCGCCTCCGGAATGGGTGCGATCACCGGCGTGGTGCTCGGCCTGTGCGGCAAGGGCGATCACGTGGTGGCGCAGAAGCAGGCGTACGGCGGCACCACCCAGTTGCTCGCTGGCGTGTGCCCGCGTTTCGGGATCGACGTCACGTTCGTGGACGGAACCAAGCCAGGTGCGTTCGCCGAGGCGGTGATTCCGGGTCGCACGATGCTCGTGCTGGCCGAGACGCCCGCCAATCCTCTTCTCGATCTGGTCGATCTCGACGAGTTGGGCGCGATCAAGGGCCCGATCACCGCGGTCGACTCCACCCTGGCCACACCACTCGGCGTGCGGCCGCTCGAACATGGCGTCCAGTTGGTGATCCATTCGGCCACCAAGGCCATGGCGGGTCACAACGACGCGACGCTCGGCGTGGTGGCCGGCGAGCGCGATCTCATCGACGCGCTGTGGGGTTTCGCGGTGCTGCAAGGTGCATGCGCGTCGCCGTTCGACGCGATGAACGGATTGCGCGGCTTGCGCACGCTCGGTCCGCGTCTGCGCCAGCAAGAGCAGACCGCGGTGGCGGTGGGTCGCGCGCTCGAAGCACATCGATCGGTGAACTGGGTACGGCATCCGCGCCTCGAATCGCATCCACAGTTCGCGTTGGGGCAGCGGCAGTATTCGCAGTTCGGGGGAGTGCTGGCGTTCGAGTTGGCCGGTGGCCGCGAGGCGGGCGCGCGTTTCGTCGAGGCGGTGCGTTTGTGCCGGCCGGCCACGTCGATGGGCGGGCCCGAGACCTTGGTGACCCATCCGGCGTCGACCACGCACGCCGGACTCACGCCCGACGAGTTGGCCGCCGCCGGCATCACGCCTGGCACGGTGCGCATGAGCTGCGGGCTCGAGCACACCGACGACGTGGTGGCCGACGTGCTCGCCGCCCTCGCCTGATTTCGATCAGAGGCCGAGCAATTGTGACCTCAACGTCCGGCAGGTTTCGACGAAGTCGGGCCGGGAACGTATCTCGGCCACCGTCGAGTTCAGAGTGACGAAGCCGAACCGAAGGTCGTCGACCACTCGCCCCGGACGGTGACTCATCACGAGTACCCGTGTCCCGAGGAGGACGGCCTCCTCCACGCTGTGGGTGACCATCACGACGGTGCGCCGCGTTTCTCGCCAGATCTCACGAAGAGAATGCTGGAGGTTTTCGCGGGTGAGGGCATCGAGGGCCCCGAAAGGTTCGTCCAGGAGAAGAATGGGTGGATCGACCGCGAGCGCCCGAGCGATCTGACACCGCTGCTGCATCCCGCCGGAGAGTTCGTGGGGCCATTGATCGGCGAATTCGGACAACCCGACGCGTGCCAATTCGGCATCGGCTCGCGAGCGCCGTTCGCTCCTCGGGAGGTTCCGTACCCGAAGTCCGAGTTCGACATTCCGGCGAACGGTCAACCACGGGTACAGCGACGTCGATTGTTGGAACACCACCGCGCGGTCGCGCGACGGCCCCACCACCCGGCGATCATCGATGAAGACGTCACCGGAGGTGGGTCGGATCAATCCGGCCAGGATTTCGAGCAAGGTCGACTTGCCGCAGCCCGATGGACCAACGATCACGAGGAACTCGCCGGCGACGACGTCGAGATCGAGCGGGTCGAGGGACACGACATCGCGGACCCCGCCGCGGTACACGTGGCTCACGCCCCGCAAGCGGAGACCGCGGACCGTCTCGCCCTCGGCACCTGGCGAGGGGGCGGTCTCCGCTTGCTGGGGCGTGACGGTCACTTGGCGGCCTGGGCGTAGGTCGTCACCACGGCATTTCGGTAGGCATCCTCGGCGGCGACGTCCGGAATCTTTCCCTGCGCCTTGTTGAACTGGGCGGCGGCGAAGAGATTCGTCGCCAGTCCTCCACCCAGGAAGTCGGCTCCGGCCTGTGTCTGCGCATCGAGGAAGACCAGACCACCGAGTTGGACCTTGGCCTCTTCGGGGGTGATGTTCAGTTCGAGTCCGTTGGCCTTGGCGGCGGCTTCGATGTCGTTCTTGATGATCGACACCGCCTGGTTGTTCACGTCCACGAAGATCTGAACGACCTGCGGGTACTTGCTGGCGAATTCGTTCGTCACGATGGCAAGGTCGTACGTCGTCTTGCCGCGCTCCGACAATTCCTTGCTGGTGATCAGGATCTTGGCGCCGTCGGCTTTCAACTTCGACAGATTCGGATCCCACACGTAGGCGCCGTCGATGTCACCCTGCTGCCACGCCGCGGTGATGGCGTCGGGTTCGCTGTCGATGACGTTCACGTCGCTCTCCGGGACGCCCGCGTCGGCGAGAGCCGCCAGCAGACTGAAGTGAGCCGTCGACGCGAAGGGTGTCGCGATGGTCTTCCCCTTCAGGTCGGCGATCGTTTCGATGCCGCGATCGGACTTGACCACCAAAGCCTCGGCTTCACCGATCACGTCGAAGATCCACGGCACCTGGTACTCGATTCCGGTGGAGATTCCTCGTGACGTGGGGCTGCTCCCGACGAGTCCGAAGTCGACTCCGCCGGCCAGAACGGCCTCATTGACCGAGCCGCCACTGTCGAACAGCAACCATTCCACTTCGACCCCGTCGCCGAGCGCCTGTTCGAGCAGTTCCTGATTCTTCACGATCAGCAGTCCGCCGGGCACGTTCTGGTACCCGATGCGAACCTTGTCGGGGAGCTCGAGCGGAGCTTCAGTTTCGGTCGGGGCGGACTCGCTCGCGGGTGGAGCGGTGGATGCCGCCTCGGTCGTGTTCGACGACGAGTCGGATCCACCGCAAGCACCGAGGACCGCCAATCCGATCAGGGTGAGGACACTCGCCTTGCCCATGAGGGCCTTGGACTTCTTCATTGTTCTCCTTGGTTGATGGTTCTGTTTTCCGATCATTCGATTCATGACCGTCTTCGCCAGGGGAGCAGACGACGCTCGATGAGCCGAATGACAAGATCCATGAGCACGGCGACGACCCCGATAACGATCACGCACAAGATCGCGACGTCGCTGCGCAACTCCTTCTTGGTCGCCCACGCGAGTCCGCCGATTCCGGGAATTCCGTTGGATGTTTCGGCGGCCACGATGGTGGTCCAGGCGAAGCCGATGGCCACTCTGAGCCCGGTCAGAAGATCCGGGAGGGTGGAGGGGAGAATCGTGTGCCTCACGAGGTCGCGTCGCGTCGCTCCGAGAGTGAGTGCGGCTTTCACTCGCTCGGGTTGGATCGATGCCACGCCGGCTGCGACGCCGATCGCGATGGGTGGAAACGCAGCGATGAAGAGAAGCCACACCTTCGATGTGTCGTCGATGCCGAACCAGATGATGAGAAGGCTGAAATACCCGAGAGGCGGCAGCGATCTCAAGAAGCCGACGATCGGCTCGGCCACCGCTTGAAAGGTTCGGAACAACCCGAGACCCAGACCGAGCGGCGCGCCGAACGCCGCGGCCCAGAAGACGCCGCGAATGATGCGCCACAAACTCGCGCCGACATGCTCCCAGAGGTAGTGCCCCGATAGTCCCCGCCGCCCGCCTTCCGAGGTGACCGATTCGACGAGGGCCGACCACACGCGATCGGGCGTGGGAAGGATGATCTCGCTCCAGATCTGGAGGTACGCCACCAGACTCCAGATTCCGCCCACCAGAGCGATCGCGACGATGGGCCCGACTCCACGAAAGCGTCTCGACGGATCCGAATGTCCGGCGAGACGTCGGGCCCAGGGCAGGTCCAGACCGTCGGTGGCAACCGACTTGGACACGGTGCGGTCAGCGCGCACTGGACACCGCGTCGTGGTTCAACAGGATACGGGACTCCAGTCCGTCGACGCTCGAGTCCGCGAGGAGGCCGCGCCGCCTCAGAATGGGCATCACGCCTTCGCCGAACCAGAAGGCCTCCTCGAGATGCGGATGTCCCGACAGGATGAACTCATCGAATCCGAGAGCGTGGTATTCCTCGATGCGGTCGGCGACTTCCTCGTGGCTGCCCACCAATGCGGTTCCGGCGCCTCCCCGAACCAGACCGACACCGGCCCACAGGTTCGGTGAGATCTCGAGATTGTCGAGCGAGCCTCCGTGAAGCGACTGCATGCGTTGCTGGCCCACCGAGGCGCTCTTCTTCATCGCCTCCTGTGCGCTGCGAACGGTGACCGGATCGATGTCCTCGAGGAAGCGTCTCGTCTCGTTCCACGCGTCGATGGAGCGGTCACGGCTGATCACGTGGAGTCGGATGCCGAACCGAAGCGTTCGTTCCCTCTCCGACGCGAGCTTCTGGAGGCGATCGAGTCTGGGTTCCACCATCGCCGGCGGTTCACCCCAGGTGAGGTGCACGTCGACGTGTTTGGCCGCGACCTGTTCGGCCGCTGCGGATGCGCCGCCGAAGTACAGGGGAACCGGGTCGGGTGCGCGGTTCACCGTCGCTCCCTCGACGTCGAAGTAGCGGCCGCGGAAGTCGAAGGCCGCCCCGGAGAGAGCGCCTTTGAGGACGGTGAGGAACTCGTCGGTTCGCGCATAGCGCTCGTCGTGATCGAGCCATTCTCCGAAGCGTCGCTGCTCCGCGTCTTCCCCACCGGTGACGATGTTGAGGAGAAGTCGTCCCCCCGAGATTCGATGGAACGTGCTGGCTTTCTGGGCGGCCAACGTGGGCGAGATCGAGTTGGGCCGGAACGCCACCAGGAACTTGAGTCGGCGCGTTTCGCGGACGAGTGCCGCCGTGACCAGCCACGCATCCTCGCACCAGGTTCCCGTGGGGGTGAGAACACTCGTGAATCCGAGATCTTCGGCGGCCCGAGCAACCTGAGAGAGGTAGTCGATCGTCGGAGGACGACGGTGACCCTGCGGACCGAACGGTACGACCGTCCGGCTGTCACCCGCCGTTGGAAGGAACCACGCGAGACTGATCGTCATGCGATGCGTCCGAACCCGGAGATCATTGGCGACGACGGGATCACAACGACTGCAGTCGCGCCCGCGCTGACTCGAGAACGTGGAGAGGATCCGTGCGTACCAGCGACGAACGCGCCCACCACGAACTCGATCTCGAACCACTCGGCCCAGTCGAAGAGGTCGGCAAAGTCGCCCTCGACCGGCCAGTGCGCGAGCCAGGCCTCGTACGAAGCAGCAGCCAGAAGGAGTTCACGGGTCGGGGTGTCGGCAAGGTGGGTGTCGAGCACGGGAGGGGTCACCGCAGCCAGTCCCTCGGCGATCGCCTGGAAGACCGATGTCCCGGCCGACCGCAGATTCGAGGGGTGGATCGTTCGGGACGCGGCTCGCCGCCACTCGGGGGACGAGCCAGCCGACGAGGAGTCGGTGTCGCACGACGGGTGATCGGAGCGGAGTCGAGGGGTGGGAAGGCTCATGGTTTCCTGCGATAGGAGGGACGATCGGAGGATAATCTTAAAAGCCGATCGGAATAGTCATAATTAAAACCAGTCGATTCTCCCGTGTCAAATCGAGCCGGACTCGGCTCCCGCGGGGTGATCCCGGTACCCGCCGAAGACGTAGACAGACCCCCAGCCAGGTGGAATTCGGCGACGACTAGGGTGGCCGGGTGGCGCTCTCGATGCTCGGGGTCAGCTATCGGGATGTTCCGATTCGTCGACTCGCCGATCTGGAGGGTCGCGCCGACGAGGTGTGGGCCACGCTCGGAGACATGGTCAAGCGTCGGCAAGGCCCACACGGGGCGCTGGTTCTCTCCACCTGCAATCGCTTCGAGGTCTACGTGGACGGCGATGTCGCGGTCGCCCGGCGCCTCCTGACCCCGCTGCTGGGCGACGTGCTCACGGTGGTCGAGGGCGAAGAAGCCATCCGGCATCTGTTCTCCGTCGCGAGCGGCCTGGATTCGATGGTGGCGGGCGAGAACGAGATCGCCGGACAAGTTCGTGATGCATTGCGCCGAGCCCAGGGCTCCGGTCTCGGTACCGCGACACTCACTCGAATCTTCGAACGTGCGCTTTCCGCATCTCGACGGGTGAGAGGCTTGGGCCGACCCGTCGGTGCCGGCCGCTCGGTGGCATCAGTCGGTCTCGACCTCGTTGTCGAGCGTCATGGTTCCCTCGATGGCTCGATCGTTCTGTTGATCGGCACCGGATCGCTCGCGCGCTCGGTGGTGAATGCGGTCTTCGATCTCGGAGCGGACGCGATCGGAGTGTTCTCCCCGAGTGGACGTCGGTTGGCGTTCGAGCCAGTCAACGATGACGATCCCAACACGTTCGTCGTCACTCCCGGCAATCTCGAATCCGTCATCCGCCAAGCGAACGTGGTCATTGGTTGCAGTGGCCGCGGAGGTCGGCCGATCTCTTCCGAATTGATCGCGCTCGCACGTAGCGAACGTGGGATTCTCCCGATCCTCGATCTGGCGGTGTCGTCCGACTTCGACCCCGAGGTGTCGACGCTCGAGTTCGTCGACTTCATCGATCTCGAGTCGATCAGACGCCGCGAATCCGCTCTCGAGTCCGATCCGTTGCGCGGTGCCCAGAGGATGATCGACGACGCCGTCGAGGAGTTCGTCGGTGATCTCCGGGCCCGACGTGCTTCGTCGACGATCGCCTCGGTTCGACGGAGCATCGATCGCATGATCGATGAGGAGGTTCGGCGAGTCGAGAAGCGCTTGGGACCGGCGGCGGCCGACGAAGTGAGGCGTTCGCTTCGGAAGTTGGCCAATTCGATTCTGCACGAGCCGATTGTTCGACTGAAGGACGGTGCACGATCCCGGGACGACGAAGCCTTCCATCGGGCGATGGACGAGTTGAATTGGCTGGCGAACGTCGAAATCGGCCGCACACTGGTCGAGCAGGTCTCTGATGGCGATCACTGAGGTACCACTTCGTCTCGGGACGCGGGGCAGCACCCTGGCTCTCGTCCAGGCCCGCCTGGTCGCCGGGGAATTGCTCGCCGAGGTCGGTCTCGAGTCTCGAATCGACGTGATCTCCACCGAAGGCGACGACACAGCGACGTCGCTCACATCTCCGGCTGCACCCGGTGTCTTCGTTTCCGGACTTCGTCGTGCTCTTCTTGCGGGCGAGGTCGACTTCATCGTCCACTCGTGCAAGGACCTTCCCTCGGGTCCGGCCGCGGGAATCGAATTGGCCGCTCTGCTCCGGCGCGGTGATCATCGCGATGTCCTGGTGTCGCGCGATCGACTGACTCTGCGCGAACTCGCGCCCGGTGCCGTCGTCGGAACGTCGTCGCCCCGGCGGGCGGCTCGGATGCGTTTCCTTCGCCCCGATCTCGAGGTTCGTCCGATTCGCGGCAACGTCGACTCCCGACTCGCCGCGTTGCGCCAGGGTTCCTTCGATGCACTCGTTCTCGCGGCGGCCGGCCTCGATCGACTCGGGCGGTTGGTCGAAGCCACTCACTACTTCGAGCTCGACGATTTGGTTCCGGCTCCCGGCCAAGGCTGTCTGGCCGTCGAGTGTCGGACCGGCGACCTCTTCGCTCTCGAGCGAGTCGCGCGCCTCGACGATGCGGAAACACGGACGTGCGTCCTCGCCGAACGCGCGATTCTCGCCGCGCTCTCGGCCTCGTGCGCCACCGCGGTCGGCGCGTACGCCCGAGTGGCCGACCAGCGACTCGAAGTCGTGGCCGAACTGTCCGATCCGAACGGCCGACGACACGAGCGGTTCGTCGATTCGTGTCGCCTCGGGAACGACCCGGTTCGAAGTGCCGTCGAACTCGGAGGGTCGATCGGACGTCGACTGAAGGAGTCCGATCTCGGAAGGACTCTCGCTGGCTGATACCCCGTCCCCGGTTCTCCTGATCCGCCCGACCGGCAACGACGTCGATGCCGATGCTCTTCTCGAGTGGGGCATCCGATCGGTGCAGTGCCCCATGATCCGCATCGAGCCGAGCGGAGATCGAGTCGGGGCGCAGGCGATGCTCGATCGGATCGACCACAGCGAAACACATTCGTGGCTCGTCGCAACTTCGGTCAACGCCATCACGATGTGGGCGGCCGTCGTCGGTCTCGACACGTTGAAGGATTCGATCACCCGAGCATCCGATCTGCGCTTCGCCGCGATCGGTGACGCGACCCGCGAAGCACTGGTCGCCTTCGGTGCACGCGATGTCGTCGTCCCCCCGGTGGCCGACGCCGCGACACTCGCTCACGCGTTGATCGACGGGTACGAGCCGGGCTTGGCGATCGTCCCGCGGGGTTCGTTGGCTCGGCCCACGTTGATCGACGCATTGTCGGAGGCGGGCTGGGCCATCGAATCGTCGGTGGTGTACCGGACCGACGTCGCAGATCCGGATCCGTCGATCGTCACGCGATTGCTCGCAGGTGGTTTCGCGGCCGTCGTCGTCCGTTCGCCAAGTGCCGCGACCGCTCTCGCTCGGTGGGGTGCTCTCGCCTCGGCGCCGATAGTTTGCTCCGGGCAGGTCACGGCGACCGCGGTGAAGGACCTCGGCTCGACAGTGGCGGCCATCTCCGAATCACCACGACCGTCGGACGTCGCGAAAGCCGTCGCGAGATTGTTGGGAGTGGTGCGATGACGCAGTGGGAACGGCCCCGTCGACTTCGCTCGAGTCGAGCCATGCGCCGACTCGTGCGAGAGTTCCGTGTCGACGGCACGTCACTGATGCAACCGCTCTTCGTGAAGGAGGGGCTGGTCGACCCTGTGGCCATCGACGGGCTTCCAGGAGTTCTCCAGCACGGACCCGACAGCCTCCTCGAGGCAGTCGCGCGGGCCCATGAGGTCGGCGTGGGCGCGGTCATGATCTTCGGAGTTCCGCGCGATCGCGATGCGACCGGATCGGGTGCTCTCCATCCCGACTCCGTTCTGGCGTCGTCGATTCGATCGATCCGCCAACGCTTCGACGACCGAATCGTCATCGCCGCCGACCTCTGCCTCGATGAGTTCACGAGTCACGGCCACTGTGGAGTGCTCGACCGCGCCGGTCGCGTCGACAACGATGCCACGCTCGAGATCTACGCGCGGATGGCCGTCGTCCTGGCCGAGGCAGGTGTTCATCTCCTCGGCACGAGCGGGATGATGGACGGCCAGGTCGGTGCGGTGCGGAGCGCTCTCGATTCCGCCGATCGAACCGACGTGGGAATCATGGCGTACGCCGTGAAGTATGCATCGGCGTTCTACGGACCGTTCCGAGGTGCAGTCGAAAGCCGTCTCGAAGGTGATCGAACCACTTATCAACAGGACCCAGCCAACTTCCGCGAGGCGATGCGCGAGGTCCGTCTCGACGTCGCGGAAGGCGCCGACATCATCATGGTGAAGCCGGGGACGATCTACTTCGACGTTCTCCGGAAGGTGTCCGAGATGGTGGACGTTCCGACCGCGACGTACATCGTCTCGGGAGAGACGGCCATGATCGAAGCGGCGGCAGCCAGCGGTTCGATCGACCGCGAAGCGGCGATCGACGAGATCATCACCTCGGCCCGTCGGGCCGGAGCCACGATCATCTGCACGTATTGGGCGACCGAGTTCGCACGTCGATCGTCACGGGATTCCCGAGAGCGTCGATGACCGGATCGTCCGAGTGGTTCCAACGGGCTCGACGTGTGATCCCCGGGGGAGTGAGTTCGCCGGTTCGGGCCTTTCGCGCGGTGGGCGGCGTACCGCGCTATTTCGTTCGCGGGCGCGGATCGAGGGTGTTCGATGCGGACGGCCGCGAGTACGTCGATCTCGTGGGCGCGTGGGGTCCGATGATCCTTGGTCACGCTCATCCGGTGGTCGTGAGCGAGGTCGTCCGGGCGGTCGAAGCTTCACCGGCGTTCGGCGCCCCGTCGCCCGCCGAGGTGCTGCTCGCCGAAGAGATTGTCTCGCGAGTCGCAGCGGTCGACAGTGTGCGATTCGTGTCGAGCGGTACCGAGGCGGTGATGACCTCGCTGCGTCTGGCCCGTGCCGCCACGGATCGTCGGATCATCGTCAAGTTCGCCGGCTGTTATCACGGCCATGTCGATTCGATGCTCGTCTCGGCGGGATCGGGCTCGGCCACACTCGGTCTCCCCGATTCGCCGGGCGTGACCCCCGGACAAGTCGGCGACACGGTCGTACTGCCCTACAACGACGTCGATGCCCTCGGTGAAGCCTTCGATCGGTTCGGATCGCAGATCGCGGCCGTGATCACCGAGGCGGTGCCGGCCAACATGGGGGTGGTTCCACCACTCGAGGGTTTCAATCGACTGATCGTCGATCTCTGTCGCCGTCATGGGGCGTTGGTGATTCTCGACGAAGTGATGACGGGCTTTCGGATCGGGCCGGCTGGCTGGTGGGGCAGAGTCGGCGATGACGAGGGGTGGACGCCCGATCTCTTCACGTTCGGAAAGGTGATCGGCGGCGGATTTCCGCTCGCGGCCGTCGGTGGGCGAGATGAGATCATGAATCTTCTCGCGCCGATGGGTCCGGTGTATCAAGCCGGAACCCTGAGCGGTAATCCCGTTGCGAGCACTGCGGGACTGGCCACGCTTCGCCTCTGCGACGATTCGCTCTACACCGCACTCGACCGGCGGGCGCAGGAGATCCGCGAAGCCGTCGGACGGGGTCTGGAACGATTCGACGTTCCCCACCGAATGCAGTGGGCGGGAAATCTGTTCTCCTGTTTCTTCACGTCGTCCGAAGTCGTCGACTTCGACCAGGCCCGAAGTCAGGACACCCGAGCATTCGCGGTCTTCTTCCAGACGATGATGTCCGAAGGTGTGTCGCTTCCGCCCTCGGCGTACGAAGCCTGGTTCGTGTCGGGAAGCATGACCGACGCCGATGTCGAGGTGATCGGTGTCGCGGCCGAGAAGGCTGCCGGACGGGTCAGAGCTTGGCTCGACTCAGGCGCCGGCGCGATCGAGGACGTCTGACAATCCGAGGCGGCCGGACCGAAGAGCATCCAGGAGGCTGGACTCGATCGCCGCTCCGCGACGATGAGCTTCGGAGAGCAACTCGTACAGGCCGCTGACGACGAGCGGGTCCCGGTCGTTCGAAACGGGATGAACGATCGATCGATAGCTCGGTCGACCGACGATCACCAGGACCTGCACACCGAAGGTGTCGATGCGCAACTCGGCCCGAGTGATGTCCTTCACCTCGAGGCGCCTGGTGAAGCCGAGTGATCGGGAGGAGATCCCGGACGAATCGGCGGTGATCGAATGGAAACGACCCCAGGTGAGAGCGATGATCGACGCTCCCACGGTGAGAATCACGTAGAGAAGGAAGTGCGACATCAGCGAACCGCGACTTTCGGGTCGGTGGCGAGCTCGCTCGTGAATCCGGTCGGTCCTGTCGCAACGCCGCCGCGGATCGTGACCCGTCGCATCGCCCTGGCGGCATCGCCGTAGTCGTCGATCGCGTAGTGCATCGTCGAGCGGTTGTCCCACATCACGACGTCGCCCGGAGACCAGCGATGTCGCAGCGTGAACTCCGGCCGCGTCGAGTGTTCGTAGAGGAGACGGAGCAGATTCTCGCTCTCGATCCTGCTGAGTTGATCGATGTGCGACGTGAAGCCGGGGTTCACGAAGATCGAGCGACGACCCGTGTTGGGATGAACTCGCACGACCGGATGCGTTACGGGCGGAACGCGCTGGGCGTCGTCGTACAGTTTCTGGGCATCGTCTCGTGAGAGTGCGCTGTCGAACGGTTCTCCCCAGTAGGCGATGGGAGCGATCCGGTGAACCGCTCGCAGTGTGTCGATCGCGGCCCGAAGAGCGGGATGAAGAGCGTCGTAGGCCGCGCGAAGATCGACCCACTGGGTGTCGCCGCCCCACTCGGGCGTGTGGTCGGCCACCAACACCGAGGCCGCCGGGGGAGCGGGCACGAAAGTCACGTCGGTGTGCCAACGAGCGTTCTTGCCGCCGCGTTGCGAGTCGAGTTCGAGGATTTCGGGATGGTCGGGATGCCCGGGAACGACCGGATGGGCCGGCGTGAGTTCACCCAGCCGGCGGGCGACCTGCACCTGGTCGGCGGGGGAGAGGAACTGGTTCCTGAAGACGAGCACTCCGTGCTCGTCGAGAAGAGTCCGCAGATCGTCGGCGGACACATCGTCACGCAAGTCGAGACTCTCGAATTCGAGTCCGAACACTCCGGTCACCGGCCGACCGCTGGTCCCTACCTCGTTCAGAACAGTTTTCGTGGCCACGGCGAGACCCTATCCGCCAAATCGCCCAAAGACGATAGGAATTGTCGGGAATACCCCTAACCTGGCCTGATGAGTGTTGATCTCCCCTCCTCGCTGGCCGAGACCGATGCGGCGGGGGTCCTCGAATGGGCCGCCCACACGTACGGCGACGGCCTGGTCGTGACGGCATCCTTCGAGGATCCGGTGCTCGTCCACCTCGTGTCCGTTCATGCGCCGGTCGCGTCGATCGTTCTCCTCGACACCCAGTATCTGTTTCCCGAGACATGGGCCTTCGTCTCCGAGTTGCGTGACCGGCTCGGAATCACCGTCCGCGTGCAAGAGCCGCTCGCCGACGTGGTCCCCGACGATCAGTGGAAGAGCGATGTCAATGGCTGTTGTGCACGACGCAAGGTCGAGCCGTTGAATCGCTCCCTCCAGGGGGCGTCGGCGTGGGTCACGGGTTTGCGGCGGGTGGACGGACCGACGCGGGTCGGAACGCCGGTGGTCGAGTTCGACGAGCGGCGTTCGATCGTCAAGATCAACCCCCTCGCGGCGTGGAGCGATGAGGACATGGACGCGTACGTGGCCCGCCACGCACTGCCCGTCAATCCTCTCGTCGCACGGGGATATGCGTCGATCGGGTGCTGGCCCTGCACCCGTCCGGTGGCGCCCGGGGAGGATCGGCGAGCCGGTCGCTGGTCGGGGTCCGAAAAGACAGAGTGCGGACTTCACCTGCGATGAGCCTTCACCACATCGATGGTCTCGATCTCGGGATCGACGAACTGGAGGATGAAGCCGTCGAGATCATCCGCGAGGTGGCCGCGGAATCTCGCAACCCGGTTCTTCTGTTCTCCGGTGGCAAGGACTCGGCGGTTCTGCTCCATCTCGCGTGGAAAGCCTTCCGTCCTGGGCGAATTCCGTTCCCCGTGATGCACGTGGACACCGGTCACAACTTCGACGAAGTTCTCGATTACCGAGATCGCATGGTCGAGTCCTACGGAGTCCGTCTCGTGATCGCCAGCGTTCAGGAGTCGATCGACTCCGGTCGAGTCGTCGAGGATCCGTCTCCGCGTTCGAGTCGGAACCGACTGCAGTCCGTCACCCTGCTCGACGCGATCGCCAAGCACGAGTTCTCCGCGGCGTTCGGCGGGGGGCGTCGTGACGAGGACAAGGCGCGGGCCAAGGAGCGCATCATCTCCTTCCGTGATCGTTTCGGCCAGTGGGAGCCGCGCAACCAGCGGCCCGAACCGTGGAACATCCTCAACACCAGAACGCGACAAGGCGAGCACGTGCGGGCGTTTCCACTATCGAACTGGACCGAGCTCGACGTGTGGCGGTACATCGGTCGCGAGCGAATCGAACTACCGGACATCTACTTCTCCCATCGACGTGTCGTGGTGGAGCGAGACGGCATGCTCCTCGGGGTAGGTGGTCCGGTGGTGCCCGAACCGGGGGAGAGCGTCCGCGAATTGGTGGTGAGATACCGGACCGTCGGTGACGCGAGTTGTACCGGCGCCGTCATCTCCTCGGCATCGACGGTCGACGAGGTGATCGCGGAGGTTGCGGCGGCCCGCATCACCGAACGAGGCGCGACGCGCGCCGACGACAACTTCAGCGATTCGGCCATGGAGGATCGCAAGCGAGAGGGCTACTTCTGATGGTCCTCCGCATCGCAACGGCCGGTTCGGTCGACGACGGCAAGAGCACACTGATCGGTCGTCTCCTCCACGACACCAAGACGGTCTTCGAGGATCAACTCCGGGCCGTCGAGCGAGCAAGCCTGCGGTACGGCGACGGTTCCACGAATCTTGCGTTGTTGACCGATGGCTTGCGGGCCGAGCGCGAACAGGGAATCACCATCGATGTCGCGTACCGGTTCTTCGGAACCCCGCGGAGGACGTTCGTCGTGGCGGACACGCCAGGTCATGCCCAGTACACGCGCAACATGGTCACCGGCGCGTCGGTGAGCGACGTGGCGATCGTTCTCGTCGATGCGCGTGTCGGACCCTCCGAACAGACCAAACGCCATCTGTTCATCTGTTCGTTGCTCGGCGTGCAGCGAGTCGTGGTCGCGGTCAACAAGATGGACCTGGTCGATTGGAGTCGGACCGTTTTCGACGACATCGTCGCCGAAGTGACCGAACACATCGGACTGCTGCCGTACCCACTCGAGGTCGACTCGATTCCTCTCTCGGCACTCCTCGGTGAGAACGTGGTCGATCGCGGTTCGATGATGCCGTGGTACGAGGGCCCGTCCCTGTTGGAGCATCTCGAGGACATCGAGCCCCGTCGATCGGAGGCCTCGGGGGCACGCTTGGCCGTCCAGTACGTGATTCGTCCCCACGGAGTCGAGCACCACGATTACCGCGGATTCGCGGGTCGGCTGTTCGGCGGTTCTCTCGCCGTGGGCGACGAAGTGACCGTCCTGCCGGGCGGACGCACGTCGAAGATTTCGGCCCTCAGCCGCGCGGGCGTCGATGTGTTCGAAGCCCAGGCGGGTCAGTCGATCGCCGTCCAGTTGGTCGACGACATCGACGTGGGCCGCGGCGACGTGATCGTGCCGTCATCGCCGGCGCTCCCCCTCGTCGCCGACGAGTTCCTGGCCGACATTTCGTGGATGTCCGAGTCGGTGCTCTCCGAGGGTTCGCGCTGGACGATCAAGCACAACTCGCGGACGCTTCGTGCAATCGTGACGTCGGTCCGGCATCGCTACGACGTGCTCGGAGGGAGTGTGGCACCGACCGATCGACTCGAACTCAACGATCTCGGCGTGGTGTCCATCGCGACCACCGCGCCTCTCGTCTGGGAGCCGTATGATCGTCGTCGATCTGGCGGAGCAGCGATCTTGATGGATGAGGCGACCGGAATGACGGTGGGTGCGATCATGTTGCGGGATCGGATCTCTTCATGATGCCTCAGTTCCCCGTGAACCTCGAGCTGTCGGGCCGCCGAGTACTGGTGGTCGGTGCCGGCCGCATCGCACTTCGCAAGACCGACCAGCTCCTGTCGTGCGGTGCGTCGGTGGTGGTCGTCGCACCGGCGTTCATCCCTGATTTCGCTTCGCGCCCCGTGGTCCGCCTCGAACGCCCCTTCGAAGTGAGCGACCTCGATGATGCGTGGTTGGTGATCACGGCCACCGGCGTTCGGGCCGTCGACCAACTGGTCCATGATGAAGCCAACCGTCGACGCATCTGGGTGAATTCGGCCGACGATCCCGAGCGCTGTTCGTTCACTCTGCCGGCAGTCGTTCGTCGCGGCCGTCTCATGGTCACGACCTCCACCGCTGGGGCGAGTCCGGCACTGTCGTCGTTTCTCCGGAGTCGGCTCGGTGAGATCCTGACGCCCGAGTGGTCCGATGTCGTCGAAGAGTTGTCGAAACGTCGCGATGAATTCCACCGCGATGGGATCAGCACGGAGGACGTCGACTGGTCCCCGATTCTGGCCGAGGTACTCGATCGTTTCGGCGTTCGGCTTCCCGTGCCTCTCGGACGGATCGAAGCATGACCGTGCACCTCGTCGGGGCCGGCCCGGGAGACCCCGGACTTCTCACCGTGCGAGCGGCTGAGTTGATCGGTTCCGCCGATGTGGTCGTCCACGACGCGCTCGTCGATCCTTCGATTCTCGAACTTGCCCGTCCCGATGCCGAGTTCTTCGATGTCGGCAAGTGGCCGGGCGGCGGAACATCGCAATCGGAGATCATGCAACTCCTGATCGAGCTCGGTCGTACGAGTCGATCCATCGTGAGGTTGAAGGGCGGAGATCCCTTCGTCTTCGGCCGAGGCGGGGAGGAGGCACAGGCCCTCGTCGAGGCTGGTATCGAGTTCTCGGTCGTCCCGGGGATCTCGTCGGCGATCGCCGCTCCAGCAGCAGCGGGAATCCCGGTGACGCAACGTGGCGTCTCGCTCGGATTCGTGGTCGTGTCGGGTCACACCGACGGCACTCCCGGGCGCCGCGTCGAATGGGAGGCCTTGGCCCGCAGCGGTTTGACGATCGTCATCCTGATGGGTGTCGCGGAGCGCGGAGTGATCGCCGATCAACTGATCGACGGGGGTCTGGGACCTCGGACACCCGTGGCCGTCGTTCGGCACGGAACGAGAGCCGACCAGCACGTGGTACGCACCGTCCTCGAAGAACTCGCTCTGATCGACGTCTCGTCACCCGCGGTCATCGTGGTGGGTGCGGTCGCCGACCTCGACGTGTTCTCCGACCTCTATTCGGCTTCGGTGGGTCGCTCGTGAGACGATCCATCGACGACCACCAGATCGGAGAGGACGAATTGCCTCCCGGAGTCGACGATGTTGCTCCGATCTCGTGGGCGGTCGCCGTGTGTGACGACTACGACGATGCGATCCCGCGGATCGTCCTGACGATCGAGGAAATCGGACGACCCGGAGCCGGCCTGATCGGCCACTTCGACGGTTCGAGCGCCCGACGGCTTCGCGCGGCACTACGCGACGCCCTCCGTGAAGTAGGCGAAGAGGTCGGCCCGTGATGAGGATCGATGTCGTTCCGGTACCAACGTTTCCATTGAGAGGTGAGTATTCATGACCACGCCCATCGTGCCCGTGCCCCGCGATCTGTACGAGGAGCAGCGCCGCGACATCGAGCGATTCGAGACCGCGATCTCGGAGTACTTGCGAGGCGAGATCCCCGAGGACGTGTTCCGTGTCATGAGACTCAACAATGGGATCTACGGGCAACGTCAGGGCGGAACGAATCAGATGGTTCGCATCAAGTTGCCGGCTGGTTCGATCTCGCCCGAGCAATTCGACGTGATGGCCGACATCGCAACCGAGTTCTCCCGCGGATGGGGTCACATCACGACGCGGCAGAACATCCAGTTCCACTTCGTGGAGCTCACACGGATTCCCGAGTTGATGCGTCGTATCGCCGCGGTCGGACTCACGTCCCGGGAGGCCTGTGGCGACACCGTGCGCAATGTCATGGCGTGTCACCTCGCCGGCGCTTGCCCTCAGGAAATCGTCGACGTGACACCCTGGGCCGAGGCGGTGTTCCGGCACTTCGTGCGAAACCCGCTCGGCCAACGACTTCCCCGCAAGTTCAAGGTGAACTTCTCGGGCTGCAGCACGGATTGTGGTCAGGCGATGTTCAACGACGTGGGCGTGGTCGCGGTTCGGCGCACTAGAGACGACGGAGTCATCGAGTCAGGATTCAGGGTCTACATCGCGGGTGGTCTCGGTGCCACCCCTCACCCGGCTCTGGCACTCGAGGAGTTCACGCCTCGCGAACTTCTGTTGCCCACGATCGAAGCCGTACTTCGCGTGTTCGACCAGACAGGAAATCGTGAGAACAAGCTGCGGGCACGTCTCAAGTGGGTCGTCGATCAGTTGGGAATCGACGAGGTTCGTCGTCGCGTCCTGAAGCTCCGTCACACGCTCCCGGCCTCGGCGAACTGGCCCGGTGGCATTCCCCCCGAGGTCGCGGCGGCGGGAGACGCGCCGGCCGGGCGCGACGGCGAGGTGACACCGATCGGCCAGGGTGTTGCCGTGTCGCTGCGGTCGCGTGATCCCTTCGAGCGATGGGTCGAGACGTCGGTGATTCGCGGAGCGGCGAGCGGTCTTGTTTCGGTGGTGGCCTACGCCGCGTTGGGTGACATCACCGCTGAACAGTTCCGCGGACTGGCGGCGATCCAACGTCGATTCGTCTCCGATGTTCGCCTCTCGAATCGGCAGAACGTGGTCTTCCGATCGATCCGCCCCGACGATCTTCGCCCGCTCTACGAGGCCCTCGATGCCATCGGCATGGCGCGACCCGGTGCGGAGTTGGCGCGCGACGTGGTGTCGTGTCCGGGTGCCGATACGTGCAACATCGCGGTCACCCAATCGCGGGGACTGGCCAAGGCGATCGGCGAGAGGCTCGAGGAAGAGGGTCTGGCCGAAGTTGGTGGTGTTCGCATCAACATCTCCGGCTGCAGCAACAGTTGTGGGCAGCATCACGCATCGGACATCGGTCTCTTCGGTGCCGAACGGCGGGCGCATGGTCGCTCGCTTCCGGGGTATCAGCTGCTCGTCGGAGGTTTCGTCGGTGACGAGCAGATCCACTTCGGGCAGAAGGCCCTGCGACTCCCCGCACGCACTGTCCCCGAGGGAGTGGCGCGGGTGGTTCGGCGTTTCGCCGGCGAGCGTGATGCCGGCGAGACCTTCGCGTCGTGGCTCGACCGGGTCGGTGGGCCGGCTTCGATCGCCGAGTCGTTGCGCGACCTCGACGCGGTCCCGGACCCGGAGGTGTCTCCCGAGTACTTCATCGACTTCGACGAAACGAACCCGTTCGTGGCCGACGTTGCCGAATCGGAGTGCGCGACCTGACAATCGGAGACCCCTGGTGAATCGAACATATGTTCGATAGTCTCGCCCTGTGGAGGGGTCGTCGGGTTCATCGAATGCATGGCGAATGCAGGGTCCCACCACCTGGGCCGAACTCGAGGCCCGATTGTCGGGCCGTCGGCCGGCCACTCCCGGTCGGGTGCGCCAGACCACTGAGTCTCCGGCTGGGCCTCCACCCGAACCGCCCGTACCGGAACCGCCCGCACCATCGGCTCGTGCCACGGTGCCCTACGCCGAACTGCATTGCCACTCGAACTTCTCGTTCCTCGACGGTGCCTCGCATCCCGAAGAACTCGCCGAAGAAGCGCATCGCCTCGGTCTGAGTGCGCTCGCGCTCACCGATCGCAACGGGTTGTACGGCATCGTGCGTTTCGCCGAAGCGGCGCGCGCGGTGCAGTTGCCCACGGTGTTCGGCTCGGATGTCACGGTGCACGACGGCGATCGTGCACACCAGATCGTGCTGGTGGCCGACGGGCCGACCGGTTACGCGCACCTGGCGCGCGCACTGAGCCTGGCGCAACTCGCGGGCCGCAAGAACGAACCGCGTTGCACCATCGCCGATCTCGCGCGCGAAGGGGCCGGCCACTGGTGGGCGCTCACCGGCGAACGCGACGGTGCGGTGGTGTCGGCGCTCATGGCCGACGGCCCGTCGGCGGCGCGGCGCGAACTCGCCCGACTCGTCGATGCGTTCGGACGCGATCGCGTGCTCGTCGAATTGTGGGACCACGGCGATCCGCTCGATTCGGCGCGCAACGACGCCCTGGCCGAGATCGCCGCGCGATCCGATGTTCGATGCGTGGCCACCAACGCCGTGCGCTACGCAACTCCGGCGGCTCGTCGACTCGCTTCGGCCATGACGGCGGTGCGGCGGCGCGCCAGCCTCGACGAGGTCGACCCGTGGCTGCCGAGTTCGGCCAGCGCCCATCTGCGCAGCGGAGCCGAGCAGAAACGTCGGTTCGCGCGTTATCCGGGTGCGGTGGAGGCCGCGGCCGAGATCGGTGTCGCCGCCGCGTTCGATCTGTCGCTGGTGGCTCCGAAGTTGCCGCCGTATCCGTGTCCCGACGGTCTCGACGAGATGCGGTTCTTGCGCCGCTTGGCCGAAGAAGGAGCCACGCGTCGTTACGGTCGGCGTCCGAGCGGCGGAGAAGACCTCAGTCTGCGCGCCCGCGCCTGGAACGCGATCGATCACGAGCTCGCGATCATCGAAGCGCTCGGCTTCCCGGGCTACTTCCTCGTCGTCTGGGACATCGTGCAGTTCTGTCAGCGCTCCGACATCTACTGCCAGGGTCGGGGCAGCGCGGCCAACAGCGCGGTGTGCTACGCGCTCGGCATCACCAAGGCCGATGCGGTGTCGCTCGGGTTGCTGTTCGAGCGTTTCCTGTCGCCCGAACGCGACGGCCCGCCCGACATCGACCTCGACATCGAGAGCGGCCGCCGCGAAGAAGTCATCCAGTACGTCTTCAATCGCTACGGTCGCCATCACACGGCCCAGGTGGCCAACGTCATCACGTACCGCGTGCGCTCGGCCGTGCGCGACATGGCCCGCGCGCTCGGATATTCACCCGGTCAACAAGACGCGTGGTCGAAGCAGATCGACCGCTGGGGCCGGGTGCAGGGAGTGGTCGAGCAGATGGGGCCCGATGGTCGCCCCGATCACTCCATTCCGCCGGCCGTTCTCGATCTGGCCATGGAGATCGAGGACATGCCCCGGCATCTCGGTATCCACTCCGGTGGCATGGTCATCTGCGATCGACCCGTCATCGAGGTGTGTCCGGTCGAGTGGGCCACCATGCGCGATCGCAGCGTGCTGCAATGGGACAAGGACGACTGTGCGGCGGCCGGGCTCGTGAAGTTCGACCTGCTCGGCTTGGGCATGTTGTCGGCGTTGCACGGTGCGGTCGATCTGGTGGCCGAACACGAGGGCGAGCACATCGATCTGGCCACCCTGCCGCAGGACGATGACGTGTACGCGATGCTCTGCCGGGCCGACACCGTGGGCGTGTTCCAGATCGAATCGCGCGCGCAGATGGCCACCTTGCCGCGGCTCAAACCGCGCCGCTTCTACGACCTCGTGGTGGAAGTCGCACTCATTCGCCCTGGGCCCATCCAGGGCGGATCGGTGCATCCGTACATCCGCCGCCGCAACGGACAAGAACCCATCACCTATCTGCATCCGCTGCTCGAGAACAGCCTCGGCAAGACGCTCGGCATTCCGCTGTTCCAGGAGCAACTCATGCAGATGGCCATCGACGTCGCCGGGTTCACGCCGTCGGAGGCCGATCAACTGCGACAGGCCATGGGATCGAAGCGCAGCCAGTCGCGGATGCAGCGTCTGCGTCAGCGGTTGTACGACGGCATGGCCGAGCGCGGCATCGTGGGCGACGTCGCCGACGAGATCTTCGACAAGATGGCGGCCTTCGCCAACTACGGATTCCCCGAGAGCCACTCGGTGTCGTTCGCGTACCTCGTGTATTCCTCGTCGTGGTTGAAGTTGCACAAACCGGCGGCGTTCTACGCGGGACTGCTCAACGCCCAACCCATGGGCTTCTGGAGCCCGCACTCGCTCGCCCAGGACGCGCGCCGCCACGGAATCGTGGTGCGCACACCCGATCTGCTCGCATCCGCCGCCGGGGCCGATCTCGAACGCGATGCGCAGAGCCACGGCGGGTTCGCGGTGCGACTCGGTCTCGAATCGGTGCGCGGTGTGGGCCACGACCTTGCCATCGCCATCTGCAACGAGCGCACCGAGCGCGGCGCGTTCGGCGGCATCGACGATCTCGTGCGCCGCGTTCCCGAACTCACGCTCGCGCATCTCGAAGCCTTCGCCACCGCCGGTGTGTTCGGCGAGTGCTTCGGCTTCGATCGCCGCCAGGCGTTGTGGGCCGTGGGAGCGGCTCACCAGTCGCGTCCCGATCGGCTGCCCGGGCTCGCCACGGTGAACGCACCCACGTTGCCCGGAATGCAACCCATCGACGAGGCCATCGCCGATCTGTGGGCCACCGGTGTGGCACCCACCGGTCACCCCACGTCGTTCCTGCGCACGCAACTCGACGAGATGGGTGTGGTCACGGCCGAACGTCTGCCCACCATCGACGTCACCAAGGTGTGGGTGGCCGGTGTGGTCACGCACCGACAGCGGCCGTCGACGGCCGGCGGCACCACGTTCATGAATCTCGAGGACGAAACCGGCCTCATCAACATCGTGGTGTCGGTCGGTTGCTGGAAACGCTTCCGTCCGGTCGCGCGCGGCGCGTCGTCGTTGCTCATCCGCGGTCGACTGCAGCGTGTGGAGGGAGTGGTCAACATCGTGGCCGAGCACATCCGCCCGCTCGCCACACCCGCGGCGGCGAGCACCGCCACCTTCGTGCGCAACTTCCGCTAATTGGCCCGAGCGCGACCGGCCAGGTACGCACCCCACAGCGTGATCGCGCAGCCGATCACCGACACGATCTCCACGACTTCGTCGAGAATGACCGCACCCAGGATCAACGACACGACGGGAATCAAGTACGTGGTGACCGATGCTCGCGTGCTACCGAACCGCCCCGCGTTGGCGGCCATGGCCACGTAGGCCAGAGCGGTGCCGAACACGCCGAGTCCGACGATCATGAGGAAGGGCTTCCAGGCGAAATCGACGTCGCCCACCTTGGCGAGGCCGAAAGGCGCGGTGAGAACGAAGGCCACCAACTGCGTGTTCCAGAGAACCGGCAGCGATCCGTACTCGCGCTGAAGAGGTGCGGCCAGGTCGAGCGCGAATCCGTAGCACGCGAGGGCGATGAAGATGAGTCCGAGTCCGATGGCGCTCGACGAACCGTCGTCGAGCGTGGGTAGCGCGATCAGAATCACGCCGCCGAAGCCGACCGCCAAGCCGTACAACTGCGATCGTGAGGGTCTTCGTTTGTACACGAGCGTCGCCACGGTCGCCACGAACAGAGGAATGGCGCCGTTCAGCATTCCCGACACGCTGGACGCGACTCGTTCGCCGGCGAACGGGAACATGGTGAGCGGGACGGCCATCCAGATGAGGCCGAGCAAGAACAGGCGTGGCCAGGCCGAACGGGGCAGCCTCACGCGCGCGGCCGGGACGAACGACAAGGTGGCGAATCCGAGGCCGATGCGCATCGGCGTGATCATGATGGCCGGAAACGCGGCGAGCCCTTCGGCGATGAAATAGAACGACGTGCCCCAGATGAGTCCGGGAACGGCCAGACGGGCCAGATCGCCGCGCGCCTCGCTCATGGTCTCGAACCCAAGCGCCAACGGTAGAGGGCGCGCCATCCGTTGAGCACGGCTCCCAGGAACACGGTGGCCACGATCACGAACGCGGTGGCGGTGCCGTCGTCGAACACCACTTTGCGCAGCACCATGCCGAGGGCGACCGTGCCGATCCAGGTGATCGCACCCGAGCGCGGCGACAGCGGGTCGCGCCACACCACCGCGACGAGCCAGGTGACGAGAAGCGCTACCAGGAACGGCGCCGCGGTCTCGATCACACCGGCCGGGGCCACACCCTCATCGTGATTGCGTCGGCCGATGGCCACGAAGATCACGACCGACAGGACGTCGGCCACGAGGCACCAGGCGCGCACTCGCACCGCGGACGTGATGGGCATGGGCTCAGGCCTTCTCGATCGACACGATCGCGTTGTAGTCGGGGATGCGGCTGGCGTCGTCGTTGAGTTCGGCGCTGATGAGCACGTTGCCCTCGGGCCAGTGCACCTGCACGCTGCGGCGCGGAAGTTGGACGATCTTGGCCGTGCCGAGCATGGCGCCGACCGCGCTCACGAGTCGCACGCGATCGCCCTCGCCGACCCCGAGATCACGGGCGTCGCGCTCGTCGATGTACACCGCGTCGCGCGTCGCTCCGGTGAGCGGATCGCGCTCGTTGAACACCATCGAGTTGAACTGCTTGCCGCGCCGGGTGCTCAGGAAGAACTGCCCCGCCGCGATCGCTGGCGGGCTCACGTCGACCACGCTGAACCGCGCGCGGCCGTCGGGGAGCGGGAACTCGCCGCCGGCGCACAGGTGGCGGCCGCCGTACTGCACGGCATCGCCGGTGTCGTTCAACGTCTCGATGCCCGCGTACATCGGAACCACGCGGGCGATCTCGGCGCGCAGCGCCCGATTGTCGGCCCAGTCGAAGGCGTCGGCTCGTCGCGCGTCGGTGCGCACGGCGAGATCGGCGAAGATGCGCCACTCGCTGCGGGCTTCGCCGGGCGCGTCGATCACCTGCGGGCTGAACGCGATCTGCCGCTCGGTGGTGGTGGACGTGCCGCCGCCCTCCTGTTCGTAGCGCGTGGCTGCGGGGAGGAGGATCACGTCGTCGCCGTCGAGCAGCATCTGCGACGTGAGCACGATGTCCTGATGCACGCGCAGCGGAACGCGCTGCAATGCACGAGCGACCCGATCGGGATCGGGCATCACGTCGAGGAAGTTGGAGCCATCGAGATACAGCACGTCGATCGAGTCGGACTCGGCGGCCAGAACCATCTCGGGTGCGGTGAGTCCGGGGCGATCGGGGACCGGGAAGCCCCACAGTTCCGACAACTCGCGGGCCGACTCGGCGCTCACCGGAACCGAACCGGGGAACGCGGTGGAGTAGGCGCCCATCTCGGCGCCGCCCTGGACACCCGAGTGACCGCGGATGGGCATGAGCCCGGCGCCGTCACGACCGACGTTGCCGCGCGCCAACGCCACGTTGACGATGGCCTGCACGCCCTCGACGCCGTGGCGATGCTGGGTGATGCCCATGCTCCAGATGAGCACCGCACCGCGCGCCGACGCGTAGAGATCGGCGAACGCGTTCAATTGCGCGGCCGTGACGCCAGCCGTGTCGAGAAGATCGCGGAAGTCGAGTGCGTCGAGGTGCGCGCACAACTCGCCCCAGCCGGTGGTGTGATCGCGCACGAACGTCTCGTCGATCGCGCCGCGTCGACGCAGTTCGATGAGCAGCGCGTTGGCCAGGGCCACGTCGCCTTCCGGACGCACCGGAACGTGCAGATCGGACAACTTCGTGCCGAACAGGAACGACTCGGGCTTGGACGGAACCCAGTAGCGCTCGAGACCCGGTTCGAGGTACGGGTTCACGACCACGACCTTGGCGCCGTTCTTCTTGGCTTCGTACAGATACTTCGTGAACACCGGCTGGTTGTTGGCCACGTTGGTGCCCCATAGCACCACGAGGTCGGTGTCGATCACGTCTTGCAGACTGCACGTGCTCGCGGCCACGCCGATGGTCGACTTCAAGCCGATGGTGGATGGTGCGTGGCAGGTGCGCGCCGCCGAATCGATGTTGGCGACGCCCATCGCGCGGGCCGCCTTGCCGGCCGCGTAATACGCCTCGTTGGTGAGGCCACGACTGGTGAGATAGATCGCGGTGCGATCGGGGCCGGAGGCGCGGATGCGCGAGGCGACGGCGTCGAGGGCCTCGTCCCACGTGATGCGCTGGAATCCGGGTTCACCTCGTCGGCGCCGCATCGGGAAGGCCAGCCGTCCCATCTCGCGCAACTCGGTGCTCGATCGATTGCGCAACCACGAGACGTCGTGCAGAACCGAGTGATCGAACGGTTCGGCGCAGTTGACCTCGAGCAACTTCAGGCGAGTGGTGCAGAGATGGATGCCGTCGAGCGTCCAGTCGTGGAAGCCGGCCACGCCCAGCGCGCAGCCGTCGCACACGCCCTTCGACAGGATGTTCCACGCCTTGCGCGGCGACTTGCGCACATGCAGAGCGACCTGGGCCATCTCGGCCAGGTGATTGGGTTTGGTGTGGCCGATTCCGTTGGGCGAGAGGCTCACCCACGATTTCGGATTCCAGAGCCGTGGCGCCACGGCCCGATCAGATCTCTTCGTAGTACTCGCGGCCGAGGTGCGTGATCTGGTCTTCACCCATCATCCAGCGCAGCGTGTTCTTCAACTTGGTGAGCTGGATGAACAAGTCGTGCTCGGGGTACAGACCCGGCGCGACCTGCGGGCTCTTGTAATAGAAGCTCAGCCACTCCTGGATGCCGCCGAGACCGGCGCGCTGCGCGAGGTCGGAGAAGAGGATCAGGTCGAGCGCGAGGGGAGCGGCCAGGATCGAATCGCGGCAGAGGAAGTTGACCTTGATCTGCATCGGGTAGCCGAGCCAACCCGTGATGTCGATGTTGTCCCAGCCCTCCTTGTTGTCTCCGCGCGGCGGGTAGTAGTTGATCTGCACCTTGTGGAAGACGTCGCCGTAGAGGTCGGGATACTTCGCCGGCTGCAGGATGTCCTCGAGCACGCCGAGCTTCGACTCTTCCTTGGTCTTGAAGTTCTCGGGAGCGTCGAGCACCTCGCCGTCGCGGTTGCCGAGGATGTTGGTGCTGTACCAACCCGACAGACCGAGCATGCGGGCCTTCAACATCGGAGCCAGCACGGTCTTCATGAGCGTCTGTCCGGTCTTGAAGTCCTTGCCCGAGATGGCGACACCCTTGTCGGTGGCGAACTGGCGCAGCACCGGAGCGTCGACCGCGAGGTTGGGGGCGCCGTTGTTGAACGGCACGCCTTCGAGAAGCGCGGCGTACGCGTACAACTGGCACGGCGACACCGTCTCGTCGTTGGCGTCGATGGCCTTTTCGAACGATTCGAGGTCGATGTGCGCGCGGCCCGGCTCGATGAAGATCTCGGTGCTCGCGCACCAGATCATGACGAGACGATCGCACTTGTTGTCCTCGCGGAAGCGGTTGATGTCCTCGCGAATGGCGTTGAGCATCCCGCGCTTCGACGAAATGGGCTTCACGTGCTCGCCGTCGAGGTTTCGCGCGTACTTGCGCTCGAACGCGGCCTGCATGGGTCGCACGTCGCGCAGCGCGTCGGAAATGGCCTCGATGTGCTTGCCGCTCTCGAGAACGCCGGCGCGGCTGGCCGACACGTACGCATCGTCGGGGTACACGTCCCAGGCGCCCCACACGATGTCGTCGAGGGCGGCGAGGGGAACGAAGTCCTTGATGAGCGGCGAACGGTCTTCGGTGCGCTTGCCCAGGCGGATGGTGCCCATCTGGGTGAGCGAGCCGATGGGCTTGCCCAGGCCGCGCTTGGTGAGTTCGACGCCGGCGATGAGCGTGGACGCGACGGCGCCCAGGCCGACGGTCAGGACACCGAGGCGACCGCTGGCGGGCGCAACCTTCGGGGACGGAGGAGTGGTCATGGGAAGAGGCCTCTCTATGGCGCCAGTCAGGGCGACCGGCGGGCCGGATGTAGAGGCTAGGCGGTCGCCCCCGCTCGTAGCATCAACCCGATGGACGCTCGGACCCCCGGTGGCGCACTCATCATGGATGGCAATCGCCTGCGTGACGAGATCGTCGCCCGTCTGGCCAGGGAGATCACCGCGGCCGGGTCGCCGGCGGTGTGCTTGGCCACGGTTCTGGTGGGCGACGACGGCCCGAGCCAGCGCTACGTGCGCAACAAGCACGCCCAGGCCGAGAAGGCGGGGATGGTCAGTCGCAACGAGGTTCTGCCGGCGTCGGCGGGTCAGGCCGCCGTCGAGAGCGTGGTCGCGCGGCTGGCCGCCGACCCTTCGGTCCACGGCATTCTCGTTCAGAGTCCGCTGCCGGCCGGCTACGACGAAGAGGCCGTGCTGGCCCTCATCCCGGCCGACAAGGACGTGGACGGCCTCACCACCCAGTCGATGGGTCGGCTCATGCGCGGCCTACCCGGACTGGTGGGCTGCACTCCGCTCGGCGTGATGCGCCTGCTCGAGCGGTACGGCATCGCCACCGCCGGCCAGCGGGCCATCGTGATCGGCCGATCGATGCTGGTGGGCCTGCCTCTCTCGGTGCTCCTGGCCCGCAAGGGGGTGGACGCGACCGTCACCATCGCCCACAGCCGGTCGGGTGACATCACCGAACTGTGCCGCCAGGCCGACATCGTGGTGGGTGCGGCCGGCGTGCCGCGCATGATCACGGCCGCGCACGTGAAGCCCGGGGCCACCGTGATCGACGTGGGCATCTCGCGCACCGACGCCGGCATCGTGGGCGACGTCGATTTCGACGCGGTGGAGGCCGTGGCCGGGGCCATCACGCCCATGCCGGGCGGGACCGGCCCGATGACCATCGCCTGTCTGCTCGAGAACACGCTCACGGCGGCCCGCCTCCAGGGTGCGTTCCCCGCCTGATGCCGATGCGGGTTGTGATCGCTCGGTCGACCCTGGCAGACTCGAAGCGATGTTCACCGTTGCTTCGATCCCGGCTCGCGCCCTCGTAGTAATCGTGTAGACACGCTCGCCCATAGAGCGTGTCGTCCGGCCTCCCGAGTGGGAGGCCATTTCATTTCTCGGACGAGCATCACCCACCACCAGTCACGACAGGAAACGACATGACCGAAAAACTCACCGGAGCCCAGGCCCTCATCCGAGCGCTCGAGCTCGAGGGCGTCGACACGATCTTCGGTTTGCCGGGCGGCTGCATCCTGCCCGCCTACGACCCGTTGCTCGACAGCCCGATCCGCCACATCCTCGTGCGGCACGAACAAGGCGCTGGCCACATGGCCGAGGGTTACGCGCACGTGACCGGTCGTCCAGGTGTGGCCATGGTGACGTCGGGTCCGGCCGCCACCAACATGGTCACGCCGTTGTGCGATGCATACATGGACTCGATTCCGATGGTCTGCATCACCGGTCAGGTGTCGACCACGGCCATCGGCACCGATGCGTTCCAGGAATGCGACACCGTCGGCATCACGCGCTCGGTCACCAAGCACAACGAACTCATCATGACGGCCGACGACATTCCGTTGATGGTGCGTCAGGCCTTCCACATCGCCACCACCGGTCGGCCCGGCCCGGTTCTTCTCGATCTTCCGAAGGACGTGCTGCAGAACCAGATGACGTGGCACTGGCCCACCGATTCCGATGTGGAGGACAGCCTGCCCGGGTATCGCCCCACCACCAAGGGTCACCCGCGCATGATCAAGGAGGCCGCGCGTCTCATTCTCGAGTCGAAGCAGCCGGTGTTGTACGTGGGCGGCGGTGTGTTGAAGGCGCGCGCCGCCGACGCGTTGCGCGAACTCGCCGAGATGATCGACGCTCCGGTGGTCACCACGCTCATGGCGCGTGGTGCGTTCCCCGACGATCATCCGCTGTGCCTCGGCATGCCCGGCATGCACGGCAACGCAACGGCCATCACGGCCATGCAGAAGAGCGATCTGCTCATCACGCTCGGTGCGCGATTCGACGACCGCATCACCGGTCGCGTCGCCACGTTCGCACCCGACGCCAAGATCATCCACGTCGACATCGACCCGGCCGAGCAGGGCAAGGTCCGGCGTCCCGACGTCCCGATCGTCGGCGACTGCCGTCTCGTGATCGAGGAGATCATCAAGGCGTTGCGCGACATGCTCGCGGGCGGCGAGAAGCAGGCCGACATCTCGGCGTGGAAGAGCCGCGTGAGCGGTTGGCGCGAGCAGTTCCCGCTGCATTACTCGCCGAGCGAGCCCGGTGACGCGCTCAAGCCGCAGTACTGCCTCGAGAAACTGCGCGACGCCTCGCCGGAAGGAACCATCCTGTGCTCGGGCGTCGGCCAGCACCAGATGTGGTCGTCGCAGTACTGGAAGTTCAACGAGCCGTACACCTGGGTCAACTCGGGTGGTCTCGGCACGATGGGCTTCTCGGTTCCGGCCGCCATCGGCGCCAAGGTCGGTCGTCCCGATCGCACCGTGTGGGCGGTCGACGGCGACGGCTGCTTCCAGATGACCGCGCAAGAACTCGTCACCGCGAGCGTCGAGCGCATCCCCATCAAGGTCGCGGTGCTCAACAACTCGTATCTCGGCATGGTCCGCCAGTGGCAGGAGATGTTCTACGAGGAGCGCTACAGCGAGGTGTACTTGTCGCCCGAACTGCCCGACTTCGTGAAGTGGGCCGAGGCGATGGGTTGCGTCGGCATTCGCGTGGAGAGCCCCGAAGAAGTCGAAGCCGCCATCGAGAAGGCCAACTCGATCGACGATCGCTCGGTGGTCGTCGAGTTCCGCGTCGACGCGGGCGAGAAGGTGTTCCCGATGGTTCCGGCCGGACAGAGCAACGACGACGTGATCCTGCATCCGGCGCAGTCGACCAAGAGGGAGTTCCTGCGATGAGCAACGGTCAACCCGCCCACCACATCCTGTCGGTTCTCGTCGAGAACCGGCCCGGTGTGCTCGCGCGCGTCTCGAGCTTGTTCGCCCGTCGCGGTTACAACATCTTCTCGTTGGCCGTGGCGCCCACCGAGGACCCGGCCATGTCGCGCATCACCATCGTCGTCGACGTCGAGTCGTCGCCGCTCGAACAGATCGTGAAGCAGTTGTTCAAGTTGATCGACGTCGTGAAGATCAGCGAACTCGATCCGCGCCGTTCGGTCGAGCGCGAACTCATGATCGCCACGGTGCGCGTTCCCGCCGAGGAGCGCGGCCAGGTGGTCGAGCTCACCAATATCTTCGAGGGCAAGATCCTGGCCGTGGGCATCGAGGCCATCACGGTGTCCCTCGACGGAAGCCCCGAAAAACTCGACGACTTCGAGGAATTGCTCCGCGGCTATGGCATCGTGGAGCTCCAGCGAACCGGCCGAGTGGCCCTCCCCAAACTCGACAAAGAGGCGCGTTCGCGCGCCGCCAAAGGAAAGGCAAGTTGAACATGGCAGCGAAGATGTATTACGACGCCGATTGCGACGTCTCCGTCATCAAGGGTCGCAAGGTCGCGATCATCGGCTACGGCTCCCAGGGTCACGCGCACGCGCTGAACCTGAAGGAGAGCGGTGTGCCGGTGGTGGTGGGTCTGCGCGAGGGTTCGTCGTCGGCCGCCAAGGCCGAGGCCGCGGGTCTCGCGGTGAAGTCGATCGCCGACGCCGCCAAGTGGGCCGACGTGATCATGCTCACGATGCCCGACACCGAGCAGAAGGCCACCTACGACGCGCACATCAAGCGCTACATGAAGGCCGGCAAGGCGCTCGCGTTCGCGCACGGCTTCAACATCCGCTTCAAGCGTATTCGTCCGCCCAAGGGCGTCGACGTGATCATGATCGCGCCGAAGGGTCCCGGCCACCTCGTGCGCCGCACCTACACCGAGGGTGGCGGCGTGCCGTGCCTCATCGCCGTCGAGCAGGACGCCACCGGCAACGCCAAGAAGGTCGCGCTGTCGTACGCGTCGGCCATCGGCGGCGGCCGGGCCGGCATCATCGAGACGTCGTTCGCCGAGGAGACCGAGACCGACTTGTTCGGTGAGCAGGTCGTGCTGTGCGGTGGACTCACGTCGCTCGTGCAGGCCGGTTTCGAGACGCTCGTCGAGGCGGGCTACCAGCCCGAGATGGCGTACTTCGAGTGCTTGCACGAAGTGAAGCTCATCGTCGACCTCATGTACGAAGAGGGCATCGCCGGTATGCGCTACAGCATCAGCGACACCGCCGAGTACGGCGACGTCACCCGCGGACCGCGCGTCGTCACGCCGGCCACGAAGAAGACGATGCAGAAGATCCTGAAGGAGATCCAGTCGGGCAAGTTCGCCAAGGAGTGGATCGCCGAGAGCGAGAGCGGCCGCGCCAAGTTCAACGAACTGCGCAAGGCCGGCCAGGAGCACCAGATCGAAGCCGTGGGCAAGAACCTGCGCTCGATGATGCCCTGGATCTCGGCCGGCAAGCAGAAGGTGGCCGAGGCCTCCGGCGGCTGACCCATTTCCCGGGGTTGCTCTTGGGGTTCTGGGTCGTGAAAACCACCTTTTTAGGGTGATTCCGCGACCCAGAACTCCAGGGGGAAGCTCGAATTTTTAATTCCGACTTGGAAGGTCGGGAATTAGTGGTTACAGTGCCCTCCTCGTCGAATCGACCAGGAGGGCACGTCCTTTATGTCAGCAGAGTGGGGTTTCGAGACCAGGCAGATCCATGTCGGGGGCGACCCCGATCCGGCCACGGGCGCCCGGGCCGTCCCGATCTACCAGACCACCAGTTACGAGTTCCGCGACTCGACGCACGCGGCCAACCTCTTCGCGTTGGCCGAAGTGGGCAACATCTACACGCGCATCATGAACCCCACGCAGTTGGCGGTCGAAGCGCGCGTCAATGCGCTCGAAGGCGGCGTCACCACCGCGATCGGTCTTCCGGGCACGCTCGTCGTGTCGTCGGGTCAGGCCGCCGAGACTCTCGCGATCCTCACGCTCGCCGAAGCCGGTGACCACATCGTCGCGTCGCCGTCGCTCTACGGCGGCACGTACAACCTGCTGCACTACACGCTCCCCAAGATGGGCATCGCGGTGTCGTTCGTCGACGATCCGCACAATCTCGAGCAGTGGAAGGCGGCCGTGCGCCCCAACACCAAGGCCTTCTACGGCGAGGTGTTGGCCAACCCGCGCAACGACGTGTTCGACATCGAGGGCGTCTCGAAGGTCGCGCACGACGTCGGAGTACCGCTGATCCTCGACAACACGGTGCCGACTCCGTACGGCATTCGCCCGCTCGACTGGGGCGCCGACATCGTGGTGCACTCGCTCACCAAGTTCGTGGGCGGACACGGCACCTCGGTCGCCGGCTCCATCACCGACGGCGGCAAGTTCGACTTCTCGAAGTCGGGCCGCTTCCCCAACTTCACCGAGCCCGACCCGAGCTACCACGGCCTCGCGTACTGGCCGGCCCTCGGCGCCGGTTCGTACATCCTGAAGGCGCGCGTGCAGTTGCTGCGCGACCTCGGCATGGCTGTCTCGCCCTTCAACGCGTTCTTGTTGCTGCAGGGTCTCGAGACGCTGTCGCTGCGCATGGAGCGCCACTGGAGCAACGCGCAGGCGGTGGCCGAATTCCTCGCCAAGCACCCGCAGGTGGAGAGCGTCAACTACGCCGGTCTGACCTCGAGCCAGTGGCACGAGCGGGGCAAGAAGTACTTCGGCGGCCGCGGCTTCGGCTCGGTGCTCGCGTTCAACATCAAGGGCGGACGCGCGGCCGGTGAGAAGTTCGTGGCAGGACTCTCGCTGCACAGCCACGTGGCCAACATCGGCGACGTGCGCAGCCTCGTGATCCAGCCGTCCACCACGACGCACAGCCAGCTCACGGAAGACGAGCAGAAGTCGGCCGGTGTCGACCCGGGCCTCATCCGCCTGAGCGTGGGCCTCGAGTCGATCAAGGACATCATCGCCGACCTCGAAGCGGGTTTCGCCGCCGCGAAGTAGTCAGTCGTCGTTTCGACGCTCGTCGAGAAACTTTTGGAAGTCGGCCGCCAGGTCGTCGCCGGACGGAAGTTCGGCCTCGGCTCGGCGGTCGAACTCCGTTTCGAGCATGCGCACGTAGTGACGCGCCTTGTCGTCCTCGGCCACCGCGTCGTCATGCAGGGTTCGCCACCGCTCGATGTCGTCGGCCAGATCGGCGTGACGCGTCGGCACGCCCAGCACGTGCTCGAGATGCCGTAGCAACGCGGCCGACGACTGCGGGTGCTCGGCGTTGCCGAGGTAGTGCGGTACGCCCACGCGCAACGAGATGGCCGGCAGTTCCTCGCGCTCGAACTGCTCCTGGAGCACGCCGGCCACGCCGGTGATGCCCTGATACGACGGGCGCGACAGCCCGAGCGTTCGAGCGAGCACCGGATCGACGGTGCTGCCGACCACCGGTGGCACACGCGTGTGCGGCACGGCATCGGCGGCCGCACCCACGGTGACGATGGCTTCGCAGCCGAGCCGGGTGTAGGTGGCGATGAGACATCGCACGTACGTGCGCCAACGCACGTGCGGCTCGGTCCCCGTCATCACGACGATGTCGCGGACGGCGCCGGGGAAGCGCACCGCGGTGATGTCGTTGGCCGGCCACACGATCATGCGGTCGCCGTCATCGTCGAGCCTGGCCTCCGGCCGGACCTGTGTGAAGTCGTAGAACGGATCGGCGTCGATCGATCCGATCTCCTCCGACTCGTGGTTGTCGATCAGGTGGATGAGCGCCTTGGTTGCCGTCTGGCCCACGTCGAACCAGCCCGACATGGCCACAACGAGAACGGGCCGCCGTAGGGGAGCGGACACGCCCCGCCACTCGAGAACATCGGCGACTTCCATCGGGTCGAGTCTGTCAGTCCTGCAACTGTTCGACCACTCGGTCGACGCACACGGTGAGCGCTTCGACGTCGTCGGGGTCGATCGCCGGGAACATGCCCACGCGAAGTTGGTTGCGCCCGAGTTTGCGGTAGCTGTCGGTGTCGACGATGCCGTTGGCACGCAGGGCCGCGCACACGTCGTTGGCGTCCACGCCGCCGGCGTCGGCAGCGGCGATGTCGATCGTGCCCACCACGTGCGAGCGCTTGGCCGGGTCGGCCACGAACGGCGAGGCCCAGGGGCGCGACTCGGCCCACGAGTAGAGAAGGGACGACGACTTCTGCGACCGAGCGTTGCACGCACCGAGTCCGCCCAGTTCGTTCATCCACTTCACCTGCTCCGCGAAGAGCACGAGAGTGCCGACCGCCGGAGTGTTGTAGGTCTGGTTCGCCACGCTGTTGTCGAGAGCGATCTTCAGGTCGAGCGACGCCGGTACCCAACGCTTCGAGGCATTGATCTCGCGGATGCGTTCGAGTGCGCGCGGTGAGCACGCGGCCACCCACAGCCCTCCGTCGGCCGCGAAGCACTTCTGCGGCGCGAAGTAGTACACGTCGACCTCGCTCGGATTCCAGAGCAGGCCGCCGGCCGCCGACGTGGCGTCGACCACCACGAGCCCGTCACCGGCCGGGCGAACGAGATTCATCATCACGCCGGTGGAGGTTTCGTTGTGCGTGAACGCGTACACGTCGACCGACGAGTCGGCGACGGCGTCGGGATGATTGCCCGGATCGGATTTCACGACGCGTGGGTCGCCGAGGTGCGGTGCGGCCGCGGCGGCTTCGGCGAACTTCGACGAGAACTCACCGAACACGAGATGTTCGCTCTTGTCGCGGATGAGGCCGAACGTGGCGACGTCCCAGAACACGGTGGAGCCGCCGTTGCCGAGCACGATCTCCCATCCGTCGGGCAACGAGAACAGAGAACGAAGGCCGTCGCGGATCGAACCCACGAGGTTCTTCACCGGCGCCTGTCGATGCGAGGTTCCGAGCAACGAGCGACCGGCCGCGGCCAGCGCCTCGATCTGCGCGTCGCGAACCTTCGACGGACCGCACCCGAATCGCCCGTCGCGGGGGAGAAGGTCGGCCGACAGGCGAATAGAACGGGGGTCTTTTGCGCTCACTGTGTAAGCATGGCAGGCATGAGTTCGTCCCCCCAACGGAATCGCACATCCGCCCGCCTGGCCGCCATTGCGGAATCCGCCACACTCGCGGTCGACGCCAAGGCCAAGGCGCTCAAGGCGGCCGGCGAGAACGTGATCGGCTTCGGAGCCGGCGAACCCGATTTCCCGACTCCCGAGCACATCGTGGAAGCGGCCGTGCGCGCGTGTCGCGACCCGAAGTTCCACCGCTACACACCGGCGGCCGGCTTGCCCGAACTGCGCGAGGCGATCGCGGCCAAGACTCTGCGCGATAGTGGCTTCTCGTGCACGGCCAACCAGGTGCTGGTCACCAACGGCGGCAAGCACGCGGTGTTCACCGCGTTCGCCGCGTTGTGCGATCCGGGCGACGAAGTCATCGTACCGGCTCCTTACTGGACCACGTACCCCGAAGCGATCGTGCTGGCCGGCGGCGTTCCGGTCATCGTCGACACCGACGAGGAGACCGGCTTCCGCGTCACCATCGAACAACTCGAGAAGGCGCTCACGCCGCGCACCAAGGTGCTCCTTTTCGTGTCGCCCGACAATCCCTCGGGTGCGGTGTATCCGCCCGATGAGGTGAAGGCCATCGGCGAGTGGGCCGTGAAGAAGGGCATCTGGGTCATCACCGACGAGATTTACGAACATCTCACGTACGGTCCGCACACCTTCGCCAGCATGCCCACGCTCGTGCCCGATCTGGCCGACCAGTGCCTCATCGTGAACGGCGTGGCCAAGACCTACGCGATGACCGGATGGCGAGTCGGCTGGATGATCGGACCGAACGACGTCATGAAGGCGTCCATCAACTTCCAGAGCCACGCCACGTCGAACGTGAGCAACGTGGCCCAGGTGGCCGCGCAAGCCGCGGTGTCGGGCGACCTCGAAGCCGTGAAGATGATGCGCTCGGCCTTCGAACGACGGGGCCGCACGATGCACTCGATGCTGTCGGCCATTCCCGGCGTCACCTGCATCGAGCCGCAAGGCGCGTTCTACTGCTATCCGAACGTCACCGGCCTGCTCGGTAAGAAACTCAACGGCAAGGTCGCCAACAACTCGATGGAACTGGCCGACATCGTCCTCTCGGAAGCCAAGGTGGCGTTCGTTCCGGGCGAAGCTTTCGGATCGCCCGGTTACGCGCGCTTCTCGTTCGCGCTCGGCGACGCCGATCTCGAAGAGGGCATCCGGCGCATCGCCGACCTCGTCGCCACGTCCTGACCTCGCGTCGCGTCCGGACGCTTCGTCACCACCAGAGTTGGTGGTGACCGGCGACGATCGAGAGTGCGACGAGCACGGTGATCTCTCCGACTTGTTCGATCGCTCCGAGCACGTCACCCGAGAAGCCGCCGATGCATCGGCCCGACCACGCTGACACCATCCACGCCGAGAGCGCGACCATTCCCACGGCGACGGCGGCCCACCAACCGACGAGAGCCGCGCTCGCACCGGTCGCCACCACGATGCCGAACACGGCACGGGTCCGATCGAGGCGGGCCACGTAATCGGCTCCGAGTCCTTCGCCGGAGGCGGGTTCGGCCACGATCATGGTGGCCACCGCACCCGAACGAGCCAGACCGTGCGCCACCACCGCGCCGGCGAAGGCGATCTTCGGGCCGTACGACACGAGGGTTCCGAGAGCGAGAACACGCACCAGCACCGAGGCGACGAGAGCGGCCACACCGTACGTTCCGTGGCGCGGATCCTTCAGGATGCGCAGACGATCATCGCGCGTCCAACCGCCCACGAACGCGTCGGCCACGTCGGCCAAACCATCCTCGTGGAAGCAGCCCGTCACGAGAAGTCCGAGGGTGACGGCGACCGCGGCCGCGACCGACGGTGACGCCCACGGTTCGAGAACGGCGGCGACACCGCCCACCAACGCTCCGACGAGCAGGCCCGCCACCGGGAACCACGGAACGCTCGTCGCGGTGTCGAGCGAACGCCGCGTGCGAATGGGTAGGCGCGTGAGGAACACGAGCGCACCGATCAGGCCGGTCATCGCGAGAACCATTCGGTGAAAGTCGGAACGCGCGTGACGCCCGCGCAGGCCATGCGCACCAGCGGAACGGCCGCCATCGCGCCGCTCGCCTCGCCGAGGCGCAAGTCGAGATCGAGCAGAGGTTCGAGGCCCATGAGAGCGAGCAGTCGTCGATGACCCGGCTCGGCCGAACGGTGCCCGGCCCGGCAGTGGGCGAGGGCGTCGCGATCGTGATCGAGAAGGGCCGCCGCGGCCGCCGACACGACGTAGCCGTCGAGCAGAACCGGAAGCGATCGCTGACGCGCGGCCACGATCGCCGCAGCCATCGCGACCAGTTCGAGTCCGCCCACCTCGGCCACCACGTCGATGCCCGACGCATCGGGGGCATCGCGTTCCATGCGGGCGACACCGCGAGCGACCGCTTGCTGCTTGCGCGCGAGACCGGCGTCGTCGACTCCGGTTCCGCGACCGACCCATTCGTGCACCTGCCCGCCGTACAACGCGTGCGCAACGGCGGCGGCCGCGGTGGTGTTTCCGATTCCCATCTCTCCGATCACCAGGAGATCGGTGTCGAGCGCGTCCACCGCGCGGCGGGCCTGTTCGATGACGCGATCGACTCGTTCGGCGTCGACGGCTCGCATGGTTCGGAAGTCGTTGCTCGGTTCGGCCACTCCCACGTCGACCACGCTCACGGTGGCACCGGCGATCTCGGCGAACGCGGTGACGGTGGACGAGTGCGCCTCGAACGCCGCGACCATGGCAGCCGTGACCTCGACGGGATAGTTGCTGACTCCGGCCGCGGCCACGCCGTGATTGGCGGCGAAGATCAATCCGACCGGCTGCGACACCGACGGCTGGGCCGAGTGCTGCCACGACGCGATCCAGATCGCGATCTCGTCGAGACGGGCCAACGCCCCCGTTGGCCGGAGGATGTCGTTCACGCGTTCGCGGGTGGCTTGCGCACTCGCCGCATCTCTCGGTGCGAGCGCCGCGAGTTGTTCGATCAGCCAAGCGCGACTCATGACACGAGATCCCATGGGTCGGACAACCCGATGGCCCGGCCGGCCACCATGAACAGTGCGCGATCGGACGCGATCACCACACGCTGGTTCACCCGTCCGAGTACATCACGGTAGCGACGCCCGAGATCGGTCTCCGGATGCACGCCGAGGCCCACCTCGTTGGTGACGGCGAGGACGGTGACACCCGGCGGAACCGAGGCCGCGAGAAGTTCGGCGGCCCGTTCGATCTCGGCGTCGGAATCGCCACGCCACATCAGGTTCGAGACCCACAGGGTGAGGCAGTCGATGATCACGAGCGATCCGGCGGTTGCCGACGACACGACGGGTGCGATGTCGCACGGTTCTTCGACCGTGGGCCAATCGGGGCGCTCGGCGCGATGGCGATCGATGCGCACGCGCATGTCGTCGTCGACGCTGGGTGCGGTGGCCACGAAGACGACCGGGCCGGGGTGGCGGACTCCGTAGTCGACCGCGAACGTGCTCTTGCCGCTGCGAGCCCCGCCGGTGACGACTACGAGCATCAGTAGTCGAGGCCGCGCTTGGCTGCGATACCGCGGTCGTACGCGTGCTTGACGTTCGTCATCGATGTGACGGTGTCGGCCAATTCGACCAGAGGTTCGGGGGCGTCGCGTCCGGTGCAGATGACGCTGACGTGGCGCGGACGATGAGCGATGGTCGACACGATGTCGGTTGCCTCGACCCAGTTCCACGACATCAAGTACGTGACTTCGTCGAGCACGACGAGATCGAACTCACCCGACTCGATGATGCCGGCTGCCGTTCGCCACGCCTCGGCGGCCAGTGCGCGATCGTGCTCGATGTTCTTCGAATCCCAGGTGAAGCCGGCGCCGAGCGCGTGCCAGGTGACGCCCATCTGCTCGCACATCTTCTGCTCGCCCGATTGCCACTCGCTCGACTTGATGAACTGCACGACGGCCACTTTCCAGCCTCGCGCGACCGCGCGCAGCACCATGCCGAAGGCCGAGCTGCTCTTTCCCTTGCCGTCACCGGTGAGTACGAGCACGAGCGAGTCGGTGGTACGCAGTTCGCTGGGGCGCGGGTCTTCGCTGAGCGCCTCGGTTCGGGTCATGCGCCGAGGCTACGACCAGGTCGGCGGGGTGGGCGAGATCGTTCCCCACCATGCGTTCCGAGGATCCGCTTCCGTCGGCGGACCAGCGGTGTTATGGTCGACGAGCCGGCAATAGTCGGCACGCACAGTTCAGCGAAGTCCGGTGAGATCCCGGCACTGTCCCGCAACGGTGGTTCGTCGCAGAATCCTGACGACGACGAGTCCGGTCGCCTGACCTGCGTGCGAGACAACCCTCGAGGCAAGGGTGGATCGCGAGACACTCTCGCACTCCTCTTGCCTCCTCAGGCTTGAGGAGGCCCACATGAGAAAGTCACCGAATCGTCGACGATGGGTCGGCGTTTTTCTGTTTCTGGCCCTGGCTGCGTGCGGCTCGGATGGTGGCTCGACCACCGGGTCGGCGGGCGACGCGACGGTCGCCGCGACCGAGGCTCCCAGCACCGAGGTGCCGCAGCGCATCGTGTCGCTGTCGCCCACGCACACCGAGATGCTCTTCGCGCTCGGCGCGGCGGAGCAGGTGGTGGCGGTCGATTCGCTGTCGAACTACCCGCCCGAAGCGGCGGCGGTACTCACCAACCTGTCGGCGTTCGAGCCCAACGTGGAGGCCATCGCCGAGTACGAACCCGACCTCGTGATCATCGCGGACGACTCGATGGGCATCATGGCGCAACTCGAGGCGATCGACATTCCGGTGTGGATCGGACTCCCGCCGGCCTCGATCGACGACGTGTACGCGCAGATCGTCGAGTTGGCGGCCGCGATCGGCCGCAGCGACCGGGCCGAGGAAGTGGTTGGGCTCATGCGTTCGGCCGTCGAGACCATCCTCGCCCAGGCACCCATGCTCGACGAGCCGCTGAGCTACTACCACGAGCTCGATGACACGTATTACTCGGTCACGTCGAACACGTTCGTGGGTTCGCTGTACGAGTTGTTCGGGCTCCGGAACATCGCCGATGCGAGCGAAGGCACCAGCGACTATCCGCAGTTGTCGGCCGAGTTCATCGTGAGTCAGGATCCCGATCTCGTGTTCCTGGCCGACACCAAGTGCTGCGGCGTCACACCCGAGACCGTGGCGGCTCGTCCGGGCTGGGAATCGCTCGGCGCCGTGGTGAACGGAAACGTGATCGCGATGGACGACGACCTGGCGTCGCGCTGGGGGCCGCGCATCGTCGACTACCTCTACGCGATCGGTGAAGCCATCGCCGGAGCGGTCGGCTGACGTGACCGAGACGACGCGACGCTCGTGGTGGCTGCCCGGGGCCGGGTTGCTGCTCGCCGTCGCGTTCCTGTTCGGCGCGATGATCGGACCGGCCGGGCCCGAATGGTGGCGCGTGCCGCTCGAGTTGCTCGACCGGCTTCCGTTCGTGTCGATCGATTCGGGAGTCTCACCTCTCGAGAGCACCGTGCTGTGGGAGATCCGCATGCCACGCGTCGTCCTCGCCGCCCTGGTCGGCTCGATGCTCTCGCTGGCGGGTGCGAGCTACCAGGGCGTCTTTCGCAATCCGCTCGTCGATCCGTATCTGCTCGGTGTCGCAGCCGGGGCCGGCCTCGGCGCGACGCTCGTGATCGTGGTGAATCGTACGGCCACCGAATCGTGGCCGATCGATCCGCTGCCCCTGGCCGCGTTCATCGGCGGTCTGCTCGCGGTCCTGCTCACGTATCTCGTGGGCGCCGCGTTCGGCGCCGCCCGCGTGTCGGCCACTCTCGTTCTGGCCGGTGTCGCGGTCACTTCGCTGGCAACCGCCATCCAGACGTTCATCCTGCAGCGCAATTCGGAGGTGGTGCGCCAGGTGTACAGCTGGATCCTCGGCCGTCTCTCCACCGCCACGTGGTCCGATGTCCGACTGGTCCTTCCCTATGTGATCGTGAGTTCGGGCGTGCTCCTCGCTCACCGTCGTCTGCTCGATGTCATGCGCATCGGCGACGACGAGGCGCAATCGCTCGGTGCGCGAGTGGATCGCATCCGTCTCACCGTGGTGGTGGCGGCCACGCTCGGTACGTCGGCGGTGGTGAGCGTCAGCGGCCTCATCGGTTTCGTCGGCATCATGGTGCCCCACCTCGTGCGTTTCCTGGCCGGTGCGAGTTATCGCCGCTTGCTGCCGCTCACCGTGATGGTGGGGGCGACCTTCCTCATCGTCGCCGACGTGCCCGGACGCATCCTGTCCGATCCGGCCGAAACACCCATCGGGGTGGTCACGGCCTTCCTCGGCGCTCCGTTCTTCATCATCGTCCTTCGTTCTCGGCAAGGAGCCCTTCGATGACATCCCTCGCGTTCAGCAATCTGTCCGTGTCGTACGGCGACTCGGTCGCGGTCGAGTCGTTCACCGACACCGTCCGGCCGGGGGAGTGGCTCTGCCTCATCGGGCCCAACGGTGCCGGCAAGTCGTCGCTCCTGCGTTCGGTCGCCGGACTCGTGAAGTACGACGGTCAGATCACCGTCGACGGTGCGTCGCTCGACTTGAGGTCGACCCGTCGGCGCGCCGAGTTGATCGCACACGTTCCGCAGTCGCCGGCCCTGCCCGACGACATGACCGCGTTCGAGTACGTGTTGCTCGGTCGCAATCCGTACGTGAGCTACTTCGGCAGCGAGACCAAGCACGACCGCGAGTTGGTTCGCCAGATCCTCGAGCGGCTCGACGTGTCGGAGTTCGCCAAGCGCCGTCTCGGCACGTTGTCGGGTGGAGAACGTCAGCGCATCGTGATCGCCCGTGCACTCGCGCAGGAAGCGCCGATCCTCCTTCTCGACGAACCGACCAGCGCGCTCGACATCGGACATCAGCAGCAAGCGCTCGAACTCGTCGATCGACTCCGTCGTGAGCACGGCTTCACGGTGCTGTCGGCCATGCACGACCTCACACTCGCCGGGCTCTACAGCGATCGCCTGGCGCTGTTGCACCATGGCCATTGCGTGTCGTCGGGCCCGGCCGACGAAGTGCTGCGCGCCGAGACGTTGTCGGAGTTCTACGGCGTGTCGGTCAGTGTGCACCGCGATCCCGACGGCACCGTCGTCGTCGTACCGCGACGCTCCGCTCCGCTGGCCTGATCGTCCCGCTACCGTTCGGCGGGTGGAGACACCTTTCGATCCGACGGCGCTCAATCGCCAGGTGGAAGGTCTCGCCCGCGCCCACCAACGGCTCTTGTCGAGCCTCGCCGACCTGACCGACGAGATGATCGCCCGTCCTTCGCGATTGCCGAAGTGGTCCGTGGGTCACGTCCTCGCCCACATCGAGCACCAGGGCGACAGCATGGTGCGACTGGTCGATGCCGCCGAGTCGGGTTCGGTCGGCGAGCAGTATCCGGGTGGAATGGCGGCGCGGGTGGATGCGATCGAACGCGATGCCGTGCGATCGGCCGACGATCACGTGCGGGGAGTGCGTCGTTCGATCTACGCGGTGGAGGGCGCCTTCGCCCGTGCTCGCGACGCGTGGTACGGCCGCGGTCTCATGGTCTCGGGAGTCGAGGTCCCGATCTCCGATCTGCCGTTGCGGCGGTGGCGCGAGGTGGAAGTTCACTGCGCCGATCTCGGACTGTCCGAGATCGATCTCGATGGACCGTCATGCTGGTCGGCCGACTACGTGCGCGAGGATCTGCGCGTGATGACGATGATGTACGTGTCGCGGACGTCGATGGGTCGCTCGCATCTGCCCGAGCCGGTGGCGCGACTCGAACCCGCCGAGCGGTTGGTGTGGCTGCTCGGTCGAGTCGTCGTCGACGGCGTCGAACCGGCGCGTCTGCTCGGCTGAGGGTCCCACATGAGAGACTGTCGCGTGCCTTCAGTTCGCCGTCGTGTCGCCGTGGTCGCCCTGGCCGCGCTCGCAGTGATCGGGTTCGGGGCTTCGCCCGCGAGCGCCCACGCCAGTCTCGATTCGTCCGACCCGTCGCCGTCGGCGGTGCTCGACTCGGCGCCGTCGGAGATCTTCCTCGACTTCAACGAACCGGTCACCCCGCAGGATGGTGCCGTCGAACTGGTCGATCAGACCGGTGCGGCCGTTCCGATCGACGATGCAGTCGTTTCGCCCGACGACCCAACGGTCGTGGTGGCCGGTGGTGTTCCCGATCTCGCCGATGGTCTCTACGTCGTGGCGTGGCGCGTGGTGTCGAGCGACGGACACGTCGCCCAGGGCGCGTTCACCTTCGAAGTGGGCGTGGGCGGCGCATCGGTCGATGCCGGGGCTCTGGTTGGCGACATCCTGTCGGGCCGTTCGGCCGCCAGCGGTATCGGCCTCGGTCTCGACATCGCCCGTTTCCTGGCCTACTTCGGCGCGATCGCCGCACTCAGCGGTCTCGCGTTCCTCGGCGCATTGGCCAACGTCCGTGCCGTGCGACGGTTGATCGGCGGCGGCCTCGTGGTGCTCGTGATCGGATCCCTCGCTCACTTCCTGTTGCAGGGTTCGTTCAGCGCCGGTGGTTCGTGGTCGGACGCCTTCGATTCCAACGCCTGGTCGAACGTGCTCGACACGCGACTCGGTCAATCGCTGATCGTCCGTCTCGTGCTCGCATGCCTGCTGGTCGTGTTGATGCTCGGCTCGGCTCCCACTCCCGACGACGATCGACGGGCTCGATTGACCACGTCGTGGTGGCGGTCGTCCACTGCGTTGGTTGGCGCCGGCGTGGTCGTCACGTTCTCGGCGGCCAGCCACGCCAGTGCGTCGTCGCCAGCCGGTGTCGCGGTGGCGGTGGACGCCCTGCACATGTCGGCCATCGTGTTGTGGGTGGGCGGATTGTTCGCCGTCGTGGCCGCACGGAACCTCGACGTGGTTCCCACGCTCTCGCGGGTGTCGACCATCGCGATGCCACTCGCCGTGGCCACGGGTGTGTGGCAGACGTGGCATCTCGGCGGCGGGCTCACGCAACTGTCCGACACCGAGTGGGGTCGCTGGCTGCTGGTCAAGGTCGCGCTGGCGGTCGTGGTCATCACGCTCGGTTTCGTGGCGCGCTTGGTGATCTCGCACGCGGCCGAACCGACCGACGCAGAACAGCTGGCCGCTGACGATGAACGCCGCCGTCGCGGTTTGCGCCGATTGATGGCGGTCGAGGTCGCGGTGGCCGTGTTGGTGCTCGGTGCCACCGCCACGCTGGTGGCCGAGTCGCCCGAAGTGCAGGCCGCACCCAACATCTTCTCGTCGCAGTTGATCCAGGGCGACCTGATCGCCGACATCACGGTCACACCGGGCAACGTCGGATCGAACGAGATCCACGTCTCGTTGTCGCCGAGCGGCGGAACCCTGCAACGCATGGAGAGCGTCACCATGCGCATGACGTACCCCGATCCGTCCTTGCCGCCGGTTGCCGTGCAGGTCACCGAGTCGGGACCCAATCACTACATCGGCCGAGTGGCGTTGTTGTCGGCCGGAACCTGGACCCTCGAAGTCCTCGTGCAGCCCGACCCGTCGCGGTCGATTCGCTTCGCGACCGACGTGCCCATCACTGGCTGATCAGTCAGAGGGGCGAGGTGCCGCCCGACTGAGCGAACGAACCGCCGCGGTCGGCGGCCGAGTCGAAGGCCACTCGCGTTCGCTCGAGTTCGTGCGCGAGGTCGTTGCTCACCCGGCGAGCCGATGATCCGATCCGGCCGCTCTTCACCGCGTCGTTCGCCACCGCTGTCATGGCGACGGTCGCGACGACGTTTCGCCGCGACACGGCTTCGCGGGCCACGCTGCGCTGATCGCTTCGGCGGTGATCGAGTCGGTGCACGAGCGTCGCGGCGGTGGTACCGGCGGCCACACCCGACGCCCACGAACCCCACGGCACCAACGCGACCAGATCGTCGAGTCGATCGAGGGGAGTGGCCGATCGACCGAGCACGGCGGCGCCGACCGCGTCGATGGTTGCCCCCGATCCGGCCGCGACGTCGTCGATTCGTCGGCGACGAGCGAACTCGTCGGTGGGCAGATCGGTGAGCGCGCGATCGACCGCCATCGGAAGACCGGCCGCCACCGCGCTGGCGACGACCGGGATCGCCAGCATCTCCTGCAGCCTGTGCAATCCCTCCTGCGGCGTCCAATCCCATTCGTGCGCCAGAGCAGTGAAGTGCAGCGCCCACGGTGCGATCACCAGCGCGAGGAGTTGATCGATGTCGCGCTCGCGCCGTTCGACGTCGGCCTGATGAGCGGCGAGCGTGGTGAAGATCGAACGGTCGGCGCGATGAGCGATGATCCCGTCGAGAAGACGACGGATGCGAGCACCAGCCACGTCGACCGGAACCGTGCTCGGATCGGTGGCCCGCGTCCAGAAGTCGGCCACGACGGCGAAGTCGCTCACACCGTGGAGCAGGGCCACGTCGGCCCGGATGCGATCGGCGAACGACTCCTCGGCCGAGTTGGCGATGACACGGCTCAGAATCGAGTCGGCCGCGGTGGACGACGTCACGAAGCGTTCGACCCACCAGGCCGTGCCGTCGGCGCCCCAGGCGTCGAACTCGACCGCGGCCATGCGCCCGTACGACAACTCGTGCCAGGTGCGTCGCACTCGGTCGAGATCGGCTTCCACCAGATCCAGTGCGCGGGCCACGCGCGGGTCGGCCGAGCGAACCGCGACGAGTTCGTCGCGCAGGCGAGTCAACGCCAGACCGAACGAATGCAGTCGATCGATGTCGGCGCCGAGCCAACTCATCGCGGATCGATCGTCGCGGCGACCACGTCGCGGCGGAGTTCGTCGACCGCATCGGACAGCAAGTGGGCGACCAGGCGCAGGTCGTCGTCGACCTGGTCGGCCAATGGGCCGCGCCACGTTTCTGAGCTCGACCAACGGCGGGCAGCCGGAAGTTCGTGGGCGATCAGGGCGGCCAAGCGCGCGAGCACGCGGTCATGTGGGGCCAATGGGAGTGCCGACGGCGTCGCCGACGCCCGACACGAATCAGAGATCGATCACGACCACGTGGTGGGGAAGTTGCGTGACGGTCTCGATGAAGCCGTCGCCCACGACCGTGAACCCGTGCGCACCGTAGAAATCGAGGGCAGCGTCGCGGGCGTTGGCCCACACCATGCGCACACCGGCCTCGCGCGCGGCGTCGAGTCCGGCCCGCAGGAGTCGTCCACCCAGGCCCGTTCCCTGCAGCGTGCGATCGGTCGCCATGCCGCGCAATTGCCACGCCGTGGCGTCGGGTCGATGGGCGGCCGCTCGCGCCAGCCAGGTGGACGTGGCCACGCAACGACCGCGGTGATCGAACGCGGCCAGGTGAATGGTGCCGGGGTCGTCGTCGCCGTCGAACGCCACCGTCTGATTGGCCATGCCGCGCCGCAACACGTCGAGGCGAAGCGGACGCACCTCGTCGACCGTGGCGCGGCGAATCGTGAACGAAGAGGCGCCGACGGCCACCGCGTCGCCGCCCACCGCGGCCGAGCGATACATCGCATCGACCACCTCGTGGGCGCGCAGGGCCACGCGGGCTGACGGATACGCGGGCGTGCCGGCGAGCACCGAGCGCACGAACGCACCATCGGGATTGGCGTGTCCGGGCACCAACGCGGCGGTGGCCGCGACGAGTTCGTCGCCCTGCAGCGAACCCGATGAGCCATCGGAGTCGGTCCACGTGACCGGCCCGAACCAGTCGCCTTCGATCGCGATGTATCGCTTCTCGCAGAAGATCTCGACGCGACGCAGACTGGGTCGGGCCAAGTTGTCGTGCCAGATGCTCGTGAGCGATCCGGTGGCCGATGGTGCGGCCCCGTCGAACGAGATCGCGGCGGTGACGACGTCCTCGATCCCGGCGATGCCGTGGAAGTGGGCCTGCCGCGCGCTCACCGAGCCGATCGGGCCGATCACGGCGTGCAGCATGTCGACGTCGTGGATGCTGTGCTCGATGAGGGTGCCCGAGCCGGCGCGATCGCGATCGGCGCGCCAGGTCGACCCGTAGTGCCCCTGGATGGGGATGAACTGATCGTCGCGGAACACCACCGTCATGACGCGTCCGGCCCGCGTGTCGCGCACCAGATCGCGCGCCCACAGATAGGCGGGCGAATGACGGAGCACCAGGCCCACCTGATGGATCACGGCGCTGGTCTCGAGCACGTCGGTGAGCAGTCGCGCCGAATCGAGGTCGGGGGCCAGAGGCTTCTCGCAGAACACCGCCCGTCCGCGTTCGGCCGCCAGGGCGGCCAGGCGCAGGTGCTCGGACGTCCACGTGCACACGTAGACCGCGTCGCACGAGTCGATGACGGCGATCTCCGAGTCCATCACCGTGTGTCCGCTCGCGGCGGCGAACGCCTCGGCTCGCGAGCGGTCGACGTCGTGCACACCGGCTCGTACGACATCGACGCCGAGTTCGCCTTCGATGTCACGCGTGGCGTGACGCAGGCTCTTCGAGTGATACGTGGCGATGTGGCCGGCACCGAGGAAGCCGATGCGCAGAGCCGTGGACATGGTTCGAAACTACCGGGACGGTGGTTCGAGAGCCGGGGGCATATCGATGCGCGACTGGGCGATCGCCGCGACGTCGGCCGGATCGTGCGAGACGAGCAACGCGGTGGTGCCGGAGTCCCGCAGTACACGATCGACCATGACGGCCAGTTGATCGTGCAACGACCGGTCGAGTCCGGTGAACGGTTCGTCCAGAAGGAGCACGCGCGGTGACGGAGCGAGTGCGCGGGCCAGGGCCACGCGCTTGGCTTCGCCGCCCGACAACGTGGCCACGTCCTGGTCGCGCCGATCACCAAGTTGAACTCGTTCGAGCAGTTCGTCGACGCGCTGGCCGATCCGACCGGCGTCCCAGCCGAGTACCCGCAAGCCGTATCCGATGTTGCGGGCCACGTTCATGTGCGGGAACAACTGGTTGTCCTGGAAGACGAGGCCGATCGATCGGCGATGGGTGGGCGTGCTCGTGATGTCGGCACCGTCGACTTCCACCGCGCCGGACCGCACCGGGACGAGCCCGGCGATGGCGCGCAGCAACGTGGTCTTGCCCGAACCCGACGGCCCGCACACGGCGAGGGTGCGGCCGGTGTCGACGTGCAGTGAGACGCCGTCGATGATGCGACGGCCGTCGAGGTCGACCACGAGCGAGCGAACCGCGAGGCTCAAGTGCGCACCGACCGATCGACCGCGGTCACCGCGACCACGGTGAGGACGAGCAATACCGAGGCGACCGCGAAGGCGGTCATGTGAGGCAGTGATCCGGCGCGGCCGAGAAGAGTGTCGACCACGATCGGCAACGTGGTGGTGTCGCGCCGGGTGAGAAAGCTGGTGGCACCGAATTCGCCGATCGACATCGTGAGCGAGAACGCCGACGCGGTGGCGACGGCCGGGCGCAGGAGCGGCAGATCGATGTCGATCCATCGGCGCCAGGGCGAGGCTCCGAGCGTCGCGGCGGCTTGGGCCAGGCCGGGGGGAATCGCCTCCACCATCGGAACGACCGCGCGGACGACGAAGGGGAGGGCGACGGCCGCATGCACAAGTGGGACGAGCCACCACTCGCCGCGCACGTCGAGGATCCCGGTGTCGTAGGTGACGATGATGCCCAGACCCACCACGACCGCCGACGCACCGAGGGGTAGCGAGGCGACGAAGTCGGCGAGACGCGACGACGACGACACGGCGGCCCGCGCGAGGGCGACACCGAGCGGCACCGCGACCGACGCGGCGAGCACCGCGAACACGAGCGAGTTGACGATCGCGTCACCGATGTCCACCGGCACACGCAAGCCGTCGCCGCCGGTGAACAACGCGCGCCAACCCGCGGTCGACCAACCGTCGGTGGATCGGAACGACGCGAGCACGAGTGCGGCCGGCACGGCCATGAACGCCGCGACGAGAGCCCACACGGCGACACCGACGCCGATGGGTGCGCGGCGCCGGCGAGCCGTCGTGATGCTCGAACGCCGCGCGGCCGAACGCGACCACACGGCGAACAACACGACGATCACCAGTGTTTGAGCGACGGCGAGAACCGTCGCACCCGACACATCGGCCAGATCGACGGCGCGTCGATAGATCTCGACGTCGAGAGTCGAGCGACCCGGGCCGCCGAGCAGCCGAACGACCCCGTACGACGTCGCACACATCACGAACACCAATCCGGCCGCACCGGCCACGGCCGGACGCAGGAGAGGCCAGACGACGGTGCGCGCGACGGTGAGCGGAGACGCACCGAGCGTGCGCGCAGCATCGAGAAGATGTTCGTCGACAGCGGTCCAGGTCGGCACGACGGTGCGCACGACGACCGACACGTTGAAGAACACGTGGGCGAGCACGATCGCCAGCACCGAGCGGTCGAATCGATCGGGAAGGGCGGCGAGAAAGGCGGCGCCCACGACCACGGTGGGCAGAACGAACGGCACCGTGAGTGCGGCCAGTGCGACACGTCGACCGGGCAGGTCGAATCGCGACAACGCCCAGGCCGGAGCCAGGCCCACCACGACGGCGGCGAGCGTGGACACCACACCTTGCCAGAGCGAGAACCACACGGCTTCGCGCACTCCGCTGCGCGACCACACCGCGGTGATGTCGGATCCGCGGAGCGAGTCGACGGCCAGGCCGACGAGCGGTACCACAACCCCCACCGCCACCAGAGCGGTGGCACCGATCCAGCGCAGCCGGGCGATCACGGAAGCGCGATCTCCGACCACGTCTCGAGCCACGCGGTGCGATTGGCGGCGATCGTCGCGGAGTCGAGAACCAACGACGACGTGACGGTGGGTGCGTGGCGGACGAACGACTCGGGCAGCGCGGTGGAGGTGTTAGCCGGATACACGAAGAGGCTCTCGGGCAGCAGCGACTGGAATTCGTCGCTCACGAGGTAGTCGACGAGGAGGCGAGCGGCGTCGGCGTGATCGGTGCCGCGGAGGACACCAGCGAACTCGATCTGTCGGAAGCACGTGGACGTCATCACACCGGTGGGCGCGGCGGTGTCGGCGGGCAGAGGCGGATCGGCGAACAGCACCTCGGCCGGCGGGCTCGACGCGTAACTCAGCACGAGCGGACGGTCGCCGCCGTATCGACTGAACGCGGTGTAGTAGGCGTCGCTCCAACCGTCGACCACCAGTACGTCGTTGGCAACCAGGCGCGACCAGTAGTCGGGCCACGCTTCGTCGAATTGCACGATGGTGGCGAGGAGGAAGGCCAGGCCCGGCGACGACGATGTCGCACTCGGCACCACGAGCAGTCCCGCGTAGGCCGGATCGGCGAGATCGTCGAACGAGGTGGGTGCCGGCAACCCGAGCGCGTCGAGCGCCGCGATGTCGTAGTTGACGCAAACGTCGCCATAATCGACTGGGGTGACGGTGTCGGCGCCGGCCGCGACGAGCGACGGCTCCAGCGGATGCGCGTTCGAGACGTAGGGGTCGAACACCTCGGCTTCGACTGCGCGCGACAACAACGTGTTGTCGACCCCCCACAGCACGTCACCTTCGGGATTGCCGGCGGTGAGCGCGGCCTTGGCCACGAGTTCGCCGGCGTCGCCGCCGACCGCCACCTCGACCTCGATGCCGGTGGCCGCGGTGAACGCGTCGAAGGCACCATCGGGCGGAGTGAACGAGTCGTACGCCACCAGGACGAGACGCTCGGGCTTGGACGACGAGTCGTCGCCGCACGCGACGAGCGTGGCGAGCACCACTCCCACGGTGACGACCAACGGAATGCGTGAGTGCCTCATGCGGTTCCTTTCGGCAGGACGACGCCGACGCAACCCGACGCGACCGACACGTTCACGGTCTCCGCGACGGCGACGTTGCTCACGCCGCGCGCGCGACTTCCTTCGAGTGATGCGTTTTCAAGGGTCCAACGCAGCCCGGTGGTGGTCACGCCGTGGGCCGAGCCGGCCAGTGGAACGAGGCTCACCGTTCGTCCGACTTCGGTGGTGAACCGCACCTGTCGACCGCCGTGCACGATATGCATGCGATCGTCGCCGACCCACGCGGTGAGACGTTCGAGACGGCCGAGGTCGGGTGCGGCCAGGGCGGCCAGGACACCGAGCACGTGATCGAATCGGTCGCCGCCGCCCCACAGAACCGTGAGAGACGTGGCGCCGTCGGCGAGCGCGTGGGCGAGAGCGAGTTCGGTGTCGGTGAAGTCCTTGTCGGGGTGGGCCTCCACGATTCGCGACCCGTGGGCGCGCGCCCTGTCGACGTCGGCGATCGAATCCATGTCGCCGATCACGACGTGCGGAACGAGGTCGAGACCCAGCGCATGGTCGAAACCCGAGTCGGCGCAGATGATGACGTCGACGGGTTCGATGCCGTCGAGGGCGTGGCGACGCGGAGCGTCACCGCCGATGACGAGAAGTGCGTGTCGTTGGTCCATCCGATTCCCTCCGCTGGAATTACCCAGATCAGGTTCTCGGGTCGGTGGCGGCGACCACCCTCTCAGCCCGCCGATCCAGCGAGCTCCCCGTCGAAGCCGACCCTACCCAACGCTCGGGCCGAACGTGCGACCAGGACGACCGACTAGAACAAACGTGTCGAAGTGCTCGCGAGGGGATCGGGGGAGACATGCCAGGTCGAACGTCAGGTGAATTGTCGGGTCGGGTGGCGCTCGTGACGGGCGGTGGTCGGGGAATCGGCCGCGGCATCAGCGAACTGCTCGCCGCCCATGGTGCGAGTGTCGCCGTGAACTATCGACGCGATCGCGAGGCGGCCGACGAAACCGTGGCAGCCATCGCCGCCACCGGCGGGATCGCCCGCGCCTACGAAGGTTCGGTGGACGACCCCGATGCGGTGGCCGCCATGGTCGACCGTGTGGTGTCCGACTTCGGCTTCGTCGACATCCTGGTGTGCAACGCCGGTATCGCATCGCGCGGTCGTGCGGTGGCCGACACCGAACCGGGCGAACTCGCGTCGGTGATCGCCACGCACGCGCTCGGTCCGCATCACCTGTCGCGTTGCGTGCTGCCGTCGATGCGAACGCGTGGGCGTGGCGACATCGTGATGATTTCGTCGGTGGCCACGTCGCACATGTCGGCCAACGGTGCGCCGTACAACATGGGCAAGGCCGCGATGGAAGCGCTCGCGTCCACGTTGGCGAAGGAGGAGCGGCCCTTCGGTATCCACGTCAACGTGGTGGCCCCCGGCTTGGTGGAGACCGACATGGGCGTGCGTCTGGCTCGCGCGATGACCGGCCAGCGCGACCTGGCCGATCTGCGGAGTCTCGACGCGACGTCACCGTTCGGCCGGGTGTGCCAGCCGCTCGACGTGGCCAACGTGGTGCTGTGGCTCTGCGGCGAGGGCGCGTCGTACGTGACCGGCCAGCGCATCGAGTGTGACGGAGGCGGTCCTCGTTGACCCGAAAGGCCCGCCGAATCGAGCGGTAGCCTGACCTCGTGAGTCCCACTCAGAGCCCCCTCGCTTCGTCGGCACCGGTTTCCGAGCCGATCATCGAGATCACTTCGGCAGCCCACGCCGAACTCATCAAGTTGCGCGACGCGGAAGAAGACGCCGCTTCGCTCGGTCTGCGCCTCGAGATCGTCAGCGGCCCGGGCGAAGAGTTCAAGTACGACCTGTCGCTCGACGAGTTCCGCAAGGCGGCGTTCAGCGACGAGGTGCGAACCCACGACGGCTTGAAGGTCATCGTCCCGGCCAAGGACGTCGAGCTCCTGCAGGGAGCGGTCCTCGATTTCACCTCGTCGGGTGGCCTCGTCATCCGCAACCCCAATCGTCCGCAGGCTCCGGTGGTCGAAGGTCTCGTGAAGGACGACGAACTGTCGGCCGAGATCGAGTCGGTCATCGCCGTCGACGTGAACCCGGCCCTGGCCGCACACGGTGGCTTCGTCACCTACGTGGGCCATGACGGCGAAGGCACCGCGTTCCTCACGATGGGCGGCGGCTGCCACGGTTGCTCCATGAGCCGCATGACCATGCTCGAAGGAGTCCAGACCACGGTGGTCGAGAAGATTCCGGCCATCGCCCGCGTTCGCGATCTCACCGACCACACGTCGGGCGAGAATCCGTACTACCGCTGATCGCCCGCCGACGCGGCGTCAGTTCTGCGGACCGCGCACCAGACGGCCCGGCAGTTCGCCGGTGAACTCGTCGTTGTCGATCGTCTGCACTCCGTTCACGAAGGTTGCCACGTAGCCGCGCCCGTGCTGCACGAGACGACGCGCACCCGACGGCAGATCGAAGGCCATGCGCGGCACCTCGAAGCCGAGTGATTCGTAGTCGATGATGTTGACGTCGGCGCGCAGGCCCGGAGCGATGAGGCCGCGGTCGCGCAGACCGTAGAACTCGGCGGTCTGGCGGGTCTGGCGATGCACGACGTGCTCGAGCGGAAGTTTCGGGCCGCGCGAACGATCGCGCGTCCAGTGGGTGAGCATGAAGGTGGGCATTCCGCCGTCGCAGATCGCACCGCAGTGGGCTCCGGCATCGGAGAGGCCCATGCGCGTGTGCGGATGCAGATGCGCCTCGTAGGTCATCGAGAGATCACCGTACGAGTAGTTGAAGAACGGCGCGTAGATCATTCCGTTGCCGTCGTCGGAGGTGAGTTGATCGAGGATGATCTCCTGCGTCGGGCGTCCGGTGCGGGCCGCGATTCCGGCGACGGAATCCTCGCGCTTCGGCTCGTAATCGATGTCGGCGCCGTTCACGAGCCACATGCCGTCGGCCTTCTCGAGCACGAGTTTGGCGAACAGGCCGCCATCGGCCGGCATGTCGTGGACGATGCGGCGCCGGCGTTCGGGGTCGGCGAGCGCGGCCAGTCGCTCGGGCATGGGAAGGTGCTGCACCTCGGCGTAGGCGGGGTGGAAGAGCAAGGGGTGAACGCTGCCGTGCAGGCAGTACATGATGCCGATCGAGCGTCCGGCCACCTGCGTGTAGATGGGAATGCCATCGGCGTGGGCCTCGTGCAGGAGTCGAAGCACCTCGCGCCACAGAGCGGGCGACTGATCGGTTTGGCTCAGGTTCACGCTGATCGGCCGGCCGGTGCGTCGCACGAGTTCGCGCATCCACTCCCATTCCTCGAACGGAACGCGGATGTGCTCGGGCGAGAACTGGAAGTTGCCGTGGCCGACCCGGGCCATCGCATCGGCGATCGCGAACAACTCATCCGAGGCGACCATGGTGCCGGGCACGAGTTCGCCGCTCTTCGACTTGTGCAGCGGTGTCCGGCTGGTGGAGAAGCCGAGGGCGCCGGCGCGCAGCGCGTCCTCCACGAGGCGGGCCATACGCATCGAGTCGTCGACGGTGGCCGGCTCGTTGTCGGCGCCGCGTTGGCCCATCACGTAGGCGCGCAGCGGTCCGTGGGCGATCTGCGTGCCGATGTCGAGCACGTACTCGCGACCGCCCACGACGTCGAGGTATTCGCCGAAGGTTTCCCATTGCCAGTCGATGCCGTCGCTCATGGCCGAGCCGGGAATGTCCTCGACGCCTTCCATGAGTTCGATCAACCACTGATGCCGATCGGGGTGAGCCGGGGCGAAGCCCACACCGCAATTGCCCATCACGGCGGTGGTGACACCGTGCCACGAACTCGGCGTGAGCCACGGATCCCACGACACCTGCGCGTCGTAGTGCGTGTGCACGTCGACGAAGCCTGGTGTGACGAGGCGGCCGGCGGCATCGATGGTTCGCGTGGCGCAACTCGCAACGCCCGGTTCGGTCACTTCGGCGATGCGACCGCCGTCGATCGTGATGTCGGCCATGCGCGCGGGCGCGCCGGAGCCGTCGACGAGATGTGCGTTGGTGATCGCGAGGTCGGCCATGCAGGACCGGACGCTAACAGAGGCGCGAAATGACCTCGTCGTGGAGTCGGCCGTTGGTGGAGACCGCCGAGTCGTTCTCGAACGTGCGGACTCCGGTGCGGTCGGTGAGTCGCCCACCGGCCGCTTCGACCACTGCTTGCACGGCGGCGATGTCGTACGGCGCGAGGCCGATGGCGTCGATGGCGACGTCGATCGCCCCCTCGGCGACGAGCATGTGCTGCCAGAAGTCGCCGTATCCGCGGGCGCGGTACGACTGCTGCTGCAATTCGACCAGACGCGACGTGAGACCGAGTCGATCCCAGCCGGCGTTGAACGTGATGCTCACTTGCGCGTCGGCGATGCTCGACGTGTCGGCCACGCGGATCGGGTGTCCGTTGGCGAACGCGCCCTCATCGGAGCTGGCCCACCAGCGGCGACCGAGAGCCGGTGCCGACACGACGCCCACCACCGGACCGCGATCGACGTGCGTGAGCGCGATGAGAGTGGCCCACACCGGAACGCCGCGCACGAAGTTCGACGTCCCGTCGATCGGGTCGATGACCCAACGCCATGGCGACGCGGACGAGCCGCTTGTGCCGTGCTCCTCGCCGAACACCGCGTGATCGGGACGATCGGCGACGAGACGTTCGACGATCGAGGCCTCGGTGTCGCGGTCGATCTCGGTGACCTCCGACTTGTCGGCCTTGCGCGACACCGAGAACGCCCGGGCCTCGAAGGCCGGGAGGGTGATCGCGTCGGCGAGATCGGCCAGGGCGAGACCGAGGCTCAGCTCGCCCGCGAGTCCGCTCATGAACGAGCGGCTTCGACGGCCGCGACGATTCCGTCGGCGTCGAGTCCGAGTTGGCTCAACAGGCGATCGGGTTTGGCGTGGGGCAGGAATTTGGTGGGCACGCCGAGAACGGTCACGCGCGTGTCGGTGCGACGTTCGGCGATCTGGCCGGCGATCGACGTGCCGATGCCGCCCTCGCGGATGCCGTCCTCGATCGTGACGACGAATCGGTGCGACGCGGCGTCGTCGATCATGTTCGGGTCGAGCGGTGCGCACGAGCGAACGTCCCACACCGTGACCGGAGTTCCGTCGGCACCCAATTGCTCGGCGGCCTTGAGGGCGGCGGCCACCATCTTGCCCACGGCGAGGATGGCCACACCGCCGTCGCCCTGCTGCAATCTGCGCGCTTCGAGGCCGGATCCGACGTCGTCGGTGGCGACTTGTCGAGCGGCGCCCTTCGGATAGCGGATGACAACCGGGCCGGCGTCGGCCAGGCGCAGTGCGTCGTGCAGCATCTGCTGGAGTTCCTGCGCGCTCGACGGAGCGAGCACGCGCATGCCCGGCACCTTGGCGAGCAGCGTCATGTCGTACACGCCGTGGTGGCTCGGGCCGTCGTCGCCGGTGATGCCGGCGCGATCGAGGCAGAACACCACGGGCAGGCGATGCAGTGCGACGTCGTACACGACCTGGTCCCAACCGCGCGACAGGAACGTGGAATAGATCGCGACCACCGGACGGAGGCCGCCCATGGCCATACCGGCGGCGCCGGTGACGGCGTGCTGCTCGGCGATGCCCACATCGAAGAAGCGTTCAGGGAAACGCGATTGGAACGGCAGCAGGCCGGTGGGTCCAGGCATGGCGGCGGTGATGGCGACGATGCGCGGATCGGCTTCGGCTTCCTTGATGATCGCATCGGCGAACGCCTGGGTGTATCCGGTGGGAACGGCCTTGGGCGGGCCGACCGCCGGATCGAACACCGGAGCGTCGTGCAGGTGCTTCTCGTCGTCGTCCTCGGCCGGCGAGTAACCCTTGCCCTTCTGCGTGAGGACGTGCACCACGATCGGACCTTCGCCCGACAGGTCTTCGGCGTTGCGCAACGCGTTCTCGAGTTCGCGCACGTCGTGGCCGTCGATCGGACCGATGTAGCGCACGCCGAGCGCCTCGAAGAACGACGGCGGCTGCAGGAACTCGCGCACCGCGGCCTTGACGGCCTCGACACCCTTCTCGGCCTGCTGACCCACCACCGGCAGGTTCTGCAACCAGGCCTCGATGCGACGCTGACGTTGCACGTACACCGGGTTCATTCGGATGCGAGTGAGGCCGGCCGACAACTTCTCGGTGATGCGGTCGGGGAGGGCGGTCCGCTCGACCGCGGCCGTCTCGGGCTCGTCGGGCGAGAGCTGCTGCGTAAGATTGGAGATGGTCGGCGCGTAACTGCGGCCGTTGTCGTTGAGGACCACGATCACGCGGCGCTTGCTGTGGCCGAGGTTGTTGAGGGCTTCGTACGCCATGCCGCCGGTCATGGAGCCGTCGCCGATCACCGCGACGATGTGGCGATGCTGGTCGACACCGGCATCGCGCGCGACCGCGAGCCCGTAGGCGTACGACAGAACGGTGGACGCGTGGCTGTTCTCGATGTAGTCGTGACGGCTCTCCTCGCGGCTCGGGTAGCCCGAGAGGCCGTCGGCCTGACGAAGCGACGCGAAGCGGTCGGCCCGGCCGGTGACGATCTTGTGCACGTAGGCCTGGTGCCCGGTGTCCCAGAGAATCGCGTCGCGCGGCGAGTCGAACACGCGGTGGAGAGCGAGGGTCAGTTCGACCGCACCCAGGTTCGATCCGAGGTGGCCGCCGTTGTCGGCCACCGAGCGCACGATGAAGTCGCGGATCTCGCCGGCGAGTTCGTCGAGTTCGGGGTACGACATCCGACGCAGGTCGCTCGGCTGGCGGATCGATTCCAACGACATGGTGTGGTCACGCTAGCCCTGGTTCCCGGGGAGTGTCCGGCCCGAATCGGACGTGTGACCGCTGGCTGGTCAGGTGTTCGCGAACCGGGCTTCGTGCGCGCGGTCGAGGCGATTCTGGTTCCAGCGGTGGAGCCCCCAGCCGAGCAACGCACCCACTCCGAGGGCGAGTTGACCGCCGACCCCGTCGATCCAGTAGTGGTTGCCCGTGACCACGATGCAGAAGAGCGTCGCGGCGGGATAAAGAAGCATCGCGATCTTGGTCCATCGTCGTCGCAGGAGCGGCCACATGGCGAACGCGCACCAACTGGCCCATCCGATGTGCATGCTCGGCATGGCGGCGTACTGGTTGGAGATCGACTTCATGGTGTCGGAATCGAACGTCCACAAGGCCGCGCCGTACTCGGGCAACGTATCGACGAATCCGAACGTTCCGTCGTCCTCGGTGCCCACCAGACCGTCGGCTCCAGTGTCGCGCAACGGGCTCTCGATGCAGGCGCCGCCGTAGCCGCCGCGCACCGGATCGGGGCACTGTGCGTCGAGCAGGCGAGGTGGCATGACGGGAAACAGCGAGAAGCCGACGATGCCGAGGGCCGTGGTGATGGCGAGAGTGTTGCGCCACTGCGGGAACACGCCGGGTCGCTTGAAGAACAGGATCCAGAACACCGCGAGCGTGACCACGAAGTGAGCCGTGCCGTAGTAGACGTTCCAGAAGCGGATGAACCAGTCCCAACCGAGGAACCAGTCCTGAACGCTTTCCTCGTGGTATAGGCCGATGAAGCGTTCGAGGCGGATGAGCCGCTCGGCATTGTTGAAGGCTTGTTCGGGGACGCCGTCGGCCGCGATGTATGACGAACCGAAGAGGTTGCGTGTCCAGGAGTACACGACGTAGAAGGCGCCCATGATGAGCGCCTCTTTCCACCAGAACGTGCGGTGAACACGTGCCGGGACGGCTTCGGTCGCCGCAGTTTCCACGCCTGGAATCTAGGTCGCTGGGCGCCTCGCCGACCCCATGCGGAACCGGGCGGGGCTCCGGGCGAGGCGACCACTCGGTGGCCCATTCCTAGAATCGTTCCGTGATCGACAACGACGTCCTCGAACGAGTCCTGTCGGCGGCCCTGCGCACGGGCGCCGACTTCGCCGAAATCTTCGCCAGCGACTGGCGTGGAACCGGGGTGGGTCTCGACGACGGGCGCATCGAGCAGATGTCGACCGGTCGTAACCGTGGAGCCGGTATTCGCGTCATCAGCGGCGAGACGACCGGCTTCGCCCATACGGCCGATCTCACCGAAGCCGGTCTCGTCGCCGCCGCGCGAGTGGCCGCCGACGCCGCGCGCCAAGGCGGCGGCGGTACGCGTGTCGTGGCGTTGACCGCGCAACCTTCGCGCGTCGTGAGTCCGATCGACATCGATCCGTCGACGGTCGCCAAGGCGGTCAAGGTCGAACTTCTCCGTCGCGTCGACGACGCCGCGCGTTCGGCCGGCGGCGCGATCTCCCAGGTGTCGGCCGGTTACTCGGATGGGCGCACGATGATCGTGGTGGCCAACTCCGACGGCTTGGTCGCGCGCGACGAGCGCGTGCGCACGCTGTTGCGCGTGAGCGCGGTCGCCAACGGCGACACCGGTATGCAGACCGGATTCGATTCGGTGGGCCACACGATGGGGTTCGAACTCTTCGACAAGATCCAGGTGGAGGACGTCGCGCGCACCGCGGCCACACGGGCGCTCACCAAGTTGAAGGCGCGGCCCGCACCGTCGGGTTCGATGCCGGTGGTCATCAAGGCCGGCAGCGGAGGGGTGCTGTTCCACGAGGCGTGCGGACACGGTCTCGAGGCCGATCTGGTGGCCAAGGGGGCCAGCGTGTACCGCGGCAAGGTCGGAGAACTGGTCGCGTCGCCGCTCGTCACCTTGGTGGACGACGGGACGATGACCCACGAATGGGGTGCCATCGCGATCGACGACGAGGGTCATCCGTCGCAATACAACGTCCTCATCGAGAACGGTGTGCTCACCGACTACATGTGGGACTACTTGCGCGCGCGCAAGGAGGGACGCCGCCAGAGCGGAAACGGTCGTCGTCAGTCGTACAAGGATCTTCCGATGGTGCGCATGACCAACACGTACGTGCTGAACGGCACGGAGGCTCCCGACGACATCATCCGCGACACCGAGTCAGGCGTGTACGTCGCCCATCTCGGAGGCGGAAGCGTCAACACCGCGACCGGCGACTTCGTGTTCGGCATGACCGAGGCGTACCTCATCGAGAACGGCGAGATCACCGAACCGCTCCGCGAGGGCAATCTCATCGGAAACGGTCCGCAGGTCCTGCGCGACATCGACCGACTCGGCAACGACTTCGCCATGGGCAATCCGGGCACGTGCGGCAAGGACGGACAGGGTGTTCCGGTGGGGGACGGCCAGCCCACGCTGCGCGTGAAGGCCCTCACCATCGGCGGCACCGCGTCATGACCGGCCGCAGCGGCGAGCTCCTCGCCATCGCCGACCGGGTGGTGGCACTCGCGCAGTCGGGCGAGCAGGTGGAGGCATACGTCAGCCGCAGCCTGTCGACCGATGTTCGCGTGTACGAGGGCGAAGTCGAGCACTTCGTGTCGGCGCAGAGCGAGGGCATCGGAATCCGCGTGATTCGCGACGGCCGTACCGGGACCTCGTACGCCGGAACCCTCGATCCGGCCGTGATCGCCGACGTGCTCGCCGAGGCGCGCGACAACCTCGGATACGGCGAGGTCGACGAGTGGTCGGGTCTGGCCGAACCCGATGGTGTGGCCGTCACACCGCAGGTGCTCTGGAGCGATCGCCTGGAGAACGTTCCGACGGCGCGCAAGATCGAGTTGGCCAAGGAACTCGAACGGCTCGCACGAGCGGCCGACTCGCGCGTGCGCGTGGACGACTCGAACTACTCCGATGCGTTCGGAGAGGCGGCCGTCGCCACCACCACCGGAATCCGTGTGAGCGGTCGCGAGAACGGCTGCTACCTGAGCGTCGGAACGCTCGCCGACGACGGCGACGAGACGCAGACCGGATTCGGCTTCTCGGTCGGACGCGACGTCGACGAACTCGACGTCGAGAAGGCGGCCCGCGAGGCGGCCGATCGCGCGACGCGATTGCTCGGGGCCACCAAGCCGGCGAGCCGTCGCGTGACCGTGGTGCTCGACCCGTTCGTGACCGCGCAGTTCCTCGGCATCATCGGTGGCACTCTCAACGGCGACAGCGTGGTGAAGGGCCGCAGTCTGTTCGCCAATCGTCTCGGCGATCAGGTCGCGAGTCCGCTCGTCACGTTGGTGGACGACCCGACCAATCCGCTCGCGTACACCGCAACCGACATCGACGGCGAAGGTCTGGCCGCGCGGCGCAACGTCCTCATCGATCGCGGAACGCTCGGCATGTTCGTGCAGTCGTCGTACTCGGCGCGTCGCATGGGTGTGTCCACGACCGGCAATGGAACACGGGGCGGTTACGCGGGTTCGCCCGGCGCCGGCTGTCTCGCATTGCAAGTGGCGCCCGGAACTCGTTCGCAGGCCGAGATCGTGGCCGGCATCGACGACGGCATCCTCATCCAGCAGGTGCAGGGCCTGCACTCGGGTGTGAATCCGGTGTCGGGCGACTTCAGCACCGGTGCGGCCGGCATCACCATCACCAACGGCGCGCTCGGTGCTCCGGTCCGCGAGTTCACCATCGCGTCGACTCTCCAGAAGATGCTGCTCGACATCGCCGAGGTGGGCGGCGACCTCGAGTGGCTGCCCATGCGGGCCACGGGAGTGTCGCTCGTGATCCACGATGTCACCATGAGCGGCGCCTGACCTGTCAGGCTGACGGCATGCCGATCCTGCACGCCATCGTTCTCGGCATCGTGCAGGGACTCACCGAGTTCCTTCCCATCTCGTCGAGCGGACACTTGATCGTGGTGCCCTGGCTCTTCGGGTGGGACGACCTGTCGGATCAGGGAATCAAGAAGGCCTTCGACGTCGCGTTGCACTTCGGGACGCTCGTCGCGGTCGTCGCCTACTTCCGCCGCGACGTGGTGTCGCTCGTGCGCAACGGTCTGCGTGCGGTGTTCGTGCCGTCGGCGCGAGCGAATCCGGAAGGACGGTTGGCCTGGCTCCTGGTGCTGACATGCGTGCCGGCCGCGCTGGTGGGCGCCCTCTTCGAATCGTGGATCGACGACACGCTCGGCGGGCCGATCGTCATCGCGGTGTCACTCGTCGTGTTCGGATTGGTTCTCGCCTGGGCCGACCGTCGTTCGGGTTCGCGTTCGCTCGATTCGCTGAACCTGCGCGATTCCGTGCTGGTGGGTGCGGCGCAGGTGCTCGCACTCAATCCGGGTACGTCGCGATCGGGCATCACCATGTCGGCCGCCCGCGCGTTGGGTTACGAGCGCGACGCCGCGGTGCGACTCTCGTTCCTCATGAGCCTGCCGGTCATCCTCGGCGCGGTCGTGGTGAAGGTGGGCGGATTGGCGGCCGACGGCATCCCGGACGGTCTCCTCGCACCGATGATCGCGGGTGTGATCACCGCCGGCGTTTCGGGATGGCTCGCGGTGTGGGGACTGCTGCGCCTCGTGCGCACCCGCACCTTCGATCCGTTCGTGCTGTATCGCGTCGCACTGGCCGCGCTGATCGTGCTGGTGGCCGCGGCCGGCTGGCGCTGATCGGGCGCGCCGCGTCAGGCCGACGCCGACGAACTCGACGCCGACGAACTCGACGCCGTTGAACTCGACGACGAGTCGCTCGACGACGTGGACGATGTGGTGCTCGAACCCGAGTCGGTCGACGCACCGGACGAACTGCTCGACGAACTGGATGATCCGCGCGAATCGGTCTTGTAGAAGCCACCGCCCTTGAACGTGACGCCCACGGGCTGGAAGACCTTCTTCACCGGGCGCATCTTCCCGTCGGCGGGGTGCGGGGCTTCGGTGAGCGCGTCGTCGGAGAACGCCTGTTGGATCTCGATGGTCTCACCGGTGTCGATGAACTTGTACACGTAGGTCGGCATGGGGGTTCTCTCCAGGGGCGGAAGTCTAGGGTTGGCTCGTGCCGAGCGCCATCCGCACCGCCGTCGTACCCGCCGCCGGGCAGGGAACGCGCATGCTTCCTGCCACCAAGGCCGTGCCGAAGGAGTTGCTCCCGATCCTTGAGATACCGGCGCTGCAATTCATCGTCGATGAAGCGGTCGGCGCGGGGGTCGACCATGTGGTGATCGTCACCAGTCGGACCAAGCCGGCGATCGAGGCCTACTTCGAGCGCAATCCCTCGATCGAAGCCATTCTCGAGAAGCAGGGGCGCGGCGGGCTCGCCGATCGACTTCGCCGTTACGGATCCGACGTGCGCGTGTCGTTCGTGTTCCAGGACGAACCGCTCGGACTCGGTCACGCCGTGGCTTGCGCGCAGCCGGCCGTGGGGGACGAACCCTTCTTCGTCATGCTTCCCGACGAATTGATGGGCGACTCTTCGTTGCTCAACGGTTTGGGCGCGGTCGTCGAGGCCACCGGTGTTCCGGCCATCGCGCTCAAGCGCATGGAGCGCCACGAACTGTTCCGATACGGCGTGGTCGACCCGGTGGGCGACGCACGGTCGGTGGCCGGGGCCGACGTGGTTCCGTTCGCATCGGTGATCGAGAAGCCGAGCGGCGACGCGCCGAGCGACCTCGTGATCATCGGTCGCTACGCGCTGCTGCCCGACGTCTTCGACGACCTGGTGGAACTCGGACCATCCGCAACGGGCGAGATCCAACTCAGTGACGCTTTGTCGGTGCAGGCGGCCCGTCGTCCGCTCAACGGCGTGATGTCGAACGTGAGCCGCCGCGACATCGGCAATCCGGTGGGTTGGTTGCAGGCCGTCGTCGAAGTCGGTCTCGAGCATCCCGAGTACGGTCCGGCTTTCAAGGCCTGGTTGACGACGCTCTGAAACGGCCGTCGGGTCGCACTTGGGTCGTGCCTCAGGCCGTGCGGCGGAAGTGACCGGGTAGATCGAGCACCAAGCCGTAGTGATCGACCTCGAACTCGTGTGATGCCGCATCGTCGTCGCGGTGAACGACCCAGACGGAGTGATCGAGCCGGGTGTAGTCGAGGCGCGCGCGCTGGATCGACAACGTCTCGGTGTCGACGGTGATCGATTCGACGTCGGCCGACTGGCCGATGGGCAGATGCAGCCGACGGATGGCCATCGTGCGCGTGAACGGACTGCAGAGCAGATCGATGTCCTGGCAGCCGCCGAGTTCGCGCCGCTGGGCTCCGTTGACCTCGCCCCACCGTCCGCGACCGTCGTTGGCGAGCCACAGGTCGGGGTCGTCCATGTCGCGGAACAAGAGCATCTGCTGGAGTTGCCACGACGCGGTGAAGCGGAACACGTACTGGAGGTCGGCGCCTTGAACGAGGCCTTCGGCGGTCCAGGCCTCGTTCTCGAAGCGGAGCGTGAGGGTCTCGCGGAATCGGCCGTCGTCGGTGACCCAGGCCGCGGTCAAGCCGTCGAGCGGAAGTCGCGAATACTCCGAGCGATCGTCGCGGGTCACGGTTCGAGTGTGCCAGCAATCGGGCCGCACCGGTACCGTCTCGGGAATGTTGCCGATCGAAGAGGCCCGTCGCCACGTCTTCGACCGTTGCGCCGTTCTTCCCGCTGTCTCGATCCATGTTCACGACGCCACGAGATCGGTTCTCGCTGCTGACGCCGTCGCCACCGAGGACGTTCCTCCTTTCGCCAACACCGCCGTGGATGGTTACGCGGTGCGGGCCGTCGACACCGCCGGTGCGTCGAACGCGCCGATTCGACTGCGGGTCATCGGCGAGATCGCGGCCGGCGCGGCCGGCGACATCGCGGTCGAGGCCGGAACCGCGGTGCGCATCATGACCGGTGCACCTATGCCGCGCGGTGCCGACGCGGTGGTGATGGTGGAAGACACCGAGTTCGCGGGTGATCGTGCGCTCTTCGACGGATCACAGTCGGTGGAGATCCGGCGCGAGGTGGGGCGGGGTTCCGGAGTACGCGGTGCCGGTGACGACGTTCGAGCCGGCACAACGGTGTTCACGGCCGGCACCGAGATCACCCCTGCCGTCGCCGGCGTGCTGGCCTCCATCAACGTTCGCGAGCCGCGTGTGATCAAGCGTCCGCGGGTGGCGGTGCTGTCCACCGGCGACGAACTCGTCGACGACGGATCGCCGCTCGCGCCCGGGCAGATCCGCGAGAGCAACAAGACGATGCTCATCGGCGCGGTGGATGCCAGCGGAGCGATCGCCGTCGACTACGGCATCGTGCGCGACGACGAAGCGGCGCTCGAACAGACCCTGCGACTGGCCGCGTCCGAGTGCGACGCGATCGTCACGAGCGGCGGTGTGAGCATGGGCGACTACGACGTCGTGAAGGCCGTCCTGTCGCGCATCGCCGACATGTCGTGGATGCAGATCGCCATCAAACCGGCCAAACCCTTCGCCTTCGGATTGCTGGCCCGGCGCGCCGGCGGCTCGGTGCCGGTGTTCGGGCTCCCCGGCAATCCGGTGAGCTCGCTCGTGAGCTTCGAACTCATCGCCCGCCCCGCGCTGCGCAAGATGGCCGGCCATCGGGCCGAGGTGTGGGATCGTCCGCATGTTCGCGCGGTGTGCGACGCCGAATTGAAGCGTTCGCCCGACGGCAAAGTGCACTACCAGCGCGCGGTGGCCCGGTTCGCCGACGACGGACGCGTGCACGTCACGCCGGTCTCGGCCCAGGGCAGTCACCAACTGGCCGCGACCGCGCTGGCCACGGCCATCGTGGCCGTTCCCGACGGCCCGAGCGTGCCGGTCGGGGGCGAAGTGGACGCGATCCTCCTCGTATCCTGACCCCATGACGGCGCACGATCTGGTCGACCCGTTCGGTCGCACGATTCGCGATCTGCGCATCTCGGTCACCGATCGCTGCAACTTCCGCTGCACCTACTGCATGCCCGCCGAAGGCATGGTGTGGTTGCCGAAGTCGGAGATCCTGTCGTTCGAGGAGATCGAGCGAGTGGCGCGGTTGTTCGTCGAGCGCTACGGCGTGGACGGCATTCGTCTCACCGGTGGCGAGCCCACGGTGCGCGCGCACCTGCCGGTGCTGGTGGCCAAGTTGGCCACGTTGGTGGTGCCGGCCGATTCGGCCTCGCCCCTGGCCGGACAGCCGATCGACCTGGCCCTCACCACCAATGGCGCGACGCTCGTGAACTGCGTCGACGAATTGCGCGAAGCCGGGCTCGGTCGCATCAACATCAGCCTCGACACGCTCGATCGCGAGAAGTTCGAGCGCATGACCCGGCGCGACGAACTCGAACGAGTGCTGGCCGGTATCGACGCCGCCCGCGGGGCCGGATTCTCGAGCGTCAAGATCAACGCGGTCGTCGAACGCGGCGCCAACGACGACGAGATCCTCGATCTGGCCGAGTTCGGCCGAGTGAAGGGTGTGGAGGTCCGTTTCATCGAGTTCATGCCGCTCGACGCCGAAGGGCATTGGGTCAACGACAAGGTCGTGAGCCAGGACGAGATCGTCGCCCGCATCTCCGCGGTGCATCCGCTCGAACCGGTGCCGGCGCGCGGTGCGGCACCGGCCGATCGGTGGCGCTACGTCGACGGTCGGGGCACGGTCGGTGTGATTCCGAGCGTCACCAAGCCGTTCTGCGGCGACTGCGATCGCGTTCGCCTCACCGCCGACGGGCAGTTCCGCACGTGTCTCTTCGCCACCACCGAGTTCGATCTGCGCACGCTGCTGCGCGATGGTTCGACCGACGACGTCGTCGCGGCCGAGATCGAGCGTGCGGTGGGCACCAAGTGGGCCGGTCACCAGATCAATCAGGTGAACTTCATCCGCCCCAAGCGCACCATGAGCCAGATCGGCGGCTGATCAGGCGCGCTGCAGCCACTGGATGCCGACGTCGACACCCGGGCTGAACAACACGTGCGGCTCGCCCTGCGGAGCCGGTAGCCCAGCCGCGGTCAGAAGTGAGTCGTCGAGGTGCAGGACTTCGCCGGTGTGCAGCGGCCACGCCCCGTGTTCGACCGCGCCGTAATTGAATCCGCCGCCGTAGCGCGGCGCGACGAGTCCCCAGCGATCGGTGAGGAAGTGCTCGAAGTCGCCGACCTCGCTCAGCGGGGCGCCCACGCGCAGTGCGAGCGATGTGCTCGTTCGATCGGGCCAACGTCGCGACACCTCGCTCGTGAGCACCGCACCGTCGCCTTCGCCGGCGAGCGTCACCGAACTCGGTCCGAAGCAGTACGGAAGACGGAACGCGACGCGGGCTCCGATGGTGGGCAGCAGTTTCGGTGTGTCGAGCGAGAAGAACCACACGGCCGGTCGGCCGCGCGAACGCACGTAGGTGCGCACGTTGATCTCGGGGAAGTCGCTCGTGCCGGGGATCTTCGGCAGTCGAGTGACTTGCAGATCGCGCATCTGGAAGGGCACCAGGGCCACGTAGGCCTTCCCCTCGAACGTGTCGAGTTCGACGCCCTCGGGCAGGAGGCGAGCCACCTGTTCGGGCTCGTACGCCCAGTGCAGGAAGGCCAGGTTCTGCCACCGCTGAGTCATCACGCGCACGACTCCATTGTGGGGGAGCGGCGGTACCCTCGTCTCCGTGGCGACGAACGACCACCCCTTCACCCACCTCGACCCGCTCGGCCGGGCCCGCATGGTGGACGTGACTCCGAAGGAGCCCACGTATCGCCGTGCCGTGGCGCGCTGCAAGGTGTTCATGACCCCCGAGACCACCGCGGCCATCGCCAATCGCGAGGTCAAGAAGGGTGACGTGCTGGCCGTGGCCCGCGTGGCCGGTATCCAGGCCGCCAAGCGCACCAGCGACATGATCCCGCTCTGCCATCCGCTCCTGGTGGGTGCGGTCACCGTGAACTTCGAGATCGGCGACGACCACGTGGCGGTGGAAGCCCAGGTGGAGACGGTCGAGCGCACCGGAGTGGAGATGGAGGCCCTGCACGCCTGCTCGGTGGCCGCTCTGACCATCTACGACATGTGCAAGTCGGCCGACCGGGCCATGGTGATCGGCGAATTGACCCTCTGGGAAAAGACCGGCGGGCGATCGGGCACGTACCGCCGCGACGCCGATCCATCCGCCTGACCCGTTCGACCCGCCTGACCCGTTCGACCCGCCTGACCAGGCGGTTTGTGGAGCCCGTCACACGGGCGGCCGGAGGCGCCTCGATCCCGCCGGGCCGGGGCAAATGTTGCTAAATTGTTACGGTCCGTCCGGAACCCTCAGGGGACCGGCCGGGCGTCCGATATCGAATCGACACAATGCGCCCTCGGGCGACGCGGCCAGCAGCCGTGAGAAGCGAGAAAGGAGAGCGGTGAGCCAGATCATCTTGTTGGTCGTCGGAGCCGCGTGGGCCGCCGTGCTCATTCCTCCGCTCGTGCGCGGTCGTTACGAGAATCGCCCCAACTCGTCGGTCGTCGACTTCCGCCGTCAGCTCTCCACTCTGCAGCGCTCCAACCCGGTTCGCGGTGCCAGCCCGCTGCGCATCGCGCGTCCGCTCGCGCAGGCCCCGGTTCGCCCGGTGATGGCCCGTCAGGCCGTCGCCCCCACCCGTTCGATGCGCGCTCCGGTTCGCGGCATGACTCGCCAGCAGATGATCCGCCAGCGTCGTCAGAACGTCGTGCTCTCCCTCACGCTCGTGACGCTCGGTTCGGCCTTCATCGCCTTCACCACCAAGAGCGATCTCTTCATCTACGTGTTCGTGCTCGCGGCCATGTCGCTCGTCGGGTACTGCTACAAGTTGTCGCAGATCCGCCGTTTCCAGAGCGCCACGCAGGCCTACCGCCGCGACTGGATTCGCGCCGCCTGAGTCGGCTGGCGCACCCGCGGGTAGAGTCGTCATCCGTCGTCGGTTCGCCGGCGATCACCCTCGGGGGTGTAGCTCAGTTGGCAGAGCGCAACAATCGCACTGTTGAGGCCAGGGGTTCAATTCCCCTCACCTCCACCCGAGAACCCGGGCGACCCATCGGGCGCTCGGGTTTCGTGTTTCACGGCTAGGTTCGCGCCATGCCCGGGCCGTTGCATGGAGTTCGCGTCGTCGAACTCGGTGTCTGGATCGCCGGTCCGGCCGCCTCCGGAGTGCTCGGCGACTGGGGCGCCGACATCGTCAAGATCGAACCGCTCGCGGGCGACCCGTCTCGCCTGTTCAGGCGCATGCTCAGTCTCACCCGCGACGACAATCCGATCTTCGAACTCGACAACCGCAACAAGCGCGGTATCGCCGTCGACGTGTCGACGGCCGAGGGCCGCGCCATCGTCCTCGATCTCGTGCGCGAGGCCGACGTGTTCGTCACCAACGCGCGGGCCGAGTCGGTGGCGCGCGCGGGCCTGGATTACGAGTCGTTGCGCGCGGTGAACTCGCGCATCGTGTACGGGCAGATCACCGGGTACGGACTCGAGGGACCCGAAGCAGATCGTCCGGGTTTCGACATCGCCGCGTACTGGGCACGATCGGGTCTGGCTCATCTGCACACTCCCGACGACGGCGAACCGCCGATCCTGCGCGGCGGCGTGGGCGACCATTCCACCGGTGTCGCGTTCGCCGGCGCGATCGCCGCGGCGCTCTTCCACCGTGAGCGAACCGGCGAGGGCCAGATGGTCTCCACGTCGCTCTTCCGCCAGGGCGTGTACACGCTCGGCTACGACTTGAGCCTCGCGTTGAGTTGGGGTCGGTATCCGCCGGTGACGCGACGGGCCGATGCGCCCAGCCCCACCGCCAACAACTATCGCACCGCCGACGGGCGCCGCTTCTGGGTGGTGGGAGTGGAGGCCGATCGGCACTGGCCGCCGCTGGCGCGGGTGGCTGGTCACCCCGAATGGATCGACGATCCGCGTTTCGCGACCGCGCGCGACCGAACCGTGAACGCGCGCGAATTGATCGGCCTGCTCGACGCCGTGTTCGCGTCGAGGACGTTCGACGAATGGGCGGAGATCTTCGCGACCGAACCCGACATGTTCTGGGCGCCGTTGGCCACGCCCGAGGAAGTGCTGGCCGATCCGCAGACCCGGGCCGCCGGCGGAATCGTCGACGTACCCCACGGTGAGGGTGCGGTGCCCATGATCGCGTCACCGGCCGACTTCCACGGCACGCCGGGCGAGCAACGTTCGATCGCGCCTCGCATCGGACAGCACACGCGCGACATCCTGCGTTCGCTCGGACGCTCCGACGCCGACATCGACGTCCTGGCCGCGGCCGGCGTCATCGTCGTCGACGGCTGACCGTCAACGCAGTCGATCGACGATTCGATCGACCAGGTCGACCACTTCGTGCGCGCAGGCGATGAAGTCCTCGACTTCGCCGCCACCGGGATCGACGATCTCTTCCCACGGTTCGAGATCGACCGCGTGGAGTGCGAGAGCCTCGAGGCGCTCGCCGATCGGGCCGTCGGCGGACAGATCGCGAACGAGCCGCTTCAGCGTGGCGGTGCGGGGCGCGGCGTGCGGATGTTCCCTTCGGATCCACGCGACGTGTTCGGGAGCCATGGCCAGAACGAGATCGGCCGCGGCCACGTGTTCGGGAGCGATCTGCTGGCTGCGATGGTGGCGCGCACTCAGGTCAACGCGTTGAAGCGCTTCGCGCGTGCGCCAACTGATGGGCTGGCCGTCGACGCTGAAGGTTCCGGCCGTGACGATCGTGAGCGACGGTTCACGGTCGGCGAGCGCGGCTCCGGCCATCACCGAACGCGCGGCGTTGCCAGTGCAGATGACCAAGAGCGACGTCACGGGCGAATCAGGTGGGAACGCCGCCGTCGACGGTGAACACCGCGCCGGTGGTGTAGCTGCCGGCGTCGCTCGCGAGGAACAAGGCGGCGCCGACGATCTCGTGCGGTTCGCCCACGCGACGCAAGGCGACGCGCTTCATCTGCTGGTCGACCATCTTCCAGTCCCATGCCTTCGAGATGTCGGTGCGGAACGAGCCCGGCATGATGCAATTCACGCGCACGTGCGGGCCGAACGTCTGGGCGAAACCGATGGTGATGGCGTTCAGACCGGCCTTGGCCGCGGTGTACGGGATCACGTCGGGCGTGGGGTGAATGGCGGCGATGCTCGAGATGTTGATGATCGAACCGGAGCGCCCGGTTTCCTTGGCCCGTTCGATCATGCGCGTGCCGAGGAGGGCCGAGAGACGGAACGGCCCTTTCAGATTGAGTCCGAGGACCGAGTCCCACAATTGCTCGTTCACGTTCACGACGCTGTCGTACAGAGGCGACTTGCCGGCGTTGTTCACGAGGATGTCGACGCCGCCCAGTTGCGACCAGGCCGCGTCGGCGAGCCCGTCGAGTTCGTTCCAGCGACCGATGTGGCACGCGTAGGGGATGGCGCGACGGCCCGTGACCGCCTCGACCTCGCGCGCGGTTTCCTCGCACGATTCGAGCGAACGACTGGCGATCATCACGTCGGCACCGGCGGCGGCGAAGGCCAACGCCATCTCGCGACCGAGGCCGCGACTGCCGCCGGTGATGAGTGCCGTGCGACCGGTGAGGTCGAACAGCGCGGGAACGTCGGTCATGTCAGTCTCCTGCCGGTCCGGTGAAGCGCGGTGCGCGCTTCTCGCGATGGGATGCCACTCCTTCGGCGGCGTCGGGTCCGCCGAAGCCGAAGAACTCGTACGCCAACGACGCGTCGAACGCGGGGATCATGGCGCGATACCAATGATTGAGCGTGTGCTTCGTGAATCGCAGTGCGGCTTGTGCGCCGCCGGCGAGTTCGGTGGCCACGTCGAGAGCCGTCGCGTACACCTCGGCATCGTCGACGCACAGCGACACCAATCCGATTCGCTCGGCCTCCTCGCCCGTGAGCGTTCGGCACGTGAGGAGGTAGTACTTCGCCTTGGCCATTCCGGCGAGCAGCGGCCAGCACACCGCGGCGTGGTCGCCGGCGGCCACGCCGAGTCGGGTGTGGCCATCGATGATGCGCGCGGTGCGTCCGGCCACCGACACATCGGCGAGAACGGCGGCCACCAGACCGGCGCCGACCGCCGGACCGTGGATGGCCGACACGATGGGCTTGGAGCATTCGATGACGTTGCGCACGAGATCGCGGGCTTCCTTGAGCACGCGGCTGCGGAACGCGTAGTCGCCGATGATGCCGTCGATGAGGTCGAAACTTCCGCCGGCAGAGAAGGCCTTGCCGGCACCGGTGAGCAGGGCCACGTTGGTGGCCGGGTCGCGATCGACGGCGACCCATACGTCGGCAAGTTCGCGGTGCGCCTCGGGGCCGACCGCATTCAGGTTGGGGCCGTCGAGGGTGATCTGCAGGACACCGGCGGCCGGACGTGTGAACGTGAGGTGAGGAAACGCTCGGTAGGGCTCGAGATCGGACATGGTTCCCCTTCGTCACACAGTGCTTCGGCGGCGACGGGCTCGACCGTAGCCGAGCGATCGCTCAGGATCCGAGGGCGCGCCGGTCGTCGGTCGCGATCACGACGTCGACCAAGTGCATTCGGGCACGGGCCACGCGCGAACGGATGGTTCCGATCGCGCAATTCATGACGCCAGCCGCCTCCTCGTAGGACAGGCCCAAGACTTGCGTGAGAACGAAGGCGTCTCGTCGATCGTCATCGAGGGACTCGAGCAGTTCGGCGAGTTCGAGGCGCTCGGAGGGTGCCACGGGCGTCGGGTCGTGCTGGCCGCGAAGTCGATCGAACAGTGAGCGACGGCGGACCTGCGAACGGATGATGTCGGCGCAGGTGCGCCGGGCGATGGTGAGCAACCACACCTTGGCGTCGCCTTCGCCCCGAAAACCGTGCAACGAGCCGATCGCTCGGATGAGAGTTTCCTGCGCGGCGTCGTCGGCGGTCTGCGCATCGGTGAGGTACGCGCAGTAGCGCCAGACGTCGGCCTGGGCCAGCTCGACGAATCGGGCCAGGGCGGCGCGGTCTCCGTCGCGAGCGGCCAGGGCGACGGTCGTCAGGGAATCCACGGGCCCATTCTGGAACTTCCGGGTGGTTCCGTGCGACTCTTGTACGTGGAGAGATCCAGGAGATCGATGTGAGCCGGTCGGAGGACGACTGCCTCGCGGTGCGCGAGATTCTGTCGGCCGAATTCGACGGTCGGGCCGAGGGGTCGGAGGTCGCCCGCGCGCGTCACCATCTGTCGTCGTGTCGAGGGTGCGGTGAATGGCTCGCTACCGCCGAATCGATTCAGCGCATGGTGAGGGTGAGGCCGGCCGAGTCCATTCCCGATCTGTCGTCGATCGTTCTCGAGCGTGCTCATCCGCCCCGTCCGGGACGTGGCGAGTGGGTTCGCTCTTCATTGGTCGTGGTCGCTCTCACTCAGTTCGTGGTGGCGTTGCCGCATCTCTTCTCGATGGGCTCGTTGCACGACTCGCGGCACCTCGGCGCGATGGCGGTCGCGTTGTCGCTCGGACTCCTGTACACAGCGCATCGGCCCACCCGGGCTTACGGAATACTTCCGATCGTGAGCGCCCTCGCCGTCACAATGGTGGGTGCGGCCTTGGTGGACGTGATTCGAGGCAGCACGCCGTTGATCGGCGAAGCGGTGCACGTGTTCGAATTGATCGGCTTCCTTCTGGTCTGGATGCTGGCCGGGCGGCCGGGTTGGCCGCGTCGACGTCGTCCGACGAGGCGACGGACCCTTCGTTCGGTTGCACCGCTCGAAGAGGACGCGCGTCGCTCGGTGGCCTGAGCAATTGCTCAGGATCCGAGGGCGCGGGAGAGAGGGTCTTCTTCGCGCCGGCGCAACGCGACGTTGACGCGCTGACGCTCGAGAACCTGCTCGAGCGTCTTCACGGCCTGCGGAATGGGGTGCTCGGCGAAGAACGACTGCACATCGGCTTCCAGTTGCGGCGTGTTGAGCATCTTCACCGGATCGATCATGCGGACGATCGTGTTGGTGGGGAAGTCGTCGTTGGCCCGTTGCCAATGGCGGCGGACGAACTCCCAGGCGACCGTTCCGTGGTTGCGGTTGGCGATGCAGCGGGCCAGGAGGAACGGAGCGTTCTGGGTCTTGACCCGGCCGCTGAGCGCGAATTCGCAGGTGCGGGCGACGAGTTCGGCCGAGTCAAAATCGGCGAGCGCGTAGAGGTAACGCAGTTGCTCCTGCGGAGTGTCGGCGGAAAGGAAGCGTTCCTGCATGTCGAGGTACTCGGCTTCGCCACCGGTGGCGGCGACGACGGTTGTTGCGGCGGCCGTGAGTTCGGGATCGACCGACGTGGCGTCGCGTTGCGCGGTGGCAAGGAGTTCGCGGCAGCGCCGCTGGGCTTCGGTGTCACCGCCCGTCACGGCCACGAGTGCGACGAGCAGGCCGCGCAGTTTGGCGCGCAACTCGGTCTCGCCGGCCGCCGGTTGCCAACCCAGATCGGCGAGGACCGGACTCGCTAACGCGGCGACGCGACGACGGAACGACGCATAGGCATCGTCGGCCACCAGGCGGCCCATCGCGCGCAAACCGTTGGAGATGGCCTGCCAGACCGCGAGGTCGCGCTCGTCGACGAAACCCTCCACGAACGCGAGGTAGTCGGCGGCGGCCAGTCGGCCGGCCACGACCGCGTTCCACGCATCATCCACGAGGTTGTAGCGCTCGATGGTGGTGAGAGAGCGGAGAACGGAGCGATCGATCCGGGCGAGCAGTTCGGCCGAGTAGGCGACTCGATAGAAGCCCGAACCGCCGGCGTTCACCACGATGGGCGCGGACGCATCGTCGACGTCGACGTCGACGGACGACTCGGTGAGGAGCACGACCTGCTCGCTGGCTCCGACCCGCACGTGCACCGGGACGTACCAGGTCTGCGGATCGGCGACCGTCTCGACGTCGAACGAGAACCGCTGCTGCGTGAGATGGAGCCTGCCGGTGCGCAGAGCGGCCGTCACGAGCGGGTAGCCGGGCTGCCAGATCCACGAATCCATCAGGGCCCGCACGGGTTCGCCGCCGTCGGCCGATACGGCGGCTTCGATGGAATCCCACAGATCGGACGTCTCGGTGTTCTTGTAGGCGTGGGCCGCGAGATAGTGGCGCACTCCGGCGCGGAAGCGGGGAGTGGTGAGGTACTGCTCGAGCATGCGGAGCAGCGACCCACCCTTCTGATACGTGAGGACGTCGAACATGCCTTCGCAGTCCTGCGGTGAGCGCACCTCGTACTCGACCGAACGCGTCGACTCGAGCGAGTCGGTCTCGAAGGCGACCGATCGTTCGAGCGAGAAACTCGTCCACCGATCCCAGTCGGGGCGGTAGGCGTCGACCGCGGCGATCTCCATGAACGTGGCGAAGGCCTCGTTGAGCCAGATGCCATTCCACCACTTCATCGTCACGAGGTCGCCGAACCACATGTGGGCGAGTTCGTGGCTCACGACATCGGCCACGAGCTCCTTCTCGATCTGCGTGCTGGTCTCGGGATCGACGAGAAGAAGGTTCTCGCGATAGGTGATGCAGCCCACGTTTTCCATCGCACCGGCCGCGAAGTCGGGGAGCGCGATCATGTCGATCTTGGCGTCGGCGTAGGGAATGCCGTAGTAGTCGGTGAACCAAGCCAAGCTCTTCGCGCCCACATCGAGACCGAAGCCGGTGAGGTGGCCCTTGCCGGGCACGTGCACGATGCGCAGGGGCACACCGCGAACATCGACGGCTGCGGTCGCCTCGAGTCGACCCACCACGAAGGCGACGAGGTAGGTGCTCATGATCATGGTGTCGGCGAATCGAACGACGTCCTTGGCCGATGCTTCGTCGCGCGTGCGCGAGACCTCGGGACCGTTGCTCACCGCCATGATTCCGTCGTCGACCATGAGAGTCACCCCGAACACGGCCTTGAAGTCGGGTTCGTCGAAGCACGGGAATGCACGGCGGCAGTCGGTCGACTGCATCTGCGAGCACGCGATCACGTGCTCGGTGTCGTTCTCATCGCGGTAGGTGCTGCGATAGAAGCCGCGCAACTTGTCGTTGAGGGTCCCGCGGAACGTGATGTCGATCGTGGTGGAGCCGGGTCCGACATCGGACAATGCGCCGATGAGCAGTCGTTCGCGCTCGTCATCGAGAGTGAACGGCGCGGGCTGTCCGTCCACGAAAACCGCATCGATGTCGAGTTCGGCCGCGTTCAACGCGATGAGGCGGGTGGTGGCGACGACGTCGGCGGTGATGACCACGTTTCCGGCGAACGTCGCGGCGGCCAGATCGGGTGTGAGCGCCAGGTCGTAACGGCGGGGGAGAACGTGCCGGGGGAGGCGGTGCGGATCGAGTTCGGAGGCGTCACGAGGGGCAAGAACGGTCACGGGCCGAGCGTACTTGCGAACTAGCGTGGGAGGCCGTGCCCACCACCGCACCTTCGCGAGCGACTCGTTCCGACGGAACCCGTTACGACGTCGTCGGAATCGGCAACTCGCTCGTCGACGTGATCGCGCAGGCCGATGACGCGTTCATCCATCGCGAGGCGCTCACGAAGGGTTCGATGACCCTCATCGACACCGATCGCGCCCTGCACTTGTACAAGGCGTTGGGTTCGGCGGTCGAGATGAGCGGTGGATCGGCCGCGAACACGGTGTGCGGCGTCTCCAGTTTCGGAGGCAGCGCCGCGTACATCGGGAAGGTGAGCGCCGACGATCTGGGCGACGTGTTCGGCCACGACCTGCGCGCGGTGGGCGTGCACTTCGCGCCGGGCGAACACATGGACGGCATGCCGACGGGACGATGCATCATCGTCGTCACGCCCGACGCTCAGCGCACCATGAACACGTATCTCGGCGTGTCTTCGTACCTGTGCCCGACCGACATCGACGAGCGCGTGGTGGCGGCGGGCCGTGTTCTGTACATGGAGGGCTATCTCTTCGACCGCGACGACGCCAAACAGGCGTTCCGGCACGCGGCGCAGGTGGCCCACCGAGCTAGCCGTCAGGTGTCGCTCACGTTGTCCGACAGTTTCTGCGTCGATCGCCACCGTGATGACTTCCGCGCGCTGGTGGAGGACGAGGTCGACATCCTGTTCGGCAACGAACACGAACTCATGTCGTTGTACGAACTCGACAGCTTCGAGGCGGCCGTGGCGGCGGTGCGTCGCGACAGCGCACTGGCCGTGATCACGCGCGGCCCGCAGGGCGCTGCCGTCATCACCAACGACGAGATCGTCGACGTGACCGCCGAGGAAGTGGGGCACGTCCTCGACACCACGGGTGCCGGCGATCTGTTCGCGGCCGGATTCCTGTTCGGCCTCACGAACGGATACTCGTTGGCCGAGTGCGGCCGACTCGGTTCGATCGCCGCGGCCGAGGTGATCTCGCACGTCGGGCCGCGACCGCTGGTCGAGTTGCGCACGCTCATCCCGTGGGGCTGAGCGTGTCGGGTGATGTGCGGTCAGTGGCCCGCGCCTGGCTCGCGGCCGAACCCGACGCCGATCTGCGCGACGAGCTGCAGGCGTTGATCGACGGCGACGACGCGACTCTGGCCGAACGATTCGACGGCCGACTCGCGTTCGGTACGGCGGGTCTTCGTGCGGCCGTCGGGGCCGGACCGTTGCGCATGAATCGGCTGGTCGTTCGACAGGCGGCGGCCGGATTGATCGATCATCTCCTGGCGACTGTTCCCGACGCTGCCGAGCGCGGCGTTCTGATCGGCTGGGATGCGCGGCGCAAGAGCGACGCGTTCGCCCTCGACACCGCGCGGGTGGCGGCGGCCCGCGGCGTCAGGGCCTTCGTGATGCCGCGGCTCGTGCCCACGCCCGTGCTCGCATGGAACATCACGCGCCTCGGATGCGCGGCGGGCGTGATGGTGACTGCGAGCCACAACCCGCCGGCCGACAACGGATACAAGGTGTACCTGGGCTCGGGCGCGCAGATCGTTCCGCCGCACGATTCGCTCATCGCCGAAGCGATCGATCGCGTCGATCCGACGACCGTGCCATTGAGCGACACCGATCATCCGCTGATCGTGACCCTTGGTGACGACGTGATCGATTCGTACGTCGAGTGGGCGCCGTCGGTGCGGCTCGTGCGTGATGCGCCGGCGGTGCGGTTCGCGTACACGGCGCTCCACGGTGTGGGTGGGGCCGTCGCCGCGCGTGTGTTCGAGCGGGCCGGGATGGGTGCGCCGATCGCGGTGGCCGCTCAGCACGAGCCGGACGGTTCGTTTCCCACGGTGTCGTTCCCGAATCCGGAGGAGCCGGGGGCGATGGATCTCGTGGTGGACGCGGCCCGAACATCGGGGGCTTCGATCGCGATCGCCAACGATCCCGATGCCGATCGACTCGGCGTGGCGATTCCGACGCGCGATGAAGGTTGGCGGCTCTTGCGCGGTGACGAGATCGGATGGCTGCTCGCCGATCACGTTCTGCGGTTCACGTCGGGGAGCGATCGCCTGATGGTGAGCACGCTGGTGTCGTCGTCGCTCGTGGGCAAGATGGCGGCGGCGAATGGTGTCGCGTACGCCGAGACCTTCACCGGTTTCAAGTGGATCGCCGACGCGGTGATGAGGAATCCCGACAAGCGATTGGTATTCGCCTACGAACAGGCGCTCGGTTATCTGGTCGCCGATCGCCCGCTCGACAAGGACGGAATCACGGCCGCGGTGCTGATGCTCGAAGTCGCGAGCGTGGCGGCGGGCGAGGGAAGGACCATCGAGGATCGACTCGACGACATCGCCGGGCGTTTCGGCCGTCACGTGACGGCGGAGACGAGTGTGCGGCGGGCGCCGGCCGATGGGGTGGCGGCGGTGGAGCGGTTGAGGGCGAATCCGCCGAACGCGATCGGGGGGCGGCGCGTGGTGGAGGTCGTGGATTATCCGGAGGCGACGCTGTTGCGCCTGTGGTTGGAGGGTGTGGGCGGGGCGCGCGTGCGGTTGCAGGTGAGGCCGAGTGGGACCGAGCCGAAGGTGAAGTTGTACGGGGAGGCGGTGGGCGAGGATCCCGCGCCCTTCCTCGCCGCCCTCGCCACCCTCCTCTGACCTTTCCCCCATTGGGCGCGAAACCGTGCCACTTTTGGCATGTCCTACGCCCATGACTAATTCCCACCTTCCTGCTCGGCAGGAAGGAGAGTCGGATGTGGCGACCGGAAGTCCACGAATTGTTCTCGCGTCAGCACGGGGTGGTGTCACTGTCGCAATTGCGGACCGTCGGAGTGAGTGAGCGGTCGATTCGCCGCATGATTTCCCGGAGTGAAGTTCAGATACTCCTGCCGGGGGTGTTCCGATCGGCGGCCTGGCCCACGAGCCGCGAGCAACTCATGCACGCAGCCTGTCTGCGGAACCCACGTGTCGCCGTCGGCTTCACCACGGCGGGCCAGATTCACGGACTGCGCAAGATGACCGATCCGCGCGTCCACGTCCTCGTCCCTCATGGGTCGAGTCCCGAACTCGAAGGAGTGATCGTGCATCGTTGTCGGAGGATCGACGATGACGATCTTGTGGTAGGCGCCGATGGACTGCAGATCACCTCGGTCGCCCGAACTCTCTTCGACGTGGGCGGGGTGATCGGATACCACCGAGTTTCGTCAGCACTCGAGAACGCGCTCGACAAGGGCGTTGTGTCGCTCGCCGAGATCGCCGGAACCACCGCCCGCCTCTACCACCGGCGCCGACCGGGTTCTCGCGAGATCCGGGCGGTGCTGTCTCAGCGTGGCGAGTGGGAGGCTGCGGTCCAGTCCGATCTCGAACTTCGTGTTCTCGAAGCGATCCGGGGTGGGGGTATTCGAGCTCCGATACTCCAACACGAGATGGAATGCCCCGATGGACGAATGGTGCGGCTCGACTTTGCGTGGCTAACCGAACGAGTTGCGCTCGAAGTCGATCACTCGTTCTGGCACGCGGGATCGGCTGAATCGCGAAAGGACAAATCTCGCGACCGTCAGTTGGCGCTCATGGGCTGGCTGACAGTGCGCCTCACGGAAGACGATGTGCGGGACGGTCTGACGAAGGTGATCGGCGAACTACGGGGAATCCTCGAGACGCGAACGAGTTAGTTGGGCGTCAGACATGCCAAAAGTGGCATGGTTTCGCGCCCAAGGGGTTATTCGGCGGTGCCGACGGGTTGGCCGTCGATGATCTGATCCAGATACTCGCTCAGGCCGTATCCCACCTTGCCCTCGTGCTCCTCCGACTGCATCTCCCACCGGGTCATGCCCTCGCTGATGCGGGTCGTCAACCACTCACCGTCAGGCGACTGACGTCGATTGCGCAGCGGAATGAGGCTCATCACGTCGCCCGTGAACTTCCACTCGCGACCACTGCGCGACGACTTCAGCACGGCCTCGATCTTCTGGTGGTACGTGTCTTCGCCGCGGAACTCCGTGGAGATCTCGGCCTGATCGCACAGGTGGATCTGGCCGTTCTCCCACACGAACCCGCCCCGCGTGCCTGGACCGTCCTTCTTGGCCACGCGCGACAGCATGAATCCGAGGTCGCGATCGAAGTTGGCCGTCAGCCAGCGGTAGTACCACGGAGCCTGCCAATAGCGCGGACCCCACGAGTGATCGCGCAATCCGAATCCGTTGATCTCCCACTCGCGATCGCCGACGCGGATCGAACCGCGCGCTTCCACCAACTGCTCGTAGTGGCCCTTGGCGAACTCCTCGCCCGGCGCCTCGTGCGGAGTGTCGGGCTCGCCGCCGAACATGCTCGAACGACCCTGACCCGAGAATGTGATGTGCACCTCGCACTCGCTGTACGGATTGTCGGTGAACGCCTTCTTCGGATCGACCATCTGCTCGGGCTCGGCCAGCACCACGACCTTGCCCACGTAGTCGATGCGCAGTTCTTCGAACGGCTTCACCATCGTCCACGTGAGTCCGGCGGCATCGAGCCTGTCGTTGTTCTCGATCGTGGGCCGCTTGAACATGAAGCCCACCGACCCATCGGGCAGGTACAGGCACACGGTCATCTCGGCGTAGCCCTCGTTGGCGCGGTTGCCCATGCGGAACCAACCACCCACCTTGTGCTGCGGGTCGAAGCAATTGATGTACATGCTCTCGTTGAAATTCGACTCGGGGCCGAGTTCGTGCATGTATTCGTCGGACGGTTCGAGGCGTACTCCCATGCGGGCGACCGTAGCCGCTCAGAACAGCGTGAGTTGCTCCCAGGTGACCGCCACGTCGGTGACGGGCTGCCAGACGAGGCGACCGCGCCGACCGGGCCTCTTCACCTCGAGCTTCTCGGGCCGCAGCGAGCGGGCCGCACCGTGCGAATCGTGAACCGTGATGCTCCCGTCGCGCTCGACCCACGAGATACGTCCTTCCTGCCAACGGCCGCGATCGGCCCGGCGGAAGCGAACCTCCTCGCCCGCGCGCAAACCGATCTGGCGCAGGACCTCGATCTGCTCGGCGGAGGGTTTGGGAGCCACGGCGTCGGATCAGAGATCGCCGAAGACGCGATGTTGCAGCTTGCGCATCCCGGCCAACCAGCGATCGCGGTCGGCGGTCTTCTTGATCTCGAAGTCGTGGACCTCGGGATGGGGGAGGATCAAGAAACGCTCGGCGATGATCGCCTCAGCAACGACATGCGCCACCTGTTCGGGCTCGAGCACAACGCCCGCCGAACGAACGACATCACCCGCGCGCGAATCGCCGATGTCGCCGCCACTGAGCATGCGCGTGTTGACTCCTTGCGGACACAGACAACTCACGCGCACACCGCGGTCGCCGTAGGTGAGCGACATCCACTCGGCGAACGCGACGGCCGCATGCTTGGTGACCGAATACGGAGCCGAACCGATCTGCGCCAGCAAACCGGCGGCCGAAGCGGTGGAGCAGAAGTAACCACTCCCGCGTTCGAGCCACCGGGGCAGCAAGTACTTCGCGGCCCAGCGATGGGCGTGAACGTTCACGTCGAAGGCGAGATCCCAATCGGCTTCGGGAGTGCTCTCCACGAACGTGCCGGTGCCGACGCCCGCGTTGGCGAAGAAGAGATCGATTCCCGATCTCGAACCGAATTGAGACAGATGCTCCTGGGCCGTCTCAACCAGACGGCGATTTCCGTCTTCGGAGCGCAGATCGGCCACGACGGCAAGCGCCGAATCGGGACGAATGGTGTTGAGCGCGTCGGCCACGCCCCACACACCTTTTTCCAGCACATCGGCCAGGACGACGGTGGATCCGAGCGCATGGAAACGCCGGGCCAGCGCTTCGCCGATGCCGCCGGCTGCTCCCGTGACCACGACGCCGGTGCCCGCAAATTCCACGTCCGAATCGTAGTTCGGGTGTGGCGCACGGCTCTCGTCCCGCCTGAGATTCGGCGACCAGTGGGCCTACCATGCACACCACCGACGACATCGTGCGTTACCGTCGGAGAAACGACCGGGGGTCGGGTCCGCGAGGGCCGGGTCGCCGGGAGAGCCAACAGGAGAAGTGAATGCCCACCACGCAGATTGCCGAGCCGATGACCACCAACGTTGTCGATGCAACCGTGGTCGCCGAGGCAATCGAGGTCATCGATCGCGCCCTGTCGCAGATGATCAAGCGCGAGTTGGTGTCGGCCGGTGAGGTCAGCGATCTGCTGCTCGACGTCCGGAACCTCTTGACTTCGGCGCGCCAGTAACTTTCACGAATTCATCGAACGACTCGCGCAAGCAGTCGCGCATGAGTTCGGTTTCGGCGATGGCTCCGGCGTCCATGTGCAGCCCCATGTCGAGGCTTCCGACGTGCGACAGCAAGGTGAGGTTGAAGGCCACGCCACCCAACGGCCCGAGGGGATAGTTGGCCACGATCTCCGAGCCGGCCACGTACACCGGAATCGGCGTGCCCTTCACGTTCGAGGTGGCGAAGTCGACGGTCTGCGACTGCAGACGAGCGATCCGGGTCACGACCCCGGTGGGCAGCGAGGCGGCCAGGCTGGCCGTGGCACCCACCAACGCGGCGGCACCCGAGTCGGCCGCCTCCCGGGTGATGCGGAGAACGTGGGCGAAACGGTCGGCCGCCTTCATCTCGCCGGTCGGAACGAGCATGCGCGCCAGTGAGAACGCGTTGGCGTGCGATCCATCGGCCGGGTTGACCTTGCGCGTGCTGATGGCCATCGACGCCCGGAGCTCGTCGATGGGCGATCCGAGTCGGCGGTGATAACGGCCGGCGGCGTCGCTCGCGACGGTGAGCAGCGCGGTATTGAGCGTGCCGTCGAGACGACGAGCCGCATCGCGCACCTCGAAGAACGGTGCTCGCAGAATCTCCACGCGGCGACGCAACGATCGCGTGGTCCACAACGGCGACTTGGCCGGGTCGACATCGGACAGTTGACCGACCACATTGCGCACCATGTCGACCGTGCTCGCGCCGTGAGCAGGGATCGACGCCGGATCGGCGATCAAGTCGCGCACCTGCTTGACGAGCGACAACGGAATCTTCAGCGATCCCGTGAGCAGATCGCGCAACAAATCGCCGTTGAGGAGAGCCGATGCGGCGGCCTCCTCGGCGTCGTACACGAGCGGTTCGGGCTCGGGTGCGTCACGTTCGAAGTCGAAGAATTGCAGCGACAACTGCACACTGCCCTCGCCGTCGGCGATGGTGTGGTGCAACTTCTCCACCAGCACGGCGCGGCCGTCCTCGAGGCCCTCGATCACGACGAACTGCCAGAGCGGCCGGGTGCGATCGAACGGGTCGACGAGGATGAGCGTGGCCAGATCGAGCATCTGTCGCATGGTTCCCGGGGACGGCAAGGCGATGCGCCGGACGTGGTAGTCGATGTCGAAATCGGGATCGTCGACCCACATGGGCGGTGTGATGTTGGCCGGCGATGATTGCACGCGCTGGCGCAGGCGCGGGATGACCACGGTGGCCCGCTCCATACGGCGCCGCAAGCGGTCGAAGTCGGGAGCGCGGTCGAGGACCGACAAATTGGCGAACGTCGACGAGAGGTACGGGTCCTTCTCGAGGCGCCACATCATTCCTTCGGCATCCGACATCTTGCGGTCGAATCTGATCTCCTGGCTCACGGGGTAAGGCTACGGTCTCGTTCATATGTGGCGGAAGTTCGTGGTCGCGTCGGCGCTCCTCGTCGGCTGTGCGCCTTCCCCCGGTGGTGAGGTGTCCACCGACGACTTCGACGCCTTGCTGCGTATGCGGACCCCGCCGTCGATCGATCGGTGGGAGGTCGCGTTGTGCCGGGTTCCCTCCGGCGTGGAGGCGGGCCTGTTTGCACCCTTGGCGGAACGCCTTGCGATCGATGCGGCCGAGATCGTCGATCGGCTCGGCCCGGTGTCGGACTACTTCGCCCGTTGGTCGCAGGGCTCGTACTCGCTCGAGTGGCGGGCCGCCCCGCCGGTGGATCTCGACTCATCCGGCGATCCGATGTCGTGCGTCGACCGAGCACTCGACGCGAGCGACGACGACACGACCGGCGTTCTGGTAGTGGCCGACGCGCAGCACGACAGCGACCAGATCGGTGGGTGGGGTCGGCCGGGCTCGGATTGCGAGCAACCGTGTGCGGCCCGAACGTCGCGCCGCGCTGTCTATGTCGGCGCGTCCGACTTCATGCCGCAGTGGGAGGACGACTCGCCGCTCGATCTCCTGCAGCACGAACTCGGTCACGCCCTCGATTGGCCGCACAGTGCGACGGCCGCTGGTTTCGCCGACACAGCCGCCGATGAGCACGGGGTGTACGACAGCCCGTTCGACGTGATGAGCGACTCGGTGGCTCCGCGCGCCATCGATTCGCGACGACGCGGAGCACCGGGAATCCTCGCGGTGAATCTCCATTCGGTGGGTTGGCTCGATCGGAGCGGGATCGAGTTCGTCGATCCGGATCGTCATCCCGAAGGCGAATGGCACGATGCCACGCGCCTTGTGTCGACCGACTCGGTGGGCGACGACGATGCGAAGCGCCTCATGGTGGTTCAAGTCGGCGATGGTCGATTCCTCACCGTCGAGCTGGTGGCCGCGCGATCGGACAACGATCATGTCCGTTCGTCGGGTGTTCTGATCCACCTGGTCGAGCCGACCGAAAACAACGAGGGTCGTCGAAACGTGCTCCTGACCGAGGCGATCATCGGCGAAGAACGCACGTGGACATGGAACGACGGTCGACTCGAATTCGCGGTCGGGATCATCGCCGCGGAAGGCGATCGAGTGACGACCGATGTGCGATTCCGCCGCTTGGGCGCCGAACGCGTCGCCCGCAGCGACGGTTGATTCCGCGTCAGCGCGGAACCGACGTGTGCTTGAACTCGTTGAGGATGGGCCAATCGATGTCGTCGAGGATCCGCTCGATCGTGTGGATGGCGAGCGCCTCGTCACCCTCGGCGCGATCGAGCAGGCGGACGAACACCGCCTTGTCGTCGACCACGAACACCGGCACGCCCCACACGTGGTGCGACTCTGCGTACTGCGTGTGCTCGCGCGCGATGGTGGCGAGCGGACGTCCCGAATCGACCTCGGCGAACACGGCGTCGGCGTCGAGGCCGCATCCCTTGATCACGTTTCCGATCGCCTCGCGGCTCCGGATGTTGCCGCCGAGTGCGTGTTTGAACTCGTAGAGCGCGTGGTGCAGGTCGACGAACGCGTGCGGCTGGTTGTCGCGCACGGCGATGCCCACTTGTAGAGCCAGGATTCCCGAATCGGTCTCGGGTGCGTCCCACACCGCCGGCATGCCCGGCTCGACGTGCGACTGGCCGAGGCAGAAGGGAAGGAAGGTCACGTCCCAGTCGGCGCCGCCGCGCAGACCGGTGACAACGTGGTCGTGGGCGATGCGGCCGTACGGGCAGCGGTAGTCCCACGTAAGGGCGAAACGACGGGTCATGGAGATCCTTTCAGTTCTCAGCGCAGGCGCTTCACGAGAGGACGGACGAGGAGACCGAGTCCGACACCGACCGCGGCTCCACCGATCACATCGGAGGCGTGATGGATGCGCACGAACGCACGACTGGTTCCGACGATGCCGGCCAGACCGAACCACAGCGGCGCCGACTTCTTGCCGTCGAGAGTGGTGAGAACGGTGGCAGCGAACGCGGCTGCACTGGCGTGACCGCTCGGGAAGCTGCTGGTGGACGGCGTGCGCACCTCGAAGCGATCGTCACCCGAGTCGGTGGGGCGCTCGCGCTTGAACAGTCGCTTCACGCCTTGATTGACGATGAGCGATTCGGCACCCAGAAGGGCCGACAGAACGACGGCCTGATCGGCTCGCTTCGAGCTGGTGAGACCGCGCGCGACGCCCACGAGATGCCAGATGAGGCTCCAGTCGCCGAGGTGGCTCGCGGCCGTGAACACGCGCGCCGCCCGAGGATCGTGACGAAGAGGTTCGAGTCGCTCGTCGATCAGCGCGTCGAACGCGGCCACGCGGGGTCCGAAGTCAGCGGCGCCGCGGGCGTTCATCGATCAGGGCTCGAGGGTGTCGGCGAAGGTGTCGATGATGCGGGCGATACGCGCCGGATCGACGAACGGGCCGAAGTGATCGAGGTCGCTGTACTCGATGTGGTTTCCCTTCGGAATTCGATCGGCCACGGCCTCGGCCCAACCCGACGGCTGGAACGGTTCGGGATGGCCGCTGAGCACCCACACCGGAATGGTGATGTCAGTGAGCTTCTTCCAGAGGTTGGGAATGTTCGGGTTGCGGAAGTTCTCGGCCTCGAGAGCGGGCGAGCACTTGAGGTGCACCTGTCCGTCGTCGCCCTTGCGGAAGCCGCCGTGCACATAGGCCTCGAGCGCCTCGGGGGCGAACGATGACATCGGCATCTTCGAGCCGAAATTTTTTATTGCATCGTCGAAACTCTTGAACGACGCCCTGCGTCGCGCCGCGCCGTCGGCGAGGTTGTTGGGTCGATTGGCCGGCATCTTCATGTCAGCCGGCGGAACGATCGGCTCGTACAGCAGCAGACCGCGGAAGAGCGACGGGTCCTTCAGCGCGGCGAGCAGCAGCGTCGCGCCGCCCATCGAATGGCCGACACCGATGATGCCGCCCTTCTCGTGGACGGCCTTGGCCGCGGCCTGGGCGTCGGCGCCGTACCCGGCCCAGGCGACCTTCCAGTCCTTGGGCAGTGCGGTGTCGCCGTGTCCGCGATGATCGAACGAATAGCAATGGAACCGACGGGTGAGATGCGAGGCCACCGGAGACCAGCACAGGCCATGGAATCCGTTGGCGTGCGACAGGAGCATGTTGGGCCCGATGCCGCCCAGATCGTGCAGTTCGACCTTGACGCCGTTGGTGGATGCGACTTTCACGGTTGGTGTCTCACTCGGAAGATTGCGAAGCCGTCAGTGTACGGCCGGGTTCGACGAGTTCTGCGGGGAACGCCGTGATGGCGACCCTCACCAGGTGTGACGTCAGCCCTTCGGTTCGCGCGGCAAGCCCAGCAAACGCTCGCCGATGATGTTGCGCTGAACCTGACTTGTTCCTCCGGCGATGCGACCACCCGGTGCGGCCAGGAGTCCGAAAGCATCGGGGCCGTCGAGCGTGGCCGAAGCACCCGAGAAGTCGGCGCGCAGCATCGCCACGTCGAACATCATCTCGGTGATACCGAGTTTCATGAGCGAGGCGGCGGTGGAAGCCACCGGACCCTGACGCTGCGCCATCGCCTTGTACGCCATGCCCTGGGAGAGAAGGCCGGCGAGTTCTTGACGTTCGAGTGCCGACAATTCGCGTCCCTCTGCGAGGCGGGCGATCGAATCGAGTCGGCGTTCGAGCGAGATGATGCTCGTGCCGATGTGTCCGCGCTCGGACGTGAGCACGGCCATGCCGACGCCCCAGCCTCCGTGCAACGGGCCGATGAGCGCATCGGCCGGCACCTGGACGTCGGTGAAGAACACCTCGTCGAATTCGGCTTCACCGGTCATCTGCTTGAGAGGACGGATCTCGATGCCGGGCAGGCTCATGTCGAGGAGGAAGAACGAGATGCCCTCGTGCTTGGGCGCCTCGGGATTGGTGCGCGCCATGAGGATGCCCCAGTTGCTGTAGCGGCCACCGGAGCACCACACCTTCTGCCCGTTCACGATGTAGCGATCGCCGTCGCGCTCGGCCTTGGTGCTGAGCGAACCCAGATCGCTACCGGCACCGGGTTCGCTGAACAACTGGCACCACACGTGCTCGCCGCGCAAGGTGGCGTTCAGATGTTGCGTCTTCTGCTCGTCGGAACCGAACTTCTGGATCGCTCCACCGGCCAGGACCAGACCGACCATGTTGAACACTCCCGGAACCCCGGCCAATGCGCATTCGAGGAGCCACTGCGATTGGTGAGCCGGGGTGAGGCCTTGTCCGCCCACCTCGACCGGCCAGTGGATGCCGGCCTTGCCCGAGGCGTAGAGGTGCTTCTGCCAGGCGAGTCCCTGCTCGACGAGATCGGGTGGACAGATCGCGCCGTAGTCGCGGGGCGCGTGGTGCTTGTTGGCGGCCAGCCATTGGGCCGCCTGCTGCCCGAACTCTTCGACGCTGATCATGAGAGTTGTCTAGTTGACGCTTCGTCTACTTGAAGAAGGGGAGGAACATGGCGGTTTCCTCGCCGAGATTGTTCGGAACCGCGTAGCCCTTCTGATCGGTGATGGTGCCCCAATTGGCCTGCACGTCCTCGAGAGTGAGATTCGGGTTGAAGTAACCCTGTGTCTCGCCGATGAACACGTGGGCCACACGGCCGCCGCCCACCGAGAATGTCTGACCCGACACGGGGCAGTCCTCGTGGGCCAGGTACGCGACGAGCGGCGACACCAGACCCGGATCGAGCTTGTCGGCGAGACCACCCATGATGTTCTCGGTCATGCGCGTGAGGGCCAGCGGTGCGATGGCGTTGGCCTTGATGTTGTTACGCGCACCCTCGACGGCGAGCACACGCGTGAAGCCGACCAGGCCCATCTTGGCCGCGCCGTAGTTGGTCTGGCCGAAGTTGCCGAACACACCGGCCGCCGACGACGTGGAGATGATGCGGCCGTAACCCTGCTCGCGCATCTTCACGAACGCCGGCTTGGTCACGTAGAACGCGCCCTTCAAGTGGACGTCGAGAACCGGATTGAGCAGATCGGGTTCCATGTTGTGAAAGGCCTTGTCGCGCAGGATGCCGGCGTTGTTCACCACGATGTCGACGCGTCCGAACGTGTCGATCGCGGTCTTGACGATGGCCTCGCCGCCCTCGGGCGTGGCGACCGAGTTGGTGTCGGCCACGGCTTCACCGCCGAGCGCCTTGATCTCGTCGACCACCTTCTGGGCGGCCGTCGTGCTCGCACCGGTGCCGTCGACCGAACCGCCGAGATCGTTCACCACGATCAGCGCGCCGCGGCTGGCCATGAGGAGCGCGTGCTGGCGACCGAGTCCGCCGCCGGCTCCGGTGATGATCGCTACTTTGCCGTCGTAACCGAGTTGGGACATGTGAGTACTTCCTGACTGACGTGGGGATGGGGGATCGAGAACGAGCGCTGAAACTAGCCCAGCACCTGGCGGGCATGAGCAGTCAGCGACTTGTAATCGAGTTTGCCGTTGCCGGCGCGGCCCACGGTGTCGATGCGCAGAACGCGCTTGGGGGCCTTGTAACTGGCCAGGTGCGACTTCACGTGGGCGATCAAGGTCGCTTCGTCGACGGTCTGGCCGGGTAGAGGTTCGACGAGAGCGGTGATGGCTTGGCCGAAACGCTCGTCGGGAACACCGACCACGGCGGCGTCGGCCACGGACGGATGCAACTTGAGGACTTCCTCGACCTCTTCGGGGTACACCTTCTCGCCACCGGTGTTGATGCACTGGCTTCCGCGGCCGAGAAGACGCACCGTGCCGTCGGCTTCGACGGAGGCCCAGTCGCCCGGGATCGACCAGCGCGTTCCGTCGATCACCTGGAACGTGGCGGCCGACTTCGCTTCGTCCTTGTAGTAGCCGATGGGCGTGTGGCCGCGCAGCGCCACGCGTCCGAGTTCGCCCGAACCCGGCACGACTTCGCGTCCTTCCTCGGTGAGGACTTTCGTGTTGGGTCCGAGGGCGAACTTGGCGGTGTCGGCCGCCCCGTCGGCGGTGGTGGTGCTGGTGGCCATGCCGATCGCCTCGGACGAACCGAGTGAATCGACCATGATGAGCCGCGAGTTGTAGCGGAGCAGACCGGCCTTCGTCTCGGCCGAGAACATCACGCCGCTCGAGATGATGACGCGCAGACTCGAGATGTCCCATTTGCCGATGTCGGCTTCGAGGGCGCGCAGAATGGGTTTGGCGAAAGCGTCGCCGACGATCGACATCGAGTTGATGCGCTTCTCCTCGATGGTGTCGAGTAGAAGTTCGGCTTCGAAGCGCCGCGACGGCATCGTGATCACGCTGCCGCCGATCATCAGGTTGCTCATCGCGTTGAAGAGGCCGGTGCCGTGCATGAGGGGAGCCGCGGGCAGATTGCGCGGACCGGGCTTGCCGAGTCGTTGGGCCATGGCGTCCCAGTCGGGTCGTTCGGGCAGACGGTTCTTGTTCGAACTGTCGAGCGCGAGGAAGAGGTCCTCCTGTCGCCACATCACGCCCTTGGGGAAGCCGGTGGTTCCACCGGTGTAGAGGAGTAGGAGATCGTCGCCCGATCGCGCCCACGGCGCGGTGGACTCACGCGTGTCGGCCGCGGCCTTTTCGTAGTCGACCGCCCACGTCGGGCAGGGCCCGCTGCCATCGTCGACCCACAACCACGTGGTGACCCGCGGAACCCGCGAGCGAACCGAATCGACCAGATCGCTGAAGCACCCGTGGAAGACGACTGCGACGACGTCGGCGTTGTCCCAGATGTAGACCAGCTCGTCGGCGGTGTAGCGATAGTTGGTGTTGACCGGAGCGAGGCCGATCTTGAAGGCGGCGAAGATGCTCTCGAGATACTGCGGGCAGTTGTAGAGGTACTGCGCGATCTTGTCCTGGCGCTTCACGCCGGCCGCCAGCAGCGTGGCCGCCACACCCGACGCGCGTCGATCGAAGTCTCGCCAGGTGTGGAGCGTGTCCTCGAACTCCTGGGCCGGAGCATCGGGCAGGCGCTGGGCCACGAATTCCCAGATGTCGGCGAAGTTCCACTCGGCGCTCGTCATTCGATGGAGCGTACGCCTAGCGTGTTCTTTCGATGGAATTCGAAGTTCCCGGTGCCGACGATCCGCGACGACAAGCCGTTCGCGATTGGCTCGCGGCTCATCCGCAACCCACGGGTCGCCAATTGGCCGAGGCCGGATACGTCGCTCCGCACTGGCCGGCTCCATACGGATTGGGCGCCGATCCCATTCACCAGATCGTGATCGACGACGAGTTGTCGAAGGCCGGCGTGCGTCGACCGGCCAATCCGATCGGCATCGGCTGGGCCGGTCCCACGATCGTGTACGCCGGAACCGACGAGCAGAAGAAGCGCTATCTCCTGCCACTGCTGTCGGGCGAGGAGTTCTGGTGCCAGTTGTTCAGCGAGCCGGGCAGCGGAAGCGATCTGGCCAATCTCGGAACGCGCGCGGTGCGCGACGGTGACGAGTACGTGGTGAACGGCCAGAAGATCTGGACCAGCGGAGCGCAGCACGCCGAGTTCGGCATCCTCATCGCGCGCACCGATCCCGAATCGCCCAAGCACAAGGGTGTCTCGTACTTCATCTGCCCGATGGACACGCCGGGCATCGAGATCCGCCCCATTCGCGAGATGACCGGAGCTCAAACCTTCAACGAGGTGTTCTTCACCGACGTGCGTCTGCCGGCCGCCAACCTCGTGGGCGCCGAAGGCGACGGATGGCGACTCGCCAAGGTCACGCTCGGCAACGAGCGGGTGTCGCTCTCGAGCGGCGGCGTGCTGTGGGGAAGCGGCCCCACGGCGCTCGAGATGCTCGACGCGGTTCGTGAGCGGGGGCCGGTGACCGACCCGATCATGCGCCAACGTCTCGCCGAGATCTACATCGAGCACACTCTGCTCGACCTCATTCGCCTCCGTACGCTCTCGGCACGCTTGCGCGGCGAGCAGCCCGGACCGGAAGCGAGCATCCGGAAGGTTCTCGCCGACGAACACGGACAGCACGTGATGGAAGTGGCGCGCGACATCCTCGGTGCGCACGGAATGCTGCACCAGACGCTCGACGGTTCGCAGCGCGGGCAGCACAACGGACTTGGCGGCGGTGGCGGCGTGGGTCTGCGCTCGCTCGACCATCCCGGTTGGTTCGACGGTTACATGTTCGCCCGGGCACTCACGATCGGCGGAGGCACCGGCGAAGTACAGCGAAACATCGTGGCCGAACGAGTTCTCGGTCTGCCGCACGACGTCGACGTACTGCAGGGCATGTCGTGGGCCGAGACGCAACGCGTCCGCGGCTGAACCTCAGGCGAGTGCGCTCACTCCGAGCACGTCGGGAAGTTCGTCGAACGACGTGATACGTCGCACGTGGTTCGGTCGATCGGGCCACGGGTCGTTCCAGCGGTCGATCCAGATCGGCGCGAGTCCGGCCGCCGCGGCACCGAGCACGTCGGCGCGCACCGAATCGCCCACGTAGGCCACCCGGGCCGGGTCGAGCCCGAGCCGCTCGCACCCGGCGAGGAACGCCGCCGGGTCGGGCTTCAGCGGCTCACCAGGGAAGAGCGCAAACTCGAACCAGTCGTGCAGACGGAGTCGCTGGATCTCGCGTTCGACGAATTCGTTGTTGGTGAGCACGGCGATGCGAATCTCGTGCACGAGGTGGTCGAGGACCGGAACCACGTCGGGGAAGAAGCCGACCCACAGGTTCTCCTCGAAGCGATCGAGCATGATGCGGCGATCGTCCTCGTGCCGGTGGGCGAACACCTCGTGCCACAGATGGCGGCGGGCCTCCCACAGCTTCCAGGTGTTGCGGTGCCATACGAAATCGTGCTCGGGGTGCGACTCCCAGAAGTGCCGCCGGATGTACGAATGGGCGGCCGCGACATCATCGTCGTCGGCGAACGATTCGAGGCAGCGGGTGAGCGATCCCCACCAGTCGATGAGCGTGTCGTCGAGGTCGAACATCACTGCATCGAACGCGCGTCCCGCCATGACGTCGAGCCTAGGTGACCCCTACGATTCGGCCATGTCCGCCATCACCACCACCGCCGGAATCGTCCGTGTCCATGGCACCGAGCGTGCCGACCGCGTGTCGCTCATCGAAGGAGAGCGAACGCTCACGTGGGGCCAGTTGTACGAACGGGCGCAACGAGTGGCCAACGGGTTCGCCGCACTCGGTGTGGGCAACCAGGATCGCGTGGCGTTCCTCGACAAGAACGGCATCGCCCACTTCGACGTCTTCTTCGGGGCCGCTCTCCTCAATGCGGTGAGCGTCGACGTCAACTGGCGTCTGGCCGCCCCCGAGGTCGAGTACATCGTCAACGACGCGCAGGCCAAGGTGCTCGTGGTCGGCCCCGACTTCGTGCCGATCCTCGAGGCCATCGCGTCGTCGCTGAGCACCGTCACCAAGATCTTCGTGATCGGCGGTCACGCCAAGTACGACGACTTCGAAGCCTGGTTGTCGAAACAGTCCACCGGCGATCCGGGTGTCGAGGCCAAGGCCGACGACGTGGCCTTCCAGCTGTACTCCAGCGGAACCACGGGTCGTCCGAAGGGCGTCATGCTGTCGAACGACAACTTCTTCGCCCTGCTGCCGGTGGCCAAGGACATCTGGGAGTTGTCGGAGAACTCGGTGAACATGGTGGCGATGCCGCTCTTCCACGTGGGCGGTGGCGGCTGGGCGACGGCCGGGATGTACGAGGGCAGCGCGAGCGTGATCGTGCGCGAACTCGATCCGTCTGCGGTGGTGCGTCTCATCGGCGAGAAGCGCATCACGCACGGCTTCCTCGTACCGGCCGCGCTGCAGTTCATGCTCATGGTTCCCGGTGCGGAGGACGCCGACTTCTCGAGCCTCCAAGTGATCGTCTACGGCGCCGCGCCGATTTCGGAAGAAGTGCTGCGCAACTGCGTGCGCGTCTTCAAGTGCAAGTTCTGGCAGGCGTACGGTCTCACCGAGACCACGGGAGCCGTCGTCAACCTTCCTCCGGCCGACCACGATCCGAACGGTCCCAACAAGCACCGTCTGCGCAGTTGCGGACTCCCCGGCCCGGGAGTTGAAGTGCGCATCGTCGACACCGACACGATGACCGACTGCCCGCAAGGTGCCGTGGGTGAGATCTGGATCCGCTCGCCGCAGGTGATGCTGGGGTACTGGAACATGCCGGAGGAAACGGCCAAGTCGATCACGAAGGACGGCTGGTTCCGGTCGGGCGACGCCGGCTACCTCGACGCCGACGGCTACCTCTACATCCACGATCGCGTGAAGGACATGATCGTGTCGGGCGGGGAGAACGTGTATCCCGCCGAGGTGGAGAACGTCCTCATGTCGCATCCAGGAATCGCCGACGTGGCCGTGATCGGTGTGCCCGATGAGAAGTGGGGCGAGACACCCAAGGCCATCGTTGTGCGCAAGCCCGGGGTCGAGGTGGCCGAGCAGGAGATCATCGATTTCGCCCGCGAGCGCCTGGCCAAGTTCAAATGCCCCACCAGTGTGACCTGGATCGACATGCTTCCGCGCAACCCCAGCGGCAAGATCCTGAAGAAGGATCTGCGCGAGCCCTACTGGGCCGGTCGCGAACGTCGGGTGAACTGAATTCCGACCGATCGAATCAACAAATACACCGATCTAGCAGGTCCTTTTCGTCCCCGGTAGGGTGTCGGAATGGCCCCTCGTCGCACTCAGTCCGTCCTCGGCTACTCCCTGGCATTTTTACTGCTATTTACGTCGTGTGGTGGTGACGATGGGTCGTCGACGTTCTCGCCCGATGTGAGCGAGGCCTGTCCGTTGCCGGCTCCGGTGTCGGGTCGCGCGGTGCGCGTGGCCACCACCGTCGCGCCCATCACGAGCATCGCGGCCAACATCGCGGCCGGTACGCCCACCGAGATCGTCGGCATCGTTCCGGAAGGGACCAATAGCCACACGTATGAGCCGCCGCCGAGTGTCGCGGCCACGCTCGAGTCGGCCGATGTGGTGTTCATCAACGGTCTCGTGCTCGAAGAGCCCACCAAGGAATTGGCCGAGGCGAACCAGCGCGAAGGCAGTGTGATCTGCGAACTCGGAACCGTGATCCTCCCCGAGTCCGAGTACGTGTACGACTTCTCGTTCCCGAAGGAGGGCGGCAAGCCCAACCCGCACCTCTGGACCAACCCGCCCATGGCCCTCGAGTACGCGGCCATCATCCGGGACACTCTCACGGCAGCCGACGGCGCCAATGCGGCCACGTATCAGGCCAACTACGAAGCCTTCGCGGTGAAGGTCGAAGCACTGAGCGATGCGGTGCGCACCGCCTCCGAAACCATTCCCTCCGAGAAGCGGCAATTGCTCACCTATCACGACGCCTACGCGTACTTCGCCAAGGAGTACGGCTGGACCGTCATCGGCGCGATTCAGCCCTCGTCGTTCGACGAGCCCACCGCCAAGGAAGTCGCCGATCTCATCGATCAGGTGAAGCAGACCGGCGTTTCCGCGGTGTTCGGCAGCGAGGTGTTCCCGTCGACGGTCCTCGAGCAGATCGGCAACGAGACCGGAGTCCGCTACGTCGACGTGTTGCGCGACGACGATCTCCTCGGAGCACCCGGTGATTCCGAGCACTCGTGGCTCGGTCTCATGCGCTTCAACTACGTGACGATGGTCGAAGCCCTCGGGGGCGACGCCAGCGCCCTGAAGTCCATCGACGTGAGCGACGTTGGTCCCGACACCGCGGTGTATCCGCAGTAACGAGTCACATTCATGGTCAAAGTCGACGTCACCCCGGCTCGCCTGGCCGGCGAACCCCTCGTGGCCTTCGAACACGTGTCGTGCGCCTACGGGTCGAGCACGGTCATCGATGCCGTCGACTTCGCCATCATCCCCGGTGAATTCGTCGGGATCGTCGGTCCGTCAGGTTCTGGCAAGACCACGGTGCTTCGGGCTCTTCTCGGTGCACTTGCGCCCGTTCACGGCAAGGTCCACCGCAAGGCCGGCCTTCGTCTCGCGTACGTGCCGCAGCTCGAGACGGTCGACTGGAACTTCCCCGTCACCGTGCGCGAAGTGGTCTCGATGAGCCGTCCGTCGCGGTCGTGGTGGCCGCGCACCACGCCGGCCGAGATTCGCGAGATCGACGACGTGCTGGAACGATTGGGACTCGGTGGGTTGGCGAATCGCCACATCCGCGAGTTGTCGGGTGGTCAGCAGCAGCGCGTGTTCCTCGCGCGCGCCCTCGTTCAGAAACCCGATCTGCTCGTGCTCGACGAACCCACCGCGGGTGTGGATGTACGCACGCGTCACGAGGTGCTCCACGTGCTGGCTGATCTGAACGAGTCGACGCCCGACGGTGACGGTGTGGCGATCGTCCTCACCACGCACGATCTCAATGGCTTGGCCGCCCACCTGCCGCGCGTCATCTGCTTCAACCGCACGGTCATCGCCGATGGGTCGCCCAATGAAGTTCTGCGGCCCTACTTCCTCGAACGCACCTACGGTGCGCCGATGGAGGTGCTCCAGCACGGAGGCATGCCGGTGGTCGTCGAGCATGGTGCCGACGACCTCCGCGAGCGCCTTAGTCGCCGGGGTGCCTGACGTGCTCGCGGTCGATCTCTCCGAACCCTTCCAGTACGAGTTCTTCCGCAACGGCTTGGTGATCGCCACTTTGGCCGGTGCCTTGTGTGGACTCATCGGTGTGTTCGTCGTCCTGCGCAACATGAGTTACATCGGCCATGGCTTGAGTCACGCGATCTTCGGTGGAGCGGCGCTCGCGGCCGTGCTCGAACTGAACTACTTCATCGGAGCTGGCCTTTGGGGTCTGGCTTCCGGTCTGATGATCGGTCGAGTGGCGCGTCGTCGCATCATCGGTGCCGATGCCGCCATCGGTGTGATCACCACCGCCTCGTTCGCCATGGGTCTCGCACTGCAGGCTCGTTACGGTCAGGCCAGCCGGAGCATCGACGCGGTGCTGTTCGGCAATGTGCTCGGAGTGTTCCCCGGCGACATCGCCGCGGTGGCCGGGGTCGGAATCTTCAGCGCGGCCGTGGTCGTCCTGCTGTACCGCAAGTTGCTCTTCACCACGTTCGACCCCGAGGTGGCGGCCGTGAGCGGTGTGCGGGTTCCGGCCATGGAAGCAACACTCATGTTCCTCTTGTCGGCAACCATTCTCGTGACGGTGCGCGTGATCGGTGTGCTGCTCATCTCGGCTCTGCTCGTACTTCCCGCCGTCACGTCGCGGCTCCTCACCAACTCGTTCGGCCGCATGCTCTGGCTCTCACCCGTGTTGGGGGCGTTGTTCGGCGGTGTGGGCATGTACGCCAGTTGGTACGCCGACGTTCCGAGTGGTGCCGTGATCATCCTGTGCGGCACCGCGGCCTTCATCGTCGCGTACGTCAGTGTCGGTGTGCGACGCCGCGCGCGAGTGGCCGGCCTCGATCACCACTCGGGCCCGGCCCTCACCACCGGCTGAACAGTGAGGATCTGGTGACTGAAAGTCACCGGAACGGTGACTTTCAGTCACCAGAACACCAACTCCTACAACTCCTACAACTCCCACGACCCCCACACCATCTCGTCGGGGGTGGGGGTCAGAGAACCCAGACCGGACCGTCGGGCGTGTCGCGCACTTCGATGCCGACGGCACCGAGACGGTCGCGAATCAGATCGGAGAGGTCGTAGCGCTTGTCGGCGCGAACCGCGCCACGGAGTTCGATCAGCACGTTCATCACCGGGGCGATGGCGTCGCGCGGATCGGCCAAGCCCTTCACGGCGGCGTCGCCGAGACGAACGATCATCGAACGCAGGGCGGCGTGAGCCCGGTCCATGGCGTCGCTCTGAAGGGTGTCGGCCGACCAGTTGCGGATGGAAGTTTCCAAATCGAGCGTGGCGCGCACGGCCCGAGCCGAGTCTCCGGCGGCGAGAGCGGCGTCGAATTCGCTCTCGGCCCGCGTGATGTCGTCGGCGAGCGAGAGTGATCCGGAACTCCCCGTCGTCGCCGACGGGTCCGCACCAGCTGACGGTACGACCGATGACGTCGCCGGAACGGCGACCGAACCGCGAGCCGGATCGCGCAGAGCGTCGACGGGGAGCGTTCGCCCCGACTCGTACACCGTGGACGCGCCGCGAATGCGCACGGTCACGGTTCCGTTGCCGATGACGGTGGCCGTCCCCGCGTCGATGTCGATGATGAGCCCGGTGTGCTCGTCGACGCCGATCACGTGCGCCGAGGACGGAAGCTCGGCTTCGAGCATGGCCAGGCGGCGTTCGCCCAAGTAGCAGAAGCGAGTGTCGTGATGACCGCCCTCGGAGTTGTCGTAGTGCGGGATCACGGCGACTTCGAGATCGATCACCGACAGCACATCGAGGCCGTCGAGCCAACGCGGTTCCTCGCCCACTTTGTAGATCTCGTAGACCGGAACCGTGTATCGACCGAGCGTGAGCGCGGCCGCCGACGCGAACGTGACCGCGCCACCGCTGCGCAACTTCGAGCGAACGACGTCAGGAACCGCGGTGTCGGCCCACTGGCGCAACGCATATGTGGGCGAACCCGGTCCGGCGAACAGATAATCGGCCTGACGAATGCGGCTGAGTCCCTGCTCGACGTCGAGCAGATCGGCGCCCTTCACGCGCGTGAGTCCGGCGATCTCGATCGGGTGCCCCACGCTCTGGCGGAAGTACTCGACCGCGCGCGAGGCGAGCTCGGGAGCGTTCTCCTGGAAACCGTACGGCGTGTCGAGAACCACCGCGCGGGCACCTTCGGGCAGGCGGGCGATCAGTTCGCGGTGGTGCTTCATCATCGTCGGGGCGGTCTCGCCTGAACCCATGATGGTGAGAATGCGGGGGAGTGCGGTCATGCGAGAAAACCGTTCTTCATGTTCGAGACGATCACTTCGGCCAGCCGCTCCGGATGCTGCGCGTGGACATCGTGGTGAGCCGGACGGAACCAGTGCACGCGCGACTTCGCCAGCGCCTTGGTGGCCGCTTCGATCGACCGATCCTTGTTGGCGGTCCAGGCCACGTCGCCCGAGTCGGCCGGAATCCAGAGAATGGGGCGCTCGATCCGCGGATACAGATCGGACGGCCGGTGCTCCCACAACTGGCGAAGGATCGCGAGATGGCGGTCGAGAGTGAGCCACGGTCGGATGGTCCCGTCGGCGAGCACCTCGAAGTTCGACAATGCGCCGATGAGCCCGGACTCGGGCCAGTCGGAGTGCATCGAGCGGATGGCCGCATCCATGCGGCCACTGCGCGTCCCGAGAAGGTTGGGCGGACGCAGAGCCTGCGCGCACTGGTCCCATTCGGGGAACACGCGACCGAGTTCGATCATGCCTCCGTCCACCGGTACCGCGCCGACGACGCGGTCGCCGTGTCGGTGGGCCGAGTGCACGACGACGTTGCCACCCCACGATTGGCCGACGAAGATCGCCCGCGGCCAGTCGAAGTGGTCGAGCACCTTCACGAGATCATCGCTCACGGTGTCGAAGTCGTAACCGTCGTCGGGTTTGTCGGAGAGTCCGTGGCCGCGCAGATCGACGGCCACCGAAGCGATGCCCTGGCGGCCGAGGGCGGCCGCGACGCCGTCCCACATGCGCGCGTTGGAGGCCAGGCCGTGGATCAAGAGGACCGGCGGCAGCGACGGATCGACCGTGGTGGGTCGGCGCTCGATGGTGCGGAGAACCACACCACCCGAGCCGGGCGCGCCCACGATTCGGCCGTCGTCGACCGGGAAACGGTCGCGGCTTCGAAGAGCGAGATCGTCGGACATGCCCGATGAGTCTGCCCGTGCCCGGGGGCCGACCCACTCTCGCGTGGCACGATGGGGGTGTGACTCTCCCGGCCACCGATGAACTGAGCGCGAAGATGGCCGCTCTCGAGGGTGTGTTGGCCGATCTCGGATCGGTCGTCGTGGCGTTCAGCGGCGGTGCCGACTCGGCGTTCCTCGCCGCCATCGCCCATCGAGTCCTCGGGCGCGATCAGGTCCACGCCGTCACGGCGGTCTCGCCGAGTCTGGCCGGCGAAGAAGAACGCGAGTGCCGTCAGTTGGCCGTCGAGTGGAACCTGCGCTGGACTCCGGTCGACACCGCCGAGATGGAACGGGCCGCGTATCGCGCCAACGATCTCGATCGCTGCTATCACTGCAAAGCCGAACTCATGGATGTGGTCGCACCCATCGCCGAACGCGACCGAGCCACGGTGGTGCTCGGAGTCAACGTCGACGACCTCGCCGACCATCGTCCGGGTCAGCGCGCCGCCATCGAACGTGGCGCGGTGTTCCCGCTCGTGTTGGCCGGCTTCACCAAGGCCGATGTGCGCGAAGCATCGCGCCGACTCGATCTGCGCACCTGGGACAAACCGGCCGCCGCCTGTCTGGCCAGCCGCGTTCCGTACGGAACTCCGGTGTCGGTGGAGATCTTGTCCCGCGTCGACCGTGCCGAGGCGGCGCTGCATCAACTGGGCTTCCGCCAGGTGCGGGTACGCCATTACGGCGAGATCGCCCGTCTCGAGGTCGACGAGGCCGAATTGGCCCGTGCGGTATCGGCGCGCCACGCGGTGATCGAGGCCGTGAAGAGCGCGGGTTATCGCTACGTCACCCTCGACCTCGAGGGATTCCGCAGCGGAAATCTCAATCCCGGCTCGGTTGCCGAGCACGGCTCGACCTTCGACTCCCGCCGCCCGTAGCTCCGGGCCTAGGGTTCGCGGGAGGGTTCGGCGGGTTGCCGGCCCGTCGAAAGGGGTTCTCGTGAAACTGTCGATGATGCTCAACTACGCCGGAGGCTTCCATGCCGCCGTCGATCGCGTGGTCGAACTCGAGAAGGCCGGACTCGACGTGGTCTGGATCGCCGAGGCCTACAGCGCCGACGCCATCAGCCAGGTTGGCTACCTCGCCGCCAAGACGTCGCGCGTGGAGATCGGCACCGGAATCGTCAACGTGTACAGCCGCACCGCCGCACTCATGGCCATGACCGCCGCCGGTTGCGACTACGTGAGCAACGGCCGGTTCATCCTCGGTCTGGGTGCTTCGGGCCCGCAGGTGATCGAAGGCTTCCACGGCGTGCCGTACGAGAAGCCGATGCAGCGCATCAAGGAGTACATCGACGCCTGTCGCATGATCTGGAAGCGCGAGCAGCCGTTCCAGATGGACGGCCAGACCGTGAAGGTTCCGTTGCCCGCGGGTCAGGGAACGGGCCTCGGCAAGCCGTTGAAGATCATCAAGCCCGGTCAGGAGATCCGCACCGACATCCCGATCTGGTGGGCGAGCCTCATGGGATTGAGCGTTCAGGCCACGGCCGAAGTCGCCGACGGCTGGTTGCCGATCTTCTTCGACCCCGAGAAGTTCCACAACGTGTGGGGCGACGATCTGAAGAAGGGTCTCGCCAAGCGCGACCCGAGCCTCGGCAAGTTGCAGATCTCGGCCGGCGGCATGGTTGCCATCGACGAGTCGCTCACCGGCGACGCGCAGAAGAAGATCCTCGACTTCGCCCGTCCCAACGCCGCTCTCTACATCGGCGGCATGGGTGCGCGCGACAAGAACTTCTACAACACCATCTGCAAGAAGTACGGCTACGAAAAGGAAGCGATCGAAGTCCAGGACCTCTACCTCTCGGGGGAGAAGGACAAGGCCGCCGCGGCCGTTCCGGGCGAGATGATCGAGAAGAGCAACCTGGTGGGTCCGAAGGGATACATCAAGGAGCGCCTGGCCGCCTACAAGGAGGCCGGCGTCACCGTGTTGTCGGTCAATCCGGTGGGCCCCGACGCGGTCAAGACCATCGAGACGCTGAAGGAAATGATCGGCTGATGTCGGCGACCGTGGGGGGATCGGTCGAGGCGGGCTGGGAGCCCGTTCGCGACGCTTTCGTCGGCAATCTCGACAGCGGCGAGGAGACGGGTTGCGCGGTGTCGGTGTACCACCGCGGCCGCAAAGTGGTCGACCTGTGGGGCGGCCACTTCGACAAGGAGTGCACCACTCCGTACACCGACGACACGTTGCAGTTGGTGTTCTCGACCACCAAGGGCATCACCGCCATCGCGGTGGCCATCTGCGTCCAGCGCGGACTCCTGTCGTATTCCGAGAAGGTGTCGACCTACTGGCCCGAGTTCGCCCAGCACGGCAAGGCCGACGCGACCGTCGCCCAATTGCTGTCGCATCAGTGCGGTCTCTACACCGTCGACGGCGACATCACGCTCGCCGAAGCGCTCGACTGGAGCACCGTCACTGCTCGTCTGGCCGACACCAAGCCGCGCTGGGACATCGGAACCAAGCACGGCTATCACGCCCTCACCTACGGCTGGTTGGCTGGCGAACTCGTGCGCCGCGTCGACCCGAAGAAGCGCGGCATCGGCGCGTTCGTGCACGACGAGATCGTGCGTCCGCTCGGCGCCGAGTTCTGGATCGGCCTTCCCGAAGCGCAGGAGTCGCGAGTGTCGCCGATGATCGGCGGCATCAACCCGGCGCCGGGTGAAGACGTCGACCCGGCCATCAAGGCCATGCTCGAACAATTCATGGGCCCCAACTCACCCGGCGGTCAGGCCTTGTCGCTCAACGGCGCGTTCGGCGGCGAGGGAACGTTCAATCGTCGCGACGTGCACGCCGCCGAGATCCCGGCCGCCAACGGCATCACCAACGCGCGTTCGCTCGCTCGCATCTACGCGGCAACCATCGGCGAGGTCGACGGTGTTCGTCTGCTCGATTCGTCCACGGTCGACGTGGCTCGCGCCACGGTCACTCCGGCCGGCGAGCCCGATACGTGCCTCATCATGCCCACCACGTTCGGAATGGGTTTCACGACCCACGGGCAGTTCACCCCGTACGCCGGTCCGGGTTCGTTCGGTCATCCCGGTGCGGGCGGATCGGTCGCGTTCGCGCTGCCGGAGAAGCAGCTGGGTTTCGCCTACGTCATGAACCGCATGGCGCAGAACCTGGCGAACGATCTACGCGCGCAGGTGCTCACTGACGCAGCAGTTGCTTGCGCAGACTCCGCGTCGCGCTGATGTAGACGAGGCTGGCCACGGCCGCCGCGGCGGCGAACGCGGTGATCGCCGTGCGAACACTGGTGGCTTCGGAGAGCGCGCCGGCGGACAGGCTCGTGATGGAGAGAACCAACGTCATGAGCGCGAAGTCGCCGGCGAGGATGCGTCCGCGGATCTGATCGGGCGAGCGCATCTGCAGGCCGTAGGTACTGAGCGTCCATTGCGCACCGCCGCCGAGATGCGCGGCCGTGATGAAGATGACGCACAGCCACAGCGCCGGCATCCAGGCACCGGTGAGATAGAAGACGCTGAACGCGAGGCTCGCGTAGCCGCACACCGTGAGAACCTTGCCGACGTCGCCGCCGGTGAAACGCGTGGCGATGATGGGGCCGAGTCCGACTCCGGCGCCGCGGGCGGCGATGAGCACACCGCGCGCCCCGTCCCCGCCGCCGTACACGTCGCTGGCGAGCACGGCCAATTGGCTCACGACGCCCGAGCCGATGGCGAAGGTTGTCTTCGAGAGCATGAGGGCGAGGAGCACCGAGTCGCGGCGGGCGTGCCCGAGGGCCTCGCGCATGTCGGCGATCGGTCGCATGCGACTTCGGGACTGTTGGCGCTCCTCCTGAAGCGGTTTGGTGATGAGGAAGATGAACCAGGCCGACACCACGAACGATGCGGCGTTGATGATGAACGCGGTGTCGCGTCCGAGCGCGGCCGCGAAGAATCCACCGACGGCCGCGCCGACCGCCAGCATCACTCCCCAGGTGGAGCCGAAAAGTGCTTGAGCCTTGCCGAGCTCCTCGGCGTCGCGGGCGAGGTTGGGTGTGCCGGCTTCCGACGCCGGCTTCACGATGGCGGCCAGACCCGAGATGATGCTCTGGCACACGAACGCGAGCCAGATGGTGTCGGCACCCACCAGCACGAGTCCGAGCGCCGCCACGGATTGCACGAGGGACACGATGATGAGGATGCGGCGCCGGTCGAAGCGATCGACGATCACGCCGGCGATCGGTGAAGCGACGAACGAAGGCAGCGAGAACGACACCACGATCATCGAGACGAGGAAACTCGAGTCGGTTAGGTCGTCGACGAGGCCGACGAGAGCCACGAAACTGAACCAGTCGCCGAGGTACGAGATGACCTGCGCGACGAACAGACGCCGCATGTCGGCGTTCGTGCGCAGCATCTTCCACATGGCGAACCGTCAGCGGGACGCGTGCGAGCGCAGGATGCAGGCGATGGCGGTGGTGATCTTCTTGCTGGTGGGGATGTCGAGGAACTCGTTCGGCCCATGGGCGTTCGATCCGGGTCCGAGCACACCGGTGATCACGAACTGGGCCTCGGGGAACTTCTCGCCGAGCATGCCCATGAAGGGGATGGTTCCGCCTTCACCGAACGCGCGCCACGAGTTGCCGAACGCATTCATGGATGCGACCTCGAGGGCATCGGCGAGCCATGGTGCGAACGACGGCGCGTTCCAACCCGGGGCCGCATTGCGGTCGCCGAACGACACGGTGGCGTCGGACGGCGGATTCGCTTCGAGGGTGTGCGCGATGGCGGCGATGGCGCGTTCGTGATCGCACGTGGGCGGGAGACGGAACGACAGCGACATCGCGGTGTACGGACGGAGGACGTTGCCGCCGCGCGCGACCGACGGAACTCCGTCGATGCCGACATAACTGAGCGTGGGCCGCCAGGTGTGGGCCAGCATCTGCTCGACCGGATCGTCGACCATGGGGCGCGTGTTCCCGGCGAAGGGATAGTGGCTGGCCGGAGGCTCCGGGAACTCGGCACTCGTGTCGGCGGCCTCGCGCCGACGGTCGGTCGGAATCTCCACGTGCAACTCGTCGAGCAGCACACGTCCGGTGCTGGAGTCCTCCACGCGTTCGAGCAACTGGCGAATGATCCGGAACGAACTCGGAACGATGCCGCTGGCCTCACCGCTGTGAATGCCTTCCGTGAGCACGTCGACGCGCAATGTTCCCGAGGCGAGTCCGCGCAGCGACGTGGTGACCCAGAGACGCTGGTCGTCGAGGCAGCCCGAATCGAGGCACACCACGAGCGATGGCGAACCGACGCGCGGAGCGAGATGATCGAGATACGCCGGAAGGTCGGGGCTGCCGCTCTCTTCGCTCGCCTCGATCAGAATCACGAGCCGGGCGTGCGACCAACCGGCCGCCTGGGCGGCTTCGATCGCGGCCAAGGTGGCGTAAGCCGAGTAACCGTCGTCGGCGCCGCCTCGTCCGTACAAACGGTCGTTCTCGATGACGGGAGTCCACGGTCCGAATCCCTCGCGCCATCCCTCCATCTCGGGCTGCTTGTCGAGATGCCCGTACAGCAGCACCACGTCGTCGGCTCCGCGCGTGGACCCTTCGCCGAACGCGGGCACCTCCATCACGATCATGGGCGTGAGTCCGGGCAGGCTCACGACTTCGACCGTGAGGCCGGCGATCGCGCGGGCCGCGCACCAGCGGCGAATGTGCTCGACGGCGCGATCCATGTGGCCCAGTTCGCGCCAGTCGGGCTCGTACGCCTTCGAGACGTTGGGAATCCGGATGTAGTCGGTGAGTTCCGGGATGATGTCGTCGTCCCACACGCGATCGATGCGCGACTGCATCGAGTCGACCGGTTCGGTGGTGGTCACCGGCGCACCTTCTGCAGCGCGTCGATGATGCGCTCGGCCTCCTTCACCACCGAACGCACGATGTCGCCGGCCGGTTCGAGCGAGCGAATGGCGCCGACTCCTTGGCCGCACGGCATGAACTCGGTGTTGGGATCGACATCCTGATCCATGGGCCAACCCATGTGGTTCACGCCGGCCTGGGCCGAGGCCAGAGCCTGTTCGGGGAACTTCTTCAGGAGTTCGGGATGCTCCTCGAACTTCTGCGTCCATTCGGTGCGCACCACGCGACAGGTCTTGCCGGTGTACGCGCGCGAGATGACGGTTCCGTCCTCGGAAAGGGCCAGGAGCGTGCTCTTGTACGACTTCTGCGCGTGGGCCTCCGGAGTGGCGATGAAGCGGGTTCCCATCCACACGCCGTCGGCACCGAGGGCGATGGAGGCGGCGAGTCCGCGACCATCGAACAACCCGCCCGCGGCCACGACGGGCACTCGCGCGCCCACGGCATCGACGACCTGGGGGACCAGCGCCATGGTGGCCACCGTTCCGGTGTGGCCACCGCCTTCGGTGCCCTGCGCGATCACGAAGTCGCATCCGCTCGCCACGGCGGCTTCGGCGTGGCGAACCTTTCCGCACATCGAGCCGACGAGGATGTTGTTCTTGTGGAGCACGTCGATGATCTCGCGCGGCACGCCGAGGCCCGCGACGAAGATGCGCGCGCCGCCCTTGATGACCGATTCGACATCGCGTTCGAGTTGGCCCGGGACCGCGGTGAGCAAGTCGACGCCGAACGGCTTCGTCGTGGCCTTCCTGACCGCATCGATCTCCTCGTCGAGCTGACCCGGACGCATGGCGGCGGCGCCGAACGTTCCGATTCCACCCGCTTCGCTCACGGCGGCAACCAACGCCGAGTACGACACTCCTCCCATGCCGGCCAGCATCACCGGATGCTCGATGTCGAGGAGTTCGGTCAGACGAGTCTTCATGAGGCCACGGTAGCCGTGACCGCGTGGTTCCAGAATCTCCAGGACGTCAGAACGCTCCGCGTTGACGCAGGAGTCGGCGGTGCCAGCGCGACGGCGTCAGCAGAATCGCGCGCGGTTCGTCCTCGAACATCCAGCGGGCGAACATGCGCCGGCTCCACGAACCGGCGTGATCGAGCAGGGCGATCGCTCCGCGGGCCCCGCGTCGACGCGCGAGAACCTTGCCGAGGCGTATCGACATGCGATGGTCGGCCAGGAGATGGTGATGGACCGCTCGGCGATACGCGCGACGGACATCGAGCGGTGTTCCGCCGGCGACCACGGCCGCCGCGGCTTCGGCGCCGGTGAGCAGAGCCTGACCGATTCCTTCTCCGGTGAGGGCGTCGGTCGCCATGGCCGCATCGCCGACGAACAGCACGCGACCCACTCCGGTGACGGCTTCGTCGATGCGGGCCGGAATGGGCCACGCGGTGTGTCGCCCTTCGAGCACCGCATCGGGTCCGAGTGCCTCGCGCACGTGCGGTCGTTGCAGCAGGTCGGTCCAGGTGTCCTTCATGTCCTGGATGCGACGTTCGCCGTCGCGCAGCACACCGAAACCGATGTTCACGCGATTGCCGGGCAACGGAAAACTCCACGCGTAACCGGGCAGCAGGTCGTCGTCGAACCACACGATCAGACGCTCCTTGGCGACACCGGTGACGTTGGACGCGTACTGACGGAAGGCGTGCCACTCGCCGAGGTAGCCGCTGGCGGCGACACCGAGCGCTTTGCGCACCGGGCTCCACATTCCGTCGGCCGCCACCACCCAGGTGGCGCGCAGCTCGAACGACTCGCCCGCGTGCTCGAGCGTGACGTCCACATGGTCGGCGGTGGATTCGATGGCGACGAACGACGTGTTCTCGCGGACGATCGCTCCGTGCCGACGAGCCAGGTCGACGAGAGCGGCGTCGAGTTCGATGCGCGGCGCCACGGCCGCGAAGGTTCCGTCGCTCGGCAAGGGGAGTTCGACCTCGCGACCCGAGGGCGACCGCAACCAGGCCGCATCCACCTTCTGCCACGACCGCACGACACCCGGGTCGAATCCGAGCCCGTCCAGTTGACGCAGGGCGAGCGACGTGAGGCCGTCTCCGCAGCACTTGTCGCGCGGGAACTCGGCCTTGTCGATCACGGTCACCGACAGGCCGGCGCGCCGAGCGGTGATCGCGGCCGCCGTTCCGGCCGGACCGGCACCGACGACGAGGAGATCGACCTGGTCAACCGGTGCGGACACGCCGTCAGGCTACGAGTCGGGTTCGGCTGGTGCCCGATCCGACGCCCATTCCTATGATCGTGAACGTCATCGCACACGTCACAGAGAGAACGTCTCTCGAACGAAAGGAATCCCATGGCCCGCTTGTGTGAAGGTCGAATCGCCATCGTCACCGGAGCCGGCCGAGGCATCGGCCGCGAACACGCGTTGAGCCTGGCGGCTCAGGGTGCCAAGGTCGTCGTGAACGATCTCGGTGGCAACGTCGACGGATCGGGCGGCGATCTCAGTCCGGCCGAGCAAGTGGTGGCCGAGATCAAGGCCATGGGTGGCGAAGCCGTCGCCAACGGCGACAGCGTGAGCGACTGGAACGGTGCGCAGCGTCTCATCAAGACCGCCATCGACACGTTCGGCGATCTGCACGTGGTGGTCAACAACGCCGGCATCCTGCGCGACCGCATGCTCTTCTCGATGGCCGAAGAGGAGTGGGACGCCGTCATCAACGTGCACCTCAAGGGAACCTTCGCTCCGAGCCGCTTCGCCTGCTCGTACTGGCGCGAGCGCTCGAAGGAGGGCAAGCCGGTGGACGGCCGCATCATCAACACCACCTCGGTGTCGGGCATCTACGGCAACCCCGGCCAGACCAATTACGGAGCGGCCAAGGCCGGCATCGCCGCGTTCACCAACATCGCCGCGCTCGAGATGGCGCGCTACGGAGTGACCGTGAACGCCGTGGCTCCGGTCGCCCTCACTCGCATGACCGAGGGTCTCGGACCAGCGCCCGAAACCGATGAGGACCGTGAGCGTCGTTCGCCGCGCTGGATCGCGCCGATCATCACCTGGCTCGCATCGGAGGAATCGAAGGCCGTGTCGGGTCGCGTGTTCGAGGCCAGCGGCGACGTCCTCGCGATCGCCGAGGGTTGGGTGCGCGGTCCGCGCGTCGCTCCCGTCGACGATCCGACGAAGTTGGGCCCCATCGTGGCCGATCTCATGGCCAAGGCCCGCAAGAACTCGGGAATGAACGGCGACCCCGGTGGCTGGCCGCAACCCAAGTGACGAAACGACAGTTCGACCAATACTTCTGAAAGGGAACTCACCATGCCGTTGAATCCGAATGCCGTCGGTGCCGTGGGCGACAAGCGCACCATGTCGTGGACCTCGAAGGACGCGTTGCTGTACGCGGTCGGAATCGGTGCCGGTTCGGCCGATCTGCCCTTCACCACCGAGAACACCCAGAACGTCCAGCAGGTCGTGTACCCCACCTTCGCGGTGGTGGCCGGTTCGGGCACCGCGTCGCCGGGGAAGAGTGCGATGGCCGAGATCGGCTCGTTCAACTGGGCCATGCTCGTGCATGGTTCGCAGGCCATCACGCTGCATCGCCCGATTCCGGTGGAAGCCGTCGCGACCACGCAGGACAAGGTCGTCGCCATGTACGACAAGGGCAAGGCGGCCGTCGTCGTCACCGAAGCCGAAGTGAAACTCGAGTCGGGCGAGCCGCTCTGGACCACGAGGTCGTCGGTGTTCATCCGCGGCGAAGGCGGCTGGGACGGTGATCGCGGTCCGTCGGGTCCGCAGAACGTGCCGCCCGACAGCAAGCCCGATCACGAGATCACCCTGCAGACCTCACCCGATCAGGCGTTCGTGTACCGACTCTCGGGCGACCGCAACCCCTTGCACACCGACCCGTCGTTCGCCGCTCTCGGCGGATTCGATCGACCGATCCTCCACGGTCTGTGCACCTACGGGTTCACCGGCCGAGCCCTGCTCGGCGCGCTGTGCGACAACGACGTCACCAAGTTCAAGCACGTCGAGGGCCGCTTCTCGTCACCGGTGCTGCCGGGCGACGCGCTCACGGTGCGCATCTGGAAGACGGGCGCAGGCGAGGCCGTGTTCACCACGTCGGTGGGCGATCGCGTCGTGATCGATCAGGGACTGGTGAAGTTCGGCTGATCGGCCGAACGACGCATCAGAACAGCCTGAGTTCCTCGGGGCGACGCCCGCGCAGGTCGTCGTAGTTGACTTCGACGCAAACGATGCCGCGAGCCTCGGCCATGGTCTTGGCCTGCGGCTTGATCAGTTGGGCCACGAACACTCCGCGCAGGTTGGTGAGAGTGGTGTCGGGCGCGAGCACCTCGAGGTAGCGCGCGAGTTGCTCGACGCCGTCGATCTCTCCGCGCCGTTTGATCTCGACGGCCACGTAGTGACCGTTCTCGTCGCGGCACATCAGATCGACCGGTCCGATCGACGTCGGCCATTCGCGCCGCACCAGCGTGAGTCCTGGCGCGATCGCCTCGGGCACCGCGGCCAGGAGTTCTTGGAGGTGGGCCTCGACGCCGTCCTTCTGCAGTCCCGGGTCGTCGCCGAACTCGTGGGCCGAGTCGGAGATGACCTCGTGGAACGTGATGGTGAGGGTCTCGCCCTTCGGGTTGCTCACGATCCATTGCGTCTCTTCCTCGCGGATCGTGTTGGGCGCGTTCATCCAGTTGAGCGGCTTGTACGCGCCGCCGTCGCTGTGGATCGCCACGCAGCCGTCAGCCTTCACCATCACGAGTCGCACGGCCTCGGGAAGCTGGGCGTCGAGTCGACCTTCGTACTGCACGCTGCAACGCGCGACCACCAAACGCATGAGGTCACACGACGCCGAAGGAGCGGATGGCCAGGCGGAAAGCACCCTCTTGCTTGTCGAGGATGTACACGGCGATCTGCAGGATCGACGCCGGATCGAGCGGTTCGAGCGGCGTGATGGCGTCGAGCATGAAGTCGGTGGCCGTGAAGTCGGCGAACGGAAGAACGTAGGTGTCCTCGGCCCCGGATGCGATCGTGACGCGCGAAACGAACAGATCGCGGTCGGTGCGCACCTGGATCACGTACGTCTGGTCGTCACCGGTGGCGGTGAGAGTGAGGGCGGTGGCGCCCTCGGCGATCGCCCCGTAGTCGGTCGACACGGGGCTGCGCATCGAGCAGAAGCCGCCATTGTTGTCGAGCGAGACGTCGCCGGCGAAGATCAAACGACCGTCGAGCCATTCGGTGCGGCTGTTCGAGACGCCGCCCATCACCGTGTCGTTCTGAATGGACCACCCGTCGACCGAGTCGGCATCGGGGAAGTCGACGAGGACGGTCGGCTCGCTTGCGAGCACGGTCGAAGCAGTCGTTTGGGTGACCTGAGTGGTGGCGACCGCTGTCGTGGTCACCGGCACGCTGGTTGTCGGACTCGTGGAAGGAGCCGGGTTCGTGATCTCGTCGTTCGAGCCGCAGGCCGACAGCACGAGAGCGGCGGCCACGCCGGTGAGGGAGTAGGTCGCCGTGCGCGCCATGTCAGATCTCGACGTGCGAGCCGACCTCGAACACTTTCTCGGTTGGCAGGTTGAAGAAACGGCTGGCGCTGTCGGCGCCGCGGTTGAGCAACACGAACAGGTGCTCGGCGAGTGGGTTCATCCCGGGGGCCTTGCCGGCCACGATCGACTCGTGGCCGAGGAAGTACGTCACGTCGTCGGGGTCGAACTCGAGTCCGCGATGGTCGATGTCGGCCAGCGCCGCCGGCACGTCGGGGTCCTCCATGAAGCCGTACGTGAGTTGCACTTGGAACACGCCCGGTGCGACCTTCACGAGTTCGCACCGCTCGGACGGATCGACACGGGGCAGATCGCTCGTCTCGACCGACACGATGAGCGTGGTCTGGTGGAGGACCTTGTTGTGCCGCAGGTTGTTCACGAGCGCGGGCGGGGCCTTGCCGAGGTCCTTGAACATGAACACGGCGGTGCCGGCCACGCGCTTGATGTCCTCGGCCTCGTCGAGCACGTGTTCGATGGGACGCTCGCCGCGATGGATACGGGCGGCCACCAGGGCGCGGCCTCGGCGCCACGTCTGCATCTGGACCATCAGCACCACGGCGACGGTGAGAGCGAACCAGCCGCCGTGCGGGATCTTGATGATGTTGGCTCCGAGGAATCCGCACTCGATCACGAAGAGCGGAACGCACACGAGAAGTGCGCGGAACCTGCCCCAGTTCCAGCGGTCGGTGAGCACGCGGAAGAAGATGAGTGTGGTGATGGCCATCGTCATGGTGACGGCGATTCCGTAGGCGGCGGCGAGCCGGCTCGACGTCTGGAAGCCGATCACGAGGCCGACGCAGCCGGCCATGAGCAGCCAGTTCACGAGCGGGACGTAGATCTGTCCGAAGTGCTGCTGCGACGTGTGGCGGATCTCGATGCGCGGCAAGTAGTCGAGCTGTACCGCTTGGGCCGTCAGGGAGTACACGCCCGAGATGAGCGCCTGCGACGCGATGATCGTGGCCATGGTGGCGAGGATCACGATCGGCAGCGTGAGTCCCTCGGGAACCATGCGGAAGAAGATGTTCTCGACGTCCTCGGGGTGCTTGAACAGATACGCGCCCTGACCCCAATAGTTGAGGACGAGCGACGGTAGAACCATGCCGTACCAGCCGAGCGCGATGGGCTTGCGTCCGAAGTGCCCCATGTCGGCGTACAGCGCTTCGCCGCCGGTGACGACGAGGAAGATGGAGCCGAGAGACAGGAACGCCTTGCCCGACTCGTGGGTGAAGTAGTCGATGGCGTACTTGGGATTGACCGAGTTGATGATGTCGGGGTTGTCGATCACGTGACTCAGGCCGAGCAGGGCCAGCGTCGCGAACCAGATCATCATGATTGGCCCGAACACCTTGCCGACCGCACCGGTTCCCTTGCGCTGCACGAGGAAGAGGCCGACGAGGATGACGATCGCGATGGGGACGACCCAGTCGGCGAACGACGTGGAAACCTCTTCGAGGCCCTCGACGGCCGAGAGAACCGAGATGGCTGGTGTGATGATGCCGTCTCCGTAGAGAAGGGCCGTGCCGAACACGCCGAGAATCACGAGGGCGCTGGCCCGTTTGACCGCCTCGCCCTTCTTGGGCATCACGAGGGCAGTGAGCGCCAGGATGCCGCCCTCTCCGCGGTTGTCGGCGCGCATCACGAACATCAGATACTTGATCGAGATGATGATGACGAGCGCCCAGAACGCCAACGAGCAGATTCCGTACACGTTGATCTTGTCGACCGTCATCACGTGTGACTTCTCGTTGAAGGCCTCCTTCAACGCGTAGAGCGGGCTCGTGCCGATGTCGCCGTACACCACGCCGAGGGCGCCGAGGGCCAGGGCGACGGTGCCGACCTTGGTGTGGTGGTGGGTCTCGGGGGAGGACACGGGAGTGGGATTCGGGGAGTTCGGACCCGAGCGGGGCCGGTATCGCGACCGTTTCGACGGCCTCTGGCAGGGTACTCCTTCGACCTCGGGCTCCGCTGTACCGTCCTGGCGATGGGTCTGCGCGGGAACCGGGTGTTGCGGGCGGTGGCCCGGCGGCTTCCTCTGATCAGCGCGTACGAGCGGCGCATCGCCGATCTCACCCGGCAGGTGGCGGCCCAGTCGACGGGTGAGATCGGTCTGTGGGTTCCCCCCGACCACTTCTATTCCCCGGTCGTCGACGTGGCGGAGATCCGTCGGCGACCGCACCTGTTCGCCGACATGACACGCGCGTTGCCTGGAGTCGATCTTGGGGTCGACCGCCAATGGGCGTTGTACGACCAACTCCGGCCCTTGCTTCGCACCATCGAGTTCGTGGGTGATCGGGCCGCGGCCGAGTCGGCCGGCCGCCGTTACTTCTCCGACAATCCGGCTTTCGGCGACGGTGACGGTTCGACTCTCGAAGCCATGTTGCGCCACACACGGCCGCGACGAGTGGTGGAGTTGGGTTGCGGCTACTCGTCGGCGTGCCTCCTCGACACCCGTGAACGTCACCTCGGACTCGACGTTCGCGTCACCTTCGTCGATCCTTTTCCGCAACTGCTCGAGAGTCTCATTCGAGATGCCGATCGGGCGACGGTCGACATCATGGCAGTGGGCACTCAGGACGTTCCGCTCGATCTGATCGCCACTCTCGAATCGGGTGATGTCCTCTTCATCGACTCCACTCATGTGGCCAAGACGGGCAGCGACGTGGTGCGGATCTTCCACGAGATCCTCCCGGCCGTACGGCCCGGGGTGTGGATCCACCTGCACGATCATTTCGCCGGATTCGAGTACCCCGTTTCATGGATCGAAGAAGGTCGCAGTTGGAACGAGCAGTACCTCACACGGTCGTTCCTGCAGTACAACCGCGAATTCGAAATCGCTCTGTGGCCGACGTTCCTCGCGAGTCTCGACGTCGAGCGATTCCGTTGCGACGTGCCCATCCGGGTGAACGGTGGGGGATCGCTGTGGCTCCGCCGCGTGGCCTGAGACGATTGACCATCGCCGCCGAGCGCTGACGGGCCGACCGACGTTGTCGCGTCCGGGGCATGTCGCTACGGTTTCTCGAGGCTTTCTCGAGCCTGTCACCCCAGGAGTGCAATGACCCTCGCCCCCCAGGCGCCCGAACTCGTCGAGAGCGATTCCTTCGTTCACGACCCGCGCCGACTTCGTTCCATCCTGTTCTCGATGATCACCGCGCTGGTCGCCGTGATCGCTGCAATGTCGGGTCTGAACGTCGCCCAACAGCAACTCGCGGTCGACCTCGGCGCGTCGCAGGGTTCGGTGCTCTGGATCATCAACGCGTACACGTTGGCGTTGGCCGCCCTGTTGATGCCGGTCGGCGCGATCGGCGACCGGTACGGGCGCAAACCGGTGCTTCTCGCGGGTTTGGTGATCTTCGGTTTGTCGAGCGTGGCGGCGGTGTTCGCGTCGAGTGCGGTCGCGATGATCGTGGCTCGTTCGTTCGCCGGCGTGGGCGCGGCGATGATCATGCCGGTCACGCTCTCGATCATCACATCGAGCTTCCCGCCCGACGAACGGGCCAAGGCGATCGGTGTATGGGCTGGTTTCGCCGGCGCGGGTGGGATGATCGGACTGTTCTTCTCGTCGTTCATGATCGACGTGCTGTCGTGGCGTTGGGTGTTCGCGCTTCCCATCGCTCTGGTGGTCGTGGCTCTGTTCCTCTCCACGCGTTTCGCCCCCAACTCTCGTGAGTCGAGCCACCATTCGTTCGATCTCGTCGGTTCGATCCTGTCGGCTCTCGGACTCGGCGGAATCGTCCTCGGTATCCACGAAGGACCGGAAAAGGGGTGGACCCATCCGCTCACGGCGGTGGGTCTGATCGTCGGAGTCGCCGCGATCCTCGCGTTCGTGGCCTGGGAACGCCGCCACCGCGAGCCCCTCATCGACGTCGCTCTGTTCGCCGATCGCGGTCTGTCGACCGGCGCGGTCACGCTCATCGTGATGTTCGGCGTGATGTTCGGAATCTTCCTCGTGCTCTTCCCGTTCTTCCAAGCAGTGCTCGGCTGGTCGGCCCTGCACTCCGCGTCGGCGATGCTCCCGATGGCGGGCGGCATGATGCCTTTGTCCACCGTTGCCCCGCGCATCGCGGCGCGATTCGGCAAGCGCAACACGATGTTCGCCGGCGTGGTCGTGTTCGGGCTCGGTCTGATGTCGATGGCACTCTTCACCTCGGTCGATCGCGGTTACGTGTCGGTGCTTCCGGGCTTGCTCCTGATCGGTGTGGGCATGGGTCTCACCATGACACCTTCGACCGAAGCAATCACCGAAAACCTGCCGGCCGAGAAACAGGGCGTGGCCTCGGCCATCAACGACACCTCGCGCGAACTCGGCGGAGCGGTCGGTGTCGCGTTGCTCGGCTCCATTTTCTCGGCGGGTTATCGCGCCGCTGTCGAGCCCAAGTTGGAAGGCCTCGATCCGGTGCTCGTCGACAAGGCGAGTGAAGGAATCGGCCAGGCGTACGCGGTGGCCCAGCAGGCGGGCGAATCGGCCCCGCGCATCATCGATGCGGCGCAGCGGGCCCTCGTCGACGGTTGGACCGGGTCGATGTGGATCGGCGTCGGCATCGCCGCCATCACCGCTCTGTTCGTGTTCGTCCGCGGACCCGGTCGCGCAACCAGTTCATCGAAGTAGTCGTCATGGTCTCGCCGCTCCTCGGTGCCATCGACACGTCGAGCGGTGCGTTCCTGATCGTGGCGATCATCGGGACGATCGCGTTCGCGACATCGGGTGTGATGGCGGCGGCCGAGGCCGGGATGGACTGGCTCGGCGCCGCGGTGCTCGCGGTGGTCGTGGCCATCGGTGGTGGAACCCTGCGCGATCTCCTGATCGGCAACACACCGGTCGCCTGGATCGACGACCAGTGGCCGGTGTGGGTGAGTCTGATCACCGCCGCCGTCGGAATCGGCGTGTTGCGGGTGCGCCCCGACGCCAATCCCACTCGTCACGCTCCGTACTTGCTGGCCGATGCGATCGGCCTCGGATCGTTCGCCGTACTCGGAACGTCGATCGCGCTCGAGTCGGGCACGTCCGCTTTCATCGCCATTCTCATGGGGGTCATCACCGGGGTGGGCGGGGGCGTGATCCGCGACATCCTTACCAACACGCGGCCGATGGTGCTGGTGGGTCAGGTATATGCGGTGGCGGCGCTCATCGGCACACTCGCCTATGTCGCCCTCGATGCGGCGACGAGTCGCGAAGAGATCATCGTGTGGCTCCCCATGGCGGTCGTGGTCGCGGTGCGAGGGTTGGCCATCCGCTTCGACCTGCACCTGCCGCGCACGTCGGAGAACTGACTTCGGGGCGTCGAAGCCCGACGGCGATCAGCCGAGACGGAGCAGGTGGTTGCCGGGTGTGGTGAACGCGCCGCCGACCACGATTCGGCCGTCGCCGTCGAGCATGACGCTGAGAACCGCGGCGTCGAGACGTTCATTCCACTTCGCCGATGTCTTGTCATCGATCGTCCCGTCGTCGTTCACGGCCATGAGCCAACTGTGAGGTTTCGTGAACCAACCGCCGACGACGATGCGCCCCACTTTCTCAACCGCCAGTTTCTCCACGTAGCCGTCGAGGGTGTCGCCGACTGCGGTAGCGAACGCTCGATTGAACTCGTCGTCAGGGGTGCCGTCGGCGTCGAAACGCGCCAACGAGTTGGCCGGGGAGGTGAACTGACCGCCAATGAGGATCTGGCCCTTCGCGTCGATCTCGACCGTCGACACGTAACCGGCGACGGCACCACCGACTTGCCCGGTGAACGCGCCATCGAGCGTTCCGTCGCCATTGAATCGAACGAGCGACGGTGCTGGTGTCGTGAAGGCGCCTCCGACGACGAAGCCTCCGTCGGCGTCGACGGCCACCGACCCGATCGGGAGGTTGACCGCGTCGCCGACGTTCGCATTGAACGCGTCATCGGGGCTGCCATCGGCCGAGAAGCGCGCGAGCGAACGACTCGGGGTGGTGAACTGGCCGCCGATCACGATGTCACCGTCGCCCAGCACATCGATGGAAACCACACCGCCGTCGATCGCGGTACCGATGGTGTCGTTGAACTCCGTATCGAGTGTGCCATCGGGGTTGAAACGGGCCAATCGGCTGCTCGGCGCGGTGAAGTAGCCGCCCACCAGGATCTTTCCGTCCGACTGCACGGCCACCGAATACACGGCCTTGTCGATCACGGCGGCCACGTTGGCGTTGAAATCGGCATCGGGCGTTCCGTCGGATTCGAAGCGCGCGAGTGACCGACTGGGTGTCGTGAACCCGCCACCGACCAGGATCTTGCCGTCGGCTTGGATCGCGATGGCCCCCACGGTGTCGTCCAGTGCTACGCCGGCCGAGAACTCGTCATCGACGTCGAGGGAGGCGGGCGAATCACTCGATCCCGAGCAGGCAGCGAGCGTCAACAGGACCGCGGACAGAGCGAAGAATCGGCGGTGAGTTCGTTGCATTGGTTCCCCCCTGAATGCTGGGCGAACTCTAACCAGGTGGCGCACGTCCTTCGTCGTGAGAGAATGCCCGAATGGAGCTCGTCCCCACCGTCGACATCTCGCGCCCTTCGGCCACCTCGCTCGCCGCACTCGACGCCGCCTGCCGCGACCACGGCTTCTTCCTGTTGGCGGGACACGGCCTCGATTCGCTGATCGAGAGGGCTTGGGACGAGACGCGACGCTTCTTCGCGGCCGATCGGTCGATCAAGACCGCGATCGTTCGCGATCAGGAGAACCCGATGGGTTACTTCGACCGCGAGCTCACCAAGCGCAAGCGCGATCACAAAGAAGTGTTCGACTTCGGCGACCCGACGCACGCGTCGATCGACCAGCGCAATCGGTGGCCCCAGGGGTTGCCCGGTTTCCGCGAGACGATGACCGAGCTGTTCGACGAGTTGTCGGTGCTCACCGATCGAACGATGGGGCTCATCCATGATGCCTTGGGTTTGGGTGACCAATCGCGTCGCGAGGTCGCGTGCAACCGTCACGGCAGTTCCATTCGTCTGAATCACTATCCCGTCGGCGATCCGGTGCCGGAAGGCGAGCGCGATGGTCTGGCCGATCTGGGAGAGACCGCTCTCGGCTACCACACCGATCCGGGCGTGGTCACTTTGCTCCTGCAGGACGACACCGGCGGATTGCAGGCCGAGTCGCTCGATCACGGCTGGATCGACGTGCCGCCCACACCGGGCACGATCGTGGTCAACCTGGGCGACTGCATGCAGGCCTGGACCAACGATCGCTATCGCGCCGCGGTGCACCGGGTCGTGCCGATGACCAAGCGCAGTCGCTACTCCATTCCGTACTTCTCGAATCCGGCTCGCGAAGCGATGGTGTCGCCGGTGTCCGAGTTGTGCGCCGATGGCGTGCGCTACCGACCCTTCGCGTGGCGCGAGTTCATGGCGGCGCGGGCCTACGACAACTTCACCGACCTCGGTCTGGACGACACGCAGGTGACCGACTTCCGAGTCAGTGTCTTCTGAGCCATCCTCGTACACTCCAGACTGATGATCGTCTCGACGACACTGACCGGTAGTAATGAGAACATCATTGGTGACGCCATTCGTTCGGTTGTCGATCATGTCGACAGGTGTCTCGTCATCGATACGGGTGCCACGGATCGTTCGATCGATGTCGCGCGTGAAGTCGCCGGGGACAAACTGGTGGTGCGGGAGTTCACCTGGGTCGACGACTTCGCGGCCGCAAGGAATTTCGCGCTCGATTGTGCCCTCGAGATGGGTGGAGTGTGGGCGATCACGGTCGACACGGACGAGAGAATGCAGTTCTCTCGGGGGACCGATCTTCGGGCCCTCCTCGCGGCGAGCGACGTCGATGTCTTGAACGTCGAGTACTTCGACGGTCTCTACTCGAAAGAGCGGATCTTCCGTCTGCCGAGGTACGTTCGATGGGACGGCCCGATTCATGAGGGCGTCCTCGACATGAAGGTCGACCGACGGTCGGTTCTTCGGGAAGTTCGCTTCTTCGAACTGGCCAAGTCGGCCGAACAGATGCAGTCGAAGTTCGAGAGGGATCTCAAAATCCTCCTGAAGCACACCCAGAAGAACCCGACCGTTGCGCGGTGGTTCTACTACCTCGGTGCGACCTACGAGAGTTTGGGCCGACACAAAGAAGCGATCCGCGCTTACGAGAAATGTTCGAGGCTCCCAGGCTGGGCGGAGGAGGCAGCCTTCGCCTCCTTCAGGGCGGCGAATTGCTGGTGCGTGTTGCAGGACTGGCGCGCAGCCGTGAAGGCTTGCGTCGAAGGACTTGCTCATCGGCCGGCGACAGCGGAGTTGGCCTGGCTGGCCGGATGGGCGTGCTACCAGGCCGGCCGTCACGAGGACGCCATTGCGTGGTCGCACATGGCGATCGCGAACGGTCGTTACGCGGGTTCCTCAGCGGACGACGGACGGGTCGGTTTCAGGGAGTTGAGGGGTTTGTTCGAGGGTCCGTACGACGTCTTGCGATTCGCCTACCGCGCGATCGGTGACATCGCAGCGGCCGAGCGAGCTGAGGGCGACTTCCAGGTTGCCCTCGAAGCCAGGTCGTCCGCTGGTCGCTGACGTGATGCCCAGGGAACGCCAGGTCGAATGACGAACGCGAGCGCTGACCTTCGGGCCAGCGCTCGCGTTCCTCACGGCGCCAATTTTGTTCGTTGTTGGGTTGTGAGAGCGCGCGGATCAGTTGTCTCCACCAGAGCCACCAGAGCCACCAGAGCCACCAGAACATCCGCTACCGGCGAGTCCGAGCGGACCGTCGTTCGCGCCGTTCGGGAGGCCCTTCGTGCCTCCGTTGCCTCCCGAGCCGCAGGCACTACCGTTGTACGAGTCACCTCCGGTACCACCGCGACCGCCGTCGCCTGCGACTGACGGGGCACTCGCCGTGGCCGGAATGGAACCGCCGTTGCCGCCGTTGCCGCCGGCACCGCTCGCCGACGACGCTCCGTCGCCGAGGCCACCCGCACCACCGTTGCCACCAAAACCACCAAAGGTCTGACAAGAGATGCAACTGCCGATCACGTCTCCGCCGTTGCCGCCGTTGCCGCCGACCCCCGCAGTCCCTCCGGGCCCGCTGCTTCCGCCGGGACCGCCCAAACCGCCGTCTCCGGCGTAGGACAAGGTCGTGGCAGCCGAATCGCCGCCGTCGCCGCCGTTGCCACCATCGCCCCCATTAGCGCCGAAGCCGCCGAAGCCGCCGAAGCCGCCGTCGCCGCCGTACACCTTTCCATCGACAGCCGCGTATCCAGTGGCGTCTGCGTCGCCGCCGTTTCCGCCGTCGCCGCCTCGACCGCCGTCGGTGCCGAAGCCGCCAAAGCCGCCGTTTCCGCCGTTTCCGCCGTCTCCAGCGAAGGCTTCTTGTGAGCCGCCAACAGAAGCCGTCGCGTTGCCGCCGTTTCCGCCGGCACCGCCGTCACCGATCGATCCGCCGTCTCCACCGGCACCGCCGTCGCCTGCAAAGCCGTCTTCGCTGTTTCCTCCTTGACCGCCACGTCCGCCATTTCCGTATGAGCCGGTGGGCATGGCTCCCGCGGTCCCGGTACTACCGGGACTGACGCCGGCGCCCCCCGCTCCGCCCGCACCTGGCGATCCGAGGTTTCCGCCGTTTCCGCCGTTTCCGCCGTCGCCTGCATACTGGGAAACAAATCCGTTGCCGCCGTTTCCGCCGTCGCCACCATCGCCGGGTAGGCCGGGTAGGCCGCCGTTCCCGCCATCCCCTCCAGCCAGGGCCGAGATGTGTCCTCCGCCGACTCCGCCCACTCCGCCGTTGCCACCATCTCCGCCGTCGCCGCCGAAGCCGCCTGGTGAGAGATCTACAGAAGCGTTCTGTCCGTTCGCGCCGAGACCGCCCGCGCCGCCGTTGCCCCCGGCGCCGCCGTGTCCACTGAGTCCGCTGGTTCCATTGGGTCCCGCAGCGCCTCCGACACCGCCGGTTCCGGCCAGACCGCCGTCCCCGGCAAGGCCAGGTTGGCCACCGTCGCCACCGGCGCCGCCGTCGCCACCCGATTGTCCGTCGACCCCGGCGGTCGGGCCGTCCGCGCCAGCGGCGCCATGGCCACCGTCTCCACCGTTTGCGCCATCGCCGCCATTTCCACCGGCTCCACCACCACCGTTCGAACCGGTGCCGAGAACTGCGCCGCCGTCGCCTCCAGGTCCACCGTTGCCACCATCTCCGCCGGAACTACCCGCAGATCCAGCCGCACCTGGGAGGACTCCATCGGCACCAGAGAATCCGGCAAGGCCGTCGCCACCATTTCCGCCGTCGCCGCCGGTTCCCCCGTTGCCAGAAGTCGATCCGCCGCTGCCACCGGCGCCGCCTGCGCCGCCGCTGCCGCCGGACCTGTATGTCAGGTTGCCGTCGCCACCGTCGCCGCCTGCGCCGCCGTTGCCGCCGGAACCGGTCTCTCCACCAGCACCGCCGTTTCCACCGAACCCGCCGTATCGGCCGTTTCCACCGTCTCCGCCATCTCCGCCATCGCCAGTGCCGAGCCCCGACCCGCCCGGGCCCCCATCACCGCCGTATGACTGGAACCCTGTCGAGGTCGCATCGCCGCCGTGGCCACCGTTTCCTCCAGTGCCGGAACCACTGACAACGACTGTGCCACCGACGCCACCAGTGCCACCGAATGCCTGGGACGCTGTCGCAGTCGCATCGCCGCCGTTTCCACCGTTTCCGCCGTCGGCCCCGATTGCGGTTCCGCCAGTCCCGCCGCTTCCACCAAACGCGGTGTCGGCGGCGGCGTCGCCGCCGTGGCCGCCGTCTCCGGCCAGGCCAGACGATGTATTGGTGAGACCGCCTGACCCGCCGTAACCGCCCTTCGCAGAGCCTCCGCCCGTGGCGTGACCCCCGTTGCCGCCGTCACCGGCCTGGCCCAAAGTCGTGGTTCCGCCGCCGCCACCCCCGCCACCGAATGCCGAAAGACCGTCAGGTGGTGCAGGGGAGAGAGTCGAGGTCGCGTCACCGCCGTCGCCGCCGTCGCCGGCCTGGCCCGAGAACGAGTAGCCGCCAGTAGCGCCCAATCCGCCGTCCGCCTCGCCATTTCCAGACGTTGCGTTGCCGCCTCGGCCACCTTGGCCACCTTGGCCACCGTCGGCGCTTGTGTTGCCACCCACACCGCCGGGGCCTCCGGTGCTGCTGCCGTCCTGGCTGGTCGCGTTTCCGCCGTCACCGCCATCGCCGCCATTGCCCAGTGATCCACCATTGCCACCGTCGCCTCCGGGGCCACCCGTCGTGTTCGTCGATCCAGACGCCGTGTGGTTCCCGCCGTCACCGCCATCGCCTCCGTTGCCGACGGTTCCAGAGACACTGCTGCCTGCGGACCCGGCACTTCCGCTATTCGCCCCCGTTCCGGCAACGCCAGCCGCTCCAGCAAGGCCAGGATTACCGCCATCCCCACCGGCACCGCCTGGTCCACCCGGTTGTTCTCCTACGCCCGCTGAGCCGTTGCCGCCGTCGCCACCATCTCCCGGCGATCCGGCGTCTCCACCGTTGCCGGCGTCTCCACCGTCACCCTGGGTTCCGGTAGTGCCACCCAACCCACCGCTCCCGCCGACGCCGCCATCTCCGCCATCTCCGCCGTCTTGACCCATTCCGCCCGGGCCGGTGATCATGAAGCCGTCGGCTCCGTTGGCGCCGTTGCCACCGTTGCCTGCGTCTCCACCCGCGCCGCCGTCGCCCGACGCGCCCGACGGACCGCCGTTGCCACCGAAGCCACCGTTGCCACCCTTGCCACCGTCTTGGCCATCCCCACCGACGCCGTTGGCTCCGTTGGCGCCGTTGCCGCCGTCGCCGCCATCTCCGCCATCTCCGTCGATACCTGACGCGCCCGAGGGACCGCCGAGACCGCCGACGCCGCCGTTGCCACCGTTCCCACCGTTGCCACCGTCTTGACCGGGGCTGACGCCGTTGGCTCCGTTGGCGCCATTGCCGCCGTCGCCGCCGTCGCCGCCATCTCCGTCGATACCTGACGCGCCCGAGGGACCGCCGAGGCCGCCGACGCCGCCGAAGCCACCGAGGCCGCCGTCGCCGCCGTCGCCGCCAGGGCTGACGCCGTTGGCTCCGTTGGCGCCGTCTCCGCCGTCGCCTGCGTTGCCACCATCGCCATCGGGGGAGTTGCCTCCGTTGCCTCCGAAGCCGCCGTCGGCACCGGGAAGCGTCGCATTGAAGCCATTGCCTCCGTTGCCGCCATCGGCAGCGGAGGCCTCCGCCCCAAGAATTCCATCCGAACCGAAGGTGGGGCCGACCCCGCCGATGCCGTTCAGGCCCGGAGTTCCCACCTCTCCGGCATCGCCGCCATCACCGCCGTCGGGAGTGACAGCACTGCCTGCCGTACCATGGCCACCACTGCCGGGCGCGCCGGCGTTGCCACCATCGCCTCCATTTCCACCGATGCCGTCGGAGGCCGCCACTCCGGCGGCGCCGAACTGGCTTCCTCCGGTTCCCGAGGTGCCCTTGGCTCCGCCGGAACCACCGAAGCCGCCGTCGCCGCCATCACCGCCGTGGCCGCCGTCGCCGCCATTCGGAGTTGTCGATATGCCGTCGCCTCCGTTGGCGCCGTCACCACCGTTGCCACCGTTGCCACCGTTGCCACCGTTGCCACCGTTGCCACCGTTGCCGCCGGCTCCTCCGTTGCCGATCAGAGAGCCGCCGCTTCCGCCATTGCCGCCATCACCACCGCTTTGGCCGTCGGTGCCCGACTGACCACTGCCGCCGTTGGTGCCCGCGCCACCCGGTGTCACTGCGTCGTTACCGCTCGAACCCGGATAACCATCGACTCCATTCAGGCCGACGTAACCGCTCCCGCCGGCCCCTCCGTCGCCGATCAGACCTGCGCTTCCCCCACTACCCCCATCGGGGACCGCGGCATCTCCCGCCGCGCCGTCGCCTCCGTTTCCGTACAACGTGCCGCCGTTCGTGCCGCTTGCACCCGGAGTTGCCGCATCCGTGCCGTTACCGATCACGAGAGTTGGTCCCGAGTACAACGTGGTTAGGTTGCTCAGGCCATCCGGACCGTTGAATCCGGCACGACCAGGCTGACCGGCCTGCCCCGGAGAACCGGCGTTGGCTGTTGCCCCGGGGACTCCCGCGGTGCCCTTGGCCCCACCGAGGCCGGCTGCGCCGGCAACGCCCGGCTGTCCGCCCGCGCCGCCCGCACCACCCGTGCCACCGAATCCGGCTGGGCCTCCCTTGCCACCGACCGCATCGAAGTACCCGTTCGCGCCCGGCCCACCGTTTCCGCCGTCGCCACCCTTGGTGCCATTTCCGCCCAGGCCACCCGAGCCAGCATCCCCGCCATTGCCGCCAAGACCGCTCCGCTTCCCACCGGCTCCGCCGACTCCACCCGATCCACCGTTTCCTCCGGGAAGGCCCGAGGCTCCCGGCCCGCCCGATCCTCCGGCGCCGCCGTTGCCAGCGGCACCGAGAACCGGGGGCAGTGTCAGATCGCCATCGAGTCCACCGTGAACCGCCAATCCACCTGGGCCGCCGTTGCCGCCGCGCTTGCCAGGAAGACCCGTACCTCCGTTGCCGCCGGCGCCACCGAAGGCGAGTCCGGTGTAGGTGGCCGCCTGGCCGCCCGATCCACCACTTCCGCCGAACATCCCGTCGCCACCCCGAGGGGCAACCGTGGGTCCGAATGCTTGGTACGACGGAGAGCCCTGCCCTCCGTTGACCTCCCACCACACAACAGTGGATGGAAGATCGACGGCCGTGGGTACGACGCCGGTGCCGCCTGCGCCGCCGGCGCCGCCATCACCACCGTCGCCGCCTGCGCCAGCCCACTCGCCGCCTGCGCCTCCGGCACCGCCCTGCCCGCCGTCGCCGCCGGCTTGACCGACCGTTGACGCTGCGCCGTCGCCACCGTCACCACCGTCACCACCCGAATTCGTGCGTGCACTCGTGCCAACGTTGCCGCCGTTGCCACCATCACCAGCGTCACCACCGTTCAGATCGGCGACGCCGTCACCGCCATCACCGCCATCACCGCCATCACCCGAAACCTCGCCGCCGTTGCCACCGTGACCACCGTCGCCGCCCTTGGCTCCGTTCCCACCGTCACCGCCATGACCATGGCGGGAGGTGCGACCACCGTCGCCGCCACGACAGGATTCGCCCGAGCATGAGGACGACGCATCGCCACCATCGCCTCCATCACCGCCGAAGAGGCCGCCATTGCCTCCACGACCGCTGTTGAAACCGTCGCCACCGTCACCGAGGAGAAGACCTCCGTTTCCTCCGTTGCACACCGTGCCTTGAGGGCAATTCTCAGTCGAATAAGAGAAGCCCGTTCCGAAGTACAGGCCGGCGTGGGGATCGGTCGCGGTGCCGTTCTTCACCAGCTGGATGCCGTCGCAGGCTCTGACCTGTCGACGAATCTTCTTCACCACTGCATCGATGTCGATGTCTTCATCGGTGTACACCCCGGTGCCAGGGCGATGATTGCTGTGCGGTTCGAGGAACGAGATGAGTCGAATGAGGCATCGCGCGTCCCGCGGCGAGAAGAAACTGCCCGCGGAGTTGGAACCTGAGGACGGTGAATTCGGTGTCGCGGGTGTGGCCGAGGAGTGGGACGCTCCGAGAGTCGCGGCTGCGACCAACACGGTGAAAATGAACGCCAAGGAACGAACTGCAACTCGAAGACGAGAAACGACCACCACTACCCCCATAGACGTCGGCCTTGGCCGCTGGTTTCAGCGTAGACCAACGTCTCTCGGCTCGGAAAACGTTCGCCTCGGGGGCATTTGGGTAGTTGGCAAGCCCTCTGCCCCGTAGGTGGGCGAGGGTCGGAAGAATTCGAGGGTCAGGCCTTCTCGGCGAAACCGTTGGCGATGGTCGCGAAGTCGAAGTAATCGCGCCACTCGGTGATCTTCCCGTCGCGCACGCGGAAGAGTCCGGTGACCGGCAGTTCCACCCAGCCCTTCGCGAGTTCGTGGCGATCGAGCCGTTCGAGGCACACGACATCGCCGGCCACGACTTCGGTGCGGATGACGAACTCGTTGCGGATCACGGGTGCGAAGAATGGTTCGAGAACCGCGCGCACTCCCTCGGGGCCGAGGGAAGGGGCCGGTCCGAGCGGGGAGTTGATGTACTCGCAGTCGGGTGCCACATGGGTGACGGCGGTGTCGTAGTCGAGCGACTCCATCGCTTTCATGAATGCCCGAACGACGTCGATGGGTTGGGTGGTCATATCAGCCTTTCGTGTCGTGGGGTTCGTGGTTCTTGTCGGGGATCAGCAAGTCGCATGTGACGATGCCGACGCCGCCGAAGACGATGGACGCCAGAACGATCACGGCCCCCGGTCCCTGATGGCCGTACAACTGCGGGGCGAATCCGGATGCGATCGAGTCGAAGGTGAGGGCGCCAAGAGTCGCGATGGACGCGGCATATCGATGGCCGATCGAAAGGAGGCGAGTGATCGGTCGAATCGAGAAGACGAAGACGGGTGCGGTGATCGCCGCGACGAGGAAGAGGACGATCCGTCCACCGTTTTCGAGCGGGAAGTCGTCGGGCACGAGGCGGAACACCAGAGCCACGGCGAACGCCAGGAAGGCTCCGATCAACAAGACGGGCAGATGTCGTTTCATGGGAACTCCCTACGGATCTCAGGCGGGTTCGGCTTGGAGTAGAATGTAGTCATCACTACAAACGCTGTCAAGACCGATCGTCGCTACAGTCGAATCGTGGGCTACCGCCATTCCTCCGCCGAGATCCTCGACGCGGCCATCGAGGTGTCGGTCGAGAATGGATTGAGCTCACTGACCTTCGCCCGGGTGGCCGAAGCGCTCGGAATCAGCGATCGCATGGTGGTCTATTACTTCCCGACCAAGGTCGACCTCGTCGTGGGCGTTGCCGAACGACTCGGTTCGGAACTGCAGGACCTGTTGGCCCGAGCGTTCGGCGACGAACGCCGGTCGCCGGAGGAGCTGCTGTCGTTTGCCTGGCCGGTGCTCGCCACGCGCCGCGGAGATCGCGTCTTCGCCCTCTTCTTCGAGATGATCGGATTCGCCAGTTCGGGCCAAGAGCCGTATCCGGCGATGGTGCGCGCGCTGATGGAGGGGTGGCGCGACTGGTTGGCCGAGCGAGTGGAGGGTGATCGCATCGACCTGCGACGTCGGGGCGCACTGTCCGTGATGGCGAGGATCGACGGTTTGCTTCTGATGCGACGCACCATGGGCAACGACGCGGCCCAATTGGCCGCCCGCGAACTCGGGATCACGTGAGTGTCGATTCGCGCTAACGCGCGCGTTTTGTGAGTGGTCGGAAGATCTCGGCGATCTTGTGATCGGACTCGAGTGGATGGCGAAGCGGGCGATCGAGGTTCACGGAGTACACGTTGTTGCGACCCTGCTTGTTGCGTTCCACGTAACCGGCGTTCACGAGATCGGTCACGATGCTGTGCACCGCGCGTTCTCCGATGCCCACGCGGCGAGCGATCTCGGCCAGCCGAACCTCGGAGTCCTGGGCGATGCACAGCAACACGTGGGCGTGATTGGAGAGGAAAGTCCAGGTGGGAACCTCGGCGGGGGCAGGGGGAAGCCGTCCGGTCATGGCCCCAGATTAGTGACCGAAGACGCATCACTGTCGGACTTGACTTCCTTCTAGAAACCTGGTTTAGAATACAGGTATTAGATAACGCCTGTTGAAGGAGGCCAGAGTGAGTCAGACCCCCACCCCGATCACAGTCGCCCGCGGCGATGGCATCGGCCCCGAGATCATGGACGCCACGCTCCGTGTGCTTGACGCCGCCGGCGCGCGCATCTCCATCGAGGAGATCGAGATCGGCGAGGCCGTGTACAAGCGCGGCAACTCGGCTGGTATCGAGCCCGAGTCGCTCGAATCGCTGCGGCGCACTGGCGTGTTCCTGAAGGCGCCGATCACCACGCCGCAGGGCGGTGGGTTCAAGAGCCTCAACGTGACCGTGCGCAAGACCCTCGGTCTGTACGCGAACGTCCGGCCCTGCCCGGCCTACGCGCCGTTCATCGCGACCAAGCATCCGGGCATGGACGTGGTGATCATCCGCGAGAACGAAGAGGATCTCTACGCCGGCATCGAACATCGTCAGAGCGACGAGGTGTACCAGTGCCTCAAGCTCATCAGCCGGCCGGGCTGCGAGCGCATCGCGCGCTACGCCTTCGAGTACGCCAAGGCGTACGGCCGCCAGAAGGTCACCGCCTTCACCAAGGACAACATCATGAAGATGACCGACGGTCTCTTCCATCGCGTCGCCGAAGAGGTGGCGGCCGAGTACCCGGAGATCGAGTTCGAGCACTGGATCGTCGACATCGGAGCGGCCAAACTCGCCGACAAGCCGGGTCAGTTCGACGTGGTTCTCCTGCCCAATCTGTACGGCGACATCCTCTCCGACGTCGCCGCCGAGATCGCCGGTTCGGTCGGCTTGGCCGGTAGCGCCAACATCGGTCCGAAGAGCGCGATGTTCGAGGCGATCCACGGTTCGGCGCCGCGGCGCGCCGGCCAGGACGTGGCCAATCCCTCGGGTCTCATGCTCGGAGCGGTGCAGATGCTCGTGCACATCGGTCAGGGCGACGTGGCCACCAAGTTCCACAACGCATGGCTGCGGACCATCGAGGACGGCATCCACACGTACGACATCTTCGATCCGGCCGTGAGCAAGCAGAAGGTCAGCACATCCGCCTTCGCCAGCGCGGTGATCGAGCGTCTCGGCAGCGCGCCTGAGGTCCTGAAGCCGGCCAAGTACGCCGACTCGCCGTCGATCGAAGTGAAGGTTCCGACCCGTGCGCGCCAGAAGAAGGAGCAGATCGGCATCGACATCTTCGTCGACGCGCCGAATCTGACGCCCGACCAACTCGGCCAGGCGCTCGAGAAGGTCGCCGGCCCCGACTTCCGCCTCGACATGCTGTCGAACCGCGGCCAGAAGGTCTACCCGGACGGTGCTCCCGAGACGCTCTGTGTCGACGCGTTCCGCTGCCGCTTCATCTCCAACGGCGGTCCGGTGAAGGTGGGGCAGACGATCGCACTACTGACTCGCGTCGCCGACGCCGGACATCCGTTCATCAAGAGCGAAGGACTCTTCACGTTCGATGGAGAGCCCGGATTCACGAAAGGACAGGGACAATGAGCATTGAACCCAAGGGACTCGTGGTGTCGATCCTCTGTGTGGAGGACGATCTGCAGAGGTTCTGCCGTCGGCTGGTGTCGATCGTGAATCACGGTCCGATGCATCTGGCGCGGGTGGTGGCGACGGGGTCGCAGATCTACCCGACTCGCTCCGACACGATTCGCGACACGGCCACCTTGTTGCGCTGCGAGTTTCGGATGCGCAACTCGGGGGTGACCGTCAACGACGACGAGGCTCGCAAACTTCTCGAACGGATCTCGGTGTACCAGGTTCTCGACTCGCACCTGATCGACGAGTCGGGTGTCAACATCGGCCCGGTCGACAGGTTCGCCGCCGCCAGTTGACGGCTCCTCGGCATCCGTATTCCGGTCTCGTCGCCGGACTCGCCACTCGGCACGACAAGCTGCCGCTGGTGGGTCCGGCGATGAGTCGTTTCTTGGACCTCGACGTCGTGACGGTGGACGTCGACACCGATTCCCTCGGAACCTTCGCCGGCGAAGTCGAGCGAGTGGGAACGCCATGGGAGACGGCGGTTGCCAAGGCCCGTCTCGGGATGGAGGCCTCGGGGCGTACTCTCGGACTGGCCACCGAGGGGTCGATCGGCCCCGATGACACCATGCCGTTTCTCGTCGCCGATCTCGAACTCGTGGTGCTGGTGGACGACGAGCGAGGAATCGTGATCGGTGAGGGTGAGGTCGACTACGGAATTCCGACCGCGGCGGCCGATGTCGATATCTCGGCGACCTCGGGCCTCGGGGTCGACTCCGGTCTCCTCGAACGGGCCGGGTTCCCCGCTCATGGTCTGATCGTTCGGCCCCTTTCGGGAATCGTCGGAATCACCAAGGGGATCCACGACGCCGACGAGTTGAGAAGAGCGATGGAGCGGTGCATGCGTGAATCGGGGAGCAATGTCGTTCGGATCGAATCGGACTTGCGCGCCCACCATCATCCGACCAGACGAGTGGTGATCGCGCGCGCCGCCGAGCGTTTGGCCGAACGTCTGGCCCGGCTCTGTCCGAGTTGCCGGTGTCCGGGTTGGGGAGTGGGTCGGCGAAGTCGCGGTGCCCCGTGTTCGGTGTGCCGGTCCGCCACTCGGATCGTGAGGTCCGAGCAATTCGTGTGCGCATCGTGTCCGCACGAGGAAGAGGTGCCGACCGATGCGGCCGCGGGTGTCGACCCGCAGTACTGCCCGCGTTGCAATCCGTGAGGATCGGCCCAGGCAACTCGTTGACTACGGTGTGGCGATGGCCGACTACCGCTACACGAAGGACGAGCGTCGCACTATCGAGGTGCTCGTCTTCACGATGGATCCGGCCCATGTGGAGGAGTACTTGGCCGTCGACCACGAGGTGTGGACTCTCGGCGAGGCCATGCTCCCCGGCTTCGACCGGATTCCGTTCATTTCGAAAGAGGTGTGGCTCGACGATTCGCGGCCGGGTGTCGTCACGCTGGTCTTCGTCTGGGAGTCGCTCGACGCGTGGATGGCGGTCGGTAGCGAGGAGATCCAGAAGCGGTTACAGGCCGAGTTCGACTCGAAGTTCCCCCATCCGATCGAGCTGACCGAGGCCTGGCACGAGGACAACAACTTCGGTCTCCACCGCTGGAGCCGATTCGAGCGCATCGACGAGTGACGGCGCCGGCCTCAGACCAAGGCGTTGTCGTTGACGTAGAGGACCACGGTGTCGACGTCGCGCAGCGGATCGTCGAGGGCGAAGAACTGCCCGTTGCGATAGGCGGCCACGTAGCACGAGGCTTTGCCGAGGAAGAACGAGCACAGTCCTCGCTCGGTCGACGTTCCGGTCCAGACCTCGAGGAAGTCGGCGATGGTGGGCACCTCGGGATTGTTCGTGTCGTTCTCGATGTGCAGGATGCCGGTGAGGTCGTGGGTGTGGATTGGTGCGGCAGTGAGGGTGTCGAAGTCGACACCGGTTTGCGGGATCACCTGGGTGACTCCGTTCACCTGCACGTAGAACTGCACATGGATGTGGACGTCGATGTTGTCGACATCGAGGACGTAGAGCCCGGCGCGTTCGATTTGTTCGAGCACCTGATCCTTGGTGGTCGGATCGATCGCTTCGGCACTGGCCTCGTCGGACTCAGTCGTCGCATCCGTCGTCGCATCGGGCATGACGGGCATGCCGTGGCCCATGGCCGCGTGCGGGTCGGAATCCGACGACGAACCGGTGGTCACGGTGGCGATCGCCAGGGATGCGATGAGAAACGCCGTCGCCGCGATCGGTGTGCGGGAACGGCGCGTGGTCACGCCTCGTGCTTATCGCTTCTTGCGACCGCGTGCGGAGTCGTGCCGACTGCCGTTCGCCGACGGCCCGCCGGAGCGGGGACGAGACGCCGAGTTGCGAGCGGCTACTGCCCGTTGCGGTTTGCGTCGACTCTGGTTGGGTCCACCCGACTTCGGACTCGCGTTCTCGGCTGACGGCGGCTGGATGGGGCGCGCACTCCGGCGGCGTTCACCCGGTGCGATCTCACGGAGGACGGGAGACGACACCGTGGCGGTCGTGATGGTGGGGCGGATGCCGGCCTTGCGCATGAGATTCATGACCTCGCCACGCTGCGTGTCGAGAGCGAGCGTGACCACCACACCTTCGTTGCCGGCGCGCGCGGTGCGGCCACTGCGGTGGAGGTAGGCCTTGTGCTCGATCGGCGGGTCGGCGTGCACCACGAGGGCCACGTCGTCGACGTGGATGCCACGGGCGGCGATGTCGGTGGCCACCAACGCGGTGACGCTGCCGTCGGAGAAGGCACTGAGATTGCGGGTGCGGGCCGACTGCGAGAGGTTGCCGTGCATCTCGACCGCCGCCACACCGTTGGTGTTGAGGGTGCGCGTCAACTGCTTGGCGCGGTGCTTCGTGCGGGTGAAGAAGATCGTGCGACCGGGGGCCGACGCCAAGTCGATGATGACGGGAAGACGATCGCCGTCGCCGAGGTGGAGCACGTGGTGGGTCATGGTCGACACGGGCGACTGCTCGGAATCGACCGAGTGGGTGACAGGGTCGTGGAGGTAGCGCTTCACGAGCACGGCGACTCCGTTGTCGAGCGTGGCCGAGAAGAGCATGTGCTGGGCTTCGGAGGGAACCTGATCGAGGAGGCGCTTCACGCCCGGAAGGAATCCGAGGTCGGCCATGTGATCGGCTTCGTCGAGAACGCTCACCTGCACGCGGTCGAGGCGGCAGTGGCGCTGCTCGATCAGGTCCTCGAGGCGGCCGGGACAGGCGATCACGATGTCGACGCCGCGACGAAGTGCGTCGACCTGCGGACCTTGGCCGACTCCACCGAAGACGGTGGTGGTGTACATCCGCATGGCCTTGGCCAATGGCGCGATTGTGCGATCGATCTGGAGCGCGAGTTCGCGAGTGGGGGCGAGGATGAGCGCGCGCGGGCGACCGGGAACGCGCTTCTGCGGATTCGCGGCCAGTCGGCCGATCACGGCCAAGCCGAACGCGAGCGTCTTGCCCGATCCGGTGCGGCCGCGCCCGAGGACGTCACGGCCGGCGAGTGTGTCGGGAAGCGTCGACGACTGGATGGGGAACGGTTCGGTGATGCCGTCGGCGGCGAGAAGCTGGCACAGCTCTCGGGGCACGCCGAGGGCGGCGAAGGACAAGGAAGTGGTGGCGGGGGCCAAGGGAGGATCTCTCTGTGAAGTCCGCTGTGCAGACAGCGACCCAGAGGGACGTGGCCAGCGGTGCAACGCCCGAAATGGCGCAACGGTTAGAGGCTACCGACGAATTGCCGTGAATGTCGCCGATGTTCGAATTTTCGTCAGTCGACTCGTTGAAGGTGCTCAGTTGCCGTACTCGTATGACCTCTCTCCCGCGGGTCCTGGGGCAGGAAGTGATTGCTGGTATTTTTCCCCCGACGATGATTCTGTTCCCCGCAGTAGTCGCGCAGTTCTTGACCGGAGCTCTCTTCCTGGTCGGATTTCGCCGTCGCCCGAACGTGGGGGCCGCTCTCGGACTGCTCGTTCTCGCGGCGTCGGCGGCCGTGGTGGTGTCGCGTGGTGTCGGTGCCGATGAACCCCTGACCGAAACCATCGGGTGGTTGTCGACGCTTGGTTTCGACTTGGCCTTTCGGCTCGATGGTTTCGCCGTGCTCATGGCCCTCATCGTCCTGGTCGTCGGCTTCGCGGTGCTGCTGTACTCGCTCGGTTACTTCGAGCACGACTCGACGTATGCGCGGTTCGTCGGACTGTTCATGGCCTTCGCCGGCTCGATGACGGGCCTGGTGCTCGCCGCCGACCTCTTCACGATGTTCGTCTTCTGGGAACTCACGTCGATCTGTTCCTTCCTGCTCATCGGTCTGAACGACAAATCGGAGTCCGCGCGGCAGTCGGCTGTGCGTGCGCTGCTCACCACGGGAGCGGGTGGATTGTGCTTGTTGGGCGCCGTCGGAATCCTGCAAGTGGAACTCGGTACGACCGCATTCGCCGATCTGGTGAAGTTGCAGCCCGTCGGGGGAGTGATCGACGCGGCGATCGTGCTGATCCTGCTCGGTGCGTTCACCAAGTCGGCGCAGTTCCCGTTCCATTTCTGGTTGCCCGGTGCGATGGCCGCACCCACACCGGTGAGCGCCTACTTGCACTCGGCGACGATGGTGAAGGCGGGCATCGTCCTATTGGCACGTTTGTCGCCGGCGTTCGGACAGTCCAACCTGTGGCGCTGGTGGGTGGTCCTGGCGGGTGTTGCCACCATGTTGATCGGGGGTTGGCGGGCGTTGCGACAAACCGATGCCAAGCTCCTGCTGGCCCACAGCACGGTGTCGCAACTCGGACTCCTGACGGTTCTGGTGGGCCTCGGTTGGTCGACCGCTCTTTACGCGGGGGTGGCTCACCTCCTGGCGCATGCGGTGTTCAAGGTCGCTTTGTTCCTCGGAGTCGGGGTGATCGATCACGAACTCGGCACTCGTGACGTGACGAAGATCGGCACCGCTCGGCATCGAACTCCACTCGTGGTCGTGGCGCTCGGAGCCGCCACGCTGTCGATGGCCGGGATGATCCCGTTGTTCGGCTTCGTCACCAAGGAAAAGGCCCTCGTCGCCCTGCTCGACGCCGAAGTGGGTGCCGTCGGAGTCGTGGCGCTCGTGGGAGTCGTGCTCGGTTCGGTCCTGTCCGTCGCCTACAGCGTCCGGCTTCTGCACGCCCTCGTCGGCGGCGCCGATCCCGAACCCGATGCGGGTGGAGTCGATCATGGCGGACACGATCCGGGTTCACCGCTGGTTCGCGGCCTGCTGGGTGCGCCGGTCATCGCGGCCGCCGCAGTCTCGCTGTTGTTCGGTTCGATCGCGCAACGGGTCGGAAAATGGCTCGTGTCGCCGTCGACGTCGCTCGATGCTTCAGCCAAGAGCAAGTTGGTGTTGTGGCCCGGAATCAATGATGCACTCGTCATCTCCGCGATCGTCATCGTCGTGGGCTCGGTCATCGGATGGCGGGCACCTCTCGCGGTTCCTCCTTCGCGGGAGAAGCGTGGCAGCCGGGGTGAACGAACCTTCGACGTCGTCTACGACGCGACCCTCGGAATGGCGAAGCGTCTCACTCGAATCACCCAGCCCGGTTCGCTTCCGATGTACGTGGCCGTGACCTCGGTGATCGTCGCGGCGGTTGCCGCGGCAGCCTTGATCGTCGACGGTCTTCCGGCCTTCGAGGGTTTCGTGTCGGACAGTCCTCTCACCATCGCCGTGACGATTCTCACGATCGTTGTCTCGATCGGAGTCGCCGTGGTTTCGGCCCGCTTCACGGCCGCCGTGTTCCTGGGTGGAGTCGGCTACGGCGTCGCGGTTCTGTTCCTCATGCGCGGCGCACCCGATCTCGCGCTCACGCAGGTGTTGGTCGAGACGCTCACCATCGTCATCTTTCTTCTGGCGATGCGGTCGATGCCACGGTCGTTCGCTCCCGCTTCGAGTTGGGCACCGGCGCCGGTGCGCATCGCGGTATCGGTGGCGGCAGGTGTCGTCGTTCCGCTCCTGGTGCTCGCGGTTCACGGCGCGCGCACGGCACCATCGGTTGCGGAAGAGTACGCACCACGCTCGATCGACGAGGCAGGCGGCGCGAACCTGGTGAACGTCATCCTCGTCGATTTCCGCGGATTCGACACCATGGGCGAGATCACGGTTCTCGCCGTGGCCGCGCTCGGTGTGGTCAACCTCGTGCGCGTCGCCGAGAGGCATCGTCGAGTGCGTGAGCGGACGCGGACCGCGCCTTTCCGGCGATCGGCAATCCTCGACGAACTCGTCGATCGCTGGCTGTCGAAGGTTGCTGCTCTTGTCGCTCTCTACGTCACTTTCCGTGGTCATAACGCGCCCGGTGGCGGTTTCGCCGGCGGCCTCGTTCTTGGTGGCGTGTTCGTTCTGCAGTTCCTCACCGGCCGCGAACCGCATCTTCGGCACCGCCCGATCCGCCGTCCGACGACGCTGTTGGGGGCCGGACTCCTACTGGCCCTCGGCACGACTGCCGCGCCGTTGCTCGTCGGAGCGGCACCTCTCGAGTCGCACATCTGGAAGCCCCACGTCCCTCTGATCGGGGAAGTGAAGATCGTGTCGTCGATGTTCTTCGATCTCGGCGTCTTCATGGTGGTGGTCGCCGTGGTGCTGATGATGCTGCTGTCGCTGGGCGCTCGCGGCACCTCGCTCGTCGGTGACGACGGAGGTGTGGCGTCGTGAGTCCCGCTCTCCTGATCCTGATCGGTGTTCTGTTCTCCGTCGGTACGTACTTGTTGATGGAGCGATCGCTCACTCGGGTTGCCCTCGGAGTCGGTGTTCTGGGCAATGCGGTGAACCTGCTGATCGTCGCGGCCGGGAGTCGCCCCGACGAAGCGCCGATCATCGGTCGCTCGGGAGACCTCACCGATCCTCTGCCGCAGGCGCTGGTCCTCACCGCGATCGTCATCGGTTTCGCGTTGCTTTCTTTCGTGCTGGCTCTGGCCTGGCGCAACTGGTCGATCTCGGAGAACGACGAGGTGGAAGACGACTTGGAGGACCGCGCGATCGCCCGGCGAGCCGAATGGCACTCGAAGCACGGCGACGCACCGCATCACGAGGACGTGGACCAGTGACCACGGTGCTCTCTCTGCCGGTGCTCGGGCCGCTCGTCGCGGCCGCACTCATGATCTTTCTCCGCGGTCTCGCCGTACAGAGATTCGTGAGCTTCTTTGCGTTGGGCGTGTCGCTCGTGGCGTCCACGGTCACGTTCGTGAACATTTGGGACGACGGCGTGATCCGGGTGGTCCGCATGAGCGGCTGGCCGGGTTCATTCGCTATCACGCTCGTCGCCGATCGGCTATCGGCTGCGATGGTCCTAGTCGCGACGGTCGTCGTGACCATCGTTCTTGCGTACGCCACGGGGCAACGAGCCCCCGACGAGCGGTCGTCCTTCTATCACCCCGTCTACATGGTGATGGCTGCTGGCATCTCACAGGCATTTCTCGCCGGCGATCTCTTCAACCTGTTCGTCGCGTTCGAGATCTTGTTGATGGCCAGCTACGTGCTGCTCACCCTCGAGGGTACGAACGAGCAGATCCGGGCCGGCACCACGTATGTCGTTCTCAACGTCCTGGAATCGATGATTCTGCTGATGGCCGTCGGTCTGGTGTTCGCCGCCACCGGCACGGTGAGCATGGCGGAACTACCGGCCCGACTGGCCGAACTCCCGGATGGGGTGCGCATGGGTCTGCACCTTCTCCTGCTCGTGGCCTTCGGGATCAAGGCGGCCGTGTTCCCTCTCTTCTTCTGGCTGCCCGACTCGTATCCCACCGCACCGAGTTCGGTGAGCGCGGTGTTCGCCGGCTTGTTGACCAAAGTCGGCGTGTACTGCCTCATTCGTACTCAGACCTTGCTCTTCCCCGGCGAACTCTCCGACCTGGTGATCGTGATCGGTGCCGCCACCATGCTCGTTGGTGTGCTCGGAGCGATTTCGCACCGCGACATGAAGAGAATCCTTTCGTTCCACATCGTGTCGCAGATCGGTTACATGATCTTCGGCCTCGGAATCGGCGGAGTGGCGGCGATCGCCGCGACCATCTTCTATCTCATCCATCACATCCCCGTGAAGACATCGTTGTTCCTGGTCGAGGGGATCGTCGCCCGTGATTCGGGAAGCAGTTCATCCGAAGAGGTGAGTGGTCTCGCGCGTCGATCGCCGATTCTGGCCGCTCTCTTCCTCGTCCCGGCGCTGAGCCTGGCCGGCTTGCCTCCGTTCTCCGGTTTCCTCGCCAAGTTCGCGATCGTACGAGCGGGTGTATCCGATGCGCAGTGGATCGGTATCGCGGTCGCACTCGTCGTGAGCCTGCTCACCTTGGTCTCGATGGTGAAGATCTGGGTCGGTGTGTTCTGGGGTGATGTGTCGCCGGTGGAGAAGGCGTCGATCCCGGGTGTGTTGCGCCACCAGAAGACGATGGGTGTTTCCACTGGTGCGATCGTCCTCTTCTCGTTGGCGATCGCGTTCGCGGCGGGTCCGCTGTACGAGTTCGCGACCAAGGCCGCCGAGCAACTTCTCGATGTCGCGGGATACGTCGCTGCGGTGAGGTCGTCGTGATACCCCGCTCGATCGTGCTCCTGGTGCTCTGGATCGCCCTGTGGGGCGACTTCTCGGTGGCGAATCTGGTCTCCGGTGTGGTTGCTGTCGCGCTCGTGACATGGATGTTCGCCGAGCGCTCCGGCTCCACCTACCAGGTGCGCCCGTGGAATGCCCTGCGACTGATCGCCTTCGTCGCGCTCAGTCTTGTGAAGTCGAGTGCCCGGGTGGCGTGGGCAGTCCTGTCTCCCACCTCGGAACGAACCACCACTTCGGTCCAGACGGTCAGGTTGGAGCGGGGATCGGTCTTCGTGGGGGCGATCGTCGCCAATGCGATCACACTCACTCCCGGAACGATGACCCTCGAACTCGACGCCGAGTCGTTGGAGTTGCAGGTTCACGTGCTCGGTGCGGTCGACCCGGACGTCTTCCGCGCCGAAATACTCGACCTCGAACGTCGCGTCGCCGATGCCGTGCGTGAAAGGAGCTGGACGTGAAAATTGTCGAAGCGATCGCCCTGGGCATCTTCATGCTCGCGGCGCTGATCACCGTGTTCCGGATCGTCCGACGCAGCACGCTCGGTGATCGCGCTGTCGCCTTCGACCTGCTGACGGCGATCATCACGAGTGCGCTCCTGGTCACGGCGGCCCGCGGCGATGATGGCTTGCCGCTCGATCTGGCCCTGCTGCTCGGACTCATCGGTTTCCTCACTTCGATCACCGTGGCCCGTTTCATCGAGGCGCGTGCGGGGGAGGAGCAGTGAGCGACCTGATCGACGGCGTTCTCGATGTCATCGCGACGGCGATGTTCATCGGCGGAGCTCTGCTCGCGCTCATTGCCTCGGTGGCTCTGCACAGATTCTCTGGAACGAGGTCGCGCATGCACGCCACTACCAAGCCGGCCACTCTCGGCGTCTCCATGTGTGCGATCGGCTCCGCGCTGCAACTCACCGATGTGAGCAACGTCACGAAGGTCGTCGTCATCGTTGTGCTACAACTCGTCACCGCACCGATCGGTGCTCACATGTTCGGCCGCTCGGTCGGCGGAAAGTAGTTTCGACCAATGGATTTCTTCACCGTCCTGTGGCTTGTTGTCGGCGTGGTCTGTCTCGTGGTCGGGGCCGAGTTCCTGGTCCGAGGTGCGTCGTCCGTGGCCACCAAGTTGGGCGTCGCCCCCATTGTGATCGGCCTCACCGTGGTCGCGTTCGGAACCAGCGCGCCCGAATTCGCGGTGTCGGTCAGTGGTGCCTTGTCTGGAACCGCTGATATCGCGCTCGGCAACGTCGTTGGAAGCAACACCGTGAACATCCTTCTCATTCTTGGTTTGTCCGCGGCAATCAGCGGTCTGTCCATCGAGCAGCGTCTGCTCAAGTTCGACATTCCGTTGTTGATCCTCGTCTCGGCGATCGGGTACGTGTTGATCCTGAACGATTCGGTGAGTCGGCTCGAAGGGGTCTTGCTCTTCCTCGGACTCGTTGCCTACACCGCCTGGTTGCTTCGACAGGCGCTCCGAAGCGAATCACGGGCGGTGGAGAAGGAGTATCAGGACGCGGTCGATGCGGTAGAGGGTCGGACGTTCCTCCGGTCGCTGCCGTTCCAGATCTTCCTCGTGGTCGCCGGCCTGGGCGTATTGGTTCTCGGCTCGCAACTTCTCGTCGACTCGGCAACCGAAATCGCGACTTCTCTGGGGGTCAGCGAGTTGGTGATCGGTCTCACGGTGGTCGCGGTCGGCACGTCTCTGCCCGAGTTGGCCACGTCGGTGATGGCCGCCGTTCGCGGCCAGCGCGATATCGCGGTCGGGAACGTCGTCGGCTCGAATATCTTCAACCTTCTGGGGGTCCTCGGCGCCTCGGCGGTGGTATCGGACAACGGGATCCCCGTGAACAGCGAGGTCATTCGACTCGACTTCCCCGTGATGGTGGCCGCGACGTTGATTCTCCTTCCCATCTGCTGGAACGGTTTCATGATCAAGAAGTGGGAGGGAGCATTGCTCGCAGTCTTCTACGTGGCTTATGTCGTGTATCTCGTCATGGAGTCCGGGGACGGTTCGGCTCCCGACTTGTACCGCGGAATGCTGCTCATCGTGGTGCCGTTGGTGATGATCGTGTTCGGGACCACGGGGTTCCAGGGTTGGCGCCGGCATCGGGCGGAAGTCGGCCGAAGGTCCGTGCCTGGTTGAGCCGAATCCGTCACTGATTCGTTCTTGTGCGGGGTGATTCGCCCCCGCTGAGCTGAGTATTCGGAGGTGACTCGTCGCCTCCAACCCCGATGGTGGATCGTAGGTGTGATCGTTCTGTTCGTACTCTCGTGGTTGTTCGCGGGTTGTGGAACGGTTCGAAGCCACTCGGCGAACGAACTCGCCAAGTCGCTCCTCGCCGCCGATGATTTGCCGGGCGAATGGAAGGTCGACTTCGGCCCTGACGATGGAGGCCTCGATCCGTCGGGAGTCGTCAGTGACGAGCAGCGCGAGTTGCTTCCATCGGTCGACTTCTGCGAGCAAGCCAGTCGGGAAGCGAAGAGCGCCACCGACGATCTGCGTTGGGAAGCGTTCCGACAGTTCAACCAAGACGTCGACGACCCGATTGATCCTCCGTTCGATCGCGAGGGGCGCATCGTGTTTGTGCAGGAATTCCTGATGTCGGGACTGTCGAGCCGACTCTCGCTTCTGCTGGATCGGCTTCGCGAGGGTTTCATCGCGTGTCTGGGCGACATTCCGGCCGGAGAGGAAGGGCCCGGAACCGCGGTTCAGGTGCCCCTCGGGGACGTAGGTGATGAGGGCGTGGCCGTGCTGTATCGAATTCAGGAGGCCGGAGGCGGCGGGATGTGGAACGTGTACAGCGCGATCGTGCGCAAGGACTCGGTGCTCGTCGGTCTGACTCTGGCCGACGTCTACTTGGGCGATCTCGAACCCACCGTGGACGAGTCGATGTTGCGAGAGATTCTCGAAACTGCTCTCGCCAAGTTGCCGTGATGGATCGGTTTCCGATGCGCTGGGGTCGGTCAACCGAACGGTTGTGGGGATGGGGTCAACCTGAACTTGGGTGGAGCTGGGGGGAATCGAACCCCCGTCCATCAGGCGGAGACTGCTCGCGCTACGACCATTCCCGACTTCGAAGCTGACGCAACTTCACCGGCGGGTCGGTTGTCCGTCATCGCTGGCGGACCACGACACGTCTTTC
>NBNI01000001.1 GCA_004379135.1 Acidimicrobiales bacterium mtb01
GGTGTTCCTCAGCCCCTCGGATCCGAACTCCGTGTTTCCTCCGGGGTGGTCGGACTAGTCGATCCTGGCTCGGTTGAGGGTGGGTCGGACCCGCCGATAGGGTTCTTACCTGCTGGGGCTATAGCTCCTTCGAATGATCTCCGCAGGAAGAGGTCGCGGAGACGGGAGACAAGCTCAGGTCGCGCGACGTTCCATCGACGCGGACGAGATTTCCATACGGTGACACGTACGCAACCCATGGATCAATTGCGGTCCTTGACTGCCCTCAAGAGAGCGCCGACGTACAGGATGTGGTTTTGCTCATGCCATGGCGAGGGGTACTCCTGCCACACGCGTTCGGCGTGGAAGTTGGCGGACAGATGTCGCACGTACTGACGCTGGTGAGTCTGGGTGTAGTACCAGAACGAGTTCGGATTCCAGAACGAGCAATGTGAGGGATCCTGGAAAGCTCCTCTCCCATCGGAGGAGGGCGTGTACGAAAAGAACCATCCATCCGGAGCCAAGACCCGGTGAATCTCGTTCATCATTCCTACGGTGCAGAAAGGCATCTTGTGGAGACATGACGAGTCCGCACAGTGCGGAATGTGTTCGAGAAAATCTGCAGCGCGAACGACGCCAATGGTCGAGGATTCGAAAGGCAGGCCGCGGCGGATGTCGCAGTTGACGTCGGCGTCCTGAAGATCGACCGAGGTGTAGCCGGGGGGCGCGTTGAAGGCGCCACCGAGATCGATCATGGGCAGGCCAGCACTTTTCGCCCAGTCTTCGATACTCACGAGTCGAATTATGTCACGCCGCGCCGGACGGTGGTCTCGATCTCCGGAATCCAATCCCGTATGGTCATTCAGTGCGATCCTCGGTAGGTTCCTGACCGTGAAGATGTTGCGTCGCGCCATGGCCGCTCTGTCGTTCGCCGGAATCATCGCCGCCGCCATCCGCGTGCGTGGTCGTGGTGGTGTCCCCCCCGAGCGCGGCGGATGGCGCGAATTGTCGCGGCCTCGTTCGTGACACCCTGCGCCGTCGTCGGCCTCGGAGCCGTCGGCTCACGAGTCGCTCACCAACTCACGTCATCCGGATTCGATGTGGTCGTTCACGACCCGTTCGTTCTCGGAGACGTGGAAGGCGCACCGGGTGCGCAACGCGTCTTCGACGTCGACGACATCTCCGGTGATCGCGTGGCCGCCGCGGTGTTGTGCGGACCAACGCCGCACGGAGCCATCGCGCGGGAGTTGATCGGTCGTGGAGTGAATGTCATTTCCACCACCGACGACCCCGACGACGTTCATGCGATGCTGTCTCTTGAGGACGATTGTCGACGCTTGAACCGAACCGTCGTGGTGGGGGCGGCGGCGAGCCCGGGGATGTCGGGTTTATTGGTAGCCGAGTTGGCACGTCGCGTCGATGTCGTCGACGAGATCCATGTGGCCTTCCACGGCACGGGCGGGCCGGCATGTGCGCGTCAGCACCATCAAGCTCTCGGCGGAGACGCGCTCGGTTGGCACGACGGCGAATGGATCGAACGACCCGGTGGCTCGGGCCGAGAGCTTCTGTGGTTCCCCGAACCCATCGGAGGCAAGGACTGCTATCGCGCCGAACTGGCCGATCCGATCGTTCTGCAACGGGCCTTCTCCGCCGCGAAACGCATCAGCGCGCGAGTGTCGGCCACGCGCCGTGATCGCCTCACCGCCCGACTGCCCATGATGTCTCCGCCCCATGCCGAGGGCGGGCTCGGTGGTCTGCGCGTCGAGATCCGCGGGTCGAAGAACGGCCAGCGCGTCACCGAAGTGGCCGGTATCGCCGAGCGAACCGCGGTCGTCACGGCTGCTGTCGCCGCGTCGGTGGCCGATCAGGTAATCGGTCGTGGAGCGAACTCTCCGCACGGGGTGGTGGTTCTCGGCGACGGACGTCTCGACGACGAGGCGTTGGTGACAGCAGTCATCCAACGGGGTGTCGTCGTTCAGGAGTATGTTGGATCTCGAAATTGACGACCTTCTCCCGAGATCCGCGGCCCGCTGTCACGCGGATGAACTCGTCGACGTTGGAGTTCGAAGGAGGCTGTCGTGAACAGACTTTTCTTGTCGTCGACAACACCAGGATCTTCTGACCGGGGCCGGAGGAGTGCCCGTAGCCGGTTCGCCGTCGCACTTCTCGCGGTCGTGGGGGTCTCGATGTTTGCCCAGGTTGGCGGTGGTCAGGGAGTCGCGCATCCCGTAGGAAGTGACTCTCGCTCGGCGGCGATGAGCAACGGATCATCATTGGTCCGTGCGGCGACGTGCAGCCGCCTGGGTGCCACACGCTCGGTTGGTCGAACCAAACAGACCTGCCGTTTGGTCGCTGGCCGTCGCGTTTGGGTCAACACCTCAACTCCCCGTCGCTCTTCTACTCCGGCCGTGACGACCCCTCAGCGACCAGTGGTCGTCGATCCCCTCGCCAATGAATTCGCCACATTCACTCGTGCGCTTCCGCGCTCGGCCGTCGACCGCCCCGACGATCGCGTGGAACGGGCGCAGGTGAAGGTGATCTATGTCGTCCCATCATTCGCATCCGATCTTCGACGTGACACGACCGGAGAAATCTCCCAGGCCGTCTTTGCGGCCAACGAATTTTGGGCTCGACAGAACGGGGGCTTCGGACTTCGTTTCGACACGTTCCAGGGTGCACTCGATGTCGGTTACATGACCTTTCAGTCCACAAAGACCGATTGGTATCAGACCTATTTCTCGGCTCTCGAGTCCGGGGGTGCTTTCAGGAATGGAATGAGCAAGTTCCAAGCCGAACTGGCTCGCGCCGGATGGTGGATTGGACCCACCGCAGCGAGTTTTCAAGATTCCGTGGTTCGGGATTTCAAGAGCGGTCGGCTCTACTTGCTCGTGTTCGAAGCTCCGGCCGGGGCCTACGGTCGAACCGGCGCCGGTGCTGGCTCATGCCGGTCGATGATCGATGCGATCAACGACGGGATTCCGATCATCGGTGTCGCCACCGTCGGTGACGATCTGAGGTCTTGTCGGGCTCTCAATGACCGGGGTCGATATCCGGCCACCGCCGCCGTCAACCTTCAGCACCAGTGGGTGAACAACCAGGGTCCTTTCATCGACCACATCGCCCAATGGATGCGAGTGCTCCCAGGGTGCTCGTATGCGCAGACTCCAAAAGACGGTGAGCCGGTCAAGATTCCGGGGGTTCTCGACGAGTCGAAAGCCTGGGAGATTCGTGGTGGGTTCTTGCGAGATCTGGCAGAGCCCAATGACCCCCTGGCTGATTCATTCATGGCCGGGCGTTGGAACGACAAAGCCCCGAGGTTCGACGTCCGCAACGATCTGTACTTCCACATCACGTCGGACAAGTTGGCGTCATTGGGTGCCTGCAACAGCGACATCTCCAGACACCCTCTTTGGGACGATCTTCCTTTGGATCGCGAATCGGGACGCACGCTCCTCAGGAGCAGCTACGACCGCCCCGATGACATCAGTGGACCTCAGATTCATGCGGTGTACGTGGTACGAAACGGCGCCACCGACATGATGTACGACACCAGCGGAGACATCGAGCGGTCACTTCGGCATGCCGATGAGTGGCTGAGACGGGAATCCGGGAAGGGTCTTCGACTCGACACCTTCAAGGGTCGAATCGATGTGACCTACTTGCCTCTTCCTCCGCAGTTCGAGTTGCAGACCGGAAAGGACTGCTCCAAGGTTCCGTGTCCGAACGATCAGGATTTCTACGCGCACCTCCGCTCGATCGGCCGAATCGATCCGGACAAGACATACATGTTCTTCTATTCCGGTGGATTGCGTGATTTCGTACTGTGCGGGGGTGCAGGACAGGGAAAGTCGGTGCTCCTCAATCTCGAGGTGAACGGCCGCTTCTGCTCCGACGCGAAATGGACGGAGTCGACCTCGACCGCTTTGTCCTGGGGCCTCCTTGCTCTTCACGAACTCTTCCACTCCCTGGGAGCGGTCTGTCAATCGGCTCCGGAGACCGATGGCTATGGACATTCGTCGGTCGTGGAAGACATCATGCACGCGAGAGCCAAGGGCAATGTACGCCTCGATCCAAGTCGGCGGAATTACTGGGGGAATGTTCCGCCAGGCTGCGCAGATCTTTCTCAGAGTCCTCTCTTCATTCAATGACCAATCTTCATGAGGTGAACATGCGGTTCCGTCGTCCCTTCCTGCTCCTGACCACTTTGTTCGTGCTCACGAACTCGGTCTCTACCGAGGCAGCACCTCGGCCCTCGTCGACCACATGTAGCCGGACGGGGGCGACACGCACGTCGAGTAATCAACGACAAGTGTGCGTCTTGGTGGCGGGCAAGCGGTATTGGGTCAACGATCCACGGTTCGTGTCGAGTCCCTCATCGACCATGAGTCCACCTTCTGCGCAACAAATTCGTCCGGGCGGGGAACTCTCCAACTCGGATCTGCGAGGTTTGAATCTCGCCGGGCGTGACCTCTCGACTGCTCGGGCGGCCCGTTCGAACCTGGAAGGCGTGAATCTCGCCGGGGCGTTCATCATGAGCCTGAACTTTGCCTCGTCCAATCTTCGTCGCGCCGATTTGTCGCAGACGAATGGGGGATGGGTCTACTTCAACGGAGCCAACCTCGAAGGAGCGACGTTGACCGGAGCCCGATTGCGGGCATCGAACTTCGATGCGTACGTCGACAATATGACGATTCGCGTCAATCTTCGCGATGCACGCCTCGACTCCGCTGACCTTTCGTGGTCCACTTTCGAAAACGCCGATCTGACCGGTGCTTATGCTCGGAATGCGTCCTTCGTCGGCGCCAACTTTCAACAGTCGAAGGTGTTGAGGGCAGATCTGTCGAATGCGGATTTCCAAGGGGCTGACTTGAGTGGCGCGGACTTCACGGGCTCGACCCTCTCGGCGAACTGGCGCAACAGTTTCAGTGGCGCTCGATTCTCGAATACGACCTGGATCGATGGCTCGGTGTGGTCATCGATGCCGACGACCCCCTGACTGATCGGTACGTCCGTCGGGCGGCACTGCAAGCGCCATGAGTTCTTCGGTTGTACATTCGAGCCATGAGCCAGACACGGCGCGACGTGCACGATGTGGCGGGCGAACGTCTCCGTGCCATCGATCAGCGCTACTCCACCGGTCGTCGCAAACTCGTGCAGATCCTGTCGTCGGCGGTCCATCCATTGGTGACAACCGAGATCACCGCGGCGGCCAGCGACCTTCCGCAGAGTTCGGTGTACCGCAATCTGTCGGTGCTCGAAGAAGCCGGCGTGGTCGTGAAGGTTCTCACCACCGGCGAGCGGGCGGCGTTCGAATTGGCCGAGGATCTGAAGGGCCATCATCACCACCTCGTGTGCGTCGATTGCGGCAAGGTGGTCGACATCGACGTGCCCGAAGATGTCGAGCGGTTACTCAACGACGGTGTTTCACCGGCAATCGCCGAGGCCGGCTTCACCCTCATCGGGCATCGCCTCGACCTGATGGGCCGATGTGGTCAGTGCTCGCGGTCGAGCCGCGCCGCCAACTTCTCCACGACCTCGGTCAAGTAGTCGACCTTCTGCCGCAACTCGTCGAGGTCGACGAGATCCCGCACGTCTTGTGTGGTGGCCACGTCGGTGAGCGACATGCGCACGCTTGCGATCTCGCGGGCCAGGAACTCGGTGTCGGCCTGGGTGCGCTCGGCCACCTTGCGATCGAGTTCGGTCTGGGCGCGGTCGCGCGCTTCTTGCCGATTCTGTGCAAGCAGGATCAACGGCGCGGCGTACGACGCCTGCAACGAGAGGAGCAACGTGAGGAGCACGAGACCGCGACCCCAGGGGTCGAAGCGCCACGACTCGGGAACGACGAGGTTGTAGGCGATCCAGACGGCGATGACACCCGACTGCCACACGAGGAAGCGGGCGGTACCGAGAGTGCGGGCGATCGATTCGGAGAACTGTCCGAAGGCGTCCGGGTCGTAGTGGTACCCGAGGCGGCGGCGCTGACGCGGAACGGCGAGTCGAGCTCGATTCTTCATGACGCCTCCTTTCCCTCGGTGTCTTCGTGATGGGGGTGTTCGTTACATCTGTTGTCGCGCCTCAGCCGATGCGGCTGGGTGTTTCCTGTCGTCGCCGCTGTCGCCAGCCCGTCGGCAGTGTTCGGTCGAGAACGTCATCGACCGTGATGGCTCCGAGCAGACGACCGGCTTCGTCGCACACGCCGATCGACAGCATGTTGTACGAGGCCAGACGCTCGGCGACCTCACGGTCGCTGATGTCGGGGGTGATGGTTGGTTCGGTCTCGAGGCACTTGCCGAGTTCCATGCTGGGGGGCTCGCGCAAGAGTCGCTGAAAGTGAACCACACCGAGGTACTTCCCGGTGGGTGGTTTGTACGGGGGCCGGCACACGAACACTTGCGCCGCGATCGAGACCAGCCACTCAGGGTCGCGTACCTGGGCCAGCGCTTCGGCCACGGTGGACTTGGGCCCAAGGACGATGATCTCCGGAGTCATGAGACCGCCGGCCGTGCCCTCCTCGTAGGAGAGGAGACGACGCATCATGTCGGCGTCCTCGTCGTCCATCGCCTCGAGGATCTTGGTCCGCTGGTCTCCGGGCAACTCGGCGAGGAGGTCGGCCAGGTCGTCCACTTCCATCTCGTCGAGCACGGCGATGAGACGCTCCATGTCGAGACCCTGGATGAGACCCACCTGCTCGGCCTCAGGCAATTCTTCGAGCACATCGGCCAATCGATCGTCGTCCATGGCGTCGGCGAGTTGGCGCCGCTGGGCCAAGGGCAGCGACCGAACGACGGTGGCCACATCGGTCGGGTGCATGTCGTGGAGACGGGCGGCTTCGGCGGCCATCTCGGTGGTCGCGGCGAAGAGGTGACCCACCTCGGTCCATTCGACGAGGCGATGACTCGGCCGACGTCGCAGCGCGGTGCGCTTGGCGAGACGAACCTGGCTGATGTCCCAGCCGCCCGAACGGGAGTCGGAACGCCAACGCAAGGCCACGTCGGTGACGGTCTCTCCGTTGATGCGCCGATCGATGACGTCGCGACCGAGGAGTCGCTCACCCTTCTTCTGCTTGAACGGGTTGAGGTCGATGTCCCATGACCGCAGGCGAACGCCTTCGTCGCCGATCTCGGCCACTTTGCCGGCGTTCACGAAGATGCGCCGCCGTTGGCTGGTCGCGGTGAAACCCACCACGCGAGGTGACGAACCCGAGCGACCCGGAACGACCACGATGTCGTCGACGCGACCGATGCTGGCCCCGCCGGCGTCGAGCAGCGGCAGGCGCATGATGCGGAATGCGTAGATCAGATCGCCGGCCATGGGGGCAGGCTACCGATGGGCTCAGGAGGTACGGCGGACGATGTCCCGTGCGATTTCGCCGAGGCGCTCGAAGCGTTCGGGGCTGCGCGACGCGTTGTAGAGAACGATTCGAGTGGCGAGACCTTCGTACTTCTCCACGAGCGCATCGGCCAGTCCGTCCCACGTCGACTCGGTGGCGAAGGTCGCGATGTGATCGTCGGTGATCTGCTGCGCCATACCCGCGAAATCGCCCGCCTTCTGCTTCTCGCGGATGCGGGCGGTGGTGCCCTCGAAGCCGGCTTCGTCCCAGATGAATGCGTAGTTGGGCGTGCTGCCGTAGAAGCTCAGGCTCGAGCGAACCAGGTCGCGATCGGCGACTCGCTCGGCCTCAGTGTCGCCGACGATCGTCATGACCGGAACGATCACCGAGATGTCGTCGGCCGAGCGACCGCGGGCGCCGGCCCCGGTTGCCACTCTCGGCACGACATGACGGTGCAGGTATCCGGGCTCGCCGATCGGATGAACGTGCACACCGTCGGCGACCCGTCCCGCCATCTCGAGCATCCACGGATTCACCGCCGCGACGTCGACCTTCGGATCGTCGACGCGGATCGGACCCGGACTCCACTGCGGTGTGATGAAGTCGAGGTCGTAGAACTCGCCGTGATGGTCGAGGCGTCCGGTGCGGAATGCATCGAAGCAGGCCTTCACCGCGGTGACGTAATCGGCAAGACGCGGTCCGGGACGATCGAAGGTCATGCCGTACCGACGAACGATGTGCGTCTTGACTTGAGTACCGAGGCCGAGCCGGAAGTTCCCACCCGTCGATTCCTGCAACTCCCACGCGGTGGCGGCCGTGACGAACGGACTGCGTGGAAAGGCGACCGCGACTCCGGTGGACAACGTCAACCCCGGTGCCGCTTGCGAGGCGACGGCGGCGTTGAGGTACGCCGTGCGTCCGCCTTCGGTGAATAGCAGTCCGGAGAAGCCCGCGTCCCGAACCCGCCGGGCGAACGGCCCGATCTGGGCCAGTGGTAGCGGGGTGGTCATCACGTCGACGTGCATGACGACCCTCGTGTCACTCGCCTGCTGATGTGGGAAGTTGGTCCTCGCGGACTCCGCCACCGGGACGGAACGTCGTCGAACGGTCGTCCTGCGCCGTCTGCATCTGTTGCATCATCGTCACCAACTCGGCTGATGCGCGTTCGTCGGCCATGATCTTCTGCATCACGGCCGCACCGGCACCAGCCATCAGCGCGGCCTGATTGTCGTTCAGGAACTTCATCGACGCGCGCTGACGCTCGGTGGTGCGATTGATCTCGGGGATCACGTACCGCGCGACCATGTCCCATGAGCGACGGGTGTTCTCGCGGTTGGCCCAGTCGTGCGCGAAGCCGAGAACCACGCCGAAGCCGCCGGTGAGTTGCTGCAGGTTGCGAATGGCGGCGACGAGATCGTCGGGCGTTCCGACGACGGCCACTCCGCCGCCCACGGTCTGGTCGAGCAGAGCCCACTTGTCGTCGACGTGTTGCGCGCCGGGACGACCGAGGGTCCACACGTTGTATTCGTTGTGCCAGCGCTGCAGGCCATCGACGGCCTCGTTGCGCGCTTGCTCGCGGGTCTCGGCGATGTGCCAGCTCATGAGGATTCGCCAGTTGCGTCGATCGACGGTTTGGCCGTGTTTGGTCGCCGACTCCTCGGCGAACGACCACTGCGTGGGCAGCGCGGCGAGACCAGCGGTGCTGTTCGACGCGATCGACAGGACTCCGCAGCCGTACTTGCCGGCCATCTGCATTCCGGATGGCGACAGGGTGGAGGCGGTGGCGACCGGAATGTGGTCCTGCACCGGGAGGAGCTGAAGCTGTGCATCGCGCAGCGTGAACCAATCGCTCTCGTGGGTGAAGCGATCCTCGCCGCGCAGGAGGCGCAGGATCACGCCCATCGCCTCGTCCTGGCGATCGCGCTGCACGAGCGGGTCGATGCCGAGGGTCCAGGCGTCGCTCGGAAGCGCGCCCGGGCCGGTTCCGAACATCGCGCGACCCTTGGTCATGTGGTCGAGTTGCACGATGCGCTGAGCGACGTTGAACGGGTGGTGATAGGGCAGCGACACCACACCGGTGCCGAGCATGATGTTGGAGGTCCGTTGTCCGGCGGCGGCCAGGAACATCTCGGGTGATGCGATCATCTCCCAGCCGCTCGAATGGTGCTCGCCGCACCAGAACTCGTCGAAGCCGAGACGGTCGAGGTGGGCCGCGAACTCGATGTCGCTCTGGAACTGGAGGGTGGGGTTCTCACCCACCGGGTGATGCGGAGCGAGGAAGGTTCCGAACTTCAAGCGGGGCGGTCGTCCGCCGGGCAGGCCAGTCGTCGTCATGATGTGAACAGTAGGTCCGTCGTTCGGAGCGGTCGTCAGTGGAGGCGCGCCACCGTGGTCGACGGCTAACCTGAGGAAGCCCTTCGGGGACGTAGCTCAGCTGGCTAGAGCACCTGCTTTGCAAGCAGGGGGTCGTGGGTTCGAGTCCCATCGTCTCCACTCTGTACGGTGCGCCCATGGGGACGGCGCACGACATCATCCAGCGATTCGGCTCGGTCGAGGACGACCAGAAGTACACGAGGCTCGTCGAGTTGTTCACCGACGACGCGGTGTACTGCGATCCCTTCGCCGGCGCCCAGCGCGGCAAGGCGGCCATCGCCGACTTCATGGGCGAGATGGAGCGGATCATTCCGAAGATGGGCGTGTACTTCGCCAACTGGGAGACCAGGGCCGATTCGCACGTCGGATGGTCGCGTTGGGAGATGGTGGTGCCCGTCGACGGTGTGGAGCATCCCATCAAGGGCCAGAGCCTGTATCGGCTCCGTGACGGCAAGGTGTGCTTCGCCGCCGACTACGTGGACTCGGCTGCGTACCGCCGCATCCGTCCCGACCGCGCTCCCGACCTGGGTTTCGCGGCCGCCGAGAACAAGGGCACGAGTGCGGGTGGACCGGCCGCCGATTTGGTTCGCCGCTTCTGGGAGTTGCAGACCTCGGCGCGCTACGGCGAACTGGCCGCACTCTTCGCTCCCGACTCGGTGTTCACCGATCAGGTCTACGGAGTGTTCGAAGGCCACGCCGCGGTGAGCGCGTATCTGCGTCGCATGGAAACCGAGATGCCCGATGAGGGAGTCACGTTCACGCTCGACGATTGCGGTGGCGAGGAGACCGTGGCGTGGTCGCAGTGGACGTGCCACGTTCCGAACGGGTCGTTCCCCGGTTGGACTCTGCACACCCTGCGCGACGGCTTGTTCACCCTCGATTCCGACTACTTCGACGTGGTCAAGGCCCGCCAGCTCCACAAGGCGCGGCACGCCGGCTGAGCCGGGCACCCGCGGACGTCAGCGTCCGACCACGACGACGACGGTGCCGACACCGGCCCATCCGTACACGCGCTTGGCGTCGTTGAACGCCAGGCGGGCGCAGCCGTCGGACAACGGCCAGCCCAGGTCGTCGATGCTCTGCACGAGTTGGTTGCGAACACTCGGGATGCCGTGCGTGCCCACACTCGACACCGTGCGCTGGTAGCGCACCATGAAACGTCCGGAAGCACCTTCGGGAGTCCACAGTCGCTCGCTCTTCGAATAGACGCGGAAGCGACCGCGCAACTCGTAACCCGATTCGGTCGGACGGCGTCGACCCGACATGAGGAAGGTGGATGCCACACGACCACTCGATTCGACCAGCCACACCTGCTGTGCGGTGATGTCGATCACCATGCGTCGCCCTGATCCCGAATCGGCGGGCAGTGGAAGCAGGCGATTTCCGGTGAGCAGTGTGATGCGGCCCAGACTCTTCACCACCGTGTCGTCACCCGACATCGCCTCGACCACGAGCGTGATGGTCGACCCGAACGGTGCCGGCGCGCGGAGCCACAGATCGAGCGGCCCGGGCTCGTGTGGCACCAGGCCGACCTGAATGGACTTGTCGGCATTGCGATACCGAACGTGGTCGGCGTCGGTCGGAACTTCGGGCCCGATGAGATGGAAGAGTCCGGCATCGGACTGCGAATCATCGGCCAGTCGCAAGGGTGATGGCTCGGGTGGGATCGACGCTCGAGCGTCAAGCGTGTGAAAGGGTACGAGAAGTGCAGCGGCCAACAGGATCGAGTGCACGACGAACCGCTTCATCACGACGAGTGTGTCATGCGGAGCGATGCGTGATTGCGAACGCCACCGCGGCCGCATGGCCCACGTTGAGCGAGTCGACATCGGAGGCGATCGGAATGCGCACTCGTGAATCACAGGCGTCGAGAGTCGTCGCGTGGAGACCGAAACCCTCGCTGCCGAGAACGAGAGCGAGCGGTCGATCAATCCGGACGTCGATCGTCGCCAGACTCGGTGCGGATCGATCGGGTGTGAGTGCGAGCGAGGTACCGCCATGGCGGCGCACCGCCGTGATGACGTCGGCGATCGACGAACGCACGACGGGAAGGAAGAGGATCTCGCCCATCGACACGCGGATGGTCCGCCGGTAGAACGGGTCAGCGCAGGTCGGATCGAGGACGAGGGCATCGATCCCGAAAGCTCGGGCCGAACGAGCGATGGCTCCGAGGTTCTCGTGGTCGTTGAGACCCTCGAGGACGGCCAGGCGGTGCGGACGGCCGTGTGAAGTGGGTCGAGCCAGAACATCGTCGAGGCTCGGTGGCACGGGGCGCGCAGCCGATGCGATGACTCCGCGGTGGAGGTCGAATCCGGCCACCGCAGAGATCACGGCCCGCTCGGCGACGAAGACGGGCGCATCGACACCATCGAGTGCGGCGGCCATGTCGTCGACGCGATTCGGGGCCAACACGATCGAACGAATGGGCAGACCACTGGCCACCAGGCGGCGCACCACCTCGGGTCCTTCTGCGATGAAGAATCGATCGGCCTCGTGACGACGCACGATGTCGCGGTCGGTCAACCCGATGTAGTCGGCCAGACGAGGGTCGGCCGGGTCGTCGATCGTCGGCCATGGATGCACCACTCCATTCTTGTTGGTCGCGTGGTCGGCGATCATCGGATTCCACGCGATCTCGACGATCGTGGCATCGTGTCGTCATGGGTTCGCTCGAGCGCGTCGTCGTCGTGGGTGCGTCACTCGCCGGACTTCGCGCCGCCGAAACGTTGCGCCAGGTTGGCTGGTCGGGTGTGCTCACTCTCGTGAGCGACGAAGACGAAATGCCCTACGACCGACCGCCGTTGTCGAAGAAACTGTTGGCCGGTGAATGGGAACCCGACCGCATCCGTTTGCGACGCCCCGACGACTTCGAAGGTCTGCGGGCCGAATGGGTGCTCGGCGATCGTGCGGTGTCGCTCGATACCGCGAATCGTGCGGTGACTCTCGCGTCGGGGCGCACTCTCGAGTACGACGGTCTCGTCATCGCGACCGGTACCGCCGTCCGTCGTCTGCCCGGGCAACCCGACTGGCCCGGTGTGCACACGTTGCGTTCCCTCGCCGATTCGCTCTCGCTTCGCGCCGAACTCGATCCGGGCCGCCGTGTCGTGGTGATCGGAGCAGGCTTCATCGGATTGGAAGTGGCCGCGACCGCGCGCGCGAAGGGTTGCGACGTGACCGTCCTGGAGGGCGCCGAAGCACCGATGATGCGCGGGCTCGGTTCGGCGATGGGACGTCGGGCCGCTCTCGTCCACGCCGACAACGGCGTCGACATTCGGTGCGGTGTGAGCGTGGCCGAACTGACACCCGCCGACGATGGTCGAGTGGGCGGTGTTCGATTGTCGACGGGCGAGATCGTTCCGACCGACGTCGTGGTCGTGGGCGTGGGTGTGGCGCCGTCCACCGGGTGGTTGGAAGGATCGGGACTCACCATCCGCGACGGTGTGGTGTGCGACGAGTTCTTGTTCGCCGGCGCACCGGGAGTGTTCGCCGCTGGCGACATCGTGCGGTGGCCGCACCGTCTTCTGGAGCGCGAGGTTCGCGTGGAGCACTGGACCAACGCATCGGAACAGGGTGCCGTGGCAGTCAAGAACCTCGTCGCCTCGGTCAGCGGCGGCGAACCGACGGCCTACGCCGAGGTCCCGTTCTTCTGGAGCGACCAGTTCACGTCGCGCATCCAGTTCCTGGGTCGTGCCGAAGTCGACGACGACGTGGAGGTCGTGATCGGCGGTTCGGATGACCGTGCGTTCGTGGCGCTCTATCACCGCGATGGTCGACTCACGGCGGCGCTCGGTGTGAGCCGACCCAAGCAAGTGATGCCGTTCCGTCGTCTCCTCGCCGAGCGAGCGACGATCGACGAGGCGCGTGCTCTCGCGGCGTCGTTCGCCGTCTGACCCGTTCGTTGCAAACGGAACTTTCTCGTGACAACGCACCAGCGTTTCGTTACGCTTTCGATGGCTTGACTCGGGGAGGAGGACGATGCCGAGGCTCGATGCCGAACGGATCGCGTTGTGGCGCGCCATGCAGACGGCGACCGAAGTCGTCTCGCGACTCATCGAAGCCGAGATGGCCGACGAGTTCCAGTTGTCGTTGCCTCAGTTCGACCTCCTCGCGGTGCTGGCCCACAACGACGACCAGATGCGGGTGAAGGAGTTGTGCGAGGCGTTGTCGGCGGTCCCGTCGAGCCTCTCGCGCCGAATCGACGCCTTGGTCGAGCGGGGCTACCTGCAGCGTGAACCGGCCCCCACGAACGAGGACAACCGGGCGGTGATCATTCGTCTCACGCGCATGGGCCGCCTGGTCTGGCGCGACGCGAACATCCTGTACCGACGGGCCATCCAGCGGGAGTTCGCCGCCGAACTGTCGGAGACCGACGTCGGAACCATGTCGCGGGCCCTGGCCAAAGTGGCCCCCTTCCGGACCTGACCGAACCCGTTCCGCGTCGCCTGATTCGTCGTTTGCCCGGCTCGACCAGCAGACTGGCGAGGCTCACTTTCGAGTCCAACGTCAGGCAAGGAGACTCCCATGACCACCGCCGTCATCGTCGATGCGATTCGCACACCCCTCGGCAAGCGCAACGGAAAGTTGAAGGATTGGCACCCGGTCGATCTCGCCGCCGAGACGCTCAACGCTCTCATCCGGAACACCGGTATCGATCCGGCCATCGTCGATGACGTCGTGATGGGCTGTGTGATGCAGGTCGGCGAGCAGGCCGCCAACCCGGCGCGCAACGCCGTGCTCGCCGCCGGCTGGCCCGAGTCGGTTCCCGGCACCACGATCGACCGTCAGTGCGGTTCGTCGCAGCAGGCCGCCCACTTCGCCGCGCAGGGTGTGATGGCTGGCGCGTACGACGTCGTCATCGCCGCCGGTGTGGAAGTCATGACCCGCGTCCCGATGGGTTCGTCGATGGCCGATGGCAAGTTCGGTTTCCCGTTCGGCCCGAAGGTGGGCGAGCGGTATCAGCCGCAGGGTGGTCTTGTGCCGCAGGGAATTTCGGCCGAACTCATCGCCGACAAGTGGGGCATCTCGCGCGACGACATGGATCGTTTCGGAGTCCAGTCGCAGGAGCGTGCGGCTCGCGCGACGCGCGAAGGCCGCTTCGAACGCGAAATCCTCCCGGTGAAGGATGCCGAAGGCAATCTCATGACCGCTGACGAAGGCATCCGCGACACCAGCATGGAGAGCCTAGGCAAGCTCAAGCCCTCGTTCCGCCCGGTCGAGGAAGGCGGTCGCGTGACCGCCGGCAACTCGTCGCAGATCACCGACGGCTCGGCCGCTCTTCTCATCATGAGCGAAGAGAAGGCCAAGGCACTCGGGTTGCGTCCGCGCGCTCGTTTCGTGAACTTCAGCCTGGCCGGTGACGATCCCCGATTCATGCTCACCGCACCGATTCCGGCCACGGCCAAGGTGCTCGAGCGCGCCAAGTTGCGTCTCGAAGACATGGATGTCGTCGAGATCAACGAGGCCTTCGCCTCGGTCGTGTTGGCGTGGGAGAAGGAATTCCACCCCGACATGGAGCGCGTCAACCCCAACGGCGGTGCCATCGCCATCGGTCACCCGCTTGGTTGCTCGGGTGCTCGTTTGATGACGACGCTGCTCCACGAACTCGAGCGCACCGGCGGTCGCTACGGACTGCAGACGATGTGCGAGGGCGGCGGCATGGCCAACGCCACCATCATCGAACGCCTCGGCTGAGATGAGTTTCGGCGCCGTCGTCTGGGCGATCGGCGCCGTCGTCCTCTTCTTCTTTCTCTGGAGAGTGGGGGTCGGTCTGCTGCGCAGCATGACCGAACCCCTGCCACCTCCGCCGCCTCCCGGAGAGATGCGGCGCATCAGCGTCCGCTACCGGTGCGGGGTGTGCGGCCTCGAATTGAAGATGACCCTGGCGCAGGAAGAAGACCCCGATCCGCCGCGGCACTGCATGGAAGAGATGGATCAGATCTCGATCGACGAGGCTCTCTGACGGGACCGGCTGACCTGACCGGCCCGGACGGTCATCAGGTAGCCGGGAAGTTACATCGATGTGACTATCCCCGGTTTCGTCCACAGTCTGTGGACAACCGAAATAGCACCAAAACGCCAGGTGGGGCTATCAGTGATACTTGGTGGCTGTGTACAGACCACCGAGGATGAAAGCCAGTCCGACGAGCAGGTAGTAGTTGCTCCGGCCGCCCGGCACGGCACCCAAGTAATAGAGCAGGATCACCAGTGCGCCCACGATGAAGAGGGCGAACATCAGGATCGGGACCCAGCGCGGGCTCTCCTTGACCGCCATCGGGATGGGCGGCGTGTACCGGGACGACGCCGCCACGCCGGACGCGTTGTGATCGGGATTCGCGGGTCGCCCCTCGTTGGGCCGGGTGCCCTTCGGAGTGGTGCGACCGCCGTTCTTGCGCTTGGGAGGTGCCACGGGTCGAAAGTGTAGGGGAGAACCGGTGCTCCACTGGCAGGCTGAACGGGTGACGCCGAGCCGACGCCGCGTGGTCGTGATCGACAACTACGACAGTTTCGTCTACAACATCGTCCATTACCTCGGTGAACTGGGGGCCGAGCCCGCGGTGTATCGCAACGACGCCCTCACGGTCGACCAGGTGCTTGCGTCGAAGCCCGATGCGATCTTGCTCTCACCTGGTCCGGGCCGACCCGAAGATGCCGGCATCCTGTGCGATCTCGTCGAGCCGGCCGCGCGGTCGGGCGTTCCGGTGTTCGGTGTCTGTCTTGGCCATCAGGCCATTGGCCATGTCTTTGGCGGCCGCGTCATTCGCGCTCCCGAACTCATGCATGGCAAGACCAGTCACGTCGAGCATCGCGACACCGGGGTGTTCGCCGGTCTGCCCAATCCGCTGACCGCCACGCGGTATCACTCGCTCGTCATCGAAGCCGAGTCGTTGCCGGCGTGTCTCGAGGTCACCGCGACGACGGTCGATGGAATGATCATGGGCGTTCGCCATCGTGACTTGCCGATCGAAGGTGTGCAGTTCCACCCGGAGAGCATCCTGACCGAGGGCGGTCATCGCATGCTCGAGAACTTCCTGCGCCGCTGAACCGCGTTCGTTACGGCGCGACGGTGGTGGTGGGGGCCGCGGTGCTCGACGATGTGGTGGTGGGTGCGGCCGCCTTGCCGACGACGAGGACGACTTCGCTGCCCACCGGCGCATCGGTACCAGCCGCTGGATTCTGCGAGATCACGCGATCGACATCACCCGAGTCGGCGGAGACTTCTTGATATTCGACCCGGATGAGGAATCCCTTGGCGGTGAGTTGGGGCCGAGCCTGCGATTCGCGCAGGCCGACCACCGGCGGCACCTTGATGGGTGCGCGACCATTCGAGACGTAGACGGTGATGGTCGCACCCTTGGGCGTCTCGGCGCCGGCAACCGGGCTGGTGCGGATCACGTTGCCCACCGGAACGGTGTCGCTCGCCTCGATGATCTCGGTGACCACGAATTCGTACGGTTCGCCTTCGAGAACGGAGCGCGCTTCGTCGATCGTCTTGCCGTCGAGCGATGGCACCGGGTTGGTCCCCTTGCCCTGGCTCACGGTGAGGTCGATGGTCGCGCCGCCGAGCACCGATTCGCCGAACGCCGGTGTCGACGAGATGATCGTGTCGGCGGCGATGCCCGGATCGTTCACGTAGGTGATGTTGCCGATGGTGAGCCCGAGATTGAGGAGTGTCGTGCGGGCTTGATCGATGGTGAGCCCGGTGAGGTTCGGCACCGCGATCGGCGTGTTCGACGGGTTGTACACGAGCCGAATCACCGCGTCGTCACCCACGAGTTCGCCGGCGGGAGGATCTTGCGACCACACGATGTTGGCATCGACACCCGGGTTCTCCTCGGCGATGGGCACGACCGTGAGTCCCAAGCTCTCGATGGCTCGCGCCGCTTCTTCGATGGTGAGCCCGGTGACGTTGGGAACCTCGATCGACGGAGTGGACGTCGATTCGTTCGAGACGAGGAGCAAGCCAGCCACGAGTCCGGCGAGGATCAACATCGCGGCGATCACCGAGCCGACGATCAGCCCGGTTCGACGGCGCGGTTCGTCGGGTTGGACGAGCGCACCCGACGAATCGAAACCCGGCGGACGATCGCTGATCATGATCTTCGTTCGCGGCACGTCGGCCTTCGGAGCCGTGGCGGTGGGCGGCGGAAGAATCGGTTCGTTGGCGACGGTGGGCGGCGGTTCGGGAGTGTCGCGCTTGTTGATGATCGCGGCGAGAGCCTGAACGGGGAGTCCGTCGCGGAAGCGGCGCAGGTCGTCGCGGACCGCCTCGGCCGTCGGATACCGACGGGCCGGATCCTTGGTGAGCAGCCGGGCGACGATCGCCTCGAACGCGCGCGGCACATCGGGCGCGTACTGGTTGAGCGGAGTGGGCTGATCGTGGACTTGTTTGTAAGCGATGGCGACCGTGTTCTCGCCGGTGAACGGCACGCGGCCGGCCACCATCTCGTAGAGGACGATGCCGAGCGAGTAGAGATCGCTGCGCGGGTCAGGTTGGCCCCCCTGCGCCTGCTCGGGTGAGAAGTAGGCGGCGGTTCCCATGACGGCACCGTGTTGTGTGAGACCGGTGTCGGCCGCGCTTCCGAGCGCACGGGCGATTCCGAAGTCGGCCACCTTGAGTTGGCCGTTGCTGCCGATGAGGATGTTGCCCGGTTTGATGTCGCGATGGACCACGTTGTTGCGGTGGGCGAACGACAACGCGGCGGCCACTTCGATCCCGACTTCGGCGGCCTTGGCGGCCGAGATGGGGCCGATGTCGCGCAGAGCATCGGCCAAGGTTCGGCCCGGCACATACTCCATGGCCATGAAGTAGGTGTTGTTGCTCCGACCCCAGTCGTACACGCTCACGATGTTGGGGTGATTGAGGTTGGCGGCCGATTGGGCCTCGCGACGGAAACGTTCGACGAAGGCCGGATCGGTGGCGAACTCGGGGAACAGGACCTTGATGGCGACGAGGCGATCGAGAAGCACGTCGCGGGCCAGGTAGACGTCGGCCATTCCGCCGCGGCCGATGCGCTGCTGCATCTCGTAGCGGTCGTTGAGAATGACGCTGCCGTGGTCGGACATAACTGTGGAAAGGCTATCGGTGGGCGATCAGCGGGTCAGGGCAACGTCCATGACCGCTTCGGCCACCGGACCGGCCAGTCGTCCACCGGTGCCTTCGCTGATTTCGGCATTGGTTCCCTTCAGCATCACCGCGATGGCGTAGCGCGGTGCGTCGACGGGCGCGAAGCCGACGATCCACGCGTGCGACCGTTCGGGTTCGCCGGGGCCGTTGAGTTGAGCGGTTCCGGTCTTGGCGGCGGCCTGAACGCCGTTGGCGAGTTGGAAGCAGCATGACGCCGTTCCGTTCTTGACCACCTCGGTCATGAGCTGGGTGAGGATCTTCGACGACTCGGGCGTCATGGTCTGCTTCCACACCGATGGACGCGTGCGATCGAGCAGTCGACCGTCGTGATCGCGTGTCGAGTCGATGACGTAGGGCTTCATCATCGCGCCGCCGTTGGCGACCGATGCCGCGACGAGAGCCATGTGCAGAGGAACCATCTGGGTGTTGCCCTGTCCGAATCCGCCGATCGCGAGGAGCGGAAGATTGTCCTCGAAGAAGTCGGACGTTCCGAACGTGCTGGCGGCTGATCGAGGAAGATCGAAGGGCAGCGACTCTCCGATCCCGAATCGCTGCGTGGCGGCCGTCAACTTCTCCGGTCCGAGTTCGAGCGCGGTTCTGGCGAACGGCGTGTTGCACGAGCGCCTGAACACTTCGATCAGGTCTCCGCCGCACACCTTGTTCTTGTAGTTGGTGATCGGGTCGGTGGTCTGGGGCGGAAGGAACTCGGACTCCTCGGCGAAGACGCTGTCGAGGCCGATGATGCCCGCGTCGAGCGCGGCCGCGGTGGTGATGATCTTGAACGTGGAGCCGGGCATGTAGCGCTGCTGGTACGCGTTCGCGAGCAGCGGATCGCCCGGGGCCTCGTTCAGATAACGAATGATGTCGCCGGCCAGATCGTCGTCATCGGTGGTGAGGAAGTTCGGATCGAAGGACGGGAAGCTCCACAACGCCTTGACCGCTCCGGTGCGGACATCGACCACGACGACCGAGCCCTCGCGTTCACCGAGGGCTCGTCGGGCGGCGGATTGGATCTTCGAGTCGATCGTGGTGACGACCGTGCCGGTGGTGTTTCCCCCGTCGAACAGTGACGCCAGGCCGTTGACTTGCTGCTCGGCGGTGCGTCCGGCGAGCACGTCGTTCGCGACCCGTTCGATCTGGGTGGCCCCGTAGGCGAAGGTGTAGTAGCCCGTCACGTGGGCGTACAACTCGCCATCGGAGTAGACGCGCTTCCACGGATGCTCGCTGCCCGGATCGGAGCGCACCGACTCGGCGATCACCGTGCCGTCGATGGTGGTGATCTCTCCGCGCGGATCGTTGAACGTGCGCACGGTGAGGCGGGTGTTGCGTGCGTCGGCATCGAGGGTCGCCTTGCGACCGACCTGGATGATGTTCAGCTGCACGAAGAGGATCGCGTAGAGGGCCAGCAATGCGATTGCGAGACGTCGAATGCGTTGATTCATGACGGCGCCCGTTCGTGTCGACGAGCCCGACGGGCCTCCCAGCGTTCGCGGATGGTCGGCCGATCGGGAATCTCGCCCAGGCGGCGCGCGGACGCGTCGCTCGTGCGAATGAGGAGAGCGAGGATCGCGTAGTTGGCCACCAGGCTCGATCCGCCGTAGCTGACGAAGGGGAGCGTGATTCCGGTGAGCGGAACCACGCGAATCACTCCGCCGATGATGATGAACGCCTGGACGCCGAGAATCGTGGTGAGTCCGGTGGCGAGCAGTTTCTCGAACGGTCGCTGCGTGCGCAGAGCGGTGCGCAATCCGGCTCCGATGATGACGACGAAGGCGAGCAGGATCGCAGTGGCACCGAACAGCCCGAGTTCCTCGCCGATGGCGGCGAAGATGAAATCGTTCTTGGCCTCGGGAATACGGGTCGGGTCGCCGAGACCGAGACCCGTGCCGGTGGTACCGCCACTGCCGAGGGCGAACATCGCCTGCGCCAACTGGTAGCCCTTGCCGTCGTAGCGACTCCACGGATCGAGCCAGATGGCGACGCGCGTCTGCACGTGATCGAAGAGGTGGTACGCGGCGAAGCACGCTCCGGCGAAGAGAGCGAAGCCGAGAGCGAGATAGCCGGCCCGTTCGGTGGCGACCCACACCATCACGACGAAGAGCGTGAAGAAGAGCAGGCTCGAGCCGAGGTCGCGTTGGCCAACCATCACGACGACCGAGAAGGCCCAGGCGCCGACCAGGGGCAGCAGATCACGCGGTTCGGGCACGGTGAATCGGCCCCATTGTCGCGTGCCGCGAGCGATGAGGCTGCCGCGTTCGGAGAGGTAGCCGGCGAAGAAGAGAGCCAGGGCCAACTTGGCGAACTCGCCGGGTTGGAAGTTGATCGGCCCGAGGTTCACCCAGATGCGCGCGCCACCGGAACTGAAACCGAGTCCGGGCACCATCGGCAGGAGCAGCAGCAACGCGGCGGCACCGAAGAAGTGCCATTGGTATCGAGCCAGGTCGTTCACGCGCTCGACGAACAACAGGACGACGACGAAGGTCGCGATGGCGATGAAGGTCCAAGTGGTCTGGAGTCCGGCCAGACGTTCGGACAGGCGAGCGATCATCACGTAACCGAGTCCGTTGAGGAACACCGCGATCGGCAGCAAGGTGGAGTCGGCGCCGTGGGCCAGTCGGCGAACGGCCACGTGCGCGGCCAGGAGCACGGCGAGAAGCACACCGAGGAAGGGAAGGATGCGAGGCGGGATGACCGAGTTCTTGCCGAGTGACGCGAGTGTGTAGGCGCCGGCGGTGATGACGCCGGCGGCGATCACCAAGCCGAGTTCGATGGATCGCCGACGATGGGCGATCGAGTAGTCGGGTGTGGTCACTGCGATGCGATGGCGCCGACGGCAACCGCCACCGTGATGGCGGCCGCGGCCAGCCACATCGCCCACGCGGCGACGCTGAACCACACCGAGGCTCGGCTTCGCGTGGGCGGATCCATGATGGTCGCCGCGATCGGCGGGATCTCGGTGACGACCGGAGTGCCGTCGGTCGATGCACTGAGCGCGAAGTCGACCACGAGAACGGTGACGTTGTCACGACCGCCGTTGGCGTTGGCGAGGGCGACCAGACGATCGGCGAGATCCTGTGGGCCGATGGATGACCGCACCTCGGCTTCGATCTCGTTGTCGTCGGCCTCGTCGACGAGACCATCGCTGCAGATGATGAAGCGGTCACCATCCTCGATGTCGACCTCGAAGGTGTCGATCTCGACGTACGCATCGATGCCCATCGCCCGGAGCACGATGTTGCGCTGATGGTGAACGCGCGCTTCGGCGCGAGTGATCGCACCGCGGTCGACGAGCGACTGCACGTGCGAGTGATCCTTGGTGACCTGTCGCAGCTCGCCGTGGCGCCACAAGTACGTGCGGGAGTCGCCGACGTTCGCCACCACGGCCTTGTGGTCGAACGGATTCGACACCGCCAGACCGGTGAGAGTCGTGCCCATGCCGGCCTTGGTGGAGTCGAGGACCGACTCGGAGTAGATGGCGGAGTTGGCGTGACGCACCGCGGCGGCGATGTCGTCGGACGCGAGGACGATGTTGCCGGCTTCGCTCAGGACCTCGCGCAGAGTGGTGACGGCGATGTCGCTGGCGACTTCACCGGCGCTGTGACCACCCATCCCGTCGGCCACGAAATAGAGGCCGTTGGCGCAGAGGAACGAATCCTCGTTCGCCTCGCGAACCCGACCGACGTGCGTGGCCGCACCGGCGACGACGCGGATCATCGTTCGGCCTCGACGACGAGCGAGCCCATCTGGATGCGGTCACCGGGACGCAACGAGACGACTCCGGAGATGCGGCTGCCGTTGACCAGCGTTCCGTTGGTGGATCCGAGGTCTTCGACGACGGCCGCACCGTTGGAGGCCCAGATGCGCGCATGAACGTTGCTCAGGTACGAATCGTCGGCCACCGACAGATCGGTGTTCTCGGATCGGCCGATCACGAGCGGCTCGGAACCGATCTCGATCTGGTGTCCCTTGTGCCGTTTGGGAGCGACGACGCGGAGTTCGGTGACGCGCTGACGGCGGGTGACCTTGGCCGTGCCGTCGGTCGGCGGCGTCGGCACCGGTCCGGTGGACCGCGACACGGCCGGAACGCGAACCTCGGTCCACACCGCCCACACCACTCGGGCGAAGAAGAGATAGAGCGCGGCGAGAAGAACGAACCGCAGCAAACCGAGGAGTTGGTCGGTCATCGTGCCGCGGCTTCGAACCGGATGGAGTGGCTTCCCAGGTTGATGATGTCGCCGTCGCGGAGGGCGCGCTCCGTGCCCACGGCGACCCCGTTGACCTTGGTGCCGTTGGTCGAGCCGAGATCGGCGATCGCGTACACACCGTTGACGACCTTCACCTCGGCATGACGGCGGCTCACGTTGGCGTCGTCGAGGACGATCGTGCAATCGGGTGAACGACCGATGACGACGGTCGATTCGCCGAGGGGGTACGACTGGCCACCCGACACCTTGAGTGAGCTGGCCGTGATCGGACTCTCGGCCCGGCGAACCTTGGAGTCGATTTCGATGCGACCCGACTTCACCTTGTCGTCGGCCACCAGCGAGACGGTGATCGGACCCTTCAGGTGGTAGCCCTCGGAACGCGCGTATTCCTTGGCGGCTTCGCCCAGTTCGATTTCGAGAGCGGCCTGGAACTCCTCGAGTTGGTCGAGGTCGCGCGGATGCAGCCGGAAGACGAAGTAGTTGGGGGCGACCCGCCGGCTCTTCGAGTCGACCGAGCGCTTGTCGTCGATCTCGCGGACGAGATGGCGCCCGAGGTCGATGGGGCGAACGTTGGTGCGGTTGCCTCGATTGAAGATTCCTGCGGCCATCGTCCACCTCCTTCGCCGTGATGACGGGCGGGGAAAATGGTACCGGTGCAGGGTGGACGCACCGTATCGCCCAGGTGGTCGGCCCGTGTTCGGGCGGTAGCGTTCGAGGCCTGTTACTCGGGCGAGTGGCGGAATGGCAGACGCGCTGGCTTCAGGTGCCAGTGTTCGCAAGGACGTGGGGGTTCAAGTCCCCCCTCGCCCACAAAATCGTGTGACCGGTCCCACAACGACCGAGCAGTATCCGATACTGAGCGTCAACTGACGCTCGTCGCGCCGAACAGTGCCGATTCCCCTGACGTGAGTACAGGGATGACGGCGATCAAGCGGGCACAGGTGGTGGCGGGCCGGCTTCGAGCTGCCGCCGAAACGCCTCGCCCGGATGCAGTCGGCGGCGATGTCGCCCCCGTCCTCGCCGGGGTGCGTCGCCTCGCCAGTTCGCTCCCGACGTGGGACGGAACGTGCATCGTCGGCCGGCTCGACGACCGGCGCCGTCTCTCGCTCGGCGGACTCGACGACATCGACGGTGTTCTCGACACGCATTTCAGTGGACCGTGGGTCGTGCTCACCAGCGGTGCGGCCGGACGAGTACGGGGACGCTGCGCCATCGACCGCCGCCATCGCAGCGGTCGCATCGACCGCCGACTCCGGCTCTCAGGAGCGGTGGCGTCACATCTCCACCTCGACGTCGGTGACCTCGTGCTCGTCTACCCGGACCCTGCAGCGCAGCGCCTTCTCGTCACCTCCCCAATGGTCCTCGCTGCTGCGGTCGCCCCACTCGGTTTGGAGGCTGCGGGATGAACGCACCTCGCTCCCGTGTGCTCGACTCGGTCATCGACCTCCTCGATGCGCACGGCATCACGATGGACGAACTCCAGAGTCGCCTCGCAGGCCGCGGCGGTGTCGGCGTCACCCTCGGCGAGTTTCTCGACGACGAGCTCGCCAAGCTCACGTTCAACACTCGACGCACGTACGCCACCTCACTGCAGCGACTGGCCGACGGCGCAGGACCGCACTGTGAGTGCGACTGCGCTCAATGCTCCGATACCACCGACGGTTGCGACTGCGAATGCAGGAAGTGCCGAACATCCAAGGTGCTCCTCGAACCGCTCAGAGATGTGCCGCTGACGTCGGTCACCTTCCGACAGCTTGAAGCAGCAGTCATCATCGCCCGGCGGGTCGCACATAAGCGGGGCACCCAGGAGAACCGCCGACGCGCCGCCCGGGGTCGTGCAGCCAAGGCCGTTCACGGCAAGGGTGCAGCGGAAACCGCGGTGAACGCCTACCGCTGGCTGTTCCTCAGGGCACGCCTCGTCGGACATATCCACAGTGACCCTGCGGTCGACCTGAAGATTCCACGACGCAGCGACACCCGCCGCAGGGCGCTCGCACCCAACGAGTTCGAGCCGTTCTTCGACGCCGTTGCCGGTGGTGGTGACGACCCCGAGCTCGACACGCTGCTGTGCTGGTTCCACGCCGAGACCGGAGCCCGCCGCGAAGGCGGCGTCGGACTGACCTGCGGGACGCTGCACGACGAACGACAGATGATTCGGCTCTCAGAGAAGTTCGAACTCGAGCGTGACCAACCCGTGTCCGCCGAACTCATCTCAGCATTACGGGCGCACGCCATCGAGCGAGGCGGGCCACGCTGCGACCCGACATCACCGTCATACGACCTCGAGTCACCCGTGTTCTGGTACCGGGCGCGCGGCGGCCAACCATGCCGACCACTTACTGGCCGCCGCTACGACACGCTGTTCCAGCGCGTCCAGGCCACCCTGCCTTGGGCCGATCAGGTGGCGTTCACCGCACACGGGCTGCGCCATACGGCCGGCACGCTTGTCGAGCGACTCGCCGGCACGCAGGTCGCCCGCAGGTTCCTCGGTCACGCAGACCGCACCGTCACCGACACCTACACCGACGCGTCCGAGGCGGAAGTCGCAGCAGCCGTCGCACGACTCACCGGCCGACCACACCCACTCGTGCCGGCGCCAGGCGCACCCTCGGTCATCCCCACACAGCAGTTGGAGGAAAGGTCAGGACCGACCTGAGCCAACCGGGGCAACGTCAGGTGTGCACGTAATCGAGTCAACTCGTTCAGAAACATTGCCTCCGTCATCGTCACCATCACGCGAACCTGAAGCCCCACCAGACGGCGATCTAACTTGCAAGAAGCTCCGTTGCGCGGCCAATGGCCTGGCCGATTGTCAGCCGGTACTCCTCGATCACACCGAGGTTGGCATCGACTAGACCCTCCATCGACCGCTGCCACGCACGTCCGAACACTTCTCGCAGCCGACTCGATCGTGTGCACGAGCGGTCTGCGGTCCACACCGACATCGCTTCATCGGGATGCTGGTATGCGTACTGGCGGGCTTGCGTGAAGTGCTCGAACGCCCAGCCGCTGGCCGACATGCAACGAGCCCACTCTGCCCGCGCCGTGACAACATCTGGGTCGGCATTTGCCGACGTCACTGCAGTGACGCTGATGCTCGCGACACCCATCTCAAACATGATTGCGTTTTCCGCCGAGCCAAACAGCGCGACGCGTGCCTCGGTCAGGCAACCTGTCTTCGGAATCGAGACCTGACTCCCGTCCGGCAGGTTGACGGTGACTGCGTCGTCGAACTCTCCAAGCGCTGCTCGACTCCACGCAATTCGGGTCGCGTCGTCCAATGAGTTGGCATATGCGTCGTTGTCGAACACTCGGGCAGGGGCCACAGGCAGCGGAAGGTAACCAGTCGGTTCGATCACGTCATCAAGCGGTCTGTCTGCTCGATCTTCGTCCTGGCGCGCCTCAGCCATTGCGGATGCAGTCGCTATGTCGATTGCTACGAATCGGAAGCCCTTACGGCTCATGCACTCCGCAACCAGCCGCTCGCTCGCAAACGCGAGCGCCGCGCGGTCGTTGACCGAGACGTTCGGCAGCGCAAATCCCTGCAATACAGCAGCGTCCGAAGTGGCGGAGGCGCCGCCGGCTGCCGACACGTCATCTGTGCCCGGGCCGTTCGTATCTCGATCGGTAGGCAAACCGGAAGACGTGCTCTGTCCATCGCAGCCCGTGAGTAACAGTGCCGCTAGCGCCAACAAGAGATGGGCTCGGCCAAGCCGCATCTAGCACGACCCGCCCGAGTTCCAGACGTGTGAACTCCCATTGTCCGCTGACCGACCGGTAGCGGCGAGGTTGAACCCGACGCCTGCCGCCACACAGTAGATTTGGGTGCCATAACCTTGGTACTGAAACACACGAACGCGAGATCCTGTCGAAGTGTTGCGGACCGACGAATCGTTGTTCTCGATTCCGCCATCCAAGTAGCCACCGGCTCCGGGCCAGTTGCTCGAGTCTCCGAACCATTGACCAAAGGCGCCGGACAAATCGGTCACGAAGCCAGTGCCAGACCACGCACAGAAGTATCCAGGTGAAGCACACGTCGGCGAATCGGCGGCCGCACCTCCGGCATGGAGAGCGACTGTGGCCGACAAGGCGACCGCAGCGGCCGCTATACGGGATGCTCTGACCAGCATTGTAATCTCCTTCACTCAAGTCCGGATCAAGGTCCGGAACGACGTGCTGCTCATAAGGTGTCGCCACCGAAGCTGGTGTTACTCCCACGCGTTAGGTAGTGACGAGCGACGATTGGATGACCTCACGCAAGAGCCCGCGTGGCGTGGAACTTCCAGCCACAACGCGTGTCAGCGCTCGCTGAGAACCGCGATCTGCGCTCACGCCGACCACACGGTCAGCGACACCTACACCGACGCGTCCGAGGCAGAGGTCGCAGCAGCCGTCGCACCATTCACCGGCCAACCACGCCCACTCGCCGGCGCCTGGCGCACCCTCGGTCATCCCCCCGGACCAATGAGGCGAGCAGAGGAACACACGGATCGGGGCGAACACTCACTACTGAAAGCAGGCAACTGGTCACCTGTCGAGACAAGGAAACAGCAATGAATCCGATCCACACAAGCTCGCGGAGATTTGTCACCTCAATCTGCGTGCTCGCAATCACCCTCGTCGTCCCGTTCCTTATCACCGGACGTGCAGATGCCCTCACCTACACGGTGTCTCAGTGCGGTTCAGGCGACATCTGCATTTCGGATGGTACGAGTTTCTCGACATCCTCAACCGCCTCATCCGGGTGCACGATGGCGGGTTGGGATCTTCTCACAAGCGAAACTGGTATCACCATCAACTTCTATAACTATTCGTATGGTGGATCGGGATGTTCCAACTACACGACAGTGAACAACGCCGATCAGGTGAGGAACCGCATGTCGGCCTCTGGACGGACAGCTTGCTACTACAACGAGCCGAATCTTGTCGCTCCGGTGTTCGCGCTGCCCTATAACTCAACCACCTGGAACACGCTGGCGTCTGCCTACCGAAATCAGACATCTTCCATCACCGCGGTCGTAGCAGGTGCATCCTGTTGAGAGCCGTTGTATTGCTGTGGGCCGGCCTTACGCTGACCACTGTCGGATGCGGAGCCAACGGTGACGAGAAGTTGGAGACAGGTGGTTCTACTGCTGAGTCACTCGGCACGGAGATCGCCACGTCGGGCGTCGCGTATGCCCCGGTCTCCAGTTTCTACTCCACGTTCGGTCCCCCACCATCTCTCATTCAGGCTCTACACGTTGAGTGGCAACAGCAAGTACTTACCTGCATGACTGGAGCCGGCTTTCCTGACTACCAGGTCCTCCCGAAGCCGGAAGGCCCCTTTCGGCCAGTACGACACGATGAGTTGGCTCGGGACGAGTTGGAGGTGATGGGCTTTCTTCCCATCAGTAACGTTGACCAGCTTTACGCTCGAGCCGCCGACGATCAGGACGCGCGGCTCGAGTCGGACGGCGCATTCCGCGCCGCGTTGGTCGGCGATGAATCATCCACGAGTACTGGATGTGCAGGTAGTGCTCGGTCCGATGTTTATGGCGTAGACAATGTGCTCACCTCGACTGCTGCACTGCTCTCCAATCTTGACTCTGAGGTCTTGGTTCGCGTGCTTTCGAGTTCTGACTACACATCGTTGGAGCACGACTGGAGCGAGTGCATGGAGGAGAAGGGAGAGACTTTCTCGACCCGCTCCTCCATGTTCAATCGCACCTGGGAAGCACCGAGGCCATCGTCCGATGAGATTCGTGTATCCCTCGCTGACTTTGACTGTCGTGCGGTCGTCAACTTCGGCGAGAGGTATGCCTCGATTTCAGAACCGATCTTTCGGTTGATCGCAGAGGACAACGCCGAGCAACTGGCGGATGCTACGAGCCAACTCGATGACTTGGCGCAAACGGTTGAGGTCCCATAGCCAGTCGATTCGCTCCAACTCGTGCGGAATCTATGTTGCGACGCCAGTTGCAGCAGGCCTTGCTCCGATAGGTCACTCCTCCGGCGTTCGCGTCGGCATCCAAGGAAAGGGAAGATAGGCGGTCTCGCCTCTTGCCGGTCGGCTAACTCACGCCGGGTGTCAGAAGGTGGCTGTGCCACGACGTTGAGTCCTCGCGTCTGGAATGCGAAGCCCGCAACGTGGTGTGCATCGAGCGAAGGCTCCAAAGGTTGCGCTCTGCTCGACTGGGCCCAGCGGTCCGACTGCACCGGGTTGTATGACAACTCGAAACAACCACCAACGCCATCAACTTCACGAACAGTTGCTCGCTGTCCATCGGGCCGGCCTGGCTGCTGCCGCGACGGTCGAGACCGCCGCCAACCGAATCGTCCGTCGCCGTGCGATCCGCGAAGGCGACAGAGCCCTCGAGGACCTACTTCGGGATCTCGATGGCCTGCTCCGCTACTTCGCACGTCGCTTCGCACACGACCACCACGACTTGGAGGACCTCATGCAGACGGCACGGCTCCATGCAGTCCGAGCACTTCCGTCGTGGCAGCCGAACGGCGGGGCGACCATCGCCACGTGGGTGGCAACGTTCCTCCACTCCGAGTTGCGCTCCGCAATCCGTCGCATCCGCCCCCACCACGAGGTCCTGACCTCCTTCGACATCAATGCACTCGACGACCTCGGACTCGAGCCGTGCGTGGTCGAACAGGCCTTCGAGTTCGTCGAATCCGCCACCGATACCGGTGACCGCCTCGACCGGCTGCACTCGACGCTCGATCCGCACGACGCTCTTCACCTCGCCGAGATGGCTCGCGGCGACGTGGGCGCCGCAGGGTCAGCGTGGGCCCGCGGTCGAGTTCGCGCCCTCGTCGCTCACCCGACAAGCGGCGTCATGCAGACCACCGCAACGTCCTCTCCATTCCCGAGACCGTCAACACCGATCGACATCGATGCCGACACCGCGTGGGTGGCAGCCAACCCCGAACCACAACCGAACTGGACGGTCCTCGCCCGCTGTGCCGGAGATGAGCAGGCGGACTATTTCCCGCCCCGCGGTGTCGCATACGCGGATTCGACCATCGAGCGCTGTCGAACCTGTCCGGTACGCCTTGACTGCCTCGCCGCAGGATCGCAGGACTCCACCTGGCCCGGCATGTGGGGCGGTCACCCGCTTCGAGCACGCACAGCGATCCGAAAAGCCATGCGAACCAAGCACTCCAAGGTCACTACCAAATGAGTATGGAACACATCACTGAGTCCAGCATTGCCATCAACCGCGCCTCCCGCATCGCGTTGCGAGCATCCTCACCCGATGCCGACGACTACCTCGCCGGCTGGCTGCTTGGATCACTGCAGCGCTGGTGGATGATGCACCGACGACTCGTCACGGAAGCGGGTGTTCGCGACGTCTTCGCCGATGCCGTCGAGTCGTCGCTCCAACACCTCGAGCGCACGGACGGAGACCGACGTGTCCTCACTGGCTTCGTCGCCAGCCTGCGAGACAGCGAGCCGGCGGTCCGCTACGCCGTCGCACGAGCGGTCGTCGTACACCTCGGTCTCGACCCGGACGCCACCGTGCTCTCGCAACACCTCAGCGAATGGGACTACGCGCCGACGAGCGTTGAGGGAGACACCGACGAGGAGGCCGCCGCCTACCTAGGATCGCTGACCCGGCAGTCCATCATCCTCGTCGCCGACCCGGACACGTCACCGGAAACACGGGAAGAGATCATCGCCACCGCTTACTCGAACTTGCGACACATCGCATGCACTCGTTCGCGCAACGACGACTTGTGGACAGCTGTAACGGCCGGCCTTCACGCATTCCCTGGAGACGACGACCTCACGCGACTCGCCCGAATCTCATGCGTCGTGGAGTGCCTTGACATTTGCAGGGATACGCCGTAGTGCCATGCCCGGGAACGCTTCTTTATTGGGGGGTAGAGCGTTACCCGTCAGTTGAGCACCGATCTCAGGGCGACGGCCGCCATCGGATCTGGACGTGAGCCGAGGGCCCGGGGTTGCTCAGGCGATCGCCGTCCGCCGCCTCAACGACTCGTCGCGAGGCCTTGGAACGCCTGAGGCCCACGCGACACCTATCGATTGACCACACTCGGTTCGGTCGAAGGGAGGAACTCAAGCATGACGCGACTTCGACCTCAGTCGCGATCGCGACGGCTCGCCTTTGCACTGCTGCTGGCTCCGGTGGCGGCTGGGGCGGGCTGTAGTCCATCGTCGGGTTCGACGGACTCGACGAACCAGCAGCAGAACGTTGCGACCACGGACGACGTCACGCCGCTGCCCCTGGAGGATCGACTGACTCGGGTACTCGGCCACTCACTTGCAGAGATCTTTCGTGCTGTCGAATCGGTGCGACGCGACTGGATCGTCACGTGTGTCACTGACAGGGGATGGATGTTGACCGCCGAACAGCAGCGCAACCTTGGCCCTGCGCCCGCGCCCGGGTCGGGGTACGCGGAACAGATCGCCGACGCGATCGAATCCGGCGAGCTGGCAGCGGTCGCATCCGGGCAGCAAGAAGCCGAAGACCCGGCGTTCGCTGGGGCCGTCACCGATTGCGTGTCGAAGGCCGAGTCGGAGTTTCCGAACCCGAACGCTTCGATACTCGACCAGCTCGAGCAGTTCAACGTCGACGTAGCAGGCCGAGCCCAGGCAGACCCGAGAACCGTGGCTGCTGCGTCGGAGCGAGAGGAGTGCCTTGCTTCCACGGGTATCGCGGCCGGCCCTGGTGGATCTCTGGCAGACGCCCTTGCGTTCGAGATCGATTCCGTCGTGTCCTCGTTCGTTTCGAGTGGGCTTGGCAGTGAGGAAGCAGTGCGAGAGCTGCGGCAACTCGCTCAGGCGGAGCGACTCGTCGCAGATTGCCTCCAGGCCTACGCCAATGTGGAGGACATGGTCGTCGGCGAAGTGCAGACCGATCTGCTCGGGCAAAATCCTGGACTGCTGGAGGGGATCGCCGAGCAGGTGGTCGTTGAGTTGCAGCGGTACGAGCAGTATCTCGACAGCGATCCGTCCACGTGAGTGTGAGCGCCTCGCTGATCAGCGGATCGTCAGCGCTCCTGACGCCAGTGAATCTGAACTTCTGACCGGCGTTCGATGCTTTGGCCCAGGCGCGGCCGCCTCGTGCGTTGATGCTCAGCGCGCTGGTCGTGAGCTCGTTGCTTGTCCTCGTCGGATGCACCTCCGTCGATGATCCGTCGGGTGAGGCGCCAACCCGAGCCAGCGCTCGAGGACACGGTTTGACGTCGTCAAGGTTGTCGACCTGAACCGGCTGGGGTCTCCCATCAGGTGCTGCATCACTTCCAAAGGATCAGGAGATGCCAGCGAGGAAGGAGTACACGGCCAAGTTCAAGGAGCAGGCCTTCAGGTTCGTGCTCGAGGAGATCGAGTCGGACGAGTCGTGTGAGCACGCGTCTGATCGATTTGCGCCGAAACCGTCGGTAAAGGCTAGGACGCTCTACAACTGGTACGCGCCAGGTCCGGCTCATCCGGCGGTAGCGCCGGATTCGATCGAGGAGTTCCTCGCTCAGAAGGCGGCGCTCCTGAAGGAGAACCTTGAGCTTGCTCGAGCGAATGCAGTCCTTCAGGACGCGGCGGCTCTCTTCGGGGCGGCGCTCGACCGCCAAGAGAAGTAGCAGCGTTCGTGGCTTCGCCTGGGTCGACTACCGCCGCCTAACCCCAACACCCACGGATCTGATGCAGAAGACCGGCTGGTTCACCAGCAACACCCCACCCGCCGAGACACTCAGGGCGTAACAAACCTGGCGCAGGTGCGACGACGCACGTTGAGGAACATTACGTGGTGGGTCGACACTCATTGCCAGGCGTACGACAAGTCCGTCGTGTGCCGAAATGAGAGTCTGGAGACAGAAATGACTTACGGAACAGGGCGTGCCTCGATGAAGAGTGTCGGCGTCGCGTTGGCCCTCGTAGTCGCCAGCGCCCTTCCGGCTCAGAGCGCATTTGCGGCGGCCGGAGACTGCAGTGTCACGGGCAACCTGTGCATGAGCAAGACGGCCTGAGGACAGATGCGAGGCAGACATGTGGTTATTTCCATGGCGTTCCTTTTGTGCGGGTGCGCGAGTGGCTCTCTACCCACAACCTCAGACAGCCGTTTGGTTGAGTCCACGTTGTCCGATGCAGTTGCACCGAACCCGGAGCGGTTTCCGGTGGGACGGGAATGGCGGCAGGTCTATGGCTTCTTCCTAGGTGGAGATGATGAGTCGCGCGTGTACGCACTGTGGCAGTCAGCTATCGAGAGCTGTATGACGCGTCGCGGCTCTGACTATCTCGCCCTGCCGCCTCCAGAGGACCAGGGTTACCTACCCAACCCGCTCGACGCTGCTGCTGCTCTGAGCCTTGGTTACCATTCGGGCGTTGCGCAAGTCGCACCGAATCCCAATGATCAACGGGCCAATAGCGACCCCGCCTACGCCCTTCTGCTTTTCGGGAATGATGAAAGACCGGGCTGTATACCACTTGCGTCGCAATTTGCCTACGGCGACGGCGGCGGCGAGTACATTGACAGTCTGAACTCCCTATCGGCCTCGATGCAGGAGGCTCAGGCGCGTTGGTTCGGGAGTCCGGACCAGATCAGCATCACAGAGCGTTGGTCGGAATGTATGAAGTCGAGGGGATATGACTTCCCAACACCCGATGCACCTCGCTCGCTGTATGCCGAGGAGCGTGAAATATCACAGGCAGAGCTTGACACCCGTTCGGCGGACCTCGAATGTGATCGAGCAACTGGATTGACCGTCGCGAGATCAAACGCGGAGCGTGAACTGTTGAAGGCCTGGGCGCAGGACAATGAAGCGGCGATCGCAGCGACGATCGAAGCGCGCGCGACGTACCTTGCGTCGCTTGCAACCAAGGAGTCATCCATCGCAGACGGAACAGCTGCGATCGGTTAGCGGCCGGGAGGCAAACCCCGGGAGAGCCAACCCATCAGGGCGGCAGGCGCTTCACGAGCCACCCGACCAACGACGCATCTGACACTACGAACCGTCCGGCACATCACATACAAGTCGGCGCTTCACTGAATCCGCTGTGGATCCATTTCTCGGCCAACTGTCCCGACGCCACGCCGATAGCCACCCACTGGGTCGCCTCGTCCGCGGCGAACCCCCAGATCACCTACTCCTCGACCTCTGTGTTCGACAGTCCAGTCGCAAGCCACTGACGCATGCCGTCGACGGAGAGGTACGGGGCCATTCGCTTCGCCATTCCGTCCGGGATCCCGGCACGCGCGGCGGCTTGAGCGAGATTGTCTCGTGCGCCGTCGCTGTATTCATGACCAACGTAGGCATCGCGATGTTTGAAGCCTCGATCGATCGCGTCGAGGATCTTGCGCCTCGGCATCCCAAACCAGGGAGTGAGGTGGCGGCTCTATAACCATTCGAACGTGATCCCACCCATGGCGTCCCGGCTCTCCGGCGTGGGTGCCCGCGCTACGAACGCAATGTGCTCGTTCCAATCGTCAGGGTTCAGCCCGTTGGCGACAGCGATCAGTCGGTCCTCGTCGGGTGATGTCGGGTCTGGGATGAGGCCGTCCCAGGCGAACGCGATGCGCGGTGGGATGCCGTCGGGGCAGTCAACCCCTATCGAGTTGAGAAACTCGAACCTCGAGCACTCGAAGACGTTCCACAGCCGAAAGGTACTGCGTCCATCGGGTCCCCCGGCGTTTTCTGAGACATGCAGTCGAAGGTCGCATTGCTCCAAGCGCTGGCGATGTTGGCAGGTCCCCGGAGTAGGTATGTCAGCGCTGCGTCGGCGTACCAGGGCGGCTGGGTTCGATCGCCGCAGCGTTCGACGCGGATGCCTTTGGCTGCGCGCGATGATGCGGTGCATGGCAAAGAGGCCTACAGCGCGCACGCGGGTCCGTTCAACCGATGAACTGTTGGGTGACTTGCGACGCGCCACTCTTCAGATCGATGAGGGAATCTCGCGCTTCGACGGTGGCGATCCTGCGGGCCTGGACCTCATTGCCGCCCGTGTCCGGCTGGTTGCCTGCCGCGGAAGAGGAAATGAGCTCCTCCAGCGAGTGTGCGACCGTGTGAACGAGCCGATGCCGCTCGTCGGTCACAGCAGCCCGGCGGTGCACACCCCGAGCACCGCGTTCGCGGTGGGCGGGCTCCCTGCGTCTGGCGAGGGGGCGCTTCGGTCGCCACTCGCAAAGCTGATGAGCCAGGTCTGCTTGATCGTCGATGACGACGGCGAGCTCAACTCGTTCACTTGGGACGAGTTGGTGTTCGTCGCTGCCAACAAGCTCCTGCTGGTTCATAGCGATGACGACATCCCGACAGCGCTCGACGAGATCGACACCTTCTCGATTGGCGCCCATCGCGGGATCGCTTACATGATTCGCCAGGCGGGCGTGCTGACGGTGAGGGCCACAACCGTCGCGCTGGCAGCAGCCGGCACGCCAGCACAAGTCCGAGATCATCCAGACGGCGTCTCTGGCGATGGAGCGATGTACGCACTGATCGTGCGAGAAGGTCGAGATTTGTTCTCAAGCTGACATCTGGACACTCGGCACGGCGTGTCGCATTCGTGGCGGCGCATTCGGAAGGCTCCAAATCAGATGTCGCCCGACGCTGATTCACGCAGCTGCCTTCCCTTGTTCATTGGATCGACACGTCGCGGAGCTAGAACCGGCCAAGGCGACCGAGGGAGGGCACCCGGTGGACTACAACGAGGCTGAGCGCGAGGTCCTGAACCATCTCGGGTGCGAGTCCTTCAGTCGCGTCAAGAAGGACGACATCATCAAGGTTGCGGCGATGATGCCCGAGTTGCCGCCGGAACATGCGCTGAGGATCATCGAGCAGTTCCTGAGTTCGCGCGGTCGCCTCGGAAACCCTCGACACTCTTGAGAAGGGGCACCAATCGTCGCTTGAGCGCACAGCCAGGACTAGTTCTACGAGGCGTGCAAGGAAGTGAGAGTTCCTCAGGGGCGAGCTTGGTAGAGACGACATCACTCCCGAGTAGCGGAAGCACGTCCTCGACCTGCTGATGCAGATCTTGAGCATGGAGTCTGCGAAGGACAGCGAGAACAAGCCGTTCTCTGACAGTCGGTACGCGAAGGTCGGCCTTACCGTGGGCGGCCTAGTCGTTGGTGTGTTGGCTTTCGTTGGCGGGAAAGCGGCTATCGAGGGCGCGGCGAAGCGGCGGCTGACGGTGGCCTCAAGGCCCTGGCCAAAGGTGGCGCCAAGGCGATCGATGGGATGGGCAAAGCGATCCCCAAGTAGCCGGCGCGTCTAGGCTCCGGTTGCCGGCGATTGTGCCGCGAGTCCCGCCCGGTCCTGTGCAGGGTTACCCTTGAGCACCAAACCGCCTGGTTCCGTCAGGCCAGTCGCTTGTTGAACCCAGCAGATTTGGGGTCGGTTAGGCTGTGAGTATGACGGAGGACCGAACCCCTAAGTCCACGGACAACAAGGGCGGCAAGCAGGGTGAGTTCTCGGAGCGAGGGCAGCAACAGGCGCTTCGTCCGCCGGCTCAATCGCCAGCGCGAGCCGAGTTGCCGAAGGACCCGCCGCCTTCGCCGAAGGACAAGTAGTCGTTGTTCCCCACGACGGTCGTGGGATTGGCGGTGCTCGTCTTCGCCCTTACCCCAGGGTTCGTGTTTCTCCAGAGGCGAGAGATGTTTCACCCGGGACGGACGTACTCCGCGCTCAGGGAAACAAGTATCGTCGTGGTGACAAGCCTGGCCGCCAACGTGTTTGGGGTTGTTGTGGTGGCGCTCGCGTCGACGTTCGTGCCGGGCAGCCGTGCCGCAGCGGATGCGTTCATGCGTGACGGCACCTCTTGGCTCGAATCGAACTACAGGGCATCCGCAGTCTTTGCGGTATCGATCCTCGTCGTCGCTTCACTCGCCTCGTTTGCTGCCGCAGCACCTCCATTATGGCTTGGGATCGGAAATGAGGCGGTGACGGCGAGGATCACGGCCTGGCGTGGCGATCGCCAGCACGTCGCCTCCGCCTGGACTAAGGCGTTTCGCGACCTGAATCCTGAAAAGCCCTGTGTGGTGGGACTCGAGCTCGAGGACGGTACCTTTCTGCGAGGGGTGCTTCATCAATGGTCGTCGAACTTGAAGGAGGACGGCGACCGGTCGCTGCTGCTTGGCGAACCGCTGTCTATTCGGCGCGGTGACAGTTATGCGGACCTTGACGCACATTACGTAGAGGTGTCGGCATCAAGGGTGGTGTTCACTACGGTGCTTTACGTCGAGGAATCTGCGCTGAAGGCCGACCCTGTCGCCAAGAACTGAATCCGATGGCTCACGCGGCCGTGACGTGTGCAGGTCGTGGCTGATGTCGTCGGTAGCCTGTTCTTCCACGTTCTCGGCGACACACGAGTTCTCAACCCGCACGATCGATTGTTCGCGGGTCATCTCTCGCGCGGTGAGATTGTCCGTCTCTATCCACGAATCAGGCAACAGCGAGTGAACAGATTGAACTCGACCGGCCGCGTGGTCAGAAGCGACCTGAGTCCAGAATGGTTTTCGACGCAGTGAGGAAACAACACGACTTACGGGGCGTCATCCCCGAAGAGTGTCGGCGGGTGGTGTTCGTGATGCCTTCAGCGCTGGGATGAGCCCGGCGAGGGCGCCGGTCAGGACACCGATCAGGGGTGCGGCAAGCAGTACCGCTGGGGCAATGGTAGGTGTCCAGGTGCGGGTGACGGCAACGGCGGTGACGGCGGCGATGCCGAGGATGGCGCCGATGGTGCCGGCGATGATGCCGGTGAGGGCGGCTTCGAGTGTGATCTGCGCCGTGATGTGCGTTCGTCGGGCACCGAGAGCGCGCCGAAGGCCGATCTCGGGTCGTCGTTCGATGATGTTGAGGAGGGTGGCGTTGGTGATGGCGACTGCGCCGATGAGGAGTGCGAGCGCGGAGAGTGCGTAGAAGAGTGATTGGACGTCGCCCTCGACCTGGTTGCGGAGTGTCTTGGGGTCGGGTGGTACGAGGGATTGGAGTCGTTCGGGCTGCTGTGGGCGTAGAGCGAGTGGTGCTTGGGTTCCGATCAGTTGGGCGGCGCCAGGTGCGGTGTCGATGATCACGTTGCGTTCGACGCTGCGGGTGTCGAACTGGGCGTCTGCGCTGGTGGTTGGAATGGTGATCGCGAGGAGGAGGTCCGGGTTTCGTCGGACGTCGTCGAGGATGCCGATGATGGTGTAGGGGGTGTCGGCGAGGAACACGACGGGTTGGTGGTCGATGCGGGTGATGCCGAGTTGGTCGGCGGCGACTCGGCCGAGGAGGGCGACGTGTTCACCGCGTTGTTGGTGCCATTGGTCGTAGTTGCGGCCGGCGGCCATCGTCGGCAGTGATGCGTCGATCGCGCCTGGTGTTGCAGCGATGACGGGGATCGGTGTGGTGGTACCGGTGGGGCGTGTGGCGGTGTTTCGGGCCTGGATGGTGCCGTTATCGGGGATGGCGAAGGTGAGACCGGCGTGGTTGACGCCGTTGAGTTGTTCGAGGCGTTCATCGACGTCGACGGGGAACGGGTTGGTGCCGTCGGGTGCGGCGTCTTGGACACGGACCTCGGTCGCGCGGAGTGCATCGAACCGTGATGAGACCTGAGCGCGGGCGGTCTCGGCGAGGCCAGTGGTGGTGACAAAGGCACCGACACCGAGGATGGTCCCGAGTGCGGTGAGCAGTGTGCGCACCGGTCGCTGCGCGATGACTGAGAGCGCTTCTGCCAACGCGTCGCGGATGCGCAATATGGATCGTTGGGTGGCGTCAGTGTTGCGTCGCATGCGTGGGTTGACGTTCGGTGAGGACGCCGTCGGAAATCGTGAGTTGTCGTGGTGCACCTGCAGCGATGACAGGGTCGTGGGTGATGACCACGATCGTCATGCCCGATCGGTGCAGCGAATCGAGCAGTTCGAGGATCTGTTGGGTGGTGGTGGAGTCGAGGTTGCCGGTCGGTTCGTCGCACAGCACCAACGCCGGGTCGCGCACGAGGGTGCGAGCGATCGCCACACGCTGCTTCTCGCCGCCGGAGAGGGTCGTGCATCGTGCATGGCGGCGGTGGGACAGGCCGACCTGTTCGATGACGTCGAGTGCGCGGCGTTGACGCTGCCCTTTCGGAACACCTTGGTACAGGAGGCCGAGCTCGACGTTGTCGATGACCGTGCGGTAGCCGACGAGATGGAATGCCTGGAAGACGAACCCGATTCGGTGTGCGCGCACCGCGGAGCGTTCCCTGTCGTCGAGTCCGGCGACGTCGATGCCGTCGAGCAGGTACCGGCCTGCTGACGGGGTGTCGAGCAAACCGAGCAGCGAGAGCAGCGTGGTCTTCCCCGAGCCTGAGGCACCGGTGATCGCGGTGTAGTCGCCGCGTCGGATCGAGAAGGTGCACGGGTGCAGCGCCGTGACCGCCGGTGGGCCGGGGAACGTCTTGGTAAGACCGTCGACCACGACCACGTCGGTGTCGGCGGTCGAGGCGGCGGCCACCGTCATCGGCCGACGACGACTTTGTCGCCGACGGACACTCCGTCGGGCTCGATGGGTTCGATTGCCACGAACCCGTCGGCGCTGAGCCCCGCGTTCACCGCGACCAGCACCGGATCGGCCGCCCCGGGGGCGAGGACCGACACCGAGGTTGTGCCGTCGGCGGCGGACGAGATCGCCGTGATCGGCACCACGAGCGTCGCCGTTTCGGTCGACGCCGCACGGATCGTCACGCGCAGGTTCACCCCGGCAAGCTCCGCCGGCAGCGGCTCGTCAGCGGCAATCGCGGCCCGGTAGCCAATCTGTCCGTCGGCGCCCGTCGTCGTGGTGTCCGCCACGGTCGACAACGTCGCCGGATATGCGGTGTTGGTCTGCTCGTCGAGCAACTCGACCGCGGTCCCGGCACGCACCAGATCTCGTTCGTCGGCACGAAGTCGCATCGTCACGATCAGGTCACCGGCCGACAACTCGACCAGCTGCCCCGTCGAGCCTGCAGCCTGCGTCGGGTCAGATCCGCTGGCACCGACCGGTCCCAGCACCGTGACCGCCGATCGGACACGTGCGGGCAACGACGGCACGAACACGACCTCACCCTGCGCGACAGTCGGGCCGGTGATCGCCCGCAGTGCGTCACGTGATGTCACGGCGTTGTCGCGGGCCTGCAGCGCCCGACCCAACGCCAGATACTCCGCCGTCGAGTCTGGGTTCTTGGCCTCGGTGAGGCGGGCCTCCGCGAGCCGCACCTGGTCCGCAGCGGCAGCGACGGACAACGTGCCGGAGCGACGCGCCGCATCGACCGCGGCGGTCTTCGCGGCGACCTCGGCCTCAGCCTCGGCGATCGCGCCTGCAGTGGCAGCTGGGTCGCTGCGTAGCCGATCGAGTTCACCCTGCGCGAGCGACAGGTCGGTCCGGGCCTGCGCCAGCGCTGCAGCGGCTGACGCGACCGCGTCGTCGTAGGCGCGGCGGGCTGCACCCAACGCCAGTTCTGCGGCCAGCAACTGCGAACCCTGATCGCCCGATACCGCCGCCTGATACGCGCTTTGCGCCATGGCGAGTTCGGCCTCGGCGTCGGTGACGGCCTGGTCTGCTGCGGCGAGGTCAATCGCCTCCGTCGGCGACGACGGCACCGGCGCGTAGCCGGCATTGGCATAGAACGCGCCGACACACGCCTTGGTCCCCTCGCCGAACAGCCCCGCTGCGTCGGGGTTGACGCACCCGAGCCGAGTCATCGCCGCCTGCAGCTGCTCGACATCGGCACCCGACATACCCGGTCGTAACGGCCGGTACGTCGGCACCTCGCCGACCAGCACGAACACCGGCCGACCCGACACCTCGACCAGACGCTGTCCCTCGCTGACCTCATCACCCGCCACGACACCGATACCGGTGACCACCGGGTCACCCTCCACCGACGACGGAACGCCGACCACCGCAGAGACCTCCGGCACGACATCACCGCGGGTGATCACAGTCTGCGTCAGCACCCGATGCTCGACGGTCGCGGTCACCCACGACGGCTCGGGTGGCAACGCGTTCGCCGCAGCCTGATCCGGTGATTGCAGTTGGCGCGCTGCAACCCAACCCCCGGTGATCGCAAGCGTGATCACCAGGCCACCAGCCAACCACAAACGTCGCCACGACGCAGGCGGCTTCGACGCTGCATCGAGCGCAGCGGATCCGGCGGCGGACTCAACCAATGTAGATACTGCTGACACGGTTGTCCCATCCGGTCACCATGGTCGACGCGGAGGAGTTCGCTCCGGTAGCGCCCGGGTACAGCGGCGTGCCACCGTTGGCGCCGTCGTAGAAGTACGCGGGACAGGCCCCGACCCGATAGCTGCTCGTGTCGTTGTCGAACCCGTACAACGACAGGTTGATGTAGGTGTACCGCGTCGCGAGCTGGAGCACCGCACCGCCGTACGAGGTCGACCGGTAGAGGCGCAGGTACGACGAGCACGCAGCCATCGTCCCGACACGTCCGGCGGACGTCGAGTTGCCAGTGAATCGGTCCATCTCCGCTTCGGTTCGGAAGCATTGCGTCGTGACCCCGTCGCTGGTGCACGCCCGTGCCTTACCCCAGCTCACGGACAGGTCGATGACCTGTCCTTCGAACGTCGCCAAGGCGCCTGTGCTCTCTGCCCTCGCCGCCGTGGCCGACAGCGGAATGATCATGGTCATTGCGGCGGTCAGCAGGATCGTGACGCGGCGTCGGATGATGGACATGGTGCTCTCCTTGCTCATGGGAACTTGACGATCTGGATGATGCGACCCGTCACATCCACGGTCGCCTTCGCGCAGGTCGCCGCAACGGAATCGGGGCGTGTCTCGACGCTCCAGCCGACGATGTTCAGCTCCTCGATGAGCCGATGCGCGCTCGTGGCAGCGGCGTCCGCAGCGACACACGGTCCCTGGTTGATCTCCGCCGCCACTCGATCCTGCAACAGCACGAGGGCCTGGTTCGACGGGTCAAGTGTCGGATCGGCGTCGATGAGACCGAGCGAGCGACATGTGTCGGTCGAACCGGGATACACCTCGACCACACCGATGGTAGAGATACACGCGACAAGGGGAGGAATGCCATCGATGGAACCTGACATCTCGCCGAACCTGCCCTCGCGCCACAACTCACGGCAGCCACCGAGCGCATCGCTGGTCGGTTCGATCACGATGACGTCCGCGTCGGCCGCAGACCCCGAGCGGCACGCGATGCCAGCCGTCGGCTGGGCCGGTTGGCCGAGACGAACCAGGGCCGCCACTCCGACCGCGCTCCCAGCCACGACCGCTGTCGAGAGCAGACCAACGGCAAGAACGCGCCGACGCCGACTCGAGTCACGTTGTCGATGACGAGCCATCCGGGAACCGGACACGATGTCGGCGACCACGCGATCCACGAAGGCCGGTGACAGTGGATCAACTCCATCTCCCCACAGTTCGGGGCGTGCCCCGATGCAACGCGCGATGATGTCGCGGTCGCCGTCGTTGCCGGGTTCTGCGGTCATGGCGCTGTCCTTTCCTGAGCAGCGTCGGCCTCGGTGCCGGGAAGTGGATCGCTCGTCAGGGCGACGAACTGGCGTCGAAACGCGAGCCGCGCCACCATCAATCGCTTTCGGGCCGCGCCAGCGCTGATCCCGAGTTCGCGTCCGATCGCTGGCCCATCGTGGCCGAGCGCGTCGAGGATCAACACTCGCCGATCCACGTCGCGAAGCAACTGCAACGCCCGTTCAACCTCCCGGAGCACAGCTCGCTGCTCGTCCTCTTGGCCGGCCTGCTCGATCTCGTCCTCCGCGGTCAACTGCAGCTCCAGAGGTTCGGTGGCCAGACGATCCAGCATCCTTCGCCACGAGATGTTTCTCCGCCCGTGGTTCGCGACGAGATAGAGCGATGTCCGGATGAACCACCCCCGCTGCCGACCGTCGGACAACCCTATGAGTTCGTCGAGACGGCGAAACGCCAGCAAGAACACGTCCGACCAGAGGTCGTCGACGTCATCCCGGTTGCGTTCCGAGCGCGAAAGAACGACACGGACCATTCGTCCATGTACGGAGATCAAGGCCCGAAGGGCCGCTTCGCGTTCGTCGTTGTCGTCAGCCACAGCACTCGTCTCGGCGCCAGTCGACAGGCCGCCAGTACTTCAGTGTTGCATCCAACCCAAGTGTTCCTGAGGGCCTCAATGAAAACCTCAATCCGGCGGCTCGAGCGCGAGCACTGTGGCCGCAAACCCCGCGGGCGTCGCATCGGTGAGCGCAGAGATGAGTTGGTCAGCGAACCCCAACGCGTCAACCGGGTCCTCAAAGGGGCCAAAGACGCTCGCAAGCCCACTCGAATGATCGAGGAGGTGCACGACATGCGGCAGCGACAGACGCTGCATCCCATCAGCCACCACCGCAACGTCGACCCAATCCAGCACCGACATCCGCCCGCCGAGGGTCACTGCCACGTTGCCTGGCTCAGCGGTCGCGGTCATTTCTCGTACTGGAAAACTCGTGGGGGGGGGATTTTCGGGCCCTTCCCATCTTTCACCACCTCTGCCGTTCGGGTTCATCAACTGCGCCACTATCGGAGAAAGTGTCTTATGCCAGTGATCTGTTCCGCGGTCCGCCTGGGGTGGCACCGAGTCACTGGGCTCAGACCGGTCTGGCGAACCCAGACCGGATGGCGGCGTCGATGGTGGCGTTGTCCGGGCCCTTGACTGTCAGGCCGACGATGACGCCGTGAGGGTGGGCCCAGAGGTCGTCGGTGGCGTCGCCGTTCACGACCGGCATGCCATGCCAGGTGGTCGGCAGCTGCTGGTTGCGTCGGGTGCTGAACACCACGGCCACGGTGTGTCCCTGGTCGAAGATGTCGAGAATCTGTGCGTCAGTCCACCGCTCGCTGGCCGAGTAGACGATGCGAGTGAGGCCCGCCATCTCGGGCCGGGCGGCTGGGGTGTGCTTGGTGTAGGCGTAGGCGGCAGCGACACCGAGCATCCCGGGAGCGACGCTCTCCCAGCGGATGTCGTCACCGATGTTCATCCGCCAGCGGACGTTGTCGGCGCTGTGACGTACCACCAGCTCGCCCAACGCTGCTCGGGTCAGTTCCAGCGATTCGGCGGGGTGGGCGAGCGTCAGGAGCGTGCGGGCGAGCCGGGTTAGCGGGGTCGTGCCGTTCTGAGCGTTGCGGGAGCGAGCGACGACGCAGCCGTCCCGGCAGCCCTTCGTGGAGCGTTCGCACACGGTGTGGCGGACCAGCTCGTCGATGTCGTCGACGCTGTACTCGAGCACCTCGGCCCATGCCGAGCGTTCACGGGCTGTCAGCGACGCCCACTCGGTGCGGGCACCGGTGGCCGATAGCAGCGTCATCCCGGCGGGGACCACGTCGGTGTTCCGCCGGGTCTTGGCGAACTTGGCGCTGTCGAGTGTCATCCACCGCTTCGCCGAGATGTCGTCGTACTCGAGGAGCGTGCGCAGCTCGGCCCACCGGGCGAGTGCCTCCTGGTGGGTCCGGCCGGTGGGGTCGGGCCCGGTCCAGGGGATGCCGCCGAGACGGTCGACGAGGAGTCGCTCGACGGGTGATGTCGCCCAGGCACCGGGGCTGGGGCGACGGCGGCTGGGCAGACCGACCGGGGTCGAGTCGACGGCGGGCATGCTGGCTGGGGACGCGGGGTGGTGTGTCATGTCCAGCCAATCGGCGTCCAACGCGCCGGCAGGGCCTCACCGGCCACCAGGTCTCGTCCGATTCCTGACCTACGCCTTGATGCATGTGAGAGGGGTCAGCCGCGGCCCGGGCCGCCGGGACTGGGCCGAGCGGGCAGAGCCGACCACACCCATGAGCACCGTCACCGCCCCCACCATCGCCGTCTCGCCTGCCACGCTGTATCTCGCCCGGCGATCCACACCCGCGTCGCGTGCCACAGCGACCTCGGCGCTCAACGCGGCCGCCCGCATCCTTGGACATGCGGACCACACCACCCTCGACTGGGCGCTCGACTACTCCCAGGCAGCGCTCATCCGCGCCGGCCTGACTGCCGCGGAGCCAGGCTGGGCCAAGGTCATCTGGTCCGCGACCCGGCAGGTGACCGCCGAAGCGCACCGCCTCGGCCTGCTCGATGCGCAGACCGCAGCCAACATCGCTGCGCTGCCCGCACCACGTGGTTCGGGCGGGCACCGCGGCCGGACACCCGACGACACCGAGGTCGGCCTCCTGCTCGAGGCCGCAGCGGCCGATTCCACGCTTCGAGGCCGCCGGGACGCAGCCGTCATCGCCATCCTCGCGGGACTCGGCCTCCGCCGCGCCGAAGCCTCCACCCTGCGCGCCGACCTCGACTGGCACCCAGCCCGTCGCCACCTTACGGTCCGGTCAGGGAAGGGCCGTCGACACCGCGAGATCCCGGCCCCGGAGTGGGCTGCCGAGCTCATCGACGAGTGGATTGCGACCGGTGACGGCAGCGGCCCCCTGCTGGTCGGCATCGACCGATGGGAACGCCGCGGAGGCCCACTGTCGGGTCACGCCCTCAACGAGATCGTCCTGCGGCTCGCCACCGCCGCCGACCTCGAGCCGTTGACGTGTCACGGGCTGAGACGTTATGCCGTGTCGAGCATGTTGCGCGTCGCGGACGTTGGACTCGCCCAACGCATGGCAGGGCATGCTGACGTCTCCACCACGCTGCGCAGCTACGACGCTCGCGGCCTGGACGAGCTCAAGGAGGCCATGCATCGGAGACCGACGCCCCAATGCGTCGCAAGCCACGCATGACAGACTGAGTTCGTGGACACCCCGAGATGCCTACCACCACAACGGCACTTCACGGAACCTGTCATCAAGACTCTGTTTGCGCTCTCTGGAAACCGCTGCGCCTTCGACGGATGCGAAGAGCACCTGACCCGGGCCGAGTGGCCCGCTGTCAACGCCGACATCGCGCACATCGTCGGCCTACGGCATGGCTCGGCGAGGCATGCCTGCGACCATCCCGACGTGAACGGCTTCGAGAACCTTCTGCTCCTGTGCAAGAACCATCACCACCGCGTCGACACCCAGCGTGTGCAGGATGTAACACAGCCTGGCAACGACTGTCCGGCTACGTCGACTCTCGCCGAGATCGCGGATTCCGGTGTCTCGCCGATCTGGCGGTTCAGGCTCCGCGGGACTCGGGCGCGCTCGGCTGCAAGAGACGACGCAGCTGCTCCGCAAGCGCGGCCTGGTCCAGCTCGGCGTCGACAAGGGCGCCGAGCCAGATGTGCGATTCGATTACCCGCAGTACACCGTCAGCCGAGAGGGCGAGTTGGTGCGCATCGGTCAGCGCACCTTCGCGCGCCAGGAGCGATTCGATGTAGCCCCTGAGGCGGGGGCGGACCCCGCCGACGGGGTCTGCCAAGGCCTCGATAGCCTCGAGTCCTTCTCGCCGGACGAACGCTGCCACGGCTCCGGTCGCGTTCGCCGTGGCGACGAATCGGGCGAGCCCCTGCGCGACTCGCTCGGCCGGTGATGCACCGGCCGGTTGATCGTCGACGCATCGGGCCATCGTCGTCACGGATAGGCGTACGGCGATGGCGTCGAGCAGGTCCCGACGGGTGCCGACCCAGCGATGGACGGTGACTCGACTGACGCCGAGGGATGCGGCCAAGGCGCCGAGATGAATCGGCTCGCCCGCGAGAAAGGTCTCCGTGGCCGCACGCAAGGCGTCAGCGCGTGTTGGACGCAGCACGTCGTTGGCCACCGCGCGATGCTACCAACCCCCGACCGATTATGTTGCGAAAGGCTTGACTTGTAACATCCGGTAGCGGCTTCTACGATCCGGGCTATGTCTTCACGAGGGGGTACTTCGCTGAGCGCGTCACGCGGCCCTGCGGCTCCAGCTCGGTCAACCGAGCCGGGAGCCCTCGTTGGCGGATTGGCCGTTCACGAGCACCATGCCTCCGGCCTTCCCACCCGGGGACCGCGTCGGCGAGGCGACCGCGGCGGCGAAACGAGTTCGACGATCACCAGCGCCTGCTGTGCGGACGCCGAGGACCGTTCCACGGGGGAGAACCGGTGAGGCTCGCCATGGCGGCGCCGTACGCCGGTGGGTTCAAGCGCACGGCCGCGCAAGTGGCCGAGTACGAGTACGCAGGCCTCGACATCGTGTGGGTCGCCGAGGCCTACGGATTCGACGCCCCGAGCTTCATGGGGTATCTCGCTGCCAGCACAGACCGGATCACGATCGGGTCTGCGGTAATGCCGATCTTCACGCGGACGCCAACGCTGCTTGCCATGACCGCGGCGGGGATCGATGCCCTTAGCGATGGACGGTTCATCCTGGGCCTTGGGAGCTCGGGGCCGCAGGTAGTGGAGGGCTGGCATGGCGTGCGTTACGACGCACCCGTCGCTCGGACCCGTGAGGTCATCGAGATCTGTCGTGCGGTGTGGCGCCGCGACGGCGCCCTCGAGCACAGGGGGCGCCACTACCGGCTGCCCCTGCCGCCCGAGCAGGGCACGGGCTTGGGTAAGCCGCTCAAGATCATCGGTCATCCCAATCCGCACATCCCGATCTATGTCGCGGCCCTGGGCGAGAAGAACGTCCGCATGACCGCCGAGGCAGCCGATGGCTGGCTCCCTGTCTTCTTTGTCCCGGACAAGGCCAAGGACGTGTGGGGTGCAGCCCTCGACGCCGGCCGCGCGGCGCGAGACGCCACGCTCCGGCCGCTCGAGGTCGTGGCCGGTGGCGCCGTGTCGGTCACCAACGATCCCGGGCCAGTTCTCGATCTCGCCCGGCCGATGGCCGCGCTCTACATCGGCGGTATGGGCGCCAAGGAGAGGAACTTCTACAACCAACTCGTGTGCCGGTACGGCTTCGAGACAGAAGCGAAGCAGGTGCAGGAGCTCTACCTCGCCGGCAACAAGGCCGCCGCTGAGGCGGCCGTACCCGAGGAGCTCCTTCGGCTCGCGAACCTCGTCGGCGACGAGGGCTGGATCAAGGATCGCATCGCTGCCTTCCGGGACGCCGGCGTCACCGTGCTCAACATCACTCCCGTGGCCGACAAGCCGGTCGAGCTCATCGAGAAGCTCAAGGACTGGGTCGATGGCTGAGCTGCTCGACAAATGGGCGACCACTGTGCCGTCGCAACCAGCGTTGGTCGATGAGCGCGGAACAACGAGCTGGCACGAACTCAACGAGCGCGTGAACCGGCTCTCGAACGCACTTCGGGGACGCGGTCTGCCAGAGGGCAGCACGATCGCGTTGATGTGCGGGAACCGGCGGGAGGCCTTCGAGGTCACCCTCGCTGCGATGCACTCTGGGCTCGTCGTCGTTCCGGTCAACTGGCACTGGGCGCCCGACGAGCTCGCTTACGTGATGCAGGACGCAGGAGCCTCGGTCCTGTTCGTGGACGACACGCGCCTCGAGGTCGCGCACGCAGCCTCAGGCGAGTCCACCCACGACGGCGAGCTGGTGGTGGTCGGTCCGCGTTCCAATGGTGCAATCCAGTACGAGGATCTCGTCAGCGAAGGCGATCCCGCAGCCCCCGCGAGCCAATCGTCGGGCGGGCCGATGTTCTACACGTCCGGCACGACCGGACGACCGAAGGGCGTCCGCGGCGGGCTCTCGCGCACCGGCCTGCCGGCAACGGGCTTCGAGTTGCTGGCGGCGGGCATTGTCGACACGGCGGGCATCCCGCGTCAGGGGACGACGCTGCTGGTCGGTCCCATGTACCACTCGGCGCAGTGGGTGTTCTCGGTCGCACCACTCGTCTCAGGTTCGACCGTCGTCATGCGAGAGCGGTTCGATCCGGCCGAGACCCTCGAGCTCATCGACGCGCACCGATGCACCAACGTCCATCTCGTCCCGACTCAGTTCGTGCGACTGCTCCGTCTGCAACCCGAGCAGAAGGCGGCCTTCGACGGATCTTCGCTCTCCGTCGTTCTGCACGGTGCGGCGCCTTGCCCACCCGAGGTGAAGCGCCAGATGCTCGACTGGTGGGGACCGGTGATCACCGAGTACTACGGCGGGACCGAAGGGGGGGTGCTCACCACCATCACCGGCGACCAGTGGTTGCAGCGTCCTGGCAGTGTGGGTCGACCCACCAGCTACGCGGACATCCTGGTCTATCGCGATGACGGCAGTGAGGCAGGCTGCGGCGAGACCGGGCAGATCTACTTCCGCTCACGCGTCGGTGCGGACTTCCGCTACCACAACGCCGACGACAAGACCGCGGCCGCGCATCGGGCGCCCGGCGTCGCGACACTCGGCGACATCGGCCACCTCGACGCCGACGGCTTCTTGTACCTCTCAGACCGCAGGATCGACATGATCATCTCCGGCGGGGTCAACATCTATCCCGCAGAGATCGAATCGGTGCTCGCCACCCATCCTGCGGTGCTCGACGCCGCCGTCTTCGGTGTGCCCAACGAGGAGATGGGCGAGGAGGTCAAGGCCGCCGTCCAGCTCGCGTCGGATGCAGTCGCATCCGACGACCTTGCCGCTGAGCTCGTCGCCCACGTCCGTGCTCACCTCGCCGGCTACAAGGCTCCTCGGACCATCGACTTTGTCGAGAGGCTTCCGCGAGACGCCACCGGCAAGCTCTTCAAGCGCGAACTCCGTGACCCATTCTGGGCGGACATCGGGCGGCGGATCTGAACGCGCCTCGAGCTGAGAGGATCCAACAATGACCGCGTCTCGGCTCCTGTTGGTGCACGGTGCCTGGCATGGAGCTTGGTGCTGGGAGCGCCTCATCCCGCGGCTACGCGCCCGGGGCCTCGATGTCGACACCATCGACCTGCCCAGCCACGGCCCCGCGACTGACAGCCTCGGCGACCTCTATGCGGACGCCGACGCGGTGCGCTCCCGGCTCGACGCCTACCGCGAACCAGTGCTGCTGGTCGGCCACAGCTACGGCGGCATGGTCATCACCGACACCGGCGCGCACGAGGCCGTCGCAGGTCTCGTCTACCTGTGCGCCTTTCTGCCGAGCGCCAGCCAGACACTCCTGGACCTGTTCAGCGCACCAGCACCCGACGGCGAGTCGTCCTCCGAGCTCGTCGCTCACCTGGCCGTCAGCGAGGACGGCAACGCGACCTCACTCGTGCCGGATGGCGCCGCCCAGGCCTTCTATGCCGACTGCGATCCCGCCGACCAGCAGTGGGCGTTAGGGCAGCTGGATTTCCAGGGCGCCGCATCCGCGACCCAGGCGCCGCGCCAACTCGCGTGGCAGGCCAAGCCGACGACCTACGTCGTGTGCAGCGAGGACCGCGCCATCCCAGCGTGGCAGCAACGCGCCATGGCGCTGCACGCCAACCACGTGGTCGAGCTTCGCACCAGCCATTCGCCGTTCCTTGCGGCGCCCGGCTCCCTGGCGGAGATCCTGGTGGCGGCCGCACGGGCCCGGTAGGTGGTCACGCGATGTGACGGAGTCGCGGGGCCTTGGGCGTAGATGTGCCACCGCGGTCCTGCATGTGTGCGTCGGTCACCGTGAGCAGCAGATGCTGCCTACGTCTCATGCGTTGGCGTTGGCGAACGCCCCGGTGTCGAAGAGCGCCTTGATGGCGGTGATCTTGCCGCCGGTGATCTCGAAGCACTTGGCGGAGAGCACGTTCGGGGCTGGGTGCGTGTGCGTGTAGTAGAGCAGCAGGGCGGTGGTGTCGTCGCCGTAGCTGGCGACGAGGGTCGCACCTTGCAGCATGGGAGCGAACTGCGCTTCGGAGTCGCGGAGCGCATCGGCGCCGTGGATCGGACCGAAGGGGGTCTCCGAAACGACGTCGTCGGCGACGACCTTCATGGCGTCGTCGTGGCGGTGGTCGCGCCAGGCGTCGAAGTACTCGATCGCGATCTGCAGGGCGGGAATGGGTGCGGTCATCGTCGTTCTCCTTGTTGTCGGTGTGCCACGCAGTCTGCGACCGAATACATGCCACTCAACGTCAGGTATTTTCATTGGGGTTGGAGGGGATCGTGGCGCCGGGTGAGCACGACCCCGCTGACGTCGGCGTCCTCCTGCCCTGGCAGCCCGGGTACCCGGGCTGGGCGGTCGGCGACCAAGACGGTGACAGCGCCGACGTCGTGGTCGCCGCCGGCCCGGACGCTGTGGTCGTGCCAGGCGAGCAGCTCCTCGAGCCAGGCCCCGGCGGGGTGCTGGATGCGGAATCTCTGCGACCGCTGCGTGATGCGCCCCGGCACTTCAGGCGTGCTCGATCTGGCAGCGAGTGCGGCACCGGTCTTCGTCACCGCTACCGACATCGGTGGCGATCCGTCGGCCAACATCGAGCTTCAAGTGCTGACCGACCCCCCAATCCTGCTGCGCATCGGGAGTCTGGATTAGGTCGGCGGCGGATGGGGTGCGTCCGGCTCGGCCTCGGGTTACCGCTCCCGCGGCGACCGCATCGTCACCTAACTAACCAGTTCAACGGCGGCCGGAGCGGCTACAGCTGCGAGTGGCACTGGAACCTCGACGCACCGTGACGGCCCCCGGTACCCGCCCCCGCCATCGCGCCTCTCTCCGAACCCCGATCTACACACCGGCCCGCCGCCATCCTGCCGCAACGGACTGACGCCGCCCGGTCGTACGTCGTCGGAGGAGCGGACGATGTCCCGGTACGCCGCTCTCGGGTCGCAGGTTCGTCATGCGCGTTCCGTAGGTGGACGTACGCCCCCCGCTGATACCGCTCCTCGGTCCGGGTTAGAGATGCTCGCCATAGAGCCCCGCCAGCACATCGTGCTGTTCAGCGCCACATCACGCACGAGATCAAGAACAGTAGTTGCTCTTGGGAACGCTCGCTGGTCGTCAGCGGGCTCTGCGTAGTCCCGGCACTTGACCACGGTTGGTGGCCTTCAGCCGGTCCGGTTTCTGTACCTCCACCGAGGGCCAGTGCCGGGCTCGTGTTCCGGCACGGTGCTCGAACCGAACCCACACCTTGCGAGGTTCATGGAACTCGAAGTTCCCGACCTGCACGTCTTCCCAACCGTCGGCCACGGTGCATCCCCCCACCCAATAGCCATGCCGGGCACGGCGCCTGCGCCGTCGAGATCACGGATTCGTTCGCGACCGGTTGAAGACGCCTCGCCCGAGCTGTTCGAGCACCTTGCGCGCCATGTCCGAGGGCCAGGCGAAGTCGGGGTCGGCGATCAGCAGCGACGTGATGCCGTGCACCGAGGTCCAGAGGGCGATGGCGATGTCGCGAGGGTCCCCTGGCTGGAGCGCGCCCTCTTCGATCGACGCTCGCACCACCGACACGAACCCCTCGAAGACCAGCGAGGTGTACGAGGGGTCCACCTGGCGCCGGCGCGGCTGCATGAAGAGGATGCGGTACGCCTCGGGCCGGTCCAGCCCGAACTGCACGTAGGCCTCGCCCATGGCGTAGAGCGCCTGGCTCGGCCGCTCGCGTGTCGCCGCTGCTTCCAGTCGCTCGCGGAGCCCGCCGAAGGCGCCCTTGGACACTTCGACCATGAGTTCGTGCTTGTCGGCGAAGTGCAGGTAGATCGACGGTGGCGAGACGCCGACGGCCTTGGCGATGGCGTCGATGGACACTGCGTCCTCCTTCCCGCGTTCGAGAAGCAGGGCGGAGGTCTTCTCGAGGATTTCCTCCCGCAGTCGGTCGCCGTCTCCGCGCCGAGCGCGTCGGCGCGACGGGGTCGACGTCACGCCGAGGCCTTTGTCAGGTGCACGGTCCGAAGTTAGCGTTTGCCAGGTGCACGTCACTAAGTTAGGTTGCCTAACTCATGGAGGGATCACCGGGGCCAGCTGCGTTGGCGGTAGTGAGTCACACGGCCTAGGCGTTCGACCTTGTCTGGGACGGGTCACGGTGACGTCTATCGGCTCCGAAGCCAACGGCACTTTGACCTGGTTCTTTGCGGCTGATGGGCCGGCAGACGTCTATCTGCTTGCGGGGGCGACAAGCGCGGCGAACCGCTCGGCGGCGCCGCCGCTCACGCCCGGCAGCAGGTGTTGGTTGAAGCGCCCCGGGTCTGGTGGAGGGATCTCGTGTGCCCAGGGCTCTTGGCGCTGTCACCCCCGTTGCCACGTTGACTGGAAACAACACTGCAGAGAGGCTCAGAGTCAGAGGCTACCGATCCGGAGTCGAGTAGCGACGGACGTGATGGTCGTTGGGTGTCGGCTTCGGAATCGAACGATCGGCATCGATGACCGTGACCACCGCAGGCACGGCCAGCGATCGGTGGGCAGCGGTCAATCCAACGGGTCGTATGCTTTGGCCCGTTCGACGGCAGCTTTCACCTGCGACTGGAACACTTGTGCGAACGGTGACTCCTGAAGAAGCTGGTTCTGCACGCGGGTTTCGGCGTCGAACATGATCCGCTCCAGGCCGACCAGACGGCGGCACTGAGCGTCGGCGGTCGCCTGGTCGATTTCCGCAGTCGTCACGCTGTTGCCTGGAACGAGGAACTTCGCAGGAGCGTCGACCCAAGTGGTGAACTGATAGCCGCGCTCTGCCATGCACGCTGACCACGCCCGGTCCGCGGCCATCACGTCGTCCTCGTGGTGAATCAGCTCGCGAGACTGGACGGAGAGATCGACGATTGCTTCGTAGCCAGGGACAGACATCAGGCCTGTGGGGCCGCCCCAGATCTGCATCGACGCGTCGCCGCGACAACCGCCGTCGCCGTTCGGGCCGTAAAGCGTCGTCAAGTACGACTCGCCGGCGGCCTCGCGCTCGCGATCGATCTTGTCGACTGCTGCCAGGTACTCGGCGGGATCACCAGACGGGATGGTGCTGCGGTAGCCCGAGGTGGCGGCGTCGGCTGCGGTCAGCAGCCCGTAGCGCGTCCGCAGATCGAGCAGGTTGCGCTTCGGTCGTGGGGGGTACGGCCGATAGTCGAAACCCCGCTGCTTCATGCAGTCCTTGGTGAGGACGTCGACGGCGTTGTCGAGAAGCAGGTAGTCGGTCTCGGTGGGCGCGAGCAGATTCTGAAGCGGCAGCACGTCAGCGAGAAGGGCCTGCAGGTCGGGTTCATCGGGCGTGGACGGCGAAGAGTCGATCGCTGACACCGACCTCTCCGCGTCATGTTCAGCTTCGCCCGAGGAACACGAACCGAGTGCGAGACACAGGCACCAGGCGAAGGTCGCACTCCTTCGCCTCGTGCGCAGACCCCTGTTGCGCCTCTCGTTCGCCCCTTTGGGTTCGCGAGCGAGCATCAGGCTCAGCAAGTGGTGATCGTGATCGTCGTGTAGGTGTGGGCGCCGCTACCCCAGCCGGTGTTCGGGGCGCCGGTCGCGATGAGGCCGCTCGAGCCGTAGTACGCCGCGCACTTCGTGGTCTTGTTGAAACGGCTCTGCGCGTTGACGCTGATGACTCCCGTCGTGGATGAGTACTGTGCGGATGTCGTGCCGACGAAGTTGGGCGACGCCCACAGGCAGACGCGGCCGCTGTTGCAATCGCCGAGGCTTGCGCTGGCGATGTCCTGGCTGGAGATCACCCCACCAGCTCCGATGGCGACGATGAGCGCGGCTCGTGCGGCCAGTGACTTGGCTGACGGCTTCTTCATGGGATTCTCCTTCGTTCGTTGTGGATGTCGAACGAGGCACCGTCCCGCAGGATCCTGCAGTGACAGGATTCGACCTCGTACACAGAGGTGTGCGTACAAGCCCGAAGTGTTCCACGCATCGCCAGCCTCGTTGCCCACCGCAGGTCCTGATCTGCCCTCTCGCTTGGCTCGCCGAGGAAGAAGTGCTCGAACCTGCGACGCCTCCTGCGCGGGTCAGGCCGGCCGAACCGATCGACTTGGTGCGGTGGTGCCGGCGGCTGCAGAGCCGTTCACGAAGCCAGGGCCGTGCAGAACCTCTGCTTGCGAACAGATTTGCTGCGGCACGACACCTCAAAGCGAGAGGGCAAGGACTTCTTGCCCATCTGGACGGAGGAAGTCATGAGACGTCAAATTGCCCTGGTTTGTGCGGTCTTCTTGGGTTCGGTGCCGGCCGTTGCTCTGGTGACGTC
>NBNI01000003.1 GCA_004379135.1 Acidimicrobiales bacterium mtb01
ACGACACCTCAAAGCGAGAGGGCAAGGACTTCTTGCCCATCTGGACGGAGGAAGTCATGAGACGTCAAATTGCCCTGGTTTGTGCGGTCTTCTTGGGTTCGGTGCCGGCCGTTGCTCTGGTGACGTCGACCGCGTCGGCGACTGGAAACCAGTCGTGTGTGAACCTCGTCGACAAGTGCGTCGGTGAACAGAACTCGACGAATCCCACGAACTACCGGGGGTTCGGTGGTTACACGGCTGTGAACAGCTACGCCCCATACGCCTACCAGAACGGCACTGCGATCGAGGATCGCATCAACAGCGTGCGCGTTCGGACCGAGTCGACGACGTACACCGGGGTGTGCTGGTACCGGGATGCCAATCAGAGCGTGCCCCGTACGTACAGGAGCGAGTCGGCTGGCTGGTACGACAACTCGTCGGTTGATCTGTCGTCGTCGCAGTGGGTGACGTCGGCCTGCGTCTGATCATCAATGAGACATCGCTCCTCTGTTGCGGTCATGCGTTGGTGGTTGCGAGCGTCGGTACTTCGGTGCCGGCGCTTCGCCGTGCCGGCGTTGATGCTCTTGTTCGTGACATCGGCGTGCGCGACGGATTCAGGTGGCGACGCCCGACCTGAGAGTGGGTCATCGCCCACCGGTTCCGACACGCTGCTCATCGAACCGCGTGCCGGCGGTTCGATGCCGGCATCACCGTCTGTTCCTGTACAAGAGGGCACCGTCGGGTCGACTCCATCTGGCGGGGAGCCTGGCGGCGAAGCGTGGCGGACATTGATCCCAGTGAAGTCGCCCTTGGATGAGTTGCGCCTGTCGGACGAGGACAAGCGTCGTCTGTACGAAACGTGGCAGGCGGCCATGGCAACGTGCATGAGGGAGAAGGGCTTCGAGATGGAGGTCGTTTCGTACGATGCGACAGCCGGGACTCGCTCGGTGATCCGCACCCCGATCGAGCCATCCGCGGTGGAGCAGTACGGATACCACCTACCCCCGGAGAAGGCACAGCCGGATCCGATGGGGGCGAACGAGCGACGCGCGCAGCAAGATCCAGCGTTCATGGAGGCGTTGTTCGGCGCGGACGAGTCGCCTCACGACGGCTGCAGGGGCGAGCAGTTCGATCGCGTGTACGACGAAGGCGGGAACTTCTGGCAACTCGATCAGCAGATCGGCAACGCGCAGGTTGAGCTGTCCATCGCGCTCGACGCGTCGCCCAAGGTGCAGCAACTCGACGCTGCCTGGTCGGCGTGCATGTCGGAGCGCGGGTTCGACTACGAAGCACCAGATCGGCCCGCCAGCTTGTTTGCTGGAGAGTCGTCCGTCACGCCTGCGGAGATCGCCACGAGGCAAGCCGACATCGCCTGTCAACTCGAGACCCGATACGTTGAGATGACCTCGGGGTGGCTTGCCGACGACGTGCAGGCATGGCTGAACGGCAACGCGCAGACCATCAATGAGTACCTGTCGCTGAAGGATGATTACCTGCGCAATCTGGCCGAGATCCGGTCATCGCTCGGCCTGTCCTGACCGGTGAAGAGTCAGGTTCGGGGCGACTGCTTCTCGTCGAGTCGTGGCGGAGTTGGGAGGCTGACGAGCTGCCTGGCGACCGGCCGTGTCGGCTGTCGGCTGCTTTGCGTGCCGCACTGTCGAAGGGAATCGCGTGGACAGATGGGCGCCCTCGTCGTCAGGCGACGAAGGCTGCGTCCGATCTTCGCGACTGATCAGGACTACGTAGGTGCAATTGATGTCTCGGAACGGATTCGGTTCGGAGCGACACCTAGAGAGTGAGAGCACCCGTCCGGTCGGTGTCGTCAATGTCAACGAGGGAGATCCGTCATGTTCAATCGTCGTCAGGTCCGATCCGGCTTTCGAGCTGGAACGGCTCGTGTCGCAGTCGCCGGTGTCTTGCTCGCCGGAGCGTCGATGGTCTCGTTTGTCAATGGCCAAGTTGTTGTCCTCGCTGGTGGCCATCGGGTGTCCTCGCTGGTGGCCAACGAAAGTCCTCGCGTTTAGACCTCCTTGTTGTGGGTGGTGCGGTGGGTGAGTCGGTAGCTGTCGCCGGTGGTGGTGATGATGTGGGCGTGGTGGCAGAGCCGGTCGAGCAGGCTGACGGCGGTGGGTTGGTCGGGTAGGAACCGTCCCCAGTGCTCGAACGGGCTGTGTGATCCGATGGCGATGGAGCGGCGTTCGTAGCCGGCGGCGACGAGGCGGAACAGCAGTTGGCAGCCGGTGTGGTCGAGGGGTGCGAAGCCGATCTCGTCGATGATGATGAGGTCGTTGCGGCAGACGGTTTCGATGGCTTTGCCGACGGTGTTGTCGGCGACAGCGCGGTAGAGGTGTTCGACGAGTTCGATGGCGGTGAAGTAGCGGACCTTGTAGCCGGCGGTGACAGCGGCTCGTCCGAGGCCGATCAGGTAGTGGGTTTTGCCGGTTCCTGCCGGGCCGACGAGGCACAGGTTCTCGGCTTGGTGGATCCATTCGAGCGTGATCAGGTAGTCGTTCGTGGAGCGTGGGATCGAGGACTCGTCGAGACGGAACTCGTCGAGGGTCTTGTCGATCGGGAAGCGTGCGGCGGTCATCCGGTTGCGGGTGTTCGACTCGTCGCGTGATGCGATCTCGGCTTCGACGAGGACCCGCAGCACTTCTTCGGGTGTCCATCGTTGTGCTTTGGCGGTGGCGAGCACGTCGGGTGCTTGACGTCGGATCGCTGCCAGTCGGAGCCTGCGAAGTCCGGCTTCGACATCGGCGGGGAGCGGGATCGGTTGGCGACTCATGCGAGGTTCTCGATCCGGTAGGCGTCGAAGGAACGGACTTCGGCGGCTGGCAACGCGACGACGACGTGATCGCCGACAGCGGCAGGCTCTGGGAGTGCGGTGCCGATCGCGAGGATCGATCGGACATCGGCAGCCTTGAACCGGCCGAATCGTGCCGCCCGATCCAACGCCTTGGCGACGAGTTCCGGGCCGTGGGCTGGCAGGAGATCGTCAACGATCTCGATGATCTCCTTGGGGAGCATCGTCGAGCCCGCGGCGGCGCCTTTGCGGATGAACGCTTCGGCCGGATCGCCGAGCGCGAGGAACTCCCGTTCGGCCTCGGTGCGAGCGCGCGGCCCTCGTGACGGCGCCCTCCTCGGCGTCGGATAGTGCTCGTCGAGCACGGCGGCCTCGCCGGGCGCGAGTTGCACGTGATCAGCGACGAGCTCACCGTCGAGGTCGTAGATGCGGACCTTGCCGTCAAAGGTGACCGCTTCGACGTGGGCGCCGACGAGACGATGCGGGACCGAGTAGCGCGCCGAGGCGACACGGATCGTGGACAGCTTGTCGACCTTGCGGACCTCGACCCGCCCGATCCGGGGGCGCAGCATCGGCAACTCCCGCAGCACGTGGCGTTCCTCGACCAGCCGGACGCCGGGGACCGCGCAGATCTCCGAATGCTGGCGAGCGTTGACTTCCGAACACCACACCCGGCAGGCATGGTTCAGCACCGACAGATCATCGACGTCGGCCAGCACAAGGTCGGTCTTCGCGTAGCCGACCAGGTTCTCAACGATGCCTTTCGATTCCGGGTCGGCCGGATGACAGAAGTCCGGGGCGAACCGGTAGTGGGTCGCGAACCGGACGTAGTCCGGAGTCGGGATCACCACGTTCGCGACGACACCGCCTTTCAGGCAGCCCATCCGATCAGCGAGCACCTTGGCTGGGACACCACCAAGAGAGTCGAAACAATCGGCGAGCATCGCCAACGTCGTCGCCGCCGTCTCATCGCGGGCGACCCTGACGAACCGGAACCTCGACCAGGCCAGCACCGCGCAGAACACCTTCAACCCCGACGGATGCAGACCCCAATCGATCACCAACGTCTCGCCCGGCACCCACACCGCCGGCCGACGCTGATGACGACCGATCTCGCCACGAACCTGCCGCTTCACATCAGCGACGAGCCGCCGGAAGTTCCGGTCCGACCCTGCATAGCCGGCCGTGCGAGCCGCTGGCAACAACCGCTTCGCCGTGCCACGACCGTTCGCCTCGCGCACGAGATCGAGCACCACCATGCGGACCCCATCGGTGTTCTTCGGCACCGGCGCACGCTCAACACGTTCAACATCCAGTTGCCCCGCCTCGTGGGCGAGCACCTTTCGCTTCACCGTCTTCGGGTCCACACCGCACACCGCCACCGCGGCACGAAACGACCCGAGACGCGCGTACGCGTCGACAACATCCATGTTCTTCCTCGCTGACAACAATGGAGCCAACCCCCTCGAGCGTGTGATCTGAACTGACTTGGTCGTCGTTCACGATCACCGCTCGAGGCGGCCCGCAGGGTGGATCTACCTACTCACCACCGCGAAGACTTTTCTTGGCCACCAGCGAGGACTTTGACATGGCCATGGACACTCGTTCGCAGGTCGCGCTTCCGCCGCTCAGTACGACTGCGCCAATGGCTACTTCTGCATTTGGGCGAACAGTTCCTTCACCGGGAACATGACTGGCGTTTGGTACGACTACAACTCGTTGGTTGGAACCAGCGTCGGGCCCGACAACGCCGAGTCGGGCTTCAACCGCACTGGTAGTACGGTTCGTCTGCACAACGATCTCGATTGCACGGGTCCGTACGTCAGCTTCTCGCCGACGGTCGCCCGAGCATCGCTTGCGTACCCGAATCTTGCGTCGTCGATCGACATCCGCAACGGTTCAATCACTTGCGGCGGTTGAGTCTTCGCCGGCGCCGCTTGGGTTTCGTGATCGCTGCGTTGGTCGTCGGGTTGGTCACGGCATCGTGTGGTGGTTCTTCCACCAGGACGGCGTCCTCGAGTCCATCGGCATCGGTCGATCCTCCGTCTGGGGTTGATCCGAACCAGTTCATCGTGGATGCCTATGAGCGAGCCACGGGCACCTTCGCTGATCCGTTGGCGCAGCACAACTACTCTTCGGCGATCGCCGAGTGCATGTCGAAGGCGGGCTTCGAGTACGCCGTTCCGGCGATGGGCAACAGTGTGCCTGGTGACATCGATCGGGTTGCATACATCGACGCTCATGGTTATGGCGTGTTCGAGCGCCTCGACGCCGTCCCAGGAAACGATCCGAACGAGGCGATCGTTGCGGCGCTGAGCGATGCTGAGCGAGACGCCTACTACGTCGCTCTCTTGGGCGCCGACAGCGACCGCAAGACGGTCAACGACCGAAATGGGGTCGAGTACCAGTCGTATGCCGGCAGCGGATGCATCTACGCGTCGTTCGAACAGCTTGGTGTGTCGATGGACGAGGCCATGCAGAACCAGGCGCTCCTTGACGTCGCGTTTCAGGAAGCGCTCGCAGCGGTGGACTCCGATCGCGCCGTCGTCGCCGGGTGGGATGCGTGGTCCCAATGCATGTCGAAGGCGGGATACACGGTGGAAACCCGAAGCGAAGCTCGGGCACTGGCTCATTCGTACACCGACGACCCACAGACGCTTGAGGTCAAGGAGCAACAGCTCGCCGCTGCGGACGTCGCGTGCGACCGCCGCACAAGCCTCCAGGCGGTACTCGACGATGCTCGTACCCGGCATCTCGGAGCGTTCTACGAGGCCAATGCGGAGATCCTCCGTCAGTACAGCGCCAACACCTGACAGGCAAGCGGTGAGATCGGTTGAAACCGGAAGCTCGTGACGTGTGGTCTGCGTTGCGGTTGTCGTCACGGAAGCGATGGAACCGATCGCGCCGGTGGAAGACGACGCCTGGTGGAGATGCATCCGCGTTGTCGAACGATCGGCGTCGATCACCCCCCACTGATCATTCGGCGAATCGAGGAACAGATTGAAGGCCACACGACACCTCTAGGCAGCGGGCAGAGCTCGCTCGTTCTCCAGGGCAGGGAAGCCATGACACATCGGATCGTCGCAGTGGCGGGCAGGGAAGCTCTCCGTACGAAGGCAAAGAGAAGGTCCATCGCCATCGCCTTGACCGTCCGGCACTGACAGCGGGAGTCCTGCCTGGCCATGCGTGGGCAGCCTTCACGAATGGTTGCATCTCTGGCACCGCTTGCTTCCGAAAGTCGACCGTTCCCGGGACAGAGATCTACACATCGTCCTCGGACAGTGACTGGAGCAACGACTACGCGGGTACGGCACCCGTGAACCAGTACCGGCAGCGCATGAGCACTTACGAGCTCTACACGTACAGAACCGCCGGATACGTCGAACTGGACATGTGCGCTCCGCCGGAAGGGACGGCGGCGCCGTGGCGCAGCCTGCCAGTGCCGACTGGCTCTCACAAGGTGTTGAACATCAACGCATGCTGATGAGCGAAGGAGCGATGTGTACGGCCGCAGGCATTGAGTGGCTCCGGGCTAGGGCGCTCGGCAACGCCGGACGCCTTGCACGGGTAATGGCCGTAACGACCGTCCTTGCTCTCGCGGGAGGTTGCAGCTCCCCAGCCTCCACCGAGGAAGGAAGCGGGCCGGCGACGACGTTGCCGGCACGGCGGACCTCTGACGTTCTGCCTGTGACCGATCCCGTTTCCGCCTCGAGTGCAGGCTCGGACGACGTCCCGACATCCGCGCCGCTGGGAGCGTCGCCAGAGCGAACCGGACCACCGCCGAGCGCTGACTTGTCGATTGAGTCTCTCCGACTTTCGCTGCTGACCGCGTCCGACCTTGCGCAGCAGGCTGTGGATCGTCGAGTCGAAGCATGCATGGCGAGCTTCGGGTACGAGTATCTGGCAGAGCCCCCCGCCACGGGCGTCGGGCAAGCGAACTTGCCGGCTCGGATCTGGGACCTGCCGCAGCCGGAGCTGGCACCAACGAACGGATACCTGGTGCCCGGTGTCGATGACGCACCCGAGCTCCCGCCCGAACCGGAGACGAGCGCCGAGTACGACTCGGCCCTTTGGGGCAAGATCGTTGGCCAGTGGGAAGACTCCGACCCTCCAGAGTACGCAGGAGCACCCGTTGGTGGAGACATCTATGACGGGTGCCTGCCGACGGCCCGCACTGCGATCGTCGGCGACGGACAACCTGAACAGCTGTACCTGGACCATGACCTCGCCTACAGACTCAACAGTCTCGTCGGCGAGGCCTCCGACCGCCTTTTCGTAGATCCGACCTGGTTGGAGCTGGAAGCCGAGTGGGTGTCCTGCATGAGGACCAGCGGATACGTATACGACTCCATCTTCGGCCCTGCGTCCGCCGACTGGGGCAGAGATCGGCCTTCGACCGTTGAGAGGGAGACCGCGATCGCGGACGCCGCATGCAAGAAGCGTCTGGATCTCGCAGCCCGCGCCAATGCGCTCTACGACGAAACACTGCGAGCACTGATGGACGAACGTGAGGGCGAGCTCATCGAGATAGAAGCCGCAATTGACGGCCTTCAGCACAGAGCCACGGTTGCGCTCGACAACCCGTAGCCGCCCCAAAGCCTTCCGCTTGGCGACGGCGGGGCTGGCCGGCACACGTTTGACGCCCTGTGCCGCCCTGTTGAGTTGAGCGCGCAGTTCGTTGGACATGCGCCGCAGCTCGGGGCTCTATCCGGCCCGCTCGTGCCAGCTCTCCTCGATGACCCGACGCATCGCTCGCAGTTGCTCGTCGCGGAGCGTGAACTCTCGCTCTCGCCGATCGACGCATCTCCCGGGCGACCTGGGCGATCTTGCCGCCCGACACCTCGACCATCGACACGACCTCGGCCTTGAACTCAGGGGGGTGAACTTCCGGCGCGAACGACCGGAACCCTTACCAACTGACATGGACACTCCCGCCGTACTGGGGACTGTCAGATTGTTTGTGTAAGTGGGCGTGATGCTCATTTGGTGGCGGCCTCGATGCGGTCACCGTAGTGGACGGTCAGGGTGTTCAAGATGTGCTTCCAGCCGGCGATCCGGCCGACGAGGTTCTCCCGGTTCGGTCGGCGGGTGGTTGCGACGAGGTAGAGCACTTTCATCGCGGCTTGCTCGTTCGGGAAGTGCCCTCGATGCCGGACGGCTTTGCGGAACCTGGCGTTGAGGCTTTCGATCGCGTTCGTGGTGTAGACGATCTTGCGGAGCTCGACGGGGAACTCGAGGAACGGCACGAACTCGTTCCAGCTGTTCTCCCACGACACGATCATCGCTGGATACTTGCTCCGCCACGTGTCAGCGAACGCGTCGAACTCGAGCGTCGCCGCTTCGACGGTGGGGGCGGTGTAGATCGCTCGCAGGCCCTTGGTGATCTTGCCCCAGTCGGCTTTGGACGCGTAGCGAAGACTGTTCCGCACGAGATGGACCACGCATGTTTGAACGGTCGCGTCTTTCCAGGTGGTGCGGATCGCGTCCGGCAACCCCTTGAGGCCGTCGCAGCAGACGATCCACACGTCCGCGATGCCACGGTTGCGGAGATCGGTGAGCATCGTCATCCACTGCTTCGCGCCCTCACCGCCGGTCGGGCCGAGCCACATGCCGAGCACGTCACGCTCGCCGTCCATGTTCACCCCGATTGCCACATACACGGGCCGGTTGGCGACTTGGGCGTCACGGACCTTGATCACGATCGCGTCGATCAACACCACCGGATACATGCGGTCCAGCGGACGGTTCTGCCACAGGTTCATCTCGCCAACGACGGCGTCGGTGATCTTCGAGATCGTCTCCCGAGAGATCTCGGTCCCATAGATCTCGAACAGGTGCGTCTGGATGTCGCCGGTCGTCATCCCTTTCGCGAACAACGAGATCACCTGCTCCGACAGCCCCTCGAGTCGACGGACGTGTTTGGGGACGGTCACCGGGTCGAAACTGCCGTTGCGGTCACGCGGCATCTGCACCTCGACCGGACCGACCTCGGTGATCACGGTCTTCGGGTAACTCCCGTTTCGGCTGTTCCCCGAACCCCGACCTTCGACAGCGTGGGGCGCGTAGCCAACATGATCATCGAACTCGATGTTCAACCCGGCCTGCAACACGTTCGCCACCAACGCCGGCAGCAACCCGCCTTCACCGGTGAGAGCGACGCCCTCACCGCGTGCTCGTTCCACGAGCAGCCTGGCGATCTCCGACAGCACCGGCTGATCCGGCACCGCCGGCAACCTCGAATCGTTCTCCGACATAGACATGGACATGATCCTTTCTCGCCACGACCCCACGGCCGTGGACGTTCAGATCACGCCACTTACACAAAGTTTCTGACAGACCCGAGCGCGACAACCCGGCACGCACCATCCGCTCGTGCGCGCCAACGAATCGCCGGAACCCATCGCGGTCGTCACGCTGCTCGTCGGTCACATCACCTCGTACTCCCGCACCACTCGCCGCATCTGATCAGAAGGTGTCGTCCCAAGGTCAGAGTGTTCCCTCCCAACAGACAGGGGACCAACAGCTCCGTGAAGCGGTTCTTACTCGCCCGGGTCGAGTGGCGCCACGACGACACTCATTCCGCCCACGGCCACCTCGGCGATCTCGAGCGCGTACCGGTCCGCGAACACCGAGGCATCCACCGGCCCGACGAACGGGCCGAACACACTCACCAAGCCAGAGGCGCGCTCGAACACCACCGCGACATGTTCGAGGTCGAGCCGGAGCCGCTCGTCGCCTGACCAGGCAGCCGTCACTGACTCGTCAGTCACGCCAACGCCGAACATCGGGGGAACACCCGCCGCAGGAAACGACGCGACCATTGCGACACCGGCTGTCGCCACTCGTTTTCGGGGGGGGGGAGAGAGAGAGAACCACTTCCTCACCAGCTGACCTACCTCCTCAACAGTCAAGGTGTCGTGCGCCGCATGATGTGTTCCAAAGGTGAGCCACCGACGGGAGGCTCCAACACGTCGGTGACTTCCCCCTACCAAGACCAAGGCACCCTGGCGAGCCGCCGGCGTGTGCAACCGCGGTTGTCTCGCCGGTCGGCGGGACTGTGCGCGTCCGGAGTCCCGGCCGGCCCCGATCGGCGGGCCGCCCGTGAGCGGAGCGGCGGGTCGGCGGTTCGTCGCAGCCCCGAGGCGGAACACAACGCCGATGTCGGGACACCTTGAGAGTGAGTGGTTCTCCCGAGCAAGCATTGTTCTGGGGGAGGGTCACCGCAAACCACAACTACGACAGGAGGACCAGATGAAGCGAACCCCACGTTCACCATTGCGTCGAGTCGGTCGGGTCGGTGTCGCGCTCGCGATCGCCGCCCTCGCAGCGGCGCCCACGCAACCCGCTCATGCGGCGGTCACCGATCACAACTGGTGGTCCGGGTGTGGCAGCGGCACCTACGGCGCCGGCGGGGCACTCCAGGCGCTCGCAATCATGAACACTGCAAGTGGCAACTGCGGCGTGAAGGCGCAGGCGCTGTGCCAGCGCCAGAGCGGATCGAGCCAGTGGCAGGCCGACTCCACCTTCCGTGGGTTGAATACACTGTCGTCGAAGACCTGTACATCGCCGTACAACTACAATCGGCTGAACGTCGGCGCGATCTACCTGACGTGACCATGCCCGCCCGCCGATGCCTTACCCTGGCATTGGCCATAGCTTTGCCCGTGGCAGCCGCCGGGTGTCGTGATCAGCAGCCCGACCACGACACCCGAGGCTTTCGAGACCGATACGTCGACTATCTGTCCGGGGCGCTTGACGCGGGCGATGCCAGGAAGGTCGAGGTGGAGTTGGCTCGCGCTGTCGACGGGGCCCTACGTAAGTGCATGAGCGGCCGCGGCTTCGAGCTCCCGTCGATCGACGTGGAGGCAGCGATCCAACCGGCTACGGATCTGGGAAACCGCAAATGGGTTGCCGAATACGGGTTCGGTATCAGCACGGTTGCGCCACCGTCGTTGGCCGACGATGACCCGATGGCCGACTACCTCGCCAAGCTCGGCCCTTCTGAAGCTGCTGCCTTCGAAGCGGCCCTCGGTTCGACCGGGGAGGTCGGATGCATCGCTGAAGCTGATTCGGCCGCGCGGCGTGGGCTGGGCGTCGATGACCTCGATCGAAGGTACGCACTCATGCGTGATCCCTTCGATGAACCGGAGATGCGTGCGGCCGAGCAAACGTGGCGCGACTGTGTCATGGCTGCCGCGGGCGTAACCGCAGGCAGCCTTCCCGATCTCATCGGACAGTTCGCGACCCGGGTACAGAGGGTGCAAGGGGACATCGACCGCTTGCGCGAACTTCAGCGTGAAGAAGTGAATACGGCACTCGCGACTTTCGACTGCAACGTCGAACGAAACTCGATTCTCGCACGCGTGACGGCTGAGCTGCTGATGTCCTGAGTCCGGCGATGGGGACTGCCGCCTCTCTGCCAATCATCGGCTTGAGGCACTTCGCTTTGTCTGCTGACTCGTTGAGTTGTCGGCGAGTTCGTTCGGTAGGTATTCGGCGTAGCGCTGAGTGGCTCCGCTCGAAACGTACCACCGGACGTACTCCAGGCCGTCGGGCGCGTCGAGGTTCGGGTTCGGGTGAACTGCGCCCTCAGTGTCCGCGTCGACCGGCTGTGACTGGCGACGCTGGTCCCTGGCTCGGCTCGAGGATCATCAGGACCCGCTGGGCGATGTCGGTGCGACCAGAGACCGCCCGGAGCTCGGCCAAGAGCTTCGGATCGAGCAACGTTCCGGAACGGAGCCCGACGATCGTCGGGCCGTCGGTGGGCCTCGATGTTGAGTCGGCGCGCATGTCTTTGAACGCACCCCGCTGCGCCGCGATCCGCGACAGGTCGTGCCGCCGCCGATCATCGTCGGCCATCGATGCGATGACCGAGTGTGCGAGAGGACCGGCCGCCATGCGTGTCGGGCACTCGCTCGACGGCGGAGGAGGCGCACCGACCGACTCGTTCATCGGGAGCAAGATCGGGCAGCACTCACAGATAATCACCGAGGACGGTGTGCACGATTCTCAGGCGTCGCCGGGCCGCCCGTCGTGGGACGATGGGCGGCGTGCGCAGCAGCGGTGGTTGGTTCGAATACGGGTCCGGCCCGGTTCGTCTGCGGCGCTCATCTGCTTTCTCGATCGTGCGTAGGATCCGTGGCGGCCTGTTCCGGATGATCGAGCTGAACATCGTTGGATGGTCGGCGCTCATGGCTCCGTCAGCCCTGATCGGCGGCTTGGTGGCGCTCGCTCTTGGTCGCCCCGTCGCTGTCGGCGCATTGGGAGTTGTTGGCGCGGTGTTGGTGGTTGCTGTGGCCTGGGACCGGTGGCGCTGGTGGAACAGCCTGGTGTCGGTATCGAGCGATCTCGACCTCGACGAGCTGCGGCGAGTCGTCGGCCGCCTCCGCGTCGAGGGCGTCGACGTCACCCTCGATGCCGCCGATTCCGGCCTCGTCGTGGCGCCGGGCTCAGACCGCAACGAGGACGTCGATCGGTGCAGGCTCACCACACATCAGCGCTGGGTGAACCGAGTCATCGCCGCGCTGGACGACGCGTCGGCGGCTCGGCCTCCCGACTGACCAACACGTCGGCAGGCAATCGGGAGCAAGTCCGGGAGTTCCATCGGGAGCAACTGCGGGACGTGGGTGTGCTTCCGGCGGCAATCCGATGGGCTGGTCGTGGGCTGTGTGCCCTGGTGGCCCAGTCCTGTCCAGCTCTCTTGGCGGGGTCGATGGCGTCTGCCGGCACACGGGCGGACGATCCTGTAGGTACGTGTGGGACGGTCATGCAAGTAGCGACGGGACGATTCTTCAACTCAGGCTAGGGTGGTCGACGTGATTCCGACGATCGAGCAGGTGCAGCGGTGGGCGGAACCGTTCGTCGACGACCTGCTCGACGAGGAGCCGGCGATCCTGCTCGAAGGCCCGCGAGGATCCGGCAAGTCCACGATGCTGCGCTCCATCGCCAAGCGCCGGGGCGCGCTCGTGCTCGATCTCGACGACGACAGCGTGCTCCAGCTCGTTCGGGAGGATGTCGGCACGGCGTTGGCATCGCCGGGGCTCGTCGCCATCGACGAGTTCCACCGAGCGCCGGAAGTGCTCTCGTACGTCAAGCGCGTCGTCGACCGCGAAGGCGGCGCGGGGCGCTTTCTGCTCGCTGGATCGGTGAGCTCCTTCCTGCTCCCGCCCGGGACCGAGACGCTCACTGGTCGAGCGCATCGACTCTCGCTGATGCCGCTGGCTGCGGCCGAGACGTTCGGTGCCAAGCGGCGATGGCTGGCTGAGCTGCTCGAAGAGGGCGAGCCCCGCAACTTCCGGACCGAGCTCGGGCGCACCGAGGTCTTCGAAGTAGTCGCGGCGGGCGGATACCCGGCTGCCCTCCGCCGAGCCACGCCGACCCAGCGAACCCGGTGGTTCGCGAGCTACCTCGCAACCGTGACCGATCGAGACCTGCCCGACCTCATCGACATCCGGCACTCCGGGGCGCTGTCACGCCTCTATCGGCTGATCGCACAACGAACCTCATCGACAGCGGTCAACACCGAACTCGCTCGTTCGCTCGACGTGTCGCAGCCCACGGTGGCGACCTATCGGCGGCTGCTCGAGCGCCTGTACCTCACGACCGAGCTGCCTGGCTGGACGGTCGGCGTCTCCGCCAAGACCGGTCACCGCGCGAAGGTCCACGTCTCCGATACGGGGCTCGCCGCTGGCGTTCTGTCGCTCTCAGCGCAGCGGCTGAGTACGGCGGCGATGGGCGGTGCGTTCCTCGAATCCTTCGTCCTCGCAGAGCTGATGCGCCAAGCGACCGCGATCGACGAGGCGTTGACGTTCACCCACTTCCGGGATCGCTCCGGTATCGAGGTCGATGTCATCATCGAGCGCCCTGACGGCACTGCGATTGCGATCGAGGTGAAGTCGGCCCGAACCGTGAACCAGCGCGACGCGAGCGCCCTCACGTTCCTGCGCGAGCGTCTCGGCGATCGATTCCAATGCGGCATCCTGTTCCACACCGGCCCCCTGACCGCCCGTATCGGCGAGCGTGTGTGGGCAGCCCCGATCGCGGCGCTGTGGGACGGGATCACGAGCGAACACCGTACGGCAGGGGAAGGCAGGTCATGAGAGCCTCTTCATGACCCGGGGCGCTTCACGGTCACGCCTGCGATCGCACGTGCCGGTAACGCTCAGGTGCTGTGCGTTCGACTTCGCTGCTGAGTCAGATGTTCGGGAACCACACGACGTGGCGGGGTACGGCGGATCGTGAGTCCCAGCCGGTTCGGGTCAGGGAAGCAGACGACCGGTCGTCGATGACCGTGACCACCGCGGGCACGGCCAGCGATCGGGCAGCGGTCAATCCAACGGGCCGTATGCTATGGCCCGCTGGACGGCGGCTTTCACCTGTGACTGGAACGTCTGTGCGAACGGTGAGTCCTGAAGAAGTTGGTTCTGCACCCGGGTTTCGGCGTCGAACATGATCCGCTCCAGGCCGACCAGGCGGCGGCACTGAGCGTCGGCGCTCGCCTGGTCGATCTCCGCAGTCGTCACGCTGTTGCTTGGAACGAGGAACTTCGCAGGAGCGTCGACCCAAGTGGTGAACTGATAGCCGCGTTCGGCCATGCACGCTGACCACGCCCGGTCTGCGGCCATCACGTCGTCCTCGTGGAGAATCAGCTTGCGAGATTGGACGGAGAGGTCGACGATTGCTTCGTAGCCAGGGACAGACATCAGGCCTGTGGGGCCGCCCCAGATCTGCATCGATGCATCGGCCCGGCAGCCGCCGTCGCCGTTCGGCCCGTAGAGCGTCGTCAAGTACGACTCGCCGGCGGCCTCGCGCTCGCGATCGATCTTGTCGACTGCTGCCAGGTACTCGGCGGGATCACCAGACGGGATGGTGCTGCGGTAGCCCGAGGTGGCGGCGTCGGCTG